>NZ_JALKCH010000003.1 GCF_023016805.1 Ancylobacter crimeensis
CTGTCGCGGCCATCATGCCGCCTTCAGGCAGAAACTCCACTTATCCGACCTGTCCAAATTTCCCGAGCCAGCTCTCTCTCAGATGTGCCGGGCGTCGACCGTCTTACCCCACGCCTGAAGGATCCGCTTACACCACCTGCACGCCGATGGCCTTAAACAGGGCCTTTACCGGCATATCGGGTTCGAGCCGAAGCTGGCGCGCTGCATCCGGTGTAAGCTGGGACAGCAGGCGAGCCTGGCCTGCCGCGATTTCGACTAGGGTCATCCTGCGATCGGGCGTCTCGCGCAGGTTAAGCACGACGCCGGATACGATGTTGTCGGCGCTGGTCGGCCCCGGGTCGTCGAGAGCGAGCGACACTTCGCTCGCGGGTACGCGAATGCGACGCCGGGCGCTAGGCGGTTCCTCGATCATCGGTATCCATATCATCACGCCGCCTGCGTCGAGTTTAGTCAAGCCGCGCGTCGGATCGTGCGACACGATCCGCGCCGCTATCACGGCACCGGCCTGGTTTGCCGAAGCAAAGTCAAGGTCTGCACGGGTAAGAATGTCGCCGACGGGTCCCTGAGCGACGACCGATCCGTTGCGCATCAACACCAGCGTGTCGGCCAGTCGCGCGACCTCGTCGATCGAATGGGTGACGAGAAGCATGGGAATACGCATGTCGTCGTGCAGGCGCGTGAGGAAGGGTAGGATTTCGTCCTTGCGCCCGGCATCGAGCGCGGAGAGAGGCTCATCCATCAAGAGAAGGCGAGGCTGGCGGAGCAAGGCGCGGCCGATGGCCACGCGTTGGCGCTCGCCGCCGGAAAGCTTGCCGGGACGGCGGTCCAGCAGATGACCAATACCCAGCAATTCCACGGTTTCGGCGAAATCCACCGGCCCTGCCTGCGCCCGTTTCATGCCGTAACGCAGGTTGGAATCGACCGTCATATGTGGAAACAGCCGTCCGTCCTGAAATACGACGCCAACCCCACGATCAGCCGGATGCAGATCAGACAGAACCACGCCGTCGAGAACGACGCGAACCTCGTCCGCCTTCAGCAGGCCGGAAACCGCGGACATCACCGTGGACTTGCCGCAGCCGGAGGGGCCGAATAGCGCCGTGACTCCGGGCGTCGGCAAGCAGATGTCGACATCCGCGGAGAATGTCGGGAATGTGTGCTTGAGGTGAATGTCCAGCGTCATGGGCGCAGCCGCTTTCCAACCCACTCACCCAGCAACAGGCCGCCAACCGCCAGAATGACGGAGATCGTCGCCAGTTTGGCGGCCGCCTCCTCCCCGCCCGGCGTCTGCAGCGCTGTGAAGATGGCCAGCGGCAGGGTCTGGGTCTGACCGGGAACGTTCGAGGCAAAGGTGATGACCGCACCGAACTCGCCGAGACTGGCGGCATAGGCTGTGATCGCCCCCGAGACGACGCCAGGCGCCATCAAGGGCAGGGTGACAGTGAAGAAGGTGTCGAGGCGCTTTGCGCCGAGCGTGCTTGCCGCATCTTCCAGTCCGCTGTCCACGCTGTCGAGCGACAGTCGGATGGCGCGCACCATCAGCGGAAAGGTCATGACGGCACAGGCGAGTGCCGCGCCGGACGCGGTGAAGACAAGCCGGATCCCGAACCAGTCGTTGAGCAGACTGCCGATGGGCCCGCGAACGCCGAACACCACCAGCAACATCCAGCCGACCACTACGGGCGGCAGGACCAGCGGCAAATGGACGACGATGTTGAGTACGGAGCGAAATGGCAGGCGCGGCCATCTGAGCAAAAGCGAGACGAGGATGGCAACCGGGAGACCCATGGCCACCGCATTCGCTGCGACGATCAGACTTAGCCGGATCGCCTGCCACTCGTAATTGTTGAGTTCAAACCACATGGTCGGACCCGAGCCATGCCATCAGGGCGTGGTGAAGCCGAACGACCTGTAGATTTCTAAAGCCTCGGGACCGATGAGGAAGGCGAGTACAGCCCGGGCGTCTGGCGAATCCTGCGCCTTGACCAGGACAAAGGGGTAAGTGACAGCCTCGTGTGACTCCTTCGGGAATATGCCGACGATCTTCACTCGGGTGGAGACGGCGGCATCGGTCTCGTACACGATGCCAAGTGGCGCCTCTCCTCGTTCGACCAGCAGCATGGCCGAGCGGACGCTGTCAGCGCGGGCAAGACGCGGGTTGATGGCGGTCCACTGGTTCATCCAGGTCAACGCCTGTTCGGCGTAACGTCCAACTGGCACATGCGCCGGATCGCCGGTGGCGAGGCGACCATTTCGGCCAAGCAGTGCGACGAGATCCGTCGTCTTCGTCAGATCGAGCCTGGTCAAAGAACTGTTGTTGGGCGCGATGAGAACGAGCCGGTTGCCGATGGGCGATACGCGCGATGATTTGACCAGAAGGCCACGCTCGATGCCCCAGTCCGCCCAGCGCTCATCTGCGGAGATGAAGACGGCAGCCTTGGCACTCTGGTCGATTTGTCGGATCAGCGTGGATGACGCCGCGAAATTGAACTGAAGCGATGCATTTCCATGGGCGACCCAGGCATCGTTTACCTTACGAAGGGCGTCCGACATGCTGGCGGCAGCGAAAACCGTCTGCGTGCTGGTTACAGGAGCCTGCGCCCGCGCAGTCCCCGTGAGCGATGCGAGGAAGACAAGGAAGGCGGCGAACGCTCTCGACAGTGACATGAGGGCACCAAGCTATATATCTTCCGATATAACTTGGTCGCAGATAATTCTAAAATCGGCAAGAGGTATTTTATTCTTCGGGTGAGGGCGTTGAGGATATAATGAAGTTCTAACGCTGCTGTCTTGCTTTGCTATCAGAGCGCAATGATAAAACTAAGACAGTTACAATAAATCTCAAGAAAATCGGTTATACCGACTGCTTAAATGACCCAACGACATGGTTGATGCGAAGGCGTGATACGCTAGCATAATGTCTGACATCTTTGCGAAATGCGGCTTATATCCAAAGAGTACGACGCCATGGCGTACTCAAGCCGACATCAACGGCGAGAGCGCGGGAGAGTCCACATTCACTCCGGCGAGAGCGGGATATGTCTCGCCGAACGTATTATCCAGCCAGCGGTTGAGCACCGAGCCGGCAATTTCAGCGGCTGGGGGAGCGTAATGCCGCCCGTCTCTACGCAGCAGCCATACGTCGATATCGGTTCCAGCGAGTTCCACGGCATGACCGATATACCACTCATCGAGCCCGTGCGCATCCGCCTCGATGTGAAACTGCAGGGCAAGCCCGCCATCCCCAGAGCTGAAGGCTTGGTTCGGATAGACGGCATTGGACGCCAGCCGCGGCGCACTATCGCGGAGATCGAATATATCGCAATGCCAGTGCAGAACCCTGACACCGTCTTGGGCAAGCGGGGCCAGCGGTGAGGAAAAACCTTTGGTCGTCAGCGATATCGCACCCCGGCCAATTTCTTTGGTCGCGCCCTCGTAGACGCGCGCTCCAAGAGTGGCCGCCATGAGTTGGGCGCTGAGACAGATGCCGAGCACCGGCTGGCCATGTGACAGCCGCCACTCGATGAGCCTCTTCTCGCTTGCTAGCAAGCGGTAGATCACCATGTCTGCGACGCCCATCGGCCCGCCCAAACGAGATCCCAGTAAGGGCGGCCTAGTAGGCGGGAATGTCACCACGAGCGAGCGCATCCTGCCAGAGGCCACGCACCTCGGCCGTCGTGTGCGACTTGGCGAAACGCCGGAGTGCACCCTCATGGCGCTTGTCGAGCGCCTTGTGCAGCGTCTTGCTGGTGAGATCGCTCCGACCCGAACCTGCCACCGCATAGCCGTTAAGCTTGTGATCGCTGGCGGAGGGGGCGTCGCCTGATGCAGCTTAACCAAAAGCTGCCGCAGTTCCCCCGTCATCAGGCAGGTGTCGATGACCAAGCAATGCAGTGAGGGCGCCAGATCCAAGAGATGGCGGCGCGACGTGCCTGTCAGCGCGCTGCCGGGGGCTTCGAAGGTCTAGGAGCCCCGGAACGTCTCGCTGATGGAGGCGCGCGCGGCCGGGTGCCGGAGGATCGAGGAGGAAGGCATGCCAACTCCGTATCGATATATACAGATGGAAGTCGGGCCGGTGCGGCGAATTCGCCATTCCCGGCGACCAACGTTTCATCGCGCCGGGCGATTATTTGTGCAGCCGGCCGGCTTGCATCGCCGCGCCATTCGAGGCGTTATATCCATCAAGATATATCAAAGACAGTCACCAGAAAAGTTGGCGCGGCGGCGGGCGTTTTGGGCACAACAGTGTTCGGCAACGACGTTTTCTGTGCGGCTTAATTTGGGATCCCAATATGAATTCCATATCGAATTTGGTTTCAGGCAGTCCCGGTGGCGACCGAACGGATATCCCGGCCGGCGAGAGGCCTCGTACGCTGGCGAAGGACGTCTATGCCCGGCTGAAACAGGCGATCTTCGATTTCCGCATGCCGCCGGGACAGCGTTATTCCGAGCAGGAGCTCTGCGGTGCGCTGGAGGTCTCGCGCACGCCGCTGCGGCTGGCGCTGCATATTCTTGCCCATGAAGGCTTCGTCGCGAATGTCGGCGGGCATTCGGCGTGGATGGTCCGCCCCCTCGACCTCGCCTATTATGAGGATCTCTACGATTTCCGCGTCGAGCTGGAAGTCCTCGCCTGGCGCCGCGCGGCTTCGCACCCCTCAGCGCCGGTGCTCGGTGAGCTTGTCGCCTTCTGGCAGGCGCCGGCCGGGCAGCGTCCGCTGGAAGGGCACCACGTCGCCGAGCAGGACGAGATGTTTCATCGCACCATCGTCGGCCTGTTCGGCAACCGCGCCATGCTGCGCAGCTTCGACGAGCTGACGGACCGCATCCGCATCATTCGCCGCCTCGACTTCGTCAGCCCCAAGCGCATCGCCACGACCTATAACGAGCACGCCGCCCTGCTCGACGCTGTGCGGGATGGCGATGCGGATCGGGCCGAGCGCCTCATCCGCGCGCATATCGAAGCCTCGCGCGTCGAGATCCGCCGCCTGACCTTTCACCACCTGAGCCTCGCCACCTCCGCCGCCCGGCAGGGCTTCCAAGGGACAGGCGCGGGATCGTGAGAGCGGGATCACCGGACAGGTGAACCCGGTCTTTCGTGCAGCCTGAAACAGCTTCGAGACGAGTAATCCGACATGCAGAAGAAAATGCTCAGCCTGGCTCTGTTCCTGTTTCCCGGGCAGCATCTGGGGGCATGGCGCCTGCCCGACGCTATCCCTGAAATGGATGTGGGCATCGAGCACTATGTGCGGGCGGCGCAGCTGGCGGAAGAAGCGAAGCTGGACGCCATATTCTTCGAGGATCAGGCCGCCCTGCCGCGCGCCAATGACATCGCGGAAGGCGACACCTATGGCGCCGCCCACCCGCGCTCGATCCATTTCGATCCGATGATGGTGCTGCCGGCCCTCGCCATGCACACGAAGCATCTCGGCCTTGCCGCGACCTCGACAGCAAGCTTCAACGAGCCCTACAACCTCGCGCGCCGCTTCGCCTCCATCGACTTCATCAGCAATGGCCGCGCCGGCTGGAATCTGGTCACCTCGTTCAACGAGAACGAGGCGCAGAATTTCGGTCTCGACGCCCATCTCGAACATGGCGCGCGCTATGAACGGGCCAGCGAATTCATTGATGTCGTGACCGGCCTTTGGGACTCGTGGGAGGAGGACGCCGTCACCCGGGATAAGGAAACCGGCGTCTATTTCGACGTCGAAAAAATGCATTTCCTCCGCCATGAGGGGAAGTTCTTCAAGGTTCGCGGGCCACTCACCATGGGGCGGAGCCCGCAGGGCCGGCCGGTGATCTTCCAGGCCGGATCGTCCGAGCCGGGGCGAGAACTCGCGGCACGCACGGCCGATGTGGTGTTCACCCTGCAGACGGATATCGCCGAGAGCCGGGCCTTCCGCGACGATATCCGCGCGCGTGCCGTCCGCTTCGGTCGCGACCCGGACAAGATCAAGATCCTCGTCGGGGCCACGCCGATCGTCGGCACAACCGATGAGGAGGCGCAGGAGCTGCGCATACGGATGCGGGAGCTAATCCCGGAAGAGCTCGCCATCAGCCACCTCATGCCGCATTCCGGCGGTGTCGACTTCCGCACATATGATCTGAATGGCCCGATGCCGGATCTGCCGGAAACCAATGCCGGCAAGTCTCATCGCAGCGCCATCGTCGCCCTTGCCCGCAGCGAGAACCTCTCAATCCTCCAGACGGCGCGTCGTTTTGCCGAGGGCAGCTATCTGAAGCTGGTCGGCGCGCCGGCGACGGTCGCCGACCGGATGCAGGCATGGCGGGAAGCGGATGCCTGCGACGGCTTCCTCGTGGTGCCGACCCACTACCCCACGGGAGTGGAGGATTTCACCCGCCGCGTCGTGCCGGAGCTGCAGCGGCGCGGCTTCTTCCGCACCGAATATACCGGCAAGCACCTGCGCGATCATCTCGGCGTCACCTCCTACAGCTGACGCGCCCGCATTCTGACAAGAACAAAACCTTCCACGAGGACACCATGAACCCGGCTTCCTTCGATCTCGTCGACGGCATCCCGCACTACAAGCTCTTCATCGACGGCGAGTGGGTGACGTCTTCCCGCAACCAGCTGGTGGACGATCGCAATCCCGCCACCGGCGAGGTGTTCGCCCGCACCCAGCAGGCGGGTGCCGAAGAGGTGCGGCGCGCCATCGAGTCCTCCCACCGCGCCGCGCAGAGCTGGGGCAAGACGCTGGTTTCCGAGCGCGAGGTGCTGCTGCTGCGCACGGCGGACGTGATCCAGCGCCGCACGCCGGTGATCCGCGACATGCTGATCGAGGAATGTGGCTCGGTGTTCTCCAAGGCGCTGTGGGAGATCGAGTATGTGGTCGATGCGCTGCGCACGGCGGCGGGCGATGCGCGTCACGTCATGGGCGAGACCATGCCGATGACGATGCCGGGGCAGCTCTCTATCTCGGTGCGCAAGCCGCTCGGCGTCATCGCCGGCATCGCGCCGTTCAACTCGCCCTTCCTGCTGTCGATGAAGAAGATCGTCTATGCGCTGGCGACCGGAAACACCTTCATCCTTAAGCCTTCCGAGGAGACGCCGGTCTCCGGCGCGCTGATCGCCGATCTTTTCCAGGAGGCGGGCCTGCCGCCGGGCGTGCTCAACGTCGTGCCGGGCGTGCCGGCCGAGGTCGGCGACCTGCTGATCGCCGATCCACGGGTGAAGATGATCACCTTCACCGGTTCGACCCGCACCGGCCGCCACCTCGCGGTGGAAGCGGCCAAGTATCTCAAGAAGTTCACGCTGGAAATGGGCGGCAAGAGCCCGCTCATCGTGCTGAAGGACGCCGATCTCGACTATGCGGTGGACGCCGCCGCCTTCGGCATCTTCCTGCATCAGGGGCAGGTGTGCATGGCCAACTCCAAGGTCATCATAGAGGCGCCGCTGTTCGATGCCTTCATGGAGAAGTTCAAGGCGAAGACCGCCACCATCAAGGTTGGCGACCCGCGCGATCCGGATACGGTGATCGGCCCGCTGATCCGCGCCCGCCAGTGCGACTTCATCGACAGCCAGCTCGCCGATGCGCAGGAGAAGGGCGCCGCCGTCGTGATGGGCGGCACGCATGAGGGGCAGTTCTACCAGCCGACCGTGCTGTCCGGCGTGACGCCCGACATGCGCATCTATCAAGAGGAAAGCTTCGGCCCGGTGGTCTCGCTGTTCCGCGCCGAGGACGAGGAAGACGCTTTGCGCATCGCCAACGACACCGAGTACGGCCTTGCGGCGGCCGTGATCACCAATGATCTGCAGAAGGCGATGGACCTCTCGCTCCGGCTCGAATCCGGGATGGTGCATGTCAATGACACGACTATTTCCGACGAGCCGCACGTGCCCTTTGGCGGCGTGAAAAACTCCGGATTCGGTCGCGAGGGCGGCCGCTATTCGCTCGAAGAACTCACCGAGGTGAAGTGGGTCACCATCCAGATGGGCAAGCGCGTCTTCCCGTTCTGATCCCCCGGTGACAGTGCCGACCGCGCCGGGCAATCTCGCTCTGGTTCGGGGTGAAACGCTTGGTGTGGTCGGCGCTTTCGGGCCGTGGAACGACCCTCTGGAGATGGCAACCTGGCAGCTGGCGCCGGCGCTCACCTCAGGCAACAGAGCGGTGCTGAAGCCCGCCGAACACTCGCCGCTCTCCGCATTGCGGCGGGCGAAGCTGGCTCTGAAAGCCAGTATTCTGCCCGGCGTGCTTAATGTGGTCCCCGGCTTCGGCGAGACGGCGGGCCAGGCGCTCGGCCTGCACATGGATGTCGACTGCCTCGCCTTTACCGGCTGGACCGAGGTCAGCAAGTACTTCCTTAGCTATTCCGGCCAGTCCAACATGAAGCAGGTCTGGTTGGAATGCGGTGGCAAGAGCCCGAATATCGTGTTAGGCAGCGGCCTCATAATTTTGCGCGTCTGAGCGTGTCGTGATTCAAGATCCCAAACTGGTTACTCCAGTAATGCGACCGCTGGTTACGGTTGTACGATCAATCTGACGAAATATATCATTGAAACAATCTTCGTTTTTATCTGCGATTATCTTCTAGTCACTGCATCCGATGCCTGGTAAAACGAATGAATTCGTTGGTCGAGGAGAACCTCAAGTTCAAGAAGCTTCTGGTGGAACCGATGCTGAACGTCGTGACGCTGCGCGAGGCGCTTGGAAAAATGTATGATCCTCCTGTCGTTGCAAGGTTCAGGTTCGGTCTGACGATCCAGCCTGCATAAATGTATCCGGCCTCTCGCAAGTGGGCTGTTGTTGCAGCCAGACCATGATGAGATCTGCGCACCCCGTTCTCGAATAACTGGCTCGGGCTGTAAGCACGCTTTTTTGCCCAGAGCTTACGGTGCGCCGACCAACTGTCTCATCATCACTCTCCCGTGCCTCGCAGCTGGTCGAAGGCGTGGGTCAGGCTGCCACCAGCCCACGCCGCTCGTAGGTTGCGCCCGGCCTGGTGATCGCCACCCAGGCGACGCGGGCCATCTTGGCGGCGAGCGCCACGGTGGCTTTGTTGTTGTGCATCCGGCGCTGCAGGCCGTCCACCCAGCTCCCGAGGCGATCGCGGGACCGGTCGAGATGGAGCAGGCACGATCGGGCGCCGTGGATGAGGAGGCGTCTCAGATATGAGCTCCCTCGCTTGCTGATGCCGAGCGGGGTCGTCTTGACGCCGGTCAGTACTCCCGCGGCACGAGGCCGAGCTCGGCCGCCATGTCGCGCGCCTTGCGGAACTGCAGACCCCGGCCGGGCGGCGCCCGCAGGGCAGTTGCGGCGAGTGACCGATGCCTGGCACCCTCATTAGCCAGCGCGCCGTATCGTCAGCCGCGGCGACGGTCTCGATCTCTCCGGTGACCTCCTTGATCCGGACCTCGCGATTCTTGACGTCGTCGAACAGCTCGGTGAGCAATCGCCGCATCGCTGGGCTGAGGTTGTTCTCCTCGTCGGCAACCACGCGGGGAAGGTCGGTCGCGTCGATCATGACGGTCTGATGCTCGGCCCCCTGAGTGGACAGACCTTCCATCATCCGCGTGAACACACCATCTCTCCCAGTCCAGCGACATTCGGAATTAGCCCCCTGACGCCATGAGGAACTGACCCCCATGCCGATTGCCTCTCAGGCGGTTGCGGGTTGAGGCGTCGCAGCGGCCTTCTGCAGAAGACCGCTGCGACGCTTTTCGCGGAGACGATAGCTATCGCCCCGGATGGTGATGACGTGGCTGTGATGCAGCAGCCGATCGAGGATGGCGGTGGCGACGACCGGGTTCTCCCAAGACCGAGCCCCATTCCCCGACCGCCCGGTTCGATGTCACCAGCATGGCGCCGCGCTCGTAGCGGCGGCTAACGAGCTGGAAGAACAGATGCGCGGCATGGGGTTCGAAGGGCAGATAGCCGAGCTCGTCAACGATCAACAGCTTGGGTTTCCCATAGTGCGTCAGCCTCCCCTCCAGCCTGCCTTCGCCATGGGCCTTGGCCAGTTGGGCGACGAGCGTCGTCGCTGGCGTGAACAGGGCCGAGTAGCCGGCGACGATGGCTTCGCGCCCGATGGCGACGGCCAGATGCGTCTTGCCAACGCCCGGCGGGCCCAGGAGAGCACCGCCTCGCCATTGGCGATGAAGCGACCCGTCGCGATGCACAAGCCAAATTGTGCAGGCCGGAACACTATAAACCTTTGTTCCGCCACGCCCGACAGCGTCACATCTCTCATGCAGCCTTCGCAGTTCAGGCATGCGCAGATGGGTATTTCGCAACGCACAAGAAAGGCTATATTTGGTATACTAAATACGGAGCCCTTTCATGAGCACCCTCTCGATCACCCACCAGACCTCGCCCGAGTTCTTTTCCCGGGTCGTTCGCGCCGTCGCGTCGTTTTTTGAGGCGGTTGGCGAAGGTCGCCAGATCGCTCTTCGCTATGACGCGCTTGCTCGCCTGTCGGATACCGCGCTCGCCGCCCGGGGTCTGACCCGCAATGACATCAGTCGCGTGGCGGTCCACGGTCGCTGATCACGGTTCGAACGCGACTTTCAGTGCACCCGCACAGTGACGCTATCACTTGATCCGACCGCATCCATGACGGTCAGTCGCCTGAAGCCCGGGCCGGACGGCTGCCAGAACAGGGTGCCTGATCCAGCCGCTTCGGTTGGGACGGGCACGCCGTCCACCAACATCTGAAGCGGCCCTTGTCCCCCGCGTACCTTGAGAGCCAGAGGCACGTCGGTGTCGCTTTCGAGCGCGGCCCCTTCAGGCGGATAAGCAATGCGCGGCCCGTCGGCTTCGGCAAGGCCGGACGGACGACCGAAACGTCGCAACGGCGGTGGTAATTCCACATTTCGCGCCACCAGGGCGCCCCGCGGTGCCGGCGCCAGAGGCGCGGGTCGCTTCACGATCCGCGCGAAGGCGTCGAACAGGACGGGCGCAGCGACCTGCCGGCCGACCATGCCGGGCACCGGCTGCCCATCCGGTCGCCCGACCCAGACGGCAACGGTGCGCCGACCGTCGAACCCCACGGACCAAGCATCGCGATAGCCGAAGGACGTGCCCGTCTTGAAGGCGATGAGCCCGGGCGCAGCGTTCTGCGGCGGCGGCGTGCCGGCGAGGGCCTGTGCGAGATACCAGGCTGCGACCGGGCTGAGCAGGCGGCCCTTGGCGAGGGGATCGGTCACGCGCGTATCGAGCCTGTCCATGAGCGATCGTACGTCGCCTCCCCGCGCGATATCGGCGTAGAGCGCCGCGAGATCCTCCAGCCGGATACCCACGCCGCCCAACCCCACGGCAAGTCCGGGAATCTCGCCGGGCGGCAGCATCAGGCGCGTGCCCGCCGATGCGAGGCGGGTCGCAAGGCGTTGCGGTCCCACCGCTTGCAGCAATTGGACGGCGGGCACGTTGAGCGAGAGCTGCAGAGCCTCACGAACCGGCACAGTGCCTTGAAAGTCCAGATCAAAATTCTCGGGAGCATAGGCACCGAATCGTGTCGGGCGGTCGTCGATCAGCGTCTCCGGATGGGCCAGCCCATCCTCGAAGGCGAGACCGTAGATGAAGGGTTTGAGCGTCGATCCGGGGGAGCGTACCGCGCGCGTCAGATCCACGGCCCCGGCGCGGGCGGTGTCCGCCGGATCGGCGCCGCTGACCCGGGCCAGCACCTCGCCGGTCGCGTTGTCGAGCACCATCAACGCCATCGAGACGCCCTGTTGCAGAGCAGGAATCCGTTCCATTACAAGACTTTGCAGCCGTTCCTGCATATTCCGGTCGATTGCGAGGCGATGGACGGCGAGGCCGGGTCGCTCCCGTCGGGCGGCCTCGGCGGCGTGGCTGGCAAGGGCGGGCATGTCGAGGCGGGCGGATGGCGGGGCGGCGCTGCTTGCCATGATCATCTCCGATGCGCCGAAAAGTCCTGCATCGCCAAGGCGTTGGAGCACACGATTACGACCGTGACGGGCAGCATCCGGGAAGCGGTCGGGACGGCGGCTTTCGGGAGCCTGCGGGATGGCGACGAGCAATGCCGCTTCCCCCAGAGTGAGGCGCCGTGGTTCCTTGCCGAAATAGGAAAGACTCGCTGCGCGCACGCCCTCCAGATTGCCGCCATAAGGCGCCAAACTCATATAAAGACTTAGTATTTCATCCTTTGAGAGGCCCGCTTCCAACTCGATGGCGCGGCGCATCTCGGCGAATTTGGCGCCGAGCGTTCGGGCGCGGGGCGGCTCCAGCAGGCGGGCGACCTGCATGGTGAGGGTCGAGCCGCCGGACACGATGCGGCCATGCCACAGCATCTGCAGTGCGGCGCGCGCCAGGGCGACGGGATCGACACCCAAGTGATTGTAAAACCTTCGATCTTCATACGCCACAAGAAGATCGCGATAGCGCCGGTCGACCTCCTGCGGCGTCGCCGCGAGGCGCCAGCGGCCATCGCCCAGGGGGAAGGCACGCAGCAGGCGGGCATTGCGATCCTGCACCTCCACCGATGTCACGAGATGGGGTGGAGGTGGTGCGGCGGCACGCACGCCGAGAACCCAAGTGTATGTTCCCCCAACGAAAATCGTCGCGGCAAGACCGAGGGCGACGGCCCCTCGGAGCCAGAGGGGATAGCGTGCGCCGCCCCCTTCCCGGCTCATGGGGCGGCTCCGCCGATCTCGGTTTTCGCGGCGGCGGTGCGGGCGAAACGGTCGGGGCGGTACATGTCCTCGACCATGGCCGGCGGGTGCGCATAGGTGCCGGGAGACACCGCGCGCACGATATAGGACACCGTCAATTCTCCTGCATTATCCGTTACTTGCGTCCGGTCGAACGCGGCGATGAAGCGAGTGTCGCGGAACTCGGTGTGCTCTGTTTCCGTGGTTTCCGGCAGCCAGGGCAGCGTCCCGGCCTCGCCGCCCGCGACCAGACGGGGATTGTCGATCTCGAAACCGGCGGGCAGATGGTCCACCAGCAGCAGGCGGGCAGGAGCAGCTTCCTCTTCAGTTATCGTCAATACCACGACAAGCCTTTGATTCTGCAGGACCTTCGCAGGGTCGGCCGGGGTGCCGTCCATGGTGAAATAACGGCGCGTCAGGCTCAGCCCGTGGGAGGCGGCGGGCTCGGGCGCGGCGGGAGGGCCCTCGATGGAGACCACCGCATCGACCGGTGTCGGGCCGTGGTTGGTCAGTGCAGTGAGGTGACCAGTCAGTCCAGCCGGGTCGAGAATGCGCTCGAACAGCCCCTCCTGCCGGACGCCGTCGACATCCAGCACCACGCCAGCCCCTCCCCGCACCGCTCGGGCGGCCATCAGCAGCCAGGCCTCCTCCTGCGTCGAGGTGCGGGAGACGCTCGCGAAGGCGGCGCCCAGCCGGGTGCGGGCGGCGCTGGCCTCGGCAGGAAAGCTCGCTTCGGCGGCCAGTGCCGCGACGCCGGCGGCATCGCGCAGCCCGGAGCCGAAATCGGCGCGCGACACGCTCTCCCGTTCGGCGACGGTCGGGATGAGCTCAAGCGCCGCGGCGAAGACCTTCCCGGCCCGCTCCCGGTCGCCGAGCATGGCGAGCGCGGCGGCGATGTTGGCGCGGGCGAAGCCGGTCTTCACCTCCTCCAGCCGCGTGTCGGCGACATAGCGCAGATCACCGAGCGGGGCACGTCCGTTGCGGGCCAGCACATAGGCGGCATAGGCGAGGCCCTCATCGGTCGGGCCACTGCCCTCCCCCGCCATGGCGAGGGCATTGCGCAGCCGGTCCAGCGCCTGCGCCAGCGGCTGGTCGGGCACCTGATGGCCGCGCTCTCGGGCACGGGTCAGAAAGTCGGTGACATAGGCATCGAGGAAGATATCGTCGCCGCCCGCACTCCACAGGCCGAAGGAGCCGTTGGCACCCTGCCGGGACACGAGGCGGGCGATCGCGTCGTCGATCACCTCGGCCGGCTTGTGCTCCAGTTGCAGGCCCGGCCCGGCCAGCTCGTCGAGATAGAGCAACGGCATGGCCCGGCTGGTGAGCTGCTCGGAGCATGAGAAGCGGTAGCGGTCGAGCGCCAGCAGCAGCCCCGCGGTGTCGAGCGCCGCATCGGGCCGCACCGAGACGGCGACGCGCCCGGTTCCGGGCACGAGGTCGGCCAGCAGGTCCGGTCCGAGGGTCAGGCCCTCGCCGGGCTGGAGCGTGCGCACGCTGCGCCGGGTGATGGCCGGATAGGCCGGCGTCACATCCAGCGTGAAATCGCGCGAAATGGCGAGGCCGCCCGGCCCGGTGAGCCGGATGCCGATCGTGCCCGGCCCGATGCCGGTGCCGGCAAGCGGCAGCACCACGCTCTGCCGGGCGCCCTTCTCCAGCAGCAGCGAGCGCGGCACCATATTGGCGGCGATGTCGAGCCGGAGCGTGCCGTCGGTGACGATGTCGAGACCGTATTCGCCGGCCTCACCGTCGACATTGTGCAGGTCGAGCCGCAGCGTCGAGCGGTCGCCCATGGCGAGGAAGCGCGGCAAGGTCGGCAGCAGCACCACGGGGTCGTGGATCGCGACGTCCTGCTCCGCATGGCCGACCTGGCCCGCGGACCACGCCACCGCCATCAGCCGGCCGGTGCCCTCGAAGGGCGGGATGTCGAAGGAGACGGTGGCCTTGCCCTCGCCATCCGCCTTCACCACGCCGGAGAACAGCGCCAGCGGCGGGCCGGTGGGCGGTTCGCCGGTCAGGCCCGCGCCCCCGGCATCGCCACCGGAGCGCAGGCGGCCACGGGTTCCGGCCATTCCGTCGATGAGCTGGCCATAGAAGTCGCGCACGGCGGTCGAGAGCGCGCGCTGGCCGAGATAGAACGCCTCCGGGTCCGGCGTCTTGAAACCGGTGAGGTTCAATATGCCGACATCGACGAGGGCGAGCGTCAGATAGGCCTCCTGCCCTGGCGCCACGCCGGTGAGGCTCACCGGCACGGTCAGCGTCGTCTCGGGGCGGATATGTGCCGGCGCCTCCAGCGCTACCTTCAAGGTGTGGGCGGCGGTGTCGACGCCGAACCATGCGAGGCCGATGGCCCGGCCGGGGTTATGCCCGGCGGCGACATCGAGCGGGCGATGCAGGAAGGCGAGCGCATAGGCGCCCGGCCCCCATTCCGCCGAAACCTTGAAATCGACCTTGGTCTCGCCCGCGGGCACCGCCAGGGTGCGCGCGGCGAGCACGCCGTCGCCGACGATCATGACCGTCGCCGAACCGGCGGTGCGGGCGGTGAGGTTCACCGTCATCGTCTCGCCGGCGGCGTAGTGCGCCTTGTCGAGCCCCACCTCCAGCCGGTCCGGCACCTCGGCGGTGGCGCCGCCGCCCCAGCCGGCGGTGAAGGGCACGGCGGTGGTCGCTCCGCCCCCGCTCACCTCCAGCCGGTAGCTGCCCCACTCCACCGGCATCGAGAGCCGCGCGGTGCCGCCGGCGGGAAGGTCGATCGTGCCGTCGGCGATCTTGCGGGTGGTGCGGATCGGCTCGAAATTCCAGGAGCCGCCGGTGCCGCCGAGGCGGTACCACTGGTAGCGCGTCTCGACGCGGAAGAGCTGCCACGTCGCACCGGCCTGAACGACCTGCCGGCCCTGCGGGTCGATGGCCGCCACCTCGAAGCCGGCATCGGACCTCTCGGCGAGGTTGCCGGCGTCGAAAAGCGGCTTCACGCCGAGCGCGGTCGCCGCCGGCACCACCGGCAGCGCCACCCTGCGCTCCACCGCGCGTCCGCCGGGCTCCACCAGCCGGGCCAGCACGGTGAGGGTCAGCGGGCGCTGGGTCGGGCTCGCCGCCGGCAGCGCGACGGCCAGCGTCGCCTTGCCGTCCGGCCCGGTCACCGGAACCTCGGCGAGCGGGGTGCGCTGGGCGGTGAAGCCGTCATCGGGTTCGCCGAAGCGCCAGCCGGGAAAGCCCGGGCGCTCATCGGTCGCCGCCAGCTCGGTCTCCGCCTCGATGGAAAGTCCCGCAGCGGGCGGGCCGAACAGCCAGCGCCCGTCGGCGGCGATGCGGACGGGCGCCTTCGCCGAGATGGTGGGCGCGGACGGCGTGAGCGTCAGGTCGAGACGCTCAGGCACATAATCCTCGACCAGAAAGGACGCCGTGCCGATGGGCGCGCCCTTCGGGTCGGCATAGGCCTCGATCCGCCAGGTACCGGTCATGGCGCCGGCCATGACGGGGAGATCGACCGCCCGGCCGCCGGCCCCGGCGTCCTGCGCCAGCACGCGGCGGTCCTCGACGCCGTCCGGGCGCTTCAGCACCAGAACGAGCGGGACGCCCGGCACCGCGTCGGCCTGCGGATCGCGCAGCAGCGCGGTGACATGCACCGTCTCGCCGGTGCGGTAGACGCCACGCTCCGGCGTCACGAAGGCATCGAGCCGGCCCGGTGCCGGGCGCCCGCCGACACCCCGGTCGGTGAGGTCGAAGGCCTGGTCGCGCAGGTTCAGGAAGGCGTAGTCGGCCTCCCGGCTGGCGACGACCAGCGCGGGAGCGAAACCGTCGGCGCCGCGCATCAGCGCCGGATCGAAGCGAGCCATGCCGTTGGCGTCGGACCGGGCGGTGGCGAGGATCTCGTTGGAGGCTGCCACCAGCCGGACCTCCACATTGGCCAGCGGATCGGCGGTGCCGAGCGCACGCACCAGCACGGTGAGGCCGCGCTCGCCGGTCAGCGCGGTGAGGCCGAGATCGGAGACGATGAACCACTGCGTCGCCCGCTCGGCAAAATCCTCCTCGTCCGGGGTGACGGCGTCGGTGACGGGAGCGGCGGTCAGCACGTAGACGCCGGGCGCGAGCGTGCCCACCGCCTCGTCGACCGGGAAGGAGGTCGTCACGTCCTCGTTCAACGGCGAGGCCGTTTCCAGCTCGCCCCGATAGACCCGCTCGGCGCGTCCGTTCTGGAGCTGCTGGCGGTCGAAGCCGGAGAGGGTGTTGAGGAACGCCCCGTCCACGGCGGTCGGCAGCAGCGAACGGTCGCCGATTCGCAGCACCTCGACATTGAGCCGCGTGGTGTTCACGCTCACCACCGGGATGCCGCGCGGGCCGGTGCGGGGCAGCACATAGGTGCGCCCGGAAAAGCGCGCGGCCGGAGCCCGGTCGCGGACATAGACGGTGAGGCTGGCGGGCCTTTGCAGGCTCTCGGAGGGAATCACCGAGGGAATGCCGGCGCGCAGCTCGACATCGTAGCGCTGGCCGTGCCGGAGCCCGTCGATGCAGAGCTGCTGGCCCTCCGCGCTCACCGCCGGCCGGTCCTGCCACTGGCCGTCCTGACCGACCCGGACGAAGGCGGCATAGTCCACGCCGCCGCCGGCGAGGCTTTCGGAGAACTGCACGCACAGCCGGGGATTGGCGGCGTCGGAATCGACGCTGAAGTCGAGCATGCGGAAGCCCTGCTCCTCGCGCAGCTTGTCGTAGAAGGCGCCCTCGGCCGGCACCTCCTTCAGCGCGAGGCCGGCCAGCAGGGTGTCGAGCGCGGCGCGGTAGACGCCGCGATCGGCGAACAGCCGG
This sequence comes from Ancylobacter crimeensis, assembly GCF_023016805.1. Classification (GTDB taxonomy): domain Bacteria; phylum Pseudomonadota; class Alphaproteobacteria; order Rhizobiales; family Xanthobacteraceae; genus Ancylobacter; species Ancylobacter crimeensis. The sequence continues at coordinate 17,426 of NZ_JALKCH010000003.1, forward strand.
CCGAGGAAGAACAGCGCGTCGGCCTCCGTTTCCGCCGTGGTGGCGCGGCGATAGGCGAGGAAGCCGGCGCCCTCGGCGCGGTCGAGGAAGACGTAGCGGTCCTCGTCGGGCTTCGGCGCGATGGCGACCAGCGCGCGGCCGAGCCGCAGCCACAGGCCCGGATCCTCCGGCGCCGCGGTGGCAAGCTGGGCATAGAGGTCGGCCGCGCTGCGGGCGTCGCCACGGGCGAGCGCGGCATCGGCGTCGCGGCGCAGCTGCGCGGCGGGCTTTGCGAGCGGCTGGCGGCCCCGGCGGAGCTGCGCCTCCAGCCGGCGGGCGGCTTCCGAAAGCTCGGGACGGGCATAGGTCTTGGGCGGCAGCGCTTCCGGCGCGGCGGCGGGCGCGGCGATGGCAGGGGCGGCGGCGGCCGCGGCGTCTCCCGGCTTGACGCTCTCCGGCTTGGCTGGCGGGGTCGGTGCGGCCGCGGGCTTCGCCGCCGCCCTGGGGGCCGGTTTTGCCAAGGGGGCGGGTACCGGGGCGAGTACGGGAGCGGTTTGGGGAATCGGCTTCGGCGGCAGGGGCGTCTGCGCGCCGGCCGCCGCGACGAAACCCAGCGACAGCAACGCGACGCCGAGCACCTTCAGCGCGCAGGGGGGCCTCCGGCGGTTCATCTGGCGGTTCATCTGGCGTCCCCCGTCCTTGCTTTCGCCGGTACCCGGCGGCCCGCCGCAGTGGGCTGATCGGCGCCCCTGACGCGCGGGAAGCGGAGCTTAAACGCTGGGGCATGGAAGTCACGCCGCGAAGACCGCGAAAGACGGAATGACCCCACTGCCATTGAAAGGCCGTTGATGCTTAGGTATACGGGCCGACATCCCTGAGGGACCCGCCCGCGAGGCATGCGGTCGCGGCGTGCCCGATGACCCTCGGCCGCCCACCAGCCCGGCCGCCCACCTTGGCCGGCAACGGCCACCCGAGACCAGAGGCATTCATGTCTTCCACGTTCGATACCGTCGCCAACATCATCGCCGAGACGTGCGACATCCCGCGCGAGAACATCACGCCGGAAAGCCACGCCATCGACGATCTCGGCATCGACAGCCTCGACTTCCTCGACATCGCCTTCGCCATCGACAAGGCCTTCGGGATCAAGCTGCCGCTCGAGCAGTGGACCCAGGAAGTGAACGACGGCAAGGCGACCACCGAGCAGTATTTCGTGCTCAAGAATCTCTGCGCGCGCATCGACGAGCTGATCGCAGCCAAGAACGCCTGATCGGCGCCTGATCGGCGAAGGCCTGACGCCGCAGCGGCGTCAGGCCGCGCGCGCCGCCTCCACGGTGCGCGCGACGGGGTGCGGCCCTGGCCGCACCGGACGATGAGCGGACCGATCGAGCCGCCCGCAGCGGGGCCCCCTCCGGGGCGTCGTCCGGCGGGGCTCGTCATCGGCCGTACGAACCCTCGCCGCCGCCTGATCGCTCAGGCGCCGCGATGGACGATGAGCGGGTGCAGTAAGGCGGGAACAGCGATGCGGCTCGAATATTTCCAGATGGTCGACAAGGTTCTCGAGCTCGACCTCGAGGCCAAAACGATCAGGACCGCGAATGTGGTGCCCGACGAAAGCCCGATCTTCGAGGGTCATTTCCCGGGCCATCCGCTGCTGCCGGGCGTCCTGCTGTTCGAGATCATGGCGCAAACCGCCGGCATCCTTTTGCTGCGGCTTCATAATTTCGACCGCATGGGCTTCCTTGCCAGCGTCGAGAAGGGCAAGCTGCGCAACTTCGTGACCCCCGGCCAGACCATCGAGGTCGAGGCCGAGCTGCTGCATGACGGCTCCGGCTATGGCCGCCTCGCCGCCCGCGGCAAGGTGGACGGCAAGCCCGTCTGCAATGCCGAACTCACCATCAAGACCATGGCCTTCCCCGCGCCGGAGCTGCGCGGCTATCTCCTCTCCACCGCCGAGCGGATCGGCATGCCGATGGAGCCCCCGGCGGGTGTCGTCGACGCGCCCGCCCTCTCCGCCGACGCGGTCCCCCCCGCTACCGGAAAGCTGTCTCATGTCTGATCGTCGCCAGCCCGCTCGCCGCGAGGTCTGGATCACCGGCGTCGGCCTCGTCTCCTCGCTGGGCGAAGGCCTCGACGCCCACTGGGCCGCGCTCGCCGACACCCCCGCCCCGGTTCGGGACGAGACGAGCTTCGCGCCCTACGTCGTGCACCCGCTCGCCAAGCTCGAGCTGGACAAGCAGATCCCGAAGCGTGGCGACCAGCGCCAGATGGAGCCGTGGCAGCGCATCGGCACCTACGCCGCCGGCCTCGCGCTCGATTCGGCGGGCATCAAGGGCAACAAGGACATTCTCGGCACGACCGACATGGTGGTGGCCGCCGGCGGCGGCGAGCGCGACCAGGCGGTGGACGGCTCGATCCTGTCCGAGATCGAGAAGCAGCCCAATCCGGAGCTCTACCTCTCCGAGCGCCTCCAGGCCGACCTGCGCCCGACCCTGTTCCTCGCCCAGCTTTCCAACCTGCTCGCGGGCAACATCTCGATCGTGCACGGCGTGACCGGCTCTTCCCGCACCTTCATGGGCGAGGAAAGCTCCGGCGTCGACGCGGTGCGCATCGGCTGGGCGCGCATCGCCGCCGGCACCAGCGAGATCGCGCTGGTGGGCGGGGCCTACAATGCCGAGCGCCGCGACATGCTGCTGCTCTTCGCGCTGCGCCACCTCGCCATGCAGGCGCCGTGGTCGCCGGTTCTCAAAGCCGCCAAGGGCGTGCCGACCGGCTCGGCCGGCGCCTTCCTGGTGCTGGAGAGCCCCGAGCACGCCAAGGCGCGCGGCGCCACGCCCATCGCCAAGCTGAGCGGGGTGTGGTCCGACCGCGCCCGCCGCGCGCAGGAGGGAACCGAGGCCGCCGTCACCGCGACGCTCGACCACCTGATCGGCCTCGCCGACCCCGCAGCCCCCGGCACCGCGATCCTTTCGGGCGCCACCGGCGCGCCGGAGCCGACCCGGGCCGAGGCCGAGGTGCTGGCGAAGACCGGCCTGCCGGTGCGTTCCGTCACCGACCGCCTCGGCCATAGCCTCGAGGCGCAGTTCCCGGTGGCGCTGGCGCTGGCGGCGCTCGCCGTCTCGCATGGCAGGCTGTTCGCCCCGCTCGAAGGCGAGCCGATCGAAAAGCCTTTCGACGGCGCGTTGACCCGTGCCATCGTGACCGGGGTGGGGCATTGGCGCGGCGAAGGCGTCGCACTGGTCGAGCGCGCCTGACGCGACAGGATAAAGGCGGCTCCTCCGCAGGGGGAGCCGGGGAGCAGAACATGACCTCCACTACCGACAAGGCCGGCCGGCCCATCGTCGTCGTCACGGGCATGGGCCTCGTGACCTCGCTCGGCCAGGGCAAGCAGGACAACTGGGCGAAGCTGACGGCGGGCGAGAGCGGCATCCACCGCATCACCCGCTTTCCGATCGACACCATGAAGACCACCATCGCCGGCACGGTGGATTATCTGCCGGGCGGACGCCGCAGCGCGCCGGACCTCTCCGAGGAACTGGCGGCGCTGGCCGCCGAGGAAGCCGTCGCGGAGGCCGGGCTCGGCACGCGCGGCCGCTTCCCCGGCCCGCTGTTCTGCGCGGTGCCGCCGATCGAGCTGGAATGGCCCGAGCGCCGCATCCTCGCCCGCGAGGCGGCGCCCAACGGCCCGCTCACCTATGACGACCTGCTGCGCGCCGCAGAGAACAACGACCACGGCACCTGGCACGAGCGCTTCGTCTACGGCTCGATCGCCGACCACCTCGCCGACCGCTTCGGCACGCAGGGCCAGCCGATCTCGCTGTCCACCGCCTGCGCCTCCGGCAACACCTCGATCCAGCTCGCGGTCGAGGCGATCCGCCGCGGCGACTGCGAGGCCGCGCTCTCCATCGCCACCGACGGCTCGGTGACCGCCGAGGCGCTGATCCGCTTCTCGCTGCTCTCCGCGCTCTCGACCAACAACGAGAACCCGGCCGCCGCCTCGCGTCCCTTCGCCAAGAACCGCGACGGCTTCATCATCGCCGAGGGCGCCGGCGCGCTGGTGCTGGAGAGCCTGGAGCACGCCCGGGCGCGCGGGGCGAAGATCCTCGGCGTGGTCGAGGGCGTCGGCGAAATGGCCGACAGCTTCCACCGCACCCGCTCCTCGCCGGACGCCAAGCCGGTGATCGGCTGCATGCGCTCGGCGCTGGCCGATGCCGGGATCACGGCGGAGGAGATCGACTACATCAACGCCCACGGCACCTCGACGCCGGAGAACGACCGCATGGAGTTCACCGGCATGTCGGCGGTGTTCGGCGAGCGGCTGCCCGGCATCCCGGTCTCGTCCAACAAGTCGATGATCGGGCACACGCTGACGGCGGCGGGCGCGATCGAGGCGGTGGTCTCGCTGCTCACCATCGCCAATGGCCGCATCCCGCCGACCATCAATTACGAGGTGCCGGATCCGGCCATTCCGCTCGACGTGGTGCCCAACGTCGCCCGCGACGCCAAGGTGGGCCGGGTGATGTCCAACTCCTTCGGCTTCGGCGGACAGAATGTCTGCCTGATCCTCACCGGCGAGCCGGAGTGAGGGCGGCGCGCGCAGTCGCGTCCGGCTTTCGCTGAAGCGGTTGTCCCGGAGGGGCGTCGGCCCGATCCGGGATCGCCCGCCGCCGGAGCTTGGCCTGCCGCCGCGCGGGGGGATTTCGCTCCCGGCGGCCGCAGGCGATCCCGGCTCGTCGCTGCGCCCCGGCCCGGATGACGACCGCGTGTGATGCTCCCTACCGCGCCTCCACGGTGAGATGCCCGATGCCCTCGACCGGGCCGAGGCGGCGGCGGATGTCGGCGGGGTCGGCGCCGGTGATGCTGACGATGGCGGCATGGGCCGCGGGGCCGACGCGCCAGACGTGAAGATCGAGGATCCGCGCATCGCCGGGGCCTTCCACCTTGGCGCGGATCTCGCGCTCCAACGCGGGATCGCTGGTGTCGAGCAAAACGGCGGCGGTGTCGCGGATCAATGTCCACGACCAGCTCGCGATCACCACCGCACCCACCAGCCCCATCGCCGGATCGAGCCAGACCCAGCCGAGGAAGCGCCCGCCGAGCAGGGCCGCGATGGCGAGCACCGAGGTGAGCGCGTCGGCCAGCACATGGACATAGGCCGAGCGCATATTGTTGTCGGCGTCGCCGCGCGCCGGCTCGTGGCCGTGATGGGGATGGTCGTGCACATGCGCCCCATGCGCGTGATCGTGGTGTGAATGGCTCTCATGGGCGTGGCCGTGGCCATGGGCGTGGCCGTGCGAATGGCCGTGCCCGCCCAGCAGCACCACGCTGATGATGTTCACGACGAGCCCCGCCACCGCGATGAGCGTCGCCTCCAGGAAGGCCACCGGCTGCGGGGCGGCGAGGCGCCCGGCCGATTCCACCGCGATGCCGATCGCCACCATGCCGAGCACCAGCGCCGAAGCAAAGCCGGCGAGGTCGCCGACCTTGCCGGTGCCGAAGCTGTAATGCGGGTCGCGGGCGTGGCGGCGCGCATAGGCATAGGCCAGCGCCGCCACGCCGAGCGCGCCGGCATGGGTCGCCATGTGGAAGCCGTCGGCCAGCAGCGCCATCGAATTGAAGGCGAAGCCGGCCACGATCTCGCCCACCATCATCGCCGCGGTGAGCAGCACGACGTGCCGGGTCCGGCGCGCATTGGCGTCGTGCGCGGTGCCGAGAAAAACGTGCTCGTGCGGCTGAAGCGTGGGATCGGCGACGTTCGGATCGGCTCCCATGGCGCGTCTCCTATTTGGCGTAGCGGCGTATGGCGGCGATCAGCTCGTCGGCGGCCGCGGCCCGCTCGGCATCGGTGAGGCCGGGGCGCGCGAGATGCTGGCGCATGTGGTCCTCGACCAGTTCGTCCATCAGCCCGTGCACCGCGCCGCGCAGGCCGGCGGCCTGGTGCAGCACGGTGGCGCAGCCGGCTTCGGCTTCGACGGCGCGTTGGAGGGCGGCGACCTGCCCGGCAATGCGGCGCAGGCGGGCGACGAGATCGGTCTTATGGGCGGCGGTGTGCGACATGGGATAGTCCCCTACCCTATCTATAGGCGCGGGCCAACGGTCCGTCACGCCTTTTCGCCCTGCGGACCGTGCAGGGCAGCCGTGCCGGAGCAGGACACCGCTGCCGTGCGGCACCCGTTGCGCGGCGCGGAAAAACAGGCGAGAACGCCCACGCGACGGTGCGGGGCGGTGCGCCGGCGCGTGCCGACCCGTGCCTGCACCAACCTATGCCTGCGCCGACCCATATCTGCGCCGACCCGCCCTGTTCGTGCCGCACCCGCGCGGCCTCGCTTGCCGAAGGATCCTCCCCATGAGCCTACCCCGCGTTCTGGTTACCGGCGGTGGCCGCGGCGTCGGCGCCGCCATCGTGAAGGCGCTGGCGCTCGCCGGCTTCGATGTCGCCTTCACCGTACGCACCGCCACCAGCGAGGCCGAGGCGCTGATCGCCGCGGTGAAGGCCGAGAAGCCGGACGCCGTGCTTGCCGCCCATTCGCTCGACCTCGCGGACCGGGAGGCGGTCGGCGCCTTCGCCGGGCGCATCGCCGAGGAGCCGGCCTATTTCGGCTTCGTGCACAATGCCGGCATGAGCTACGACACGCTCGCCGCCATGGTGGAGCAGGCGAAGGCCGAAGAGCTGATGCAGGTGAACTACTGGTCCTTCGTGAGGATCGCCGGCGCGCTGTTGCGGCCGATGACGCGGGCGCGCGAGGGGCGGATCGTCGCCATCGGCTCCATCGCGGCTGAGGTCGCCAATCCGGGGAACGGCATCTATTCCGGCTCCAAGGCCGCGCTCGCCGCCTATTGCCGCACGCTCGCCATCGAGAGCGGCCGGCGCGGGGTGACGGTGAACACGGTGGCGCCCGGCTTCGTCGACACCGCCATGCTGGAGCGCTACGCCGCCTATCGCGCCAATGTCGAGAAGCAAATCCCGCTCGGCCGCTTCGCCAGACCCGAGGATGTGGCCGCCGTGGTCGGCTTCCTGCTCTCGCCGGGCGCCGCCTACGTCACCGGCGCAACCCTGCCGGTCGATGGCGGGTTGACCGCCGCACTAGCCATCCAGCGCTGATTTCGCTATCCACCCCCATCTTTGTGCCTTCAAGCGCCGCGCCAGCCCGCGCGCCGCGACCGGCCGGCCCGCGGGCCACGGCAGGGTCGTGACGCAGGCGGAACGCGCGGCCTCTGCCGGAGCCTGCCATGCGCGCCCTTCAACTCGTGTCCGACCGCAACCTCACCCTCACCGAGCTGCCCGAGCCCGGCGCGCCGGCGGCCGGCGAGGTGCAGGTGCGGGTCAAGGCGCTCGCGCTCAACCACATCGACGTGTGGGGCTGGCGCGGCATGGCCTTCGCCAAGCGCAAGATGCCCCTCGTGGTGGGCGCCGAGGCGGTGGGCGAGGTGGTGGCCACCGGCGCGGGCGTCACCCGCCTGAAGCCTGGCTCCAAGGTCGCGATGTACGGCGCGCTGACCTGCGGCCAGTGCCGCATGTGCAAAGCGGGCCGCGACAATCTCTGCGAGGAGGTGGCCGGGGTCATGGGCTTCCATGTCGACGGCTTCGCCCGCGACAGCCTCAACATCAAGGAGCGGCTCTGCGTCGAGATCCCCGACGGCATCTCCTGGGTCGACGCCGCCTGCGCGCCGGTGACCTTCTCCACCGTCGAGCACATGCTGTTCGACAACGCCCAGCTCGAGCCGGGCGAGACGGTGCTGGTGCACGCCGCCGGCTCGGGCATCGGCACGGTGGCGATCCGCATGGCCAAGGAGATCGGCTGCACCGTCATCACCACCGCCGGCGACGACGAGAAATGCGCCAAGGCGACCGCTCTCGGCGCCGATCACGTCATCAACTACAAGACCGAGCGCTTCGAGCACGAGGTGCGCAAGATCACCAAGAAGAAGGGCGTCGACGTCGTGTTCGAGCATGTCGGCGCAGAGACGTGGAACGGCTCGCTGCTCTCCATGCGGCCCGGCGCGCGCCTCGTCACCTGCGGCTCGACCTCGGGCGTCTCGGTGAACATGAACCTCATGCAGCTCTTCCAGCGCCAGTACCGCATCATCGGCTCCTTCGGCGCACCGATCCGCGCCATCGCCGACGGGCTGAAGCGGATGGAGCGCGGCGTGCTGCCCGTCATCGACTCGGAGTTCGCGCTGGAGGATTTCGGCGCCGGGCTGGAGCGGCTGGAAACCCGCCGGGTGTTCGGCAAGGTCGTCATCCGCTTCTGATCGCCGAACGGCAGCGCGCGCATCATGTCCCGCCCCCTTCCCTGGATGACGCGGCTGCGCAATGCCGCGCTCTCGGCCGCGGTGTGGGCGCTGACGCATTATCTGCGCCTCATCGGCCCGCGGCTGTCGGCATGGACCTGCGCCTTCTGGGCCCGCCTGATCGGCCCGCTGACCCCGATCCAGACCCAGACGCTGGCCAATCTCGAACTCGCCTATCCCGATAGGAGCGCGGCCGAGCACCGCGCCATCGCCCGCGGCATGTGGGACAATCTCGGCCGCATGGGCGGCGAGTTCGTGCACCTCGACCGCATCTGGCAGTTCAACATGTGGGAGCCGGCGAAAAGTCGGATCGAGGTCGAGGGCGCGACGCAGTTCACCGCCATGCGGATCGACGGCAAGCCGGCCCTCGTCTTCACCGCGCATCTGGCGAACTGGGAGCTGCCGGCCATCGCCGCGGCGGCGCAGGGACTGGACAGCGCGGTGCTGTTCCGCGCCCCGGACAACGCGTTCTTCGCCGATCTGCTGTTCAACGCCCGGGCACAGGTGATGGGCAACCTCGTCGCCGCCTCCCATGTCGCGGTGTTCGAGCTGGCGAGCGTGCTGGAGCAGGGCAAGCATCTCGGCATATTGGTCGATCAGGCCCGGCGCGGCGGCCCGCTGGTGCAGTTCTTCGGCCATCCCTGCACCACCAACCCGACGATCGCTCGCCTCGCCCGGCTCTATGAGTGCCCGGTGCACGGGGTGCGCGTCATCCGCCTGCCGGGCGGGCGCTTCCGCATCACCTGCACCCCGCCGATCGACCTGCCGCGCGACGAAAAGGGCCGCATCGACATCGACGCCTCGATGCAGACCATCACCTCCATCGTCGAGGAATGGGTGCGCGAGCATCCCGAACAGTGGACGTGGTTCTACAAGCGCTGGCGGATCTGAACCGGACCGAACCGCGCTCAGCCCGGCTCGGCCGCGTGACAGCACACGCACAGCTTGTTACCGTCGGGATCGCGGAAATAGGCGCCGTAATAGTCCGGGTGATAGTGCGGCCGTAGGCCGGGTTCGCCTTCATCGCGCCCACCCAGAGCAAGCGCCAGCGCATGGCACCGATCCACGGTCCGCCGGTCGCTGGCCATCAGGGCGGTCATGAGGCCGTTGCCCGGCGCGGGCGACCCGCCGTCGAAGGGACGGGTGATGAAGATGAGCGGCCGCTCGCCATCGGCCGGCTGCCACGCGGCGCAGCAGGACGCTTCCTCAGCGAAGCGCCGGCACCAGCCGAGTTCGCCGAGAAGGGCATCGTAGAAGGCGAAGGCGGGGCCAAAGGCGCCTATGCCGATCGAGACATGCGAGATCATCCTGCGCCATCCATCGTTCACCGTCTGCCTCATGTATCGGTGCGTCGTCCGGCACGCATGAAAAAGCCGCCGGCAGGTTGTGCCGGCGGCCTTTTCCGCTTGAACTGTCAGGCGCGGCACGTGTCCGGCTCGCGCCCAGCGGCTTCGCTTGCCGCGCCCGATCACGTACCGCGCACGCTCACTTGCCGCGCCCGCTCACTTGCCGCGCCCGCTCACTTGCCGCGCTTGAACTTGTTCCAGGTGCGGGTCACGACGCGCTGCACGTCCTGCGGATAGGTGGTGACGGTGAAGAGCTTCGCCTGCACCTCCTTGGACGGATAGATCATCGGGTTTTCGAGGATTTCCTTGTCGATGAACTTCTGCGCGCCAAGGCTGCCGCTCGCATAGGAAATGTAGTTGGTGTTCTTCGCCGCGATTTCCGGCTTCATCATGAAGTTGATGAAGGCCAATGCCTCTTCCGGATGGGGGGCATCCTTCGGAATGGCGAAGCTGTCGGCCCAGAGAAGCGCGCCTTCCTTCGGAAGGATGTACTCGATGTTGACCGGCGCCTTCTTGGTCTTCTTGGCGGCTTCCTCGGCGCGTGCCTTCGCCTGGAACACATCGCCCGACCAGCCGAGCGCGATACAGATGTCACCGCGCGCCAGAGCGTTGATATAGCCCGAGCTGTCGAACTTCTTGATGAAGGGACGGATCGGCATCAGCAGTTCGGCGGCCGCCTCGATGTCCTTCGGATCCTTGGAGTTCGGATCCTTGCCGAGATATTTCAGAGCGGTCGGAAGGACTTCCTCCGGGCCGTCGAGGAAATAGACGCCGCAATCCTTCAGCTTGGACAGGATTTCAGGCTTGAAGAGGATATCCCACGAATCGAGCGGAACCTCGCCAAGACGCTCCTTGACCTTGTCGACATTGATGCCGATGCCGGTCGTGCCCCACATATAGTTTGCGGCATACTGGCTTCCCGGGTCATAGACGGAGAGCAGCTCCACGATCTCGGGCCACTGGTACTGCAGGTTCGGCAGCTTCGACTTGTCGAGCTTCTGGTAGATGCCCGCCTTGATCTGACGTTCGAGGAAAGAACTCGTCGGCACCACGATATCGTAGCCGGTCTTGCCGGCGAGCAGCTTGGTCTCCAGGACCTCGTTGGAATCGTAGACGTCGTACCGGACCTTGATTCCGGTCTCCTTGGTGAACTCCTCCAGCACCGACTCGTCGATATAGTCGGACCAGTTGTAGACGTTCACGACCTTTTCCTGCGCGGCCACCGGGCTGACAGCAGCCACGAGAGCACTCGTGGCCAGAAATCCGGTCGCCAGAACACCTGCCGCGACGGTCGCGAGAAGGCGGGACATCCTGTTCTCCTTCAGGAACATTGCTGGATCGCCGCAAGGACAGGCATGCCCAACCTTTCAGCGCAGATGAAAGCTAGTGCGGGAAAGCCTCCGGCTCAAGCGTCACGGACCGCGACGGTGATCCGCCCCGCCTTTTTCCGGCATAGCCGGAACAGGCAGAAGCGCGATTACAGATAGGTTTCGTATTCCAGCGGGTTGATCCGCCCCTCGAAGGCGGCCAGTTCGGCCTCCTTCATCACCGCATAGACCTGCTGCCAGGTGGTGCCGAAGGCATCGGCGATGAAGGACGAGCCGGCGAAATTGCGGATGGCGTCGTGCATGGAATGCGACAGGCGCGGCGCCGACACGTCATCGGCATTGCCGGTGAGCGGAGCCGGCGGCTCCAGTCCACGTTCGATCCCCTCCAGCATGCCGGCGAGGATGCCGGCGAGCACGAGATGGGGATGGGCATCGGCACCCGCGATGCGGTGCTCCAGCCTCCGGGCCTTGGGCGGGCCGTTCGGCACCCGCACCGCGACATTGCGGTTGTCATAGCCCCACGAAACGCTTGTCGGCGCGTAGCTGCCCGGCACGAGGCGGCGATAGCCATTATAGCCGGGCACATAGAACATGCAGGTATCGGCCATGGTGGCCAGCATGCCCGCCGCCGCGTTGCGCAGCAGCTTCTCCCCGGCCTCGCCGGCGCCGAAGGCGTTGTCGCCCGCGCCGTCGGTGAGGCTGACATGGACATGCATGCCCGAACCGGCGAAATCCAGCAGGGGCTTGGCCATGAAGCTGGCGCGCAGCCCGTGCTTGCGGGCGACCCCGTCGATCAGCCGGCGCAGCAGGATCGCGTCATCCGCCGCCGCCATGGCGTCGCGGCGGTGATAGAGATTCACCTCATACTGGCCGGGCGCGGCCTCGGAAATGACCGTGTCGGTCGGCAGACCCTGGATGCGGGCGGCCTCGCGCACCTCGTGCAGCAGCGCCGCATAGGCATCGAGGTCGGACATTGCATACATGTTCTGCCGGGCAAGGCCGCGGGCCGGGAAAACCGGCTCCGGCGCCCCGTCCGGGCCGGCCTGCTGCTTCAGCAGGTAGAATTCCAGCTCGAAGGCGACGCAGGGGTAAAGCCCCAATGCCGCGAGCCGCTCGACCTGCCGGGCAAGCTTGTGGCGCGGGTCCAGCTCCCACGGGCGCTCGCCGCCGCGCGGGTCGGGCTCGTTCATGGTGATCATGACCTGTGCGGAGCGGCGCGGCGCCCACGGCACCGGCTTCAGCGTGCCGGGCACCGGGCGACACAGGCCGTCGCGGTCACCGGTCTCCATATGCAGGCCGGTCTCCATGACCTCCCGACCCCAGATGTCGAGGCCGAAGATGGAAAGCGGGATGGCGACGCCGTCGGTCCAGATCTTCTGGGCCGCCCCGCCGGGAATCCATTTGCCGCGCAGCACCCCATGGGTGTCGGGCAGCAGGACTTCGACGATCTCCGGTGCGCCTTCACGCGCCAGATGGTCGGCAAATTCGGCAGTGGCCGCGCCCGCGGACGCGGTCGTGGCAGAAATCTCGGCGTGCGGGGCCGCTTCGGTTGACGGCATGATGGGTCCTGGATGGTGCCTGCTCGATTGTGGCCATGCGGACGGGCGCGCGGTCAAGCCGCCGCGCCGCGCATCGCCCTGTTTCACTCTTGTGGCATGCCGGACGGCTTGACGCACGCGAAATGTGATCACATTCTGTGGTCAACCATGGAAGGCCCATCATGACGCAGCCCCGCACCACCGCCGAACTGCGCGCGCTCGACGCCGCGCATCATCTCCACCCCTTCAGCGATACCAAGGCGCTGAACGACGAAGGCTCGCGCGTCATCGTGAAGGCCGAGGGCGTGTGGCTCACCGATTCGGAGGGCAACCGCATCCTCGACGGCATGTCCGGCCTGTGGTGCGTGAATGTGGGCTACGGCCGCGAGGAGATCGCCGACGCGGTGGCCGCGCAGCTTCGCGAGCTGCCTTATTACAACACCTTCTTCAAGACCACCCACGTCCCCGCCATCGAGCTGTCCGCCAAGCTGGCGGAGCTGACGCCGCCGCAGTTCAACCGGGTGTTCTTCACCGGCTCGGGCTCGGAATCGAACGACACCGTCATCCGTCTGGTGCGGCGCTACTGGGACATCAAGGAGCAGCCGGAGAAGAAGGTCATCATCTCCCGGCGCAACGCCTATCACGGCTCCACCGTGGGCGCGGCCAATCTCGGCGGCATGGCGCCGATGCATGCGCAGAACGTGGCCCTTCCGGGCGTGGTGCACATCGCCCAGCCCTATTTCTGGGGCGAGGCCCGGCAGGGCGAGACGCCGGAGGAATTCGGCCTGCGCACCGCGCGGGCGCTCGAAACCACCATCGACGCGCTGGGCGAGGACCGGATCGCCGCCTTCATCGCCGAGCCGATCCAGGGCGCCGGCGGCGTCATCATCCCGCCCGCGACCTACTGGCCGGAGATCGCCCGCATCTGCCGCGAGCGCGACATCCTGTTCATTTCGGACGAGGTGATCTGCGGCTTCGGGCGCACCGGCAAGTGGTTCGGTTGCGAGACCTTCGGCACCCAGCCGGACCTCCTCGTCATGGCCAAGGGCATCACCTCCGGCTACCTGCCGCTGGGTGGGGTCATGGTCGCGGACCGGGTGGTCGACGTGCTGCTGGAAGGCGGCGACTTCAACCATGGCTACACCTATTCCGGCCACCCGGCCGCCTGCGCGGCGGCGCTGGCCAACCTTGCCATCATGCAGCGCGAGAAGATCGTCGATTACGTCGCCGACGATGCCGGGCCGTATCTGAAGGCGCAGTGGTCGAAGCTTGCCGAGCATCCTCTCGTCGGCGAGGCGCCGATGCTCGGCATGGTCGGCGCGCTGGAGCTGACGCCGGACAAGATCGGCCGCACCAAGTTCCCGGACGTCGGCAAGGTCGGCACGCTGGCGCGCGACTTCTCGTTCAGGAACGGCCTCGTGATGCGGGCGACGCGCGACCGTCTCATCATCGCCCCGCCGCTCGTCATCTCCCATGGCGAGATGGACGAACTGGTGGCGCGTGCGAAGAAGACGCTGGACGACACCTATGCCGAGTTGAAGCGCTTGGGCTAGGTGAACTGAAGCCACACTCCCGCTGCGTCAGCGGATGCGGCTATGATGCCGGCAGGGGCCCGTGTGTGCCCTGCCCTCTCTTCGACGGAGCGCCTGTGAGATGACCCGCCCGCTGTCCTCCGAATCGGCCTCCGGGGCGTCGCCCGCCCGGGTCTCCGCCCTGCGCGCCGAAGCCGAGGCGCTCTATCTCGGCACCCGGCCGAAGACTCGCGCCGCCGCGGGCGCGACCGCGCATCTTTACGACGGCGTGCCGATGCACTGGATGAGCGACTGGTCGACGCCGGTTCCACTTATCGTGGACCGCGCCGAGGGCGCCCGCCTCACCGACATCGACGGCCACGCATACGAGGATTTCTGCCTCGGCGACACCGCCGCCCTGTTCGGCCATTCGCCGCCTGCCCTGGTCGAGGCGCTGGCACGGCAGATTCCGCGCGGCCTCGCCTCCATGCTGCCGACGCCGGATGCCGGGCTCGTGGGGGATCTGCTGGCGGCACGGTTCGGCCTCGATCTCTGGCAAATCGCCACGACCGCGTCCGACGCCAACCGCTTCGCGCTGCGCGCCGCGCGCGCGGCGACCGGGCGCCCGCGCATCCTCGTCTTCGACGGCGCCTATCACGGCGCGGTGGACGAAACCTTCGTCGAGCTGTCGCCGGCCGGCCTCCCGCGCAACAAGCCGAGTCTCGTCGGCGAGCCACGCGATCTGACCGCGCTGACCCGCATCGTACCCTTCAACGACCTCGCGGCGGTGGAGGCGGCGCTGGCCGACGGCACGGTCGCCTGCGTCATCACCGAGCCGGTGCTGACCAATTGCGCGATGGTGCTGCCCGAGCCGGGCTTCCATGCCGGGTTGCGCGAGCTCTGCCGGCGGCATGGCACGCTGCTGCTGATCGACGAGACGCATACGCTCTCCACCGCGCCGGGCGGCTATACGCGGCTGCATGGGCTGGAGCCGGATCTCCTGGTGATCGGCAAGGCCATCGCCGGCGGCGTGCCGACCGCCGTGTGGGGCATGAGCGAGGCCGTCGCCGCCCGCTTCAAAGCGGCGAAGGCGGAAGCGGCGGACGGCCATTCCGGCATCGGTACCACGCTCTCCGGCAGCCCGCTGCAGCTCGCCGCCCTGCGCGCGACGCTGGAGGCGGTGGCGACGCCTGAAGCCTATGCCTGCATGAACGCGCTGGCCGACCGGATGGAAGCGGGGCTGGCCCGTGTGATAGCCGCCGCCAGCCTTCCTTGGCACGTCGCCCGCTGCGGGGCGCGGGTGGAGGTGGTGCGCGCGCCGGTGCCCTGCCGCAATGGCGGCGAGGCGAAGCACGCCCATTTCCCGGCGCTGGAGGCGGCGGTGCATCTCGCGCTGCTGGTGCGCGGGGTGCTGATCTCGCCTTTCCACGACATGATGTTGGCCTCCCCCGCCACCAGCGAGGCACAGGTGGACCGGCTGGTGGAGGCGACGGGCGAGGTGGTCGGCCGGCTGGCGGGATAGGGATGGGGCGGCGCTGCCGCTGGTGACAGGGCGCGGCCCGGCCCCTCACCCTACCCTCTCCCGAGGGGGAGAGGTATTTCCCTTTGCACGATGGGTGAGCCCGGCATCACGTGATGCGACGCGGCCTCCGCTCCTCATGGAAGAACGCAGGCCCCTCCCGCCGGACAGCGGAGGATCCGCACCGCAAGAGCCGCTCTGCTCCTTCTCCCCCGAGGGAGAGGGTAGGGTGAGAGGCCGCTCACCGACGAGGCCGGGGTGGGAATGCCCTCGGCGGAAGGCTCGTCCGGTCGGCAAAACGGCCAGCCGCAAGCACGAACCTTGTTCTGCCCGCTCAGCCCTGCTCGGTCGGGAAGCCCGCCTGCTTCCAGGCCAGGATGCCGCCCGCCATGTGGCGATGCAGGTCCAGCCCGGCCGCCTGGGCGGCAGCGGCGGCCCTTTGCGAGCGCTGGCCGGAGCGGCAGGAAAAGACCAGCATCCTGTCGCCGGCGTCGGGCAGCGCGTCGGCATCGAAGGTGGAGAGCGGAAAATCCACCGCGCCGGGAATGCTCTCGGCGGCAAGCTCGTTGGGCTCGCGCACGTCGACCAGCAGGATGGTGCCGTCGGCGAGACCCTTGCGCACCTCGTCCACGCTCAGATTCTCGATCACGCCGCCGAAGGGATTTGGCTCGGCCATGTCACGGGCTCCTCACATCTCTGCGCAGGAGGTAGCCCTGCGCAGGCGTCCGCGCAAGCTCACCTGACGACGCGCGGCGCACGCGGGCGCACCACCAGAACACCGGCCACCACCAGCGCGCCGCCGGCGATCACCACCAGCGAGGGAATCTCGCCAAACAGCAGCGCGGCGAAGCCGACGCCGACCAGGATCTGAAGCAGCAGCACCACCGACACCAGACCGGCCGGCAGACGCCCCAGAGCGAAGGTCGTCAGTCCCTGCCCCGCCGCATGGGTGACGATGCCGAGGCCGGCAACCGCGAGCAGGCCCTGCAGGCTGCGCGGCACCAGCATCTCGCCCGTTCCAACGGCCCAGCCAAGGCAGAGCACCGCGGCGAAGGCGGTGGAAATGAGCGAGAGCATGCCCCCGCCAATCGCGGCACGCCCGTCCGCGCCCGCCCGCCGGATCATGCGGATGAACAGGATATAGGCCGAATAGGCGGAGGCCGCGACGAGGCACATCAGGTCGCCGGTCCGGGTGGCCGCGCCGCCCTGCCCGCCCTGCAGGCCATGGCTCATGATGAGCAGCGCGCCGGCGATGGCAAGCGCCATGGCGGTGAACAGGGCCCGCGTCGGACGCTCGCCGAGGAAGGCCCAGCCCATCAGCATCACGAAGAGCGGCGCCATATTGCCGAGCAGCACCGCGTTTGCCGTGGTGGTGAACTGAAGCGCGGCGTTGAACAGCACGAGATCGACGGCGAAGAACAGGCCGATGAGGCAGGACAGGCCGACGGTCGCCAGCGGCAGCTTCGGCGCATCGAGACCCGTCACCCGCGCATGGGCCTTCATGCCGCGCCATTCGGCAAGCGCCCACAACGCGGTCGGGCCCAGGGCGAAGACGAGGCGCCAGAACCCGACCGCCGCGGGGCCGACATCGGACAGCCGCACGAAGATGGCCGAGAAACCGATGCACAGAGCCGCGGCCAGCACGCCGCCGAAGGCGCGGCGGCGCAGTTTCGCCTGCAGCAGCTCGGCGGCGAGCGCGGCGGAGGCGGCCGGCGCGGGAATGTCGATGGTGTCGGTGAGGGCGAGCGAGGCGGGGGGCGGCGGCGACATGGGGCACACGGCTGACAGGGGAAGCCGGCACAGACCTTCGCAGATCTCGGCTAACGCGAGGTTGACTACACCCGCCCTTATTATCGGAAAAGCGAATTTATTTTGTGGTTACATCACGAATGATGATAAGAATGAAACCTTGCTTTTCCGCCTGTGCGGGGACCATTGCCGGAGCCGTTGATGCGCCACCTGGATACCGAATCGCTCGGCATGCTCATCGCCATCGTGGACAGCGGCGGCTTCACCGCCGCGGCGGAGCGGGTCGGGCGAACGCAATCGGCGGTCTCCGCGCGCATCGCCCAGCTTGAGGAAAGCCTCGGCGTGCGGCTGCTGGAGCGTTCGCGCCGCGGCGTCGCGCTGACCGAGAGCGGCGAGCGGCTGGTGGCCCATGCCCGTCGCCTGCTGGCCTATGAAAGCGAGGCGCTGTCCGACCTCAAGGGCGGCACGCCGGAAGGCAGCGTCAGGCTCGGCATGCCGGACGATTATGTCGACGCCTATTTCACCCCGGCCATCGCGCGCTTCGCCGCAGCCTATCCGCGGATCGAGATCTCCATCCGCTGCGACCTCTCCAAGGCGCTGGAGCCGGAGGTGGAGCGCGGGCACATCGACCTCGCCCTCATCACCCGCGACCTCGCCCGTCCCACCGGCGAATTGCTGAAGCGCGAGAAGCTGATCTGGCTCGCCGCCCGCGGCCATCGGCCGGAGCGCAACGACCCGCTGCCGCTCGCGCTGTGCCCCACCGGCTGCCGGGCCCGCCCCCACATTGCCGCCGCGCTTGACACGGTGGGCCGGGCCTGGCGCGTCGCCTGCACCGCGACCTCGCAGGCCGGCATCAATGCGGCGGTGGAAACCGGGCTGTGCGTCACCGCGATGCCGGAATGCGCCGCCCCGCCGGAGTGGCGTCGGCTCGGCCATGCCGACGGCCTGCCGCCTTTGCCCGACATCGAGGTGGGGCTGGTGATGGCGCCGGCGGCCTCCGCCGCCGCGCGCCGCCTCGCCGAGACGCTGCGCGCCGCGCTCTCGGACGGGCCCGCCGCGGTCGAGGCCGCCTGACGCGGCGGCCTGCACGCGGTTTTTCGGCCGCTCCGTTTTCAGCCGCGCTTCACGTTGAAGCCGGCGAAGCCCTGGCAGGTGGGGAACACCTGCAGTCGATTGATCTGCACATGGCGCGGAACGGTGCAGCAGAAGAACACCTGCTCGGCGATGTCCTCGGCGGTCAGCGACTGCGTGCCGGAATAGACCGCATCCGACCGGCCGGCATCGCCATGGAAGCGCACCAGCGAGAACTCGGTCTCGACCATGCCGGGCTCGATGTCGGTGACGCGCACGCCGGTGCCGACCAGATCGGCCATCAGGTTCAGCGAGAACTGCTTCACGAAGGCCTTGGTGGCGCCATAGGCATTGCCGCCCGGATAGGGATAGTCGGCCGCGATCGAGCCGGTGAACACCACATGCCCCTCCCCGCGCGCCACCATGCCGGGCAGCGTGGCCTCCACCGTGTAGAGCAGGCCCTTGATGTTGGTGTCCACCATGTCGTCCCAGTCCTTCAGGCTGGCCCGCTGGGCGGGTTCGAGGCCGAGGGCGAGACCGGCATTGGCGAAAACGACATTCAGCGGGGCGAAAGGTTCGGGCAGCGTGTCCAGCGCCTTCGCCAGCGCGGCCTGGTCGCGGACATCGACCTCGAGGGGATGCAGGCGGGGGCCGAGCTCGTCGCGCAGCGCGATGAGGCGGTCGGCGCGGCGGCCGGTCGCCACCACATGGGCGCCGGCTTCGATGAAGCGCCGCGCGCTCGCAGCGCCGATGCCGGAGGTCGCCCCGGTGACGAGAACCCGGAGCGTGGCGGGATCGAGCATCTGATACATGGCTGCCTCCGTTTCGTGCATTGCGGCGCGGGGCCATTGGCCCGTTGTGCGGTCGTGCCGACGGTCCTGCCGGCGGCCTTGCCGGCGGTTCTGCATTGTGCACCGCCACATGGGCACATACAGCGCGTCGTCACGCTCGTCCATCGGCAGACAGCCGGCCGGCGCAAAACGGCCGCGGCGTGCGCATCTGGCCATTTCGGCGTTGCCGGCATTAATATTCTGTTGATCATGAGCATCGAAGATGCAGATCAAGGCATCTTTCGGCTCTTGCGGGCCATTCTCACGCCACGATCCGCCGCGAAATTGGCCAGATCGAATCCGGCGTGCGTTGCGGGGAGTGCCGCCGGCTTTGTCAGCTGAAGACATGGCGTCTCATCGCCATGTCGGGGGAGTCGGAAATGAAGTTGATTGCCGTCATTGTCGTGTCCGCAGGAGCCCTCGCCATCGGGGGTTGCAGCACGTCGCTTGACGGCTTTGGCCCTTCCGCCAAGGCCACTGCCTCTCCTGTCGCCGATGCCGATCCGATCACACCGGCGCCGAGCCTGTCGGTGGAAACCTCCGCGGTTCCCGCTCCGACGGGCGCTTCCGCGCAGACCGCCAGCGCCGCCGTGACCCCGCGGGAGACCGCGCAGGCCGCCCAGTCGGTCGCGCTCAGCCCGCCACCCGCCACCGCTCCCGGCGGCGTCGCCTATGCCGATCCGGGCGCCACCCGTTCGCAGCTTGCCGGAACCTGGACCTATGTGTGGGACAATGGTCAGAAGACCTGCCCGCTCACCCTCAGCACCGATCGCGGCATGTCCGGCTTCGCCGCCAGCGCCGACGTTTCCTGCCCGAACGACATCTTCATGACCAAGGGTTGGGACGTGTGGGGCAACGACATCGTTCTGCAGAACCATGTCGGCAAGGTCACGGCCCGCCTGCAGCCCAGCGGAAGCGGCCATTTCGACGGCGTTGCCACTACCGACGGCACCAAGGTCGCGCTGAACCGCACCTGATCCCGGGCACCTCGCGCCGGTTGCGGTTTCCTTTTACCGGCCAGCTCCAGCCCGCCCGTTCGGCGGGCTTTTTCGTGCATTTTTAAGCGATGAACCAGCCGTTGTGGCACCGACTTCGCATGGCTCGCGAGGCGGGTCGCCTGCCATCATGTTCATCGTGAAAATCGATCACGTGATCGGGAACCGAAAGAATTCAGATGCGTTGACGGTCGCTTCGGGTCATTGTGATGCATGAGCAAAGGCGATTGATTCGCCATTCCGATCGGGGGAGGTTCTGATGCTGAATGTGTCGGGCAGATCTTCGCTTTTCCCCCGGTCCGAGGGTGAGGCGGTGCTCACCGTCGCGGCGAAGCGGGAAGTGCCGAATGCTGTGGCTCTCGGCACGGCTTCAGGCACCGTCTTCGCCCGCATGACCCAGCATCTCGCCCAGCTCGGCCCGCGCACGGATGCGGAGGCTCTGCGCGCATTGCGTCAGGCTTTTCCGGCCGTGCCGCTCTCCGATCGCGTCGCGGTGCTCGCCGAGCGCAACCGGCAGGTCTGACAAGGCCCGGCATTCGCAAGACTCTGCGCGTAAGGTCCTTAAGTGGCGCGCGTTCCGCGCGGCCTGCTGCCTTCAGTTGAGCCGGCCCGGCCGGCTCTCGCGCGGTGCCGCAGTCCCGGCCGCGGCCCCCTGCTCATCCACGAAGGCAGGATGCTCCTCGTCCTGCATGTCGGCTTCGGCACGGGCCTTCTCATGCTCCCGCGACATGCGGGCATAGCTCATGACCGAGAACGGCAGCAGTGCGAGATAGGCGACGGTCAGCAGCGAGAGCACGGCCCACGGCCACGTCACCAGGATCGCCACGAACAGGGCGACGCAGACGAAGAGCGGCAGCACCGCCTCGCGCGGAATACGGGCGCCCAGCTTCTTGCCCGACCATGCCGGCAGCTTCGACACCATGAGAACCGCGATGCACAGCGTGTAGAGCGCCGCCACCGCCGGCGAGGCGATGAGGCGCGGCAGGCCGATCAGTTCGAGATAAACCGGCAGCAGCACGCAGATCGCGCCGGCCGGGGCCGGGATGCCGGTGAAGAAATTGGTGGCAAAGGCCGGTTTGTTGGGGTCTTCCAGCATCACGTTGAAGCGGGCAAGCCGGAGCGCCGCGCAGATCGCGAAGGCCAGCGCCGCGATCCAGCCGATCGAGCCCAGCGTGTCGAGGCCCCACATATAGAGCACGATGCCCGGCGCGACGCCGAAGCAGACGAAATCGGACAGGCTGTCCAGTTCCGCGCCGAAGCGCGACGTGCCCTGCAGCAGCCGGGCCAGCCGGCCGTCCATGCCGTCCAGCACAGCCGCGAGCACGATGGCGCCGAGCGCCAGTTCCATCCGTCCCTCGATGGCCATGCGGATGCCGGTGAGGCCCGCGCACAGCGCGAGCAGCGTCACCACGTTCGGCAGCAGCAGCCGCAGCGGAATGGCCTGGAAACGCCGCTTCCCGTTGACGGGATCGGGCTCGAAGGGCGGGAAGGGCCGCGGCATGGCGAACTCCTGGCAAACGGGAACGGTGCGGCGGAGCAAACCCCGCCGATCAGGCCTCAGCCGATCCTAAAGCGGGCGGGCGGCTGCGAATAGGCGAGATCGGCCAGCACCGTCTCGCCCGCGACCGCACGCTGGCCTTCTGCGACCAGTGGGCGCGCCCCGGCGGGAAAATAGACATCCACGCGCGAGCCGAAGCGGATGAGGCCGAAGCGCTCGCCGGTGCCGAGCTCCTCGCCCTCGCGCACGAAGCAGACGATGCGGCGCGCGACGAGACCGGCGATCTGCACCACGCCGACCAGACCGCTCGCGGTATCCAGCACCACGCCGTTGCGCTCGTTGAACTCGCTCGCCTTGTCCAGCTCGGCATTCAGGAACTTGCCCGGCCGATAGGCGATGCGCACCACGCGGCCGGCGAGCGGCGCCCGATTCACGTGCACGTCGAACACATTCATGAAGATGCACACGCGCGGTACCGGCTCATGGCCGAGGCCGAGCTCCTTCGGCGGCACCGCCGGGCCGACGAGGCACACCCGCCCATCCGCGGGCGCGATGACCAAGCCCTCGCGCTGCGGCGTCACCCGCACCGGATCGCGGAAGAAATAGGCAATCCACACCGTAATCATCAGCGCGATCCAGCCGAGCGGCTGGAACAGGAAGAACAGCACCAGGGTCACCACCGCGCCGATGGCGATGAAGCGATAGCCTTCGCGATGGATCGGCACGAGGCTGTGGCGGATGGTGTCGATAAGGGACATCGGCTTTCCTATGGGTGGCCGGCCCTGCGAGGCCGCGCCGCAATCGGGTAGATCACGCGAGATCGGTGTGCACGAAATCGTCGCCCTTGTAGAGCAGCGGCAGCCGATGTGCACGCGCGCAGGCATAGGCGAAGCAGTCGCCCATGTTGAGCTGGGCCGGATGGCCCCTGCCCTTGCCATAGCGCTCGAACGCCTCCAGCGCGAACCCGCCGATCTCGGGGGTGATGGGCGCGACCGTGATAGACGATTCATGGAGCAGCCGTTCAACCTCCTGCTCCACCTCGGCCCGCCCGATCCGGCGCCGCGTCATCACCGCGGCAATCGTCTCGAACAGCGCCAGAGGCGAGGTCACGGCTCCACCCGCGGCGTCGAGCCGGCGCGCGAGATCATGCGCATCGGGCTCTCCCAGCAGCAGGGCGACCAGCGCCGAGGCATCGACAAACATGCCTCATATTCCTGACAAATCGTCGAAAAAGGCTTTGTCGGCAGGCAGGCCCGTGTCCTCGTGCGCCCTGAGCCGTTCGGCAATAGGCTGCAATCGCTCCCACAGCGGGGTCTTCGCCCGTTCGCGCTTCAGCGCCTCCTCAACGGCGTCATGGATCGCTTCCGTCAACCCGACGCCGCGCAGCTGGGCGAGCTTGCGCACCAATGCGTCGGTCTCCGGGTCGCGTATGTGGAAGGCCATGGCTGCAGCTCCGTCTAGACGCCGGCATCGTAGCATCTAGACGCGCGGCAGCGAAGGTGGCGGGACACGCCCGCCAATGGTCTCACGCCGCTGCGTCTGCCGGCTTGGGGGCGGGGTCGTCCGAAAGGCCTTCGTCCCCGCTTGCCCGCAGCGTTTCGCGGGCGCGCTCGGCCTCGCGCTGGCGCTCCCACATGGAATGGTAGAGCCCGCGCTTCTTCATCAGTTCGCCATGGGTGCCGCGCTCTGCGATGCGGCCGGCGGCGAGCACGATGATCTCGTCGGCGCCGATGACGGTGGAAAGCCGGTGCGCGATGACGAGCGTTGTGCGCCCGCGCGAAACACGATCCAGCGCGTCCTGGATCTCTCGCTCGGTGTGGCTGTCGAGCGCGGAGGTCGCCTCGTCCAGCAACAGGATCGGCGGCGCCTTGAGGATGGTGCGGGCGATGGCGACGCGCTGCTTCTCGCCGCCGGAGAGCTTCAGCCCGCGCTCGCCGACCTCGGTGTCGAAGCCCTTCGGCGTGTGCTGGATGAAGCCGTCGATCTGCGCCAGATGCGCGGCCTCGATCACCTCGGCGTCGCTGGCGCCGTGGCGGCCATAGCGGATGTTGTAGGCCAGCGTGTCGTTGAACAGCACGGTGTCCTGGGGAACCATGCCGATCGCTGCGCGCAGGCTTTCCTGCGTCACGTCGCGGATGTCCTGCCCGTCGATGCTGATTCGCCCGGACGAGACGTCGTAGAAGCGGAACAGCAGCCGCGAGATGGTCGACTTGCCCGCGCCCGACGGCCCGACGATGGCGACCGTTCGCCCCGCCGGCACCTCGAAGGAGATGCCCTTCAGGATCTCGCGGTCCGGGTCATAGGAGAAATGCACATCCTCGAACCGCACCGCACCGCCGGAAATCGCGAGAGCGGGCGCGTCCGGCGCGTCGCGGATCTCGGGGTCGCGGGCGAGGATGGTGAACATCGCCTCGATGTCGATGAGCGACTGCTTGATCTCGCGGTAGATCATGCCGAGGAAGTTCAGCGGCTGGTAGAGCTGGATCATCATGGCGTTGACCATGACGAAGGAGCCGACCGACTGCCGGCCGGCCTTTATGTCGAATACGCACAGCGCCATCACCGCGGTGAGGCCGGCGGTGAAGATCGCGGCCTGCCCGGCATTGAGCCAGGCGAGCGAGGTGTGGGTGCGCACCGTCGCCTTCTCATAGGTGGCCATGGAGCGGTCGTAGCGCCGGGCCTCCCAGCTTTCCGCGCCGAAATACTTCACCGTCTCGTAGTTCAGCAGGCTGTCCACCGCCTTGGCATTGGCGTCGGTGTCGCTCTCGTTCATGGCGCGGCGGATGCCCATGCGGAACTCCGTCATCACGAAGGTGAAGACGGTGTAGGCGAGGATCATCGCCACCGAGGCCGCCGCATAGCGCCAGTCGAACTGCCAGAGCAGCACGCCGATCACCATCGCGAATTCGAGGATGGTCGGCGCCAGATGCAGCACCAGCATGCGCACGATGGTCTCGATGCCGTCGCGCGAGCGCTCCAGGACCCGGGTCAGGCCGCCGGTCTTGCGCTCCAGATGAAAGCGCAGCGACAGCGCGTGCATGTGCTCGAAGGTTTCGATGGCGAGCCGGCGCACCGCGTGGATCGCGACCTTGGCGAACAGGCCGTCGCGCCACTGGGTGAGGCCGGCCATCACCACGCGGGCGAGGCCATAGGCGAGCGTCAGCACCAGCGGGCCGGCGAGGATGAGGCCCACCGTGTCGGTCGAGATGGTGGCTCCCTCGCGATGCGCCACCGCATCGGTCGCCCATTTGAACAGGAAGGGAGTCGCCATGGTGGCGACCTTGGCCAGCACCAGCAGCACGAGGCCCCACAGCACGCGGGCGCGCAGGTCCAGCCGATCGGCGGGCCACAGATAGGGCATGAGACCACGCAGCGCGAGCAGCAGGCTGCCCCGTCCCTCCCCGGAGGGCACCGGACGGGTCGGGGTGGAGCGCGGACGGGGGGAAAGCGACGGCGAGGCGGGAGCCTCGACGGTCCCGCGATCAGGGGTGCTCATGGGTTATCCGTTGACTGGGCGGCACCGTGACCGCTGCGGGCCGGCATCGCGACCTGCGCGCCGGCGGGCATGGAAAGCGGGGTCGGCGACGAGAAATGTGCTTCGCAAATGGGCGCAGCCGGCGATGCGTTCAAGCCGCTGCGGGGCTGGCATGCGTCGGCCAGGGATTGAGGCGCGGGAGATGGAGACGCGGGAGATGAAAACGCCGGGGCAGAGAGATCGGCCAGCAGCGGACCCAACGTGCGCGCCAGCCGGTCCATCGCCGCGCGGTCGAGGCAATAGCAGGAGCGCGGCCCCTCGATTTCGCCACGGATGAGACCAGCGTCCTTCAGCACCTTGAGATGCTGGGAGACGGTGGATTGCGCAAGCGTGAGCCCGCGCACGATGTCCCCGCACTGGCAGCGGTCGGCCCGCGCCAGCGCGCGCAGAATCACCAGCCGCACCGGGTGGCCGAGGGCGCGCAGGCAGGTCGCGAGATGTTCGTCCGTGGTTTCGGGCGTCGCTGTCATCGTTCATCGGCGATAGACGATAAGGCCGGCGATGCGCAAGTGCCTGCCGCGCGGGACGGCCAGGCATAGACATTCCGCAACGTCACGCGCACCCGATGTGTTACTTGCGCGCCATAAGTGAAAAATAAAAATAGTAAGTATAAAAATGGCATGGACAGCAGGAATAGTTCCCATTACCGATCTTACAAAAGATCGAATAATTCGGGGGAAGCTTATGAATCTGCGCAGCCAGCGTCGCGCCGCGCGACCGCTCATTCGTGCCTTCGCTAGCGGCTCTTTCGCCCTTCTCGCGACCGGCGCCTGCCTCGCGACGCTACCGGCCGCACCCGCCCATGCCGCGGACCTCAAGGCGCAGGCCGCGCCGACGGCCGATACGGCGCCGGCAGGCTACGAGATCGACAGCGAAAACATCTTCGGCTTCACCGAAGGCTCGGACACCAATGATCGTGGCGAGCAGGAGGTCACCATCACCGGCACCGGGCGCTTCAAGCGCGCGACGGGCGACGATGACGACCGCTCCTCGCATTATTCGGCCTGGGAGGCCGAGGCGGAGTACGAGTACGGCGTCACCCGCAACCTCACGCTCGGCGTAAGCGCCTCCTTCGCTCATCACGACATCAGCAACATCGAGGATATGGACGATGTGAATGGCGGCGGCTTCAACGGGCTCGGCGCCTCGCTGAAATACCGCTTCCTGAGCTGGGAGCACGACCCCGTCGGTCTCGCCATCTCGGTGGAGCCGGAATGGAGCCGCTATGGCGACGATGACGGCGAGCGGGTCGACGGCTTCAGCCTGCCCATCAAGGTGATGCTGGACAAGGAGCTGGTTTCCGAGACCCTGTTCGGTGCGCTGAACCTGGCCTATGAGCCCGAATGGGCCGGCAGCGAGAAGGAAAGCTCGCTGGAAGCCTCCGCCGCGCTGAGCTGGCAGGTGACGAACGGCATCTTCATCGGTGGCGAAGCACGCTATCTCGCCGGCTTCAACGGCGCGGCGCTGGACGATTTCGAGGGCGGCGCCTTCTATCTGGGCCCGAGCTTCTACGCCCAGCTCAGCAAGGCGGCGCACATCAAGGTGGCCTATTCCTATCAGGTCGCAGGTTCCTCGCCGGAGAGCGAAGGCAATCTCGACCTCGTGAACCATGAGCGGCAGCAATTGCTGCTGCAGTTCGGCGTCGAGTTCTGAACGCCGCACGACCCCGGCCCCTCGCAAAACCTCGCTTCGGCTCCGCCGCGGCGAGGTCTGCTGTTTCGGCGCAGGCAGGGCCTCACGGGACCGCGCCGGTGTGGACATGCGGCAGCGCTTGACGGGCACATTCCGCGCTGCATCATGGTGCGCATGAGCAAGATCAAGAGTGTGTGCGTCTATTGCGGTGCTGCCAACGGCAGCGATCCCGTCTTTCTCGACACCGCCCGCGAACTCGGCCGCCTGTTCGCGGAAGAAGGCGTGCGCCTCATCTATGGCGGCGGCGGCGTCGGGCTGATGGGGGCTGCGGCGCGGGCCTGCGCGGAAGCGGGCGGGCGCGTGACCGGCATCATTCCGGACTTCCTGATCGGCAAGGAGCAGGCCTTCGAGCATGCCCACGAACTGATCGTCACCAAGGACATGCATGAGCGCAAGCGGCTCATGTTCGAGCGCGCCGATGCCTTCGTCGCCCTGCCCGGCGGCATCGGCACGCTGGAGGAACTGGTCGAGCAGCTCACCTGGGTGCAGCTCAATCGCCACCGCAAGCCGGTGATGGTGTTGAATGCCGGCGGCTTCTGGGATCCGCTGCTGGCCTTGCTTGACCACATGCAGCTGAGCGGCTTCGTGAACAGCGCCCGCCCGGTCAACCTGCTGGTCGCCTCCAGCGCCCGCGCCGTTCTTCCCCGCCTGCGTGCCGCGATTGCCCCCGTGCCCGAGGGCGAGCTGCATGGCGAGCGCGAGATCGAGGTCGCGGAACGCATGTGAGGCGCGGCGGCCGCCGCGCGCCCATGCGGCTCTGGTCTGGCCGCTGCGCTTCGGCCGGCATGATGGTCTGGGGTTGCAGGCATCGAAGCATCCGCTCCGCCGGAGCGCCCGTCAGGCCGCGCCGTCGCCGAGCTTCTTCTGCACCGTCGTGTTGCCGAGCCAGACATCGCCGCGCGGCACGGAATTGCGGCTCTGGGCGACGTAGCCGCGCTTCTGGAAGAAGGCGAGCGCGGTATCGCTGGCATCCGCGGTCAGGACCGTGGCACCGCGTGCGGCGGCCAGCTTCTCAATGGCGTCGCATAGCAGCGTCCCGACGCCCTGCCCTGCCGCTTCCGGATGTACATAGAGCAGGTCGATGACCCGGTTGTCGGCGAGCGCGACAAAGCCCACCGGCTCTCCGTCGCGCGTCGCCACCAGCGTCAACCGGCCGGCGAGGCCGGCGGCGAAAGCCTCCTCGTCATCGGCCGCGGCGGCCCAGGCTTCCTGTTGGTCCTCGTCATAATCGTCCCCCGTCAATGCGAAGATCGACGCGCGCATGAGGGCGGCGAGCGTCTCGGCATCGGCGGGCAGCGCCGGGCGAAGGGAGGCCGCAGGCGCCGCGCTCACCGCTTCGGCTCCCAGGTGGTGGTGCCGTCCTTGTTGTCCTTCAGCGCGACGCCGAGCGCGAGCAGTTCGTCGCGGATGCGGTCGGAGGCCGCCCAGTCGCGGTTGCGGCGGGCCTCGATACGCTCGGCGATGCGGGCTTCGACCATCGTGAGGTCGACGTCGAGCGCAGGTGCCTTCGCCGCCTGCCAGGCGCGCAGCGGGCCGTCGGTGAAGCCGAGAAAGGCCAGCGTTCCGCCCAGCGCCTTCTTGCCGGCATGGTCCTTCAGCGCGTGCAGCTCGGCGATCGCCTTCGGGGTGTTGAGGTCGTCGGCCAGCGCCTCCAGCACGGCCGGGGCCGGGCGCGGATAGGCATCGGGCGCGGCGGCGTCGAAGAACTGCTCCAACGCCTTCGCGCTCTCCTCCAGCCCCTTCAGGGTCCAGTCGATCGGCTGGCGGTAATGGGTGCGGAGCATGTTCAGGCGCAGCACGTCGCCGGGCCAGTCGGCGAGAAGCTGGCGGATGGTGATGAAGTTGCCGAGCGACTTCGACATCTTCTCGCCTTCCACCTGCAGGAAGCCGTTGTGCATCCAGGTGTGCGCCATCACGCCGGAATGGAAGGCGCAGCGCGACTGGGCGATCTCGTTCTCGTGGTGCGGGAAGATGAGGTCGATGCCGCCGCCATGGATGTCGAAGGTCTCGCCGAGATGGCGCCACGACATGGCGGAGCACTCGATGTGCCAGCCCGGACGGCCGAGCGGAGCGATGCCGGCGGGCGAGGGCCAGCCCGGCTCGCCCTCCTTCGAGGGCTTCCACAGCACGAAGTCCATGGCGTCGCGCTTGTAGGGCGCGACATCGACACGGGCGCCGGCGATCATCTCGTCGAGCGGGCGACGGGACAGCGCACCGTAATCGGGCATGGAGGGCACCGAGAACAGCACATGGTCCTCGGCCACATAGGCATGGCCGGAGGCGACCAGCTTCTCGATCAGCGTGCGCATCTCGGCGATGTGCTCGGTCGCGCGCGGCTCGACATCGGGGTGCAGCACGCCGAGCGCCTCGAGGTCGTCGTGGAACTGCGCCTCGGTGGCGAAGGTCACGCGGGCGATCGCCTCGTTGAGCGGCAGGCCGGGATGCTCGGCGGCGGCGCGGGCGTTGATCTTGTCGTCCACATCCGTGATGTTGCGCACATAGCGCACATGATCGACGCCATAGAGGTGGCGCAGCAGCCGGTAGAGCAGATCGAACACGATCACCGGGCGGGCATTGCCGATATGGGCGAAGTCATAGACGGTGGGCCCGCACACATACATGCGCACGGATGCCGGATCGATCGGCGCGAAGCTCTCCTTGGTCCGCGTCAGCGTGTTGTAGAGCTTGAGCTCGGGAAGACCCGCTCGAACGTCGCCCGGCATGAAACCTCGCCTTTGCCTGTGTCGTCGCGCGCCCGACGCGCGCCTCCCGGAAACGGGACGGGCGTCTGTCCTCCCTTTGGGCCAGCGCGTCAAGGCCGCAGGCGGTCGATGGTGGTTGCCCCAGCGGCTGAGGCGCGCCCGCCACACCCTGCGCCAAACCGCAGTGCACGCGCCGCGACCGTCTTGCTCCCGCAGGTGCGAAGGGCCTAACAAACGAGTCGATCCGCACGGCCTTTCGTTTCTTCGAAGTTGAACAAAATCGCGGGATCGGCGTTCACGAACTATTCAAGACTCGCCGGCCATAATCCCGCCCCATCACCGCCTGAGTGCAACCAGTATTCGCCATACAGCCATGTCGCTCCGTCGCGCCCTTATTGTCGCAACCCTTGCGTTCGCCCCGACTCTGGCGCTTGCCGACGGTCGGACCGAGATGTTCCTGGTCGATTCTTCGGACGGCTACGGCATCGACACCTGCGTCGCCTCCGGCCAGCCCTGCGGGGAAGCCATGGCCGGCGCGTGGTGCCGCGCACATGATTATGCCCGCGCCGTCAGCTTCGGCCGGGTGAAAAGCGATGCCGCCACGCCCCAGCTCATCGCCCTGCGCAAGCAGAGCGCCTGCTACGGCAATGGATGCGCCGAAACCGTCGCCATCACCTGCGAGCGCTGAATTACTTTCGAGCGCTGGATTACTTGCGAGCGCCACCCGACACGTTGAGAGACGCGGGCACGAGATGCCCGCCGCTCACTTGATGAAATCCCCGCATTTCGGGATCTCGGTGTCCGCCCCCCACGGCATGATCGGCACGCTGGTGGTCGAATTCTTCGGACTGCCTTCGATCAGCCGATCCGAATAGACCAGATAGACCAGCACGTTGCGCTTGGCGTCGCAGCCGCGCACGATTTGCATCTTCTTGAAGATGAGCGACCGGCTCTCGCGATAGACGATATCGCCCTGCTCCATCTTGCCCTTGAACCGGATGGGACCGACCTGCCGGCAGGCGATCGAGATGTCCGACACTTCCTCGGCCACGCCCAGCATGCCCTTCACCCCGCCCTTTTCGGGCTGGGTGTAGTGGCAGGCCACGCCCTCGACCATCGGATCGTCGATGCCGTAGACCGCGAGCTTGTCGTCGGGGGTAAGGAATTTCCACACTGTCGACTTGCGGAAGACGAGGTCCGGCTCCTGCGCCGCGGCCGGGCCGGCGAGGCCGACCAGCGCGAAAAGCGCGAGGCCTGCGGCGGCGAGACGCGCAAGGGTGATATCTGCAGCGGCGAGGCGTGCGGCGGTAAGGCGTGCAGCGGCGAAGGAGGTGCGCAGCGGGCGCGGCGGCATCGGGCTTGGTCTCCATCGGCCCGGAAAGGGCCACGCCCGCCATATGGGGCGCCGGCCGCCCGGCAGGAAGACGTCGACCCGCGCGATGTGGCATGGCAAAACGCACGGCCTTCCCCAATTTGGCCAAGCTTGCCGCGCCATGTGCGGCACGATCGCGCCGAGCGGGAATCGCCGGCCCGGCCCTTCGCCACACGCGACGAGATACCCGACCTGATGAGCCTTCTTCGCGATCCCGGCGCGCGCCGCCTTTTTTCCCGCATCCCGGCGGGCCTTGTGCTCGCACTGGCGCTGTTCCTCCTGCCGGGTGCGGGCCCGGCCGCGGCGCAGTACGACGCCCAGAACCTGCCCCCGCAGGGCGTGCCCGGCGCCCAGGATGCCGCCCGCTCGCAGCAATGCATGCGGCTGGAAGCCCAGCTTGCCCAGCTCGGCCCGACCGGCGGAGCCGGCAACATGGAAGCCGCGGTGGCGAAGCAGCGTCAGCAGCTCGACTTCCTGAACGGGCAGGCGAATCAGTACGATTGCAACCGGCAGGGTTTCCTCATCTTCCAGCCGCAGTTGCCGCCTCAATGCACGGACATCAAGAACCGGCAGGCGCAGGCGCAGGCCCGGCTCGACCAGATGATGAACCAGCTCGACGCCCAGCGCAGCGGTGCCGATGCGCAGCGCCGCCAGCTCGTGCAGCAGCTCGCGCAGAATGATTGCGGCCCGCAATACCGCGCCGCGCTCGGAGCCGGGCAGGGCCAGCCGCAGCAGCGCCAGCCCCGGCAGCCGCGCAATTTCTTCGAGCAGTTGTTCGGCGTGCCGGCCGACGAAGCCGCGCAGCCCAGCGAGGAAGCGCCGCCGCCGGATATCCAGCCGGCCGAGATGCCGAAGGTCTCGACCTATCGCACCGTGTGCGTGCGCACCTGCGACGGCTTCTTCTTCCCGATCTCGTTCTCGACGACCCCGGCCAATTTCGCCGCTGACGAAGCTCTGTGCCAGCGCCAGTGCCCCGGCACGGAGGCGCGGCTGTTCGCCTATCGCAATCCGGGCGAGGACATCATGCAGGCGGTGGGCACCAACGGGCAGCCTTATTCCGCATTGCCCAATGCCGGGCTCTACAAGAAGCAGTTCGTCTCGGCCTGCACCTGCAAGCCCGCCGGCATGAGCTGGGGACAGGCGCTCTCGGGCGCGGACGGCGCCGACACGCTGCGACAGGGCGACATCCTCGTGACCGAGGACAAGGCGCGCCAGCTCTCCCAGCCCGTGCCCGCTACACCGGCGACGGCCAAGCCCGGCGCGAAGCCGGCAGCCGCCAAGCCGCTGCCGCAGCTCAACGACTGACCGGCTTCAGGCCGCCTCGCCGCGCAGACGGGCGGCTGCCCTCTCCCGGCCGATCAGCGGCAGCAGCGCCTTCAGCTCCGGCCCGCTCTCCGCTGCGGTCAAGGCGAGGCGCAGCGGGTGGAACAGCGCCCGCCCCGAGCGGCCGGCGGACGGCTTCAAGGCCGCGATCCAGACCGGCCAGACATCCTCGCCCCACGGCTCGGGCGGCAGCACGGCCAGCGCCTGGTCGAGAAAGCCGCGATCCTCCGGCGCGATGACGGGTGCGAGCGGCCCCGTCACCACCTGCCACCAGCGGGCGGCATCCGTGATGCGCCCGAGATTGCCGCGCACCGCATTCCAGAACGCCGCGCCGCCGCCGATTCCGAGCCCCGCCAACCGCTCGGCCACCGCCGCATGGTCGGCAAGATGCAGCGTCGCCGCGGTGAGGCCGGCGAGATCGTCCGGGTCGAAGCGCGCCGGCGCGCGGGAGATGGCGGCGAGGTCGATCTTCGCGGCGAGCGTATCGAGATCCGGCACCGCCTGCACCGCCAGCGAGGTGCCGGTCAGCGCCGCCAGCGCCGCCACCGCCAGCGCCTCCTGCCCGTCTTCGCGCAGCGCGCGCAGCGAGAGATGGCCGAGCCGCTTCGACAATCCCTCCCCGCTCGGCAGGGTGAGCAGATTGTGGTGGGCAAAGCCGGGCGGCACCGCGCCCAGTGCCTCGATGATTTCGATCTGCACGCCGGTATTGGTGACGTGATCCTCGCCGCGCACCACCAGAGTCACCCCCATGTCGATGTCGTCGACCACAGAAGGCAGCGTGTAGAGGAAGGTGCCATCCTCGCGCACCAGCACCGGGTCGGAGAGCGTCGCGGTGTCGACCGTCTGCGCCCCGCGCACGCCGTCCACCCACGACACCGCCCGCCCATCGAGCCGGAAGCGCCAGTGCGGGCGGCGGCCCTCGGCCTCCAGCCTCGCGCGGTCGTCCCCGGTCAAAGCGAGCGCGGCCCGGTCATAGATCGGCGGCAGGCCGCGGCGGCGACGGGAGAGGCGGCGCTGCTCCAGCTCCTCTTCGCTCTCATAGGCCGGATAGAGCCGGCCCATCGCCTTCAATCTCTCGGCCGCCGCGCGATAGAGCGCCACCCGGTCCGACTGCCGCGCCACCCGGTCGGGCGGGATGCCGAGCCAGTCGAGATCCTGCGCGATGGCCTCGGCGAAGGCCGCCGTGGAGCGGGCCGCGTCGGTGTCGTCATAGCGCAGGATGAAAGTGCCGCCCGCACGCCGCGCCAGGAGCGCGTTGTAGAGCGCGGTGCGGGCATTGCCGACATGGAGCAGCCCGGTCGGCGACGGGGCGAAGCGCAGGACGGGGGGCGAAGCGGGGATCGCGACGGGAGACTGGGTCATGATGCGGCCTTATCGCCGCTTGCGGCGCGCCGGGCAACGGCGAAACCGCCCGGCTGCCTCATGCGGCGCGCACCCTACACCGTCTCGCGGAACCGGTTGGTGATGGGGTAGCGGCGGTCGCGGCCGAAATTGCGTGTGGTGACCTTCACCCCCGGTGCGGCCTGCCGGCGCTTGTATTCGGCGATGTTGAGCAGTCGCTCCACCCGCGCCACGGTCGTGGCGTCATAACCTTCGGTGACGATCGACTGCACCGAACGCTCCTGCTCGACCAGCCGTTCGAGGATGGCGTCGAGCACGTCATAGGGCGGCAGGCTGTCCTGGTCCTTCTGGTTCTCGCGCAGCTCGGCGGTGGGCGGCTTGACGATGATGTTTTCGGGGATCACCACCCCGTCCGCTCCCAGCGCACCCGCCGGCTTCCAGTGGTTGCGCAGGGCGCAGAGCCGGAACACCTCGGATTTGTAGAGGTCCTTCAGCGGGTTGTAGCCACCGTTCATGTCGCCATAGAGCGTGGCGTAGCCGGTCGACATCTCCGACTTGTTGCCCGTGGTCACCACCATCGAACCGAACTTGTTGGAGATCGACATCAGGATGGTGCCGCGGGCGCGGGACTGCAGGTTCTCTTCCGTCACATCGCGCGGCAGCCCGTCGAAGAGCGGCTTGAGGCAGGCTTCGAGGCCCTCCACCGCCGGGGCGATCGGAACGATGTCATAACGGCAGCCCAAAGCCTCAGCGACGCCGGCGGCGTCGGACAGCGATTCGTTCGAGGTGTAGCGATAGGGCAGCATCACGCAATGCACACGCGCCGGGCCGAGCGCATCGGCCGCCATCGCCGCCACAAGCGCCGAGTCGATGCCGCCCGAGAGGCCGAGAACCACGCCCTTGAAGCGATTCTTCTCGACATAATCCTTCAGCCCCAGCACGCAGGCGGCATAATCCGCCTCGTCGCCCGCCAGCAGCGGGGCGCGCGCGCCTTCCTCGCAGCGCCAGCCATCGGCCCAGCGTTCCCAGCGAGTGATGCGGATGCGCTCCTGAAAATTCGGGAACTGGACGGCGAGCGAACGGTCGGCGTTCAGCACGAAGGACCCGCCGTCGAACACCAGCTCGTCCTGCCCGCCGACCTGGTTCACATAGGCGAGCGGCAACCCGCTCTCCACCACCCGCGCCACCGCCACATTCATGCGCTCGTCATAGACGGTGCGGCGATAGGGCGAGCCGTTCGGGATGAGCAGGATCTCCGCGCCCGTCTCGGCGAGGCATTCGATGACGTCCTGCGACCAGATATCTTCGCACACCGGCACGCCGAGCCGCACCCCGCGGAAGGGGATCGGCCCCGGCATGGGCCCGGGAGAGAAGACGCGCTTCTCGTCGAACACGCCGTAATTGGGCAGGTCCACCTTGTGGCGCAGCGCCGAGATGCGCCCGTCCTCCAGCAGCAGCACGGTGTTGTGGAGCTTGCTGGCCTCCACCCATGGCGAGCCGATCAGCACCGCCGGGCCGCCATCGGCGGTCTCGAGCGCCAACGCTTCCACCGCTTCGCGGCAGGCAAGCTGGAAGGCCGGCTTCAACACCAGATCCTCCGGCGGGTAGCCGGAGATGAACAGCTCGCTGAACAGGATCAGGTCGGCGCCCTGCCCGCCCGCATGGGCGCGGGCGGCGCGCACTTTCCCGGCATTGCCGGCGACGTCGCCGACCACCGGATTGAGCTGCGCGAAGGCGATGAGGAGCTGGTCGACGGGAGCGCTGATCATGCCCCTGATGTAGCGGGCGAAACGGCGGCGGGCAATGTGGCGCGCGCCGGCAGCGTCATTCCCGACATCCCTCTTGCGGATCGAAGATGCGGTTCGGGATCACGTCACCGGGAATCGTGCGCGCCGCACAGCCCGCGCGGCGCTACGCCATGTCACAGGTGCGACATTCTGCCAGCCACCAAATGGAAACGGCCTGTCGCAGCTAACAGGATACCCCTGAGCTCCAAAAATCGTGGCCAGCAGGCAACATATGGCGGGATTTGGGCAGAAGTTGGCGTTTCGCTTCCAAATTCATATTACC
The DNA here is from genome assembly GCF_023016805.1 of Ancylobacter crimeensis. Lineage (GTDB taxonomy): Bacteria > Pseudomonadota > Alphaproteobacteria > Rhizobiales > Xanthobacteraceae > Ancylobacter > Ancylobacter crimeensis. The sequence continues at coordinate 53,117 of NZ_JALKCH010000003.1, forward strand.
TTTGGACAAACGCGGGATAATCTTTCGCGTAGTTCATTCTGCAGTGCGCGTTGCGGCTTTTTTTTGCCGCTCACAGGTTCAAGAACGGCTTCGTTCCCTTAGGCCGACGGTGGTGCAGTGTGGGCTGCCTCTCCGTCGAACGAAGCTTTGTGGTTCATTCGAGGGGTGGATTTTCATGAGAAGGCATTTGCCGTCGCTGGCGGCTTCCACGTCCATTCTGGCCTTGATGCTGGCAACCGGCGCCCATGCCGACCAGTTCATCAACGGCACGTTCGAGGACGGCACGCTCAATGGCTGGACGGTGGGCGGCGGCTCCTGGTTCGGCGGCCCCTATCCGGTGCCGTCCGACTATCTGCCAGGCGGCGCCAACTACGTTGCCGGAGCGGGCATCGCCACCGTCACCAATACCGGCACCGACAGTAATACGGACAACGTGCTGCGCACGGTCTATGGCGGCAATCACTCGGCGCAGGTCAACAACGACATTTCCGATTACTCGGTCTCGACCATCAGCCAGCGGGTGAACAACTACACCGATCCAAAGATCGAGTTCGCCTATTCCGCCGTGCTACAGCAATCTCACGGCCCCACCGACTCCGACGCCTTCATCGTGACTCTGGTGGACGCCACCACCAACGAGGTCGTCTATTCCTACAACCTCAATTCCGCCACCGCCCCCGGCGTGTTCGTCGAATCCTCGACCGGCTGGTACTACACGGACTGGCTGACCGCGAGCATCGACGTTTCCGGCCGCCAGGGGCACGACTTCATCCTCTCTCTGCTGGCCAATGACTGCCCCTACGGCGCCCATGCCGGCTATGCCTATCTCGACGGCTTCGGTGCGGTGGTGGGCGGCGGTGGCTCCTCGCCGGTGCAGTACTGGAACGGCGCCTTCGCCAGCCCGAACGGTCAGGTGAATGGCGGCGACGGCGTGTGGACGGCGAGCGCCACCAACTGGACGGATTCCGCCGGCTCGGCCAGCGGCACCTATTCCCCGACCCCGATCTTCGCCGGCCAGCCCGGCACAGTGACGGTGGACAACAGCGCCGGTCAGGTCAGCATTGCCGGGGCGCAGTTCGCGGTCAGCGGCTATGCCATCGTCGGCCAGCCGATCGAACTTTCCGGCATCGTCGCAGACATCGCGGTCGGCGACGGCACGGCTGCCGGGGCCGGCTACCTCGCGACCATCGACGCGCCGCTCTTCGGCACCGCAGGTCTTACCAAACAGGATTTCGGCACCCTCGTCCTGAACGGAGTGAACACCTATACCGGCACCACCACGGTCGAGGCCGGCACGCTGGTCGGCTCGGCCACCAGCTTCGGCTCCGGCGCCATCTACGACAACGCCACCCTCATCGTGAACCAGCCGACCAGCGCCACCATGGCCAACCCGCTGGGCGGCACCGGCACCTTCATCAAGACCGGCGCCGGCGAACTGCTGATGACCGCGAACAGCCCCTTCGCCGGCGCCACCGCCGTCGCTGAGGGCCTGCTGCGGGTCGACGGCTCGCTGGCCTCGTCCTCCGTCACGGTCAGCGGCGGCGCGGCGCTGGGCGGCTACGGCACGGTCGGAAACGTCACAGCATTGGCGGGCTCCACCATCGCGCCCGGCGGCAGCATCGGCACGCTGAACGTCGCCGGCAATTATGTACAGCAGGCCGGCTCGACCTATCAGGCGGAAGTCACCGGCGCGGGCGCGAGCGACCTGCTCGCTGTCACCGGCAGCGCCACGCTGGAGCCGGGTTCCGTGCTCGACGTGGTGAAGCTCGACAGCACGCCCTACCAGCTCGGCTACCGTTACACAGTGGTTTCCGCCGATGGCGGTGTGAACGGCACCTATGCGGTGACCGGCGACACCGATGTCTCGCTGTTCTACAGCCTCGTCGCGGCCTACGATCCCACCCACGTCTATCTCGACGTGCTGCAGACCAGCCCCTTCGCCTCGGCCGGGTTCACGCCGAACCAGCGGGCGGCAGCGGCGGGGGCGGATTCGCTCGGCACCGGCACGCTTCACGACGCCATCGGCAATCTGCAGACCGTAGGCGAGGCGCGCGCGGCCTTCGACGCGATTTCCGGCGAGATCAATGCGTCCGGCAAGGGTGTGCTGATCGAGGACAGCCGCTTCCTGCGCAATGCGATGCTGAGCCGGATCGACGCCACCTTCGACGAGCCGGCCGTCATCGTCACGCCCGCGCCGGCCTTCCCGACCAAGGCCCCGGTCAAGGCGCCGCCGGGCATCGCAGCGCCTTCCAGCGCCTTCTGGGCGTATGGCTTCGGCTCGTGGGGCTCCACCAACGGCAATGGCAATGCGGCGGGTCTCGACCGCTCCATCGGCGGCTTTTTCATCGGCGCGGATACGCTGGTCGCGGAAAGCTGGCGGGTCGGCGTGGTCGGCGGCTACAGCCAGAGCAGCTTCGACGTCGACAGCCGTCATTCGTCCGGAGAAAGCGACAACTACCACATCGGCGCCTATGCCGGCACGCTCATCGGCAATGTCGGCCTGAAGTTCGGCGGCGCCTACACCTGGAGCGACGTGACCACCCGCCGCTTTGCCGGCTTCACCGGCTTCTCGGATTCGCTGCACGCCGACTACGATGCCGGCACCGCGCAGGTCTTCGCCGAAGCCGGCTATCGCTTCGCTCTGGGCGGGGCGACCCTCGAGCCCATCGCCAACGTCGCCTATGTGAACCTGCACACCGACGGCTTCACCGAACAAGGCGGCCCCGCCGCCCTGCGCAGCGGGAGCGCCACCGACGACCTCACCTACACCACGCTCGGCCTGCGCGCCTCCAGCCGGTTCGAGCTCGGCACCATGGCGGCGACCGCGCGCGGCCTGATCGGCTGGCGCCATGCCTTCGGCGACACCACGCCGGATTCGGTGTTCGCCTTCTCCGGCGGTACGCCCTTCTCGATCGAGGGCGCGCCGATCGCCGAGGATGCGCTGGTGCTCGACGCCGGGCTCGACTTCGCCCTTACCGAGAGCTGGACGCTCTCCGCCAATTATGGTGGCCAGTTCGGCGGCGGCTTCGAGGACCAGACCGTGAAGGGTTCACTCACCCTGAAGTTTTGATCGCAGCTTCGCCGGCAAAGAAAAAGGGCGGAGGATGCCGGGTGCATCCTCCGCCCTTCTCATTCAGGTATCGTCTCGGCGGCCATCGTCCTGTCGGAACGGATCACTCCGCCGCGCGGGTCACCGGGCGCACGCGGCCGGCGCGGGCGGTCTTGAGCAGGTCCGCCACAAGGAACGCCATCTCGATCGCCTGCTCGGCATTGAGCCGGGGATCGCAATAGGTGTGGTAGCGGTCCTTCAGGTCGGCATCGGTGATGGCGCGGGCGCCGCCGGTGCATTCGGTGACGTCCTTGCCGGTCATCTCCAGATGCACGCCGCCGGGATAGGTGCCTTCCGCCGCATGGACGGCGAAGAAGTCCCGCACTTCCTTCAGGATCATGTCGAAGGGCCGGGTCTTGTAGCCCGAGCCCGCCTTCACCGTGTTGCCGTGCATGGGATCGCACGACCACACAACGGCGCGGCCCTCGCGCTGCACCGCGCGCACCAGCGCCGGCAGGTGGGCGTCCACCTTGTCCGCGCCGAAGCGGGCGATCAGCGTCAGCCGGCCCGGCTCGTTCTCCGGGTTCAGCATGTCGATCAGGCGCAGCATGTCGTCCGGCTTCAGCGAGGGGCCGCACTTCAGGCCGAGCGGGTTCTTCACGCCGCGGCAATATTCCAGATGAGCGTGGTCGGCCTGCCGGGTGCGGTCGCCGATCCAGATCATGTGGCCCGAGGTCGAGTACCAGTCGCCGCTGGTCGAATCCACGCGGGTCAGCGCCTGCTCATAGCCGAGCAGCAGCGCCTCGTGGCTGGTGAAGAAATCGGTGGTCCGCATCTCCGGGTGGGTTTCCGGGTCGATGCCGATGGCGCGCATGAAGTCGAGCGCCTCGGTGATGCGGTCCGCGACCTCCTGGTATTTGCCGGATTGCGGGCTGTCCTTGACGAAGCCGAGCATCCACTGATGCGCGTTGCCGAGGCTGGCATAGCCGCCATTGGCGAAGGCGCGCAGAAGGTTCAGCGTCGCGGCCGACTGGCGGTAGGCCTCGAGCTGGCGGCGCGGATCGGGGATGCGCGACTCGGGCGTGAACTCGATGTCGTTGACGATGTCGCCGCGATAGGACGGCAGCTCGACATCGCCGACCTTTTCCATCGGCGCCGAGCGCGGCTTGGCGAACTGACCGGCGATGCGGCCGATCTTCACCACCGGGGAGGCGCCGGCATAGGTCAGCACCACCGCCATCTGCAGGAAGACGCGGAAGAAATCGCGAATATTGTCCGCCGAATGCTCGGCGAAGCTCTCGGCGCAGTCGCCGCCCTGCAGCAGGAAGGCCTCGCCCTGCGCGACCTTGGCCAGCTCGCGCTTCAGGCGCCGCGCCTCGCCGGCGAAAACGAGCGGAGGAAACGAGGCCAACTGACGCTCCACCGCGGCAAGCGCCCCGGCGTCCGGATAGTCCGGCACCTGCTGGATGGGCTTTGCCCTCCAGGAGCCGGGAGTCCAGCGTTCAGCCATCGAAACCTCCTCATCATGCCTCCGCCCTTGCCTGCGGTCCCTCGACCCCGGGCGGAAAGGCGGGCCTTATACACTGAAGCCCCCGCGCAAACCAGAGCACTGACGCCCGCGGAGCCTTGCGAAACCGCCCTCCTGCGGCGTGCCGCGGGGCGGCGTGTCGTTCACAGCGCCGGCGTCGCCTCGGCGGAGGCTTCCGGCAGGCGCGGATCGCTGGAAGCGTCCTTCGAGCGCAGGGTCACCAGCTCCTCCGCCGCGCTCGGATGCAGCGCCACGGTGCGGTCGAACACCGCCTTGGTGGCACCCGCCTCCATGGCGACGCCCGCGAGCTGCACCATCTCGGCCGAGGCCTCGCCGATCATGTGCACGCCGATCACCCGGTCGTCGGCATGGTCCACCACCAGCTTCATGAAGACCCGCGTCTGCCGACCGGAGAGCGTCGCCTTCATCGGCCGGAAGCCGGTCTTGTAGATGTCGACCCGCCGGCCGGAGCGCCGCGCCTCCTCCTCGGTCAGCCCCACCACCCCGATCTCCGGCTCGGTGAACACCGCGGTCGGGATCAGCGAATGATCGACGCTCCATGGCGTGCCGCCGAACACCGTATCGGCGAAGGCATGGCCCTCCCGGATCGCGATGGGGGTGAGGTTCACCCGGTCGGTCACGTCGCCCACCGCATAGATGGACGGGATATTGGTGCGCGAAGCCGCGTCCACGGCGATCGCGCCGGCCTCGTTCAGATGCACGCCCGCGGCGTCGAGCCCGAGGCCGATCGTGTTCGGCACCCGGCCGATGGCGAGCATCACCTGGTCCGCCACCACCGTGCGCCCGTCGTTCAGCAGCACCGCGCGCTGGCCGCCGGCCTTCTCGATGGCCTCGATGGTGACGCCGAGTTCCAGCGTGATGCCGGCGTTTGCGAGTTCCTCGGCGATCCGGTTGCTGATCTCGGCATCGAAGCCGCGCAGCAGGCTCGTTCCCCGATGCACCAGCGTGACGCGCGCGCCGAGGCCGGCGAACAGGCTGGCGAATTCCAGCGCGATATAGCCTGCGCCCTGCACCACGATGCTCTCGGGGAAGCTCTCAAGATGGAACGCCTCATTCGAGGTGATGGCGAGGTCGCGGCCGGGAATGTCGAGCCCGAGATTGGGGCGCGCGCCGGTCGCGATCAGGATGGTGCCCGCCGTGACGCGCGTGCCGTCAGCGAGACGCACGTCGTGGGGATCCTCGATCACCGCGCGCTGCGCGACCACCTCGACCCCCGCATTGGCGAGGTTGCGGGCATAGGCGGCTTCCAGCCGGGCGATCTCCCTGTCCTTGTTGGCGATCAGGGTCGGCCAGTCGAATCGCGCGCCTTCCACGGTCCAGCCGAAGCCGGCGGCGTCCTCGAATTCATGCGCGAAGCGGCTGGCATAGACGAAGAGCTTCTTGGGCACGCAGCCGCGGATGACGCAGGTGCCGCCCACCCGGTATTCCTCCGCCACCATGACCCGCGCGCCATAGCCTGCCGCGATGCGGGCGGCGCGCACGCCCCCCGAACCGGCGCCGATGACGAACAGGTCGGTGTCGTAGGTCGATGCGGCCTCGGCCATGTTTGCGCTCCTGAAAAGCTGCGCGCCTCAATGCGGGCCTGATGTCAGCCCCCGCGCGGCGCACGTCAAGCCGGCGCAGCGCAGCCATGCCGAAAGCGGCGGCAGACGGGCCGATCGCTCCGTGCGCGGCGACCCCCTGACCGCACTTTCCTGCCCCAGCGTATCCTGTGCGCATGAGCCGCCTCGCGCAGCGGAGGCGGTCATGTTCCGCTGCTGCTGTTTCGATGCCGCGCCAGCCCGCCAGAAGCCGGCGAGGCATGACGCAGAGCTTCGCGGCTCACCGCGCCGATCGCCCGCCTGAACCTTCTTTGGTGGTGCTCGACAGTTGGGGAAGTGCGCTCTAGCCTGCGCTCCAACACTTGAAGGCGACATCCCGACGCAGGATGTTGCTGCCGCTGGAGGAACCTCATGTCGCGTATCATCCGCACTCTCGTCGTCGCGCTTGCGCTGGGCGCCGCCCTGCCGGCCGCCCTCACCACAGGCACGGCACAGGCACAGGTCGGCGAGCTCAAGATCATCGCGCCGGCCGCGCCGGGTGGCGGCTGGGACCAGACCGCCCGCGCCATGCAGCAGGCGCTGCAGGCCGAGAAGCTTTCCGCCAATGTGCAGGTGCTGAACGTGCCCGGCGCCGGCGGCACCATCGGCCTCGCCCAGTTCGTCAACGGCTCGAAGGGCGATCCCCATGCGCTGATCGTCGGCGGCTATGTGATGGTGGGTGCCATCATCACCAACAAGGCGCCGGTCGATCTCTCGAAGGTCACGCCCATCGCCCGCCTCACCGGCGAATACGAGGCGCTTGCGGTGCCGGCCTCCTCGCCCATCAAGACCGCCGCCGATCTCGTCGCGGCGCTGAAGGCCGATCCGCGCAAGGTCTCCTGGGCCGGCGGCTCGGCCGGCGGTACCGACCACATCACCGCCGGGCTTATCGCCAAGGCGGTCGGCGTCGACCCCACCAAGATCAACTACATCGCCTTCTCCGGCGGCGGCGAATCGCTCGCCTCCATCCTCGGCGGCAAGGTGACGGTCGGCATCGCCAGCCTGTCGGAGTTCGACGCCCAGGCCAAGGCCGGCAAGCTGCGCATCCTCGCCGTCTCCAGCCCGGAGCGCCTGCCGGAAGCCAAGGACGTTCCGACCTTCAGGGAGAGCGGCATCGACGTCGAGATCCAGAACTGGCGCATGGTCGCCGCGGCGCCCGGTATCACCGACGAACAGAAGGCGACCCTGACCGACACCATCACCAAGATGGCGAAGTCCAAGACCTGGCAGGACACGCTCGCCGCCAAGGGCTGGGCCGACACCTTCCTCGCCGGCCCGGAATTCGAGGCGCAGCTCGCCAAGGACATCGCGGCGACGCAGGCCATCCTGAAGGACATCGGCCTCGCGCACTGAAAGCCGGCCCGCTGCGCTGCGAAACCGATCCCGGAGGCCGCATCGTCGGCCTCCGCTTTCGTTCCGACCCTGAATTTCCTTCCGTTGCGGAAGACCTGACCGGCGACGGATCACGACCACGCCCCCCCAGCAAGACGGGACAGTCTTTCATGAGCGAGCCCTCCCCCATCGTGCGAAGCGGCCCTGATACGGGGCGGCTCGTCATCGCCGCCGGCCTTGCCGTGGTCGCCGCCGTGGTCGGCTGGGAAGCGTGGCGGCTCTCGGCCGTGGACGCATTCTCGGCGGTCGGCCCGGCGGCGTTCCCGACCATCATCGCGATCGGCCTCGCCATTCTGGCGGTCGCCAACACGGTGGAGGCCTTGCGCGGCATCGAGGAGGAGCGGCCGCGGGACGAGATCGGGCCGATGGCCTGGGTGCTGGCGGGGCTGGTGGGGCAGATCGTGCTGCTGACCTTCGCCGGATTCGCGATCGCGACGGGCTGGCTGTTCGCCGCCACCGCACGCGGCTTCGGGCGCGGCCCGCTCTGGGCGCATTTTCTGGCCGGCACGGTGCTCTGCCTCTTCATCTATCTCGTCTTCGCGCTGGGCCTGCAGCTTTCGCTTCCCGCCGGCCCGCTGGAACACGCGGTTGGCGGCGCGATCCAGCGCCTGCTCGGCGCCCTTTTCGGCTGAGCGGGGGAACAACCGATGGACACTTTCGCCGCACTCGGACAGGGCGTGCTCGTCGCCCTCCAACCGATGAACCTGCTCTTCGCCTTTGTCGGCGTCATGCTCGGCACCGCGGTCGGCGTGCTGCCCGGCATCGGACCGGCGCTGACGGTGGCACTGCTGCTGCCGATCACCTTCAAGCTCGACCCCGCCGGCTCGCTGATCATGTTCGCCGGCATCTATTATGGCGGCATGTATGGCGGCTCGACCGCCTCGATCCTTTTGAACACGCCGGGCGAAAGCTCCTCCATCGTCACCGCGCTGGAAGGCAACAAGATGGCCCGCGCCGGGCGCGGGGGGCCTGCGCTGGCGACGGCTGCGATCGGCTCCTTCGTCGCCGGCACCATCGCCACGCTGGGCCTCGCCTTGATCGCACCGACGGTGGTGGACATCGCCATCTCCTTCGGGCCGGAGGATTATTTCGCGCTGATGGTGCTGGCCTTCACCACGGTGTCGGCGGCCTTCGGCTCCTCGGTCACGCGCGGGCTGACCAGCCTGTTCATCGGCCTCACCCTCGGCCTCATCGGCATCGACCTGCAGAGCGGGCAGGCGCGCCTTTCCTTCGGCGTGCCGGACCTGCTCGACGGCGTCGAGGTGACGACGCTGGCGGTCGCGCTGTTCGCCATCGGCGAGACACTCTCCGTCGTCGCCGCGGGCGCACGGGCGGAGGAGGTGATCGAGCCGGTGAAAGGTTCGGTCTTCATGACGAAGGACGACTGGCGCCGCTCATGGAAGCCGTGGCTGCGGGGCACCGTGCTCGGCTTTCCCATCGGCGCCATGCCGGCGGGCGGCGCGGAGATTCCGACCTTCCTCTCCTATGCGCTGGAAAAGCGGCTCTGCCCCCGCAAGGACGAGTTCGGCAACGGCGCGATCGAAGGCGTCGCGGGGCCGGAGGCGGCCAATAATGCCGCCGCCGCCGGCGTGCTGGTGCCGCTGCTGACCCTCGGCCTGCCGACCTCGGCGACGGCGGCGATCATGCTGGCGGGCTTCCAGCAATACGGCCTCAACCCCGGCCCGCTGCTCTTCGCCACCGCGCCGGAACTGGTGTGGGGCCTCATCGCCAGCCTGTTCATCGCCAACGGCATGCTGCTGGTGCTGAACCTGCCGCTGGTCGGCCTGTGGGTGCGGCTGCTCGCCATTCCCCGGCCGTGGCTCTATGGTGGCATCCTCGTCTTCGCAACGCTCGGCACGCTCGGCGCCAATCCTTCGCTGGTCGAGCTCGGCATGCTCATCGCCTTCGGCCTGCTCGGCTATGTGCTGCGCCGCTACGATTACCCGATCGCGCCGGTGGTGGTCGGTCTCATCCTCGGCCCGCTCGCCGAGCAGCAGTTGCGCCGTGCGCTGGCAATCAGCGTCGGCGATCCGATGGTGTTGTTCCAGAGCCCGATCGCGATGGTGCTGCTGTCCCTCGCCGCGCTCGCCCTCGTGGGGCCGCTGCTGTTCCAGCTCATCACCGGCCATCGGGCCCCGGTAGGGGCGGACGAGGACTGAACCGCGTTCCGCCGTGCCGCAGACAGCGAAAAGCCCCGGCGCGAAGGCTCGCGCCGGGGCTTTTTCGTGAAGGCGGCGGCGGCTCAGATGGTGTAGCCGCGCTTCTTCATTTCCTCGCGGACCTTGCCTTCCATCTCGCGGGCGAAGGTGGCGCCCCACGCCTGGATGCCCCGCATGCCCTGGTCAAGCAGCGCCTGGCGCTTCTCCACCAGCTTCTTGCCGGTCGGCGAGTTGTAGAAGGCCAGCATTTCCTTCAGCTCGGCATCGCTGAACTGGGTCGCATAGGCGCGGGCGAGAATGTCGTCGATCTCGGCGCGGCGGCTCTCATATTGCGGCACGAGGCTGTTGGCGACGTCGCGCAGCTCGCGGATGAGGTCGGGATTCGCCTGGACGAAGCTTGCCGCCGCCTGCTCGATGATGCCACGGATCAGCGAATCGAAGCTCTTGCCCTCGCCATTGGCCGCCAGAAGCTGCTTGGCGAGCGCGACCTGCGCCGCGCTCGGCGCGGGCGCATCGGCCGGGGCGGTCTGCGCCGCGACCGGGGTCGCCACCACACCCATTGCACCCGCAGCCATCAGCGCCGCCGCCAAACCTGCCGCAATGCGCGTCTTCCGCCACTGAAACGGAACCAGCATGAATATCTCCTAGCCAGAATGTGTCACGCGCGGTCCAGAACCGTCACGCCACTGGCGCCCGCGAGGATGGCACGGCTCGCAAGCCCGATGAAAAGACCATGTTCGACGACGCCGGCCACTTCGGCCAGTCGGGCCGCAAGCAAGCCGGGATCCGGAATGACGCCGAACGCAGCATCGAGGATCAGGTGTCCCTGATCCGTGACGAAAACATGACCGTCGGGCCCACGCCGCAACGTCAGCAGCCCATGGCAGCCCGCCGCCTTGCCCGCCTTCTCGATGCTGCGACGGATCGAAGTCACGCCGAAATCCACCACCTCGATCGGCAGCGGGAACGTGCCGAGCGTGGCGACGTGCTTGCTCTCGTCGGCGATCACGACCATCTGCGCCGAAGCGGTGGCGACGATCTTCTCGCGCAGCAGCGCGCCGCCGCCGCCCTTCACCAGCGCGAGGCCGGGGCCGATCTCGTCGGCGCCGTCGACGGTGAGATCGAGCACCGGCTGCTCGTCGAGGGTGGCCAGCGGCACGCCGAGCGTCTCGGCCAGCGCGCGGGTCTGCTCGGAGGTCGGCACGCCGACGACCTCAAGCCCCTCCTTCACGCGCTCCGCGAGCAGCTCCACGAAATGCTTGGCGGTGGAGCCGGTGCCGAGGCCCAGCTTCATGCCGGAGCGCACGAGATCGACGGCACGGGCAGCAGCCTGGCGCTTCAGTTGTTCGGCAGGTGACATTCTTTTCCCCGAGGGCGACCGCGCTCAGACATCAGGTTCGGCCGTCATAAGGCGCGACCGTTTTCGTGAAACCGGCTGTAGCGCCGAAGACGGGCGAGGACAAGCCGCACCGGGCCGCCAGACGCGGTCCGATGGCCGATTTCACGCGCCCGGCGACCCGCCCTGCCCCGGCCGTCATCTGGCCGGAGGCGTGCACACCAACGAAGCCTCCGTGCCGCCGCCCTTCGGCATGTCGCGCACATAGCAGACGCTCATCTCGCCGGTGTCGCGATTGACCCGGAACACGCCGGTTTCGCCGGAATAATGGGTCGAGAAAATGTCGAAGCGGGCCGGCGTGGGCTGCGGGCCGGCGCTGGCATCGCGCGGAAGGCAGCGTGTGACGCCGACGAGGCTGTCATCCGGCCGCTCGAACTGGCAGGCCGAGACCTCGCCGGTTGCGGTGTTCACCGAATAGAGCCGGTTGGCCTGCACGGAGGGCGGAGGCGCGAAGACATAGGCCGAGGGCGCGCCGGCCGGCGGCGCCTCGTTCTGCGCATGCGCGCCGCCGGAGGCGAGAAGCGGCCCGGCCAGCATGGCGCCGCCGATCCGGGCGGTACGGCGGGCGAACATCGCACACATCCCCATGGCGCATGGCGGCAGCATCGAGATCATCGCGGCCTCCCTGAAACGGCCCGGCTCCGGCGTCGGCACCCGGCTACGGTCATCGGCAACGGCCCATGTGTGCCGGATGGCCGCGGTACGCTGGACAGCAAAAGCGGCAGGATTGTAGGCATAGGTCAAGGACAACGCTCTGTCCCGCCATCTGCATTCCGGCGCCACACCGGCAACGCGATGCTTCGATGCGCCGTGCCCTCATCCATCCGCCGGCCTCCGCCTGCCGGTCCGAACCCGCGAGAGGAGACCCCATGCCGAACGCCGCCCCCGCCGTGATCGCCTTCGACCTCGACGGCACGCTCGTCGATTCGGCACCCGACCTGCTGGACACGCTCGACCTGGTGCTGGAGGAGGCCGGCGCCCCACGCCTGCCGCGCGAGGAAACCCGCAAGATGATCGGCGCCGGCGCCCGTGCGCTCGTGCTGCGCGGCCTCACCGCCGCCGGACTCGACCTCGACCAGGCGGCACAGGACGCGCTCTACGACCGCTTCCTCGTCCATTACGCCGACCACATCGCCGACAAGACCCGCCCTTTCCCCGGCCTGGTCGAGGCGCTCGACGTGCTGACCGCGCGCGGCCACGTCCTCGCGGTGTGCACCAACAAGCTGGAATATCTCTCGGTCCTTCTGCTGGAGCGGCTCGGGCTTGCGGAGCGCTTCGCGGTCATCGCGGGCGCCGACACCTATGGCGCGCACAAGCCGGATGCGAAGCACCTCATCGAGACCATCCGCCATGCCGGCGGTGAGGCGAGCCGTGCCGTCATGGTCGGCGACAGCCTCACCGACGTTCTCACTGCGCGCAATGCGAAGGTGCCGGTGGTGGTCGTCCCGTTCGGCTACACCGACATCCCGCCGGAGGAACTGGGCGGCGACGTGCTGATCGGCCATTATGACCTGCTGCCCGAGACGGTGGAGCGTCTGCTTGCGGATAACCTCGCTGCACGCGCTTGACACCACGGACCCGGACACACTAAATCCGCGCCACTCGATGGCGGCGGGCGATTAGCTCAGCGGGAGAGCACTCCCTTCACACGGGAGGGGTCGCAGGTTCAATCCCTGCATCGCCCACCATCGGTCCTTCCCCGACAGTCCGGTCCGGCATCTTTTCTCGACAGCCCCGTTCGGAACGTGCGACGCAGCCTGCTGCGCCGGCATGGTCGCGCGCCGAACAGGAGTCCCGATGTCGCTGCCCCGCCTCTATCTCGCCGGTCCCGAGGTGTTCCGCCCCGACGCCGTTGCCGAAGGCGCTCGGCTGAAGGCGCTGTGCGCGGAGCATGGCCTCGTCGGCGTCTATCCGCTCGATCCCGCGCGGCCCGGCGTCGCGGTGGAAGGGGCGGATGAGATCCGGGCGAACTGCATCGCGCTCATCCACCAATGCGAGGCCGTGGTCGCGAACATCTCGCCCTTCCGCGGCCCGCATATGGATCCCGGCACGGCGTGGGAACTCGGCTACGCCACCGCACGCGGGCTGCCGGTCTTCCTCTGGTCGGGCGACCGGCGCGCGATGGTGGAGCGGATCGTGCCCGGTCCGGCCGCCGGCCGCGACGCGCAGGACCATCTGATCGAGGATTTCGGCCACCCGGAAAACCTGATGATCGTGCCGCCCGGCGCCCGGGTGTTCACCTCCCCCGAAGACGCCATCGCCGCCGCCGGACACCATCTGCACCGCGAGGTCGCCCCGCTACGGGTACGACGGGAGGCGCGCCGCGGCGTGCTGGTGGCCTTCGTCGTCGCGATGGCCGTTGCACTCGCACTTGGCGCGATCGTGAACCGGGTGGTGGGATGGTAGCGGCGGGATCGTCCGCGTGACCTTATTCTCACCACGCCGCCATGATCTGGGCGGCCCCCGCGCTGCTGCTCGCGGCATCGCCGTGCCCCTTCAGGGGATTTCCCTTCCGTCGATCCGAGGATACGCCTGATGCGTCGTCTGATGCTGTCTGCCTGCCTGTTGCTGCCGCTCGCTGCTCCGTCGCTGGCCGCCGGCCATGCCAAGGTCGCCGGCAACGACAAGCTGCAGCGCAGCCTGCAGAAGCTCGATCCGTCCGAACTCGTCACCCAGGTCTGCGACCTCGGCGCCATGCAGGCCTTCGCCAAGGATGCGAGCTGGCGCACCACCGACCGCGTACTGATCGACGCCATCTCCACTCCGCGAATCACCGGCAACAAGGCGGCCGGCGACGGCGGCGCGCTGCGGCGCGGGAATGATTGGTACCGGTTCAGCTTCTCCTGCACGCTCAGCGCCGATCACATGAAAGTGACCGATTTCCGCTACAAGGTGGGTGCGGCCATTCCGAAGTCGAAATGGGCGGATATCGGACTGTGGAACTGATCCGCTCCCCCGCACCCTTTGCGTAAGGCTCGCGCGGCAAAGGGGGATTTACCCTGCTTCATCTTCGTCATCGACGCCCGCGCCGGAAACGGGCAGACAGGTAGCGTCGGCTCCGTTGGGGAATGGACCGGCGCCCGGCCGCCTGTTGCACGGCCGCCGATGAGAGATGGGGCTGGACCATGCGATGGACTGATGTCGCCTTCCGCGCCGCCGTGCTGGCGGGGCTCGCTCTGGGGAGCGCCGCGCCGGCCTCCGCCTTCGATTCGATCTTCCCGTTCTTCGGACGTCCCTCGGATTTCGGCAACGGACCGAAGGCCGGCTCCGCCGCCTCGCCCATCCGCCGGCAGACGGTCGCCTTCCAGGGCAGCTACGCCCCCGGCTCGATCGTGATCCGCACCGGCGAGCGCCGGCTCTATCTGGTGCAGCCGGACGGCACCGCTCTGAAATACGGAATCGGGGTGGGACGCGACGGCTTTCGCTGGTCGGGCGTGAAGACCATCACCCGCAAGGCCGAATGGCCCGGCTGGACCCCGCCCCCGCCCATGTTGAAGCGACGCCCCAACCTGCCGCGCTACATGCCCGGCGGCATCGAAAACCCGCTCGGCGCGCGGGCGATGTATCTCGGCTCGTCCTATTACCGCATCCACGGCTCGAACGAGCCGGAGACGATCGGGCAGGCCGTGTCGTCGGGCTGCTTCCGCATGACCAATGACGACGTGGCGGATCTTTACGAACGCGTTCGCGTCGGCACCCGGGTCTATGTGCTGAACTGAGGGCCGGCGGTGCCGGCTCCTCACGTCAAGGTGATGGCGCCGGCACGCCTCGCCTCAGTGATGGCGGGCGGCGCCTGCGGGCTCGCGCGAGAGGTTCTTCGAGGCCAGCTCCTGCAGATAGCGCTTCCAGCGTTCTTCCTGCTCGGCGCCCAGCGTCCGGAACGTCTCCCAGGTGAAGATGCCGGTGGAGTGGGTGTCGTCGAAGATCAGCCGCACCGCGTAGTGCCCGACCGGGATCACCTCCTGGATGCGCACCTCGCGCTTGCCGGAAACGAGCTGCCGGTCGGCCGGAGAATGGCCCTGCACCTCGGCGGACGGGCTTTCCACGCGCAGATATTCCGCCGGCAGCGCGTAGCTGCCGCCATTGTCGAAGACCACGGTCAGCGTGCGCCGGTCCTTGTGCAGGCGGATTTCGGTCGGCCAGGGCGCGTCGGGGTGGGCGGTCGTGTCGGCGGGGCTCACGGCGTCTTCTCCTGCGGCGGAACGCTCCCCACATAATGGCATGCGCAGGCCCCGCCAACCCATGCCGGCCACGCGCCCGATGTTCGGCTTCCGCTATCGGTCGATAGGCGCAGGCGCCTTGGCAGGCTGGGGCAGGACCACTAGAACACTGGATCAAGCGCGTTTTCCCTGATGCAGGCGCGCGACATGGACGCAGGATGATGTTGAGCCCGGATCTTTCCTTCGATGCCGCCCAGTTCGGAGCGCCCCGCCGCCCGCTGGTCGACAGCTTTGCCCGGGCGGTGACCTATCTGCGCGTCTCGGTCACGGACCGCTGCGATTTCCGCTGCGTGTACTGCATGGCCGAGCACATGACCTTCCTGCCCAAGCCCGAGCTGCTGACGCTCGAGGAACTGGACCGGCTCTGCTCCGCCTTTGTCGCCCGCGGGGTGAAGAAGCTGCGCCTCACCGGCGGCGAGCCGCTGGTGCGCCGCGACGTGATGACCCTGTTTCGCTCCCTCGGCCGGCATCTGGAAACCGGCGCGCTGGAGGAGCTGACCCTCACCACCAACGGCTCCCAGCTCGCGCGCTTCGCCGCCGATCTCAAGGCCTGCGGCGTCGAGCGCATCAACGTTTCGCTCGACACGCTGGACCCCGACCGGTTCCGCGCCCTCACCCGCTGGGGCGACCTCAACAAGGTGCTCGCCGGCATCGACGCGGCGCAGGCCGCCGGCCTCAAGGTGAAGCTGAATGCGGTGGCGCTGCGCGGCGAGAACGAGGACGAACTGCCCGCCCTGATCGAATGGGCGCATGGCCGCGGCATGGATGTCTCGCTCATCGAGGTCATGCCGCTCGGCGAAACCGGCGCCGACCGCATGGACCAGTATCTGCCGCTCTCCGCGGTCCGCGCCAGCCTCGCCCGGCACTGGACGCTGGAGGACATCGCCTACCGCACCGGCGGCCCGGCGCGTTATGTCCGCATCGCCGAGACCGGCGGCCGGCTCGGCTTCATCACCCCGCTGACCCATAATTTCTGCGAGGGCTGCAACCGGGTCCGCGTCACCTGCACCGGCACGCTCTATATGTGCCTCGGCCAGGAGGATGCGGCGGATCTGCGCGCCCCGCTCCGCGCCTCGGAGAGCGACGAGGCGCTCCACGCCGCGCTCGACGACGCCATCCTGCGCAAGCCCAAGGGCCATGACTTCGTGATCGAGCGGCGCGGCAGCGCACCGGCGGTGCGTCGGCACATGAGCGTGACCGGCGGCTGATTCCGCCGCCTGCTTCGTTCGCACACGCATGGCTGCCGTGCGCAAGCTCTCGTTGTTGCGGCGCACAATCGGATGCAGATTGCTCCGTGAATCTCTGAAATCCTTCACGGACCCCGCTCCATGCAGCTTCCGCTCCTCGCGCTCGCCATGGCGTCTTTCGGCATTGGCACCAGCGAATTCGTCATCATGGGCCTGCTGCCGGAGGTCGCCGCCGACCTCAATGTGACGATTCCCGCCGCCGGCCTTCTCGTCACCGGCTATGCGCTCGGCGTGGTGATCGGCGCGCCCATCGTCGCGGTCATTACCAATTCCCTGCCGCGCAAGGCGACGCTCATCGGCCTCGCCGCCACCTTCGTGCTCGGCAACCTGCTCTGCGCCATCGCGCCGGACTACTGGACGCTGATGGCGGCGCGCGTCGTCACGGCCTTCTGCCACGGCGCCTTCTTCGGCATCGGCGCGGTGGTGGCGGCAAGCCTCGTGCCGCCCACGCAGCGGGCCAGCGCCATCGCGCTGATGTTCGCCGGCCTCACCCTCGCCAATGTGCTGGGCGTGCCGCTCGGTACCGCGCTCGGTCAGGTGGCGAGCTGGCGCGCGACCTTCTGGACGGTCGTCGTCATCGGATTGGCGGCGGTCGGCGGCATCGCGGCGTGGCTGCCCTCGGATATTCCGCACAAGGCCGGCAACATCCTCGGCGAGTTCGCGGTGCTCCGGCGCCCGCAGGTGCTGCTCGCCATGGCGATGAGCGTGCTGTGCTCGGCGAGCCTGTTCACCGTCTTCACCTATATCGCGCCGCTGATGCGCGAGGTCACCGGCCTCACGCCGAACGCGGTCACCGTGGTGCTGCTGCTGTTCGGCGTCGGCATCACCATCGGCAACATCATCGGCGGCCGGCTGGCCGACTGGAAGCTGATGCCCTCGCTGATCGGAACCTGCGCCGGCATCGCGCTGATCCTCGTGGTGCTGGCCTTCACCAGCGCCGCGGAGGTGCCGGCCATCGCCACCGTCTTCGTCTGGGGCATGCTGGTCTTCGCCGTTGTGGCGCCGATCCAGACCCGGGTGGTGGACAGCGCGATCGGCGCGCCCAACCTCGCCTCCACGCTCAACCAGGGCGCCTTCAACCTCGGCAATGCGGGAGGCGCGTGGATCGGCGGTGCAGCGCTGACGCTCGGCCTCACCTATGACCAGCTTCCCTGGGTCGGCGCCGCGCTTGCCGTGGGCGCCTTCGTGGTGGGCCTCGTCTCGCAGGCGCTGGAGCGGCGCAGCGGCGGGCTCGCCACCGGGGAGGAGTTCTGCGCCGCCACCGCCGGCGAGGGCTGCTGACGCCGCATGGGGGCGCCATCCGTGGGGTGGCTTCCCGGCCGGATCGCGCGGCGTTTCGGCCCATTTCTTTGCGTGAGGCCGTATCCAGCGCGCCCGGACATGCTCTAGAAGACGCGGATTCCGCGTCCTCCGACGCTTCGCCGCGCTTCGGCCTCCGCACATGACCCACGACGCCTCGCCGGTTCGCGGCATTCTCTTCATGCTGGCCGCCTGCGCGGTCTTCATGGTCACCGACACCGCCTCGAAACTGCTCGGCCCGCATATGCCGCCCACCGAGATCATGGCGGTGCGCGGCATGATGTCGGCGGCGCTGCTGCTGGGCGTCATCCTGATGCGGGGCGAGGCGACCGGCCTGCGGCACATGCGGGACCGCCGCGTGCTGGGCCGCGGTCTCGCCGAGGCCGTCTCGACGCTGCTCTACCTCTCCGGCCTCATGTCGCTGTCGCTGGCGGACGCTTCCGCCGTGTTCCAGATCGCGCCGATCCTGACGCTCGCCATCGTTGCCGCGCTCACCGGCCGCCGGCTCGGCTGGCGGCCGTGGATGGCGGTCGGGGCGGGCTTTGCCGGCGTGCTGTTCATCATCAAGCCGGGCGCGGGCACCTTTACCGCCGCCGCGCTGTTCCCGCTCGGCTCGGCGCTGCTGACCTCGCTGCGCGACTTCGTCACCGGGCGGATCGCCGCCCATGTTCCGACGCTGGTGGTCACGCTCGTCACCATCGTCTGCGGCATGGCGTTCGGCTTTGCCGGCAGCGGATTCCAGGACTGGAGGGCGCTCGACGCCGCCTCGTTCGGCCTTTTGTCGATCGGCGCGGTGTCGCTGGTGCTCGGCCACATGCTGGCGGTCTCCGCCTTCCGCAGCACCGATCCGGCGATCGTCTCGCCGTTCCGCTACGCGACCGTGCCCTTCGCCCTGCTGTCCGGCGTGCTGGTGTTCGGCCAGGTGCCGGACCTCGTCTCGATCGCCGGCATGACGCTGATCGTGGCGGGCGGCGTCTTCGTCGTGCAGGGCCACCGCAGCGAGCGGCGGCGGCGCGCAGCGGGCGCTCCCCTCGCCGTCAAGCCCGGCGAGGCGTGAGCCTCAGCCCCGCGCGCGGGCCCGGATCGTGTAGCCGTCATAGGGATATTCCCCGACCTGCCACCACAGATATTCCTCGTTGCGGAAGGCCGTGAGCGAATCGACCGCCTTCTTGAAATCGGCGTTCTTCGCGCCGATCTCGGCATAGAGCTGGGTGGTCGCGAGATAGGCGTCGTCCATGAAGGCCGCCGGAAAGGGACGCAACTGCGCGCCCTGTCCCACCAGCCGGCGCAGCGCGGCGGGGTTTCGCGCATCGTATTTCGCCAGCATGTCGGCATTGGCAGCGGCCGCCGCCGCCTCGAAGATGGCGCGATAGGAAGCCGGAAGCTCCTCCCAGCGCGCCTTGTTCATGATGAAATGCATGGTCGGCCCGCCATCCCACCAGCCGGGATAGTAGTAATAGGGCGCCACCCGCACGAAGCCGAGCTTCTCGTCGTCATAGGGGCCAACCCATTCGCAGGCGTCGATCGTGCCCTTCTCCAGTGCGGCATAGACATCGCCCGGCGCGATCTGCTGCGGCACGCAGCCGAGCTTGGCCATCACCTGCCCGGCGATGCCGCCGATGCGGAATTTCAGGCCGGCGAAATCGGCGGTGGCCTTGATCTCGCGGCGGAACCAGCCGCCCATCTGGGTGCCGGTATTGCCGCCGAGCAGGCCCACCACGCCGTATTTCGCCAGGAAGGCGTCCTGCAATTCGCGCCCGCCGCCATGGTAGAACCAGGCATTCTGCTGGCGCGCATTGAGGCCGAAGGGCAGCGCGGTGAAGCAGGCGAAGGTCGGATCCTTGCCGATATAGTAATAGAGCGGCGTCTGCGCCGCCTCGACCGTGCCGTTCTGCACCGCGTCCAGCGCCTGGAGGCCGGGCACCACCTCGCCGGCCGCGAAGATCTCGATCTGGAAACGCCCGTCGGTCGCCTCGCGCACATAATTGGCGAGCAGTTCATTGGCGCCGTAGATGGCGTCCAGCACCTTCGGCACGGAGGATGTGAGACGCCAGCGGATGGTCGGCGCCGATTGCGCGATGGCGGGGGCCGCCAGAGGGGCGGCCAGTGTCGCCGCGGCAGCGGCGCCGAGGCCGGCCGTGGCGAGCAGATCGCGACGCTTCATGCACATCTCCTGCGGAACGTCCCCCACCGGTCGCCGCCGGGACGAGGCGGTCGAGGGGCAAAGGCGAGCGAGCGGATGTTTGCAACAGCCGGCGGCGCGGGGCAACTGCCGGCGCCGCTTGCCGGTCCGCAACCTCCTAGCGCGACACGAGCAGGTGCCGGTTCAACCGCCGCTCCAGCACGTTCCACACCCGGCGCACGATCTCGACCATCATGAGATAGAGCACGGCCGCCCAGAGATAGACCTCCATGTCATAGGAGCGCGAGAAGGCGAGGCGCGTCACGCCCATCAGGTCGTAGACCGTGATCACCGAAGCGATGGCGCTGGACTTGATCATCAGGATCAGCTCGTTGCCGAGCGGACGCAGCCCGATGCCGGCGGCCTGCGGCATGATCACGGTCCAGTAGGCCTTCAGCTTGGAAAGGCCGAGCGATTTCGCCGCCTCCATCTGGCCCGCCGGCAAGGTCTGGATGGCGCCCCGCAGGATCTCCGACTGGTAGGCGGCGGTGTTGAGGGTGAAAGTCAGCACCGCGCAATAGAAGGCTTCGCGGAAGAACCACCACAGGCCGAGCGCGGTGAGCTCCTCGCGGAACTGGCCGGCACCGTAATAGACGAGGAAGGTCTGCGCCAGCAGCGGGGTGCCACGGAAGAAATAGGAATAGCCGAAGGCAAGGCGCGACAGGACCTTGCCGCCTTCCACGCGGGCAATGGCGAGCGGCCAGGCCAGCAGCATGCCGATGCCGACCGAGAGCACCACCAGCTCGATCGTCACCCACACGCCGCCGAGGAAGCGCAGGCCGTAGCGCTGCATCAGGTCGGTGTTGAGCCCGATCAGGCCCATGATCTGGAGAAAGCCTGCGCCGAGCGCGTCGAGAACCGGGCCGAGAAGAGCTTGCATCAGTGGCCTCCCACCCGCTTGAAGCCGCGCGAGGCGCGCTCCTCCATCCGCGAGAAAACCGCGCTCGAGGCGGCGGAGAAGACCAGATAGATGAGGCAGGCCACCAGATAGAACAGGAAAGGCTGTTTGGTGGCACCGACCGCCAGCGAGGTCTGGCGCATCAGGTCGGCAATGGCGATGACCGAGACCAGCGAGGTGTCCTTCAGCAGCACCATCCAGTTGTTTGAAAGGCCGGGCAGCGCCACCCGCCAGATCTGCGGCAGCACCACGAGACGGAACACCCGCCCGCGCGAAAGCCCGAGCGCGGCCGCCGCCTCCCTCTGCCCGCGCGGCACGGAGCGGATGGCGGCGTAGAACACCTCCGAGGAGAAGGCCCCCAGCACGAGCCCGAGCGCGACCACGCCGGCGACGAACTGGTTCACCTCGACATTGGAGCCCGGCACGAAGGCGGAGGCGATGCGGCTGAGCAGGAGTTGGCCGCCATAATAGACGATGAACAGCGTCAGCAGTTCCGGCAGGCCGCGAAACACCGTGGTGTAGACGACGCTGAGCCAGCGCACCGTGCGGTAGGAGGAATCCTTCGACAGCGCGACGGCAAGGCCGATGGCGAAGCCGAAGGGCAGCGTGGCCAGGGCCAGCTCGATGGTGAGCAGCGCGCCCGAGGCGATCACGCCGCCCCAGCCGCCGGGGCCGAAGGAAAGCAACTGGAAGGCTTCGAGCATCGAAACAGGCGGCTCCGGTGGCGATCCGGCGGGATCATGGCACCCGCAGCAGCCCCGCCGCAACGCAGCGGGATGGCAGGTGAGGCGCCGGACGGCAGGTCATCGGGAGGAGGGAAAGGAGGGAGCGAGACCGACGAGGCGGGAGCAGGCAGCTTCACGCTGCGCTCGGTGGGACATGCGCCTCAGCCGTGATCCGGCGGGTGCCGCAGATCCCGCGTCGGCCGCAGCACAAGCACGGGTGACGATGCCGGCAAATGCGATGCCGGCTGCCGCTGGGCGGTGGCGACGTGCATGCTGATCCCCTCTGGACGCGCTGCCGGCGCGTTGTTGGTGGTTCGCCGACGGCGTGATGCTCGCATCAATCGCGGGAACAACGCAACGGGCTTGCCGCATCCGTAGCCACCTTGGCGTCATGGCCATCATTTGGGCACGCCCTTTCCGAGCCGGCGCCCATCGGCGGACTCGATCGAACAATGGCGCGAGCCGGGTTGACGCCCCTCGCCGGCTGGTGTCTCACACCCTGTGGACATTGAAGGGAGCATGACCATGGCGGTAACGGCTGATGAGGTGAAGGCGCGGCTGGCGCAGGTCTCCGCCCCCGATGGCCGCCCGGTGACGCAAGCCGGCGTGCTCTCGGAAATCGTCGTCTCCGACGGCAAGGTCTATCTCTCGCTCACCGTGGATGCGAGTCAGGCGCAGAGCTGGGAGCCGGTGCGCGCCGCGGTGGAGCGCACCGTGCGCGGCACGCCGGGCGTGACCTCGGCGCTGGTGGCGCTCACCGCCGAACGGAAGGCGGGAAGCGCACCCGCCTCCCCGCCCCCGGCCGCCGCCGGGCATTCCCATGCGGGCCATTCCCACGCCGGCCACAGCCACGCGGGACACACGCACGCGGCACCCGGTCGCACCCCGCCGGCCGATCCGCAGAAGGAGGGCCGCGGCCTGCCGGGCGTCGGCGCCATCATCGCGGTGGCCTCGGGCAAGGGCGGCGTCGGCAAGTCGACGCTCGCCGCCAATCTCGCCCTCGGCCTGTCCTCGCTCGGCCTCAAGGTCGGCCTGCTGGACGCCGACATCTACGGCCCGTCGGTGCCCCGCCTGATGGGGCTGAAGGGCAAGCCGGAGGTCGCCGGCAAGATGCTGCAGCCCTTGCAGTCCTGGGGCCTCAAGGTCATGTCGATCGGCTTCCTGGTGGAGGAGGAGACGGCGATGATCTGGCGCGGGCCGATGGTGATGTCGGCCATCAGCCAGCTTCTGAAGGAGGTCGACTGGGCGCCGCTCGACGTGCTGGTGGTGGACATGCCGCCCGGCACCGGCGACGCCCAGCTCACCATGGCCCAGCAGGTCCCACTGGCCGGCGCGGTGATCGTCTCGACCCCGCAGGACCTTGCCCTGATCGACGCCCGGCGTGGCATCGCGATGTTCGAGAAGGTGAACGTCCCGGTGCTCGGCGTGGTCGAGAACATGAGCTATTTCGTCTGCCCGCATTGCGGCGGGCGGTCCGACATCTTCGGCCATGGCGGTGCTCGCCACGAGGCGCAGCGGCTCGGCGTGCCGTTCCTCGGCGAGGTGCCGCTGCAGATGGCGATCCGCGAGACCTCGGATGGCGGCCGCCCCATCGTCGCCACCCAGCCGGACAGCCCGGAGGCGCAGGCCTATCGCGCCATCGCCGCCGCGGTGCGCGCGGCCCTCGCCGGCCGCCACGCCAGCGCCCGCCCGGCGCCGCGCATCGTGGTCGAGAACTGAGGCACGGGAGGCGGCAGGTTCCCGGCTGCTCTCCGCCGAAGGACGCAGTTTGCTACCCGTTGCGCAAGGGAAGGGGCTGTCGTACGACTTTCCTCAAGAGCAGCCATCAGGCTGCGAAGAGCGCGGCGGCGAGGGCCCCAAAAGGCATTGCCGACCGCGCCGGGTTGAGGAAACCTCCAGGAGAGAGCCCCAGATGAAGCGCCGTCAGTTCCTCGCCGCCGCCGGCACCGGCGCGGCGGCAGCCGCCAGCCTTGTCGCCGCGCCCGCCATCGCCCAGTCCGCACCCGAGGTGAAATGGCGCCTCGCCTCCAGCTTCCCGAAATCGCTCGACACCATCTATGGCGGTGCCGAGGTGATGTCGAAGATGGTCTCGGAACTGACCGACGGCAAATTCCAGATCCAGGTCTTCGCGGCCGGCGAGATCGTGCCGGGCCTTCAGGTCATGGACGCGGTGCAGAACAACACCGTGGAGATGTGCCACACCGTCTCCTATTACTTCGTCGGCAAGGATCCCACCTTCGCCATCGCCGCCTCGGTGCCGTTCGGCCTCAATGCGCGCATGCAGAATGCGTGGCTCTACCAGAACGGCGGCAACGAGCTGTTCAACGAATTCTTCAAGAAATACAACGTCTACGGCCTGCCCTGCGGCAATACCGGCACCCAGATGGGCGGCTGGTTCTCCAAGGAGATCAAGACCGTCGCCGACCTGAACGGGCTCAAGATGCGCATCGGCGGCATCGCCGGGCAGGTGCTGCAGAAGCTCGGCGCGGTGCCCCAGCAGATCGCGGGCGGCGACATCTATCCGGCGCTGGAAAAAGGCACCATCGACGGCGCCGAATGGGTCGGCCCCTATGACGACGAGAAGCTCGGCTTCTACAAGGTGGCGAAGTATTACTACTATCCCGGCTGGTGGGAGGGCGGACCGACCATTCATGCCTTCGCCAATCTCGAGAAGTTCAACGAGCTGCCGAAGACCTACCAGCAGGCGCTGATCGCCGGCTCGACCTACGCCAACACCATCATGCAGGCGCGCTACGACGTGCAGAACCCGCCCGCCATCAAGCGGCTGGTGGCCAACGGCACGCAACTTCGCCCCTACCCGCCGGAAGTGATGGAAGCCTGCCTCAAGGCCACCAACGAGCTCTGGGGCGAGATCTCCGCCAAGAATGCCGACTTCAAGAAGGCGATCGAAACCATGCAGGCGTTCCGCAACGAGGAATATCTGTGGTGGCAGGTGGCGGAATACACCTTCGACAGCTTCCAGATCCGCACCCGCCCGCGCGGCTGACGTACGGGGCTGGAACGAAGCGGCGGCGGCGCCACCTCACGCCGCCGCGGTTCCCATGACGGCCGGCCCGGCCATCCATGCCTCGACCGGGAGCCCGGCTCCGGCAAGGCATGGATCCCCTGGCCACGCCCGGGGATGACGGTATGCATGCTGTCATCCGGCGTCACAAAGCCCGTTGCACCCGCGACGCTCCTCGCGCCCTCCTGCGCGCTTCAGCGCAGCGCCGCCGCCACCTCGGCCCGCAGCACCGGCAACAACTCGCTCTCGAACCAGGGATGCCGCTTCAGCCAGCCGGTGTTGCGCCAGGACGGATGCGGCAGCGGCAGCAGGCGCGGGCCCTGCCGTGCGTCGAAGATCTCGCGCCAGCGCAGCATCCGCTCGGTGAGGTTGAGCCTCAGAAAGCGCTCCAGCCCCAGCCGGCGCAGATGATAGTTCTGCGCCGCAGCACCGATCACCAGAACGAGGTCGAAGGCCGGCAGAGCGGCGAAGAGCTGGTCGTGCCACGTCGCGGCGCATTCCGGTCGCGGCGGCAGGTCGCCGCCCTTGGCGTCCTGCCCCGGAAAGCAGAACCCCATCGGCGCGATGGCGATGCGCGTGGCGTCATAGAAGGTCGGCGCATCGACGCCGAGCCACGCCCGCAGCCGGTCGCCCGAGGCGTCGGTGAAGGGCAGACCGGAGAGATGCACCTTCGTGCCCGGCGCCTGGCTCGCCAGCAGGATGCGCGCCCCGCCCCCCGTTCCGCTGCCGACCCGCAGCACCGGACGCGGCTCATGCGGCAGCGGCGCCCGGCGCGGCTGCTCGACGCAGACGCGGCAGGCCCGGATGCGGGCGAGCAGCGCGGCGAGAGGGTCGGCCGGGTCTTCGGGCACGGAAACGGCCGGCGCGGCCGCCATGGCAGGCAGGGAAGCGGACATGAGGACCAGATGGCGCTTCCGGGCGCGCGTGTCACTCCCCGAGCGCGCATGTCACCCTCAAATGCCGGGCGTGCCGCACCATGCAGGCATGTCACCTGTACGAGAACGGCATTGAAGACCGCCCGCACCCGCCTACCTCACTCGGCACGCCGTCCGCGAGGCCCCCGAGGCCCCCGCCGCTCAATCAGCCTCGACCGGGCGCGGATGGGCCGCGCGCCAGTCGGCCGGCTGCTCGAACGGACCGGCCCAGATGCCGCGCCGCGCCACGCGGGCGGGAAGCTCCTCCGGCGCATAGTGCAGCCCGACCGCCACTGCGAACCCCTCGCTCACCATGCGTCCGCCAATGTCCCACTCTTGCCCGTCCTGCCCCACGGCGCGGCACCGCGCCACCGTGCGGCCATAGCGGTCCTCGTCGAGCGCGCGGCACGCAACCGCCGCGTCGCCGATGATCGCCGCCAGCGCCTCGCGTGCCCTGCGCCCGCAGGGCCACGACGCGCCGTCCTGTCCACAGAATTGATGCAGCTCCACCGCGTCGATGTCGGCGAGGCGGATGCGCGTGCCGGCGAGGGTGAAGCTGTCGCCGTCGGCAAGGCGCAGCTCCCGGCCCGGCAGCATCCTGCGGCCGGGCAGGAAGCGCTCCGGCAGCACGCGCTCGGCAACCAGCGCGAGGCCCGTCATCACAAGCGCGACCAGCACCGGGGCGGTGGTGCTCCGCCGCCACACCCTGCCCCTCACCTGCTCTCCGCGCCTCATCCGCACCGTCGATTAACCATAGTTCTACGCACTCCATTAAGTCTCGCGACGGGATGGTGAAGCTCACACCTCCACCTTCTCTTCATGGCTGGGACCGGCAGGACGATGGGCACGACGGCGGCAGCCGATCGCGATTCGCAGGGACATGCCGGCGCCCCCGCGCAGTCCTACGCCACCGCGGCAGGCGGGCCAAAGGCGGCGCCGCCGCAGGCCGCGCCCCGCTCCGCGTATCCCCCGTCAGGGCAGGAATCGGCTGAACGCGCCACGAACGAACAGACCCGGACCGAACAGGATGGGACCGAACAGGTGACGTCCGGGCACGCCCGCTTCGCTCACACCGCTTCCGTCCAAGCCCCGTCCACCCAAGCCACGTCCACCAAAGCCCCCTCCACCCACGCCGTGTTCGCACACGCTACTCCCCCCGACACCGCTTCCACCGGCGACGCCCCCGCACGAGCCCCGTCCGCGATGGCCCCTGCCGCGAAGGCCTCCTCGGCCCCCGACATGCTCCTGCGACTCACGGCCGACCTGCGCCTTGCTGCGGCGCCGTGGAGCGCGCTCGGCATGCTGGCGGCCGGCGCCGGCAGCCTCGTTTTCCTGCCGCCGCTCGAAGCCGGGCTCTTCACCCTCGCCCTCACCGGCCTGCAGCAGCTTTCCACCGCGCTCGCCCGCCATGTGCGCGCGGTGCCGGATCTTGGGCGGGCGCAGCGCCGGGCACAGGTCTTCACCGCCCTCGACACGCTTTCGGCGCTGGCGGCGTCGGGCCTCGTGGCGCGGCTGCTCCTTTCCGGCGGAGGCGTCGCAGGGACGCAAGGAGCCGACGTCTATGGCCTCGCCGCGGCACTGGCCTATCTCACCGGCGCGGCTCGTCTCGGGGCGGGAGCCCGTATCTCCGCCATCATCGCGGCCTTGCCCGCCTTCGTCGCCGCCGCGCTGATGGCCACGCTCCGGCCGGGTCTGGAAGGATTGGCGGTCGGCGGCCTGCTGGCGCTGGCCGGGCTCGCCGCGCCTGCGCTGTCGCGCCACGCCAACCGCTTCATGCTCGGCGCGCTGGAAGCCCGCGCCGCCACCGACGGGCTGATCGCGGAACTGGAAGCGGCCAAGGCCAGCTCCGATGCCGCTGCCCGGCAGGCCGAAGCGGCGAGCGTCGCCAAGTCGCGCTTCCTCGCCCAGATGAGCCACGAGCTGCGCACCCCGCTCAACGCCATTCTCGGCTTCTCCGAGGTCATGAAGAGCGAATTGCTCGGCCGCCATGCGGTGCCGACCTACAAGGAATATGCCGGCGACATCCACGCCTCCGGCAAGCACCTGCTCAATCTCATCGACGAGATCCTCGACATCTCCCGCATCGAATCCGGCCGCTACGAGCTCAATGACGAGCCGGTGGCGCTGGCGGACATGGTGGAAGACTGCCGTGAGCTGCTGAAGATCCGCGCCCGCACCCGCGGCATCCGCATCCATGAGCTGTATGAGCCAAAGCTGCCGAAGCTGCGCGCCGACGAGCGAGCGCTGCGCCGCATCTGCCTCAACCTCATCTCGAACGCGGTGAAGTTCGCCCCGCTGCGCGGCGAAGTGTGGGTGAAGGTCGGCTGGACCGCCTCCGGCGGGCAATATCTCTCGGTGCGCGACAGCGGGCCCGGCATCTCGCCGGAACAGCGCGCGGTGCTTCTCGCCACCTTCGGCCGGGCGGAGGCCGCCACCCGCAACGCCGACGAGGGTGCCGGGCTGGGCCTCGCCATCGTAAAGGGCCTGGCCGAGCTGCATGGCGGCGCGCTGCATCTGCGCGGCCGGCCGGAGGAAGGCACCGAGTTCATCGTCACCTTCCCGGCCCTGCGCGTGCTCGCGGAACCGGATGCCGACGGGGCCGATGCGCCGGAGACGGAGCCGGCCGAACCGGCGCAGGCCGGCAGCGAGAGCGCGCTCGGCCACGCCGCGGGGCCGACGCCGTCCCGCGCCGCCGTCCGCTGATCGCCCAATGCAGCCCGCTTACCGCCCCTCAGGCGTCGGCGACCCCGGCCTCGGCAAAGGTCGCCATGCCGGCATGGCAGGCGAGCGCCGCCTTGATGACGCCGATCGACAGCGCCGCTCCGGACCCCTCACCGAGCCGCATGCCGAGATCGAGGATCGGCTCCAGCCCCAGCCGGCGCAGCACCTCGCGATGGGCGGGCTCGGCCGAGCAGTGCCCGGCGAGGCAATGGTCCAGCGCGGCGGGCTCGAGCGCGTGCAGGATCGCGGCGGCAGCGCAGACCACATAACCGTCCAGCACCACCGGCACCCGCTGCATCCGCGCGGCGAGAATGGCGCCCGCCATGGCCGCGACCTCCCGCCCGCCCAGCCGGCGCAGCACCTCCAGCGGATCGGCCAGCGGCGCGCCGGCGCGCTTCACCGCGGCCTCAACCGCCGCGATCTTGCGGGCCAGCGTCTCGCCGACCGAGCCTGTGCCGGGACCGACCCAGTCGCGTGCCTGCCCGCCATAGAGCGCATGGAACACCGCCGCGGCGACGGTGGTGTTGCCGATTCCCATTTCGCCCAGACACAACAGGTCCGGCTCGCCGGCCAGCGCCTCCATGCCGAAGGCCATGGTGGCCGCGCATTCCGCCTCGCCGAACGCATCCGCCTCCACGATGTCGGGCGTGGGATGATCGAGCGCGAGGTCGAACACCCGGAGGCCGGCTCCGAACACGCCGCAGATCTGGTTCACCGCCGCCTTGCCGGCCGAGAACGTCTCGACCATCTGCTTCGTCACCTCCGGCGGATAGGGCGAGACCCCGCGCGCGGCGACGCCATGGGTGGCGGCGAACACCGCAACCGTCGGCCGGTTCACCGCAGGAATCGCCTTGCCCTGCCAGCCGGCGATCATCACCGCGATCTCCTCCAGCCGGCCGAGCGCGCCGGGCGGCTTCACGAGCTGCCCCTCGCGGTCCAGCGCGGCCTGCCGGGCGGCCTCGTCGGCCCCGGGCATGGCGGCGATCAGGTTGCGGATATCGTCGAAGGGAAGGCCGGTTGCGGCGCGCGCCATGATATGGGTGTTTCCCTCTGTCGCTTCGGATCGCCGGTCGGGGTAGACCTCGCACCGGCGACGCGCAAGCGTGGTGGCGCCGACACCGCCATTTCGGTCTCATCACCCACCCGACTGGTCTCACTACCCATGGCCGCACCCGCCCGCTCACCCGGATGCGCACCCCCGTCGGGCGCGGCCGAAGCCTATCGCCCCTTCCCGCCTGCCTTCGCGCAGGAGCTGGACCGCCTGTTCCGCTGGCGTCGCGACGAGCGGCATTTCGAGACGACGCCGCTGCCCACCGGCCTGCTCGACGACCTCATCGCCACCGCGTGCCTCGCCCCGAGCGTCGGCTATAGCCAGCCCTGGCGCTTCGTAAAGGTGGACGACGAGGGGCGCCGGAGGTTGGTGTCGGCGAACTTTTCCGCCTGCAATGCCAAGGCCTTGGCCGACCAGCCGGACAGTCGTGCCGGCCTCTACGCCCGCCTCAAGCTGAGCGGGCTCAACGAGGCGCCGGGCCATCTGGCGGTCTTCACCGATACGGGATGCGGGACCGGCGGCGGGCTGGGGCGCGCCACCATGCCGGAAACGCTGTTCCATTCCACCATCCTCGCCGTCCACACCTTGTGGCTCGCCGCCACGGCGCGCGGCGTGGGCGTCGGCTGGGTGTCGATCCTCGACCCACTGGAAGTATCTGAAATTCTTGACATCCCCGACCATTGGCGGCTCGCCGCCTATCTGTGCATCGGCTACTCCCGGGCCCACGCCACAAGGCCCGAACTGGAGCGCTGCGGGTGGGAACAGGCGCTGACGCGCGACCGGCTGGTGATCGCGCGATGAACGGCATGAACGACAACCAGCCGCGCCCGAGCGCCGCCGCCTTCCCGTGGGAACTCATCCGCGCGCTGCCGGGTGCGTTGCGCTTTCTCACCCGCCTGCCGATTCCCCGCCTGCCCTTCGAAACCGCCGGCACCGAACATGCCGCCCCGGACATCGCGACCCTCGCCCCCGCCTTGCCGGTCGCGGGCGCGCTGGTGGGCGCGGCCGGCGCGGCGATGCTGGGCCTCGGCCTGCTGCTCGGCCTCACCCCGTTTCTTGCGTCAACGCTTGCATTTGCAACGATGATCGCGATCACCGGCGCGTTCCATGAGGACGGGCTTGCCGATCTCGCCGACGGCATGGGGGGCATGAACCCCGAGCGCCGGCTGTCCATCATGAAGGACAGCCGCGTCGGCAGCTTCGGCGTGCTGGCACTTGTCGTGTCGGTGCTGCTGCGGGTCGGCGCGCTGGATGCGCTGGTGGAGCGGGCGCCGGCCTTGGCGGCAGCGGGACTGATCGCCGCGGCCGGCGCCTCCCGCGTTGCCGGCCTGTTCATCCTCCACGCCCTGCCGCCTGCCCGTGCCGACGGAATCGCCCGTGCCGCCGGTGTCGTGCCGCGCGGTGCCTTGTTCAGGGCTGCCAGGGTGTCGCTGTTCCTCGCCGCCGCTCTGGTGCTTCCGGGATTCGGTCCGATCGCGCTGGCGCTGGCGCTGGCGTTCGCCTCGGTGGCTACGGCCGGAATCGCCCGGCTCGCGCGCGTCCTGCTCGGCGGCCAGACCGGCGACGTGGCCGGCGCCGCGACCCAGCTCGCCGAGATTGCCTTCCTGTTGGGCCTGCTTATGTTCGCGCAACCGTCCTGAGCCGTTTCAACCCGTCCGTCCGATCATGACCGTGTCCACCCCCTGCATCCGTATCTGCACGCTGGATCCATCGGGCCGGCTGTGCCTCGGTTGCGGACGTACCATCGAGGAGATCGGCGCATGGGCCGGTTACGAGGAGTCGATGCGGCTGGCGATCATGCGAAGCCTGCCCGCGCGGCTCGCCCTGCTCGCAAGGCCACGGCCAGCATGCAACCGGAGCGCTCCGCGATGACCGGCGAGCGCTTCATGTGGGTGGTGGTGCTGGCTCTGGCGAGCGGTGTCGCGCTGATGGCGGTAGCCGTCCAGCGCGGCGAGATCGCGGGTGTTGCGCCCGGGGATATCGCCCATCTGGTTGCCTATGGCGCGCTCGCCCTCGTGGCCGGTGCGGCGACGGTTGCGGCCTTCACCGGACGCCTTGCCGAGGCGCTCAAGGCGCTGCTGCTGTGGGTTGTCATCGCCGGTACGATCGCTGTCAGCTATTCGTTCCGCTACGAGCTGCATGCCGCTGCTTATCGCGTGCTGGCGGAGATCGCGCCGGGCTATGCGGTGCCGCTGGCGGGAGCGAGCGGCCCGGCCGTCGAGGTGGCGCGGGCGCGCGACGGCGACTTCAACATCCGTGTCGAGGTCAACGATGCGCGCATTCCAATGCTGGTCGATACCGGTGCCTCCAGCGTCGTGCTGACCCCGGACGATGCGCGCACGGTCGGCCTGCCGGTTGATTTCCTGCGCTACGACATTCCCATCGACACCGCCAATGGCCGTGGCAAGGCGGCGTCCGTGGTGCTCGACAGCATCTCGATCGGTGGCTCGATCCAGGAGCGGCGCGTGCCGGCGCTGGTCGCGAGTGAAGGCATGCTCAAGCACAGCCTGCTCGGCATGAGCTTCCTGTCGCGGCTGGAGAGTTTCGAGATCCGCGGCGAGAAACTGGTGCTGCGCGGCAAGACGGATGGCGGATAATCGCCTGTTTTCCTTCAGGCGAGCAATTGCCAGGCGAAGCGGGCGCCGATGACGAAGAGGTAGATTCCGAAGCCGATTTCGAGCTGGCGCCGCGTAAAGGCGTGGGCCAGACGCGCGCCGAGCGGCGCGGTGAGGGTCGCGACGCCGCCGACCAGAAGAGCGCCGGGAATCGAGACATAGCCCAGCGAGAGCGGCGGCAGCTCCGCCAGATGCGACAGCCCGCCGATCACATAGCCGATGGCGCCGGGAATGGCGATCAGGACGCCGAGCCCGGCGGAGGTCGCGATCGCCTGGTGGATCGGCACGCGGTAGAGCGTCAGGATCACGCTCGCGATGCCGCCGCCACTGATGCCGATGAGCGGAGAGGTCAGGCCGACCCCGAAACCATAGGCGCTCATCAGCCCCCGGCCCGGCAATTCATCGCCCAGCACCCAACTCTCGCGGCCGAACAGCAGCCGCATCGACATCAGCCCGGCAAAGGCGACGAAGGCGACCTTCAGCACCCGATCCGGGGAGACCGAGGCGAGTGCGGTGCCGGCGAGCACGCCGAGCACCACCGGGACCGCCCAGCGACGCAGCGCATCGGAGCGCACCGCGCTGCGCGCCCGGTGAGCCCTGTAGGAGCCGAGCGCCGTCGGAATGATGATGGCGAGGGAGGTTCCGACCGCAAGGTGCATGCGCAGGGCCGGATCGACCCCGGCAACCGTGAAGACCTCGAACAGCACCGGCACGATGATCGCGCCGCCGCCGATGCCGAACAGGCCGGCAAGGATTCCGGTCGCGGCGCCCGCCAGCAGCAGGGAGCCGGCAAGCCAGAAAAGCTCAGCATGGGGAATCAGGGATTCGGACATGCTTCCTGCTGTAGGGCCTCCCCGGACCACCGGAAAGTGGCCTCATGACCCGATCGGGCAGAGACGCTTGCGCGGTCGCTCGGCAACGAGCCTGGCAACCTGGAATACCTCCGATCGGATATCCACCATTTCGCCGATGCATACCCCTGCGTCATTCAGCTAAAGTTCCCCGCAGAGTTGCAGAACGCACTGAGTCTTGGTCGCCCCGTCTCACATACCGAGCAGCGCACAAGCAACCATCGGGCGGGGCGCGGTACAGGACCGGAATACCAGCTGTGGGTCCTTCCACGGATCGACATCTGGCGAGGGGAGAAAAATGGCATCAAGGGGTGATCGTGTGGCGCAGGTACGCCGCGAAGTGCAGGAATCAAAGACCAGGGGCGGCTTCCTGCCCAATGACAATCCGTACAGAACGGCGCCCCTCTGGGCTCCGTATTGGCTTGCCACCCTCATTCACGGTATTATAACACCAAGATCGAATGCGCCGAAACGCAAGCGGCGGCGCAATTTCTGAGTGTACCACGGGCCGCTCCGCGTGGATGGCAAACGCGGATCCCGCCCTACCGGAATGGTCATCGGGCCCTTTCCCGCGCGGCTCGCGGACGTTGCGTTCGGCCTGACCGTACGCGATCACATCTCTGCGTGTGCAGGCGGCGTTAACGTGGCGTCTACCCTTCGCCGCTAGACAGGATGGATGATCGCGCGTCCTAAGGTCGACCGGATCTTCCCGCCGCCGCCCACGGTGCCCTTCGCGCGTCCGGCCGGTGTGCGCGATTCTTCCGTTTCACCGACAGCGATGCGCTCCTCGCCGCACTGCATCCACTTTTTTCAGGAATGCAGGCCAGGATGAAAAGGGACCGATCGGCCGCCGCCGGCCCGGCCCGGCGTCCGCCTTTTCGGGAACGAATGCCATGCTGTCCGCCCTCACCCGCTCCTCCCGCCCGACCTCCACCCGCCTGCGCACGCTGCTCCTGCTGGCTCTCGCGGTGACGGTCGCCGGCTGCTCCCGCTTCGATGGCGACGATCGCGGCGAGGTACCGATCCCGCCCAAGCTCATGCAGCAGATGTCGGCGAAGGGCATGACACCCGCGGATCCGATCATGGTGCGGATCTACAAGAAGGAAAGCGAGCTGGAGCTGTGGAAGCGCGACCGCACCGGCCGCTACGCCCTGCTCAAGACCTATCCGCTCTGCCGCTGGTCCGGCAAGCTCGGGCCGAAGATGCGCGAGGGCGACCGCCAGGCGCCGGAAGGCTTCTACACCGTGACCCGCGCGCAGATGAACCCGCGCTCGCAATATTACCTCTCGTTCAATCTCGGCTATCCCAACCCGCTCGAACAGGCGCTCGGCTATGAGGGCGGCGCGCTGATGGTCCATGGCGCCTGCACCTCTGCGGGGTGCTACGCGATGACCAATGACGGCATCGGCGAGATCTACCCGGTCGCGCGCGAGGCGCTCGCCGCCGGG
The DNA here is from genome assembly GCF_023016805.1 of Ancylobacter crimeensis. GTDB lineage: Bacteria > Pseudomonadota > Alphaproteobacteria > Rhizobiales > Xanthobacteraceae > Ancylobacter > Ancylobacter crimeensis. The sequence goes on from NZ_JALKCH010000003.1 coordinate 87,438, forward strand.
CAGCCGGGCTTCCAGGTGGAGGCCCTGCCCTTCCGCATGACGGCGCGCAATCTCGCGCTCTACCGCAACGATCCGAACATGCCGTTCTGGCGCAATCTGAAGGAAGGCACGGATCTGTTTTCGGTCACCCGCCAGCCTCCGCAAGTCGCCGCCTGCCAGAGCCGCTATCGCTTCACCCCGGCCGGAGCCGATCCCGGCCCGCCGAGCGACCCGCTCGGCCCCTGCCCGGCGGTGATGCCGGATGTGGCCGTGCAGCAGGCGATCGCCGCCAAGCAGGCCAATGACGAGGCCGCGATCGCGACTCTGGCGCAGATCGAGCCGCCGAGCGCGCCGGGCTATGTGGATGGCGGCATGAATGCCAGCTTCCGCGAGATTCTTCGCAAGTCCGGACCGCAGAAGCTCGCGGCCATGACCTCCGGCCAGATCCCGGTCAGCCAGCCCGATGCCGCACTTGCCGACCCCTATGTGCCGCCGGCGGCGACCGGCGAGGCCGTGGCCTCCATCGACGGCCAGTAGCGCCCCCACCACGCGCCGCAACACAGACAAAACCGCCCGGCCATATGCGATGGCCGGGCGGTTTTCCTTATCTGGTCCTGCCCGCGCTGAGGCGGTTCTCACCAGGCGGGGAGGATGGCGCCCTTGAAGCGGGTCTGCAGGAACGCCTTCACCTCGTTCGACTGATAGGCGGCCACCAGCTTGCGGACGGCCGGCTTGTTCTCATCGCCGGCCCGCACCGCAATGAAATTGCCGTAGGGATTGTCGGTCCGGCTTTCCTGAACCAGCGCGTCCTTGCGCGGATCGAGCTTGGCGCCGAGCGCGTAGTTGGTGTTGATCACCGCACCGTCGAGATCCGGGAGCTGGTTGGGAATGAGGGCGGCGTCGAGCTCGACCAGCTTCACCTTCTTCGGGTTGCTCGCCACGTCGAGCACGGTCGGCTGCAGTCCCTTGCCGGGCGCAAGTGTGATGAGCCCATTGGCGGCCAGCAGGTTCAGCGCGCGCCCGCCATTGGAGGGATCGTTCGGAATGCCGATCTGCGCACCCTGCGGGATGTCCTTGAAATCCTTCAGCTTCAGCGAATAGAAGCCGATCGGCTCGACGATGGTGGAGCCGGCCGGCACGATCTTGTAGCCCCGCGCCGCGATCTGCGCATCGAGATAGGGCTTGTGCTGGAAGGCGTTGGCGTCGAGATCGCCACGCGAGAGCGCCTCGTTCGGCAGGGTGTAGTCCGAGAATGTCACGATCTGGATGTCGAGGCCGTCCTTCGCGGCAACTTTCCGGGCAACCTCGGCGATCTCCTCCTCGTCACCGCCGATGATGCCGAGCTTGACCGAATCCGCTGCGCGCACGGCCGAGGAGAAAACGGGCAGGCCGACGGCGGCGACCAGCGCGGCGCCAAGGGTGAGGCCAAGCCAGCGACGGGACAAGGCGGGCGAAAGCACGGGCATCGAAGTCTCCTGAGGGGATAGGCGCGGCGCGCCGGTCACTCAAGGAGACGGGGTCGCGCTGCGATAGTCTAGTGTCTCAATGGAATACTAGCCATGCATAATTGCTGGGCGAACTGCCCAACAATAAGGCGGACCGCCGATTAGTCTATTCCTTTGGTTGACATTTCGCCGACGCGTGCTATCTACCCCTGCATCGGATCGGCCCTCGTGCCGCCCCGGTCGCGGGATTTGACACCCGGCAGCTTGCACCGCGTCATCAACGCTAAAGCGCCACGGAGCGACTTCGTGGTCGGGCAACGAGCTTGAGGAGCCGAGCCATGACCATGTGCTGTTGTCGACGTCCCAAACGGCCCTGAGCCGCTTTCCCCTGCTTCATTGCAATGGCGGACATGCCTTGAAGGCTCCTCCGCAATTCGGGACGTTTTCAAATGACCGGTGTCGATTTCGCTTCGGGCGCCTTCGCGTCCTCTCCTGCCTATGAACCCACCCTCGACGACATCCTGTCGGACCCGCTGGTCGGGCTGATCCTGCGCCGCGACGGGCTTTCGGTGCCGGCCGTGCGCGTCACGCTGGAGCGGGCCCGCGAGCGTCTGGGCCGCCGCGCCCCGCGGGCGACCGGCGCCGCCGATCCCGTCGTGGACGGCCAACGCGGTCGGCAGCCGACTGACCAAAGGCTTGCCAACGCCGCCTGAACGGCCTTCGGAGACATGATGCTTCAGCATGCCCTTGCCGCGCCCGGCGCCGCAGCTTCGCCGCTCCACGCGGCGCCGGACACGCCCCCGAAACCTATCGTCGCGTCCGGCTATGGCGATGATCCGACGCGGACACCCGCCGCGCGCGACGCGATGATCCGGCTCGACGCCGTATCGAAGCACTTCGCCCCGCGCGGCAGCGAGGCGGCTGTGACGGCGCTGAAGGACGTGTCGCTCGCGATTCCCCGCGGGGAGATCTACGGCATCATCGGGCCTTCCGGTGCCGGAAAATCGACCCTCATCCGCACGGTGAACGGCCTTGAGCGCCCGAGCAGCGGCGTGGTTCGGGTCGACGGCGTCGTCATCAGCGGGCTCGACGAAGCGGCGCTGCGCGCGGAGCGGCGGAAGATCGGCATGATCTTCCAGCACTTCAACCTGCTCTCCTCGCGCACCGCCTTTGCCAATGTGGCGCTGCCCCTCGAACTCGCCGGCCTGTCCCGCCAGGCCGTGCGTGCGAAGGTGATGGGCCTGCTCGATCTCGTCGGCCTCGCCGACAAGGCGGAGCGCTATCCGGTCGAGCTGTCCGGCGGGCAGAAGCAGCGTGTCGGCATCGCCCGCGCGCTTGCGACCGATCCCAAGGTGCTCCTCTCCGACGAGGCGACCAGCGCGCTCGATCCCGAGACCACCCGATCCATCCTCGCGCTGCTGGCACAGGTCAACCGCGATCTGGGCGTCACCATCATGCTCATCACCCATGAGATGGCGGTGATCCGCGAGGTCTGCCACCGCGTCGGGGTCATCGAAGACGGCGCCATCATCGAGGAAGGCACCGTGCGGGATGTCTTCGCCCGTCCGCGCACCGCGACCGCCCGCAGCTTCATCGGCAGCCTGCCGGGTCGTGAACCGCCCCCCGCCATCGCCGCCCGTCTCACGCCATCGCCGGAAGGCGCGCGCCAGACCGTGCTGCGCCTCACCTTGAGCGGCGCGGCGGCCGGCGCGCCGGTGATCAGCGCGCTGGCCCGACGGCTCGACATCGACGTCGCGCTGCTCGGCGGACAGGTCGACAGCGTCGGCGGTGAGCCCTTCGCGCTTCTCTATCTCGGCGTGCCGACCGCGAACTGGGCAAGCGGCGCTGTCACCTCGGTGCTCGGGGAATGGGACATCCGGACGGAGGTGATCGGCCATGTCGCCTGAACTTCTCGGCCTCGTGCTCGATGCGACGCTCGAAACGCTCTACATGGTCGCCGCCGCGACCCTCGTGGGCACCGTGCTCGGCCTGCCGCTCGGCATTTTCCTGGCCACCTCCGGCAAGGGCGAGCTGTTCGAGGCGGTGACGGTGAACCGCGCGCTCGGCCTCATCGTGAACGCCACCCGCTCGACGCCCTTCATCATCCTCGTCGTCGCCATCATCCCCTTCACCCGGCTGGTCGCCGGCACCTCGATCGGAACGACGGCGGCCATCGTGCCGCTCTCGATCGCCGCGACGCCCTTCATGGCGCGGATCGTCGAGGCGGCGATCCGCGAGGTCGATCACGGGCTGGTCGAGGCCTCGCTGGCCATGGGCGCGACGCCGCTTCAGATCGTGCGCAAGGTGCTGATCCCGGAAGCCTTGCCCGGACTGCTGCTCGGCATCACGCTCGGCATCGTCACCCTGCTGTCCAACTCGGCGATGGTCGGCGCGGTGGGCGGCGGCGGGCTCGGCGACCTCGGCATCCGCTATGGCTACCAGCGCTTCATGCCGGAGGTGATGCTGCTGGTCGTCGTGGTGCTGATCGTCCTGGTTCAGGCGGTGCAGTCACTGGGAGATCGGCTGGCGCGGCGCGTGAACCACCGTCTGCGGCGTTCCTGATCAGCGCGACACTTCTTATCCCCGAGCCACCTCGTGCCCCCAGGCGACGAGGATTCGATCGAGGTCATTATAGCCGCCGAGCACCCAGTTGCCCCCGTCCGCCGGCAGGATGTCGATGAGGAACGAGGTACGCACGGCATCGACCCGCTTGCGCAGGGAGGTGCCGATCTCATCGGGCGCGAAGAAGCAGAAACTGCTCCAGCTCCGCGTCGCTTCCGGCAGCGTCTCGGGCGCGAGGCGCCATTCGGTGCCGTTGCGGATGAAATCGCGGCGAACGATCTGATAGGGCTCCATACCGCCTGTATCCCGGATTCGCGCCGAGCGCGCCACAGCCGGATCGTCCGGCTGCCTGTCCAATCACCGGCTTTCGTGCTAGGTGAGGCCATTCCCGCATGCCCCGCTGCCGTCCGGCGTCCGGCCGACGCTGGCATACGCTTTGACCGACCCACGGAATATCCATGACGGACGCGACGTCCATGCCATCGCCCCCCGCAGAACCCCGCCCCGCCGCACTGGCGGCGCTGCGCTTCTCCGTGGCGCCGATGATGGACTGGAGTGATCGACACTGCCGCGCCTTCCACCGCACCCTCACCCGACATGCGCTGCTCTATACCGAAATGGTCACCGCCAATGCGGTGATCTTCGGGGATCGGGAGCGGCTGCTCGGCTTCTCGCCCGTGGAACACCCCGTGGCGCTGCAGCTCGGCGGATCGGACCCGGAGGCGCTGGCCAAGGCGGCGGCGATCGGCGCGGAATGGGGCTATGACGAAATCAACCTCAATGTCGGCTGCCCGTCCGACCGGGTCCAGGGCGGCAATTTCGGCGCCTGCCTGATGCGCAGTCCGGCCCTCGTCGCCGATTGCGTGGCCGCGATCAAGGCGGTCGTGCGGGTGCCGGTGACGGTGAAGTGCCGCATCGGCGTCGACGAGCAGGATCCCGAACCGGCGCTCGACGAATTCGCCGACCACGTGCTGGCGGCCGGCAGCGACGCGCTCATCGTCCACGCCCGCAAGGCGTGGCTGCAGGGCCTGTCGCCGAAGGAAAACCGCGATATCCCGCCCCTCGACTACGACCGCGTCTACCGGCTGAAGCGACGGCTCGGCGGGGTGCCGGTCGCGATCAATGGCGGCATCGGCTCGCTGGAAGCGGGCCTTGCCCATCTCGACCATGTGGATGGCATCATGCTGGGCCGCGCCGCCTACCAGAATCCGGACCTGCTGCTCGGCGTGGACCCGTCGCTGTTCGGCACGCCCGCGCCCCATGCCGACGCCTTCGCCGTGGTGGAGGCGTTCGAGCCCTATGTCGCGGCCCATCTCGTCGCCGGCGCGCGGCTGCACGACATCACCCGGCACATGCTGGGCCTGTTCGGGGGCCAGCCGGGCGCGCGGGCCTGGCGCCGCCATCTGGCGGTGGAGGGCGTGAAGCCGGGCGCCGGGCTCGACGTGTTGCGCGCGGCGGCGGGCCATGTGCGCGATGCGCTGCGGCAGGCTCAGGAGCGGCGCCCGCTGGTGGCTTGAGGCTTCCCCTAAGATCGATCCGCCGCCCGAAAATACCGCCGCCCGGACGCCGCGCGACCGGGGCGGCGGCCTGAAGCAGGCGGCGCACGGGCTGGGCGCGCCGGCAGCTTCAAGGGAAACCGTTCAATTCATCCACAATCCGCCGGTGACGTTGATCGCCTGCCCGGTCATGTAGGACGACTCGTCCGAGGCGAGGAACGCCACCACCCGCGCAATATCGTCCGGCACGCCGACCCGCCCGACCGGGATCAGCGCCTCGCGCTGCCTGGCCGTCGGCAGGCCCTGCTCCACCGAACGCGCGTCGGCCTCCTCGCGCATCCGGGTGCCGACGATGGTGCCGGGGCACACCGCGTTGACCGTGATGCCGAGCGCCGCCACCTCGGCCGCGAGCGACTGCGTGAGCGCGATCACCGCCGCCTTGGAGGCGGAATAGGCGGCATATTGCGGCTTGCCGATCTTCCCGAACCAGGACGCGGTGTTGATGATGCGGCCGCGGCGTCGCTCGATCATCGCCGGCAACACGGCGCGGGCAACGTTCACGGCGCCCTCGGTGTTGATGCGGAAGACGCGGCGCCATTCCGCCATGTCCATGTCGAGCACCGGTCCGACCCGCACGATGGCGGCGTTGTTGGACACGATGTCTACCGCACCGAGCGCGGAGGCGATCTGCGCCGCGGCCGCGCCCATGGCGTCCTCCTCGCCGATATCGGCACTGAGCGCGAGCGCCCGGCGGCCGAGCGCGCGGATCATCTCCGCCGTTTCCTGCGCCCCGGCTGCGTCGACATCGAGCACCGCGACGTCGCAGCCTTCTTCCGCGAGGCGGGTGGCGATCCGCCGGCCGATGCCGACCGCCCCGCCGGTGACCAGCGCGATCCGGCCGTCAAGTCCATACATCGCCCGCCCCCTCAGTGACCCGCTTCGAGTTCGGGCAGATAGATATGCTTGATGCGCGGATCGGCCTTCATCTTCTCCGCCGGTCCCGAGCACTGCAGCGAGCCGTGCTCCAGCGCATAAACGTAGTCCGCCACCTCGAAGGACAGGTCGATGTTCTGTTCGACGAGAATGATCGAAACCCCACTCTCCGCCAGCTTCAGCACGATTTCGAAGATCTGGTGGATGATGAGCGGCGCGAGGCCGAGGGAGGGCTCGTCCAGCAGCAGCAGCTCGGGATTGCCCATCAGCGCGCGGCCGATGGCGACCATCTGCTGCTGGCCGCCCGAGAGCCGCCCCGCCGACTGGTGCCGGCGCTCGCCGAGGATCGGGAACAGCGCGTAGACGTGGTCGCGCAGCTCGGCGAAGCTCTTGCCGCGGCCCGGCACATAGCCGGTGATCAGGTTCTCCTCGACGGAGAGCTGGAACACCCGCCGCCCTTCCGGGCAGTGGCCGAGGCCGGAACGTGCCATCTGGAAGGGCTTGCGCCCGGTCACGTCCTCGTCGCGGAACCGGATGGTGCCCGCGCTCGGCCGGTTCAGCCCGCTGATGGTGCGCAGGAGCGTGGTCTTGCCGGCGCCGTTGGGGCCGATGATGCAGACGACCTCGCCCTTAAGGACCTCAAGGCTGATGCCATGTAAGACCTTCACCCTCCCGTAGCCGGACTCGATTGCGTCGACCGCGAGCAGCGGCTTCGATGTCCCTGATCGCTCCTGGCTGGCCAAGATACGCCTCCTGCACTTCGATGTTGGCCCGGATGTCGGCGGGGCTGCCTTCGGCCAGAAGCTGGCCGCGATTCATCACGATGATGGTGTCGGAGATCGACATGATCAGCTTCATGTCGTGCTCGATGAGCACCATGGCGAGGTCGGGCTGGCGCAGCGCGAGGATGTGCTGCTTCAGCTGCTCCGTCTCGCCATGGTTGAGGCCGGCCGCCGGCTCGTCGAGCAGCAGCACCCGCGGCTTCGGCACGATGGCGCGCGCCAGCTCGACCAGCTTCTGCTGGCCATAAGCGAGGCTGCCGGCCTGCCGCTCGGCGAAGGGCGCGAGGCCCAGCGTCTTCAGCACCTCGAAGCAGCGCTCCCGGCGCTCCTCGGCCTCGCGGCGGCCGCCGAAGCCGAAGGTGTCGGACACCAGCGATCCGATGGAAGGCGGCACCAGCGCGACCTCGAGATTCTTCATCACGCTCATGCCGTCGAACAGGCGGATGTTCTGGTAGGTCCGCGAGAGCCCGGCATGGGCGATCTTGTGCTTGGGCAGGGCCTGAAGCTCGACATCGTCGATGAGGATGCGGCCGGTGCTGACGCGGTAGGAGCCCGCCGCCATGTTGACGAGGGTGGACTTGCCCGCCCCGTTCGGCCCGATCACCGCGGTGATGATGCCCGGCCGGACGGTGAAGGACACGTCGTCCACCGCCTTGAACCCGCCGAACTGCTTGGTGACATGATCGAAGCGCAGCATCAGCGTCCTCCCCCCAGGCGGCGCATCAGCCAGCTCGGGCCATAGGCGCGCGGCAGCAGGCCGCGCGGGCGCGACAGGATGATGAGCACCAAGGCGATCCCGTAGAGCAGCAGCCGGTAGTCGGCCCAGGCGCGCAGCATTTCCGGAATGAGGATCAGCAGCGTCGCGCCGAGGATCGCCCCGAACGGATTGCCGAGGCCGCCGACCACGATCACCAGCACGATGACCAGCGATTCCCAGAAGGTGAAGCTTTCCGGCGAGACGAAGCGCTGCATCGCCGCGAACACCACGCCGCCGGCACCGCCGATCATGGCGCTGGTGCAGAAGGCGACGAGCTTCACCCGCGTGGTGTCGATGCCGCAGCCGCGTGCAGCGTCCTGGTCCTCGCGCACCGCGGAGAGCGCCGTGCCGAGCGCCGAGCCCTCGATGCGCCAGACGAACAGGAAGGCGATGATCAGCAGCCCGACGAGCAGATAGAGGAAGTCCAGCGGGGTAGAGAGCGTCCAGCCGAACAGATGCGCCTCGTCGATCCGCGCGATGCCCTGCGGGCCGTTGGTGAGACCGTCGAGATTGTTCATCAGCACGCGGATGATCTCGCCGAAGCCGAGCGTGACGATGGCGAGATAGTCGCCGCGCAGCCGCAGCACTGGGATGCCGAGCAGGATGCCGGCGATGCCCGCGAGCCCGGCGCCGATGATGAGCACCAGCCAGAACGGCAGGTGGATGTCGAACTGACCGGAGGCGAGCAGCGCCCAGCTATAGGCGCCGATCGCGTAGAAGGCGACGAAGCCGAGGTCGAGCAGGCCGGCATAGCCGACCACGATGTTCAGCCCCAGGCCGAGAATGGCGTAGAGCAGGATCATGTCCAGCACGCGCAGCGGATAGGTCGGCAGGAACTGGCCGAGGATCAGGACCGCGACGGGCAGGAGCAGGAGCACCGCGGCGCCGAGCCACGGGATGTGCGTGGTTTTGGCGTCAGAAGTCACTCTTGTACACCATGGTTTCTTCGCTGACATGCTCGCCGAGCAGGCCCGCGGGGCGGAACAGGAGGATGAGCACCAGCACCGAGAAGGCGAAGATGTCGCGATATTCGGTGCCGATCAGCCCGCCGGTCAGCACCGGCATCCAGGCGGTCGCGAAGGTTTCGATCGCGCCCAGCAGGAAGCCGCCGAGCACCGCGCCCGGGATCGAGCCGATGCCGCCGAGGATTGCGGCGGTGAAGGCCTTCATGCCGATCACGAAGCCCATGGTGAAGCTCGCGACGCCGTAGAAGGACGAATAGAGGATGCCGGCCACCGCGCCGAGGCCGGGGCCGATGAAGAAGATCAGCGAGATGGCGGTGTTGGGATTGATGCCGACGAGCGAGGCGGTTTCCGCGTTCTCGGCCACCGCGCGGATGCGCACGCCGAGATTGGTGCGGTTCACGAACAGCTCCAGCCCGACCATCAGGATCACCGCGACCGCGAAGATGGTGATCTGCTTGTAGGTGACGATGGCGCCGAAGATCTCCACCACGCCATTCGGCAGGAAGGACGGATAGATCAGCGGGCGCCGCCCGGCGATCAGCATGACCGCGTTCTGGATCACCACCGCCATGCCGAGCGCGGAGAGCATCGGTGCAAGCCGCGAGGTGCCGCGCAACGGCCGGTAGGCCACGATCTCCACGCTGACGCCGATCAGGCCGACGATCACGAAGGTGATGACCCCGACCAGCACGCCGGCGAAGGGATGACCCGACACGCCGAGCGCGCCCGCCAGCCCGAGCCCGATGAAGGCCCCGGCGGTGAACAGCTCGCTGTGAGCGAAATTGATGAGGCGCAGCACGCCGTACACCATCGTGTAGCCCAGCGCGATCAGCGCGTAGATCGAGCCGACGGTGAGCGCGTTGATGGTCTGCTGAAGGATCACGGAGCCCATGAAAGAGGTCCCTCGCCGGGCCGGGGCTTGCATGGAGCCGCCGGCGAACCACAGGCACGCCTCGGGCGCGGGCTCACGCCCGTGCCTCCGGCGGCAGGAAGACGCTGCCCCTGCAGCCAGGGGAGACCGCAGGGACAGCGCCGGAACGGTCCTCACTTCACCAGCGAGAAGCCGTTGTCCTTGACCTGATAGAGGAAGATGAAGGGCTGCTTGAGCTCGCCATTCGGCTGGAAGGCGACGTGGCCGACCACGCTTTCGAAATCGCTCTTGGCGATCTCGGCGACGATGCCTTCGCGGGTGAGCGGCAGCGGGGCCTTCTTCATCGCCTCGATGATGATGGATGCCTCGACATAGCCATAGGCGGAATACGGGCCGGGCTCCTCGCCGAACGCCTTCTTGTAGTCGGCGGCGAACGTCTTCAGGGCATCGGACGAATCATACGGCGGGGCCTGGAAGGACACGATCGCGCCAGCCGAGGCCGCGCCGGCGCCCTGGATGAAGTCCGGGGTGAAGGCGCTGTCGGCGCCGAAGAAGGTGCCCTTCAGGCCGAATTCACGCGCCTGCTTCACGAACAGGCCGACCGCCGGCATGACGCCGCCGAAATAGATCACATCAGGGTTCTCGGAGCGGATCGTGGTCAGCAGGGCGCTGAAGTCCACGTCGGTCTGCGCGACGCCGGAGAAGGACGTCACCTTGCCGCCGCCTTTGGTGAAGGTGTCGCGAAACACTTCGGCGACGCCCTGGCCGAAGGCCTGCTTGTCGTGGACAACGGCCGCGGTCTTGGCGTGCAGCTTCTCCAGCGCGTATTCGGCCGGTGCCGCGCCCTGGGCGAGGTCGTTGGCGATCGGGCGGAACAGGTTCTTGTAACCCGCCTTGGTGACCTTCGGGTTCGAGGCGTTGGTCACCTGCGGCAGGCCGCAGCGGTTGTAGACGTCGGAGGACGGGATGGTGACGCCCGAGTTGAAGTTGGCGACGACCGCCAGCATCTCCTTGTTGTCGCACTGCTTCTGCGCGATCAGCGTGCCCTGCTTGGGATCGCCGCCATCATCCTCGCGCACGAGCTGCAGCTTCTGGCCCTGAACGCCGCCGGCGGCGTTGGCCTGGCGCACGGCGAGGTCCATGCCGTTCTGCCAGGTGGTGCCGAACAGCGCCTCGGCGTTGGAGGTCGGGCCGGCGGTGCCGATCAGCACGTCGGCGCGGGCCGCGCCGGCGAGCGCGGTCGCCGCGACCGCGGCGAGCAGGACGGTCTTGAGTTTCATGTCAGTCCCCAATGGTTTTCGGCCCTTGATGAAGGAGCCCGTTGTCGTTCGTGGGGGATGCCAACATGCGCCGGCAGCCCTGTCGTCTCAGGCGATGTCCCTGACCTCAGCCCTCTGCCGCTCGGCGAGCGAGGCGACGAGGTTGCGGCTGACCCGCTGGATATGCATGCGCAGCATGTCGCTGCCGCGCTTGGTGTCCCTCAGCCGCGCGAAGGCGAGGAGGGCCTGGTGGTCCGCCTGCTCCCGCTCGACATCCTTCGCGACCGCGATCTGAAGGTTGACGTAGCGGTTGGCGTTGTCGTGCACCGTGCGCAGCAGCCGCAGCGCGATGGTGTGGCCGCCGGGGCGATAGAGCGTCTCGTGGAAACGCCAGTTCAGCTCGCCCCAGTTCTCGGGGTTTCCGGTGCGGATCGATTCCTCGATCAGTGCCTCGGCCTTGTCGAAATCCTCTTCCGTCAGGTGCGGGATGGCAGCCTCGAACAGCCAGCACTCCATCACCAGTCGGATCTGGAACAGCTCCTCGATCTCGGCGAGCGAGAGCGAGGTCACCACCGTGCCCTTGTGCAGCTCGGACACGACGAGCCCCTCCGCCTCGAGCTGGCGGATGGCCTCACGCAGCGGCACGCGCGACACGCCGAGTTCGGCGGCGAGCCGCTCCTGCCGCAGAGGAGCCCCCTCGGCGAGCTGGCCGGTGATGATCTGACGCCGGAGTTCGGTGACGATCTGATCCGTCAACGACTGGCGGCCGATTTTAGGCTTCATGCCGGTGGGCTCCATGATTGAATACGATATTCAGTTGACGACGATCAACAAGTGGAAAATGTGTGCACATAATCATCATAATGCCTATTTTTTGGACTTTCCTTTTGTTCATTTGAGCGCGTAGCCTGAATATTGTATTCAATCCGGCGTCACTGGGCTCTCTTGCCCCGAGGCTTTGTCGCCCGGATGCGCGCATTCGATATGCCCTGGAGAGACAAGATGGCCGAGCAGGCAAACGAGACCTCCTCTTACGGCGAGGTGCTGGTGAAGCAGCCGGGAACGGCGGAGAGCCACTGGCAGCCGGTGCCGGCCAACGGGCACATCGAAGTCATCTTCGCCCCCCATACGGTGCCGATGGAGCATCCTATCGGATTCGGCACCCAGACCGTGCCGCCCGGCGGCTATGTCCGCGAGCATGCCCATGACAAGAACGAGGAGGTGATCTTCGTCGTCTCCGGCACCGGCAAGGCGGTGGTGGACGGCGTCGAGCATCCGATGCAGCCGGGCTCGGCCTTCTTCATCGGCAAGAACCGCCGGCACATGTTCATCAACAACGGCACGGCCGACATCACCTGGACGTGGCTGATCGTGCCGAACGGGCTGGAGGACTTCTTCCGCCTCATCGGCCGCCCGCGCACCGACGACGCGAACGACCCGACCCCGTTCCCGCGCCCGGAGAACGTGCTGCAGATCGAGCGCGACACCGTGTTCGCCGAGCAGCCCAAAGACCAGCGCCAGCCCTGACCGCCGGGGCACGGCCTGCGCACCCCTTTACGTTTTTCCGATCGCCGGGCGGTGCCTCCGCCCGTCCGGCTCCCGATCGCAGTGACGAGGATTCCATGCGTCTGAAAGACAAGGTCGCCATCATCACCGGCGCCGCGGCCGGCATCGGCGCTGCGGCCGCCGAGATTTTCGTGCGCGAGGGCGCCCGCGTCCTGCTCGCCGACCGCAATGGCGAGGGCATCGCCGCGCTTGCCGAAAAGCTCGGGCCGAACGCCGCCTCCTTCGTTGTGAACGTTGCCGACAGCGCGGCGGTGAAGGCGATGATCGAGGATGCTACCTCCCGCTTCGGCCGGCTGGACATCCTCGTCAACAATGCCGGCTACGGCATCCCCGGCTCGGTGCTGGACACCTCCGAGGAGGACTGGGACGCGCTGATGGGGGTGAACCTCAAGGGCGTGTTCCTGTGCAGCAAGCACGCGCTTCCGGTGATGATCGCGCAGGGCGGCGGCGTCATCGTCAACACCGCCTCCAATGTCGCGACCAACATAGCGATCTATGACCGCGCCGCCTATTGCGCCTCGAAGGGCGGCGTCGCCGCCCTCACCAAGGCGATGGCCCTCGACCACGCCGATCAGAACATCCGCGTCAACTGCGTCGCTCCCGGCGTGACCTGGTCCACCTATTTCGACAAGATGGTCGGTACCACGCCGGACCCGGAGGCTTTCAAGGCCAAGCTGCAGGGCCGCTCGCCGATGCATCGCTGGGCGCAGCCGGCCGAGATCGCGCAGGCGATCCTCTGGCTCGCCTCCGACGACGCGTCCTTCGCCACCGGCTCGATGCTCACCGTGGACGGCGGCATGTCGTCTTGGTGCGGCGCGCCGCGCTGACCGCGGGACCGAGAGAAGGATGGGCGGGCCCGACATGACCGACGACGCCGGGGCCAGGGAAGCGAGCGGGCCGCCCCCTCGCGCACGGGACGCCACCGTTCATGTCGGGCTGATCGGCTTCGGCGCGATCGGTCGCGACCTCAACGCGCGGCTCGCCGCTTCCCGCCCCGGACCTCTTGCGGGCCCGGCCATCCGCCAGACCGTGCTGCTGCGCCGCCACGGCGCGGACGACGCCCCGCCCGAGGGCCTCGCCGCCGGCACGGAGGTCGTGCACGACCTCGATGCGTTGCTCGACGCCCACCCGCACGTCGTCGTCGAGGCCGCCGGGCAGGCCGCGATCCGCGAGATGGGCCCGGCCCTGCTCGAAGCGGGCATCGACCTCGTCGCCGCCTCCTCCGGTGCGTTGGGCGACGATGCGCTGCTGGCGCGCCTGCTCGCCGCCGCCAAACGCGGCAAGGCGCGGCTGATCGTGCCGTCCGGCGCACTGGGCGGGCTCGATTATCTCGCGGCATTGCGGGAGGAGCCCAGGGCCCGCGCGGTCTACACCTCGCGCAAGCCGCCCTCGGCCTGGGTCGCGGAACTCGCCGCGCTCGGTCACGATGCCGGCATGCTGTCCGGGACGGTGACGCTCTTCGAGGGCAGCGCGGCGGAGGCGGCGCGGCTTTATCCGCGCAACCTCAATGCCGGGCTCACCCTCGCCCTCGCCTTCGGGGCGGAGCGATTGACGGTGCGGGTCGTCGCCGACCCCGCGGTCGAACACAACACCCACGAGATCGAGGTCGAGAGCCCGCTCGGTGCCGCCTCGATGCGCTTCTCGAACTGGCCTTCGACGCTCAACCCCAAGACCTCCGCCCTCACCGCCCCCGGTCTGGCGGCAGCGGTCCGGCGGCACATCGCAACGTTCGTCATCTGAAGGATCTCAGGCCCGCATGTCCCGCATCCTCGTCATCGGCGCCGGCATGGTCGGCCTGTCCTGCGCCCGGGCGCTCGCCGCCGAGGGACATGCCGTCACCGTGGTCGACCGCGACCCGCCGGGCGACAAGTGCTCGTTCGGCAATGCCGCCGGGCTCGGCGTCACCGAGATCATCCCCGCCGCCGTTCCGGGTCTCGCCCTCAAGGTGCCCGGCTGGCTGATGGACCCGCTCGGACCGCTCAGCCTGCGTCCCGGCCATCTGCCGAAGCTGGTGCCTTGGCTGTGGCGCTTCCTGCGCTCGGGCACCTGGCCGGAGGTGGAGCGCATCACCGCCGCGCTCGCCACCCTCTCGGCGCGGGTCTATGAGGATTTCCTGCCGGTGATGGACGAGCTCGGCCTGGCGGGCGAGGTCCACCGGGTCGGCGCGCTGTGGGTCTACGACACCCGCGCCGGCTTCGAAGCCGATGCCCGCTTCCGCGCGCTGCGCCGCCGCCACGGCATCGTGTGCGAGGAGATCAGCGGCGCCGAGGCACGGGCGCTGGAGCCGGCGCTCTCGGAAGCGGTGCAATACGCCATGGTGACCCCGCAATGGTCGCATGTCGCGGACCCGAAGTGCATCGTCGACCGGCTGCGCGAGCATCTCGCAGCGCGCGGCGTCGCGATGGTCGCCGGCGAGGTGCGCGGCATCGAGGGCTCCAGCCTCGCTCTTGCGGACGGCCGACGCCTGCCCTTCGATACCGCGATCGTCGCCGCCGGCGCGTGGTCCGGCCGGCTCGCCGCCAGCATTGGCGAGCGCGCGCTGATCGAGAGCGAGCGCGGCTACAACACCACCTTTCCGGCTCCCGGCGTGACGCTTTCGCGCGAGGTGATCTTCGCCGAGCGCGCCTTCGTCGCCACCCCGATCGAGGCCGGCATCCGTATCGGCGGCGCGGCCGAATTCGCCGGGCTCGACGCGCCGCCGAACTATGCCCGCTCCGACGTGCTGGCCGAGCTCGGCCGCCGCTATCTGCCGGGGCTGAACATCGCGGGCGGCACCCGCTGGATGGGCCACCGCCCGACCACCGCGGATTCCATGCCCGTCATCGGCCGCTCGGTGAAGCGGCCGGACGTCGTCTACGCCTTCGGCCATGGCCACACCGGCCTCACGCTCGGCCCCACCACCGGCCGGCTGGTCGCCGAGATCGTCGGCAACCGGCCGACATCGGTGGACATCGCCCCCTTCTCGATCGCCCGCTTCTCCTGAGGACGCCTTTTCGATGAACCCGCACACCTTTCTCTGCGTCGACGCCCACACCTGCGGCAACCCGGTGCGCGTGGTCGCCGGCGGCGGCCCGATCCTGCCGAACGTCTCCATGGCCGAGAAGCGGCAGATCTTCCTGTCGCAGCACGACTGGGTCCGCAAGGCGCTGATGTTCGAGCCGCGCGGCCATGACGTGATGTCCGGCTCGATCCTCTATCCGCCCTCGCGCGAGGATTGCGATCTCGGCGTGCTGTTCATCGAGGTGTCCGGCTGCCTGCCCATGTGCGGGCACGGCACCATCGGCACCGTCACCGTGGCGCTGGAAGAGGGCTTCGTGGTGCCGAAGACGGAAGGCCGGCTCTCCCTTGAGGTGCCGGCCGGCAAGGTCGAGGTGGAATACACCCGCAACGGCCGCTTCGTGGATCAGGTGCGGCTCTACAACATCCCGTCCTATCTGCACGCCGAGGGCGTGAAGGTGGACGTGCCGGGCATCGGCGAACTCACCGTGGATGTCTCCTATGGCGGCAATTACTACGCCATCGTCGAGCCGCAGGCGAACTTCGCCGGCCTCGATTCCCTCAGCGCCGACGACATCCTGCGCCTCAGCCCCGCCGTGCGCGCCGCGGTGCAGGAGGCGGTGAAGCCGGTGCACCCGGAGGATCCGCGCATCAACGGCGTCAGCCATGTGATGTGGGCGGACGGGCCGAAGCACCCCGAAGCCCACGCCCGCAATGCGGTGTTCTACGGCGCCAAGGCCATCGACCGCTCGCCCTGCGGTACCGGCACCTCCGCCCGCATGGCCCAGCGCGTCGCCAAGGGGCTTTTGAAGGGCGGCGAGGAGTTCGTGCATGAAAGCATCATCGGCACGCTGTTCCACGGCCGGGTGGAGAGCGCGGCGGAGGTCGGCGGACGCCCGGCGATCCGTCCCAGCATCGGCGGCTGGGCCCGCATCTACGGCCACAACACCATCACCGTGGACGAGCGCGACCCGCTCGCCTTCGGCTTCCAGCTCTGAGGCGCCGCGATGATCCTCGAAGAGCGCGACTACCACATCGTGCCCGGCCGGATGGGCGATTTCCTGAAGGCCTATGAGACGCTGGGGCTGGACATCCAGAAGCGGTTCCTCGGCACCTTCATCGGCCACTTCGTCACCGAGATCGGCGAGCTCAACCATGTGGTGGCGCTGTGGCGCTATGAGAGCATGGCCGAGCGCGAGGCGAAGCGGAAGGACATGATGGCCCATGCGCCGTGGCAGGACTACCTCGCCGCGATCAAGGGCATGATCCAGAGCCAGCAGACCCGCATCCTCGCCCCCACCGCGCTGTCTCCAATGAAGTGAGGCGGCGCGATGGGCTGGGAAGCGGATGGCGTGAGGACGGACGGGCGCTGCGACGGCAATGGCGAGCGCATCGCGACGGTGCTGCTGTCCGTTCCGGGGCTTCGTCCGATGGCGGCGGCTCGACCCGTCCCGGAGCGTTCCCTCATGGCGGCCCCAGCCCCCTCACCCCAGCCCTCTCCCTTACGGGGAGAGGGAGCAAGGCAGGCAGCGGGGACGGCCGGAACGGGAAAGCCCGCGTTCCCTCTCATCACGGCGCCGTCCGTCAAAGCGCGGCGGCCCCCTCTCCCTCAGCGGGAGAGGGTTGAGGTGAGGGGCTGCGCGGGCGCGAAACAGCAAGCCGCCCTCCCCGCATTTCGCTACGCCGAACCCGCTCCCGATCGCGTACCGTGCCGGCATTGAACGGGAGCCCTCGCCCATGACGCTTGCTGCATCGCCCCTCTCCGCCGCGCCCCTCGCCCTGCCCCGCCGCGACCAGCTCGTGCCGCCGCAGCTGCGTCCCGGCCGCGACCTGCTTGCCGACGGCACGGCGCTGGCGCGGGATTGGCAGGTGGGCCGCAACGTCTTCCTCGATGCGCAGAACGTCGCCAGCGAGGCCGACTACAAGCGCCGCGAGGCGGCGGCCGGGCGCATCATGCAGCACGCCCATATCGGCTTCCGCTCGGTGGAGCGCACCATCGGCGCCATCGCCGAGCTGCACGCCACCTGCGCCCGGCGCGGCGTTACGGTGGACCGCTTCGGCATCACGCTCGACTGGTCGATGGGCTACCCGCCGGACGAGCGGCGCAAGCGCGCGCGCGGCACCGGCATCGTGCTGACGGGGCCGGAGGATTTCGCCCGCATCACCAATGCCGCCCCGGCCGCCGCCCATTTCGGCGACTTCATGATGGGCCTGCCCGGTGCGCTGGAGAATGTGAAGGGCGCGCTGGCGGCGGGCGCCACAGCGCTCGGCAATCTCGGCCAGTATTTCACCTTCCGCCTGCCGGACTGGGACGACGACGTCGCCACCACCCATGCCACCGTCACCGCGCTCGGCCTCATCGCCGCCCAGCCGGTCGAGGTGCTGGTACATTCCAATCTCGACGACGGCTTCGCCGGCCTCTTCGCCGACATGAGTTCCGCGCTCGGCATGGTGCTGATCGAAAAATACATCGTCGAGGACCTGATCGGCGCGCGGGCCTCGCACTGCTTCGGCCACCACTTCACCGCGCCGCTGGTGCGCCTCGCCTTTCATCAGGCACTGGCCAGCGTGTCGGATGCGCCCGGCACCATGATCTTCGGCAATACGGTGAGCTACAAGAGCGTGCCGGCCGGCAATTTCGCCAGCCTCGCCTCCTATCTGCAGGCCGACATCTGGGCGTTGACCCGCACCCATACCGGCCATGCGATCAACCCGGTGCCCGTCACCGAGAACGAACGCATCCCCGACATCGACGAGATCCTCGACGCCCAGACCTTCGCCACCCGCCTCGCCGGGCACGCGAGGGAGTCCGCCGGGCTGATCGACTACGCCCAGGTGGACGCGCTGGCGGAACGGCTCGTCGAGGGCGGCCGCCGCTTTGCCGCGCGCACGCTGGAAGGGCTCGCGGAGATCGGCATCGACACCCGTGATCCCGCCCAGCTCATGCTCGCCCTGCGCCGCATCGGTCCGCGCCGCATCGAGGCCGCCTTCGGCGCCGGCACGCCCGATGCCTCCGCTTGGGGCGGGCGGCGCGCCGTCGCGCTCGCCGAATGGGTGGAGGAACTGGAACACGACGCCCTCGGCTGGGCCGGCAGCGTGCCCGCCCCGGACGCGGCGCGGCTGAGGGCCCGCCCGCCGAAGGCCCGCCCTCTCAAGGCCATCGTCGGCTCCAGCGACGTGCATGAGCACGGCAAGAACCTGGTGGAGCGCACGCTGCAGCATCTTGGCGTCGAGACCATCGACGCCGGCGCCTCGGTGGATGCCGACGACCTCGCAAGCGCAGCCGTCGCGGCGGGCGCGGATGTGATCGCCATCTCCACCTATAACGGCATCGCCCTCACCTATGCGCGCGAGGTGAAGGCGGCGCTCGCCCGCCTCGGCGCCGCGATCCCGGTGTGCATCGGCGGCCGGCTGAACCAGATCCCGGACGATTCCAATTCCGGCCTGCCGGTCGATGTCACCGCCGACATCGCCGCCCTCGGCGTCACGCCCTGCACGACGCCGACCGACCTCGCCACCCTTCTCGCCACCCTGACCTTTGAGGAAACACCATGACCGCGACCCGCTGGACCGGGGTATTCCCCGCCGTCACCACCAAGCTCAAGCAGGATGAGAGCCTCGATCTGGCTGCCACGCAGGCCAGCATCGACCGGCTGATCCAGAACGGCGTCTCCGGCGTGATCGTGCTGCCGATGCTGGGCGAGAACGCCTCGCTCACCGCCGCCGAGCGCGAGCAGGTGATCCTCGCCGCGAAGGAAGCCGTCGCCGGCCGGGTGCCGCTGCTCTCCGGCCTCGCCCATGTCGCGATGCAGGACGCCCTCGGCTCGGCCCGCCACTATGAGAAGCTCGGCGCGCAGGGTCTGATGGCCTTCCCGTCCATCGCCTACAAGACCGACCCGCGCGAGACCGCGCAGTGGTACCGCACCCTCGGCACCGAATGCGGTCTGCCGATCATGATCTACAACAACCCGATTGCCTATGGCGTCGACGTGACCCCCGCCATCCTGAACGAGCTGGCGGATGTGAAGAACATCGTCTGCGTGAAGGAAGAGACCGGCGACATCCGCCGCGTGACCGACATTTACAATGCATGCGGCGACCGCTTCTCCGTGTTCTGCGGCGTCGACGACCTGCTGCTGGAGAGCGTCGCCCTCGGCGTCACCGGCTGGGTTTCGGGCATGACCAATGCCTTCGTCTCCGAATGCGTCGAGCTCTACACGCTCTGCCAGGCCGGCAAATTCGCCGAGGCCCGCGCGCTCTACCGCATCCTCACCCCGGCCTTCCATCTGGATACCGACGTGAAGCTCGTGCAGTACATCAAGCTCGCCGAGCAGGTCGTGTATGGCGCGCCGGAATGGACCCGCTCGCCGCGCCTGCCGCTGGTCGGCGAGGAGCGCGCCCGCGTGCTCGGCGTGCTGGAAGCGACGGTCGCCGCCCTCAAGGCCCGCCCCGCCGCCCGCTCCGCCGCCTGAGCCGACAGGAACAGCCCAATGCGTTTCAGCCGCATGATCACCGTCGTCGGCGCCCATGCGGCCGGCGAACTGAACGAGGTCATCACCGGGGGCGTCCGCGACGTCCCCGGCAAGACCATGTTCGAGAAGATGCAATATGTGCAGGCGCACCAGGACGAGCTGCGCCAGTTCCTGCTGAACGAGCCGCGTGGGCGCGTGAGCCAGTGCGTCAATCTCGTGCTGCCGCCGACCACGCCCGAAGCCGATGCCGGCTTCGTCATCATCGAGTCGGACTATTACGTGCCGATGAGCGGCACCAACACCATCTGCACGGTCACCGCGCTGCTTGAAACCGGCATGATCCCCATGCAGGAGCCGGTCACCGAGCTGACGATGGAGGCCCCCGCCGGCCTCGTGAAGGTGCGCGCGGAATGCCGCGACGGCAAATGCGTGGCCGTCACCTTCGACAATGGCGCCGCCTTCCCCTTCGCGCTCGACCGCGAAATCGACGTGCCGGGGCTGGGCCGCATCACCGTCGATGTCGCCTATGGCGGCATGATCTACGTGATCGTCGACGCCGCGGCGCTCGGCTACCACCTCGACCTCAAGGAGGCCGCCGAACTGGTCGAGGTCGGCGAGCGGATCAAGCTGGCGGCGGCCGAGCAGATTCCCGCGGTGCATCCCGAGAATCCCGACATCCACACCATCAACCAGACCCTGTTCGCCGGCCCGCTGGAGCGCAGCGAGCGCGGCCTCACCTCGAAGAACACGGTGATCGTCTCGCCCGGCCGGCACGACCGCTCGCCTTGCGGCACCGGCACCTGCGCCCGTATGGCCGCGCTCCACGCCAAGGGGCTGCTGGGGCTGGACGAGCCCTTCATCCACCGTTCGCTGATCGGCACCGAATTCATCGGCCGGCTGCGCGGCACGGCGCAGGTGGACGGCCCGAACGGGGTCGCCGGCGTGCTGCCGACCATCACCGGCCCGGCGTGGATCACCGCCTTCCACCAATATGTGCTGGACCCCACCGACCCCTTCCCGCGCGGCTATCGCCTCGGCGACACCTGGCCGGGCTACACGGGCGAGCAGCCGATCTGAGGGCAGCGGAGAGCCGTCCTCGATTGCCGCCTGCGGCCGGCACCCGTCCGGTCGAAGGCGGGGATGACCCGGACGAACCGGCCACGGCTGGACAGCGGGAATGATGCGTCGGCCCGGGAGCCGGGATCAGCAACGTCTCGCGCCTGCGTCAGCCCGTCCGGAGACGCGGCTGGGTGCCGGGATCGTCCGCGATCTCCACAAACGACCCGCCCCGCCGGGAAGCCTCGGAAGAAGGTTGACCGGCAAGGCGCGATTCCGGATCGGCCTTCGGCCCGTCCGGGATGATGGAGATCATAGGGGGAGATGGCGCGGCGGGAGCAACGGCGGTGGGCGTCGGCCGGCGCAGACGCCCGGCTCGCGGTTCCACGTCACCGGCGCCGCTCCGCCTTGCATCGTTCCGGCCGCAGGCGCAGGAGCCCGGGATCGTCCGCGATCTCGGGGCTCAGGCCTCCATCTCGGCAGGAAGCCGACCGGGCGACGAAGGATCCCGGATCGACCTTAGGTCATCCGTGATGACGTGGACCGCAGCGGGAACCGTCATGTGGCAAAGGGGCGACAGCGGCTCGCCGCCGGCCGGTGGCCCGCGTGATGCGCGACGGCATCTCTCCCCGCCGGGCAGGGTCTCGGCGCAACGGCGGGTGATCGACCCGCACCTTCTCACTTCGCTCCTGCACAGCTTCTCACTTCGCTTCTGCACCGCGCCCACTCGTCCCGCCGCACGGCACCTCGCCCTTGCCCCGATCCGCCCCCAACCCACTCGTCACCGCCCGCCCTACAGGATCCTTCCATGCCCCACCTCACCGCCTCCGACGGCTGCCGCGTCCATTACGACCTTCTCGGCACTGGCACGGTTCCCGTCGTGCTGATCCCCGGCCTCGGCGGGGATGGCCGGTTCTGGGGGGGCGTGGTGGAGCGGATGGGGGAGCGGTTCCGCCTCGTCGTCACCGACCACCGCGGCGCCGGGCGCAGCGACCGGCCGGCGGGAGCCTACCGCATCGGGCGGATCGCTCAGGACGTCGTGGAGTTGCTCGATCATCTCGGGCTCGCACGCGCCCATCTCGTCGGCCATTCCACCGGCGGCGCAGTGGTGCAGACGCTGGCGCTCGACCATGCCGCGCGCGCCGATCGCATCGTCATCAGCGGCAGCTGGGCGGGACCCGATGCCCGGTTTCGCGCCATGTTCGGCGCCCGGCTCGCGCTGCTCGAGGCGGGGTGCCCGCAGATCTACCAGTCTTTCACCCATGTGCTCGGCTTCGATGCCGAGTGGATCGCCGCGCATGAGGCGGAACTCGACGCCGCGGTGGCGCGCGCCGGCGAGGCGTTGGCACCACTCGATGTCGCCGCAGAGCGCATCCGCATGCTGCTCGCCTTCGACCGCCGGGCGGAGCTTGCCCG
The DNA here is from genome assembly GCF_023016805.1 of Ancylobacter crimeensis. Taxonomy (GTDB): domain Bacteria; phylum Pseudomonadota; class Alphaproteobacteria; order Rhizobiales; family Xanthobacteraceae; genus Ancylobacter; species Ancylobacter crimeensis. The sequence goes on from NZ_JALKCH010000003.1 coordinate 109,994, forward strand.
CATCACCGCACCGACGCTGGTGCTGGCGGCGCGGGACGACATGCTGATCCCCTGCGCGCAATCCAGGGCGATCGCGACCCTCATTCCCGGCGCGGCGATGATCACCCTCAGCGGCGGTCATTTCTACCCGCGCACGCGACCGGATGCGTTCGCCGACGCCGTCGCCGGCTTCCTCGCTCGGGCCGCCCGGCCCGCCAAAGATCGTGAAGGCGACCGCGTCGCCGCCGCAGGATGAGGCACGGAGGCGGCGTCCCCGATTGCCGAGCAACACAAGCGGACGACACGGACGGGTCGCCCTCACGCGCCGCCTGTCAGCAGGCGCCGACACATGCCGGCCCGATACCTGTCGCCGGCTGCACAGAATGGGTCGAGCCGCCGAGCCCACATCGGCAGCGACCCTCGCGGCACGGTCGAAGACGAAGGCGCCTGATTCTCGTCGAAAACAAAATGCCCCGACTTCGAAGCCGACGACGCCCGGCATCATCCATGACGATGCCGCGACGGCAAGGACGGCCCTGTCGCCGGCCCGGCGGCCGGTGTCGCGTCGCATCGCGCAACGGAATGCGCCGTTAGACCACCCATCGGCCCGACGCATCGGACAACCTTCCGCCGTATCCCGCGCCGCGACGGTCGCGAGGTCGCCACGTAATGTCCCAAGGGGCTCGACCGACTCGGTGAACGCCCACTTCCGGCTCCGCATCCATCAAGCAGCCCCTGTACGGCCTCGCCTGCCACCTTCGGCCCGTCTTGTCCCACCTGCGGCGCTGCTCAGCCCTTCTCCGGCGCCTTGTGGATGGGATCGACCCAATAGACCGCCTCCGGCTTCTCCACAGGGTCGACATCGGTGATGTTCACCACGACCGCCTCGTTGTCGGAACGGACCAGCACGCAGTCGAGTGGCTGGTCGGGATCGGCGTTGATCTCCTGATGCGGCACATAGGGCGGCACGAAAATGAAGTCGCCGGCCTCCGCCTCCGCGACATATTCCAGCCGGTCGCCCCAGCGCATCCGGGCCTTGCCCCGCACCACATAGATTACGCTTTCCAGCGCGCCGTGATGATGCACGCCGGTCTTGGCGTTTGGCTCGATGGTGACGGTCCCGGCCCAGATCCTCTGCGCCCCGACGCGGGCGTGATTGATCGCCGCCTGCCGGAACATGCCGGGAGTCTGCGCCGTGTTGGGGTCGAGCCGGTCGCCCTTGATGACGCGCACGCCATCATGCTTCCAGCGCTCCGCAGCGGGATCGGGCTCCGCGCTCGATTGGTCATGCGGATGGTCCGGCGGATGGCTCATGTCGCCTCCCCGATAGCGGCATCGGCGTCGTGAAACCCGCCATTCCCTTGGAACCTGTTGTTCCAAAACATTTTTATGTCACTCCCCTTGACGCGCCGCCCAATTATGTTCGCATTATGTTCCCGGCAAGGCAAGGACTTTTCACGCATCCCGATGATGATCGAATTGACAGGAACGGGCGGCACATGCGGACGCAGCAAAACGGGTTGGCATGCGTGAGGACGGCGCCTTGGTGGCCGGCATCCTGGCTTGCGTGGTGTCCCCTGCGGCGCGCTGCAATCCTTTTCACGGGTCTTATCTTGCTCGCCCGCGCGACGCAACGGAGCTTCTTAGCCGGCGAAGAGATCGGCCGGCCGCGCAGATATCGCGTCCGTTCCCTCGTCCCAGCGTTCGAGAATGCCAGCATCATCAACCCGCGCCGCGTTCATCCGGGGATGCACTTTCCACAGTTCGAGCGCATCGGTCTCGGCCGGCGCCAGCAGGGCGCCGAGGGCGGCCACGTCAGCCGCCTCCTCGCCCAGCCACAGCGGCTGCCTGTCCGCAGGCACGATCACCGGCATGCGGTGGTGGATGGCCGCCATCGGTGCGCGGGCGGCATGGGTCAGCACAGCGAAAGTGCGCATCCAGTTCCCGGAGGCGGGATCGCGCCAGTTTTCCCACAGCGCGGCAAGGCCGAAGGGGCCGCGATCGCGACGGGCCACGGCATAGGGCTGGCGCGGCGTGGTCTCCGCCTTCCATTCGAAGAAGGCGTCGACCGGCACCAGACAGCGGCGGCGCGCGAAAGCCTCGCGGAAACTGGGCGTCGTGGCAACACTTTCGGCCCGCGCCAGCGTCAACCGGTTGCCGATCTTCGGATCGCCGGCGCCGTGCGGCACCAGCCCCCAGCGCAGCGGCGAAAGATCGCGCCGGCCATCGCGCGGATCACGGCGCACCACCATCAACCGGGCGCTGGGCGGCGCGTTGTACTGCGCCGGCGCATTGGGCAGCGGGCCCTCGATGCCATAGTGACGGGCAAGTTCGTCGGCGGGGGTTATCTGCACGATGCGTCCACACATGTCGGCACTATGGCGCGACGGCGGGTGCCGGCGAAAGGGGGCGGACGATCAGGAGATGGCCGGCAAAGCGCCGTTCATTCCGAAAGCGTGGCAAGGAGCCCCTGGCGGATCAGGCGGCCGACGGCAGACCCGGCGGGGCTGCCGATCTTCCTCTTGCCGGACGCATGCCGTTGGGACAGGCTGGTTCCTGCTTACCTGGAGGTCGAACATGCCGAGCCCTGCCAGCACCTCGCCGCCCCGTTCGGCCAGTTCCGATGCGGAAGAACGCACAAAAGGCACGGCGTCAAGGCTTCGCGTGCGTCCCTTGCGCCCGGACGCCGGCGGACGCGCGCCATTCCACCGGGAGGCGGATGTCCGCGGCGAGATGAGCATTGCTCGAGCCTGCCGGCTCATCCTCGCCCCGGTTGCCCGTGCTCTGAAGCGGAGCGCCCCCGCACTGGTGAGCGGATCCGCGGCGATGGCGCTCACCCTTTCCGCCGCGCCAGCTACGGGTCAGACGCTACGGCCCGACGAGGTGCTCAGCTCCATCACTCTCACCCCCCTCGCCCCGCCGCGACCGGTTAAGGGCTCGGACGGCAAGGTGCACCTCGCCTATGAGCTCTATATCGGCAATCCGGGCAAGGTCTTCGTCACCCTGAGCCGGCTCGATATCCTTGATCCCGAGAACAAGGTGCTGCTCTCGCTCGCCGACGACGGGCTGAAGCAGAGGACCCATCTTCCGGCCGGAACCGGCGTTCGCCTGTCGCCGGGCGGCACCGCGATCGTGTTCCTCGACGTCGCCCTGCCGGCGGATGGCCCGGTGCCGGCGCGGCTCGCCGCGCGGGTCGACGCCTTGCGCGAGCTGGCGGGGGCAGATGGGCGGCCCGCACCGGTGCCGGCGGATTCGCCTTTGCCCGCGCGCTACACGTTCACCGGCGGGGCTGTCGCGACCGGACGACCGGCGGTGAGTCTCGCCCCGCCGCTGCGGGGGTCGCGCTGGGTGGCGGTGAACGGGTGCTGTGACGCCGTCACCTCGCATCGGGGCGCGGTGATGGCGGTGAATGGCGTGCTGCGCGCGCCCGAACGCTTCGCCATCGACTTCGTGCAGCTCGATGCCGACAATCGCCTCTTCACCGGCGATGGCGGGAGGCTGGGGAGCTATGGCTATTTCGGCGTGCCGGTCCATGCCGTTGCCGACGGCACGGTGGTGAATGTCTATGACGAGGCGCCGGAACAGACCCCGCTCGGCACGCCGGCCGGCATCACCCCGGCCAATATCGGCGGCAACATCGTGGTGGTGGACATCGGCGCGGGGAACTTCGCCTTCTTCGCCCATCTCCAGCCCGGCAGCCTGAAGGTGAAGATCGGCGACCGTGTCACCACCGGCAAGGTCATCGGCCTGCTCGGCAACAGCGGCAATTCCAGCGCGCCGCACCTGCACTTCCACGTGACCGACGGCACCTCGCCGCTGAACGCGGACAGCCTGCCCTATGTCTTCACCCGGTTCGAAAGCCGCGGCGTGATGGCCGATGACGAGGCGGTGATGGAGGCCGGCACGCCCGCACGAATCGCCCCCGGCGAGCGGGCCGGACCGAAAACCGACGTTCTGCCAATGGACAACGAGGTGATCGATTTCCCCGACGAGTGAGGCGGATGCCCCGAAATTGGCCTCTCTGCGGAGCCGCCCGCATTCGCAACGCCCGTTCGGCGCGTTTCGGGCGGGTTTGACACCGGTCAAGGCCGGGGTCAGCCTGTCGGCACAGTCTTCCACGCCTCGGATTTCCGCCGCCTCCGACCTGTCAAGGTGTTCCATGACCAACATGATGAAGGCCGCTCTCTGCCGCCAGTTCGGCGCCCCGCTTACCATCGAGGAGCTGCCGGTTCCCGAGCCGGGCCCGGACCAAATCCTGGTGCGCCTCGCCGCGACCGGCGTGTGCCACACCGATCTGCACGCGGTGAACGGGGACTGGCCGGTAAAGCCGAACCCGCCTTTCATTCCCGGCCATGAGGGGGTGGGCACCGTCGCTGCCATCGGGCGCAATGTGAAACGGGTGAAGGAAGGCGACCGCGTCGGCATTCCATGGCTGCATACCGCCTGCGGTTACTGCCCCTATTGCCGAACCGGCTGGGAAACGCTGTGCGGCAAGCAGCAGAACACCGGCTATTCGGTGAATGGCAGCTTCGCCGATTATGCGCTGGCGGACCCGAACTATGTCGGCCGGCTGCCGGACGCGCTCGAATGGGGACCGGCCGCGCCCGTGCTGTGCGCCGGCGTCACGGTCTATAAGGGCCTGAAAGAGGCCGAGGTGAAGCCCGGCGAGTGGGTGGCCGTGTCCGGCATCGGCGGGCTCGGCCACATGGCGGTGCAATATGCCAAGGCGATGGGCATGCATGTCGCGGCCATCGACGTGCACCCGGAAAAGCTTGAGCTCGCAAAATCGCTCGGCGCAGATGTCACCGTGAATGCGCGCGAGGAAGACCCCACCGCCGTCCTGCAGGCCATCGGCGGGGTGCATGGCGTGCTGGTCACCGCGGTGTCGCCCAAGGCGTTCGAGCAGGCCTTCGGGGTTCTGCGCCCGCACGGCACCATGTCGCTGGTCGGCCTGCCGCCGGGCGCCTTCGCCCTGCCGATCTTCGACACGGTCCTGAAACGCATCACGGTGCGCGGCTCCATCGTCGGCACGCGGCAGGACCTCGAGGAGGCCCTGGAGTTCGCCGGCGAAGGCAAGGTGGCGGCGCATTTCTCCTGGGACCGGCTCGAGAACATCAACACCATTTTCAAGACGATGGAAGAAGGCGGAATCGACGGGCGCATCGTGCTGCAGCTGAACTGACGCGCAAAGCATCGGCCCGCGCGGCGTACCGGACGTCGGCCCGATCCCGGATCGGGCCGACGATCTGGTCCGGGCGACGCCATGGGCATCGCAGAACGGACACGGCCGATGGCATGACGAAGGCGTGGCGGTAATCCGCGACCGTCTGCCATCCCGATCGCCTGCCGCCGGGATGGTCTGCTGGATGGCAGGAGATGCGTCCGAGGGGGATTTTGCGACACGTGCCCCGCTGCTCCGGCAGCCTGCTCGCCCCCGAACCAAGCCGGGGAACGGACCGGGTCATGTCGGGACGGAGCGGGAGAGCGGAGGTGTCGGAGCGGCATCTTCATGCCCCGATGCCTGCCCCACAGGTCCGAGCCGGCCGCGTGGCGGGTCTGGCGTGTTTTGGACTCATCGTCCACCTCACTGCACTCACTGTCCCGCCGCGCGGCCGGCTCCAGCGCCCTCCTCCCGGGCATCTCGCACAGGTCTGAACGTCCGCATCCCGCTGTCAGCGGTCCTGCATTCCTTCCAGATAGGAATTAATTCTCTAGACAGTCGCCGTCCGCGCCTCCCGCGCCAGCCAGGCCGCCGTGGCGAGGCCGGCGACCAGCATCACGCAGAGCAGCAACACTACGCCCGGCCAGCCGCCATCGGCCCAGAACAGGCCGCCCACGGTGCCGATGACGCTGGAGCCGAGATAATAGGAGAAGAGATAGAGCGAGGACGCCTGCGCCTTGGCGGCGTGCGCATTGGCTCCGACCCAGGAACTCGCCACCGAATGGGCGCCGAAGAAGCCGAAGGTGATGGCGGAAAGCCCGAGCAGGATCGCCGGCATCGCAGGCATCAGCGTCACCAGCGCGCCGGCCAGCATCAGGCCCATGGACAGGCACAGCACCGGGCCGCGGCCGAGCCGGGTGGTGAGATTGCCGAGATAGGCCGAGGAAAAAATGCCGATGAGATACACGCCGAAGACGAGGCTGACCGTCGCCTGACCATAGTCGAAGGGCGGCTGCATCAACCGGTAGCTGGTGTAGTTGTAGACGCACACGAAGCTGCCCAGCAGCAGGAAGCCGGTGAGGAACAGCGCCCGCTGCCGGGCATCCTTCAGATTCACCAGGAACGACGCCAGGATCACCCGCGGCGAGGGCGAAGAGGGGCGGAAGTGCCGCGAGGCCGGCAGGCTCCACCACAGGATCAGCCCGCAGGCGATGCCGAGCGTGCCGACCGCGAACATCCCCGTCCGCCAGGAATAGAAATCTGCGATGATGCCGGCGATCGCGCGCCCGCCAAGACCGCCGAGCCCGGAGCCGCCAATATAGAGGCCCATGGCGAGACCGCTGGATTCGCTGTGCATTTCCTCGCCGACATAGGCCATCGCCACCGCCGGCAGGCCGCTGAAGGTGATGCCGGCGACGGCGCGCAGCCACACGAACTGGTTCCAGTCCTGCACGAAGGGACACGCCATCATGAGGGCGGAGGACACCAGCAGCGAGGCCACCATGACCGGCTTGCGCCCGACCACTTCGGACAAGGCGGAGGCGAAGAGCATCGCCACGGCCAGCATGCCGGTGGTGGCGGAGAGCGCGAGGCTGCTCTGCGCCGGGCTGATGCCGAACTCCACGGAGAACACCGGCATCAGCGGCTGCACGCAATAGATGAGCGCGAAGGTGGAAAAGCCTGCCGAGAACAGCGCCAGATTGGTGAGCACGAAGCTGCGCGTGCCGCGCCTTATGCGCGTGTCGCCATCGGCCGCGGCAGCGGGGTTCGCCACGCGCTCCCGCCCCGGCAGGGCCGGAGCAGCAACGGGAACGGCACGCTCGAAGGAAACGCTGGGCTGGGACACGGACATGGCGGCAGCTTTGGTGGCAGGGTTTTGATGGACGGGGCTGTGAAAGATCGGGCCCTTCGGGAAACGGCGTGGAGCGGGGGACCCCGGCGCCATCTGCGGTCAATGCGGCAGTGCCGCTTGACGCCGGTGATGCACCCGTCGATTGATATTGTCCAATATGGCTTTTGACCCGATTGATATGATCTACGAATGGATTTGAAACATCTGCGTTCCTTCGTCGTGCTTGCCGAGGAGCTGCATTTCGGCCGCGCCGCCTCGCGGCTCGGCATCTCGCAGCCTCCGTTGAGCCAGCAGATCCACCTGCTGGAAGAGACCACCGGGGGTCCGCTCTTCGCCCGCACCAGCCGTCGGGTGGAACTGACCGAGGCCGGCCGGCTGTTCCTGCCGGAAGCCCGCGCCGTGCTGCTGCGGATGGACGAAGCGATGCTGGTGGGCCAGCGCGCGGTGCATGGCGAACTCGGCGAACTCAAGATTGGCTTCACTGCGTCCGCTCCGCTCGCCAACATCATGCCGACGCTGATCCACGCCTTCCGGCAAACGCGGCCCGACGTGCATCTCACCCTGCTCGAATTGCTGAGCAGCCTTCAGGTGCAGGCGCTGCGCGACGGCCGGCTCGATGTCGGCTTCCTGCGCGCGCCTTCCGACCCCGCGGCGCAGGATGACGAGGTCACCGCCGTGGCGCTGCAGAGCGAGGAACTTTTGGTGTTTCTCCATGCTCATCACCGCCTCGCCGCCCTCCCGCCCGAAGCCCGTCTCGTCCTCGCCGAGCTGAAGGACGATGCCTTCGTGCATTTCTCCGCCGAGGCCGGCGCCAGCACATCGGGACAGTTTCACGCGCTGTGCCGCGAGGCCGGGTTCGAGCCCCGCATCATCCAGGAGGCCCGCGAGGCCAGCACCATCATCGGGCTGGTGGAGGCCGGGCTCGGGGTCACGCTGCTGGCGAGCTCCTTCCGCAGCATCAGCCTGCCCCACGTCGTCACGCGCCGCCTCGCGGAACCCGTGCCGCTGCTCACCACGTGGCTCGCGCACCGCACGCATGATCCCTCGCCCGTGGTCGCGGCCTTCCTCGCGCTGGCGGCGCGGCAGGGCCGGCTGCCGCGGTGAGGCCAGCGGGAACGGCCGCGGTTGCGGCGGTGCGGGGTAGCTACCCCGATTGCGGCCTTGAGGGGCCATCGCCGCGGTTGCGGCCTTGGAGGGGCGACCGCCCCGATTGCGGCGTCGAGCGGTCTCGGCGCTATCATCGCGGCCGCGGCGAATCCGGGGAGGGGAAGCATGGCGCGCATCGACCAGGACCGCATGTTCGTCGCGGTGCTGGACCTCGGCAGCTTCGCCGCAGCGGCGCGAAGGCTCGGCACCAGCAGCGGGCAGGCCTCCAAGCTGGTCGCCCAGCTCGAAGCCGAACTCGGGGTGCAGCTTTTGAAGCGCACCACCCGTGCGCTGGCACCCACCGAGGTGGGGCAGGCCTATTACGACCGTATCCGTGTGCTGCTGGAGGAGTTCGACGCGCTCGACGCCTCCGTCCGCACGGCCTCCGCCCAGCCCGCCGGGCGGCTGCGCCTCACCGCGCCGGCCTCCTTCGGCACCACGCAACTGGTGCCGCGCCTCATCGGCTTCGCACGCGATTTTCCGCAGATCGAGCTCGATGTCAGCTTCACCGACCGGGTGGTGAATCTGATCGACGAAGGGTTCGACGCCGCCCTGCGCATCGGCCGGGCAGGCGATTCCAGCCTCATCGCCCGCAAGCTCTGCGAGAGCCGCGTGGTGATGGTCGCCGCCCCCGCCTATGCCGCCAGAAGCGGCCTGCCGGCGAGGCCGGAAACCCTCGCCGGCCATGCCTGCATCATCGACACCAACTTCCCCGATCCGCTGAACTGGCGGCTGCGGCCGGATCCCTCCGGCGAGATCCTCGCCGTCCCGGTCGTGGGGCGGCTGCGCTTCGCCAATGCCGAGGCCTGCCTCGCCGCCGCCGAAGCCGGGCTCGGCATCGCGCGGGTGCCGAGCTTCATCGCCGGAGAGAGCCTGCGCGCCGGTCGCGTGGTGCCGGTGTTGCGCGGCATGGCGCCGGAGGTGCACGGCGTCTTCGCGGTCTACCCGCCCGCCCGTCACCTCGCCGGAAAGGTGCGCGCGCTGGTCGACCATCTGGTGCGCAGCTTCCATGGCGAGCCGGAATGGGACCAGGGTTGGTGAGCGCCATTCCTTCCAAAGAGGAAGGGATCATCCGCCGTGTGACGGGATAATCATTCGTGCGGGAACGGGCCATGTTCCGCGGCGAACGAACCCCGACCTGCGGAGCATCATAGAAATGACCGATTCCCGTACCGCCCCCTACGCCGCCCTGCTGCTGCGGGTAGCCCTCGGCATCCTGTTCCTGGCCCATGCCGGCCTGAAGATTTTCGTCTTCACCCCCGCCGGCACTGCCGGATTCTTCTCCTCGCTCGGCCTGCCGGGCTGGCTCGCCTATGTCACCATCCTGTGGGAAGTCCTTGGTGGCATTGCACTTATTCTCGGCATCTATGCCCGCTTCGCCGCGATCGCGGTGATCCCGATCCTGCTCGGCGCCATCGCCACCGTGCACGGTCCGGCCGGCTTCTTCTTCACCAACCCCAATGGCGGCTGGGAATTCCTGGCGCTGTGGATCGCCGGCCTGATCGCGCTCGCCCTGATCGGCGATGGCCCGCTGGCGCTCAAGCCGAGCCGCAGGTGAGCGGAGCGGCGAGACCGTGGGCGAGGGAACCCACGGTCAGCCGCATCCGTGCCATGATCGGCAGAATTCCTCCCGGAGACATTCCCATGCTCGTCGATGGAAAATGGACGGCCGACTGGCAACCCGTGCAGGCGACCGATGCCAAGGGCGGCTTCGTCCGCCAGATATCCGGTTTTCGCAACTGGGTGACAGCGGACGGCGCCCCGGCCCCCACGGGCAGCGGCGGCTTCAAGGCCGAGGCCGGTCGCTATCACCTCTATGTCGCCTATATCTGCCCCTGGGCCTCTCGCACGCTGATCGCGCGGCAGATCAAGGGTTTGACGGATGTGGTCAGCGTCTCGGTGGTCGAGCCCGCCTTGTCCGAGCAGGGCTGGCGGTTCGGCGACTATCCCGGCTCGAACCCCGACACACTGAACGGCGCGACCTATCTCCACGAACTCTACACCCGCGCCGATCCGCACTACACGGGCCGCGCCACGGTGCCGGTGCTGTGGGACCGGAAGACCGGTACCATCGTGAACAACGAATCCGCGGACATCGTGCGGATGTTCAACAGCGGCTTCGGCAGCCTCGCCGACGACGGGATCGACCTCTACCCGGAAGACCTGCGCGCGCCCATCGACGCCATCAACGAGCGCATCTATCCGCGCCTCAACAATGGCGTCTACCGCGCCGGCTTCGCGACGACGCAGATCGCCTATGAGGAAGCCTTCGGCGACGTCTTCGGCATGCTCGACGAGCTGGAGCAACGCCTCTCCGACACAGGACCGTTCCTGTTCGGGAAACGTCTGACCGAAGCCGACATCCGCCTGTTCGTCACGCTGGTGCGCTTCGATGCGGCCTATCATGGCCTGTTCAAGTGCAACCTCAGGATGCTGAAGGACTATTCGGCACTCAGTGCCTACCTCGTGCGCGTATTGGACGTTCCCGGCATCCGCTCGACGGTGAACATCGACCACATCAAGCGCGGCTATTATTCGATCCGCACCCTCAATCCAAACGGGATCGTGCCTGTCGGGCCGCGACTCGACTGGCGGTAGGGAACAGCCAGCCAAACCGGAAGTTCTGCAGATGGGTGAGGCGTCGGTGCGACGTTAACGAATGATGGATGCCGATCCTCCATCATCGTGCGCTCTTTCGCCCGCCCGGGCGGTGAACAGATAGCGTTGCCATGCTTCGCTGTCGGTCCCAAGCAGCGGAGCTGACGATCCCTCATGACCAGCCCCCAGACCGCTCCCAACAACGAGGTGACGCCGGAACTGCTGGCCGGCTGCGCGGCCGAGCCGATCCGCATTCCCGGCGCCATCCAGCCCCATGGCGCGCTGTTCGTTCTCGATCCCGAAACGCTGGCGCTCCGGCAGGCCAGCACCAACCTCGCGGCCGTCACCGGCCTCGAGATGATGCCGGGACAACTCCTTCAGGACACGCCGCATGCCGGCGCCTTGTGCCGCTGCCTGCGCCGCTGGCTGGGCGGCAGGTCCGGTGTCCTCCTGCGCACGGAGCTGATCGGCATCGAGCTGTTCGACATATTGGCGCATGCCACCCCGCAGGGCGTCATCGTCGAATGCGAACCGGTGGACGCCGTGCCGTCCGAAGGGCCGGAGGTCTTCTACACCTATATCCGCCGTTTCCTCGATCAGCTCGCCGCTGCTCCGGACCTCGCCGCCATGGCACGGGCGACGGTGGACGAGGTTCGGGCTCTGACCGGCTTCAACCGCACGCTGCTCTACAGCTTCGACAGGATCGGCGACGGCACCGTCCTGGCGGAAGACACCGACGGCGTGCTGCCGTCCTATCGTGGCCAGCGCTTTCCCGCCGCGGACATTCCCAAGCAGGCCCGCGAACTCTATGTCAACAACCGGTTGAGGCTCATCGTCGATGCCGGCTATGTCCCCTGCCCGATCGAGCCCATGGCAAGCCCGGTCGATGGCCGGCCACTCGACTTGTCGTATGCAGCCCTGCGCAGCGTGTCCCCCGTGCATGTCGAATACATGCAGAACATGGGCACGGGCTCCTCCATGTCGATTTCCATCGTCGTGGAAGGCGAGCTGTGGGGCCTGATCTCCGGGCACAGCCGGGCGCCGAGGCGCATCAACGCGCAGACCCGCAATGCGTGCGGCATGATCGGCCAGATGCTCTCGCTGCACATCGAAGCGCGGCAGAAATCGGTCCATGCCGCCGAACGACTCGAACTGACGCGGATCGAAACGGAGCTGGTCGCCGCCCTGTCCGATGCCACCTCGCTGCCCGAAGGCCTCGCCGCACACCGTGAGGACTGGCTCGGGGTGGTGCGCGCCGACGGTGCCGCCATCGTCATGGACGGCGTGGTGAAGCAGGCAGGGCGCACGCCGGCGGTGAGCGATACGCTCATCCTCGCCGAGCGCCTTCATCCCATGGATGACGGCATTTACGCCACGGATTCCCTCGCCGGAGAATGGCCGGACCTCGCCCGCCTCACTGGCGAGGCGAGCGGCGTGCTGGCCATTCCGCTCTCGCAAATCCGCCCCGACTGCATCCTCTGGTTCCGTCCCGAGCAGGTGCGCACCGTTGAATGGGCCGGCGACCCGGCCAAGGCGATCGACGATGGAACCACCCGGCTGCACCCGCGCCATTCCTTCGCGGCCTGGAGCGAACAGGTGCGCGACCATGCGCGGAGCTGGACCAGGGCCGAGATCGAAAGCGCCATCTCCTTCCGGGGTGCCGTGCAGAATGTGATCCTGCGGCGAGCGGAGGAGAAGGCCGAACTTTCCGGCCGACTCGAGCGCGCCAACAAGGAGCTGGAGGCGTTCTCCTATTCGATCTCGCATGATCTGCGCGCACCGTTCCGCCACATCGTCGGATATGCGGAGCTGCTCGGCGAGCGTGAGACGGCGCTGGAGACGACCTCGCAGCATTACCTCGCCTCCATCAAGGATTCGGCGCTCGCCGCCGGCCGGCTGGTCGATGACCTGCTCGCTTTCTCGCAACTGGGCCGCCACCAGCTGCAATCCGGCACGGTCGACATGAACAAGCTGGCCGCCGAAGTGCGGCGCTCCCTCGAGCCCGACATGGCTGGACGGAGCATCGCGTGGGAGATCGGCGCCCTACCCACGGCCTGGGGCGACCCGAGCATGATCCGGCAGGTTCTGCTCAACCTGTTGCAGAACGCCGTGAAATACACCGCCACCCGCGAGCAGGCACGCATCTCCCTCGACGGAACCGAGCTCGCCGATACGGTCGCCTACACGGTCGCCGACAACGGCGTCGGCTTCGAGATGGCTTATGTGCGCAAGCTGTTCGGCGTGTTCCAGCGCCTGCATCGTGCCGAGGAGTTCGAGGGCTCCGGGATCGGGCTGGCGCTGGTGAAGCGGATCGTCGAACGCCATGGCGGAACCGTCTCGGCCAAGGGAACCCCCGGGGTGGGCGCCGAGTTCTCATTCACATTGCCCAAGCGTCAGGTTTCTCACGGAGTTCCCATCATTGGCTGATCTGCGTCCCATCCTTCTGGTGGAGGACAATCCGCGCGACCTGGAGCTGACATTGGCGGCCCTCGCCAAATGCCAGCTCGCCAATGACATCGTGGTGGCCCGCGACGGCGCGGAGGCGCTGGACTACCTGTATCGACGCGGCATCCATGCGGATCGGCCACCGGGCGATCCGGCCGTCGTACTGCTTGACCTCAAGCTGCCCAAGGTGGACGGACTGGAAGTCCTTGAGCAGATCAAGGGCGACGCCAGCCATCGCCAGATCCCGGTCGTCATGCTCACCTCGTCGCGCGAGGAGCGGGACCTGACGCGAAGCTATGAGCTTGGCGTGAATGCCTTCGTGGTGAAGCCGGTCGATTTCAACGCATTCTTCGAGGCCATCCAGGACCTTGGCATGTTCTGGGCGATCCTCAACGAACCACCACCGAGGGTCGGATATGGCATCTGATCCCTCCATCCCCGGCCGGCCCATCCGCATCCTGCTGCTGGAAGACAGCGACATGGATGCAGAACTTCTTGCCGCCCATCTCGACAAGGCCCGCATCGCCTTCGAGGCGAAGCGCGTCATGCGGCGGGCGGATTTCGTGGCGGCGCTGGAAGAAGGCGGGTGGGACATCATCCTCGCCGATTATTCTCTGCCCGAATTCGACGGGCTCTCCGCCCTGACCATCGCGCGGGCCATGCAGCCCGACATTCCCTTCCTGTTCGTCTCCGGCGTCGTGGGCGAGGAATTCGCGACCAATGCGCTCAAGCGGGGGGCGACCGACTATGTGATGAAGCGCAACCTCTCGCGGCTGCCGACAGCCCTCGAACGCGCATTGGAGCAGGCGCAGGACCGGGTCGAGAGGCGACGCACCGAGGAAGCGCTGCGTCACAGCGAGATGAGCGCGCGACTGGCGACGGAAGCGGCGCATCTCGGCATCTGGGATCTGGAATTGCGCACCGGCCGGTTCACATGCGACGAGCGTTGCCGCAGCCTGTTCGGCCTCGTCTCCACGGCCGGGGGCGGCCGCGAGGCGCTGCTCACCGGGTGCCACCCCGACGACCGCGCCCGCATGGAGCGGGCCATCGAACGCGCCATTGATCCGACGGTCGAACAGGGCGGCCATTTCGGCGAGCAATACCGCATCATCCTGCCGGACGGGCGCGAGCGCTGGGTCGCCACGCATGGGCAGGCCATCTTCGAGAGCGATATCTGCGTGCGTTTCCTCGGCGCGGTTCGGGACATCACCGAGGAGAAGAGAGCCAGCGAAGCGCTTCGCGATCTCGCAACCGCGCTGGAACAGCAGGTGGCGGAACGCACGGCCGAGCGCGACCGCATCTGGCGGCTGAGCGCGGATCTCTTCAGCGTCATCGGCTTCGACGGCCGCCTGCGCCGGCTCAACCCGGCATGGCAGCAGATGCTGGGCTATGATGCCGACCGACTGGTCGGCAGCAGCATATCGCTGCTCATCCACCCGGATGACCGGGACGGCCTCGAAAACGCGGTGCGGCAGCTCTCGGCCGGCCGGAAGGTGGACCGGCTGGAGACACGCCTGCGCCATCTCGACGGCAGCTGGCGATGGATCTCATGGACCGCCGCGCCCGAAGGGGACGCCTTCTACGCCGTGGGCCGCGACGTCACGAGCGAAAAGCAGGCCAGCGCGTCGCTCGCCGAGCGCAACCGCGAGCTCGCCAACCAGATCGAGGAACGCGAGCGGGTCGAATACACCCTGCGCCAGATGCAACGGCTGGAAGCGGTGGGCCAGCTCACCGCCGGCGTCGCGCACGACTTCAACAACCTGCTCACGGTCATCCTCGGCAATATCGGTTTCGTCGAGCGTTCGCTGGAACGGCTCGGCATTCAGGACCGCGCGCTGGAACGACTCGGCCATATGCGCATGGCGGCCGAGCGCGGTGCCAAGCTCACCGCGCAACTGCTCGCCTTCTCGCGCCGGCAGAAGCTGGAACCCAAGCCCGTCGACCTCAACGAGACGGTCTCCGGCATGCGCGACCTGCTGCAGAGCACGATGGGCGGCAGCGTGCAGTTGAAGACCAACCTCAATCCCGGCCTCTGGCCGGCGCTGGTCGACCCGACCCAGATCGAGCTCATCATCCTCAATCTCGCGATCAATGCCCGCGATGCGATGGATGTCGGCGGCATGCTGACGGTCGAAACCTTCAACATCCGACATGCCAAGCAGCCCCGGCGGCCGGAGGAACCCTCGCCCGGCGATTATGTGGTGCTGGCCGTCAGCGACACCGGCTCCGGCATGAACGAGGAGGTGCTCGCAAAGGCGTTCGAGCCCTTCTTCACCACCAAGGAGATCGGCAAGGGATCAGGACTCGGCCTGCCGCAGGTCTATGGTTTCGCCAAGCAGTCGGGTGGCGGCGTCAGCATCGACACCCGGCTCGGCGAGGGCACCACGATCCGTGTCTACCTGCCCCGTGCGGCCGGCACGGCACAACAGCCCGGCGGACAGGAGCCGGCGACCGCACCGGAACCCGGGCGGGACGACCACATCGTGCTGCTGGTGGATGACGATGCCGCGGTGCGGGACGTCACCGCCTCCATGCTGCGGGATCTTGGCTATCACGTCATCGACGCGGGAAACGGGTCGAGCGCGCTGGAATTGCTTCGCTCCGGGCAAGCGGTCGATCTGCTGCTGGTGGACTACGCCATGCCGGGCATGAACGGGGCGGAGCTCGCCCGCGCGGCGGGCCAATTGCGGCCGGGCCTGCCGACGGTGTTCATCACCGGCTATGCCGACCTCAAGGCGCTGCGCGAAATCGGCGAGGAACGGGTGGTGCGCAAGCCGTTCCAGGACAATGAACTGCAGCTCCGTCTCGCGGGCGCCCTCAGCCATCGCCCCTCCAATGTGGTGCGCTTCCAGCGCTCGTGAGAGGGCGATTCAGCCCGCCTCCGGCGCATGCCACGCTTGCACGATGGCGCCGATCTCCGGGCGCGGGCGATCCGCGACCGCATGCTGCGGCGTGCCGAGATGGACGAATCCCGCGATCTGCTCGCCTTCCTCCACCCCGATCACGCGCCGCGCCTGCGGATGGGTGGCTGCCCAACCGGTGACCCAGTTGCCCGCATAGCCGAGCGCATACGCCGCATGAAGCAGGTTGAGGCACACGGCCCCGGCGGACAGCTCCTGCTCGAACACCGGAATTCGGGTCGAGCGGTCCGGGCGGCTCACCACGACAACCACCAGCGGTGCGTGGAGGAAGAGGCGCTCCATGATGCCGGCGAACTTTTCCCGCCGTGTCGGCTCCATCGCGTCGTTGCCGGTGCGATAGGCGGCGCCGAGATGCCGGCCGGCATCGGCCCGATTCTGGCCGCCGATAACGATGAAGCGCCACGGCACGAGCGCGGCATGGTCCGGCACCCGGCTCGCAATGGTGAGCATCCGTGCCAGCTCATCCTCATCGGGCCCCGGCGCGGCGAGTTCCATGAAGGACACCGAACGCCGCCCCTCCAGCAAAGCGAGCTGGGCGCTGCGGGCGGCACGGTTCTGGATGTCGGGCACGGCAGACGACATGGTTCCTCCCCGGGGCGGCAAACGTTCCGGGGCAGGCATACACGGGACGGGTCCCACTGTCCCCGTCATCCGGCACGGAAGCGCTGGTCATTCATTTGGTCGACCATATATTTGCCTGTACAACAGCGACTGAGCCAACAGAACAGGGACGGAAACATGCCCAGCGAGGCCATCGTCGAAGTGCAGGACAATCCCGAAGCGAGCCGCTTCGAGACCACGATCGAAGGCCACACCGCCTTCGCGCAATACATTCTCGCCGACAAACTCATGATCTTCACCCACACGGAGGTTCCCCCGGAACTGGGCGGACGCGGCATCGCGACCCGTCTCGTCGAAGCGGGCCTGCATTCGGCCCGCCAGCGCGGACTCTCGGTGCTGCCGCGCTGTTCGGTGTTCGGCCGCTACATCATGAAGCATCCCGAGACGCACGACCTCATCGGCGACTCGGTGAAGGACACGCTGGGCATCGCCCACTGAACATGCCGCCGGCTCTGCCACGGCAGGGCCGGCATCTCCTGTGGATGAAGCACCCGTCCGGCTTGGCCGGCCCTAGCGGCCCGGCGGCGCATCGGCCGCAATACCGCACCGTGACAGGATCGACGTCCCCCCATACCTCCCGGAACCGTGGCCCAACGGCCACATGAAGCTCCTGCCTCGCCCATGAAGGGCTACCGCGGGGGCGTCTCCATACCGTTCATTAACGCTGATCTCGCTAGCGTCAGGGCTCAGGCAGACGGATCGGTTTCCGGTTCGTCGAGGCACTCACGACAGGTCGATCTGGCACATGCGGCACCCCGGGGATACCTCCTATCCGTTCGATTCCTCCGAGCCGGTGTCGCCGGTTCTCGGCAGCATGGCGGGGCCGGTGCGTCCGGCGCGCCCGGTGCCGCGCACCAGCCCGCTGCCCGGCACGCGGCCTCCCGGCGCGCCCTCCCCTTCGGCACCGCAGCACCTCGCCGGCGAGATGTCGCCGACGATGCCGCAGGCGGGCCATGGCAGCGCCCTGCCCCCGCTCTCCGCGCCGTTGCGCGCCGCTACCGCGCCGATGACCGATGGCGGCCCTGCGCCCACCCACGGCACCGCTGCCTCGTCGTCGGCACTGGCCGCGCGCGGCGTGCTGAATCCGCGCAGCCGCGCCACCCCGCTTCCCGCCTCCTACACACCACCGTCGGCCAGCAGCGAGCCCGCACCGGCTCCGGTGCGCAAGCCGGCAGCGGCGGAGCCGGCCGACCCGAACCTGCCGAGCTGGCTGCGCCCCTTCGTGGTGCCGACCAACCTCAACACCCGCTTCACTCGCACGCCGAACTATCTGCTGCGCCAGCAGCAGGTGGCGGGTGTGCCGGACCCGGACGGTTCGGGCGAGGAGCCTGAAGCGACCGCGGCGCCCGTGCAGCCCCCGCAGGGCATGCGCCCGCCGCCGCTCATCGTGCCGCGCGCCGGGCCCGCCGCCCGCATCGCTCGCGCCCGCAGCGAAGCCGCCGCGGAGCCGACGCCTGCCACGGAACAGGCGACCGGCTCTCCCGTCATCCAAGCCGCCCCTCCTGCCGCGACTGGAGCCGGTGCCAAGGAAACCCCGGCCACCATCAGCCGCAAGGAGCCGTCCGACTCCGGCCCGCCGGCAAATGTGCGCCGCATTGCCGAGCTG
The DNA here is from genome assembly GCF_023016805.1 of Ancylobacter crimeensis. Classification (GTDB taxonomy): domain Bacteria; phylum Pseudomonadota; class Alphaproteobacteria; order Rhizobiales; family Xanthobacteraceae; genus Ancylobacter; species Ancylobacter crimeensis. The sequence continues at coordinate 128,323 of NZ_JALKCH010000003.1, forward strand.
ATCCGGCTCGATTGGGACAGCCCGCCCGTCGCCCCCCAACGCGCGCAGGATGCCCCCGCTGTCGTCGGGCTGGAGGAACCCGTGCCTGCAACGGCACGTGCCCGCCCCGCCGATATCCGCTACTCCTTCGCCTGGCCGGTCTTCATCGCCCCATCCGCGATCGCGGCCCCGCTCGCCGCGGCTGCGCCGGAAGCTGCGGCCGAGGTCTCGATGGAGATGGATGGCCCGGCTGTGGACGACAACCTCGCTCCCGAATCCGCGATCGAGGAGCCGATGGCGCAGGAACCCGTTTTCGAGGCCGCCGATACGTTCGCCGAGGATGAGTACGACGCGGAGCAGGCTTATGAAGACGAGAGGGATGAAGACGCGACCGACGAAGACGATGTCGACGACGCATCCGATATCGAGGAGCTGGACGTCGAGGACCCCCTCGCGCTCGCGCCCGCCCGCCTTGCGCCCACGCACATCGGACAGGAATGCGAGGGCTACGCCTTCCCGCCGATCGAGTTGCTGGCCGATCCGCCGGAGGTCGAGCCCGATTTCGAACTGTCCGCCGAATATCTCGACCGCAATTCGGTGAAGCTGCAGCAGGTGCTGCATGATTTCGGCGTGCGCGGCGAGATCATCGACGCCAATCCCGGCCCGGTGGTCACGCTCTACGAGCTGGAGCCGGCCCCCGGCATCAAGTCGAGCCGCGTCACCAACCTGTCCGCCGATATCGCCCGCTCGATGAGCGCGGTCTCGGCCCGCGTCGCGGTGGTGGAAGGGCGCAACGTCATCGGCATCGAGCTGCCCAACCAGCGGCGCGAGACGGTGTGGCTGCGCGAGATGCTGGCGAGCCACGAGTTCGAGCTGGCGGCTGCCAAGGCCAAGCTCGCCATCGCGCTCGGCAAGACCATCGGCGGGGAGCCGGTGATCGTCGATCTCGCCCGCATGCCGCATCTGCTGGTGGCCGGCACCACCGGCTCGGGCAAGTCGGTCGCCATCAACACCATGATCCTGTCGCTGCTCTACCGCCACCGGCCGGAGCAGTGCCGCCTGATCATGATCGACCCGAAGATGCTGGAACTCTCCGTCTATGAAGGTATCCCGCATCTGCTGACCCCGGTCGTCACCGATCCGAAGAAGGCCATCATCGCGCTGAAATGGGCGGTGAAGGAGATGGAGGATCGCTACAGGAAGATGAGCCGTCTCGGCGTGCGCAACATCGACGGCTTCAACGCCCGCATGGCCGAGGCCCGGGCCAAGGGCGAGATCATCACCCGCACCGTACAGACCGGCTTCGACCGCGAAACCGGGCAGATGATGGAGGAGGAGGAGATCATGGATCTCTCCGCCCTGCCCTACATCGTCGTGGTGGTGGACGAGATGGCCGATCTGATGATGGTCGCCGGCAAGGAGATCGAAGGCGCCATCCAGCGCCTCGCCCAGATGGCCCGCGCCGCCGGCATCCACCTCATCATGGCGACGCAGCGCCCTTCGGTGGATGTCATCACCGGCACCATCAAGGCCAACTTCCCGACCCGCATCTCCTTCCAGGTGACCTCGAAGATCGACAGCCGCACCATCCTCGGCGAGATGGGTGCCGAGCAGCTCCTCGGCCAGGGCGACATGCTCTACATGGCGGGCGGCGGGCGCATCTCGCGCGTGCACGGTCCCTTCGTCTCCGACCACGAGGTGGAGAAGGTCGTCGCCCACCTGAAGCGGCAGGGCCGGCCGGATTATATCGAGGCCGTCACCGCGGACGAGAGCGAAGAGACGGAAGGGATCGAGGACACCGCGGTGTTCGACAAGTCCGCCATGGGAGCCACGTCCGGCGAGGAGAGCGGCGATCTCTACGACCAGGCCGTCGGCGTGGTGCTGCGCGACCGCAAGGCCTCCACCTCCTACATCCAGCGCCGCCTGCAGATCGGCTACAACCGCGCCGCCTCGCTGATGGAGCGGATGGAGAAGGAAGGCCTCGTCGGCCCGGCCAACCATGCCGGCAAGCGTGAGATTCTGGCCGGCGGCAAATAGGCCGGGACGTTCTCGACATCCACCGAACGGCCGGGCCAGCGCCCGGCCGTTTCGTTTAGAGGATGGAAAGTGCGTCAGCCGGGCGTGGTGGACGACATCAGCCAGAGCGCCAGCGTCAGCACGACCGCCGCCCCCACCAGCATCCAGAGCGCCCGCCACCATTTGCGCGCGGCCCGCGCCGGATCGGCCGCGAACAGGCGCGGTGCGTCATTGTCCGGGGCGCCGGTTCCGGGAGAGTCCGCCTCGCCGGTCACACCCCGGCCCTCCTGTTGCATCACCGGTCGAGCCTCATGCGAGCCATGGAACCTCCTTGGCGGGGACGAATGCCATCACATTCATTTTTGCCGCGCATCGGGCTCCCCCGGCCTTTGCGCGAAAAGCGGCGGCTCCGGCTCCGGGGCCACCTTGGCCCCGCGCAGGAGAGCCCGGCTCTCCAGACATTTTTCGATCGGATGCAGCACCACCAGCAGGCCGAGCGTGATGAACACGCCCATCGCAATGAGCGACCAGCTCGCCAGCGCGCAGGAAATGCCCAGCGCCGCCGTCATCCATACCGTCGCCGCGGTCGTCAGACCGTGGATCTTGAGCGAGCCATTGTCGCGGATCACCACGCCCGCGCCGAGAAAACCGATACCCGTAAGCACGCCCTGCACGATGCCCTGCACCACGCGGCTCGTCGCGTCGGGATGGCTGGCGAGATCGCCGAACCGGATCGCCGTCAGCGACACGAGTGCCGCGCCCGTGCACACAAGTCCGAGCGTGCGCATGCCGGTCGGCTTGCCGCGTATATCGCGGTTGATACCGATCACCATGCCGATGATGGCGGCCGCCGCCAGACGCGCCAGTGCGTCGGTATCCGCGCCAATCCAGGCCAGCATCACACCCATCCCGCCTGCTTCGAAGCCGGCCTTTCCGAGGAGAGGAACCCGGCAGCCATATTCAAGGTTCCCTGTTCGCGGTGTCGGGATGCCGCATGTCGCGCCGGCGCACAAGGAATCTTCACCCAAAGTCGCATGAGACTGGCACCCCTCAAACACGGTGCGCAACCGCAGGGGCCTTTTCCCGCGCGCCAAGGGTGATTAGGTGAAGGACCCGCGACGAACGGCTGAAGGATAGTCCCATGCTGACCGCCACCTACCCCGACACGTCCCTCTTCATCGACGGCAAATGGATTCCCGGTCCGTCCAGCGATCCGGTGCTGAATCCGGCGACCGGCGAGGAGATCGGCCGGGTGGCCCATGCCGGGCGCGCCGAGCTCGATGCCGCGCTGGAAGCCGCCTCCCGCGCTTTCGCGAAATGGAGCCGCGTCACCGCGCATGAGCGTTACAAGCTGCTGCGCAAGGCCGGCGAGCTGCTGCGCGAACGGCACGAAGAGATCGCCCGCATCATGACCATGGAGCAGGGCAAGCCGGTCGCCGAGGCGCGCGTCGAGACCCTGGCCGCCGCCGACATCATCGACTGGCTCGCCGAGGAAGGCCGTCGCCAGTATGGCCGGCTGATCCCCGCCCGCGCCGAGGGCGTGCAGCAGATCGTGCACCGCGAGCCGGTGGGCGTGGTCGCCGCCTTCACCCCGTGGAACTTCCCGATCAACCAGGCGGTGCGCAAGTGTTCCGCCGCCATCGCCGCCGGCTGCACCATCATCCTCAAGGGACCGGAAGAGACCCCGGCGAGCTGCGCCGCGCTGGTGAAGTGCTATGAGGATGCCGGGATCCCGGCGGGCGTCGTCAATCTGGTCTACGGCACGCCCTCGGAAATTTCCGAGTACCTGATCCCGCATCCGGTCATCAAGAAGGTGACGTTCACCGGCTCCACCCCCGTCGGCAAGAAGTTGGCCGCGCTGGCGGGCGAGCACATGAAGCGCGTCACCATGGAGCTCGGCGGCCATGCCCCGGCCGTGGTGTTCGAGGATGCCGACCTCGACCATGCCATCAAGATGCTGGCCGGCGCCAAGTTCCGCAATGCCGGGCAGGTCTGCGTCTCGCCGACCCGCTTCCTGGTGCACGAGAACGTCTATGAGCGCTTCGTCGACGGCTTCACCGAGGCGGTGAAGCAGGTGAAGGTCGGCAACGGCCTCGACGAGAGCGTGCGCATGGGTCCGCTCGCCAATTCCCGCCGCGTCGACGCCATGGAGGCGCTGACCGCCGACGCCCTGCAGAAGGGCGCCAGCCTCAGGACCGGCGGCGGGCGCATCGGCAATACCGGCTATTTCTTCCAGCCGACCGTCCTTACCGAGGTGCCGCTCTCTGCGCGCATCATGAACGAGGAGCCGTTCGGGCCGGTGGTGCCGATCTCCTCCTTCTCCTCGCGCGACGGCCTGTTCGACGAGGCGAACCGCCTGCCGTGGGGTCTGGCGGCCTATGCCTACACCCGCTCGGGCCAGCTCGCCGACGAGTTCGGCCGTCGGGTCGAGAGCGGCATGGTGTCGATCAACCATCACGGCCTCGCCTTCCCCGAGACGCCGTTCGGCGGCATCAAGGATTCCGGCTTCGGCTCGGAAGGCGGCATCGAGGCGATGGACGCCTATGTCAACACCAAGTTCGTCACCCAGCTCAATGTGTGACGCCTGACGAAGGCGCGACGGCCGGGCACGTTCCGGCCGTCGCCCGCTCCGCCGCCTTGCCCCTGGCCTGCGACTCCCCCCATCCTCCGCCACCCGGCACGAGCGGATGAGCGCTGCACCATGGCCCTGCCTTCCGACGATCCCGTTCCCGCACCGCGTGCCCGTCTTTCACTGAAGGAGGCGCGGCGCCTGGCGCTGGCGGCGCAAGGCTTCGGATCCGGGCATGGCGGGGCGGAGCGCGCCCATGTCCACACCTCCTATGGTCCGATGCGGCGCATGGCCGACCGTCTCGGCCTGCTCCAGATCGACTCGGTCAACGTGCTGGTGCGCTCGCACTATCTGCCGCTGTTCTCCCGCCTCGGCCCCTATCCGATGGAGCGGCTCGACGCCGCGACGCAGGGGCGCCGCCGCATCCTGTTCGAATATTGGGGCCACGAGGCCTCGCTGCTGCCGGTCGCGCTGCAGCCGCTGATGCGCTGGCGCATGGAGCGGGCCGCGCGTGGGCACGGCATCTATGGCGGCCTCGCCCGCTTCGCCCGCGAACAGGCCGACTATATCGAAGCAGTGCGCGAGGAAATCCGCACGCGCGGTCCCCTGGGGGCGGGCGAGCTTTCCGACGGCAGCAAGGGCGAAGGCGGCTGGTGGGGCTGGAGCGCGGGTAAGCAGGCGCTCGAATTCCTGTTCTGGGCCGGCGAGGTCACCACTGCGCAGCGCCGCGGCTTCGAACGGGTCTACGATCTCACCGAGCGGGTCTTGCCGGCCGAGGTGCTCGCCGCCCCGACCGTGCCGGCCGAGGAGGCGCAGCGCCAGCTGGTGATGGTCGCCGCCCGCGCGCTGGGCGTCGCGACCGAGCCCTGCCTGCGCGATTATTTCCGCCTCGACCCCACCGAATCCAAGGCCCGGGTCGCCGAGCTGGTGGAGGATGGCCGGCTGCTGCCGGTCGCGGTGGAGGGCTGGAGCCGGCCCGCCTATCTCGATCCGGCGCAGAAGATCCCCCGCCGCATCGGGGCCCGCGCGCTGCTCTCGCCCTTCGACTCGCTCATCTTCGAGCGGCGGCGCACGCAGGAGCTGTTCGGCTTCCACTACCGTCTCGCCTTCTACACCCCCGCCGACAAGCGTTCGCATGGCTACTACGTCATGCCGCTACTGCTCGGCGACCGTCTGGTGGCGCGCATCGACGTGAAGGCGGAGCGGGCGACGGGCGTTCTCAGCGTGCCGGCCGCGCATATCGAGGACGGCGTCGCGGCCGGCGAGGTCGTTGAGCCGCTGGCGGAGGAGCTGCGGCTGCTCGCCTTCTGGCTCGGCCTGCCGAGCGTGCATGTCGGCGAGCGCGGCGACCTCGCTAACCCGTTGCGCGAGCTGTTCGGCCGCGGCTGAGGGGTGCTTCCGCTTGGCGGACGTCGCGGAATCGATTAATTCCCCGATGGCTCCATGACGCTTCGACGTCGCTTCGATGACGTTCGCATGACGGGCTGTTTTCCTCTCCGGGCCGGGCGGCAATGGACGTCAGCGTATTCATGGCGGTGATGGCCGCGGCGGCGATGCATGCCGGCTGGAACGCCATCCTCAAGATCCGGCTCGACCCGTTCCTCGCCGTGGTTCTGGTGAATGCGGCCTGCGGCATCATCGCTTTGCCGGCGGCGATCTGGTTCGGCCTGCCGCCGCTGCATGTCTGGCCGTGGATCTTCGCCTCCATCGCCATCCATCTCGTCTATTACCTGACGCTGAGCGGGGCCTACCGCCTCGCCGACATGGGGCAGGTCTACCCTGTGGCACGCGGCAGCGCGCCGCTGATGACCGCGCTCATCTCCCTCACCGTGCTGGGCGAGCCCATCGACGGACAGGGGCTGCTCGGCGTCGTCCTGCTGGCCTTCGGCATCGTCGCCATCGCCTGGCGCAACGCCGGCACGCGGTTCGATCCGCGCGCGCTGCGGCTGGCCCTCATTTGCGGCGTGAGCATCACCGCCTACACGCTGGTCGACGGGTTGGGGGCGCGCAGCGCGGGCAATCCGCATTTGTATTCGGCATGGCTGTTCGTGATGGACAGCCTGCTCATCACCCTCACCGCGCTCGTCTGGAAGGGTCCCACGGCGCTCAGGCCCACGCTCGCCTTCATCGGACCGGGCTTCGCCGGAGGGGCGATGTCGCTGTCGGCCTACTGGATCTCGATCTGGGCGATGACCCGCGCGCCGATCGGGCTGGTGGCGGCGGTGCGGGAATCGAGCGTGCTGTTCGGCGCGGTGATCGCGGTGCTGGTGCTGCACGAGCCGCTGCGCGCCAACCGCATCCTCGCCGCCGGGCTCATCGTCGCCGGCCTCGTGCTGATCAAGATGCATTGAGAAGCGCGGGACGCCTGTGCTTCTCTCCCCGCCATGAAGACCCCTGCCTCCCAACCGATTCCCGACCCCGCCGCCCGGCGCAAGGCGATGGCGATCCGCAAGGCGCACGCCCAGATCGAAGCAGCACATGCGGCCGCGCTCGAAAAGATGCCGGCGGGCGTGCCCGAAGACGCCTTCGCCGAACCGCTGGAGCGGCTGAAGCGCGGCACCCCTGTCGTCATGGTGCTGGGTGGCGCGGGCACCGGCAAGACCACCTTCCTGCAGGCGGTGCGGCGTATGGGCGAAGGCCGGCAGGCCTTTCTCGCGCCGACAGGCGTCGCCGCGCTGCAACTCGGCGGGCAGACCATCCACTCCTTCTTCGGCCTGCCGCCCCGCCTCGTCGATCCGGCCGAGGTGAAGCCGAAGACCGCCCGCCGCACCCTCATGAAAAAGCTGGAGCGGCTCGTCATCGACGAGATCTCCATGGTGCGGGCCGATGTGCTCGACGCCATCGACCGCTGCCTGCGCATTGTCCGGGAGGACGATCGACCCTTCGGCGGGGTGCAGATGGTGCTGGTCGGCGATTTCCTGCAATTGCCGCCGGTGGTGCCGACGGTGGAGCGCGAGATGCTGGCGCTGCTCGGCTATGACGGCCCCTTCGCCTTCGATGCCCGCGTGCTGCGTGAGGCGGAGGTCGACCGCGTCGCCTTCAACCGGGTGTACCGGCAGACGGAAGAAGAATTCGTCGCCCATCTCGCCGCCTTGCGCGCCGGCCGCAACGTGCAGGCGGCGATCGAAGCGATCAACGCCGCCTGCCACCGCGACCACCGTCCCGGCAAGGTGCCGGTGGTGCTCGCCCCCACCAATGCCCGCGTGGACGCCTACAACCAGCGCGGGCTCGACGCGCTGCATGATGCCGGACGCGCCTATGGCGGGGTCAGCGAAGGCGAGTTCGACATCGCCACCGACCGCCTGCCGGTGCCCGAGACGCTGGTGCTGAAGGTGGGCGCCCGCGTCATGGCCGTGCGCAACGATCCCGCGCGGCAATGGGTCAACGGCTCGGTCGGCACGGTGGTCGGGCTCGCCGCCGACCGCGCCTATGTCCGCTTCGACGCCTCCGGCCAGCTCTGCGAGATCGAGGCGACGAGCTGGGAGCGCATCCGCTACGACTGGAACGAGAGTGGCGGCACCATCGCGGCCAAGATCGTCGGCTCCTATTCGCAGCTCCCTCTGGTGCCGGCCTGGGCGGTGACGGTGCACAAGGCGCAGGGGCTGACGCTGGAGGATGTGCGCATCGACCTCGATGGCGGCGCCTTCGCCGCCGGCCAGACCTATGTCGCCCTCTCCCGCGCCCGCTCCATGGCTGGCCTGTCGCTGGCCCGCGCGCTGCGCGCCAGCGACATAAGGGTCGACCGCCGCGTCGTCGGTTTCACCATGGCCTTCGAACGCGAGGCAGCGGACAGCGAGTAATACATTTAATATCCGTTGATTAAAGACATTCCACAGACAACGCTTTACAGTTCTCCACTCTGTCTGTAGATTAATCGCATCGTCAACGGATGCTTCCCATGCGCACGACCTTCAACCGCTATCGCGACCGCGTGCTCTTCGCCCTCGCCTATGCGGCGATCGCGGGCACCGTGCTGTTCGCCCATCCTTTCGGCTGAACGTCAACGCGCCAGCTCATAGCCGAAGGCCGCCTGCTCCTCCCCGATCACGTCCGCCACCGCCGCCACCAGCCGCGCTGCCGCCGGCTGCAGCTTGCGGTCGGCCCGGGCGATCCAGCCCAGCGTGCGGGCGCACGCGGCGTCGGCCAGCGGCAGGAAGGCGATCTCCGCATCGGCAGGACGACACAGCCGCGGCAGGATCGAAACGCCCAGCCCCGCCCGGATCATCGCCAGGATCGAAGCCACGTTGCGGGCCTCCAGCGTCGTGGCGGCGTGCGGCGGACTCAGCCCGGCCATGCTGCCATTGACGATGAAGGTCTCCCCTGTCAGCGCCGGCCACGCGACCGCGCCGCCCTGTCGCGCCAGCGGATGGTCGGCGCGGCACACCAGTTCCAGCGTCTCGCGCAGCAGCGGGGTGAAGGCGATGCCTTGCCGCGGCTGGTTGAGCACGCAGAAGCCGATCTCGACCCGGCCATTGTCCACCGCGTCGATCACCGCCGCCGAATCCATGTCGCGCAGGCTCACCTGAAGGTCGGGCGCATCTGTCCGCAGCCGGGCGATGGCGGCGGGTAGGAAGGTGGTGGCGACCGAGGGCACGCTCGCGACATCGCAGCGCCCGACCTGATTGGCGGCGAAGGCGCGTAGCGCCGCGCAGGAGCGCTCATAATGGGCGAGCAGCGCCTGCGCCTCGTCGAGCACGCGATAGCCGAGCTGGCTCAGCGCCGCCTTGCGTTCGGCGAGGAACAGCGCCCCCCCGATATCCGCCTCAAGCTGCTTCAGCGTCATGGAAACCGCCGATGGGGTGCGGTTCAGGCGGTGAGCGGCGGGCCTGATGCCGCCAGTTTCCACCACTGCGACGAAGGTGCGCAATCCGGTGAGGCTGATCATGGGCGCTCCGTTCAGTTGACCTGAACGATAGTGCAATATTCCGCGATTGACTGAAACACCGTCCCGGCCCGAGCATGGCGCCGCTGTCAGTAGGATGGGTCGGATGGACGTTGCTCAGAACTATATCGGCGGGCGCTGGGTCGAGGGCTCCTCGACCATCGAAAACCGCTCGCCCTCCGACCAGACCGACCTTGTCGGCCTCTATGCGCAGGCGAGCGTCGCACAGGTGCACGAAGCAGCCACGGCTGCGCGCAGCGCCCAGCCGATCTGGGCTGCGACCGGGCTGGAGGCCCGCTCCGCGGTACTGGACGCCATAGGCCGCGAATTGATGGCCCGCAGCGCCGAGCTTGGCCGGCTGCTCTCCCGCGAGGAAGGCAAGCCGCTCCCTGAGGGCAGCGGCGAGGTCTATCGCGCCGGGCAGTTCTTCACCTATTTCGCCGGCGAGGTGCTGCGCATTCTCGGCGACGTCGCCGATTCGGTACGCCCCGGCGTGGAGGTGAGCGTCACCCGTGAGCCGCTCGGCGTGGTGGCGGTGATCTCGCCCTGGAACTTCCCCATGGCGACCGCCGCCTGGAAGATCGCGCCTGCGCTCGCCTTCGGCAATGCGGTGATCTGGAAGCCGGCCAATCTCACCCCGGCCAGCGCCCATGCGCTCACCGACATCATTTCCCGGCAGGCGATCCCGGCGGGATTGTTCAACCTCGTCATGGGCCCCGGCGGCGCGCTCGGCCGGGCGCTGGCGGCGGAGGCAGATATTGACGGGCTCACCTTCACCGGCTCCTGCGAGGTGGGACGCGACATCGCCGCCCACGCCGCGCCGCGGCTGGTGAAGCTGCAGATGGAGATGGGCTCCAAGAATCCGCTGGTGGTGATGGACGACGCCGATCTCGATCGCGCCGCCGACCTTGCCGCCAACGGCGCCTTCGGCGGTACGGGGCAGAAATGCACCGCCTCCTCCCGCCTCATCGTGCATCGCCCGGTCTATGAGGCGTTCGCCGGGAAGCTGCTGGCGCGGGCGAAGGCGCTGCGCGTCGGCCATGCGCTCGATCCGGCGACGCAGATGGGCCCGGTGGTGAGCGCCGGGCAGCTCGAGGCCAATCTTGGCTATGTGGCGCTTGCCCGCGCCGAGGGCGGGGAGATCGCCTGCGGCGGCACCCGGATCGAGGGTCCGGCGGACGGCTTCTACATGGCACCGACCGTTGTGCTGGGCACGCGCAACGAGATGCGGGTGAACCAGGAGGAGATGTTCGCCCCCATCACCTGCCTGATCCCCGCGGACGACCTCGACCACGCCATCGCGCTCGCCAATGGAACGCCCTTCGGCCTGACGGCGGGCATCTGCACCCGCTCCCTGGCCCGCGCCACGAAATTCCGCCGCGCCTCGCGCTCCGGCTGCGTGATGGTGAACCTGCCGACCGCGGGCACGGATTATCACGTTCCCTTCGGCGGCATCCGCGGGTCGAGCTACGGGCCGCGCGAGCAGGGCCGCAACGCCGCCGAGTTCTACACGCAGGTGAAGACCGCCTATGTCTTCGCCGGGGAGGCGGATTGATGGCCGCGCCCTCCCCCCTCCTCATCGACGGGCTGCAGTTCTGCCGCTGGTCGCGCGACGTGTTCGAGCAGATGCGCGCCGCCGGCATGAGCGCGGTGCATGTCACCATTGCCTATCACGAGAATTTCCGCCGCACGGTGGACCATGTCGTCGCCTGGAACGCCCGGTTCCGCGATCACGCGGACCTCATCCTGCACGCCCGCAGCGTCGAGGACATCGACCGGGCGCGGGCGAGCGGACGGACCGCGATCCTGTTCGGGCTGCAGAACCCCATGCCGGTCGAGGATGATTTCGGCCTCGTCGAGGTGCTGCACACGCTCGGCATCCGCTTCCTGCAGCCGACCTACAACAACCAGTCGCTGCTCGGCAGCGGGTGGATGGAACCGGTCGATGGCGGGCTGACCCGCATGGGACGCGAGGTGATCGGCGAGATGAACCGGCTCGGCATGGTGGTCGACCTCTCCCATGCCGGCGAGCGCACCGCGCTGGAGGCGATCGCCTGCTCCTCCCGCCCCGTTGCCGTCAGCCATGCCAACCCCGCCTGGTGGCGGGCGACCGGGCGCAACGTCTCGCGCCCGCTGATGGAAGCGCTCGCCGCACGCGGCGGCATGCTCGGCCTCTCGCTCTACCCCCACCACCTGCCGGACAGCTCGCAGACCACGCTCGCCCGATTCTGCGCCATGGCACGGGATACCGCCGAGGTGGTCGGCATCGACCGCGTCGGCATCGGCTCGGACCTCTGCCAGGACCAGCCGGACGAGGTGGTGCGCTGGATGCGCGAGGGCAAATGGTGCCGGCCCGGCGACGCTCCGATCAACTTCCCGGCCCAGCCGGACTGGTTCCGCGACAATCGCGATTTTCCCCGCATCGCCGAAGGTCTCACCGCCGCTGGCTTCCGGCCGGACGAGGTGGAAAAGCTGCTCGGCGGCAACTGGTATCGCTTCCTGCGCGACGCCCTGCGCCCGCTCCCCGCAACATCCGACACGGAGGCGGCGGCATGAATGCGGCCATCCCCAGCGTGCCCCCCAGCCTGTCCCTTCGCCCACCCTCCGAGGTGATGTGCCTCTCCCGTATGGGTGCGATGCATGCCAGCCGGCTAAGCTTCGCCCCCACATTGCTGCGCCGCGTCGCCGATGAGGGCTGGAGCTTTGCCCGCACCATATGGGCCATCGACGCGCAGGGCTTCGGCCACGCGGTCTACACGGTAACCACGCCGCGCCATCGCTACAGCCTCATTGCCTTCTCCCGCGACCTGCCCGACGACCAGCGCACCGACCGCGTCATCGCCGAGGCGTGGGACACCTCCTACGTGCTCTATGACGGCGTACCGGACGCTGCCGAGATCGAGCGTCTCGCCGCCAATGCCCCCCGACAGGAAGCCGGCCGCTTCAGCGAGCGCGACCTCGTGCTCTCGCGCGCCAACCGTAGCGTGCGGCTGTTCGAGACGGTGGTGAGCCACCTTGCCGCCGGCACCCAGCCGCCGCAGGAGCTCCTGGAGTCGGTCGGCTATCTGATGCGGACCACCGCGGTTTATGGCAACGGCAAGTTCGGTATCGCCGACCGCGACATCATCGCCGCGCGGGAGGACCTGAACGGGCCGTTCCAGGCGGAGATGCTGACGGTCTGGCTGATCCGCAGCTTCACGCTCGACCTCGTCGACCATGTCGCCGGGCAGCGCAGCCCTGAGGCGGTGCGCCTTGCCCCCGATCTGCGCCGCCGGCTCGGCGTGGGCAATTCCACCGGGCTCGGCATGGCGCCTTTCCTCGTGCGCCATCCGCTGCTGCTGCACAACTGGATGCTGGCCCGCGAGACCGCGCTGGCCCGCGTGCGCGCCGCCGCCTCCACGCCGGACACCGTCGCCGCGATTGCCAGGCACCTCGCCATCGCCCGCGCCGGCCTCGCCGACTGGGTCACGCAGGACGCGACGCAGGCCGGGCGGATCGCCCGGCTCGACGCCGATCTCGCAAGGCTCGCCGACGCCGTCGAACGGCTGGCGGCCACCGGCGGCGACTGGGACGTGCTGTATCGCTTCGCCGCCGACGAGCTGTCCGTCGAGGCGCAGGAATTCACGGTCTCGCTGCTGCTGGAACCCAATGGCGCGCTGGTGGACGATCTCACCGGCACCATGGCTGCCGAGGAGGCGGTCAGCCACCGGCTCGACGGAGCCATGTCCTGCGGCGCGCTCGCCGCCCTGCTCCAGCGCGACTATGGCTGGGCGCTCGATCTCGACCGTGCGGCGCCGGAAGCCTCGGCCCGGTTCTGGTACGTCTCCGAGGAGAAGCTGGAGCCCCGCCTCGGCACCCGCGCGCTGGACGATGGCGCCGAGCGCGAACTGCCCCTCACCTTCGCCCATGAGGCCGAGGCGCTGAGCCGCCGCCTGGCGGATGCCGATCCCGCCCTGCCGGTGGCGGAGCTGGTCGCCCGGCACCCGGAGCTTCGTCACATCGTGCGCCGCGTGCAGTTCGTCGCCACCCATCCCTATGCCGAGATCCGCGACAACCTCGTCGACGGACGGATGCGGCCGATCGACCTGCTGCGCTGCAAGCTCTCCTTCTTCGGCGCCTCGCGCTTCGACCCCCGCTCCGACCTCTGGCTGCGCATCACGCTGTTTCACGGCGCGCCGTTCCCGGAGGAGCTGTGCCGCATCGAGACTGAACCTGTCGCCGCCTGAGGAGGTCCGCATGATCGAGCTCTCTCTGAACGAAGTGGAACTGCAGGCCGCCAAGGCGGCGCGGGGCGCTGGCCTCTCATGGGGTGCGGCCGAGGATGTCGGGCGCGCCGCACGCTGGCTTGCCCGCTACGGGCTCGACTGGGCACCCGCTTTGCTGGCCCTGCTCGACGACCCGGACGCCGGGAGCTTCGTCGCGCGCATCTGCCGGCTGGTGGATGAGGGCGAGATGAGGGGGCCCGCCATCCTCTCCGGCCGGCCGCTCTGGATGGCGGCGCTGCTGGCGGCCGACATACCGCCCGAGGGCTGGCAGCTCGACTGGCAAAGCGCCGCGCAGCAGCGCGCGAGCCTGCATCTCGGCCCGCTCGACACGCTGAGCCGCAGCGGCACGCCCTTGCCGTCCGGCTGGACCGAGGGGCAGGCGGTCACGATCTCGACCGGCGGCGAGCCTCTCGCGGTGCGGCTGCCGCCCGCGAGCCGGAGCGTGGTGGCCCACGGTGCATGGGTTGCGATCGGGGAACTCGCCCGGAAAACCTATGTCCCCGCATCCGCCCGCTCGCGCGCCTCGGGTGCCGGCGCGAGCCTCACGGACAATGACTGAGCGGATACGGACTGGCCGGATGCGGCACGCCGCGCCGGCCTCAGGCCTGTGCCCCGGCGAGGGCCGCGACCTTGTCGTAGAGCCCCTGATCCACCTCCACCGTGCCGGCGGCGCGATGGCGGCGGCGGGCCTGCTCCTTGCGGGCGCCGGGCAGGCGCACGCCCTCCTGCGCGGTGAGCGCCTCGGCCAGGCGCGCCGCGCGCTCGCCGAACAGGCCGCCGGAGCTGGTCGCGGCATCGATGGCGAGAAAGAACTGTCCGGTGCGCGGCGGTCCGCCATTGGGACCGGAGAACGGGCTGGCGTCGATGCCGAGCGTCGCCCCGCTGGCCGCGGCGGCCAAAAGCTCCACCATCAGCCCGATGCCGACGCCCTTGTGCCCGCCGGACGGCGCCATGCTGCCGGACAGTCCGACATTCGCATCGGTGGTCGGCTGCCCGTCCGGCCCCAGCGCCCAGCCGGGCGGGATCGGGCGCCCCTCCCGCGCATGCTTCATCACCTCGCTCTTGGCGATGACGCTGGCGCTCTGGTCGATGGAGAGCAGCACCCCGCCCTTGCCGTCCGGCACCGCGAAGGCGAAGGGATTGGTGCCGATCACCGGCTTGGTGCCGCCCGCCGGAGCGATGGAGGCCGGCGCATTGGTGAAGCCGATGCCGACCAGCCCGGCCGCCGCCAGCGCCTCCGTGTGCAGGCCCAGCACGCCGGCATTGTAGGAATTGCGGATGGCGAGCGCAGCCACCCCCATCTCCCGCGCCAGCGGGATGAGCGCCTCGAAGCCGAGCCGGATGGCGGGATGGGCGAAGCCGGAGGCGGCATCGGCCACCAGCAAGGCCGGCTTCGGCCGCTCGAGACGAGGCACCGCCTGCCCGTCCACCTTGCCGATGCGCACATGCTCGCAATAGGTCGGCACATAAGCGAGGCCATGGGAGGCCACGCCCGCCTCCTCCGTACGCACCACCGATTCCGCCATGATGGCCGCGACATCCGCCCGCGCGCCGCTCGCGACCAGCGCCGCCTCGACGAGAATCTTCAGATCGGAAAAGGAGATGGCGCGCTTCGTCATGATGCCCCCTTGACTGCTCTGGAAAAACGATTACGCAGATATCAATGTATAGTCAAATATATTCACGTCTATTGTAGACATATGAGGTCGTATATTACGGTCTACGATGGATCTTCATCCAGAAAAATACATCCATGACCGTTCTTCGCATTGTCCCGAACATCGCGACCGATGACATCGCAAAGGTCGTCGCCTTCTATCGCAAGCTGCTGGATCTGGAACCGGTGATGGATCACGGCTGGATCGTCACGCTGGCCGGCGCACCTCATGGCGCGGCGCAGCTCGGCATTGCCAGCGAGGGGGGCTCGGGCACACCGGTACCGGACCTCTCGATCGAGGTCGACGATCTGGACATGGTGCTTGCCCGGATGCGGGCCATGGGCGTCACGCCCGCCTATGGGCCGGCGGAGGAGCCGTGGGGGGTGCGCCGCGTCTATGTGCGCGATCCGGCCGGGCGGCTGGTCAATATTCTCTGCCACGGTCGGGGCGGCAACGCGGCCGCCCCGTGAGGCCTGCTCAGAAGAACGCCTGATGGCCGGTGATGGCGCGCCCGATGATCAGCGCGTGGATGTCATGGGTGCCCTCATAGGTGTTCACCGTCTCGAGGTTCACCATGTGGCGCATCACCGGATATTCGCCGGAAATGCCGTTGCCGCCATGCATGTCCCGGGCGAGCCGGGCGATGTCGAGCGCCTTGCCACAATTGTTGCGCTTCACCACGGAAATCAGCTCCGGCGGCAGCCGTCCCTCCTCGAACAGCCGGCCGACGCGCAGCACGCCCTGCAGGCCGAGGCCGATCTCGGTGAGCATGTCGGCGAGCTTCTTCTGCACGAGCTGGGTGGCGGCGAGCGGCTTGTCGAACTGCTTGCGGTCGAGCGTGTAGCTGCGGGCCGAGGCGAGGCAGGCTTCCGCCGCCCCCATCACGCCCCAGGCGATGCCGTAACGGGCGCGGTTGAGGCAGCCGAACGGGCCCTTGAGGCCGGAGACGTTCGGCAGCAGCGCCTCCTCGGGCACCTCGACGCCGTCCATCACGATCTCGCCGGTGATCGAGGCGCGCAGCGACAGCTTGTTCTCGATCTTGGGGGTGGACAGCCCCTTCATGCCCCGTTCCAGCACGAAGCCGCGAATGGCGTTGTCATGGGCGGCCGACTTCGCCCACACCACCATGACGTCGGCGATCGGCGCATTGGTGATCCACATCTTGGCGCCGGAGAGGCGGTAGCCGCCGTCGATCTTTTCCGCGCGAGTACGCATGCCGGCGGGGTCGGAACCCGCATCCGGCTCGGTGAGGCCGAAGCAGCCGACGATCTCGCCGGTGGCGAGGCGCGGCAGATATTTCTTCCGCTGGCTCTCGTCGCCATAGGCGTGGATCGGATGCATCACCAGCGAGGACTGCACGCTCATGGCCGAGCGGTAGCCCGAATCCACCCGCTCCACCTCGCGGGCGACGAGGCCATAGGACACATAGCCGAGGCCGGCGCCGCCATATTCTTCCGGGATGGTGGGCCCCAGCAGGCCCAGTTCGCCCATCTCCGACATGATCTCGCGGTCGAACCGTTCGTCGCGGAAGGCTGTGGCGACGCGGGGCGCCAGCTTTTCCTGCGCATAGTCGCGGGCGGTGTCGCGGACGAGGCGCTCCTCCTCGCTCAGCTGGCCGTCGAGGTCGAACGGGTCGGCCCAGTCGAAGGCCGGAAGGCTGCGGGCTGCCTTGGGGGCGGGGGCGGAGGCGTTGGCGCTCATATGTCGATCTCCCGATGGCGCGGGCTTTCCTGCCCGCGCGTCGTTTCTCTCCTTCTAGCCCATCGGCATCGCGGCCGCATCCCGTACGACCCTGCAGACCCCTGCACGCCATGGCTGCAGATTTTAGACTTTTGTCGGGGCCTTCTCCCTGATTGCGCTGCGGCGAACGCCGTGTTTCAGTCAGCGTCATCGGCGATCCGCCCAGAGGAAATCGGCATAAGCCGCCCTGCGGACCGTCTTCAGAGGGGAACTCCGAACATGTCGCTCCTGAAAGCGAAAATCGCGGCGGCTGCCGTTCTTTCGATTCTTGCCGTGCCTGCCTATGCGAACACGCTGGTGTACTGCTCCGAAGGCAGTCCCGAGAACTTCACCCCCGCCCTGAATACCACCGGCACCAGCTTCGATGCCGCCCGCCCGGTCTACAACCAGCTCGTCGAGTTCGAGCGCGGCACCACCAAGGTGGTTCCCGGCCTCGCCGAGAGCTGGACCGTGAGTCCCGACGGCAAGGAGATCGTCTTCAAGCTGCGCAAGGGCGTGAAATTCCATTCCGGCGTCAACGGCTTCAAGCCGACCCGCGATTTCAACGTCGATGACGTGCTGTTCTCCTTCGAACGCCAGTGGAAGCCGGACAACCCCTATTTCAAGGTCACCGGCGGCGCTTATGACTACTTCAACGACATGAGCATGCCCGACCTGCTCAAGAGCATCGACAAGGTGGACGATTACACCGTCAAGTTCGTGCTGAACGAGCCGAACGCCCCGATGCTCGCCAACCTCGCCATGGATTTCGGCACCATCCACTCGAAGGAATATGCCGACTATCTGCTCAAGAAGGGCACGCCCGAGCAGTTCGACCAGATCCCGGTCGGCACCGGCCCGTTCCAGTTCGTCGCCTACCAGAAGGACGCGGTGATCCGCTACAAGGCCTTCCCGGACTATTTCGACGGCAAGGCCAAGATCGACAACCTGGTCTATGCCATCACGCCCGATCCGACGGCCCGCTATGCGAAGCTGAAGAAGGGCGAATGCCAGGTGATGATCGCGCCGAACCCGGCCGATATCGCGGCGATGAAGACCGATCCGGCGGTGAACCTGTTGTCGCAGCCGGGCCTCAACATCGCCTACTGGGCGTTCAACGTGCAGAAGCCGCCCTTCGACAAGAAAGAAGTGCGGCAGGCCTTCAACATGGCGATCGACAAGGCGGCGATCATCAAGGACGTCTATCAGGGCGCCGGCCAGGCCGCGATCAATCCGATCCCGCCGACGATCTGGTCCTACAACAAGGACGTGAAGGACTATCCCTACGATCCCGAGAAGGCCAAGAAGATGCTGGCCGATGCGGGAGTGACCACGCCGCTCGACATCGACCTGTGGTGGATGCCGGTGCAGCGCCCCTACAACCCCAACGCCAAGCGTATCGCCGAGATGATGCAGGCGGACCTTGCCAAGGTCGGCGTCAATGCGAAGCTCGTGTCCTATGAGTGGGGCGAGTACCGCAAGCGCATGCAGCAGGGCGAGCACACGACCGGCCAGCTCGGCTGGACCGGCGACAATGGCGACCCGGACAATTTCTTCTTCCTGCTCGGCTGCCCCGCTGCCCGCCAGGGCGGGCAGAACCTCGCCAAATGGTGCAACAAGGACTTCGACGCGCTCATCAACAAGGCCCGGGTCTCCTCCGACCTCGCCGAGCGCACCAAGCTCTATGAACAGGCGCAGGTCATCGTGAAGGAAGACGCGCCCTGGTTCACCATCGCCCATTCGGTCGTCTACGAGCCCATCCGCAAGGAAGTGGTGGACTACAAGGTGAGCCCGTTCGGCCGCCACGAATTCTACGGCGTCTCGCTGAAGTGACGCGGGCCTTCGGGCTCCGCGGCCGGGTGCCTTGAGGGAGCGCACCCGGCCCGTTTTCGCCCATCGACCGGCCCGGCCGGTGGGCGTCCTCATGAACACGCCTGACGCGCGCCTGTCGTGTCGCCACCCGCCCTGCGCGGGCCCGTCACGATCCGGCATGCCGCATGCATCGCACCTTCATGGATGACGCCTGCCCGTTCGTGACGGCGGGCGCCGGCCCCTCGAGGGCCCTGCCGGGATCGACATGCTCCGATTTGTGCTCCGCCGCGTCGCGCTGACGCTGCCGACCTTCGTGGCGCTGATGTTCGTCACCTTCATCGCCGTGCGGCTGGTGCCGGGCGATCCGATCGAGGTGCGCACCGGCGAACGCGGCATCGCGCCGGAACGGCTCGCGGCGCTGCGCCACGACCTCGGCCTCGACCAGCCGATGTGGGAGCAGTTCCTGCACTACGCCAATGGCCTCGCCCATGGCGATTTCGGCGTCTCCATCGTCACCAAGACGCCGGTGCTGCAGGAATTCCTCACCTTGTTCCCCGCGACGCTGGAACTCTCGCTCTGCGCGCTCATCCTCGCCGTGGCGATCGGCATTCCGGTCGGCGTGCTGGCAGCGGTGAAGCGCGGCGGACTGCTCGACCACGCGGTCATGGCGGTGGCGCTGACCGGCTACTCCATGCCGATCTTCTGGTGGGGCCTGCTGCTCATCATGTTCATGTCCGAATATCTCGGGCTGACCCCGGTCTCGGGCCGGGTGGACCTCATCAACTATTATTTCGAGCCGGTCACCGGCTTCATGCTGATCGACAGCCTGCTGTCGGACCAGGAAGGCGCGTTCTGGTCGGCGGTGCAGCACCTCATCCTGCCCTCCATCGTGCTTGGCACCATCCCGCTCGCGGTCATCGCCCGCATGACCCGCTCCTCCATGCTGGAGGTGCTGAGCGAGGATTACGTGCGCACCGCGCGGGCCAAGGGGCTCTCGCCGTTCCGCGTGGTGGGGCTGCACGCGCTGCGCAACGCGCTCATCCCGGTGGTCACGGTCATCGGCCTGCAGACCGGCACGCTGCTGGCGGGCGCGGTGCTGACCGAGCACATCTTCGCCTGGCCCGGCATCGGCAAATGGCTGATCGAGAGCATCGCCCGGCGCGACTACCCGGCGCTCCAGGGCGGCATCATGCTGATCTCGGGCATCGTCATCCTCGTGAACCTTCTCGTCGACCTCGCCTATGTCGCGATCAACCCGAGGATCCGTCATGGCTGAGCGGCTGATCGACAACGCCACGACGCCGACCCTCGCCGACGAGCGCGTCAACGCCGCCGACGCCGTGGATCCCTCCGGCGCCGTGCTGCCGCTTGAGGAGATCGCCGCCTCTTCCGTCGAGGCGGTTCCCGCGGAACGTTCCGCCCTCGCCGGCTTCTGGGCGGCGTTCCGCGAGAATCGCGGCGCCGTGGCCGGTCTGATGGTCGTTCTCGCGATCGCCATCCTCGCCGTCATCGCCCCGCTGGTCGCACCCCATGCGCCGACCGAGCAGTTCCGCGATTTCGTACAGACGCCGCCGGTCTGGTCGGAGGGCGGGTCGTGGAGATTCCCGCTCGGCACCGATGCGGTTGGTCGCGACATCCTCTCCCGGCTGATCTATGGCGCGCGCATCTCGCTCGGCATCGGCGTCTCGGTGATGCTGGTCTCGGTCGCGGTCGGCATTGTGCTGGGCCTCGCCAGCGCCTTCCTGCGCGGGCTGGCCGACACCGTCATCATGCGGGTGATGGACGTGATCACCGCCATTCCAAGCCTGGTGCTCGCGATCCTGGTCGTCGCGGTGCTGGGGCCGAGCCTCGTCAACACCATCGTCGCGGTCACGGTCGTCTATCTGCCGCGCTATGTGCGCATCGTGCGCGCGGCCGCTCTGGCGGAACTGTCGAAGGAATATGTCGTCGCCGCGCGGGTCGCCGGCGTCGGCACGCTGCGGCTGATGTTCGTGACCGTGCTGCCGAACTGCCTCGCCCCGCTCATCGTGCAGGCCGCGCTCGGCGTGTCGGACGCCATTCTGGAAGCCGCGGCGCTCGGCTTCCTCGGCCTCGGCGCCCAGCCGCCGACACCGGAATGGGGCGCGATGCTGGCCGACAGCCGTGAGTTCATCCGCGCCGCGCCCTGGATCGTCACCCTGCCGGGCCTCGCCATCCTCATCACGGTGGTCGCCATCAACCTGATGGGCGACGGGCTG
This sequence comes from Ancylobacter crimeensis, assembly GCF_023016805.1. Lineage (GTDB taxonomy): Bacteria > Pseudomonadota > Alphaproteobacteria > Rhizobiales > Xanthobacteraceae > Ancylobacter > Ancylobacter crimeensis. The sequence continues at coordinate 149,460 of NZ_JALKCH010000003.1, forward strand.
CGGGATGCCCTCGACCCCAAGCTGCGGAGGAGCTGAGCCATGGCCGACACACCCCTGCTCTCCATCCGCAACCTGTCGGTTTCCTTCGCCACCTCGCGCGGCCCGTTCCGCGCGGTGGACGGGGTCGATCTCGACGTGTCGAGCGGCGAACTGGTCGCCATCGTCGGCGAGAGCGGCTCCGGCAAGTCGGTCGCGATGCTGGCCGTCATGGGCCTGCTGCCCTGGACCGCCACCGTCACCGCCGACCGCCTCGCCTTCGACGGCCACGACATGCTCGCCCTCTCGCCCCGCGAGCGGCGGCGGATCATCGGGCGCGACCTCGCCATGATCTTCCAGGAGCCGATGTCGAGCCTCAATCCGTGCTTCACTGTCGGCTTCCAGATCGGCGAGGCATTGAAGACTCATCTCGGCCTTGACCGGGCCGAGCGGCGGGTCCGCTCCATCGAATTGCTGCGCGAGGTCGGCATCCCGGAACCGGAGCGCCGGCTGAAGGCCTTCCCGCACCAGCTCTCCGGCGGCATGAGCCAGCGCGTGATGATCGCGATGGCGCTGGCCTGCCGGCCGAAGCTCATCATCGCCGACGAACCCACCACCGCGCTCGACGTCACCATCCAGGCGCAGATACTCGATCTGCTGGTGCGCCTCCAGCGGGACAACGGCGTCGGCCTCGTGCTCATCACTCATGACATGGGCGTGGTGGCGGAAACCGCGCAGCGGGTGTGCGTGCATTATGCCGGCCAGCAGGTGGAGATGCAGGAGACCGCCGGCCTGTTCCGCGATCCGCACCACCCCTACACCGCCGCGCTGCTGGCCGCCCTGCCGGAACGGGCCAGCGGGCGCATCCTGCCCTCCATTCCGGGCGTGGTGCCGGGCCTGGCCGACCGGCCGAAGGGCTGCCTGTTCTCGCCGCGCTGCCGCTTCGCCACCGAGCGCTGCCGCACCGTGCCGCCGCCGCGTTCCGGCCCGGAACTCGGCCTTGCGCTGTGTCACACCCCGCTGGTCGGCGGCGTGCCGCAGCGCCGCACCCAGGCCGCGTGAGGAGGCTCCGATGACCGCACCCGTGATGGAAGCCGTCGAGCTCACCCAAACCTATGAGGTCGCGCGCGGCTTTCTCTCCGCCCCGGCGAGCGTGAAGGCGGTCTCCGGTATCAGCTTCCGCCTCGCCCCGCGCGCGACGCTGGCGGTGGTGGGCGAATCCGGCTCCGGCAAGTCGACGCTGGCCCGCATGCTCACCATGATCGAGCCCCCGGGATCGGGCGCGCTCTTCATCAACGGCGCCGATGTCGCCGAGGCCGACGCCGCCACGCGACGCCGCTATCGCGGCGAGGTGCAGATGGTGTTCCAGAACCCTTATGGCTCGCTCAATCCCCGCCAGACCATCGGCGCCGCGATCGAGGAGCCGCTGCTGGTCAATACCTCCCTGTCATCGGCCGAACGGCGCCGGCAGGCGCTGGAGATGATGACGCGGGTCGGGCTGCGGGCCGAGCACCACGCCCGCTACCCGCATATGTTCTCCGGCGGCCAGCGCCAGCGCATCGCCATCGCCCGCGCGCTGGTGCTGCGCCCGAAGATCCTGGTATTGGACGAACCGGTCTCCGCGCTCGACGTCTCGGTGCGGGCGCAGGTGCTGAACCTGCTGGTGGAGCTGCAGGAGAGCCTCGACGTCGCCTATGTGTTCGTCAGCCATGATCTCGGCGTGGTGCGCCACATGGCCGACGACGTGATGGTGATGTATCTCGGCCGCGCCGTGGAGCGCGGCCCGCGCGACGCCATCTTCGACGCCCCCAAGCACCCCTATACCCGTGCCCTGATGTCTGCGACGCCGATAGCCGATCCCGGCGCGCGGCGCGAGCGGATCGTGCTGGAGGGGGAGTTGCCCTCCCCCTTCAACCCGCCCTCCGGCTGCCCCTTCAACCCGCGCTGCCCGCTGGTGATGGAGCGCTGCCGGGCCGAGATGCCGCCGCTGGAGCGCAAGGGCGGGCGCCTCGTCGCCTGCTGGGCGGCGCAGGACACGCCGGGACCAACCCCCATGCAGCGCCAGCCGGCCTTTGCGTGACAGGAAAGCGTGAGGGCCGGCCCTCACCGCATGCTGAAGTTCACCGGCACCGTGAAGGTGAATTGACCGCCCGGCATTTCCGGCGGCGGGGGCGGCATGGGTGAGGCACGCCGCACCATCGCCACCGCCTCTTCATCCAGGCTCGCGCTGCCGGAACCGCCGGCAAGCCGCGCGCTCAGCACCCGGCCGGAGCGGTCGATGGTGAAGGTCACCCGCGGGCGCCCCTGCTCGCCGCGCGCCCGCGCATCGCCGGGATAGCGCTTGTTGCGGTTGAGATGCGCCAGCAGCCGGCTGCGCCAGTCGGCGGACGCCATGCTGCGCGCCGCGCTCGCACCGGCGGAGGGAGCCGCCACCGCATCCGCAGGAGGCGCATTCACCGAAGCGGCCGCGGAGGTGCGCGGTGCCGGCGGCTTGTCGCGGATTTCCTTCGGCTTCACCTTGGGCTTCTGCACGGGCTTCGGGCGCGGCTTCGGCTTCTCCGGCGGCTTCTCGATCGGCGGCGGAGGATCCTTGGGCGGCGTCAGCTCGGCCGAGAGCGGAAGCTGCGGTGGAATCGGCACCTCGATATCGGCAACCGGGCTCTCATCGACCTTCGGCAGCGGCTCCTCCTCGGGAGGCGCAACCTCCGGCGGCGGGGGAACCTCGTCCTCCATCTCGGCGAGCGGATCTGGGGGCACCTCGTCCGGAGGGTCGTCGGCCTGCTCCATCTCCGGGCCGGGCGGCTGCTCCACCGGGTCGGCAGGCGGCGCGACGGGCAGCGGCGCCAGCTCGATCATCATGGCCGCGGGCTCTTCCGCCGCCATCATCGGCCGGGAACTCAGCAGCTCGAAGACCGCGGCATGGATGCCGACCACCACGAGCCCGCAGCCGGCCCAGCGCGACGCCTCGGCGAGCCGCTTGCGGCCGCTGCCCTGCAACAGGAGCATGCTCATGGTGCGGCGGGCGCCGCCGTCGCTGCGGGAGCCGGGAGTGCCGCGGGGGCGGCGCCAGACGGCGCGGGAGCGGCGCCCGGCAGGGTTTCGAGACCGACCAGCGCCACCTTGAGATAACCGGCGGTGCGCAGGAGGTTCATCACCTCCATGAGATCGCCATAGGGCACCGCCTTGTCGGCGCGCAGGAAGATGCGGCTGTCCTTCTTGCCGCCGGTGGCGGCGGCGAGCGCGGCGGCGACCCCGTCACGCGGCACGGTCTCGTTGCCGAGCGCGAGGCTGAGGTCGTTCTTCACCGTGAAATAGACCGGCTTGTCCGGCCGCTGCTGCGGCTGCGCGGTGGAGGCGGGAAGATCGACCGCGACATCGACGGTGGAGAGCGGCGCCGCCACCATGAAGATGATGAGCAGCACCAGCATCACGTCGATGAAGGGCGTGACATTGATCTCGTGGTTCTCGACGAGCTCGTCGCTGTCGCTCGACTGAAGCTTGGCGGCCATGGCTGGGCTCCCTGACTGTCTGCCCGCCTATTCCGCGGCCGCGCGCACGCGCTGGCCGCCGGCCGCCGGCGCCGCGCGCTCGCGCCGCGCCTCACGCGACACGTCGCGGCGATCGAGATCCCGCGAGAGCAGGCGCAGCATCTCGGCCGAGGTGTCGCCCAGCAGCGCGCGATAGCCCGACACCTGCCGGCTGAAATGATTGTAGATGACCACCGCCGGAATGGCCGCGACGAGGCCGATGGCGGTGGCGAGCAGCGCCTCGGCGATGCCGGGGGCAACGACGGCGAGATTGGTGGTCTGCGTCTTCGCGATGCCGATGAAGGAATTCATGATGCCCCACACCGTACCGAACAGGCCGACGAAGGGAGCGGTAGCGCCGATGGTCGCCAGCACGCCGGTGCCGCGCGTCATGCGGCGGCCGGCACCGGCCTCGATGCGGGCGAGCGAGATCGAGACCCGCTCCTTGATGCCGTCCGCCGGCAGGTCGGCGGAACGCTCCAGCTCGAGGTCGGTGACGCGCACCATGGCGGCGGCAGCGCCGGCCTTGGCGTTGACGGTGCGGCGCGCGGCCTCCAGCGAGGTCGCGGCGAGGAGCGCCCTGAGCGCGCGACGCAGCCGGCCGACGGCGACCGCGAGTTCCAGCGTCTTGGCGAGCCAGATCGTCCAGGTCACCACAGAGGCGAAGGCAAGGCCCAGCATCACCGCCTTCACGATGATGTCCGCTGCCATGAACATGCCCCAGGGCGACAGGTCGTGCGGCAGGGTCATGCCGGCGACGGTCGGCGGAGCGAAGTCGTCGGCGGGTGCATCGGCCGCCGGGCTCCCGGCGATGCCGGGGGCGGCGGGGACCTCACCCGCCGCAGGCGCGAGCGCCGGTGCGGGCTCGGTAACGGGCGCGGCCGGAGCGGCCACGGTGCCGGCGGCCTGGGCCGGCACGGCGGACTGGGCCGGCACGGCGGACTGGGCCGGCACGGCGGACTGGGCCGGCACGGCGGACTGGGCCGGCGCGGCGGCGGGCGCAGCAGGCTGCGGTGCCACATTCTGCGGCAGCACGGACGGCGCGGGATTCGCTGCGGGCGAGACCGCCTGCGCGGCAGCCGGCGCATTGTCCTGCGCCACGGCGCCGACCGTTCCAAGCCCGAACACGCCCACGATCGCCAGAACGGCAACGCCGGCCCCGACGGAACAGCGGGCCATGCCGGAGGACGCCGGGCGGGCGGAACGGAGCGTAAGCATGAATGCGCATCCCTATTGGGGGCGGCCGGTCGCTCTCCACGGGCAGCTTCGCGCTACGGGGTTGGCACCGGCACTCATCAGGTTTGACGCATCCTTAAACCTCGTCAACGGCCAACGACAATATAAAATTCACGATTACGCAAAGTGTGGAATCATTAGAAAGAGGACCAATTCGCGACTATCAGATTAGGATGATTCCAATCAAATATCATCGCCGCCGCGGCCGGCAATCACCTTGCCGGGGTTGAGCAGGCCTGCCGGATCAAGTGCATTCTTCAGCTGCTCCATCAGTTCCAGCGCCACCGGATCGGCATAATGGGCGAGTTCCTCACGCTTCAGCCGGCCGATGCCGTGCTCGGCGGCGATGGAACCGTCCATCTCGATCACGATGTCGTGGACGATGCGGTTGAAGCCCGCCCATCGGGCGAGGAAATCGGCCTTTGCCATCCCTGCCGGCTGGCTGAGATTGAAATGGATGTTGCCATCGCCGACATGGCCGAAGGGGCACGGCCGGACATCCGGCATCTCGGCCTCCACCGCCGCGAGAGCGCGGGTCAGAAAATCGGGCACGCGCGACACCGGCACCGACACGTCATGCTTGATGGAACCGCCCTCGTGCTTCTGCGCCTCGGACATGTCCTCGCGTAGCCGCCACAGCGCCGCGGCCTGCGACTCACTGGACGCAATGGTCGCATCGTCCACCTCACCGGACTCACTGGACTCGACCAGAACCTGCTCTATCAGGCTGCCGAGGTCGAAGGCGCGGGTGGGGGCGGACAGTTCAGCGAGCACGTACCAGGGATGCCGTCCGGCGAGCGGGCGCACCGTGCCCGGCATATGCTTCAGCACGGTTTCCAGCCCGAAGCTCGCCATCAGCTCGAAGGTGGTGAGCGCATCCCCTGCCTGCGCCCGCAGCCGCCGCATCAAGGCGAGCGCCGCCGCGGGATCGGGCACGGCGGCGAAGGCGGTGACGCGCTGCACCGGGCGCGGGAACAGCTTCAGCACGGCGGCGGTGATGATGCCGAGCGTCCCCTCGGTGCCGAGGAAAAGCTGCTTCAGGTCATAGCCCGCATTGTTTTTCCGCAGTCTTTTCAATCCGTTCCAGATGCGCCCATCCGCCAGTACCACCTCCAGCCCCAACACCAGCTCGCGCGCATTGCCATAGCGCAGCACCGCGGTCCCGCCGGCATTGGTGGCGAGATTGCCGCCGATCCGGCAGGAGCCCTGCGACGCGATGTGCAGCGGGAACAGGCAGTCGACGTCTTCCGCGACACGGTGGATGCTGTCGAGAATGCAGCCCGCCTCCACCGTCATGGTCATGTCGACAGGATCGACCTGGCGAATCCGGTCGAGCCGCGCCAGCGAAAGCAGAAGCTGGCCGAAGGGCATCTGCCCGCCTACCAGCCCGGTATTGCCGCCCTGAGGCACGATCGGCATGCCCGCCTCGGCACAGGCCGCGACGATGAAGGCGACCTCCTCCGTCGTCCCCGGCTTCACCACCGCCGGCGTGCGCCCGTCGTAAAGCCCCCGCTCCTCCCGCAGATACAGAGCGATTTCCTTTGGTTCCGTAAGCACATACTGCTCGCCGATGCGCTCGGCGATGCGGGCGAGGAGGTTGTTTGCGGGCGTGGTCACGGAAGGCGGCGGGACGGTGAGCGGCATGGGGATGAGGGGCATGATCGAAGCTCCGCAGGCATTCGGCAGGGCGTGGGCGCGCCGCGAGCATATCCCCAGATGCCGCCGTGCCGGCAAGAGAGGCGAGCGCGGCGGCGACCGTGCGCGACCATCGGCCGCCCGCACCCCTTGCCGCCGCGCCGCTTTGCCCCTATCCCCGGCGCCATGGCGCCTCCTCTCCTTCTTCTTCAGAACATCGCCCTCACCTTCGGCGGCACGCCGCTGCTGGAATCGGCGGAGCTGTCGGTTTCCCCGGGCGAACGCCTCGGGCTGATCGGCCGCAATGGCTCGGGCAAGTCGACCCTGCTCAAGATCGCGGCCGGGCTCATCCAGCCGGACAGCGGCACGCGCTTCGCCCAGCCCGGCGCGACGATCCGCTATCTACCGCAGGAGCCGGATCTGTCCGGCCATGCCAACACGCTCGCCTATGTGGAAGCCGGGCTCGGGCCGGGCGATCCGGACTACCGCGCCCGCTATCTGCTGGAACAGCTCGGCCTCACCGGCGAGGAGGAGCCCTCCCGGCTTTCGGGCGGCGAGGCTCGCCGCGCCGCTCTGGCCCGCGTGCTGGCCCCGGAGCCGGACATCCTGCTGCTGGACGAGCCGACCAACCATCTCGACCTGCCGGCCATCGAATGGCTGGAGAGCGAGATCAACACCATGCGCTCCGCTCTCGTGCTCATCAGCCACGACCGGCGCTTCCTCGAAGACCTGACCCGCGCCACCGTCTGGCTCGATCGTGGCGCGACCCGGCGCATGGAGCGGGGCTTCCGATTCTTCGAGGAATGGCGCGATCAGGTGCTCGAGGAAGAGGAGCGCGACCAGCAGAAGCTCGCCCGCAAGATCGTGGCGGAAGAGCACTGGATGCGTTACGGCGTCACCGCCCGGCGCAAACGCAACATGCGCCGTGTCGGCGAGCTGGCCGCCCTGCGCCAGGAGTTCCGCGAGCATCGCAGGGCGCTCGGTACGGTCACCGTGACCACCACGGAAGCCGAGGTCTCCGGCAAGCTGGTGGTCGAGGCGGAACACATCGCCAAGGCCTATGACGGCCGCCCGATCGTGCGCGACCTCTCCATCCGCATCCAGCGCGGCGACCGCATCGGCATCGTCGGCCCGAACGGCGCCGGCAAGACGACGCTGCTGAAGATGCTCACCGGCGAACTCGCGCCCGACAGCGGCACGATCAAGCTCGGCACCAATATCGAGATGGCGACGCTCGACCAGCGCCGCGCGGCCCTCGACCCCCTCCGCTCGGTGCGCGACACGCTGACCGACGGACGCGGCGACCAGGTGTTCGTCGGCGGCAATCCACGCCATGTCATCGGCTATATGAAGGATTTCCTGTTCTCGCCGGAGCAGGCCGGCACTCCGGTGTCCTCGCTCTCGGGCGGCGAGCGCGGGCGGCTGCTGCTGGCCTGCGCGCTGGCCCAGGCCTCGAACCTGATGGTGCTGGACGAGCCGACCAACGATCTCGACCTTGAAACCCTCGATCTGCTCGAAGAAATGATCGACGACTATGCCGGCACCGTGCTGCTGGTGAGCCACGACCGCGACTTCCTCGACCGCACGGTCAACGCCGTCATCGCTTATGAGGGCGACGGACGGTGGGCGGTCTATGCCGGCGGTTATTCCGACATGGTGGCGCAGCGCGGCAAGGGCGTGGAAGCCCGCGGCGTGGAGAAGGCGCGGGACGCGAAGGCCGGGCCGGGCGCGAAAGCCGCGGCCAAGCCTGCCGCCAGGCGCAAGCTCTCCTTCAAGGAGAAGCACGCGCTGGACACGCTGCCCAAGCGCATCGCCGAACTGGAAGCCGAGATCGGCAAGCTCGCCGGCAAGATGCAGGCGCCGAACTTCTACACCCGAGACCCCGCCGGCTTTGCCAAGGCCTCCGCCGCGCTGGAGGCTGCGCAGGCCTCGTTGTCGAAGGCCGAGGAAGAATGGCTGGAGCTGGAGATGCTGCGTGAAGAGCTGGAGGGATGAGCGGCGGCGGCCTCTTCTCCACCGGCCTTTCTTTCGCACCGGCAGCACGGCCTGAGCATCCATGCCCTATCTGATCCCCATCTCCTCCTTCGACGATCCCCGCATCGAGCCCTATCACGCGATCCGCGAGCGCGATCTGGTTGGGCGCGCGGGGCGCTTCATCGTCGAGGGGCGCACGGTGATGGACGTGGCGCTTTCGCCGCGCAACCGCTTTCGGATCGGTTCGCTGCTGATGGCGGAAAGCCGTGCCGGCGCGCTCGACCCTCTGCTGGCGCAAGCGCCTGACGATCTTCCGGTCTATGTCGCGCCGCAGTCGGTGCTGGACGGCATCACCGGCTTCCACATCCATCGCGGCCTGCTCGGCATCGGCAACCGGGGCGAGGATCCCGATGCCGACACCTTGCTGGCAAGCCTGCCGGAGCATGCGACCATCCTCGTGCTGGGTGGCATCACCAACCATGACAATGTCGGCGGCATCTTCCGCAACGCCGCCGCCTTCGGGGCCGATGCGGTGCTGCTGGACACCGCCTCCTGCGATCCGCTCTACCGCAAGGCGATCCGCGTCTCCGTCGGCGGCGCGCTCATGGTGCCGTTCGCGCGCGGCGGGGCGATCGACCATCTGCTGGATCGGGTGCTCGCCCACGGCTTCACCCCGCTGGCCCTGACACCGGCAGGGAGCACCCCCCTCATCGACAGCCGGCCACCGGCACGCACGGCGCTTCTGCTGGGTGCCGAGGGTCCGGGCCTGCCGGCGCGCATCATGGAGCGATCGCTCACCGTGCGTATTCCGATGTCGGGCGATTTCGACTCTCTGAACGTCGCAACCGCCGCAGGCATCGCGCTCCACCATGTGACTGCAATTCACGCCCGATGAGCGTATGATGCCTCATGCCGACAGCCGGACGAGGAATAATCCGGCGAGGTCAAGGAGGACGTCATGCGCTACGCCAAGGCCATTCTCGCCGCCTCCATTCTGGCGGCCACGCTGCTGGCCGGGCTCGGCGCCGCGGCCGCGGGCGAGGAAGCAGCGAACGGGGCGACCTGGAAGGAGCTCCGCCCCGATGTGTTCGGTGAGCGCCCGTTGAGCGATGCGAGCCCGATGGTGAAGCTCGACGCGCCGATCCGCGCCGAGGACGCCGCGCTGGTGCCGATCGAGGTCAGCATCGACCTGCCCGCCGGCGATGCCCGCACGGTGAAGAAGCTGACCCTGATCGTGGATGAGAACCCCTCCCCGGTCGCCGCGACGTTCACCTTCGGCGGCGTGCGGCGCGATGTCGCGCTGTCCACCCGGCTGCGGGTCAATTCCTATTCCTATGTCCGCGCCGTCGCCGAACTTTCGGACGGCTCGCTGCAGATGAGCGAGCGTTTCGTGAAGGCCTCGGGGGGCTGCTCGGCACCTGCAATGAAGGATGCCGACGAAGCGATGAAGCATCTCGGCGAGATGAAGATGAAGCTGGTGGAGGGTGGCCAATCGGGCGACGCGACGCAGGCGAGCCGTTTCGCCCGCGTGCAGCTCATGATCCGCCACCCCAACAATTCCGGGATGCAGATGGACCCGATCACGCGAGGCTACATTCCCGCGCGCTATGTCGACAAGATCGAGCTGAAGCAGGGCGATGCCCTCATCGTCTCGATGGAAGGCGGCATTTCGCTGAGCGAGGATCCCAACCTGCAGGTGTCCTTCGAGCCGACCGGCGCGCCGATCCATGTGGATGCGGCGGACACAGACGGCACGCCCTTCCGCGGCGACCTGAAGCCGGCAAGCTGAACGGTGCGCAACGAAGATGGCCAGGCGCGAGCCCGGCCATCTTGCGTCGAACGCTTTCCGCACATCAGTGGAAGCAGGACCCGTTCTCAGTAGAAACAGGTGACCTCGGCTTCGGCCTGGGCGCGACGCAGATCGGCGACGATGTCGCGGAACATGCCGGTGGAGCGGAACACCTCGGCCTGCTGGCCGCCGACCTGGCTGATCGACATGATCGTCTCCGCCTCGACGTATTTTTCGTAAGGCAGGATGGTCGCGATGGTGTCGATGGAGCAGGAGCACTTCTCCAGCGCCGTGCGGGTCTGCCCGTTGGCGGCCATGCAGCCGAACACGTAATCGGCGCGAGCCACGGTAGGATAGTCGTTCAGCGGGCCGGGCGCGATGGGGCTGGAGATCGGCGCGGGCCGGGTGACGCCCACCGGAAGCGGCGCGCCGGTCGCCGGATCGGTGGTCGCAGCCCTGGCGGCGTCGCTCATCGACGAGGCGCCGGACGCGGCGGGATCGTTCTGGGCGAAGGCAGCACTGTGGGCGAACGCGGCGCTTGCCGCGAGAATGAAGGCGCCTGTCGCCAGACGGGCAAATCTGCGCATCGTTATCCTCTCCGGTCTTTTGCGCGGGCCTTTTCGGCCTCGTATCTTGGGACGGTTTCCGCCCCGCCGGCTTCGTTCCGGCCGTCTGTCGTCACGTCAGGGCTGGGTGTTTCCGGTCAGCGTCACGCGGGTTTCGATCATGGGCGCCGAGCCATCCTTCTGCGGCGTGAGGACCTTTACAGCGTATAGCCCGCCGGGCACGTCCTTCGAGAACACGAATTCGTAAGAACGGCCGATAAGCTCCAGCAACTGGTCCTTGTGCGGATCGCTGGCGAAGGGGGTCATGGACATCTTCCACCCGTCGATCATCTTACCGTCATAGGAGAAGCTTGTGGGCTCCACCTTGGCCGAGGCGAGGCCGTCGCGCAGGCGGTTGCGGATGTAATAGGGGCTGCCCTTGCTGAGCTCGGTCAGTTCCTTGGCCTCGCGCTCCAGCACAACCAGCGTCATCGGGTTGCCGAGTGCAGGAAACGGACCCGCGCCACGTTCCGCGGTACCCCGAAAGATCGCAACCGTGGCGACCTTCTTGGCCGCGTCTTCCTGCGCCGGGGCAAGCGACAGCTTCATCGTCTCGTCGAAGCTGTCGCCGAGGTCCGGCCGGGCGGTCTTGTGCACATAGGCGTAGGACAGGGTTGCGCCGCTCGGCAGGCCGGCGAGATACGGCGTGTTGAAGAACAGATCCAGCGGACCCGGCGCGGCCGGAGCTGCGCTCGCGGTCTGGGCGGCCAGCGGGAAGGCCGCCGGAACGGCAAAGGCGGACAGGCAACCCAGAAGGGCAAGACGGAAGGACAGACGACGCATGCAACGCTCCCGATCGGCCCGCCGCAGGGCGGCGCGGCACCGAATACGGGAACTATTCATACGCGCCGATCGGGAGTGAGGAAACGTCGATAGTCAAAAGTCTCCTCGCCGGTTGCCGCATCTTCCTCTGCCAGAGCAAGGAGATGTCCATGCAGCGGCGATTTGTGGCAGGCCGGATCGGTCTCCGCCGCGTCACCGGCGATCGCCATGGCCTGGCAACGACAGCCGCCCCAGTCGATTTCCTTGCGCTCACAGGTCTGGCACAGCGGGGGCATCCAGTCCGTGCCGCGAAAGGCATTGAAGGCGGGCGAATCCTGCCAGATATCGTCGAGCGCATGATCGCGCACGTTCCAGAAGTCGAGATTGGGAATGGTCTCGGCCGCATGACAGGGCAGCACCTTGCCGGACGGCGTCACGTTCAGCGACTGCCGGCCCCAGCCATTCATGCAGGGCTTGGGGTATTTGGCGTAATAGTCCGGCACCACCGCATCAATGGTAAGCCGGCCCTTCAGCTTCTCGCGGGCCTTCTCCACGATCTCCAGCGCCCAGAACACCTGCTCGCGGGTCGGCATCAGCGCGGCGCGGTTGCGCAGGGCCCAGCCGTAATATTGCGAATGGGCGATCTCGATGCGCTTGGCATCCAGGCTCAGGGCAAGCTCGATGAAATCCGGGATCTGGTGGATATTGGCCCGGTGCACCACCGAATTGATGGTGAGCGGCAGGCCCAGTCGGCGCACCTCGCGCGCAACCGCAAGCTTGCGTTCATGGGCGCCGCGGAAATTCGACACGTGATCGGTCATCATCGCGTCCGCGCCCTGGAAGGAGAGCTGGACGTGATCGACGCCGGCATCGGAGATGGATTGCAGCCGCTCCGCGGTGACGCCGACGCCCGCCGTGATGAGGTTGGTGTAGAGCCCCACCTTCACGCAGTGGCGGATCATCTCCTCAAGATCGCGCCGCGCGGTCGGCTCGCCGCCCGAGAGATGGACCTGCAACACGCCGAGCTTGGCGGCCTGCGTGAAGACGCGCAGCCACGTCTCGGTGTCCAGCTCGACATTGCGGCGGTCGAGTTCGACCGGATTGGAGCAATAGGGGCACTGGAGCGGACAGCGATGCGTCAGCTCCGCCAGCATGCCGTAGGGCGGAGGGACCGGAGGCCGCGCCAGCGCGGTCGCATCGGCATCCGGACGGGTGACGACGTTCATCAGGCCACCTCCACCATTCCCTTCGTCGCCAGATTGGCGAGGAAGGCGTCCACATCCTGCGCGACCCGCTCGCGCTCGACCGCGAAGGCCGTGATCAGTTCATCGATGATCGCGTCGATGGAACGCTCGCCATCGACGCGCTTCAGGATCTCGACCGCCACCGGATCAGGATGCAGCACTCGTTCCGGTGCGAGCAGAACCCACTGGCCCCGCGCCTCGTCGTGGCGGAGCCGAACGCCGCGCGCGAGGCGCGGCACACCGGCCGGGGCGAGCTGGGCCGCCATTCCTCAGGCCTCCCGTCGCGCGGGCGGCGCTGAGGATTGGGGAACGAAGGCGCCGGGATAAGCCATCTTCGGATCCACATAGGCGAAATAGAGTGCGTCGAGCTGCACCCACAGCACGTCGCATTTGAATTCAAGGGCGCGAATGGCCGCCTCCTGCTGCTCGGGGGTGCGCGCATTGCGCTTTACATAATCGAGCGCGAAGTCGGCATCACGCGGCGCCTCGGTGAGGCGGTTCTCGAAATAGGCGAGCGTCTCCTTCGAGACGAAATCATAGTTCTTGAGCATCCCCGCGACACGCTCGCCGATGATGCCGGGCGAGAACATCTCCGTGAGCGAGGAGGCGATGGCCTCCAGCAGGGTCTTCTCGCGCACGAAATGCACATAGGCGTCCACCGCGAAGCGGGTGGCCGGCAGCAGGCCGCGCAGCGAGGTGACGTAGTCGCGATCGATGCCGAGCCCGTCGGTGAGCTTCAACCAGCGGGCGATGCCGCCCTCGCCCTCGTGATGGCCGTCATGGTCGATGATGCGCTGGCGCCAGATGCGGCGCAGCTCGGCATCGTCCATCCGGGCGAGAATGGAGGAATCCTTCACCGGGATCATGGCCTGATAGTAATAGCGGTTCAGCGCCCAGGCCTGGACCTGGCCGAAATCGAGCTGGCCGTTGTGCAGCAGCTTATGAAAGGGGTGCAGGCTGTGGTAGCGGCGCTTGCCCACATCACGCAGCCGCGCCTCAAGTTCTTCCGGCGAGAGCAGCGTCGTCATGGCCTAATCTCCATTCCGTCCTCGGCGACCTCCCACCCCGCGGCCTGTGCTGCGAGGCGCTCCGGCGTTCCCTCGACGAGTGCCGGATTTGTATTGTTGATATGCACGTAAATCTTGCGACGGACATTGATGCCGGACAAGGCGGCGATGGAACCCTCGGGGCCGGACATGGCCATGTGGCCCATGCGCTTGCCGGTCTTGGTGCCGACGCCGGCGAGGACCATTTCGTCGTCCCGCCACACCGTGCCGTCGAACAGCACGGCATCCGCCCCCTCGATCCTGGCGCGCAACTCGTCGGTCATGCGGGCGCAGCCGGGAATGAAGAGGATGCGGGCGATACCGTCGCTCAGTTCAACGCCGACGGTCTGTTCGCCCTCGACCGCGGTGGCGACCTCGCCATGCGCGCGGATCTCGCCGCTTTCCAGATAGAGCGCGATCTTGCCGGGGACCGGAAAGATGCTCGCCTTCAATCCGGGCAGCAGCTCGAAGGTCGTCTCCAGCCCGACCGTGCGGCGCTCGACATAATCGGGTGCGAGCACGTCGAAGGCGCTGTTCGCCGCCAATACGCCGTGAATGGCCGCAGTGGCATTCAGGACGAAGGGCTGGGACTCACGCAGGCTCAACAGGCCTGCAACATGATCGATATCTGCATTGGTCAGCAGCACCGCGGAGATCGGCGAGTGCCGACGCGCCCCTTTCGGGTGCAAGGCCGGCACAGCCTGGATCTGAGACAGAATCTCCGGTGCACAATTGACCAGTGCCCAACGCTCGCCGTCCACACTGACGGCAACGGACGTCTGAGTCCGCCGGCGGACGCGTGGATCACCCTCCCAGGCGAGCGTGCACACTGGACATCGGCAGTTCCATTGGGGAAATCCCCCGCCGGCGGCCGAGCCTAGTATGTGAAGCCGCAGACGGGACCCGGCGTGGGGCATGATGCCTTAACCTGTCCCGTCACGCAGACCTCAGAAGTCGGCCGGCATATAGGCGTTGACTTCCATGCCGACGCAGACTTCGACGATGCAGGGGGTCGTCCAGGCCATTGTGCTTCCTCCAGGTTAAACACCTCCAGGATCTCATAAGAAGATCCTAAGAGGCTGATTTCGCCACCGAAATCCGGTGACGTGACTTACATTGGGCATTCATGAGCCGAGCGTCAAGAACACCAGAACAAAACTTTATTCGCATACGTCACAGCCGAATACTACCGCAACGCACAAGAAAAAGTGCTGCGATTGCTCATCCGGCAGGGGCTTCGAACATGAATCCCCGCCCACGCACCGTCACGATCAATTGCTCGCCGGCGGGCATGACTTCCGCCAGCTTGTGACGCAGATAGCCGACATAGACATCGACCACGTTCAGCGAGGCGCCGCCATGGCCGGCCCAGAGCGCGGCGAAGATGTCCGAGCGCGCAAGAGGCTCTCCGGCATGGCGCATCAGCAGGGCGAGCAGCTCGACCTCGCGCTCGGTGAGACGCACGCGGGCCTCCCCGATCTGCGCCTGGCGCACTTCCATGTCGAGGGTGAGCCGACCGACGGTGAGGCTGCGCGGCTCGCCCTCGTCCTGGCTACGGCGGAGCGCCTGCACCTTCAGTCGAGCCAGCAGCTCCTCGAAAGCGAAGGGCTTCACGATGTAGTCATCCGCCCCCGCCATCAGCCCCTCGGTGCGTTCCGCCACGCTGGAACGCGCGGAAAGCATGATGATGGGGGCGAGCTGGCCGGCGGCGCGCAGCGCCTTGCAGACCTCGATGCCGGAACGGCCGGGCAGCATCACATCGAGAATGATGGCTTCGAAAGGCTTGCCCGTAGCCGCCTTCAACGCCAGATCGCCGTCTCCGACCAGTTCGACCTGATAGCTTTCCGAGGCGAAGCCGCGACGCAGCAGCGAGCCGATATCGGCATCGTCCTCGACGATCAGGATGGTCATTGAGCCGCCTCCAGAATGCCATGCGGGACGAGCGCGGGAATGCGGATCTCGACGCAGGTCCCCGCCTGCACCGAGCCCGCAGGCCCTTCCCCCGTCTCCTCATCGGCCGCGACGGGCCCCGCCGTCAACTCGGACCGGGCGACGCTCGAAATGCCGATCGTCCCCTCATGCCGGTCCACCACCCATTTCGCGAGCGCGAGACCGATGCCGAAACCACCGCCTTCCCGCCCGCCCGAGGTGCCGCGAAAGAAGCGTTCGAACACGTGCGGCAGCTCGTCGCGCGCAATGCCTTCCCCCTGATCGCGCACGGTCAGTACTGCGGCGGCGCCCTCCAGCCGCGCGGCGAGCCGGATCGTGGTGCCGGGCGAACTGTGGCGAACCGCATTGGCGACCAACCCCTCCAGCACCTGTCGCAGCCATTCGCCGTCGGCCTCGACCACGAGGCCGGGCTCCACTGCGCGTTCCAGCATCAGGCCACGGGCCCGCACCAGCGACGCGACGTCTTCTTCCACCTCGGCGAACAGCCCGGCGACCGGAATCTCACGTTTTTCAAGCTCGATCTGGCCGGTTTCGGAGCGGGCGATCCGGAGCAGGTCCTCCACCCGCCGGTGCAGCCGGCGGGCGCGGGCCTGAATCACCCGCAACGCAGCCGCGAGGTCATCCGCCGTGGGTGCGCCGCGCAGGGTGATCTCCGCCTCGCCGAGAATCACCGTGAGCGGCGTGCGCAGTTCATGGCTGACATCGGTGAAGAATCGCCGCCGCGCCTGGTCGACATGCTCCAGCCGCTCATTGGCGCCGCGCAGTTCCGCGGTCCGGGCATCGACGATCTCCTGCAGCCGGCGCTGGTCGGCGACGAGCTTGGCCTCGCGCCGGGCGAGATGCAGCGCCATGCGGTTGAAGCGGGCCATGGCAAGGCTGAGCTCGTCATGGCCGGTGACGGTCAGCCGAGTATCGGTTCGCCCGCGCGCGATCTCGGCCGCCGCGGTCGCGACCTCGGCCACGCGATTGATGAGCGAGCGCCCCAGCCGATGATAGAGAAAAGCTGCCAGCAGCAAGGCTAGAATCACGCCGGCGACACTCCAGCGCACGGTGCGGATGCGCAGGTCGTGCACGGTTTCCTGCGCCTGGTGTGCCGCGATCCGCTCCTCCTCCATGGCGAGGCCGAGCGGAGGACCGAAACCGGCGGCAAAGACATCGAGCGCGACGCGTACCCCGGTCGCACGCTGGGGCGTGATCATCGCCGCCTGTATCTGCCGGTCGAGCACTTCGAACTGGGCGCGCAGCCGGGCAAGCGTGCGGCTACGTGCCGCGAGCAGGGTCTGCTGCTCCACCCCCGAGGTCCGGGCGATATCCTCGCCCAGCGCATCCTCGAAACGCTGAAACGCCTCGCGCGTCAGATCGCGTGCCTTTGGCAGGTTGCCGAGGCCGTCCGGCTGCTGCGCCGCCTGCAGGGCCGTGAGGGCATAATCGCCGATGCGCCCGGTGAGAACCGACAGCCGCTCGAGCCGGCGCTGGGCGGAAACGAGGCGGTCCACCTCGGCATTGGCAAGGCCGAGCACGCCGACCAGCGCGCCGACCGACGTCACCGTCACCAGCACGGCGACCGCGAGCAGCAGGGCCATGCGGCCGCGCAGCGAAGACAGAAAGGTGCTCAGCATCGGGGCGGCCAGGTCCGGGCTCGTGTGGCGTTGCGGCCTCCGGGGAACGCCCGATGATTTCATGTCCGGCCCGGTCGCGCACGCTGCACCGCAACAAAGGCGCTGCGCCGCACGACCGGAGCCTTGGATCAGGCGGGACGGCTCAGCCGCCAACAGCCTTCTGCGCGTCCTTGATGTAATCGACGCACTCGTCATATTCCTTCTCGCCATGCTCGCGCTCGGCGCCCTTGAGGGCCTTGGTGAGCTTGTCGAGCGTGGCCTTCGGCGGCTTCTTGGCGATCTCCGCCTTGATCATGGCGATGCCGTCATTGCAGGTCTTCGCATCGTCGGCGAGGGCGACGCCGCCGAAGGCGAGGCCGGCCGCGAGGCCGAGGGCGAGCTTGAGGCCCGTATAGCGCATGTGAAAATCCTCCCGATGCCCGGCCTGCGCCGGTGCGTTGTGAAAGGCCCTGTTCAGCCAGAACCCGTGCTTTTGTGAAGAAGACCCCGGCGGCGAAGCGCCGGGGCCGGATGAGGGAGCCCTCCCCCCACCTGATGCGGGACGGCCGTTACTTCACCGTCAGCGTACCGAACATGCCCTTTTCCTCGAGTCCGTCGATCCACCACTTGAAAGTGCCGGTGCGGACCGGGACGAACTCGACGGAGATCGTGCCCGCATCGTCGAATTCGAGATGATGCGGCGCGCCGTAGGTATGGATTTCCAGATGATCCACGACGATCTGGTTAATCCAGATGTTCCGGAAGAATTCCGGCGCCATGAATTTGTATTCCTTGCCGCCATTGGAGGTGATGTTCAGGCGGTAGGACTTGCCACCCTCCATGACGATATCCTTGGTCGGCACGGCGAAGTCGTTGCCGTTGGTGTCGCCGAGGACGATGTCGGGCAGGTCCGTGCGACCCTTGGCGAGGTCGATGGCCGCCGCCGGCGAAGCACTCCACAGCGCGGTTCCCAGCGCGCCGGCGCCAGCAAGAACCGCGCCCGCGAGCACCGTAGCGACGGACAGCGTGAACATTCCCCGGCGACCGGTGCGGCGATGGCCCATCGTCATGCGTTCCTCCTTCATGTCTCGGCTCAGGCGCGAGTGTTGTTGCTTGGGCGGGAGCGGGGCGATTGTTGCGCCCGGACGGCAGGCCACCGGCAGATGTGGCCTCAAAAAGCCGGAACGAAGCACTCCACACCGGGAAATCTTCCCGAAACAAAGCCTAGGGGTGGCAAAAAACGATGTCTAGAGAATTGATACTTATGAATTATTTATGAAATATCGCCATATAGGCCGCGAAGCCGTGTCCGTGCCCGACACACGCTCCGTCATGCCGCGGCCTGACATGACGTGACGCCGCGGGCTCGCTTGCGACACAGCGGCGCAGTCGTGAACCGATCCCGGCATCCCCGGCGCGTCAGATGTCCTTGCCATCGGCATGCGGCCCGCAGCGCCAACGTGCAACCCGCCATTTGGGATGGCTTTCCGTCCATCCCGCGATCAAAGACGGGGCACCGACGAGACATTGCGACGACGGCACGATCTGCTCCTGCCCGAGCGCGACGATTTCCTCGCGGCAGGTGGCTGGCGCGGCGACGAGGCACACCGACAAAATGAGTTCCATGGCGGGATCCCTTTCTGGATCTGGCAGCCTGGACACGTCCTCCCCACTCGGGGACGACGTTAACACCGTCGCGCCCGCACACGTAGAACGCCGTCAGGCAGGCAATGGTTGTGCCAGCCCGGAGGAATATAAACGGGCGCCATCCATGCCCGGCGGCAATGCGCGCCGCAGGATTGGGCGAAGGGCCTGTCGATGTGACTGCCTTATGACCAGTAGCCGATGCGCGGCCGAGTGTCGCCCTTTCGAGCGGCCCTTCCGCTGCCCGTGCAAGTGCGCTGTGCGTAAGACGTGAAGAACCCCGCAAAAGCAGCATCCGCAACGAAGATTCCCTTGCAGGAAGCGGCGAACCAGAACTAGTCTCCCGGCCGTGACGTGTCTGGTCGCGCTATCGGGCCAACCGGTTTGGTCTTCAAACGCTGCAACAAAGATAGCCGGGACATCGACGAGGGATTCCTCGGAGCCCTCGAGTGAGCAACCCCGTTTGGGAGGATTTAGATGGCCAAGATCACCAAGGTTCTGATCGGCGAGTCGCTGGTTGGCGACGGCAACGAAGTCGCGCACATCGACCTGATCATCGGACCGCGCGGCAGCGCGGCGGAGAGCGCGTTCGTGAACGCCCTCACCAACAACAAGGACGGTTTCACCTCGCTCCTCGCGGTCGTGACCCCGAACCTGCTCGCCAAGCCGAACACCATCCTGTTCAACAAGGTCACCATCAAGGACGCCCGCCAGGCCGTCCAGATGTTCGGCCCCGCGCAGTATGCGGTGGCGAAGGCCGTGGTCGACAGCGTGGCCGACGGCACCATCCCGGAAGAAGAAGCCGACGACCTGTTCATCTCGGTCGGCGTGTTCATCCACTGGGAAGCCGCGGATGACGCCAAGATCCAGCAGTTCAACTACGAGGCCACCAAGCAGGCCCTGCAGCGCGCCGTGAACGGCGAGCCGAAGGCCAAGGACGTGGTCGCGCAGTCCGCTACCGCGAAGCACCCCTTCGCGGCATAGATCCGAAGCAACCCTGGGCAGACAACACCTCCGCCCGCGGCCCCGCCGAAGGGCCTGCTCCAGCGGTTGGCGGCGATCTTTCTCAACAAGTGAGGGCGGCCCAGCCGTCCTCCTGTCTGCGTAAGTCCGGACGGCGAGACCGTCCGTTGATCGCCGACTTTCCGGGCCCGGCATCTCGCATGCCGGGCCCTTTTTCATGCCCGCGGGCCTCTCACGGCGCCGCCAGCTCCGCTCTCAGCGCCTCGCCGGGTGCCGCGCGCCGGGCCGCGGCATCGAGGTTGATCGCGATATCCTTCACGATCCGGGCCGGCGGGCCGTCGAGCCGCACGATGCGCGTGCCCAGTTCCACCGCCTCGCGGCTGTCATGGGTGACGAAGATGACGGTCGCCGGATGGACCGCGAGGAGGCGGCGCAGCAGATCGCGCAGCCGCGCCGCTCCCGCCTCGTCCAGCGAGACGAAGGGCTCGTCCATCAGCAGCAGATCCGGCTCGATCACGAAAGCACGCGCCAGCGCCACCCGCCGCTGCTGGCCGAGCGACAGACGCTCGGGATAGGCGCCCGCCTGCTCGAGAAGGCCCACCGCGTCGAGCATCGCCCTCGCCGCCCCCCGCGCGGCATCGCCTTCGCCGAGCGGCAGCGCGACGTTCTCCTCGACCGTGCGCCAGGGCAGAAGGCGCGGACTCTGGAAGGCGTAGGAGAGCCTCGACCGGCCTCGGCCCCCCGGCGCCGCATCGAGGCGAACGGAGCCGATGAAATCGCGGTCGAGCCCGGCGATGATGTTCAGGAGCGTCGTCTTGCCGAGGCCGGAGGGCGCCAGCAGCATCAGGATGGCGCCCGACGCCACCTCCAGCGCGAAGTCGCGATAGATCACCCGCTCCGGCCCGCCGGCGACGGCGGGAAAGCGCTTCTCGCGGATATCCACCCGCAGCCCGGTCATCGCCGCCACCTGTTGGCGCGGCGCTCCCAGGGCTCGATCAGCGCCAGTTCGATGATCTGCACCACCACGGTGAAGGCCAGCGCATAGGCGAGCACGGTCGCGACGTCGAAGAGCTGGAACGCCGTCTGCAATTCGAAGCCGACGCCGTTCGAGCGGCCGAGCAGTTCCACCACCAGAACGATCTTCCAGGTCAGCGCCAGCCCGGAACGCGCGGCCGCGGCAAAGAAGGGCGAGAGCTGCGGCAGCACGACATGCCTCAGCGTGCGCAGAGGGCCGAAGCGGAACACCTGCGCCATCTCGTCGAGATCGCGCGAAAGCGAGGCCGCGCCCTCGCGCAGGGTCACCGCGACATTGGGAATCTTGTTGATCGCCACCGCGGTGATCGCCGCCGCTTCGGTCAGGCCGAACCAGACATAGCAGAGGATGATGATGACCAGCGCCGGCAGGTTCAGCAGCATGATGAGCCACGGCCCGAACAGCCGGTCCAACCCTGGCGATCGGCCAAGCAGGATGCCCACCGCCGCGCCGATCACCATGGCGATCAGGAAGCTGGCCACGACCCGGGCCAGCGTGATGGCAAGGCTGGCCGGGAGTACCCCCGTCAGGCTGGCGCGCCAGAAGGCGCGTGCCACCGCCTCCGGCCCGGGCAGCACCGGCGAAGCGATGAGGCGCGCCGCGAGGAACCACAGCGCCAGCAGCAGCAGCAGCGAAAACAGCGTGAAGGCGAGCCTGCCTCGGCGCCGTCCCGTCCCGCCTCGGTCCGTCCCGTGCTCTGCTCCATCCGCCGCTTCAGACAGCTTCATCGGGCGTCATGCCTTGAGCGGGGCGAAAAGCGCGCGGTCGAATCCCGGCTTCGGCCCCACCAGTTCAGCCCCGCCGAGCCGAGCCAGCACCTCGTAGAGCCGCCCGCACGCCTCGATCTCCGACGCGCCGAAAGCTCCTGGAATGCCGGCGCGGAAATAGTCGCGCAGCTTGACGAATTCGGCCTCGTCCGCCGCCTGCATCAGCGGGCGCAGGCGCTGCCAAGCCGCATCGGAGGTCGCGAGCAGGCGATCCGCCGCCTCCGCGGCGCGGAAGAAACCAGCGAGTGCCGTCCCCTTCGTCGCCTCGATGCGTTGGCGCCAGACGAAGCCGACGAGAGGCGGCGTCGGGCTGATGCCGAGCCCGCCGATCACTTCGCTCACATCGAGCAAGCGGGTGAAGCCCTTGGCGTCCAGCCGCGCGGCAAAGGGCCAGAAGGTCAGCGCCGCATCCACCCGGCCAAGCACGAGCTGCTGGTTGACGAGCGGCGGCGCGCCATAGACCGGCTCGGCTCCGGTTGCGAGATCGAGCCCGGCCTGCTGCTGGCCATAGGCGCGCAGCAGGAGCCAGCTCTTGTCCAGCGCACCGCCCGCGACCCCGAGTTTTCGGCCCTTGAGATCGGCGAGCGTACGCACCGGGCCGTCCTTCGCCACCATCAGCGCGCCCAGCGCGTTGGAGAAGGGCGCGAATCGGAAATCCTCGCCATCGGCGCGCCGCCGCATCGCCCAGAGCCAGTCAGAGACGATGAGGTCGATGTCTCCGGCCTGCAGCGCCACCGTGGTCGCCTGTCCCGAGGCGAGCTCCACCATGTCGATGGCGAATCCCTCACGGGTGTCCAGCCCTTCGGCGCGGATGGTGGCGATCAGCCAGCTCAGCGTGCCGAATTTCAGCGTGCCGATCCGCAGCACGGGCAGGTCGGCACGCGCGAAACCATCGGCACGCACGAATCCGGCGGCGAAAAACGGGAGCGCGCCGGCGGCGAGGAGCGTACGGCGATTGAGAACGTGCCGGGCAGTCATGACCATCGCTCGTCAGGGTTTCGGCGCCGGGGTTGCCGCGTCGAGGGCGGCCTTGCCGGTGAGCGGGGGATCCAGAAGGCGGTTGCGCACGAGATAGGAGACACCACGCAGCCAGGATTCGTCGGTGTTGTTGCGGATGTCGACGCTGCCGGCACGGAGCACGGCGCCGCTCTCGGTGTCGCGAAGCTGGAAATTGATGTTGAGGATGAGATTGGACACCTTCTGCACCAGCCCGATCACCTCGATATCCGCGCCCAGCGCCCGCGCGATCGGCACCTCGCACGAGTTGCAGTTGCGAAAGGGGGAGCGGTCCTCGATCGCGCCCTTCTGCGGCGAAAGGTCCACCAGCTCATAGCCGGCATCGGACAGCCGCTTGCGCAGGTCCGCCGTGATGAGGGCGAGACGCTTCGTCTCGGCCTGCCGTTCGGCGAGGATGTTCTGCCCGCTGGTGTCGAACATCTCGAAATCGAATACCGCCACCCTGGGCGCCCCCTGGGCAGCGCCCGCGGCCAAGGGAAACAGCACCGGCAGCACTGGCGCGAGCCGGGACAGGAGGCGGATGCGAAAACGGGGCGGGGTGCGGACGGCACGCAGCCTGGCGTCCATGGGGGCCTCCGGCTCTTTGTTGCTTGATTGGGCTGGATCATAGCCGGGGCCGGCCGAGCGGCAAGGCATGGCCTTCACTTTTCCGTCAGACAATGGATAAACTTCCCGAACGTCTCGCGAAAATATGAATACTTATAATATTCTTATTCTATCTCGTCTGTTGAAGACTTGGGCACATTTGCTAAGGTTCTTCGAGAACTAATGGAAGGTCGGGCCCATCGAGGCTGACCCCGCGACACATTGACGGGACGGAACGCTGTGACGCTTTCATCAGGCAAGACGGTGCTGGGCAAACCGGTGCCCGGCAAAGACATGCCGACCATGTGGTCGACCGTTCGGCCCCTTCGCACCCTCGCCGCCCTTCTTGCCGCCGCGCCGCTGGCTCTTGCCATGCCGGGCGCCGGCTTCGCGCAGGACGCCACGCCGCAGGCGGCTCCCCAGCCAGCGCCCGCCAAGCCGGCCCCCAGCCCCGAGCAGACCTTCCGCTATGGCCTGCTGCGCATGGTACCGGAGCAGCCGCCATGGATCGCCCCCCTGAACGCTCCGCCGGAGGATCTCGGCATCGCCGGCGCCGAGCTCGGCATCAAGGACGCCATGACCAGCGGGCGCTTCCTCAAGCTGGACTACAAGCTCACGACGGAGGTCGTGCGTGCGGACGAGGATCCGCTGCCGGCGGCGCAGAAGCTGGTGGACGCCGGCAACAATTTCCTGCTGCTCGACGTGCCGACCGACCAGCTCCTGAAGATCTCCGACGCGCTCAAGGACAAGGACGTCATCCTGCTGAACATCGGCGCGCAGGACGATCGCCTCCGCCAGAAGGACTGCCGCGCCAACGTGTTCCACATCGCTCCCAACCGCGCGATGC
Organism: Ancylobacter crimeensis; assembly: GCF_023016805.1. GTDB lineage: Bacteria > Pseudomonadota > Alphaproteobacteria > Rhizobiales > Xanthobacteraceae > Ancylobacter > Ancylobacter crimeensis. The sequence goes on from NZ_JALKCH010000003.1 coordinate 173,658, forward strand.
TGACCGACGCGCTGGCCCAGTTCCTCATGACAAAGCAGTGGCGCAACTGGTTCCTGTTCGTCGGTCGTACCGACGACGACAAGCTCTATGCCGACGCGGTTCGCAAGTCGGCGAAGAAGTTCGGCGCCAAGATCGTCGCGGAGAAGGTGTGGGACTATGGACCCGACGCCCGCGCCACCGCGCAGTCGGAAGTGCCGCGCGCCACGCAGGTCGGCGAATACGACATCCTCGTCATCGCCGACGAGCTGGGCGAATTCGGCGACATCCTGCCCTACAATACCTGGCTCGCCCGCCCCACGGCCGGCACGCAGGGGCTGATGCCCGCCTCCTGGCACTACACCATGGAGAACTGGGCCGCCTCGCAGCTTCAGAACCGCTTCTACCGGCAGTATAAGCGGCTGATGCAGCCGCTGGATTTCCAGATGTGGGAAGGCGTCTTCTCCGTCGCCTCGGCCGGCATGAAGACCAAGAGCAGCGTCACCGACAAGGTGCGCGACCAGATGCTGTCGCCGGAATATGATCTGCCGGTGTTCAAGGGCGTGGCGGCCAGCTTCCGGCCGTGGGACCACCAGCTTCGGCAGGCGATCATCCTTGCCCACGCCACCAACTCGGTCGCGCTGTCGCCGCAGGCCGGCTATCTGCACCAGCGCACGCCGCTCGACACGATGGGCTTCGACCTGCCCGAGAGCCAGTGCAAGTTCTGACGGACCGGCCTGCCGGAACACGAGCCCGACAGGCGTGCCGTTCGCGTTCGACCATTGCCGCATCACCCGCAAGGCGCCGACCAGACGCGCCGGGAACGACCCCAAGGAGGAGAAGATGACACGCCGTATCCTGCTGAGCGCCGGCCTTGCCGCACTGGCGGGCCTGCTGACGGTCGCAGAGACCGCCCCCGCGCTCGCACAGGCGCGCGCCTTCGTCTCCAACGAGCGCGACCACACGGTCAGCGTCGTGGACGTGGACAGCCTGAAGCTGATCGAGACCATCAAGACCGGGCGCCGCCCCCGCGGCATCACCGCGAGCCCGGACGGCAAGCTGGTCTATGTCTGCGCCTCCGACGACAACCGCGTCGAGGTTTATGATTCGAAGACCTACAAGCTTGTGAAGACCCTGCGCTCGGGCCCCGACCCGGAGCTGTTCGTGCTCGCGCCCTCGGGCAACCCGCTTTACATCGCGAATGAAGACGACAGCATGGTCACCGCGGTGAACACGGAGAACAACGAGCTGGTCGCCGAGATCCCGGTCGGGGTCGAGCCGGAAGGCATGGGCGTGAGCCCGGATGGGCGCTACCTCGTCAACACCTCCGAAACGACCAACATGGCCCACGTCATCGACACCACCACCAATGAGGTGATCGAGAACGTGCTGGTCGACTCCCGCCCCCGCTACGCGCAGTTCAACCATGACGGCACCCAGCTCTGGGTCAGCTCCGAGGTTGGCGGCACCGTGGCGGTGATCGACCCGAAGAACGGATGGAAGATCATCAAGAAGATCTCCTTCGAGATCCCGGGCGTGAACAAGGATGCCATCCAGCCGGTCGGCATCCGCATCACCAAGGACGGCTCCACCGCCTTCATCGCCCTTGGCCCGGCGAACCATGTCGCGGTGGTGGACACCAAGACGCTGGAAGTGAAGAAGTACCTGCTGGTCGGCCAGCGCGTGTGGCAGCTCGGCTTCACGCCGGACGAGAAGCAGATCTTCTCCACCAACGGCAATTCGAACGACATCTCGGTCATCGACGTCGCCTCGGAAAAGGTGCTGAAATCGGTGCCGGTCGGCCGCCTGCCCTGGGGCGTGGTGATCGTCCCTTGAGTCGGCATCGTCCCGGCGGGCGCGCCTGAAAGGCGTTCGCCGTCATCATGTCCCGGCCGCCCTCGCCCGGCGACCGGGCTCCGGATGGAGGCCAGTGCGGATCGCTTCATGCAGATCGACGTTGCCACGCCGATGAGGGCCGGCACCGCATCCGAGGGGCCATCCGCCCTTTCGGTCGAGAAGGTCACGCATCGCTTCGGATCGCGCCTCGCGCTCGACGATGTGAGCCTCGACGTGCCGCGCGGCAGCTTCACCGCCCTGCTCGGCCCCAACGGGGCGGGCAAGACCACGCTGTTCTCGCTCGTGACCCGGCTTTACGACAACCGCACCGGTGCGATCCGCGTGCTGGGCCACGATGTGCGCCGGGAACCGGCCGCCGCGCTCTCACGCCTCGGCGTGGTGTTCCAGGCCCGGACGCTCGACCTCGATCTCTCCGTGCAGCAGAACCTCGTCTACCACGCCACGCTGCACGGCATCGGTTTCGGCCGCGCCCGGCAGCGCGCGCGCGAGGCGCTGGACCGCGTCGGCCTCGTCGACCGCGCGAAGGACAAGGTGCGCCAGCTTTCCGGCGGACAGATGCGCCGCATCGAGATCGCCCGCGCGCTCATCCACCGGCCGGACCTGCTGCTGCTCGACGAGCCGACCGTCGGCCTCGACATCGGCTCGCGCGCGGCCCTCGTCGCGGAGGTGCGCCGGCTCATCGCCAGCGACGGGTTGGGCGTGCTGTGGGCGACCCACATCATCGAGGAGATCGCCCCCGGCGACCGCATCGTCGTGCTGCATCGCGGCCGGGTGCGGGCGCAGGGCAGCTTCGCGGAGATGGTGGCGGACAGTGCCGGCGACCTGTCCGCCGCCTTCCTCGCGCTGGTGGACGAGGATGGCGCAAGCGGGCACGCGGGAGACGCGCCATGAGCTTCGTGCCAAACCGCGCCGCCAGCCGCCTGCCGCTCTCGGGCTATCTCATCTGCATGGCCGGAATCTGCTGGCGGGAATCGCTGCGCTTCGTCAACCAGCGCGGCCGCTTCCTGTCGGCGCTGGTGCGCCCGCTGGTGTGGCTCTTCATCTTCGCCGCCGGCTTCCGCTCGGTGCTGGGCGTCTCGATCATCCCGCCCTACGAGACCTACATCCTTTATCAGGTCTATGTCGCGCCGGGGCTGATCGCGATGATCCAGCTCTTCAACGGCCTGCAGTCCTCGCTCTCGATGGTCTATGACCGCGAGGTCGGCGCCATGCGCATCCTGCTGGTCAGCCCCTATCCGCGCTGGTTCCTGCTGCTGTCGAAGCTGGTGGCCGGCATCTGCGTCTCATTGCTGCAGGTCTATGCCTTTCTCGCCATCGCCTGGTTCTGGGAGGTCGAGGCTCCGCCCATCGGCTATCTCACCGTGCTGCCGGCATTGCTGCTGTCCGGGCTGATGCTGGGGTCGATGGGACTGCTGATGTCCTCGCTGTTCCGGCAGCTCGAGAACTTCGCCAGCGTCATGAACTTCGTGATTTTTCCGATGTTCTTCACCTCCTCCGCGCTTTACCCGCTCTGGAAGGTGCAGGAGAGCAGCCTGCCGCTCTGGTATGTCTGCCAGTTCAACCCCTTCACCTATGCGGTGGAGCTGATCCGCTTCGCGCTCTACGGCCAGTTCGAGCCCTTCTCCGCGCTTGTCGTCGCAGGGTGCTCCATCGTGTTCCTGATCGGCGCGATCATCGCCTATGATCCCTCTGCCGGACTGATGGGCCGCCGCGGCGGACCCGACGCGGCCAAATGACAAGAATTGCCCCGGAGACGCCCGTGCCCATCACCTCGCTCACCCGCCTGCGGCAGATGCCGAGACCTGCCCTCGCCTTCGCCGCCCTTTCCGCCGCGCTGCTTGCCTCTCCGCTGGCCGTCCTTCCGGCCGAGGCCGCCGCGCCCGCCGGCTCGCTGTGGCCCTGCATCCAGCCACGGGTGCAGACGCTCGCCGCCGGGCAGATGTGGGACGGTCCCTCGATCGACAACAACCTCGCCTGGCGTGACGATGCCCAGGTCGCCGAGCTGGTGCCCGTCATCGTGGCCCGCCGCACCACGATCGAGGATGCCACGGCCCGGATCGAGACGTTCGCCACGGCCGCCGGCCCGCAGAAGAATGCCCGGCTGACCCTGCTTTTCGCCGGCGCCTTCGACCAGATCAATTCGCTGCGCGCACGCATCCTCACCGGCATCGAGCGTTATGCCCAGCATCAGATCGACCTCTCCAACCGCATCAAGGACGAGAGCCTGCGCTTCGCCCAGGCCAAGAAGACCGCCACCACCGACGAGGCCCGCGCCAAGCTGGCCGACATCGAGCAGCAGGTTGTCTGGGACACCCGTATCTATGACAGCCGCACACAGGCGATGTCCGCGGTGTGCGAGAGCCCGGTGATCCTCGAACAACGCGCCTTCGCGCTGGCGCGGGCAATCCGGGGGTTGATGGACTGAACGGCGGGCGACGCCCTCATCAGTCTTGGCCGCGCGCCGTATCCTGTCGTTGCTCATGCCGCTCGCAGCGACCGAACGCGGCAGGCCGCGGTACGCCGGCCGGCCACCGAGAGCTGTTCCGCCCGAGGGACCGCGCACAACCCGGAGCCTTCACCGGCGTGAAATGAAGCGCGTCATGCTCCGCATATCCATGATACGCCGCGCTTCGCCCCACACGTTCCTGCCCTATGCGCGCATGGGCCCACCCGCATCCGGCGACCATTCCTCGTCCGCTTCCGCGACCGGGCCGGCGAAACAACACGTATGAAAAAGGCGGCGTCCGATCTTGGATCAGGAGGCCGCCCAATACACATCGTGACCCGCGCCGGAACCCGGCTAACGATCTTACTCCGCCGGCGCGACGCGCTCGAGCGGCAGGCCGGCCTTCGCCCAGCCGTCGCTGCCGGCGGGATACCAGGCCACGTTGCGATAGCCATAGGCGACGGCACGACGGGCCGCGTTCCACGACATCCAGCAATCGGTGAGGCAGTAGAAGACAAGCGGTGCACCGGGCCGCTCGGCAACGAGCGCATCGAGATGGCGGCGGAAATAGCCGTCCATCTCGGCGGAGAGCCCGCCATAGCCGGTATTGGCCAGCCAGAGGCTGCCGGGAATATCCTCGCGCGGCTTGTCGCGCCATACCGTGCCGGGTGCAAGATTAGCCGGCTTTACATCACGCGGCAGCACGTCGAGGAAAATGGCGCTTTTCTCGCGCCATAGCTGTTCAGCCGCCGCGGTGTCGAGCACCCGCGCGCCTTTCAGCGTCGCGGGCGTCGGGGCACGGTAATTTTCCATGCGATAACCATCCGGCTCCGCGACCGTGGTGACGGTTGTCGACGCGGAGGATGATTCGACCGGCGCCGCGCCGGTCTGCGCACCCGCGGGCGCGAGCGCGAACAGAACCAGCGCGAGGCCCGCCATCCCCATCCAGGCAAGGTGCACCATCGGCGAGCCCACCATCGGCCACAGCGCAGCACCGAAGGCGCCGACACGCCGGCCGATGCGCGCTCCAAGGCTCACCACCCGCCGCTGGCCCGCCCGCGCGACACGCTGGCGGCGCGCGAAGACGAGCGCTGCCCCCTGGTGCATCGGAAAAGGCTGCGCGATCGCGCCGACGATGCTGCCGGACTGGACCGTCAGCGCCGAGTGACCGGTCGCGACGGAGAACAGCGACGGCGCCTTCGTTGTTTGCGTCCGCAGCGTGCCGGTGCTTTCCGCGAGCCCGGCGCGCGTGTTCGGCTCGCCGGAGCGGGCCTCATAGCAGCGGCTCGCGGCAGATTCGCGAGAGGGCTGCGGGCGGGACGGCACGGTGCTGGCAGCCACGGGCGCATCAGCGACCGGGGCAAAAGCATCTGCCCTCATCTTTGCGTCTCCTCACTGGCGCCGACCCCTTCCCCCGTCTTGCTGCGGAGGCGCCATGGGCCGGCGCTCATCCGGCCGCCCGCCAGCGGCCGTGTTCCCTCTCCTGCCGCGCGCCTTCCGACGCGCGGTCACGGCCCTATTTCCCCGGCGCTATCGGCCGGTTGCGGTCGTCGAGCAGCGGTACCCCGTAATCAAGCAGGATCTTGTTGATTGCGGCCTGGTTCTCGACGATGAAGCCGTTGAGCTGGTGCTTCCAGTTGAGTTCGCCCGGGCGGATGCCGAAGGTGATGCGGTAGACCATTTGCGGGTCGCCCTTTTCCTTCACCAATGGCACCAGCGACAGCGGCGCTTCGGATTTTCGGGCATAATAGCCCGCGATCGGTCCCCACAATATGCCGGCGTCGATTTTGCCGGACACGATATCGCTGATCATCTCCTCTGCCGGACTCTCGTAACGACGGTCTACCACCAGCGAATAGGGCCGCGCAAAGCCCATGAGGCCGTCGCGTGCCAGCGCATCGCCCGGCGGGGTGCCCGCAATCACGCCGATATGCCGGCCTTTCAGCGCCGGATCGTCCAGATGGTCCACCTCCGCCAGCGGCCCGTCCTTTCGGGTGATCAGCACCCAGGCGGACTTGTAATAGGCGTTGGTGTTCAGCACCGGATCGGCGCCGGCGACATAGCCCATCACGATGTCGCAGACCTTGGCGCCCAGCGTCTTGCGGTAGAAGCCGGTGGCCTGCGGGAACCAGGTGTAATCGAGCACGATGCCGAGCTTCTGCGCCAGAAGCTCGGCGATCTTGTTCTCGAAACCCTCGCCCTTCTCATCGGTGAAGGGCATGTTGGCGGGATCCGCACAGACGCGCAGCGTGGACCGGTCCACGAGGTCCGCCACCTGCGCGGATGCCGGGGCGGGAACCGCCAGCGCGGCCCCGAACACGGCGAGGAGGCTGACGCCCAGCCTCGCCATAGCGGCGCGTACCCTGCCGACCTGCCGGGTCAGCCTAGTTGGGACGGCCGAAGCACTGGTTTTCATTGGCACCATACGCCTTCGTCTTGTCCTCGCGCTTGGAAGGACGCTCGCGCCCGAGAGCGCCGTCCGCGCGGGCCTTGAGATAGATGTAGAGGTCGTCGAGGTAGCACATGACGTTCAGGTTCTGGCCGAAGGCCGGCATCACCTGATCGGCGGTTCCATGCCCGACATTCTGCTTGCCGTTCACCACCGTCTCGGTGAACTCCTCATAGGTCATGGTCTTGAGCGAATTGGCCAGTGCGGGGGCGTAGCTGGAGCCCATGCCGTCCGGGCCGTGGCAGACATGGCATTCCGCATGATAGCGACGATAGCCGGAGTAGGTGAACCAGTCCATCGTACCGTCATTGGTGATGTGATAGGTCGGCCGTCCATCCTCGAGGGTGTACTTGCCGAGGTCGTCCTTGGTCGCCGCCTGGCCGCCTTCGGTCTTGGAGCCGTCCGGCGCGGTGCCGACGCCGGTGGTCGCGGCGGGCGCGGGCGCGGCCTGCTGGTCCTGTGCGAAGGCGACCGGCGCGGCGAGGCAGGCGGCAAGCAGGGCGGCCGGCACGATCCCGGCCAGGCGCATGCGCGCCAGCCCGCCAAGGCGCGCCTGCGCCATGCGAAGGATCGGCCGTCCGTAATCGTCGTTCATCATGAGGTTGCTCCCGAAGGCACCAGGCCCGGATGAAAGGTTGAGGCAGCGTGGCGGCAGCTGTCCGGCCAACAGCCTGGAATGATTTTAAGATTCTTATAAGGCGCGAGGTCCCGATACGGCGGGGCCTGGCACATCGATCCCGATGGCCAGGCCCCTCCCCGATCGTGTGGATGATTTCACGTTCCGGATTGGCGGGGCGGCGGCTGGCTGGCCAGCGCCGTCCCTTCCGTCGTCTGTCCCGCGGCCGGGAGGAACGGGCCTCCCGACGCACGCCTCCCGATCAGTTCGGGATGGCGAAGACGGTGAGCTGGCCGCCGAGGTTGGTGTAGTTGCTCAGGGCCGCATAGCCACCCACCGCACCGAGGCCGGCATTCGGGTCGGTCAGGCCGGCCGCAAGGCCGATGCCCGCCCAGCCACCGACACCCGACAGGATGGCGATGTACTGCTTGCCCTTGTGCTCATAGGTGGTGACGTTGCCGATGATGCCCGACGGGGTCTTGAACTTGTAGAGTTCCTTGCCCGTCTTGGCGTCCACCGCCTTCAGGTAGCCTTCGAGCGTGCCGTAGAACACCACGTCGCCGGCAGTGGCGAGGGCGCCCGACCACACCGAGAACGGCTCCGGCAGCGACCACACGATCTTGCCCTTGGTATTGTCCCAGGCGATGAAGTTACCCATGCCGCCATGGCTGTTCGGCGCCGGGAACATCGACAGGGTCGCACCGACATAGGGCTGTCCGGCGGTGTAGCTCACGCGGAACGGCTCGTAGTCCATGCAGACGTGGTTCGTGGGCACGTAGAACAGCTTGGTCTTGGGCGAATAGGCGCCCGGCTGCTGGTCCTTGGTGCCGAGAGCGGCGGGGCAGATGCCCTTGGTGTTCACGTCCTCGCCCTGCTGGGCGGTCGAGAACTGCGGCACCACCATCGGGCGGCCGAAGGTCGGGCTGCTGCGGTCCATGTCGACCTTGGTGGCCCAGTTCACCGCCGGATCGTACTTCTCGGCGACGAGCAGGTCGCCGCTGATGCGATCGAGGGTGTAGCCGAAGCCGTTACGGTCGAAGTGGGTGAGCAGCTTGCGCGGCTTGCCGTCGAACTCCTGATCCGTGAGGATCATCTCGTTGACGCCGTCATAGTCCCACTCGTCGTGGGGTGTCATCTGGTAGACCCACTTGGCGACGCCGGTGTCCGGGTCACGCGCCCAGATGGTCATGGACCACTTGTTGTCGCCGGGACGCTGCGAGGGGTTCCAGGTCGAGGGGTTGCCCGAGCCGTAATAGACGAGGTTGGCCTCGGGGTCGTAGGAATACCAGCCCCAGGTGCAGCCGCCGCCGATCTTCCACTGATCGCCTTCCCAGGTCTTCAGCGAGGAGTCCTTGCCGACCGGCTTGCCCAGCACGGTGGTCTTCTCCGGGTCGACCAGGATATCGCTGTCGGGGCCCATGGAGTAGCCGCGCCAGATCTGCTTGCCGGTCTTGATGTCGTAGGCGGTGACGTGGCAGCGCACGCCGAACTCGCCGCCGGAGATGCCGACGATGACCTTGTCCTTCACCGGCATGACGGTGGCGGTGTTGGTCTCGCCTTTCTTGGGATCGCCGTTGACGACAGACCACTTCTTCTCGCCGGTCTTGGCGTCCAGCGCGACGAGGGTGGTGTCCGCCTGGTGGAGGAAGATGATGCCGTCGGCATAGGCGAGACCGCGGTTGACGGTGTCGCAGCACATGACCGGAATGACGTTCGGGTCCTGCTTCGGCTCGTACTTCCAGACGATCCTGCCTTCGTTGTTCAGGTCGAGGGCATAGACGATGTTGGGGAAGGGCGTGTGGATGTACATCATGTCGCCGATGACGAGCGGACCGCCCTCATGGCCACGAAGCACGCCGGTCGAGAAGCCCCAGGCGACCTGCAGCTTGCCGACATTGCCGGCATTGATCTGGTCGAGTTTGGAGTAGCGGGTGTTGGCATAGTCACCGGTCTGGATGCCCCACTGCTTGGGGTCCTTGGTGATCGCCAGCACGCTGTCATTGGCCATGGCCGGCATGGCATAGACGGCAGCAGTCATCGAAAGCACAGCCGCGTACGCAAGCTTGCGCATCGTTATCTCCTCCTGAACGCGTTCCTCCGGGCACGGTCGACCGTTGCCAGTCGCATTCCGCCTCGGCTTTTCTTGTCTTTTGACGCTCATCTTCAGCAGCGTGTCACGACCGACTGGGGGAGAAACAGCCGGATTCACGGGGGCTACACCGCCCCAAGCTGGCCTACGAACCGAATCTCAGGGCTTTTCTGCCCCGAAACCGTTGAAGCTGAAGATGCGTGGACCCTAGACCGATTTTGAACACTCCGCAATAAGAACGAAGGGCAAATTCGGTTCTTATTATGAGTTTATGAGACCTTGCAGACCATATGGCGAGCAACCCCGAAGCCGCCTTCGCAATGCTGCAATGCAAAACATTTCAAGACCTTATTCCCACTCGAATTCATGGTAGGCCGCTATTGCATTGCGGGCGGCAAACTCATCGAAAAGCGCCCATTTGCCGGCTTGCGAACGCCCCGCGATCTCGGACGCCTTACCCATTTGGACACCCTCTGCGATGAGGCGCCGCACCTCCGTTCGTAGGGTGTCGAGATACGTCCATTCCGCCTCCCCGCCGTTCGGCCAGTCGACCGAGGCGGGGCCATGTCCGGGAATCGCGGTGGAAGCCTCCCGCTTCTTCAGCCCCTCCAGCACGGTGAGCCAGCCCTGCAGGCTGCCGTCGAGCGTCGGCACATGGCCGACGAAGAGCAGGTCGCCCAGCAGCCAGGCCCCGGTCCGGGCGTCGCGCACCGAAAGGTCGTTGTCCGTGTGGGCGGTCGGGTGCGCCTCGAGCTCCAGCACGCGGTTGCCGAGGTCGAGCGTCAGCCGGTCCTCCACCAGCAGTTCGGGCAGCACGATCTGCGTGCCCTCCCCTTCCGCACCGAGCAGTCGGCGGACCTGGTCGAGATAGGTGTCCTGCCGGGCGGCGAGCGCGCGGGGCAGCTTGTGGTGGCCGACGAAACGCACGTCTGCGCCGACGAAAGCGGCATTGCCGAGCACATGGTCGGGATGCATGTGGGTGTTGATGACGTAGCGCACGGGCCGGTCCGTCACCGCCTTCACCGCGGCGGCGAAGCGCAGGCCGGCAAGGCGGCTGTTGCCGGTGTCGATGATCGCCGCCGCATCGTCGCCGATCACCACGGCCATATTGGCGATCGCCCCGCCATTGCCGGGGCCGACAAGCTCATAAGGCGCGGAAAAGACATGAAGGCCGGGCGCGACCTCCTTCAGCGTCATCTCCGCCGGCATCGCCGCGAAGGCGCAGCCGCAGGGCGGCCACAGGACCGGCGCCGACGCCAGAAACCCGCCGGCGACGCCGAGGGAAAGCGCGCGGCGACGGGTGAGCAGCGGGCGGGTGGGCAACGGAAATGTGCGATTCATGTCGCCTTCCCGACAAGGGTGGCCGCAGCCTGCCCGGCCCGGAAGGGTCGCTCAACATGCGGCTCGCCCGGCAGAGGACAATCCGGCGTGATCAGCCGCCGGTTTTGGTCCGGCGGGTCCCGTCCGATCCCGTGCTCCGCAGCACCGCCGGGCTGCACGCCCACAGGCAATGCCCGGCACGCCGGGCACGGCTTGCGTTGGGGGCCCGCAAAAGGCCGTCCGGCGGAAGCGGGAGCCCGGCACGGCCGGATCACGCCGCACGGCCGCGGCGATCAGCGCCCGATCACTGCGCCTTCTTGCCGGTCGCGTCGAACTGCGACAGGAAGGCGATCAGGTCGGCGCGGTCGCCATCCTTCGGCAGGCCGGCGAACACCATCTTCACGCCCGGCATGTCGGCGCGCGGATTGGCGAGATACTTGTCGAGCTGCTCGGCGGTCCAGGTGTCGCCGGCGGCGTTGTGGCCCTTCAGCGTGTCGGAATAGTCGAAGCCCTCGATCGCGCCCATCTTGCGGCCGACGATGCCGTTCAGCTCCGGCCCGACCTTGTTGACCGCGCCTTCGCCGATGGCGTGGCAGGCCATGCACTTCTTGAACACGGTAGCGCCCTTGGTCGCATCGCCGTCGGCGAGCGCGACGGTCGAGCCGAGAGCGACGAGGGTGGCAGCAAGGAGAATGCGGTTCATCGGAGTCCTTCCCAGGCAAACAGTTTGTTCGGACGCGCCGTCATCGCGGCGCTTGAGCCGGGGCGCACCATAGCGCCTCGCTTAGAACGATCCTAGTTAGCCGATCGGGCCAGAACCCGCGGCGTCGACACGACATTGCTGCAGGACAATGCGGAATTGGAACAATGTGGACCTGCGGCATGGCGCCGCGAGCCGGATTTCCATTCATTCCTGCACAGAAACGGGCTGTTTTTCCCCTTCTTTTTCCGAAATTTCTCCGAACGCGACCGGAAAATCGAGCATTTGCGACGGATCGCCACGCCCGTTTTCCACGCACGGGCACGCTTCCCCTTGGTCAGACTTTCCCGAACCGGCAAGGATGCAGGGGAATGTGCCTGGTTTGCCTGCCCGCCTGCCCGCCGTTGCCCCGGGCGGCGCACCGGCCATCCACGCCTTTCGCCGGGACCGGACCCGGCCCTGGGAGGGGCCGGGTATCCATGCCGCCCGCAGATGCATTAGAACACCGGCCATGGCTGACATCCCGCGTGACACCCCGCCCCCTGCGCCGCCCGCCGGCATCGAGGTGCTGAAGCTCGGCGGCAGCCTGCTCGGCGCTGAGGGGGCCCATCCGCGCCTTGCCGAACTGCTCGCCGCGCTCGCGGCGCGCGGCGCGCCGCTGGTCGTCGTCGCGGGCGGCGGTACGCTGGCGGATGCGGTGCGCGCACTGCAGCCCCGCCTCGGCCTTTCGGAAGCCTGCTGCCACCAGATGGCGATCCTCGCCATGGAGCAGACGGCGCTGGCATTGGCCGACCTCGGCCCCGGCCTTCTGCCCTGCGCGGATGAAACCGGAATCACAGCCGCCCACGCCGCCGGCCGTGCCGCGCTGTGGCTGCCCTCGCACCTCGCCGGAGCGGCCGAGGTGCCCGCAAGCTGGGAGGTGACCTCCGACAGCCTTGCGCTGTGGCTCGCCATCCGGCTCGGCGCCGCCCGGCTCACCCTGGTGAAGGCGGCCCGCGTCGAATGGCCTCTGGGGCCGCCGGAACGCTGGGCGGCGGACGGGCTGGTTGATACCTATCTACCGATTCTCGCGCGCCGCTTTGGCGGCGAGGTGCGGGCGCTGTCCGTCGCGGATGCGCTGGCGGACCTCGGCACGGGCGCGCCACAAGGACAGGACGATGACGGACATTGAGGTCGGGATGGCGGACGATGCGCAAACCGATGCGGGCACCTATCCGCGCTGGGGCTGGGCGCTCACCGGCTCCGGCCATTTCTTCACCGAATCGATCGAACTGATCCGCGAGCTTGGCGCGGTGGACCTGTTCGTCTCCGCGGCTGCGGACGAGGTGCTGCGCATGTACCGGCAGAGCTTGCCGGCCGGCACCCGCATCTTCCGCGAGACCACCGCCAGCTCGGTGCCGGTCGGCCGGTTCTATGAGAGGCTCTACCACACGCTCATCGTCTCGCCGGCCTCCTCCAACACGGTGGCGAAATGCGTCTACGGCATTTCCGATACGCTGGTGACGAACTGCTTCGCCCAGGCCGGCAAGTGCCGGGTACACTGCATCGTGTTCGCCTGCGACACCGCGCCCGAGATGATCACCACCGCGCCCAAGGGCGAGGTGCCGGTCTATCCGCGCCGGATCGACCTCGAGAACACCGCGAAGCTCAAGAGCTTCGACGACACCGCTGTTGTCGAATCGGTTGACGAATTGCGGGCCGCGGTCGCCGCCCGCCGCCTCGTCCTCGCGCGGCAGGGCGCCGCCTGATGGCCGCGACCGGCGACGAGGATGGGGACGGTGACGGGACCACGCCGCGCGAGAGGATCGCGCTCGTCACCGGCTCGCTCGCCGAACCGCGCCTCGTCAAGATCGCCGGCGAGATCGCGGATGCGCGCATCGACCCGGTGGTGGTCAGCGTCGGCGTGAAGGTCGCCGCGCTGATGACGCCGGAGATCGTCGAGCGCCGGCTGAAGCTGCCCGAGGGCACCGACCGCGTGCTGATGCCCGGCCGCTTCAAGGGCGACCTCGAACGGCTCGAAGCCTTCTTCGGCGTGCCCTTTGCCCGGGGACCGGAGGAGATGGCGGACCTGCCGGATTATTTCGGCCTCGAACGCCGCGCCGTCGACCTCTCCCGGCAGGACGTGACGATCTTCGCCGAGATCGTCGATGCCACCGTGCTCGACATCCCCGAGCTCATCGCCAAGGCGAAGGGGCTTGCGGCCGACGGGGCGCAGGTCATCGACCTCGGCTGCCTGCCCGCCACCCCCTTCCCGCATATGGAGGAGGCGATCGCCGCCCTTCAGGCGGAGGGGCTAAGGGTCAGCGTCGATTCGCTCGACCCCGCCGAGCTGCTGCGCGCCACCCGGGCCGGCGCCGACTATCTGCTCAGCCTGAGCGAGGAGACCATCCATATCCTCGACGAGGGCCCGGCGACGCCGATCCTCATCCCCACCCGCCCGGCCGACTTCGATTCCCTGATGCGGGTCATCGAGACCTGCCGCGCAAAGGGACGCCCCTTTCTCGCCGACCCGATCCTCGAACCCATCCATTTCGGCTTCACCGCCTCCATCGAGCGCTATGCCGAGCTGCGCCGCCGCGAGCCCGACATCCCGATCCTGATGGGCATCGGCAATGTCACCGAGCTGACCGACGCCGACACCACCGGCATCAACGCCATCCTCATGGGCATCATCTCCGAGCTGCGGCTCAACGCCGTGCTGGCGGTGCAGGTGAGCCCGCACTGCAAGACCGCGGTGCGCGAGTTCGACCGGGCGGCGCGTGAATTCATCGCCGCCCGCGAGGCCGGTGCGCTGCCGCAGGGCTTCGGCGGCGGCCTGATGGCGCTCCGCGAGCGCAAGCCCTTCGCCGCCCCGCCCGAGGAGGTCGTCCGGCTCGCCGGCGAGGTGCGCGACCGCAATTTCCGCGTCGAGGTGGCAGCCGACGGCGTGCACATCTACAACCGCGACGGCCACCAGGTCGGAACCGATCCGTTCGCGTTCTTCCCGAAGCTCGGCGTGGAGACCGACGGCTCGCACGCCTTCTATCTCGGCGTCGAGCTAGCCCGCGCCGAGATCGCGCATCTCCTGAACAAGCGCTACGCGCAGGATGAGCCGCTGCGCTGGGGCGTCGCCGGGGCAACGGTGGCGAGCGCGGAGGACGCGCATCGTTTGACATTCAAGGAGGCGGGCTCGACCCTGAAGGCGGCCCGCGAGAAGGCGCGCGAGGCCTCGCAGGGCGCCGCAGAAAAGACCGCAGAAGGAAAGGCGGAAGAACCGTGATCCGCGAGACGATCGTCACCACCCGTTCGCTGGCGGGCGAGCCGCACATCGCGCCCATGGGGGCGAGCGTGATCGAGGGCGGCTACCTGCTCCAGCCGTTCCGGCCCTCGCGCACGCTGGAAAACCTCGCCGCCACCCGCATCGCGGTCGTCAACTTCACCGACGACGTCCGCATCTTCGCCGGCTGCGTGGTCGGCCGGAAGATGCAGGTCGACATCGAGAAGGCGAGCCGGCTGGATTGCCCGCGCCTCGCCGCCGCGCTGGCGCATGACGAGATCACGGTGGAGCGCGTCGAGGACGACCCGCAGCGCCCGCGCTTCTTCTGCAAGACCTATCACCGCGAAGGCCACACCCCCTTTCTCGGCATGAACCGCGCCAAGGCCGCGGTGCTGGAGGCGGCGGTGCTGGTGAGCCGGCTGTCCATGCTGCCCGACGAGAAGGTCGATGCCGAGATGGCCTATCTCGCCATCGCGGTCGAGAAGACCGCCGGCCCGGAGGAACTGGAGGCCTGGGGCTGGATGAAGGAAGCCATCGCCGAGCACCGCCGGAAGCGCGCCTCATGAGCCCGCGCAACCGCCTGCTCGCCAGCGTCGCCGATCTCGCCGAAATGGAGATGGCCCGCCTCGGCGGCGCCGACATCGTGGACCTCAAGCAGCCGGCCTTCGGCGCGCTCGGGGCGTGGAGCGAGGAATCGCTCACCGCCGCGGTGGCGCTGTGGAACGGCTGGGGGCCCTCGCGCCCGCTGATCAGCGCCACGGCCGGCGACCAGCCCATGGTGCCGGCCATCCTGCGCGAGGCGGCGCAGACCATCGCCCGCACCGGGGTGCCGATGGTCAAGGTCGGCCTGTTCGATTCGCCCCATGCGGGGGCTTGCGTCGAAGCGCTGGCTCCCCTTGCCGCCGGCCACCGCATGATTGCGGTGCTGTTCGCCGACCAGCGGCCGGATGTCGCGCTGCTGCCGCTGCTCGGCCGGGCGGGCTTTGCCGGGGTGATGCTGGACACCGCCGACAAGAAGCAGGGTCCGCTCACCCGCCATCTCGACCTGCTGACGCTCTCGCAATTCGTGGTGGAGGCCCGCGCACAGGGGCTTCTCACCGGCCTTGCCGGCTCGCTCAGGATCGAGGACATCGCCCCGCTGGCCGGGCTCGGGGCCGATTATCTCGGCTTCCGCGGTGCTCTGTGCGCAGGCGGGCGCACCGGCGCCCTCGACGCCGCGCGCCTTGCCGCCGTGCGCACCGAACTCCACCGCGCGGCGCAGGCGGCACGCGGGGCCGACGAGCATGAGGGCGAGCGGGACGCGTGAGATGCGCCCGGCTATGCCGCTACCCCGCTACCCCGCAGCCGCGCCGCTGTCGCCTCGCCCGGCTCCGTCCATCGTGGAGGACAACGGCCACCATCCGCACCCGGCCCCAGCCGCGAACGCTCCTCCCGAATGCCCCCTGAACCTCTCCCCGACCGGGAGAGTCGGCGCGCGACGCTGGGCAAGGGGGGAGCGTGGCTCGTAACGGAGAAGCACAGGCCTCCTCACCCCAACACTTCTCCCCAATGGGGCGAGAGAGCCGGTGCGCGGGAGCAGGAGCGGGTGCCGCGTCCATCGCCGCCGCGCCGCGGGCATCGCTGAACGCCCCGGCCTCGCGCCGAAGGTAACCAGCTCCGGCCGCAAACGCTCCCCCGAACGCCCCCCTGAACCTCTCCCCGATCGGGAGAGGTCGGCGCGCGGCGCCGGGCAAGGGGGAGCGTGGCTCGTAACGGAGGAGCGCTAAGGCCCCATCACCCCAACCCTCTCCCCAATGGGAAGAGGGAGTCCGGTGCGCGGGAGCAGGAGCGGGTGTCGCGTCCATCGCGGCCGCCCCCCGCCGCCGCGCGGCACCGCGGGCGTACCCGACCTTCTGAGCCCCGCGCGCTCCGCCTACAGCAGCGTCCCGTGCAGGATCACCAGCGCGACGGAGAAGTAGATCACGAGACCCGTCACGTCGATGAAGGTCGCCACGAAGGGCGCGGAGGCGCTGGCCGGGTCGAAGCCCAAGCGGCGCAGCGCGAAGGGCAGCATCGAGCCGATCAGCGAGCCGAAGGTGACGATCGCCACCAGCGCGGAACCGACCGTCAGCGCCACCAGCATCCAGTAGGGGC
This sequence comes from Ancylobacter crimeensis, assembly GCF_023016805.1. Taxonomy (GTDB): domain Bacteria; phylum Pseudomonadota; class Alphaproteobacteria; order Rhizobiales; family Xanthobacteraceae; genus Ancylobacter; species Ancylobacter crimeensis. The sequence goes on from NZ_JALKCH010000003.1 coordinate 190,500, forward strand.
CGTAATCGTGCAGCCCGATGAGCTGCCAGGCGGTGATGCGCACCATGCCCAGCGTGCCGAGAATGGCGCCGAGCGCAAGGCCCGAGGGCAGTTCGCGCAGCGCCACCCGCCACCAGTCGCCCAGCTGGATCTCATGCAGCGCCAGCGCCCGGATGATGAGCGAGGTCGCCTGCGAGCCGGAATTGCCGCCCGAGCTCATGATGAGCGGAATGAACAGCGTCAGCACGATAGCCCGTTCGAGCTCGCCCTCGAAATGCTGCATCGCGCTGGCGGTGAACATCTCGCCGAGGAACAGCACGCACAGCCAGCCGGCGCGCTTCTTCAGCATGGAGAGGAAGCCGATCTCCATATAGGGCTCGTCCAGTGCCTCCATGCCGCCGAACTTCTGCGCGTCCTCGGTCGCCTCCTCGATCATGGCGTCCATCACGTCGTCGACGGTGACGATGCCGAGCACATTCTCGCGCTCGTCCACCACCGGTACGGCGAGGAGATCGTATTTCAGGATGAGGCGCGCCACATCCTCGCGGTCCATCAGCGGATCGACCGTGATCGGGTCGTGGCTCGGCGCCACCGAGAGCAGCGGCTGGTTGGGCTCGCCGGTGATGAGCCGGCGAAGCGTCACCGCCTTCAGCAGCTTGTGGCTGGCCGGATCAAGCACATAGATGGCGTAGATCGTCTCGCGGGTGCGCTCGATGGCGCGGATGTGGCGCAGCGTGTCGCCGATGGTCCAGTTGGCCGGGGCGGTGACGAACTCGGTCGTCATAAGGCTGCCCGCGGTGTGCTCGGGCCAGGAGAGCAGCCGGTTCAGCTCGTTCTGGGTTTCGGCCGGCAGACGTCCGAACAGCTCGCTGCGCGCCGGCTCCTCCATCCAGCGAAACAGGTCCGCGGCGCGATCCGCCGACATGGCGGTGATCACGCGCACTGCCTCCTCACCCGGCAGCGCCTCTATGAGGTCGTTGGACAGGTCGAAATCGGGCAGGTCGAGCACCTCGATCCGGCGCTCATGGGGCAGGCTGGCCAGAACCGCGGCGGCGGTTTCCGGCTCCTGCTCGTCAAGCGCGGCGGCGATGTCGGCGGGGTGCTCCCCGGCCAGCTCGGCCGCCAGCGCGACCGGGTCCACGGGGCCGTCCTGAAGGGTGTCGGCACGGGCATCCGCGCGGACGGCATCGAGGCGGCGGTCTTCCGCCGGATCGCGGATTTCGTTCATCTCGGCTCGCTTTCCGTCGTTCCAGCCGTAAGCGGCGGAGCGCGGCGAGCCGAAGCCTCAGTCTACCCGGGGCGTCTGGCGCGCAGCGGCCGCTTCCGGCCGGAACAATCGACTGTAACTGTCGCTGGGCATCGGGTTGAGGTCAGGGTTGTGGTCAAAGAACGATGCAAACCGGCCCCTGCGGGGCGCAGAGCCCGCTGCATCGCGGCGGTGTCAGTGAACCTGTCGCATGACGCTGTCAAGACGGTAGCGCCCTCACGACGCCGTGCCATGCTCCTCCTGCAGAGCGGCGCTGTCGCCGCCCGTCACGGCCGCGACGTCAGGCCTGCCCACGCCCAGTTCCCGCCGGATCACCGGCGCAACTCTCATGCCGAACAGCTCGATCGAGCGGAGCACCTCGCGGTGCGGCGCCGGGCCGAGGCTCGACTGCATCATGAACCGGTCATGATGGAAATAGCCGTGCTGCGCGAGGATCTTCTCGGCCACCTCATCGGGGGAGCCGAGCACCAGATTGCCCGCCGGCTGCGTGCTGGCGTCGAACCGCGCGCGGGACAGAGGCGGCCAGCCGCGCTCGCGCCCGAGCCGGCCCATCACCTCGGCATAGGCCGGGAACAGCGCATCCGCCGCGGCCTGATGCGATTCACCGACGAAGCCATGGGCGTTGATCGAGACCTTCAGCCGCGCCGGATCCTGCCCCGCCCGGCGGCCGGCCTCGCGATAGAGCTCCACCAGCGGGGCAAAGCGCCGCGGCTCGCCGCCGATGATGGCGATGGCGAGCGGCAGGCCGAGCGCACCCGCCCGCGCCACCGATTGCGGCGTGCCGCCGACCGCGATGGTGATCGGGATCTCCCGCTCCGGCCGGGGATGGACGGCGATGTCGTCCAGCGCCGGGCGATGGGCGCCGTGCCACGTCACCGGCGCGCCGGTCGCGCCCGCCGCGCGCAGCTTCAGCAGCAGGTCCAGCTTCTCGGTGAACAGGGCGTCGTAGTCGTCGAGGTCGTGGCCGAAGAGCGGGAAGGATTCGATGAAGGAGCCGCGCCCCACCATGATCTCGGCGCGCCCGCCGGAGAGGAGGTCCAGCGTGGTGAATTCCTGGAACACCCGCACCGGGTCGTCGGAGGACAGCACGGTGACGGCGCTGGTGAGCCGGATCGTCTTCGTCCGCGCCGCCGCCGCCGCGAGAATCACCGCCGGGGTGGAGGCGAGGTAGTCGGCGCGGTGATGCTCGCCGATGCCGAACACGTCGAGCCCCACCGCATCGGCCAGCGCGATCTCCTCCAGGAGATGCGCCATGCGCTTGGAGGGCAGCATGGTCCGCCCGGTGTCCGGGTCGGTGCCGAGATCGGCGAAGGTGTAGAGCCCGAGTTCCATGGCCGCCTCCTGAGCGCAGGTTCCGCGCCCGGCTCATCTAGGCGGCGGCGGCGCCCGCGGGAAGGCGCGGGCGCGCAGGCGTTGGTGTGCAGCGATGCAAGGAGCGGCGGCTCGGCGCGGCGGCGGCTCAGACCACCAGCACCTCGCCCTGCCCGCCCATCAGCGTATCGCCGACGATGCGGCGGGCGTGGGTGGCGCCGCCGAGGAAGCCGGCAAGCTCCGGCACCCGGCGGGCGATCAGGCGCAGCGCGATCATGTCGTGGCTGCCGGTGTCGATGAAGCCGGCCGGCAGTTCGGGCGCGGCGTGCAGCAGCACGGTGCCGCGCTTCATGCCACGGCCGAGCTGGGGCCCGGCCCCGCCCGCCACCGCGACGGTGCCGGCGATCATATCGGTGGCGAGCCCCTCGCCCGCCGCGCCGCCCACGGTGATGAGCCCGCCGCGCTGGCGCTCGGCCAGAAACGGACCGGCATTGCCGCGAATGGCGAGCAGCCCGCCCGACATGCCGCGTCGCGAACCGGAGGACGCACCGCCCGCCCGTTCGCCGGCATGGCCGGCCAGCTCGATCACGCCGCCGGACATCTCCGCGCCGAGAAAGGCCCCCGCGGAGCCGGCGATGCGCAGCACGCCCCCGCTCATGCCCTGCCCGGCCCAGGCGCCGACCGCGCCATCGACGATGATCTCGCCCGCCTCCAGCCCGGCGCCGACATGGTCGAGCCGCTCGTCGCCGATCTCGATCAGCAGCACGCCGTCCGGTCCGCTTTCGACGAAGAACAGCTCCGCCAGCGGCAGGCGCGCCGCGCCATGGGGCACCGCGAGGCGTTCGATCTCGGCGCGGCTGAGCCCGGCGAGCCCGCTCGGGGTGATGCCGGTGAGGTCGGCGCGGGTGGCGAAGGGTGCGCGCGGTTTCAGGTGAAGTCCGGCCATCTCACTTAGCCCCCGTGGCGTCAGCGCCCATGATCTCGCGCAGCTTGAAGTGGAACGGGCCGAGATTGCCGCCGTAATTGCCGGCGTCGATCGCGATGACACCCGCCGCCGCGCCCAGCTCGCACACCGCGGCAATACCCGCCTTCGTGCAGGCCGCGACCGAATCGAAGCTCACGCCGTCGATCACGATCTCCATCACCGAGCCGGTCTCCGGGGTCAGCGCGCTGTCCACCGTGCCGTAGAGCGTCGGGCAGTAGTGGTGGTTGGTGGAGGCGAAGAGCCCCTTGTACTTCGAGCCGACCTTTGAGCCGGAGCGCACCACGCCGCCCGGGAAGGGCAGGATGTTGCCCGGCACCTTCGTCATCGCCGCCACGGCGACCTCGGCCGCCTTCAGCGCCTGCCCGCGCGAGCGGGCGAGGATGAGGAAATTGCCGCCGCCGACACCTTCCACCGAGCCGGTGTCCTCGTCGCAGACGAACTCGCCCTCCATCACCGGCACGCGCCAGAAGCGTTTCGCGTCGATCTTCTTGGAGATCTGGTAGCCGTCGCCGAAATAGCGGATCGTCTTGGCCATCGGCACCCGCTTGCCCTCCTCGACGCCGGCATAGCAGGCGGTGGTCGGGCAGGTGAGGATGCACTGGCCGAGGCGCAGCGGCACCACCTTCTTCAGCGAGCCGAAATCCATCGCGAAGATGAGGATGGAAACGCCGGGGCGGCCATCGGGGGTTTCTTCCGGCGCCAGCGTGCGCTCGATGCCGGCCTCGCAGCCGCAGCCGATGACGGAGGTGGCGAAGCCCGTGGTGACGCGGCCGGCGGTCAGCGCCCAGTCCGGCGTGTCGGCGGTGATGATCAGCCTCGTGCCGACCATGGGAAAGGCTTCGGCGAAGCTGTCGCGGATCTCGACGCCGTTGATGATCATCGGACGGTCTCTCGAAGGCTCGGCCGCCCCACCGCGCGGCCGATGCGGCCGGGACGGGACGAAGCGGAAGATGGGAAACGGAACGCGGCGGAGCCGCGAAGACATGGAACGACGCGCGCCCTTGCGAAGCCGGCCCTCACCGACGAGCGGCCGCCTTTCCCCCTCTCCCGGCGCGATGCGCCGAGCTCTCCGCCTTGGGGAGAGGCTAAGGGGAAGCGCACGGCGGCGCAGGGCTTTGAAGCATCGCCGCCGGAGGGAAATCCCGCCCCCGTCCTCACGAGCCCGTCCTCTCGCATTTCAGGATGGTCGGCCCGGCGCCACCGCGCAGCTCTCCGTCGGAAATGCGGAAATGCTTCGCCTTGAGGCCGATGGCTTCGTCGAACCAGCGGTCCATGTCCTTCTCGATGCCGCGATCGAATTGCGGCCGCGCGACATGGGTGGTGCCGGTCACGGTCTCGACGATCTCGCCGTCCTTCACGATGAGCGTGCCGTTCTTGAAGACGTAGCGGGCCTTCGAGAACATCTTCTCGGCATCGGAATCGGGCGTGTGCACCACCACGTCGCCGACGCCGCCCGTCCGGAGATGGCCCTTGTCCTTCAGGTTCAGGATGCGGGCGGGCGCGGCGCGGGTGAGGATGGCGATCTCCTCCAGCGAATATTCACGGGTGATCTCCGGCAGCAGCGTGTGCTTCTGCGCCGCCTTGTTCAGCGTGGCGAGCTGGGCGTTGCGGAAGTCGCGGTCCATCAGCAGCCGGATCAGGTGCGGATAGGTGGTGAAGGGGCCGCCATTGGGGTGGTCGGTGGTCAGGAAGATCCGCCACGGGTCTTCCACCAGCAGGAACAGCTCCAGCCCGATCGCCCATTGCAGGGCGTTGACGAAATTGCGGTCGCGATATTCGAACGGCACCACGCCGCAGCCGGCATCGAGTTCGATGTCCATGCCGATGGACTTCTTCGGACTGCCGAGCGGGCGGTTGCGGTATTGCGACATGTAGTCGGCGGAAGCGGTGATGGTCTGGCCGAACATCACCTGCCCGACATCCACCGAGATGTTGGGATTGGCGTTCACCATCTCGGCGATGCGCGCCGCGGAGGAGGAGAAATGCTTGTCGCCCTCGGTGCCGTAGGAGTGGAACTGGAGGTGGGTGAGGTGCAGCCGCCGCCCCTCCGCCGCCGCGATGGTGGCGATGGTGGTCTCGTCATTGCCCGGCACACCGAGATTGCAGCCGTGCAGATGGATCGGGTGCGGCAGGTTCAGTTCGGTCACCGCCCGGATCAGCGTCTGCAACACCTTGCGCGGGGTGTTGCCGTAATGCGGGTTGGCCTCGTCGAGGTCGAGCTTGCGGGCGTTGAACTTGAAGGCGTTGATGCCGCCCGGATTGACGATCTTGATGGCATAGGCCTGCGTCGCCTCGACCATCCAGCCGACATAGGCGTTGATCTGCTCCTGCGCCGCGCCGGTGGCCAGCAGGCGCTGGAGGTAATCGTCCGAACCCAGCACCAGATAGGCGCCGGTGTCGAGATTGGGGATGTCCGCCATCTCCAGATGCGCGCCGCGGGCATTCGAGCCGACCATCGCCGGCTCGAACACCGTGGTGTAGCCGAGCTCGGCATAGCGGCAGCCGGTGGCGTGGGCGGAAGGGCTGGCCCGCCCGCCGCCGCAGCCGCAGAACGCACCGGGCATCTCGGGATAGGCGCGGCGGTCCTCCTGCATCAGCAGGCGGGCGAGGTTCATCTTGCCGCCGGCGATGTGGCTGTGCAGGTCGATGCCGCCGGCCATCACGATATCGCCGCCGAGGTCGTATTCCTCGGCCGGAAGGTCCGTCGGTTCGACGAGGCGCCCGTCGGCGATCTCGATGGTGCGGGTGGCGCCGGTGGCGACGCCGTTCTCGCCATGGGTCGGGTCGAGGACCCGGCCGCCGGTCAGTCGAACTCTCATGCCGCTTCTCCCGCGATGAGGCGCACAGCCTCGGCGACGCTCGGCAGCGTCGCGACGCGCAGGGCGCCGAGCGGCAGGCTTACGATGGAATCCATGCGGAACACCGTGCCGGCATGGTCGATGCCAGGGGTTCCCACGGGAATGAACACTTCCGGCGGGCGCGCAAAGCGCGTCTCCGGATGGGCGATGGCGATGACCGGCCCGTCGAATTCCGGCGGCGGCTCGGGCCGGAAGGCCGAGACCCACACCAGGAGGTCGGCGTCCTTCAGGGCGGCGGCGGTCGAGAACAGGGTGCCGTCATGCTCGGCGATCTGCGAGCGGATGGCGGTGCGCAGCGGATAGCCGATGCGCCAGAGCAGCATCTGGTTGACGCCGATGATGTTATCGCGCCCGCCGAGCGGGAACACGCCGGCGCGGGTGGTGACGTTCAGCGCGTCGACAAGCGCGGTGGCGCGTTCCGCCACCAGCGCGCCGACCTGCCCGCCATCGCCGGACAGCGTGGCGCTGTTCCAGGTGACGACGGCGTAGCCGGCATCCTTCAGCGCCGCGGCGGCGGCGGCGAGATCGGCCGTCGGCACGCCGCCGATCGTCTCCCCGCGCAGGGTGCGACCCTGCACCCCGCCGACCACCGCCTCCAGCGCCGCCACGAGGTCGGTGGGCTCCAGATGCACGATGTCGGCATGGCCGAGCTGCCCGCGCGCCTTCTCCCCCGGCGCGGCGCCGAGGAAGATGACCTTGCGGGAGGACGCGAAGAGCGGGTTCGGCGGCACGATGCGCTCGAACAGGCGGCCGAACACGGCGGTCGGGTCGTCGCCGATCACGAGGAGCACATCGCAGCGGTTGCGGACCTCGGCGAGCGTGGTCGACAGCCAGCCGGTGCGCTGGGCCGCGGTGTAGTTGCGGAACAGGCCTTCCGATGCGTAATGGTCGATGACCCCGCCGAACCGGCCGACGAGATCGAGCACCGCGCGGCCGCCGTCGATGTCGACCCCGAGCCCGGCGACCAACGTGGCCTTCGCGCCGGCCAGCAGGACCCGCGCGGCGTCGAGCGCATCGGACTCACTGGTCACCACACCGGACTGACTGCACTGCGGAACCGGGGCGTCCGCGCGGCGCAGGAAGAGCTTCGCCGCCTCCGGGCAGACCACGTCGCGGGCGCGCACCATGCGCCCGTCGGTTTCCACCGTCAGATCGTCGCAGCCGAGGCCGCAGAAGCCGCAGACGACGTCCCGGACGGTGCGCGGAGCGCTTTCAATCTCTGACATGCTCAACGTGCTCTGAATGCAAATGAAACGGGCTCAGTCATATTTGATATAGGCAAACCGGAGATCCCCATGGGGCGTTCCCGCCAGCGCTGTGCCGGGCTCCGCGCCCGGCTGCCAACCCACGACATCCTCTATCTTTTTCGCGAGCTGCAGGTCGCGCTCGGTGATGCCCTTGGCGTCGTGCGACATGAGCCGCACCTCCACCCAGGCGTAGGAGGCGGTGATGTCCGGGTGATGCCACGCGGCCTCGGCCAGATGCCCGACCGTGTTGATGACCATCAGCGTACCTTTCCAGCTCGAGGTGCGGTAGGTACGGCGAATCCAGCCATCCTCAAGCCGCCAGGCGGGAAGCTCGGCGGCAAGGCGGGCGGCGATCTCCTGGTCGGAGAGGGTCTTCTTGGGATCGATTTTATCGGGATCGATCGCCATGGCGTTCATCCTCCGCTCGGGTCCCGCCCGTTCTGGCGCGGACGGCTATGCCGGATTCGGTAGCACGCCCTCTGCCGCGACGGCAAACAATCATGCCGCATCCGCCGCGCTTGTCGAAAAACCGGCCGAGGCCTTACGATGGGGACGAGGAAACGCCTGTGAACACAACACGTCTGTCCCTGGATGCGGCCCGCGCGGAAGCGGATGACGCCGTGGTGCGCGTCACCGCGCCGGGTCGCTTGCATCTTGGATTTCTGGACCTCGCCGGCACGCTCGGGCGTCGCTTCGGCAGCCTCGGCGTGAGCCTCGAACGGCCCGCCACGATCGTCTCGCTACAGCGCGCGGCGGCACTCGAGGCGACCGGGCCCGATGCGGAAAGGGCGGCCGCCGCGGTCGAAAAAGCCGCACGTCGCTTCGATCTCGATACGCGCGTTAAGGTCCATGTCGAGGCCGCGCTGCCGCCCCATTCGGGGCTCGGCTCCGGCACTCAGATGGCGCTCGCGGTCGCTGCCGGGCTTGCCGCGCTGCAGGGCAAGACTCTGACGCCGCGCGAGATCGCCCAAGCGCTCGGGCGCGGCGCACGTTCGGCCATCGGCATCGGCGCCTTCACCGACGGCGGGGTCATCCTCGACGGCGGCAAGGCAGTGGGGACCGGTGCGGGAGACGCCCCCCCGCCCATCCTCTCCCGCCTGCCCTTCCCCGAGCACTGGCGCATCCTGCTCGTCTACGACCACGGCCATCGCGGCCTCAGCGGGTCTGAGGAAGTGACGGCGATGAACGAGCTTCCGCCCTTCGCGAATGGCCTCGCCGGCACCCTCGCCCGGCTCACCGTGATGAAGGCGCTCCCCGCGCTCGTCGAGGATCAGGTGCGACATTTCGGCGAAGCCGTGGGGGAAATGCAGAGATTGCTCGGTGACCACTATGCGGGCGTACAGGGTGGCCGCTATACGAGCCCTCATGTCGCCGAAGTCATGGCGTGGATCGAGGCGGCCGGCGTGCCCGGCGTCGGCCAGAGTTCCTGGGGTCCAACCGGCTTCGCTTTTCTCGGCTCGCCCGACGAGGCGGAGCGACTGATCGGCGAGGTGCGCGCCCGCTTCGGTGCGTCGCCTCATCTGGCTTTCGATTGCGTCCGCGGCAGCAATGCCGGAGCGCGGATCGAACGGCTTGCCTGCCTCGCGCAGCGCTGAGCGGCGGTTTTGGCGAAAGCCCGCGTCGCTATCCTTCTCCCCGCATGAAGAGGCCGCAACGGCCCGACGACCCTTGGAGATCGAAACGACATGGCGGACAAGGCTCCGATTCTTCACATCGTCTCGCCCCTCGCCCACGTCAGCCCGTTCGACGTGAACATGGCGGTCGATGCCGGCTACACGACCATCCTGCCCTATTCGCGGGTGAAGCTCGAGGAGATGACCGACCTCACGCAGGACATGATGTTCTCGCGTGCGCCGGATCATGCCTCGCGCACCGGCCTGTTCATCGGCGGCAAGGACGCCAGCCTCGCGCTCGACATGGCGAAGGAAGCGACCTCCGCGCTGTTCCCACCCTTCCAGATTTCGGTCTTCGTCGATCCGGCGGGCTCCTTCACCACCGCCGCGGCGATGATCGCCAAGGTCGAGGAGAAGATCGCCGCCGTACGCCCCGAAGGGCTCAAGGGCGCCAAGGTGCAGGTCTATGGCGCGACGGGCGTGGTCGGCGGTATCGCGGCGGTGATCGCGGCGCAGGCGGGGGCGGATGTTACGCTGGTCAGCCATCGCGATGTCGACACCGTCCGGCTCAAGGCTGCGGACTTCAAGGTGCGCTTCAATGTCGATCTTGCGAGCGCGTCCGCCCGCAATGACGAGGAGAAGAACGCGCTGGTGCCCGACGCCGAGGTCGTGCTCGCCTGCGGCAAGGCGGGCATCCAGATCCTCACCGAGGCCAACCTCGCTTATGCCGGCAAGCTGCTGGTCGCAGCCGACGTGAACGCCGTGCCGCCGCCCGGTATCGCCGGGGTCGAGGCTAACGACGACGGCAAGCCGATCAGCGGCAAGGCGGTCGGCATCGGCGCGCTGGCCATCGGTCATGTGAAGTATCGCGTGCAGCACGAGTTGCTGAAGAGAATGCGCGAGACCGATACCGCCCTGAATATCGGGTTCGAGGACGCCTTCACCCTCGCGCGGTCGCTGCTCGGGAAGTAGACGGCGCAGGCACGGCATGGTGGGACAAGGCTGATGGACGGCGATGCTGATCTCGTCATCGTGGGCGTTTCCGCCCGCGTGCTGGCGGGCGCGGCTCGTCGCGCCCGCCACGTTCCCATCGTGCTCGACCTGTTCCGCGACGAGGACACCTCCGCGCTCTCGTCGAAGGCGATCGAGGTCCGGCATCGTCCGGGCCGCCTCGCCTTCGATGCCGACGATCTGATGGAAAAGCTCGACGCCAATGCGCCCGCAGGTCTGCCTGCCGTGCTCGGCACTGGCTTCGAGGACGAGCCCGAACTCGTGGCGCAGATCGCGGCGACACGACCGGTTCTCGGCAATGACGCGGCGCGGATCGCGCGGGTCAAGGATCCCGAAGGCCTCGCCGCACTCGCGAGCCGACTCGGCATTCCCCATCCGCGGCTGTTCTGCGACAGGGCGCCTGATGGCGTAGTCACCCTGGCGAAGAAGACCGGCGCTTCGGGCGGATGGCATGTGCGTCCGTCACGGCGTGTGCGCCATGAAGGCTGGTATTTGCAGGAGAAGGTCTCCGGGGAGCCGGTCTCCGCCTTGTTCCTCGGGAATGGGCGGAAGGCACGCATCCTTGCCTTCTCGCAACAATGGTGTGCGCCGGCGCAGGGTAGCCCTTATCGCTATGGCGGCGCCGTCGGGCCGATCGAACTGCCCATCCTGACCTCCATTGGGATCGCCGATGCACTCGATCGCCTCGTCGACGCGATCGGCCTTGTCGGACTCATGAGTGCGGACCTGATGGTCGATGGCGCGGTGTGGCATCTCCTCGAGATCAACCCACGCCCCGGCGCGACGCTGGATGTCTTCGACCATCCCCCGTTGCCCCCGCTGCTCACCCTGCATCGGGATGCCTGCTCCGGCATGCTGCCGGAGGCCGGATCGATGAGCGTTGAGCGCTTCGACGGCGCACGCGCGGCGGGCGTACTTTATGCCGCGGCCGATATCGACATGCACCTCGCTCCCCTTCCTGAGGACATCGCCGACCGGCCATCCCTTGGCCGGCGGATCCGAAAGGGAGAACCCGTCTGCACCGTGCGCAGCCACGCTCCCGATGCGGAGAGGGCACGCGCCATACTCGCCATGCGCATGGCCGGAATCTGGGACGCGCTGATCGCCGCCCAGCCGGGCCGCGTCCAGTAGGAGACTGACATGAGCCACGCCAGCCCCAGCGTATCCGCCCTTGCCGGGCCTCTGGTCGACGCCCTCGTGGCCGACGCCGACGTATTGCGGCTCTCCGTCACGCGCAGCGCCTGCGGCGCGCGGATCGTCGATGCCGGGATTGCCGTGCCAGGCGGGATCGAAGCCGGGCGGCGGATCGGCGAAATCTGTCTCGGCGGGCTCGGCAAGGTCGGTATCGCCGCCAGCGCCCGCTTTCCGCGCTGGAGCAACATGGTGACGGTGACGACCGCCAATCCAGTGCTCGCCTGTCTCGGCAGCCAATATGCCGGCTGGAGCCTTGCGGAAGGCGATTTCTTCGCCCTCGGCTCCGGTCCGGCACGCGCATTGTGGGCAAAGGAAACGCTGTTCGGCGAACTCGGCTATCGCGACACCGCGAGCCGCGCCGCGCTGGTGCTGGAAGTGGACAAGCTCCCCCCCGATACACTGGTCGCCCATGTCGCCAGCGAATGCGGGGTGGCGCCGGAAAATCTCACCATGATCCTCACCCCCACCTCCAGCCTCGCCGGCACGGTGCAGATCGTCGCCCGCGTGCTGGAGGTCGCCCTGCACAAGACGCATGCGCTGCACTTCCCGCTCGACCGGGTCGTGGACGGCATCGGCGCCTCCCCCCTGCCCCCGCCGGCGCCGGACTTCGTCGCCGCGATGGGTCGTACCAATGACGCGACGCTGTATGGTGGCGACGTCCAGCTCTTCGTCACCGGGCCGGAGAGCGATGCGCGCGAACTGGCCGAGGGCCTGCCCTCCTCCACCTCGCGCGACCACGGGCGCACCTTCGCCGAGATTTTCACCGGCTATAAGGGCGATTTCTACGCCATGGATCCGATGCTCTTCAGCCCGGCCCGCGTTACCGTGACCGCGCTGGAAACCGGCCGCAGCTTCACATTCGGCGCCTTCCACGAAGACATCCTCGACCGGTCCTTCGCATGATCGACCCCGACGCCCATCGCCGCGCCGATACGGTCGTCATCTTCACCGAAGATGCCGACTGGCACACACGCACCCTGCGTCTCGCCATCGAGAAGCAGGGTCTGCGCGTGCTGGTACTGTCGCTGAACGATTGCGGTTTCGCCATCGGCGAGACCCCGCACGGGCTGCTGATCCCCGGCCTCGACGGCGCGCTGCCGGCTGCGGTGTTCATCCGCGTCATCGCCAAGGGGACCACCGAGCAGATCACGGTGCGGCTCAGCCTGCTGCATGCGCTGCGCGAGCTCGGAGTAAAGGTGATGAACGACGCCCGCGCCATCGAGCGTTGCGTCGACAAGAGCATGACAAGCTTCCTGATTGCCAAGGCGGGCCTGCCGACGCCGCGTACCTTCGTGCGGGAAGATCGTGCGGCGATGCAGGCACTGGTCGACGAGGCGCCTGGCGATAGCGTGCTGAAGCCGATGTTCGGCGCGCAGGGCAAGGGGATCAGGCGGATCGCTCCCCGGGACGCCCTGCCGGAGCCGGAGAAGGTGGGCGGCGTTTATTACCTGCAGGAGTTCGTCGAGGGGCGGCAGAATGACGGCATGTTCCAGGACTGGCGCGTCTATGTCGTCGGTGGCCGTGCCATCTCGGCTATGATCCGTCGCTCGGAGCGGTGGATCACCAATATTCACCAGGGTGCGGCGGGCATCCCGGCCCCGGTCGACGGGATTGCCGCCGCCTATGCGGTGCGGGCTACGCACGCCGTGGGCGCGGATTATGCGGGCGTCGACCTGATCGAGGATGCGCAGGGCCGTTTCACCGTGCTGGAAGTGAACTCCATGCCGGCCTGGAAGGGCCTCCAGCGCACGACCGACATCGATGTCGCCGGCGCGATGGCCGGGCATCTCGTCGCCTCGCTCGGCGCCAGGGCGACGGCGTGAACGCGGGACTGCCCGCGGTCACTATTGCCGCATGGTTCGAGGCCTCCTGCCGCGAGGAACTGGATGGTCTCAAGCCGGGAAATGTGCACCGTTTCAGCGCCGGTCACTGCATGGACGTCGTCCATTTCGAGCGGGCGGCGGCGGCGGCGGCGCCGTTGATCGCGCAACCGGACGCGAGCGTCGGGGCGCGGATCGAGGCGGCAGTCAATGCTTCCTTCGGCGCGACGGGCCTCAACACCAATCTCGGTATCGTCCTGCTCTGTGCGCCCCTCGCTAGCGCAGCCGAACGCGGCGGGATCCTGCGCACTGCGTTGCAGTCCGTGCTGGACGGGCTGACGGTTGAGGATGCCGCGGCGGCGTTTCGCGCGATCGTCCGCGCCAATCCGGGTGGGTTGGGACGTACGGGCGAGCATGACGTCGCAGAGGCCGCGACCATCACACTCAAGCAGGCCATGGCCGCAGCCGCAGACCGCGACCGGATCGCGCGTCAATATGTCTCCGGCTTTGCCGACATCTTCACCGTCGGCCTGCCCTGCATCGCCCGGGTTCCGCCGGATGCCCGCGCGGAGGCGGTGCATCTCGCCTTCATGGCAGCTTTCCCGGACAGCCATATCCAACGCAAATTCGGGCTTGAAACCGCCCGTCGCGTTCAGCAGGAGGCGCGGGAGGTGGATCTTGCGACGCCGTGGCGAGAGGGCAGCGAACGCCGCCATCCGGTCCTCGCTGCCTTCGACGCAAGCCTGAAGGCGCGCGGCCTCAATCCCGGAACCAGCGCCGACCTCACCGTTGCGACGCTGTTCGTCGCGCGGCTCGAGGGCCTGATCAACCCGTGAAGCGGCGCAGGGTCGCGGGATCAAGACGTCCGTCATGCAGGGCGCTGGCGAGGAGGACACCGGCTACCCCCTGCCCGGTCAGCCGGTCGAGGTCCGAGGTATCGCGTACTCCGCCTGCGGCGTGAACGCGCCGGCGGCCTGCTTTCTGCTGAACCTCGGCGAGCCGCGCGATATCCGGCCCGGCATCGGAACCGACGCGCGCAAGGGTCATGACGATGAGATCGTCCGGCCAGAGTGCGGGCGTGTCGTGGATCGCGTCCGGCCCCATTCGGCCGCGAGCGTCATGGTCCAGCGAGAGAATCGTGCCTTCCCCAGCGAGAACGGTGCGGGCCGCCGAGCTGCCTGCCAGCGATTCGGTACCCACGACCGGCCGCCCGAGCCCCGCCGAGACACGACGCGACACGCGTTCGGGCGTACCTTCCCCGGCATCCACCCACAATGCGAGGCCGGGGTGTCGGCGCTGCAGTGCGCCGATGACGGCGTCATGATCGCCCCTCCCGCGGATCGCATCGAGGTCGGCGATATAGAGCGTGCGGAACGGCGCGAGGGCGAGCAACGCTTCGGCAATCGCGAAGGGATCGGAGCCAGGGCAGAGCGGCGTCTCGATCGGGCGATAGCGATCTCGCTCTCCCCTGCGCGCATGTACCACCACCCCTCCCATCAGATCGAGGACCGGTATAAGTTCCACGCCCTTCCTCCCTCACCACCAAATGGATGGTCGGATGCTCGTCTTCGTATGCGAGACGGTGACCGGCGGCGGCTTTGAAGGAGCCGACCTGCCGGTGGACCTGATAGCCGAAGCCACGTTGATGCGCGACGCGTTGATCGGCGATCTCGAAGACCTGCCCGGCGTGCGCGTCGTCACCACGCATGATTCACGTCTGCCACCGCCCCCCCGCGGCGAGAGCAGCGTGGTCGAAGCGGGTATTCCCGCGCGGGAAAAATGGAAGGAACTGTCGGGGCAGGCGCATTGCTGCTGGCCGATCGCTCCGGAAACCGGCGGCGAACTGGCCACCCTCGCTGCGCTGATGCGCCGCGCCAATCCCCGCGTGATCGCCTGCGATACCGCAACGCTGGACATCTGCGCCAGCAAGCACGCTACGTCGCGGGCCCTCGCCGCCGCCGGCATCCGGGTCGTCACGAGCTGGCGCCCGGACGAGGTGCCAGCCGATGCGACGGGACCGTTCGTGGTGAAACCGGACGATGGGGCCGGCAGCGTCGACACCTTCGTCATCGCGAACCGGCCCTCGTCGAGCCTCACCGGAGCGGTCGTGCAGCCTTATGTCCAGGGCGCCCCCCGCAGCCTCACTCTACTGTGCCAGAGCGGGCGGGCCCATGTGCTCGCCGTGAACCATCAGCACGTCGTGCGCAGCGATGATCGGCTGCTGTTCCACGGCGTAACGGTGGGTGCCGAACCCGTCACGGACGAGCTTTTCGCGCTTGCGAAGCGGATTTATTCCGCACTTCCCGGTTTGCACGGCCTCGTCGGCGTCGACTTCATCGCGAGCCGCGAGGGGCCGATGGTGATCGAGATCAATCCGCGGCTGACGACGTCCTATGCCGGCCTGCGTCCTGCACTGGCAATCAATCCTGTCGCGTTCATCGGCGAACTGATACGCGACGGCGTGGTGCCGGACCTGCCCTACCTTCCCATTGCGACTCCCTTCGAGGTGCGACTTTGAACGAAATGATGACCGGCGTGGTGCGCCTTGGCTGGGATGTCGGAGGCGCGCATGTGAAGCTGGCGGCCTTCGGCAAGGATGGCAGGCTGAAGGCGATCCGGATTGCGCCCTGCCCCATCTGGCGCGGCGAAGAGCACCTTGCGACCACGCTGCGCACCTTGCGCGCCGGGTTCGAACCGGGCGTGCCCTCTGCCGTGACCATGACGGCCGAGGTGGCGGATCTCTGGCCGGACAGGCACGCCGGCGTCATTGGAACGACAGCCCTTCTGGTGCGTGAGCTCGGCAACGCGCCGCTCGCTCTTTTCGCCGGGCCGGAGGGCTTCGTGGAACCGCAGGACGCCGCCGCACACTCGGCGACCATCGCCTCGGCCAACTGGTACGCAACCGCGGCCGTGCTCGGCCATCTGCTGCCGGAGGGAGTCCTTCTCGACATCGGCTCCACCACGACGGACATCATCCCCTTCGGCAAGGGGCGGGTGGCAGCACGCGGCTTCACCGACGCGGAGCGCCTCGCCAACAATGAGCTGATCTATACCGGCGTCGTGCGCACGGCGGTGATGGCGATGGCCGAGAGTGCTCCTTTCGACGGGCGCTGGGTGCCGCTGGCGGCGGAATTCTTCGCCACGAGTGCCGACGTCCACCGGCTGACCGGGGATCTCGCGGAAGCCGCCGATCTTCATCCTGCCGCGGATAATGGACCGAAGACCGAGGAAGCCAGTGCGCGGCGCTTGCTCCGGATGGTCGCGCAGGATCTCTCCGCCGCAACCCGGCCGCGGGCGACCCGGCTTGCCCGGCATCTCGCGGAGGCGCAAACAACGCGGATTGGCCGCGCGCTCGACTGCGTGCTGTCCGGCCTCGACTTCGAGCCGGAGCTGGTGGTCGGCGCGGGCGTCGGCCGTCTCCTGTCGCGCCGGCTCGCCGAACGGCGCGGGGCCGCCTATCTCGATCTGGGCGACGTGCTGACCGACGAGCCGGCCCTGAGCCAGGAAGCCGCCGATTGCGCGCCAGCCGTCGCTGTCGGTCTCCTGTCCGCCGCCCTCTCTTCCTGACCTTCTTGCGAGAATCGACCCATGTCCGACCGTGTCTTCCTCCGCGGCATCGAACTGTTCGCCCATCACGGGCTCTATCCCGAGGAGGCGAAGCTCGGGCAGCGCTTCGTGGTGGATATCGACTGGTGGCTCGACACACGCCAGGCAGCGCGGGATGACGATTACGAGGAAACAGTCGGCTATCAGGAGGTCTACGAGACGGTAACGCGCGTCTCGGCGGAGCATCGCTTCCACATCCTCGAAGCCTTCGCCGAGGGCATTGCCGCGGCCATCCTGAAAAGGTTCGGGCGGATCGAGAAGGTTCGCGTGGAAGTCCACAAGCCGTCGGCACCGATCGCCGGAGTGTTTCGCGACGTTGGCGTAGATATCACCCGCACGCGCGGGTGAGGCGTTTGTCATCGGCGCCGGCTTGGTGCCTCAGGATGCCTTTGCTGGCTTGCGACGCGCAGGTGCCGGTGCATCCTCGCTGCCATCGGCCCCTGAGTCACGCGCGGGTGCCGGTGCGATGGACTGCGGAAGGAAATCGGAGCCCCGTCGGGCAAGGAAGTCATTCAGTGCCGCGGCCGGGGGCGTCAGCCTCTTGGCCGATCGCTTGACCACGAACCATTGCCGCACCACCGGCAGTCCTTCGACGTCGAGCAAGGCAAGCCGACCATCGCTCACTTCGTGCGCCACTGTGTGCGCCGAGATGAACGAAAGGCCGAGCCCGGCCATGACCGCCTGCTTGATGGTCTCGTTCGAGCCGATCTCCATGCCGATCTTCGGCTCTACGCCGGCATCCTGAAAAAAGCGCTCCATCAGGTTGCGGGTGCCCGAACCCGGCTCTCGCATGAGGAAGGTTTCGCCCACCATGTCCGTGGCCGAAATGCGCCGCCCGAGCAATGGATGGGTGGTTGGCGCGATGATGACGTGAGGGTGAGCCCCCAGCAGGGTCTTGTCGACCGCAATATCGACAGGCGGCCGCCCCATGATCGCGACGTCGATCGAATCATTTCGCAGCGCCGCGATGATGTCCTCGCGATTTCCGACCGTCAGAATCACGTCGATGCCCGGATGCGAGCGGGCAAAGGCCCCCAGCGCGGCCGGGGCGAAATATTTCGCAGTCGAAACGATCCCGACCGCCACCCGCCCGGCATCGAGCCCCTTCATCGCGTCGAGCGCAGCACCGCAATCGGCGAGCGCGTGTTCGATTCGCGCTACGGCGCCAAGCACCTCGCGGCCGGCGTCGCTGGGCTGGAAACGGTCGCCGGCGCGATCCAGCAGCGGCAGGCCAAGCTGGTCCTCCAGTAGCTGGACCTGCATGGTGACGGCCGGCGGCGTTACATTGAGGACCTTCGCCGCACCGGTGACGGTGCCGGTGTCGATGACGGCGGCGAAAGCGCGGAGCTGTTTCAGGGTGACGTTGCGCATGGCGTGATTGTCATTCATTCTTACTGAAAGTTTACAAAAGATTATTCGAATTTCCTTACGCCGCCAAGTCGTGCATGTTGCCATCAACAAAAGGCGTCCGCCGCTTCGGGTCCCCCGCTCGAAGGTTTTACGGAAACGACACGCCAGAAGGTCAAAGACCTCCACACATCCTGGGGAAACGCCGTGACACACAAGACATTGCAGGACCACCTCGCGGGGTGGGCCGGAGCCGACTCTCTGCGTCAGGGGGTCGCCGAAAGCGTGCACGCCCTGGCCGGCGCCGCGGTCAAGATCGCCGAACTCATCGCAGCCGGCCCGCTGGCTGGCGAGATGGCCAAGGTGAGGGGTTATCACGAGGAAGGTGGCGACAGCCAGAAGGAGCTGGACGCCATCGCCGACGGCCTCGTGCTCGAGGCGCTGCGCCTCGCGCCGGTCGCCGTGTTCGGTTCCGAGGAAGCCGAGGAGCCGGTCGCGCTCTCGCCCTCGGGCATGCTGGCGATCGCCGTCGATCCGCTGGACGGCTCGTCCAACATCGACACCAACATCTCAGTCGGCACGATCTTCTCGATCCTGCCGTTCACCGGGCCGAACAGCCTGATCCAGCCCGGCAACCGGCAGCTGGCCGCCGGCTTCTTTGTCTACGGCCCACAGACCTCACTGGTCCTGACCGTCGGCGAAGGCACCCAGATCTTCGTCCACGACCGCCTGTCGAAAAAGTTCCTGCTGGCGAATGAGCGCGTCTCGATCGCGGCGGAAACAAACGAATACGCCATCAACGGTTCCAATGCCCGACACTGGGACAATGCGGTCCGCTGCTACATCGAAGACTGCCAGGCCGGCGCCGACGGCCCGCGCGGCAAGGACTTCAACACGCGCTGGGTGGCCTCCATGGTGGCCGAGGCCTACCGCATCCTCGCCCGCGGCGGTGTCTATCTCTATCCCGGCGACGCCCGCAAAGGCTACGCGAAGGGCCGGCTGCGGCTGGTCTATGAGGCAAACCCGATTGCCTTCGTGATGGAGCAGGCCGACGGCCGCGCCACCGATGGCAGCCGCCGGATCCTCGACATCATCCCCTCGAAGCTGCATCAGCGCATCCCGCTGGTTTTCGGTTCACGGGGCGAGGTCGAGCGTATCGCCCGCTACCAGATCGGCTCGGCCGATCTGCCGGAACGCGCGCCGCTCTTCGGCAAGCGCGGCCTCCTGCGGGCGTGAGGGAAGGTGCATCATGTCGCTCCATCATCCCATCATTTCCGTCACCGGTTCGTCCGGCGCCGGCACCACCTCGGTTCGCCGCATCTTCGAACAGATCTTCCGGCGTGAGGAAGTTGCCGCCGCCTACATCGAGGGCGACGCCTTCCACCGCTATGACCGCGCCGAAATGAAGCGTGTCATGGCTGACGAGGCAGCTCGCGGAAACCACCACTACAGCCACTTCGGGCCGGATTCGAACCTGTTCGAGGAGCTCGAGGAGACGTTCCGCGCCTATTCGGCGACCGGCACCGGTCGGACCCGGCACTACATCCACGACGACAAGGAAGCCGCCGAATTCGGCGGAAAGCCGGGGACCTTCACCGAGTGGGAGCAGATCCCGACCCCCACCGACCTGCTGTTCTACGAGGGTCTGCACGGCGCGGTCGTCAGCGGCAATGTCGACGTCGCCCGCTATGCCGACCTCAAGATCGGGGTCGTTCCGGTCATCAATCTCGAATGGATCCAGAAGATCCACCGCGATCGGTCCCATCGTGGCTATTCCACGGAAGCGGTGACGGACACCATCCTGCGTCGCATGCCGGACTACGTGAACTACATCTGCCCGCAGTTCACCCATACCGACATCAATTTCCAGCGCGTGCCGACGGTCGATACCTCGAACCCGTTCATCGCCCGCTGGATCCCGACCGCCGACGAATCGATCGTGGTCATCCGCTTCAAGAGCCCGCGCGGCATCGACTTCCCCTACCTGCTTTCGATGATCGAAGGCAGCTGGATGAGCCGCGCCAACTCCATCGTGATCCCGGGCGGCAAGCTCGACATCGCGATGCAGCTGATCCTCACGCCGATGATCCTCAATCTCGTCGAAAAGAAGCGGCGTGCCGCGTGACCCCGGAGGATACCATGCTGACCAAGACCACCGTTCCGGTCCTGTGCCCGCACGACGGGGCAACCGAAATCCCCTACGGCGACATGGCCAATGCGCTCCGCGCACTCACCATGGACGCCGTGGAGAAGGCGAAGTCCGGCCACCCCGGCATGCCCATGGGCATGGCTGATGCGGCGACCGTGCTCTTCACCCGCTTCATGAAGATCGACCCGTCCCAGCCCGAGTGGCCGGACCGCGATCGCTTCATCCTCTCCGCCGGCCACGGCTCGATGCTGCTCTATTCGATCCATCATCTGCTCGGCTATGCCGACATGGGGATCGAGGAGATCAAGCGCTTCCGCCAGCTCGGCGCGAAGACCGCCGGTCACCCGGAATATGGCCACGCCCTCGGCATCGAGACGACTACGGGCCCTCTTGGCCAGGGCATCTCGACGGCCGTCGGCATGGCGCTCGCCGAGCGCATGATGAACACCCGTTTCGGCGACGAGGTGGTCGATCACTACACCTATGTGATCGCCGGCGACGGCTGCCTCATGGAAGGCATCAGCCACGAGGCCATCGACCTCGCCGGACACCTGAAGCTGTCTAAGCTGATCGTGCTGTGGGACGACAACGGCATCACCATCGACGGCTCGACCTCTGCATCGACCTCGATGGACCAGCTCGCCCGCTTCGAAGCTGCCGGCTGGGATGTGTTCCGCATCGACGGCCATGCCCATCACGCGCTGATCGACGCCATCGCCAAGGCCCGCAACACCCGCAAGCCTTCGCTGATCGCCTGCCGCACCACCATCGGCTACGGCGCTCCCACCAAGGCCGGCACCGAGGGTGTCCATGGCGCCCCGCTCGGCGCCGCTGAGATCGAAGGCGCCCGCGACCGGCTCGGCTGGCATCACGCGCCTTTCGAGATCCCCACAGGCATCCGTGCCGCCTGGGAGCAGATCGCCGAACGCGGACGCCTTGCCCGCGAGGCCTGGGAAGACCGGCTCGCCATTTCCGAAAAGCGCGACGCCTTCAAGAATGCGGTCTCGGGTGCTCTTCCTGCCGATTTCGACGAGAAGCTCCTCGCCTACAAGCGCGAGCTCTCGGAAACGGCACCGAAGGTCGCAACCCGCAAGTCGTCGGAGATGGTACTCGGCGTCATCAATGCGGCTACGGACGCGACGGTGGGCGGTTCGGCGGATCTCACGCACTCGAACCTCACCATCACAAAGGGCCTCGGCTCGATCGCGCCCGGCAAGTTCGGCGGCCGCTACATTCACTATGGCATCCGCGAACATGCGATGAGCGCGGCGATGAACGGCATCGCGCTGCACAAGGGCTTCATCCCGTATGGCGGCACCTTCCTGGTGTTCTCCGACTATGCCCGCGGCGGCATCCGCCTCTCGGCGCTGATGGGTCTGCGCACGATCTACGTCTTCACGCATGACTCCATCGGCCTTGGCGAGGATGGACCCACCCACCAGCCCATCGAGCATCTCGCCATGCTCCGGGCGACGCCGAACCTCCATGTTTTCCGGCCCGCCGACGCGGTTGAGACCCTGGAGGCCTGGCATCATGCGCTCCACTCGGAAGGCACCCCGTCGGTACTGGCGCTCTCACGCCAGAACCTTCCGACCTTCCGTACCGAGCACACCGAGGAGAATCTCACGGCCCGCGGCGCTTACGTGATCCGCAAGCCGGCCCGCCGGCGTGACATCACCCTGCTCGCCACCGGCTCGGAGGTCGAGATTGCGCTCAAGGGCGCGGATCTTCTCGCCGCACGCGGTGTCGACGCCGCGGTCGTCTCCATGCCCTGCTGGGAACTGTTCGAGCAGCAGAGCGACGATTATCGCCGCCAGGTGCTCGGCACGGCCCCGCGTGTCGCGGTGGAAGCCGCAGCCCGCATGGGCTGGGACCGCTGGATCGGCGAACGGGGACGCTTTGTCGGCATGGAAGGCTTCGGCGCCTCCGCTCCCGCCCCTGAACTCTACGCGCAGTTCGGCATCACGCCCGAAGGCGTCTTTGACGCCGCCTGTACCCTGCTCACCTGCGCCTGACGCGAGATATCACAATGGCCCGCATCACCCTTCGCCAGCTTCTCGACCACGCTGCCGAGCAAGGCTACGGCGTTCCCGCCTTCAATATCAATAATATGGAGCAGGGACTCGCCATCATGGAGGCCGCGAACGCGGTCGACGCCCCCGTCATCATGCAGGCGAGCCGCGGCGCGCGCTCCTATGCCAACGACATCATGCTCGCAAAGATGATCGAGGCACTCGCGGAGATGTACCCGCACATCCCGCTCTGCATGCATCAGGACCACGGGAACAACGAGGCGACCTGCCTCTCGGCCATTCAGCACGGCTTCACCTCCGTGATGATGGATGGATCCCTGAAAGCCGACGCCAAGACCCCGGCCGACTATGACTACAATGTCGACATCACCCGCCGGGTGGTCGATGCCGCGCACTGGGTTGGCGCGTCAGTGGAAGGCGAGCTCGGCGTGCTGGGTTCGCTGGAGCACGGGAGCGGCGAGCAGGAGGATGGCCATGGCGCCGAAGGTCAGCTCAGCCACGACCAGCTGCTCACGGATCCCGACCAGGCGGTCGATTTCGTGGCGCGCACCAAGGTGGACGCCCTTGCCATTGCGATGGGCACGTCCCATGGCGCCTACAAGTTTACCCGCAAGCCTGATGGCGACATCCTTGCCATGAACGTGATCGAGGAGATCCACCGGCGCCTGCCGAGCGTGCATCTGGTGATGCACGGGTCTTCCTCGGTGCCGCAGGCCCTGCAGGACCTCTTCAATGCCGCTGGGGGCGAGATGCCCCAGACCTGGGGCGTGCCGGTGGAGGAAATCGTCCGCGGCATCCGCCACGGCGTGCGCAAGGTGAATATCGACACCGACTGCCGCCTCGCCATGACGGCCCAGTTTCGCAAGGTTGCGCAGGCCAACAAGTCGGAATTTGATCCGCGCAAATTCCTCAAGCCCGCCATGGACGCGATGCGCGACCTATGCCGGGAGCGGTTCGAGCAGTTCGGCACAGCCGGGCAGGCCTCGAAGATCAAGGTCCTGCCGCTCGCGGCAATGGCCAAGCGCTATGCCAGCGGCGCCCTCGATCCGGTGATCGGCGGCACGCGCGCAGCAGCGGAATGAAATGACCCCAACGGGGGCACCAAACGAACCAACGCCGAAGAGAGAAACCAGGCGCCAGCGATGCTGCGCGTCAACGGGACAGCCATGGGAGCTGAAGAATGAGCACGATCGAGACTGCCAAGCCTGCCGAAAAGAAGCGCGACCGCTACAGCGCGGGCGTGATGGAATACCGGAAGATGGGCTATTGGCAGCCCGACTACGAGCCTAAGGCGACCGATGTCATCGCCGTGTTCCGCATCACCCCGCAGGATGGGGTCGACGCAATCGAAGCGTCTGCGGCCGTCGCCGGCGAAAGCTCCACCGCAACCTGGACCGTCGTGTGGACCGACCGCCTTACCGCCAGCGAGAAGTACCGCGCAAAGTGCTACCGGGTCGATCCGGTGCCGAACGCGCCGGGCTCCTGGTTCGCCTATATCGCCTACGACCTCGACCTGTTCGAGCCGGGCTCGATTGCGAACCTCTCCGCCTCGATCATCGGGAACGTGTTCGGCTTCAAGCCGCTCAAGGCACTGCGCCTCGAGGACATGTATCTGCCGGTCGCCTATGTGAAGACCTTCCAGGGCCCCGCTACCGGCATCGTCGTGGAGCGTGAGCGCCTCGACAAGTTCGGCCGCCCCCTGCTGGGCGCCACCGTGAAGCCGAAGCTCGGCCTGTCCGGCCGCAACTACGGCCGCGTGGTCTATGAGGCGCTGAAGGGTGGTCTCGACTTCACGAAGGACGACGAGAACATTAACTCGCAGCCCTTCATGCACTGGCGTGAGCGTTTCCTCTACTGCATGGAGGCCGTCAACCGGGCACAGGCTGCGAGCGGCGAGATCAAGGGGACGTACCTCAACGTCACCGCAGCGACGATGGAGGACATGTACGAGCGGTCGGAATTCGCGAAGGAGCTCGGTTCCAACATCATCATGATCGATCTCGTGATCGGCTACACCGCCATCCAGTCCATGGCGAAGTGGGCCCGCAAGAACGACATGATCCTGCACCTCCATCGCGCGGGTCACTCCACATACACCCGGCAGAAGTCGCACGGCGTGTCGTTCCGCGTGATCACCAAGTGGATGCGACTGGCCGGTGTCGACCACATCCACGCTGGCACCGTCGTCGGCAAGCTGGAAGGCGACCCCTACACCACGAAGGGCTATTACGACCTCTGTCGTGAGGATTTCGTGCCGCAGAACCTTGCTCACGGCATCTTCTTCGACCAGCCCTGGGCCTCGACCAACAAGCTGATGCCCGTCGCCTCCGGCGGCATTCATGCCGGCCAGATGCACCAGCTGATCGACCTGCTGGGAGAAGATGTGGTTCTCCAGTTCGGTGGCGGCACCATCGGCCACCCGATGGGAATCCAAGCCGGCGCCACCGCGAACCGCGTCGCGCTCGAGGCGATGATCTTCGCTCGCAACGAAGGCCGCGACATCCTTGCCGAAGGTCCGGAAATCCTGAAGGCGGCCGCCAAGAACTGCACGCCGCTGAAGCAAGCTCTGGATACGTGGAAGGACGTGACCTTCAACTACTCCTCGACCGACACGCCGGACTTCGTTCCGCAGGTCACCGCGGCCGAGTGATCGGCAAGGCCGGAGTTGCTTGGGCAGCTCCGGCACCATCCAGACATTTCACCCGATCCCGACGCGGCCCCAGGCCTTCCGGGACGACAGAGAGCGAGACATCACCATGCGCATCACTCAGGGCGCCTTCTCCTTCCTGCCCGACCTCACCGACGAGCAGATCGCCAAGCAGATTCAGTACGCCATCGACAAGGGCTGGGCTGTGAACGTCGAGTTCACCGACGACCCGCATCCCCGCAACACCTATTGGGAAATGTGGGGCATGCCGATGTTCGACGTGAAGGATGCCGCCGGCGTCATGTTCGAGTTGAACGAGTGCCGGAAGACCTATGCCGGCCGCTACTACATCCGTGTCAGCGCCTTCGATCCCAGCCACACCTGGGAGTCGCTGCGCCTGTCCTTCATCACCGATCGTCCGGCGGAAGAGCCCGGCTTTGCCCTCGACCGGCAGGAAGTGGCCGGCCGCAATCAGCGTTACACGACCCGCTCCTACGCCGCTTCGACGAAGCCTGAAGGCGCCCGCTACTGATACGGCCGGTAGCCTCAGGCTTCCGACACCGATGACCGAAACTGGTTCGCTGACCGACCCCGTTCCTCCCCGGGCAGCGAACGGACCGGTCCGGGAAACCGCGCCCCGGACCGGTCCCTTTTCTCATCCGTACACAGGGAGCAGCCGCGATGGATGCGCTCACCGAAACCAAACCCGACGCCGTTGACCTGCAGGCCGAGTTCGCCGACTCCGGTCTTGCCGAGGTATTCGACGAACTCGACCGCGACCTCGTCGGCCTCGTTCCGGTCAAGCAGCGGCTGCGCGAGATTGCGGCGCTTCTTCTGGTGGACCGGGCGCGTGCGCAGTTCGGCCTATCGTCAAGCAGCCCCACCCTGCATATGAGCTTCACCGGCAACCCCGGTACCGGCAAGACAACCGTCGCCCTGCGGATGGCAGAAATCCTTCACCGGCTTGGCTATGTGCGCAAGGGCCATCTCGTCACCGTCACACGCGACGATCTCGTAGGTCAGTATATTGGCCACACCGCGCCAAAGACCAAAGAAATCCTGAAGAAAGCGATGGGCGGCGTTCTGTTCATCGACGAGGCATATTACCTGTATCGCCCCGAGAACGAGCGAGACTACGGACAGGAAGCCATCGAAATACTGTTGCAGGTGATGGAAAATCAGCGCGACGACCTCGTTGTCATTCTCGCGGGCTATGCGGACCGGATGGAGCGGTTTTTCACCGCCAATCCAGGCTTCCGTTCACGCGTCGCTCATCACATCGACTTTCCCGACTATTCGGAGACCGAGCTTCATGCGATTGGGGAACGCATCCTTGGCGGCATGAGCTACAAGCTGAGCCCGGCCGCGGATGAGGCGTTCAACCGCTATGTCGGCATCCGCATGACACAGCCGCATTTCGCCAATGGTCGCTCGATCCGTAATGCGCTTGACCGCGCCCGCCTGCGGCAGGCGAACCGGCTGTTCGCCAGCCACAAGCCCGTGACCGCCGAAGATCTGGTCACGATCGAGGCCGTGGACATCCTCGCCAGTCGCGTCTTTTCCGGTGGCATCGACAGCTACCCGCCGCTCCGGACGGAGAAACCCGCATGACCACCCCGCTGATCGCCCCCTCGATGCTGGCGAGCGACTTTGCGCGCCTCGGCGAGGAAGTTCGCGATGTCGTCGCCGCTGGCGCCGACTGGATCCATCTCGACGTGATGGACGGCCATTTTGTGCCGAATATCACCTTTGGGCCGGACGTTATCAAAGCGATGCGTCCGCACACCGACAAGGTGTTTGACGTGCACCTGATGATCTCACCGGTCGAGCCTTATCTCGAAGCCTTCGCCAAAGCCGGTGCCGACATCATAACCGTTCAGGCGGAGGCGACCGATCATCTCGATCGCTGCCTGCAGGTCATTCGCGGGCTCGGCAAGAAGGCCGGCGTGGCGCTGAACCCCGCAACGCCGGAAAGTGCGATCGCCTATATTCTTGACAAGGTCGATCTCATCCTCGCCATGACCGTCAATCCGGGATTTGGCGGCCAGGCATTCATCCCGGATGTGCTGCCGAAGGTCGAGCGCCTGCGCGCCATGATCGGCGGGCGACCCATTCATCTGGAGATCGACGGTGGCGTGAACCCGGAAACCGGCGCGCGCTGCGTCGCGGCAGGCGCCGATGTACTGGTCGCCGGCTCGGCCGTGTTCAAGGGCGGCATCGACGGGTACCGGGCCAACATCTCAGCCATTCGCTCAGCGGGCGCCGCGGCGGTGCGGAAGGCGGCGTGATCCATGCGGGCGGAGGGCATTATTTTCGATGTCGACGGGACGCTGGCCGAAACCGAGGAGGTCCATCGGCAAGCCTTCAACGATACCTTCGCCCGTTTCGACCTTCCCTGGCACTGGGATCGCTCCCTTTATCGTCGGCTGCTAGATGTAACCGGCGGCAAGGAACGTATCAGGGCCTATGTTGCATCCGATGATCCTCCGCAAGGCGCTCGCGCCCTGGACCTTGTGCTGGAACTCCATACAGCGAAGACGGAATGCTACACTGAACTCGTTGTCGCCGGCGCCGCAAAACTTCGTCCGGGGGTCAAGCGTCTGATTGCGGAGGCTCGTCGCGACAGCGTACGGCTGGCGATCGCGACGACGACCAGTCTGCCGAATGTCGAAGCCCTGCTGGCAGCGGCGTTCGGATCCGATGCCGCAAAGATTTTCGAGTTCATCGGGGCCGGTGATGTCGTTCCGCGCAAGAAGCCTGCGCCGGACATTTATCGGCTCGTGCTGGACGAAATGCGGATGCCAACCTTTGCATGCATCGCGGTGGAAGACTCGCGCAATGGGCTCGATTCCGCTCGTGCGGCAGGTCTTCCAACGCTGGTGACCCCAAGCGTCTATACCAGCCACCAGAGCTTTCCTGGCGCGATGGCGGTGGTGCCTGATCTTGACACACCACCTGTCTCGCTGGCCACCATCGCCAAATGGCGAGCCGCCGACAGCGGATGGTGACCACCCAACCGTCAGCGGCGTTGATCCCGTTCCGATTTCACCCGGACCGGCACGAGCGCACCGGCCGACCTACGCGGTGGATGCTTCCGGTGAGGACTGCCCTCCCCCGCTTCATAACGCTTGGCCAACCGACCGAATCGCCCGCGCCATGGATCCTCGATGTGGCGGTAGGTGACCGATGCGACGACAAGCACGATGAGCAGCACGACGCCCAGCAGAAGCGACGTCGCGATGGGGTCACCGAGATCGTAGAGTTGCTTCGCGTGCCCCTCAACGATGATCTCCTGTCGCAGTGAGGTGCCGGAGGCAGTCCCGTAGAGCCAAAGGCCATAGCCCGTGAGCAGCAGCACGGGCATATGGACCATATAGATCGAATAGGACCAACGCCCCAGCGCGCGAAGAGGACGTGCCTTCAGCATCCGGGACAGTGCGCCGCCTTCCCTTGCAAAGACCAGGACCGCGCCGGCAAAGACAAGCGGAGCCATCAGGCTTGCGGGATGCACATCATCCGGACCATCTCCCGCGACAATGACGAAAACAGCGACTACCGCAATGGCGGCACATTCGAATAGAGCTGCGAAGGGCAGCGGCTTGCCTCGTGTCGCGGCGTGTACATGCTGTGCCGCTACGCCGGCGAAAAAGCCGGCAATGCAGCGCACCATGCCAAAATCAGCCGTGGAGTTCATAAAGGCGGGCGCGGCGAAGAAAAGGACGCAGACCGCGATTGCCGCGATGATCAGCGATGCGCTGAGCAGCCGGCGGCCGGCTACCATCACGACCACCGCGAACAGGATGTAGGTGTAGAACTCCGAACCAATGCTCCAGGCCGGGCTGTTCCAAGCATTCCCATACAGATCAATGGAGTTAAGCATGAGGGCATGCAGGATCAGTGCATAGAGGGAGAAGTTTCCCTTGTTCGCATGAACCTCAAAGCTGTCGGGATGTGAACCGGCGACATTGATGAACATGACGCCGATCATCAGAGCGAACAGGATGGCGCCATGGAGTGGCCAGAGTCGACCAAAACGCTTCAGGACGAAACCGCCAACCTGTCGGGGTGTCTGGAGACGACGGGTATAGGCATGGGAAACAACGAAGCCCGAGAGCACGAAGAAGAAATCGACAAACAGATAGGCGTTAGATGTAAAATCATTACGAAATTGCTCGGCATTCACCAAAAAACAAAAATGGTAAATCACAACCATCATGGCGCAGATTCCACGCCAGGAATCAAGAGTCTCGAACCTCTCTGGGGTAGAGTGCATAAGCGAGACCTCGTTTTGCCTTTGCCACGTGTTCGCCATATCCTGGAAAGTGCGACGCTCAACTAACGAGGATGGTGCACCCCGGTTCCGATTTTTATGAGGCAAGCGCCTCTACTGTTCCAGCCGCCCGCAGGCGCTTTCGTGAATGAGACGGGCTTTTGTTTGGCGGCACGGAGTTCTACAGGTCATGGGAGCCTTGGGGAGTGTGCCGATGATGCGCGATGCCGATTCGCAGCCTGTCCGTCTCGCCGATTACCGCCCGCCGGAATGGCTGGTCGATACCGTCGAACTGGACGTGTGCCTTCACCCAACAGCAACGAGCGTGCGCAGCAAGCTAACCCTGCGCCCCAATCCCGAAGGTCAGGCGGGCGCTCCACTGGTGCTGGATGGAGACGAACTCGCCTTTGTGTCTTTCACGCTGGACGGCGCCCCTCTCGACCCATCCGGCTATGCTGTCTCGCCAACGGCACTCACGATTAAAAACCTACCAGCACGACCGCTGGTACTGGAAATCGAAACGCTGCTGAATCCTTCTGCCAACACCAAACTGATGGGCCTTTACCGTTCAGGTAAAAGCTATTGTACGCAGTGCGAGGCGGAAGGCTTCCGGCGCATCACGTATTTCCCCGACCGACCGGACGTTCTCTCCATCTATACGACACGCATCGAAGCCGATGTCATGGAGGCGCCAGTGCTGCTCGGCAACGGCAATCCTGTGGAATCGGGACCCGTCGCCGGCACTTCACGCCATTATGCGGTCTGGCACGATCCATGGCCCAAGCCCTGCTATCTGTTCGCACTCGTCGGCGGTGCTCTCGACCGTATCGTGGAGCCTTTCACCACCGCCTCCGGGCGCACGGTTGAACTCGGCATCTATGTCGAGCCCGGCAAGACCGATCGAGCGAGCTATGCAATGGATGCGCTGAAGCGTTCGATGCGTTGGGACGAGGAAACCTTCGGCTGCGAATATGATCTCGACGTCTTCAACATCGTCGCCGTTGCCGACTTCAATATGGGCGCGATGGAGAACAAGGGCCTCAATATATTCAACGACAAATACATTCTCGCGACGCCTGAAACAGCGACCGATGTCGATTACGCCCGGATTGAAGGCATCATAGCCCATGAGTATTTCCACAATTGGACCGGCAACCGCATAACCTGTCGCGACTGGTTCCAGCTCTGCCTGAAAGAAGGGCTTACGGTCTTCCGCGACCAGGAGTTCTCGTCCGACGAACGCTCCCGTCCGGTAAAGCGTATCGACGACGTGCGCGTGCTGAAGAGCCACCAATTCGCGGAGGACAGCGGCCCGCTCGCCCATTCGGTTCGACCAGATACCTATCGGGAGATCAATAATTTCTACACGGCGACGGTCTATGAGAAGGGCGCCGAGATCATCCGCATGCTTAAGACCCTGCTAGGTTCGCAGGGGTTCCGTGCGGGCATGGACCTCTATTTCGAGCGGCATGACGGTGACGCTGCGACAGTGGAGGATTTCCTCACCTGCTTCAGCGACGCGACAGGCGCCGACCTCCGCCATTTCACACGCTGGTACAGCCAAGCCGGCACGCCGCGCGTGAACGTCGAGACCCGGTGGGATAAAACGGCACGCACCTTCGCGCTGGACATTTCGCAACAAACCCTGCCGACGCCCGGACAGCCGGTGAAGCAGACTTTGACCATCCCGCTGGTTGTTGGCCTGCTCGGCCCCGATGGCAGCGAGCTTCCGCTGATCCGCAGCGACGCCACATCGAACGAACGCTCCTCCGGCATTCTGGTGCTGGAAGGTGAAAGGGCCTGCTTCACCTTTGCCGATCTTCCGGCTCGCCCAATACTCTCCATCAATCGCGGATTCTCGGCGCCGATCGAACTGCGCACCGATCTCAGCACCGAAGATCTGCTGTTCCTGGCGCGCCACGACAGCGACGCGTTCAACCGGTTCGATGCTGCCCAGACGTTGGCCATGGGCTATCTGGTTGCAACGGCGGCCGCGCTGCGCGAAGGCAAGGCTCCGGCCGATCCCAACGCTCTCGTGGCAGCCGTCGATTCCGTCCTTGCGGATCATTCGCTGGACGCCGCCTTCGTTGCGCAGGCCCTTTCGCTTCCTTCGGAGAATGATATTGCGCGGGAGATCGGGCACGACGTTGATCCCGATGCCGTCGCTGCTGCTCGCAAAGGCTTGCGGCAGGTACTCGGGGGGCGGCTCGCGCCTGCACTGATCGCCGCCTACGAGCGACTTGCTATTCCCGAGCCTTACGCTCCAGACGCTGTTTCCGCGGGACGTCGGGCCCTCAAGAACGGCGCACTCGACTTGCTGGCGACCGCTCGTGCCGGCGACGGCATTGCCCGCACGGTGGCACTCTACCGTACCGCAGACAATATGACCGATCGTTTGGCGGCACTTACCATTCTCACCCACGCGGCCCCTCAGGAGCGGGAAGCGGCGTTGGAGGACTTCTACGCGCGCTATCACGACGATCCGCTCGTCGTGGACAAATGGCTGACGCTGCAGGCGCTCATCGCCGAACCGGAGACGCTGGACCGAATCCGCACGCTTACGCGGCACCCAGCCTTCTCGATGGGCAATCCGAACCGGGTGCGGTCGCTGATTGGCGCCTTTGCAGCCGTGAACCCCAGCCAGATGCACCGGCCTGACGGCCAGGCACACGCTTTCGTCGCCGATACCATCCTCGTGCTCGATCGCTCGAATCCGCAACTGGCCGCCCGTATCCTCGGCTCTTTCCGCAGTTGGAGACAGTTGGAGACCGTCCGTCGCACCTCCGCCGAGAATACCTTGCGGCGTATTGCCCAAGCCGACAATCTCTCGTCCGACGTATCGGACATCGTGATGCGTGCCTTAGGTTGAGGAGAAAAATAAGCACGGAGCCGGTCCTTTACGGACCGGCCCCCTTATTGCAATGCTGAGGACGTGTCGCGACACCATCGTCAACCCGCTGCAGGTATGAACGCTTTCCGTCCCCCACAGCCGATTCCCACTCCCGAAGGCGCGTATCGGGAAGCTCCAGTCGGGCTATGCAATGTGGATGAGGCGGGTTGCATCTCGCTCGCAAACGAGAGCTTCGCGCAGATATGCGGAATGACGATAAACGCCCTCCTGGGCCAATCCATCGTCCTCGTCCTGCCTGAACTGGCTCCCCCGTTCGCGGCTGCGGCCGAGGAAGCAGTATCGGCGGACGTTTCGCTCGTTCGCGATGATCGAAGCCGCGTCCTGCGCGTACACATCAGGCCTTCTCCATCTGGACATGCCCTGGCGTTTGTCGACATCACGGAAGACGCCGCTCGCCTCGCCGCACTGACCCAGCAGGCCGAGCGATCGGCTTTCGCGCTCGAGAGCGCCGGACAGTGGGTGTGGGATTTCGACATGATCACGGACCGCGTCTGGCGATCGCAGCAGTGGAAGCGCACCCTCGGCTTCTCGCCGGACGAAATGCCGGATGCGGACCAGCCATGGAGCATCGTTCACCCATCCGACCGCAAGATCATCGACAGCGCGATGCGGCGCATCCTCGCCGGCGAGGATAAGAGCTTCGAGGCAACATACCGGCTGCGTCACAAGGACGGCTCATGGCGCTGGATTTTGAGCCGTGGCAAGGTCATCGCCGAGACCAGCGACGGACGGCCCGCGCGGATGCTTGCCACCAGCACCGACATCACGCGGCAGAAGGAAATCGAGCAGGAACTGGAGGCCGTCATCCGGCAACGCCGCCTGCTGGAGCACGACCTCGTCCTCGCCAACCGGCGGCTCAAGATGCTCGCGGAAATCGACAGCCTCACCGAGCTGCCGAACCGCCGGAAGTTTGACCGGGTGCTCGACCGTGAATTTCGGAGGATGCGGCGCACACGTCCAGTGCTTGCTCTTCTCATGATCGATATCGACCACTTCAAGCGGTACAATGATCTTTATGGCCATCCGGCCGGCGACGAATGCCTGCGCCTCGTCGCCGAGACGCTGCAACACGTCGCCCGACCGAGCCGGGATGTCGTCACACGTTACGGTGGCGAAGAGTTCGCGACGATCCTGATCGACACCAATCCCGACGACGCGGCCAGCATGGCACGCGCGTTACAGGGCACCATTCGCGAACTGGCGATTCCGCATGAGGGCAGCCCGCAAGGGAGGATCACCATTTCCATCGGCTACACATTCCTCACGCCGCAGAAGCGCGCACCGTGGTGTACACCGCAGCGATTGATCGAGGCCGCCGATCGCGCCCTCTATGCGGCGAAGGAAGCCGGACGCGACCACATCGGCTTCGCCGGCATCGAAGCGGACGGGAGCATCCAGATCGTGGTGACCAATCACCAGATGGACGCCCCGCCCGCTGAAATCGCGCGGTAGCGTCAGATCAATATTCGACGACGCCGTCGAGAGCGTAGTGCTTGACGGTCGTGCGGTTGGCAATCAGCTGATCGACCGTCGGCTCGCCCTTCAGCGCACGATCGATGGCAATTTTCATCGCCTCATACTGGGTGCGATAGAGATCGGCCTTGTCGAGGTCTGAATGCTCGGCGCAGCGGGGGTCGAGCCACACCATCACGATCATGCAGATGTCGTCGGCAAGTTCCTTCGGAAGGATGCCCTCTGCCAGACAATCCACGATGGCGTCGCCGATGGCAGCCTGCACCACGCCGCCAAGAAGGTCGACATATTCGGCGCTCTGGATGGTGACCTTGGTGGTCATCATCGTGGCCGGACGAACCATCTGGTTCAGGTCGCGTACCACGAACATCCGCGTGTGCCCCTGAACCTGCCCCATCATCGAGGCGAAGGCCTGACCGGCCGGGCCACGAACGGAGCCGATGAGGACTTCCGGCATAGCGTCGGTGAACTGCCCTTCGGCGGCCAGAACGGTGGCCTCGCCGGTGCGGAACCAGATGTCGGTCATGGGATGCTCCTTGGCTGATGGGCGTGCGCATAGCATTGGTGACCGGAGCACGTCCACCGCCGTTTGGCAGTCCAGCGGCCACTGGGATCGTCCCCAAAATTCACAATTACCTGTCGCAATCCCGAAACCCTTGCGCTGCAGCGGGTCGAAGCGCGTCGTCGTCGCCGAATGTTGCCGAATCGTTAACTTGACTCGCCTAAGACTCTGGACACGGACCTACCGATTCGATTCAAATCGGCATGATTCGGAGAGATGCGGCACGTCCCTCCGTTTACGGGGCACATGGACTTCGAGGGGGAGGCCGGCGGATGGCACGCGCCAACGCTGCTGACGCGTCTGCGCGCGTTCAGGCCATGCGAGGTCTGGCGCGCTCGGTAGCAAAGCCTGCCTATCAGAGGCTGGTGGAGGCCGAGCCGTTCCTGCGGCGCGCCGTGCCGGCGCTCATCGTTGCGTTCATCGCCATAGTTGCCGTTGCCGCTATCGTTCAGATCCGCGCCTACCGCAATCAGGCCGTTGCCGACGCAAAGGACCAGCTCGCTCTCTTCTCACTCGCGATCACCAACGAGGCTGGCTCGACCGCGCTTGCCGCCGGCAGGACGGACGTATTGCGCAACGCTCTGCCGCCTCGCGCTGCAGAAGCCGGCCGCAGCTATGCCGTCGCCGACGCGAACGGCACGGTCGTCGCGACCACCGATGGCACGGCGCAGAGCGCCGCCGAAGCCGCAGCTCTTCTCTCCAACGCGCAGCCGCTGGTCGTCTTCGCCGAGAATGCGGGCGTGCTGGAGGTGTCTCTTTCGGATGGCACGCCGGCATTGGCCACCGTCCGCAATCTCGGCGGCTCGAGCGGCCAGCTTCTGGCTGTCCAGCCCATCGGCTCAGCCCTCGCGAACTGGCGATCCGATACCATCCTGACCGTCACCCTGCTGACGACGACGGGGGGCGTCCTGCTCATTCTCGGCTTCGCCTTTCACTGGCAGGCCAGCCGCGCGCGGGAAGCCGACGGCATCTACGACACGGTGCGCGAGCGCATCGACACTGCGCTGAATCGGGGCCGTTGCGGGCTGTGGGATTGGGACATGGGCCGAGGCCGTATGTTCTGGTCCGATTCCATGTTCGAAATGCTCGGTCACGATCCACGGGATGAGTTGATCTCGTTCGGCGAAGTGGCGGAAATGATCCACCCAGACGACACGAACCTCTACGACATCGCCAAGGAGCTCGCCGACAAGCCTGGCCGCAGCATCGAACGTGTCTTCCGGATGAAGAACGCGGATGGCGACTGGCTCTGGGTGCGGGCGCGCTGCGAGGTCGTGCCGCAGGCCAGTGGGGAGGCGCCCCATCTTGTCGGCATTGCAATCGACGTGACCGAGGAACGACGGCTCGCCGAACGCACCGCCACCGCTGACATGCGGTTGCGGGATGCCATCGAGAGCATTTCCGAGTCCTTCGTGCTTTGGGACTGCAACAATCACCTCGTGATGTGCAACTCGAAGTTCCAGACCCTCTATGGTTTGCCGGACCATTGCACCGTGCCGGGCACGCCGTTCGAGAAAGTCGCGAACCACGCGCGCCAGCCAGTCGTGCGCATCCCATTGAAATCCGAAGACCGCCCCGAAGAAGGAGCGCGCGCCTTCGAAGCTCAGATCGAGGGCGGGCGCTGGCTCAAAGTGGCCGAGCGACGCACCAAGGATGGTGGCTTCGTCTCGGTCGGCACCGACATCACGGCACTGAAGCGCCACGAAGAGCGGCTCATGGAAAGCGAGAAGCGCCTGATGGCGCTGGTCGCGGACCTGCGCAAATCACAGCAGACGCTCGAATTCCAAGCCCAGCAACTCGCCGAACTCGCCCAGAATTACGCGGATGAGAAAACGCGGGCAGAGCAGGCCAACCGCGCCAAGTCGGAATTCCTCGCCAATATGAGCCACGAGCTGCGAACGCCGCTCAATGCTATCATCGGGTTCTCGGAACTGATGGAAAGCGGCTTGTTCGGCCCACTCGGTTCCGAAAAATACAATGAATACTGCCGCGATATTCGGGATTCCGGGCGCTATCTGCTGGATGTCATCAACGACATTCTCGATATGTCCCGCATCGAGGCAGGCCGCGTCCGCCTCGCCCTCCAACCCGTCCGGCTCGACGAGGTTGTGCAGGACGCACTGCGGGTCATGTCGGTGCGTGCCGATGAGAAACATCTCACGATGGCGGCCGAGATCGACACCGACGTAACCATCGAAGCCGACAAGCGGGCGTTGAAGCAGATCACGCTCAACTTGCTGTCGAATGCCATCAAGTTCACACCGGAACATGGACGCGTGACCGTCCGTACCCGGCTCTCCGCTCAATCGGCACTTCTCGTCATCGAGGACACCGGCATCGGCATCCCCCGGGCCGCGCTTGCCACGATCGGCAAGCCGTTCGAACAGGTCGAGAGCCAGTTCACCAAGACACACAAGGGCTCGGGCCTTGGCCTGGCCATCGCGCGCTCGCTGGTGGAACTGCATGGTGGCACGATGCGGATCCGTTCGTCCGAAGGTACCGGCACGACGGTGGTGATCCGCATGCCGACGGCAGCGCGGCCCGGACGTCAGATGCGTGCCGACAGTCTCGACGCCGCCGAATGAGTTGAAGCTCAAACGGCGTCCTCGACCCCGAGGATCCGATTGAAGATCGCCCGAACCTGCGCCTGCGTCTCGACCAAATGGGCCTCCAGCGTCGAGAAATCCGGCAAGGCCCCTGCCCGCGCCATCAGCCGCCGTAAGGCCGGGCTTGCTGTCGTCGGGTCGAACGGCCCGCTCACCGCCAGCCGCAAGATTTGCGTGAGGTCGTGCAAGAGCCGGCAGGCATCGCCCAGCGCCTGCCCGTCCGGTGCGTCAAGTAGGCCGACGCGGATCGCCTCGGCGATCACCCGGGCGGTCGAGGTCCGTGCCAGCTCCGGATGGATCCGAGCATGGGCGAGCACGAGATACTGGGCAAGGAACTCGATGTCGACGAGCCCGCCGGCCGCATATTTCAGATCCCAGTTCCGATCCTCGTCCTTCTCGTCGGCAATGGCATGGCGCATGTCGACGATATCGGCCGCCAGCCGCACAGGATCACGACGCCGGGCCAGAACCTGCCCGATGGCCGCCTTTACGGCCAGACGGAAATCAGGTTCGGCCCAAACAACGCGGGCACGCGTGAGAGCCATATGCTCCCACGTCCACGCCTCGTCCGACTGGTAAGCGATGAAGGCGGGAAGCCGGGTTGCGACTGGACCGGAACGACCCGACGGACGCAGCCGCAGATCGACCTCATAGAGCTGCCCGGCATTGGTCGGCGTAGTAAGCGCGCTGACGAGGCGCTGGGTAAGGCGAGCAAAATACTGGCTGCCATGAAGCGGGCGAGAACCGTCCGATTCCGGCTGCTCGTCGTCGAAATCGTAGAGCACGATAAGATCGAGATCCGAACCCGCCGTCATCTCGCGCCCGCCCAGCTTGCCCATGGCGAGAACCGCAAGAGACGCGCCCTTCAGCCGGCCATGAGCTTCCTCGAACCGCGCCCTCACGGCCTTGCCAAGGCCACGGATGATGACATCGGCCAATCGTGCAAAGGCTTCTCCCGCCTGTGCGGCCGGAAGCGTGCCCGACAGGATACGCACACCGATGAGCACATGGTGCTCCTGCCGGAAACGCCGGGCCTGATCGAGCAGATCCTCTTCGTCGGCCGCATCCGCAAGCAAACTGGCGAGGCGCGCTTCAAGCTCCTGCTCGTCGGGAAGCGCACCGAAGAAGGCGGGATCGAGCAGTGCGTCCACCAGCGTCGGGCGATGAGCGATCATATCGCCGAGGCGCGGCGCCGTCGCCAGGATCGTCGCCAGCAGGCGGACGAGATCGGGATGCCGCTCCAGCGCAGAGAGCAGACGCTGTGCACCCGGCAGCTCTTGGAAGAAGCGGTCAGCTGCCCGTAGTGCGCTGTCGGGCTCCCCGCCCCGCGCGATCGCGTCGAGCAGCACCGGAACGAGAGCGGCGAGATGATCCCGCACACCGGGCATCCGCAAGGCTGGATAACGCCCTGACAACCAGCCACGGACGATTGCGCTGGCGGCCAAAGGTTCGGCGTAGCCCAGACGATGCAGCGTTGCGAGGGTCTCGCGGTCATCGGCATCTTCGGGAAAGTCCAGCCGCCCCTCAACCACGGCGCGGGGCGGCGCATCCTCGAACAGGCGCGAATAATGCTCCTGCACGGTGAGGAGACGCGCCATCAGGGCCATCGCGAAGCTTTCGCGATTAGGATAACCCATGAACTGCGCGAAATGCGCAAGCGCGTCCTCATCCTCCGGCAGAGAATGCGTCTGCGCATCCGCAACCATCTGCAACCGATGCTCGACGCGGCGCAGATAGAGATACGCGGCCGTCAATTCATCGCGTGCGGCTGCGCCGATCCAACCGCCTGCCGCCAGGCGCTCCAGCGCCTCGATCGTTCGCGGCGTGCGCAGGCGAGGCTCGCGGCCACCGGCGATGAGTTGCTGGGTCTGGGCGAAAAACTCGATCTCCCGGATACCTCCCCGGCCGAGCTTCACATTGTGACCTTCCACCGCGATCGAACCGTGTCCGCGGAACGCGTGGATGTCCTGCTTCATGGCATGGACATCGGCCAGCGCCGCGTAGTCGAGCGACCGGCGCCAGATGAAAGGCGAGAGCTGCTGCAGAAAGAGTTGGCCAAGCGCCAGATCACCGGCGACGGGGCGTGCCTTGATATAGGCCGCCCGTTCCCAGGTAGCGCCCTCGCGTTCGTAATAGTCGAGGGCGGCATCTGTGGAGAGCGCGACCTGTGTAGAAGCCGGATCAGGACGCAGGCGCAGATCGATGCGGGCCACATAACCGTCCGCGGTGCGCTCTTGGAGCAGCTTCACCAATTGGCGGGTCAGGCGCACGAAAAAGGTGGCGGCCTCGACATCTTGGGCGAGCGGTGCGCGCTCGGTATCGTAAAGCACGATGAGATCGACATCGCTGGAGAAATTAAGCTCGCGGGCGCCGTGTTTGCCCATAGCGAGAATCACGTAGCCGCACCCGTGCACGTCGGCGCGCACGATCTTTCCGGCATCCACCGACTGTCGGAGCAGAAAGGCGACGGCAGCAGCGATCGCTGTGTCGGCCGCGTCGGAAACGGCACCAGTCACGTCGTCGAGCCCGAAGACACCGCCCATGTCCGCGAGTGCGGCCGTCAGCGCCGCCTCGGCGCGAAGCCGACGCAAAGCGCGCATGACGCGCGCTTCATCCTCGATGGCGGCTGCTGCGACTTCCATCAAGGCATCTGTCTTCGCCTGCGCGAGTACCATGAGCGGATCGCTCGTGAGAATGCGCAGGAGCCGTGCGGGATCCTGCCGGACGAGGTCGCTCAGGAAGGGGGAATGTTCGGCCACGGCAGAGCAAAGCTGCAGGGCCTTCGGCCTCTTGACAAGCAACGCCTTCAGGCGGGCGGCGACATCGGGATCCGAAGCGACAAGCTCGCCGAACCTGCGGCGTGCCTTCGTGGCATTGGCGACGACGGGAGCCTGATCGATGCGTGCGATAAGGGATGAACCGTCGACGATCTCGCGCTGCGAACGATTGGCCGGCTTGGCCCGGCTGCCTCCTTCGCTCTCTCTACCCGTCGACCGCACGCCCTTCGCCACCATCGGACCTCCCATTCCGCTCAGTCATACACCACGGCATCTTTTGCAAAAGTGACCAAGTGCCCCGATGCCGGAGAAGGCAACCGAACACCGACGCGAACGGCGCCCGCACACAGGGATCAATCCCCCGAGACCGGCTCCAGAGGAAGCTCGATGACGATGCGAAGGCCGGGCGCATTATCCTCAAGAGCAAGCGTGCCGCCATGCAGATGCACCACGGCGGAAACCAGCGAAAGTCCCAGCCCGGAACCGGGCCGCGTCCGGCTCGCCTCCAGTCGTACAAAGCGTTCCAGCACCCTTG
This sequence comes from Ancylobacter crimeensis, assembly GCF_023016805.1. Lineage (GTDB taxonomy): Bacteria > Pseudomonadota > Alphaproteobacteria > Rhizobiales > Xanthobacteraceae > Ancylobacter > Ancylobacter crimeensis. Next base: position 230,701 of record NZ_JALKCH010000003.1, read on the forward strand.
CACGGTCCAGCTCCGGGATGCCGGCACCCTGGTCGGCCACGGTGATGCGCGCCCGCTCGCCGATCGGCTCGCCGGCAATCCGAATGGTGCGGCTCACGCCGTCTTCCTCGTCCGGGCAGGAATATTTGATGGCATTGTCGACGAGGTTCGACAGTGCCTGTCCGATCAGTTCCCGCACGCCGCGCACCATCAGGGGGCCTTGCGCCGTCACCTCGAAGGACAACCCCTTTTCCTCCGCCAGCGGTTCATAGAGCTCGGCGACGCTCTCCACTGTCTCCGCAAGATCGAACGGCACCATGCCGGCACGGGCCTGCCCCGCCTCTGCACGCGCGATCATCAGAAGCGCATCGAAGATGCGGATCAACGTGTCCGATTCCTCGATGGTCTGTTCGGTCGCGGCACGCCACTGGACGTCGGTGCTCGCTGTCCGCAATGCATCCTCGGCCCGATTTCGCAGGCGGGTCAGCGGTGTCTTGAGATCATGGGCGATGTTGTCGGAAACCTGCTTCAGCCCGGCGAGAAGGACCTCGATGCGCTCCAGCATCGCGTTGACGCTGAGGGCAAGGCGATCGAACTCGTCATCCGTACCGGCGAGCGGCAGCCGGCCGGTCAGATCGCCGGCCATGATACGGTCGGAGGTCGCGGTCATCTCGTCGATGCGCTTCAGCACGCGACGCGTGACGAACAGGCCGCCGGCCACGCCGAGCAGCACGAGCACCGCCACGCTCCACAGCGCAGGGCGGATGATGATGCGACGCAGCTCCTCGCGCTCGACCACGTCGCGCCCGATCAGCAGCCGGAATTCGCCGGGGAGGAATATGACCTTCACCACGGCCCGACTGGTATGCCCGTCGGTATCCTCCGAGCGCACATAGTCGATTTCCTTCCAGCCTTCGCTGTCCAGGAAGTTCAGCGGCAGGTTGAGGACATTGCCGGCGACATTCTCGCCGGTAAAGGTCGTAAGGAGGTAAAGGCCTGCCCCTGGTTGCCGGGAGCGGCGGTTGATGATGCTGGCAAGGCGATTGACGCCACCGATGGTGTATTGCTGCGAAAGGATCTTCGCCTCTGTCTCGATCGCATCGGTCACCTGCCCGACGACGAGGCGCTGCGTGTGCCAGCCCAGATAGGCAATGATCGACGCCGCAAAAATCGCGAAGGCCAGCAGATAGGCCGCGATCAGCTTGAATGCGGTTGTGCGGATCAGCCTACCGAGCGCCGTCACGGACGATGTAACCGGCACCGCGCACCGTATGGAGCAGCGGGGGCTCGAAGCCCTTGTCGATCTTGGAACGCAGCCGGGAAACGTGGACGTCGATCACATTGGTCTGCGGGTCGAAATGATAGTCCCACACATTCTCGAGCAGCATGGTGCGCGTCACCACCTGCCCGGCATGGCGCATGAGATATTCCAGCAGCCGGAATTCGCGCGGCTGCAGGACGATCTCCTGTCCGCTGCGCATGACACGGTGCGCGAGACGGTCAAGCTCCAGGTCGGCGACGCGATAGGTGGTTTCGGTCGCCTGCGGACCGCCGCGCCGCGCCAGCGCTTCGACGCGCGCCAGCAGTTCGGAAAAGGCATAGGGCTTGGGAAGGTAATCGTCCCCGCCGGCGCGCAGGCCGGTCACGCGATCGTCCACCTGCCCCAGCGCGGAGAGAATCAGCACCGGCGTCTTGTCGCCGCGGGCGCGCAGTTCGGCGATAAGGGAAAGACCGTCGCGGCGCGGCAGCATGCGGTCGACGATCAGGACATCATAACCGCCATCCAGTGCAAGGCTCAAACCCTCGTCGCCATCGCTCGCGAGATCCACCACAAAACCCGCCTCGCGGAAGGCCTTACGCAGATAATCGGCAGCGGCGCGATCATCTTCGACGACGAGTAGGCGCATGATCTCTTCTTTGACAGTCTCAAGAACGCCGCAGTCTCCCAACGCAGTATCGGCCGGAGCCGAGGTGGGCACGCTGGACGGGTTCGGAAAGGCAGGATGTCGGATCATGACCATGTACGCCATTTTAGGCCTGATGCCTATTGCGAGGTAACGGTCGGGAAGACTGCGACAGCAGCGCGGGACGCCAATGATCGAACGTCCCGCGCGCCATCAGACCGACCGCTTCCTTGGGGGCGACGCAACACGGTTGCGATCGGCGATCCATACAGTCCGGGGGCAACAGGCCTGCGTGGATCGGAAGACCGGCAGCGTGGGGGCGACTGCCGGGGCGGCGGGCCGTTCTTGGGGATACGACCAGCCGATTGGAAAGAAAGGCCGGATCGGCGGCTCAAGGGCGGGACGAGCCGCCGATCCTCAAGAATGCCCGGGGCAAGGGCGGCCCCGGGCAGGGTCGGCTGTTGAACGCCAGCCGTTAGACACTCAGCGGTCGGACGTTCAACCGTTGGACTTACCGAGGGAGATGGCAACGAAGCGCGTGCCCTGCTCCGACTTCACCCGCATCAGCACGGCCTTGCGGTTGTCCTTGCGGGCCTGGGCGAGACCATCGCGCACCTCGGCCGGGGTCGAGACGGGCTTGCCCCCGACATCAAGGATCACGTCGCCCTCCTTGAGGCCACGCTCGGCCGCCGGGCCGTTCGGGTCGACCTGGGTGACAACCACGCCCTCCTTGCCGGCACCGTCGACACTCTTGGCCGGGGCCAGCGAGAGGCCGAGGCGCGGAACGTCATGCGTCTCCTTCTTGTCGTCGCGGTCACCGGTGCGATCATTGCTGGCCACGTCCGTGGGGAGCTGTTCCAGCGTGATCGACACGGTGGTCGGCTTGCCATCGCGCAGCACATCGAGCTTCACGGTGGTGCCCGGCTTCTTCATCGCGATCTTGCGCGACATTTCGCGGGCGTCCTTCACCGTATCGCCGTCGATGGCGGTGACGACATCGCCCGCCTTGAGGCCGGCCTTCTCACCGGGGGTTCCCGGCTGCACCTGGGCGATCAGCGCGCCCTTGGCGTCGCTCATGCCCAGCGCCTCGGCCACGTCGTCGCTGACCGGCTGGATCTGCACACCGACATAACCGCGTGCCACCGAACCGCCGCTCTTCAGCGCGTCGACGACCTGCGAGACGGTCTCGGACGGGATCGCGAAGGCGATGCCCACATTGCCGCCCGAAGGGGAGACGATGGCCGTGTTCATGCCGATGACTTCGCCGTTCAGGCCGAAGGTCGGACCGCCGGAGTTGCCGCGGTTGATCGGGGCGTCGATCTGCAGGAAGTCGTCATAGGGGCCAGAACCGATGTCGCGGCCACGAGCCGAAACAATACCCGCGGTCACGGTGCCGCCGAGGCCGAACGGATTGCCGACCGCGATGACCCAGTCGCCGACGCGCGGAGCATTCCCGGCGAGCTTCACCCACGGGAAGTCGCCCTTGCCCTCGACCTTGAGCAGCGCCACGTCGGTGCGCGGATCGGTGCCGATGACCTTGGCGGTATAGGTCTTGCCGTCAGTGGTGGTCACGTCTACTTCGGTGGCGCTGTCGACGACATGGTTGTTGGTCACGACATAGCCGTCGGCGGAGATGAAGAAGCCCGAGCCCTGGCCGACGATGTGGCCATGGCCACCCCCGCGGGGACCGCGCTCGGCGCCGGGCGCACCGGGACCGCCGGGGCCGAAGCCGAAGCGGCGCATGAAGCGTTCGATCTGCGGCGGCACGTTCTGCGGGCCGGCCTCATCGTCGTCGTTCTGCGCCATCTCGTCGGAGGTGTCGTCCTTCTTCACCTTCACGCTGACGACGGCAGGCGACACCTTCTCGACGATGTCGGCGAAGGAGAACGCACCGGCCGGCTGGCTGGTGGTGATCTGCGCATAAGCAGGCGTCACGGTCTCCGGCAGCACGAAAGCGCCGACGGCGCCACCGGCCAGAGCGAGCGTGAAGACACCGGCGAGCAGCCGGGTGCGGCTGCGGCGCAGGGTGGAGGCGTTCTCAGGGGAGCGGGTCTCGTGGAGCGCGTTGCGCGGCATTGGGTTCGTCCTCTCAGATGTCGTCTGCCCCTCAAGATCAGGCAGCGTTGAGGAAGAACCTAGAGACCGCCGCCTTAACGCAGGCTGGCGGTCAGGTGAAACTTTCGTAAGGTCCGGCAGCGCGGCTCATCCATTCCGGTCGGACGGCGTTACCAGTCGGCTCAGGCGCTCTTCCTCCTCGCGTGTAAGCGGAGCGGCGGCACTTCGGGCCCGTCTTGCCATCACCACCATGGCGGCGCCGCCCAGCGCCAGCACGATGAAAGGCGCGATCCAGAGAAACAGATTCGCACCGTGCAGTGTCGGGCGCATCAGCACGAACTCGCCATAGCGGGCGACGAGATAGTCCAGCACCTGCTGGTCATCGTCACCAGCCTTCAGCCGCTCGCGCACCAACAGCCTGAGATCACGGGCGAGCGGCGCGTCGGAATCGTCGATCGACTGGTTCTGACAGACCATGCAACGCAGCTCCCTGGAGAGCGTGCGAGCACGCTCCTCGAGCGCGGGGTCGGAGAGCATCTCGTCGGCGTTTACGGCGAACACGGGGCGAACCATCGGGCCGAGCGCGCCGAGTGCCAGCGTGAGGACGAGCAGCAGCCGGAAAACGCCTCGCCCGATGCTCCGAGCCATCGACATCCCCTTCATTCCGCCGGTGCCGGATTGGCGGGCGCCGCATCGGCATTACGGCGTGCCCTGGCCGGCCGCGGCGCACCGATCCGCAGGCGCCGGTCGCTCAGCGACAGCACCCCGCCGAACGCCATGACCACCGCCCCCAGCCAGATCAGCGTGACCAGCGGCTTCCAATAGGCGCGGATACCGATGCCTCCGCCGGCCAGTTCGTCGCCCATGCTCACATAAAGCTGGCCGAAGCCGAAGGTACGGATGCCGGATTCGGTGGTCGGCATGTTGCGCGCGGTGAAAAGGCGCTTCGACGACGTCACCGTGCCCCGGTCTACCCCACCCTCCCGGATTCGGAAAACGGCGGCGACGTCGCGGTAATTGGGGCCGGTACGCGGCTCGACGCGCTCCAGCGTCAGCTCGTAGCGGCCGACCGTGGTGCCCTCTCCCGTCTTGATGCCAACGATCCGCTCCGAACTCCAGCTCGTCTCGGCGACGATGCCGAGCAGGCAGATGCCGATACCGGCATGGGCGAGCATTGTGCCATAGGCGGCGCGCGGCAAGCCGCGCAAGCGCGCCCAGGCTGTCGCCGCCGGCACGCGGCCAAGGCCGGCGCGCTCGGCGAGGTCGGTGACAGAGCCGAGGATGACGAAAGCAGCAAGCCCGATGCCAATCGGCGCCAGCGCGGGTCCGCCCGCCTGGCCATAAGCGACGGCCAAGCCGGCAAGAATCGCCAGTCCAAACGCCGCCATGAGGCGCTGGGCGACACCGGCAATATCGCCGCGCTTCCACGCGAGCAATGGGCCGAAGGGCATGACGAACACGACGGGCACCATCAGCAGGCCGACGGTGAAGTTGAAATAAGGCGGCCCGACCGTGATCTTCGCGCCATTCCACGCTTCCAGCGCCAGCGGGTACAACGTGCCGACGAACACCGCGGCTGCCGAGGCGGTGAGCAGGAGGTTGTTCAGCACCAGCGCACCCTCGCGCGAGACGGGCGCGAAGATGCCGCCCTGCCTCAGCATCGGTGCACGCAGTGCAAACAGACCAAGCGATCCACCGATGAAGGCGACGAGGATCATCAGGATGAAGACGCCGCGTGCCGGATCGGTTGCGAAGGCATGGACCGAGGTGAGCACGCCCGAGCGCACCAGAAAGGTTCCGAGCAGCGACAGCGAAAAGGCGAGGATGGCAAGCAGCACCGTCCACACCTTCAACGCGTCGCGCTTTTCCATCACCACGGCGGAATGGATGAGCGCGGTGCCGGCGAACCACGGCATCAGCGAGGCGTTCTCGACCGGATCCCAGAACCACCAGCCGCCCCAGCCAAGCTCGTAATAAGCCCAGTACGAACCCATGGCGATGCCGACGGTGAGGAAGGCCCATGCGGCCAACGCCCAGGGCCGCACCCAGCGCGCCCATGCTGCGTCGATGCGCCCGTCGATCAGGGCCGCGACGGCAAAGGCGAAGGTGATCGAGAAGCCAACATAGCCGAGATAGAGCAGCGGGGGATGGATCGCGAGGCCGATGTCCTGCAGCACGGGGTTGAGGTCCTGTCCCTCCGCCGGGGCGGGGCTGAGACGCAGGAAGGGGTTCGAGGTCAGCAGGATGAACAGCAGGAACGCGACCGCGACCGAGGCCTGCACCGCCAGCACGTTCGCCTTCAGCCGCTGGGGCAGGTTGCTGCCGAACAGCGCGACCATCGCACCGAACAGGCCGAGCACGAGCACCCAGAGCAGCATGGAACCCTCATGGTTCCCCCAGGCGCTGGTGATCTTGTAGATCAGCGGCATCTCGGAATGCGAGTTCTGGTAAACGTTCAGCACCGAGAAGTCGGACTGCACATAGGCGGCGACGAGTGCGGCGAAGGCAAGACTGATGAAGCCGGCAAACGCCACCGCCAGCGCCGGCCCCACCCGCATCAGAGCCGCGTCGTTGGTGCGCGCGCCCCACACCGGCAGCACCATTTGCAGCAGCGCGACCGCGAGGGCGAGGACGAGGGCGAAATGGCCGGTCTCGGGGATCATGGTGGCTCGCTCCCGGTTCAGTTGGCGCTGCTGGTGCGGCCGGGCAGCAGAGCCGGAGCGGGCGCGCCACCCTCGCCTTCCTGCCACTTGCCCTGCTTCTTCAGCGCCTCGACCACTTCCTTGGGCATGTATTTCTCATCGTGCTTGGCGAGCACGCTGTCGGCGCGGAAGCTGCCGTCGGCTTGCAGCACGCCTTCCGCGACCACGCCCTGCCCTTCTCGGAACAGGTCCGGCAGGATGCCGATATAGGCGACCGGGACATCCGCCCCGCCATCCGTCACCACGAAGCGCACATGGGTGCCGTCCGCCTTTTCAACCGTGCCATCCTTCACCAGCCCGCCAAGACGCAGCCGGGTGCCGGGGGAAACGTGCTGGGCCGCGATCTCGCTGGGCGAGCGGAAGAACACGATGGTGTCGGAAAGCGCGAACAGCACCAGTCCGGCGGCAATGCCCAGGACGCCGAGCGCGCAGGAAATGAGGAGAAGACGTCGGCTCTTGCGGGTCATGGTCGCGCCTCTCCCTCAGCTTCCCAGCCCGAGCTCGCGCGAGAGCGCGTCGATCTGGGCCAAGGCTGCGTCATTGCCGACGAAGTTACGCCGGGCGTCCACCGCGGCGGCCTTCGCCTTGTCGGTCTCGCCGAGCACGTTCCAGGCGCGCACCAGCTTGAGCCAGCCTTCGAGGTCGCTGCCATCCTGGGCAAGGCGACCGGCCAGCCGTTCCACCATGCCACGCACCATGGCGGAACGCTGCTCCGGCGTCATCGCCGCGACGGCGGCGACATCCGCCGTGCTCGGACCGGCACCGTTCGCATCCTTCGCGGCCGGTGCAGGTGTCGCTCCCCCGCCGGCCAGCTTGTCGAGCGCACCCTTCACCGTCGGCAGCCAGGGCGCGTCGGCAGGCGCGCCGGCGACCATCCGGCTCCAACGGGCGATGGCCTCGTCGCGCCGCCCGTCCTGCACCGCAGCGAGGCCGAGATAGTAGTTCGCCTTCACCGCCTCCGGCTCCAGCTTGACGGCCCGCTCGAAAGCGGCCTGCGCGTCGGCTGTGACGACGCCGGCGGCACGTGCGGTCAGCGCCTCGCCGAGCCCGGTCTCGCGACCGGCATTCGAACCGGACAGCCGGATGGCGTTCTGCCAGGCGCGCACGGCGTCATCCAGCCTGCCGGTGCGGTAATAGATCGGCGCAACCACCTCATAGCCACGTCCGTCATTCGGATTTGCTTCGAGATGGGCCTCCACCTTGCGCACCAGCAGGGCGATATCGGCTTTGGCGGGATCATCGGAAAGACGCGCGGCCAGCGGCTGACCCGGCAGGGTCGGGGAACCGAGCATGACATAAAGCCCGCCGGCGAGCACAGGTACCCCCACAAGCGCGACCACCGCCGCAATGCGACGCCGGCGATCCGAGGCGCGCGAGCCCGGTTCGGCGCGTCCCCCGCTCTCGGCGGCGCGCAGCATGCGACGCGCCACCTCGGCGCGGGCGGCCTCGGCCTCGGAGCCGGCGATCAGCCCGCTCAACCGGTCGCGCTCGATCTCGGCGAGCTGGTCGCGATACACCGCGAGATCGGCCTCGTGCTCATCAGTGCCGTCGACGGCCGCAGGCCCGCCTGCGCCGATGCGCAACGGCCAGAGCACCGCGAAGATGGCGGCGGCGGTGAGAGCCAGGAAAACGATCCACAGCGTCATTAGGGTTCCTCTAAAACGCTGAGGTAGCCGACCGGAGGCTCTACGCCAATGCTTAAGCACCCCGGAACGATTGCCGCAGGCTCACAGTGGTGCGAGCAAAGAGGCCGGGTGCGTGGAAGCGCCGCACCCTTCGCGGCTCGTTCTACATGACAAGGCTCCCGCCCTTCCGGACGGGAGCCTTGCGCGGCGCAGTCCGGCGACGCCGGCCGCCGGGGTCATGTACGACAGGTCCGTCAGCCCGCGACCGAGGTCCAGGTGCCGTCCGGATTGCGGCAGGCAGTGCCGCGGGCGGTCTGCGGCTGGCCGCTGATGTAGATGGTGTGGGTGTATTCGCGGCAGCGCGGCGAAGGGCCACGGGCATAGGCCGGTCCGGCGACGATGGTGCCGTAATTGCCGCTGTCACCGCGCCAGCTCACCGGAGCGCCGGGGGCTCCGTTCTCCAGCGCCTGCTGCTCGGCCTGGGCGGCGCGGGCGCGGTCCTGCTGGTCGAGCGAGTTGCCGATCATGCCGCCGATGAGGCCGCCGGCCGCGACGCCGATGAGGGTAGCCGCGGTGCTGCGCCCGGCAAGCTGGCCGATGACACCGCCGGTGACCGCACCGATCGCGGCACCGTCCGCCGTGCGCGAGCCGAGCATGGTATTGGGATTGCCGCCATTGGAGGCACAGGCTGCGAGGCTGAGGCCGACCAGTCCGACGGCGACGATCTTGTAGGCGCGCATGAGATCCCCTTCCCCCTGAGGGTGGTAAAAACGCTTCGAGCTTCGCAGAAAGCGGACGATTCTGGCGAAAATGGGCTCGAAGCCCTCTCGGAGCGTCAAGAGGTGGAAATCAGGCCGCCGGCAGGCGCACGATGCAGCGCAGGCCTCCGAACGGCGAGACCCCAAGAGCGAGGCCTCCACCATAGAGCGCTGCCAATTCGCTGACGATGGACAGGCCGAGACCCGAGCCCGGACGTGTCTCGTCGAGCCGCCGACCGCGCTTCAATGCCTCGGCGCGCTGCTCGGCGGACAGGCCCGGCCCATCGTCGTCGATGGTGATCTCGAAGAAGGCACGCTCCCCGAACTGCACCGCCGGCGGCGTCTCCACCCGGACCTCGACGAGGCTGCGCGCCCATTTGCAGCCATTGTCGACGAGATTGCCGAGCATCTCCTCAAGATCCTGCCGCTCACCGCGGAAGCGGATCGAGCCGGCCATCTGCGTCTCGACCGCGATCCCCCTGCCGCGATGAATCTTCTCCAGAGTGCGCACGAGCGCCTCGACGATGGGGCCGACCTCCTCGATCGAAGTCATCACCTGGGCGCGGGCGGCCATGCGGGCACGGTCCAGATGATGCGCCACCTGCTCCGCCATGAGCTCTGCCTGCTCGCCCACCTTGGCGGCCAGCGGATCCGGCACGCCGGCACCCTCGGCACGCGCGGCTTCGTTGCGCAGCACGGCAATGGGGGTCTTCAGTGCGTGGGCGAGATTGCCGACATGCATCCGCGCGCGCTCGACGATCTCGCGATTGGTGTCGATCAGCGCATTGACCTCCTGCACCAATGGGGCGATCTCGACGGGAAACGTGCCTTCGATCTTTTCCGCCGTGCCCGCACGCACCGCCCCCAGCCCGGCCCGCATACGCTTGAGCGGGCGCAGGCCGAAGCGGACCTGGAACAGCAGGGTGAACAGGAAGGCCGAGGCGAGGATGAGGAACGTCACAGCAAGCGCGTGATTGAAGGCGTCGGTCTCCTCGTCGATCTCCGCCGCGTCCGCCGCGACCGAGACGAGGTAGCGCCCGTCCTGCCCGAGATCGACCTGCCGCTCGATGAGGCGCAGCCTCTGATGCGAGGGGCCATCGACATAGCCCTCGCGCATGCCGGCATCGTCCTTCACGCCGCGATCGAGCAGCAGCGGCAGGTTGCCTTCGGGCAGCGAGCGGGCGGTCTTGTACTGCCGGGCGGGACCGTCGATGCGGGTGATCTGCCAGTACCAGCCGGAGAGCGGGAAATCGAAGACCGGATCGCCGAGCGTCGTCGGCTCGGGCATCGTACCCGGCGGAGCGTTGGCGACATCGGCGACGATGGTCTTGAGATAGACGTCGAGCCGCCGGTCGAAGGCCCGTTCCACCGCCTGCCGATAGATCGAGGACAGCGCGAGGCCGACCACGATCAGCACGACGAGAATCACCAGCGTCGCGGAGACGAACAGGCGGACGGCGAGCGAGCCGGTGCGGGAGGAGGCGCGCAGCACCTCGGCGAAGCGCATGGCGTCAGCCGGCCTGTTCCGGCGGCACCAGCAGATAGCCGAGACCCCTGACGGTCTGGATCGCCTCTATGCCGAGCTTCTTGCGCAGGCGGCCGACGAAGACCTCGATCGTATTCGAGTCCCGGTCGAAATCCTGGTCGTAGAGATGCTCCACCAGTTCGGTCCGCGACACCACCCGCCCGGCATGGTGCATCAGATAGGCGAGCAGCCGGTATTCGTGCGAGGTGAGCTTGATCGCCCGTCCCTCGACGCTGACCCGGCCGGAGCGTGTGTCGAGCAGCAGCGGCCCGCAGGCGAGTTCGCTCGCCGCATGGCCGGTGGCCCGTCGCAACAGGGCGCGCAGGCGGGCCAGCACCTCCTCCATGTGAAAGGGCTTGGCCACATAGTCGTCGGCGCCGGCATCGAAGCCCTGTACCTTGTCGCTCCAGCGGTCGCGGGCGGTGAGGATCAGCACCGGCATGTTCTTGCCGGCCCGCCGCCACGCCTCCAGCACCGACAGCCCGTCGAGCCGGGGCAGTCCGATGTCGAGCACCACGGCGTCGTAGGGCTCGGTCTCGCCGAGAAACTGCCCCTCCTCCCCGTCGAAGGCCCGGTCGACGGCATAGCCGGCATCGCTCAGGGCCTCATGGAGCTGGCGGTTGAGATCGGGATCGTCCTCCACGACGAGCAGGCGCACATCCATTCCCTTCGATCGGTCGCCGCGTCGTCCGGCTGCGGCGGGCGGGGAGCATGCCACCGCGCGGCGCCGATGTCAGGTCGTCGCGTCGGGGAAACCGGCCTGCTCAGGCGAGGCCGGCATCTGTCCGCGCCTTTCGGAAGGCCCCGACGAGGCCCGCGGCGGCACCCACCATGGTGAGCGCGACGAAGGCATATTGCAGCAGACGCGAGACCCCGACGAAGGGCAGCAATTGCTGCGCCATCTCGGCCGCGCCGGTGCCGGCAAGGCCGATCGCGGTCGCTGCGGCTCCATTTCCATCGAGCCCGGCAAGACGAGCGACCGGCGTGGGAGCCACGTAATTCGAAGCGACGAAGGCATCCCTGGCCCACAACCCGGCCTCGGCGGCGCGGCGATTGGAAAGACCGGCGATCACCCTGCCACCGGCGCGGTTCCACTTGGCGAGTTCCTTCGGCACGGCAGCGTAGTCGCCGGCATTGAGCTTCGCGAGCAGGGTCGAGCGGCGCAGATTGGCGGCACCGAGATTGAAGGTGAAGGACACCAGCGCCGCGAACTGGTTGTCGGTCAGCGGCACCTTCACGGCGGCCTCAACCGCCGCCTCCACCGGGGCGAGGTCGCGGCGCAGCAGGGCCTCGGCCTCCGCGGTGCTCAGGCTCAGCCCGGCACCGACCCGCGGCGGTCCCGCCGCATCGGTGTGGCCGTAGCCCACGGTCCAGATGCCGACCGGGTCGCGATAGGCCTTTAGCCGGCAACCTTCCCATTGCTTGATGAGCAGAAGGCCTTCCTCGTTGATATGGCGGGACATGAAGCCTCCGTGAGGCGCCACGGCGGGCGCGCAGGCGTGAATGAACGCGGATGGATGCGGCGGGGCGATGCGGAGATGGGAGGCGGCACGGCCGCCTCCCCGGTGCCCCCTTTAGATCGCGAGCGAGGTCAGCATCGCCGCGATCTTGGCCTCGACCGCCGCCATAGCGGTGGCGCCGAGATGGACCTGACCGGCGGTCTGATCGAGCAGCAGGCTGCGCGGCACCACATGGGCCGCCAGATCCTGCGTGTCGTTGGCCGACCCGTCGCCCATGGTCGCGAACACGTCCGCCACCGGATCGAAGGTGCGGTTCGCCCCCAGCAGCGACTGGATGCCGGCATAGATCGACAGCAGGTCGTTGGTGTAGGACGTCGGGGTCGAACTGTCCGAAGGCCCGACATTGATCGGCGGAATGAAGATGATCCGGCTGTGGCCGATAGAGGTCACGATGTCCGAGATGGTCGCGAGATAGGCCGACACCGAGCCATAGCTGTTGGCCGAGCCGTCCCAGATCACCCACGTGTAATCGCGCAGATAAGGCGCGGCCTGAAGCCGGGTCAGCGCCTCGGCCATGGTGGAGCCGCCGGCCCCGATATTGACGACGGTGCGCCCGGTGCCGGTACGCAGCAGATCGTTCAGGATGACGCCGCCCGCGCCGGCCATGTAGCTGTCGCCATTGGTGGCGATGCGGTTGGTCTGCCCCTGGGAGGCGACGTGCTGGAGCCAGGAGGTCGGCTGCTGGCTGGCGACGATCGCCTTGCGGCTGAGCGTGCCGTCCCAGGCCTCGCCGGCGTTCGAGCGGCCGAAGCGCAGCACGGCTGAGCCCGGCATCACGCCGGACGAGGTCTGGAGCACATATTTGCCGCCGTTCAGGGTCGCATAGAAGGCGCTCTGCCCGACGCTGAACGCCACCTTGCCCGCGGTCGAGACCGCATAGGCACCGAGGTCGAGGCTCACCTGAGCCGAATTGTTCTGGGTGACGATCAGCCGAAGATGGCCGTCCGTGTCGTAGACCAGCCGGACCTTGCCGCGCGTGGAGTTGTCATCCGCCTGCGCGATGACCTTGGCGGTCGCATAGGACGACGGCGTGGTGAACTCGAACAACGCGGCCCAGCCGGTGGTGAGCCAGCCGTTGAAGGGCTTCACCTCCTTCACCGAGGTCGGCTTGAAGATGAACGTGCCGCCATCCGCGGACGACGAGGTCGAGCGGATATAGGCGCGGACATTGGCTTCGGACGTGCCGGACGATCCGCACAGTGCGAACGCGGTTTCCGTCGTCGTGCTGACCGAAGCCGAGAGGTTGCCGGCAGAGGTGTTGCCCTGCGACGACAGGCCGGCAGACAGCGAATTGGCCGAAGTGCCACGGCGCAGGGTCCCGACAAACTCGACGGCCTTGCCGTCCACCACCCCGTCCGGCGACACATAGGTGCAGTAGGCGGCCGGAGTGGCCGCGCCGCTCGCGGGGGTGAAGGTGAACTCGCCGGACGATTCGGTGACGGTGCCCGAGGTCGTGGCCCATGCGCTGGCCGCCGGCAGCATGTTCGCCGCGGAGGGATCGCGATACGGCCCGATGTCCCACGCCGAACCGTTCGCCACGCCGCCGATGCCGGTCATGAGAGCGGTCTCGCTGGCATAGGTGGTGCCGCCCGCGTAGTAGATGCCCAGCGTCGGATTGATGTCCAGCAGGACCAGATCGCCCGCGCTGTCGCGCAGCGGCTCCGCGCCGGCGTCGATTTCCAGCGCATAGGCAGCCGAGCCCGGAACGGCGCGCACCGTCACGGCGTAGGAGCCGTTGGTCTTCTCGGAGAGCTGATAGCTCCAGGCACCGTCGGACGCCGCGGTGACAGAGGCTTCGGCCGTCCCGTTCACATAGATCGTCACCAGCGCATAGGGGGGTGCATAGCCGGAAACGGTGGGGGTGCTCGAATCCACCGCGCCGTCCACCGCGGCGGGGCTGACACCGGTGACGGCGGCCTTCACCAGACGGGTGATGGCTTCGGAAAGCGCCGGCTCGTTGGTGCCGGGATTGGCGATATCGATATTTGCCATGTCAGTTCAGCTCCAGAATGTCGTCGCCGAGGGTGAGAAGGGTGCTGGCGAGGACGAGGGGGTCGTCGCCCAGCAGGAGAAAGGCGGGCTCCGGCTCCGAGGACGCCGAGGCCTCGAGCTGGATCGCCAGGGAGATGCCGAGGGACAGATTCATTGAATCGCTCCGCAGCCGGATCAGCGGGGGGGCCGGCGCAAGCCCGGCGGGGCGGCGGGACTGCAGAGGAGGTGGCCGTGGTCGGGCATGGGGATGCTCCTTTGGAAAAACCGACGAGACCGCGCCGGACGGTCGGAAATGCAACCCTTGATTGCAGTTCCGGGAACAAGATGCCCCTTCCCGGCGCGAAAACGGCGCGGGCCTGCCAGGACATCGTTGTGGTGAGAACCTTGGGGCGAGCCCTGCGCGATCCAGCGGCCGAGCGCCGTCGCGACGACGGGCTGCGCCGCTCAGTCGATCGTGTGGATCACGAGACCGATCGACGTCCCGGTCGCGAGCACGCGGCGCACGAGATAGGGCAGGATGCTCGCCTGCCCGGCCGGCAGCGGCAAGACCAGCGGCGCGCCGTCCGCATTCTCGACCGGCAGGATCGCCACGCTCGGATTTGCAACCGAATTCGGCGCGAAAACCCGCAGACGGGCGTAACGGCCGAGATCGGCGGCATCGTCCGGCGTCACCGCCCGGCCGATGCGGCCGAGGCTCACGGGCGAGACGGAAACCCCCTGCCAGGGGTCCTTGGCACTGTCATAAGGCATGTAAGTTCCCCGGGTCTGGAGAAGCCGCTCACGCCGGAGCGGTGAAGGAGAAGAAGGTGACCGCGAGCCGCAACATCCCGCTGGTGAAGGGGCCGCCCGCCGCGGTGACGACGACGGGCGTGTCGGCATAAAGAGCGCGAGGCCCGACGACGCCGATATTGGACGAGCCGGCGGCGATGCCGAGCGTGCCTCCGAACAGGTCAACCTCCCCGCTCGTGCCGACCGCATAGGAGGTCGCTCCCGTCACCGCGGACGCGACGCGGCTTGCCACCGACAACACGATGCTGCGGGCGGGAATGACGAGGGCTGTGGTAACGGCGGCGCCGGACAAGGCGACCTCCGCCTCACGGATGCGCAAAGCGACCGCACTCCCGAAAGAGCCGGCAGCGAGCGCGTCGGTCCATCCATTGCCGTCATGGACAAGGCGCGTACCCTCCCCCACCACATAGGCGGACCAGCCGGCACGCGGGGTGAGGAACGACCAGGCGTCGCCGTCATACAGCGCCACTCTGCCGTCCTTGCCGGCGAAAGTGCCGCCGGCGCCGTCCGCCACGAGATGGCGGTCGCCGGCAGCGGGCGAGGTCGGTGCGTCGGTCCGGTCGCGGTCGAGCACGGCGAGCTGGGTCAGCGCGTCGAGCGCGACCAGCGCTTCGTTATGGGTGACATGCTTCTGCGCCTGCGCCGCCGCGAGCAGCGGCAGAGCGAGGTTGGGGGTCGTGTCGGCCATGAGCGGCTTCCTTCAGAGCGCGAGCGTGGCGGTGAGCGGCGTGCCGACCCCCGCGAGGGATGAAACCTGCGCGATGCGCACCGTGAGCGCGGCGAGCGGGGCGCCGAAATCGGCCAGTTCATCCGCCGCCGGATAGACGACGTCCGGCGTCGAGACGGTGAGACTGCGCCGCACAGCGACACCGTCCAGAATCTCGACGCGATAGGCCTCGCTCGCTTCGCCGAGCGGGATCTCGGCCGCATCCCAGCCGTCGCCGCCGATCCGGCTGCGGCGGATCCAGCTCAGCGCGATACCTTCCGCGGTGCGGCGCGCGCGTGGATGCACCGGAGCATAGGGCAGCAGGGCCCGCACCGACGCCATTCCCTCCAGCGCGGTGACCGCCGGATCGCCCTGGTCGCGGTCGGCCCGGCCGACGCGCAAGGTAAGCGCGCGGCCGATCAGGTCCGTGCCGGCGGCAGCGTTCAGCAACTGGGCGTCGAGTCGCAGGAAGCGCGTACCGGCCGGCCATGCCGTGCCCGCCATGGGTTCGGTGCCGAGCTGGCCGCGCAGCAGGCCGGCGAGCCGCCAGTGCCGGGTACCGATCAGATCGGCACCGGCGAACTGGATGATCTCGACCGCGCCACTCGCCGCAACCAGAGCCGCCGCGTTGGCCCCGCCAAGCACGGCGTCTTCGCTCGCAGCGGCAAGCAGGCCGCCATAGAGCTCGACATCCAGCACCGCACCCCGCTGCCAGCGCCAGAGCGGACCGGCGGGAAGATCGGTCAGCGTCTCGCCCATCACCGAGGGCGCGGGCAGCGTGCCGATGCGGGTGAAGCTCGCCCCGTCCAGCGCCCGCCAGAGAGCGAGCGCGCCGGGCCAGGGCGATGAGAAGGCCGCGACATGGGCGAGCGTCGCCGGCTCGCCGTCGTCGAGCGCCGGCAGGTTGACCAGCCAGGCCGCGGGCGGGCCGGACGCCGCCGGCAGGCGCACGGTGCCGGCCGCCGCATCGCGCGCGGCGACGCGGAACACGTCCGGGTCGACGCTGCGGGCGCTCACCGCCCGCGCCGCGCCATCCTCGATCCCGGTGATCTCCAGCAGCCGGCTGCGCCCGTCGCGGTCCAGCCGCACGATGTCGCCGGCTTCCAGTGCCAGACGGGACGGAGGCAAAGCGAAGCTCGCCGTCTCGCGGCGCGCCCACAGATCCTGCAGCCACATCTCGGCACGGCTTTCCATCAGCCCGCCATAGGACATGACGGCGAGATCCTCTCCCTCCTGCGCCCGCGCCGCACCGGCGAGCCGGCGCGAGGCAGCCGCGCCCTGCCGGTAGTCGGCGAGCGCGTCGAGGAAGCCGAGCGTGACGCTGAGCGGCAATTCGCTCTCCGAGCCGCGCGTCAGCGACAGCGAGGCCGAGCCTTCCACCGCCACCAGATCCTCGTCGGTAAGGCTCGCCACCGTGGATCCGCCGCGCGGCACCAGCGTGAGCGCGCCGGAGCGCTCCGCGAGATCGAAGGCGAAGGCCCGGCCCAGCGGCTCCAGCGCCGCGCGCACGCTCATCGGCCCGTCCAGCGCGTAGCCGTCGACCACGCCTTCGAGATTGCCGACCGCCAGCGTGACGCCGGCATCGGCGGCCAGGGTACGGGCGAGCTCGGCGATGGGCGCGGCGCCGAGCCGGCCGGTGAGCCAGTGGCCCTTCTGCCAGTTCGCGCCATCCGCCCACACATCGCTCGCCAGCGGGAAGACCGGCCACGGCCGGACGTCCCAGGTCCAGCAGAACAGCGTCGCGGGGTCGATCATCCGCCCGCCCGGCAGGCCCGGTGCAGGCGGGTTCACCGCATCGGTGGCGAAGGCGTCGAAGCTCGCTTCCAGATGCCGGCGCTGCATCAGGTCGTCGCGCGCCCCGTTGGAGAAGGGTGGCAGGCCGTTCTCCACCGATTTCGGATCGGGGAAGGTGCTCGGCCGGTTGGCGCCCTTGTCGATGGCGCCGCAACCGATCTCGGTGAGGCGGATCGGCTTCGAACCCGGCACCCAGCCGGTCGGGCTCGCCTGCCGAACCCCGCCGATGCGCTCGTGATGGGCATTGCCCCACCAGCCCGCAAGGTCCTTGACCCGGAACACCCACGGCTCGCCATAGGCGCCGTCGGTGATCGGCAGGCGGTTCTGGGCGGTGCGACCGGCGTCGTCGGGGTAATACCAGTCGAACCCCTCCCCGCCCCGCACATTGGATGCGAGATAGCCGCGCTCATAGACGCTGCGGGCCAGCGTCGCGTCGAGATGGGCGGAGCCGTCCCTCCAGTCGGCGATCGGGGCGTACCAGTCGATGCCGACCGCGTCGATCGCTGGACAGGCCCAGAGCGGATCGAGCGGAAAGCGCAGCTCGGCGCCGCCCTCGCGCACATGGGCGCCGTATTCGGTCCAGTCCGCGGCATAGGTCACCAGCGTGCCGGCGCCGAGCACGGCCTTCACATCCGCGGCGAGGTTCGCGAACTGCGCGACCGCCGGATAGACCCCGGATGCCGAGCGCACGCGCGTGAGCCCCACCATCTCCGAGCCGATGACGAAAGCCTCGACCCCGCCGGCGAGGCGGGCGAGGCGGGCATAATGCAGCACCATCCGGCGTAGGCCCCATTCGTCCGGCCCGGAATAGACGACCGTGCCGAGCCGTGCCGCAAAATCGCCCGGCGCGGCAGTGCCGAACAGGCTCGCCACCTGCGTCGCCGCCTCCGCGGTGCCGTCCACCGTGCCCGCAACATCGGGTGCGGGATGGCAGGTGATGCGTCCGCGCCAGGGATAGGCCGCCTGCCCGGCCCCGCCATAAGGGTCCGGCAGGCCGTTGCCGGCAGCAATGTCCATCATCACGAAGGGATAGAGCGTCACCTTCAACCCGCGGGCCTTCAGCGCGGCGATGGCGTTCAGCACCGAGATGTCGGAGGGCGTGCCGCCATAGGCGGCGTAGCCGTCATACTGGCTCACCAGATGCGCGCTCGCGCGGGTCTGTCCCGCAGCGCTCCAGAGGGTGACGGCGTTGCCGCTGCGCGTCGCCTTGCTGCGCCGGTCGACGCCGGGACGGATCTCGCAATGGCCGGCCCTGAGGTCGGTACCGAACCACGAGACGATGAGCGCAACCCGTTCGAGGTTCGGGCAGCAGGCGAGAAGCTGGTCGAGGGAGGCTTCGATGTCGGTATCGGCGGTGGTGACATGGCGGTTCTCGGCCTCATAGCTGCCGGAGCCGACCGCGCGCACCACCTCGCGCGTGTCATAAGCGAACTCGCTGGCGCCGGGGATCAGCGTCACCGCGCGGATGCGCGGTTCCAGGTCGCCGATGGCGCGCTCCACCTCGACGCTGACCTGCGGCAGCCGGTTGCCGTAATCGGCCAGCGGCAGCCGCTCGAACAGGAGATAAGCGAGGCCGCGATAGGCCGGCGCGCTCCCCGCGCCCTCCACCGCCGCGATCAGAGCATCGGGTTCCTGCGCCTCGCCGCCGAGATGTGCGCGGATGACGAGGCCCTGCTGGTCGAGTTCCTCGCCATCCACCCAGATGCGGCCGATGCGGGTGATCGGCCCCTCGCAGAGCCCCACCGCGAAGCTGCAGAAATAGCTGTAGGTCGTGGTAGTGGACGACCCGAACAGTGAGCCGCCCTTGCCACCGGAGGAGGAGGTCGCGGTGGAGACCACCTCCTCGACATCCTGCGCCCAGATCACCTGCCCCGAGAGCCGTGCCCGTCCATAGAGGCGGGCCATGCCGGCGCCCTCGGTCGAGGTCATGGCCGGCAGGTCGGACAAGCGCGGACCGGTGGTGCGGGTCTTGCCGGAAAACAGCGCGGCATCGACCACCGCTCCGCCCAGCGCGCCAGCCGCCCGCCCGACAAGGGCACCGACAGGACCGAACAACGCACCGCCGAGAGCCCCGCCGGCCGCACCGAGCAGCAATGTCGCCATGGGAATACTCCTCGGTTGAATGGTGTGGGACGGGTGGTTCGGCATACGCCGTCATCCCGACCGGAGCCCAGCTCAGGGCCGGAATCGTCCGGGCTTCCGGGAACGGACTGCCCCCAAACCGACCCGCGACGGCCCGGCCGGGATGACGACCCGCCGCTTCCGGCTGGCCGCCATTCCGATCGAAGGCGGAGCCGTAGAGCGGCGATCGTCCAGGGCTTCCGGGAACGGACTGCCGTCGCCCGCCGCTCACGATTCCGGATCGGCCTCACGCCGTCCGTGACGACGGAACCGGTGCCCCTACGCCCCCGGGAAGGCGAATGCATAGGCCGTCCGCCGCCGCCACCACGGGGCGAGATGCACCTCCGCCACCGCGGCGCCGTCATGGGCGTGGACCATGCGGTCGGGCGCCACGAGAATCGCCGCGTGCTTGGCCGGCAGATGGGCGCGCCAGCGGAACAGCAGCACGTCGCCGGGGCGCGCCTCATTCACTGCAAGCGGCACCAGATGCCGCAGGCCGGCAGCCGCGAGCTGCTCGATGCCGGACGCCTCGGCCCAGTCCGGCGCATAGGCCGGCAGGGGTTCCGGCTCCGGGCCGATCACCGCCCGCCACACCCCGCGCACCAGGCCGAGGCAATCGGCGCCCACGCCTTTCAGCGAGGCGCGATGCAGATAGGGCGTGCCGATCCACATCCGCGCCTCGGCGACGAGGGCGGCGCGGCGCTGTCCGCCATGGCTCAGCCCCCCGCCCGTGCAATCTGGAGGATCCGGTCATTGCCCGGCATATGCGGGCAACCGCGGAAATTGCGGCCATTGCCGAAGCGGTCGCGGCAGGTGGCGAAACTCTTGTCGCAGCCGGCGGTCACCACGAAGCCGTCACCCGCCGCCAGCGTTTCCGGCGGGCGCTGCCAGAGTTCGATCCGCACGGTGCCGGCCTCGATGCGGTGCGTCTTCACCTCGCAGGCGAAGCCCGCCGCCGGACCGGAGGCCAGCACGAAGCGCCCCGCGCCGAACCAGCCGGACGCAAAAGCGGCGAGGCCGGAAACGGCCATCAGGCTCGCCCCCTCCACGGCCAGCACCGTGCCGGCGGCGCGATAGGCGGCGAGCGTCAGGTCGATGCCGCAGCGGGCATCGCCGAGATCGGCGTCGCAGGCGCTGGTGAAGCGCCGCCCGCGAATCTCGTTCAGCCGGTCGGCAGGCGAGCGCAGCTCGGCGGTGAAGGCGCCGTCCTCGCGCCGGACCTCGCCGACATGGAAGCGGCGCAGCAGGACGAAGCGGGTCGGTGCGGACCAGTCGGCCAGCAGCAGCTCCGCCGCCGCGCCGTCGAACAGGCCGGCGGCCAGGTCGGCCTCGTCCAGCAGGTCGGACGTCAACGCGGCGGAGACCTCGCTGCCGTCCACCGCGAAGCCGAGCCCTGCCGTCATCTCCGCCGCCGCCACGCCGCCGATGGCGCGGAACGCCGTGCCGTCGACCGTGAGGTCGTCATCGTGCTCGGTGAGCGCGACCACCACGCCATCGGTGCGAGTGAGGCGCCAGCAGCGCGCCAGCGTGGTGACGCCGGAGGCGAGCAGCGCGGCAAAATCCTCGGGCAGCTTTCTCACGGCCGGATCTCCAGGATCGGGATGCGCGGAATCTCGCCGGCCTCGAAGGCGGTGAGGTTCACCTCGAGGTAATCGGTGTCGAAACGCGCTGGCACGTCGAACAGGTAGCCCGCGCTCACCGCCGCCCCGTTCGGCGGGATATGGCCGGCGTGGAAGCGCACGACGCCCTCATCGGGGTCGAGGTCATAGGTGCTCGCTGCCATTTCCGCCCCGCCGACCGCGACGCGCACCGTGCCGGCGACCGGCTTCACGATGGGCCGAAGATAGGGCGCGAAGGCCGCGCCATAGGTCTTGGCGAGAGCGAACGTCGCATTCGCGCCGTCGCCGACGCCGAGCATCTGGTCGAGCGGGCCGGGATCGGCCCCCGGCGCGGCGGAGGAATGGTCCAGCCGGTCGCGCCAGCGGAAGCCGTGAAGCCGGCCGCGCCGCTCCTCGAAAAAGGCGACCACCGCGGCGAGCTGGGTGAAGGAGCGGACGCCATAGCCGGCGTCCCAGCGCCGCCGCGAATGGGCAAGCCGGGTGTTGCGCTCCTCGCGCCCGGTCACGGTGGTGACGATCTCGGTGGCGCGCTCCGGCCCGCCCGCGGCGCCGAGCGCCACGTCGAGCGGAAACAGCGCCTCGTGGAAGGCGGGCATGGCGGTCTCCCTGAAACAGGCGGCGTCACAGCCCGCGCTGCCCGCGCGCGGCGGCGCGGGCGACGAGGCCGGAGAGATAGGCGTCGGAGCGGCGGAAGGAGGCCGCGTCCGGGGTCGCGACATTCACGGTCACGTTCATCCCCCGCCCGGTCCCGCCGGCAGCGACGCCGAGCTTGCCGTCGGCACCCCGCCGCAGCGGCAGGATGGCCTCGGCGCCGCGCTCGCCCATCAGCCCGAGGCCGCCGGACATCGGGAAATAGGTCGGCGCGGCGACCACGCCGCCGCTGGCGAAGGGCGTTACCCGGCCGTTCAGGCCCTGCGGGAAGACCCCGCCCGTGGCAAAGCCGGAGGCTCCACCGAGCAGGCCCTGCAGCAGCGAGGCGACGCCCTGCTCCACCGGCTTCAGGGCGATGTCGAGGGCGAGCGAGGAGATCTTCTGCGCGAGCGCGGTGAACACCTCGCCGGCATCCTTGCCCTTCACAACCGCCGAGGTCAGCGCATCGCCGAGCGCCCGGCCGAAGCCGCGCGCGATCCGCTCGGTCTCGGCGATCTCGCGCCGGAAGGCCGAGGTGTCGGCCAGGATCTCGACGGTGACGGCGTCATCGGTGTCGTCCATGGCGGTCTCCGGTTGCTTGTGTCGGCGGGGCGCCCGCGGGCAAGAGGCGCAGGCGCCCCGCCGCGCCCGCCAGCGCCGCGCCTGGGGGAGTGGCGGCCGCAGCGCGGGGGCGATGGGAACGGTTGGTCGTCGCGCCGGCGGCCGGGCCCACGTCCTGCGTGTGGGGCTCGGCCGGGCTGACGGCGAGGACGAAACGGGCCGTTGTGCCAGACTCATCCCGGCCCGCCCGGTGCATCCGGGAAACGGGCCATCAGGGCGGCGAGGCCGGCGCGGTCCAACGCGACCGGCGGACCCGGCGCCGGTCCGAGCGCGGCGGAAAGCTCCCGCGGCGTCATGCGCCAGAAGGCCTCCGGGGCGAGCCGCAGATGGCCGAGCCCGAACGCCATCGCCTCTACCCAGGGAAAGGCGCGGGGCGACGGACGGGCCCGGCCCGCTGCGGCGATCAAGGGCCCGGCGGGGCGGCCTCCGGGTGGGCGGCCCCTATCGCCGTTCCGGCGCCGGGCGCGGCGGCAGAGGTGGTCCGGTCTCCCTCCGCCGCGCCGAAGGTTGCGGCGATCAGCGTACCGACGATGCGGGCGAAGCCGGCGGCGCCGCCGGGTGCGGTCATCGCCGCCACCTCGGCGTCGCTGACCTGCTCGCCCGCTCCGCGCAGCCCGGCACCGAGAATGCGCACCGCGTCCCGCGCCGAAAGGCGGCCGCGCTCGAAGCGCTCGGCGAGCGCCACCAGATCCTCGACCCCGAAGGCGTCCTCCAGCTCGGCGAGGGCGCCGAGGGTGAGCACGAGGACGCGGCTGCACCCGCCGAGCTCGGCGGCGATCTCGCCGCGATGACGATTGGCCATGCGAACCTCCCTCAGAGCGTCGTGAAGCCGACCGCGCCGGCGCTTTCGAGGGTGATCTCGAACGTCACCTCGCGATCGTGCTCGGCCGCGATCTGCAGCGCGGAAATGACGAACATGCCGGCGAGCGTGCCGAAATCGGGCACGATGAGCTGGACGCTCACCGCCACACCGTCGAAGAAGCGCTGGCGCAGCAGCGCGTCGGAGGCCGCATCCTTGAACACGCCGGAGCCGGAGACGGACGCCCGCCGCGTGCCCGCCCCGGCGAGCAGCTCGCGCCAGCGACCGGCGCTCTCGGCATGCGTCACGTCCACCGGCTCGGCGTTGAAGGCGATCTGCCGCGAGCGCAGTCCGGCGACGGTGATGAAGCCGGCGCCATCGTCGATCTTGAGAAGCAGGTCGCTGCCCTTTTGCGCAGCCATGTCGTCGCCTTTCCTCGTGGTAGGAGATGGTTAAGGCCTCTGCGCCACCCTTGCCGGGCAGACCGTGAAGGGCGGCCTTCCGCCCTGAGAAATCCGTTGAACGGACGACGCCAAGCGATCCCGAGACCGCTCGACGGCAGACGTTTTTCCTGAATCAGAGCAATATCTTACGCCGGTCCGTTGGGACGTTGGCCGGCCTTACTCCGTCTCGATCACCGCACGAAACCGGAGCAGGCAGTGATGCAGGCGCCCGGCCTGCTCGCGCCTGATCTCCGCGCTTGTGAAGCGCAGATTGACGAGATGCGCTCCCGCCGGGGCCAGCTCCGCATCGTGCAGCACCTGCTGCACCTGTTCCGCGATGGCGTGGACCTCGCGGTGCCCGCCCTGGCGCGACCAGACATGAAGGGTCAGCCGATGCTCCTCGCCGCGCTCGGTGGCGGTGGACCAGTCGCTCACCTGCGCCTCGCCGAGCGTGACATAGGAAAAATCCGGCGACGGCGGCGGCAGGTCATAGACGCGCGTCCCGCCCAGCAAGGCGATGAGCCCGGCATCGGCGGCGAGCGCGTCATGGATCGCCCGGCGCAGCGCCAGCGGCGGGCTTTCGGCGGGCTCAACCATGGCCGGCCTTCCTTTCCTTTGTGCGCGGCAGATCCTTTGTGCGCGACAGATCCTGGCTACGCGGCATTTCGGGAAGGCGCTTCAGCCGCCCCAGCAGCGCGTCCAATCCCTTGAGCCGGGCGGTGAAGACGGGTCCGCTCGCCATCAGGGCGTCTCCTCGGTGCACAGGCATTCGACGATCCGCCCGCGCCCGTCCGGGTCATGGACCGCGCCGACCACCAGCCGCCGCGCGCCGAGGCGCAGCCGGTCGCCGGGCGCGACCTCGGAGCGCCCGCGCAGGGTCACCCGATGCGTCAGCACCGCGACGGGGCGGTCGGCCACCGCGTCGAGATCGCTCCGGGAGGCGCTGCTCTCGATCGCGCCCCACAGCGCATCCACCGGGATGAAGCTGCGCACCACCCCGCCCATGCCGTCGGCGGTCTCCACCGCCGTCTCGTGCACGAAGCGCTGGCGCAACGCGCCGATGCCTAGCCCACCGAGCCCCGCCCCGCTCACAGCCGCACCACGCGGTAGGGCGCGATGAGCGCGCCAAGGGTGGCGGGCAGTGCGGCGGAGGGGCCGGTCTCGTCGCGATGTTCGTAGAAATGCGCCAGCACCAGCCGCACCGCCTCGATCAGCGGCGCCGGTACGTCTGCCGCCGCGGAGCCGTGCCCAGCGATGAACTCGACGGCGATGCCAGCCGGCCGCCATCCGGGCGCCGGCACCGCACCGCGCTCCACCCGGATCAGTCCGGGCAGGCGGGCGCTGTCGGGCCGCAGCGCGGCGAGGTCCAGCGCGACCTCGATGCCGTAAACGTCCTTCACCGAGGCCGCGACGAGGCTGCGCAACGGGTTCACCGGCACCGGAATGAAGCCGGAGGCCGGCCAGGCGTCGCGTATGAGCCGCCAGCGCTGGTCGATCAATGCGCGCCGGGTCAGCGCCTCGACGCTGGCGCGCGCGGTGACCACGAGCGCGGAAATGAGCGCGTCCTCCGCATCGTGGTCGACACGCAGGAACGCCTTGGCCTCGTCGAGCGTCAGCGGCTCGACGGCGGGACCGTCGAGAAGAACAGCGGGCATGAGGGCCTCTCTCGAAGATGTGGGGCCGGAACCGGTCCGGCGGCGGACGGGGCAAAGGGCGGGCAGGACCGGTACGCGCGGGAGGCGGCCGCGCCGGGTTGAGACGGGCTGCACGGACAGGCGAACGAGATGCCGTGCACGCGGACGCCGCCAAGGCACGGCACGTAGGCAGCGGACCGCGGCGCGCGGTTTCGCCTCTGCGCCATTGCCCGAGGCCCGCGCACGGGCTACGCCTCGCCGGAACCGATCCGGCCCCGGTGAAAGCCGGGCCGGCATGAAACGAGGCTCCGCACGAGCGGAGCGGACAGGAGCCTGCCCGTGGCCTTATCGTCGTCTGCGACACACCCGTCTTCCGCAGCATTCCGTGGCGCAACAGGCTCTCACCCGGCCTTCCGCCCGGTCGCCCGGCGTTGGGCACGGGCCAGCGCGGCGGCGTTGCTCGCAGCGCTCGGCGCCCTGCCGGCCTCACCCGCCGCCGCGATCGTCGGCGGGCGCCCGGCGGGCGGCGATGTCGCGGCCAGCACGGTGATGGTGGTCTCGACGCGCGGGGCGAGCTGCACCGGGGTCGTGCTCGGGCCGAGCGTCATTCTCACCGCCGCCCATTGCGTGGCGCCGAAGGCGAATTATGCGGTGGCGGTGATCGAGCCGGCCGGGCCGCGGGTGCTGACGGCGAGCCGGGTCAGCGTACATCCAGGCTTCGACCCTGCCTCCTTCGACACCCGCCGGCCCACGCCCGATCTCGCTTTGATGCAACTGTCCGAGCCCCTGCCCGACCGTTTCCGGCCGGCGACGCTCGCCTCGGATCCCGCGCTTCCGGCGCGCGGCAGCCTGTTCACCCTCGTCGGCTTCGGCGTGGTGAAGGATGGCGACGGCCGCTCGGCGGGCACGCTGCGCGCCGTCGATCTGCCGGTGATCGGCACCACCGGCGGCATCATGATCCGCCTCTCCGCCGGCGCGGCGGCGGGCGGCTGCACCGGCGACAGCGGCGGGCCGGTGCTCGCGGGCGGCACGGTGGCCGCCATCATCGGCTGGTCGACCGCCGCCGGCGGGGCGCGCGGCTGCGGCGGCGTTACCGGAGCGACGCTCATCGGCCCGCAGCGCCCGTGGATCGAGAGCACCGCCCGCGCCATGGGCGCCACGCTCCGGTAGAGCATTTTCGAGCGAAGTGGAGAGCGGTTCGCGTGAAGAAAAGGCGGGCGGCCGGCATTTGCACGGACGCAACGCCTCATCGCCGCAGATGCAACTGGCGCGGCGCTCCTGCCGCACCTACATCTGCCGTGAACGGGCGCCGCTCACCCGGCACCCACCCGGAACGCCGTTCCGTTTACCCAACCTTAACCCTGTCCCAAGCCTGCGCGGCCGGAATGTTCCGACCGCGGGGCACAGCCGGCGCGTGGCCGTGAAAACGTCACGAAGCCGGAGCGATAAGCCGACATCATGAACACGCTCAGCGCCAACACCCTCATCCTCGCCCTCGCGGTGCTCCTCACCCTGGGTTCCGTCGCCATCCAGTTCGTCGACACCGGAAGCCCGGCCGCGATGGCCTTCCCGGTTCGTCCCTGACGAGCCCTTGCGGGCGCACGTCCCGCAGGCGATACGCATCCGAAAAGGGGCGCTCCCGGCCGGGAGCGCCCCTTTTCATTTCGCCTATGCCCTCACGCCGCGAATTTCAGCAGCTTGATGGCGTCGAAGTCCTGCACGCCGCCGCCGACCCGCTTGGTGGTGTAGAACAGCACATAGGGCTTGGCCGAATAGGGATCGCGCAGCACCCGCACCCCGGCTCGGTCCACCACCAGATAGCCGCGGCGGAAATCGCCGAACGCCACCGACAAGCTGCCGGCCGCGAGGTTCGGCATGTCCTCCGCCTCGTGGACGGGGAAGTTCATCAGGCTGGGCGGGGTGCCGGGCTGGGCGGGCGGGCTCCACAGATACTGGCCGTTCTCATCCTTCAGCTTGCGCACGCTGGCCTGGGTGCGCCGGCTCATGACGAAGCTGCCGTTCTGCCGGTAGCCGCTCTTCAGCGCATAGACGAGATCGACCAGCGGGTCGGCGGGACTGGCCGAGGGGAAGTCGCCGGCCGAGCCCGTCGAGACGAAGCCGAGCTTGCCCCAGGTCCAGGCGCCTTCCGCCACCGTGTCATAGGCGAGGAACCCCTTCGGCTTGCCGGAGCCGTCGCCGGTGACGAAGGCGGTGCCTTCCTGCGCGGCGAAGGCGGCCTCCACCTCGGCGGCGAGCCATTCGTCGATGTTCACGGCGGCGTCGTCCAGCAGGGTCTGGGTCGCCGCCGGCATGGCGTAGATCTCCATCGCCGGGAAGGCCAGCTCATCGAGCACCGGGCTCGCGGTCTGGGCGCGCGCGCCGGTCTCCGCCACCCAGCCGACCGCCGGCCCGGAGGTCATGAACGGCTTCTTGTAGGTGCCCGCCGAGATGACCCGCACATCGGAGATGGCGCGGACCGGGGAGAGCGCCGCCAGCCTTTTCCCGATCTCGCGCTCGGTCTCGGAGGGCACCACATAGCCGCCGTCGGTGGCGACGCCGGCGGACATCGCCTTGGCTTCCAGCCGCTTCAGACCGGCGGCCTCGCCATGGCGCACATAGGCGTCGAACGCCGCCTTGTGCTCGCGGGCGGCGAGATCGCCGACCAGCTCCGCGCGCCCGCCCAGCGCCGGGCGGCGGGCCTTGAGCACCAGTTCGTCGATCAGCGCCTTCTGGGCGTCCAGCGCGGCATTGATGCGCTCCACCTTCTCGGCGGTCACGACATCGGTGCCGCGCCGCTCCAGTTCGCCGAGGCGCTGGTCGTTGGCGTCCTTGAAGGCCTCGAAGGCGCCCATCAGCTCGTCGAAGGCACCCGTCACCTCCGGGCCGAAGCCGCCGAAGCCGTGGGCCGCGGGCGGTGCATGATGCGCTTTCATGTCGAGCGCGGCCGCCTCGCGCAGGGCGGGAGCGGCGGCGTTGCGTTCGGGCGCGGGCGGAGCGTTGTGCATGGTGGTGTCCTGTCTGTGGAAGGTAAGGCGATAGGCGGGCCGGTTCAGCCGGGAACGGGCACGCCCCCTGGTGGCCGGGGCACGGGCGCGGTGCGCAGGCGGCGGGCGCAGCGGCGCAGCCGACCGGCGAGGCCGAAGGGACCCCCGCTTTCCTTCACCTCGGCGATCCGCGCCTCCGGCTGCATCGGGAAGGTGACGACCGAGATCTCCCACAGGTCGATCCGCGAGAGCCGGCGGATGCGCGAGCGGGGATCGGTCGCCCCCTCCACCGCGCGGAAGCCGATGGAAAGCCCGTCCAGTGCCCCGGCGCGCAGCAGCGCCAGCACCTCGCGGGCCCGCGTCACTTCGGGTGCGATGCGCCCGCGCACGAACAGGCCGACCGCATCCTCGCGCAAGGCGAGCCACACGCCGATCGGCTCGGCGGGATCGTGCTGGAACAGCATCCGCACCCCACCCGCGCCGCGCGCGGCGAGCGAGCGGGAGAAGGCCCCCGGCAGGATGAGGTCGCGCCCGAGATCGATCCGGTTGAACAACGCGGCGTAACCCTCGAACGTACCGTCCTCGGCGAGCGGGCCGAGTGCGCTGCCGCGTGCCTT
This sequence comes from Ancylobacter crimeensis, assembly GCF_023016805.1. GTDB lineage: Bacteria > Pseudomonadota > Alphaproteobacteria > Rhizobiales > Xanthobacteraceae > Ancylobacter > Ancylobacter crimeensis. Next base: position 259,518 of record NZ_JALKCH010000003.1, read on the forward strand.
GCGTTCGAGGCGGAGCGTCGCGGAGCGCAGATCGAGCGGTTCGACGGACACCGGCGCGGGCCCGCGCTTCCGGTTGAAGCCGGTGAGCGGGACAGCGGGAAACGGCAGCCCGCCGCAGACCGGCAGGCCGGATGGAAGGCAAGGGCCGGCAGGGGCCCTGAGGGAAAAGACCATGGCCGCAACGGATCCGTGAAGAAGGGTTTTGAGGCCCGCGCCGGACGGGTGCGGGAGAAGGAGCGGAGGCGCTCGCGGAGACTTCCCGCGGGACGCCGAGACTTCCCGCGGGGCTTGGAAACCGGCCACGGCGGCGTGGAGACTGCCGGCGGCGTGTAGCGCATGCGGCATAGGCAGCCCTGCCCTCGTCACCCGAACCGTCGTCACCCCGGCCACGGGCACAGCCGGAGCACCGGGATCGACCCGCCGGCAAGGGCAGCGCCCGCGGCCCGCGATCCCGGCCCGGCCCTGCGAGCCGTCCGGGATGACGGGATGTGAAGACCGCCGCCCCGCCGGAGCCTAAGCCGCAGCGCTGGCATCGGCCGCCGGAAAGGCCGCGCCGCCGCCCGCACAAACCCCGCCCAATCCCGGCCCGGCCCTATGGGCCGTCCGGGATGACTGAGGTGGAAGGGAAGCCGGCGGGCGATCCTCACCCGCCCTCCCCGTCCGGCTTGCGCGTCACCGCGCGGCGCTCCAGTTTTTCGAGCGTGCGGGCGAAGGTACGGAACACGTCGGGCGCCTCTCCGGCGCGGGTCGGTGCCGGCAGATGGGGCGGCGCGCCATTGAAGCGGGTCGGCAGGAAGGCGCGTATGCGCGGGATGCGGCTCATGTGTCGTCTCCGAACAGCGTGTTGAAGCGCGCGATCTCGCGCACGAAATCGTCGAACCGCCCGGCGGTCTCCGCCAGCAGCCCGAGCATCCGCCACACCAGCGTCGAGGCTGCGAGCGCCCACAGCAGCAGCGCGAGATGGGCGAGATCGCCCCGCGCCAGAAAGGCGTCGATCAGCTTTTCCATGCGGTTCTCCGGTGGCGTGCGGGGGCGGAGTGGCGAGGTGCAAGGCGCGGCCGGCCGACGTTTCGACGAGCCACGGAAAACCGAGCCGAGGCGGCCCGCGGGACGGGAAACAGCAGCCCGGCACACGGATGGAGATGGGAGCACCGGCATCCCGCGAAGCTCTCGCCGAGCGCCGACGCCGAGCCCCACTCCCCACCCGCTACCCACTAGGGAGGGATTGCGCAGCACGGGCGTTGCGGGGCGTGCCGTTCGTCTGCCCTCGGCTGAAAAACCAGAACAACCCGCCGCCCCGGCGCACCGGCTCCCTCTCCCGCAAGGAAGAGGACTGGGAGGTGGGGGTCTCGCGGCGACCGGGGCATGGCGGCGCGCGAGGGGAACGGCAACCCGGCATGCGGATGGATATGTGGCACCGGCGCCCCGCGATGCTTTCGCCGAGCGCCCGCGCCGATTCCCCTCACCGCGCCCCGTATCCCACCGCCAGACGCTTCTCCTCGTCGCTCAGGAAATCCGCGCCGGACACGCGCTGCCAGAGCGAATCCCGTTCGTCGGCCAGCGCCTCGATGGCGTCGAGGTCGGGGTCCAGCCGCAGTCGCGTGGTGCCATAGGCCGGCGCCAGCCAGCCGGCCAGCGCGGCGCCGAGCCGGCGCGCCATCGGCAGCACCGTGATCCGCCAGAAGGCGCGGTTCGCTTCGGCGTAATTCGCATAAGTTGCGTCGCCCGGAATGCCGAGCAGCATCGGCGGCACCCCGAAGGCCAGTGCGATCTCGCGGGCGGCGCCGTTCTTCGCCTCCAGGAAATCCATTTCCTGCGGCGAGAGCGAGAGCGCGCGCCACTCGAGGCCGCCTTCCAGCAGCAGCGGGCGCCCGGCATTGCCGGAGCCGGAGAAATTCCCCTCCAGCTCCTCGCGCAGCCGGTCGAACTGCTCGTCGGAAAGGTTGCCGGCCCCGCCATAGATCAGCGCGCCGGAGGGCCGGGCGGCGTTGTCGAGCAGCGCCTTGTTCCAGGTGCTGGCGGCGTTGTGGAGGTCGAGCGCCATCTGCGCGGCCTCCAGCGGCGGGGCGCCGTAATGATCGTCCAGCGGGTTGAACAGCGCGATGTGCAGGATCGGCGGCACCTCGCCCTGTTGCAGGAAACGCACCGAGCGTCCGCCGATCGTGTAGTCATACGCTTCCGCCCAGCCATCGGTGCCGGGCACCACCCGCATGCGGTCGGGGCGCAGCGCATAGAGCTCGCGCGGCTCGGCGCCGAGCAGCACCGCCTCGACATAGCCATTGCCCGAAATCAGAAGATTGGCCGCCAGCGCCTCGATGAAGGACGGGCCGGCCTGACGCGGATTGGGCCGCGCCAGAAGGTCGAGCAGCGGATGGGCGGCATGCTCGGCGTCGCCCTCCATCGCCACGAACGCCACCTGCCCCACCGCCTCGGCGACCAGCCTGACGCAGCGATGGGCGACCGGGTTGCGTGCATAGCCCTCGCGGGCGAGCGCGGCATAGTCGAGCGGCGTCCAGCGCGGCCGATGGCCGGAAAGAAGCGCCACCAGCGCCCCGGTCCGCGAAGCCTTGGCCTCGGGCGGGACGACGGGCCGGCGGGAGATGAAGGGCAGGCGCATGGGAGTCTCCCCGAAGGCGGGACGCATGAGATGGCGGAAACGAAAAGGCCGGCGCTGCAGGCGCCGGCCTCAACCCCTAGTTTTACTTCAAAGCTGCGCCCTCATTGCGAGCGAATCGTGCAGAAATAGCCCTCGATTGGAATCGAGGTGCCCTCGCTCATGATGAGCATGCACGAAGCCGTCGACGCCCTCAGGTCAGCGCGCTGTCTGGCCGTGGAGTACGGAGGCTATACGCGCCGGGTCGAAGTCCATGCCGTCGGATTCGGATCTCAAGGCCAGGGCCTGATGGAGGTCTGGCAGGTGGATGGCGGCAGTTCGAGCGGCGTGTCCTCAGGCTGGAAGCTGATGCGACTCGACGACGTCGCATCCGCCATGCGCACCGACCAACCGTCCCTCGCTCCGCGACCCGGCTATCGGCGCAGCCACCGCGCCATGACCGAAATCATCGATCAGGTCTGACGCGCCGCGACCGCTCCGCTGCGGGCCAAGGGTCGGGAGCCGCGCGTCGGCACTGGGTACGCCTTCCCTCACAACCCCCGCACCCGCGGACGCGGCTCGTCCTTGCCGAGCGCCAGCGCCGTCACCGCCCAGACCAGCGCGTCGAGCCGGTCGGGGGAGCGGCCGCCGGAGAGGCCGTCGCTCGCGAAGTCGCACATCTCGTCCTCCAGCGCCGGGAACGCCCCGGCGTGGCGGACGCGGCCGCGCTCATAAAGGGCGGCGACGGGTTCGGCGCGCAGCCATTTTCCGCGCGTCGCCCGCACCTCGGTGACCGGCACCGAGGAATCCAGCGTCGCCAGGATCGTGCGCACCATCTCGCCGCCCTGGTTCACCTCTACGACGATGCGGTCGGCCTCCAGCCGGTGGTGCAGCGCCAGCGTCCGCGCGCCCCAGGCGGCGGGGGTCAGGCCTTGCGCGCTCTCGTCGGCCAGCACATGCACGATGCCCTCGCGGTCCAGTCCGGCGGCGACGATGCCGCAGGCGTCGGCCCCCTTGCGGGAGGAGGCGGGCGGGTCCACCGCCACCACGATGCGGGCCAGCGGTGGGGCCTCGGCGATGCGTCCCGCCTCGATCGAGGCGCGGCTCCACAGCGCGTCGGGCCGGTCCTCCACCAGTTCGCCGTTCAATTCCTGCCGGCCGAGCCGGGTGCCGGCATAGCGGCCCACCACCGTCTCGAGGAAGGTCGGGGCGAGGTGCACCGCGTTCTCGGCGGTGGAGATGCGGGTCACCGCGCAGCGCGGATCGGCGAGCAGCCGGCGCACCAGCGTGGTGGGACGCGGGGTCGTCGTCACCATCTGCCGCGGTGCGGTGCCGAGGCGCAGGCCGAATTGCAGCATGTCGAAAGCAGCTTCGGCATAGCGCCACTTGGCGAGTTCGTCGCACCAGGCGGCGTCGAATTGCGGCCCGCGCAGGCTTTCCGGGTCGTCGGCGGAAAAGCCGTGCGCCACCGCGCCGTTCGGCCATTCGAGGCGTCGGCGGGTCGGCTCCCAGCGCGGGCGCTCATGGCGGGGATGCACGGCCATCAGGCCGGAAACGCCCTCCACCATCACCTCGCGCAGGTCGCCGAAGCTCTCCGCCACCAGCGCGATGCGCCCGCAGGCCCGCGCCGTAACGGACGGATCGCCCAGCACGAGGCCGCGCACCCATTCCGCCCCGGCGCGGGTCTTGCCGGCGCCGCGGCCGCCGAGCAGCAGCCAGGTGGTCCAGTCCCGGCCGTCGGCGGCGCTGCGCGGGGGCTTCTGCAAAGGCCGGCCGAGCAGCGCCCAGCAATGCAGCAGCCATTCCACGGTGCCGGGGTCGAGCCCGGCGATCAGTTCACCGAGCCGCCCCTTCCGCGAGCACGCGCTCAAGAGCTTCAGCAAGCTCTCGTCGGAAGGCGTCGCGGTCGCGGACCTCGCCTCTCTCGTCATCGTCTGGTTCCTCGTCCCGCTCGATGGCCGCAAGCTCGCGCAGGGACCGCACCAGAAGCCCGAGCGTGCGGGCGGCGCGCTCGGCATCGGCGACCCGCACCGAGCCGGCATTGAGCCCGGCGCGGGCGATGAGCCGCTCCACCGCGGCGATCTCGCCCTCGATGCGCCGCACCAGCCGGCCCACCAGCGCACGGCGCGAGCCGGCGGCGGCGGCGAGCGTTTCGGGCCCGCCGGCATCGCGGACCGAGGAAGCGGAGCGTCGGGTGCCGGGGCGCCGCCCGTTGGGCTCGCGCGGGTGGTCCGCCTCGTTCCGCCCGGGCACCGCGCCGGGATCGCCCGGCAGGGTCAGCGGAGCGCCGGGCGGCGATCGAAGCGCCGCCGCCTCTTCAGGTACCGCCGCGTCCCTAGCCGCCTCGGCCGACGCCTCCGGCGACAGCACGGCCGGCGGGGCCAGCGCTCCGGCATCGGCGGCGGGAATGCGTTTGCCCCGCGGGGTCCAGCCCCAGTCCCGGACGCGCGCCTGCAAGGTGCTCTTGCTGATGCCGAGCAGGCTGGCGATCTGCTGCACGGGCACCTTGGTGTGCTCATACAGCCGGCGCGCCTCCTCGACCGCGTCGGGGGAGACGGCGCGGGCGGGTATCGACATGGATGCGGTCTCCCGGTGCGTGATCGGGTGGGTTTTGGATGAAGCCGGCGGACGCCGCCGCTGCCCGGAAGGGCCCGGCCGCGCCGCGGAATCGGGGAAGCTCCACGCCAGAGCCTCGCGCGGCGGCGAACCGCCCGCCGGCTCCCGAGCGACGCCGGAAGCCCGCACGGCATCAGGAAGCGGCGACGCCGTCCCGGGCACATTTCTGGAGCATGTCGTAAAGCTACCCGGGGAGCGTGACGCTGTCAAGGACTTATTTCCTACAATCTATAATTGCATACGAGGATGTTCTAGCCCAAGGCGAGCACCGATGCCACCCGTTTCTTTACCGTAACGGCGCGCGCGTGCGCGCGCGCAACACAGCGATCCGAAGCGCACATATCGCCGCGCCAAGCCGGGTCGGATCGGGGCCGGCCGGCATCGGAAATCGGGCGTGGGACCCGGGTCGCCTATCCGGAGGCCGGTCTCCCGGAGGTTCGTCTCCCCGGAGGCCTGATTCTCACGAGCCGGGCGCGCTTCTCCTCGCGAGTCTCCACATGCCCGCCTTCCATGTACCCCGTCTGGCGCGCCCCGCCTGGCGCCCCCCACTTGCCCGCAGCACTGTGCTGCTATATCCGGCTGTATCCCTGTTCGCCCGACCGGCGAGGTGATCCGATGAAGGCCCTGATGCGACCGACGCCCCCGGGCGCGGATTCCCGACCGTCGGATCGGCATATGCCCCGGCACGTTGGCCGTGCTGGTCGTGCTGGCGAGCATCGCCGGGAGCGCGATCTGTGGTCCTTCCCCGGCATGGGCGCAGGACTCCTCGGCCACGACCTCCGAAACCCCGGCCGCGGACCCATCCGCCGCACCGGCCGCCACGCCCCCCGCTTCCGCCGCCGATCCCGCCGGCACGGGCGCCGCCCTTGCGCTCGGCACCGCGCCGTTGCGGGTCGGCGAGGTCCTGTCGCATGAGGCGCTGACGATCGCAGCGCTCAAGGCCCTGCCCTCGCGCAGCCTCACCGTCACCTTCCAGACCTCGAAGGGCGAGGAACGGGCGCGCTACACCGGCGCGCTGCTGTGGGAGGTGCTGGCCGGTCTCGCGCCCAATGAGGGCAAGCATCCCGAGCTGCACCGCGTGGTGCGCGTCACGGCGCGCGACGGCTATGTGGTGCTGCTGTCGATGGGCGAGCTCGCGCCCGATTTCGGCGATGTCCCGGCCCTGCTCGCCTATGAGCGCGACGGCGCGCCGCTGAAGGCGGGCATCCGCCTCATCCTGCCCGGCGACACGCGGGGCGCCCGCAATGTCGTCGATGTCACCCGCCTCGACATCCTGCAACTGGAGACCGAAAAATGAAACTCAGTGCCCGCAACGTCGTCCCCGGCAAGGTTCTCTCCGTCACCAAGGGTGCGACCACCGCCCATGTCCGCATCGAGATCGCCGGCGGCCAGGTGGTCACCTCCGCGATCACCAACGAGGCCGTGGAAGAGCTCGGCCTCGTCGAAGGCGGCAAGGCCTATGCGGTGATCAAGGCCTCGGACGTGATGGTCGCGGTCGACTGACCGCCCGGCACGCCGGGAGATCACTCCTCCTGAAAGCAGAAGAGCCGCCGGCGGGATGCGCCGGCGGCTCTTCTCGTTTCGACGTGCCCGTCGCCGGGCCGCGGCGCCTCACGCCTTGCGGACGCGGATCTCGTTCAGCAGCGCGTCGATGCCGCCAAGGGCGAAGTCGAGCGCCTTCTGCTCCACCAGCTTGCCGTCCTTCACCTTGTCGGCGACGCCGGCGATGGCGATGTGCGGGGTGTGCACCACGAGGCCGCCGGCCGCGTAGAGCGTCTCGCGCAGCGGCGCCTGGGCGCGCAGGCCGCCGGTCGAGCCGGGCGACGAGGTGATCACCAGCGTCGGCTTGCCGCGGATCGGACCCTTGCCATAGGGGCGCGAGGCCCAGTCGATCGCGTTCTTGATCACGCCGGACATGCTGAAATTATATTCGGGCGAAGCCACGATCACGCCATCCGCCGCGGCGATGGCGGCGCGGAAGTCGGCGACGGCCGCCGGCGGCGTCTCGGTGTCGACATCCTGGTTGTAGAAGGGCAGGTCGTTCAGGCGGTAGACGTTGAGCTCGGCCTTGCCGGCGAGCGCGTCCTTGAGGCCCTCGAGAATGGCGGTGCTGAACGAGCCGGCGCGCAGGCTGCCGGAAATGCCGATGAGCTTGGGGGTCGTCATGGGTGTCCTCTGTTGAGCGAACCGGAAATGCGTCCCGATAGGTAGGCCGATGCGCCCGCCGCTTCCAGAGCATTTCGGCAAGCTCTTCTTTTCGCTTTTGCCGCCCTTCCCGCCTTCGCGCGCGTCATGCTACCGATAAGGTCCCTCACGGGAGCATGGAACGGCCTTGATCCTTACCGATCGCGACATTCGCGACGCCCTTGCGGAAGGGCAGCTCACCATCGTGCCGCCGCCGCCGCCGGAAGCCTATGCGCCGAACGGGGTCGACCTGACCCTCGATGCCCGCATGACGCTCTATCGCGCCCCCGGAACCGGCGAGGACCCGGTCATCGACCCGGCCGGCCCCGGCTACAGCTTCCGCGAGGCGATCCGCACCATGGCGGACGACATCGAGATCGGGGCGGAAGGCTTCGTGCTCGATCCGGGACGGCTGGTGCTGGGCTGGACGATCGAGAAGGTCGACCTCAAGCCCAATGTCCGCCTCGCCGCCCGGGTGGAGGGCAAGAGCTCGCTTGCACGCATCGGACTCATCGTCCACCTCACTGCACCGACCATCCACGCCGGCTCGACCGGCCGGATCCAGCTCGAGATCATCAATCTCGGTCCGCGCCCGATTCGGCTGCGCGCCGGCATGAAGGTGTGCCAGTTGATCCTCGAACAGACGCTGGGCGTGCCCGAGAGCGGCTATCGCGGCCAGTTCGCCGGCCAGCGCGCGGCAGAATAGACTTATCCGTCAAAGCGTTGGCTTAGTCGCCAATCAGCGTGGAGCGGTTCAGCCGCCGCACCGCGACGCCGATCCGCGCCTCGTCGCGCCGCAGCGCCTCCACCGCCTCGCCGGTGTAGCGCAGGTGCTCGGTGATCGCCGCATCCGCATCCCCCGCCCGCCCCTCGATGATCGCAGTGCCGAAGGCAAGGTGCTGGGCGAGCAGCGCATCATGGATGTCCGCATGGGCGAAGAGCTTGCGGCGACTGAAGAAAATGTCCCGGCGCAGCATCTCGGAGAAGGCCCGCATCACGTGCAGGATGACCAGGTTGTGCGAGGCCTCGTAGACGAGACGGTGGAGCTGGAGATCCGCCTCCGCCTCGCGGTCGGTGTCGCCGGCGGCATGGGCGGTTTCCATCTCCGCGAGACAGGCCGCGATCGCCGCCCGCTCGGGCTCCGTCGCCCGCTCCGCCGCGAGCGCCGCCGCCTTACCCTCGACCGCGCCGCGATATTCGAAGTAATCCGCCGCCACCTGGTCGTGCGACTGAAGCAGTCCGGCCAGCGGCTCGGTCAGCGGGGCAAGGAACTCGGCGACGCGCGTGCCTTCGCGTGACGTCACGAGAAGTCTTTTCGCTTCAAGGAGTTGCAGCGCATCGCGCAGCGACGGCCGGGACACTTCGAGCTTCGCCGCAAGGTCGCGCTCGCTGGCGAGCCGCTCGCCGGGATGCAGCACGCCCTCGAGAATCATCCGCTCGATATGGTCAGCGATGGTCTCGGCGAGCTTTCGCGTACGCAACGGCTCGATCATGTGATTCAGGCCTTTCGTGAGCGGCTTTATGCGCTAGCGGCACCGTCCGTTCAACCAAGGAATAAGGGAGTGACCGATTGACTCGGCTGGTCAAGGAACCTTACCAACCGGTAACAAAAAGGTGTTCAATATCACGCGGGTCCGTGCACTCTAGCGCGCCTGCCAAAACCCCGACGACGGAGCCGAACTCCGCACCACCCCTCCGGGAGGAGAACCGCCAGTGATTTGGAATCAATTGTATGATCCGTTCGGCAGCCTCCTGCTGTCGACGCTTTGCGCCGCCATTCCGATTGCGGTGATGCTGATCGGCCTCGGCTTCCTGCACATGAAGGCGCATGTCGCCGCCTTCGCGGGCCTGTGCGCCGCGTTCATCATCGCCGTCTTCATCTTCGGCATGCCGATGGAAAAGGCCGGCACGGCCGCGCTTCTCGGCGCGGCCACCGGCCTGATGCCGATCGGCTGGATCGTGCTGAACATCATTTTCCTGCACCAGCTCACCGAAACGAACGGCTCCTTCGAGGTGTTGCAGCGTTCCATCGCCGGCATCACCAGCGACCGCCGGCTGCAGCTCCTGCTGATCGCGTTCTCCTTCGGCGCCTTCTTCGAAGGTGCCGCCGGCTTCGGCACGCCGGTGGCGGTGACCGCCGCGCTGTTGATCGGCCTCGGCTTCTCACCCCTCGCCGCCTCCGGCCTTTCGCTGATCGCCAACACCGCGCCCGTCGCCTATGGCGCGCTCGGCACGCCGGTCATCGCGCTGGCCGGCGTCACCGGGCTGGACCTGATGCAGCTCTCGGCCATGATCGGCCGCCAGCTGCCGTTCTTCTCGCTGATCGTGCCGTTCTGGCTGATCTGGGCGTTCGCGGGCTTCCGCGGCATGATTCAGATCTGGCCGGCAATCCTGGTCTGCGGCGTCAGCTTCGCGATCCCGCAGTTCCTGATCTCCAACTTCCACGGCCCCTGGCTGGTGGATGTCGGCGCAGCCCTCATCTCGATGCTGTGCCTCGTCGGCTTCCTGCGCGTCTGGCAGCCCGAGACCATCTGGACCTCGACCGCCCTGAAGGGCCGTACCGGTGGTGACGGGTCGGAAGGCAAGGCAACCAAGGGCACGCTCAACACCTCCGGCGCCGCCCCGGAGCGCGCCGCCGTGCTGCGCGCCTGGCTGCCCTGGGCCATCCTGACGGTGTTCGTGTTCCTGTGGGGCATTCCGCAGGTGAAGGCGATCCTCGACGGCGTGTTCCTCCAGAAGTTCGAGATGGCCGGCCTGCATAACCTCGTGCAGAAGATGCCGCCCGTCGTCGCCGCGCCCAAGACCGAGGCCGCGGTCTACCTGTTCAACGTGATGTCGATGACGGGCACCGGCATTCTCGTGGCAGCCATCATCGCCGGCTTCGTCATGGGCTTCTCGCCGGTGAAGCTGGTGCAGATCTATGGCCGCACGCTGTGGAAGGTGCGCTACTCGCTCGCCACCATCGCGATCATGCTCGCGCTGGGCTTCCTGACCCGCTATTCGGGCCTTGATGCCACGCTCGGCCTCGCCTTCGCGGTGACCGGCCCGTTCTACCCGCTGTTCGGAACCATGCTCGGCTGGCTGGGCGTCGCGCTCACCGGCTCGGACACGGCCTCGAACGTGCTGTTCGGCGGCTTGCAGCGGATCACCTCCCAGCAGCTCGGCCTCTCGCCCATCCTGATGTCCGCCGCGAACTCGTCCGGCGGCGTCATGGGCAAGATGATCGACGCGCAGTCCATCGTCGTCGCCTCCACGGCGACGGGCTGGCAGAACAGCGAAGGCACCATCCTGCGCTATGTGTTCTTCCACTCGGTGGCGCTGGCGGTGCTGGTCGGCATCCTGGTGACCCTGCAGGCCTATGTCTGGCCCTTCACCTCGCTCGTCATCCACTGACGGGGCGATGGGGTCGCCATCGGGGAGGCGCAAAGCCTTCCCCTTTCAAGGGAGGCCGTGAGGCCTCCCTTTTTCATTAGCCGTATCGGGGGCGATCAGCGCCTGCGGCGCGGGCCGCCGGGATGGGCTGCGCCCTTGGGCAGCCGAAGCGGCCACCGCACCATGTGGTCGAGGAAATCGGCGAAGGGAATATCCTCCTCCGATCCCGCCACCCGGCCGCGCACCGAGACGCCCGCCTGATGGATCGTGTCCCGATCCCCCGACAGCAGATGATGCCACCAATAGAGGTCGCGCCCCTCGGCCACGAGACGATAGGCGCAGCTCGGCGGCAGCCAGCCGATCTCGCGCACCACATCCGGGGTCAGGCGCACGCAATCGGGCACATGGGCTTGCCGATTGGGATAGTCCCGGCAGGCGCAGGTGAATTCGTTCAGCAGCTTGCAGCCGATATCGGTATAGGCGATAGCCTCGCTGTCCTCGTCCTGCAGCTTGACCAGGCAGCAGCGGCCGCAACCGTCGCACAGGCTCTCCCATTCCTCCGGCGACATCTCGTCGAGGGTCTTGGTCTTCCAGAACGGCGCGGCGTCGGTGTCGATCAGAGTCATGCAGGGTCCGGCAGCAAGGAAGCCGCATCGCCGATGACGGCGGGGAACGTCGCCCGGGCCGAAACCCTCGGGCGGACGGGAGCCGGTGGCGATCCGGAAGGCCGGATGCACCGCCGGCCGGATGCAGCGGGAAGCTGCCTATATAGGGCCGCGGCCCGCCAATGCGATAGTCTGTATCCGCTCCAGCCTGCGAAGCGTGGAGCAGGCGGCCTTCAACGCCCCTCGCCTGCCCCGGTACGCTTCGCTATAACGGGCATGGGTGGGCTAGGGAGACGACGGCTTGAACGACCGGCCGAACGGCGAGGACCCTGCCTCCGGCGCAGGAACGACGCCCCCTTCCACCCCCCCGGAGCTGGAGGGCCGGAGCGGGCGCGCCGGCCCGTGGCGTCGGCTGCGGCATGTTCTGCTCGAAATCGATTCCTGGATCGATTCGACGATCTTTTCCTCCGGCTCACGCCTGAGAAATGCCGCGGAAAGCTATTCCGCCTTCACCGAGCGCTTCAACCTTCAGGGCCCCGCCCGCTGGGCAGGGAGCCTCGCCTCCGAAGCCATGACCTGGGGAGCGGTCGGCGCGGTCCTGATGCTGGCGCTGGCGCTTCCCGCTTTTCAGGAGACATCGGCCGACTGGCTGAAGCGCGCCGACCTCTCCGTGGTCTTCCAGGACCGCTATGGCAACATCATCGGCGAGCGCGGCATCCGGCACAACGACACGGTGCCGCTCGAGGAGTTTCCCGACCATCTCATCAAGGCGGTGCTGGCGACGGAGGACCGGCGCTTCTACGAGCATTTCGGCATCGACGTGATGGGAACGCTGCGCGCGGTCGCCACCAATGCCCGCGCCGGCGGCGTCGTGCAGGGCGGCTCCTCGCTCACCCAGCAACTCGCCAAGAACCTGTTCCTGTCCAACGAGCGCACGCTGGAGCGCAAGATCAAGGAGGCCTTCCTCGCGCTCTGGCTCGAATTCCACCTCAGCAAGAACCAGATCCTGAAGCTTTATCTCGATCGCGCCTATATGGGCGGGGGAACCTTCGGGGTGGATGCGGCGGCGCAGTATTATTTCGGCAAGTCGGTGCGCGACGTGAACCTTGCCGAAGCCGCGATGCTCGCGGGCCTGTTCAAGGCGCCCTCGAAATACGCCCCCCATGTCAACCTGCCCGCCGCCCGCGCCCGCGCCAATGTGGTGCTCGACAATCTGGTAACGGCTGGATTCATGACCGAGGGCCAGGTATTCGGCGCCCGCCGCAACCCCGCGACGCCGGTGGACCGCAAGCAGGAAGACACGCCGGATTATTATCTCGACTACGCCTTCGACCAGGTGAAGAAGATCGTCGACACGCTGCCCAAGACCTATGCCGAGCGCTCCTTCCTCGTGCGCACCGCGCTCGATCCCAATATCCAGAAGGCTGCCGACACCGCCATTCAGGACAGCATCCGCCAATTCGGCAAGGATTACGGCGCCAGCCAGTCCGCCATGGTGGTGTTGGAGCCGAACGGCTCGATCCGTGCCATGGTGGGCGGCACCGATTACGGAGAGAGCCAGTTCAACCGTGCAACCGATGCGCTGCGGCAGCCGGGCTCCTCTTTCAAGCCCTATGTCTACACCGCCGCTTTGATGACCGGGAAATACACGCCGCAGACCATCGTGGTGGACGGACCCATCTGCATCGGCAACTGGTGCCCGCAGAATTACGGCCGCTCCTATGCCGGCCGCATCCCGCTCATCACCGCCCTCACCCGCTCGCTCAATACGGTGGCGGTGAAGCTGGCGGAAGCGATCGGGCGCGGGCGCATCGTCGACCTCGCCCACGCCATGGGGGTGAAGAGTGAGCTCAAGATCACCCGCGCGCTGCCGCTCGGCGCGGCGGAGGTCACCGTTATGGATCAGGCGACCGGCTATTCGGTCTTCGCCAATGACGGCATGTCGGTCGATCCCCACGCCATCGTCGAGATGCGCACGCCGGCCGGCGAGCCGGTATGGAGCTATGACCGCGACGGGCCCAAGCCCCATCGCGTGATCCCGCAGGACATCATCCGCGAAATCGTGCCGATGATGAACAGCGTAGTGGAGAACGGCACCGGCCGGCGGGCGATGCTGCCGGGCGTGAAGGTGGCCGGTAAGACCGGCACGACGAACGCCTATCGTGACGCATGGTTCGTCGGCTACACCGGCAATTATGTCGGCGCCATCTGGTTCGGCAATGACGACTACACCCCCACCAAGAAGATGACCGGCGGGTCGCTGCCGGCGATGACATGGCAGAAGGTCATGGCCTTCGCCCATCAGGGCATTGACCTGAAGCCGCCGCCCGGCCTTGAGGGCCTGCCCGTGCCGAAGCTCGACGGGGCGGTCGCGGAGGCGAGCCCGCTGAACATCGAGGGCGTGAAGCGGCCGATCACCCTGTCGCCCCGTTCCGCCAGCCGGCTCATCGAGATCGAGCGCGCGATGCGCGAGGCGATCGCCGCCGATCCAGGCCGGACCAGCGCCGCGCTCGACGCGCCCGGGCCGATCGAATCCGCAGCGGCAGCACCTGCCGCACCGTCGCCCGCTGCCAATTGAGCTTCCAAGCCCGTGCGCGCCACCTCCTTCATCGCCAGCCTCGCCATCGGCGCCGCCATCGGCCTCGGCCTCACCTGGCTCACCACAGCGGACGGCTACGGCCCGGACGTGGTGACGGCCGGTGCCTGGAAGGCTTGGCCGAAATCCGGTACCGACGATGCCGACCCCTATGCTCGTGCGGCGCTGGCCCGGCAGGGCACGGTGCCGCTTGAACTCGCGGACGGCCTCGCCTTTATCGCCCGCACCGACGATGCTGGCCGGCCGCTCGACGGACGCTGCGACATCCGTCTTAGCGGACGGATGCCGCAGGCACGGTACTGGACGCTGACGCTCGCCGACGAAAAGGGCCGGCTGATCGCCAACCCCGCCGCCCGCTACGGCCTGACCAGCGCCGAAGCCTTGTGGAGCGGCGACGGCAGCATCGACATTGCCCTCGCGCCGAAAGCACGCCCTGGCAACTGGCTGCCGACCGGCGACAGGGGCCGGCTCATGCTGACCCTCCGGCTCTATGATGCGCCGGTCGGGATCGCCAATCGCACAGATGATCCGCCGGAGACGCCCAAGATCACGACGGAGCGCTGCCCATGACGATGCCAGCCAGCGCACCGGAGAATGTGGAAACGCCCGCCACGGCCGCCGCCGAGACGGAAACGGCCCGCCGCGCACGCCGCCTGCTGCGCCGGCGGCCCAGCCTGCTCGACCGGCTGCCGCCGCGCTCGCGGCTGGCGCGGGCGCTGCTCGTGCTGGCGTTCGGCCTCGTGCTCGGCGGCATCGTGCACATCGTCTCGGTGCTGAGCCTGCCACTCTTTGCCGAACGCGACGCCTTCGCCCGGCTTTCCGCCATCGCCGAGCCCAACACCGTCACGCTGCTGGACGACCCCGGCCCGGCAGGCGCAGTGCTGCCGGCGAGCGATCCCGCTTTCGTCTCCGCCGTGTGCCTTTACGATCTGGCCGAAGGCCCGATGAAGCTCGTTTTGCCGACCACGCCGGACTACACCTCGGTGTCGTTCTACACGCGGAGCGGGCTGGCCTTCTACGCGATCAACGATCGGGCGGCCGGACGGCAGGTTATCGAACTCGACCTGATGAATGCCCGCCAGAAGGCCGAGCTGCCGGACAATGACGAGGTCACAGCCGCCGACCAGCTCATCGTCGAATCCCCGACCGATGAAGGCATCGTGCTGATGCGCGCGCTCGTGGGCGAGCCATCGGCGCGCGATCTGGTGCGCCAGCGCATGGCAGCCGCCCGCTGCGAGGTGAGCGGCGGCTGATCCCGGCCTGTTCCAATGCTGTCTTCGTGCCGGGGGCTGTCTTCAGTTTCGCCCCACCGGCGTGCCGGCGGCACTGTCCGTCGCCGGTTCCTCCTCATTCTCCCCGCGGTCGACCCTCACGACGGGCAGAATGATGACATCGGCGGTCCGGCCGTCGGGCCGCCGGAATCCACGTACGACACGCGACTGAATGCGGGAATGCGTAGAAAGCGGCACTACGGCACCCATCGTCCGTCCCCCGTCCTTCCGGCCCCCGTCGGACCGTCGTCATCTGGCGCCACACATGGTTAAGTCGTTGCTAACGTTCGGGCAGTAGCGTGGCCATCACCGACGTCCGTTCCTCGCACAGTCAGTTTCGCCGCCATGTCCGACACACCGATGCCTGCCGTCACGCTGTCCGACACCGCCGCCGCCGAGGCGGTGCATGAGCGGCTCCGTGCCGCCATCGACGAGGCCCACAGGGAGGGGCGCGACACGCGTCCCCTGCTCCTGCGGCTTCTGGCGATACGGGCAAGCGCGGAACCACCGCGCAACCCGGTCGAGCAGCGCCGGCTCAGCCAGCTGATACTGCGGCTGATCGAGGCCGCCGATACGGAAAGCCGGGCCTTCGCCAGCGCCACCCTGGCCCGCCGCGCCGACCTGCCGCGCGAGGTGGCGCTGCGGCTGGCGCAGGAACCGATCGAGGTGGCCGAGCCGATGCTGCGGCTTTCCCCGGCGCTGGACGAAGACAGCCTGCGCAGCCTGGCGCAGGACGCCTCGCCGGCCCACGCCAACACCATCGCCGCCGCTATCGCTGCCCGCCGGGTGGTCTCCCCAGGCCTCGCGCGGCATCTGGCGGAGACGCTGCATCAGGCGCGCAGCGCTGCGATGACCGACGGCCCCCTGCCCGCGCCGGACACCGTTTCGGCCCTGCAGCCGTCCTCGGCAGCGACCCGTCCTCTACCTCAGGCCTATCTGCGCAGCGGGCGCACGGAGCGGGCAGCGATCCTCGAACATCTCGTAACCATGCCGCCCCTTCCCATGACCGAGCGCGTGCCCCATGCCGGCAGCGCGATGGTCGAACGGCTGGAACAGGCGATCGAGGCGCGGCGCAGCGACGAGGCCGTCACCCTGCTGTCGCTGGCGCTGCGCACCGCACGCGACACCGCGCAGGACATCGCGCAGGACCGCACCGGGGAGGCCCTGATCGTGGCGGCCCGAGCCCTCGGCCTAAGCTTCGAGCTCGCCTCGCGTCTTGTCTTCCTGCTACATCCGGAACTCGCGCCGTCCACAGTGCGGGTTCTGGCTCTGGCCGAGCTCTATGAGCAGCTTCCCGACGGCCACGCACAGCATCTTGCGGCAGCGTGGCGCGCAGAGCGCAGGCGCAACGCCCTCCGTCCGACGGAGGCCCTCGCTGCGCGTGAGACCTTAGAGCCGCGACGGATGGCCGACATCGTCGCCGAACCCCAGCGCCGCACGGCCTGACGGTTCGGCGGGCGCCGTTTCGCGTGACCGTCAAAGATCGAGGCGACCGTCAGGAATCGAGGAAAGAGCGCCCTTCCCGATCCTCGATCTCGATGAACCAGAGATCGGGATCGAAGCCGATTTCACGCGCCATGCGAGCCTCTACATCGGCTTCCGTACTGCCCGCTGGCAGCACCACCTCGAAGCGGCGCTCATTGTCCACATCATCGAAGCTTGGCGGCGCGGGGCCGTAGAGCGCCGCCGTGCCGTCGAGCCGTGCCACCTTCACGAACAGCGCCCCCGCCTCTTCCGCCCCGCGCCGGCGCACCGCTGCGAAAGCGCCGGCGCCATTGGCCCTGCGCACCACCGCCGAGGCGAGGATGGCGGTCTTGAGGCGCACCTCAGCGGATCGCCATGCCGGAAACGGCGTTGAGCTCGCGCACCAACGGGTCGTTCACCTGCCCGGTGATCGGCAGGCGCCGGTCGCGCTCGAAACGCTTGATCGCCTCTTCGGTCATGCCACCGGTGCGACCGTCTATCTTGAGCGGACCATAGCCCAGCTTCGCGAGGGCCTTCTGCACCTCCATCACCCGCGGCGAGACGGCGACATCCGCCGGCGGCCGGGCGACAGCCGCGTCGCCGCCCAGCAGCGACGCGATGCCGGACGGCTTGGCCGCGACGGGGGCCGGAGACGCCGCACCGAGTTGCACCGGTGCGCCGATGGCCTGCGCGGCGGGCCTGGGCTTCGCCGCCGGGGTCGGAACCGCGGGCGCAGGAGCCGGCATATTCGCTGCCGGCTTGCTCGGCGGCAGCGGCGCATCGTCATCGCCATCGTCGGCCTGCGGCAAAGCTGTGCGTTCGGTGGGCGACGGGGCCGCGACCGGCAGCGGCACGGACGTGGCGGGAGCGGCACCGCGGCTGGAAGCGGGGCCGCGTGTCGCGGTCTGGAAGCTCAGCGCATTGACCACCACAGCACACGCTCCGGCGAGGCAAAGCAGCGTGATCAGGACATCGGAGCGGCGCGTTGGCAGCAGCCCGCCGAGCGCACTGGAACGGCCGCGCTGGAATGCGATGTCGTCTTCGGTCAGTTCGGCGAACAGGGAACGGGCCATCTCACACCTCACGCGCGCAATCGGGGAGTCGACGGGGACGGGTTGGAACGGGCCGGCAACCGGGTGACGCTGGCGCCCCGCGCATCGCTGACCCGCGCTTCCAGAGGCAGACGCACCTCGACGCGGGTGCCCTCGCCGAGCCGGCTGTCGATCTCGACACGCCCGCCATGCAGCGCCGCCAGCGCCTTGACCACCGATAGGCCGAGCCCGGTCCCCTCCTGCCGCACGGTTCCGCGCGCCTGGAAGAAGGGTTGGCCGAGCCGGCGCATGTCGGGTTCGGCAATGCCGATACCGGTGTCGGCGACGCTGAGCACCAGCTCGCGTCCGCTGACACCCATGGCGAGCGCAACCCTGCCCTGATGAGTGAATTTGATCGCGTTGGCGAGCAGGTTGAGCGTGATCTGCTTCACCGCCCGGCGGTCGAGCCGCACCAGCTCGGGAGCGCCCGCGAGGTCGACGGCGAGCGCGATGTTCTTCTCGCCCGCCTTCAGCGCCATCATCGACAGGCAGCTCTCGGCCAGCGGACGCGGATCGAAATTCTCCAGCTCCAGCTCCACGCGTCCCGCTTCGATGCGCGACAGGTCGAGAATGCTGTTTACGACGCCGAGCAGATGCTGGCCGCTCTCATGGATCAGCCTGGCATATTCGCCGCGCCGCTCGACCGGCACGAGGCTGTCGTCCCCGCTCGCCAGCACCTCGGAAAAGCCGATGATGGCGTTGAGCGGCGTGCGCAGTTCGTGGCTCATGGCGGCAAGGAAGCGCGTCTTGGCAAGGTCCGCGCTCTCTGCCGTCTCGCGTGCGGCGGCCAGCGCCAGTTCGTTGCCCTTGCGCTCGGAAATGTCTCGAATGACGGCGACCACCTGCCGCCCGGCCGCCCGGCTGCGCAACAGGTCGCGACCGGAAGCATCGGCCGGCAAGGCCTCCATCAGCCGAGCGCGCATCTCGACCCAGACGAAGCAGGTGGCCTGGCCATTCTGCCGCAGCCGGAATTCAGCCGCTCCGACGCCAAGGCGGCCAGCCTCGTCCAGTGCCGAGAGATAGCTCGGGCGGTCCCCGACATGGACCCGCTCGAACAGTCCCTCGCCCTGGAGCGTTTCCGGCGCGTCTCCCAGCAGAATGCGGGCTACGGGCGAGGCAAAAACCACCTCGCCGCCGGGACCGTGCTGGGTGACGAGATCGCTCATATTGTTCGCGAGCAGATCGTAGCGCGCCTCATGCAGCCGGCTGAGCCGTTCACCCGTGACCGCGACGTGAATGGCACCCGCCGCGAGGGCCGCGGCATAAGCGATGGCGGCGAGGAAGCTGAGGAAACGCAGTGCCTGGAGATCGAGCCGCGCCATCTCGTCGGGCGGTGCCATGCCGGCGAGCGACGCGGCGAAGAGCAGTACCGCAACCAGCGCCGCCACAGCCGCGGCACCGATCACGATGCGGCGCGAGCCGGTGAGTGCGGCTTCCAGCGGAACCACCAGCAGCCACGGCAGCACAAAGGAGCCGAGCCCCCCGCTCGACCAGCCCATGGCCCCGACGAGCCCGGCAACGGTGAGCGCGGACAGCAGGTGCGCCCGTTCCAGATCGCCCGTGCGGGACAGAAAGAAGGCGATGCCGATGGGTGCCAGCAGCCAGAGGAAGGCCAGTACCTCGACCACGCCCGGCATGCCCTTCGCGCCGACAAAAAATGGAACCGCGGCAAGCGCGCACACCCCGCCCGCCAGCCGAGAGGCAATGAACCCCCGGTGCTTGGCAGCCATCAGCGCATGATCCCTCACGGAGGGGTGCACGAGGCGATCGAGAAAGGATTCCAGCGCGGCGATCACAGCTCTCACAACCTGGGCAGGCAGCGTTATCGACCCTGCCGATGCAAGCGATGGTGCCATGCGTCGCTTAAGCGAACCCTAAAACGTTGCGGCACGGTACGTTCCGTTCCCTGAGCCAACAGCGCGTGGAGAGGTTAAGACGCCGTTTCCCAAAAGCTCCGAATTTGGCTGAACGCACAACCAGATAAGCAACGGGCCCGCGCTATTCTGGTTGTCCATGGTACCGATCGGGTGCCGTGGGATGGAGATGAGGCGGGCGTCATGCTGTTCCTGTTGCGAACCGCATTCTGGCTGACGGTGGTGCTGATGCTGCTGCCGGCGCTGCCCGATTCGAATCGCGTGCCGGCCGCCACGACGCCCCCGGACGCCGGCCATGCGGCTGCCGCGACGAACGGTTCAGGGGTCGATCGGCTGGATGCGCTGGGTGCGGCAGGCGCGGCCTTGTCCGATGCCACGGGCTTCTGCCAGCGCCAGCCCCGGGCTTGCGAGGTCGGCTTGCAACTCGTCGACCTCGTCGGCGAACGGGCCGGCACCGGGGCGCGAATGGTCTATGACTATGTCATGGGCCACATCGCTCAGGAAAAGCGCCGCGCCGCGGGCCAGGCTGTCCCGCCCGATCGCCCCTCGCAAAGCACGCTGACCGACGACGATCTCGGCCCCGCATGGCGGGGGACCTCACCGGGAGGAGGCGCACGGCCGGCACCGACCGACACCCGGGAACACACGGCGCCGCCGTTGCCGCCCAAGCGACCGGCCTGAGGCCCGAGGACCCGGCGACATTGCATCACGCGGCGGCTGCACCCTATATGCCGGTCACCGAACAGCCAGCATGGCCGCGCGCTCCGGGGGACGCATGACGATCGAAAGCATCATCGAGGATTTCGAGCTGCTGGACAGCTGGGATGACCGCTATCGGTATCTGATCGAGCTCGGCCGCAAGCTGCCGCCCTTCCCCGAGGATTTGCGCGGGGATGCCACCAAGGTGCAGGGCTGCGCCAGCCAGGTCTGGCTGGCGAGCCACAGCACCGGCGGGCCCGATCCGGTATTGACCTTCGACGGCGATTCGGACGCCCATATCGTGCGCGGCCTCGTCGCCATCCTGATGGAGCTCTATTCCGGCCGATCTGCCGGTGCGATTCTCGATACCGACCCGAATGCGGTGTTCGAGCGCATCGGCCTGCGCGAGCATCTCACTCCGCAGCGCTCCAACGGGCTGCGTTCCATGGTGGAGCGCATCCGCGCCGATGCCCGGCTTGCCCGCCAGAACGGACAGCCGGTCAGCTGACCTCGGCGGAAGACGCCTCGTCCCTTATTCCGCCGCGTTTCCGGCCGGCGCGATCCAGGTGGAGATCCGCCCGTTCGAGCGGCCGACGGCCCGTGCGTCATAGCCGTAATGCCGCGCGAGCCGGTCCAGCGCGAGGGTGAGGACGACCTTGCCGGCGCGCGCCGGCCAGCCATGTTCCTGCTCGACCTGCTCAAGCCCTTTCAGGAAGCAGCACACATCCATCAGCACGCCCGCGAATTCCGGCCCAACCGCGCCGAGCGCGTTGCGCACCCGCTGCTTCGCGGCAAGTACGGTTTCGGAGGGATCGAGCGCGCCCGGCACCCGTGAGCCGCGCACCCCGCTCGCATTCCAGTCGGCGGTAACGCGCGGCATCATCTGGGCGCGGGTGAAATCGGCACGCAGCCTCTCGCCGGCGAGAAGCTGATGCGGGGCGATGAGCGGGCGGCCATCCTTGCCGCGGCGCCGGGCGAACCAGGTGAGCGGGCTTTCTGCCGGATCGGCGGCCGGAGGAACGACACCGTCCCGAAGCGCGGCGGCAGAAGCAGATGGCGAGAGGGACGAGGACATCTTGATTCTCCAGCTCGAAACAGGCCACAGCACGATCGCTACGCCGGGCGCCACGCCGGCAAGCCGGATGACGAGAGCGGAACGATAGGATTTTGTACTTATCATGAGATTATATGGCAACCCTGACGCGCACAACCGCGTCAGGTTGTAGCAATTGGAATGATATATCTACCGGCCATTCGAGCCCGCCACAGGATTGACGAGGCATCAGGTGATATAGGATGAAAAACCTATATTTATTTGCACCCTGGAGTCCCCATGTCCCCGCGTCCGCCTCGCCTGCGCGCTTGTCGCGCACAGGATCCAGATATGTTGCTCGCCGCACGAATGGAGACGCTGCGCCCCTTCATCGGCACCACGCCGGAGGAGCGCCGCATCGTCCTGTCCCGCCTGCTGCGCGAGCAGCGGCGCGCCGCCCGTAGCGGGAGGGGGTATGACGCCCTGCGCCATGCCGCACTGAGGCGGCTGATGAATGAGGCCCCCTGGTGAGCGGCCGGAAACGAAAATGGCCGCCGCACCGACGGGTGCAGCGGCCATTCCTGAAACGATGTGCCGGCCGAGCCGGCGAGCCTTCAGCGGCGGGTGCGCCGACGCTGCTGGCCGAGGCCCATCTCCTTGGCGAGCGCGGAGCGGGCGGCGGCGTAATTCGGAGCCACCATCGGGTAGTCGGCCGGCAGGCCCCATTTCTCGCGATACTGCTCGGGCGTCATATCGTATTGCGTGCGCAGATGGCGCTTGAGCGACTTGAACTTCTTCCCGTCCTCAAGGCACACGATGAACTCCGGCGACACCGACTTCTTGATCGGCACTGCGGGCTTCAGCGGCTCGGCGACCGGCTCCGGCTCGCCCTTGTCGAGACGCTCCAGCGCGGAATGAACATCGGCGAGCAGAGCGGGCAGGTCATTTGCCGCGACAGAATTCCTGCTGACATAGGCGGAGACGATGTCCGCAGCCAGCTCGATATAACTCTCTTTTTGCACGGAGTCGTTCATGGCTCGTTCTGTAGAATGACATCAATAGAGTTGACGGTCGGAAAGGCCGGCCGCTCGTCGGGCCGGAGCTTCCTTGACATCTGCAAGTCTGGAGCGGCGTCACCGCATATCGAGGGTGATAGATTTATTCTGTCTGAATCGCAAGATTTTTATGTTCACATAACCATCAACTCGACCAGACACTATATTTTTCGGCATAAAGCTTCATCGTATCCCGGCTTTCGATGGCAGGCCAGGGCGACACAACAAGCGCGCCACCTGTCTTCACGTTGGGGAAACTGATGTGGCGGGTCGGCTGCGTCTTGCCGGAACACCTGGGTCCGCCTATCTCCAAGGCCATCATTGCGCGAGGAACTCCCGATGACCGATGCCTCACCCCGCCCCAAGGTGGTCAAGTCCGACGCTGAGTGGCGTGCCCAGCTCACGCCGGAGCAGTACGAGATTACCCGCGGTCATGCCACCGAGTGCGCCTTCACCGGCCCGCATCTTTCGCAGAAGGAACCGGGCATGTATCGCTGCGTGTGCTGCGATGCGCCGCTGTTCCGTTCCGACGCCAAGTTCGAATCCGGCACGGGCTGGCCGAGCTTCTTCCAGCCCGTGTCGCGCGAGGCGGTGATCGGCATCGAGGACAATTCCTACGGCATGCGCCGGATCGAGGTGCGTTGCGCGACCTGCGACGCCCATCTCGGCCATGTGTTCCCCGACGGACCACAGCCCACCGGCATGCGCTTCTGCATCAACGGCATCGCCATGACCTTCACGCCCGACGATGTGTCTGTCAGCCCCAGCGAGGGCGCCGCGTGACCCTGCCGCCTGACAACCCTTCGGGCCACGCTCCGCTGGTGCGCAGCTTCCACGGTGAAACGCTCGTCGATCCCTATGCGTGGCTCCGCGCCGAGAACTGGCGGGAGGTGATGCATGATCCTTCCGTCCTTCCGGCCGACATCCGCGCCTTCCTCGAGAAGGAAAACACGGACGCGGAAACGTGGTTCGCCCCTCATCTCGAACGGCGCCGCACCCTCGTGCGGGAGATGCGCGGGCGTATCAAGGAAGACGATTCCTCCGTTCCTGCCCCCGACGGGCCCTTCGCCTATTATGTGCGCTTTCGCGAAGGCGGGCAGCATCCCCTCCACTGCCGCCGCCCGACCGGCGCCGAGACCGGTGCCGAGCAGGTCCTGCTGGACGGAGATGTGCTGGCCGAAGGCACCGCCTATTTCCATTTCGGCGACGCCCGCCACTCCCCGGACCACGCCCGGCTCGCCTGGGCGGTGGATGACAACGGCTCGGAATATTACACGCTGAAGGTGCGCGATCTCTCGACCGGCTCCGATCTGCCGGACGTGATCGAGGAGACCACCGGTTCGGCGATCTGGGCGGCCGACGGGCGCCATCTCTACTATGTCCGGCAGGATGCCGAGCACCGGCCGAGCTTCGTCTACCGCCATGAGATCGGCACCGATCCGGCGCGCGACGTGCTGGTGTATGAGGAGCCGGACAAGGGCTTCTTCGTCTCGCTGGGGGAAACCCAGTCCGGCCGCTTCGGTCTGATCGAGTGCGGCGACCACGAGACGAGCGAGGTCTGGCTGCTTGATCTCCGGGATCCGGCGACCCCGCCAAGCCTCATCGAGCCCCGCAGCACCGGCTTGCGCTACGGCATCGAACACCATCCGGACATCGACGGGGTCGAAAGCCTCGTCATCATGACGAATGCGGATGGTGCCGAAGATTTCAAGATCATGCTCGCACCGCTCGCCACACCGGGCCGTACCGCGTGGCGCGACCTGGTGGCGCACCGGCCGGGCCGGCTTTTGCTTTCCAGCGCGGCGCTGCGCGGCCATCTCGTCCGGCTGGAGCGGGAGGACGGCCTGCCGCGCATAGTGTCGCACGAGATCGCGAGCGGCGAGGAGCACGCCATCGCGTTCGCCGAGGAGGCCTATGCGCTGGGTCTCGATGTCGGTTACGGCTTCGACAAGACCGGAATCCGCTTCACCTATTCCTCCATGACCACGCCCGGCGAGGTGTGGGACTATGATCTGGCAAGCCGCGACCGGGCGCTCCTGAAGCGGCAGGAGGTACCGTCCGGCCACGATCCGGCACGCTATGTCACCCGGCGCCTCATGGCGCCGGCGGCGGATGGCGAGATGGTGCCAGTCTCCCTCATCTTCGCGAAGGACACCCCGCTCGACGGCACCGCTCCCTGCCTGCTCTATGGCTATGGCGCCTATGGCATGGCGATGCCGGCCTCCTTCTCGACGGCGCGGCTGTCGCTGGTGGATCGCGGTTTCGTCTACGCCATCGCCCATATCCGGGGCGGCACCGAGAAGGGCTGGCGCTGGTATCGCAACGGCAAGCTCGCCGAAAAGGTGAACAGCTTCACCGACTTCATCGACGTCGCCGAGCATCTGGCGGAGCAAGGAATCGTCGCGCCGAACCGGATCGTCGCCCATGGCGGCTCGGCGGGCGGGATGCTGATGGGCGCGGTCGCCAATATGCGGCCGGACCTGTTCGCCGGGATCGTGGCCGAAGTGCCCTTCGTCGACGTGCTGAACACCATGCTCGACGACACCCTGCCCCTCACCCCGCCGGAATGGCCGGAATGGGGCAACCCGATCACCGACCCCGCCGCCTTCCGCTGGATCCGCGGCTACTCGCCCTATGACAATGTCGAGAAGACCGCCTATCCGGCCATCCTCGCGCTGGCAGGGCTCACCGATCCGCGTGTGACCTATTGGGAACCGGCCAAATGGGTTGCGCGGCTGCGCGAATTGCGGACCAACGACGCGCCCCTGGTGCTGCGCACCAATATGGATGCCGGCCATGGCGGCGCGGCGGGGCGGTTCGACCGACTGGAGGAAACCGCGCTGGTCTATGCCTTCGCACTCGCCATTGCGGGTGCGGCCGGTGGATAGATCATGCCAGAGATGGAATGAAAAAGGCCGGGCATCAGCCCGGCCTTTTATTTCGACCGGCCGACCGTCTCAGCCCTGCCGCTGGACCGCGCCGGAGACATGGTCGCGCAGTTCCTGGATCGAGCTGAAGCGAATGACGCCATCCGGCAGTTCAGCCTCGATCGAACCGTCGGCATAGAGCGTATAGGCCATACCGGCGATGATTCCGGACTTCAGGATCGCCGGCTGACCGCCCTGCGGCTCTATCTCTGGAGCGGCCGGCTCCGTCCCTTCAGCCGTCTCACCGCCAACCGGCTCGGACGCGAGCTCCGGCGTCGGGGAAGCGTCCGCCTCTTCCTCCGCAGGCCTCGACAGGCCAGCGAAGGACGCGGGCTCCTCACGGGGAGCCTGCATCGAACGGAACGGATCCTCGTCGTCCGTGGCCGTGAATGAATGGCGCAACTCCGGCGCCGCCGGCTTCACCTGCAGGTCGGGAGCCGGGGCTTCAAGCGTCTCTGCGGGCAATGGCGGGATGGCGGGTTCGCGACGACGGAACCAGCTGGGCAGGCCAGCGGGACGGGAAGGCGCGGCCGCCTCGGATACGATGGGATCGTCCGGCAGTTCGAGAGGCGGCGGCGCAGCAGCGCGCATCCCGGACAGATCGGGTGCGGGGGCGACCGGCTCCGGAGCGACCGTGGAACGCGCCTCGGGCACCGATGCGGCCCCAGCCCGCAGGTCCGGCATCCGGTTCGGTGTGGGGCGCTCGGGCTCGGGAATACGCGGCTCGGAAAGGCGCGGCTCCGGCGTCCGAGGGTCCGGCGCGCGCAGCGCATCGGCAAAACGGCCGGTGTCTATGCGGAAACCCTCATCGGCCGGAGACGGGGCCGCCGTATCCCCACCGAGGCGGGCGGACTCGACCACCGGCGCCACGGCGGCAGTCGCCATTGTCGCCACGACCGCAGCGGACGGCCGTGCCGGCGGCACCGGCGGCGGCACGATGGCCGGGGGAGTGGAAGGCGCCGCATCCTCCGCGACGGTCTCGGCGACGTCGATGAGGTCCTCGTCTTCAGGCTCGAAATGCACGGCGCCGGCGAGCCTGTCCTCGATCCGCACCAGCGCGCGCAGGATCAATCCCAGCGCCACCAGCAGCAGGCCGCCGACGAATGCGAAGCCGGCAAGGACGACGAGCGTGTTGCCGAAGCTGGATTGGTAAATGGCGAGGCCGTTGAAGCCTGCGGCGATGCCGACCAGAACAACGGCGATGCCGATACCGATGACCATTGCGCCCATCACGCCACTCCCTGCATAGACGCATGCCTGTCGCCCGCGAGGGCAGCCCGCACCGCCTTTGCGCTTTCTGTTGCGACCATATCGTCCTCGTTCCTGCTGCTGTCCGCTTTCATCCGCCGCACAGCTATCACGGCAAAGGTAGGCGATGGGTTATGAAAATCGCATTATAGGAGGCTTTCGGTTGTCCGCCGCCCCGCACCGACTTATCTAGTCAGCGCCGCCCCGGCGGCACTCATCGGTTCTGTCGGGGAAGCCTCGTTCCGAGGGTCAGCCGCCGAGCGGCACGGCCACTCTTTAATTGCGGAGAAAGCTTCGATGTCGTTCACGCTTCCCGACCTCCCCTATTCCTACGACGCACTCGCTCCTTACATGTCGCGCGAGACGCTTGAATACCACCACGACAAGCATCACCTCGCCTATGTCAACAACGGCAACAACCTGCTGAAGGGCACCGAGTTCGAGGGCAAGTCCCTCGAGGAGATCGTGAAGGGCTCCTACGGCAAGAATGCCGGCCTGTTCAACAATGCCGCGCAGCACTACAACCACCTCCACTTCTGGAACTGGCTGAAGCCGAATGGCGGCGGCGCGATTCCCGGCGAGATCGAGAAGAAGCTCGTCGAGGACTTCGGCTCGGTCGACAAGTTCAAGGAAGAGTTCCTCGCGGCCGGTACCACCCAGTTCGGCTCGGGCTGGGCGTGGCTGGCGCTCAAGGACGGCAAGTTCGTCGTCGAGAAGACCCCCAACGGCGAGAACCCGCTGGTGAAGGGCGGCGTCCCGCTGCTCGGCGTCGACGTGTGGGAACACTCCTACTACATCGACTATCGCAACCGTCGTCCCGACTATCTCAAGGCGTTCGTCGAGAACCTTGTGAACTGGGACTATGTCGCCGAGCTGTACAGCAAGGCCGCGTGACGCGATGTGCGGCGCCGCCTCGCGCGGCGCCGCATCCTGCCCTCGCCCTCAGCGCGGCCGGAAGGGGCGCGGCTGCGGTGGCCAGCCCTTCGCGCAATAGTCGTTCCAGAAGTCGAGCTGGTAGGTCGAGCGCCACTGGTAGAGCCAGTTGTCGCACTCAGCCCGCGTGCGGAAGCACCCTTCGACCGTCTTTCCCTCAATGAAGTCGAGATTCCACGGGCTCTGCCGCCGGCCGGTGAAATGGCCGTACCAGAGCGCGCCCGGCGACCCGGATGCTGCCATGGCGCGGCAATCCCCGCCGGGAAAGGCGCCGGTGAACTCATAGGCTTCAGCCCGGGACGCCAGCGCCAGGCCCATGAAGAGCCCGACCAGCGCCCATCGCGACCGCAGTCCCGTCCCGCTTCGCATCCAGCGCACCTCGGTCACCGCCGGCGGGCAGTTTATCACACCACGCGAAGCCAGCGGATCAGCAGGGTGAGCGCGACGCCGAGCGCGATGACGAAGGCAGTGATGCCCCAGAAACCCGTCGGATCCGTCGCCTCCGGGATGCCGCCGACATTCATGCCGAGCAGCCCGGTGATCAGCGTCAGCGGCGCGAACACCGCCGTCACCACCGCGAGCAGCAGCATGGAGCGGTTCATCTGCTCGGCACGGCGCTCCACGAGCTGGTCGTAGATGACCGCGGCCCGGTCGCGGATCGAATCGAGCTCCTCGGCGAAGCGTGTCACCCGGTCGGCCGCCTCGCGCAAACGGTGACGGTCGCGGGAGGCCAGCCAGTCGGCATCCTCAAGCGAGAAATGGTTCAACGCCTCGCGCTGCGGGGCGATGTAGCGGCGCAGGATGATGGCGATGCGCCGCACCTCGCTCACCTTCGGGCTGAGGCTGGAGAGATGCTCGCTGATCGCAAGCTCCTCCAGCTCATCGGCCTGCTCGGCAAGTGTGTTGACCACGGTGTCCATGCGCTCGACGAGGCGCATCGAGGTATCGGCGACGAACTCGCCCGGCGTGCGCGGCGCGCGGCCGCGGGCAAAGGCGTCGTCGAGGTCCGCCACGGCGGAGAGCGGGCGCTTGTGGATGGAGACGATGCGGTTCGGCTCGACCCAGATGCGCAGCGAGTGCATCTCGTCCGGCAGCGAATAGGGCAGCAGGTTGATGCCGCGCAGATTGAGGAACGCCCCGCTCTCATAAAGCGCGCAGCGTGGTCGGGTCTCATCGGCGATCAGGCTGTCTATGACGCGGGGGTCGATGCCGCTTTCCTCGACCAGCCAGGGCTGGTGGCCGTGCGGGATCAGCCGCAGATGCACCCAGGTGAAGGCGATGCCCGGCAGATGCGACGCGCGGATCTCCGGCCAGCCGATGCGCCGCGCCGCGCCCGCCCCGTCGAAGGCCCACGCCGTCACCAGCCCGTCCTTGCCATCCGCCACGCGGTCAACCCCGTCTCATGTTCGATGCCGCATGAGCCTCATGCTTGATGACGGTTTTCTGACACTCGCTACCTTTTGTCCGCACTTACGCAGGGTCAGACGGCAGTTCGACCCGCTCGATGCCGCTGCGGTCCAGCCGGGCCAGCGCCTCCTTCACCGCCACGCCGCCGATGACGAGATCGGGCGCGATCTCGGCCAGCGGCACAAGCGCGAAAGCCCGCTCCATCATGCGCGGATGCGGGATTTCGAGATCCGGCTCGGCGACCACGTCATCGCCGTAGAGCAGGATGTCGATGTCGATGGTGCGGGGGCCGAAGCGCACCTCCTTGGTGCGGTCGCGGCCGAAGGCATGCTCGACGCCGAGCAGCATGTGCAGCAATTCGCGGGCGGAAAGCTCGGTCTCCACCGCGACCACCATGTTGAGATAGGGCCCCTGCGGCACCGGTCCCCAGGGCGGGGTCTGATAGAGCGAGGATCGCGCAATGATCTTCAGCCCGATCCGCGCGATCAGCCCCACGGCCTTCGCCATGGTTCCGGCGCGGTCGCCGAGATTGGAGCCGAGGCACAGATAGGCGATGCGCTTCTCGACGACGCGCGGGCGGCGGATGAAGAATTCAGGCGGCACGGACGATCGCCTCCGTCACGCGCGCAGCCTGCACATGGGCGGCCACGTCATGCACCCGGATGATGGCACAGCCCGCCGCGATGCCGAGCACGTTGGAGGCGATGGTGCCGGGCACCCGTTCGGCCGGCTTCGCGTCGATCACCTTTCCGATCAGCGACTTGCGCGAGGTGCCGAGCAGCACCGGGAAGCCGAGCGCGCAGAAGTCGCGCAGATGGGCGAGTGCGGTCAGGTTCTGCTCGAAGGTCTTGCCGAAGCCGATGCCGGGATCGAGCGCGATACGGTCCGCCCGTATCCCCGCGCGCGCGGCCGTCTCCAGCGAACGCTCGAAGAAGCCGGTGATGTCGGCGACGATATCGACCGCGCCGTCCACTTCGCTGCGGTTGTGCATGGCGACGACGCCCGCCTCATATCCGGCGGCGACGCGGGCCATGTCGGGGTCGCCGAGCAGGCCCCATATGTCGTTGACGATGTGGGCGCCGGCCTCCAGCGCCGCCTGCGCGACGCGCGCCTTCTGGGTGTCGATCGAGATCGGCACATCGAGCGCCGCCCGCACAGCCTCGATCGCCGGCACCACGCGGGCGATCTCCTCCTCCGCCGGCACCGGGGTGTGGCCGGGTCTCGTCGATTCGCCGCCGATGTCGAGGATGTCGGCACCCTCCTCCACCAGCCGGCGGGCATTGGCCACCGCATCGGCGAGGGCGAAGCTGCGCCCGCCGTCGGAGAAAGAATCCGGCGTCACATTGAGGATGCCCATGATGAGGGTACGCGCGTCATAGGCGAGCGTGCGGCCGCGCGCATCCATGCGGGGCTGCTGAGGCGGGGCAAAGCCCCCGCGCGTGCGGGTGGTCTCATCGGTCGGCAGGGACATCCGGTCGGGCCTTTCTCGTCACGCCCCCAAATTGCGCGGCTGGGTCGCGAAGGCAAGAGCGACGAGGGGCAACAGCGCGAAGGACAACGCCATCCCGAAGGCGCTTTCGGGGGAGCATCGTGCGTGCCGCTTGCCGAACCCCACGCGGCTGCGCTCTATAGATGCACCGGACAATGAGGCGGGAGGACCACCCATGAGCGCACAGACCGGCGGCACGCCGAACGCAGCGGCCGAGGTTCCCGGCACCATTCTGGTCGGCGCCGCGGTCGACACGGCCGACAAGGTCATCGCGCTCGAACGGCTGACCCTCAAGCTCGCCAACCGGCACGGCCTTGTGACCGGCGCCACAGGCACCGGAAAGACGGTGACGCTGCAGACTCTCGCGGAAGGCTTCTCGCGCGCCGGCGTCCCGGTCTTCGCCTCCGACATCAAGGGCGACCTCTCCGGCGTCGCCTCCCCCGGCGAGGGGCAGGACTGGATCGTGAAGCGCTACGCCGAGGTCGGCGCGGACTATCAGCCCGACGAGTTCCCGGTGGAGTTCTGGGATCTGTTCGGCGAGCAGGGCCATCCGGTGCGGGCGACCGTGACCGATATGGGTCCGCTGATGCTCGCCCGCATCATGGACCTCAACGACGTGCAGGAAGGCGTGCTGAACGTCGCCTTCCGGGTGGCGGACGAACGGGGTCTGCCTCTGCTCGACCTGAAGGATCTGCGGGCCATGCTCGCCTTCATCGCCGAGCATGCCGCCGAACTGACCAAGACCTATGGCAACGTCTCCTCGGCCACGGTGGGCACCATCCAGCGCCAGCTTCTCGTGCTGGAGAACCAGGGCGCGGACCAGTTCTTCGGCGAGACGGCGCTGGCCATCGCCGACCTGATGCAGGTGGATCGCCGCTCCGGCTACGGCACCATCAACCTGCTCGCCGCTGACAAGCTGATGCAGGCGCCGCGGCTCTATTCCTCCTTCCTGTTGTGGCTGCTCTCGGAACTGTTCGAGGCGCTGCCGGAGGTCGGCGACCCGGAGAAGCCTAGGCTGGTGTTCTTCTTCGACGAGGCCCACCTGCTGTTCGACGAGGCTTCCAAGGCGCTGCTGCAGAAGATCGAGCAGGTGGTGCGGCTGATCCGCTCCAAGGGTGTCGGCGTCTATTTCGTCACGCAGAACCCGCTCGACGTGCCCGATACCGTGCTGGCCCAGCTCGGCAACCGGGTGCAGCACGCGTTGCGCGCTTTCACGCCGCGCGACCAGAAAGCGGTGAAGTCGGCGGCCGACACCTTCCGCCCCAATCCGGCTCTCGACGTCGCCCGCGTCATCACCGAGCTCGGCAAGGGCGAGGCGCTCGTCTCCATGCTGGAGGGCAACGGAACGCCCGCCATGGTGGAACGCACCCTCATATTGCCGCCTACGGCGAAGGTCGGCCCGGTGGCGCCGGAGCTGCGCGCCGCCTCCATCGACCGCAGCCCGCTCAAGGCGAAATATGCCCAGGTCGTGGACCGCGAGTCCGCCTATGAGATGCTGGCGAAGAAGGTGGAGGACACCGCGCCTGCCCAAGCACCCCAGACCAAGCCTGTGGAGGCCGACGCCGGCGGCGGTGGCGGCTGGCTCGACGGCGTGCTCGGCGGCGTCTTCAAGCGCGGCCCGCGCGGCGGCATGAGCGTCGGCGAACAGGTCGCCCGCCAGGTGACGCGCCAGGTCACCAGCCAGGTGACGCGCGCGATCCTGCGCAACGTGCTCGGCGGCCGCAGCCGCGGCTGAACCCTCATCCGCAGCGGCGCCCCCGCTGCCTTCGTTTGAATCAGGACCCTTCCGATGGCCGACACAAAAGCCGATCTCGATCGCGTGCTCGCGACCGTGGATGCCGATCTCGATGCGAGCCTCGAACGGCTGTTCGCCCTGCTCGCCATCCCCTCCATCTCCACCGATCCGGCCTACAAGGCGGAATGCCGCCGCGCCGGCCAATGGCTGGTGGAGGATCTGGAAGGGCTCGGCTTCACTGCCAAGCTCAACGAAACACCCGGCCACCCCGTCGTCACCGCCCGCAGCGAAGGCGGGGCCCCGCGCCGCGTGATGTTCTACGGCCATTACGACGTGCAGCCGGTCGATCCGCTGGAGCTGTGGAACACCCCGCCCTTCGAGGCGCAGCTCGTGACCGCCGAGGATGGCCGCAAGCGGATCGTTGCCCGCGGCTCGGCGGACGACAAGGGGCAGATCATGACCTTCATCGAGGCCTGCCGCGCCTGGAAGAAGGTCGCCGGCGCGCTGCCCGTGGAGGTCACGCTGATGCTGGAGGGCGAGGAGGAGAGCGGCTCGCTGAACCTGCCGCCCTTCGTCGCCGCCAACAGGGAGGCGCTCGCCGCCGACCTCGCCCTCGTCTGCGACACCGGCATGTGGGATCGCGAGACACCGGCCATTACCGTCTCGCTGCGCGGGTTGATGCATGAGGAAATCGTGGTCCATTGTGCCGACCGCGACCTGCATTCCGGCTATTACGGCGGCGCGGCGCAGAACCCGCTGCATGTCATCGCCAAGATCATCGCCGACGTGCATGACGCCGACGGTCGCGTCACCATTCCCGGCTTCTATGACAATGTCCGCGAGACGCCGGACGAGGTGAAGCAGCAATGGGCCGGCCTCGGCATGACGGCCGAGAACTTCCTCGGCCCCATCGGCCTCTCCGTTCCCTCGGGCGAGAAGGACCGCATGTTGATCGAGCTGGTGTCCTCGCGCCCGACCTTCGAGGTCAACGGCATGTGGGGCGGCTACACCGGCGCTGGCTCCAAGACCGTGATCCCCTCCATCGCCACCGCCAAGATCTCCTGCCGCCTCGTGGCGGACCAGGACCCGCTGCATGTGCGCGACGTGGTGCGCGCCTTCATCAAGGCCCGCATCCCTGCCGATTGCCGGGTCGAGTTCCGGGGCGGCGAGGGCTCGCGCGCGGTCGCGGTGTCCCATGACAGCCCGGACCTCGGCAAGGCGGCGCAGGCTCTGGCGGATGAGTGGGGCAAGGCGCCCTTTACCATCGGCGCGGGCGGCTCGATCCCGATCGTCGGCCATTTCAAGAAGCAGCTCGGTCAGGATAGCCTGCTGGTCGGCTTCTCGCTCGACGACGACCGCATCCATTCGCCTAACGAGAAATACGACCTCACCTCGTTCCACAAGGGCATCCGCAGCTGGGCCCGCATCCTCCATGCGCTGGCGAACTGAGCCGATGGATTGAACCCGACATGGCCGATTTCACCCAGACCTGGACCTTCTTCGACGGCGCCTGGCACGAGGGCAACCTGCCGATCATGGGCGTGCGCAGCCATGCCGCGTGGCTCGGCACCTCGGTGTTCGACGGCGCCCGCGCCTTCGAGGGGGTGACGCCCGACCTCGACCTCCATTGCGCGCGGGTGAACCGCTCGGCGCTGGCGCTGGGGCTCGATCCGAAAGTGCCGGTCGAGCAGTGGATGGCGCTGACGGCGGAAGGGATGAAGCGCTTCGCTCCCGGCACGGCGCTCTACATCCGGCCGATGTACTGGGCCGAGGCGGGAGGGCCGCACACGGTTGAAGCCGACCCCGCCTCCACCCGCTGGTGCCTGTGCCTCTACGAGGCGCCGCTGCCCCCGCCGAAGGGCTTCTCCATCACCCTCTCGCCCTATCGCCGTCCGACGCCGGAATGCGCCACGACCGAGGCGAAGACCGGCAGCCTCTATCCCAATGGCAGCCGGGCGCTCGTGGAGGCCGCGCGGCGCGGCTTCGACAACGCGGCGATGCGCGACATGCTCGGCAACGTCGTCGAGCTCGCCACCGCCAACCTGTTCCTGGTGAAGGACGGCGTGGTGAAGACCGCCGCGCCGAATGGCTGCTACCTCGCCGGCGTGACGCGCGCCCGCGTGATCGCGCTGCTGCGCGAGGCGGGGGTGAGCGTCGAGGAAACCCTGCTCTCGTGGGAGGATTTCCGCGCGGCGGATGAGGTGTTCTCGACCGGCAACTACTCCAAGGTCAGCCCGGTCACGCGCGTGGAGGAACGTGTCCTTCAGCCCGGGCCGGTGGCGCAGAAGGCGCGCGAGCTCTACTGGGCTTTCGCGCATCGAGGCTGAATGAACCCGCAAGATGCTCCGCCTCGCCGCACGCTGCCTGATGCCGAGGCTCTCGCCGCCGGCATCCGGGCGGGGCAGCGCGGCGCGCTGGCGCGGGCGATCACGCTCGTGGAATCGCGCCGGCCGGATCACCGGCGCGAGGCCGAGCGGCTGATCGGCCTGTTGCTGCCGCAGACCGGCCGCGCCGTACGCGTCGGCATCACCGGCGTGCCGGGGGTGGGCAAGTCCACCACCATCGACGCGCTGGGCCTGCATCTTCTGGAACAGGGTCACCGCGTCGCGGTGCTGGCGGTCGATCCCTCCTCCAGCCGTACCGGCGGCTCGATCCTCGGCGACAAGACCCGCATGGCACGCCTCGCCGCCGATCCGCGCGCCTTCGTGCGCCCCTCCCCCTCCTCCGGCACGCTGGGCGGGGTGGCAGCGCGCACGCGCGAGACGCTGCTGCTCTGCGAGGCCTTCGGCTTCGACGTGGTGCTGGTCGAGACGGTGGGCGTCGGCCAGTCGGAGACGGCGGTGGCGGACATGACCGACACCTTCCTGGTGCTGATGCTACCCGGCGCGGGCGACGAGCTTCAGGGCATCAAGAAGGGCATCATCGAGATCGCCGACCTGATCGCGGTGAACAAGGCCGACGGCGACAATCGTCCGCGGGCGCTGGCGGCCGCCTCCGAATATGCTGGCGCGCTGCATGTGCTGGGGCATGAGGCTGGCGCGTCGATGCGTGTGCTCACCTGCTCCGGACTTACCGGCGAGGGCCTGCCGGAGCTGTGGGCGGCGATCCTGCGCCATCGCGCCGAGAGCGAGGCGAGCGGCGCGCTGACCGAAAAGCGCACGCATCAGCAGGTCAAGTGGATGTGGGCGCTGGTCGAGGAGAGGCTGCGCGCCCGCCTCTCCGGCGACCCCGCTGTCCGGGCTGAGTTGCGGGGCCTGGAGGCCGAGGTCGGCGGCGGCCGCCTGACACCTGCCGCGGCGGCGGAGCGCATCTCCCGATTGATGGGATTGTGAACCCGGAGGCGTGATCGCGGAGGTAACCGCGCTATATCAAAAGACAGGGTCAGGGAACGCAAATACCGCTAACTCTGTTGCCGGGGTGGTTTTACCACCACATCAACAAACCGTTGCGCGAGAAATTCTGCACCGATGTCAGCACCCGAGCGTTCCCTTGAGGGGAGCCGAATCTTCATTCTCGAGGACGAATCCCTCGTTTCCATGATGATCGAGGCGATGGTCGAGGAACTCGGCGCCATCGTCGTGGCCTCGCACACCCAGCTCAAGGCCGCCATGGACTTCGTCGCCTCGAACCATTCCGAGATCGACGTCGCCGTGCTGGACGTCAATCTGGGCGGCACGCGCAGCTATGCCGTGGCCGACGTGCTGCGCAACCATGGCGCGCCCTTCGTGTTTTCCACCGGCTATGATGACGGCTCCATTCCACCCGAATGGCTGGGCTATCCGCGGGTGCGCAAGCCGTTCCAGCTCGACGAGCTGGCCGACGCGCTGAAAACCGCGCTCAACAGCCCGAAAGCCTGAGACGCGGATGGGCCGGCGGCGCGTGCTCGTCACCGGCTTTGGTCCCTTTCCCGGCGCGCCGGTCAATCCCAGCGGCGCTCTGGCGCTTCAGCTCGCCCGTTCGCGCCGGCTCGCGGGGATCGGGCTTGCGGTCGACGCCCTCGTCCTGCCGACACTCTGGGTCCGGGCCGACGCCCTGCCCGCCGAGCTTGCCGCACGCGACCCGGACATCCTGCTCATGATCGGCCTCGCCGGCCGGCGCCGTGCGCTGACGCCCGAACGGTTCGGCCGCAAGGCGAGCCGCGCCTTTCCCGACGCCGCCGGCCGGCGTCCGCAACGCGCCATTCAGACAGGCGCGCCGGCTCTGGTTCCCGCTCCCGCACGGCTCGGCCCGCTGGTGAAAGCGTTGCGCGAGGCCGGACTGCCGGCCCGGCTTTCAGTCGATGCCGGTGGCTATATCTGCAATGCGCTCGCCTGGCGGGGCTACCGCTGGGCACGTGAACGCGAGCGAACCGCCGTTTTCGTGCATATCCCGCGCCCACGGCCGGGCGCGGGGATCGCCGACATGCGGCGTGGGCTCGAGGCCGTGATTCGCGCGCTCATCACTGAGGCGGCGCGACCGTGATCGAGATGCCGCTGAAATAGGCGGCGATGTTGGCGATGTCGTCGTCGCTCAGTTGTTCGGCGATGACGCTCATCATCTCGTTCTTGCGGGCGCCCGAGCGGAAATCCTCCAGCGCCTTCACCAGATAGGGCTCGACCTGACCCGCGAGGTTGGGGGCTTCCGGCAGCTTGGAGAGGCCGTCACTGCCGTGGCAGACGGCGCATTGGGCCGACACCTTGGCCTTGCCGGCGGCGGCATCGCCCGCATGGGCGACGCCCGTCGAGAGGCTGACCGCGAACAGGATGGCGGTGAGCACTGACAGTCGTGACATGGTCTTCATCCCGGCAGAGATCCTCACGGCGGGACGCGCGACCCGCCGTGAGGAGAGGAGTGGACGGCGAACCTCAGTTCTTGCCGTAGGAGATGCGGTAGATCGCGCCGGCGGTGTCGTCGGACACCAGCAGCGAACCGTCATTCAGCACGGCCACCGAGGCCGGGCGCCCCAGATACTCGCCATTCGGCGTCAACCAGCCTTCGGCAAAGACTTCCGTCTTGTCCGCGGTCCCGTCCGGCTTCAGCGAGGTGAACATCACCCGCGCGCCGACCGGCTTGGTCCGGTTCCAGGAGCCGTGCTGCGCCGAGAAGATGCCGCCGCGATATTTTTCCGGGAACTGGGTGGCGTTGTAGAAGGTCATGCCGAGATCGGCGGCATGGGCGGCCATCTCGACCTCTGGCTTCACCGCATCGGCCGGCGGTGTCTGATCCTTGTACTCCACGGTGCGCACCGAGCCGCCGCCATAATAGGGGAAGCCGAAATTCTGCCCCATCTTGGTGGCGCGGTTCAGCTCGCCGGGCGGGATGTCGTCACCCATGCCGTCCACCTGGTTGTCGGTGAACCAGAGGGTCTTGTCCTTCGGATTGAAATCCATGCCCACCGAGTTGCGGATACCCCAGGCATAGACCTCGCGGTTCTTGCCGTCGCGGTCCATGCGGATGATGCCGGCCATGCCGACCTTCCGGAAGAGGTCGAGCTTCTCCGGCGGCGGTACGTTGAAGGGGTTGCCGAGCGTGATGTAGAGCCTGTCGTCCGGCCCGATGCGGCAGACGCGGGCGGTGTGATTGTAGGATTCCTCCGATTTCGGAATGAGGTCGCCCTGCTTCACAAGCTGGAGCGCCACTACATCCGGGCTCTCATAGAAGAATTCGGCGGCCGGGAAGACGAGAACCCGGTTCTGTTCCACCGAATAGAGCACCCCGTCCTTCGAGAAGCACAGCCCATGCGGAATCTTGAGCTGGATCGAGGGCGCAAAGACCTTCACCTCGTCGGCGACGCGGTCCTTGTCGCGATCGGTCACTGCCCAGATCCTGTTCTTGCGGGTGCCGACGAACACCACGCCGGCATTGGGCCCGACCGCCATCTCGCGTGCATCCGGCACGATGGCGTAGAGCGAGATCTTGAAACCATCCGGCAATTTGATGCCGGCGAGCGTCTTGTTGAAGGCGTCGATCTTGGATTGGGCCTGAGGAACCGTTTCCATATCCATCGATGCGCCGGTGGACTGGAAATTGGACAGTTTCTCCAGATTGTCGGTCGAGGGCGACTGCGCGGCCGCAGGAGCGACGTGAAGCGCGGCGGAGACGAGCAGGGTCGACGCCAGCAGCGAAGCTGCCGGCCGCCAGCGGCGCCGTGTATTGGTCATGAAAATTCCTCCTCCCAAGGGGGTCGGGCCTCGGACGGGCCCGTTAGACGCGAGGACGCTAGCACGGCGACCGGGCAGGTTAAGTCAGCCAGCATGACCTATCTGGAAAAAACTTTTGACCACCCCCTAAAATCATTCAAGACGCACGACCAAGACTGGCATGTGCCAGCCGGATACTACATCGACGCAATAATCGGCCCATTTTTATTTTGCACTGCCGAACGACGCGCGGGTTCCGCCATCGCGTCGCAACACTCATGTCCACCCCCGCGCGATTCCTGCTATGGGAGGGAAGCGCGCGCCCGCATGGCGCTCCGCCTGCGGGACCGCCCAGCGTGACGATCTACCTGCCCATCGCCGAATTGCCCGTGGACATCTTCACCGTGCTCGCGCTCGGCATCGCGGTCGGCTTCATCTCCGGCATGTTCGGGGTCGGCGGCGGGTTCCTGATGACGCCGCTGCTCATCTTCCTCGGCGTCGCGCCCGCGGTGGCGGTGGCCAGCGTCTCGACTCACATGGCGGCCTCCTCGCTGTCGGGAACGCTCAGCTATTCGCGCAAGGGGCAGGTCGACTATCAGCTCGGCGGCATGCTGCTCACCGGCGGCCTCACCGGAACATTGGCCGGCGTGCTCACCTTCCGGCTGCTGCGCGCCTATGGCCAGCTCGACCTCTTCATCGCCATTTCCTACATCGCGCTGCTCGGCACCATCGGCACGCTGATGGTCAGCGAGAGCCTGCGCGCGCTGCTGCGACGCTGGCGCGGGCAGCCCCTTGTGGTGCGTCGGCCGGGCGCCCATCCGTGGTTCCTGCGCCTGCCGTTCAAGATGCGGTTCCGCCGCTCGCGGATCTATGTATCGGCGATCCCCGTGGTCGGCATCGGCTTCGCCATCGGCTTCCTCGGCGCGCTGATGGGCATTGGCGGCGGCTTCATCCTGGTGCCGGCGCTCATCTACCTGCTGCGCGTGCCGACCATCACCTCGGTCGGCACCTCGCTGCTGCTGACGCTGTGCACCATGGTCGCGGCCATCCTGATGCATGCGGTGCTGAACCAGACGGTCGACGCCGTGCTCGGCCTCATCCTCATGGTAGGCGGCACCATCGGCGCGCAGTTCGGGGTACGGGCCGGGCAATCGATGAAGGCGGAAAACCTGCGCCTGCTGCTGGGTCTTCTGGTGCTCTCGGTCGGCATCCGCGTCGCCGTCGACCAGGTGGTGCGGCCGACGGAGCTCTACGCCGTCACCATCGACGGGAGCGGCCGGTGACGAGCCGCGCGGTCCTGCTCGCGGCGCTGCTCCTCGCCGTCGCCGTGCTGCCGGCACGGGCGAAAGAGGTGGTGCTGTCGCTCTCGAAGGATCGGGTGACGATCAGCTCCAGCTTTTCCGGCGAGGATGTGGCGCTGTTCGGGGTGATCGGGCGCGGCGACGCCGCGACCCCGGATGCCGCGGAGCCGGCCTATGACGTCATCGTCACCGTGCGCGGGCCGAATCAGAGTTTCACCACCTGGCGCAAGGAGCGCCGGCTGGGGCTCTGGATGAATGTCGACAGCCGCGCCTTCGTCGCCGCGCCCTCCTATCTCGCCGTGCTCAGCAACCGGCCACCGGAGGCGATCGCGGCGCCGGACATATTGCGGCAGGAGCAGGCGGGCTTCGCCCATAATCACTTGCTCCAGCGCGTCGGCACCGACTATGCCGACGTGATCGCCAGCGATCCCTTCCGCCAGGCCTTCCTGCGGGTGAAGAAAGCGGAAGGGCTCTATTTCGAGCGCACGGCCGGCGTCGAGTTCATCGCTCCCTATGTGTTCCGGGCGTCGATACCGATTCCGGGCCGGGCACCGGTCGGCGACTATCAGGTGGTGGCGAAGGTGTTCGCGGACGGCCAGCTCATCTCGCAGCAGAGCGTGCCGCTGCACATCGCCAAGGTCGATTTCGAGCAGGCGGTCGCCACGGCCGCCCGTGAACATGCGGTGCTGTACGGTTTTGTCGCCGCGCTGGGCGCGCTGGCGGTCGGCTGGCTGGCCAGCGTGGTGTTCCGTCGGGACTGAGCCCGCACGGGAAAATGGGCCGGGATGCGCAGGCCGTGCCCGCATCCCGGCCGTTCACCCGATCAGTAGGGTGAGACGCATTGCTGGCGCGGTCCGCCATAGGGCTGGAAGCTGTTGTCCGACGCGCGATAGGACCGATAGGTCTGCGAGCACCAGGCGACATGATTGTTCCACGCCGCGCGGTTCTGGTTGGCGGCGGCGGAGGCCGCCATGCCGCCGAGCAGCAGCCCGCCGATCACGCCGGCCGCCACGGCGGCACCGTCGTCGTGGCGGTAATAGCCCCCGCGATAATAACCGGGACCGCCGCGGGGCGGCGGCGGACGATAGCCGGGCCCGCCGCCCGGACCACCCGGCGGAGGCGGACGATAGCCGGGGCCACCACCCGGACCGCGGGGCGGCGGGCCGCCGGGACCACCCGGGCCGCCGGGCGGTGGCGGCCACTGCACCAGCGTGACCGAGGCCGGCGCGGCTGGAGTTACCGGCATGAAGGGGGCCGCAACCGCCGGCGCGGAGATGCCGGCGATCAGAATGGCGGCGAAAAGCTGTTTCATAGTGCCTCCCACGTATTCCGGGCCGTGGAGCCGGGAACTGTCCTACGCCTTCAATCTAGGACGCTGCGGCAGCTCTTCCACCCCTCAGGATACCGAAAGCGTGGATCGGCCAGCTCGATTTCGTCCCCTTGCAACGCGCGGACGCGGCCTGCGCTCCACCGAGGCATCATCGGCGGCCGGATGGCGGTATCGAGCCCCCAGCCCCCGCCACCCGGCCACCCCCGCGCATCATGCTGCGCGGATGCCATGCCGCGGCGTCTACTGCGCGCCGGCCTTCATATCCTCGGCCTGCTTGAACAGCGCGTCGAAGCGTTTCTTGGCGCCGCCGGGGTTCTTCACCTTCTTGGCCTCATCGAGATTCGGCCAGTCGGTGCCGACCACGATGAGGGCGACCATGCCCATGCCGGCATGGGGCATGCAGCGCACGCCATAGACGCCTGCCTTGTC
Organism: Ancylobacter crimeensis; assembly: GCF_023016805.1. GTDB lineage: Bacteria > Pseudomonadota > Alphaproteobacteria > Rhizobiales > Xanthobacteraceae > Ancylobacter > Ancylobacter crimeensis. The sequence goes on from NZ_JALKCH010000003.1 coordinate 300,889, forward strand.
CACCGTGACGGTGACGTCCTTGCTGAACTCACCCTTCCACGGGGTCGCGCCTTCCGGGATCATGCCCTCGATGCTCTCGGCATTGTGGCTGGGATCGGTGGCGACGAAATGGATGGTATCGCCGGGATTGGCCTTGATGAAGTTCGGCTCGAACACCATGCGACCGCCCGAGGGGGTCTGGTTGAGCATCTTCACCTCGATCTCCGCCGCGCCGGCGGAAGCGGTGAAAGCGAGCGCGAAACACGCGCTGATGGCGAAAAGCCTCGACATGAACGTCCTCCATCGTCTTTGGATCTTGTCCGGAAACAGGCCCGGAACGCACGGGGTCAGCCCATGCAGATGACGAGAGGGTGAGTAACATTTGATCCATAATCGAGGATCAGGAACTTTTGGAAAAAAATGAGCGCCGAATTGACGCATACTGAATTTCTTTAAAAAGAACGATTCCAGATTGTAGACGACACAATGAATGAGCTTGTCATTTTCAACAAATAACGAAGAGAGCGTCATCCATTGCAGGCAAAAGACGAATCCATCGCTCGACGACAGGTGTCTTACGCTTGGTCATATCGGAAAATCCGGACGTCCTCGCCGCTCCAGGCACGCTGCCGCGGCTGTGAGCGGCCGTCGGGGCCGGACCAATCTGCCGCACCCCAGCATGCGACCGTCGAGACGCAAAAAAGGCCGGGTTGCCCCGGCCTTTTTATCTCGGCACATCAGCCCGCCCGGATTTCCGGGCCGGCCGGCGCAGCAATCACGCAGCCTGCAGGTTGCCGGCCGAGGACTTGCCCGAACGGCGGTCCGTCTCGATCTCGTAGGAGATCTTCTGACCGTCATTGAGGCTGGTCATGCCAGCGCGCTCGACAGCAGAGATGTGCACGAACACATCCGGGCCGCCGTTATCCGGCTGAATGAAACCATAGCCCTTCTGGCCGTTGAACCACTTAACAGTACCCGTCGCCATGACGATATCCTTTACGTCGACGTAGAAATGCGGCCGCCCACCTATAGGCGAGCGCTGGTTTGTCATCGATTTGAGAGGAATTTCGCTGGGGCGCGCAAGGCGCGCTGCACAAAGTTCAACGTGCAAGATCGATGGGCGAAACCCTACACACCATGTACCAGAATTGCAAGCCGTCAGCCGAGCAGGAGGCGAAAAGTCGGCCGAACATCGCGCGGCGCGGAGGGAAAGACCCGCCGTTCCTAGACGAATACATTCCCGTCACGCATCAGGCTTTCCTCACCGGCAATGTCCCGTGAGGCCTCGACAAGATGCGGATATATACAGAAAAATTGCGTGGTACAGCTGGGTGGGCTCGAACCACCGACCTCCGGTTCCACAGACCGGCGCTCTAACCAACTGAGCTACAGCTGCATGTGCGATGCGGCGCGGAACCTACTTGCCTCGCCCGCGCTTTGCAAGCGCCCCGTCGCACACTGCCAACAGCAATGCGCGACGGTGGAAAAGCCCTCGCCCGTGCAGCCCCGCTCAGTGCGAGAACAGCACCGGAATGGTGGCCTTGTCGAGCATGTCGCGGGTCACCCCGCCCAGCACGAATTCCCGCAGCCGCGAATGGCCGTAGCCCCCCATCACGATGAGGTCGATCTCGCGGGCGACCGCTTCCTTCAGGATGCAGTCGGCGACGCTCTCACTGCCCTCAGGCGCCAGACGGCGCAGTTCCACATGCTTGTCGTGGCGGGCGAGGTGGCGGGCGAGATCGGCGCCGGGCACTTCGTCCGCCTTGCTGCGCGCCTGCACCACCACCGCCTCGACGAAGCTCGCCTGCGGCAGGAAGGGGCGCGCCTCCGCCACCGCGCGCGCCGCGGTGCGCCCGCCATCCCATGCCACCATAATGCGGCGGGCCGAGAAGGGCTTCTGCTGGTTGCGCGGCACCAGCAGCACCGGGCGGCCCGAATCGAACAGCACGGCCTCGGTCACCACCTCGTCGGAGCCGATCTGGTCGCGATCGGGCTGGCCGACCACGGTAAGGTCGTAGAGCCGGGCCATCACGCCCACCTCTTCCGCCGCACCGCCCAGCGAACCGTCGATCTGCCGGACCTCGCCGGTCAGCCCCATGGACCGGGCCGCCTCGGTGAAGCGCATGACGGCCGCGTCGGCGAGCTTCTGGCTCTCCTGCCGCTGCACGTCGATGAACTCGGTCGAGAAGGCCTCGGTATAGACCGGGGGAATGCTGATCGCGTAGGTGACGGCGACGCCGGTGAGGTGGGCGTCGAGTTCGGCAGCAAGCGAGACGGCGAAATCGGTGGCGACATCGGGTCCTTCGCCCATCTTGAGGTTTACCAGAACGTCACGGATCATCATTGCCATCCTCCCGCTTGCGTCTTGCGCAATCTTTAGGCCGGAAAGGTGAAACCGGCCTTGCGCTCGGTCAAGCGCGACCTTGGCAGCGCTGCCCCGCGCCCCGCCCGCTCGCCCGCGCCCGCGCGCTGGGGTAAGGAGCAGGCACGCAGCGCGCCACCGCAGCCGGAGACCGCCTTGGCCATCCTTCGCCCGCTTCTCGTCACCCTCGTCCTGCTCGGCCTGTGGGAAGCGGCGGTGCGGCTCATCGGCATCCCCGCCTATATCCTGCCGGGACCGCTGCGCATCGGGCGGGCGCTCGTGGACAACCGGGCGATTCTCGCCGCCAACGCCGCGATCACTCTGGGCGAGATGGTGCTCGGCCTGCTGTGCGGGGCCCTGCTCGGCATCGCCTGCGCGCTGATGATGGCCTTCTCCCCGCTGGCGCTGCGGGCGCTGCGCCCGGTTCTGCTGGTGGCGCAGGCGCTGCCCGTCTTCGCCATCGCGCCGCTTCTCGTCATCTGGTTCGGCTTCGGACTCGCCTCGAAGATCGTGATGGCGAGCCTCATCATCTTCTTCCCCGTCGCCTCGGCCTTCCATGACGGGCTGGCGCGGGCCGACCAGGGGCTCGTGGATCTCGCCCGGCTGCACGGCGCCGGGCGGATGGCGCTGCTGCGTCATATCCGCATCCCCGCGGCGCTGCCCGCGCTCGCCTCGGGCCTCAGGGTCGCGACCGCGGCGGCGCCGATCGGCGCGGTCGTCGGCGAATGGGTGGGCTCTTCCGCCGGGCTCGGCTACCTGATGATCTATTCCAATGCGCGGATGCAGACCGACATGGTCTTCGCCGCGCTTGCCATCCTGCTGGCGGTCGCGCTGGTGCTGTTCGCTCTGATCGACCGCCTTCTCACCCGGATGCTGCCCTGGGCGCCGGAAACCGGAAACGCTGGGTGAAGACCGGCACGCATCGTGCTTTGCTTCATCGCGCGGGAGTGGCGCCAAAGATCATCCACGGCCGACCTGTAGGCTTGCCTTTCCGGTGAGGAACCATGACGTCGCGCGAGGTGATCTACGAGGCTCTGGTCGATGTGTTCGAGCGCTCGCCTGTCGCCATCTGCATCGCGACCTGCGAATATGTGTCCCGTTACGTGATGGTGAACCCGGCCTATCTCCAGCTCATCGGCAAGGGCTGGGAGGAGATTGCCGGCCAGCCGCTCGTCCTCGACACGGTCCGCGCGCTCGACGACCCCAATCGTCTGCGCCGGCGGCACATGCTGGAGACGGCCGGCCATTTCCAGCTCGAGGAGGTCGACCTGCTCCACGCCTCCGGCCGGATCGTGCCCACCCTCATCTCGACCCAGCGGCGCGTCATCAATGGCGAACCGGTCGATATCGAGATCATCATCGACAATTCCGAGCGCAAGGCGTTCGAGCGCAGCATCCTGGAAGCCGCCTTCACCGATGTGATGACCGGCCTGCCGAACCGCGCCGCCTTCGACAGCCGGCTCGGCGCCATGACTGCGCCCGAGCGGACCGAGGGCGCCCTTGGCCTCGCCTTCCTCGACCTCAACGGCTTCAAGACCATCAATGACCGCTACGGCCACCGCATGGGCGATGCGCTGCTGCGCGTGGTGGCCGACCGGCTGCGGACCAGCATGCGTTCCGGCGATTTCGTGGCCCGGCTCGGCGGCGATGAATTCGGCGTGCTGTTCGACCTGCCGGCCGAGGCGCCGCCGGCCGACCCGGCCGCGCGCTTCCGCCCGCTCGCGCAGGACATCTGCCGCGACATCCGCATCGAAGGGCATGCACTGCCCATCGGCGCAGCGGTCGGCGTCGCGGTTGCCACGCGCCCGGCCGATGGAGAGAGCCTGCTGCACCTCGCCGACAGCCTGATGTACGCCGCCAAGGCCACGGGCCGGCCGATCGAGGTGTTCGGCCAGCACGTCTCCCTCATGGCCACCGGCCCGCTGCGCTGAGGCGGCCTCTTCCCTGCATTGCCCGCGCCCGCCGGCTCTGCTAGCGTCCGCTCGTCCGAGGGGTGTCTCGCAAGAGGCTGAGATGGCGGTTCCGCCAGACCCTTTGAACCTGATCCGGGTCATGCCGGCGAAGGGACGGAGCAAGGGCGGGGCGCCACATCGGGCAGCCTGTGCCCGAAGATCCCCCATAAGCTCGTGCTCCGGGTCTCCCCAAACAGGAGATCCACATGCTGAAGTCCTTGATGCGCCGAACCTGTGCCGCCGCGCTGGCCGGCACCCTCGCCCTCCCGCTGGTTCTCGCCGCGGTGCCGGCGCAGGCCGCCGAAAAGCTCACCGTGCTGCTCGACTGGTACGTCAACCCCGACCATGCCCCGCTCGTGATCGCCAAGGAGAAGGGCTATTTCGAAGCCGCGGGCCTCGATGTCGACCTCATCGCGCCGGCCGATCCCGCCGCGCCGCCGCGCCTCGTCGCCGCCGGGCAGGCGGAGATCGCGGTCGGCTACCAGCCGAATCTCTATCTCGCGGTGAAGGAGGGCCTGCCGCTGGTGCGGTTCGGGACGCTCGTCTCCACCCCCCTCACCGCCGTCGCGGTGCTGAAGGACGGGCCGATCCGCTCGCTCGCCGACCTCAAGGGCAGGACCGTCGGCTATTCGGTGGCGGGCCTCGAGGACGCGCTGCTCGACGCGATGCTGGCCGATGCCGGGCTGAAGCCGTCCGACGTCACCAAGGTCAACGTCAATTTCGCCCTCTCGCCCTCCCTCATCGCCGGCAAGGTGGACGCGGTGATCGGCGCCTATCGCAATTTCGAGCTCACCCAGATGAAGATCGAGGGCAAGGAGGGCCGTGCCTTCTTCCCGGAGGAGCACGGCGTGCCGGTGTTCGACGAGCTGATCTACCTCACGCGCCGCGATCTCGTCGCCGATCCGCGACTGAAAAAGTTCCTCTCCGCGGTGGAGCAGGCGACCATCTACATCCTCAACCACCCCGACGAGGCGTGGCAGGTGTTCGTGAAGGCCAACCCCAAGCTCGACGACGAGTTGAACCGCACCGCCTGGACCGACACGCTGCGCCGCTTCGCCCATACGCCGGGGGCGCTGGACGCCGAGCGCTACGCCCGGTTCGGCGTGTTCATGAAGGAGCATGGGCTGATCGACACGGTGGAACCGGTTTCGACCTACGCGCCCGCATTGCCGTGAGAGGGCGCGGGATCGGGCGTTGTGATGACGGGCGCTCATGCGCAAGGCGTCATCCCGCCCGGAGACGTAGCCGCAGAGCCGGGATCGAACCGGTGCCCCAAAGGCCGGCCCGTCGCGCCGGCGATCCCGGCCGTCCCTGGTCCCGGCTCCACGCTTCGCTGCGGCCGGGATGCGGACGAAAGGCGGGACCGCGGGAGACGACGGGCGAAATGGCGGCGTCAGGCAGGCACTGCCATAGGATTCCGCATCCTGCCCGGACGACGCCGCCACCTTCTCTTCCGCTGGGTCATCCGTGACCATCAGGACACGGAACCGTCACGCGGCCACCGATCCATGCCCTCTCCGCCTTTGCCTCCTCGCCGCACGGTGCTACCGATGCGCCCGCATTCTTGCGCGCCCGAAGGACACCGCCCGGCATGGGGAACGGCTTCTATCATCTGGTGGCGGTGCTCATGGGCGCCGCGGTCGGCCTCGTCGGCTCCGCCTTTCACGCGAGCGTCGAGGGTCTCTCCGAGGGCTGGCCGGCCTATCTGATGCATCGGCTGGGACTGGAGGGCCCCGCGCTCTACCTTGCCGGCGCCTGCGTCGGGGCGGCGATGGCGGTCGGGGCGCTCTATCTCGTGCGCCGCTTCGCGCCCGAGGCCGCCGGCTCCGGCGTGCCCGAGATCGAGGGCGCGATGGAGGGGCTGCGCATCGTGCGCTGGAAGCGCGTGCTGCCGGTGAAGTTCTTCGGCGGCATCCTCGCTTTGTCCTCCGGCATGGTGTTGGGCCGCGAAGGGCCGACGATCCATCTCGGCGCGTCGGTCGCCAAGGGCTTTTCCGACGCGATGCGCTGGGACGCCGAGGACATGCGCGGCCTGCTCGCCGCCGGCGGCGCGGCTGGCCTTGCGGCGGCGTTCAACGCCCCGCTCGCCGCCATTCTCTTCGTCATCGAGGAGACGCGGCGGCAGTTTCCCTACAGCCCGCGCACCTATATCGCGGTGATCCTGGCCTCGCTCTCCAGCGCGCTGGTTACCGAGTCGATCTCCGGCAATACGCCCTTCATGTTCCTCGCCGTGCCGGAGATGGCGATGACCACCCTGCCCGTCTTCATCGGGCTCGGCCTGCTGCTCGGGGTGGTTGGCGTCGGCTTCAACCGCACGCTCATCTGGTTTCTGGACCATGTGCGCCGGCTCGGGCTGGCCTCGTCCTTCTACATCTTCCCCACATTGGTCGGCCTCGTGGTCGGCGTTCTGGTGTTCGTGCTGCCGGAGGCGACCCGGGGCGGCGAGCTGCTCGCGGTCGAGCTCGCGAAGGAGGGGCGTCCCCTCGGCGTGCTGGCGATGATCGTGCTGCTGCGCTTCGCCATGACCATGGCGAGCTATGCGACCGGCGTGGCCGGCGGCATTTTCGCGCCGATTCTCGCGCTCGCCACCACGCTCGGCCTGCTCTACGGCACCGCGATCGGCCATCTGGTGGCGCTGCCGGACGGCACCCTGCCGGCCCTGGCCATCGCCGGCATGGGCGGGCTGTTCTCCGCCACCATCGGCGCGCCGCTCGTCGGCATGGTGCTGGTGATGGAGCTGACGGGCGCCTATGCGATCCTGGTCCCGGTGATGCTCACCGCGATCTTCGCGCACATGGTGTTCCTCGCGCTCGGCGGCCGGCCGATCTACGAGGTGCTGCTGGAGCGCACCTTCGCCCTGGAGGCGGCGAGCCGGCCAGCCCCTCCGGGTGTGTGAACCGCGCGCGTCGTGCCGTCGATCAGGCGCTTCCACCTGACCGACGGGGATCTGCGCCGCGCCGTCTGCTCCTCATTCCGCCGCGGCGAGCTGGGCCGGGCCGCCGGCGGCTCGGGTGAGCAGAAGCTGGCGGTCGTGGAAGCCGATCAGGCTTGTCCGGTGGCCGACCGAGACGATGGCGGTGTGCGGCAGCCTCTCCCGGATCAGCCGATAGAGCGCCGCCTCGGCCGGCTCGTCCAGCGCCGAGGTCGCCTCGTCGAGCAGCAGCACGTCCGGCTTCATCAGCAAAGCGCGGCCGATCGCGAAGCGCTGGCGCTCGCCGCCCGACATCAGGTTGGACCACAGCGCCGTCTCGTCGAGCCGCCCGGCGAAGGCGCCGAGCCCGACATCGGCGAGGACCTGACGGAGCTGGTCGTCGGTGTGGTCGGCCAGCGGCTCGGGATAGGCCAGCGCCCCGCGCAGCGAGCCGACGGGGAGATAGGGCTTCTGCGGCAGCGACAGCACCTTCGCCCCCGGCGCCACCGAGACCATGCCGCGGCCATAAGGCCAGATGCCGGACATGGCGCGGATCAGGGTCGACTTGCCTGTGCCGGAGGGCCCGGACAGCAGCACCGCCTCGCCGGGCCGCACCTTGACGCCATCGACGCTGACGAGGGTCGAGCCGTCCGGCAGGCGCACCTCGGTGTCGTCGAGCGACAGCGCGGTGCCGTCGCGGGTCTCGCCGCGGCGATAGTCGCTGGACAGCGCCTCGGCCTGCGTCAGGGCGACGGAACGCTCGAAGCCGACCAGACGATCCACCACCGAGCGCCACTCCGCCAGCGTCTGGTAGGCGTTGATGAAGAACGAGAACGACCCCTGCACCCGGCCGAACGCCGAGGCGGTCTGCATGAGCTGGCCGAGCTGGATCGCCCCGCTGAAATAGGCCGGCGCCACCACGATGATGGGGAAGATGTCCGAGATCTGGCCATAGCCGGCGGTGAACCAGGTGAGGCGCTTCTGCGCGATCATCAGGCCCCAGTAATTGTGGACGACCCGGCCGAAACGGTCGAGCAGGCGGGCCTTCTCGACATTCTCACCGTCCATCAGCGCGATTTCCTCGCCGTTCTCGCGCACGCGGACGAGATCGACGCGGTAATCGGCCTCGAATTTCTGCTGGTCGTAGTTCAGCTTGATGAGGACGCGGCCGATGAGGTGGGTCAGCCAGGTGCCGACCGCGGCATAGGCGAAGGCGGCCCACACCAGATAGCCGGGAATCGCGATCTCGTGGCCGGCGACGTGGAAGCGGAAATCGCCCGACAGCCCCCACAGGATGATGGCGAACGAGGCAAGGCTCGTCACCGCGTTCAGGATGCCGAGGAACAGCGTGATGGTGGAGCTGATATAGGAGCGGATGTCCTCGGCGATGCGCTGGTCGGGGTTGTCGGCGGTGTCGCCCTTCAGCCGCATCCGGTAATGGGTGTCGCCCTTCAGCCAGGCGGAGAGATACTTCTCCGTCATCCAGGTGCGCCAGCGGATCTCCAGCCATTGCCTGAGATAGATCTGGTACACCGCGACGACGATGGCCCCGACCACATAGATGCAGAAGATCAGGAGCTGGTGCTGGAAGGCCGGGAAGTCCTTCTGCTGGATCGCGTCGTAGAACGCGTTGTTCCACTTGTTCAGAAGAACCGTGACGCCCACCCACGCGAATTCAAGGCTGACCACGATCGCGAGCAGAAGCAGCCCCGCCCACCGGTCCTCGCCGCGGAAATAGGGAATGGAAAGCCGCCAGACATCGGCGAGGAGTGTCTTGATGGACCGCAAGGAAGTATCTCCGGCAAGGGGCGCCTGATGGCCGACCGTGCGAAGCTTAGCCGATTCAATCGCGGCGCGAGGATGGCCGGCACATTAAGCTTTGGAGAGGTTCGCGGCGCGGCCTCGTCCGGGGGAGGTCTTGACCTTGGGTCATGAAGACGGGTGCAACCAAGAAAAAGGCGCGCCCTTTGCGGGGCGCGCCGGAAGTCGAGACGGTTCAATCGGGACGATATACCGGCGCGGCTGCGCCGGAGGCCCTCAGCGGGTGCTGCGGGCGTCCTGCTCCACCGAACGACGGATGTAGCTGTCGGACACGTCGGCGGCGTTGCGGCCTTCCACCACCACGGGGGCGGCGTTCGGCCCGGCGACGGTGGCGTTGTTGACCGTCTGCTGCCAGGCGGCCCGCTCATGGGGGTCCTGCTTGGCCTGCGCATTGGCGGCGAGGCCGAGGGTGGCGAGAGCGGTCAGCGCGATGAGGGTCTTCTTCATGGGGAGCCTCCGAAGTCTCAGGGGTGACGCCGGTGCCCTCGGTGAGAGGCCGGCGCCGTTTCGTGAGACTGTTCTATATCGCATACGATCTAATCGCATGTCTTTTTATCGTATGGGAGCCATGCGCGCAGGAGGGGCGGTTCGCGCCCATGTGATTTGCTCATCTGATTTGCCCATCCGGTTTGCCGATCCGGTTTGCCGCGCCCCTCGGGGGCATCGGAACGAACCCGCCGCAACGAAAAAGGCGCAGCCCTTGCGAGACTGCGCCCTGTCGCTTTTTTTCCCGCGAAGCCGAACGGCAACGGCCTATCGGGCCGCAGAGCCGGCCCGTGGAGCCGGCCTCACTTCATGGCCGGCTTCTTCGGCTTCACGATGTCGGAGCCCGGATGGGAGCCGCTGAGCGCGGTCGCGCGCCACGCCTTGCGCTGGTCCGGGCTGGGGCCCTTGGCCTGAACGGCCGTGGCGCCCAGGGCGGCAAGGGTAAGGAGGGCAATGAGGGTCGTCTTCATGGGGAAACCCGATTCCGTGCCGGCCGGGACTACCGGGAGGCACCAGCGTTGAGATGACGTTACGTCTTGCACGATCAAATCGCCTGCGGCGTGATCGCGTGCGGATTGCTACCGGCAATCGTTGACGCTCGCGTGACGCCTCTCCCGGATTCGGTGACGAAGCCCGCTTGTTCACCGCTGTGCCGGCCGGGCATATGTCGGCACCCGATCGAGCGCCTCAGATGAAGCGCTTGCGGATGGACTGGCTCACCACGTCCAGCGCGGAGACGGTGAGGATGACGATGATGAGGATGGCCGAGGCCTGCGGGTAGTTGAAGCCGCGGATGGTCTCGTTGAACGTCATGCCGATGCCGCCGCCGCCGACGATGCCGAGCACGGTGGCCGAGCGGACATTGGATTCGAAGCGGTACAGCGCATAGGAGATCCACAGCGGCAGCACCTGCGGCACCACGCCGTAGATCACCTCCTGCAGCGAGGAGCCGCCGGTGCCGCGGATGCCTTCCACCGGCGCCGGGTCGATCGCCTCCACCGCTTCGGAGAACAGCTTGGCGATGACGCCCGTGGTGTGGACGAACAGCGCCAGCACGCCGGCGAACGGGCCGAGGCCCACCGCCGAGATGAAGATGAGCGCGAAGACCAGTTCGTTGATGGCGCGGCAGGCGTCCATCAGCCGGCGCACGGGAAAGGCGATCCAGCGCGGCGCGACGTTTTCCGCGCACAATATGCCGAAGGGAATGCCGGCGATGACGGCGAGCGCCGTGCCCCACACCGCGATGGCCAGCGTCTCCACCATGTTCTGGGCATAGACCTGCCAGTCGGTGAAGTCCGGACGCAGGAACTCGGCGCCGAGGGTGGCCATGTTGCCGGCGTCGCGCCACAGCAGCAGCGGGTTCATCTCCGCCTCGTGCCAGCAGAACACCAGCACGGCGACGACCAGCGCCGCGATGACGAGCCGGACGAGCCGCGTCGCGATCGGGGTGACCGGCGGGGCCGGAAGAGTCGCGGCGGCGGAACGATGGGCGGCGGCGGGATCGGCGGTTTGCGAGGCGAGCATGGATCCTGTCCCTCAGAGGGAAATGTGGGCACGTCATCCCGGCGGCACGTCATCCCGGAAGCGCGAAGGCACGAACCGGCTGGCATGGGGCGCCGCAGGCAGGGACCGATGGCAGCCATGAAACCGGCAGCCACAAAACCGGCAGGAGGCTCCCGCCCCATGCACGCCTGACCGCGAGCGTCCGGAAAAAGACGCACATCCCCGGGGCCGGGCCGGGGATGGCGACATCGGGGCTGGCGGCCCATCGTCACATTGCGGGGGTCTTCTTCGAGGCCTGGTCGAGTTCGGCCAGCTTGTCGTCGATCTCCTTGAGCTGCTTCGCCTTCTCCTCGGTCGAAAGCTTGTCGTTGGTCTCGGTCTTGAGGCGGGTCTTGAACAGCTCGAGCTGGCGGATCGGGTAGAGCTGGGCGTCGGAGGAGGCGAGGAACGGCCCCCAGCCATCGGACGTCTTGGCCAGCACCTCGCGGGCGTGGGCGACCTCTTCCGGCGTACCAAGGCGGCCATAGGTCATGAAGAAGGTGTAGATCTTCGCCTTCAGGTCGGAGGGCAGGTCCTTGCGCCACACGATCGGATCGCCGGGGATCAGCGGCGAGCGCCAGATTTCCTTGATCTTCTTGGCTTCTTCCGGCCGGGTCAGCTCCAGCCGGGTGATGTTCTCATTGTTGTTGGTGGCGAAGTCGACCTGCTTGTTGGCAACCGAGAGCAGGTTGGCCTCATGGTTGCCGGAGATGACGCGCTTGTAGCACTTGGCCGGATCGACCTTGTTCAGCGCGAACACGTAATAGCCGGGCACGAGGAAGCCCGAGGTGGAGTTCGGATCGCCATTGGCGAAGGTCAGGCCCTTCGAGCAGTCGAGCACGTCTTCCAGCTTGTTGATGTCGGTGCGGTCGGCATTGGTGACCAGCAGCGCATAATAGCCGGAGGAGCCGTCGGTCTTGGCGGTCTTCACGAAGACCTCGCCGCCGGCGCGGTCCACCGCTTCCATGGCCGACTTGTTGCCGAACCAGCCGATATCGACCTTCTTGAAGCGCATGCCCTCGATGACGCCGGCATAGTCACCGGCGAAGAAGGCCTTCACCGGGATGCCGATGGACTTTTCCATGTCCTTCAGCAGCGGCTCGAAGTTCTTGGCGAGATTCGCCGAGGACTCGGTCGAGATGAAGCCGAAATTCAGCTCCTTCACCTCGTCGGCGCGGGCCGACAGCGGGGCGATGAAGGCGGCCAGCGCAAGGCCGGCGGCGAAAAGGCGCTTCATGGAGGTAGGCTCCTGTCAGGATGCGGAAACGAGGCCGGCCCGTTCCGTCGCCGCCGGAGTGGCGGACGGCTGGAACTGGCTCGGCAGGATGAGTTCTTCGGCGCTGGCGCCGTAAAGCTCGGTGAGGAAGGACGCGGTGATGCGCGAGGCCGGGCCGTCGAAGACGACGCGGCCGGCATTCATCGCGATCACCCGGTCGAAATAGGCGGTGGCGTAGTCCACCTGGTGCAGCGACACCACCAGCGCGATGCCGTGGTCGCGGCTCATGGTGACCAGCGTGTCCATCACCCGCTTCGCCGATTTGGGGTCGAGCGAGGCGATGGGCTCGTCGGCGAGCACCAGTTTCGCCCCCTGCACCAGCGCGCGGGCGATGGCGACGCGCTGTTGCTGGCCGCCGGAAAGCTGGCGCGCCTTCTTGCCGGCATGGACGGCGATGCCGACCTCGGCGAGCGCTGCCAGGGCGGTGCGGCGCTCATCGGCGTTGAACAGGCCGAGCGTGCCGCGCAGGCGGCCGATGCGCCCGAGCACGCCGACCAGCACATTCGTCATGACCGACAGCCGGCCGACGAGGGCGAATTGCTGGAACACAAGGCCGATATGCCGGCGCGCGCGCCGAACCTCGCCCGCCAGCCTGCCTCCGGCCTGCACCGGCACCCCGAAGGAGCGCACCGCCGCGGGGCCGACGCCGCGATCGGCCAGCGCAAGGCCGGACGCGATGCGGATCAGCGTCGACTTGCCGGAGCCGGAGGCCCCGATCAGCGCCACCCGCTCGCCCGGCGCGATGCTGAGCGAGACATCGTCGACCGCGCGCATGGCGCCGTAGGACTTGGTGACCCGGTCGAGTTCGAGCGCCGCCGCCATGGTTCCTCCACCGGCCTTGAAAAGACCGGCACGGGGTAGCGGAGGCTCATGACGACGGGATGAAGCTTGTATTGCGGGTCTGTGACGAGGGGGGACAAGGGGGCAACGAGGGGGCATCGCCCGCCTGTTCGCGCGGCGGTGCGGCATGGCGGCCGCGCGCCAACCGCCGGCGACGCTTTCCGGCCGCCAGCCGATCGCCCGCTGGACTCACCGGTCACCTCACTGGACTGACCGGCCTCCGTTTCGCGGGTATTCATGCACCTCACATATTGGGGTAATTCGGCCCGCCGCCGCCCTCGGGCGCAACCCAGGTGATGTTCTGGTTCGGATCCTTGATATCGCAGGTCTTGCAGTGCACGCAGTTCTGCGCGTTGATCACGAACCGGGCGTCGCCACCCTCCTCCACCCATTCATAGACGCCGGCGGGGCAATAGCGCTGCGAGGGTCCGGCGAAGACGTCATGCTCGGAAGACTTCTGCAAAGCCAATGACTTGACCACGAGATGCGGCGGCTGGTCCTCTTCATGATTGGTGTTCGACAGGAACACCGAGGACAGCCGGTCGAAGGAAACGACGCCATCCGGCTTGGGATAGTCGATGGGCTTTGAATCCTTCGCCGGCTTCAGGCTGGCATAATCCGGTTTGCCGTGGCCCAGCGTGCCGAAGGGCGAGATGCCGAGCAGGCTGTTCGACCACATGTCGAGCCCGCCCAGCGCGATGCCGATATAGGTGCCGAATTTCGACCAGAGCGGCTTGACGTTGCGCACCCTCCACAGGTCGCGCCCGATATCCGACCCCCTCCATGCCGCCTCATAGCCCGACAGCTCATCCTGCCCGCGACCTTCGGATAGCGCCTTAAACGCTTCTTCCGCCGCGAGAATTCCGGACAGCACGGCATTGTGGCTGCCCTTGATCCGCGGCACGTTGACGAAGCCCGCGGCGCAGCCGACCAGTGCCCCGCCGGGAAAGACCAGCTTCGGCACCGACTGGAAACCACCCTCGGTGATCGCCCGCGCACCATAGGCGAGGCGCTTTCCGCCCTCGAAGGTGGGACGGATCAGGGGATGGGTCTTGAAGCGCTGGAACTCCTCGAAGGGCGAGAGATAGGGGTTGGTGTAGTTGAGGTGGACGACGAAGCCCACCGCCACCTGCCGGTCCTCCAGATGATAGAGGAAGGAGCCGCCGCCGGTGGTGCCGTCGAGCGGCCAGCCGAAGGAGTGCTGCACCAGACCGGGATGATGCTGCTCCGGCGCGACCTGCCACAACTCCTTGATACCGATGCCGAATTTCTGCGGCTCGCGCCCTTCGTCCAGCTTGAAGCCGGCGATGAGCTCCTTGGAGAGCTGGCCCCGGGCCCCTTCCGCGAAGAGGGTGTAGCGGGCGCGCAGTTCCATGCCGCGGGTGTAGCGGTCGCTCATCTCGCCGTCGCGGCCGATGCCCATGTCGCCGGTCGCCACCCCGACAACCGCGCCGGCCTCGTCATAGAGCAGCTCGTTCGCGGCGAAGCCGGGATAGACCTCGACGCCCAGCTCCTCGGCCTTCGCCGCCAGCCAGCGGGCGACGTTGCCGAGCGAACCGATGTAATTGCCGTGATTTCCCATAAGCTTGGGCATGAGAATGTTCGGCAGCCGAACCGAGCCCGCCGGGCCAAGCATATAAAAACGGTCGTCGGTCACAGGGGTTTTGAGCGGCGCGTCGGGATCCTCGCGCCAGTCCGGGAAAAGCCGGTCGAGGCCGATGGGATCAATCACCGCGCCGGACAGGATATGCGCGCCGACCTCGGAACCCTTCTCGACGACCAGCACCGAAATCTCGGACCCTGCCTCGGCGGCGAGCTGCTTCAGGCGAATCGCGCTCGCAAGGCCGGCGGGGCCGGCGCCCACGACCAGCACGTCGAAATCCATCGATTCGCGTTCCGGCAGATCCGCCGCGTCCATGGTCATGCTCCGTTCCACTGTCTGGACTTCTTCCACGCTTCGGCAGCCAAGACAATCATGCTTCCGGCCCGTTGCGCGCACATCGCGACAGGCGTGCGGGCGGTGCCACAGTTTCGCGCGCACGCCCCCTGTCCCCCCCGCGATCCGGTGCTAGAAAGAGTTCATGACACCGCCCCACGCCACCCGCGACGCCATCGCCGACATCCTCGCCTTCCATGTGGAAGCCGGGGTCGACGTGGCCATGGGCGAGGAGCCGGTGGACCGTTTTGCGGAAAGCGGCAGCGAAGCCCGCAGCCCCGCGAGGATGCAGCGCCCCGCCGAGACGCCGCAACCGGGCCCGCCATCCGCGGCCAAGGGCGCGCCCGCTGCCACCCGCCCGCCCGTCGGCGCCGCCCCTCCTGCGCCCGACATCGCCGCCATCGGCGCGCGCGAGGCGGCGGCGACCGCGCCGGACCTCGACACGTTGCGCAGCATCCTCGACCGTTTCGAAGGCTGCCCGCTGAAGGTCACCGCAACGCAGATGGTGTTCGCGGACGGCAACCCGAAAGCGCGCATCATGTTCGTCGGCGAGGCGCCCGGCCGCGACGAGGACATTCAGGGCAAGCCGTTCGTCGGCCGCTCCGGTCAGTTGCTGGACCGCATGCTGGCGGCGATAGACCTCGACCGAACGTCCGTCTACATCGCCAATGTGGTGCCGTGGCGCCCGCCGGGAAACCGCACGCCGACCCCGCAGGAAACCGCGATCTGCCTGCCCTTCATCCGCCGGCAGATCGAGCTGGCCGATCCCGACATTCTTGTGTGCCTCGGCAAGCCCTCGGCGGAGACGCTGCTCGGCATCAAGGACGGCATCACCAAGGCCCGCGGGCGCTGGGGCGAATACGACACCGGTAGCCGCCGCATCGCCGCGGTCCCGACCTTTCACCCGGCCTTTCTCCTGCGCTCCCCGCTCGGCAAGCGCATGGTGTGGCGCGACCTGCTGGCGATCCGCAACCGCCTCGACGCCCTGCCGCCACGCGCACGCTGAAGCCGGCACCTATTCCGCGGCGGGTGCAAGCCGGGCGCGGATCGGGGCGAAGGAGGTGCGATGGTGGCGGCACACGCCCAGCGTTTCCAGCGCCTGCTGGTGCTCCGGCGTACCGTAGCCCATGTGCCGCTCGAAGCCGTAGCCGGGATGGGCCAGGCCGAGCGAGGCCATCAGCCGGTCGCGCGTCACCTTGGCGACGATCGAGGCCGCCGCGATCGAGGCTACCAGCCCGTCACCGCCGATGATCGCCCGCGCGACACAGCTCACCGGGGGCAGGTCGTTGCCATCCACAAGCAGCAGCCGCGGCCGGCGCGGCAGCCCCGCCGTCGCCCGCGACAGCGCCCACAGCGTCGCCTGCCGGATGTTGTGCCCGTCGATGCGCGCCGGCGGGGCGAAGGCGACCGACACTTCGGCGGTGGCGCAGATCACGTCGAACAGCGCCTCGCGCTGCGGGGCGGTGAGCTTCTTGGAATCGTCCAGCCCATTTGGCACCCGGTCGGGATCGAGAATCACCGCCGCCGCAACCACCGGCCCGGCCCAGGGACCGCGCCCCACCTCGTCGGCCCCGGCCACCGGCACATCGCCGGCCATCAAGGCAGCGAGCTCCTGCGAGAAATCGGGCCGGATCCGCGACGCGGACGCCGCGCGGGGATTGGTGGGGGCGGTTTTGGTGCGGCGCGCAGGCACGGCGAATCCTCGGCTTGTTCCGGCATAGGGTGCGACGGGCGTCGGCGAGATGCAACGCCGGCGGGCATCAGTGCCTTGCCGGGCGCGCCAGCCCATAGCCGGCAAGCCCGGCCAGCGTCGCGCCGACGACGATCGCCCCGACCGGTACCGAACCATGACCGAGCAGGCCGACCAGCGCCGTCAATCCCGCGCCGACCGCCATCTGGATGAAGCCGTAGAGGCTTGACGCCGCCCCTACCGCCCTGCTGTCCACGCTCATGGCCAGCGTCGCCGCGCCCGGACTGGCGAAGCCGCCGGCATAGGTCATCGCGAAGAGCGGCACTGTCACCGACAACACGCTGCCCGGCCATATGAGGCGCCCGCCGAGGAAGGCGCAGGCAGCCGCCACCGTGCCGCAGGCTCCCACCAGCGCGATGCGCTCCAGCGCCATGTGCCGCGTCGCCCGCCGCGCAGTGAGCGCGCCGAGAATGCTGCCGGCGACGACGCCGAGATAGATGAAGCCGATGAAAGGCTCCGCTCCCGGCAGTTCCTCCGCCACCAGGAAGGGAAGCGCGGCATAGAAGGCATAGGCCGTCACGGTCGCGGCGGCACCGGCCAGCGAATAGCCCATGAAGGCGCGGGAGCGGGCCAGAGCCGCGAATCGATGCAGCATCTGCCCCACGCCGATATCGGCCTGCCGGGCCCGGTTGGTCTCCGGGAAACGGACATAGAGCAGCGCGGTGACGAGGATCGAGGCCGCCAGCAGCACGGCAAAGATCATCCGCCAGCCCAGCAGCCGGTCGAGCCCGGCGCCGATGAGCGGCGCCAGCGCCGAGGAGATGGTGATGGTGAAGGTGAGAACCGCGAGGCCCGCCG
Source organism: Ancylobacter crimeensis (assembly GCF_023016805.1). Classification (GTDB taxonomy): domain Bacteria; phylum Pseudomonadota; class Alphaproteobacteria; order Rhizobiales; family Xanthobacteraceae; genus Ancylobacter; species Ancylobacter crimeensis. Next base: position 318,542 of record NZ_JALKCH010000003.1, read on the forward strand.
CCGCGCTGGAGGCGCTGGCGGTTTCGCGGATCGCCGCGCGCCCGACCACGAGACCCGCACAGCTCCCCACCGATTGCAGCACCCGCGCGGCCAGCAGCAAGGGCAGGCTCGGCGCCGCCCACGCGCCGGCCGTGCCCACGATATAGATCAGGAAACCGCCCAGGATGACCGGTCGCCGGCCGATCCGGTCGGATAGCGGGCCATGGACGATCTGCCCGAGCGCGAGGCCGATGAGGTAGAGCGTGACGGTGAGCTGGATCGCAGCCGGCGTCGCGGAGAGCGCCAGGGCGGCAGCGGGCAACGCCGGCACGAAGACATGCATGCTGAAGGTCGGCAGCGCGGTCGCCCCCGCCATCATCAGCACGTTGGGTGGTGGGACGACGTGCGCGCCGGAATGGTTCGGCGTGTCCGAAGGAAGGGGCTTGGTCAACGCGATGCGCCTTGAATGCTCGAGCCGCGCGGCGTCAGTCCGTCGGCACCTCGACCTCGACGCGGTTGCGCCCGCCTGCCTTGGCACGGAACAGCGCGATGTCGGCGGCATGGATGAGCGAGCCCGGTCCGCTGCCGGCCGAAGCGGAGACGGTGGCGACGCCGATGCTGATCGTCACGATGCCGTCGCGATGCGCGAGGGAAAGGGCGCGGATGTCGCTCAGGATGCGCCCGGCCACGACCTGTGCACCGTCGAGCGGCGTGTCGACGAGCACGACCACGAATTCCTCGCCTCCGAAGCGCGCCGCAAGATCCCCGGGCCGCGAGGCCCCGGTCTGGATGACGCCTGCGACCTGCTTCAGCACCTCGTCCCCGGCCAGATGGCCGAAGGTGTCGTTGTAGAGCTTGAAATTGTCGACATCGATCATGAGCAGCGAGACGGGATTGCCTGTGCGCTGGGCACGCCGCCACTCGGCTTCCATGTATTCGTCGAAATAACGCCGGTTGCCCAGCCCTGTGAGCCCGTCGATCCGGGTGAGGCGCTCCAGCTCCAGATTGGCGTTCATCAGCTGGCGCTGGCTCTCGCGCAGCGCGGCATAGGCGGCGTCGCGCTGGACGTGGTCGACATAGGCGCGGCTGTGGTAGCGCAGGCGGGCGATCAGCTCCACCCGGTCGGGCAGCTTCACCAGATAGTCGTTGGCACCCGCCTTGAAAGCCTCGCTCTTGGTCTGCGGGTCTTCCTTCGTGGAGAGCACGATGACGGGCACGGCATGGATGGCCGCGTTTTCGCGATAGTGTCGCACCAGGTCGAGCCCGTTCACGCCCGGCATGACGAGATCCTGCAGGATGACCGTGGGCTTGAGCTCCTCCGCCACCCGCACCGCATCCTGCGGATTGGTGCAGTAGTGGAAATCGAGATCATGCTCCCCTTCCAGCGCACGCCTCACCGCCTCGCAGATCAGAACCTGATCGTCGACCAGCAGGACCATCGACACGTAGCTCTCTGTCGGGACCGGAAGGGCGTTCGTCTCGGCTGTCTCGTCGATCATTCGCTCCTCGTCAGGTACCGTAGCCACAGGCATCGAGCAGCCGCGGCGCGATAGCCGGCAGCGGCAGGATCTCGATCGCGGCGCCGAGTGCCGCGGCTGCCTTCGGCATGCCGTAGACGGCGCTCGTTGCCTCGTCCTGTGCGATCGTCAGGTGCCCCACGTCACGCAATGCCTTCAGCCCCCGCGCTCCATCCCGGCCCATTCCGGTAAGAAGCACGCCCACAACCGGGCCTGACCACTGAAGCGCAGCACTCTCGAAGAAAACGTCGACCGACGGCCTGTAGGGATAGCTGCGCGGTTCCGGCGTATAACCCAAAGCTCCCGCAGATTTAAGAACAATATGATCACTTGTCGCCGCGATCAGCACGGTACCCTGTTCCACACCGTCGCCCTCCCCCGCCGGGCGCACCTTCAAAGCGGTGTGCTGCCCAAGCCAGGCGGCGAGGCCGGGCACGAACTTCTCGTCGACATGCTGCACGAGAACGATGGAGGCAGGCAGGTCTGGCGGCAACCCTCCGAGCACGGCGGCAACCGCCGCGGGACCGCCCGCGGAAGCGCCGATGGCGATGAGGCGGCGCGCGGTCTCGGCGCGCGCCTCCGCCGGAGCGGGCCGTCGCGCAAGCCGGCTATCGCCCACCAGCTTGCGGATGATCGCGATCTTGGCCAGCAGCGCCTGGAGCTCCACGGCCCCGGACGGTCCGGCCGTGGGGAGGTCCACCGCATCGAGAGCGCCATGACCCATGGCCTCGTAGACGCCGGGCACATTGCCGTCGACGCTGGCGATCACCAGCAGGATCGCACAGGGGGTCTGCGTCATGATGCGGCGTGTGGCCTCCACGCCGTCCATGCGGGGCATGGTGATGTCCATCAGGATCAGGTCCGGACGATCGCGCCGGCAGGCCTCGACCGCCTCGGCGCCATCGGCCGCGGTCCAGGCCAGCTCATGCTCGGGCGCGGCCGCAACCACGCGGCGGAGCAGCTCGGTCGCCATCGGCATGTCGTTCACGATGGCGATCCGCATGGCCTGCCCCCTCACACACGGCTCATTCGTAGGCCGTCCCGATGAGATCCGCTACGGCTCCGACCAGCGCGTCGTCGTGGAAGCTGCCCTTGGTGAGATAATAATCGGCCCCCGCATCCAGCCCACGGCGGCGATCCTCTTCGCGGTCCTTGTAGGACACGATCATGACAGGCAGGACGCCGAGGCGCGCATCGCGCTTGATGAGGGTGAGAAGCTCGATCCCGTCCATGCGCGGCATGTCGACATCGGTGACGACGAGATCGAAGGGTTCGCTGCGGACCGCGTTCCAGCCGTCCATGCCATCCACCGCGACCTCGACCTCATAGCCGTGATGGGCGAGCAGCTTGCGCTCCAGCTCGCGCACCGTCAGCGAATCATCCACCACCAGCACTCGCTTGCGCGCCCGCGCGCCGACCGCCGCCGAGGTCCTGTTCAGGGCACGCAGCCGCCCGGAGGCAGAGAGCTTCTCAGCCGAGCGCAGCATGTCCTCCACATCGATGATCAGCACCGGCGCGCCATCGTCGAGCAGGGCGGCGGCGCTGATGTCCTTGATCTTGCCGAGCCGGGCATCGAGAGGGCGCACCACCAGCTCGCGCTCGCCGAGAAAACGGTCGACCACGACCCCGTAACTCCCTTCGCCATCGCCGATGACGATGACCGCCAGCTCGCTCTGGTCGGCCTTTGGCTCGCCGCGTTCCAGGATCTCATGGCAGGCGATGAGGCCGATCTGACGTTCGCCGAAACGGAAATGGGAGCGCCCCTCCAGTTGCGCGATGTCGGTTCGCGGCAACCGCAGCGTGTGGGCTATGCCCGCCAGCGGGAAGGCGTAGGGCTCGTTCGCGACCTCGACCAGCAAGGTGCGCATCACCGAAAGCGTGAGCGGAAGTTCGAGCTGGAACGTGGTGCCGATGCCGGCGGTCGAGCTGATGCTCACTTGCCCGCGCACCGCGCGGGTCATGGCCTGCACCGCGTCCAGTCCGACCCCGCGCCCGGAAATATCGCTGACCGTCTCCTTCAGCGAGAAACCGGGCAGGAAGAGAAACTCCAGCAGCTCGGCTTCGCTGAGCTGTGCAGCGGTTTCCGGCGTGGTCAGCCCGCGCGCGAGGATGACGCGACGCAACTGCGCGGTATCGATGCCGCGACCATCGTCGCTGACCAGAATCTGCAGCAGCCCGGCACTGTGGCGCGCCTCGACCCTGATCACGCCTTCCACCGGCTTGCCGGCGAAAGCGCGCTCGTCCGGCAGCTCGATGGCGTGGTCCACCGCATTGCGCAGCAGATGGCCGAGCGGGGCATCGAGCTGTTCGAGGATATCGCGGTCGATCCCGGTCGAGCCGCCCACGATGTCGAGCCGCACCCGCTTGCCGAGCGTACGCCCCAGGTCGCGGATGGTGCGCGCGTAGTGACGTACGCCGTCCTCGAAGGGCCCCATCCGGCTTTCCAGCGTCTCGGCATAGAGGCGGTTGGCGAGATCGCTGGCCCGGAGGTCGAGCGCGTCGAGCTCCGCGAGCCGCTCGGCCAGCGCATCATGGCTGGCCCCGAGCCGATCCTGGACCCGTACGAGCGCGTCGGCGACCTCCTCCTCCGGGTTGGGTGGAAGCACGGCGCGCAATTCGTCGAACGCCTTGGCAAGCGCCGCGTGCTGGCGGGTGAGGCGCGTGAGACGGTCGAGGAAAGGCCGCAGCCGCCGCGCTTCCATCAGCGATTCGCCGGCAAGCCCGAGCAGCCGGTTCATCGCCTCCGCGGTAATGCGGACCATGCGTTCGGATCCGCCGCCGCCATGGACCGCATCCCCCGGTTCGGTGCGCATGGCAGGTTCGGCCGGCGGCGGCTCGAAGGGTGCCGCCGGCGGCGGCATCTCACCTGCCGTCGAGGCGGCCTCCTGTGTTCCGTGCAGCACCCGATCCAGCGTCGCGAGGAACCGCGCGACCGCCGGCTCCGCCGCGGCCCCGCCGTTCGGTCCGTCGGAGGCGACGAGGGCAAGCAGGTCGACACCCTTCAGCAGCGCGTCGATAGCCTCCTGGCCGAGCCGGAGCCGCCCGCGCTGGGCCGCGACGAGGCACTCCTCCATCGCGTGGGCCACCCGCACCGCGGGCTCGAGTTCGATGATGCGCGCGGCCCCCTTGAGTGAATGCGCGGCGCGCATCGCGGCTTCGAGATGGTCCGCCGCCACCGGATTGCGCTCGAGCGCGAGCAGGCCCTCGGTCAGGGCCTGAGACTGGGTTTCCAGTTCGGCCCGGAACAGGTCGAGCATCGAGAAGCCGCTGAGATCGGGCCCGCTCATGCGATCCCCCTGTCGAGAGCGTCGAGCACCATGGTCCCGTCGAGCTTTGCGACCAGCCGCTTGTCCCATCGGATCATCGCCGCGGTGAAGCTGGCGCCGGAACGCCCGACGGTTGCGGGCACCGCAACCACGTCCTGCCGCCCGTAGCGATGGATGCCGTGCACCTCGTCCACCGGAAAGGCGACGCGCGCACCCTCCCGACCGACCACCACCAGCCTCGCGAAGGTCTTCAACCCGGCGTTTCGCTCGCCCGCCTTCGCCTCGACGCCCAGCAGCGCGGCGAGCGAAACGCAGACGAGCAGTTCGCCCCGCACATTCACGATGCCCCACACGAGAGCCTCCCGGCGGTGCGGCAAGGAATGATGGGTGCGCGGAGGGGCCACCTCCTCGAACACGTCGACCGGCAGCGCCAGCCACTCCTCGCCGATGCGGAAGATGACGACCGCGCTCTCCTCCCCGTCCGGCGTATGGGACGCTTCGGAATCGCCAGCGATCTGCGCGAAGTGCCGGGTCCATTCCTCGCGATAGCCGGGCGGCAGTGGGCGGTCGAGCAGGAGCTCGGCGATCTCCTCGACGCTCGCTCCGGCGGCCCGGCCGGGATTGTCCTTGTCCGGCGCGCTCACGGCGGGCCTCCCTTCTCGAGCCGGTCGAGCCGGCCGGCAAGGCGCCGTGCGCCCGCGAGGTCGCCCTGCCGCTGCAGCAGCAGCGCGAGCTGCGCCAGCGTCTCGCGATCGTCGGGCGCGAGATAGAGCGCCTTGCGGTAATTCTCGATCGCCGCCGACGTCGCATCGCCTGCATCATGGGCAAGGCCGAGCAGGTAGAACACCCGCGCCTCGGGGCCGAAGCGCTCGATATGCGCCTGCGCCAGCGTCTTGACCTCGTCGAGCCGGCCGGCATCGGCGGCGCGCTGGATGGCGGCAAGGTGCGCGGAGGCGTGATCCTCGGCAGCGGCAGCGACCGTCACGGGCTTCGCCGCCAACGGAGCAAAGGGCCGCGGCGCGACCCGGCGCGCGACGATGGGCGCCGCCGGAACGGCGGGACGGCGCACCCGCGCCGGGGGCACCGGCGGCGCGGCGAGCACGGAGGCAGCGGGAACGCCGTCCTGCCGAAGGAAGGCAAAGGCCATCGGCAACCGTGCCGAGACGAAGCCGTGGAGGGTGGGCAGGCTTGCTTCGGCCGGTCCGACCAGCAGCAGGCCATCGCGCACCAGAAGGGCGCGCAGCCGGTCCAGCGCCTTTTCCTGGAGGCTGCGATCGAAATAGATCAGCAGGTTGCGGCAGAATACGGCGTCATAGATCTCAGCGCCCGGCAGATCATTCGCCTCGAACAGGTTGCCGGCGCGGAAATGCACCTGACCGCGCACGGCCTCGCTTGGCCGGTAGCCGCGCTCGACCGCGGTGAAATACCGCGCGCGGAAGGACAGGTCGCTGCCGCGGAAGGAGTTGCGCCCATAGGTCGCCTGCCGCGCGGCAGCGATGTTGCGCGTGGATACGTCCATGGCGTCGATGCGGAAGTCCTCGGCTGCCAGGCCCGCGTCGAACAGCGCCATGGCCGCGGAATAGGGCTCTTCCCCGGTCGAGCAGGGCAGGCTCAGGACCCGGAACGGCAAGCCCGTGCGGCGATGGGCGCGGGCATGGCCGGCCAGCGCGGTGAAAGCCTCGCGGTCGCGGAAGAACCAGGTCTCAGGGATGACGACGGCGTTGATCAGCTCCTGCAGCTCGTCGCGCGAGGCGTTCAGCCGCTGCCAGTAGAGCTCCGGCTCGTCGATCGTCAGCGCCGCCATGCGCTGCTTGAGCGCATAGTGAACGACCGAGGAACCCACCGTCTCGACATGAAGGCCGATCTCCCGTTGCAGCAGCCGTTCCACCTCGCCGAGGATCATGCCACCTCCCCGGTGCGGAACAGCACCTCGCGCAGTTCGGGAGAGAGCAGCGCCTCCACCCGCACCCACTGGATGAGGCCGCCGGCATCGGCCAGCACGGGGCCGAGATAGCCCGGGGTGCCGGCTTCGACCCCGGTGGCGACGAAGGCTTCCGGCGGGCGGGCGATCGTTTCCACCACCCGTTCGGCGCACAGTGCGAGGCGGTGGGAGCCGCCCGTCCCGTCCGGATAGCGCACCAGGATGATGCGCGTGCTCATCACAGGCGCGCAGTCGCGGCCGAGCGCCAGCCGGCCGAGGTCGATCAGCGGCACGGGTGCGCCACGATAATTGATGGCGCCGACCACGCCGGCCGGGACGCCGGGCAAGACCTTCGCGTCCATCAGGGGCAGCACCTGCTCGACCGCGTCCACGTCGAGCACGTAGCGGTCCCGGCCGATGCGGAACATGAGGAACAGCATGCGGCTTCCTTCCCTGCCGGCGCTCCGCTTCCGGCGTCACGCGCTCCGCAGCCTGAATTTCACGATGGAGTTGCGCAGATTGCCAGAGACCTGGTTCAGCTCGTCGATGGCCCGCGTGGACTGCTGGAGCGATTCCACCGTCTGCTGCGCCGCCTCGCTGAGCTGGGAGAGCGCGTCGCTGATCTGTGCCGCGCCGGTCGCCTGCGCCTGCATGCCTTCATTGGCGATCTCGAAGCGCGGGACGAGGCCCTGCACCTGCTGGATGATGTCGGAGAGCTGGCCGCCGACCTGCTGGACCTCCACCATGCCGCGGCGCACCTCCTCGGAGAACTTGTCCATACCCATCACCCCGGCGGCGACGGCGGACTGGATGTCCTTCACCATCTGCTCGATGTCGTAGGTCGACACCGCCGTCTGGTCGGCGAGGCGGCGGATCTCGGTCGCCACGACCGCGAAGCCCCGGCCATATTGCCCGGCCTTCTCCGCCTCGATGGCGGCGTTGAGCGACAAAAGGTTGGTCTGGTCCGCCACCTTGGTGATGGTGGTGACAACCTGGTTGATGTTGCCCGCCTTCTCGCTGAGCACGGCGAGTTTGGCGTTGATGGCGCCGGCCGCCTCCATCACATGGCGCATGGTCGCCTCCATGCGGGCAAGCCCGGCCTGCCCGCCGCCGGCGAGCGTCGCGGTCTGGTCGGCGACGGCCGAGACCTCGCCCATGGTGCGCACCAGCTCGCTCGACGTGGCCGAGATTTCCTTCGCCGTGGCACCGATCTCCGTGGTGGTGGCGGCGATCTCGCTGGCGGTGGCCTGCTGCTCCTTGGAGGTCGCGGCGATCTCGGTGATCGAGGTGTTGACCTGGATCCCGGATTTCTGGATCTGACCGATCAGCGCGGTGAGTTCGTCGCTCATGGCATTGACGCCGTCACCCAACGTCGCGAACTCGTCGCGGTGCGGCACCGAGAGCCTTTCGCGGAAATCGCCGGCGCGCATCAGCTCCGCCATGTGCAGCAGCCTGCCGAGCGGAATCGTGATCGCCCGAAACAGCCATATCCCCGCCACGACCGCGAGCACCAGCGCGAGCAGGAAGCCCGTCCCCAGCGCGATCTCGGCACTGCGCACCAGGGCGACGATGCGCTGGGTGGAGCCATCGGAATAGGCCTGGTGACCGGTAACGGCCGTGGTGAGAAGGTTGCGGATGGCGTCGAGCTGCGGGTCGAGCTGGCGTTCGATGATGGCGCGCATCTCGCCCTCGCTCGCGCCGGCACGGGCGCGGGCGAACAGGGCGTCCGCCGCGGCTATATAAGGATCGACGACCGCTGCCAGCTTTTCGCGCGCGCGGTTCTCCTCGTCGGTGTCGAGCGTGTCGGCATAGCTGTTCATGAGGTCGCGGATCTGGGCGCGGTTGGCGAGGATGGCCTCGATGATCTGCGCCCGGTCCGCCAATTCGGCGACCGAAAGGTCGCGCAGCAGGCTACGCGTCTCCTCCCACTCCGTCGTCATCCGCAGCCCGTAGGTCAGAGCCGGCACTGCGGCGGTCTCGACCGTCAACGCCTCCCGCTCGGTCTGCTGCAGCCAGTAATAGGTCAGGCCGGCCATTGCCGAGAGCACCACGAGCACCGCCAGGAAACTGAAGACGATGCGCTGGCGTATCGAGATATCGGGCATGATGAATCGTCCGTGGCGGCGGCAGACAAGGCGGCGTCCCCTCATCCTAGCTCGCAATCATTGCCGCAATGTTGCGTCACCCCGCACGGAAGGACCGCTCTCAACCCGGAGGAAGCCGCGCCGGCGCCGCGCCCGGCCGCTCGCCACGTGCCTTGTCGGGCCGCGCCTCCCACCAGAGCGTGGCGCGCTCCACGATTGCGGCGAGGGGCAGCGTCGCATCGAGCGTCATGGTGGACGCCTCGCCGAACGGCGGCTCCAGCGTTGCGAACTGGCTGGCGACGAGACTGGGCGGCATGAAATGCGCCGGCCGGCGCGCCACGCGTTCCGCCGCCACGCTGCGGTCGAGCGCGAGGAACAGGAAGCCGATACCCGGCACCGCGGCGCGCAGCCGATCGCGATAGGCGCGCCTGAGCGCGGAACAGGTGACGATCGGCACCTCGCCACCGGCAAGGCATGCCCGCGCCTCCTCGCCGAGCCGGTCGAGCCAGCCGGCACGGTCCGCGTCGGTCAGCGGGATTCCGGCCGACATGCGCGCGATGTTGGCCGGGGGATGGAAGGCATCGCCCTCGATCAGCCGGGCGCCGATCCGCTTGGCCAACGCGGCGGCGACGCTGCTCTTGCCGCAGCCCGTCACCCCCATGACCACGAGGCCGGGCATGTCGTCGGACCTGTCACCGGGCATCGCACCATCCGTTGGAACGCCGGGCTCGACCATCATGCGCCGGCTCTGGACGCTCGCCACATGCAGGGGTTAAGAGGAAGCCTCACCCGCGCATAGCGGGCGGGCCGCGCACGGCGCGAGTAACGCTCGCACGGCCGGAGACAGCGCAACCTAAAATCCGTGCCGGAGATGAGCAAGGGGAAACCGATAGCGATGAGCCGCGGAGCCTCCCGCGCCACAGGCCGCCCCACTCTCGTGGAGCTGGCGCGGATTGCCGGCGTGTCGCCCATCACCGCCTCGCGTGCCATGCGCGGCGTTCCGAGCGTCGACCCGGAGCTGGCGCGGCGCGTCCACGAGGCGGCGGCCGAGATCGACTATGTCGCCAACACCGCCGCGCGCACGCTCGCCTCCTCCTACAGCGACTCGGTGGTGGTGCTCATTCCCTCGCTGTCGAACCTCCTGTTCATCGACACGCTGGAGGCCATCCACGCCGTGATGCACGGCCGCGGGCTGGAAGTGCTGATCGGCAATTTCCACTATGCGGGCGAGGCCGAGCACAGCCTGTTGCGCAACTACCTCGCCTATCAGCCGCGCGGGCTGATCCTCACCGGCCTGTCGCAGATGCCGGCGACGCGGCGCCTGATCGCCCGCAGCCGCATTCCCGCCGTGCACATGATGGACCTCGCCCCGGGCACCGAGCAGCATTGCGTCGGCTTCTCACAGGCCGATGCCGGGGCCGCGGCGGCGCGACATCTCGCCGAGCGCGGCCGCAGCCGCCTCGCCTATGTCGCCGCGCAGCTCGACCCGCGCACGATCGAGCGCGGCGAAGGCTTCCAACGCGCGGCGCAGGCGGATCTGGGCCTTGCCGCGCCCGTCGTCCTGACCGACGAACAGCCCTCCTCCGTCGCGCTCGGCGGCCACTTCCTCGCCCGGCTGGTGGAGGAGCACCCCGAGGTGGACGGCGTGTTCTTCAACAATGACGACCTTGCGCAGGGTGCGCTGTTCGAGGCGCAGCGGCGAGGCATCGCGATCCCGTCACGGATGTCGATGATCGGCTTCAACGACCTGCCTCTCTCCGCCCATATGGTGCCGCGCCTCACCTCCATCCGCACGCCTCGCGCACGCATCGGCGAGACCGCCGCACGGCATCTGCTGCGCCTGATCGACGGCGAAAGCGTCTCTTCGTGCCGACTGGATCTCGGCTTCGAACTGATGGTGCGCGAAAGCAGCTGAGGGCGGCTCCCGGCTCGAAGTCGCATCGACCCGCGGCGAAAGACGATCCCGGCTCTATGCTGCGCTTCGGCCGGGCTGCCAATGTGCGCCGTCCAGCAATGGACGCCGTGAAGCACGCAAATGAAAAGGCGCGGCTCACGCCGCGCCTTTTTGCATTTCCGGCTGGTCGGCTTTTCAGCGACCTCAGAAGTCCATGCCGCCCATGCCGCCGCCGCCCGGCATGGCGGGCATGGCCGCGGCGGGCTTCGGCAGGTCGGCGATCATCGCCTCGGTGGTGATGAGCAGGCCGGAGACGGACGCAGCGTCCTGCAGCGCGGTGCGCACGACCTTGGCCGGGTCCACGATGCCGGCGGCGATCATGTCCACGAATTCTTCGGTCTGGGCATTGAAGCCGAAGTTCTGGTCGTCCGACTCAAGCACCTTGCCGACCACGATCGAACCCTCGACGCCGGAGTTCTCGGCGATCTGGCGGATCGGGGACTCCAGCGCGCGCAGCACGATCTTGATGCCCGCAGCGATGTCGGCATTGTCGGAGGACAGGCCCTCGACCGCCTTTTTCGCGCGCAGCAGCGCGATGCCGCCGCCGGGAACGATGCCCTCTTCCACCGCAGCGCGGGTGGCGTTGAGCGCGTCGTCCACGCGGTCCTTCTTCTCCTTCACCTCGACCTCGGTCGCGCCGCCGACGCGGATCACCGCGACGCCGCCCGCGAGCTTGGCCAGACGCTCCTGGAGCTTCTCGCGGTCGTAGTCCGAGGTGGTCTCCTCGATCTGCGACTTGATCTGCCCGACGCGGCCTTCGATGTCGGCCTTGGAGCCGGCACCGTCGACGATGGTGGTCTTTTCCTTCTCGATCACGACCTTCTTGGCGCGGCCGAGCATGGCGAGCGTGACGCTCTCAAGCTTGATGCCGAGGTCTTCGGAGATGACCTGGCCGCCGGTGAGGATCGCGATGTCCTCCAGCATGGCCTTGCGACGGTCACCGAAGCCGGGAGCCTTCACGGCGGCGATCTTCAGGCCGCCACGCAGCTTGTTCACCACGAGGGTGGCGAGCGCCTCGCCCTCGACGTCCTCGGCGACGATGACGAGCGGCTTGGAGGACTGCACCACGGCTTCGAGGACCGGGAGGATCGGCTGCAGGCCGGAGAGCTTCTTGTCGAAGATCAGCAGATAGGGGTCTTCGAGCTCGACCACCATCTTCTCGGCATTGGTAATGAAATACGGCGAGAGATAGCCGCGGTCGAACTGCATGCCCTCGACGACTTCGAGCTCGGTCTCGGCGGTCTTGGCCTCCTCGACCGTGATCACGCCCTCATTGCCGACCTTCTGCATCGCGCCGGCGATCATCTCGCCGATCGAGGCATCGCCATTGGCGGAGATGGTGCCGACCTGCGCCACTTCCTCGGTGTTCTTCACCTTCTTGGCGCGGGCCTCGATGTCCTTGATCGCCGCGCCGACCGCGAGGTCGATGCCGCGCTTCAGGTCCATCGGGTTCATGCCGGCGGCAACCGCCTTGGCGCCTTCCTTCACGATGGACTGAGCGAGCACGGTGGCGGTGGTGGTGCCGTCGCCGGCGAGATCGTTGGTCTTGGAGGCGACCTCACGGACAAGCTGGGCGCCGAGATTCTCGAACTTGTCCTCGAGCTCGATCTCCTTGGCGACCGACACGCCGTCCTTGGTGATGCGGGGAGCGCCGAAGCTCTTCTCGATCACGACGTTGCGGCCCTTGGGACCGAGCGTGACCTTCACCGCATTGGCGAGGATATCGACGCCGCGCAGCATCTTCTCGCGGGCTTCGCCCGCAAATTTCACGTCCTTGGCAGCCATGCCAGACTCCTAAAATCCTGTGTCGTGGAAAAGACGGCGCCGGAGGCCGGACCGCGCACGATCCCGCCCCGCCCAGCGCCGCCGAGAGGCCGTCAGTCGATCACGCCAAGGATGTCGGACTCCTTCATGATGAGGACGTCCTGGCCGTCGATCTTCACCTCGGTGCCCGACCACTTGCCGAACAGCACCTTGTCGCCGGCCTTCACGTCGAGCGGAACGAGCTTGCCGGCCTCGTCGCGGGCACCCGCGCCGACCGCGAGGACTTCGCCCTGCGAGGGCTTCTCCTTGGCGGAATCGGGAATGATGATGCCGCCGGCAGTCTTCTGCTCGGCGTCGACGCGCTTCACCACGATGCGGTCGTGCAGGGGGCGGAACTTCAGGGCCATGATGGGATCCTCAGGTCTGTCTCATGCGCGCCGCCTGTGGCGCACTCTTGTCTCGTGCCTTCTGGCACTCACCCGAAGGGAGTGCCACGGCCTCCGCCGAGATAGGCAGCGAGTTGGACCCTGTCAAGCACACGGACGCGCCGGCCCGCCCGGCATCGCACGGACGAGCTTCCGGGCCCAAGGGAGGGCGTCGGGCCGACGGCGGATCGCCGCATGCGACGCGGTCGCCGAAGGGGCGGCAAAGACAGCCGGCCGGCAGTCCGCAGCAAAAGAAAAGCCCGGCCGTTGCCGGGCCGGGCTTATTTCATAGGCGGGAGGCCGACAAGAGATCAGGCCTTCTTGATGGTCTTTTCGACGGACGCCTTGAGGGGTTCGGCGGTCTCGGTGGCGACCTTCTGGGCGATCGTCGAGAGCTCCTTGGCCTGCGCCGAGAGAACGTCGAACTGCTTGCGCAGGTGGCTGGTCGAAAGCTCGACGGCCTCCGAGACGTTCCTGGTCGCAAGCAGCGCGCCGAAATAGTCGAAGGCGGCGTTCACATTGGTGCGCAGCGACTCGAGCGCCACGGTGTTGTACTCGGCCACGCCCCGGGTGGCGGTGGCATAGGTGTCCTCGATGAGGTCCGTGGTCTCCTCGGCGCTGGACTTCATCTTCTCGTAGGCCTCACGCGCGCTCTGGACGCTCTTCTCAGCCATTTCGCGCATCACGGCCGGGACCTCGAACGGCGCGCCGTCGAACTTCGGCATCGCGGCCTCGAAGGCGGCGGTCGCCTTGCGGAAATTGGCCTGGGTGGTCTCGATCGCCTCATTGGCGGCGGCGGTGAAGCTGTCCTGGGCTTCGTTGATGGACATGGCACATACCTCGGGTTCGCGGCATCGTGGAAAGGAGGCGGCCACCCCCGCGGTCAAGTGGCCGGTCCTGCGGTGAGTGCCGCCTCATTGGGCAGCTCACGCTCACTCACCTAGCACCAATTGTGCAGTGCAGCAACGTATTGCAATGCACAAAGTTTCACGATGCAACACAATGTGATCGGATCGGCGCGAAATCCCGATCAGCCGGCAGTCGGCCCGGGCTTGCGCCCCACGCCGCGCGGACGGCCGCCGCGCGCCGGACGGCCGCGACGGACAGGGGTTTCGAGCGTGCCCGAAGACGAGTTCGCGTCGGATGCGGCCGGGGCAGCGCCCGCGGACGGCGACCCGGTCGTCTTGGGAATCGCTGCCTTGGGAGCCGCGGGCTTTGGCACTGCCGGCGACGTCCCTGCCGGCTTGGCCGCGGCCGGTTTGGGCGGGGCCGTTTCCGGGACAGCCGGTTTTCCGGCTGCAGGGGCTTCATGCACGGATGATTTTTCAGCCACGGGCGCCTTCGCCTCCGCGGGGCCGGGCTTTGGAACCTCGGCTGCAGGTTTTGGCGCGGCTGCAGGCCTCGGCGCGGCTGCGGGCGACGCGGCCTTTGCAGGCTGCGACGCCGCTGCGGCGGGTTTTGGCGCCGACTGCGGCGTCGGCCTGGCCGCGGCGGCGCTGCGCTGCACGCTGCCGACCGTTGCGCCCAGTGCACCGACCTGTTCCGACAGGCGGTGCGCCTGCTCGGCGGCGAAGCTCTGCTGCAGCTTCACCCATTCCTGTACCGTGCGGGCCTTGGCCAGCCGCGCGGCGAAATCGAAACCGGCCGTCATGTTCGCGGTGATGTAGTCCATCGCGGTTCGCGAGGCTTCGCGGGCGGTATCGGTGATGCGGGAGCCACGACGCTCGCCCTCGTCCAGCGCCTGGTGCGCCGCCATCACCATGCCGTCCAGCGCCTTGCGTGCCTGTTCGAGGCTGGCCTCGACGGCGCTGCGCAATTCCTTGGGAAGTTCGAGCCGGGGATCGTCCGCCATCATGTCCTCCCAGCGGCGGCGCATGGCCGCCAGCACCGGGCGCCGATCCGCTCTCGCGCAGGAACGGCCGCCATGAATGAAAGGTTAAAGCCCTCGGCCACAGACGCAAGGTAAAAGACGTGCAAAGCGGGGCATTGGGCGGCAGTTAACCGGTTCGCGCGAAGATGGGCATGCAGCGTCCGCTCGTGATGGCATCCGGATCGGGTCGCCACTATGGTGCTGGCGTTGCGGTATCTGGCCGTAGAAGGGCCGCGCCTTCACCTGTCCTGCCTTCGAACAGACGCTTCGCAGCTTCCTCACCCGAGTACGCTTCTCGCGCATGACCCGCTGGACCGACGATCCCACCCCGCCCGAGCCGTCGCAGACGGATGCGGCCCTGCGCGCGGCCGCGGCCCCGCTGGCCGGCGGGCGCGGCGTCGCAGTGCTGGTGCGTACCGATGGCGTGGTGATCGGTGCCAATGCCGCCGCGCGGGCACAGGGAAGCCGGAGCGGGGCACTGCCGGCCGATGTCGCACGGGCCATCGCGCGCATTGCCGCCGCCCTGCAGCCCGGCCGTCCGCCGCGGCTGGAGCGCGTGCGCCTGCCGGGCCGGCTGGTCGCCGAGACCTTCGCCTGCTCGCTGGTGACGAGCGGAAACGCACGTGCGGTGCTGCTGGCGACCCCAGGCATGGGCACCGCACCGGCGCCGTCCTCCGCCGACGCCCTCTTCGCCCCCATCGAGCGGCCCGCATGCGCCGAGCCCCCCGCTCCGGTCGCTCCTGCTCTGGAAGCGAAACCGGCGCGGGCCGCGCCCCCCTCGCCCGCCCCCGCGGCCGTGCCCGCCCTCGCGCTCGGCCGCTTCACCTGGCGTTCCGGGCTCGACGGCCGCTTCAGCCATGTCGATGCCACGCTCTCTGCGGCCCTCGGCCGGGCCGCCGGAGGGCTGATCGGCTCGGATTGGGACGCGCTCGGCGCGCCCACCGTGCAGGACCGGTTACGCGCCGGCACCAGCTTTTCCGGGCTGCGCGTCACCTTGCCCGGCAAAGGCGGCCCGTTCGATGCCGAAATAGGCGGCGCCCCTGTGCGCGGGGAAGGCATGCGCGGCTTCGGCCTGCTGCTGGCGCCCTCGTCTCCCCATGCGCGCCTGCGTCCGGACGGCGGGCCCGCCCGCACCGAACCGGCCGCAGCGCCGGTCCAGCCGCCCGAGGTCACGCCGGCAGCCCCCCCCGCGCCGCAACCGGAGCTGCCGCGGGCCGGATCTGCGACACCCGCCGACGGATCGTCCGAGCGCTCCGCGCCGGCACCCGCCACGCTCGCGCCGGTGTCGGAGACGGCCCGAGAGGGTAAACAGCCGGAGGGTATCGAAGCCTCCGCAACCATCGAGATCCCCGGCTCGCCGCCTGCGCGGGACCCCTCCGCAGCCAGCGCCGATGAACCTGGCCCGCGCGTCGAGCCTCCGCCCATACCCGCGCCGCCCGCGCCACCGTCCGGCCTCACCCTCGCCCCCGGCGGGCGCAACGTCATTCCGCTGCGCAGCGGGGCCGGCGATCCGAACCGGCTGGATGTGGCGCGCGCCTCATGGGCCGGGCTCACGGCCGGCGAGCGCAACGCCTTCCGGGAGATCGCCCGCGCCCTCGGCGCCCGGCTGGAAGGGGCGGATGACGAGGATCACGGCTATCTGGAGCCGGAGGCGCCCGAAAGCCTGCTGCCCGAGCCGGAGCCGGAGCTTTCGCCCCGCGACCAGACCCTGCGCTCGCTGGAAGAAGCCCTGCGCGCCGCGATTCCCCCGGTCCCCGCTCCCGCGCCGGCCCCCACCGCCGCGAATGACGGCATTCCCCTTCCCGAAGCCTCCCGTCCCGTGCGCGGGCCGGCGAATGAAGGCCTGCGCCACGCCGCGGCCGGTGGCGAGCGGCCGATCCTCGACCGCCTGCCCTTCGGCGTCGCGGTGGAGCAGGACGACCGCCTCATCTACGCCAACCGCGCCCTGCTCGGCTGGACCCGCCATGCCGACACGGCCGCGCTGGAAGCCGATGGCGGGCTCGCCGCCCTGCTCGAAGGCCCGCAGGCGGCCGGCGGCGCGGGCGGTTCGGAGGAGGCCGGCGAGACCCCGCGCACCATGCAGTTCGTCACCGCCGGCGAGCGTTTCCCGGTCGAGGTGCGGCTGCTCTCGGTACCGTGGGACGGCGGCGGCCATGCCCTGCTCTATGTGCTGCGCCGGGTTCCGGCCAACCCGGCCGGGGACGAGCGGCTGCGCCAGGCCGAGCTCGCACTGCGCGAGGCCGAGGCGACGGCGCGCGAGCTGCGCTCCATCCTCGACACCGCGACCGACGGGGTGGCGCTGGTCGATCGCGCCGGCACCATCCTCAGCCTCAACCGTTCCGCCGAGGCACTGTTCGGCTTCGATGCCGCCGAATTGCAGGGCGAGGCCATC
The DNA here is from genome assembly GCF_023016805.1 of Ancylobacter crimeensis. GTDB lineage: Bacteria > Pseudomonadota > Alphaproteobacteria > Rhizobiales > Xanthobacteraceae > Ancylobacter > Ancylobacter crimeensis. The sequence goes on from NZ_JALKCH010000003.1 coordinate 335,714, forward strand.
ACCCTGCTCTTCGCGCCCGAGAGCCACCGCGCGGTGGTGGACTATCTCGACGGCCTTGCCTCCAACGGCGTTGCCAGCGTGCTGAATGACGGGCGCGAGGTCATCGGCCGCGAGCGCGAGGGCGGCCTCATCCCGCTGTTCATGACCATCGGCCGGGTGGGCGAGGAGGCCGACAAATATTGCGCCGTGCTGCGCGACATCACCCAGTGGAAGCGCGCCGAGGAGGAACTGACCGAGGCCAAGCGGAACGCCGAGAAGGCGAACCTCGCCAAGTCCGATTTCCTCGCCAAGATCAGCCACGAAATCCGCACCCCGCTCAACGCCATCATCGGCTTTTCCGAGGTGATGATGGAGGAGCGCTTCGGGCCGATCGCCAATGACCGCTACCGCACCTATCTGCGCGACATCAGCGCCTCCGGCGCGCACCTGATCTCGCTGATCAACGATTTGCTGGACCTGTCCAAGATCGAGGCCGGCAAGCTGGAACTCGCCTTCGCCAGCGTGGCGCTGAACGAGATCATCCAGCAGTGCATCGGCATCATGCAGCCGCAGGCGAACCGCGAGCGCATCATCATCCGCTCCTCGCTCGCGCCGAACCTGCCTCCCGTGGTGGCCGATCCGCGCTCCATGCGGCAGATCGTGCTGAACCTCGTCTCCAACTCCATCAAGTTCACCAAGCCGGGCGGGCAGGTGATCCTCTCCACCATGCTCAGCGAGAGCGGGGAAGTGGTGATCCGGGTGCGCGACACCGGGGTCGGCATGTCGGAGACCGACATCGCCATTGCGATGGAGCCGTTCCGCCAGCTTCCCACCACCGGCCGCGCCGCCATCGAGGGCACCGGCCTCGGCCTGCCGCTCACCAAGGCCCTCGCCGAAGCCAACCGCGCCACCTTCGCCATCCGCAGCGCGGTGGACGCCGGCACGCTGGTGGAGATCACCTTCCCTTCCACGCGGGTGCTGGCGGAGTAGGTGATGGTACCCTACCCGCCCCGCGGCAGCACGAAACCCTCGCCGTTACGGGCGGGGGCGGCGAAGCCCATGCGGGCGAGGGCGTGGAGGGTGGCGCGCACCTGCGGTTCTATGCGCCGGCCCTGACGGAAGCGCCCGGCGATGCCGGCGGCATCCAGCGCGGCGGAGGCTTCCGCCAGCGCCGCCATGATCGCGGCGGTGCGCTCCACCTCATTCGCCGGGAAAGCCGGCTTCGGGGGTGTGCGCAGGGCGAAGACGGACGGCATCTCCGGCTGTCCCTCGACCGCCTCCCGACGTTCCCGCAGCACCGCGGCGGCATCGAGCCTGAGCCGGGCGCGCTGATAATCCGGCCGCAGCCAGCGCACGAGTCCACGCGCCTCCTCGTCGGCCCGCTCGGCATTGAGGGCGACGAGGCGGGCGAGCATGGCCTGCGCCGACAGCCCGGCCGGCCAGCCATAGGCCTCCCGCACCAGCGCATCGAGACTCTCGTGCAGTTCCTGCAGGATGAGCACCAGCCCCTCCTCCAGGATGCCCCGGTCGTCCGCTTCCAGCGGCGCGCCGGCCTTCAGCTTTTCCAGCACGTTGTACATGCCGGTGAGCGTGAGGCGCGGGTGCTCGCTTTGCCGGGCCTTTCGAAAGGCGTCGAGTTCCTCGGCGACGGCGCGGATGCGGGCTTTCAGGGCGGCGGGAGTATCCGGGAAGGGGAAAGGATCGAAGACGCGGGATTTGGAATAGCGCGGATCATTGCCGATCCCAAGCCAACCCCCGGCACGCAACGCCCAGCCGACATGGATCGACGACGACAGCACACCCAGCGCATAGGCGTCCTCGCTCGCGATGCAGACCAGCATGTTGTCCGGGCAGATCGCGGCGTCCAGGAACTGGAAGACGCGATGGCGCGCGGTCTCGACTGTGGCGATGTAGCGGGGCAGTCCCGCCAGCGCCGGGCGGAAATCCTGCCTCGGCTTGCCGAACAGCCACCATTTCTCGACATATTCCCGCGCATCCCGCGTGGCCGAACGCTCGACCTGCTTCTGGCGGTCCGCTTTCACATGCGACAGGAGATGCTGATAGACCTCCGGAAAACGTCCCCTCACCTCCTCGGCCGTCAGCCCGAACAGGTCGATCACCATCACCCCGCGCGGATGGGCGGTGAGGTCGCGGCCGTTGCGATAGGGGCGGATATGGGCGTCCAATCCCTCGCGTCGGCCAAGGCCCAGCGCCGCCGCCTCGCCGGGGGTGACGATGAAGCCGGCGCCGTGGAGCTTCACGCCCGGCGAACAGATGACGGCATTCGCCTTCAGCGCCCTTGCCCCCGTCACATCCGCCCCAACCGTGAGGTCCGGGTTGATCTCCCCGCGCCGCTCGCTGAACGTGATGGCCGGCGTGTCGCTCTCCAGCCCCTCCTCCTGCACCACCTCCATCAGCAGCCCTTCATGGCGTCCCGCGGCGGCCACCGTCATGGCGATGCGCACCGCGGCGGCATCTTTCGTCGCGCGGGTCCAGGGGTGGTCGGGGACCGCCGTCAGCAGGGAGACCGGATGCTTCGCCCGCATCCGCGCCGCCATCACCCGGCGGGAGAAGTCCTGCGTGATGGAATTGGTGGTCACGAAGCCGAACCGCTTCAGCCTCGTGCCTTTGCGGGTCAGCAGCTCCGCCGCGCGGTCCCACCAGTACATCACGAGATCCGCGCTCTCATTCATGTGCGGATGCGCCGCCCATAGCGCGCGGGCATAGCCCTCGCCAAGTCGGCCGCGAATATCCTTGCCGCCCATGAAAGGTGGGTTGCCGACGATGAAATCGGCCTTCGGCCATGCCGGCACGCGGGGGTTGCGCAGATGCAGCACCGGTACGCGGCGGCCTTCCGCGTCGGTTTGCATCAGCGGCGCGCCGACGGCATCGGTGGCGGGCTCGGCGCCGTCATGGGTCAGCACGGCGTCCATGGCGGCGATGGCGCGGAAATCGCGCAGGATCGGCTCGGTCGGCTGCCCCTTAGCGGTGCGGAAGAACCATTGCAGGAAGCCGATCCAGACCACCAGCTCAGCGATGGCGGCAGCATGGGGATTGATCTCGATGCCGAGGAACTGGTGCGGATCCACCATGTGCCGGTCGAGGCCGAGCATCTCCTGCCCGCCGAGGTCCGCCAGCGCTTCCAGCACTTCACCTTCGAGCCGCTTCATCAGTTCCAGCGCGACATAGAGGAAGTTTCCTGTGCCGCAGGCCGGATCGAGCACATAGGTGTCGCAGAGCCGGGTGTGGAAGCGCTGCACCTCGGCCAGCGCATCATCACCCTTGCCGGCAGCGGTCAGGCGCTCGGCGGCGGCGCGCACATGGTCCCAGTCGGCGCGCAGCGGCTCGATGACGGTCGCCAGCACCAGCCGCTCGACCGAGGCGCGCGGGGTGTAGTGCGCGCCCAGCCTGCGGCGCTCGACGGGGTCGAGCGCCTGTTCCAGCAGCGTACCGAAGATCGCGGGCTCCACCTCGCGCCAGTTCGCGCGCGCCGCGGCGAGCAGTTCGCCGATCGCCTCCGCCGGCAGCGGCAGCACGGTGCGGTCCTTGAAGAGATAGCCGTTGAAACGCTTCACCCGCTCTTCGATGGCATAGGCGAAGCCGCCGGTGTCCATCACTTCCCAGAGCTGGCCGACCAGTTCGGGGAACAAATCGGGCAGCATCCGGCAGCGCTCCAGCACCTGCTTGAAGCTGTCCTTGTGGATCAGCTCCACATCCTCGGCGAACATGGTGAACAGGCAGCGCATCAGGAAGGCGGCAATGGCGTGCCGGTCGTGGGCGAGGCGGCCATCATGCGTGGTGCGCCCCTCCAGGAATTTCGACACCGCGGCAAGCCGGGCGGCGATGTCGCGCGTCACCTTTGCGGCGCGGCGGGTGGGGTCGAGCGCGTGGGGAGCGGTCCAGACGAGACGCAGCCGCTCGCGTGCCTCGGGCGTGCGCAGATCGTCGAGAAAGATGCGGAAGCCCTGCCGGTCGGGGAACTGGGCGTAGTTCTTCCCCTGGCCTGAAAAGTCGGCATAGAGCTCGAAGCAGTGGCCGACATCGCAGACCACGAGGAAGGGCGGCCAGCCCTCCCCCGCCGGCAGGGCGCGGGCATAGTCCTCGGCCTGCCGCCGGGCGTTCATCATCAGCACGTCCCAGCGGCGGCTCTCGCGCCGGCCCTGCGGGGCCGACGGCGATGGCGGGGAGACCCTATCCAGCACGCGCGCCTTGGCACCGCTGCCCTGCCGGCTCTGCTTGGCCTCCAGCACGAAGCAGCCGCGCTTGTAGAGGTCGATGCGCCCGCGGGCGCTGGTCCCGTCCGGCTCGCGGAAGGTCACGGCGCGTTCGAACACATAGGCGTTGAGCTCGCTCGCCGGCCCGGCAGGCTCGGGCGGGTCGACGCCGATGAGCTGGCATAGCTCGGCCAGGAACAGCGCGTAATTCGCCCGTTCCTGGCCGCCCCCGCGAGCCGACCAGCGGGAGATGAAGGCTTCGGCATCGACCATGAGGCGCCCGGATGAACAGGGTGCGAAGGCCAATAACTACAATCAAAAGACGAGTGATTCTCAAAATACAATTTTCACGATTATCTTCACCACAACGCCCTGCACCTCGCGGCACAAGCCCGTGCTGAGCGGATGGCAAGAGCCGGCCCGTGGCGAAACCGGACGGCCCCGGCGGTGTGCGTGCCTGAAGCTTCAGGGCTCCGGCGTCACCGCGCCGACCGTGCTCGGCGGCAGCAGCGGGCGGGCGGCCCCGGAGCGGCGGATCATCGCCTGCGCGTCGGGCAGCAGATAGGGGCTGTCCCAACCGCCCTCGACGACGAAGGGCAGCTCGAAGGGCCCATCGTCGCCACGCGCCGCGCTCACCAGGCCGGCGGTGCCGCGCAGGTCCAGCGTGCGCTCGGCGAGGGAGACGTCGCCGGTCATGTCGATCTTCACCGTATTGCTGGCCGCGGTGAGCGTGTCGACCGCGACGATGCCCTGCCTCACCGTGCCGGCAGCATGCAGCTCGTCGAATTCCGTGGTGCCACCGCGCAGCGTCGCACCGCCCGAGAGCGGCCGGCGCTGCAGCCGGTTCAGCACCTGCCCGACATCGATGCCGAGAATGGCGCCATTCGCCGCGTCCAGCGAAACCGTGCCGCTCAGGTTGGCGAGGATGTCGGCGACGCTCATCCCCGTTCCGTTCACCGCCATGCGGAAGGAGCCCGTGCCCTCCAGCCGCTGCTGGCGGATCAGGCTGGCGAGCGCGGCGGCAAGGTCGACATCGGTGCCGGCAAGCTCCACCCGCACCTCGCTGCCGCCCTGCTGGGTGGGCGCGATATTGGCGCTGGCGCGCAGATCGCCTTTCCAGCCTTCCGCTTCGCCGATCGCGAGCGACAGCCGGCCGCCCTTGAGGAACGCGCTGGCGGCCACCCGGTCGAAGGGCGTGCCGCCGGCGATCACCTGCCCGGCCGAGACCCTGAGATCCAGGTCGAATCCGTGAAGCCGGCGCGCATCGATCGGATCGCGGTTCCAGTCACGACCCTCGGGATCGGACATGGAGAGCCGGCCATAGGGCGACAGATCCACGGTCTCGGCGGCGAAACTGCCCTGGATGACGGGACGGCCCTTGTCGATGCGCAGCGAAAGCCCGCCATCGGCGCGGTTGCCGTCGAGGTCGAGCCGCGCATTGGCGAGGGCGAGGCTGTCGCCGGCCACCATCGCCCGCCCGCGTAGGCGGAACGGGCCGAGCCCCTCCTCGGTGGGGGGGTCGATGCCGATCCAGCCCAGCATGTCGCGTAGCAGCGGGGACGCAATGTCGAGATCGCCGTCGGTGTTCATCGCGCCATCGGCGAGGCGGACATTGCCCTGATAGGCGAGAGAGAGCGGACTGCCGCTCACACTCAGCTTCCCATAGCCGGCGGCGCCCCGCGAGATGGCGGCGAGGTCGGACACCTCACCGTCATAATCCAGCGTCTCGCCACGCCACCCGGCCTGACCGGACAGCTTCAGCGAGCGGCCACCGCGCAGCACGATGTCGCCCTCCACCTCGTGCAGCAGCGGCGCGGTGATCCCGTCGCGGGTCAGCAGGACGGAGCCATCGCTGACCGTGAGATGAAGGCGCGGCGCCTGCCGGCCGAGCACCGCGGCAAGGTCGAACCAGGGCGCGAGGCTGTCGGCGATCGCGCCGCTCAGGATGATGCGCGGGCGATGGAGGTCGATGCGCGCGGCGCGCACGGCGCCCGTCAGCATGGGCAGCACGTCCAGCACCACCCGCACCGAAGGCACGTCCACTGAAGCGGAAGCCAGTCCGCCCACAGCCACATTGTCGATCTGCAGCGCCGGCCAGGGCAGGATGGAAAAGCTGGCCTCGCCGCGCACCCGGACAGGCCGGCCGATGGCCTCCTCGAGCGCCGCGACGGCCTCGTCCTTGAGCCGGTCGCCCGAGGCGAACATCGGTGCGATGACCGCGCCGCCAAGGGCGAGGAGGACCACCAGCAGAAGGAACGGGGCGAATCGCTTCATCCGAACAAGTCACGCCTTCATGCCGCCATGCGCAAGTGCCCCGCGAAACCGGCGGCTGCTCCGCTCCTCCGGCTTCGCGGGGCCCTCGCATGCCGGCCCCGTACCCCCACTCAATCGTGCGGCAAGATCACCATGCTCTGTGTCTGTTTCAAGGCCTGACAGCCGCGCGGCTCAACGCTATGAATCATGCAGTGCACAATCGGCGCGCGCGATCGCTGGCGTGCGGATTGTGGGGCGATCCGGCGGGACGGGACAAGAAAACAGCGCAAAACGCCAACCGGAAGCCTCCGGCGAGAGCGGATAACAAGGGTCCCGGAAGCCATTGGCGGGTTTGGGAGTGGACGCATGACGACGACGACCGGGACGACGACCGGGACACCGCTCTGGACCCCGAGCCCGGAGCGGGTGGCGCAAAGCGGCATCACCGCATTGATCGCCCGCGTGAATGCCGCCCACGGCACCGCCCTCTCGGATTATCGCGACCTCCACGCCTGGTCGGTCGCCGAGCCCGGAACCTTCTGGCAGGAAATCTGGCGGCTCGGCGCGGTGATCGGCGAACAGGGCAACGTGCTCCTCGCCGACGGCGAACGGATGCCCGGTGCCCGCTTCTTCCCGCAGGCCCGGCTGAACTATGCCGAGAACCTGCTGCGCCCGCGCGATCCGGCGAGCCTCGCCTTCGTGTTCCGCGGCGAGGACAAGGTGGAGCGCCACATCGCCTTCGGCGAACTCACCGCCCTCGTCTCGCGGCTCCAGCAGGCGCTGAAGGCGGCCGGCGTCGGGGTCGGCGACCGGGTCGCGGCGACCATGCCGAACCTGCCGGAGACCATCGCGGTGATGCTGGCGGCCTCATCGCTCGGCGCCGTGTTCTCCTCCTGCTCGCCGGATTTCGGCGAGCGCGGCATCCTCGACCGCTTCGGCCAGATCGAGCCCACGGTCTATGTCGCCTGCGACGGCTACTGGTACAACGGCAAGCGCGTGTCGATCGCCGACAAGCTGGCAGCCGTGGTGCCGCAGCTTGCGAGCGTCGCGAAGACCGTGATCGTCTCCTATCTCGGCGAGGCGGAGCAGGTGGCCGCCCAGCTGCCCGACGCCGTGTCGCTGGACGGCTTCATCGCGCCCTTCGCGCCGGCGCCGCTCGCCTTCGAGCCGTTGCCCTTCGATCACCCGCTCTTCATCCTGTTCTCCTCCGGCACCACCGGCGTGCCGAAATGCATCGTGCACGGGGCCGGCGGCACGCTGCTCCAGCACATCAAGGAGCATCGCCTGCATTGCGACCTCGTGCCCGGCGAGCGGCTGTTTTACTTCACCACCTGCGGCTGGATGATGTGGAACTGGCTCGTCACCGGCCTCGCCAGCGGGTTGACGCTGTGCCTGTTCGACGGCTCGCCCTTCGCGCCTTCGCCTTCCGTGCTGTTCGACTATGCGCAGACCGAGCGCTTCGCGCTGTTCGGCACCTCGGCGAAATACATCGATTCCGTGCACAAGGAGGGCCTGCGCCCGATCGAGACGCACGACCTCTCCGCGCTGAAGGCGATCACCTCCACCGGCTCGCCACTTGCCCCGGAGAGCTTTTCCTTCGTCTATGAGGGCATCAAGGCCGACGTGCACCTCGCCTCCATCTCGGGCGGCACCGACATCGTGTCCTGCTTCGTGCTCGGCGACCCGACCGCGCCGGTCTACAAGGGCGAGATCCAGTGCGCCGGCCTCGGTATGGCGGTGGATGTGTGGTCGGATGACGGCGTCCCGCTCGCCGAAGGACGCGGCGAGCTGGTCTGCACCCGGCCCTTCCCCTGCATGCCGGTGATGTTCTGGAACGACCCGGACGGCGCCCGCTACCGCGCGGCCTATTTCGACCGCTTTCCCGGCATCTGGTGCCATGGCGATTTCGCCGAATGGACATGCCATGGCGGGCTCATCATCCATGGCCGCTCCGACGCCACGCTGAACCCGCAGGGCGTGCGCATCGGCACGGCGGAGATCTACGCCCAGGCCGAGCAGGTGCCGGAGATCGTCGAGGCCCTCGCCATCGACCAGGACTGGGACAATGACGTGCGCGTGGTGCTGTTCGTGCGGCTGAGGGAGGGCGTCGCGCTCGACGACGCGCTGGAAAAGCGCATCCGCACCCAGATCCGCACCGGCGCCTCCCCGCGGCATGTGCCGGCGAAGATCCTCGCGGTGAACGACATTCCCCGCACCCGCTCCGGCAAGATCACCGAGCTTGCGGTGCGCGACGTGGTGCATGGGCGGCCGGTGAAGAACACCGAGGCGCTGGCCAACCCGGAATCGCTCGAACTGTTCCGCAACCGGCCAGAACTGGCGAACTGAACGTCGAGAGCACGTTCTCGGCGATCAGGCGATTCCACCTGATCGGAAGGGCTCTGGCGGCGTGCGACGACATCGCTCGCGGCGCGGGAGAACCACGCCAGCCGGTCTTGCGCGCGCCCTGCATCCAAGAGAGCCCTCCCCGCACAACAAAAAGGGGCGGCCCGACGGCCGCCCCTTGCAGACACGAGGATATGCCGCCTCAATCGTCGAGGCTGCCGATGTGGTGCTGGGCGTAGAGCTGGACGCCGAGCTGGCCGATCAGGTCGAGCTGGGTCTCGAGGAAGTCGATGTGGCCTTCCTCGTCGGCCATCAGCTCCTTGAAGAGATCGCGGCTCGGATAGTCGCGGACCTCGGCGCAATAGGCGGCGGCTTCCTGATAGAGCGCGCGGGCGTCGATTTCCGCGGCGAGATCGCACTCGATCACTTCCTTCACGTTCTGGCCGATCCGCAGCGGATCGAGAACCTGAAGGTTGGGGAAGCCGTGGAGGAACAGGATGCGATCGACGAAGCGATCCGCATGCTGCATTTCCTCGATCGATTCGGCGCGCCACTTCTTGCCGAGATTCTTGTAGCCCCAGTTGTCCAGCATGCGGAAATGCAGCCAGTACTGGTTGATGGCCGTCAGCTCCGAACGCAGACCGCGGTTGAGATAGTCGATGACCTTCGGATCGCCCTTCATGGTGGCGGCCTCCCTCGCAGGTGAATCTCTGTGGCCACTCTTTAGAACGATTAAAAGAAGTGAGCAAGCCACAAAAACACGATCCTACCTGCCAGGATCGAAGCATCCCAATCTGATGACGTGAAGACGGCCCCTATTCGGCCGGAAGCGCATGGGCGTGCAGGGTCGGCGGGACGTGCGCATGCTCATGATGCGTGAGATCGCGATGGGCCCGGGCGTGGTGCGCGTGGGCGGAACGACCATGATGCCCATGGTCGTGCCCTTCCGCCAGCACAGCCTCACGATCATGGGCATGGCCGTGCGGGTGCGCGTGGTCGTGCGAGTGCGGATGCTGGTGGTCGTGATTGTGATCGTGCGCCGCATGGGCGGCGGGGCATTCCAGCGGACAGGCGCCGCAGGCGGTGCTGCCGAGGGCGGTGTCTATGATCGAGCGAATGGTGCGCGCGCAGCGCCCGCATTGCGGGCTACAGCCGAGGCAGCGATAGACCTGCCCCGCCGTGCGGGGCGTCGCCTCATGTTCGGCCACGGCATCACGAATTTGCCGGTCCGACAGCACATTGCAAGAACACACGATCATCGCGCGAGCGGAGCCTGAAACATCTCACTCATTAGAATTATTCTAAAAAGTGCCTTGATCTTCATTTCTCGCGCTAAAGGGCGGAGGCGTCAACTGGCAAAAGGTGATCTGGCGATAGCGTGAGCGAATAATGACTGTGCAGACCGCACTCCTTCATTTTAGTTCTTCTAGAGTAAAGCAGCGAATCCACATCCCGACACTAGCGCGGCCGGTTTTCTGTCTCGCCGGGGTGGCCGATCGGATCGCTGCCGAGCCGCGCGAACAGCAAATGGTCCTGCCACACGCCGTTGATGCAGAGGAACTCGCGGCCATAACCCTCGCGGCGGAAGCCGACGCCCTGCAGCAGGCGGATCGAAGGTTCGTTGTGCGGCAGGCACGCCGCCTCCACCCGGCGCAGGCCGAGGCTTCCATGGGCGAAGGGCAACAGCGCCCGCACCGCCGCGCTCATATACCCCTTGCCGGCATGCGGAGCGCCCATCCAGTAGCCGAGGCTCGCGGTCTGGGCGACGCCGCGCCGCACATTCGACAGCGTCACCCCACCCAGCAGCGAAAGATCGCCCTGCCGGAACACCAGAAAGGGATAGGCCTGGTCCTCCCGCACGTCGCGTGCATAACGCCGCATCCGCCGGCGGAAGGCGCCGCGCGTCAGGTCGTAGGCCGGCCAGAGCGGTTCCCAGGGCGTGAGGAAGGCCCGGCTCTGCTCGCGCAACGCCGCCCATGCGGCGAAGTCCGCCATGACCGGCGCCCGCAGCAGCACTCCCCTTCCCTCGATGATGGGAGGGGAATCCGGCCATGCGACGACGCGGAAGAGAGCCATGAGTGCCGCCCGGGGGTGCAGGCCGACGCTCGCGCGTCAGGCTGCCTTCACATCCAGACGTTCGGCGATACGGGCGGCGCTTTCAAGTGTCTTGCCCGGCCCCAACGCGACGAAGGTGGGCCGGCCGCGCCCCATCAACGCCCGGCCCGCCGCCTTGGCGTCGGCCAGCGTCACCGCCTCGAGCCGGGCGACGATTTCCTCCAGCGGGATCGGTCGACCGAAGGCGAGCATCTGCCGGGCAAGCTGGTCGGCCCGCGCACCGGAGCTCTCCAGCGCCGCGAGCAGCCCGACCTTGGCCTGCGCCTTGGAGCGGGCCAGCTCGGCTTCGGTCATGGTCTCACTGCACTCATTGATCTGATCGATCACCACACTGGTCAGATCGGTCACGTCACCGGCATCGGTTCCGGCGTAGATTCCGAACAGCCCGGTGTCGCTATAGGCCCAGTGGAAGGAATAGACCGCGTAGCATAGCCCCCGCGCCTCCCGTACCTCCTGGAACAGCCGTGACGACATGCCTCCGCCCAGCACGTTGGTGAAGACCTGCAGGGCGTGGAAACCCGGATCCCGATAAGACAGACCCGGCAGGCCCAGCAGAAGATGAGCCTGCTCGAGATCGCGCCCGCCGCCCAGCTTCACCCCGCCCTCATAGCGGGCCGCGGCCGGCGCCTCCTTGGCGTCCGCTCCGAAGGGCGCGAGCCGCGCGGCGACATCCGCCACCACCGAATCATGGTCTACCGCCCCGGCAACCGCCACGATGGCGCGGGGGCCGCGGTAGTTGCGCGAAAGGTAGCCTTCCAGTTGCGAAGGTCCGAAGGACCGCACCGTCTCGGGCGTTCCGAGAATGGACCGGCCGATCGACTGGTCGGGAAAAGCCTGCTCCTGGAACAGATCGAAGACGAGGTCGTCCGGCGTGTCGAGCGCCGCGCCGATCTCCTGGATGATGACATTGTGCTCGCGCCCCAGTTCCTCTGGGTCGAACATCGGCTCGGTGAGAATGTCCGACAGCACGTCGATCGCGAGCGGCACATCCTCGCCCAACACCCGCGCATGGTAGGCGGTGTGCTCGACGCTGGTCGCCGCATTGATATCGCCGCCGACCGCCTCGATCTCCTCGGCGATGGCGCGGGCGCTGCGCCGGCGCGTGCCCTTGAAGGCCATGTGCTCCAGGAGATGCGAGATTCCGTGCTCATCCGCCCGCTCGTCGCGCGCACCCGCTCCGATCCAGATGCCCAGCGAGGTCGTGGCGAGATGAGGCATCGCGTCGGTGACGACGGTCGCGCCGTTATCGAGCCGGGTGATGCGCGGGGACGCCTTGTCAGCCGCAGTCATGCCGCGTTCTCCGTGCCGGCGCGGGCATGGCGCGCGATATAGGCCTCGATCGCCGCCAGATCGTTCGGCAGGCTCGGCGTGCGCTCCGGTCGTTCGTAGAGGTCGGCGAGATGCGCAGGAAGTTCCGGACGCTCCCCGCAGGCCTTCTCGACGGCATCTGGAAACTTCGCCGGATGGGCGGTGGAGAGCACGACCTGCGGCACATGCGGGTCGTGCTTCACCCGCTCCGCCACGCTCACGGCGACGGCGGTGTGCGGATCGATCAGATAACCGGTCTCGCGCCGTATGCGCGCAATGGTCGCCGCGGTCTCGGCTTCATCGGTGCGGAGGGCGTCGAACTCGGCCCGGATTGCCGCCATTGCCTCATTGGGCGGGGCAAAGGCACCGGATTGTGTGAGCGAGGCCATCAGACCGCGAATCGCCCCGGCATCGCGGTCCACCGCCTCGAACAGCAGCCGTTCGAAATTGGAGGAGACCTGAATGTCCATCGAGGGCGAGGACGAGGGCACCACGCCCGTGACGTCATAGCGGCCGGTGGCGAGGGTGCGTGCCAGGATGTCGTTCACATTGGTCGCGATGACCAGCCGCTCGACCGGCAAGCCCATGCATTTGGCGACGTAGCCCGCGAAAATATCGCCGAAATTCCCCGTCGGCACCACGAAGGAGACCGACCGATGCGGAGCGCCGAGCGCAACGCCGGCAACGAAGTAATAGACCACCTGCGCGACGATGCGCGCCCAGTTGATGGAATTGACGCCCGCCAGCCGCAGCCGGTCGCGGAAGGCGTGGTGATTGAACATCGCCTTCACATGGGCCTGACAGTCGTCGAACGTGCCCTCGACCGCGATGGCATGGACATTGGGGCTGTCCACCGTCGTCATCTGGCGGCGCTGGACCTCCGAGACGCGGCCGGCCGGATATAGGATGAAGACATCTGCGCGGGCGCTGGTGCGGAACGCCTCGATCGCCGCGCTGCCGGTGTCGCCGGAGGTTGCGCCGACGATGGTGGCGCGCTCGTCCTTCGCGGCGAGAGCATGATCCATCATGCGCCCGAGCAACTGCATCGCCACGTCCTTGAAGGCGAGCGTGGGGCCGTGGAACAGTTCAAGCACGAAGCGGTTCGGCGCGATCTGGACGAGGGGTGTCACCGCCGGGTGCCGGAAGCTGGCATACGCTTCCGCGAGCATTGGACGCAGCACATCGGCCGGGAAAAGCGGATCGCTGAAGGGCGCGATCACCCGGTCCGCTGCCGCCGCATAGTCAAGACCGGCGAGCTTGCCGATCTGCAGGGGCGTCAGCGCCGGAAACGCCTCCGGGACATAAAGGCCGCCATCGCGGGCGAGGCCCGCCAGAAGAGCATCGGAAAAAGGAAGAACGGGAGCTTCGCCCCGGGTGGAAACGTAACGCACGGGCGCCTCCGAGAAATGCGCGCGCAAACTAGTGGCGGGCCGGGCGCGGCGCAAGTCAGCCAAAATGCACCTCAGGCACCATGCGCCCTCACGACCGCTCGCGCAGTCGCATCATCGCGAAGACGGCGAAGAAGACGAGCAGCGTCGCGGCCAGTCCGAACCAGGTCAGAGCGTATTCCATGTGCCGGTTCGGAAAGGTGATGCGTGTCAGACCGCCGACCGGCAGGCCGCCGGGATTCGGCGTAGCGTCGGCATCGATGAGAAACGGCGCGACCCGGGAAAGCCCGCGCACAGCCGCGATCGCTTTGGGATCGCGCGTGTACCAGGCATCCCGCGCGGGGTCGTTGTCCGGGGTGAACAGGGTCGCGGTCTCCGGCATCCGCAGCAGGCCGGTGACGGCGACCGGCCCTTCGACGTCGCCCTGCGGCCGACTGGATGCGGCCTTGCGCTCGAGCGGGACGAAGCCACGATTGACGAGGATCGCCGTACCGTCGGACATCACCAGCGGCGTCACCACCCAGTAGCCGGGACCGCCGCCGCCATCCGGCGTTTCGTCAACCAGAGCATAAGCCTGCACTTCGAGATCATTGCGGAAGTGGCCGGTGGCAGTGACGCGACGATATTCGTCGTTCTGGAAAGTCACGCCGCCCCAAGCGCTTTCCGCCGGCACCGGCACCGCGGGCTCGTGGATCCGCGCTTCCACCTTGGCGATGAGATCTTCTTTCCAGCGCAACCGGTCGAGCTGCCACCAGCCGAGGCCTACGAGGATGGGAAAGAGCAGGAGCGTCGCGATGCCGGGACCAAGCAGCGAGCGCAGCAACGATCTGCGCCGGTGGGATGACGCTGAATCCGCCGGCGCCAATCCCGCCTTTTCCTGAAGCGTCACGAAGGGCCTCGGTCGATCCGCCCTTCGGACGCACGCTTCGCATATTGCTGCGCCACGAGCAGAGCCTTGAGAGGGCGCATCAGCCCGATCGTGGAGATGAGGACCAGCGGCGTCCATAGCAAGGCGTGCACCCAGAGCGGCGGCGACCAGGTGAGCTCGACCCAGAGCGCCAGCCCGACCACCAGCGTGCCTGCCAGCAGGATGATGAAGACGACCGGGCCATCGCCGGAATCGGCAAAATCATAGCTCAGCCCGCATTGGTCGCAGGCCGGTGCGATCTCGAGAAAGCCCTTGAAGAGGCGTCCTCGGCCACAGCGCGGACAGCGGCAGGCAAGGCCGGCGGCAAGGGGGGAAACGTCACTATGGAAGGGCTGGAGATCCATGCCGCTGTTCTACTCTCCTCGCCCGGGCCCCGCAAAATGCAAAAAGGGGCGGCCAATGGCCGCCCCCGAAAATCTGCAACACATCGAGCCTCAATGAGGCGCACCTGAGCCGCCCCACACATAGATGAAGGTGAAGAGGAACAACCAAACCACGTCGACGAAGTGCCAGTACCAGGCCGCAGCCTCGAAGCCGAAATGGTGGGTCGGGGTGAAGTGACCGGCATACAGCCGGCCGAGGCACACGGCGAGGAAGATGGTGCCGACGATCACATGGAAGCCATGGAACCCAGTCGCCATGAAGAAGGTGGCGCCGTAGATGTTGCCCGAGAAAGCGAACTCGGCATGGCTGTATTCGAAGCCCTGGCAGAGCGAGAAGATCACCCCCAGGATGACGGTGAGCCAAAGGCCCCACTTGGCGGACTGACGGTCGCCATGGACAAGAGCGTGGTGCGCCCAGGTCAGCGTCGTGCCGGAGGTTAGCAGGATCAGCGTGTTCAACAACGGCAGATGCCAGGGATTGAAGGTCTCGATCCCCTTGGGCGGCCACTGACCGCCCGTAAACTCACTCCGGGTGAAGTTGATGGCCTCGCCGGCATAGAGGGAGGCATCGAAGAAGGCCCAGAACCACGCCACGAAGAACATCACCTCGGAGGCGATGAACAGGATCATGCCGTAGCGCAGGTGAAGCTGGACGACCTGTGTGTGGAGGTGCTGGTGCTCGGCCTCTCGGATGATGTCGCGCCACCAGACGACCATCGTGTAGATGACGCCGAGGAGGCCCGCGATCATGACGAGCATGGTCAGTTGGCCGTGCATCCAGAACACGGCGCCGACGGCGAGGATGAACGCGGACACCGAGATGACGAACGGCCACGGACTCGGTTCGACGAGGTGGTAGTCGTGATGCTTGACGTGTGCCTCGGCCATTGGCGCGCCCTCCGTTCGTTTCTTTCCTAGCGGGCCGTTATTGTGGCCGCAATATTCCTAGCGCTGCGTCACAACGGCGCTTTAGTCGCCGATTGACCGCTCGCAACCGTCGGTGCCTTGCTCGGTGCCTTCGGGAAGAAGGTATAGGACAAGGTGATCGTCTTGATCTGCGCGGCGTCCTCGTCCTTCAGCATGTCGGGATCGACGAAGAACACCACCGGCATCTCCATCATCTCGCCCGGCTGCAGGGTCTGGTCGGAAAAGCAGAAGCACTGAATCTTGCTGAAATGACTGCCCGCCGAGCCGGGCGTGACGTTATAGGTCGCCGCCGCGGTGGTGGGCGTCTTGGCGTGGCTGGTCACCCGGTAATGAATGAGCTTCGTCTCGCCGAGCTTGACGGTGACCGAGCGCACGTCAGGCTCAAAGCTCCAGGCGAGCCCCGGCGCCACGTTCGAATCGAACCGCACCTCGACCGTCTGGCTGGAAACGTGGTCCGGGGCGACTTCGGCCACGCGGGTGGACCCGGCGAAACCCGTGACTTGGCAGAACAGCCGGTAGAGCGGCACCGCGGCATAGGCCGCACCGACCATCGCGACGACAAAGACCGCACAGGCGATCGCCACCACCGCGTGGCGCTGGCCGGAACCCTTCGGTGCGGAAGACGGCATGCGGTCGCTCATCGCTACCTCACAGGGGTCGGTTCAGAACGTTCGGACCCAGCTTCACGATCGTCACGATGTAGAAAAGTAGGCACAGCCCGCCCAGTACCAGCGCGATCGCTACGGAGCGCGACCGGCGTCGGCGCTTCTGCTCCGGCGTCAGCACGATTCCCGTGGGCTCTCGGCCCTTCTCGCTTTCCTTGTCCGGCATAGTCCTGCCCTCGCTCACAAGCCGAGCCATGTCGGGCTCTGCACGGTTTCGATCAGCAGGACAGCGAACAGCAGGAAAAGATAAAGGATGGAGAAGGCGAAGAGGCGCTTCGCTGCGGCATCCGCCATCGCCCCCTCGCGCCGGCGATAGACCTGGACGGCCAGCGCCAGCATGATGCTGCCGCTGAGTATCGACACGGTGCCGTAGGCAAGACCGGCCATGCCCAGCGCAAAGGGCGAAATCGCGAGCGGGACGAGGATCAGCGTGTAAAGCAGGATCTGCCGGCGCGTCTCCGACGCACCCGCAACGACCGGCAGCATCGGCACACCGGCCCGCGCATAATCGCCGGACTTGTAGAGCGCGAGCGCCCAGAAATGCGGCGGCGTCCAGAAGAAGATGATGAGGAAGAGCAGCACGCTTTCCAGCCCGATGCCGCCAGAGGCCGCGGCCCAGCCGACCATGGGAGGGAAAGCACCCGCCGCGCCGCCGATCACGATGTTCTGCGGCGTCGAGCGCTTCAGCCACATCGTATAGACGACCGCATAGAAAAAGATGGTGAAGGCAAGCAACGCCGCCGCCAGCACGTTGACCAGAAGGCCGAGCACGATCACCGAGCCGACCGAGAGCGTCATGCCGAAGGCGAGCGCCTCGCGCGGGGTGACGCGGCCGGCCGGCACGGGCCGGGCACGCGTGCGCGTCATGAGCGCGTCGATATCGGCGTCCCACCACATGTTGAGGGCACCCGATGCCCCCGCCCCGATCGCGATGCAAAGCAGCGCGGTGAAGGCGATGACCGGATGCACGTCCGCGGGCGCGCGCACGATGCCTACCAGCGCGGTGAAGACGACAAGCGACATCACCCGGGGCTTCAAAAGGGCAATGTAGTCCGAGACCGAGGCGAAGGACACCGCCTCGGCGGCACCGGTCTCGGCACCCGTCAATTCATACTCGCGCGAGGCGACGTCACTCATCATGCGCTCCGGTCTCGCACATCCCGTCCCGCGCCGGCGCTGAGGGCATGGATGTGCGGCGTGTTCGGGCAGCAGCGGCGCGCCGTGGCGCGCCGGTCACTTTCATGGCTCCGGCAATGCCGGAGGCGAAGCTCATCACTTGATGCGCGGCAGCGTGTCGAAGTGATGGAAGGGCGGCGGCGAAGACAGCGTCCACTCCAGCGTTGTGGCACCCACGCCCCAGGGATTGTCGCCGGCCGGCACCTTGGCGGCGAACATGCGGTAGACGCCGAACAGGAACACCAAAACCGCGACGCCCGAAATATACGAACCGATCGAGGAGATGAAGTTCCAGTGTGCAAAGGCGTCCGGATAGTCCGCATAACGGCGCGGCATGCCAGCGAGGCCGAGGAAGTGCTGCGGAAAGAAGACCAGGTTCACGCCGACGAAGGTCAGCCAGAAATGGATCTTACCGATCGTCTCGGAATACATGTAGCCGAACATCTTGGGCGACCAGTAGTACCAGCCGGCGAAGATGGCGAACACGGCACCCAACGAGAGCACGTAGTGGAAGTGAGCCACCACATAGTAGGTGTCGTGCAGCGAGCGGTCGATGCCCGCATTGGAGAGCACGACGCCGGTGACGCCGCCCACCGTGAACAGGAAGATGAAGCCGATCGACCACAGCATCGGCACGCGGAAGGAGATGGAGCCGCCCCACATGGTGGCGATCCACGAGAAGATCTTAACGCCCGTCGGCACCGCGATGATCATGGTGGCGGCCACGAAATAGGCCTGCGTCGAAGCGGAGAGGCCGACCGTGTACATGTGGTGCGCCCACACCACGAAACCCACCACGCCGATCGCCACCATCGCATAGGCCATGCCGAGATAGCCGAAGATCGGCTTCTTCGAGAAGGTGGAGACGATGTGGCTCACAATGCCGAAGCCCGGCAGGATGAGGATGTACACCTCCGGATGACCGAAGAACCAGAACAGGTGCTGGAACAGGATCGGATCGCCGCCACCGGCCGGATCGAAGAAGGTGGTGCCGAAGTTGCGGTCCGTCAGCAGCATGGTGATGGCACCGGCGAGGACCGGCAGCGACAGCAGCAGCAGGAACGCGGTGACCAGCTGCGCCCAGGCGAACAGCGGCATCTTGTGCAGCGTCATGCCGGGGGCGCGCATGTTCAGGATGGTGGTGATCAGGTTGATCGCGCCGAGGATCGAGGACGCGCCCGCAATGTGCAGCGAGAGGATCAACAGGTCCATCGCCGGGCCGGGATGGCCGAGCTTGGTGGAAAGCGGCGGATAGATCGTCCAGCCGCCGCCGAACCCCTTCGAACCCGCGGCACCCTCGACGAAAAGCGAGAGGATGGCGAGGGCGAAGGATGGCGGCAGCAGCCAGAACGCCACGTTGTTGATGCGCGGGAACGCGGTATCCGGCGCACCGATCATCAGGGGGATGAAGTAATTGCCGTAGCCGCCGATCATCGCCGGCATGACCATGAAGAAGATCATGATCAGGCCGTGACCGGTCGTGAACACGTTGAAGGTCTGCGGATCGGAGAAGATCTGCAGGCCCGGCTGCTGCAATTCGGCACGGATGCCGATCGACAGGATGCCGCCCACGACCCCCGCCACGATGGCGAAGATCAGGTACATCACGCCGATGTCCTTGTTGTTGGTCGAATAGACCCAGCGCTTCCAACCCGTCGGGTCGCCCGCATGACTGGCTGCATTCGTGGCCATGAACTCAGTCCCTCATCCGCGCTTGCGCGCTTCACACCCTGATGGAGCGGCGGCGCTCAGCGCGTCGCCGACAGCGCGATACCAGCCCCGGCCACCGCATCGTTCACGGCATAGGTCGGGCGCGGAGCCTCGTTCGCGGCAAATTTCTTCTTCGCTTCCTCGATCCACGACGCAAAATCCTGCTCGCTCACCACCCGGATGGCGATCGGCATGAAGGCGTGGTCCTTGCCGCAGAGCTCGGAGCACTGGCCGTAGAACATGCCTTCTCTGGTCGCCTGGAACCAGCTTTCGTTGAGGCGGCCCGGCAGGGCGTCGATCTTCACGCCGAAGGACGGCATGGCGAAGGAGTGGATCACATCGCCCGACGTGACCTGGATACGCACCACCTTGCCGACCGGCACGACGACCTCATTGTCGACCGCCAGCAGACGCGGCTGGTCCGGCTTGCGCTCCTCGTCCGTCAGCATCAGGCTGTCGAAGGTGAAGGCACCATTATCCGGATACTCATACGACCAGTACCATTGGTGACCGGTAATCTTCACCGTCAGGTCCGCCTTGGGAATGTTCAGCTCGAGGAACAACAGGCGGAAGGACGGGATCGCGATGGCGACGAGGATGAGGACCGGAACCACCGTCCACAGCACCTCGATCAAGGTGTGATGGGTGGTCTTGGAGGGAACCGGATTGGCCTTCTCGTTGAACCGCACCATCACGACGATGAGCAGGACAAGCACCAGCAGCACGACGCTGATGATGATGACGAGCAGGAAATTGTGGAAGGAATGGATGCTCTCCGCTACCGGAGAGGCTGCCCCCTGGAAATTCACCTGCCAGTCCGAAGGCTGGCCCATGCCGGCAAAGGCAGCGCCTGCCGCCCCCAGCAGCAGAACGATGCCCGCGGCGAGGCTCCCGGCATATCGTGCACAAGAGCGCGCGATGTTGCTGATCCACGACTGCATCGCGATCGTCACTCCCTACTACTTAGCTGCATGCCGTTACCGTTGCGTCACGCGAGTGAGGGAACCGTCGGCAATTGGTATCCATCAAACACAAATCTGGAAGGCGAGCAACGCGACAGGGACGCCTGCCTGTGCGACATGACGTCGGGTGTCTGGGAGATTTCAAAAAAACGCTTTGGCTACCATTCCGCCAGCGAAGCCCCTTCGGGCCGCGCCGCATTCTTGACATAGCGCGCGTGCGCTGTAGGGCTCCCACCCACGGGCGGCTGCGACCGACCGAAGCAGCCGATTCGGCGCCGTGCCCGCCGGCGCGCGCCGTCCAGAGACACGATCCTCGGGAGAGCAGACGATGCGCGGGTTTTTCTCGCTCCATATGGTGGCGGCCCTTTTTCTCGGCCTTGCCACGCTTGTTGCCGGTGCGGGAGGCGCCAGCGCACAGGGCGTCGTACGCTCGGTACATGGCGACTGGCAGATTCGTTGCGACACGCCCCCCGGCGCACAGTCCGAGCAGTGCGTCCTGCTGCAGAGCGTGCAGGCCGACGACCGCCCGAATGTCGGGCTCACCGTCATCATCCTGAAGACCGCCGACCAGCAGAGTCGTCTGCTGCGCGTGCTGGCGCCGCTCGGCGTGCTGCTGCCCTCCGGCCTCGGGCTGAAGATCGACCAGACCGATGTGGGTCGCGCCGGTTTCGTGCGCTGCGTGCCCAATGGCTGCGTGGCCGAGGTGGTGCTGGACGACAAGCTGGTGGGCCAGCTCCGCACCGGGCAGAACGCCACCTTCATCATCTTCCAGACACCTGAGGAGGGTATCGGCATCCCCCTCAGCCTGAAGGGCTTCGGCGAGGGCTACGACGCCCTTCCCTGAGGAGTTCCACCGTGAGCCTGCCAGCCGACGACGCCTCCGCTTTCGAGCCGACCGGACCCGAGTCCCCTCCCCGTCTCGTGATCTTCGATATGGACGACGTGTTGGTGGACTACGACGTCGGAGCCCGGCAGGCGGCGATGGGCGCGCTCGCAGGCCTCTACGCCGCCGAGGTCGACCGGCGGATCTGGCAGAGCGGGATCGAGGATGCCGGCGACATGGGAGCGCTGGACGCCGATCGCTATCTGGAGGCCGTGGGCGAGGCGCTCGGCATTCGCTTCGACCGCGCGGAATGGCTGGCGACACGCGCGCTCGCTACCCGGCCGCGCCCGAAGATGACCGCGCTGGCGCAGCGGGTCGGCCAGCGCGCCACGCTGGCGCTGCTCACCAATAACGGGCTGGTCATGAAGGAGCATTTCGACCGGCTCGTGCCGCATCTGCGTCCGCTCTTCGGAGAGCGGATGCATGCGGCGGCCGAATTCCGGACCAAGAAACCGGACCCGACCATCTTTGCGCGCCTCGCCGCGCTCCATGGCTTCGCGCCGGGTGAAGCCATGATGATCGACGACAAGGCCGGACACATTGCCGGCGCCCGTCGCGCCGGGCTGCGGGGCCACCACTTCACCGGCATCGACGGACTCGCACAGGCGCTGGCGCGGCTTCACCTTATATAAGGTGTGCGCCGAGACACCGATCCAGCCTGCGAGACGATTGCTATGCCCGAATTGCCCGAGGTCGAAACCGTGCGCCGCGGCCTGGCGCCGGCCATGGAGGGCGCGCGTCTCACGATGGTCCAGGCGCGGCGTCCCGATCTGCGCTGGCCCTTTCCCGAGCGTTTCGCCGAGCGACTGACCGGCCGGCGCATCGTCGGTCTGGGGCGCCGGGCGAAATATCTGCTGGCCGATATCGAGCCCGGAGACGGCAACCCGGAAGCCGATGTCCTCGTCATGCATCTCGGCATGTCGGGCTCCTTTCGTATCGAGCCGCCGGACAGCGATCCCGGCCTGCCCGGCGCCTTCGCCCATCCGCGCTCCCGGGCCGAGGTGCATGACCACGTCGTCTTCACGCTCGAGAGCGGCACTCGGGTCATCTATAATGACCCACGCCGTTTCGGGGCGATGCTGCTGGTGCCGCGCTCCGGCCTTGAGGCCCACCCCCTGTTCCGCGATCTGGGTCCGGAGCCGCTCGGCAACAGCTTCGACGCCGGCTACCTCGCTCGCGCCTGCGCCCGCCGCTTCACTTCGCTGAAGGCCGCGCTGCTCGACCAGAAGATCGTTGCCGGGCTTGGCAACATCTATGTGAGCGAAGCCCTGCATCGGGCCGGCCTTTCGCCCCACGGCGAGGCGGCGTCCCTCGCCACCGCCACCGGCCGGCCGAACGCGGGAGCGCGACGTCTGGTCGAGGCGATCCGCACCGTTCTCAGCGAGGCGATCGCCGCCGGCGGGTCCACGCTGCGCGACCATGCGCAGGTCGACGGCACGCTCGGCTATTTCCAGCACACCTTTCGCGTCTATGACCGAGAAGGCGAGGCTTGCCCCTCTCCCGGCTGCCGGGGCACGGTGAGCCGGACCGTGCAGAACGGACGCGCCACCTTCTTCTGTGCGGCGTGCCAGACATAGCGAGGCTTCCGATGTCGTACGAGACGCTGCTCGTCGAAACCAATGGCCGGGTGGGCGTCGTCACGCTCCATAGGCCCAAGGCGCTGAATGCGCTCAACAGTCAGTTGATCGAAGAGCTGAATCGGGCGCTCGATGCGCTCGAAGCCGATCCCGGCATCGGCTGCATCGTGCTCGCCGGCTCGGAGCGCGCCTTCGCCGCCGGGGCCGACGTAAAGGAGATGCAGTTCCTGACCTTTCCGGCGACCTATCGCGACGACTTCATCACGAGCTGGGAGCGGCTGTCGCGCTGCCGCAAGCCGGTGATCGCCGCGGTCGCCGGCTATGCTCTGGGCGGAGGCTGCGAGATGGCGATGATGTGCGACATCATCCTCGCAGCCGACACGGCCCGTTTCGGCCAGCCGGAAATCCAGCTCGGCATCATGCCCGGCGCCGGCGGCTCGCAGCGCCTGACGCGCGCGGTGGGCAAGGCCAAGGCGATGGAGATGTGCCTCACGGGCCGCACGATGGACGCCGCGGAGGCGGAACGCGCGGGCCTCGTCGCGCGGGTCGTGCCTGCGGCCGACCTCATGGCGGAGGCTATGAAGACCGCTGATCGAATCGCCGACATGCCGCTGGCGGCCGCCATGATGGTGAAGGAGAGCGTCAACCGCGCCTTCGAGACCACCCTCGCCGAAGGGATTCGATTCGAGCGCCGACTGTTCCAGGCGCTCTTTGCCACGGCCGACCAGAAGGAAGGGATGGGCGCCTTCGTGGAGAAGCGACAGCCGGGCTTTGCGCGGGAATGAGCCGTGCCGGAGGAGGTTCGGCCGCCGCACTGGTTGACGCCCCGCTCATCCGCGACTATAAGGCCGCCCACTCGCGTTGGCCTCCTCACGGAGCGCCTCGCACCCTCATTGCCACACGATAGCGACAACGGGCAGGCTAGTCCTGACCCTTGCGACGATGAAAAGGACGGCCGATGGCCAATACGCCTTCCGCCAAGAAGGCGGCGCGCAAGATCGAGCGCCGCACTGCGATCAACAAGGACCGCCGCTCGCGCATGCGCACCTTCGTGCGCAAGGTCGAGGAGGCCCTCGACTCCGGTGACCGCGACGCTGCGAGCGTTGCGTTTAAGGCCGCCGAGCCCGAGATCATGCGCGCTGCCCAGAAGGGCGTGATCCACAAGAGCACCGCCTCGCGGAAGGTGTCTCGCCTGGCGCATCGCCTCGCCAAGCTGGCGTGATCCTCCCCCTGTCCGCAAGGACAGCGACGGATCGACCTGATCGATTGCAGAACCCGGCCTCGCGGCCGGGTTTTGTCATTTCAGACAACTGGCGGCTGCTCTTGGCAGAACGGCAAAACCTGAACCAGCATGCCGCGCTCCGCGTTGCAAATTCGTCACAATCTGGTCGACCACGCCACAATTGACCACGCTTTAGGCTTGACACGCCGCCCTGGGTTCTTCCTCGAAATCACCCATGCAACGGAGTTGGGCAGCCCACGGGCTGTCAGAAAATCCTTTTTTTATTCATGTACTTATGACCCATGGCTGAGAAAACCGAACGAATCTGTGATGCGATCGCCGAAACCCTCGACAGCATCAAAAATCACGTCGGGGAAGGATGATTCTGGTGAGCCGGGGAATCTCGCAAAGGAGTCAGAGATTTGCCGACTGAGAGTCCTGTCGCCTCGCTCTTTCGCGGGCCAGCGATGCGCGTCGCGGGCGCCAAGAGCGTTGCACCGCGGGGGGGCGCTGTGTATGGTCACCCCATCTTCGGCGCGACCGAAGATGGCTCAGCGGAAAGTTGAGACGTCATTCACCACTCATACGCGTGAGGGGGTTCGGACTTGTTTTGTCTCTGTAGAACCCGCCCTGCGCGGAAA
The DNA here is from genome assembly GCF_023016805.1 of Ancylobacter crimeensis. GTDB lineage: Bacteria > Pseudomonadota > Alphaproteobacteria > Rhizobiales > Xanthobacteraceae > Ancylobacter > Ancylobacter crimeensis. The sequence goes on from NZ_JALKCH010000003.1 coordinate 360,388, forward strand.
TCGATCCTGATGCGTTTCAAGATGTCCGGGACTTATTCACCTGGCACCGGCGTTTGACGTTTGTTGCGTTGTCGTAAGTGTACTCCAGAACAATGAAGAATCTTTGGGCAAGCAGACATCTCTTGTCTGCGAAGGGGTATGTATGACTGTTCGAGCCTGTGACGCATCCATTGTGCATCGCGGTGTCGGTGCCACCTCGCCGCCTTCCGGTCTGCGGAGGCCCCGAGGCTCAGGAATGGACGGCGTTCGGACCGTGTGATGGTCCGCCAGTTGCGCATAGGCCCCTAGTAGAAGGCGCATAAGCGCCGCGTCACACCAATTCACGAACGAAGCCAGATCCGACGACATAGCGCTCCTCGGCGCGCCGTTGCTGCGTGCAACCGGTGCCCCGGTTCGAGTCCATGACGCGTGCCGGAACGGCTTCGTTTCTCACAACAAGACTTCATTCAAGGCGGAGCCCCATCATGTTCAAGGCAGAAGATCAAGACCTCTCGGATCGCGTTGCGGTCATGAAGGCCGATGGTCGTACCGCGGGTGCCGTGAACATGAACGACAACCGCCAGGTCTGGGAGCGCGTGCGCGCCTGCCTGCGCGCCAAGATTGGCGAGGAGGTCTATTCGAGCTGGTTCACCCGGATCGAACTCGACGGTATCGATGGGGACGTCGTCTATCTTTCCGTTCCGACGCTGTTCCTCAAGAACTGGATTCAGCAGCATTATGCGGAGCGCATCGCGGAACTCTGGCGCGACGATCTCCCCAATGCCCGCGTCGAGCTGATGGTGCGTTCCGCCGCGGTGCGCGGCGTCCATTCCGCCGCCGTCGCCGCGCGCCGGATCGTGCGGACTGTCGAGCCGCGCCGCGAGGAGCCGGCCCCCCTGCGCGACAGCCACGCCCCGATGCCGCCGGCGACCACGCCCGAAATCCGCGCCGTCGCCAGCGACATGGCCGGCGCCTCCCCGCTCGATCCGCGCTTCACTTTCGAGAGCTATCGCCTCGGCAGCTCCAACCGTCTCGCCCACGCCGCTGCCCTCAAGGTAGCCGAGGCTCCGGCGGGCTCGACCTCCGTCTTCAACCCGCTCTATCTCCATGCCGATGTCGGCCTCGGCAAGACCCACCTCCTGCAGGCGATCGCCGCCGCCGGTGCGGTGCGTGGGCGCAAGGTGGTCTATCTCACCGCCGAGCGATTCATGTATGGCTTCGTGAACGCGCTGAAGACCCAGTCCGCTCTCGCCTTCAAGGAACAACTGCGCGGCATCGACGTGCTGGTGATCGACGACCTGCAGTTTCTGCAGGGCAAAAGCGTGCAGCAGGAGTTCTGCCACACCCTGAACGCGCTGATGGATGCGGGCCGCCAGGTGGTGATCGCGGCCGATCGCGCGCCCGCCGAGCTCGACGCGCTCGAGGAGCGCGTACGCTCGCGTCTCGCCGGCGGTCTCGTGGTCGAGATCGCCCCGCTCGACGAGGAACTGCGGATGCAGATCCTGACCGCGCGGGTCAGCACGCTCGCCCAGCAGCATGTCGGCTTCAAGGTGCCCGACGACGTGCTGAGCTTCATTGCCCGCAATTGCGGACAGAATGGCCGCGATCTCGACGGTGCGCTCAACCGGCTGCTGGCCCACAACCAGTTCAACAGCAGCACCATCTCGCTGGAGATGGCCGAGACCGTGGTGCGCGACCTGGTGCGTTCGTCCGAGCCCAAGCGGGTCAAGATCGACGACATCCTGCGCATCGTCGCCAAGCACTACAACGTCACCCGTGCGGACATCCTCTCCCAGCGCCGCACCGCCAATGTGGTGAAGCCGCGCCAGGTGGCGATGTATCTCGCCAAGATGCTCACCCTGCGTTCCCTGCCCGATATCGGCCGTCGCTTCGGTGGCCGCGATCACACCACGGTGCTTCACGCCGTGCGCAAGATCGAGGGTCTTGCCGGCACCGACCGCGCGCTGGCCGACGAACTTGAGACGTTGAAGCGCCTCGTCAACGAGTGAGCGAAGCGGCGCCGGTGATCCTCGGCCTATTTTTCTCCACAATCCGGCGCTCCGTTCCGCGCCGCGGCCTTGCGCTGCGGTGAAACGGGCGGCAATGTCGTCGGCCCGGCGGCGCACCCCGCGCCGCCTGCCGGGGCGAAGCGGGGCAGCGTCCGGTGCTTGGCGCCTCCCGTGCGTCCTCCCTGTCCCGAGTTGGAAGTCGCGGCCATGAAGGTCACCGTCGAGCGGGCCGAACTGCTCAAGTCTCTCGCCCATGTCCATCGCGTCGTCGAGCGACGCAACACCATTCCGATCCTCGCCAATGTGCTGATGCGCACCGATGCGCGCGGTTTGGCGCTGAAGGCGACCGACCTCGACATCGAGATCGTCGAGGTGATTCCGGCCGAGGTGGGCGAAGAGGGCGCGACCACGGTACCGGCGCACACGATCTACGACATCGTGCGCAAGCTACCCGACGGCTCGCAGGTGCAGATCGAGACCTCGGGTGATCGCGGCACGCTCACCGTCCGCGCCGGCCGCTCGCGTTTCCAGCTCCAGACCCTCCCGGAAACCGATTTCCCGGACCTTGCCGCCGGCGAGATGAGCCATCGCTTCACCCTCAATGCGGGCGAACTGAAGCGGCTGGTGGACAAGACCCAGTTTGCGATCTCGACCGAAGAGACCCGCTATTATCTCAACGGCATCTATCTCCACGTCACAGAGGCCGCCGGCCAGCCTGTGCTGCGCGCGGTAGCTACCGACGGACACCGCCTCGCCCAGGCCCAGACCGCGGCACCGGCCGGGGCCTCCGGCATGCCAGGCGTGATCGTGCCGCGCAAGGCGGTCACCGAGATCCAGCGCCTCGTCGAAAATGGGGAAAGCGAACTCACGGTCGAACTCTCCACTGCCAAGATCCGCGTCCTGCTCGATCGGGTCGTGCTCACCTCCAAGCTGATCGACGGCACCTTCCCCGATTACGGCCGCGTCATTCCGCTCGGCAACGACAAGACGCTCGTTGTCCGCAAGGCCGAATTCGCGGCGGCCGTCGACCGTGTCTCGACCGTCGCCTCCGAGCGCGGCCGCGCCGTCAAGCTCTCGCTCGCCGATGGTCACCTCACGCTCACCGTCACCAATCCGGATTCTGGCAGCGCGGTAGAAGAGATCGAGGTCGAATATGCCGCGGAACCGCTCGATATCGGCTTCAACAGCCGTTACCTGCTCGACATCACCGCGCAGATCGAGGGCGATGAAGCCGAGCTGAAGCTGGCCGATCCCGGCTCGCCGACGCTGGTTCAGGAGCCGAACGCCACCAGTTCGCTCTATGTCCTGATGCCGATGCGCGTGTGATCCCCGCAGCTCGCATCATCCGCCTGCGCCTTACCGCCTTTCGCAGCTACGCCGGCGCGGACATCGCCGCCGGTGCAGGGCCGGTCGTGCTGACCGGGCCGAACGGGGCGGGCAAGACCAATCTCCTCGAGGCCATTTCCCTCCTCTCGCCCGGCCGTGGCCTGCGCCGGGCGGCGCTGGACACCGTGGGACGACGCTCGCCCGAAGGCGTCGCGGCGACGTCATGGTCCGTTGCCGCGACGGTGGAAGGGGCCTATGGCGAGGTGCAACTCGGCACGGGCATCGAAACGGCAGGTGCGGACGCTGGCGGCCGCCAGCGCCGCTCGCGGATCGATCGCGAGCCGGTCGGCTCGGTCGGCGCGTTTTCCGATCATCTGCGTGTCGTCTGGCTGACGCCGGAGATGGACGGCCTGTTCCTCGGCCCGCCCGGCGAGCGCCGCCGCTTTCTCGATCGCCTCGTCCTCGCTGTCGATGCCGAGCACGGCACGCGGGTCGGCGCACTGGAACGAGCCCTGCGCTCGCGAAACCGGCTGCTGGAAGAAACCTCCACCGATCCGCGCTATCTCGATGCCGTTGAACATGAACTCGCCGCGCTCGCCGTCGCGGTCGCTGCGGCGCGGGTCGAAACCGTGCGGCGGCTCGCTGCCGGGATCGCTGCCAGCCGGGACGATGCTTCGCCGTTTCCCTGGGCCAGCGTCGCGCTTGAGGGCGCGCTGGAGCAGGCGCTAGCCAACGAGCCCGCGGTGAATGTCGAGGACCGCTACCGCGCGGCGCTGCGCAACGGCCGAGCTCGCGATCGCGCCGCCGGCCGCACGCTCGAGGGCCCGCACCTCACCGACCTCGTCGTCGGCCATGGCCCGAAGGCGATCCCCGCCGCGCAGGGCTCGACCGGCGAACAGAAATCGCTGCTGATCGGCCTGTCGCTCGCCCATGCCCGTCTTGTCGGCGAAATGGCGGGCATTGCGCCGGTGATGCTGCTGGACGATGTGGTGGCCTATCTCGATCCCGATCGCCGTGCCGCGCTGTTCCGCGCGCTGGCGCAGATCGGGGGACAAGTGTGGATGACGGGCGCCGACCCCTCCGCCTTCGAAGCGCTGGCCGACAAGGCCGAGCGCTTCAGCGTAAGCCCAGGCCGTGTCGCGGCAGACCGGGACGGCTGACCATGCTCGACCATGTTTCCATTACCGTCACGGACCCGGCCCGCGCTCTTCCATTCTGGGATGCGGTGATGCAGACGCTCGGCGTGCCCCGCGTCTGGCGGCGGGACGATGGGGCAGGCTATGGCCTGCGCAACGGTCCGGACGAGGACGAGCGCTCTTATCTCACCGTTCTCGCCAGCCGCGGCGCCTTCGCCGCCGACAACCGGCATTGGTGCTTCCGCGCCGCAAGCCGCGATGCCGTGGATGCCTTCCATGCCGCCGCGCTGGCCCATGGCGGGACATGCGACGGGCCACCCGGGCTGCGCCCTCACTACCACATCGCCTATTATGCCGCCTTCGTCCGCGATCCGGACGGCAACCGCATCGAGGCCGTGCATCACCGCGCGCCGGCAATGGAGCAAGCCTGACCGGCCGCGTGGTCATTTAGGGGTTGACCTCACGCGTACGCGCGCGCACGAAGAACCCATGGACATTCTCGCCCTGCTCGTCTTCGCTGCGGCGCTTGCTCTGGCTGCGGCATCGCCGGGACCGAGCGTGATCGCGCTCGTTGCCCGGACCCTGGTGCACGGGCGCGACGGCGCGGCGCCGCTTGTCGCCGGCATCATTCTCGGCGACATGGTGTGGCTGACGGGAGCGGCGCTCGGCCTGGCGGCTCTCGCGGCCATGCTCGGCTCCTTCTTCCTCGTCATCCGGCTGGCCGCCGCCTGCTATCTCGTCTTCCTCGCGTGGAAGCTGTGGACCAGCAGTTCGAAGACGGTCGATGCCGCGCAGATCCGCGAGAGCGACAATCCATTTGGCCTGTTCCTCACCGGCCTTGGCATGACGCTCGGCAACCCAAAGGCCATGGCCTTCTACCTCGCCCTGCTGCCCAGCATCGTCGACCTGAACCATCTCAGCCTGCTTGGTTTTGCGGAATTGTGCGGCATCATCGTCTGCGTGCTGGCGGGGGTGCTCACCGCCTATGTCACGCTTGCCCACCGGGCCCGGCATCTCGTCGGCCGGCCGCGGGCGGTCCGTCTCATCAACCGGACCTGCGGCGCCGCCATGGCCGGCGCCGCCCTACTCGTCGCCACGAAATAAACGCGCGAATGCGCTACGTTTTCGCCTTCTGCCTCAACGATTCGAAGAGTTCCGCACATGGCCGATTCCGCGCCCGCCCCCTCCTCGCAGGAATATGGGGCCCAGTCGATCCAGGTCCTCAAGGGCCTCGACGCGGTGCGCAAGCGCCCGGGCATGTATATCGGCGATACCGATGATGGTTCCGGCCTCCACCACATGGTCTATGAGGTGGTGGACAACGCCATCGACGAGGCGCTCGCCGGTTATGCCGACGAGGTGACGGTGACGCTGAACGCCGAGGGTTCCTGCACCGTGACCGACAATGGCCGCGGCATTCCGACCGATATGCACCTGGAAGAAGGCGTCTCCGCTGCTCAGGTCATCATGACCCAGCTGCACGCCGGCGGAAAGTTCAACCAGAATTCCTACAAGGTTTCCGGCGGCCTTCATGGCGTCGGCGTGTCGGTGGTGAACGCGCTCTCCACCTTTCTCGACCTCACCATCTGGCGCAACGGATATGAATACTTCATGCGCTTCGAGCATGGAGACGCAAAGGAAGACCTCGTCAGAAAGGGCCCGGCGCCCGAAGGGCGTCGCGGCACCAAGGTGACCTTCCTGCCCTCGCCTCTGACCTTCACCAAGGTCGAATTCGACTATCACACGCTCGAGCACCGGTTGCGCGAGCTGGCGTTCCTGAATTCCGGCGTCCGCATCGTGCTCACCGACGCGCGCTCCTCCGAGGTGAAGCGCGAGGAGATGATGTATGAGGGCGGCGTCGAGGCTTTCGTGAAGTATCTCGATCGCTCGAAGCAGGCCCTTCTGCCGAAGCCTATCGTGATCCGCGCTGAACGCGACGACATTTCCGTCGAATGCGCGCTGTCGTGGAACGACAGCTATTACGAGAACGTGCTTTGCTTCACCAACAACATTCCGCAGCGTGATCGAGGCACCCATTTCACCGGCTTTGCGGCGGCACTGACCCGCCAGATCATCGGCTACTCGGAAAGCTCCGGCATCGCCAAGAAGGAGAAGGTCGCGCCCACCGGCGAGGATTGCCGCGAAGGCCTGACCGCCGTGTTGTCGGTTAAGGTGCCGGACCCGAAATTCTCCTCCCAGACCAAGGACAAGCTGGTTTCCTCCGAGGTCCGCCCGGTGGTCGAGGCGCTGGTCAACGAGGCCCTCGGCTCGTGGCTGGAAGAAAACCCGGCGGAGGCAAAATCCGTTGTGGGCAAAGTGGTTGAGGCGGCCGCGGCCCGCGAGGCGGCACGCAAGGCGCGCGAACTCACCCGCCGCAAGAACCCGCTCGACGTCGCCTCCCTGCCCGGCAAGCTGGCGGATTGCCAGGAGCGCGACCCCGCGAAGTCCGAACTCTTCATCGTCGAGGGCGACTCGGCCGGCGGCTCCGCCAAGATGGGCCGCAACCGCGCCTTCCAGGCGATCCTGCCGCTACGCGGTAAAATCCTGAACGTGGAGCGCGCACGCTTCGACAAGATGCTGTCGTCCGAGATGATCGGCACATTGATCACCGCACTCGGCACCGGCATCGGGCGCGACGACTTCAATGTCGACAAGCTGCGCTACCACAAGATCATCATCATGACGGACGCCGATGTCGACGGCGCGCATATTCGTACACTTTTGCTTACGTTTTTCTTCCGCCAGATGCCCGAACTCATCGACCGCGGCCATATCTTCATCGCGCAGCCGCCGCTCTACAAGGTGACACGCGGCAAGTCCGAGCAATATCTGAAGGACGAGCGCTCGCTGGAAGACTATCTCGTCACCCAGGGGCTCGACGATGCCAGCCTGATCCTCACCTCCGGCGAGGTGCGGCGCGGCGCGGACCTTCATGCGGTGCTGGAAGCAGCACGTTCATTCCGTACGGTGATGCATGCGCTGCATCCGCGCTACAACCGCGCCGTGGTCGAGCAGGCCGCCCTGGGGGGAGCGCTGACGCCCGGCCTCTGGCAGGAGAATGAAGATCAAGCCATTGCGATCGTTAAGAAAGTCGCGGGTCGTCTCGACCTCGTGGCGGAGGAGACGGAGCGCGGCTGGCTTGGCGAGGCTGATGCTGCGGGCTACCGTTTCACCCGTGTTGTGCGCGGGGTGAGGGAAGTCGCCACGCTCGATGCGGTCTTCCTGCAATCGGCGGAAGCACGGCGCCTTGCGGCGCTGGCGCAGGATCTCGCCGAGGTGCATGACCGTCCGGCAACCCTGCGCAGGGGCAGCATCGACACCGTCGTCTTCGGTCCGCTCGACCTGTTCGACGCCGTCACCGACGCCGGCCGGAAGGGCGTGAAACTTCAGCGTTACAAAGGACTTGGCGAGATGAACGCCGAACAGTTGTGGGAAACCACGCTGGACGTCAACGCCCGTTCGCTGCTGCAGGTGACGGTGAAGGAGAATGTGGAGGCGGCCGAGCTGTTCGAGCGCCTGATGGGCGACGTGGTGGAGCCGCGCCGCGAGTTCATCCAGGAAAACGCGCTCAAGGCGACGGTCGATATCTGACGGTCCGATCCGTGCAGTCAGGTGGACGATGAGTCCAGAATGACCGAAGCCGGCACCCCGAAGTGCCGGCTTTTTCGTGCCCGGCGAGAGCCGCGCCTCCCACCAGCCCTGTCCATTACCTTATTACCTACAAGTCGACACGATTTCCCCCGCCCTTGATCCGGGTCGCTTCCCTTGTCCGCCGGCTCGTGGCACTGCTTTGGCACCTTGCCCGCGGGAGTCTGCGTCCGCCATGTGCCCCACCACGACCCATCCCACTGAAACCTCCACTCGCCTGCCCGACGCATCGGCGCCGCGTCCGCGCACCGGTGCCCACATTCTGGTCGATGCGCTCATTGGGCAGGGCGTGACCCGGGCATTCGGCGTTCCGGGCGAGAGCTATCTCGACGTGCTGGACGCGCTGGCCGACACCGATGTCGATTTCGTCGTCTGCCGGCAGGAAAGCGGGGCGGCGATGATGGCGGAGGCGTGCGGCAAGCTCACCGGCCGGCCGGGCATCTGCTTCGTCACGCGCGGGCCGGGCGCGACCAATGCGAGCGCGGGCATCCACATCGCGCAGCAGGATTCCACCCCGATGATCCTGTTCGTCGGGCAGATCGGCCGTTCCATGCGCGGGCGCGAGGCGTTCCAGGAGGTGGATTACCGTGCCGCCTTCGGACCGATCGCCAAATGGGCGGTCGAGATCGACGAAGCCGCCCGCATCCCGGAGATCGTCGCCCGCGCCTTCCGCGTCGCGACGCAGGGCCGGCCCGGCCCGGTGGTGATCGCGCTGCCGGAGGACATGCTGAGCGAGATCGCCACGGTTCCTGACGCACCCGCCATCGAGCCTGCCGAGACCTGGCCCGGCCTCACCGACATGATGCGGCTGCAGAAGATGCTCTGGGCGGCGGAGCGCCCCGTCGTCATCCTCGGCGGCAGCCGCTGGAACGCGAAGGCGGTCGCCTCGGTGGTGCGCTTCGCCGAGCGATTCGACCTGCCGGTCGCGGCCTCCTTCCGCCGGCAGATGCTCTTTCCGGCGGATCACCCCTGCTATGCGGGCGATGTCGGGCTCGGCATCAATCCTGAGCTCGTCGCGCGCCTGAAGGCGGCGGACCTCGTCATCGTCGCCGGCGGGCGGCTCGGCGAGGTGCCCTCGCAGGGCTACAGCCTCTACGGCATCCCCGACCCCGGCGTTCCCCTCGTCCATGTCCATGCCGACCCGGAGGAACTGGGCCGGGTGTATCAGCCCACGCTCGCCATCAACGCCTCGTCGGGCGCCTTCGCTGCGGCGCTGGAGGGCGTGCAGCCGCCGAACGTCATCCCATGGGCCGGCTGGCGGGAAGCGGCGCGCGCCGATTATCTCGGCTGGAGCGAACAGCCTCCGGCCAATCCCGGCCCGGTGCAGATGGCGACGCTGGTGCACTGGCTGCGCGCTTTGCCGCCGGAGACGGTGGTGTGCAACGGCGCCGGCAATTTCGCCACCTGGGTGCATCGCTTCCACCGTTTCCGCGCCTTCGGCAGCCAGCTGGCGCCGACCTCGGGCTCGATGGGCTACGGCTTTCCCGCCGCCATCGCCGCCAAGCGCAGCCGGCCCGGCACGCCCGTGGTCGCGGTGTGCGGCGACGGCGATTTCCTGATGACGGGACAGGAACTGGCGACCGCCGTGCAGCACGACATCCCGGTCGTCGCCGTCATCGTCGACAACGGCATGTACGGTACGATCCGCATGCACCAGGAGCGCGAATTCCCCACCCGCGTCTATGCCACCACGCTTACCAACCCGGATTTCGCCGCCTATGCGCGCGCCTTTGGGGCGTTTGGGAGCACCGTGGAACGGGATGAGGACTTCGTGCCGGCCCTCGACGCGGCTCTCGCTTCCGGCCGGCCGGCCATCGTGCATGTGAAGCTCGACCCGGAAGCGATCACGCCGGTGACAACGCTGACCAAGCTCCGCGAAGCCTCGCTGGCCAAGCGCTCGGTGGGGTGAGCGCGCCTGCGGGGTGAGCGCGAGCTCCGTTCCGCGACGTGGCGGCGATACCGCAGACGGGGCGTGTCAATCGCCCTGCCCGGCGGGTCGCCGGCAAGCAGCGCCACGATCTCGCGCACCCGCTCCGGCGGCGGCACATCCTGGTTGTGGAAGATGAGGAAACGCCACTCGCGTCCTTCCCGAACGGCGACGGCGTTGAACAGCCCGTGGCGCTCCAGCCATGGCTCGCCGCGCGCATCGCGGGCCCCGCTCATGCGCCACCTGACGTCCACCGCCACCAGCTCCGGTCCCAGCCGGCGCAGGACCGGCGGCGCCAATGTCAGCTCGCTGTCGCGGAACATGCCGCCGAAGATGACGGTGTGGCCTCGCTCTATGGGCTCGCGGCCATGGACCGTGAGCCCAAACACATTGGTGAAATCGGCATCCGCCGCGAACAGCCCGGCATAAGCGAGCGCGTCATGGGCATTCCACGCCGCCTCCATGGCGGCGAGAAGCACGCCGATCGCGGCATCCGTTTCCGTGTCGTTCATCCCCGCCCCCGCTCGCGCGCCCCGATGCCGGGCGATCTCAGCCCGATGCGGCGACGGCGCGGATCATGAAGCGGATGATGCCACGGCCGGACCGGAAAGTACCGTAACGGAAGCAGCGGCAAGCCGACGGCAGAGCCTGCGTTCGGCGGCCAGCGGCCACCATTCGAAGAGGAAGATCTCCATCGGGTGCCAGTTGGCCACCCAGCCGAAGATCACCAGGCCTTCCATCATCACATTGGCGAGGCGGGAGTTGGGAAACAGGTTCACCAGCGCCTGACCGACCAGCAGCGACAGGCCGAGCACCACGAGGCCGATGACCAGCGCCCTCAGCCCGGTCGCCAGCAGGCGCGACAGGTCGCGCGACACGCGCTCGGCCCGCCGGGTGAAATGGGCTGTGAAGACGGCCGGCAGCGAGGCGATGACGGTCGGGCTCGCACGCTCGGCCGGCAAATGGACGGTGATGGCGATCGGTGCGGCGGCCGGCAGGTCGAGCGCGCGATCGTGGATGTAGTCCTCGACCTCGCCGTCGAGCCCGCGCTCGCGGAACGGGTGCGGGTCGAGCATGTCGAGAAGTTGCTTGGGATCGTCGACATTCAGCGCGATCCGCCCGTCGGCATGGCCCGACATGCTGCCCCCACCCGTTCGCCGTTGTTCGTTCAGGCCGGCTGGCCGTTGCCGGCGAGTTCACCCGACAGCGCGCGGGCAATGAGCGCGCGGGTTTCGGGAATGCCGTAGGCCGCGACGAAGGTGCCGAAGCGCGGCCCCTCCTTCTCGCCGAGCAGCAGTTCGTAGAGCGCGCTGAACCAGGCGAAGGACACGCCCGGGCCGCCATCGGGGCCCTTGCGCTTGGTGTCCTGGTAGCGCGGCACCGGCCGGGCGACGTCCAGCACCGCGTTCTGGATCGCCTCCCGGTCGCTTCCGTCGAGCGCGGACAGCGCCACGTCGAGCCGCGCCAGCGCATCGGCCTCCACCTCGTCGGGCAGGCGGAATTCCCGGTGCGGCTTCACCCGATCGATGAAATAGCGCACCGCATAGCCGGCCAGCCGGTCGAGCTCGGGGTGGGTTTCCACCGTGACGCCGGGCGCGTAGCGGCCGATGAAGCGCCACAGGACGTCCTTGTGCTCGGCGTTGGAGGCCGAGGCGAGTTTCAGCAGCAGGCCGAAGTTGATCGGCAGCTCGATCGCCGGCGGGTTGCCGGAATGGATGTGCCACACCGGATTGCCGAGCCGGTTCTTCCAGTCCTGGGTCGGATAGCGGGCGAGGAAGGAATAATATTCGTCCACCGCCTTCGGGATCACCCCGAAATGGAGCTTCTTGGCCGAGCGTGGTGACTGGAACATGTAGAGCGCGAGGCTCTCCGGGCTGGCATAGGTCAGCCACTCGTCGATGGTGAGGCCGTTGCCCTTCGACTTCGAGATCTTCTGGCCCTGCTCGTCCAGGAACAGCTCATAGACGAAGTGTTCCGGCGCGGTAGCACCGAGGATCTCGCTGATCCGGTCATAGATCGGCGCATTGGTCTGGTGATCCTTGCCGAACATCTCGAAATCGACGTCGAGTGCAGCCCAGCGGGCGCCGAAATCCGGCTTCCACTGCAGCTTCACATTCCCGCCGGTTACGGGAACGGTCTTGTCCACCCCGTCCTCGTCGGTGAAGGTGATGGTACCGGCTTCCGCATCCACCGCCTTCAGCGGCACGTAGAGCACGCGGCCCGAGGTCGGCGAGATGGGCAGGAAGGGCGAATAGGTCGCCTGCCGCTCCTCGCCGAGGGTCGGCAGCATCACCTCCATGATGGCCTCGTATTTCCGCGCCGCCTCCAGCAACACGGCGTCGAGCTTGCCGGAGAAATAATAATCCGTCGCGCTGGCGAATTCGTAGTCGAAGCCGAAGGTGTCGAGGAAGCGGCGGAGCATCGCGTTGTTGTGGTGCCCGAAGCTCTCATAGCCGCCACCGAACGGGTTCGGCACCCGGGTCAGCGGCATCTGCAGATAAGGGCGCAGCGCGACCGGATCCGGCACGTTCTCCGGGATCTTGCGCATGCCGTCCATGTCGTCGGAGAAGCAGAGCAGGCGCGTGGGGATCTTGTCTTCCGTGAGCACCCGGAAGGCATGGCGCACCATGGTGGTGCGCGCCACCTCGCCGAAGGTGCCGATATGGGGCAGGCCCGAGGGGCCGTAGCCGGTCTCGAACAGCACCTCGCTCTTCGGTTTCCGCTTCAGACGCTCGACGATCTTGCGCGCTTCCTCGAACGGCCAGGCGCCGGCCGTCTCGGCCGCCGCGCGCAGTTCGGCTGCAAAATCCTCGACCGTGGCGGTCGCCGTCATGATGCTCGCTCCTCGGGGCGTTTTGAATGGGCGCGGACACTAGAGCAATTCCTGCAGGAGTGCCTAGCGGTTTTGCGCGAAGGCGGCGCTGCGCACAGAAAGCCGGCACCGGAGCCGGCGCGCGGACGGAACCACGGGCCAGCGCGGGCCTTATGTCCCGCAGACGGGACCAACAGGAGACGCACATGATCCGGCTGTATTGGGCGCCGCAGAGCCGCTCGCTTCGCGCACTCTGGGTTCTGGAGGAATCCGGATTGCCTTATGTGCGCGAACTCATCGACATCCGCTCCGGCGTTCAGCAGAGCCCGGCCTACCGGCGCATCAACCCGATGATGAAGGTGCCGGCGCTGACGGAAGGCGCGGCGCGGGTGACCGAGTCCGGGGCGATCTGCGCCTATGTCGCCGAGCGCGCACCGGAGGCCGGCCTTGCCCCGCCGCTGGGCGATCCGCGGCGCGGGGACTACCTGCGCTGGCTGTTCTTCTCGCCCGCCTGCATGGAGGGCGCGCTGACCGAAAAGTTCTCCGGCGCCCATATGCCAAGCGCGAGCGTGGGCTGGGGCAGCTTCGAGCGGGTGTTCGACGTGCTGGACGCGGCGCTCGCCAAGGGGCCCTGGCTGCTGGGGGCCGACTTCTCGGCGGCGGACGTGATGATCGGCGCCGACCTCTATTACAGCATGGAGGTGTTCAAGGTGGTGGAGCCGCGCCCAAGCTTCACCGCCTATCTCGATCGCTGCAAGGCGCGCCCGGCGCTGCAGCGGGCGTGGGAAATCGACGCCGCGGGCTAAAGGCCGCTCAATAGACGCTGATCGGGAACCAGCGCAGGTAAAGGTCGGTGTAGAGCCCCTTCTCCCAAAGCTGGCTCAGCGCGTAGTTGATCGACTGCCGCACCAGATCGTTGCCGCTCTTCACCGCGATGGCGAGGCCCTCGCCGAAATAGCGGCTCTCGGTGAAGGGCCCGCCGACAAAGGCGCAGCAGCCTTGCGCCGCCGCGCTGTTCATCCACAGGGCGGATTGCACGCCGTCGGCGAAGACCAGCTCCACCTCGCCGCGCAGCAAAGCGGCGCGCAGCGCGTCCATGTTCGGATAAGGCCGCAACGCCGCATTGGGGAAGAAGCTCTTCAGATAGGCCTCATGCGCCGTGCCCGCGACCACGCCGACCGCGAGGGGGCCGATGGTCTCCGGTGTGATGGCGCCGATGCCGCGTTCGCGCCTGGCGAGGAAACGGGCGGGAGAGCGGAAATAGCGATCGGAAAAGTCGAGCTTCGCCCGGCTCGCCGGGGTCATGGCGATGCCCGCCACCGCTGCATCCGCCTGCCCGTCCTCCAAGGCGGGGATGAGGGCGTCGAAGGGCTTCACCTCAAGCGTGCACTGCACCGCGAGTTCCTGGCAGATGGCGCGGGCGAGATCCACGTCGAATCCCATGACCTGCCCGTCCGCGCCGCGAAACGAGAAGGGCGGAAAATCGTCGGTGGCAATGAAGCGGATCTGGATCAGCGCGCGGCTGGGATCGGGTCGGTCCGGACGGCGCCTCGGATCGAAGAAGCCCGGCAAGGTAATGCGGGTGGCGCCCGGCTTGGCAGCGGTTTCCGCTCCGCGGGACGGCGGGACGGCGAAGGCGAGGAGAAACAGAACGGCCGTTGCGGCAAAAGCGCCACATTGTTTCGAAAACCGACCCGAATACCGCATGCGCACCTCAAAGCCCGGCCGGCGCTTCTTGCCGCGGCCAGTTCCCCTTGTAGCCTCGGAGCGGAACGGGCGCGAGGGTTGTGTGGGCGCATGAGCGTACCGGGGACGGCGGCGATGGCCTTTGGTGGCGAGCGTGCGGACGGCGGGCAGCCCGGCGCGGCGATCCCGCGAACGCGCTGTGTCGAACGTTCCGCGCCCGCGCATGGTTGGGCCCCCGAGCCGTCCCTGCCCGCCGAGATTGCCGGCCTCGCCGGGCGGTTGCCGGCGCAGGAGATCGCCGCCGCGATCGAGCGTGCCGGCCGGCTCAAGGTGGGGGCTGACGAGGTTCTGCTTGCCGCCGGGCGCCTCGCGCCAAACGACATGCTCCATCTCCACGCCCGCCATCTCGGCCTTGCCGTCGCCGATCTCGACGCCATCGGTCCGGAGATCGCGCCGCCCTCCTGGCGCGGGATACGGGCCGCGCTGGCCACGGGGCATCTGCGGCTGGCGAATGGCGACCTCCTCGTCGCCCCGCGCGGCCATGGCGTGCGCCGGCTCGCCGCTGAACTCGCCCGCCTGCCCGGCCTGCGCCGGCGCATCCGCCTGACCAGCCCGGAGCGGCTGCGCGCGCATCTTTTGGCCGCGCGGGCCGACCACTTGGCCGGCTGCGCGGCCTACCGGCTGCACGTCACTCGCCCGGAGCTGTCTGCCGCGGGGCTCGACATCAGCAGGCCGATGCTGGCCGCGGGCGCGCTCCTGCTGGCCGCCCTGCCCTTCCTGATGGGCGCGCTGCCGGACGGACTGCGCCTTGCGCTCGCCGGGCTGATGGCGCTCTTGGTGCTCGGCTGGTCGTCGCTGCGCATCACCGCCTGCGCGACCGAACTGTCGGAACGACCCGCGCCTGCGCTCACCGATGCGGACCTGCCGGTGGTGAGCGTTCTCGCGCCGCTCTACCGCGAGGCGGAGGTCCTGCCGAAGCTCTGCGCTATGCTGGCGCGGCTCGACTACCCTGCGGAGAAACTGGAAATCCTGCTGGTGGTGGAGGCCGACGATCCGCGGACCGCAGCCGCTGCCCGTGCCGCCTGCCGCGACCCGCGCTTTCGCGTTGTGGTGGCGCCGGAGCGCGGGCCCCGCACCAAGCCCAAGGCGCTGAACGCCGCGCTGCCCCATGCCCGCGGCAGCCTGATCAGCATCTATGATGCCGAAGACGAGCCCGAGCCCGACCAGTTGTGCCGCGCCGCGGCGCTGTTCGCCGGGCCGGCCGGGGCGAGCGTCGCCTGCGTGCAGGCGCGGCTCGCCATCGACAACGGCGCGGATAGCTGGATCGCCGACCAATTCGCCGCCGAATATGCCGGCCATTTCCGGCTGATGCTGCCTCTGCTCGCCGATACCGGCCTGCCGGTGCCGCTGGGCGGCACCTCCAACCATTTCCGCCGCGAGGCGCTGGAAGCGGTGGGGGCGTGGGACCCGTTCAACGTCACGGAAGATGCCGATCTCGGCATCCGCCTCGCGCGCGCCGGCTGGCAGACCCGTACCCTCTCATCCACCACCCATGAGGAAGCGACCAGCACGCGGGCCGCCTGGATGCGCCAGCGTACCCGCTGGTACAAGGGCTGGCTGCAGACCGCGCTGGTGCATGGCCGCGATCCGCGTGCGCTGGCGCGCGATCTGGGGGCCGGCGCGGCACTCGGCATCGGCGTGCTGCTGGCGGGCAATTTGCTCGCCGCGCTGATCCATCCCTTCTTCCTCGTCGCGCTGCTCATGGATATCGTCGCGCCGGAGGCGGCGCTGTCACTGAGCGGGGCCATCGCGCGCGCGCTCGGCATCGCGGTGATGGTGGCCGGCTATGGCGCGAGCGCGCTGCTGACGGTCGCGGGGCTGGCCGACCGTGCCGCGGGCCCGGCAAACAGCGGAACCCTTCGCCTGCTCGGTACGCTCGCGCTCACGCCGCTCTACTGGCTGCTGCTGTCGGGGGCGGCATGGCGGGCGGTGTGGCAGCTCGTCTTCTCGCCCTCGACCTGGGAGAAGACCACCCACGGCCTCGCCCGTACCTCGGCGCGGACGAAAAGGCACGGCGCGCCCGTGGACGGGCTAGAGGTAACGACGCAGCTCGGCGGCGCTCTGCTCGACGGGACGCTTGAGATTGAACGGCGCGACGAAATTGCCGTCCTTGTCCATGAGATAGACCACCGCCGTGTGATCCATCGTGTAGTCGCCGCCCTCCGTCGGCACCTTGCGCGCATAGCCCCGATAGGCCTTGAGCGCCGCCGCCGTCTGCTGGGGCGTGCCCGAAAGGCCGAAGATCGACGGATGGAAGCTCGAAATATAGCTCTTCATCACGTCCGGGGTATCCCGTTCCGGGTCAACCGTGATGAACAGCGCCGCGACCTTGCGCGAATCGGGACCGAGCGCGTCGAAGAGCTGGGAGATGTCGGCAAGCGTCGTCGGGCAGATGTCGGGGCAGTGGGTGAAGCCGAAGAACACCAGCATCGGCGTGCCGTGGAAGGTCGTGTCGTTCACCATCCGGCCGTCCTGATCGACAAGCTCGAACGGTCCGCCCACCTGCGTGGCCTGCGCGACCTGTGAGCCGCGATCGGGCAGCAGCGCCAGCGTGGCGGCGAGAATGGCCGCCGCGCCGAGCACGAACAGGGCAAAGACCAGGATGATCCGGCGTTGCGGCATCGGAAGCTCTCCACGCGAAGCGGCGGTGCGGTGTGCGCGGGGGGTTTTGCGTCAGGACACGCGCCGACACAATGGCCGCCGTTGCCTCACCCCCTCACGCTCGCGTCAGCGGCGCTGTCGGGCGGCGCAGGATCGCTAGAAACAGGCCGCCATGCCCGCGGCCAGCAGGTCGAAGAAGACCGCTTCGCCGTGGCGCGCCCACAAGCCGATGGCTGCCGCGACCAGCACGAAGGCGAGCCCGGCCGCCAGCCAGACGACCACCCCCGCCCGCAGCCCGGCCCGTTCGCGCACCACGCCTTCGCTGCGAACGCGCGGCGGAAACTGGGCGGCGGACGGCGTTGCCGTCTCGATTTCGTGGGACACCATAGGCATTCAGCCTCGACAGCGGCGGATCACGGGGGAAAGCATCCGGAAAAAGCAGTTATCCCCAGAACCGGACACGGCGATATGTTAGACGGAAACTTGTAACGTCGCATCATGGGCTTCACTATCGCACCTTCAGGGGCGATCTGCGGAAGGAAGGCATACCGCAGGCACGGGCAGGGGATAAACGCGGCATGAGCGGGTCTGACGCGATCAGCACTCCGCGCAGCGAAAAGAGCGGCTCGGACCGCTCCCGTTCGCCGGCACATCCGTTGAGCCTGGGCGCAGGAGATGCGCGCCGGCGGCTCGACCTTGCGCTCGATTCAATGAGCGAGGCCTTCTGCCTGTTCGACGCCGACGACCGGCTGGTCCTGTATAATCGCCGCTACCTCGAGATGTTTCCCTTCATGAAGGAGTTGGGCGACCTTCACGGCATGCCGTTCCGAAAGATGGTCGCCTTCGCCAGTGAGGAGCCGAGCGTGGTGGCCGAGCCGGAAGGCTTCGTCGAGCTGCGGATGCAGCGCCACAACGAGGCCGACGGCACGCCCCACGATATCGCGTTGTTCAACGGCCGCTGGGCGCGCGTGCGCGAACGTCGCACTCCCGATGGCGGCATCGTCTCCACCTTCACCGACGTCACCGGGCTCAAGCAATCCGAAACCCGGCTCAGCGGCGCCATCGCCGGGCTCGGCGAGGGTTTCGTGCTGATGGATGCCGATCGCACCATCCGCATGACCAACCCCGCCTTCCGGCAGATGATGTCCGCGGCCGGGATGACCGACCCCGATGAGGCAACGCTGGATGACGTGGTGCGTCGCGCCGCGATCGCGGGGGCCTTCGATCTCGCGGACATGTCGGCCGACGAACTGGTCGCCAGCATCCGCGAAGCCGGCGGGCCGGAAGGCGGGCGCCTGGAGCTTCCGCTGGCCGATGGCGGATGCCTGCTGGTCAATCTCCAGCCGGTGGCCGATGGCGGCACGGTGGGCATCTGGACCGATGTGAGCGAGCAGAAGCAGCGCGAGCGTGCGCTGATCGCCGCCGAACGGCAGCTCCAGCAGCAATCGGACGCGCTGAGCGAATTCGCCCAGCTTCTCGCACGGCAGGCCCGCAGCGACAGCCTCACCGGCCTGCCGAACCGCTTTGCGCTGGAAGAGAAACTGGACGCCGCACTGCAGGAGGAACTCTCCGGCATCTGGGTCCTGTTCCTCGACTGCGACCAGTTCCGCACCATCAATGATGTCGCCGGCCACGCGACGGGCGATGGCGTGCTGCGGGAATTCGCCCACTTCCTGCGCGGGCACATCCATCCAGAGGATCTGCTGGTGCGGCTCGGCGGCGATGAATTCGCGGTGCTGATCACCGAGGTGGACGAGGCGGAAGCGCTCCAGATCGCGACCGGCCTGATCGCGGACACCCGCAGCCACCGCTTCACCTTCGCCGCGCGCAGCTTCACGCTCGGGCTCAGCATCGGCATGGTGACGCCCGGACCCGGTGTTTCCACCGTCTCGGATCTGCTCGCGGCGGCGGATACCTCCTGCTACCTCGCCAAGGAAGCCGGGCGCGGACGCATCCACATGTACCGCCGGGATGCGCCGGAATCCGATCGCGAGACCCTGGACTGGGCCGAGAAGATCCGCCTCGCGCTGGAGGAGGACCGCTTCGCGCTGCAGTTGCAGGCGATCGGCGACGGCGAGGCGGTCGTCGGCTACGAGGCGCTGATCCGGCTGGTGGACGAGCAGGGCCGCATCCGCAGCCCGGCCAATTTCCTGCCCGCAGCCCGGCGCGTGGGACTGATGGACCGGATCGACGAGTGGGTCTGCAAGAAGGCCGTGTTCTATGCCGGCATTCTCGCCGCGCGGCCGGGACCCCAGCCCTACATCTCGATGAATTTCGGCTCCCGCGCCCTCACCGACCCGCTGTTTCAGGCCTTCATGATCGCCGAGATCGATGCGCATCCCGGTGTCGGGCGCACGCTCAGGGTCGAGATCACCGAGACCGACGAGATCAACGACGCCGCCGCGCTGGACGCCTTCCTCGGGCGGCTGCGGACGCGCGGCATCCGGCTGTATCTCGACGATTTCGGCAGCGGCTACAATTCCTTCGACCTGCTCAAGCAGCTCAGCGTCGACGGCATCAAGATCGACTGGACCGTGACGCACGATCTGCTCAAGGACCCGATCGACGAGGCACTGATCCGTGCCGCGGTCTCGATCGCCGACTCCCTCGGTCTCGAATTCGTGGCCGAGGGCGTGGAGGCCGAGCCGGAGCTTGCCCGCCTCAAGATTCTGGGGGTGAAGCTGTTCCAGGGTCACTACTTCCACCGCGCCGAGCCCGCTCCCGACGTTCTGGGAATTCCTGCCCACCTCGCCGAGGGCTGATCCGGCCTTCTCGCGCTTGCCAACTTTTTCGCGCCTGCCGCGTTGTCCCCGGCGAGCCCAGGAGGACGAACCGGCGTGCTGGACCGAACCCGTGACCTTTCCGACCCGCGCCGCGGCGCATCCGGCGCCTCCTCCATGCCGTCGACCGATCTTCGTTCCGATGCGCCTTTCCTTCTCGAACCCGGCCGCAATGTCTGGCGCGCTGCCATGGCGCGGCGGGCGGCGGCCCTCATTGATGGCGGCTCCTATTTCGGCGCGCTGCGTGCGGCCATGCTCAAGGTCGAGCACTCGATCCATATCGTGGGCTGGGATCTCGACAGCCGTACCCGGCTGGTCGGCTGTTCCGGCAGCGCCGAGGACGGGTTGCCGGAAACCCTCGGCGCCTTCCTGAGCGCGCTCGTGAAGCGCCGGCCGAAGCTGCGCATCCGGCTGCTGCTGTGGGACTATTCCATGGTGTTCGCCCTGCAGCGCGAATTGGCGCCGGTCTATTCGTTTCTCTGGCGCACGCCCGAGCAGATCGAGATCTGCCTCGACGACGTGCTGCCGGTCGGCGCCTCGCATCACCAGAAAATGGTGATCATCGACGAGCGCCTCGCCTTTACCGGCGGGCTCGACCTCACCTCGCGCCGCTGGGACCGTTGCGAGCACCGTGTGAACGACCCGCGCCGCGCCGACCCCGCGGGCGCGCTCTACCCGCCCTTCCACGACGTGCAGGCGGTGGTGGACGGCGAGGCGGCGGCCGCGCTCGGGGAGATCGTGCGCCTGCGCTGGCGTCGCGCCGCCTGCGAAACCCTGCCGGTGCGCACGCCCGCGCGTCGTGGCCCGGCCGTGGACCTCTGGCCGGACGGCGTCGAGCCCGATCTCACCGATGTCGCCGTGGGCATCGCCCGCACCATGCCGCGCTTCGCGGGCGAGGCGGCGGTGGACGAGGTGCACCACCTGTTCGCCGACATGGTCGGTGCGGCGGAGCGGCTGGTCTATATCGAGAACCAGTTCGTCACCCATGCCGCCACCGCCGAGCGCCTTGCCGCCCGGATGCGCGAGCGGGCGGCGCTCGAGGCGCTCATCGTATGCCCACGCTCTTATGATGGCTGGCTGGAGCGCCGGGTGATGGTGGCGGGGCGCCTGCGCTTCATGAACATTCTCGAAGACGCCGGCGTGGCGGAGCGGGTGCGCCTGCTCTACCCGCAATCGCGCGCCGACGACGCCGCCGTGCCGGTCATGGTCCACGCCAAGGTGCTGGCGGTGGACGACGCGCTGCTGCGCATCGGCTCGGCCAATCTGTGCAATCGTTCCATGGGCCTCGACAGCGAATGCGACATCGTGTTCGCCGCGCCTGACGGTCCGGCCGGGGACGTGTCGCGCGCGGGCATCGCCGCGATCCGCGACCGGCTGATCGGCGAGCACAGTGGCATCGATCCCGCGCGGATCGGCGCGCATCTTTCGAGCGGCCGTCCCCTGCTGCCGCTGATCGATGCCGAGCCGGGCGAGCGCCGCCGCCTGCTTGCCGTGGAGGACGCCATCTCCGGCATCGCGCCGACCGAAGCCGCGCTGGACGCCGTGGCCGACCCTATCGAGCCGTTCGACGAGGACGAGGCCCAGGCCGACGCCCGAAACGCCCCACGCTCGCGCCGGATCGGTCTGGGCGCCGTGCTGAAGGCGGTGGTGCTGCTCTGCGCGATCCTCATCGTCAGCTATGTGTGGCAGATGTCGCCGCTCGGAAATACCGACCAGATCATGAACGCCATCGACGCCATTTCCGACCGGCCCTGGGCCCCGCTCGCGGTGGTGGCGCTCTTTCTGGTGGCGGAATGCGTGATCTTCCCGGTCACGCTGCTGATCTTCGCCACCATAGCAGTGTTCGGCGGCTGGCAGGGCTTCCTCTTCGCGCTGATGGGCGCGCTGGCGAGCGCAGCCGTCTCCTATGGCGTCGGACGGCGGCTCGGCTCGCGGCCGCTGCGACGGGTCATCGGTCCGCGCATCAACCGCATCCGCCGGGCGCTGGGGCGCAGTGGCATCGTGACGATGGCATCCGTCCGGCTGGTGCCGCTGGCACCCTTCACCTTCGTCAATCTCGTCGCCGGGGCGATAGGGCTGCGTTTCATCGATTTCATCGCCGGCACCGCGCTCGGCCTGATGCCGGGCCTCATCGTCATGTCGGCGCTGGGCAACCAGATCTCGGCACTGTTCCACGACCCCAGCCTCGGGGGCATCCTCGCGCTGGCCGGCTTCGTGCTGCTGTGGGTGGGCCTCGGCGTCGGGCTGCAACTCCTCATCACCCGCTACCGGACGGTGGACGGATGACGGCGCCCGGCGACGCGCCGCTCGGGCCCGCGCCCGGAGCGCTGCGGGTGATGAGCTGGAACCTGCATGGCGGCATCGGCCCCGACCGGCGCTTCGACCTCGAGCGTATCTGCCGGCTGATCGCCCGGCATCGGCCGGACATCCTCGCCCTGCAGGAGCTCGATACCCGCGGCCGCCCGGCCGAATGCCTCGCCCCGCTCGCCTGCCTTACCGGACCCGGCCGTCACCAGGCGCAGGCGCGTACCATCATCACCGGGGATGGCGATTACGGCCACGCCCTGTTCAGCCGCTGGCCGTTTCGCCGCATTGAGCTGCACGACCTCTCGCACCGCAGGCACGAGCCTCGCGCGGCAATCGAGGCGGAAATCGTGGTCGGCGGGGTCGCCGTGCATCTCGTGGCCGCCCATCTCGGCCTCGACATTGGCGAGCGTTGGCGGCAAGCGCGCCGGCTGGCCTCGCTGGCCGCGGCACCCTGGGCCGACAGCACGCTGATGCTGGGCGATTTCAACGACTGGTTCCCCTTCGGCTCGGTGCGCCGGACGCTGGCCGCGAGCCTGCCGGTGCGAACCCGTCTGCGCACCTTCCCCGCCCCGCTGCCGCTCATGAAGCTCGACCGGGTCTATGCCAACACCCCGATCCTCGCCGCCTGGACCGACCCGGCCGCGCGCCGCTGCTCCGACCACCTGCCGGTGATCGCGGACATCGCCCTGCGCGTAACCGTGCCGGTGGAGGAGCTGGAGGATACCGTCGCGCCCGCTATGCTGACCGATGGACTGATGCCCGCCGCTCCGGCCGTGCCGGCCGGGTAAGGAGGACCGATGAGCGAGCCCGCATCCGCCCGCCCGCTGCCGCGCACCGAGGTGCGCCGAGAGATACGCGCCGAGATACGTGCCGAAATACGTGCGATGTGCGCCATCGGCCGGCGCGGCCAGCTCGGGCTCGACGGGCAATTGCCGTGGGAAGGCCGGCCGGAGCCGATCTTCATCGCCGATCCGGCACGCTTCTTCGATCTCACCCGCGGGCATGTGCTGATCGCCGGCCCCGCCACCCGCGCCTCCTTCCCCGCTTTCGCATGGGATCACCGCGAGATCGTGGAGATCCGCTCGCACGAGGATCCCGCCGCGGTGCTGGCGCGGTTTCCCGGCCGGGTCGTCTATGTATGCGGTGGCCCCGCGGTGTGGCGTGCCTATGCGCCCTTCATCGAATATTGGGACATCACCCGCCTGCCCTATGACGGCGAGGCCGACCGCTGGTTCGACCCGGCCTGGCTGGTCGCCGGGCCGCCTGCGCGAAGCTGAACCTTCCCCATCGCGACATCGTGATACCGCCCGCGGCACCGGCCCGGCGAGCGCGCGCGAGCGGTCGCAATCCCTTGCACCGCGTCGCGTGCGTACGCGCCGAGAGCGTCCCGCATTCGCCCTCTTGCGCTCGTGATCGCCGATGAGGGGGTGATGGGGTGACCGCTCCTTAACCGGACGTTAAAACCCGCCGCACAGTTTCCGCAAGGACTGCAATTGAGGAGAGCCATTCCACGATGATCCGCACGATATCCGTCACCCTTGTCACAATGATTCTCGGTGCAGGCGCCGCCTCCGCCGCAGGCGTTGCCACCATGGGCCAGTTCAAGAACTGGGGAACCTATTCCTACAAGGATGGCAACGTCGTGCGCTGCTTCACCAATAGCCTGCCCATCGCGACAAAACCGGACCAGCTCGATCACGGCGATGTGCTCTTCTTCCTCAAGGCTGGAAAGAAGGGCGAGCCGCGCACCGAGGCGAGCTTCAAGGCCGGCTACCAGTTCGCCGCCGGCTCAAAGGTGATGGTGAGCATCGGCGAGAATTCCTTCGTCATGATCACCGACGGCAATGCGGCCTGGCTGCGCCGCACCGAGCGCGAGCCCGAACTGCTCGCCGCCATGCAGGGCGGCAGCACCATGGCGGTGAGCGCGACCTCGGCCCGCGGCAACGACACCAGCTACGTCTTCTCGCTCGACGGGATAACGGCGGCGAGCACGCAGATCCTCAGCCAATGCCGCTGACCTCGCGGGCGCGCGGCACCGCCCGAGGCTGGACGGCGCTCGGCCTAGCCGGGCTGTTGACGCTGGCGCCGCAGGCGATGGGAACCACGCAGGCGCGGACCAATGATCCCGCGCCCCTGCCCTATTTCGCCTCGCTGAAGCGCACCACCACCAATGTGAGGGTCGGGCCGGGGCTCGATTATCCGATCGTGTGGGTCTTCACCCGACCGGCCCTGCCGGTCGAGGTGATGAACCGCTACGGCAACTGGCGCCGTATCCGCGACAGCGGCGGCGAGCTCGGCTGGGTGCACGGTGCCATGCTCTCCAGCCGCCGCACCGCACTGGTGCAGGCCCGTGGCGGCCGCAACGTCGCCCTGCGAACCGGCCCCGACGCCGCCGCACCGATCCGCGCCTTGCTGGAACCCGAGGTGCTGGTGACCCCGCTCGCCTGCCGCACCTCATGGTGCCGTGTCGAGGTGAAGGGCCATGGCGTCGCCGGCTACATGCCGCAGGCGCGGCTCTGGGGCGTCTATCCCGACGAGATCCTTTAGGGCCTCCCACCGAGCAAGTTCTATCCATTCAAATAAGGGGCGGGGTTGAGCGGGGAAGACCGGAGGTCGGCAGGACCGTGTCGTGCGTCCCGCGAACAGCGTCGAAACGATCCAGCAGCCGGCTCGCATCGCTCCGGCTCCAGGCCGCCGTGTCGGTGCTCAACAGAACGCCTTGAAGCGAGCCGATCTCAGCGTCGGCGGCAGGGCGCTTGGTGGCCGGCAGCAACGTCCTCCGCACGGAAAACGCCCGGCACCCGCTTCAGCCACAGCGCACGCCAGGTGAGGAGGCGCGGTGCGGGAACACCCCGCCCGCCATCTCCATGCTCGGGCGGGACGGCCACCTTGCGCGCATCACCTGCGAGAAATGGCGGCCACACGCCGGATGATGAGCTTCTCGAGTTCGACGACCAGGAAGAAAACGACACCGCCGCCGATGAGCCACGGCCAGATCCAGAGCGGCAGCGACTCGTTACCGAAGATCGCGTGGAAGGGAGCGGTGTAGGTGAAGAGAAGCTGGAGCACGACCACGGCCCCGATGCCGTAGAGGAGGTAGGGGTTGCCGGCATGGGCGCGAAGCGATAGCGACGAGTCGACCAGGAAGCGGCTGTTGAGCAGATAGAAGATCTGGCCGATGGCGATGGTGTTGACGGCAGCGGTGCGCGCCATGCCGTCCGAGGCACCCTGGGCCTTCCTGAGGGCGAAGGCGGCAAGCGTGTAGATGACGAGGGCCGCGCCTACGAACAGGATGCGCCAGAGCCCGAAGCCGGTGACGATCGGCTGGGCGGTGGGGCGCGGGGGGCGCAGCATTACGTCGCGCTCATGCGGCTCGAAGGCGATGACGAGGCCAAGCGCCACCGAGGTCACCATGTTGATCCACAGCACCTGGGGCGCCGTGATCGGCAGAGTGAAGGCGAACAGGATGGCGATGGCGATGACCGCTCCCTGCGCGACATTGGTCGGCAGCATGAACAGCAGCGCCTTCTCGATATTGTTGTAGACGGTGCGGCCTTCCTTCACCGCGGCCGAGATCGAGGCGAAATTGTCGTCCGCCAGGATCATGCCGGCCGCCTCCTTCGTCACCTCCGTGCCCTTGATGCCCATCGCGACCCCGATATCGGCCTTCTTCAAAGCCGGCGCGTCATTGACGCCGTCGCCGGTCATGGCGACGATCTGCCCGTTGTTCTGGATCGCCTTGACCAGCCGGAGCTTGTGTTCGGGGCTGGCGCGGGCGAAGACGTCGACGTCGCGCACGCAGTCCTGCAGCTCGGCGTCGTTCATCGCCTCGATTTCCGTACCGGCCACGGCCGTCGTGCCGTCGCCGATGCCGAGCATCCGGGCAATGGCCGCGGCGGTGATCTTGTGGTCGCCGGTGATCATGGTGACCCGGATTCCGCCGGCGTGACATTCGCTGACGGCCTCGATCGCCTCGGCACGCGGCGGATCCATGAGGCCGACCAATCCCAGGGCGACGAGATTTTTCGGCAGGTCAGCCGCGCTCAGATGTCCCGCCTGGAGCCCGGGCGAGGGAAGCCACGCCAGCCCCAGAACGCGCTCGCCCCGGGCGGCGAGCCGGTCGCCGGCCTGCGCGAAATGCGCGCGATCGATGGGCACGGTGTCGCCGCTCTCCATTTGCTGACGGTCGCAATGCTCGAGCACGACCTCGGGGGCACCCTTGACCAGCAATATCTCCTTGCCGTCTGTCAGGCGGTGCAGGGTCGCCATGAACTTGTGCTCGGATTCGAACGGAATGGCGTCGATGCGGGGGGTGGCGGCGCTTTCCGCGGCACGGTCCATGCCGAGCTTCGCGGCGAAGGGAAAGAGGGCTCCCTCGGTCGGGTCGCCCTCGACCTTCCACCTGCCGTCCACCCCGAACAGTTCCGCGTCGTTGCAGAGCAGCGACACGAGGCCCATCCGCTCGAGCGTCGGATCCCTGCCGGCCTTGCTGCCGTTCCGCGTCACCTCGCCCTCGGGCGCGTAGCCGTTGCCGCTGACCTCATAATCCGCATCGGACGTGACCACGGAGGTCACCATCATTTCCATCAGCGTCAGCGTGCCGGTCTTGTCCGAGCAGATGCGCGAAACTGACCCGAGCGTCTCGACCGCGGGCAAGCGGCGGATGATGGCGTTGCGCTGGGCCATGCGCTGCACGCCGATCGCCAGCGTGATGGTGATCAAGGCGGGCAGGCCCTCGGGGATCAGCGACACCGCGATCCCGACCACGGCCTGGAACAGCTCGATGAAGCTCATATGGCCGAGCCAGCGGCCCCACATGAACAGGAGCACGCTGATCACGCCGATGGCCGCGGTGATGACGTAGCCGAACGCCTTGATCTGCCGCAGCAGCGGCGTCTCCAGCACGCTCACCTCGGCCAGCATCCGGTTGATCCGGCCGAGTTCCGTCGCGGCGCCGGTCGCGACGACCATACCGGTGGCGCGGCCGGAAACCACCATTGTGCCCGAGAAGCCCATATTGTGGCGATCACCGATCGTCGCCTTGGCCGGAACCGGGTCCGCGGTCTTCTCGGATGGAACCGACTCGCCGGTCAGCGCCGCCTCTTCGGTGCGCAGGTTTTTCGCCTCGACCAGGCGGATATCGGCGGGAATCCGGTCGCCCGATTCGAGCAGCACGATGTCGCCGGGCACAAGGGCCTCGGCGGGCAGCATGCGTGTCTCGCCGCCGCGCAGCACACGCGCTTCCGACGACAGCATGTTGCGGATCGAATCGAGCGCCTTTTCCGCCTTGCCTTCCTGGATGAAGCCGAGCACCGCGTTGAGGATCACGACAGCGAAGATGATGGAGGCGTCGAGCCAGAGACCGAGCATCAGCTTGACGAAGCCGGCGGCGAGGAGAACGTAGATCAGGATGTTGTTGAACTGCGACAGCAATCGCAGGAACGGCCCCTGCCGCTTGCCGGCCGGCAGGCGATTGGGGCCGAATGTCTGAAGTCGGGCGTCTGCCTCGGAGGGAGAGAGGCCGCTTCGGAAATCGCTGGCAAGATCGTTCAGCGCGTCTTCCGCCGACACGGCGTGCCAGATCGGGGTGGCATCCTGCGGCGCCGCAGCCTTGCCGGTACTCATGTCCTGTCTCCTCCCGCTTGTCTTGCTGCCACGCGCCAGCCGCCACAGCCGTCGCGCCGAAGCCTTGGCGCCGCGACGACCGCTGCCCTTGGTGGGCGTGCTTTCCGCTCTATTCGCCGCGGCCCGTGAGATGAACGGCGGAGCGCCAACCGTGATGCGCCATCGCGCTCAGCCGGCGGACCGTGTCGACGCGGGCGAAGGCTTCGACAGCCGTGAGCCGCCCGGCCGCGACGCCAGCGAGCGTCTCGGCGCGATGCGCCCCCTGAAGCACGGCCAGAGCCTTCGTCGCGGTCTCGAGGTCGGCAAGCCGCGCTTCGGCCTGCGGGGAGACCTCCCATCCGATCGACGCCGCCCGATCACTCAGAGCCGTTTCGTCGGCGATTTCGCGCATCACCGTGGCGAGGTCGGCCATGGCCGAGGCATGAAGCTCGGCAGCGCGCAGATCCTCGCCGCTTCCGGGCGCGGCCTTCCGTTCCCCGCCCTCGCCGGCGAGTTCCGCGAGGCGCGCGGCGTGATCGAGCGCGTGCACGGTGCCCGTCAGCCGCCTGTGCTCCGCCGCCTCGACAGGAGGCGATTTCAGTTCGGACAGGAACGTTTCCACGTCCTTCAGCACCTCCACGCTGTCCGCGACGCGACCGGCATCAGACGGGCCGCCGGCGGCAGCCAAGCCCTCCCGCGGACGGCCAAAACGGAGAAGGACCGCGGCGATGACGCTGCGTGCCGCTTCGATCGCCACGACGGGATTGGCGAGCGCCGCCGGATCGAGGCTGCGCTGGAGGGACGGTGTCCGATCCGGAAGCAGCCGCTCGACAAACCGCGTGAACCAGCCGATCGCCGGCAGCAGCACGCCGACGCCAACGACATTGTAAAGCGTGTGGTAGGCGGCGAGCAGCGTGAGCCCGTCCACCGCGCCCATCAAGCGCTGCATGAACGGCATGGTGAAGGGGAAAGCCACGATGGCGATCGCCGCCGCGATCAGCTTGAACAGCACATAGGCGGCCGCGAGCCGTTTCGCCGTCACGCTTGCCCCGATCGCGGCCAGCGCCGAACTCGTCGCCGTGCCGATATTCTGGCCGATGATGAGCGCGCAGCCCTGGTCCAGCGAGATGGCCCCGGCGGCGAAGGCGGCCAGAGTCACCGCTATCGCGGCAGTCGAGGACTGCATGACGGCGGTCATGGCGAGACCGACGCCGACGAGGGTCAGGAGGCCGATCCAGCCGGCCGCCACGCCGACGCCCAGCGCGCCGACGACGGCCGGCAGGTCCGACGGATGCAGTTGTTCGGCGAGGCCGCCCATTCCCTGCTGGAGTGTGCCGAGCCCATAAAGCACGAGCGCGAAGCCCGCCAGCGCCCCGCCGGCCGCGGCGAGGCGTCCGCTGCCGAGCAGCTTTGCCAGCGCCCCGACGAAGATCATCGGCAGCGCATATGCGCTGAGCGAGACGCGCAGCCCGATCAACGCGACGAGCCAGCCGGTTCCGGTGGTGCCTATATTCGCGCCGAAGACGAGGCTCAGGCCCTGCGGGAAGGTGAGGAGCTTCGCGCTGACGAGGCCGATTGTCGTCATCGTGGTCGCGCTCGACGACTGCACGATGAGAGTGATGATCGCGCCCCAGAACACGCCCGAGAGCGGCGTCGCGGCCGCCTTGCCGAGCACGGTGCGCAGGGCCGAGCCGGCCATGGCCTTGAGCCCGTCGGTCATGACGCTCATGCCGAGCAGAAACAGTCCGACGCCGCCGAGAACCGCTATCGCCGTCGACATGAATCAGACTCCGAATGACGATTGGAGGGCGTTCACGATTGCGCCTCCAGTTCCGACCGCGCCAAAGCGAGCTCGCTCATCTCCGCCTTCGAAAGGGTCGGATAGGCGAGGTCCAGTTTTTCGACGGCCTCCACGATCGCCGCAGCGACCACGAGACGCGTGAACCACTTGTTGTCGGCCGGCACGACATACCAGGGCGCGGCCTTGGTGGCTGTCGCCCGGATCGCCTCCTCATAGGCGTGCATGTAGGCGTCCCAGTGCCGCCGCTCGCGAATATCGGCCGCCGAGAACTTCCAGTTCTTGTCCGGATTGTCGAGACGCTCCATGAAGCGCCTCTTCTGCTCCTCGGGGGACAGGTTCAGGAAGAACTTGAGGACGATGACGCCCTGCCGCGTCCAATAGTCCTCGAAATGGGCGATGTCGCTGAGACGCTGGTCCCAGATGCGCTTGCCGACGCGCTCCGGCGGCAGCTTCTGCTTCTCCAGAAGCGCCTCGTGCACCCGCACCACGAGAACCTCTTCATAGTAGGAGCGATTGAAGATTCCGATCCGCCCGCGTGCCGGCACATGGGCCGCGTAGCGCCACATGAAGTCATGCGCCAGTTCTTCGGCCGAGGGCTGCTTGAACGAAAAGACGCCGCATCCCTGCGGGTTCACCCGTGCCATGACATGCTTGATCGTGCCGTCCTTGCCGGCCGCGTCCATGGCCTGGAAGAGGATCAGCACGGAGTAGCGATCCTGCGCGTAGAGAATCTCCTGCTCCTTGGCGAGCCACTCCGCTCCCTTCTCCAGCAGTTCCCTGGCTTCGGCCTTGTCCAGCTTGAGCCCGAGGGTATCCCCGGGATTCTGGTCTTTCAGGCGGAAATTCGCACCGTTGGTGACACGAAACGGATCCACATATGCCGAGATACTGTCGATGATCTTGTTGCCGATGATCTTGTTGCGTGGCATTGGCGCGCCTCTTCCCGTTCTTCTTGCTCGATGCCCGCCGGACGATAGCCGGCAGCTCCGCACCCTGGAGCGGGCTATGGAAAACGAGCTTTGTGATGAGCATATCGGAAAAATCATCCGGGCGCGTCGGTTCGGCTCGAGCGCTCGGCGCCGGGAACTGCGGCGGCGGTCAGGACGGTAGGCCACCGGAACCGTATGCCTGACGTGCGCGGCGATGGCCTAAAAGGATACCGATCCTCTATGCGCGCCCTCGCGGGTGATCTCGCCGATCGGCTTGTCGCTCACTACCTCGACTCGCCGCCGAGCACGGCCTTCTCGACCGCCTGCGGCGTGCGGATGTCGGCAATGGCCTCGCTTCGCTCGTGGAGTTCCTGCCACCTGGCCTCGGCGGCGGCTCGGCCGCCGGACGGTAGCCGAAACCGAGGGCCGCCGCGTGGCGCGAGGCGGCGGCATGGCGCTTCACGGCGGCTTCGATATCGTCGCCTGCCAGCAGCGCCGCCCAAAGATCGTGATCGGCCTTTCCAGGCATCGCGATGGCCCGGGCCATCGCGAGATCGTTAGCGCGCAGGGCCAGCCGGATTCGGGCGCCCCGCGGATCTGCACCGGCGACATTGGCCGGGACGCGGTGGACATAGCACCAGCGTTCGCCACGGCGGATGCACATTCAGAAAAACTGGAGCGGGCGAAGGGAATCGAACCCTCGTATGCAGCTTGGGAAGCTGCCGTTCTACCATTGAACTACGCCCGCTCAGAGAAGCCGCACCTTATGTGGCCGGCGTTCCCGCTTCAAGCCCCTTCCTATCGCTGCGAACAGGGGATTTTGGGGTGGCAGGAAGGCAGCGAGCTTCGACGTTCCGTCGCTCGCGAACGCCTCAGGCGAAGCTCCTGACCCGCTCGGAACTGACACGCTCAAGCTCCGGCTCGGCCCGCAGACGGCTGGTCCGGCGCTCGCGCTGCATGTCGGCCTCGAGCATGATGGCACAGAGTTCCTGCATCGACGTCGTGTGACGCCAGCCGAGCACGCGCTCGGCCTTCGAGGCGTCGCCGAGCAGCATGTCGACCTCGGCGGGCCGGATGAAGGCCGGGTCGATGCGCACGAGGACCCGGCCGGTCTTGCGGCAGAGGCCGCGCTCGTCGAGGCCGCTGCCCACCCATTCCAGAGGCAGACCGGCCAGGTCGAAGGCGAGGCTGGCGAATTCCCGCACGCTGGCGGTCTTCGAGGTCGCGATGACGAAGGTGTCGGGCTCGTCCGCCTGCAGGATCGACCAGATGCCGCGCACATAATCGGCAGCGTAGCCCCAGTCGCGGCGGGCATCGAGATTGCCCAGCGCGAGCGTTGCAGGCGCACCCTGCGCGATGGCGGCGACCGTTTTCGTGATCTTGCGCGTCACGAACTCCTCGCCGCGCAAGGGCGATTCATGATTGAAGAGAATGCCGATGCCACCGAAGATTCCATAGGATTCCCGATAGTTGATCGTCATCCAATGCGCGAACAGCTTGGAGACACCATAAGGACTCCGCGGGTAGAAGGATGTGGTCTCGTCCTGCGGGGTCGCCTGAACCTTCCCGAACATCTCAGCGGAGGAAGCCTGGTAAAAGCGGATCTTCGGATTGATGGTGCGGATCGCCTCCAGCATATGGAGCGGCCCGATGCCGGTGATCTCCGCGGTCTGCGTCGGCTGGTCGAAGGAGGAGCCGACGAAGGTTTGCGCGGCCAGATTATACACTTCGTCCGGCTCGCAACGCGCCAGCAATCGCATTGCACCGCCGGAGTCGATCAGGTCGTGATTGAGAAGGTGTAGCCTCTCATGATCCAGAAGACCGAGATATTCCAGTCGCCAGAAGCTGAGAATGCTCGAACGACGGTAAGTTCCGTAGACACGATATCCTTTCTCGATGAGCAATTTGGCGAGATAAGGACCATCCTGCCCGGTGATTCCGGTAATGAGAGCCGTTTTCACGATATGAATTCCATGTTCGAACTGAAACCGCTACACGAAATCGTCGATCTTGCTCTACCCGCCGGACATCACGACTGAAGATCATAGACATTGCCGCCGGCCGATCGAACGCTCGCTCGACCGGCGGCCCTGTGGTCGCGGGCCGGCTCGATCTTTTCCGCGATCGGCATCGGCTGGCCCAATCCATGCGGGCGCGACCTGCCGGGTGCGAGTTTCAGACAATGGGCCGCCCACGCGTCCTCCACGAAAGTGCGGAACTGATCGCGGAACATCGCGGTGGAGAAGCTGCGGGCATGCTCGCGCAATTCCTCCTCGTCGAAATGGCCGGGCGGCAATTCTTCGAAGCGCGCCACCGCATCGCAGATCGCCTCGGGGGTCTGCTCGTGAAAATAGACGCCGGTGACACCGTCGATCACCGTTTCGCTGGCACCGCCCCTGGCGAAGGCGATGACCGGCGTGCCGCAGGCCTGCGCCTCCAGCGGCGCGATGCCGAAATCCTCTTCCGCCGCGAACAGAAAGGCGCGGGCGCGCTGCAGATGATCCAGCAGAACGGGAAATTCCTGGAAGCCGAGGACCGAGATGTTCGGCGTCGCCAGCGCCTTGATGCGCTTGAACTGGGGACCGTCGCCGATGACCACGAGCTTGCGGTGCGGCATACGGGCGAAGGCTTCGACGATGAGGTGGATCTTCTTGTAGGGGACCATGCGCGAGGACGTGACATAAAAATCATCCCGCTCATTTCCGGGAACGAAGCTATCTACGTCGACATTCGGATAGATCACCGTCGAGTCGCGCCGATAGGACTTCAGTATTCGACGTGAAATATAGCGCGAACAGGCGATGAAATGATCGACCCCGGCGGCGGTACGGGTGTCCCATATGCGCATGAAATGCAGCATAAGCCGGGCAAAAGCGCCACGAAATCCGACGATCCCCGATTCGGAAAGATACTGGTTCTGCAGATCCCACGCATAACGCATCGGGCTGTAGCAGTAGCAGATATGAAGCTGATCGGGGCCAACGATGATGCCCTTCGCCACCGAATGGCTATTCGAGACGATGACGTCATAACCAGACAGATCATGCTGCTCGACAGCCAGCGGCATGAGAGGGAAATAATAACGGTAGTTTTTCTTTGCGAAAGGCAGTTTCTGGATGAAGCTTGTCTTTGCATGCCGGCCGCCTATGTGGGCGCGGTCTTCATCTGAAAGGAAGTCGACCTGGGAGAAGATATCGGCCTGAGGAAACTCTTCCAGCATCGCTGCAAGCACTTTTTCAGATCCGGCATAGGTCGTAAACCACTCATGCACAATCGCGATCTTCATGAAACGACCCCTTAATCGCGCAGCAGGCAAGGATATTCGGAGGACATTTGTCGACGCCAACGCATGGCGGCGGCGGGCGCATGAAATAATGCGCGATCAGGCTTCCCCCGCGAAAACGGGATCTTCCAGAGCAATGGAACACCGCGACGAATATCTTAGAGAGAGGTAGTATATTAAGCTTCGCCGCCTCTGCATGAGACTACGTCGCCATGATACAATTTTTACTGTTAATTTGGAAATATCTTATCGCAACTCGAATATTTCGTGAAAAACACACTAGCCAGGCGGATGCCAGACCACCGTATGTGCTTTCGCGGCATCCGAAGGAGATTCTTGACAAGACGAAAGGATCAGCGGCGCGCGTTGACACGTCGGTCGATGGCACGTCGACGATTGGTACAATGACAGGCCGTAACCGCTACCGAGGCCCGCGAGCACCTTGAAAGACCGAGAGAGCGGACCGGCGCCGGCCGGACGCACGGCGCACCCGCGGAATATGGCGCCGCCAAAAAAAGGCGGCGCTGATAAAAAGGCGGCGCCGGAGCGGCGCCCTTATCCGGTGCAGACATGACTGCTAGTTCGCGGTCCGGCGGCCGGCGGTCTGGCGCCCTTCCACAAAAGGAGGACGGGCGCCGTCCTTCGTCAGCGAGCCGTCAGCGCCTCGATGTAGAGCTCGCGGAGCTGGAGGGCGAGGCGGCCGGGGCGGCCATCGCCGATCGGCGTGCCGTCGATGGAGACAACCGGCATCACGATGGTGGAGGCGCTGGTGAAGAAGGCTTCCTTCGCCGCCTTCGCTTCCTCCACGGTGAAGGTGCGCTCCACGAAGGTGAGGCCGTTCCCGGCCACCAGCCGCAGCACCGCGCCGCGGGTGATGCCGGGAAGCACCGCATGGGAGAGCGGGCGGGTGATGAGCTCGCCGGCCTCGGTCACGATGAAGGCCGTGGAGGAAGCGCCTTCGGTCACGACGCCGTCCTGCACCATCCATGCCTCGTTGGCGCCCGCGTTCACGGCGGCCTGCTTGGCCAGGACCTGTGCGAGAAGGGCGACCGACTTGATGTCGCGCCGCGCCCAACGCAGATCCGGCACGGTGATCACGCTCGCGCCCTTGGCGAGGCCGGCATTGGCCCGCACCGGCTTCGCCTGGGTGAACATCACAACCGTCGGGGCGAGATTCGCCGGATAGGCGAAGTCGCGCTCCTGCACGCCGCGGGTGACCTCGATATAGATGAGCCCTTCGGTGAGGTTGTTGCGCGCCACCAGCTCGTTCTGGATCGCGGTCCATTCCGCGACGGTGTGCGGGTTGGGAATGCCGATCTCGCCGAGCGAGCGGTCCAGCCGGCGCAGATGCGCCTCATTGTCGGCGAAGCGGCCGTCGAGCACCGCGGTCACCTCGTAGATCCCGTCGCCGAACAGGAAGCCGCGATCCATGACCGGGATGCGCGCCTCCTCGATCGGGAGAAACGTGCCGTTCAGATAGACGATGCGGGGCGAGGTGGTGGCGGTCATGACATGCACTCACAGACGGTTTGAAGGAGCGGTCCTCAATGGGCCAGGATCTTGGAGAGGAAGGTCTGGGCACGGGCGGAATGGGGCGAGCCGAAGAAGGCCTCGGTCGGCCGGTCCTCGATGATCTCGCCGCCATCCATGAAAACCACGCGATCGGCGACCTTGCGGGCGAAGCCCATTTCGTGGGTCACCACCATCATCGTCATGCCCTCGCCGGCGAGTTCCACCATGACGTCCAGCACCTCGTTGATCATTTCGGGATCGAGCGCGGAGGTCGGCTCGTCGAACAGCATGGCGATGGGGTCCATCGCCAGCGCCCGCGCGATGGCGACGCGCTGCTGCTGGCCGCCGGAAAGCTGGCCGGGAAACTTGTGGGCGTGCGCGGTCAGGCCGACGCGCTCCAGCAGCATCATCGCCTTGGCCATCGCCTCCTCATGGCCGCGCCGCAGGACCTTCTCTTGCGCGAGGCAGAGATTCTGGGTGATCGAGAGGTGCGGGAACAGCTCGAAATGCTGGAACACCATGCCGATGCGGGACCGCAGCTTCGGCAGGTTGGTCTTCGGGTCGGGCAGTTTCGCGCCGTCAATCACGATCGAGCCCGCCTGAAACGGCTCCAACGCATTGATGCACTTGATGAGCGTCGACTTGCCGGAGCCCGACGGGCCGCAGACCACCAGCACTTCGCCCTTCGCAACGCTCAGGGTGCAGTCCTTCAGCACCTGAAACTGGGGCGTGTACCATTTGGACACCCCTTCCAGACGGATCATGGCCATGGGAACGTTCCTTCCGACGATCAGCGGATGATGGCCATGCGGGCCTGAAGGCGGCGCACCACCAGCGATGCGCCGAAGGAAATCACGAAATAGATCAGCGCGGCGAAGACATACATCTCGACGAGCCGCCCATCGCGGTTCGCCACCGTGGCCGCGGCGCCGAGCAGGTCGGTCAGCGAGATGACGTAGACCAGCGAAGTGTCCTGAAACAGCACGATGGTCTGCGTCAGCATCACCGGAAGCATGTTGCGCACCGCCTGCGGCAGGATCACGTATTGCATGAGCTGGCGATAGGTGAGGCCGAGCGCCGAACCTGCCGCCGCCTGGCCGCGCGCCACCGACTGGATGCCGGCGCGCATGATCTCGGAGAAATACGCCGCCTCGAACAGCGAGAAGGTGATGAGCGCCGAGGCGAACGCGCCCACCTGCACCGGCCGCTCCGTGCGCAGCACGAACTGGCCGATATAGGGCACGAGGAAATAGAACCAGAAGATGACCAGCACCAGCGGCAGCGAGCGCATCAGGTTGACATAGAGCGTCGCCGGCACCGACAGCGCCTTCATGCCGGACAACCGCATCAGCGCCAGGATGGTGCCGAGCGTGAGGCCGAAGACGGTCGCGAGCGCCGTGAGCGTCAAGGTGAAGCGCAGCCCCTCGCCGAGCACATAGGGCAGCGAGCGGGTGATGACATCGAAATCGAGGGAGCCCAGCATCGCTCAGTGCCCCGTCGTGTAGCCGGGTACGGCGGCCATCTTCTCGACCCAGCGCATCGCCAGCGTGACCACCGCATTGACGATCAGATAGAGGATCGTGGCGGCGGTGAAGGCCTCGAACACCTGGAAGCTGAACTCCTGCATCGCGCGGGTCTGCGCCGTCAGTTCCATCAGGCCGATGGTGAGCGCGACCGAGGAGTTCTTCACCGTGTTCAGCATCTCGGAGGTGAGCGGCGGCAGGATGATGCGGAACGCCGTCGGCAGCAGGATGTAGCGATAGGTCTGCGCGGTGGTGAGGCCCAGCGCGGTGCCCGCCATCCACTGCCCGCGCGGCAGCGCCTGAAGTCCGGCCTTCACCTGCTCCGCCACGCGTGCGGACATGAAGAGCCCGATGCCGATGCTGCCGGTCCAGAACGCGGCATTGGGCATGGTCTTGAGCCAGCGGCCCATCTCGGCCGGCAGCACCTCCGGCAGCACGAAATACCAGAGGAAGAGCTGGACGAGGATCGGGATGTTGCGGAACAGCTCGACATAGGCATTGCACGCCATCACCACCCAGCCGGACCGCAGCGTGCGCAGCACGCCGACGACCGAGCCGACGCTGAAGGCGATGATCCACGCCAGCGCCGAGGTCGCCAGCGTCCACCACAGCCCCGCCAGCAACATGTCGAAATAGGTGCCGGTGCCTTCCGGCGACATCTCCCAGAAGATGCCCCAGTTCCAGTGATAGTTCATGAGGGCTCCTGCGAGACGGCGCGTGGAAGCGCGAGGCGGTGCGGCGGGATCGTCCCCCGGGTCCTATCCGACCCCCGATCGGCCGCACACGCAAGTCGTCCCGACCGGCCCCTGCGGGCCGACCGGGACAACAGGCATGGTGCGGATCAATAGGCCGCCGGGTCCGGCGAATCCGTCGGGTTGGCGAAGGCCTTCTTGAGCGCCGCGCTCATCGGCACGTTGAGGTTCAGGTTCTTCGGCGGGATCGGCGAGAGGAACCACTTGTTGTAGAGATCCGTCATCTTCGGGCTCTTGTAGAGATCGGCGGTCGCCTGATCGACCACCGCCTTGAAGGCCGGGTCGTCCTTCGGAATCATGATCCCGTAAGGCTCGGGCTTGGAAAAAGCTTCCGTCGAGAGCTGGTAGGCGGCCGGATCCTTCGAGGAGGCGGCAAGGCTCGCCAGCAGCACGTCGTCCATCACGAAGGCGTCGGCACGATCGGTCTCGACCATCAGGAAGGCGGCGGCGTGGTCCTTGGCGGAGAGCACGTTGATGCCGAGATTGCGCGCGGCATTCGCCTCCACCAACTGCTTCATGTTGGTGGTGCCGGCCGTGGAGACCACGGTCTTGCCCTTGAGATCGTCGATCTTGGTCAGGTTGTTGGCCTTCTTGGAAACGAAGGCCGAGGCGGTGAGATAGTGGGTGTTGGTGAAGCTCACCTGCTTCTGGCGCTCGGCATTGTTGGTGGTCGAACCGCATTCGAGATCGATCGTGCCGTTGGCGATCAGCGGAATGCGGGTCGAGGAGGTGACCGCGGTGTATTTCACGT
Organism: Ancylobacter crimeensis; assembly: GCF_023016805.1. Taxonomy (GTDB): domain Bacteria; phylum Pseudomonadota; class Alphaproteobacteria; order Rhizobiales; family Xanthobacteraceae; genus Ancylobacter; species Ancylobacter crimeensis. The sequence goes on from NZ_JALKCH010000003.1 coordinate 398,814, forward strand.
CGAGCTTTTCGAGGCCGAGCTTGGCCTTCACGGCGTCGGCGACGGCGGCGCAGATGTCCATGGCGAAGCCGATCGGCTTGCCGGCATCGTCGAGATAGGAGAACGGCACCGAACTCTCGCGATTGCCGATGGAGATCGTGCCGCTCTCCTTAATCTTCTTCAGCGTCCCGGTGAGTTCCTCGGCGGAGGCGAGGCCGGGCAGGAGGAGAGCGGTCACCGCGATGAGACACAGCCGTTTCATGTCGTTTCCCTTTGGTTGGCGTTTCTGGCAGGCGTCAGGGGTGGGTTTCGTTCGCCGGATCGAGCCTCGGGCTGTGGGGGCTCGGCCGGCGTCGTGCAGGCGGCGTCTGCCGCGTCCGCCGGATCAGCTGCCAGAGGCGCGATACGGCCGGATTGGTGTTGGCGCGCTCGCGCATCGCCAGGATGCTCATCGGCATCGACCATTGCGCCCCGCCGATCGCGACGAGGGTGCCGCGCGGACCGGCGGCGACGGTGCTCTCGGGCAGCCACGCGATGCCGTGCCCTTCGATCGCCATGTCACGCAGCACGTCCGACATGTCGTTCTCGATGACGTGGCGGCGATGGGTGATGCCCCCGGCATTCTCGATGATGAGATCGACCAGCCGGGCGAAATAGACCCCGCTTGAATACATCAGCAGCGGCAGCGGGCGGTGCGCCTCGCCGGGAAAGCGGTAACCCTCGCGTTCCAGCAGCGCCGGGCTGATGAAGGGGCGCAGGAAATCCGTCTCCATTTCGATGCTCTCGACCCCGTCACGCTCGGGATAGAAGGGCTGCTGCGCGGCGCTGAAGCCGATCATCATGTCGATCGCGCCAGAGGTGAGCCCGACGGCGATCTCATGCGCATTGCCGACCACAAGCGTCGCCGTGAAGTCGTTCTGCCGGGTCCATTGCGTCCACCATGCCGGGAAGCGCGCGGTGGCAAGCACATAGGGCATGGCGAGACGGAAATGCTGGGCGCCGCCGGCATCGGGGAAACCCTTCAGCTCCGAGCGCATCTCCAGCATCTGGGAGAGGATGTTGCTGGCGGTCACGCGGAACTGCTCGCCCTTCGGCGTCAGCGCGGTGGGGAACACCGAGCGGTCGATCAGCGGCACGCCGATCCATCCCTCCAGTTGCTGGATGCGACGGCTGAAAGCCGCCTGCGAAGTGTTACGCATGGCGGCTGCGCGCGTGAAGTTGCCGGTTTCCGCGACGGCGAGGAAATCCTGCAACCAGCGAATCTCCATGCAGCACGTCCCTCGGTGGAAACACCCATTTGCCTCGGTGGAAACACCCATCGGCTGGATGCGGCGATCGGTTGTTGCGCATCCTAGGTTGTCGGCATTCAGCTTGTCATTGCATTTTTTGCATAACGAACCGGATCACGGCACCTGAACATCGGAACGGAAGGCGCCTTGCACGAGAACATCCAATGCAAATCTTGCATTGGCCCGCCGGCCGGGTTTCGGCCGATGCTTCGGTATCCCCTTCCAAGGCGGAGCGAGACATGATCATCCACCCTCCCTATCTTTTGTTCCTCGGCGACGCGGCCGACGAGCTTGCGGCCAAGACGGCTCACGGCATCGCCGACTGGCGGCCGGAATGGTGCGTGGGGCAGTTCCGCCTGCCGGGCTGCAGGGCCGACCTCCATCTGCCGGACCTCACCCCAGCGGAAGCCGCGGCGAAGGGCGCGCGCACCATGATCGTCGGTGTGGCCAATGCCGGCGGCGTGCTGCCCGAGCACTGGACGCGGGAGATCGTCGCCGCGATCGAAGCCGGTTTCGACATTGCGAGCGGCCTGCACACCCGCCTCTCCTCCCGCCCCGCCATCGCGGAAGCGGCGGCGCGGCACGGGCGCGCGCTGCTCGACATCCGCCATTCCACCGAGCATTTCAGCACGGGCAAGGGCGTGAAGCGGCCGGGCCTGCGGCTGCTCACGGTGGGGACGGACTGTTCCGTCGGCAAGAAATACACCGCACTGACGCTCGAGAAGGCGATGCGCGCCCGCGGCATGGATGCGGATTTCCGCGCGACGGGGCAGACCGGCGTCTTCATCTCGGGCCGCGGCGCCGCGATCGACGCGGTGGGCGCCGACTTCATCTCGGGTGCGGTGGAATGGATCGCGCCGGCGGCCGCGGAGAACCACTGGGATCTCGTCGAAGGTCAGGGTTCGCTGTTCCACCCGTCCTTCGCCGGCGTCAGCCTCGGCCTGCTGCATGGCGCGCAGCCGGACGCCTTTGTGGTCTGTCACGAGCCGACCCGTCGCACCATGCGCGGCGTGGCGCACGAACTGCCAAGCATCGCCGAGGTGATCGCCCTCACCATCCGCTGCGGACGACTGACCAATCCCGCGATCAGGCCTTTCGGCATCGCCGTCAACACCCAGCATCTCGGCGAGGACGAGGCCCGGCGCCTTCTGGAAACGACTGCCCGCGAGCTTGAGCTTCCCGCGACGGACCCCGTGCGCTTCGGGGTCGAGGCCATCGTCGACCGTCTGGCGGAGGCGTTTCCGGCCTCGGTGGGCAAATGAGCGCCCCGGCGGCGGCGCGTCATGCGCGGCACCGCCGGCTTCGACATGCGATTACGGCGTCTTGACCTTGCTGAGGAACGAGCCGTCGAAGGTCTTCGACAGGTCGATGGCGGAAGCCTCGATTTCCGGATCGGTAGCGGTGATGAGATTCAGGGCGCTCTTCATGCTGGCTTCGTCGATGTTGCCATCGGTCGAATAGGCCTGCCGCGAGGCCTCGAACGCCTTCATGTACAGAGCCTTGTCGCCGAGCCAGTATTCCTCCGGCACGGTGGCCGCGACCTGCTCGGGCGTTGCCTTCTCCAGCCATTTGAGAGTGCGGTAGAAGGCATTGGTCAGGGCCTGCACAGTCTTCGGATTGGCCTTGATGAAGCTTTCCTTGAAGTAGAGCACGGCAGCGGGGTTCATGCCGCCGAACAGGGTCTCGGTGCCTTCCGTCGTGCGGGTGTCGACGAGAATCTTGATCGCGTCGAGGCTTTCGAGCTTCGAGATCACCGGGTCGAGATGGGAGATGGCGTCGATCTCGCCCTTCTGCATCGCCGCGACCGAGGAGGCGCCGCTGCCGACCCCAATGAAGGAGGCGTCGTCCGGCTTCAGCCCGGCCTTGGCGAAGAGATACTGCATCAGGATATAGGTGGAGGACCCCGGCGCGGTGACGCCGATCTTGGCGCCTTTCAGGTCGGCTATCGACTTGATCTTGTCGGCCTCGTCCTTGCGCACCGCGACAACGATGCCGGGGTAGCGGCCGAGGTCGATCACGGCGCGGATATCCTGCCGCTTCTGCTGCATGCGGATCGTGTGCTCATAGGCGCCGGTGACGGCATCCACAGAGCCGCCGATCAGCGCCTGCAACGACTTGGCGCCGCCGCCGAAATCGTTGATCTCGACGTTCAGCCCTTCATCCTTGAAGTAGCCGAGCCGCTCCGCCAGCGTGAGGGGGAGATAATAGAGCAGCGGCTTGCCACCGACGCCGATGGTGAGGTCGGGCTTCTCGACATCGGCGGCCCGCGCCGCGCCGAGCGCGGGGAAAATGAGGCTCGCCGCCAGCAGCAGCGTACGGATCTTCATGGATATCCTCCCTTTTGCTGTTTTGGTTCGGTCGTTCAGCCGTGGTCGGCCGCCGGTTGCGGGCGCCAGACCAGCAGGCGCCGCTCGATGCCGCTGACACCCCAGTCGATGACCAGCACGAAGGCGGCGAGGATAAACATGCCGGCGAACACGCCGGTCACGTCGAACACCCCTTCAGCCTGGTGGATGAGATAGCCGAGGCCGGCGGCCGAGCCGAGATATTCGCCCACCACCGCACCCACCAGCGCGAAGCCGACCGCGGTGTGCAGCGACGAGAACATCCAGGACAGCGCCGAGGGCCAGTAGACGCTGCGGAAAAGCTGTCGCTCGTTCATGCCCATCATCCGCGCATTGGCGAGCACCACCGGGCTCACCTCCTTCACGCCCTGATAGACGTTGAAAAACACGATGAAGAACACCAGCGTCACGCCGAGCGCCACCTTCGACCAGATGCCGAGGCCGAGCCACAGCATGAAGATGGGCGCCAGCACCACGCGCGGCAGGGCGTTCGCCATCTTCACATAAGGGTCGAAGACCGCGGCGACCACCGGCTTGCGGGCGAACCAGAAGCCGAAGACGACGCCGCCGGCCGAGCCGATGAAGAAGGCGAGCACGGTCTCGGTCAGGGTGATGGACAGATGCTTCCATATCATGCCGGAGGCGAACATCTGCCAGACGCGCTTGCCCACCTCGACCGGCGTCGAGAAGAAGAACTCCGGCAGCAGGTAGTCGCCGCCGATCTCGACGGTCGAGCCGATCTGCCAGATGCCGATGACCGCGAGGGCGACGAGGAACTGCAGGAACAGCAGCCGGACAGGGTGCATTCTCACGGCGTCTCCTCCCCGTAGGTCTTCACGACCTCGGCCTTGAGCTGGTTCCAGATGTCGCGATAAAGCTCGTGGAAACGCGGATCGAGGCGGATGTCGGCGGTGTCGCGCGGGCGGGCGAGGTCGATCGGGAAATCGCCGATGATCCGCGCCTCCGGGCCGGCGGACATGATGACGACCCGGTCGGACAGCGCGATCGCCTCTTCCAGATCATGGGTGACGAACATCACCGCCTTGCGGTCCTGCGCCCACAGATTGAGCAGCAGCGTGCCCATGATCTGCCGGGTCTGGGCGTCGAGCGGGCCGAAGGGCTCGTCCATCAGCAGGATCTTGGGCCCTCGCACCAGCACCTGGGCAAGCCCGACGCGCTTGCGCTGGCCGCCGGACAATTCGTGCGGATAGCGGTCGACGAAGCGGGCGAGGCCGACCTTGCGCAGCCATTCCTTCGCCTGCGCACGCGCCTCCTCGCGCCTTGTGCCGCCGACCTCCAGCGCGATGGCGACGTTGTCCAGCGCCGTCTTCCACGGCATCAGAGCGTCCTGCTGGAACAGGTAGCCGGCCTTGGCGTTCAGGCCCTCCAGCCTCTCGCCGAACACCGTCACCGTGCCGCCGGCGGGGCGCAGCAGGCCGGCGGTGGCGTTCAGCAGCGTGGACTTGCCGCAGCCCGTGGGGCCGACGATGGAGACGAATTCACCCTCGCGCACATGAAGCGAGGTCGGTGCCACCGCCTTGAAGACCGGGCGACCGGGAACGGCGAAGCTGATGCTGATGTCGTTCAGCGCCACCGCGAGAGGGCCGGCGTCCGGCAGGGCGATGTGAGCGGGCGGCCGCTGCACGGCGGTTTGCATGATCGGTTCTCCCATATCGCGTCCTCAGCCCGCCGCCCGGCGCAGCGAGGCGGGCAGCGGGTGCAGGTCGCCGCTGCGCCCGGCCTTCGCCACCTGCCCCGGAATGTCGTGGCCGAGCAGGGCCGGCAGACCGCGCGCCAGTTCGATGAGGCGCGCCAGGTCCACCCCGGTCGGCACGCCCATCTCGTCCAGCATGTGGACCAGATCCTCGGTCGAGATGTTGCCGGTCGCCCCCGGTGCGAAGGGGCAGCCGCCGAGGCCGCCCAGCGAGGCGTCGAACCGGTCGGCCCCCTCCTCCAGCGCCGCCAGCACATTGGCGAGGCCCATGCCGCGGGTGTTGTGGAAGTGCAGCGTCAGCGGCACCTCGCCGAACCGCGCGCGGAAGGCCGCGACCAAACCCGCTACCTGCCGGGGGTTGGCCATGCCGGTGGTGTCGGCCAGCGTCACCGAATGGAGGCCGAGTTCGAGATAGCGTTCCGCCAGCGCCAGCACCCGGTCCTGCGCCTGCACGCCTTCGAACGGGCAGCCGAAGGCGGTGGCAAGCGAGCCGTTCAGCCGCGCCGGCGTGCCGCTGGCCGCGGCGACGATGGCGCGGAAACCCTCCAGCGACTGCTCCGGCGTCATCCGCATATTGGCGAGGTTGTGCGTCTCGCTCACCGACAGGACGAGATTGAGCTCGTCCATATGGGCAGCCAGCGCGGCCTCGGCACCGCGCAGGTTCGGCACCAGCGCGACATAGGTGACGCCCGGCCGTCGGGCGATGCCGAGCGCGACCTCGCGGGCATCGGCGAGGTTCGGCACCGCCTTGGGCGAGACGAAGGAGGTGACCTCGATCTTGGACACGCCGGTCTGCGACAGTGCGTCGATCAGCGCGATCTTGTCCGCCGTCGGCAGGAAGCGCGGCTCGATCTGCAGGCCGTCGCGAGTGACCACTTCCTGGATGTGCACGCGGGCAGGAAAGGTCATCGCGCTCATGTCTCATCTCCCTTCGCCACCGCGCCGCCGGCAATGAGCGCCGCGATCTCCGCCTCGCCATAGCCGAGCCCGGCCAACACGGCCTCGGTGTGCTCCCCGAGGCGCGGCCCGAGCCAGTTCACGGCGCCGGGCGTTTCCGACAGCTTCGGCACGATGCCGGGCATCTTCACCGGCGTTCCGTCCGGCAGGACGGAGGGCAGGATCATGGCGCGCGCCTGATATTGCGGATCGCTCACGATGTCGGCGACCGAATAGATGCGTCCGTTCGGCACCTCGGCAGCATCGAGCGCGGCGGTCACCTCGTCGATCGAGTGCCGGCTGGTCCATCCGGCGATCACGCCGTCGATCTCCTCGACATGGGCCACCCGCCCGTCATTGGAGGCGAGGCGCGGGTCGTTTGCGAGATCATCCCGGCCGATCGCGCCCATCAGTCGCTTGAAGATGCCGTCGCCATTGCCGGCGACGATGACGTAGCTGCCTTCCGCCGTCGGATAGGAATTGGAGGGCGCAATCCCCGGCAGCGAGCCGCCGGAGCGGGCGCGCACGAAGTCGAACACGTCATATTCCGGAACGAGACTCTCCATCATGTTGAACACGCTCTCATAGAGCGACACGTCCACCACCTGCCCGGCGCCGCGGCCCGACTTGATGTTGAGCAGCGCCATCAGTGCGCCCATCACGGCATGGAGGGCGGCGAGCGAGTCGCCGATGCTGATGCCGGTGCGTGCCGGCGGCCGGTCGGGCTCGCCGGTGGTGAAGCGCATGCCGCCCATCGCCTCGCCCACCGCGCCGAAGCCGGGGCGCTGGCGATAGGGCCCGTCCTGCCCGAAGCCGGAGATGCGGACCATCACGAGGTTGGGATTGACCGCCTTCAGCGCCTCCCAGCCGAGCCCCCAGCGCTCCAGCGTCCCGGGGCGGAAATTCTCGATCAGCACATCGGCGTCGCGCACCAGCCGGCGCACCACCTCCTGCCCTTTCGGCAGGCGCATATTGACCGCGACCGACTTCTTGTTGCGCGACTGGAGATACCACCAGAGCGAAGTGCCCTCGTGCAGCTTGCGCCATTTGCGCAAGGGATCGCCTTCGCCCGGCGCCTCGACCTTGATGACGTCGGCACCGAACTCGGCCATCAGCCGCGCCGCGAAAGGCGCGGCGATGAGATTGCCGAGTTCGACGACGCGAATCCCGGCCAGCGGACCCGTGGCGGGCTGTTCCATGGGCGTTCCTTCCCGAGCGTTTTTCCGTTCTATGGGTCGAAAGACGCCGGATGTCCAATCCGGCCATGCCGGTCCATTGGTAGGATCCGCGGGATGACCTCTACCCCCGACCCCCGGCAGGCTGGTCCGCGGCCGTGCCGGCGCGGGTGGAAACGCGGGCTTCTGCAGGGGCTCATGTTCGACGCGCGATGGCCTTCGAAGGATTGCGAATCGCCACCTGCAATCATTCGTCCGGATACGTTCGGAAACACGCCAGATATACGGAGAAATCCTGCCGTGATCCGACCGACGAGCCGCGGGGTGAGATCAATTCATATCCGGCAAAAGATGTTTATTTCGACAAATTATAAAAGAGGATCAAGAGATTGACTTGAGGGATGCATCTCATTGTTTATGAAAATCGACATCCATGCTGCGGGCGCCGCACCTGTTATGCGATGTAGATTACCCTGCGTCATTCTTCAAGGACCTCCTTCCATGCCAGCCCTGCCCTCCCTTCACGCCCGGCGGCTCCGCCGGATCTCCGGCCTCGCGCTGCCGCTCCTGCTGCTGGGCGCGACGGCGCCGGCCGGCGCGCAGACGGCGGCACGAACGACGGCGACGCAGGGCAGCACGACCGGCAGCACGGCATCGGGCACGACCCTCGACACCGTCGAGGTGGATACCGAAGGCACCGGCGAGCGGGGCTATGTCGTGCACCGCACCCGCGCCGCCACCAAGACCGACGCACCCATCGCCACCACTCCGACTTCGGTCACGGTGATCGACAGCACGCAGATCGAGAACCAGGGCTCGCAGACGGTGCAGGAGGCGCTGCGCTACGAGGCCGGCATCGTCTCCGACATCCGCCCCGGCAACCGCTATGACAGCATGATCATCCGCGGCTTCGGCGGCTTCGGCGGCAATGCGAACTACGTGCAGTTCTGGGATGGCCTCAGGCTGTTCAAGGGCCTGAACTATGCGGTGCCCAGCATCGACCCCTATCTGCTCTCCAGCATCAATGTGGTGCGCGGGCCGATGTCCTCGCTCTACGGCCAGACCAGCCCGGGCGGCAGCATCGACCTCGAGAGCAAGTGGCCCGATCCGGAGGCGAAGAACGAGATCATCGCCGGCATCGGCACCTATGGCGCGATGCAGCTCGGCGTCGACCTGAACGGCAGGCTCAATTCCGACGGCTCGATCCTCTATCGCCTCATCGCCCTCGGCCAGAAGACCGACAGCGAGGTCGACGGCTCGGAAGGCAGGCGCTATCTGGTCGCGCCGATGATCGCCTTCAAGCCGAACGACCGGACGCGGATCGAGCTGCAGGCGACCTACCAGCGTGACCCGGACAGCTACTATTCCACCTGGCTGCCGGCCCTCGGCACGCTCCAGACCAATCCGAACGGCCAGATCCCGCGCAGCTTCTCGCCGAACGAGGCGGCCTATTCCGGCTTCGACCGCACCCAATGGAGCCTCGGCTACCGGATCGAGCATGATCTCGACTCCGTCTGGACGCTGCGTCAGAATTTGCGCTTCCTCTCGCTCGACAGCGACTTCAAGGCGCTTTCCGCCGTCGCCAACGCCAATGTGTGGGCGGCGGCGGCCAAGTGCGGGGGAAATTCCTCTCTCTGCATGGGCTTCTCGCCGTCCCGCTATGAGGAGACGCTGAAGGGCCTCACCCTCGACAATCAGGCGCAGGCGGTATTCTCCACCGGCGAACTCCAGCACACCGCGCTGTTCGGCGTCGATGTGCAGCGCTACGAGACGACCTCGCTGTCGGGCACCGGCACCACGATCTATACGAGCTATCTCAACCCGGTGTGGCCGAGCATCGCCTCGCCGACCATGACCAGCAAGCAGACCGCCGACCGCACCCAGCTCGGCGGCTATGCACAGGACCAGATCACCTGGGGCAACTGGCACGCGGTGCTCGGCCTGCGCGAGGACTACATCACCGGCGACACCTCGACCGAGACGCTCTCCACCGGCAAGACGGTGAACTACTCCACCGACGACAACGCCTTCACCTATCGCGCCGGGCTGCTCTACCAGTTCGACAACGGCATCGCGCCCTATGTGAGCTACGCCACCTCCTTCGACCCGGTGATGGGCACCGGCTATGGCGGTACCCCGTTCAAGCCCACCACCGCGAAGCAGTTCGAGGCGGGCGTGAAGTACAACCCGACCTTCTTCAACGGGCTCTTCACCGCCTCCTATTTCAACATCACCCAGGAAAACGTGCTGACCACCGACACCGTGCACACCAGCACCAACACCACGCTGACGCAGTGCAGCTCGGCCACCTGCCAGGCCCAGCTCGGCGAGGTGAGCTCGCAGGGCTTCGAGATCTCAGGCAAGGCCGAGGTGCTGCCGGGGGTGAACGTGATGGTCGCCTACACCTACACCGATGCCGAGGTGATGCGCAGCACCATCACCGGCGTGCAGGGCAAGGTGCCGGTCGGCGTGCCGCGCAACACCGCCTCGGGCTGGGCCGACTACACCTTCTCCACCGGCCCGCTCGCCGGCCTCACCATCGGCGGCGGCGCCCGCTATGTCGGCGAGAGCTATGGCGACCAGACCAACACCACCGCCATGATCGTGCCCGACCGCGTGCTGTTCGACGCCGGCCTGCATTATGATTTCGGCGGAACGCCCGGCAAGGGCGATGGCTGGCGCGCTTCGGTTACCGCCACCAACCTCGCCGACAAATATTACGTCGCCGCCTGCGCGTCGGCCTATCAGTGCTTCGTCGGCCCCGGCCGCGCGATCATGGGCACCCTCGCCTATCACTGGTGAGAGCCGCCACGGCAGAAACACGGAAAAGGGGCGCCGGGCGCCCCTTTTTCATTCCGCCGGCGTCGGCGCGGCGGGCACCGAGGGGCCGTGCAGCGCCTCCAGCACGGCGGGATGGCGGCGGCCGATCAGCGAATAGACCGTCGGCACCACGAACAGAGTCAGCAGCGTGCCGAGGCTCATGCCGCCGACGATCACCCAACCGATCTGGTGACGGCTCTCCGCGCCCGCGCCATGGGCGAGCGCCAGCGGCACCGCACCCAGCACCATCGCCCCCGTCGTCATCAGGATCGGCCGCAGCCGCAGCACCGCCGCCTCCACCACAGCCGCGCGGCGCTCGGCGCCGTGCTCCTGCTGCTGGTTGGCGAATTCCACGATCAGGATGCCATGCTTGGTGATGAGCCCCACCAGCGTGACGAGGCCGATCTGCGAATAGACGTTCAGCGAGCCGCCGGTCAGCCACAGCGCGGCGAGCGCGCCGGTGAGCGACAGAGGCACGGTGAGCATGATGATGACGGGGTCGCGGAAGCTTTCGAACTGCGCTGCCAGCACCAGATAGATGAAGCCCAGCGCCATCAGGAACACCAGCACGAGGCTCTGCCCGGCGGAGCGGAATTCGCGGCTCTGGCCGGACACGTCGGTCGAGACCGTCTCCGGCAACACCTCCCGTGCCGCCTGCTCCAGCAGCGCCAGCGCCTCGCCCTGCGACATGCCGGGCGCCAGGTTGGCGGAGATGGTAGCGGAGCGAAGCTGGTTGAAGCGCTTCAGCTCCTGCGGCGCCACGCTTTCCCGCACCGTGACGAGATTGGACAGCGGCACCATCTCTCCCGATGCGGCGCGCAGATAGATGGTGTCGAGCGTCTGCGGGGTCGCGCGATCCTGCGCATCGAGCTGGACATAGACGTCATATTGCTCGCCGCCGACCTCGAAGCGCGTCACCTGCCGGCCGCCGAGCAGGCTCTCCAGCGTGCGGCCCACCACAGCGACGTCGATGCCGAGATCGGCGGCCTTGTCGCGGTCGATCGCCACCGCGATTTCCGGCTTGTTGAGCTTGAGGTCGTCGTCGAGGGAGACGAGGCCGGGAATGTCGCGGATGCGCTCGAGGAAGCGCCGCACATAGGTGTCGAGCTGCTCATAGGTGCCGGAGGTCTGCAGCACGAACTCGATGGGGCGTGAATTGTTGGGGGCGCCCAGCGAGGGCGGGTTGTTGGCGAAGGCGTTGACGCCGGCGATGCGGCGCAGCTCCGGCGTCGTCTCGCGCACCAGTTCCTGCTGGCTGCGCGTGCGCGCGTCCCAGTCCTTCAGCCGGCCGACGACGAGGAAGCGATGCACTTCCGGGTAGCCATTGATGATGAGCACGCTCTCCACCTCCGGCATCGCCTCCAGAATGCCGTTGACCTGGTTCGAATAGCGGGCGGTGTAGGCCAGCGTCGAGCCTTCCGGGGCGGTGCCGTTCACCCGGATCATGCCGCGATCCTCGATGGGGGAGAGTTCTTGCGGCAGCGCCAGCACGAACCACACGCTGCTCGCCCCCACCGCCAGGGCCACCAGAAGCACCAGCGGCCGCACCTTCAGCGAAGCGACCAGCGCGGCGCGATAGCCGGACTCCAGAGCGCGCAGCGCCCGCTCGACCGCCGCCGAGATGCGACCGGGATCGGCTTCGTGGCGCAGCAGGCGCGAGCACATCATCGGCGTCAGCGTCAGCGCGACGAAGCCCGACACCAGCACCGCGCCTGCCAGCGTCAGGGCGAACTCGGTGAAGAGCCGCCCAGTCCGCCCCGCGGCGAAGGCGACCGGGGCATAGACCGCGGCGAGCGTCAGCGTCATCGCCACCACCGCGAAGCCGATCTCCCGCGCGCCCTTTATGGCGGCCGGTATCGGCTTCATGCCGTGCTCGATGTGGCGGAAGATGTTCTCCAATACGACGATGGCGTCGTCCACGACGAGGCCGATCGCCAGCACCATGGCGAGCAGGGTCAGCGTGTTCACGCTAAAGCCGAGCGCGTACATCAGCCCGAAGGTGGTCACCAGCGAGATCGGAATGGTGACGACCGGGATGAGCGAGGCGCGGAGCGAACGCAGGAAGATGACGATGACCAGCACCACCAGCACCACCGCCTCGACGATGGTGCGGTAGACCGAGGCGATGGAGCGGTCGATGAACACCGCATTGTCCTGCCCGATCGCCGCGCTCATGCCTTCCGGCAGGCCGGCGATGACCTCGGGCAGCAGCGCATGGGCGCCCTTCGAGACATCGAGCGGGTTGGCCACCGCCTGCTTGATGAGGCCGACAATGATGCCCTGCCCGCCATTGAACCGGCTGGCCCGGCGCTCGTCGGCCGCGCCGAGCTCGACGCGGGCGACATCGGACAGGTGAACCTGCGCGCCGTCCGCCCGCTTCACCACGATGCCGGCGAACTGCTCCACGCTGGACAGCGCGGTGCGCGAGAGCACGGTGAATTCGCGGTCCGCGCTCTCGATGCGCCCTGACGGGATCTCGACGTTCTGCGCGCGCAGCGCATCCTCGATCTCCTGCACGGTAAGCGCGTAGGCCGCAAGGCGCTCGCGGTCGATCCAGATGCGCATGGCGTAGCGCCGCTCGCCGAAGATCTGCACGTCGGCGACCCCGGAAACGTTCTTGAAGCGATCGACGACATAGCGGTCGATATAATCCGACAGTTCGAGTCCGCTCATCCGGTCGGAGCGGAATACGACGAACAGCACCGGCTGGGAATCGGCCTCGACCTTGGAGATCACCGGTTCGTCGATCTCGTCCGGCAGGCGCTGGCGCACCCGGCTCACCCGGTCGCGCACGTCGCTGGCGGCGGCGTCGGGGTCGACCTCCAGCCGGAACCGGACGGTGATGCGGCTCGATTCCGAGCGGCTGGTCGATTCCAGCACGTCGATGCCCTCGATACCCGCGATCGAGCCCTCCAGCACCTGGGTGACCTGGCTCTCGACGATGCTGGCGGAAGCACCGGTATAGGTGGTGACGACCGAAACCACCGGCACGTCGATATTGGGATATTCGCGCACGCTGAGCCGCGAATAGGAGATGATGCCGACCAGCACCATCAACAGGCTCAGCACGGTGGCGAAGACCGGGCGGCGGATGCAGAGCTCGGAAAGGCCCATCAGCGCGCGTCCCGGCCGGGAGCAACAATTGCGTGCCGGACGGAGGGGTTCTCCATCGGCGTCACCCCTGCGGGGCGGGCGGCGTCGGCACCACCTCGACGCCGGCGCCGTCGCGCAGCCGGCCCTGCCCGGCGATCACCACCGTCGCGCCCGGCGCCAGCCCCTCCACGATCTCGACCTCGCCGGCCCGGCGCTCGCCGAGCTTCACCGGCCTCTCGACCGCCTTGCCCGCATCCACCTGCCAGACGAGCCGCTCCTGCCCGCGCGGCACCACCGCCGCCTCCGGCACGAACACGGCGGTGCGCGGCACCTCGCCCTTCACCACGATCCGCGCGAACAGGCCGGGCCGCAGCACGCGGTCGGGATTGGCGAGGCGGCCGCGCACCCGGAGCGAACGGCCGTTCACATCCACCAGCGGGTCGATGGCGTAGACTTCGCCGGTGAAGAGGCGGTCCGGGAAGGCATCGACGGAAATTGCGACCTCCTGCCCGGCCGAGACCGCGCGCAGGGCGCTTTCCGGCACGCTGAAATCCACCTTCAGAACGTCGATCTTCTCCAGGTTCACCAGTTCCGTGCCGGGCGAGACATAGGCACCGACCGAGACGCCGCGCAGGCCCACCACGCCGTCGAACGGCGCTACGATGCTGTGCTTGGCGAGTTGCACCTCCTGCGTGTTCACCAGCGCGGACGCGGTGTTGCGCTCGGACATGGCCTCATCCAGCGCCCGCGCGGTGCCGGAACCGGTGCGCGACAGCCGCTCGGCCCGTTCGTAATTGGCGATGGCGAGTTCCAGGCGGGCCTTGATCTCGTTGCGCGAGGCCAGCACCAGCGCGTCGTCCAGCTTCACCAGCACCGCGCCGGCCTTTACCGCTTCGCCCTCGCGAAAGCCGATCTCGGCGATGCGGCCGGCAATCTCGGCGGCAACCTTCACCGATTCGTCGGATTGCAGCGTGCCGATGGAATGGATGTCGGTCGTCGTGGTCGCCTGCCGGGCGGGGGCGACCTCGACGGGCACAAGCGCGGATGCAGGCGCAACGGCCGGCGGCTCCGCCCGCGCCTGCCGGCGAAAGGGGGGAAACTCCGTGAACCATCCCGTCTGGTGCGCGACCGCGGCCCCCGCGACGAGGGCTCCGATCACCAGCACCGTTCCGAGCCGTCGTGCCATCCGGCGGATCCTGCTGTTCTCTGACATTACGCAACTGCAATATCAGACAGCAGAAGACGCCGCCGCCTCCAACTTAATTCTTCGTCATCGGGCCCGGCCTGTGAACGCAGCGGCAGGTCGAGGGCCCGACGCAACACTCCTGCGTCAGCCCGTCAGCCGTTGCGTATCATGACATGGCGGACCACCGTGTAGTCCTCCAGCGCATAGGCCGAGAGGTCCTTGCCGTAGCCGGACTGCTTGAGCCCGCCATGGGGCATCTCGCTGACCAGCATGAAGTGGCAGTTCACCCAGGTGCAGCCATAGTGCAGCCGCGCCGCCGTCGCGAGGCCGCGGCCGACATCCTTCGTCCACACCGAGGAGGCGAGGCCGTAGTCGCTGTCATTGGCCCAGGCGACCGCGTCCTCGACATCGGAGAAGCGGGTGACCGACACCACCGGCCCGAACACCTCCCGCCGCACGATCTCGTCCGATTGCAGCGCGCCGGCCACGACGGTCGGCTCGTAGAAGAAGCCCTTGCCGCCGGCGAGCCGGCCTCCGGTCGCGACCTCGATATGGTCCAGCTCGGTCGCCCGCTCGACGAAGGAGGCGACGCGGGCGCGTTGGCGTGCGGAGATCAGCGGGCCGATGTCGTTCGCCTCGTCCTCTACCTCGTTGTATTTCAGCGTCGAGACGGCGGAGGCGAGGTCGGCGACCAGCCGGTCATAGACCTTGTCAGCGGCGTAGATGCGGCACGCGGCGGTGCAGTCCTGGCCGGCATTGTAATAGCCGAAGGTCTTCACCCCCTCCACCACCTCGGCGATGTCGGCATCGTCGAACACGATGACCGGCGCCTTGCCGCCGAGTTCGAGATGGGTGCGCTTGACCGTGCGCGAGGCGGCGGCCAGCACCTTCTTGCCGGTGGCGATGTCGCCGGTCAGCGAGATCATCGCCACCTTGGGGTGGTTGATCAGTGCGTTGCCGACGCTCTCGCCGCGCCCGACCAAGACGTTCAACACGCCTTCGGGGAAGATTTCGGAGATGACCCGCGCCAGCTTCAGCATGGTGAGCGGGGTCTGCTCGGACGGCTTGATGACGACGGTGTTGCCGCCGGCCAGCGCGGGGGCAAGCTTCCACGCCGCCATCATCAGCGGGTAGTTCCACGGTGCGATGGAGGCGACCACGCCGATCGCGTCGCGCCGGATCATCGAGGTGTGGCCGGGCAGATATTCGCCAGCCACCATGCCATGCTGGGTGCGCACGGCGCCGGCGAAGAAGCGGAAGCAGTCCACCACGCCGGGAATCTCGTCGCGCAGCACCGCGTGGCGCGGCTTGCCGCAGTTCAGCGCCTCCAGCGTCGCGAAGCCTTCGGCCTCCTGCTCGATGCGGTCGGCGAGCTTCAAAAGCAGCGCCGAGCGCTCCGCGGGCGTGGTGCGCGACCAGGCGGTGAACGCTTTCTCCGCGGCGTTGACCGCGGCGTCGATCTGCTCGACCGAGGCCTCCGGCAGTTCGATGAGGGTTTCCTCGGTGCGCGGGTTCAGCACCGTCTCGACGGTTTCGGTACC
This sequence comes from Ancylobacter crimeensis, assembly GCF_023016805.1. Taxonomy (GTDB): domain Bacteria; phylum Pseudomonadota; class Alphaproteobacteria; order Rhizobiales; family Xanthobacteraceae; genus Ancylobacter; species Ancylobacter crimeensis. The sequence goes on from NZ_JALKCH010000003.1 coordinate 414,892, forward strand.
GGAGACGAAGCCGGAACCGATGAGCATCTGCGCGTCGGCGATGGCGGGGTGCGACGAGATGGGAGTTACGGCGGGAGAGACGGCAGCCATGGGAAGGCGCTCCTATTTGCCCGAGCCGGCCACCGCCTCGCCCTCGCGCGTCAGATAGTAGGCGGCGAGAATCGGCAGGAAGGTCACGGCGATGACGAGGACGGCGACGACATTGGTGACCGGGCGCTGACGCGGCCGGATCAGCTCGGACAGCATCCAGATCGGCAGGGTGGATTGCTGCCCGGCGGTGAAGGTGGTGACGATGACCTCGTCGAAGGACAGTGCGAAGGCGAGCATCCCGCCCGCCAGCAGTGCGGTGCCGACATTGGGCAGCACCACCAGCCGGAAGGTCTGGAAGGCATCGGCGCCGAGATCCATCGACGCCTCGATGAGCGAGGGCGAGAGCCGGCGCAGCCGGGCCACCGCGTTGTTGTAGACGACGACGATGCAGAAGGTCGCGTGGCCGAGCACGATGGTCCAGAAGGAGAAGGGGATCTCCATCAGCCCGAAGGCCTGCCTGAGCGCGATGCCGGTGACGATGCCCGGCAGCGCGATGGGCAGCACGAAGAGCAGCGACACCGGCTCGCGCCCGAAGAACCGCGCCCGCGCCAGCGCCCCCGCCGCCAGCGTGCCGAGCACGAGGGCCACTGCGGTGGCAAGGCACGCCACCTTCAGCGACAGCCCCACCGCCTGCCAGATATCCGCCCGCTCCCACACCACGCCGAACCATTTAAGCGTGAAGCCGGGCGGTGGAAAGGCGTAGGAACGCTCCTCCGTGGTGAAGCAGTAGAGCAGGATGAAGACCAGCGGCACATGCAGGAAGGCCAGCCCGCCCAGCGCGGCGATCTTCAGCGGCAGCGAGGCGCGGGTCATTGGGAAACGCTCCCGCCAGAAGCGCGGTCATGGTCGGGCTTGGCCCGGCCGTCCTTGCCTTTGGCCCGGCACGGTGCAGGCAAGGCGTGGATGCCCGGCCTTCGCCGTGCATGACGGCAACCTTCCATCCCCTCACAGCGCATCGAACGCCCCCATCTTCTTCGCGAGGGTGAGGAACAGCGCCATCACGAGGATCGGCACCAGCGAGAAGGCCGCGGCAAGCGGGATGTTTCCGGCCGTGCCCTGCAGCGTGTAGACCGCCTGCCCCAGCACCAGCGCCGAGGTGCCGATGATCTGCGGCACGATGTAGTCGCCGAGCGTCAGGGAAAAGGTGAAGATCGCCCCCGCCACCACCCCGGGCATGGCGAGCGGCAGGATCACGCTGCGGAACACCGTGCCCGGCCCGGCCCCGAGATCGCCCGCAGCCTCGATGAGGCTCGCCGGCACCCGTTCCAGCGCCGCCTGCACCGGCAGGATCATGAAGGGCAGCCAGAGATAGGTGAAGGTCAGCACCATGCCGGTATAGCTGACCGAGAGCGAAGGCCCGCCCACCACCGGCAGAGCGAGCCACGCCTCCAGCGCGCCTCCAAGGCCGAGATGCTGCGCGAACCAGCCGATGGCGCCTTCCTTGGCCAGCAGCAGCTTCCAGCCATAGACCTTGACGAGGTAGCTCGACCACAGCGGCATCATCACCGCGAGATAGAAGCCGGCCTTCGCCTTGGGCCCGGCATAGCGCGCGGCGTAATAGGCAACCGGGAAGCCGATCAGCGCGCAGAGCCCCGTCACCACCGTGGCGATGGCGACGGTGCGCGTCAGAATGTCGAAATTGGCCGGGCTGAACAGCTCGACGAGGGTGGACAGCGTCGGCTCGTAGACGATGGTGCCGGAGAACTCGTCGATCGAGAAGATCGACTGCGCCAGGAACACGAACAGGCTGCCGAGATAGACGATGCCGAGCCACAGCAGCGGCGGCACCAGCAACAGCAGCAACAGGAGCCCGCGCCGGCGCACGATGAGGTCCGAAAGCCGGCGCGACAGGCCCTCGCGCGGGGCGGGAATATCGACAGCGAGGCTCATGAAGCCAGCCTCCGCGCCGATCTCGGTCCCTTTGCCGCCATCCCGGCCGAAGCGCAGGCGAGAGCCGGAATCCTCCGCGACAGGGCGCGCGCCCTTCGGCACGCGATCCCGGATCGCGCCTGCGGCCCGTCCGGGATGACGATGGAATGCAAGGAATGATGCTCGCTCATCACCCCTCCCCCTCCATCGGATGCAGCGCACCGAGCGGCACGGCGAGGCGCACCTTCGCGCCGGGGCCGACATCCACCGTCTGCGCGGCGGGCACGGCGGCGGCGATGACATGGCCGTTCGCGGTGCGGGTGGTGATGCGCCGCACAGGCCCCTGATAGGAGACGTCGATCACCTCCGCCTCCAGCGCCGCCACCCCGTCCGGCGCGACACCGTTCACCCCGATCAGCCCGATCTTCTCCGGCCGCAGGCTCGCCGCCCGGGCCGGCGCGCCGAGCGCCGCCGCTTCCTGCGCGGACAGAACATTGGCGGCACCGACGAAGCCGGCGACGAAGCGGGTCGCCGGACGCTCATAGACCTCCTCGGGCGGTCCGACCTGCACGATCCGGCCCTCATTGAACACCGCGACCCGGTCGGCCATGGACAGCGCCTCGCCCTGATCATGGGTCACGAAGACGAAGGTGAGGCCGAGCGCGCGCTGCAGGCCCTTGAGTTCCACCTGCATCTCCTCGCGCAGCTTCAGGTCGAGCGCGCCGAGCGGCTCGTCGAGCAGCAGCACCTTGGGCCGCAGCACCAGCGCCCGCGCCAGCGCGACACGCTGGCGCTGCCCGCCGGAAAGCTGGGCCGGCCTGCGCGTCTCCATCCCGCCGAGCTTGACGAGGCCGAGCGCCTCGCGGGCGAGCCTCTCCCGCTCCGCCCGGCCGACACCGCGCACGCGCAGCCCATAGGCGACGTTCTCGCCGACGCTGAGATGGGGAAACAGGGCGTAGTCCTGAAACACCGTGTTCACCGCCCGGCGATAGGGCGGCAAGCCCTCAACCGTCTCGCCGAAGATCTCGATATGCCCGGCATCGGGCTGCTCGAAGCCGGCAATCAGGCGCAGGCATGTGGTCTTGCCGGACCCGGACGGGCCGAGCATGGCGAAGAACTCGCCCGGCGCGACGGCGAGGTCCACGCCGTCCGCCGCCTTCACCGCCCCGAAATGCCGGACCACGCCGGCAAAGCGGACGGCGGGAACGGACGCGGATGCGGCGGGAGCGGCAATCATGGGCGGAACATCTTCGTTAAGACGGCAGGGAACGAGCGGCGGGGAACGAGTGGTGGGGCCATGCCTCGGCAGACGGAGCGCGCGGAGCGCGGCCGGTGCGGCGAAAGACAGGTATTCGTGGACGACGGCACGGGTCGGCCGAGGATCCGATGGCGCCGGCAAGACCGGCGAGACGCGCTCACGCTCGCCTCGGCCCGGATGCGCGGCGAACCGTAGGGTCCGCCGCACGCCCGGCGGGAGCGCCTAGCGCCCGCCGAGGACCGCGATGTAGTCCGACACCCAGCGGTAATAGGGCACGCAGCCGGCGGCCTGGCTCGGGCACTTGGCGACCGGGGTGCGCCAGAACCGGATCTTCTCGAAGTTCTCCGCGCCGTTGGTCTTGCAGCCTTCCGCGCCGAGCAGCTCATTGCCCTTGCAGGCGGCGGGCACGGTCGGCACCGAGCCGAACCACGAGGCGAGGTCGCCCTGCACCTTGGGGTCGAGCGAATGCTCCATCCACAGATAGGCGCAGTTCGGATGCTTGGCGTCGGCGTGCATCATGGTGGTGTCGGCCCAGCCGGTGGCGCCTTCCTCAGGGATCGTGGAGGCGATCGGCTTCTTCTGGCTCTGCAGCAGGTTGACCTGGAACGGCCAGGAGGAGGAGGCGACCACGCCTTCATTGGTGAAGTCGTCGACCTGCACCATGGCGTCGTGCCAGTAGCGCTGCACGATCTTGCGCTGGGCGCGCAGCAGGTCGAGCGCCGCCTTGTACTGGTCCTCGTTCAGCTCATAGGGGTCCTTGATGCCGAGCTCGGGCTTGTGCGCCATCAGATAGAGCGCGGCGTCGGCGATGTAGATCGGCCCGTCGAAGGCCTGCACGCGGCCCTTGTTGGACTTGCCGTCCGGCAGGTTCTGCTCCTCGAACACCACGCTCCAGCTCTTGGGCGCGCCGTCCTTGAAGGTCTCGGTGTTGTACATCAGCACGTTGGAGCCCCATTGGTAGGGCACGCCGTAATGCACGCCGTTCACCGTGTGCCAGGGAGCGTCCTGCAGACGGGGATCGATCTTGTCCCAGCTCTTGATGAGTTTCACATTGACCGGCGCCACCTTCTTGCCGGCGATCAGGCGCAGCGAGGCGTCGCCCGAGGCGGTGACGAGGTCGAAGCCGCCCTCGTTCATCAGCGCCACCATCTCGTCCGAGGTACCGGCGGTCTTCACATTGACCTTGCAGCCGGTCTGCTTCTCGAAGGCGGTGACCCAGTCATAGGCCTTGTCGGTCTCGCCGCGCTCGATATAGCCCGGCCACGCGACGATATCGACCTGGCCCTCGCCTTTGCCGATGGAGGTCTTCTCGGCGGCGAGCACGGGCTGCACGGCGAGCGAGAGAGCGGCGGTACAGGCGAGCAGATGCACGGCAGGGCGGACGGCGCGCATGGTGTTTCCCTCTGTTCTGGCCCGCTGGAGCGGAGCTTTGAGAGGGAGTGTGACGCTGCGGCGAAAGGCGCGCCACACCAAAGATCAGAAGGCACCCATCGGAAAAACCGATGAGTGTTCGCTGGGCAAAACGCTGTTGGCATTGCCTTCGACCGCAAAGGGGATGACCCTCCATTCTTCCTCGCCGGCGGGGCGGAGGACGTGTCCGCCTGGCGTCCATCGAAGCGCCCAGTCCTATCTTCGATGCGCCGGCCCTATCGCCCCCTTCCCGCCTGCCGCGTGGCCGCAACCGAGAGGAATCCGGTCGCCGCCGGCGAGAGCGGCGAGCCGCGCCGCCAGACGGTCGCGACCTCGATGGCCGGCACCTCCTCGATCAGCGTCCGCGCCTCGATCTTGTCGCCTTCCAGCGACCACGGGCGATAGGTGAGGTCCGGCAGCAACGCCACGCCCGCCCCGGTCGCCACCAGCGAGCGCACCGCCTCCACCGAGCGGGTGCGGAACGCGACCGGCGGGCGCAGCCCGAGCCGGCGCCAGACGATCTCCGACGCCTCCGCGATCTCGTCGATGGTCAGCAGCACATGCGGCTCGCCCGCCAGCTCGCGCATGCTCACCCGCTCGCCCTCCGCCGCCGGATGGCCGAGCGGCAGCCAGACCCGGTAGGGCGAGACCTCCATCGTCTCGACCTGCAGGGCGGAGGCGCGCCGACCCGGCGGCAGCACCATGACCGCGACATCCAGCTCGCCACCGACCAGCAGGTGCTCCAGATAGTCGGCTGCATCCTCCACCGCCTCCACCGCGACGCCCGGAAAGGCCCGGCGGTAGCGCGCGATGAGGTCGGAATAGACATAGCCCGCCACCAGCGGCGTCACCCCCAGCGCCAGCCGCCCGGTCAGCGCCGCGCTCTCCGCCCCGGCCAGCGCGCGGCGCGCATCGGCGACATCGGCGAGGATTTTGCGGGCGTGCCGCAGGAAATGATGGCCCTTGAGGGTGAGGTCGGCGCCGCGGGCGTGGCGGTCCAGCAGGCGGAAGCCGAGATCGGCCTCAAGCTCGCGCAGCGCCTCGGTCACCGTCGATTGCGAGATGGAAAGGGTCTGCGCCGCAGAGGACACCGAGCCGTTCTCGGCCACCGCGACGAAATAATGAAGCTGGCGAAGCGAGAAAGCCATCGGCAGATCCAGGAGATGAAGGAAATGTCGATGCTAGCACGATATCCCTCGCTCCGCCCGATCCGGCAGAGCACGATCCCGGATCAACCGTCCGGCTCTTCGGGACCACGAGCACCCGTGGCTGCAACGTCATGCCCGGCGTAGCCCTTGCACCCACCCCTTCCTCACCTCGTCGCTCCCGGGCCAAACGTGGATGGCCGTGACATCGCCGCCAGTCAAGGGCACTCGCCGGGTCCAGCGGCGTGCGATCCCGGATCGGCCCTGGCCCTCCGGGACGACGAATGCGCACAGCCCTACTTCGCCAGCAGACTCTTCAGCTCGAAGCTCTCATCCGCAGCCTCTTCCGGCGTCAGGCGGGGGGTGCCGGCGAGCAGGCGACGGCCGAGCATGTGGTCGGCGGGGCGGTTCACGCTCTCGATCGCGGTGAGGCGCCGCTCGTGGAAACGGAACACCGAGAAGCGCCGGCTGGCGGGATCGCCGCGCAATACCGCCGTATCGGCCGGCCCGGCAAGGCCGACCATCTGAAGTTTCAGATCCGCCTGGTCGCTCCAGAACCATGGCACTGCGGCATAGGGCGCCGGCCGGCCGGTAAGCCGGTGGGCGACGTTGCGGGCCTGGTCGGCGGCGTTCTGCACCGATTCCAGCCGCACCTCGGTCCCGGCATGGCGGCTGGGATAGTGCGCGACATCGCCGATGGCGGAGATGGCCGGATCGGAGGTCAGAAGCTCCTCGTCCACCACGACGCCGTTCTTCACCGCGAGCCCCGCCTCGGCGGCCAGCTCGGCATTGGGCACTACGCCGATGCCGACCACCACGAGATCGGTTGGGTGCCGCACGCCGTCGGTGGTCTCCACGGCCGCGACACGGCCGCCCTCGCCATGCAGCGCCACAACGCCGGCCCCGAGCACCAGATGCGTACCCATCGCCCGGTGCGCATCGGCGAAGAAGGCGGAAACGGGACGCGAGACGGCGCGCCCCATCGGGTGCAGGGTCGCCTCGATCACCGTCACCTCATGGCCGAGCGCCCGCGCAACGGCGGCGAATTCCAGCCCGATGAAGCCGGCGCCGACCACCACCACCCGCGCCGCCGCCGGCAGCCGCGCCTTCAGGGCATCGGCATCGGCGAGGGTGCGCAGATAGAGCACGCCGTCGAGATCGGCTCCCGCGACAGGCAGCGGGCGGTTGCGGGCGCCGGTGGCGAGCACGAGATGGTCGTAGGCCAGCACCTCGCCATCCGCGAGCCGCACCTGCCGCGCCGTGCGGTCAATGGAGGCGGCACGGGCGGTGACGATTTCGATGCGGTGATCGGCATAGAAGGCGGCGGGCCGCAGTTCCAGTTGCTCGACCCCCGCATCGCCCTTCAGATAGGCCTTGGAGAGCGGCGGGCGCTGATAGGGTAGCCCCGGCTCGTCCGAGACGATGCGCACCCGCCCCTCATAGCCCGCCTCGCGCAGCGAGGCCGCGACCTGGAAGCCGCCCTGCCCACCGCCGAGAATGACGACACCTTCCCCCGGCGCGCTCATGCCGCGTCTCTGAGGCCGAGAAGCCGGTCGCGCTCGTCATAGATCGTGCGTTGCAGAAGGCTCATGAAGTCCTCGTCCGGCAGGCCCGGCGGAATGGGCGGGAGATAGGAGACGGCAATGGTTCCCGAACGCACGGCGAAGCGGCGCGCCGGCCAGTGGAGCCCGGCATTCACCGCGACCGGGACCACCGGCACCTTCAGCGCCTTGTAGAGCAGCAGGACGCCGCGGTGGAACTCGGCCCGCGTGGCATCCACCGGCTGGCGGGTGCCCTCGGGAAAGATCAGCAGGCTGCGCCCGGCGGCCAAAGCCTCGCGCGATTCGCGGAACATCTTCTTCATCGAGGTCGCCCCGCCGGCACGGTCGATGTCGATCATCGGCGAGCACTTCAGGAACCAGCCGAAGACCGGGATGCGGTAGAGCTCCTCCTTGAGCACCACCGCGACGTCGGGCACCAGCACGGCGAAGGCGATGGTTTCCCAGGCGGACTGGTGGTTGCTGACATAGAGCGCCGGGGTCGCCGGCCGGTTGGCGGTGCCGATCTCGCGATGACCGACCCCGCCGAGCACCTTCAGCCCGTTCAGGATGCCGCCGGCCCAGAGCCGCGACACCCGTCGCACCGCCACAGGATCCTTCCGCCACGCCAGCCACGGCACGGTGACCGAAAGCGCCAGCGTCCAAAGGACGAGGAAGAGAACGAAGGCGGCGGAACGCAGCGTCTGCATCGGAACCCAGCAAGGCGAAAGCCGGAACGGCGCAGAGGGTCTAGCAGATCGGTTGCGGAGAAGGGAGAGGGAGCGCGGTGCCGAGGCGGTAGCGAGGCGACCGCGCGGCAGCACGCGCGCCGGCCACGTGCCTTGCGTTCCGTTGTGTTGCGTTGCGTTGCCTTGCCCCTCACCACCCGCCGTCGTCCCGGCCGGCGCAGCGCAGGGCCGGGATCGCATGGGCCTGCGGGAACCAGCGCCCCCGCTCGCCCGGCTCTCCAGACAGGGCCACCCGGTCCGTCCCGGCCCTGGCTCTCGGCTGCGGCTGCGGCCGGAGGACGGATGAGCCGGGATCGCATCGGGCTGCGGGCGCAGGTCTGCTGCCTTTCCACAGTCGGGCATTGATGGTCAAGGAATATATTCCTTGACATATGCCCCCCCTCGCGCCATCCTTCCCTCACTCGTCCCGCCTCAGAAGGTCACGCCGG
>NZ_JALKCH010000004.1 GCF_023016805.1 Ancylobacter crimeensis
CCGGCGTGACCTTCTGAGGCGGGACGAGTGAGGGAAGGATGGCGCGAGGGGGGGCATATGTCAAGGAATATATTCCTCACACATCAATGCCCGGCCGCGGAGAGGCGGGAGACCTGCGCCCGCAGCCCGATGCGATCCCGGCTCATCCGTCCTCCCGGCCGCAGCCGCAATCGCGAGGCGGGATCAGGTACGGCCGGGTGGCCCTGTCTGGAGAGCCGGGCGAGCGGGGGCGCAGGTTCCCGAAGGCCCATGCGATCCCGGCCCTGCGCTGCGCGCCGGGCCGGGCCGGGCCGGGATGACGGCGGGTGGTGAGGGGCAGGCAAGGCAAGGCAAGGCATAGCGGGTGGCCTGCGCGTCGTTGGACGGTGTGTCCGGCCCGGCCTCGGTTCATCCGTCATACCGGCCGCAGCCGCAACCGCGAGGCGGGATCAGGTACGGCGGGTGCCCGGTCTGGAGAACCGGACGCGCGGGGGCGCATGTTCCCGGAGGCCCACACGATCCCGGCCCGGCCCTGCGCACCGGACGGGATCGCGGGTGGCAGGAGAATCGAGGGCCGTCTGCCCGATGTCGCCGGCGCGCCTACGCCGCCGGCGATGTTTCCCGTGCCGCCGGGGCTTCCATCTTCTGCACGCGGTCGATCACCGCCTTCTGCACCTTCTCGAAGGCTCGCACCTCGATCTGGCGGACGCGCTCGCGCGAGACGCCGAATTCGGAGGCGAGGTCCTCCAGCGTCATCGGGTCGTCGCTCAGGCGGCGGGCCTCGAAGATGCGGCGCTCGCGATCGTTCAGCACCGAGAGCGCGCCCGACAGTGCCGTGCGGCGATTGTCCAGCTCCTCGTGCTCGACCAGCGAGCTTTCCTGGCTCTCGCGATCGTCGGCGAGCCAGTCCTGCCATTCGCCGCCGCCCTCGACATCGCCGCGGATGGGCGCGTTGAGCGAGGAATCGCCGCCGAGCCGGCGGTTCATGTCGATCACGTCCTGCTCGGAGACGCCGAGCTTGGTCGCGATAGTGGCGACCTGGTCGGGGCGCAGGTCGCCTTCCTCCAGCGCCGAGATCTGGCTCTTGGCCTTGCGAAGATTGAAGAAAAGCTTCTTTTGCGCCGCCGTGGTGCCCATCTTCACAAGGCTCCAGGACCGCAGGATGTATTCCTGGATCGAGGCCTTGATCCACCACATCGCATAGGTGGCGAGGCGGAAGCCCTTTTCGGGCTCGAACCGCTTCACCGCCTGCATCAGCCCGACATTTCCCTCGGAAATGACCTCGGAAATCGGCAGCCCATAGCCGCGATAGCCCATCGCGATCTTGGCGACGAGGCGCAGATGGCTGGTGACGAGGCGCTGGGCGGCCTCGGGATCCTCATGCTCGCGCCAGCGCTTGGCGAGCATGTATTCCTCCTGCGGCTCCAGCATCGGAAACCGCCGGATTTCCTCCAGATAGCGGGACAGACCGCCTTCCGCGGAAGGAATAGACATTGCGGAACGGGCCATGTAGCACCCTCCTTCATCCGTCCGAAGGCCCCCTCACCGGGCAGCCTGTGAGCGGCCGCATTCAGCCGACCGCCGATGCATCATACAGGAACGGACACAAAAGGCGAAAGCGCAACGTCAGGACGGTCACGATGGCTTGAGATGTGCCGTCTTGCGGCCGGAAGGCTCACTTTTCCATGCCGGCGAGCGCCGCCTCCAGTGCCGCGAGATCGGGCGGGAGCGGGCTTTCGAAGCTGAGGAAGGCGCCGGTCGCCGGATGCTCGAAGCCGAGCCGGGCGGCATGGAGCGCCTGTCGGCCGAGCCCCTCCAGCGCCGTGCGCGCCTCGGGGGAAAGCCGCGCGGCCTTGGTCTTGTGGCCGGTGGCGTAGGTTTCGTCGCCGAGCAGCGGATGGCCGATATGGGCCATATGCACGCGGATCTGGTGGGTGCGCCCGGTCTCGAGCCGGCAGGCGATGCGGCAGGCCAGCGGACGGTTGCCGGCATCGAGGAACACCGCCTCCCGCTCCCAATGGGTGATGGCGAAGCGCCCGCCGGCCCGCACCGCCATGCGGTCGCGCGCGATGGGATGGCGGTCGATCGGCGCGTCCACCGTGCCGCGCGGCATCTCCGGGGCGCCCCAGGCGAAGGCGACATAGGCCCGTTCCAGCGGGCCGGTGCGGCCATGGTCGGCGAACTGGGCGGCCAGCGCGCGATGGGCGGCGTCGTTCTTCGCCACTACCAGCAGGCCGGACGTGTCCTTGTCCAGCCGATGCACGATGCCGGGCCGGCGCACCCCGCCGACGCCGGAAAGACTGGCGCCGCAATGGTGGAGAAGCGCGTTCACCAGCGTGCCGTCCGGGTTGCCGGGCGCGGGATGGACGACCATGCCGGCGGGCTTGTCGACGACGATGAGGTCGTCATCCTCATAGGCGATGACCAGCGGGATCGCCTGGGGCAGGGGCGCGGCCGGCTCCGGCGGCGGCAGGGTGAGCTCGAAGCGATCGCCGGCCGCCGCCTTGGCCGAACCGCCCGCGACCGGCTGGCCGAGCCGCGCGAGATGGCCGGCCGCGATCAGCGCCTGGATGCGCGTGCGGCTGAGGTCCGGCAAATGGCGCGCCAGCACGCGATCGAGCCTCTGGCCTTCATCCTGCGGCGCGACGGTGATAGTGACGGTCTCGCCCGCATCGGATGCGGGCATGTCGTCCTCCACCTCTTCCAGGGGGACGCCGTTCAGCGATTCCTCCGACGGTGCATTCATGACCCCTCCCGATTCTGACGAGAAGCTGGACCCCGCGCAGGAGCGCGTGCTGCGCAAGCTGCGTGGTTTTGCGGCGTTTTCCGGCCTGCTGATGGCCTTCGGCTTTCTCGCCCTGTTCGGTGCCATCGGATACAGGGTCGTGAGCGGTTGGAAAAGCACGCCGGCGACTATAGAGGGCACGATTCGCCTGCCGAAGGATGCCCGCGTGCTGTCGGCGTCGCTGTCGGAAGGCACGATCGCTGTGACGATCGAGCGGCAGGGCGCGGTCGAGACCCGCTTTTTCGATATCAAGGACCATACCCCACGGGGCACCATCGGCTATGCGGCGGAGCCGTGAAACGGCGTGACCGGTTATCCCCAGCCTGAGGTGCGGCGGGGCGATATCTGTCTTGCGGGCACTTGATCGGCAGGGCATTTGGCACTAATAAGCCGCCATTCCGCGCACGCTCCCATCGTCTAGCGGTCAGGACGTCGCCCTCTCACGGCGAAAACTGGGGTTCGATTCCCCATGGGAGCGCCAAAGTTCTTATGAATCAAGAACTTCGGCTGCCTACAGGTCTTGACTACAGCTCTTGCCTACAGGCGCTCCTGAGTGGCAACCTGAAGCGATGGTCAAGAAACCCTCTTCAGATACCCTCTATCTGCAACGTATCGGCGCGCGCTGGTATGCCCGCATCCCCGTGCCTTACGCGCTTCGGGAGGAGATGGGTCCGTATTTCCGAAAGGCACTCGGCACCACTGATTTGCAGGAGGCGCGGCATCGCCGTTGGGATGTCCTTGCCATCGCGCGCGCCGAGTTCGAACGTAGGACGGCCAAGGCATCGGGAAACAAGACCGGGAGGCTCGCCCCACGCTCCACGGACTATGCCGCCTTTCGCGCGCGCCTTGCTGCCGTCGGGCCTCCTAAGGTCGTCAATGCGCTGGACGGGGAGGAGATGGACAATCCTGCGCTGGAGGCCATTGCGGATGAGCTGGAGGCGGCTGAGGAGCGCGGGGAGCACGTAGAGACCGGATGGAACGCCCTTTCCGACCACGTGAAGGACCGCTTGCCAGTCTCCGAGCTTCTGGACGACTACCTCGCGAAGAACCCGAAGGCGAACCCAACCACCACCGCGAATTATCGTGGAACGGTAAGCCTCTGGATAGGGGAACGGAAAGACCGGCCGCTGAACGGTGTGACCAAGAAGCAGGCTACGGAATGGCTTGAGAAGGTCTCGGAAGGGCGCTCTCGGGAAACCATCAAGCGTTATGTGAATCACATGGCGGCTCTGTGGGCATGGGCGCACCGCAAAGAGGAGGCCCCTCCTGCGAACCCCTTTGAGGGCCTCCGGCAAAGCATGGGGGTGATCGGGAAGGCGCCAGAGAGCTATGAGGCGTTCGCAGAGGCAGAGCTGAAGGCGGTCTTTGGCGTCCTGAAGGATCAGCCGGATTTGAAGGCGTTGGCGCTCATCTCGCTCTATTCCGGTATGCGACTGTCCGAGTGCCTCCGGGCGCAGCGGGAGGAGATTGAGGGCATAGACTGCTACGTCCTCGCCGCAGGGAAGACCGTGAACGCCAAACGTATCGTGCCGGTGCATCCGTGCTCAAAGGCGTGAAGGCCCCTGAGGATTGGGCGGTGGCGCTGGATGTGTTCCATGCCTGCCGCTCGCGGCGGGGCGACAAGGGGCGCGACGATCGCAAGTTCCTCGAGGTGATGCGCTATTTTACCGTGCACAACATCACCTGGCGGCCCTGCCGGCGAAGTTTGGATCCTGGAACAGCGTCTGGAAGTGGTTCTGGCGGCTGCGCCAGGCCGGCGTGTTCGAGCTGTTCTTCGAAACGCTGGCCTCGCTCAGCCGCACCGCGCATCTGGTCCAGATGTTCGATTCTACCGTGGTGCGTGCCCACGTCTCCGCCGCCGAGGCAAAGGGGGGCAGCCGGGCCACGCCGCCCTCGGGCGCTCACGCGGCGGCTTCTCCACTGAGATCCACCTCAAGAGTGGCTTCGAGGGCCTGCCAATCACCTTCCACCTGACCGGCGGCGAGGCCAGCGACAGCCCGCTGTTCAAGCTGCTGGATCTCGGTCCCGATGTGAAGCCCCGCGCGGCGCTCGCCGACAAGGGCTATGACGCCAAGGCCAATCGAGTGCTGGCCCGAGCGCGCGGCATCGCGCCCGCCATCCCGTTCAAATCAAACGAGAAGGATCGTCCCGCCTTCTTCCCGAAGGTGCTTTACAAGTGCAGGGTCCGCATCGAGCAGTGCTTCGGAAAGCTCAAGCGTTTCAAGCGCGTTGCCCCACGCTGCGAGAAAACAGAGCGCAGCTTCACCGCAATCGTCGCGCTCGCCTTCAGCTTCATCCTCATCAAATCCGTCCACACCGCCTAGTCGTGTGAGCACGCTCGGGCAGCACTTATGCCGCTCTCGCGCTCGCTGGAACAAGGATGCACGGCCTCCGCAAAGCCGAGATTATGCCGCCGTACAGCAGAGGCGACCCCGAGGCCGCCGCATTGTACGCTCACCTGCGGTGACTGGCCCGCAGCTTAAATCATAGGAAGCTCAATAACATAGGTGTTCACAGTTTCACCTCGATCGGCACGCCATCCCTTTTGCGCGCCAGGACACGCATCGGCTCTCTTGCTGCAGAATAATTGAGATAATATTCAACAACGTTCAGTAATTACGCATTATCTTAATATAATTTTATCCTAATATAAAGACATTTATCGTATTATTTTCGGTATCGATATCGGAGATATAATTTTCATATTTCTGAACCTTCTCAATCGTACATTATGGTACTTTTGAAGTTGTTAGTGGCCCTACAGATTTCGTCCAGGCATCTCGTGGCAACAACCCGTCGCTCAACGTGAGGGCGAAGCAGCAGGTTCAACCATGCACTGCCGGACAAAGCCGTGAAGCCAGTCGCGTAGTGCCGAGATGGCCGGGTCATTCCATCGGCGCGCTGGTGCGATGAAATAGTACGCGCCCAGCCGGACATTGGCCCGGCATATCTCGACCAGCTCGCCAGTCGTGAGCAATTCCCCGGCCATGAGATCGCTCACCAGAGCCACGCCTTGCCCCAGCCTTGCGGCCTCTACGGCGAGATGCCCGTGCCACAGCTTTGGCCCCTTCAGTGGGGGAACGCTGACGACCCCGGCATGCTCCAGCCAGTTTTCCCACTGCCGCGTCGAACGCTCGTGGAGGAGCGGCAGCTTCACCAGATCGCTCGCCGTGCGGATGTGCCGGTGAGCCTCGTTGAACGCCTGGCTCGCAACTGCGAGGATTCGGGGCCGGTAGACAATTTCCCCGCGCAGGTCCGGCGGAAAATTGGGATATTCGAGGTAGTTTATCTCGGCATCGACCTCCCCCTGGCTGAAGTCTGGTCGTGCGGAAATAGGCTGGAGAATGATCTCGCGGCCGCCGAGAAAACGCTCGATTTCCGGCAGTCGCGCCAGCAGCCGTCGTGAGGCAAGCCCTGCCATGCAACAGATATGAAGTGCATCGCTGCTGCCTCCCCACAGCTCGCTCGTAGCGCTGGCAATCAGGTCCAGCGCGCGGCTGAGTTGCCCGGAATAGCGCTTGCCCTCTCGGGTGAGGCTGAGGCCGCGCCCGGATTTCTGAACAAGCTTCACGCCGATCGCCGCTTCAAGGTTCTGGATATGACGCGAAACCACCGTGTGAGAGACGGCGAGTTCGTCTGCGGCGCCTCTGACCGTTCCGTTCCGGCCGAATGTCTCAAATGCACGTAACGCCAAAAGAGGCGGCAGGCGGCGACGGAAGGCCTCAGACATGGGCAGCAGCTCCTACAACGAATGAACGACCGCGTTCACGCTTTCGTTGCGCCTTAGATGACGCGCGTCGCTCGGCCCCCGTCAAGCGGGCAATAGATGCGCGTAATGCACCAATGGGCAGGCTTCAAACTGCTTGTCGGAGGGGTGAAACGACCTAGGCTCGATGGCAGGACAGATGGGAAATCTCGCGTGGCCAGCATCTCGGGCAAAGCGTCAATCGTCGGTGCATATGAGTCGCCACGCCGGCAGGCGCCGCGCCTTCACCCCTTTGCGCTTCAGATGGAATGTTTCGCCGGGGCGCTGGACGACGCCGGCATCGCGCTCTCCGAGGTGGACGGGCTCCGTGTGGTCGCCAGTGACTGGGAAGGCGGCGGCGTCAGCAGCCTCACCGAGTTCGCCGAATATGCGGGCATCACGCCGACCTTCTTCGACAGCACCGATGTCGGCGGCTGTTCCTACATCGTCCATGCCGGCCACGCGGCGGCGGCAATCGCGACAGGCCTCGCGGATGTGGTGGTCATCAGCTATGCCGCCTGTCCGCGCTGGTGGCCCCTGGACACGCCGTCCTTCGATCCCTTCGTGCTGCCGGCGGGCCCAGGCCAGTTCGAGCTTCCCTACGGCCCGACCCTGATCTCGACCTATGCGATGTTCGCCCAGCGCCACATTGCGCTTTACGGTACGACATCCGAACAGCTTGCCAAGGTCGCCGTCACCTTCCGCCAGCATGCGGCTAATAATCCCCATGCCCGCTTCACCGCTCCGATCACCATCGACGATGTGCTAGCCTCCACGTCAATCGCGTCGCCCTTGCGCAAGCTCGATTGCTGCGTCGTCACCGATGGCGGCGGCGCCATCGTGATGACCAGCGCGGAACGCGCAGAAAATTGCCGCCGCCGTCCAATTCATCTTTCCGGCTTCGGAAGCGCGGCGGCCCGCACCCAGCTCAGCCAGATCGCACCCGATCTTTCGACGCCGGCGGCGATCTCTGGCCCCCACGCCTTCGCCATGGCCGGTATCGGGCACGACGATATCGACGTCGCGCAGATCTATGACGCGTTCACGATCACGCCGATGCTCGCGCTGGAAGATCTGGGTTTCTGCGGGCGCGGGGAAAGCGGCGGCTTTGTCGATGACGGGGCATCTGACGCTGGGCGGGCGGCTTCCGACCAATACCGACGGTGGCGGGCTGTCCTCGAACCATCCCGGCAAGCGCGGCATCTTCACGCTTATCGAAGGGGTGCGGCAGTTGCGCGGCGAAGGACCGGGCTTGCAGGTTCCCGATGCCGAGGAGGCTCTGGTCCATGGGCTGGAGGCACATTCTGCGCCGCCGCTACCGCCATTCTCACGGTTTGAGGCCGCAGCGATGACGAAGGGCATGCCTCCAGTGACCGATGTAACGGCCGATCCCTTCTGGGAGGGGGCACGCGCGGGACAACTGATGATCCAGGTCTGCCCGGTCACCGGTAAACATCAATGGTATCCGCGCGCCCATTCCATCTATGCCCCCCGGCGCTTCGCCGGAATGGGTCGAGGCGAGCGGGCACGGCACCATCTTTTCGTTCACCACCATCCGGCGCGGCACAAGTGCGTTCGAGACGCCCTATACCTGCGCTCTGGTGATGCTGGACGAGGGAGTGCTCGTCCTCTCGCGACTAGAGACGGAGCCGGGTACCGATATCCGGGGGGAATGCCGGTCGAGGTCTTTTTCGGCACCGTCGCGGGAACGCCGGATCTGCCGCTGTTCCGTATCAAGGGGGAACGTCCATGAGCGTTGCCTTCGCCGCCATCGAGGTCGGCCAGCAGCTGAAATCGGCCCGCGTGACCATTACCGAGGCGCATATCGTTCAGTTCGCCGGGCTGACCGGTGATTTCAACCCGCTGCACATGGACGCTGAATTCGCCGCGGCGCACGGCTTTGGCAAGCGCGTCGCCCACGGCATGCTCGGCCACGCGTTGAGCACGGGCCTGCGCTCGCTCATCGACGATTGGGCGATCGAGGCATTCCTGGAAACCCGGCGGCGCTTTGTGGCCCCCATTTTCGCCGGCGATACGCTGCACTACGAGGCGAATGTGCTGGAGACGCGCGCCAGCCGATCGCGACCGGGGACCGGAATCGTTCGCGTCGCCCTGTCGCTCAAGAATCAGAACGGGGAACCGCTTCAGGAAGGCGAAGACGTCTTCCTCATCGGGCCCGGCGAGCAGGAGAAAGCTTCGTGACATCGCCGTGCCTTAAAGGACATGTCGCGCTGGTGACCGGCGGCGCCGGGGGTATCGGCAGCGCGATCTGCGAACGCTTCGCCGCCGAAGGCGCGCGGGTCGTCGTGGCAGATCTTGTGCTCGATCAGGCTGTCGCCCGGGCCGAGCATCTGACGGCTAAAGGGCATGAGGCCTGCGCGCTGGCGCTGGACGTGGCCAGCCGCGCGAGCTGGGAAAGCGCTGTAGCGGCGCTGCCGCCGAAATTCGCCGGCGTCGATGTCGTTGCGAACGTCGCCGGCATCGTGCGGGATCGCTCGCTGCCGAAGATGACCGACGAGGAATGGACCCAGGTCATCGACATCAGCCTGCGCGGCACCTGGCTCGGCTGCCAGGTCGCTTTCTCGCTTGTCGGCAAGAGGGGCTGGGGACGCATCATCAACACCGCCTCGACCGCCATGTTCGGTGCGTTCGGCCAATCCAACTACGCCGCCGCGAAAGCCGGCATCGTTGGCCTGACCCGGACCGTGGCGCTGGAAGGCGCGCGGCGCCAACGCCATTACCCCGGGCATCGTCGAAACCACGATCCTCAAGGGCGTGCCGCAGGAGCTGCGCGACAGCTGGATAGCAAAGATGCCGCTGGGCCGGACCGCGCGACCTTCCGAGATTGCGTCCGTCGCGGCCTTTCTCGCCTCCGATGACGCCAGCTACGTCACCGGGCAGGTGATCGTCGTCGATGGTGGCGCGACCACGGGAGACTACTGACCGCCTTCCAGAGGCGCTTGGTTCATAAGAATGAGGGGAACCGACTGATGGCAGCTTTTAGCAGACGACACGTGTTGATGGGTGGCGCCGCCGCCTTGGCCGCCTCGGCACTCCGGATCTCTCCCGTGAGCGCCGCGGACGATGCGCTGTACGCGGCCGCGAAAAAGGAGGGCGCCCTCAATCTGTACTGGGGTTCCTATGAGCAGAAGACCATCGAGGAGATCCGCGATGCCTTCAAGGCGAAGTACCCCGGCATCGAGGTGAGCCTGCTGCGCCAGGCGTCGCAGACGATCTTCACGCGCCTGCGCCTTGAAATTCAGAATGACGCCGTGCAGTGCGACTCCATCGGCACGACGAACCTGCTGCATTACAAGGACCTGCAGAAGCTCGGCGCCATCCAGCCGTTCAAGCCCACCAATATCAACATGGTGCCGGAGGCGTTCCGTAACATTGACCCTGAGAACACCTATCATGTCGGCGCCATCAGCCTGACCACGATCAATCAGTCCACCTCGGTTACCGCGCCGCCGGCCTCCTGGACGGCGCTGCTTGACGCGCCATGGGCGAACCAGATCACCACCGGCAGCCCGGCCTTCTCCGGCGATGTGGCGAGCTGGGTCGTCGCCATCCGCAAGAAGTACGGCGACGACTTCCTCCGGGCCTTCGCCAAGCAAAAGCCGAAGGTCGGTCAATCCAATGTCGACACGGTGACCGACATTCTCTCGGGCGAGCGCAAGGTGGGTTCCGCCGCGCCGTTCAGCTACTCGCTGACCCAGCAGGCGGCGGGCAACCCGATCGGCGTCACGGTTCCCTCCGATGACGCGATCCTCAATCTGGGCCTTACTGCGGTTCCCACCAAGGCGCCGCACCCCAATGCCGGGAAGCTCTTCACCGACTTCCTGTATTCGGTGGAAGTGTCGAACATCCTCGCCAAGAATTTCTGGCCGACCCTGCGCACCGATGTTCCCTGGGCCGAGGGGCGCACGCTCGAATCGATCAAATGGTACCGCAACCCGGTGGACAATCTGGCCGCCGAAGTGGCGGAAGGCATTGCCAAGTGGAAGGAAATCGTCGGCTGACATCCGGCCGGTCGCGCCGGTCCGGTGCCCTTCATGTCGCCGGACCGGTATCCACCTCGGATTGGCTCACGTCACGGCGGTACGCTGCCCTTTTTGATGAAACCGGAAATGTACCCATGGCCTCATCACGCTCGGTGAGCGCGGCGCGCTCCGCCTCGGTCGGCTATCGATGCCACCATGCGTTCCGGTTGATCGTGCTTGTCATCCTGCTTGCGGTGCTGGCGCTGCTGATCGTCCAGCCGCTCGGCTGGATCGTATTCAACAGTTTCCATGATGATGTCACTGGCCAATGGACCCTGCGCAACTATGTGCAGATCTTCACCCCCACATCGCTGTGGGCCCCGCTATTCAATTCGCTTGTTCTGGCAACGGCGGTCGCCGTCATCTCGACGCTGCTGGGCGTACCGTTGGCATGGCTGGTCGCCCGCACCGATATGCCCATGCGCGGATTCGTCCGCCTCTTCACCATGGCGGCCTTTGTCACCCCCTCCTTCATCGGCGCCCTTGGCTGGATTCTCCTCGCCGCACCCAATTCGGGCTGGCTCAATGTCGGCTGGCGGGCGCTGAGCGGTGCGGATTGGCCGCTGCTGAGCATCTACTCGATGATCGGCACCATTTTCGTCTGCTCGATCTATACCGTGCCCTACACCTTCACGCTGGTCTCCAGCGCGCTAGAGGAAATGCCGGTCGAACTCGAAGACGCGGCCACAACCCTGGGTTCCGGCGTCGTAAAGACCATGTTTTCGGTCACCATTCCGCTGGTCATGCCAGCCGTACTGGTGGGCTTTATCCTCTCCTTCATCCAGGGCATGACCCTGTTCGGCGTGCCGGCCTTCCTGCTGACGCCGAGCGGCACACTGGTGGTCACCACCAAGCTGGCCGAGTTCTACCAGCTCTTCCCGCCCGCGCTTTACATGTCTGCCGCCTATTGCATGCCGCTGATCGCGATCACCGGCATGCTGTTCTACGCCAGGCGCTGCATTCTCGGCCGGCGGCAGTTCACCACCGTGGGCGGCAAGGGACGAGCCGGGCGGAAGATACGGCTGAAAGGCTGGCGTCTGCCGGCGCTCGCCTTTGCCCTGATCGTTCCGGTCACGGCGGTCGTGCTGCCCTATATCGCCATCGTGCTCGTATCGCTGAGCCGAGCATGGGGCCTTGGGCCCATCCCCTCCAATCTCACGCTGCATTGGTATCGCTGGGCGATCTTCGAAAATGCCGAAACCCAGCGCGCCATCGTCAACAGCCTGCTCTATGCCGGGGGCGCCGCCAGCTTCTGCATGATCATCGGCATTCTGGTCGCCTACATCGTCGAGCGGAAGCTCCTCCGCGGCGCTGGCCTGATCGCCGCACTCGTAACCATCCCGATCATCATTCCCGGCATCGTGCTGTCGGTCGGTTTCTTCTCCGCCTATACGCGGCAGCCGCTGACCCTCTACGGCACGGCCACCATCATCATTGCGGCCTTCGTGGCGACGTTCCTGCCGATCGCCTATTCGCAGGCCGGGTCGATCCTCAAGGGCATAAGCCCCGATCTCGAACGCGCGGCGCGCAGCGTCGGCGCCACAGAGGCCCGCACCTTCGCCTCCATCACCGCGCCGCTGATGCGTGGCGGGCTCGTCGCGGGCTGGCTGCTGGTCTTCATCCCGATCATGCGGGAGTTGTCGGTGGCGATCTTCCTCGTCTCTCCCCGGACCAATGTCATGACGACCTTGATCTACAACTACAAGGACGGGGGCAATTATGAGGCCGTCTGCGCCGCCAGCGCCCTGCTCCTGTTTGCCACGCTCATCGTCGTCCTTCTCGCGCGTTTCGTCACCGAGGGCGCCGCCTATCGCCGCCGCAACGCGGCCAGCCTCGGAGCTGTCCCATGAGCGATATCGACATTCGCCAACTGTCCAAGTCTTACGGTGCCTACCAGGCCCTCAAGTCTATCGATCTGCATATTCCCGATGGCGCCCTGCTGGCACTGCTGGGGCCTTCGGGATGCGGCAAGTCGACGACACTGCAACTGCTGGCCGGCTTCGACACGCCGAGCGGCGGCGAGATCCGCGCCGGCGGGGAGCTCATCTCCAGCCCGCAGCGCGTTGTTCCCCCCGAGCGGCGGGGCATCTCGCTGGTTTTTCAGAACTACGCCGTCTGGCCGCACAAGACGGTCGCGGAGAATGTCGCCTTCGGGCTGCAACTGCGAAAGCTGGCGCGTGCCGAGCTTGAGGCGCGGCTCTCCCGGGCGCTAGAAGCCGTGCGTCTTACGCCGCTGCGCGATCGCTATCCCTTTGAGCTTTCCGGCGGACAGCAGCAGCGCGTCGCGCTGGCGCGGGCGCTGGCCGTGGAGCCGCGAATCCTGCTGCTCGACGAGCCTTTGTCCAACCTCGACGCCCATTTGCGCGAGGAAATGCGCTTCGAAATCCGACGCGTGCACGACGAACTCGGCATCACAACGGTTTACGTCACCCATGACCAGGGCGAGGCTCTGGTCACGGCCGACGAGGTAGCAGTGATGAAGGGCGGCATCGTCCAGCAGCTGGGCTCGCCTGAGGACATTTTCGAACGGCCGAGCAATGCCTTTGTCGCCTCGTTCATCGGCAGCAACAACGAGATCCCGGGGCAACACGAAGCTCCGGGCCAGCTAAGGGTCGCGGACACGCTCCTTCACGCGCAGGATCGCAGTGGACTATCCGGCCCCGGCAGGAAGGCGGTGCTCTGCATCCGTCCCTCGCGCGTCAGGCTGGGTGAGGCCGGTGGGGCCACCAACAATCTGAACGGCGTGGTGCGTCGCTCGGCCTATCTTGGCGAGTATCGCGATGTGCTTGTCGAGATCGCGCCGAACACGACGCTGCGGGCTTTTGTCAGTCCGCATCTTCACTTTCAGCCGGGGGAGCCCGTCCTTGTGCATCTGCCCCCGGAGCACTGCCAGATCTTCGCGGCACCCGACGACGCACCGCGAGCTAGACCCCTTTAGGACGTCCCGATGACCTTTCAAGACATGGATACGCCCCATCTCGCCCGTCGGCGCGAAGGAGCCGTTGAATGGCTCGTCTTCGACCGGCCGCGCGTACGTAACGCGATGTCGGCGCGCATGGAGAATGAGCTCGTTGCCGCGCTCGCGGAGATCGCCGATGACGACACGGTCCGGGCCGTGGTGTTCACCGGCATGCGCGGCGAAAAACCGGCCTTCATGGCAGGTGCAGACATGGGCGCGCTGAGTCAGGCGGCGGATCCCGTGGCTGCCGTCGCACTGGAGCGCGAGGCGGAGCGCCTGATCGTGGCCATCGAGCAGTTGCGGGTTCCCACCGTCGCTGCGATGGCCGGCGCCTGCGTCGGCCAGGGCGCGCTCATCGCCTCAGCCTGTGATGTACGGATCGCCGCATCGTCGCTGCGCTTCGGCTTCCCTATCGCACGCACCGTTGGCAACTGCCTCAGCCTTACCAATTATGCGCGCCTCATCGTCATGACCAGCACCGCCATGACCCGCGAGATGATCTTCAGCGCCAAACTGCTTGGCGCCGAGGACCTACTTGCGGTTCGCGCGATCCGCACGGTGGTGGGCGATGACGAGATCGACGCAAAGGCGCAAGAGGTCGCGGAGGCGCTGACTCAACTCGCGCCGCTCACGCTGTGGGCGACGCGGCAGGCGCTGCTGCGCCTGCGCGACCATGGCGTGCCCGCCGATGCCGACGACGACCTGCTGGCCGCCTGCTACGGCTCGCAGGACATGCAGGAGGCGATCGCCGCCTTTCTGGGCAAGCGCACCCCGGTCTGGAAGGGCCGCTGAGCGCGCAGCGACCTACTACTTGGCCGCTAGGTTGCGGCGTTTTTTAAGCAGGATGGCGAGCGCATCCCGCATCGCTCAGATTACCGCTTCGCCACGGAGAGTGTCGATCTCTTCCGGAGAAAAACCGAAATCGGCAAGGATTTCCTCGCTGTGCTCGCCCAGCGCCGGAGGCGCCTTCTCGTCGGGAAGCGGCGTGTGCGGCATCTGGATCGGCATGGAGACGAAGCGCAGCCCCGAGCCGGCGGGAACCTCCTTGACCATGTTGCGCGAGATTACCTGAGGATCTTGCAGCGCCTCGGGTACGGAATTGATGGCGCTGGCCGGCACGTCGGCCTCGTCGAGAATCGCCAGCCACTCGCCGCGGCCGCGTGCGCGGAACAGTTCGGCAAGGATCGGTTCAAGCTCGGCATGCCGGTCGGCGCGTACCGAACCGGTGGGGAAACGCGAATCGGCCAGAAGGTCCGGCCGCTCCAGCGCGCCGCAAAGCCGCTCCCACTGCTCGGCAGTGTCGACGCAGACCGCGATCGGCTCGTCGGCCGTCGCGAAGGCCTGAAACGGAGCAATGAGGGGATGACGGCTGCCCAGTCGCCGGGGCGTTTCGCCGGCATTCAGGAAGCGGGCGATCGCATTCTCCATCAGCGCCAACTGGCAGTCGAGCATTGCGACATCGACGAAGGTGCCGCGCCCGGTGCGCTCGCGCTGCTGCAGAGCGGAGAGCACGCCGATCGTGGCGAAGAGGCTGGAGCCGATGTCGCCGATGGAGGCGCCTACCCGTGCAGGGGGGCCCGCCTCTTCGCCGGTGATGCTCATCATGCCGGAAAGGGCCTGCGCGATGGCGTCGAAGGAGGGCTTGTGCCGATACGGCCCGGTCTGGCCGAAACCGGAGATCGACGCATAGACCAGCCGTGGGTTGAACGCCGCCACCGTCTCATAGCCAAAGCCGAGGCGGTCCATGACGCCGGCACGGTTGTTCTCGACGAACACATCGGCGCCCGCGAGCAGACGCGTCATCACCGCCTTGCCGCGAGGATGCTTGAGGTCGAGCGTGAGACTGCGCTTGTTGCGGTTCACGCTCATGAAATAGATGCTCTTCTCGTCCTTGAAGGGAGCGATGATGCGCGTGAAGTCACCCGCGCCCCGCCGCTCGATCTTGACCACGTCCGCGCCGAGAGCGCCCAGCAGCCATGTGCAATAGGGCCCGGCCAGCATGTGCGTGGCATCGATCACGCGAAGGCCGGACAGGGGACCGGACGCCCCTTTGTCTGCGGGAGACGTGGCGTCTGCGCTCATGAAAGTAGGACTCCTCAGAACCGCCGCCGCGCGCTGTGCTGCGCGCGACGCTTGAAGCCCAACCTTCATCAAATGCCGATAGGGGGACAATCAGCTATTTCGCCCGCGTTGCGTGCATAAGATGCACCAGTGAGCAGGGTGGGCGCCGACGTCACGCCGGTGAACCATAAGTTGAGCATCACAACGGCATCCGCGAACGCGGAGCATTTGTGCATTACGACAACCAATGGCGTAGACCGAAGCTGATGGTCGGTTGTGTCGGAGGCCGGTAATCTTGCCGCCTGCCTTCTGGATGTTGCGACCCATGCCCAATTACCTGATCGACCGCCTGCGCGCCGGCGTCACTGTCCCCTCCCGCGTCTTCGCCGAAACGGCGGAGGGCGCCATTGTCACCTATGCCGAACTCGACCGGCGCACCGCGCAATATGCCAATGCGCTGGTGGCGATGGGCCTCGCGCCCGGCGACCGGGTGGCGCTGCAGGCGGAAAAGAGCCTGGAGGCGGTGTTCGTCTATCTCGCGACGGTGCGGGCCGGTGGCGTGTTCCTGCCACTCAACACCGCCTATACGCCGCCCGAGATCGATTATTTCCTCGGTGATGCCGAACCGGCGATCTTCATCTGCGATCCCGCGGCGGAAGCGGTGCTGGCCCCCATCGCCTGCGCCCGTGGCGTGGCGCAGGTGGTCACAATGGATGCGAACGGACAGGGCACGCTGCGCGAGGCGGCCGAGGCCTGCCGTCCCAGCTTCACCGATGTGCCGCGCAGGCCCGACGACCTCGCCGCGCTGCTCTATACCTCAGGCACTACGGGCCGCTCCAAGGGGGCGATGCTCACCCATGAAAACCTCGCCTCCAATGCGCAGGCGCTGGTCGAGGCCTGGCACTTCACGCCCGACGACGTGCTGATCCACGCCTTGCCGATCTTCCACACCCATGGCCTGTTCGTCGCCATCAATGTGACGCTGGCGGCCGGCTCGTCGATGATCTTCCTGCCGAAGTTCGATCCGGCGTACATCCTGTCGCTCACGGGCCGGGCGAGCGTGCTGATGGGCGTGCCGACCTTCTATGTCCGGTTGCTGAAATCCCCCGAGCTGACCCCCGAGGCGGCGGCGGGCATGCGGCTGTTCATCTCCGGCTCGGCGCCGCTGCTGGCGGAGACGCACCGCGAATGGCGCGCCCGCACGGGCCACGCCATTCTCGAACGCTACGGCATGACCGAGACCGGCATGAACACCTCCAATCCCTATGAGGGCGAGCGCATCGCCGGCACGGTGGGTTTCCCGCTGCCGGGCGTGGAACTGCGTGTCGTGTCGCCCGAGAGCGGGGAGGTGCTCGGCACGGGCGAGATCGGCATGATCGAGCTGCGCGGCCCCAATATATTCAAGGGCTATTGGCACATGCCGGAGAAGACGGCGGCGGAGTTTCATGATGGTTGGTTCGTCACCGGCGATCTCGGCCTCGTCGGGCCGGACGGATATGTGCAGATCGTCGGGCGCGGCAAGGACCTCGTCATTTCGGGCGGCTACAATGTCTATCCCAAGGAAGTCGAGACCGAGATCGACGCGCTGCCCGGTGTAATCGAGAGCGCGGTGATCGGCCTGCTCCACCCCGATTTCGGCGAGGGGGTGACGGCGGTGGTGATCGCCCGCCCCGACGCGGCACTGGACGAGCCGGCGGTGCTGGAGGCGCTGGGGGGGCGGCTCGCCCGCTACAAGCTGCCCAAGCGCGTCATCTTCCTCGACGATCTGCCGCGCAACACCATGGGCAAGGTGCAGAAGAACCTGCTGCGCGAGCAGTATAAGGGGCTATACGGGGGTACGGGGAGGGCGACGTCAGCATGCGTTGATGCTGTTTGTGCCAGCCTATTTCGCTATCTTGACGTCTATTAGGCTCGTCGGCCGGAGATGTAGAAGCTGCGGTTGTGGTGTGCGTCACGAAAATCGCCTGCACTTCCAAGTCCTACTAAAACCATTCGAACTCAACAACATAGGTGTTCGCAGTTTCACTTTGGTCAGCGCGCCAATCCTTTTGAGGGTTTGCCGGACCTCCTTCTTTCTCCCGATGCTCCCTTGTCTATCCACACCCCATGCCGGCGCTGTGGCGCCGGGCTTTGCACCGCGCGTCGATGCGCATGCGATGCTTGCCTGATCCACGTACCGGAACCGCTTCCCCTCGCTCGCGTTTCCTTGCCGGGGCGGGCAACCAGGCAAGGCAGGAGGGGGGTCCGATGCATGATCCCACATTGGTTCACACCGGCCAGAGGCGTTTTCGGGCCGGGGCATTGATGTTCGCCCTCGCGGCGCTGGTCGCGCTGGGCCTCACGGGATGGCGCTATCTGACGCCGCTTTCCGGAGTTACGGGAGCCGGCGGCGCGCTGCTGGCCATGTTCGGGGCGTTCATCCTAGTTCTCGCCGGACTCATGCTGCTGCGCGTGCCGCGGGGCAGGTGGCGCAGCCTTTTGCTCGGTCTCAGCGCGCTCGGCGTGGCGCTGACGTTGATCGCCGAGCTTTTCCTGCATGGATGGGGGGCGTCCGTGGCGCTCGCGGTCGCCGTGATCGCCATCGCGGTCGAAATCCTCACTCCGCCCGCCCGGAGGGTTGCGTCATGAGCCGCCAGCTTCGTCTGTCATCCGCGGCGTCGTTGTCCGTGGCCGGACTTCTAGCGGCCGCTTCGCCGCTGGCGGCGCAGCCCGCCTATGTCCTGCCCGCTCCCCAACTGGCCCCGGCGCCGGCCTCCGATGCGCCGGCCATGCTGCCCCCGGCGAGCGGATCGGCCTGGAACACCTTTCACGGCCAGTTGAGCGCGCAGAAATATTCCCCTCTCCGGCAAATAGACGTTTCGACCGTGGGAAAGCTCAGAAAGGTCTGGGAATACCACACCGGCGACATGTCCAGCGGCAGTGGCGCGGTGCCGGAAACCGTCTGGTCTGCAACGCCCATCTTCGCCAATGACACGGTCTATATCGGCACGCCCTTCTACCGGGTGATCGCGATCGACCCCGCGAGCGGGAAGGAGAAGTGGACCTTCGACACCAAGTCCACGCTCAAGGCGCTGACCCAGCCGGCGCTCAAATCGCGCGGGGTCGCCTATTGGCAGGCGCAGAGCCCAACCGCCGGCGAGGTTTGCCAGAAGATCGTCTATCTCGGTACGATGGACGCGCAGCTCTTCGCGCTCGATGCCGATACCGGCAAGCCGTGCCCGGGATTCGGCAAGGACGGCGTGCTGGACGTGAACCAGTGGAACACCGTCAACGCGAAATATCCGCTGTCCCTGCTGCAGCCGCCGACCGTGATCGGCGATCATCTCGTGCTGGGCTGGGCGGGCAAGGACTGGGCGTATCAGGAAGCGCCGCCGGGCTCGCTGTTCTCCCTCAATGCCCGGACCGGCGCGCTGGAATGGACGTTCCGGCCGATCCCCGACGATGTCGCCGCGCAGACCGGCACCGCGAATGTGTGGACCGGCGTCTCCTATGACGACAAGCTCGGACTGGTCTATGTGCCCGTTTCCTCGCCTTCGCCCAATTACTGGGGCGGAAACCGGACGAAGCCCATTCCGCTCGCCACCTCCACCACCGCCCTCGACATCAACACCGGCAAGGTGGTCTGGTCGCGGCAGTGGGTGCATCACGACATCTGGGACTACGACATCAATTCGGCCCCGACCCTGATGGACCTCACGGTGGACGGCAAGCCGGTGCCGGCGCTCGTGCAGGCCAGCAAGATGGGCTTCCTGTTCGTGGTGGACCGTCGCACCGGCGCCGATGTGTGGCCGATCGAGGAGCGCCCGGTGCCGCAGGGAAACGTGGCGGGAGAGGTCTATTCGCCGACCCAGCCCTTCCCCACCAAGCCGGCGCCGCTGCTCGACCAGTCGAAGAAGCCGCCGATCTGGACGGTGGCGAACATTGTCGGGCTCGGCTCCTGCTCGCGCATGTGGAAGAACCTGAACTATGAGGGCATGTACACCCCGCCCACCACGACCAGGGAGGGCACGCTCACCTATCCGGACAGCGCGGGCGGCGTGCAGTGGGGCGGGGTCGCCTTCGATCCCGAAACCCAGACGGCGGTCGTCAACACCTCGCATATCGTGCAGGCGCTGAAGCTCTGGGCCCGCGCGGATTACGACAAGGCGCCCAAGGGCAACGGCAATGAGAACGGCTTCTACCCGCAGGAAGGCGCGCCGTTCGGCATGTCGCTGGTCAACGCGCTGAACTGGCTCGGCATGCCCTGCTGGGCGCCGCCCTTCGGCGAACTGGTGGCGATCGACATGAAGACCGGCGGTGTGAAATGGCGGCGGCCCATCGGCGCCTCGCAGCAATGGGGCTTCTACATGCCCGAAAGCATGGGATCGCCGACCATCGGCGGACCGGCGGTGACGGCGGGCGGCGTCATTTTCATCGGCGCGTCGATGGACGCCAAGGTGCGGGCCTATTCGCTCGCCGACGGCAAGGAACTGTGGTCCGATATCGTGCAGGCACCCGCGGTGTCGAACCCGGCGATCTACGAATATAAGGGCCGCGAATATGTCGTCTTCACCGCGGGCGGCAATTCCATCCTGAAGGAGCAGGTGGGCGACGAAGTCGCGGCCTATGCACTTCCCGACTGAGCGGGCAGCGTCGGCACGCTGGCCGACCTCTCGCAGAAGCGAGGGGCCGGCCGGCGGCTCTTTCTTCCGTCGGCGCCGGCCGCTCGATGCCCGCGAGCGTCAGCCGCTTGATGCCTTGTCGAGATTGAGCGGCAGCTTTCGCAGCCTTTTGCCGGAAGCGGCGAACACCGCATTGGCGATGGCCGGGAAGGCCGCCGCCGTGCCGGTTTCGCCGAGGCCGCCGGGGCTCTCGCTGCTCTCGACCAGATGCACCTCGATCGGCGGAACCTCGTTCATGCGCAGGATCTGGTAGGTGTCGAAATTGGTCTGCTCGACACGTCCCTCGTCCAAAGTGATCTCGCCATAGAGCGCGGCGGTGAGACCGAAGACGAGGCCGCCCTCGATCTGGGCGCGCACCGAATCCGGGTTGACCGCCTGTCCGCAATCCATGGCGGCGACCAGCCGCTTGAGCTGGATGTTGCTGCCGGACATTTCCGCCTCGCAAACCACAGCAAGGAACGAGCCGAAGGCGTGCTGCACCATGATGCCCCGGCCGGTATTGGCCGGGAGCGGCGTGCCCCAGCCCGCTTCCTTCGCCGCGAGGTCGAGAGCGGCGCGAGCGCGCGGGTTCTTTTCCAGCAGGCCACGCCGGAACGCGACGGGATCCTTGCCGGCGGCATGGGCCAGTTCGTCGATGAAGCTCTCGACCACGAAGACATTGTGCGCCGGGCCGACGCCGCGCCACCAGGCGGTGACCACGCCCGGCGGTTCGTGTCGTACCCAGGACACCCGTACCGGGCCGAGGTCGTAGGGCGTCTCCTCGGCGCATTCGACCGCATCCGGGTCGATGCCGTTCTCGCGCATGCCGGGAGGCGCCCAGCGCGCCATGACGCTGGAGCCGGTCACCTTGTGGGTCCAGCCGGTGATCCGTCCGTCCGCATCGAGGCCGGCGGACAGCCGGTCGTAATAATAGGGGCGGAAGCGGTCGTGCTGGATGTCCTCCTCGCGCGACCAGACCACCTTGAGGGGATAGTCGACCTGCTTGGCGAAGGCGGCAGCGATGCCGACATATTCCCATTCGAGCCGGCGCCCGAAGCCGCCGCCGATCAGGTGGTTGTGCAGCCGAACCTTCTCCACCGGCTGGCCTGTGGCCTCGGCCGCGGCGGCCTGCGCGCGGGTCGGCACCTGCGTGCCGCACCACACCTCGACGCCGTCGGGCGTCACATGGACCGTGCAGTTCGCCGGTTCCATCGTCGCATGGGCCAGGAAAGGAAGCTGGTAGACCGCGCTCAGCTTCTTCGCGGCGCCGGCGATGGCGGCGTCGGGGTCGCCCTCCTGTCGCGCCACGACGCCTTCGCCCTTCGAGGCCTCCTCATGGCCCCGCACGATGTCGGCCTGCGTCAGCCGGGCGTTCGGGCCGAGGTCCCATTTGGCGGCGAGTGCGTCGAGTCCCTGCTTCGCCGCCCAGTAGTGATCGCCCACCACGGCGACGGCATCTTCGAGCTTCAGCACGGCGTGGGCGCCCTTGACCTTGAGCGCCGACGCCTCGTCCACCGATACCAGCTTGCCGCCCAGCACCGGGCAGCGGGCCAGCAGGGCGATCTTCATGCCCGGCAGCTTCACGTCGATGCCATAGGTGGCGCCACCATCGACCTTGTGGCGGGTGTCGACGCGCTTCTGGCTGGTGCCGATCAGCTTCCAGTCCTTGCGGTCCTTGAGCGGGGCGTCCTGCGGGAGCGGCGACGTGGCGGCGAGCGCGACCAGCGAGCCATAGGACGCGCTGCGGCCGGAGGCGGCGTGGCGCACCACGCCACGCTCGACCGTGCAGTCGGCGGGCGCCACCTTCCATTCGCGCGCCGCAGCCTCCACCAGAGCGCGCCGGGCAATGGCCGCGGGTTTGCGCAGGCCTTCCCAGTCGGCGCGGATCGAGGTCGAGCCACCCGTGGCCTGTTGGCCGAGCAGGGGATTGGCATAGAGCTTGTCGTCCGGCGGAGCGAAGTCCGGTTCGACCTGGTCGAGGCCGACATCGAGTTCCTCGGCCATCAGCATCGAGGCGCCGGTCCAGATGCCCTGGCCCATCTCGACATCGCGCATGATGAGCACGATGCGGCCGTCCTCGCTGATGCGGATGAAGGCATTCGGTGCGAACGGGCCGGCCGCCGCGGCGCGGGCCATGCGCGAGCCGAGCGGCAGGGAGGCTGCCACCACCAGCGCGAGGCTGCCAGTGAGAAAGGAGCGGCGATCGGGGCGGAAACCGGCGGGATCGGGGATACGGGTCATGTTCGGCTCCTCACGCGGCCGAGGCCTGCTTGATGGCGGCCCGGATGCGGGGATAGGTCCCGCATCGGCAGATATTGCCGCTCATCGCGCTGTCGATGTCGCCGTCCGACGGCTTGGGGTTGCCGGCGAGCAGAGCCGCCGCCTGCATGATCTGCCCGGACTGGCAGTAGCCGCACTGCACCACCTCGAGATCCAGCCACGCCTTTTGCACGGCGGCGCCGGCCGGGGTCTGGCCCACGGTCTCGATGGTTGCGATCCTGTGGCCGACGGCATCGCTCACCAGGGTCTGGCAGGAACGCACTGCCTGCCCGTCGAGATGGACGGTGCAGGCCCCGCACAGGCCCGCGCCGCAGCCAAACTTGGTGCCGGTGAGGCCGGCAACATCACGCAGGACCCAGAGCAGGGGCATGTCGTCCGGCACGTCGAACTGATGATCCTGTCCATTGATGGTGAGGGTCGTCATCTGTTTCTCCCATGGCATTCGCCCGGGCCGGCCGCGCTTCTGGAGGGCAATGGCGAGGAAAGGCGCCAGGGGCGGGTCGCGAGCAACACCTTTGAATGTTTCCATTCCATGGTGGCACAGACCGTCTTTGCATGGCAACCAAGAGGTCGGGAACGAATACTTGATCGCGAGAAGCGGGCGGTTGCGTAAGGAATCGCTTAGTCTATCTCATGCTTCGGCTATATTTGGTCGGCTATAACGCTCTTGTTCGAGCGGCAGCGTGATGCAGGTCGTCAGCCCCGGTGCGTTGGCCTTTTCGTCCATGGTGCCCTGAAGATCGCCGACCATGGCGCGCAGCATGCGGCTGCCGAAACCCTCGCGGGTGCCCAGCTTGCCGCCCCCCTGGTCGCTGACGCTGAGCGCGACGGTTTCGCCCTCAAGGCCGAGATCCAGCCGCACCGGTCCGGGCGCCCCGCCATAGGCGTATTTGGCGGTATTGAGCATGAGCTCGGTCACGATGAGGCCCAGCTTCACCGCGCGATCGGGATTGAGGTGGATCGGCTCGAGGGCGAGGGTGAGATGGTCCAGCCACGATTCCCCGCCCATGGATGACGCCAGCTCCCGCGCCAGCTCACCGAGATAGTCGGCGAGATCGACCTCTTCGAGCGCATGCGAGCTGTGGAGTTGGCGATGAACGAGCGCGACTGCCGCGACGCGCCGCTGGGCCTCTTCCAGGTCCGCATGAACATCGCTCGTGCCCGCGCCGCGCGCCTGCAGCCGCAGGAAGGCGGAAACGAGCTGCAGGCTGTTCTGAACGCGATGGTTCACTTCGCGAATGAGGTAATCCTTGTGCTGCAGCAGCCGCTCATTCTCCGCCACCGTGGCCGTGAGCTGCCGGTTCAGTTCGCGCATGCAGCGGTTGCGTTGTGCTTCGACGAGCGCTTCGACCAGCCGTGCCACGCCTTCGCGGGAGACGGTGGACCATGGGCGGGAGCGCCCGCGCACCATTTCGCTCCACGCTTCGAAGGACGCGCGGGGATTGAGGATTTCACCCGGGCCGACCTGCAGCGCCTTGTGCGGGTTGCCGGCCCATTTCACGATTTCCGGGCTTTCCGCGCGCAGCCAGAGCAGCGTCAGCGGCGCATGCCCGGCAATCTTCGTCGCGAGCAGCCCGCTGGCATGCGTCGCATAGGCGGCGGCGGGATGATGGAGCTGCGGAAGTTCATGGCTGCAGACGATCTCGCCCTCGGGAGCCCGAGCGACCCAATCCGCCAGTTCCCGAAGCGCCTGGACATCCGGCACATGGCCGGTGGCATGGACCTGATCCCGGGTGACGATGACGAACCCGTCGGCTTCGAAGGCCGAACACAGCCGCTCGGCTTGCTGTAGCAGTATGTCGAGAATCGACATGTCGCCGCCGAGATCGCGATCGAGCAGATCGAGAATGGCGCGAAGCGCGTTGCGCTCCTGCGGTTCTGCCTGTTCGTCGCGTATGCGCAGCTGCCGGGCAAAGCCGCTTGCGAGGGTCTGGGCGGCGAGGCGCCACTCATAGGCCAGCGCGCGGGGCGTGCGGTTGTGGCAGGCGACAAGACCCCACAGCCGATCGTTCACAACGATCGAGATCGACGCCGAGGCGCCCACGCCCATGTTGCGCATATATTGCAGGTGGATCGGCGACACGCTGCGCACGGCGATGTCGCTCATGTCGAACGGCCTGCCGACTGCCGTAGCGGTACGCAGCGGGGAGGGCGCGTAGTTCACGTCCGGAATGGCGCGGACGCGGTTGCGCAGATAGAGCGCGCGGGCCTGGGCCGGAATGTCGGAAGCCGGAAAGTGATGGTTCAGGAACGAGCCCAGTTCGCCGCCGAGCGACTCGCCCAGCACCACGCCGGATTCATCGTCGAGGAAGCGATAGATCATCACCCGATCGAAGCGGGTGAGCGTGCGGAACGCCTTCGCAGCCTCATCGCACAGGCTGGGCAGATCCGGCGCGGTTTCGAACAGCATGGCCGCCGTGTCGAGTTCCCCCAGCATTTCGGCGGCGAAAAGCCGTTCGGCGGGAGCGGGTTCCAGCTCGACCGCGATGCCCTGCGAGGTCCGGCGCAGCACGGCGTCGAACATCTCGCGCGAACCGCGTATTCCGGCGAGCCGCTGGCCGACGCCCGGCGGAAGCTTCTGCACGATGGCTTCGACGCTCTGGCCGAGAAGGCGTGACAAAGGCTGATTGAACCAGTCCGTCGCCAGCCGTCCCTCGACGTCGCCGGCCACGGCGAAGATGCGCAATGTCGCGCTGTCGGCAACAAGCAGAAGGCCGTGTGGCTGGATCGAGCCGGGAATGTGGATCGGCTCGCGGTCACAGGCCGAGGCGAGGAGCGCCGGGGCCGATGGTGCCATGTCGTCCGTTTGCGTCGTCATCCCATCATCACGCAGCTCGGGCTTTTCACCTCTTCGCATATTCGCAGGCGAAGCGCGATGGCTGTTCGCAGAGCGATGACGCAGGTCGACGCCGCCGCGCGGGAGGCGCGGCGGCGTGAAAAGATGATCAGGCGCCGGCCAGCGTCGCCATGTCGATCACGAAGCGGTAGCGCACATCGGCGCGCTCCATCCGCTCGAAGGCGTGATTGATCTCATCCATGCGGATCATCTCCACCTCGGGCAGCACGCCCTTCGCGGCGCAGAAATCGAGCATTTCCTGCGTTTCCGCGATGCCGCCAATCGGGGAGGCGGCAATACGGCGACGACCGAACAGCAAAGGAAGGGTGCTGGGCTCGTCCAGCAGCCCAAGCTGGCCGACCAGCACCAGAGTCGCGTCGATGTCGAGCAGCGGGAGATAGGGGTTGATGTCGTGCTTCACCGGCACGGTGTCGATGATGAGGTCGAAGCTCGACCCCGCCGCCATCATCGCCTCGGGGTCGGAGGAGACGAGCAACCGGGTGGCGCCCAGCGCCAGCGCGTCGGCTTCCTTGTCCTTGGTGCGGCTCAGCACGGTGACCTCCGCGCCCATGGCGGCCGCGAGCTTGACCGCCATGTGGCCGAGGCCGCCGAGC
Source organism: Ancylobacter crimeensis (assembly GCF_023016805.1). GTDB lineage: Bacteria > Pseudomonadota > Alphaproteobacteria > Rhizobiales > Xanthobacteraceae > Ancylobacter > Ancylobacter crimeensis. Next base: position 25,943 of record NZ_JALKCH010000004.1, read on the forward strand.
CCGACGACGCCGACCCGGTTGCCGGCTTCAACGCCCCATGTGCGCAGCGGCGAATAGGTGGTGATGCCGGCGCAGAGCAAGGGTGCGGCCTTGGCGATGTCGAGGCCATCCGGCACCTTCAACACGAATTCCTCGCGACAGACGAGATGCTTGGAATAGCCGCCATAGGTCGGCTCGCAGGTGATGCGGTCCTTGTCGGCATAGGTCTGGGTCATGCCCTTGCGGCAGAGCTGCTCGCGGCCCTTGCGACACTGGTCGCATTCAAGGCACGAATCCACCATGCACCCGACCGCGACCGCATCGCCGACCTTGTAGCGGCTCACATCCGAGCCGACCGCGGTCACCCGGCCGACGATCTCATGGCCGGGCACGAGCGGATAGGTCGCAAATCCCCAGTCATTGCGTGACTGGTGCAGGTCCGAATGGCAGACGCCGCAATAGAGGATCTCCATCGCGACATCATTGGCGCGCAGGTCGCGGCGCTCGAATTCGAACGGGGCGAGAGGGGTCGTGTTGCTCTGGGCGGCAAAGCCGAATGTCTTCATCATCTGAATCCCGTGCTTTCAGGCCATGATCAGGAACGGGGCGCCGTTTCGCCCAGATAGTCCGCGTCGGCGACCTTCTCCAACCAGTCGACGACCTTGCCGTCCTTCATCTCGGCGATGGCGAGGTGGCTCATGGCGCAGTGGGCGGCGGCGCCGTGCCAGTGCTTTTCGCCCGGCGCGAACCAGACGATGTCGCCGGGCCGGATCTCCTCGACCGGACCACCTTCTCGCTGGGCACGGCCGACGCCGGAGAGTACCAGAATGGTCTGGCCGAGCGGATGGGTGTGCCATGCGGTACGGGCGCCCGGTTCAAAGGTGACCGTCGCCCCGCTGAGCGCTCCGCTTCCGGTGAAGGGTGCGTCGATCCGCACGGTGCCGGTGAAGTAGGCCTCCGGACCGGACCTGGACGATTCGGTGCCGCTGCGTGTGATGTTCATGATCAAGCTCCGCACGCTTTCGATCTGTCGCCTGATGGCCGATCTGTCGCCTGATGGCGCAGGGCGCACTCTACCGGGCACCGCGCCGCGGGATTAGCCGCAGCACGGCGCATGGACTTATGCGGCACTTTCATGAATGGCCGATGTAGCCGTGAAGCGGGGCATCGCGCGCCTTATGTGGAGGCCGGCTCCTTCTCGCGCACCAGGGTCACATACAGCACCGGCAGGAAGATCAGCGTCAGCAGGGTCGCCACGAGCAGGCCGCCCATGATGGCAAAGGCCATCGGACCCCAGAACACCGTCGGCGCGATCGGGATCATGCCCAGCACGGTGGAGACCGCGGTGAGCATGATGGGCCGGAAGCGGGACTGGCTCGCATCCATCGCCGCATCGCGCACGCTCTTGCCGTCGGCCCGTTCCGCCTCGATCTGCCCGATCAGGATCACCGCGTTCTTGATGATCATCCCGATCAGCGCCAGCACGCCGAGGATGGCGACGAAGCCGAGCGGGCGGTTCGAGACCAGCAGCGCCAGCACCACGCCGATGAGGCCGAGTGGAGCGACCGAGATGACGAGGCTGAGCAGGGTGAAGCCGCGGAGCTGGAACATCAGGACGGTGAGCATGATGAAGAGCATCAGCGGCACCACGGCGACGACCGAGGCGAGCGACTTGGCGCTCTCCTCCACCGTACCGCCCACCTCGATGCGATAGCCGGGCGGCAGGGTGGCGGCGAGCGCGTCGATCTTCGGCTGCAGCGTGCTCACCACCTCGTCCGGCAGAACGCCCGGGGCGACGTCGGCCTGCACCGTGAGGCTCGGTACCCGGTCGCGACGCCAGACCAGCGGATAGCTCTGCTCATAGTCGAAGGTGGCGAACTGACTGAGCGGCACCGTCCGGCCGCCCGCAACGGGCACCTGCACGGAGCGCAGCGTCTCGAGCGAGACGCGCTCCTCCCCGGTGGCGCGAAGCATCACGTCCACCAGATAGATGCCGTCGCGCACCTGCGTCACCGGCACGCCCGTCACCATGGTATTGAGCACGGTGCCGATCGCTTCCGAAGAGAGGCCGAGGCGGCGCGCCTCGTCCTGGTTCACCCGGATGCGGATCTCGCGGGACGGTTGGATCCAGTCGTAGTTCACATGCACGGCGCGCGGATCTGACGCCATGACCGCGGCGAGCTTGTAGGCGATGTCGCGCACCTGCGAGAGATCGGCGCCGAGCACGCGATACTGCACCGGCCAGCCGACCGGCGGCCCGAGCTCCAGCGGATAGACGCGGGAGACAATATTGGGGAACTGCTCGGCGAGCAGGGTTTCGAGCCGCTTGTGCAGCCGCTCGCGCGCCGGCAGATCCTTCGCCACAACCACGGCCTGGGCGAAGAAGTCGTTCGGCAGTTGCGCGTTCAGCGGCAGGTAGAAGCGGATCGCACCCTCGCCGACATAGTCGCTCCAGCGCTCGATGTCCGGATCGCCCTTCAGCGCGGCGTCGAAGCGTTCGACGGCGGTCTGCGTCGCGTGGATCGAGGCATTCTGCGGCAGGCTGAGGTCGACCAGCAGTTCCGGCCGGTCCGAGGACGGGAAGAACTGCGAAGGGATCAGCGGGATGAGCAGCACCGAGCCGACGAAGGCCGCAACCGTGACGGCGATGGTGATCCAGCGCGCGGCAATCGCCTTCGACAGGAAGGACCGGTAGACCCGCATGATCCGGCCGGGCTCGCTGCTGGCCCCGGCCTTGGGCGGGCGCAGGATCATGATGCCCATCAGCGGGGCGAACAGCACCGCCACCAGCCAGGACACCAGCAGCGCGATGCTGACCACGGCGAACAGCGAGAAGGTGTATTCGCCGGCCGAGCTCTTCGCGAAGCCGACCGGGACGAAACCGGCGATGGTCACCAGCGTGCCCGCGAGCATGGCGAAGGCATAGGCCTTGAAGGCGTAGGTCGCTGCCTTTTCCGGCGGCTCGCCGAGTGCCAGCCGGTTGATCGTGGCGTCGGTCGTGGTCATCGCGTCGTCGACCATGAGGGCGAGGGCGATGATCAGCGCACCCAGCGAGATGCGCTGCATGTCGATGCCGACCAGCTCCATGATCGAGAACACGGCCGCGAGCGTGAGCGGGATCGACAGCGCGACGATCAGGCCGGGCCGCACGCCGAGTGCGATGAAGCTGACGACGAGAATGATCGCGATGGCCTGCCAGAGCGATTCCATGAATTCGGAGATCGCGCCCTTCACCGTGACGGCCTGATCGGCAACGAGGTGGGGCTCGATGCCGATGGGCAGATCGGCCGTGATGGCAGCCATCTCGCGTTCGATGTTGGCGCCGAGCGCGAGAATATCGCCGCCCTCCTTCATCGCGATGGCGAGGCCGAGAGCCGGTTGGCCATTGACGCGGAACATGGGCTGCGGCGGATCCACGAAACCACGCCGCACCGTCGCGATGTCCGAGAGCCGCAGCATGCGGCCGCCGACGGCGAAATTGATGTTCGCGATGTCCTGTTCGGAACCGAAGGCGCCCGAGACTTCGAGGGCGAGCTTCTCGTCGCCGGTCTGGATGACGCCGGAGGGCTGCACCACGTTCTGGCTGCGCAGGGCCGCGATCAGCGCCGTGCGGTCAATGCCCATGGCGGCGAGCTGCTGGTTCGAGAACTCGACGAAGATGCGCTCGTCCTGCGCGCCGAGGATCTGGATCTGCTCGACATCGGGAACGTGCAGCAGGCGGTCGCGCGCCGCTTCCACCTGATCGCGCAGTTCACGCTGGGTGAAGCCGTCGGCGGTGAAGCCATAGATCAGGCCGAACGTGTCGCCGAACTCGTCATTGAAGCCGGGCCCCACGACGCCGGCGGGCAAGGTCCGGCGCATATCGGCGACGCGCTTGCGCACCTGGTACCAGATGTCCGGCACCTCGTCGGCCGTGGTGGAACCCTTCAGGTTGACGAAGATCGTGGTCAGGCCCGGCCTTGTATAGCTGCGCAGGAAATCGAGCTGCGGGGTTTCCTGCAGCGTCCGCTCAAGCCGTTCCGTCACCTGCTGGAGCGTGTCGTCGATGCCCGCGCCCGGCCACGCGGCCTGCACCACCATGGTCTTGATGATGAAGGACGGATCCTCGCTCCGGCCGAGCCGGACATAGGACATGACGCCCGCCGCCACCACGACGAGCATGAAGTACACGACCAGCGAACGCTGGCGCAGCGCCCATTCCGACAGGTTGAAGCGCATCACGAACCCGCCCCGAGAAGGCGGACCGCCTGGCCCGGATGCAGCGCCTGCACGCCGGCCGTCACCACCACATCGCCGGGCGCAAGGCCGGAGGCGATGCTGACGGTGGCCGGGTTGAAGCGCGCGATCTCCACGTTGCGCAGGGCGACCGTGTTCGCCTTGGGATCGACGACCCAGACGGCGGGGCGATCATTCACCGCGGTCAGCGCGGAGGCGGGGACGGAAATGCCGGCGCTGCCCTCGAGCTCCACCCGGCCGGCCACCGAGGCGCCGAGGCGCATCGCGGCCGGCGGGTTGTCGAGACCGACGCGGACGCGGAAGGTGCGGGTCACGGGATCGGCCTGCGGGGACACTTCCCGCACCCTCCCGGTCGTTTTCACCGAGGGATCGTCGGTGAGCGAAACCGTGACCACCGGATCGGCGGGGGCGGCGCGGAGCAGCGAGGCGGGAACGTCGAAGACCGCGTCGCGGCCGTCCTTGCGCGCAAGCTGGACAATCATCTGGCCCGCCTGCGCCACCTCGCCAGGTTCGGCACCCCTGCCGGTGACGACGCCGGGAGCGTCGGCCAGCAATTCGGTGTAGCCGAGATTGTCCTGTGCGATCTTGAGCTGGGCGGCCGCATCGTCCAGCGCCGCGGTCGCCGAGCGCAGGCCCTGCTGCGCGTCGTCGAAATTCGCCCGCGTGGTGAACCCGCTGCTCAGCAGGCGTTGCTGGCGGTCGAAATGATTCTGCGCCTGCACCAGCCGTCCTTCGGCGGCGCTGATCGCGGCCTGCGCCGAGCGCAGGCTGTTCTGGGCATTCTGGGGATCAAGGCGGCCGATGACCTGACCGGCCTTCACCGTGTCGCCGACATTCACCAGCCGTTCGATCATGCGTCCCGAAACGCGGAATGCCAGGGACACCTCGTCCTCGGCCTGCACGTCGCCGGTGAGAGAGACAGTGTCGCCATTGTGCCCCTGTTCCACGGTGACGGTTCGTACCGGGCGGGGATCGGGCTTGGCCGCCTCCTGGTTGTCCGAGCAGCCGGCTCCCAGCAATGCAAGAGCAAGCACGATGCCCGCAGGCAGCCGGGTGGCCGGCCGAAACGAACCGGACGGAAGGCGGGATATCTCGTTCATGTAAGTCCTGCTCAGATTCGCCGGCGCGGCATCGGTGACCATCGTCCCTACGATGGAACCGTCATATTGCACCCATTTAACGCAGGATGGCATGCGCAATCCAGATGACCCGGATGCGTGGATGCCGCCACTGGTGAGCGTCGTCTTCAGCGCGTCCGGACCCAGCGGCCGGGCTCATAGACCCAGGCGCCACGCCGCAGGACCCAGCGGGGGCCGACGAAATGATGGCCGGCGCGGTTGCGGTCCCAATACCCGTCCGACCACCGCCACTGGCCGTGGCTCCAGTTCCAGTGGCCCGGCACCCAGGTATAGCCGCGGCGGCGCGGCGGAACCGGCTCGCGGCGCGGTGCGGGGGGCGCTCCGGGGGGACGGCCCTGTGCCTCGGCGTCGGTCGAGATGGCAAGCGAGGCGAGGGGAGCAAGGGCCCCGGCTGCCAGCAGACCAGCCAGGAGGGAACGGCGATCAATCATGGGCAACTCCTTGGGCAACGCATTCAGATGAGGATGCGGCCGGTGACAAGGCCTGCCACCGCCACGACGGCTCCGGCCGCGGCCACGGCGAACAGCAGCATCTCGGAGGGCTGAAACACCCGGTGTCCGCGCTCGCGCTGGGCGATGACGAACAGCACGGTGCCGGGGGCGTAGATCGTAAGCGACAGCAGGAGGAAGGAAAGGCCGCCGGCATAGATGAGCCCGGCGGTATAGACCGTCGCAAGCGTTGCCCGCATCAGATCCGTCGATCGGCCCTTGGTCCGCGCGCCATAGCTCTCCCCGGTCCATGCCAGCTTCAGCGCATAGGCCGCCGTAAGCAGATAGGGCAGCAGGATCATCGAGGAGGTGAGCTTCAACGCGAGAAGGAAGGCCTGCTCGGCGAACAGTGTCAGGATCAGGAAGGTCTGGATCAGAAGGTTGGTCAGCCACAGCGCCGCGAACGGCACCTTGTTCCGGTTTTCCGCGGCGAGGAAGGCCGGCATGCTTTCCATGCGCGCCGCCGAATACAGCACCTCCGCGGCCAGCAGCGACCACGACAGATAGGCGCCCAGCACCGAGATGATCAGCCCGACGCTGACGAAGACCGCGCCCCACGGTCCGACCACCGCCTGCAGTACGCCGGCCATGGACGGGTTGCGCAGCGCCGCCAGATCAGGGCGCAGCATCACGCCGTAGGACAGCATGGTGACCAGCACCAGCAGGCACAGCACGCCGAGGAAGCCGAGCAGCGTGGCAATACCGACATCCTCGCGGCGGCGGGCATAGCGCGAATACACGCTTGCCCCTTCGATGCCGACGAACACGAACACCGTCACCAGCATGGTCCCGCGCACCTGCGAGAACAGGCCCGCATCTTCCAGTCCCGGCCCGCCATAGAAATTCGCGGCGAACACATCGGCCTTGAAGCCGATGCCGACGAATACCAGGAAGATGAGGATGGGGATGATCTTGGCGACAGTGACGAGGGTGTTGATGAAGGCGGCTTCCTTTACCCCGCGCAGGATGAGGAAGTGCACCACCCATACGCCAACAGAGGAGATCGCGACGGCGGGAATGGTGTTGCCGTCCCCGAAGACGGGAAACAGCGCGCCGAGGGTCGACTTGATCAGCACCCAGTAGGACACGTTGCCGAGGCAGCAGACGGTCCAGTAGCCCAGCGCCGAGAGAAAGCCGGGATAATTGCCGAAGCCGGCCTTGGCATAGGCATAGACACCGGCATCGAGCTCCGGCTTGCGGCGCGACAGGCTCTGGAACACGAAGGCCAGCATCAGCATGCCGCCGCCGGCGATCGCCCAGGCGATGAGCGCGCCGAGCCCGCCGGTCACTCGTCCGAAGGTCTGCGGCAGCGAGAAGATGCCCGCTCCCACCATGGACCCCACCACCATGGCGGTGAGGGTGGGCAGGGCAAATTTCGACGGCGCCGTTTCAGCCATTTCATTACCGACAGGCAGGAGACGAGCGGTGAGGGGCCGTCATGCGGCCCCTCACGCGCAATGAGCGCGGTGGATCAGAAATCCACCGGATCGCGGATGATCGGGCAGGTCATGCAATGGCCGCCGCCACGCCCGCGGCCGAGCTCCGAACCGTCGATGGTGATGACCTCAATGCCGGCCTTGCGGAGCAGGGTGTTGGCATAGGTGTTGCGGTCATAGGCGAAGACGACGCCCGGCGATGCGCAGACCAGGTTCGCGCCGGAATCCCACTGGGTGCGCTCGCGCATATAGTCGTTGCCGCCGGTTTCCACGACGCGGATCTCGCTGAGGCCGAGCGCTTCGCGCACCGTCTCGACGAGCCCCTTGTCCTTGGAAAGTTCGATGCCGCCCTTGCCGTCGGGGCGGTAGGAGAAGCATTCGATGTTGTTGACGATGTCTGGATACAGCAGCACGCAGTCGCGATCGGCAAAGGTGAAGACGGTGTCCAGATGCATCGCGGCGCGCAGCTTGGGCATGGCGGCGATGATGACGCGCTCCGCTCCGCCCTTCTCAAAGATCGAGGCGGCCAATTGACTGATCGCCTGGCGCGAGGTGCGCTCGCTCATGCCGATCAGGACATTGCCCTTGCCGATCGGCATCACGTCGCCGCCCTCGAGCGTGGCGAGGCCCCAGTCCTGCGTGGGGTCGCCCCACCACACATTCACCTTGCCGGCGAAGTCGGGGTGGAACTTGTAGATCGAGGTGGTGAGGATGGTTTCCTCGTGACGCGCCGGCCAGTAGAGCGGGTTCAGCGTCACGCCGCCATAGATCCAGCAGGTGGTATCGCGGGTGTAGAGGGTGTTCGGCAGCGGCGGCAGCAGATATTCGTTCACGCCTGCGGCGTCGCGGATGAGCTGCAGGGTCGAGCCGCCGATGGTCTCGGGGAACTCATAGGTCGACAGGCCGCCGATGAGGGTTTCCGCGAGTTCGCGGTTCGACAGGCCTTCCAGATAGGAGCGCACCTCGTCGACGAAGCCGAGACCCATCTGGTTCGGCACGACCTGGTGGTCGAGGATCCACTTCTTGGCCTCGGGCACCGCGACGGTCTCGGCGAGCAGATTGTGCATCTCCACCACGTCGATGCCGCGCTCGCGCATCTTGTTGATGAAGTCGAAATGGTCGCGCTTGGCGACGTCGACCCACAGCACGTCGTCGAACAGCAACTGGTCGCAATTGCTGGGGGTCAGCCGCTGGTGAGCGCGTCCCGGCGCGCAGACCATGACCTTGCGGAGCTGGCCGACCTCCGAATGGACGCCGAATTGGGTTTGCATGACGAGGGCTCCCGAGCCTGTTTCTTCAGGGGGTTATGGTTCCGGAGAGGAGACCGTAGAAACCGATGAGACCGGCAATCGCAGTGATTGCGAAGATAATGGTCTCGACAGGACTGAACAGTCGCGCCTGCTGCTCGCGCCGCGCCCAGACATAGAGAATGGTGCCGGGCACGAAGAGAACCGCGACGAGGAGGACGTATTTCAGGCCGGCGGCGATGAACATGAACAGCGTGTAGACGACGGCGATGCCGGCGAAGATCTGGTCACGGCCGCGCTTCTCCGGCACCCCCTCATAGCCCTGCCCGCTGCGCGCCAGAAGCAGTCCATAACCGGCAACCAGAAGGTAGGGCAGCAGCGCGGTCACGCTGGTCATGTCGAGCATGAAGTTGAAGGCGTCGCGCGACCAATATGTGGAGATGACGAAGATCGAGCAGACGATGTTGGTGAGCCAGAGCGCGTTCGCCGGCACCCGGTTGCCGTTCTGGGCCGCAAAGAGCTTCGGCATGTCCTTTGATTTGGCGGCGGCGAAGAGCACCTCGGCGCAGATCAGCGACCAGGCGAGATAGGCGCCGAGCACCGAGACGAGCACGCCGATGGAAATGAAGACAGCGCCCCAGTGGCCGACCACCGCTTCCAGCGCACCGGCGAGGGAGGGCTGCTGCATGCCGGCGATGGCAGCGCGCGGCTGGTTCGCATAGGGCAGCAGCGTGACGGCCACCATAAGGCCGGTCACCGCGACGAAGCCGAGAATGGTCGCCGTTCCGACGTCCGACCGCTTCTTCGCGAAGCGGGAATAGACGCTCGCGCCTTCAATGCCGAGGAACACGAACACCGTGATCAGCATGGTGTCGCGCACCTGCGAGATGAGCGACTTGTCCGGCATGCCGACGCCGCCGAAGAAATTCTCGCGGAACAGGTCGTATTTGAAGAAGACGATGAAGGCGAGCACCGCCACCACGATCGGCACGATCTTCGCGATCGTCACGATGGCATTGATAAAGGCGGCCTGCTCGACGCCGCGCAGGATCATGAAATGGAAGGCCCACACGCCGACCAGCGAAACGATGATGGCGAACGCCGTGCTGCCGTCGCCGAACCATTGGGGAAAGAAGCGACCGAGCGTCGAGCCGATCAGCACCCAATAGAAGACATTGCCGAGGCAGCTTCCCAGCCAGTAGCCGAAGGCGGACAGAAACCCCATATAGTCGCCGAACCCGGCCTTCGCGTAGGCGAAGACGCCGGCGTCGATGTCGGGGCGGCGTTCCGCCAGGGACTGGAACACGCGGGCCAGCATGTACATGCCGGTGCCAGCGATGGCCCAGGCGATAATGGCGCCGAACGGGCCCGTGGCCGCGCCGAAGCGGCCCGGCAGATTGAAGATGCCGGCACCCACCATCGAGCCGACGACCATGGCCGTCAATGCGGGCAGCGACATCTTGTCGGAAGAGACGTTCGCCATGGCTGATCCCTCAGGCGCAAGGATGATTCTTGTCATTACCGGCCCTGGCGGCCGGCAGCGCGCGGCGATGCGCGCCGGCGATTTGTCCTAGGACCATCTCAGAAATTTCGCCTCAGTCCATTCGTTTCTTGGTTAAATATTTGAAATAATTAGGGTGCCGGCAAATGATATTGCGCTGCCGCATGTCGAGGGCTTGCCGAGCTTGGCGGCCTTTCGAACCGGAAACAGGCGCGACGTCGCGATTCTGGAAGGGGATGTACGATCCGTCCGAATGGCGGGTTGAGGGTGCTCATATTGCGCCGCATCATCGTACCAGCCTGCATGTGGCCGGATTTTGACGCTCCGTAACGTCATGTGGACAGCCCGGCACGGCTCGCCCTATAGCAGCGCGGCCCAATGACCAGCGCAGGAGACCCGCAAGCCCGGACTCACGAGAATTCCACCGATAGAGATGCCGGCGCCCGTTGCGGCGCCTTGTTCACATCCCGTTTCAGTGCCGATTCCCTGGGGCATGGAGTCGGTACGTGGCCGTCTGACGCGGCCATCCTGCGGAAAGACGGGAGACGCGTCGCATGCCATTCGTCGGCGTCGTCGCGGTAGAGACCTGAAGGAAAAGTCCCATGCCGAATTTCACCGTGACGCTCGAGCGCACCATCACGATTCGCCAGCGCGCCGAGATCAGCGTCGAGGCCGCCGATTTCGGGGCCGCCGAGCTCATTGCCCGCCAGATGGCGCGCGAGGGCAGCTTCGCCCCGGATCCGCGCTGGTTCAGCGACCAGCGTGATGAGGGTCGGACGGTCGTCGTCGATATCGAAGAAGAGGTCGTAGGCGGTCATCAGTCAGATCCGGCGCGTCGCGCCGCCTGAACGCAAGCAAGGCGCGCCGGGCCGGGCGCGCCTTGCTTCATCGATCGTGCCTTGATCAGCGGCTGGAGCCGACAGGCTTTGTCTGTTCGCCGCTATTGGTTGGGTTGCCCGCCGGAACCGATTTCGGCGACTTCTTGCCCTCATCCTTTGCGCCCGCCTCCTTTCCGCGATCCTTGTCGTCGCTGAAGGTGCCGTCGTTGCCCTTGTGGCCATTCAGTTCGTCTTTCATCGCATCGCTTCCTCTGTTTCCTCAGTCATCGACCTTGACGCCGGTCGTGCGGGTGAAGGCTGGCGGGTCACTGGCAGGAAAGCTGTCTTCGAGTGCCTCGTCGACCGCCTCATCCTCCCGCTTTTTCTCGTCCCGGCTTTTCGGTGCGGCTTTGGCGGCTGAAGGAAAGGGCGAGCCCGCGATCGGTGGGGTCTCGTCCGCCTTGAGGTGCTGGAGATCCTTCTCAGGGGATCGGGCGCTCATGACCGTGCTCCTCGTTCGGTGCAGCTTCCGAGGAGAACGCGGCCGGCGCAGGATGTTTCCGCATGTGTGCGCAGAAACCGCATCGCGCGGCTTATCGCCGGTGCGACGATCGTCTATCTTGCTGCAGCGATAGACAAGCCTGATGCAACAGGCCAACGATAATGACGCTGGGGGAGCGCCGGGATGAATGCGCTGCTTGCGCTGAGCAGGGGTATCGACTGGTTCAACGAACGCTTCGGCCGGATCGCCGATTATTGCGTGCTCGCCGCCTGCCTGATCAGCGCAGGTAACGCGACCGTCCGCTATCTGCTGAGCTACAGCACCAACGGACTGCTGGAAATCCAGTGGTACCTGTTCGGCGCGGTCGTTTTGCTCGGTGCGCCCTATACGCTCAAGATGAACGAGCATGTGCGCGTCGACCTCGTCTACATGATGTTGCCCCCGCGCGGCCGGCTGCTGCTCGATGCCGCCGGCTTCCTTCTCATCCTGATCCCGGCGGGCATCTATCTCACATTTCTGTGCTGGCCCTTCTTCTGGCAGGCCTTCGTTTCGAACGAAGTGTCGCAGAACGCCGGCGGGCTCACTTTGTGGCCGGCAAAGCTGCTGCTGCCGCTCGGCTTCGCGCTGCTCACGGTGCAGGGCCTTTCCGAACTGATCAAGCGCATCGCCGGTCTGTGCGGAGCGATCGAGATCGAGACCGATTACGAAAAGCCGCTGCAGTAACGGCCTTCCATCGACCGGCCCGTAACCCGGCCTCTCGCCCGACCCTTCCCGGACATTTCAGCGAGCCCGCGCATGTTTTCACACGGCATAATGCCCCCGCTGATGTTCGGCGGCATGATCTGCTTCATGCTGGCCGGGTTCCCGGTCGCCTTCTCGCTCATTGCCGTCGGCCTGTTCTTCGGCAGCATCGGCATAATGACCGACCATTTCCACCCGAGCTTCCTGCAGGCGCTGCCGCTGCGCTTCTACGGCATCATCTCGAACGACCTTCTGCTTGCCATTCCCTTCTTCACCTTCATGGGCGCGATCCTGGAGCGGTGCGGGCTGGCGGAAGATCTGCTCGAAGGCACCGGCAAGCTGTTCGGCAAGGTGCCGGGCGGCCTTGCCTATGCGGTCATCATCGTGGGCGCCATCCTTGGGGCCATCACGGGTACGGTGGCGGCATCGGTCATCGCGATGGGCGTGATCTCGCTGCCGGTGATGATGCGCTATGGCTACGACCAGAAGCTCGCCACCGGCGTCATCGCAGCGTCCGGCACGATCACCCAGCTCATCCCGCCCTCGCTGGTCCTCATCGTGCTGGCCGAACAGCTCGGCAAGCCGGTCGGCGACATGTATCTCGGTGCCATCGGCCCCTCGATCCTGCAGGTGCTGCTGTTCCTCGCCTATGTCGCGATCCTCTCGGTGGTCAAGCCGAGCACCATGCCCCCACTGCCGCCCGAGGCGATCGGGGAGGGCGGATGGCCGCTGATCCGGCAGGTCCTGTGGGGCATGATTCCCTCGGTCGTGCTCATCGCGCTCGTGCTCGGCACGCTGGCTCTGGGCCTCGCCACGCCGACGGAAGCTGGTGCCATGGGCGCGGTCGGCGCCATCGTGCTGGCGGCGATGCACCGGCGGCTGACCTGGCCGCTGATCCGTCAGGCGATGGCCTCGACCATGCGGCTCACCGCGATGGTGGTGTTCATCCTCATCGGCGCCACCGTGTTCAGCTTGGTATTCCAGGGTATGGACGGCTCGCGCTGGATCGAGCATCTGCTCTCCCAGCTTCCGGGAGGACGGGTCGGGTTCCTGGTCTTCGTCAATGTCTTCGTGTTCTTCATCGCCTTCTTCCTCGATTTCTTCGAGATCGCCTTCATCATCATTCCGCTGCTGGTGCCGGTGGCGGTGAAGCTCGACATCAACCTCATCTGGTTCGGCGTGCTGCTCTGCGTGAACATGCAGACCGCCTTCATGCACCCGCCCTTCGGCTTCGCGCTGTTCTATCTGCGCGGTATCGCCCCGGCCTCGATCCGCACCTCGCAGATCTATTGGGGTGCGATCCCGTGGCTGGTGATGCAGCTTATCCTCGTGGTGATCGTTATCATGTGGCCGGAATCGGTGACCTACTGGATCAGCAGCGGTCCCACGGTCGATCCCGCCACGATCGAGCTGAACCTGCCTGCCATGGACCAGCCGCCGCTCGACATGGAGCCGCCGAAGTTCTGACGGGACGGTGCATATCCATTCTTCGAGCAATGGGGGGCTTGCCGGCTTCCCATTGCCTTTGCCAATCTCCTGCCCACGCCCAAATCAGCGGCAATCGGTTCAGGAGTGCTTCATGTCCGCGTCCAGCCCGCCCGCGCCCCGCGACAATCTCCGCATTCGCGGGGAGAGGTTGTGGGACAGCCTCATGGAGATGGCGGCCATCGGCCCCGGCCTGCGCGGAGGCAACAACCGCCAGACGCTGACCGATTCCGACCGCGAGGCACGTCTTCTCTTCGCGCGCTGGTGCGAGGAGGCGGGACTGACGCTCGCCGTCGACCAGATGGGCACGATGTTCGCCCGCCGCGAAGGAGCGGATCCCGACGCCCTGCCGGTGATGCTGGGCTCGCATCTCGACACCCAGCCGACGGGCGGCAGGTTCGACGGCGTGCTCGGCGTTCTCGGCGCGCTGGAGGTGGTGCGCACGCTGAACGACCTCGGCATCCGTACCCGCCGGCCGATCGAGGTGGTGAACTGGACCGATGAGGAGGGAGCCCGATTTGCCCCGGCCATGGTCGCCTCGGGCGTCTATGCCGGCGCCTATGGACTTGACTGGGCCTATGGGCGCACCGATGCGGAGGGCAAGACGCTGGGCGCGGAGCTGGAGCGCATCGGCTTCAAGGGCGAGGAGCCGGTCGGCGCCCGCAAGGCTCATGCCTATCTGGAACTCCACATCGAGCAGGGACCGATCCTCGAGGATGAAGGCATCGACATCGGGGTGGTCACCCATGGCCAGGGGCTGCGCTGGATCGAGGTGACGTTGACCGGAAAGGAGGCGCATACCGGCTCCACCCCAATGCCGAAGCGGGTGAATGCCGGGCTCGGCGCGGCGCGCATCATCGAGCTGGTCGACCGGATTGCCTGGAGCCATGCGCCGCTCGGCGTCGGTGCGGTGGGCCGGCTGGATATCTCGCCCAATTCGCGCAACATCATTCCGGGCAAGGCGGTGTTCACCGTCGACTTCCGCCATCCCGACCTCGCCGTGCTGAGGGCGATGGAGGCCGAGTTGCGTGAAGGCGCGGCGGCGATCGCGCAGGAGATGGGACTCGGCCTCGCCATCGACGATGTGCAGGGCTTCGATCCCGTCGCCTTTGACCCGGCCCTGCTCGAAAGCATCCGCGATGCGGCGGGCCGGCTCGGCTACTCCCATCGCGACATCGTCTCGGGCGCGGGCCACGATGCCTGCTGGATGAATAAGGTGGTGCCCTCGGCGATGATCTTCTGCCCCTGCGTGGACGGCCTGAGCCACAATGAGGACGAGGCCATCACCCCGGAATGGGCCGCGGCCGGAACCGAGGTTCTGCTGCACGCCGCCATCGAGACCGCCGGCATTGTCTGAGGGAGGGGGCCATGTCCATTGTGATCAAGGGCGGCACGGTCGTCGCCGCCGACCGCTCCCATGCCGCCGACGTGCTGATCGAGGGCGAGACCATCGCGGCGATCGGGCCGGACCTTGCGGGTGACACCGTGCTCGATGCCGAGGGTGCCTTCATCATGCCCGGCGGCATCGACCCGCACACCCATCTCGAAATGCCCTTCATGGGCACCACGGCGGCCGAGACCTGGGAAAGCGGAACGGCAGCGGCGCTGGCGGGCGGCACCACGATGGTGGTCGACTTCGTCATACCCGAAGGCGACGATCTGCTTGGCGCGCTGAATATCTGGGAGGAAAGGGCAACCCGGCAGGCCTCCTCCGACTATTCCTATCACATGTGCATCACCGGCTGGTCGCAGGCCATTTTCGAGGTGATGCCGCAGGTGGTGGCGCGTGGCGTCAACAGCTTCAAGCACTTCATGGCCTACAAGGGCGCGCTCATGGTCAATGACGACCAGATGTTCGCCTCGTTCCAGCGCTGCGCCGAGCTCGGCGCATTGCCGCTGGTCCATGCCGAGAATGGCGACATCGTCGCCGCGCTCCAGCAGAAGCTGCTGGCGGATGGCATCACCGGGCCGGAAGGGCATGCCTTCTCACGCCCGCCGGAAGTGGAGGGCGAGGCGACCAACCGTGCCATCATGATCGCCGACGCCGCGGGAGTGCCGGTCTACATCGTCCACACCTCCTGCGAGCAGGCGCATGAAGCCATCCGCCGAGCGCGGCAGAAGGGGATGCGGGTCTATGGCGAGCCCCTGATCCAGCACCTAGTGCTCGACGAAAGCGTCTATGCCAATGCCGATTGGGATTACGCGGCACAGCGCGTGATGTCGCCGCCTTTCCGCGACAAGGCACATCAGGACGGCTTGTGGGCCGGGCTTGCGGCGGGTTCGCTCCAGGTGGTGGCGACCGACCATTGCGCCTTCTCGGCCGAGCAGAAGCGCATGGGGCTCGATAACTTCACCCGCATCCCGAACGGAACCGGCGGGCTGGAGGACCGGCTCCCGGTGTTGTGGACCAAGGGCGTCGAAACCGGCCGGCTGACGCCCAACGAGTTCGTGGCAGTGACCTCCACCAATATCGCCCGGATCCTCAACATCTATCCGCGCAAGGGCGCCGTCCTTCCCGGCTCCGATGCCGACCTCGTCGTGCTCGACCCGAAGCTCGGCAAGACCATCTCGGCGGCGCGACAGGCCTCGATCATCGACTACAATGTGTTCGAGGGCGTCGAGGTGCGGGGGCTGCCGCGCTACACGCTGTCGCGCGGCGAGGTGGTACATTCCGCCGGCCGCAACGAGGCGCCCCGGCCCGGGCGTGGGCGCTTCGTGCCGCGCCCCTCTTTTCCTGCGCCGCACCGCGCGCTGTCGACGTGGAAGGAGATCGTCGCACCGCGGGCCGTGGTGCGGGATCCGGCATTGATGCCGATCGGCGTATAGGCGTCAGTCGTCGTTGGAAGCGTTCAGCTGCTCGACGGGCGTGCCTTCGTCCGGCCTTGTCGACGGGCCGGCGGAGGCGAAGGCGGCGAAGGCGGCGAAGTCGCCCTGATAGTCGGGGTGCCAGCGCGAGAGCGGGGGGCGATTGTCCACCACGTCCCCCGCCGCCCAGAGGATGCGGCGCTCATCGAGCGCGCGGTCGACCTCGTTGTCGGGGCACAGAATATAAAAGTCGCCCCGCTCCAGCGCGCCCAGCATGAAATCCACCGTCTGCTCCGGCGTCCATGCGCCGGCCGGCTTTTCGGTGCGTCCCTTGGCGGCGAGCGGGGTGAACACGAAGCCGGGGATGAGCAGATGCGCACTTACCTGGCAGCTGGGGGTGTTGCGCAATTCGTGCTGCAGCGCCTCGGTGAAGGCCTTCACCCCAGCTTTCGAGACGTTGTAGGCGGGATCGCCAGGCGGCGTGGTGATGCCCTGCTTGGAGCCGGTATTGATGATGAGCCCCGGCAGGCCGGAGGCCGCCATGGCCGGGCCGAAAACCTGCGTGCCATGGATGACGCCCCACAGATTGGTGCCCAGCACCTTCTCCCAGTTCTCCGAAGGCCCGAAGATGTCGCTGCCGGGCTGGGTACCGGCATTGTTCATCAGCACATGCACCGGTCCGAACGCCGCCTCGACCTGGGTGCGCAGCCATTCGAGATTGGAGCGGTTGCCGACATCGGTTGCGATCGCGAGCACGGCCGCTTCCTCGCCCTGCGCCGCGCGCGCCACCTCGATCCGCGCCCGTTCCAGCGCCGCGTCCGGCAGGTCGGCCAGCACGACCTTCATTCCGACGCCCGCAAAGGCCTTGGCGGCGGCAAGCCCGATGCCGGAAGCGCCGCCGGTGACGACGGCGACATGCGAGGGGGACAGCGCGGGATGGGCCATGGAACTCTCCATTTGGACGGCGACGCGGACAGGCGAAGCGCGGGCGGTATCGGGGAAGGATATGGGGCGCGGCCTGCGGGAAGCGAGCCCCTGTCCTGTGCCCATCTCCTGCGCCCGTCTCCTGCCGATCTACGCGGATGTGGCGCAGCGGGCATAGGGTTTCCGCGCGAATTGCGGCATAAGGCGCCGATCGCCGGCTGTTGGGCCGTCGCCTGCCGTCACAGAAAGTCCCGCGCCCGTGTCCGCTGTCCGTTCCCAGATCGTCCGTCCCGCCGCTGCCGCAACGCCCGATACCAGCGGATCGCCGCCCCCGGCCCACGGCATGAGCTTCCGCATGTTCGTGGCCTTCATCGCCATGCTGATGGCGACCAATGCGATCAGCATCGACTCGATGCTGCCGGCCCTGCCGCAGATCGGGCAGGCGCTGGGCATCGAGGCTGGCAACCATGTCCAGCTCGTCGTGACCGCCTATCTGCTCGGCTTCGGCGCCGCGCAGATCATTTATGGCACGCTGTCGGACCGCTTCGGTCGGCGTCCGGTGCTGATCGTCGGGCTGGTGCTGTTCGTTCTTGCATCACTCCTCGCCATGTCCGCTCCCTCCTTCGAGGTTATGATGGTGGCGCGGGTGGTGCAGGGCGTCGGCGCCGCGGCGACGCGGGTGCTCGCCATGTCGATCGTGCGCGACTGCTATTCCGGGCGGCAGATGGCGCGCGTGATGTCGCTCGCCTTCATCGTCTTCCTCGCCGTGCCGATCCTTGCGCCGTCGATCGGGCAGATCATTCTGCTGGTTGCGCCGTGGCGGGGCATCTTCGGCCTGCTGGTGCTGTTCGGGGTGGTGACGCTGCTGTGGGTGGTGATGCGCCTGCCGGAGACGCTGCACCCTGAGGACCGCACGCCGATTTCCCTCGCCGGAATCCGCCATGCGGTCGGCCTCGTGCTCGGCAGCCGGGTGACGGTTTTCTATACGCTGGCCATGACCATGGCGATGGGCTGCCTGTTCGGCTTCATCAACTCGGCGCAGCAGATCTTCGCCGAAACCTTCAAGGCGCCGCACCTGTTCACGACGGTGTTCGCGCTGATCGCCCTCTTCATGGCGCTGTCCTCGCTGCTCAATGCGCGCATCGTCGGCCGGCTCGGCATGCGCAAGGTTTCGCACACCGCGCTCTTCGGCTTCATCATCGCAGCCGTCGCCCATGGCGCGGTGGCGGTTGCCGGCTATGAGACGCTGTGGACCTTCGCCGTTCTGCAATCGGCGATGATGTTCTGCTTCGGCCTGATGGCCTCGAACTTCAATGCCGTGGCGATGGAGCCGGTCGGCCATGTGGCGGGCACCGCCTCCTCGCTCATCGGCTTTGCCAGCACGGTAGGCGGCGCATTGCTCGGCTTTGCGCTCGGCCAGCATTTTGACGGCACGACCCTGCCGCTGACAGTGGGGTTCGGCGTGCTGGGATGCTGTGCGCTGGCGATGGTGCTCATTGCTGAGCGGGGCCGGCTGTTTCACGCCGGCCAACCCCCCCGATGAGTGGAGGCCGATAACGCGGACCAGGGTGGAATGTTCCTGAAATAATGCCCTCGTGTTCTCCTTGTGGCGAGAAGATGTCTTCAAATAGACGTCGCCGATTTGTTTTGTGTCAATGGAACGGAGAAGTTGGATCGACGTTGATTGGCGGAACCGAATTGGTGTTCACAAGGAGATGATCATGATACGCCAAGCCATCTTCGCCAGTGCGATCCTTCTCGCGATTCCCGTGGCCGCCAATGCACAGGACGGCGCAGGTGTTGCTGCCGGGGCGACGACCGGGGCTGTCGGCGGTGCTCTGGTCGGCGGTCCGGTGGGCGCGGTTGTCGGCGGGGTAGCCGGCGCCGTTGTCGGCGGTATTTCCGACGACCAGCGCTCTCGCTTCCATACCTATGTCGTCGAGGAGCGGGTACCGTCCTACACCTATGACCGCCAGGTCGTCGTAGGCTCCGAACTGCCCGCGAGCGGCGTGCGCTATTACGATGTTCCCGCGGACTACGGCCAGACCCAGTATCGGTACACGGTGGTGAACGACCAGACCGTGCTGGTGGATCCGCGGACTCACCGCATCGTCCAGATTATCAACTGACCTGTGAATGCCCATCCCGGCGGAAGGGTCGGGATGGGCATCGCTTCCCTCTGCCGGGACCAAGGCGGCGCGGTCAGCTCGTCTGCAGGTCCCGTTTTTCGGCGTTCGTCTTGCGCAGCTTCGAACTGCGCTTGTGCTTGCCGGAGCCGGGCGAAGGCTCCTTCTTGCCGTGTTCCAGCCGCTCGGCAAAGTCGACGATCAGGCTGGAGAGGTCCAGTTCCTCCACCAGCAAGGCCGCATCGCGCGCTGGCAACCATTGCTGTGAGCGCTCATGGCGCTCCGGCCAGTCGGCGAGCTGGCGGGTAACCTTCATCGGATAGACGGCGACCTTGACCAGCAGGAAGATCTGCTCGAGTCGCTTCCAATATTCATATTCGCCGAATTTCTTGCGCGAGACGCTGCCGACGGCACCGGCTTCCTGACGCGCCTCGATCTGGGCGGCCTTCCAGTCCTTGACGTTCCTCATGGGCCATCCTTTTGGGATGACGGCCCTGCGCGTCTCGCGGGAGCTCAGCACGAGCACCTCGACCTTGCCATTCGCATCCAGACGATATGGCAATGCCGCAACCTGTCGCCTTCCGCCCTGAGCAGCTGCCTTTTGCAGCTTCGACTTCATATCCCTGTTCTGTCCTTCCCCGGTCGCCAACCGGCGGATCGCGCACAGTCACCTGAACCGCCGCACCGCGCGTCGTTCTCCGCCAGCAACCTTGCTCAATGCGTGGGGCCGGCCATTGCCAGGATCGCGCGCGCGACGTCCTTGGTTACGCGGCGCTTGTACTTGCGGTGAACGAGCTGGCCATTGTGGTAGATGTCTTGCTCGACATACAGGATCTCGCCGTCCCACCGCAGGACGTTATCCGACTCGATCGTCTCGATCACGCCCATTTCGGCGATGAGCAGACCCTCCGGTGCCTTCCTCGACATGCCTTCACTCCCACTCGACCCGCCGTGTTGCCCCGGCACGGAGGTGATCATAGCGCGGGCGAGAGCGTCCACAACTGTCTGTGCACATGCTTCGCAACTAGACCGGCAGAGTGTCCGCCGGAGCCTGGCCCTCGATCCGGCCGCGCCTCTGCAGTGCGAGTGCCAGGGTCCAGCAGGCCAGCGCCCATGCGCTGCCGGCGCACCAGCCGCCGAGCACGTCGGTCGGCCAGTGCACGCCGAGATAGATGCGGCTGGAGCCGACCAGAAGCGTAAGGAAGATGGCCGTGCCCACGATGTAGCTCCGCCGTCGTCGCGAATCCTGCGTGCGGGCGAGCAGGGCGCCGAGGGTGAGGAACGTCACCGCCGACAGCATCGCGTGGCCGCTGGGAAAACTCAGCGTGTGCACGTCGACGAGATGCGAGACGAGATCCGGCCGCGGGCGGTCGAAGCCGCTCTTCAAGGCGAAGCTGAGTCCTGCGCCTCCGGCAATCGCGACGGCGATGAAGCCTGCGACGGCCCGCTTGCCGTCGATCAGAAGATAGCCGATCGCGATCAGAGTGGTCAGGCTGAGCACCGAAACGCTGCCCAGCGCGGTGATGTCCAGCATCATGATTTTCAGCCATTGCGGCCCGAGCGGGTCGGCCGGATCGGCCGGGTTGCGGAAGGCGACCAGCAGGCGCTCGTCGAAAGCATGGGTGTCGCCTTCGATCACCGCGTTCGCGATCACTGCGAAACCAAACAGGAAACCTGCCGCCGCCAGCAATCCGAGCAGAGGGCCCCATTCGTTCGGAAGGTAGCGCCGGATCAGGCTTTCCGAGGACCGGGCAGACGGAGGGTGCGGAGGTGTGGTGTCGCACAACGGTGGCGCGGAGCGGGGTGGCAAGGCGAGGTCCTTCTCGTGATGTATCCCACCTCAATCTGGAACAGGATATCGCCATGGCCAGTATGGGGAACCAAACTCCGTTGTCTGCCGTTGAGACAGCATCACATCAATGGAGGGACGACCAAATGATGAAGGGTGGACTTCTCTGGCTCATTGGCATCCCGCTGCCGATCATTCTCGGCCTCTGGCTGCTGGGTTATCTGTCCTGATCCTGTCGAGGAGGAATGGCCATGCCCGCGAAATCCAAGGCGCAGCAAAAGGCGGCTGGTGCCGCGCTCGCCGCCAAGCGGGGCGATGAGAAGCCTTCCGATCTCAAAGGTGCTTCCCGATCGATGTACGAATCGATGAGCGAGAAGCAACTCGACGAACTGGCCTCCACCAAGCGCAAGGGCAAGCCTGAACACGTGAAGGCGGCCAGCTAGGCACATGGTTCAAACTGCGGCATCCTGCCGTGGTTGATGGATAATCCGGGACGCCGCTCGCACAGCCGGGCGGCGTCCTGCTGCATGATCCTGCGGGCATGGAAAGAATGGTCGGCGGCGCGGCTCATGATCCCCTGCTTGTGGTTCTGTCGGCGGTCATCGCGATCGCGGCGGGCTACACCGCGCTCGATCTGGCCGGCCGGATCCGCGACGCCGAACGTGCCTCGCGCTTCGGATGGATCGCCGCTGCCGCAGTCGTCATGGGTGGCGGCATCTGGGCGATGCATTTCGTCGCGATGCTGGCTTTCCGGATGGGACGGGACGTACCCTATGACGGCACGCTGACCCTTGGCTCCTTTCTGGTTGCCATCTCGGCCACGGGCACCGGTTTTCTGATTGCCGGTCGGGCCAGTGCGGGCCAGCTGTCCTATGCCCTTGGCGGCGTGCTGATGGGGCTCGGCATCTGCGGCATGCACTATCTCGGCATCAGTGCGATGCGCGTGGAAGCCCAGGTGTTCTATGAGCCCCTGCATGTGATCGCAGCGCTGGTCATTGCGGCCGGCGCGTCTACGGCGGCGCTCTGGCTGGCATTTCGCGCCAATTCGCTCCTGCAAAAAGGCGCCGCGGCCCTGGCAATGGGGTTCGGGGTCATCGGCATGCACTACATGGCGATGCATGGCACCCGATTCGACGTGGCTACGTCAGCTCCGCCCGTCATAGCCGATGGAATGCCACTCGATCATGTTCTGCTTGGCATCGCCATCACGGCGGCCACGCTGCTGGTACTCGGCGCGGCGATTCTGGCAGCCATGTATGACCGCCGCATCTCGGTTTTCGCGCGGCGCGAGGCGGACGCGCTGCGCCGGAGCGAGGAACGCTTCCGCCATCTTTATGCCCGCACCCCGTTGCCCCTTCATTCACTCAACGCCGCAGGCCGGATCGAGCAGGTAAGCGACCGTTGGCTGGCACTGTTCGGATATCGGCGGGACGAGGTGATCGGCCACGCTCTCACCGAGTTCATGACCCCTGAGTCCGCCCGCCAGCGCAACGAGCAGCACTGGCCCCGCCTTCTCAACGAAGGCGAGTTGCGCGAGGCGGAATACCGTCTGGTGGCCAAGAACGGGCGGGTGCACGACTGCATGCTTTCGGCCGTGGCCGAACGTGACGCGGACGGGCACATCACCTCGACGCTCTGCGGCCTGGTCGATGTCACGGAGCGCAGACGCGCCGAGGCGGCGCTGCGGCAGGCGCAGAAGCTGGAGGCGGTTGGTCAGCTCACGGGCGGAGTTGCCCACGATTTCAACAATTTGCTGGCGGTCATCCTTGGCAATCTGGAACTCGCCCGCAAGCGTGTGCCGGACGACCCGCGGCTGCTCCGATTGATCGACAATACCATCCAGGGCGCGCAGCGCGGCGCCGCCCTCACCCAGCGCATGCTTGCCTTTGCCCGGCGGCAGGATCTGAAGCCGGAGCCGGTGGACGTGCCGGAACTGGTGCTCGGCATGGCCGATCTCCTGCGCCGTTCCATCGGGCCGACGGTGAGGATCGAGATGCGGTTCCCGCTTGGACTGCCTCTCGCGCGGGCGGATGCCAACCAACTGGAACTGGCTCTCCTCAACCTTGCGGTGAATGCACGCGATGCGATGCCGGGTGGCGGCACCATCGTCATCGGCGCCCGGGAGGTGGAGATCGGGTCGGGCGACGAGCTTGCCGGGGACCCTGCAGCCGAAGGCCCGGTTCTGGCGCCCGGCCGCTATTTCTGCCTGTCGATCACCGACAGCGGGGAAGGGATGGATGAGGACACGCTGGCGCGGGCGACGGAGCCTTTCTTCACAACCAAAGGGGTAGGAAAGGGTACCGGGCTCGGCCTTGCCATGGTCCACGGCCTTGCGGCGCAATCAGGTGGCCGCCTGGTGATGTCCAGCGTGCGTGGGGAAGGAACGACGGCGGAGATATTCCTGCCCATCGCCATCGTGGAGCCGGCCGCGGAGCCGGAGATCGAGGTGGTCGCGACCTCGCAAATGCCCGACGGGCAAGGCGTCCGGGTGCTCGTGGTTGACGATGACGTGCTGGTGCTGACCTCTACCGCTGCGATGCTTGAGGATCTCGGTTACACCGTGACGGAGGCGTCGTCGGGCATGGAGGCCCTGCGCTTCATCGATGCCGGCGCGCCCTTCGATGTCGTTCTGACCGACCAGGCGATGCCGGGCATGACCGGGCTTCAACTCGTCGCGGCCATCCGCGAGCGCCGCCCGACGCTCCCGGCCGTGCTTGGTACCGGCTATGCCGAACTGCCCGAGAATGCGGATCCGGCCCAGCCGCGCCTTTCAAAGCCCTTCAGCCGCGATGCGTTGGAGCGGGCGATTCTGCAGGCCTGCCGGCCGCTTGGCGACAATGTCGTGAGCCTGCAGAAGAAGCTCAGGCGCGGCGACTAGCCCGTCTGCCGGGTTTGCGCGGTTTTTGTACGCGATCATCTTCGCCCACGGTGACATCCGGGCGGCAACACATTATATCAGTCGCGTCCGGGGGAGCCTCGTCAGGAGGCTGAGAGGCCATCGGCGCGACGGCGTTTCCCACGCCCAGCGGCATGGCGACCCTTTGAACCTGATCCAGTTTGGACTGGCGGAGGGAGGGGTGATGACATCTCCGAACAGCTACGACACCGAATCGACCCAGGCCGGAAAGGCCAATGTCGCCAATGAGATGCGTGTTGCCGTCGTTGGCGGCGGCGTGGCCGGTCTCACCTGCGCCCATGCCTTCGCGCAGCGGGGGGCCCGCGTTACCCTGATCGAACGTCGCGCGGCGACGGGGCAGGGCTGCTCGTGGTTTGCCGGCGGCATGCTCGCGCCGTGGTGCGAGCGCGAGAGCGCGGAGCCGCTGATCGCCGAGCTCGGCTTCGAATCGCTCGACTACTGGCGGCGCACTGTGCCGGATGTGCCGCAGGAAGGCAGCCTCGTGCTCGCCCCCCCACGCGATCTGCCTGATCTGAAACGCTTTTCCCGCCGCACCGAAGGTTATGAGTGGATCGACGGCGCCCGCATCGCGGCGCTGGAGCCGGACCTCGAAGGGCGCTTCGATCAGGGCCTGTTCTTCCCCACCGAGGCGCATCTCGAGCCGCGCAAGGCGCTCGCGGCGCTGACCACCAAGCTCACGGGCGAGTTCGGCGTGAGGATGGCTTATGAGTCCGATGTGGTGGACGATGAGTCCAGCCTCACCGCCGATGCCGACATCGTGGTCGACTGCCGGGGGCTGGCCGCGCGCGACCGGCTCGCTGACCTGCGCGGGGTCAAGGGCGAGATGCTGGTGCTCTTCACCCGCGAGATCGCGCTGAAGCGGCCCGTCCGCATGCTGCACCCGCGCATCCCGGTCTATGTGGTGCCGCGCGGCGACGGGCATTTCATGATCGGCGCCACCTCGATCGAGAATGACGAGCGCGGCCGCGTTACCGGGCGCTCCATGCTGGAGCTGCTCTCGGCCGTCTACCAGCTTCACCCGGCGTTCGGCGAGGCGGAGATCACCGAGATCGGCGCCGATGTGCGGCCCGCCTTCCCCGACAACCTGCCGCGCATCCGCAAGCGGGGGCGCACGATCTATGTGAACGGCCTCTACCGCCACGGCTTCCTCGCTGCCCCGGCCCTTGCCCGCAGGGCTGCGGAGGTGGCGTTCGAAGGGGCCTATTTCCCGGAGGTGATGGATGAAGATCGTCGTGAATGGTGAGGCCTCGGAAACGGGGGCGCGCACCCTCGCCGAGCTTCTGTCCGAACGCGGCCTTGCCGACGCGATCGTCGCCACCGCTCTGAACGGCGCGATGGTGCGCGCGGTGACCCGACCTGCGACCCCGCTCGCCGCCGGCGACCGGGTCGAGATCCTGGCTCCCATGCAGGGAGGATGAGATGGACGCGATGAACATGAATGCCGGCACCCCCGGCGCCGATCCGCTGGAGTTCTACGGCACGCAGGTCTCGTCCCGGCTGCTGCTGGGCACGGCGCAATATCCCTCGCCGGCGATCCTGGCCGACGCCATCCGGGCGAGCGGCTCGCAGATCGTGACGGTGTCGCTGCGCCGCGAGTCCGGGGTCAGCAAGGCGGGGCAGAGCTTCTGGTCGCTGATCAAGGATCTCGGCGTGAAGGTGCTGCCCAACACCGCCGGCTGCAAGACGGTGAAGGAAGCCGTCACCACGGCGCAAATGGCGCGCGAGCTGTTCGGCACGCCCTGGGTGAAGCTCGAGGTGATCGGCGAGGACGACACGTTGCAGCCGGACGTGTTCGGCCTGGTCGAGGCCGCGCGCATCCTGTGCCGCGACGGCTTCGAGGTGTTTCCCTACACGACGGAAGACCTCGTGGTGGCGGAGAAGCTCGTGTCCGCCGGCTGCGAGGTGCTGATGCCATGGGGGGCGCCGATCGGCTCCGGCCGCGGGCTGAACAACCCCTATGGCCTGCGCTCCATGCGCGCCCATTTCCCACGCATCCCGCTGGTGGTGGATGCCGGCATCGGCCTGCCCTCCCACGCCGCGGCGGCGATGGAACTGGGCTATGACGCCGTGCTGCTGAACACCGCCGTCGCCAAGGCCGGGGATCCCGCACGCATGGCCCGCGCCTTCGCCCGCGCCATCGAGGCCGGCCGCGAGGCCTTCGTCGCCGACCCGATGGAAGCCCGCGACATGGCGGCCCCCTCCACCCCGGTGATGGGGCGGGCGGTACTGGCGGATTGAGCCGGAGCGGGGGGCGTGTCCGTGCCGGACGCGACCCCTTACCCGGCCGCTCCCCATTGGGCAGGGGGCGTTTGCGCCGGCAGGTAGGGGCATGTCCGGTGCAGCACGCCCTGCGACGGGGGGCGCCTCGTAGGCACGAGGCCGGCTCAGGCACGAGGCCGGCGCGGCGCTCGGGTGAGGGCGGTGTCGGAATGGCCGGTGGCCATGATCCCTGGTCCCGGCCCTCACCCTTCGGGGAAAGGGGCTGGTGAGGCTTGCATCCGGCCAGGCGGCGGGTGAAGGACAGGGCACCCCGGCACGGGACCCAGAACGGTGCCGGGAGCGTTCCCGGCAGAGTGCACAGCATGAGAGGCCCGATGGCGCATATCACGCTCGACCCCTTCTATCTCATCGTGGATCGCGCGGCCTGGCTGCCGCGTCTGCTGCCGCAGGGCGTGAAGCTGGTGCAGCTGCGCGCCAAGGAGATGGACGAAGCCGCCCTGCGCACCGAGATCGCCACGGCTCGCGATTATTGCGAGCGCTATGGCGCGCAGCTCGTGGTGAACGACCACTGGAAGCTGGCCATCGAGGCCGGTTGCGACTTCGTTCATCTCGGGCAGGAGGATCTGGAGGTCGCGGACCTTCCCGCCATCCGTCGCGCCGGGATGCGGCTCGGCCTTTCCACCCATGACGAGGCGGAGCTGGAGACGGCGCTGGCCTGCGAGCCGGACTACGTCGCCCTCGGCCCGGTCTATCCCACCATCCTCAAGGCGATGCGCTGGGCGCCGCAGGGGCTGGAGCGGATCACGGCGTGGAAGGCGCGCATCGGTGCGGTGCCGCTGGTCGCCATCGGCGGCCTCACCATCGAACGCGCCGCCGGCTGCTTCGCGGCGGGCGCGGATACCGTGTGTGCGGTCACCGATGTGCTGCTGAATGCCGATCCCGAAAAGCGCGCAAGGGAATGGATCGCGGCGACGCGGGTGGCGGCCTGAACCCACGTCGCTTCCCGAGCTGCGGAAAGTCGTAACCTGCGGAAGGAAGCTCCCGGCGTTTCCCCGTCATTCGTGGCCGAGGAGCCCGCACCCCGGATCGGCAGGGCTGTGTCGCGGGCGGGTCGTGGGACTGCGAGGAAGCCTCGCGTGGCGCGGGCGCGCTTGCGATCGCAGCGAAGATACGCGCCGCCTTCCTCCACAGCGGAAGCTTGAGCGAGGGCAGGGGCATGATCGCGTCTCGACCCGATCCGCCCCGAGGCTCCGGCATGCGTGACGCCGGTGCATGGCAGAAGCGAAGGGCCATGCCGTGACCGGCCGCGCGGGCCGGCGGCGATGTCACCCGTCCACCCGCCCGCGCCGTTTCGTCCTCTGCGCCGCTTCAGTGGCCCGGGCCGGCCCCCGCAACGCCTTTGTCGTGCACCGCGAAGCGGTCGATCATGGTGGCGCTGGCCTCGTTCAGGCCTTCTACCGTGACGCGCGCGCCGCCCTTGCGCAGGCGCTCCACCGCCTTGTCCAGCGCGCCGACTGCGGTGATGTCCCACAGATGGGCGTGAGTGAGGTCGATCAGCACCTCCCGCGGCTCCACGTCCAGCTCGAAGCCGCGCTGGAAGGGTTCGGCCGAGGCGAAGAAGATCTGGCCGCGCACGCGAAAGACGACGCGCTCCGTCGCTTCGTCGATGTCGCGCTCGATGGCGACGAGGCGGGCCACCTTGCCGGCGAAGAACACGCCCGACAGCAGCACACCGGCCAGCACGCCCAGCGCAAGATTGTGCGTGGCGACCACCGTGACCACGGTGACGACCATGACCACCGAGGACGAGGCGGGGTTGCGGCGTAGATCGATCAGCGAGCGCCAGGAAAAGGTGCCGATCGACACCATGATCATCACCGCGACCAAGGCGGCCATGGGGATGATGCGCACGAGATCGTCCAGCACCAGGATGAGGAACAGAAGGAACGCGCCGGCGACGAAGGTGGAGAGCCGGCCGCGCCCGCCGGAGCTGACATTGATGACCGACTGCCCGATCATCGCGCAGCCGCCCATGCCGCCGATCAGCGCGGAGGCGATGTTGCCGGCGCCCTGTCCGACACACTCCTGGCTCTTGCTGCTGCTGGTGTCGGTCATGTCGTCGACGATCTGCGCCGTGAGCAGCGATTCCAGCAGGCCGACCGCGGCGAGCGTGATCGAATAGGGCAGGATGATCTTCAGCGTCTCCAACGTGAACGGCACGTCCGGCAACGCGAAGTGCGGCAGGCTGGAGGGCAGCGCGCCGAGATCGCCCACCATGCGCGGATGCAGGCCGCTCCACCAGCAGAAGGCGGTGAGCGCGGCGATGGCGACCAGCGGCGAGGGTACCGCGCGGGTGAGGCGGGGGAACAGATAGATGATCGCGAGGCCGGCGGCGATCATCGGATAGGTCTCGAACGGCACGCCGACGAGTTCCGGCATCTGCGCCAGGAAGATGAGAATGGCGAGGGCGTTGACGAAGCCGGTGATGACCGAGCGCGAGACGAAGCGCATCAGCCGCCCGACCCGCAGGGCGCCGCCCAGGATCTGGATGAGGCCCATCAGCACGGTCGCGGCGAAGAGGTATTGTACACCGTGGTCGCGCACCAAGCTGACCATGACGACCGCGGTCGCGGCGGTGGCCGCCGAGATCATGCCCGGCCGGCCGCCGAGGATTGCGGAGACGCAGGCGATGGCGAAGGAGGCATAGAGCCCGACCTTTGGATCGACCCCGGCGATGACGGTGAAGCCGATGGCCTCCGGGATCAGGGCGAGGGCGACGACGATGCCGGCGAGGACATCGGCACGGATGTTCGAGACCCAGTCTCGAACGTAACGGGAGCGGTGGATCATGTGCGGGGAAAATCGCAAGGCAGAGCGCCCGCCGGAGGCGGTGTCGGATGACGGGACGGGCGCACATGCATTGTCCGGCGGATCGGCGGCCGGAAGAGCCACCCGGAATCGCACCGGGTCCTGACGAATGACCTACACCTAACCGAAGGTTCGCTGCAGTGCAATGTGGACAGGACTCCGGGGCCGGGGCAGCGTGACGGAACGTGACGGCGAACGAATGCCGCCGGTCGGCGTTGGCGTTTGGCGCGGGGCCGGCGAGCGCGGGGGAGAGATGTGCTCGCCGGGCATTTGGGCTAAAGCGCGGTCAGGGACGATCGGAGGGCTTCCGGTCGGATCGCAGGATGCTCCGGGAAACGGCAGCCGGATGGGACATTTGATGAGCATGGCGGCAAGGCGTATCGGGGCGGTGATGGCGGTGGGGCTGGTGATCGGCCTTTCGGCACCGGCTTTCGCGCAGAATCCCTTCACCGATTTCCTGCGCGGCGTGTTCGGTGGTGGCGGCGATTCGGGCGGTTCCCAGCAAGTGCCCAACCGGCGCGAGAATTCGCGCGGCGGCGGCTTCTTCGGGCGCGGCAATGGCGCGGTGGCGCCCGATTCCAGCGGCTATGGCGCCGGGCAGGCGCCGCAGCCGCAGGTCATGGTGCCGGACAACGGACCGCAGCCGGTGTCCAACGGCATTGGCGGAGGCATCGCCTATTGCGTGCGCACCTGCGACGGCCACTATTTCCCGCTGACGCCGGTGAGCGGCGACACCCGAATAGCTGCCGAGGGGCGCTGCCAGGCCTTCTGCCCGCAGGCCGAAACGGCGGTCTATGTGTCGTACAGCCGCGAGGCGGGCATCGACGGCGCGCGTGGTTCGGACGGGCGGCCCTATGCCTCGCTGCCGGCAGCCTTCGCCTATCGCACGGCGATGAATCCCGCCTGCACGTGCACCGGCACCAGCCCGTTCGGCGTCGCCAGCGTCGACGTCGACATGGATGCGACGCTGCGGCCCGGCGATTATGTGATGACCGAGACCGGACCCATGGTGTTCCAGGGCACGCCCGTGGTGCCGCACCAGCCGGGTGATTTCGTGTCCGCCGACGGCGATGCCCGTCTCTCGGCCTCGACCCGCAAGGAGCTGGAGGCGCTTAAGCTGGCCGGGCGGCCCTCCGGCGCGCCGACTTCGGCGCCTTCCACGCCGGTGCCGCCGGGCGGCACCAGCCTCAAGCCATAGCGGACCCGCGTTCCGGGGTCCGGCCGGCGCTCACATGTCCATCTTTGCCGGCGCCGCCGCCTCGTCCTCGCGCGGCATGAGGCGATGCGGCTCGTCCGGCAGCGCGACGTTATGCGGGGGCCGGATGCCCTGCGCCGCCCGGATCTGGAGAGCCCGGATGCGCTCGACGAGGTTCAACGGACGCGCAACCTGCGTCGGGTCGGTGGTGGCGTCCGCCGCCGCGCCATTCGCCGCCACGCTGTTCGCTGTTTTGCCCCGTCCGCGTCCGCGCTTGCGGGCCGAGGGGGGCGGAGAGGCGCCGTCGAGGATGGCGGTGATCGGCGAGCCTTCGCCTTCCAGCGTCGCGGTCATGCGGGCGACTTCGGCGGCGATGTGGCCGATGGTGTCGCGCAACCGTGCCGATTCCATGGGATCGGGCAAGGCGGGCGCGCGTTCCTCCTGCTGCTGGCGGTGCGCCTCGCCGAGCCGGCGGGCGAGTTCGGCGGCTTCCTCGCGGGCGGCGGCGAGCGCGGTTTCGGTGCCGGCGAGGCGGGCCTCGGTGGCATCGCGTGCCGTGCGCTCGGCGGCGAGCGTCTCCTCGAGCCGGGTGAGCGTGGCGAGGTCGCGGGCAACCGTGCGCTCCAGCTCCCCGACGCGCTGGGAGAGCCCTTCGGCGCGCGTGGCGACAGCGGCATTCTCGATGCGCCAGCTTTCCTCGATGCCGTCGGCTTCGGCGGTGCGGCTGCGGCTCTCGGCGAGTTCGGCCTGCGCGGTTTCGAGCCCGGCGCGCATTTCGGCGAGCGCGGCTTCATGGGCGTCGCGCTCGGCTTCCGCGGCTTCGGCGCGCGCGAGGGTGGCGCGCCGGCTCTCCTCGAGGTCCGCAAGCTCGGTGGAGAGGGCGGCACGATCGGCGTCCAGCTCGCCGATCCGCACGACATGGCGCGAGCGCTCGACCTCGCCTTCGGCATGCTGGGCCTGCATCGCGTCGAGCTTCAGCTCCAGCCGGCGCACGGCAACCGCGAACTGGGCGCGCAACTGGTCCTTGTCGGCAAGGAATTCCGTCATCGAGACCGGCAGGGCCCGCTCGATGCGCAGCGTGGTCAGCCGCACCGCCCGCCGCCACACCGCCGGCAGAATCAGCAGTGCCAGCAGCGTCGCAGCCAGAAAACCCAGCGCGGCATACATGATCATCTCGACCATGCCGTCGTCCCATGTGTTCGGATCGAGGAGCGCGATCCATCCGCGGCCGGCGCCTGCCGAAAAAGGCTCGTCGCCCGCATGGTGAGCTTATCGCTCCCGTGCCGCGCCGGCCATGCCTGTTGGCCGATGGCCGTGCATAAGTGCCATGCCTGTTGGCCGATGGCCGTGCACGCCCCCCATGCCGGGGATGGATAGCTGGAAATAAAGCCCACCGCCCGGCTCAGAACGGGTTCCACGTCGCCTGCGGCGTGAACTTCAGATAGCCGACATTGGCGCCGAGGCGCACGCCGACGCCGGAGCGGATCGGCACCACCACCATCGGGTCGGAGGCGAGCGCCGTCATGCCGAAGCCCGCGACGAAATAGGCCGAGCCGGAAATCCCGCCGAAGCGACGGAAGATGTCGTTGATGGAGTTGAGGTTGTAGACCAGGATCATGGTCCGCGCGCCGTCGCCGCCGAAGTCCCAGCCGAGCGAGGGGCCCTGCCAGAACACCTTCAGGTCGCCGGCATTGCGGGTGTAAAGCGTGCCTTCGCCATAGCGCAGGCCTGCGACGAAGGAGCCGGAACCCTCCTGCCCGAGGATATAGCCGTTCGGCTGGCCCCAACGGCTCACCGCCTTCTCGATGGAAAGCGCCAGCCCGCGCGACACCTCGCCGAAGAAACCGTGCCCCTTGGTGATCAGCTCGTCCGAGGAGTAGGAGCCGGTCTGCTGCTGCTGCTGGGCCGCCGCCGGCGTGGCGGCAAGGGGCAGCATGAGAAGAGCGAGGCAGGCGAGGAGAGAGCGCAAGGTCGGCATGGTGGGTCTCGCGAATGGGCTTGAGGGCGTTCGTTCGAGGGACGTCAGCGACGGGTGCGAACCGGGGTCGGGCAATGGACGATACTTAGCACGGCAATTGCGCGCCGGAACACGTGCGCAGCAAATCCGGGCATGAATGGGGATGAGAGGGCATGAAGCGTTAAGGAATGCCCACCTGTGCGACGCAAGGCGGCGTGGGGTGGAGATTTCGGGCGGTTCGGGCCTCCCATGCGGTAGCCGCGTCCGGCGGGGTCGCCGTCACTGCGCCATCCTTGGGGCCTGACAATGCCGGATGGGAACGGGAGCGCGTTGGCGAGGCGGGGCACGCGATGCGACGTTGTTGAAGGGAAGGAGCCGGAAGGAAAAAAGCCGGAAGGAAAGGGCAGGCCCGGTTCGCGGAACCGTTCCGCCCCTCACCCGGCGCTGCGCGCCGACCTCTTCACCATGGGGAAAGGTTCAAAAAGGGGCGTGCCCCCTGGCGTCCGGCGCTCCGTCCGAGCCGGGCCAAGCCTCGCCGGGTGGTTCGCTTTCTCTCCCGCTCGGCGCGACGTTCAACGGCGTGACTGTGGAGCGGCGCTTCGGCCGGGTCGATGCGTACCCGGTTGGCGGGCTCCCTCTCCCGGTCGGGGAGAGGGCAGCGGTGAAGGGCCCGTTCTTCGATCGCATCGCGCCAGCGCCGCGTGGTTCTGCCGGAGCCCGCCGCCTCCGCGTGAAGAGACGCCGGGCGGGCGGAGCCGGCCATGACGGCAGCGGGCGCGCGGCGTATGCGTTCGCACGTTGCCGGCGCGCGTCCCGCCTCAGTCCATGCCCGGCCCGGTGGCGAGGAAGCCGGGGACGCGGTAACCCTCCTGGCTACGGCCATAGGGCAAAGGCGATCCGTCCGGGCGGGTGACGGTGCCGCCGGCGGCGCGCAGCAGGGCATGGCCGGCGGCGACGTCCCATTCCATCACCGGCGACAGGCGCGGATAGACATCGGCCCGGCCTTCCGCCACCAGCCCGAATTTCAGCGCCGAGCCGCAGGAGACGCGCTCGGCAACCGGAAGAGTGCCGAGCAGGGCGGTGGTGTGCGGGTCGAGATGCGAGCGGCTCGCCACCGCCACCAGCCCTTCGGCCGGGCGCGGGCGGCAGCCGATCCGCGTCCAGCCGGCCGCATCGGCTGCGGCGCCGGGAGTGCGTTCGGCGGTGAAGGCCCCCAGCGCGCCGAACCGCCCGCCCGCGCTGCCGACGAACAGCCGACCGATCGCCGGAGCATAGATGAGGCCCAGCGTCGGCACGCCGTCTTCCACCAGGCCGACATTCACCGTGAACTCGCCGCGCTCGGCGACGAATTCGCGGGTGCCGTCCAGCGGATCGACCAGCAGGAAGGTCGCGGCCGGGCTTTCGCCGCGGCCCTGCGATACGGCCTCCTCCGCAATCACCGGCACGCCGGGCAGGATATCGTGGAGCCGCGCGCGCAGCAGCGCCTCGGCGGCGAGGTCGGCCGCGGTGACCGGGCTCTGGTCGGCCTTGGCCTCGGCGCGGATTCCCTCGGCGCGGATGCGCATGATCTCGGCGCCGGCGGCCAGCACGGCCTCGGCGAGTGCGACCACCTCGGCAGGAAAGCGGGGAGAGGTTGAGCGGGGGGCGGCTGAATTCTGGGGCTGCATGGGATCGGACATATGGGATCGGACGATCGGGACCGGGAGGCGGCAAGCGCGGGCGGAGGCGGAAATAGGCGGGCGGAGAGGGCAGCTACAGGCCGTTCGCGCCCCCGCGAGTTGGCGGGCGCGCGAGGGCGGTGTATCACCGCGCGATACGAACCGCACGCTCCGCCCTGCGATTCGCGCCTGTTCGCCAGCCGCATGCCCTGCCGCCTGCGGTTCGCCTCTCCGCCACGCCGCCCGCCTGACGAGTGCCGGGCCGCCAGACTTGCGACGGACCTTCATGACCGCCATCGACCTCGACAAGCTCGATCTCGCCGCGCTGCTGTGCTCGCGCGTCTGCCACGACGTGATCAGCCCGGTCGGCGCGATCGTGAACGGGCTGGAAGTGCTGGAGGACGAGAACGACGCCAGCATGAAGGCCTTCGCGCTGGACCTCATCGCCAAGAGCGCGCGGCAGGCCTCGGCCCGGCTGCAATTCGCCCGCCTCGCCTTCGGCGCCGCCGGTTCGGCCGGGGCGCAGATCGACACCGGCGATGCCGAGCAGGTGGCGCGCGGCTTCATCCAGGACGACCGCACCACGCTGGAATGGCACGTGCCGCGGGCCTATCTGCCCAAGAACCGGGTGAAGCTGCTGCTGAACCTGCTGATGGTGGCCGGCGCGACCATTCCGCGCGGCGGCACCATCGCGGCGGACGCCGAGGGCGAGGGCGAGACGGCGCGCTTCATCATCACCACCCGCGGCTCGCATGCCCGTATCCCGAACCACATGGAGACGCTGCTCTCCGGCGGCGCGCCCGAGGGCGGCTCGATCGACGCCCATGGCGTGCAGCCGCACTATACCGGCCTGCTGGCCCGCGAGGTGGGGATGGGGATCACGCTCGCCATGACGGGAGAGGGCGACGGCGTCGTCATCACTGCCGCACCCGGCGAGAAGGCCGCCGAAGCCGCTGTCGCCGGTGAGCCCGGCACGGTCTGAGCGGCGAGCGGCAAAAAATGGCGAAGGCGTGACGAAAACGCCGGGTCGTTCAAACCTGCGCCCGCGGTTTCAGGCCATGTTAACGCGTGGCCGCCACAGTCACGGAACCGGCCGGCGATTCCTTTCGTCGCGGGCCGGTCCCGCAACGATCACCGCCGGCGTCCCATGAAGAACAACCGCACCGAGGTCCTCGTCTTCGCGCTCGACGGCATGCGCTTCGCGCTGCCCTATGAGAACGTGGTGGAGCTTCTGCCGGTCGACGGCGAGCGCTGGCACTCCCTCGCCGTGATGGCGGAGGCCGGCACGCTGAAGGGGACCGGGCTGGCCCTGCTGAGGCTCTCGGCCCGGCTCGGGCTGGTTCGGCCGGGGCAGGCCCGGCGCGAGGCGCCGCGGGCCGGGGCGCTGCTGCTGATCGGGCAGGGCGGGCGCGTGCGCGGCACGGTGCTGCTCGACGCCGAACCGATTCTCGAAACCGCCGAGGTGCTCCCCATCCCCGCCGCGGTCGCGACCGCCCATATGCCAGCCGGCGAAATGATCGCCGGCATGGCGGTGCTGCCGGGAGGCACCCGCGCCATCCTGCTCGACCTGCCCATCGGCATCGCCGCCACCCGCACCAGGCCGGCCGAGAAGCTGCGCGCGCTCGTCGTCGCCCCCTCGGGCGAGGCCTGCGAGCGGCAGGGCCTCGCGCTGCGCGAACTCGGCTACGAGGTGTCGCTGGCGGACGATCCGCGCGCGCCGACGCTCTCCGGCCGGCGCTATGACATCGTGCTGGTCGATCTCGACGCCTATGGCGCGGCGCTCGACCGGCTGTGCGGGGCGAGCCGCGACATCGCCCCCGCCGACCGGCCGCGCCTGATCGGTATCGCCCGCCGTGCCGGCGCGGTGGTTCCGCCCGGCTTCGACGCGGTGCTGGTGGCGGGCGACACGCGCGGCCTCGTCCGGGCGCTGCTGCGCGGCACCCGCGCGGCCTGACCGTTTCAACAACTCGTCGGCCAGCCCGCCTCGCGTCACCGGCCCGGGCCGTGCTAGCCTCCCGCCATGATCCGCATCGCCCGTCCCAGCTTGCTCAACCCGTCGCGGCTCCTTCGGGGCCGCATGCCGGCATGGCTGCGCGGACTGGGACTCATGCTCGGCCTGCTCGCGGTGCTGGCGCTGCTGCCGGCTCCTTTGATCGCCGCTACGATGAGCGCATCCCCCGCAGCCTCGGATTCCATCGGCCCGATGCCGTGCCACGAGGGCATGGTGGCCGCCACGGATGGCGGCATGAAGGACGACCGTGGCGGCGCGCTTCCGGCGCCGCATCTGTGCTGCGCGCTGGCCTGTCTCGTCGCCGCCCCGCCGGTCGACCTGCCGCTCTCCCCGCCGGCCCGCGTGCGCGTGGCGTGGGACGCGATGCCGGTGGCGAGCCTCATCGGCCGATCGGTCGATCTGCCCGAGCCGCCGCCCAGACCTGCCTGAAACGATGCTTGCGCCGCGCGGTTGATGCCGTGCGCCCCACATTCCCTTTCAGGAGACCATCATGATGTCTTTCAACCCCCGGTCCGCCCTGCTGCGCGCCGCCGCCTTCGGCCTGCTCACCCTCGGCCTGACGGCGGGCGCCGGCGCCGAGACCATGAACATGCAGCACAAGCACGAGATGCCGGGCACGACGGCGGCCGGCGACATGTCCGCATCCTCGCAGGCCTACATGGCCGTCAATGAGCGCATGCACAAGGCGATGTCCATGCACATGACCGGCAATGCCGATGTCGACTTCGTACGCAGCATGATCCCGCACCACGAGGGCGCGGTGGAGATGGCGAAGGTCGAGCTGCAATACGGCAAGGATCCCGAACTCAGGAAGCTGGCCGAGGACATCATCGCGGCGCAGGAGCGCGAGATCGCGTTCATGCAGGCGTGGCTGCAGAAGAACGGCCAGTAGCGTCGCCCGCGGCAGGGCCGTTCGGAAAGACCGGCCCTGTCGCAACCGCGGGCCTGTGCGGTTGCGGAGTTTGAGCTAGGATGCGTCCGGCCCCGGCCGGAGGTGGCAGCCATGTCCGCGAGCGACGACAGGCCGGAACCCGCCGGCGACCGGGTTTTCGCCGGTGCGGTTCCCGAGCTTTATGAGCGGCTGATGGTGCCGCTGATCTTCGCGCCCTATGCCGAGGTCCTGGCCGCGCGCGTGGCAGAGCTGGCCCCGCGCCGGCTGCTGGAAACCGCCGCCGGCACCGGCGCCGTCACCCGCCGCATGGCCGCCGTGCTGGCGCAGGATGCGCGCATCGTCGCGACCGATCTCAATCCTGCCATGCTGGAGGTGGGCGCCCGTGTCGCGCCGGAGCCATGCATAAGCTGGCAGCAGGCGGACGCGCTGGCGCTGCCTTTCGCGGAGGCCGGCTTCGACGCTGTGGTCTGCGCCTTTGGGCTGATGTTCTTTCCCGATCGGGTGAGGGGGCTTGCCGAGGCGCGGCGGGTGCTGGTGCCGGGCGGAACGCTGCTGCTCTCCGTGTGGGACACGATCGCCACCAACCTGCCCGCCGCGGCGGTGACGCAGGCGCTGGCGGCGGAATTTCCGGACGACCCGCCGCTTTTCCTCGCCCGTACGCCTCATGGCCATTCCAGCCTCGATCGGCTGCGGGCCGAGATGGCGGAGGCGGGCTTCGCGACGTTCGCCGCCGAGGTGGTGACGGGGACGGCCCATGCGGCCGCGCTGCCGGAGGTGGCCGCGGCCTTCTGCCAAGGCACGCCGCTGCGTGCGGAAATCGAGCAGCGGGCGCCGGGCCGGCTGGGGGAGGTGACGGCGCGGGTTGCCGACGCGCTGCTGCGCCGGTTCGGCCCGGAGCCGGTCGATCTGCCTCTGCAGGCGCTGCTGGTGCGCGGCCGGCGCTGACGGGAGGCGCTGTCCGGTGGATTGGCGAAACGCGAAAACCCCGCCAGCGGGCGGGGTCATCGAATGCGGCCAGGCGGATGGTCGTGTGCATTTGGTCGCGCAGCGAGGCGTCTCGCGCAGATCGTCTCGCGCGTTTCGATGCCTCCCGGGAGCGGCGGATCAGCCCGCCGCCAGTTCCATCACTTCGTTGGGCTCGCGCAGCACATAGCCGCGGCCCCACACGGTCTCGATGTAATTGCGCCCGTCGGAGGCATTGGCGAGCTTCTTGCGGAGCTTGCAGATGAAGACGTCGATGATCTTCAGCTCAGGCTCGTCCATGCCGCCATAGAGATGGTTGAGGAACATCTCCTTGGTCAGCGTGGTGCCCTTGCGCAGGGAGAGGAGCTCCAGCATCTGGTACTCCTTGCCGGTGAGGTGCACGCGCGCCCCGCCGACTTCGACCGTCTTCGTGTCGAGATTGACCACGAGGTCGCCGGTGGTGATGACCGACTGCGCGTGGCCCTTGGAGCGACGCACGATGGCGTGGATGCGCGCCACCAGCTCGTCCTTGTGGAACGGCTTGGTGAGATAGTCGTCGGCGCCGAAGCCGAGGCCCTTTACCTTGTCCTCGATGCCGGCGAGGCCGGAGAGGATGAGGATCGGGGTCTTCACCTTGGCGACCCGGAGGCCCTTCAGCACGTCGTAGCCCGACATGTCCGGAAGGTTCAGGTCGAGCAGGATGATGTCGTAATCGTAGAGCTTGCCGAGATCGACGCCCTCTTCGCCGAGGTCGGTCGTGTAGATGTTGAAGCTCTCGGATTTGAGCATCAGCTCGATGCTCTGCGCGGTCGCGCGGTCGTCCTCGATGAGCAAGACGCGCATTCCAATCCCCTTCCCTCGCCACGGCCCCCAGGGGCGGTCGCAACCGGCCTTCGCGACCGGGCTTGACTTGAGCCCCGCGCCCGGCACGCACACCGATTCGACATCCATGCCAATAGGGTTAACAAAACTCGATTCCCGGGCACAAGCAGAAAGACAGGGTGTGTACGAGTCTTGCCGCAATGGCCTGGAGTCTCATCGAAATTCGAAACACCAGAGCTTGGTTCAGGATGTGAAGACGTGCGTCTAAGTGAATCCAGGGACTCCGCTTTTCATGGCAGAGCCCTTCGTTACCGGACGGTGTGCCGATCATTAACGGAGCCGGTAAACAAATCGTTTCCAAGGCTGTGGATGAGGCTTAACGCGGTGATTTTCCTTGTGCCGCCGGCCGCAGCGTCACGCGCTGGATGCGCGAGCGTGCGTCGGAGCGTCGCGCCGCCCGGGGAAACCCTATCCCGGTATGGCGCGGCACCCTTCCGGGCCGGGTAAGGAACCGGCAATGACTCCGCGTCATCATGCTTTTGCCGGCCGGGGAATGTGGGTCTGGCCGGGGCGCCGACCGTTGAGGGGCGCCCGCGTGAGAGCGGAGTATCGTGTCGATGAAGTCCCGTGACACCGTCGTGCGGCTGAAGCGTTTCCAGACCGAGGAAAAGCGCCGGCAGTTCCTGCAGATCGAGACCATGATCGCCGAATTCGAGCGCATGGCCCACGATCTCGACCGGGAAATCGCCGTCGAGCACCAACGCGCCGGCATCAGCGACCCGACGCATTTCGCCTATCCGACCTATGCCCGTGCCGCCGCCGGGCGTCGCGACAATCTGCGCGCCTCCGCCGACGAATTGAAGCAGCAGCTCGACGACGCCCGCGCCGCCTATGAGGCGGCGCTGGAAGAGCTGAAGAAGATCGAGACGCTGGGCGAGCGCGCCGCCGACACGATGGACCTCGCCGCCCGCGCTTCCCAGCGCCCGCGCGGCCGGCCGGCGCTGTCCGCCTGAGGGCGGTGCGGGCTCATTCTGCCGTCAGCATGGGAAAATGCCGGGCCGCATCCGGCGCCAGCACACCCCCGGCGCGGGGATCGTCGGCGATCTCGACAGCCCGCCCCACCGGCCGGAAGCCGGCCTTGATATAGAAGGGCAGGGCGCCCGGGTGGTCCAGCGTGCAGGTGTGCACATGCACCCGCTTGGGCTGCACCCGCTCCGGCCGGCTGGCGAAGGCCAGATCCAGCGCGCGATTCATCAGGAAGCGTCCGGCGCCTGAGCCGACCAGCTCCGGCACCAGCCCGACAAAGGCCAGCTCGACCTCGCCCGGCACCCGGAAATCCAGCTCCACCAGCCCGAGATCCGCGCCCGCGCGGCGCAGCACATGCACGCCGACATCGGGGTGTCCGATGATGGCGCAAAGCGCCGCGTCGTTCATGCGCAGCCGCGAGAACCAGAGCCAGTCCTCGCCGATGCGGCGGAACAAGGCGCGGTACCAGCCGGGATCCGGCGCCTCGACCCGATCCAGCGTGAAGCCGTCCGTGCCGCGCTCGGGCAGCGGCGCCGGGCGCGCGGTCATCTCCAGGAAGGTGACGATGCAGGCGATCTTGCCGGGTGGCACGGTGGTGTAGCCGTCGAGATCGAGGAGGACGGTGCTGGCTTGGGTCATGAGGCGGCCGGTGGGTGTCATCTGCGGTTTCGCGGTTGTTTAGGCGGCGCGGCGAGCGGCAGCAAGGTGGCGGGCCTATGCCCGCTGTGCTTTCCTCGCCGCGGGGCGCCCGCGCACCTTCACAGGGCGAATTTTTCAGATATGTTCTGGTTAAATACTGTTCTTACATAAACGACGAGTAATTTCTGACATGACGGTCGCGGTCACGATCGACAAGGTGGGCAAGAGTTTCGGCGGTTCCGGCCCCGCGGCGCTGGACGACGTGTCGCTCGACATCGCCAAGAGCGAGCTGGTGGCGCTGCTCGGCCCCTCGGGTTCCGGCAAGACGACGCTGCTGCGCATCGTCGCCGGCCTCGAACAGCCCAGCCATGGCCGCGTATTGTTCGACGGGGCGGATGCGCTTTCGGTGCCGGTGCGCCGGCGCGGCATCGGCTTCGTGTTTCAGAACTACGCGCTGTTCCGCCATATGAGCGTGGCCGAGAACATCGCCTTCGGCCTGCGCTCGCGCCCGCGCGCCGAGCGGCCCTCCGATGCGCAGATCCGTTCGCGGGTTGCCGACCTGCTGTCATTGGTGCAGCTCGACGGCTATGGCGGGCGCTTTCCCGCGCAGCTTTCCGGCGGCCAGCGCCAGCGCGTCGCGCTGGCCCGCGCGCTCGCCATCGAGCCCAAGGTGCTGCTGCTGGACGAGCCTTTCGGCGCGCTCGACGCGCTGGTGCGCAAGGAGCTTCGCCGCTGGCTGCGCGAGCTGCACGAGCGCACCGGCCACACCACCCTGTTCGTCACCCACGACCAGGAGGAGGCGCTGGAACTCGCCGACCGGGTCGTGGTGATGGGCAAGGGACGGATCGAGCAGGTCGGCACCCCCGACGACGTCTATGACCGCCCGGCCAGCGCCGCGGTGTTCGGCTTCATGGGCGAATCGAGCCGCATCGAGGTGGACGTGAAGGACGGCATCGCGGTCGCCGGCGATACCGCCATCGCTGCCGCGACAAAGCCGGTGCCGGATGGGCCGGGCCTCGTCTATGTGCGTCCGCACGACATCTCGCTCGGCCTGCCGGGCACGCCGGGGCTGAAGGGCCGGGTGCGGGGCTTTCGCCGCCACGGCGCCATCCGCCGGGTGGAGCTGGAGGTCGGCAGCGGCCTGTTCGAAGCGGACATCGCCCCCACGGTGCGGGTGCCGGTGGGCGAGAAGGTCGCGGTGCGGCTGGATCGCGCGCGGCTCTTCGCCTCCGGAGGGGAGGGCGTGGACTGCCGCCCGCCGCCGCCCCATCAGCCGGGCGACTACGCGATCTGAGGCAGGGCGTTCGGGTCCGGCCCGCACAGGCCAGGCATCCACGCCTTTACGTCGCCATCACGTCTTTCTGCTCCCGTCATTCCGGACCGGCGCAGGACGATCCGGGATCGCGCATGCGCAGGACACCCTCCTGTCCGGCGATCCCGGCTCGGCGCGTCGCTTCGGCCGGGATATCGACGGGGAACGGCGACGCCGTGCGAGGCCCGCCTCACCGCGGGGCGAGGTGCCAGACGCTTTCCCGCGCCGGCTCACCTCGCAGTCCGCCCTCGACCTGCGCCTCCTCCAGAAGGGTAAGGCGATAAAGGGCGTCGTAGTGCCGGCCGACCTCGGCGGGACCAACCGAGAAGGGCGGGCCGCTCATCCGGCTCTGGTCGTATTGATAGGTCACGAGCATTTGCGCCGCGCCGCCGGTCAGTGCGACGAGATGCGCGGCGTAGAGCGTGCGCAGTGTCTCCGGCAGCGCGACCAGCGCTGCGCGGTCATAGATGGCGTCCACCGGCTCCAGCCGCGCGGCGTCGAGATCGAAGATGTTGCCGACGAAGATGGTCAGCCCCTCCGCCTCGAAGCGCTCCAGCGTGCCGGCGGCGCGGATGGTCGGCTCGACGCCGAGTTCCGAGAAGAGCTGCTCGACGGCGAGCCGGCTCAGCTCGGCGCCCGCGACCGCATGGCCCTGCGCCAGCAGCCAGTGGATGTCGAGGCTCTTGCCGCACAACGGCAGGAACAGCCGGGCGCCGGGGGCGAGGCCGAGCGCGGGAAGGTTGCGGGTCAGCAGCGGGTTGGGCGCGGCGGCGTGAAAGCCGATCTCGCCGCGCTGCCATTTGCCCTGCCAGAATGCTTCGTCCATCGCCGTCTCCGTGCCTGCGGCAAGGCTGGAGCCATCCATCGTTTCACGAAGTCGATGAATGGCTCCAGCGTATTGACTGGTCGCATTTTCCTCACGCGAACCGGTATCCGCTTCGCCCGAAAATGCTCTAGCCGATGGGCCTGAGCGAAAACATGACGACGTTCCAATCGTCAGTCGGCGCGCCGCAGGAAGCTGCCGAAGGCGCGCGGGCCGTCGGGCATGGCGATCTCCTTCACCACCTTGAGCGTGGCGGTGTCGATGACGCTCAGTGTGTTGGCCTCCCAGCTCGCGACATAGACCTCGCTGCCGTCGCGGGCCGCGGCGATGCCTTCCGGATAGTCGCCGACGGCGATGCTGGCCTTTTTCTCGAAGGTGGCGGTGTCGAAGGCGGTCACCGTGCTCGCATACTGGTCGGTGGTGAAGGCGAGGCCGCGCGCCAGCGCCACCGCATAGGGCCGCTCGCCGACCTTCACCGTGGCCAGCACGGTGCGCGCGGCGAGATCCACCACCGTGATGTCGCTCGAGGCGACATTGGCGACATAAGCGCGGGCGCCGGCATCGTCGATGGTCACGCCGAAGGGCTTGTGCCCGGTCGGCACGGTGGCGATGCGGGTGAGGGTCTTCGTGTCGATGAGGCTGATCTCGTCGGAATCACGGTCCGCCGACACCAGCAGCGCCCCGTCCGGGGTGAGGGCGAGGCCGGAGGGGGAGTTGCCGGTCTTCACCTTTCCGGCGATGGCACCGGTATCGGCCTCCACCGCGATCACCTGATGTTCGTACCAGTCGGCCACATAGGCCGGCGAGCCGGAGGGATGGACCGCCACGCCCAGCGGACCGCCGCCGACATCCACCCGCCGCTCGATGCGGCGCGCGGCGGCATCGACGATGGTGAGGGCCTTGCCGTCCGGGCTGGTGACGAACGCTCGCCTTCCGTCCGGCGACACCGCGATGCCGGCCGGCTTGTCGGGGATCGTGAGGCGGCTAACGATGGCGCGGGTCTTCAGATCGACGATCGACAGCGCGTCCGCCGGCTGCGAGGTGATGAAGGCCTCGTCCGCCCGCGCAAGCGGGGCGCAGCACAGGGCGAAGATCGCGCATAGCGCGACATGACGAAGCCGGCCCTTTGCGGCCGGCTCCGCTTTCCGCGGATACGCGATCCTGCACATGCCGAGCCTGTCGCGGCTCAGTTGGTGCCTTC
This sequence comes from Ancylobacter crimeensis, assembly GCF_023016805.1. Taxonomy (GTDB): domain Bacteria; phylum Pseudomonadota; class Alphaproteobacteria; order Rhizobiales; family Xanthobacteraceae; genus Ancylobacter; species Ancylobacter crimeensis. The sequence goes on from NZ_JALKCH010000004.1 coordinate 69,663, forward strand.
GATCTTCTTCTTCAGGCCGTCGAGGCCCATCTTGTAGAGTCCGGTCACCGCCTTGATGGCCGCTTCGTCGCTCAGCTCCGGCGGCGGATCGTTGTTCTCGTAGCCGCGATAGAAGGCGCCGCGCCACTCGACCTTGGACTTGCCGCCGTCTTCCGGCGTGACGATCAGCCAGGACGAGTAGTTGTTCACCGGCAGCACCTTCACGTCGACCTTGTCGATCCGGTACATGAGGGTCATCTTTTCCGGCTCGAGCTTGGCGACCTCCTCGTCCACGGTGGCGCCGTTCTTGAGCGTCAGGGTGCGCTTGGCGCCGGGAGCATTGCCGCCCGTGCCTTCGGTCTTGGCGACGATCGGAATCCAGCCGCCGTCCTGGAAGTTCGAGACCACCGCCCACACCTTGTCGGCGGGCGCGTTGATCTCGATGGTCTCGCTGACCTTCTGGCGGGTTGGGCCATGGGCATTGGCGGCCGAAGTGAAGCCGACCATGGCGACAGCGGCCGCAGCGGCGACCGAAAGCAGGCTCAGATTCATGGTTTCCATCCCGAAAACGCGTTCAGACGGGCTTTTGCAGCCCGTTCGATCCCAAGATAAGCAGGCCTCGCCCGATCCGTGAAGCCGCCTTTCGACGGTGCCGCTGGGTGAGGCGTTCGGCCTCACCCCTTGAGCACGGCGAGGAATTCGGCGCCGAACGCGGCGAGCTTGGCGGCGCCGACGCCGCGGATGGCGGCCAGTTCGCTGCGCGTGCGCGGGTGCTCCACCGCCATCTCCTCCAGCGTGCGATCGGCGAAGATCACATAGGCCGGTACATTCCGATCAGCCGCCAATGTGCGGCGCAACGCCTTGAGGCGGCTCAGAAGTTCTGCCTCCGCCGGGGCAAGTTCCGGCCCGCGCGGGGCGGCCGGCCCGCGCTCGCGACGCCGCTCCGCAGGGGCGCGTGCGGTGAAGGGACGCTCGCCGCGCAGGATCGACCGGCCGGCCTCGGTGAGGGTCAGCGCGCCGAACCGTTCCGCATCGGCATGCAGCGCATGGGTGGCGACGAGCTGTCGCAGTAGCGCGCGCCATTCGCCCACAGGCCGGTCGGCCCCGGTGCCGAATTCGGCCAGCCGGTCGTGTCCCCGGCTCGTCACCTGCTCGTTCACCTGCCCGGTGAGGACGGAGGCGAGATAGGCGGCGCCGAACCGCTCGCCGGTGGCGCGGGCGATGCGGAGCGCGAGCTGGGCGGATTTCGAGGCGTCGACCACGCGGGGCGGGTTGCGGCACACGTCGCAATGGCCGCAGGGCCCGGCGCGCTCGCCGAAATAGCCGAGCAGCACCGCCCGCCGGCAGGTCACCGCCTCGCAGAAGCCGACCATCGAATCGAGCCGGCGCGCCTCCACCCGCTTGCGCTCCGGCTCGGAGGCCTCCTCCTCGATGAAGCGGCGGCGGGTCTGGATGTCCTCCAGCCCGTAGAGCAGCAGTGCTTCGGAGGGTTGGCCGTCGCGCCCGGCGCGGCCGATCTCCTGATAATAGGCCTCCAGCGTGCCGGGAGCATCGCCGTGGATGACGTAGCGCACATCCGACTTGTCGATGCCCATGCCGAAGGCCACCGTCGCCACCATCACGATGCCGGGTTCGGCCAGGAAGGCCTCCTGATTGGCCTGCCGCGCCTCGATGCTCATGCCAGCGTGGTAGGGCAAAGCGCGGATGCCGGCGGCGCAGAGGGCGCTGGCGGTCTCCTCCACCTTCTTGCGCGAGATCCGGTAGACGATGCCGGCGCTGCCCGCGCGCTCGCGCACGAAGCGTTCGATCTGCTCGGCCGGCCGGCGCTTCTCCTCGACGCCGATGAAGATGTTCGGCCGGTCGAAGCCGGAGATGAACACCTTCGCGCTGCCGCCGAACAGCCGGTCCACGATGTCGGTGCGGGTCCCGAGATCGGCGGTGGCGGTGAGAGCGACCAGCGGCACATCCGGGAAAGCCTCGCGCAACCGGCCGAGGCCCAGATATTCGGCGCGGAACGAGTGGCCCCATTGCGAGATGCAGTGCGCCTCGTCGATGGCGATGAGGCCGAGCTTCAGCCGCAAGAGGGCGGACATCATCCGCTCGGTCAGCAGCCGCTCCGGCGCCATGTAGAGCAGGCGCGTCTCTCCCGAAGTGACCCGCCGCCACGCTGCGACATTGTCCTCGCGCGAGCGGCCGGAATGGATTGCCTCCGCCGCGACGCCTTCCAGCTTCAGCGCGGCGACCTGGTCGTCCATCAGCGCGATGAGGGGAGAGACGACGATGGAGAGCCCGCCGAGCACGAGCGCCGGAAGCTGGTAGCACAACGACTTGCCGGCACCCGTCGGCATTACCGCGAGCGTCGGGGTGCCGGCGAGAACGGCATCCACCACCTCCTGCTGGCCGGGGCGGAAACGGTCGAAGCCGAACACGTCCTTCAGCACGGCGCGCTTGCGCGTTTCGATCTGCGCGGGCAGAGCGGTCGCGGGGGGGCTGGCTGAAGGCGGCGGCGTGTGCTCGTTCATCCCGTGTTCCGTGCTCCGCATCCTGACGTCCGACGAACCGCTCGGTGCCCGACGAGCCCGTCGACGCCGACGAACCCCTTGCCGAGAGCCCGTCGTGCGGAAATGGTGCGTCCATCCGTCTCTCACGCGAATCGGCCGCATGCCCGTCGAGCTTGCCTTCGGTTTAACCGCTCTTGCCCTGCTGTTCGAGGCGGCGCTGCCTTATCCTCAATGGCTGGTCGCCCGCATCGGCCATCCGGTGATGTGGGTGGGGGCGCTGATCGGCTTTCTCGATCGCCATCTGAACGACGAGCGGGGAGGGCCGAGGCTGCGCCGGGCGACCGGCATCCTGTCGCTCGTCCTGCTGCTGGCGCTGGTGGGCGTGCCGGTCCATGCGCTGGAATGGGGGCTGATGACGCTGCCCCTCGGCATCGTCGTCGTGGCGATACTCGCCTCCTCGCTGATCGCCCAGCGCTCGCTGCACGAATATGTCCGCCGCGTCGCCGAGGCGTTGCAGACCAGCGTGCCCGCCGGGCGCGAGGCGGTGTCGCACATCGTCGGGCGCGACCCGGAGGCGCTCGACCAGAGCGGGGTGGCGCGCGCGGCGATCGAGAGCCTCGCCGAGAACTTTTCCGATGCGGTGGTGGCGCCGGCCTTCTGGCTGCTGGCCGGCGGGCTCACCGGCGGCGCGCTCTACAAGACCGTGAACACCGCCGACAGCATGATCGGCCACAAGACGGCGCGGCACCTGCAGTTCGGCTGGGCGGCGGCGCGGTTCGACGATCTGGTGAATTTGCCGTGTTCGCGCCTGTCCGGCGGACTGATCGTGCTGGCGGCAGCGCTGATGCCGGGTTGTTCGGCGCGGGGGGCGATCAAGGCGATCCGGCAGGATGCCCGCTTCCACCGTTCGCCCAATGCCGGCTGGCCGGAGGCGGCGATGGCGGGCGCGCTCGGCATCGCGATCGCCGGGCCGCGCGCCTATCACGGCGAGATGATCGACTATCGGTACATGAACCGCGACGGGCGGCGCGAGCTGTCCGCCCGCGACATCCGCCGCGCGCTCCGGCTCTACACGGTGGCCGACGCGCTGCTTGTGCTGCTGGTGTGCACCGGCGCGGCGTTCCAGTTCTTCATGCCCTGATCGGGGCAGCAAGGGCGAGCAGCCGGTCAAGGTCAAGATGCGCGGCGAGATGGTCGGCCAGGGCGTCGAGCGCATCTTCGACGTCGGCCTCGTAGTCCAGCCCGCTTGGCCCGGCACCGAGCCGCCGCAGCCAGGCGGAGCGCTGGGCATCATCGGTGAACAGGCCGTGTGCGTAGGTCCCGATGATGCGCCCGTCAGGGGACACGGCGCCTTCCTCTCCCTCGCCCTTGATACGGGCGAAGGGGCGGGCGCGGCCGGGGCCGGTGGTGACGCCCATATGCATCTCGTAAGCCCGGAAGGGCCTGCCGTCGAAGGTGATGCCGGCGATCGGCACGAGGCGCTTGACGCCTGAAAGCACGGTCTCGACGTCGAGCAGGCCGAGGCCGGGAACGGTGCCGGCGTGACCCTCGATGCCTTCCGGGTCGGCGATGGAGCGGCCGAGCATCTGATAGCCGCCGCACAGGCCCAGCACCCGCCCGCCGCGCCGGACATGGGCCGCGAGGTCGATGTCCCAACCCTCGGCGCGGAAGGCGGCGAGGTCCGGGATCGTGGTCTTGGAGCCGGGCAGGATGACGAGGTCGGCATCGCCGGGCAGCGGCGTGCCGGGGCGGATGCGCAGCACCTCGACCGAAGATTCGGCGTCGAGAGGATCGAGATCGTCGAAATTGGCGATGCGCGGCAGGATCGGCACCGCGATCCTGAGGCGCGCATCGAGCTTTGCGGGGCGTGGCCCGTCCAGGCCGAGCGCATCCTCCGCCGGAAGACGGGCGGCGGCGGGCAGGAAGGGGATGAGGCCGAGCGCCGCCCAGCCGGTGCGGCTTGCGATTTCCGCCATGCCGGTGGCGAACAGCGCGGGATCGCCGCGGAAGCGGTTGACGAGGAAGCCGCGGATCATCGCCGCATCCTCGGGCGGCAGTACCATTTTCGTGCCGACGAGGCTCGCGATCACACCACCGCGGTCGATATCGCCGATCAGCACCACCGGCACCCCGGCGGCGCGGGCGAACCCCATATTGGCGATGTCGCCGGCGCGCAGGTTGATCTCCGAAGCCGAGCCGGCGCCTTCCACCAGAACGAGGTCCGCTTCGTCGCCGAGACAGCGGAAGCTTTCCAGCACGAAAGGCATGAGGGTGGGCTTGATCGCCTGATAGGCGCTGGCCTTCGCCGTGGCGTGGACGCGGCCCTGCACCACGATCTGCGCGCCGACATCGCTCTGCGGTTTCAGCAGGATCGGGTTCATGTGGACGGACGGCGCCACCCCCGCCGCGCGCGCCTGCAGGGCCTGCGCACGACCGATCTCGCCGCCGTCTTCCGTGACGGCGGCGTTGTTCGACATGTTCTGCGGCTTGAAGGGGCGCACCCGCAGGCCAGAGCGGGTGAAGGCTCGGGCGAGGCCGGCGACGACGAGCGACTTGCCGACATCCGAGCCGGTGCCCTGAAACATCAGTGCGCGCGCGGTCATGCGCGCGCGCTTCCGGGCGGGGGCGTCAGAAACGCCGGCCGGTGATCGCCTCCATGCGGCCGACACGTTCTTCCAGATTGGATTCCCGCACCATGCCGGGAATAAGGAAGAGGTCGATGATCTGCCCGATGCCGAGCAGGCCGACGGTGATCAGCCACAGCGCGCCGCTCCAGTAGCGCCCGGTATAGAAGCGGTGAATGCCGCAGATGCCGAACAGGCCGAAGATCCAGAACAGATAGGCGACAGGCGTGGATTTCATCGCGGACGCCCTCCAATGCGTGCCGCATTGCACATGGGTATGGGAGCCCGGCTTGACGAGAGGTGAGCCCGATGAATTTCGCGGCCGATGAGCCGGGCGGGCGCATCAGAACTCGATGCCCTTCTGCGCTTTCACCCCGGCGGCGAAATGATGCTTCACCAGTCCCATTTCGGTCACGAGGTCGGCGGCCGCGACCAGAGACGGCCGGGCATTCCGTCCGGTGACCACGACGTGCAGCCCATCCCGGCGGTTTGCCAGCGCGGCCACGACCTCGGCTTCGGGAAGATAATCATAGCGCAGCGCAATATTGAGTTCGTCCAGAACCAGCAGCGTGATGGCGGGGTCTGCCATCAGCTCCAAAGCCTTGTCCCACGCCCGGCGGGCGCTTGCCTTGTCACGGGCGAGGTCCTGCGTCTCCCAGGTGAAGCCATCGCCCATGGAATGCCACACCACGCGCTCGCCAAAGGCGGCGAAGGCGTCGCGCTCGGCGGAATGCCAGGCACCCTTGATGAACTGCACCACGCCGACCCGCCCGCCGCTGCCGAGCGTGCGCAGCGCGAGGCCGAAGGCGGCGGTGGACTTGCCCTTGCCCGGCCCGGTGTGGACCATCAGCAGGCCCTTCTCGATGGTCTTGCCGGCGACCTCGGCGTCCTGGACGGCCTTGCGCTTCTCCATCTTCGCCCGGTGGCGGGTGGCCTCTTCGGAGGAGAGGTCAGGCTTCGCGCCCGGTGTATCGGTCTGGTTGGTCTGCTCGGTCATGGCGTTTCTCCCGAGCCTCCGCGGCTCAGCGGCCGCGCTCGTCCTTCACGGTCATCGGCAGGCCGGCGACCATGAAGAGCACGCGATCGGCAATCTCGGCGATGCGCTGGTTCAGCCGGCCTTGCGCATCGCGGAAGCGGCGGGCCAGTGCGTTCTCCGGTACGATGGACAGCCCGACCTCGTTCGACACGATGACGATCTCGCCGTCGTGCCCGAGCAGGGCCGTGGTGAGCACCGCTCCCTCCATGTCGAGATCGGCCTCCGCCAGCATGCGGTTGGCGAGCCATAAGGTGAGGCAGTCGATCAGCACCGGCCGGCCGGGCGGAACGGTGCGCAGCGCGGCGGCGAGGTGGTGAGGGGCGTCGATGGTCTCCCAGCCCGCACCGCGCCGGCTGCGATGCAGGGCGATGCGGTCGGTCATCTCGGCATCATAGGCCTGCGCCGTGGCGAGGTAGCACCACGGTGCAGGCTGGGCTTCGATGAGGTGCTCGGCGTGCCGGCTCTTGCCGGAGCGGGCGCCGCCGAGGACGAGGGTGAGGCTCACGCGCGGATCACCCTCCCGGACATGGGCGTCACGCAGCCTGCGCCACGGGCGCCAGCGCCTGCTGGGCGCCGATGCGCGGTCGCAGCCAGCCGGCGAAGCCGCCGATCAGCACCCAGAACACGAAGCTCGCCAGGATGCTGGCGACCACGAAGCTGTGGTGCAGGCTCTCCGGGATCGGGGTTTCGTAGCTCGGCGGCTGCGGTGCGCCGATCACCTGCGGGGCGGCGATCAGAAGCACGCCGAGTGCGGCGAAGAGCGGCGAGCGGCCATAGATCATCAAGGCGAGGCCGATGGCGGTGGCCGCGGCGGTGGCCGTCCACCAGATCTGCCGTTCCATCAGGTCCGCCGCCGGCATGGCGGGCAGTTCCGGCGGCAGGCCGAGGCCGGGGGCAAGCGTGAACACCGCAAAGCCGGCGAAGCCCCACAGGATGCCTTCGCGCCAGGAGGTGAGTCCGCCCTTCAGCTCGCTCGCCGCCACCAGCAGCAGGGCGAAGCCGAAGCCGGTGAGGATGGTGAAGAGCACGGTGAGACCGTTGCGCTGGAAGCCGGCCGCCGGCTCCCATTCTTCCTCATCATGGGCATGCACCGCATGGTCATGGGGGGCTTCGGCCGCAGGAGTGGCCTGCTCGGTGGCCGGCGCGGGCGCCGCGGCGGCCTCCGCTTCCTCATAGACCTCGGCCTTGAGGATGAGCTGGGCGGTGGAGTTGAGATGGATCGCGGCGGTGACCGCGCCGGCGCCGATGCCCGAGAGCGCGGCGACGAAGAGGATCGTCCTCAGGAGAGGGCCAAGTCCGTTCATGATCGTTTTCCCCGCGCGTCAGTGGCAGGGGAAGGCATTGGCGTGGCGCACGTCATGCGAGGCGTTGTGCATCGCGCTGATGTGCGAGAAGCCGACGCCGCCGATCACGAACACGCCGAGCAGCGCGGCGATCGAGACGGCGAGGGCGCGCGCGGCTGGTGTCGCGTGGACGACGCCGGCGGAATGGGACGGAGCCGAAAGGTTCGGCGAGGCGGTGTTCATCGGGTCGTCTCCTGGCCCTCCACCCGAGGGCCGGCTGGTGTTGCGTCGACGGCCGGTCTCCTGGCTCGCGGGTCCTCGCCCGTCCCCCGCCTTCCCGGCACGAGGCCAGTGGCGTTCGGAGGAGGGCTCACCGCTCACAGTTGCGGGGGCAGCCACGGTTTCGCCTGTGCCTGAAGGGCAGCCGGCTCACCGCGTTCCCGTCTTGCGTCCCGTGCGCATCACGGGAACCGACGACATCGCGCCACTATAGAGGACCCCGCAGCCCCGGCAATGGTGCATCGCGGGGTTGGGGACAGTGGTCGTCCTCGCGCGTTGACTTTCGCCGGGGGCGCTCCTTTAGTGGGCGCGATCGACGGTTCCTTCCGCAAGGAGGGACGAAGAGGGAATGCGGTGCGGGGCGGCTGGCCCCAAATCCGCGGCTGCCCCCGCAACTGTGAGCGGCGAGCCGGCGCCATCGCCACTGGACGGCAACGTCCGGGAAGGCGGCGCGAAGGCCGTGACCCGCGAGCCAGGAGACCTGCCGTCGATCCGGTCGCGCGCCGGGCGGGGTGCCCTGTACGTGCGGACGGGCGGCTTTGAGGGCCGCCCCGCTTGGGTCCCGCCGCGCCACGCGGCACGGCCCATGGCCGGCGCGCCCCAGTCCTGTCGTACTTCCCTGGCCGCTGGAGAGCCGTGCTCATGTCCGATACACCCGCCGCCCCGCTCGTCCTCACCCGCGTGCCCTGCACGGTCGTCACCGGCTTTCTCGGCTCGGGCAAGACGACCCTGATCCGGCACGTGCTGGAGAACGCGAAGGGCAAGCGCCTTGCGGTCATCGTCAACGAGTTCGGCGATGTCGGCATCGACGGCGAGATCCTGCGCGGCTGCGGTATCGAGAGCTGCCCGGAGGAAAACGTCGTCGAGCTCGCCAATGGCTGCATCTGCTGCACGGTGGCGGATGATTTCGTGCCCGCTCTCGACACCATCCTCTCCCGCTCGCCGAAGGTGGATCACATCCTGATCGAGACCTCCGGCCTCGCGCTGCCCAAGCCGCTGGTGCAGGCTTTCCACTGGCCGGCGATCCGGAGCCGGGTCACCGTCGACGGCGTGGTGGCGGTGGTGGACGGTGCGGCGCTCGCCTCGGGGCAGGTGGCGCACGACCTCGACGCGCTTGCCGCGCAGCGCGCCACCGATGTCGCGCTCGACCATGACGACCCGGTGGAGGAGGTGTTCGAGGACCAGATCGCCTGCGCGGACCTGGTGATCCTGACCAAGGCCGACCTCATGGATGCCGAAGGCACGGCCCGCGCCGACGCGGCGCTGAAGCCCGCTTTGCCGGCCGCGGTGCGCGTGGTGCCGGTGGCGAACGGCGCGATCGACCCGGCGCTGATGCTCGGGCTCGGCATCGGCACCGAGGACGACATCGACAACCGCCGCACCCATCACGACGATGAAGCCGAGCACGACCACGACGATTTCGACAGCTTCGTGCTCGACATCCCGGAGGTGGCCGACCCCGCCGACCTCGCCGCCCGCATCATCGCGGCGGCGGAAGAGGCCGGCGTGCTGCGCGCCAAGGGCTTCGTACCGGTGGCCGGCAAGCCGATGCGGCTGCTCGTGCAGGGCGTGGGTCCGCGGGTGACGCACCAGTATGACCGTCCCTGGGGCGGGGAGGCGCGCGCTGGCCGGCTGGTGGTGATCGGGTTGAAGGGGCTGGATCGGGCGAAGGTCGAAGCGGCGCTCGGTCTCGCCGAAGCGGCCTGAGGACGCGGCATGCGCCAGCCTTCCCTCGTTCTGTTCGACATGGACGACGTGCTCTGCATCTCGGACAAGCGGGTCCGTTCGGCCCATCTCGCCCGGCTCTCCGGCGGCAATGCGGACCGTATCTATTCCGCGCTGTGGGACAGCGGCTTCAGCCATGAGGCGCTGCAGGGCGGGATGACAAACGACGTCTATCTCACCGAATATGGCCGGCGCATCGGCTATCCCATCACCCGCGCCGAATGGATCGCCTCCCGCAGGGCCTCGATGACGCCGATCCCCGAGGTGCTGGCGCTGGTTGAACAGGTGAGGCGTCGGGCGAGGGTCGCGGTGCTCACCAACAATGTGACGCTGGTGAGCGAGCATATCGACGAACTGTTCCCCGAACTGGTCGGCCTGTTCGGTGCGGACATCTTCGCCTCCGCCGCCTTGGGCGTCGGAAAGCCGGAGGCGGCGTGCTTCCACGTCTGCCTCGCGGCGCTGGGCGTTGCGCCGGGGGAGGCGCTGTTCGTCGACGACCTCGCGGTCAATATCGCGGGTGCGCAGGCGGCGGGGCTCGATGCCGTGCAGTTCACCACGCCGCGCAAGCTGGCGTCTGCGCTGGCCGCACGGGGTCTGGTGGCGCCCGAGGTGCTGGAGGCGGCGGGCTGATGCACATCCTCGCCACCACCAGCGCCAGCCTCGACGACCTCGTCGAGCCGATCGATCTCGGCCAGGCGCCGGGCGAGATGGTGGTGGCCTCCTTCACCGACAGCGACCTCGCCGTGCTGGCGCGGGCGTGGAAGGCGGGGCGGCATGAACTGCCTTCGCTGCGTCTCGCCCCGCTCGCCGCGCTGCGGCACCCGATGTCGGTGGATTTGTGGATCGACAAGGTGGCCTCGCGGGCGCGGGTCGTCGTGCTGCGCCTGCTCGGCGGACTCGACTGGTGGCGCTACGGCGCCGAACGGCTTTCCGCCGAAGCGCGGGCGCGGGGTATCGCGCTCGCCCTGCTGCCGGGCGAGGACCGGGACGACGACCGGCTGGCGGCGCTCTCCACCCTTCCGGCGGATGAGCTTGCTGCACTGCTCGCCTGTTTCCGCGCCGGCGGGCCGACGAACATGGCCGCGCTGCTGCGACGGATGGCAAGGCTGGCCGGCCGGACCTGCGAGGTGCCGCCGCCCCAGCCGGTGCCGCTGGCGGGAATCTATCACTGGGACGGCGAAGCCGGTCAGCGCTCCGCTCCCTCACCCCAGCTCTCTTCCCTGTGGGGAGAAGAGGCGGGTTGCTCGGGGGCGGGGGGCGCACGTCCATACGGCGAGCCGGAAGCCGTTTCACCGGAGCGGAGAGGGTTACAAAGCGCGCCGGAAACCCTCTCCCCCTCGGGGCGAAAGTTGGGTGAGGGGCCTTCGCCGTCCCCCGCTCTGGAGCCGTCTTCATTCCCCGACCATGCGCCTATCGTTCCCGTCCTTTTCTACCGCTCCATGTGGCTCGCCGCCGACACCGCTCCGGTCGACGCGCTGTGCGCCGCGCTGGCCGAGCGTGGACTGGCGCCGCGGCCGATCTTCGTCGCCAGCCTGCGCGAGCCGACATCGGTTGCCCTGCTGCGCGAGAGCTTCGCCGCCGATCCGCCGTCCGTCATCGTCACCCTTACCGCCTTTGCGAGCGCCGAACCGGGCGAGGACAGCGTGCTCGATGCGCCCTGCGTGCCGGTGCTGCAGGCCGTGGTCGCGACCACCCGGCGCGAGGCCTGGGCGGAGGGCGCGCGCGGGCTGACCGGCGCCGACCTCGCCATGCATGTCGTTCTGCCCGAACTCGACGGGCGGGTGCTGGCCGGCGCGCTTTCCTTCAAGGCCGCGGAGCCGCCCGATGCCGATCTCGGCGACGGCGCGGGCGGCGGACGCTTCATCAATGCGGTCGAGCCCGATCGCGTCGCGCAGGTGGCGGACCGGGTCGCGCGGCTGGTGAGGCTTCATCGCACGGCTTCGGGCGAGCGGCGCATCGGCATCCTCATTCCCGATTATGCCGGCGCGCCGGGGCGGACCGGCTGGGCGGTGGGGCTCGACGTGCCGGAAAGCGTGCGCCTCCTGCTCGGCGATCTCGCCGGGGTCGGTTATCGGGTGGAGGCGATCCCGCCTGATGCCCGCGTGCTGCTCGACGAGCTGGCGGGCGGCGAGGCGAGCCTCGACCTTGCCGTCTATCGCCGCCATCTCGCCGGTCTGCCGGAAGCCGCGCGGACGGCCATGCTGGCCGCATGGGGCGAGCCGGAGGCCGATCCCGATGTCGCGGACGACGCCTTTCATTTCCGGGCGAAGCGTTTCGGCCATGTGTGGGTCGCCATCGCCCCGGAGCGCGGGTCGCGGATCGAGCGGCGGGCGCAGTATCACGATCCCGCCTTGCCGCCGCGCCACGCCTTGCTTGCCTTCGGGCTGTGGCTGCGGGAGGTCGCCGGGCTCGACGCGCTGGTCCATATGGGCGCGCACGGCACGCTGGAATGGCTACCGGGCAAGCAGGCGGCCCTGACCGCCGGCTGTTTCCCGGAACTTGTGCTCGGCGCCCTGCCGGTTGCCTATCCCTTCATCGTCTCCAATCCCGGCGAGGCGGCGCAGGCCAAGCGCCGCATCGCGGCCGTCACCCTCGGGCACCTGCCCCCGCCCATGATCGAGGGAGCGGAGTCAGGGGAGCGCGCCGGGCTGGAGCGGCTGGTCGAGGAATATGCCGAGGCCGAGGGCCTGGATCGCCGCCGCCGCGAAAGGCTGGCGCGGCTCATCGTCGAGGAAGCCACCCGGCTCGGCGTCGCGCGCGAGGCGGGCGTCGCCGCAGGCGGCGAGGACATCGCGGCGCTGCAGGCGATCGACGGCTGGCTCTGCGACCTTAAGGAGATGCGGCTGAAGGATGGCTTCCACCTCTATGGCCGCGGCGCCTGCGGGGAGGAGGAGCGCGCCGGCCTGCTGGCGGCGCTGGACGGCCGGCGGGTGAAGGCGGGTCCGGCCGGCGCGCCGGGGCGGGGGCGCAGCGACGTTCTGCCGACCGGGCGCAACATCTTCGCCAGCGATCCGCGCACCTTGCCGACCCGGACGGCGATGGATCTCGGCCGGCTGGCGGCGGAGGAGGTGCTGCGCGCCTACCTTCAGGACCATGGCGCGTGGCCGCGGCGGCTGGTGCTCGACCTGTGGGGCAGCGCCTCGCTGCGCACCGGGGGCGAGGAAATCGCGCAGGGCCTCGCCCTGATGGGCTGCCGCCCGCTGTGGGATGCGGGCACCGGGCGGATTACCGGCATTGAGGTGTTGCCGCCGGCGGTGCTTGGCCGGCCGCGGGTGGATGTCACCTTCCGCATCTCCGGCCTGTTCCGCGACCTGTTCCCGGCGCAGATTGCGCTGATCGACGCGGCGTTGAAAGCGGTGGCGGCGCGTGAGGAAAGCGTCGAGGAGAACCCCCTGCGCGCCGAACCGGACGGCCCGCGCATCTTCGGCTCGGCGCCGGGCGCCTATGGGGCGGGTCTTGCCGATCTGCCGGAGGGCGTGCCCGACCGCGACGCGCTGGGCGCGGCCTATCTCGACAGCGCCCGTTTCGTCTATGGCGGGGCGGAGGGGATCGGCCGACCGGCGGGCGAGGCCTTCGCCGCGCGGGTGGCGCAAGCGGACCTGCTGCTGCACGGCGCGGACGATCCCGGCCGCGACCTGCTGGAAGGCGATGCGGACCTTGCCTTCATCGGCGGTTTCGCGGCGGCGGCGGCGCGGCTCGGCCATGCGCCCGACCTCGTGGTGCTCGACACCGCGGATCCGGCCCGGCCGCGCGCCCGGCCGCTGGCGCAGGCGCTGGCGCGCATCGTCCATGGACGGGTGGCGCCGCGCTACATTGCCGGGCTGCTGCGCCACGGCCCGCGCGGGGCGGCGGAAATTGCCGAGACGGTCGACCGGCTGGTGGGCTTCGCTGCCGCGACGCCCGCCGTCTCCGGACATCTGATCGAGCGGCTGCATGCCGCCTATGTCGCCGACACCGAGGTCCGCGACTTCCTCGCCGCGCAGAGCCCGGAGGCCGCCCGGCTCGTCGCCCGCCGATTTTCCGAAGCGCAGGCGCGCGGGCTCTGGCACCCGCGCCGCAACGATGTCGCGGCCGACCTCGCGACGCTGGCCGGGGAGGCGGCGCAATGAGCGGGGCTCCTGATCGCAGGCGCGGTGCTTGTCCGACGCTGCCCGCGCCGATGGCGACCGGCGACGGCCTGCTCGCCCGCATCGCCCTGGCCGCGCCGGCGATGCCGGTCGCCCTGATCGCGCTCGGCGCGCTGGCTAAGCGTCACGGCAATGGCCTGATCGACGTCACCGCGCGTGGCAAGCTGCAGATTCGCGGCCTCACGCCGGTGAGCGCGCCGCGTCTGGCGGCCGATGTGGCTGCGCTGACGGACAACGGCTTGCCCATCCGCGAAGGTCTGGAGATCCAGAGCGGCGCTTTGGCGGGACGTGATCCGGCGATGGCGTTCGATCCGCGGCCCATCGTCGAGACGATCGCCGCCGGGGCGGCCGGAGGACTCGCGGGCCGTCTCGCGCCCAAGGTCGCGGTGGTGGTGGATGGCGGCGGGGCGCTGCCGCTGGCAGGGTTGTCGGGCGACATCGTCCTTATGCCGGGCGGGGAGGGGCGGCTTGCCCTTTTCGCAGGCGGCGTTCGCCTCGGCACCGTGCCGGCGGAACGGGCGGCGGCAGCGACGCTCGCGCTGCTCCACCGGTTGGCGCAGGAAGGGCCTGCGGCGAGGATGACCGAGCTGGTCGGCCGTCACGGGGCGGAATCGTTCGCGGACAGGCTGGCCGGAACCGGATTCGCTGTGCAGCCGGGGGACGCCGCGCCTGCCCTTGCCGTAGAACCGATCGGCCGCTTTCAGCTGGCCGACGGTGGGCTGGCGCTGGGCTTCGGCGTCGCCTTCGGGCAGATCGAGGCGGACGCTCTCAGTGGGATCGCGGAGGTTGCCCAACGCCTCGGGGCTGATGGCGTCGCGCCCGTGCCGGGGCGGGCGCTCCTTCTTCTCGGCGTGAGGCCGGAGGCGGCGGAAGCCGTGCGAAAACAGGCTGTTGCGCTCGGCTTCATCGCGCAGCCGGACGATCCGCGCCGGCACATTTTCGCCTGTCCCGGCGCGCCGCGCTGCGCTTCGGGCCGGCTCCCGGCACGGGCGCTTGCGGGGCTGGTGGCGAACCGGCTGGGCGAAGGGCTGGGCGGGCGGGACCTCCACATTTCCGGCTGTGCCAAGGGCTGCGCGCATCCGGCTCCTGCGGACATCACGCTCGTCGGACTGGACGAAGGGGCCGGGCTCGTGCTGCAAGGCACGGCGCGCGGGGCGCCCGGTCGCCGGTTCGCCGCTGCGGACCTGCTCGACGAGGTCGCGCGCCTTCTGGAGACCGATCTTGGCTGAGCCGAACACCTTCACCTATGAGCGCGACGGCCGCGCGATTTATGAGCGATCCTTCGCCATCATCCGCGCCGAGGCCGATCTCTCCGCCTTTTCGCAGGACGAGGCCGATGTCGCCGTGCGCATGATCCATGCCTGCGGTCTCGTGGAAGCGGCCGGCTCCATTGCCTTCGGGCCCGGCGTGGTGGAAGCCGCGCGTGCGGCGTTGACGGCTGGTGCGCCGATCCTGTGCGATGCCGAGATGGTGGCCCATGGCGTGACCCGCGCCCGGTTGCCGGCGGGCAACGAGGTGGTGTGCACGCTGCGCGACCCGCAGGTGCCGGCGCTGGCGGAAAAGCTCGGCACCACCCGCTCGGCGGCGGCGCTGGACCTGTGGCGCGACCGGCTGGCGGGGGCCGTGGTCGCCATCGGCAATGCGCCGACGGCGCTGTTTCATCTCATGGAGATGCTGGCGGCGGGCGCGCCGAAGCCGGCGGCGATCCTCGGCATGCCGGTGGGCTTCGTCGGCGCGGCGGAGTCCAAGGACGCGCTGGCGAGCGGTGGGCATGGCGTGCCGTGGCTGATCGTGCGCGGGCGGCTCGGCGGCAGCGCGATGACGGCAGCGGCGGTGAACGCATTGGCGAGGCCCGGCCTGTGAGCGCGCTTTCCTCCACGCGCGGCCGACTGGTCGGGGTCGGCGTTGGGCCCGGCGACCCGGAACTCCTCACGCTCAAGGCGGTGCGGGCGCTGCAGGAGACCGATGTCGTCGCCTATTTCGCCAAGCTCGGCAACGGCAGCGTGGCACGACGCATCGCCGCCCCGCATCTGCGCGCGGGGACGGTGGAATTGCCGCTCGGCTATCCGGTGACGACCGAGATCCACCGCCATGACGACGCCTATCGCCATGCGATCGCCGGCTTTTACGACGCGGCGGCGGAGGAGGTGGCGGCGCATATCGAGGCCGGGCGCCATGTCGCCGTGCTCTCCGAGGGCGATCCTCTGTTCTACGGCTCCTACATGCATCTGCATGTGCGCCTTGCCCTGCGCTACCGGGCCGAGGTCATTCCCGGCGTCACCGGCATGTCCGGTTGCTGGTCGCAGGCGGGGACGCCGATCGCGCAGGGCGACGACGTGCTCAGCGTCCTGCCCGGCACGCTGGACGAGGATGTGCTGATCCGCCGCCTGATGCAGGCCGATGCCGCCGTCATCATGAAGGTGGGCCGCAACCTGCCGAAGATCCGCCGCGCGCTCGCCGTCGCCGGCCGGCTTCCGCGCGCTCTCTATGTAGAGCGCGGCACGATGGAGGGCTCGCACGCCATTCCCCTCGCCGAGCGGGGCGAGGAGCCAGCGCCCTATTTCGCCATCGTGCTGGTGCCGGGCTGGGAGGGGCGCGCGTGAGCGGGCGGCTGATCGTGGTCGGGCTCGGGCCGGGCGAGGCGCGCTTCCTGACCCCGCAGGCGGGTGAGGCTTTGGAACGTGCCGAGGCGCTTTACGGTTATGGTCCCTATCTCGACCGGGTGCCGGCGCGCAACGGGCAGAGCAAGATCGCCTCCGACAATCGCGAGGAACTGGGACGCGCCAAGGCCGCGCTGGCCCACGCGGCGGCGGGCGCCTGCGTCGCGGTGGTGTCGGGCGGGGATCCCGGCGTCTTCGCCATGGCGGCGGCGGTGATGGAGGCCATCGAGGACGGGCCTGAGGAATGGCGCGCGCTCGATGTCGAGGTGGTGCCGGGCATCACCGCCATGCTCGCGGTGGCGGCGATGGCGGGGGCGCCGCTCGGCCATGATTTCTGCGCGCTTTCGCTCTCCGACAATCTCAAGCCGCTGGAGCTGGTGGAAAAGCGCCTTCGGCTCGCCGCGGAGGCGGGGCTGGTGATCGCGCTCTACAATCCCGTCTCGAAGGCTCGGCCTTGGCAGCTCGACCGGGCCTTCGAGGTGCTGCGCGAAGCGCTGCCGGCAACGGTGCCGGTGGTGTTCGGCCATGCCGCCGGGCGTGCGGATGCGCGCATCGCGGTGGTGCCGCTCAGCGAGGCGCGGGGCGGGATGGCGGATATGGCGACCTGCATCATCATCGGCTCGTCCGACACGCGGCTGATCACGCGCGAAGGCCTGACGCCGCTGGTCTATGCGCCACGTTCGGCCATGGGCGCCGCGAAGGCGGCCGGATGAGTGCTCGGCGGCAGCGCCTCGATGAAGGCGAGTACCCCGGCGACACTTGCCACTGTCGGCACGTCCGGCCGGGCCGGCGGAGTGACGAGCACGACCTTCAGGCCGAGCGCCCGGGCCGCGGCGATCTTGCCATAGCCCGCCGCCCCGCCGCTGTTCTTGGCGAGCACGATCTCGATGGCGTGCGCCTCCAGCAGGGCGCGCTCGTCCTCTTCCGCGAAGGGGCCGCGCGCCTCGATGGTGCCGGCGAGCGGCACGTTCAGCGGCGGCTCGACAGGATCGACGCTGCGCAGCAGATAGAGGTGCTGCGGCGCGGCCTCGACGGTGCGCACCTCGTTGCGGCCAAGCGCGACGAAGACGCGGCGTGGCACGGCGCCCAGGGCCACGACCGCACCGGCGACATCCGGCACCTCGCACCAGTCGTCTCCCGCCTGCCGCTGCCAGCAAGGCCGGGCGAGGGCGAGCATCGGCACACCCGCCCTGCGGGCGGCGTTGGCGGCGTTGGCGGAGATGGCGGCGGCAAAGGGATGTGTGGCGTCGACCAGAGCGTCGAACCCTTCCTGCCGCAGGACGCTCGCAAGGCCATCCGCCCCGCCGAAACCGCCGATGCGGGTCGGTACGGGCAGCGGCGCGGGGTTGCGCGTGCGCCCGGCAAGGGAGACGGTGAGGGCGATGTCGCGGCGCGACGCGAGCGCCTCGGCGATCTGGCGCGCCTCGGTCGTGCCGCCGAGAAGGAGGATGCGGCGGATGGAGCCCTTCATGGCTGACGCCCCGGTGGAGAATGGCGCGCACCATGCGCAGGCCGGGCCGTGGCTGTCCATCGTCGGCATCGGCGAGGATGGCGCGGCGGGCCTGCCTCCGGCCGCGCGGGCGGCGATCGAGGCCGCGGCGTTCGTCCATGGCGGGCGGCGGCATCTCGCACTGGCACGGGACCTGATCCGTGGCGAAGTCTGTCCGTGGCCGAGCCCGTTCGAGGCGGGGGTCGCGGCGATTCTGGCGCGGCGCGGACAGGCGGTCTGCGTGCTCGCCTCAGGCGATCCATTCCTGCACGGGGTCGGCTCGGTGCTCGCGCGCCATGTGCCGGCGGCCGAGATGCGGGTGATCCCGGCGCCCTCCGCGTTCAGCCTCGCCGCCGCGCGACTGGGCTGGGCGCTGCCGGATATCTCCACCGTGTCGCTGCATGGCAAGGCGATCGAGCTGGTGCGCCCGCATCTCCATCCTGGCCGGCGCATCCTCGCGCTCACCTCGGATGGCGCCGGGCCCAGGGACATTGCGACGCTTCTGGTGGCGAGCGGCTTCGGCGGTTCGGCGCTGCATGTGCTGGAAGCGTTGGGCGGGGCGGACGAGCGCGTGCGGCGGGGCACGGCCTCCGGTTTCGCGCTGGCCGATGTCGGGCCGCTGAACGTGGTCGGCATCGAGGTCGTGGCGGACGAGGCAGCGCGTCTCGTCGCCCTGACGCCGGGCCGGCCGGACGATCTTTATGAGCATGACGGCCAGCTCACCAAGCGCGAGATCCGGGCGATGACGCTGGCGGCGCTGGCCCCGCGACGGGGCGAACTGCTCTGGGACATCGGTGCCGGAGCGGGTTCCATCGGCATTGAGTGGATGCTTGCCGATTCCTCGCTGCGCGCCATCGGCATCGAGGCGCAGGGGGAGCGCGCCGCGCGGGCCCGGCGCAATGCCGTCACGCTCGGCGTGCCGGGACTGATGATCGTGGAAGGAAAGGCGCCCGACGCCTTGGCCGGGCTTCCGCCACCGGACGCCATCTTCATCGGCGGCGGGGCCAGCGCGCCCGGCGTTCTTGAGGCGGCGGAAGCGGCGCTCGGCTTTGGCGGGCGGCTGGTGGTGAATGCGGTGACGCTGGAAACGGAAGCGTTGCTGCTTGCCCGCCATGCGGCGAAAGGCGGAGATCTCGTGCGCATCGCCGTCTCCCGCGCCGCGCCGGTCGCCGGCATGACCGGCTGGCGCCCGGCCATGCCGGTGACGCAGTGGAGCTGGGTGAAGCCGGGAGGCGCGACGTGATCGTCGCCGGTGTCGGCAGCCGTCGCGGGGTCACGGCGCAGGAGGTGCGCGCGGCGGTCGAGGGCGCGCTGCAGCGCTATGAGGTGAAGCTCGGCGAGGTCTCGCTGATGGCGACGCCCGCGCTCAAGGGCAGCGAGCCCGGCATCATGCGGGCGGCGCTCGATCTCGGCCTGCTGCTGGTCATGGTACCGCAGGCACAACTCGAGGCGGCGGGCGCCCGTGCGGTGACCCATTCCGAGCGGGTGGTGGCACTGATGGGCGTACCCTCCGTGGCGGAGGCGGCGGCGCTTGCCGCGGCTGGCCGACGCTCGACCCTGCTCGGTCCGCGCTTCGTTCTGGGTCCCGTGACCTGCGCGCTGGCCCGCGAGGGCAACCGTCCTTAAAGGATTTATCGTTCAGAGCCTTCCCGGCAGAAACGGGACGTGCTCGGGGAGCCGCCATGACCGTGCATTTCATCGGCGCCGGGCCGGGCGCCGCCGATCTCATCACCCTGCGCGGGCGCGATCTGATCGCGCGCTGCCCCGTGTGCCTCTATGCCGGCTCGCTGGTGCCGACCGAGATGCTCGGCTGGTGCCCGCCCGGTGCCCGCATCGTCGATACCGCGCCGCTGTCGCTGGACGAGATCGAGGCCGAATATGTCGCCGCCGAAGCCGCCGGCCTGGACGTGGCACGGCTGCATTCGGGCGATCTTTCAATCTATTCGGCAGTGGCGGAGCAGATCCGGCGGCTGGAGGCGCGGGGCATACCCTATACGCTCACCCCCGGCGTGCCAGCCTTCGCCGCCGCTGCCGCCGTGCTTGGGCGCGAGCTTACCGTACCGGAAGTCGCGCAGAGCGTCGTACTGACACGCTTGTCGGGCCGCGCCTCCGCGATGCCGGCACGTGAGGAACTGGAAGTCTACGCGAAAACCGGCGCCACGCTGGTGCTCCACCTCGCCATCCATGCGGCCGAAGCGCTGGTGCAGCGGCTGTTGCCGGTGCTCGGTGCCGATTGTCCGGTTGCCGTGGTGGTGGAGGCGACGCGGCCCGGCGAGAGGATGATCGTCGGCACGCTGCGCGATATCCTCGGTCAACTCGCGCGCGATCCGGTGGAGCGCACAGCCCTGATCCTCGTGGGTCGCGCGCTCGGTGCGGAAGGCTTCCGCGAGAGCGCGCTTTACGACGCCGGCTACCAGCGCCGCTTCAGGGGCCGGTCATGAGCGCCTCCGCCCTCATGATCGCCGCGCCGCGCTCCGGCTCCGGCAAGACCACGGTGACGCTCGGCCTCATAGCCGCCCTGCGCCGCAAGGGATTGCGCGTCGCCGCCGCCAAGTCGGGGCCGGACTATATCGACCCGGCCTTCCACGCCGCCGCGACCGGACGGGCCGGGCTGAACCTCGACTCCTACGCCATGGCGCCTTCACTCGTGGGCCATCTCGCCTCGGATGCGGCCGAGGGTGCCGACCTGCTGCTGGTCGAGGCTTCGATGGGGCTGTTCGACGGCATTGCCGGCGAGACGGGTCGTACCGGGGCGGGGGCGGATCTTGCCGGCGCGCTCGGCCTGCCGGTTCTGCTGGTGGTCGATGTGTCCGGGCAGTCGCAATCCGCCGCGGCGCTGGTGCGGGGCTTCGCGAGCCACGATCCCCGCGTGCGCATCGCGGGGGTTGTGCTCAACAGGGTGGCCAGCGAGCGCCACCGCATACAGGCGAGCGAGGCTATCGCCGCGCTCGGTATCCCTGTGCTGGCCGCACTGCCGCGCGAGGCGACGCTGGCATTGCCGGAGCGGCATCTCGGCCTCGTGCAGGCGCAGGAGCATCCCGCACTCGCCGGCCATCTGGCGAGTCTGGCCGACTTCGTGGCGGCCCATGCCGATCTCGATGCCATCGCCGCACTCGGCACCCCGCTGCACGTTGCGGATGCGCCCCCGTCGGGCCCGGCGCTGCCGCCGCCCGGACAGGTGATCGCTCTCGCCCGCGATGCCGCGTTCAGCTTCATCTACGAGCATGTGCTGGAGGGCTGGCGTCGTGCCGGCGCGCGGATCGTGCCGTTCTCGCCACTCGCCGACGAGGCCCCGGATGCCGCGTGCGATGCGTGCTGGCTACCCGGGGGCTATCCCGAGCTGCACGGCGCAAGGCTGGCCGCGGCAACCCGGTTCGCAGAGGGCATGCGGCGCTTTGCCGAAACCCGTCCGGTGCATGGCGAGTGCGGCGGGTTCATGGTGCTGGGCACGGCCATCGAGGATGCGGAGGGCGTGCGCCATCCCATGCTCGGCCTGCTGGGCCATGTGACGAGCTTCGCTCGCCGCCGGCTCAATCTCGGCTATCGCCGCGCCCGGCTTCTCGCGACCTCGCCGCTCGGGCCGGCGGGCGGGGTGGTTCGCGGACATGAATTCCACTACGCCACCGTGACCGATAAAGGGGCGGACCAGCCCCTCGTCGCGCTGGCGGACGGCACGGGGCGTGACCTCGGGCCAAGCGGTGGCCGGCGCGGACGGGTTTCGGGAAGTTTCTTTCACGCCATTGCAGGAGAGTGAGCGATGAACGCTCTGCGCCGCCTTCTTGTCGGGCTCGCGGGACTTTACGGCGCCGCCGGCGTGGCGCTGTCCGCGGCTGCCGCCCACATGGCGGTCGATGCCAGCCTTGCGACGGCCGCACAATTCCTGCTGTTCGGCGCGCTCTCCCTGCTCGGCATCACGGCGTTCGCCGTGGCGGGCGGGCCGGGCTGGTCCTTCGCGGAGGTCGGCGGGGCGATGATCGCCCTCGGCACGGCTCTGTTCAGCGGCGCGATCGCCATGCGCATCCTCGTCGGCCTCGTGCTGTTCCCGATGGCGGCGCCGACCGGGGGCACGCTGACGATCGCCGGCTGGCTGGTAGTAGCCCTTGCGGCCTTCGAGCGGCGCGCGCGACCGACATGAAGATGAGCTTCGTCTGACGTGAAGCGGTCAAGGTGGGCAGCGATGATGCCGGACGCCGTGGCCGTGAAAGCGCCGGTGAAGGGGAAAGCGTCGGCGGGTCACGAAACTGGCCAAAACGTTGCATGATGTGAATGAACGTCGCTGGCACATCATCGCCCCCCGGGCGGTATGATGTGTCGCGGTGAAGGCAGTTGGGAGCACAGGCGGGATATGACGATGGAAGTCGACGCGAACACGCTCGAAAAGGGCGGAGCGGCATCGGTGATGCCAAGCCCGGCCAGCGACGATGTTGCCCGGTTCCGCGCGGCGGTGATCGCGAAGCTGACCTATGCGGTGGGCAAGAATCCGGCCGCGGCAAGCGATCGCGACTGGTTTCTCGCCACGGCGTTCGCCACCCGCGACCGCATTGTCGACCGCTGGATCACCTCGACCCGACAGACCTATTCGGAGGGACGCAAGCGCGTCTACTATCTCTCCCTCGAATTCCTGATCGGCCGGCTGCTGTTCGATGCGCTGACCAATCTCGAGCTTCTGGACACGGTGCGCCATGCGCTCGGCGATCTCGGCGTCGATCTGGACCGGCTGCGGCAGGTCGAGCCCGACGCCGCGCTCGGCAATGGCGGTCTCGGCCGGCTCGCCGCCTGTTTCATGGACAGTATGGCCACGCTGTCCATCGCCGCCTATGGCTACGGCATCCGCTACGACCACGGCCTGTTCCGGCAGGTGATCAAGAATGGCTGGCAGCAGGAATATCCCGAGGAGTGGCTTTCCTTCGGCAATCCGTGGGAATTCGAACGTCCCGAGGTCTTCTACGATGTCGGGTTCGGCGGCTCGGTCGAGGCGGTTCCGCTGTCCAACGACCGCAAGAAGCATGTCTGGCATCCGGGGGAGCGGGTCGAGGCGGTGGCCTACGACACCCCGATCTGCGGCTGGCGCGGACGCCATGTGAACACGCTGCGTCTGTGGTCCGCGCGTGCGGCCGATCCGCTGCGGCTCGATGCCTTCAACCAGGGCGACCATGTCGGTGCGCTGGCCGATCAGGTGCGCGCCGAGGCGATCTCCAAGGTGCTCTATCCGAGCGATGCCACCCCGGCGGGCCAGGAATTGCGGCTGCGGCAGGAATATTTCTTCACCTGCGCCTCGCTGCACGACCTGATGCGCCGGCACATTGACAGCTTCGGCGATGTCCGCTCTCTGCCCGACAAGGTCGCGATCCAGCTCAACGACACCCATCCCGCCATCGCGGTGGCGGAGTTGATGCGCGTTCTGGTGGACGAGCATGACCTGGAATGGGACGAGGCGTGGGACATCACCCGCCGCACCATCTCCTACACCAACCACACATTGCTGCCCGAGGCACTGGAGACATGGCCTGTTCCGCTGATGGAACGGCTGCTGCCGCGCCATATGCAGATCATCTATCTGCTCAACGCCGTGCATCTGGGCGAGGTGCGCGCGAAGTTCCCCGACGACGACGCGCTGTTGTCATCCGTCTCGCTGATCGAGGAAGGGGGCGGGCGCCGGGTGCGGATGGGCAATCTCGCCTTCCTCGGCTCGCACAGCATCAACGGCGTCGCGGCGCTGCACAGCGAACTCATGAAGACGACCGTCTTCAAGGATTTCTACCGCCTCTATCCGGAGCGGATGAACAACAAGACCAACGGCATCACCTTCCGCCGCTGGTTGATCGAGGCCAATCCCGGCCTTACCCGACTGCTGGCCGAGACGTGCGGTCCGGGCGTGCTCGACGATCCGACCCTGCTCGAAAAACTCGTCCCCATGGCCGAAGATCGCTCGCTGCACGAGCGTCTCGCCGCGGTGCGCCGGCAGAACAAGGTCGCGCTCGCCCGGCTCATCCGCGATCGCATGGAGATCAAGGTCAATCCCGGTGCGTTGTTCGACGTTCAGATCAAGCGCATCCACGAATATAAGCGGCAGCTTCTCAATATTCTGGAGACCATCGCGCTTTATGAGGCGATGCGCGCCAATCCGGCGAAGAACTGGGCGCCACGGGTGAAGATATTCTCCGGAAAAGCAGCGGCGAGCTACCATCAGGCCAAGCTCATCATCAAATTGGCAAATGATGTGGCGCGAGTGGTGAACGATGATCCGACGGTGAAGGATCTCCTGAAGGTGGTGTTCTTGCCGAATTACAATGTGAGCCTCGCCGAGGCGATCATTCCGGCGGCGGACCTCTCCGAACAGATTTCCACGGCCGGCATGGAGGCATCCGGCACCGGCAACATGAAGATGGCGCTCAACGGCGCACTGACCATCGGCACGCTCGACGGCGCCAATGTCGAGATCAAGGAACATGTGGGCGACGCCAATATCTTCATCTTCGGCCTCACCGCCGACGAGGTGGAGGAACGCCGTCGTACCGGCATCGACGAGGCCGGTTCGATCGCCCGCTCCCCGCATCTCGGCGAGGTGCTGGACGCGGTCGAGTCCGGCGTGTTCTCGCCCGATGAGCGGGACCGTTTCCGGCCGCTGACCGACGCGCTGCGCTACCACGACTATTTTCTCGTGACGTCGGATTTCGACGCTTACTGGGACGCCCAGCGCGCGGTCGATGCGCGCTGGAACAAGAAGGATGCGTGGTGGACGTCCAGCATCATCAACACCGCGAACATGGCGTGGTTCTCCTCCGACCGCACCATCTCCGAATATGCCAAGGACATCTGGGACGTGCCGGTCAAGCCGGTGCGCTGAAGCCTGCATGTTCCTGACGGGCGGCCCGCGAGCCGGGCCGCCTCCCGCTTCCATACGCGCTTTTCCCTCACGCCCCGACACGCCCGGCGGACACGGACGTGCACGGTTTTGCACGTTCAGCGGGTGGCGATAGGCTTTTCGTCACGGGAGGTGTGATAGTGGCTTGTGACGCGCGCGATTTGGGGCAAAGCTGCGCGGAACTTTGGGTGCTTCGCCGGACTTGATGGGCGTCTTCAGGGCGCGGGAAAGGTCGACGATTATGTGCGCGTGGCAGGCGCCAGACCGGGAGGTCGACGCGCTGGTTGGGGTTCGCCATCCGGATCCCTTTGCCTTGCTCGGTCCCCATGAGACCCCGCAAGGCGTCGTGCTTCGCGCCTTCGTGCCCGACGCGGAAACGCTTGAGGCGGTAGAGCCGGACGGGACCCCTATCGCACCCATGCAGGCGCGGCATTCCGGCTTCTTCGAAGCGCTCATGCCCGGACGCCCGACCTGGGCGCGCTACCGCCTCAAAGCCACCAATGCCGGCGGAACATGGACCTTCGACGATCCTTATTCCTTTGGCCCTGTGCTCGGGCCGATGGACGATTATCTGCTCGTCGAGGGTACGCATCGCCAGCTCTATGAGCGGCTCGGCGCCCATATCGGCCCACATGAGGGTGTCGACGGCGTCGCTTTCGCGGTGTGGGCGCCTAATGCCTCCCGCGTCTCGGTGGTTGGCGATTTCAACCGCTGGGACGGCCGGCTGCACCAGATGCGCAAGCGCGTCGACAGCGGTCTGTGGGAAATTTTTGCGCCCGGTATCGGAGCGGATGCGATCTACAAGTTCGAGATCGTCTCCGCGGACGGGCGTCTTCTGCCGCTGAAAGCCGACCCCTTCGGCCAGCGCGGCGAGTTCCGCCCGGCCACCGGCTCCGTGGTGGCGAGCGCCGAGCCCTTTCACTGGACCGACGAGGATTTTCTCGCCCGCCGCGCCAACGCCGATCCGCGGCGCGAGCCGATGTCGATCTATGAGGTCCATCTCGGCTCGTGGCGGCGGGGAGAGGGCGACCGATTCCTGAGTTATGACGAGCTCGCCGAGCAGCTGATCCCCTATGTGCACTGGCTCGGCTTCACCCATATCGAACTGTTGCCGATTTCCGAGCATCCGCTGGACCAGTCATGGGGCTATCAGCCGATCGGGCTGTTCGCACCCACCAGCCGGTTCGGCGACCCGGAGGGCTTCGCCCGCTTCGTCGACGCCGCGCATGAAGCGGGCATCGGCGTGATCCTCGACTGGGTGCCGGCGCATTTCCCGACCGACATCCATGGCCTCTCTCATTTCGACGGTGGCCCGCTTTACGAGCATGCCGACCCGCGCCGCGGCTTCCATCCTGAATGGAACACGGCGATCTACGATTTCGGCCGACGCGAGGTCTCGAACTTCCTCACCGCGAGCGCGCTCTATTGGCTCGATCGTTTCCATATCGACGGCCTGCGCGTCGATGCGGTCGCTTCCATGCTCTATCTCGATTATGCGCGCGGCGAAGGCCAGTGGGCGCCAAATCCGGATGGCTCGAACGACAACAAGGATGCGGTGCAGTTCCTGCGCTACGCGAATGAGACGATCTACGCCCTCAACCCCGGGGCGAGCGTGATCGCGGAGGAATCTACCTCATGGGACGGCGTCAGCCGGCCAGTGAGCCATGGCGGCCTCGGCTTCGGCTTCAAGTGGAACATGGGGTGGATGCACGACACGCTGGATTACCTCTCGCTCGATCCGGTGTATCGCCGCTGGCACCACGACAAGATCACCTTCGGCCTGGCCTATGCCTTTTCCGAGAATTTCGTGCTCCCGCTCTCCCATGACGAGGTGGTGCACGGCAAAGGCACCGTGCTCTCGCGCATGGGCGGTGATGACTGGCAGAAATTCGCGACGGTACGGGCCTATTACGGGATGATGTGGGCCCATCCTGGCAAGAAGCTGCTCTTCATGGGCCAGGAATTCGCCCAGCGCCGGGAATGGAGCGAGGCCCGTTCGCTGGACTGGCATCTGGTCTGGGATGGCTCGCTGCATCAAGGCGTGCAGCGTGTGGTGCGCGACATCAATGCGCTCTACCGCGCCGTTCCCGCCCTTCATGCCCGCGACTGCGAGGGCGACGGTTTCCGCTGGATCGTGGTCGACGACCGCGATCAGGCTGTCTTCGCCTGGATGCGCGAAGACGGGGAGGGCGGGCCGCCGGTGGTGATGATCGTCAACTTCACGCCGGTCCCGCGCTCGGCCTATCGCCTCGGCCTGCCGCGCTCCGGTTATTGGAAGGAGGTGCTGAATACCGATGCCAGTTGCTATGGCGGCTCGGGAACGGGCAATCTGGGTGGCGTCTTCGCCGATCATCAGCCGGCCCACGGCCAGCCGGCAAGCGCGGAGATCGCACTGCCACCGCTTGCGTGCCTTTATTTCAAATGGGAACCGGATGAGCGCGAAGGCGTGAACCTGGAACGGACAATTACTTAAGGGAGACGCGCTGCATGGAACGGCCGGCGCCAGTGAATGCCCCCATCGCCCGCTCGGCAATGGCCTATGTGCTCGCAGGCGGCCGAGGTAGCCGTCTGCTGGAGCTGACCGATCGCCGGGCGAAACCGGCGGTGTATTTCGGCGGCAAGTCGCGCATCATCGACTTCACGCTGTCGAATGCGCTCAATTCCGGCATCCGCCGCATCAGCGTGGCGACCCAGTATCAGGCGCACAGCCTCATCCGGCACCTGCAGCGCGGATGGAACTTCTTCCGCCATGAGCGCAATGAGAGCTTCGACATCCTTCCCGCCAGCCAGCGCGTGTCGGAAACGATGTGGTATCTCGGAACGGCCGACGCGGTGTATCAGAACCTCGACATCATTGAGGGTTACGAGCCGAAATACATCATCGTCCTGGCGGGTGACCACGTCTACAAGCAGGACTACGAGATCATGCTGCAGCAGCATGTCGACCAGGCCGCCGATGTGACCGTTGGCTGCCTGGAGGTGCCGCGCGGCGAGGCGAGCGCCTTCGGCGTGATGCATGTGGACGAGGAAGACCGCATCCTGTCCTTTCTCGAAAAGCCGAAGAACCCGCCGCCCATGCCCGGCAACCCGGACAGGTCGCTGGCGAGCATGGGCATCTATGTCTTCGAGACCAAGTTCCTGATCGATCAGCTTCGGCGGGATGCGGCGGACCCTCATTCGTCCCACGATTTCGGCAAGGACATCATTCCCTACATCGTGAAGCACGGCTCGGCGCGAGCCCATCATTTCTCGCGCTCCTGCGTGCGCTCCGGCTCGGAGCTGACGCCCTACTGGCGTGACGTGGGAACGGTGGATGCCTATTGGGAGGCCAATGTCGACCTCACCGAGGTGGTCCCGGAACTCGACCTCTACGACCGCGACTGGCCGATCTGGACCTATGGAGAGATCACGCCGCCGGCCAAGTTCGTGCATGATGTCGAAGGTCGGCGCGGCGAGGCATTGCAATCCCTCGTTTCAGGCGGGTGCATCATCTCGGGTTCGCAGCTTCGGCGCTCCCTCCTGTTCACGGGCGTGCACATCCACTCCTTCGGCGCCATCGAGGGCGGCGTCATCCTGCCTTACGCCCGGATCGGGCGTTCGGTGCGGCTGCGCAATGTCGTCATCGACGCCGGTGTGCAGATCCCGGACGGGCTGGTGGTCGGCGAGGACCCGGATCTCGACGCCCGGCGGTTCCGTCGTACCGAAAAAGGGGTGTGCCTCATCACCCAGCCCATGATCGACGCCCTGCAGAAGTGAGTGGGTGATGGCAGGCATCAAGGTTCTCTCGGTCGCTTCCGAGGTGTTCCCGCTCGTAAAGACCGGCGGCCTTGCGGATGTGGTGGGTGCGCTCCCCCATGCGCTGGCGCCGCTCGGCATCGAGGTACGCACCCTCGTGCCGGGTTATCCGGCAGTGCTGGCGGGGCTCTCGGACCGGGAGGAGGCCTGGTATTTCGACGATCTGTTCGGGGGCCCGGCGCGGCTTCATTCCGGTACGGCTGCGGGTCTCTCGCTGTTCGCCATCGAGGCCCCGCACCTCTATGACCGGCCCGGCGGCCTGTATACGGACGCCTCGGGCCGGGACTGGAACGACAATGCCCAGCGCTTCGCCGCACTGGCCGCGATCGGCTCCGGCCTTGGCCGCGGCCTGCTGCCCGGCTATGCCCCCGACATCGTGCATGCCCATGACTGGCAGGCCGGGCTCACCCCGGCCTATCTGCATTATGCCGGCGGCCGGCGGCCGGGCAGCGTGATAACCATTCACAACATTGCCTTTCAGGGTCAGTTTCCGATGCATCTCATGGAGGTGCTCGGCCTGCCCTGGAGCGCGTTCCGCATGGACGGCGTCGAGTATTTCGGCCAGATCGGCTACCTAAAGGCCGGGCTGCAACTCGCGGACCGCATCACCACCGTCTCGCCCACCTATGCGCAGGAAATCCTGCAACCCGACGCCGGCATGGGGCTCGATGGGCTGCTGAACCAGCGCGGCGCTGCTCTGCACGGCATCCTGAACGGCCTCGATACCGCCGTATGGGATCCTTCGGCCGATCCGTTGCTGCCGGAGATATTCGACGTCGACACGCTGGACGCGCGCGCCGCCAACAAGCGGGCTCTGCAGGAGCGGCTCGGCCTCGCCCCCGATCCGGAGGCGCTGCTCTTCGGCGTCGTCAGCCGGCTGTCCTGGCAGAAGGGGCTCGATCTGGTGGCGGATTCGCTCGGCGTGCTCATGGACGTGGGCGGCCAGCTCGCTTTGCTCGGCGCCGGGGATGCCCTGCTGACGCACCGTTTCACCAGCGCAGCCGCGGCCAACCCCGGCCAGGTCGGCGTGCAGATCGGCTATGACGAAACGCTGGCGCATCTGATCGAGGCGGGCTCGGATGCGCTGCTCGTGCCCTCGCGCTTCGAACCGTGCGGTCTCACCCAGCTCGCGGCGCTGCGCTATGGCGCGCTTCCGGTGGTGGCGCGGGTCGGCGGGCTGGCGGACACCGTCATCGATACCAATGAGATGGCGCGGGCGGCGGGAGTCGGTACCGGCATCCAGTTCCAGCCCGTGACGGCGGCGGCGCTGCAGGGCGCGTTGCGGCGGACGGCGGATCTGTGGCGCGATCGCCCGGCGTGGGAGAAAGCGCAGCGCAACGCCATGGCCTGCGACGTGTCCTGGACCCGCCCGGCGGCGCAATATGCCAGGCTCTATGAGGATGTCGTGGCGGAGCGCGCCGCGTGAACGCCTACCGGATTTCGGCAGGAGTACCAGAACCGCTTGGAGTGACGGCCGACGCCGAGGGCGTGAACGTCGCGGTGTTTTCGGCGCACGCGACGGCGATTGAATTCTGCCTGTTCGACGAAACCGGGCAGGAGGACGTCGCGCGCGTCGTTCTGCCCGAACAGACCGGAGACGTGTTCCACGGCCATATCGCCGGCATAGGCGATGGCGCGCGCTACGGTATGCGTGCCCATGGCCCGTGGGATCCCGCGCACGGGCACCGCTTCAACTCGTCCAAGCTGCTGGTCGACCCCTACGCCGTGCGGCTCGACCGGCCCTTCGTGCTCGACGTGTCGATGTTCGACCAGCGCGCGCGTGGCGCCTCGCGCGATGATGCGGACAGCGCTCCCTTCGTGCCGAAGGCCGTCGTCGAGGCGGCGGGACGCGTCATCGCGCCGTTCCAGGTGCCGTTTCGCTGGGATGGGCAGGTGTTCTACGAGCTGCATGTGCGCGGCTACACCCGGCTCAACCCACAGGTTCCCCTGGAACTGCGCGGCACGTTTGCCGGTCTTGCCGATCCGGCGGCGATTGCGCATCTGGTGCGGCTCGGCATCACCACGGTCGAACTGATGCCGGCGATGGCCTGGATCGACGAGCGCCATTTGCCGTCGCTGGGGCTCAGCAATTACTGGGGCTACAATCCGGTGGTGTTCGGCGCCCCGGACCCGCGCCTTGCGCCCGGCGGCTTCGCCGATGTTCGGTTGGCGGTCGAGGCCCTGCACGCGGCGGGGATCAGCGTGGTGCTGGACGTGGTGCTGAACCACACCGGCGAGAGCGACGTCTACGGCCCGACCGTCTCGCTGCGCGGCCTCGACAACGCCACCTATTACCGTCATGCGACGCATGATCCCGGCGAGCTCATTAATGATGCGGGAACCGGAAACACGCTGGCGCTGGAATCTGCGCCGGTGCTGCGCCTCGCCATGGACAGTCTTCGGCGCTGGGCAACGACGGGGCTGGACGGCTTCCGCTTCGACCTTGCGGCAACGCTGGGCCGCACGGCGCACGGCTTCGACATCCATGCTCCGTTTTTCGGTGCCATCGGACAGGATCCGCTGCTGCGCGACCGGGCGCTGATCGCGGAGCCGTGGGATATCGGGCCGGGCGGTTATCAGGTCGGGCGGTTTCCGGCGGAATGGGCGGAGTGGAACGATCATTTCCGCGACACGGCCCGCAAATTCTGGCGCGGCGACCAGGGCATGATCGGCGAGGTCGCCACCCGGCTCGCCGGCTCGGCCGATGTCTTCGCGGCCAGGCGGCGCCCGCTGTCCCGGGCGGTAAACTTCGTCACCGCGCATGACGGTTTCACGCTGTCCGACCTGGTCTCCTATGAGCGCAAGCACAATGAGGCCAATGGAGAGGACAATCGGGACGGAACGGGCGACAACCACTCCTGGAACCATGGCACGGAAGGCCCCACCGATGACCCCGCCATCATTGCCCGCAGGCAGGCCGATGCGCGTGCGCTGCTGGCAACCTTGCTGGTCGCGCGCGGCACGCCGATGCTCACCATGGGCGACGAATGCGGGCGTTCGCAGAGCGGCAACAACAACGCCTATGCGCAGGACAATGCGCTGACCTGGCTCGACTGGAGCCGGATGGACGAGGCCCTCGTCGCCTTTACCGCATCGCTCGTGACGCTTCGGCGCGAGCATCCCGCGCTGCGCGGCGAGATGCCCCTGACCGGTCGTCCGCTCGACGCCAGCACCCTTCCCGATGTCGAGTGGCGGGCTGGGGACGGCACGCCGGTCAACTGGCAGGATCCCGACAACCGCGTGCTCGTGGCCGTCTTCTACGCCGCCGCAGGGCGGGGAGGCGAGGCGGACCGGGTTGCGGTGGTGCTGAACGGCGATGCTCATGCCGCCGACATCCGCTTGCCTGAAGCGCGCGACGAGCATGACTGGGAGGTGCGGATCGATACCTCCCGCGCCCAGGCCGGCACCACGCTTCGGCTGGTGGAGGAGCGCTTCACGGCGGCGGCGCGCAGCGTCACGGTGATCGTCGAGAAGCGGGTGCCGGATGCGCCGCGCCGCTCGGCCGATCCAGCGCTGCTGGAAAGGCTCGCCGCTGCGGCTAGCATCGCCGCGCACTGGCAGGATGTGAGCGGCCTGCGCCATGAGGTACCTGATGACACCAAGCGCGCGCTGCTGAAAGCGATGCGGCTGCCGGCGGACACGCGCGGCGATGCCTCGGACAGCCTCGTCTGGTTGTCGGAGCAGACCTTTGCGCGCTCCGTTCCCGAGGCGTTGGTGGTGCGAGAAGGGGCGACGGCGCGCCTGCGCCTCGGCGGGGCGGCGGCGCGGGCGACGCGGCGCCTCGAGCTTCGGATTCGGCTCGAAAATGGCGAGGAGCGGCTCTGGCCGGTTGCGCCGGACGAGGGCGAGCGGGCCGAACTTCCGCGTCCGGACGGACGCTTCGCGCTGGTGCGCCATATCAGCTTGCCGCCACTGCCGCTCGGCCGGCATGGGCTGCTGCTGGACGGGGAAAGCTGCATCGTAACCGTCGCCCCGACGTCGAGCTATGTGCCGCCGCATCTGGGGAATGGCGGACGGGCGTCGGGCATCGTCGCCCATCTCTATGCGCTGCGGCGCACGCGGAATGACCAGGGCATCGGGGATTTCTCGGCGCTGGCAACGCTGGCCGAGGCGGCCGCCACGCGCGGCGCTGCGCTGGTGGGATTGAACCCGCTGCACGCGCTCTTCCCGCACGACCGGGAACGCGCCAGCCCCTATTATCCTTCCGACCGACGCTTCCTCGACCCGATCTATATCGACGTCGCCGAACTGGCAGCGCCCGGCGAAAGCGAGGCACTGCGGGCGGCCTGGGAGGCGGCGGTTCCGGTGTTCTCTGCGCTCGGTGCCTCCGGAGCGGTGGATTACACCGCCGTCTGGGGCGCCAAACGCCGGGTGCTTGCGGCGGCCTTCGATCTGTTCGAAGCGGGTGGCGATGCGGCCTTCGACCGTTTCGTCACGGAGGGCGGGGAGGCGCTGCTGCGCTTCGCCACCTTCACCGCGCTGGCTGAACAGCAGGGCAGCGACGGCTGGCGGAGCTGGCCGGAAACCCTGCGTCAACCCGATGCGCCGGCGGTGCGCGCCTTCATCGATGCCAATGCCCGCGCGGTGCGTTTCGCGCTCTGGCAGCAATGGACAGCCGATCGGCATCTGCAGAGCGCGGCGACCCGCGCGCAGGAGGCGGGGCTCTCGGTCGGCTTCTACCGTGACCTTGCGGTCGGCACCGCTCCGGATGGCGCCGAGGCATGGGCTGAGGCCGACCGGTTGATGCAGGGCGTGACCGTCGGCGCGCCGCCGGATCCGCTCGGTCCCGAAGGCCAGAACTGGAACCTGCCGCCGCCTGATCCACTGGCGCTACGCGCGGACGGCTATGTCGGTTTTGCCCGCAACGTGGCGGCGAACATGCGCTATGCAGGCGCGCTGCGGATCGACCATGTGATGGGCCTCCGGCGGCTTTTCCTCATTCCGCAGGGCGCGAGCGCGGCGGAGGGGGCTTATCTTTCCTTCCCCTTCGAGGATATGGCCGGGCAGGTGGCTCTCGAAAGCCATCGCGCGCGCTGTCTGGTCGTCGGTGAGGATCTCGGCACCGTGCCGTTTGGCATGCGCGAGCAGCTTTCGGCCGAGAACATGCTCTCCTATCGCGTGTTGTGGTTCGAGCGCTCGACGTCCGGCTTCATGCCGCCACGCGATTATCCCCCGCTGGCGGCGGCCTGCGTCTCCACCCACGATCTGCCGACGCTGGCGGGGTGGTGGGACGGCGCGGACATCGACGAGCGCCAGGCGATCAGGCTGGAGGACGAGGCCAGCGCCGCCGGCGCACGGGTGGCACGGCGGGTGGAGAAGGAGACGCTCGCGCAAGCGTTGCAGCAGGAAGGGCTGATCGGCCAGTTGCCGGATTTCGAGGCGCCGCTTGACGATGCGTTCGTTGCGGCGGTGCATGGCTATGTCGCCCGCAGCCGTTCCATGCTGGCCCTTACCCAGATCGACGATCTTGCGGGCGAGACGATCGGCGTAAACCTGCCCGGCACGGATCGCGAGAGGCCGAACTGGCGCCGTCGCCTTGCGATCCCGGTCGAGGAGGTGTTGGACACGCTGCGTGCCCGTGCCGCGCTCGATGCCATGAAGGCGGAGCGGGGCTGAGGCTCCTCGAACGGGTATGCCGCGGGATGTGCGAAAAAGTGAACGACGCTCGCCAGAGAAAAAGGGCGCGGCAATCCGTGTGAACGCGGCTGCCCGACAGGTTGGAACGGATCAGTCCACCTGTTTCCAAATACCGGAGCTGCCTTTCGAAAGCGCTTGAGTGTGTTTCTTGAGGATACCACCTGAAAGCCGGCGAAAGGCGGGCTCCCGTGCGCGCCGACTCGCCGGCATTCCGGCGAAACCATGTCGAATGATATGGTGAACGAGAAACTTTCCGGTACAGTGGCTGAAAAGAAACTCTTAACGCATTCGATTTGGCGTGGCGGTTCAAGCCGCGTCGGTGGGGAAAGGGCGCCACATGATGACCGGTACGGACTTTGACGTCGTAACCCTCTCGTCGTCCACCATCCGCGTGATGCACCGCGATGAGCATCACATCTATGAGTTCTCCCTTGTTGATAATGGCTGCGGCAAGCGTGTGGTCAGCCGCGGTCCTTCCATCGTGTTCGGCAAGGACGGGCAAGCCGCTGCGTGGTCGTTTCTCGCCGATGCGGAGAATGCCGCGTCCAAGGCCGCGCGCGACTGCGGGTTCATCGACGATTGAATCTTTAACGCCGCTGCCATGGCTGCGGCCATTTCTTTTCCAAACCGCCGTTCCGAACCACGAGGCGCGGAAGGCTGTTCAGTCATATGTCTGGACGAATATATCTGATGATGTATATGGGCGGATATACCTTACGGAGAGTCCGCCCATGTCCTCTGTCGTTGCTTCTTCACTTCTCGCCGTGGTTCGCCCGCGCCGCGCGGTGCTCGGCGCCGCTGCTCTCGCGCTCGCGGTGCTGGGCTTCGGCCCGGTTGCCCGCCCCGCGCAGGCGCAGGACGTGCCGACTGTGTTCGCCGCGGCGAGCCTGACCAATGCCTTTCAGGATATCGGTGCGGCCTACACCGCCAAGACCGGGAAGAAGGTGACCTTCTCCTTCGCCGCCTCCTCCGCGCTCGCCAAGCAGCTCGAGGCCGGCGCGCCCGCCGCCATCTTCGCCTCGGCCGACAACAAGTGGATGGACTACACCGAGGGCAAGGATCTCACGATCAAGTCCACCCGCGTCACGCCCATCGGCAACAGCCTCGTGCTCATCATGCCGGCGGATAAGGCGAAGCCGGTGACGATCGACAAATCCTTTTCCTTTGCCGACTTCCTTGGTGCCGACGGCAAGATCGCGACCGGCCTGACGGACAGCGTGCCGATCGGCATCTACGCCAAGACCGCGCTGACCAGCCTCGGCCAGTGGGACAAGATTAAGGACCGCGTGGTGGGTGCCGAAAGCGTGCGCGCGGCGCTGGCGCTGGTGGAGCGCGGCGAAGCCGCCGCCGGCATCGTCTATTCGACGGACGCCGCCATCGCGAAGAACGTGAAGGTGGTCGCGACCTTCCCGGCCGACAGCCATCCGCCGGTCGAGTATCCCTTCGAGATCGTGAAGGGACAGGACACCGAGGCGAACCGCGCCCTGCTCGCCTTCCTCTCCGGGCCGGAAGCGAAGGCGATCTATGAGAAGTACGGTTTCGTGGTGAAATGAGGTTTGTCCGGCACCGTGCCGGACAGAGCTGAAACAGACGGGGCGGCGGGTGCGTCGCCCCGTTCCTGCCGCCCGCCCGGATGGCCGAACCGATGATGCTGACCCCCGATGAATGGACCGCCGTCCTGCTCAGCCTCAAGGTGGCGTTCTGGGCAACGGTGTGGAGCCTTCCCATTGCCATCGCCGTCGCCTTTCTGCTGGCGAGAACGAACTTTCCCGGCAAAGGACTTTTCGACGGCCTCATCTATATGCCGCTGGTCCTGCCAAAAGTGGTGGTGGGCTATCTGTTGCTGATTGCGCTCGGCGCGCGTGGCTTCATCGGGCAATACCTTGCCGAATGGTTTGGCATAAAGCTCATCTTCACAACGGCTGGGGCCACCGTCGCCGCCGCGGTGGTGAGCTTCCCGCTCACGGTCAACGCCATCCGGCTCGCGCTGGAGGCTGTGGATCGCGGGCTTGAGACCGCCGCGCGCACGCTGGGTGCGAACCGCGTCGACGTGTTCTGCACCATCACCCTGCCGCTGATGATGCCCGGCATACTCTCCGGGGCGCTGCTCGCCATTGCTTCCGCACTTGGCGAGTTCGGTGCGACGATCACCTTCGTCTCCAATGTCGAAGGCCAGACCCGGACCATTCCGCTCGCCATCTACAGCGCGACCCATATGCCCGATGGCGACGCCATGGCGGCACGGCTGGTTGCGGTGTCCGTGGTGCTGGCCTTCGCCGCCCT
The DNA here is from genome assembly GCF_023016805.1 of Ancylobacter crimeensis. GTDB lineage: Bacteria > Pseudomonadota > Alphaproteobacteria > Rhizobiales > Xanthobacteraceae > Ancylobacter > Ancylobacter crimeensis. Next base: position 105,946 of record NZ_JALKCH010000004.1, read on the forward strand.
GTTGCTGTCGAATCTGGTGGATCGGCGTGTGCGCATCCTGATCGGGCGCACATGATCGAGATCGACATCCGTATCGAGCGATCCAGCTTTCGGCTGGAATCGGCTTTCGTGGCGCCGGGTGCCGGCGTTACCGCACTGTTCGGCCGCTCGGGCGCGGGCAAGACCACCATCATCCAGGCGGTAGCCGGCGTGGTACGCCCCGCTGCGGGGCGGATCGTGGTGGATGGCGAGACCTATTTCGATCTCGAGCGCGGGATCGACCTGCCCATCGAAGCGCGGCGCGTCGGCTATGTGTTTCAGGATTCGCGCCTCTTCCCGCATTTCTCGGTGGAGAAGAACCTGCGTTATGGCGAGCGCCGCGCGCGGGGAACCCCGTTCGTCGGCTTCGCGCAGGTGGTGGACCTGCTCGGCATCGGCCACCTGCTGAAGCGCCGCCCGCACACACTTTCCGGCGGCGAGCGCCAGCGCGTCGCCATCGGCCGGGCGCTGCTGGCCCAACCGCGCATCCTTCTTATGGACGAGCCGCTCGCCGCGCTGGACGAGGCCCGCAAGCTCGATATCCTGCCCTATATCGAGCGCCTGCGCGACGAGATGCGGCTCCCGGTGTTTTATGTCAGCCACTCCATAGACGAGGTGCTGAGGCTGTCCGACCACGTGGTTGCACTTGCGGATGGACGGCAGGTCGCCGCCGGTCCGGTGAGTGAGGTGATGTCGCGGCCGGACATCCTGCCGGTGGTAGGGCGGTTCGATCTCGGCACCATCCTCGACTGCGTGGTCGCGCGGCACGATCCCGATTACGGCCTCTCGACGCTGTCCTTCGCCGGCGGCGAGCTGCGAGTGCCGCTGGTGGATGTGAAGCCCGGCGCGCCGATGCGCGCGCGAGTGCGCTCCCGCGACGTCGCGTTGGCGCTCGCACGGCCGGAAGACGTCTCCGTCACCAACCGCATCCCCGCGCAGGTGTCGGACATCCGCCGCATCGAGGGTCCCTATACCGATGTCGAACTCGCCATCGGCGCTTCGTGCCTGCACGCCATGGTGACGCTGGAAAGCGTGGAGCGGCTCCGTCTCGCCGTGGGCATGGAGGTGTGGGCGCTGGTCAAGTCAGTGGCGGTGGACAGCCGTGCCGCCAGCTTCAGCGCGGCGGATTCTCCGTCGGCGCCGGCCTGACCGTGGGCCATTCCGGCGCCAGCGCCGCGCGTAGGGTCGCGATGGCCTCATCCGAGGCTGCGGTGCTGCGGGCTTCGACCTCGCGATAAAGGGCGATCAATCGTTCGCCGAAGGCGGTCAGGTCGGTTCCGGCCCCGCGACGGCCGGGATGGGTCACCACCACGGCTTGGGCGAACATGGTGTCGAGTTCGTCCACCAGCAGCCATGCGCGGCGATAGCTCATGCCCATCTTGCGTGCGGCGGAGAGGATGGAGCGTTCGGAGCGGATCGCTTCCAGCAGTTCGATCTTGCCGGGGCCGAGGAAACGCCCGTCGCCGAAAAAGATGCGGATGAAGAGCCCGTCGCGCTGCTTTGCGGCGGTTTCATCAGGCGTGTCGGCGTCGGTTTCTGCGGCGGTGGCGTGGCGCTGTGTCATCACCGGGCATGATAGGAGACGCGCTGCTGTCCCGGAAGGGCGCCACCGCATATTGGCGGCGACGCCCGTCCTTCTGTCGCCGTGCGGCTATTGGGCGGGCGTGGCCGGCATGTTCTTCATGTCGTGCTTCATGGCGTCGGGGGAGGGTCCCTTCATGCTCTCGACCTTGAAGTCCACGGCAATGGTCCCGGCCTTTGCGAAGGTGAGCGTGCCCTTGATCTTCTCGCCCTCGACCAGCGGACGCTTCAGGTCCAGCATCATGATGTGATAGCCGCCCGGCGCGAGTTCCAGCTTGCCCTTGGCCGGCACCTCGGCACCGTCCTTCAGCATGCGCATGGTCATGACGCCGTCGGTGACGGTCATCTGGTGGATCTCGGCCCGCCCGGCGACCTCGGTGGTGGCGCCGATCAGGCGGTCGGCCGTGTCCCCGTCATTCTCGACGATGAGATAGCCGCCGGCCACCTTGGCACCGTTCGGTGTCACGCGGGTCCAGGGGTGGATGATCTCGAGGGCGCCGATCTTGTATTCGTGCGCCTGCGCGACGAGGGGCGCGAGCAGGGTGGCGGCGCCGAGCAGGCCGGCGAGCAGACGGGTGCGACCGAGGGAAAGAGAGCGATTCATGAACATTCTCCAGCCGGCGGCCGCTTAGCGGTCACTGCCGGCATCTGTGCTGACGAGATGGGCGTGGAGCGCGATCAACGTCAGGCGAGCGGAGGGCCGCGCGCGGCGTAGGCGGCGATCAGGGTGCCGAGGGCGACATGACCGGTATCCGGCCATCGGAAGGGCCGGGCATGGGTTAGGGGCGCACGTAGCGCGGCCGGCGTCGGTGGTGTGCCAGCGCTTCCTGCCAGATGGCAACCGGCCATGCAGCAATCGGGCGTGTGATGAGAGGGATCGACGGGCGCGCCGCCATCACGCTGGGCGCCGCCGCTTTCCAGACCCGAGCAGATGACCTGTCCCGCCAGTTCCGGGCTATAGCGCGCCGCACCATGGGCGCCGGTGGCAAGGCCACCGAGCATGGTCTGAAGCACGAGCAGATAGCCGGCGGCGAGCGCCAGCAAGATCCGTCCCGTGCCGCCCTTCCCCATCATGCCCGTTCCCCGGCCGATCATCCGCGATCCACCTTTCACCGGCACGTCTCTAGAGCATTTTCGTGCAAAGCGCAGTGCGACTCACCGACCGTCGGGATAGACGACGCGGGCAACATGGAACGGCTGTCGCCGCGATGCGTTGCCGTTGGGTGATGTTGCCGGGAGCTCTCGCCATGTTACGCGCATCCCTTGCCCCAGTGGTCCTCCTGCTCGCCCTATGCTTGCCGGCCCTCGCCCAGAGCCCGGCGGAGCCCTCGACCGGCTGCACAAGCGGGATAAAGGCTCCGGACGCCCCGGCAACGCCGCCGACCCAGGGTGCCGATGCTGGCACAAGTCCGGGTGGGGCGGGTTCCACCGGGTGGACGGGCGGCACCGGCGGGTCCTTCGTCGGCACCTCTCACGACAATCCGGATGGCAGCAAGAGCAGTCACCCGGAGACGGCGACCGGCCTCAATCCCATCGACAAGCCGTCGAACCCGGCTGCGCAGGGAGAGGGTTCACAGTCGCCCTGCTGAGGGCTCACGAGGCGCCGGGACCGGGGCGGGCGCCGGGCGGGCATTTACCGAGAATGATCATGCCCAGCACCTCGTCCTGCGTCACGTCGCCGGTGCGCGCCGTGCCCACCAGCTTGCCGTTCTTCATCACGCTGACCCGATCCGCGAGGTCGAACACGTCGTGGATGTCGTGGCTGATGAGGAAGATGCCGATACCCTCGGCCTTGAGCTGCTTCACCAATTCGCCGACCTGCGCCGTTTCCTGCGGGCCGAGGGCGGCCGTGGGCTCGTCCATGATGAGGATGCGGGCATTGAAGTGGATGGCGCGGGCGATCGCCACCGATTGCCGCTGCCCTCCAGAGAGGCCGCGCACCGGTTCCTTGAACTTGCGGAAATTCGGGTTCAGCCGCCCCATCACCTCTCGGGTCGCCGCCTCCATTGCGACATCGTCGAGCGTTCCCCATGGGGTCACGAGTTCGCGGCCGAGGAAGAGATTGGCGGCGGCATCGACATTGTCGGCGAGGGCGAGCGTCTGGTAGATCGTCTCGATGCCGTAGCGCTTGGCGTCGCGAGGGTTCGCGATTGGCACCGTTTCGCCCTTGATGCGGATCTCGCCTCCATCCGCCTTGTAGGCGCCGGCGAGAATCTTGATGAGGGTCGATTTGCCCGCCCCGTTGTGGCCGAGCAGGGCCACCACCTCGCCCGGCATCAGGTCGACGCTCACCCGGTCCACGGCATGGATGCCGCCAAAGGCGATGGAAATGTCGCGCATCTCCACCAGCGGCGTGCCCGGGATTGTCGAGGCGCCGGGAGCGAGGGCAGGGGTGCCCGTCATGGTCTGCTGCTGCATGATCCGTCTCCCCTCACTTGAAGCGCTTGCGGTAGACGGTGTCGATGAAGACGGCGAACACCAGCACCATGCCGACCACGATGTTCTGGTAGGGCGTATCGACCCGCATCAGCACCATGCCCGATTGCAGGCTCTGCATCACCAGCGCGCCGAGCATGGCTCCCGCCACGGTGCCGGCGCCGCCGGACAGCGAGGTGCCGCCGATGACCGCGGCGGCGATCACGTAGAGCTCGTCGAGCGTACCCTGCGCATTCGTCGCGGAGTTGAGGCGTGCAGTGGAGATGGCCGCGCCGATGGCCGCGAGCCCGCCCATCAGCGCGAAGACCTGCACCGTGATGCGCCGGGTGTTGATGCCGGCGAGTTCGGCTGCCTCCGGGTTTCCGCCGATGGCGAAGACATAGCGGCCGAAGCGGGTGCGGGTGGTGATGAAGGTCATGACGATTCCAACCGCCAGCGCCACGAGAACCGGCACCGCATAGCCGAAGCTGATGAAGAGCCCGTCCGCCGGCACCTCGATGCCATGGGCTTCCGCATAGCGGCGGGCAAGGGCGGCGGGCAATGTGTAGGCGTTCATCACCAGCGTGGCCGCGATCACCGCCAGCGAGGCGAAACCGGCGGTCACGAACTCGGCCCAGACCGGCTTCAACGGGAAGCGAAAGCGCTTCCTCTGCTGGCGCGCGCGCACCGTGGCGAAGACGATGGCGAGTATGGCGAGGGTGCAGACCATCCAGCTCCAGCCCGCCCCGATGGAACCGTCGGCACCGCCGCCGAGCAGCTTGAAATGGTCGTCGGTGAGCGGGATCGTCTTGCCTTCCGCGACCGCCCACGCCGCCCCGCGCCACACCAGCAGGCCACCCAGCGTGACGATGAAGGCCGGCACGCCGAGATAGGCGATGATGAAGCCTTGCAGCGCGCCGATCGAGGCGCCGAGCGCGATGCCGACGACAAGCGTCAGCATCCACACTGCGGGATGGTTGAAGCCGAAGGCCGGCATCAGATAGCTGGCCTGGAACACCGCCATCACCATGCCGGTGACGCCGAGGATCGAACCCACCGACAGGTCGATGTGCCTCATCACGATGACCAGCACCATGCCGGTAGACATGACCGCGATGGAGGCGGTCTGCACCGACAGGTTCCACAGGTTGCGCGGCGTGAGGAAGGTGTGGTCGGCGAGGAAATCGAACACGATCCAGATGATCGCGAGCGCGCCGACCATGCCGAGGAAGCGCATGTCGACTTCCAGCGCGCCGAGCCGCGAGACCGGTGCCGTCTGTGGTGCGGAGGCGGGGACCGTCTGTTTGGCGGGAGGCGGCCCGCCGGCCGGGATGTCGCTCATGGGCCGTCCTCATCCATCCATTCGAGCCGGTCGCGAGCGCAAACCCGTCGCGACCGGCTTCAAGCCATAGGGCGAGGGTCGGATCAGTCGCAGGCCTTGACCTTGCCCTTGGCGACGCCCTGGCAGACGGTCGCCTTCGGCGCCCAGCCGGCTTCGATGATCACGCCGAGATTGTCCCGGGTGATCGGGATCGGCTTGAGGAAGGTGGAGTTCATCGCGACGCGCTTCGGGCCGCCGGTGAAGGTGGTGGTGCCGGGGACCTTGTCGAGCGCGGTTCCCTTGGCGAGCTGAAGCGCGATTTCGGCCGCCTTCCTACCCAGTTCGCGCGAATCCTTCCACACCGAGACCGTCTGGGTGCCGAGCGCGATGCGGTTCAACGCCGCGAAATCGGCGTCCTGGCCGGAGACGGGCACGCTGCCGGCAAGGCCTTGTGCCGCGAGCGCCGCCACCGCGCCGCCGGCGGTGCCGTCATTGGAGGCGACCACGGCCTGCACGTCGTTCTTCGCCGCGGTCAGGAACTGCTCGGTGTTCTTCTGGGCGTTGGCGGGCAGCCAGCTGTCGGTATAGGCCTCGCCGACATTCTTGATCTCGCCCTTGTCGATATGCGGCTTCAGCACCTCCATCTGCCCGGAGAACAGGAAGTCCGCGTTCGGATCGGCTGAGGAACCCTTGATGAAGATGTAGTTACCCTTCGGCGCCAGCTTCAGCACCTCGGAGGCCTGCATCCGGCCCACCTCCTTGTTGTCGAAGGTGATGTAGTAGGCATAGGGGTTCTCGATCAGCCGGTCATAGCCGACCACCGGAATGCCCTCGTTCTGCGCCTTGGTGATGGCAGGCCCGATGGCGTCGGAATCCTGTGCGAGGATGATGAGCGCATTGGCGCCCTGCGCGATCAGCGCTTCGACGTCGGAGAGCTGCTTGGAGGCGGAAGATTGCGCGTCGGCCGAGATGTATTTGGCGCCGGCGGCTTCCAGCGCCTTCTTGATGGCGGCTTCGTCGGTCTTCCAGCGCTCTTCCTGGAAGTTCGACCAGCTGACGCCGACCACGACATCGGCGGCGCGGGCGGCGGTGAGGCTCAGCGCGGTCGCGAGCGCGGCGAGCGAGAGCGTGAAGGACGTCTTCATCGGGTTCCTCCCAGGGATGATCGCTGTTCCGGCGGCTCCGGTCTCCGGAGCCGACGGTCTCGGGGCTGATTGGCGTTGCCCTCTTGGGGTGCCGGAGGCCTCGCAGCCTCGGCAAACCATTGGATTTCATGATGGGCGCACCTCATTTATCTGTGCGCTTCATGGATCCTTGCATCTGGTGCGCGTCGCCGCGCAGGTTTCAATCTTTATAATCTCCGTTGACCACTCTAGCGCGTCTCGGCCGGTTCGGCTCTACATCCTTGGTCGAGTGGACGGAGCCCGAGGATGAGTTGCGTACCTCAGAGTTTGGGCGCAACATCGAACCATGTCCAGACCCCTCTCACGCATAACTCTGCAGGATGTCGCCCGGGAGGCCGGGGTTTCGCTGGCAACGGCGGACCGGGTGCTGAACGGACGGGCCGGGGTGCGGGGGCAGACGGTGGAGCGGGTGCAGGCGGCCGTCGCGCGGCTCGGCTACAGGCCAAATCTCGCGGCGGCGCGGCTGGCGCGGGGCGAGACGTGGCGCCTGTGCTTCGTGCTGCCGGCGGGAAGCAATGTCTTCATGCGGCAGCTCGCCCAGCAGGTTGGGCTGACGGCGGAATGGCTGAAGGGGCAGAACGCCTATATCGACCTCGTGCGCGTCGATGTCTTCGCCCCCGAGGAGCTGGCGCGAACGCTGGAGCGGCTGGCCGGCCGCTATGACGGGGTGGCGGTGGTGGCGCTCGATCATCCCCGCGTGCGTGCAGCGATCGACGATCTGGTAGGCGCGGGCGTCGCGGTGGTGACGCTGGTGTCGGACGTTCCCAACTCCCAGCGCGCCCATTATGTCGGCATCGACAACATCGCCGCCGGCCGTACCGCGGCGACGCTGCTCGGTCGGTTCGCGGGCGGACGGAGCGGCTCGGTGGGCCTTGTCGTCGGAACGGCGGCGCTGCGTGACCATGCCGAACGGCAGTTCGGCTTCAGCCAGGTGATCACGGGGGAGTTCCCCGGCCTCAAGGTGGTCGCGCTCGGCGAGAGCTTCGACGAGGAGGAGCGCGCCCGCCAGGTCGCGCAGCGGCTGGTGAGCGAGGTTCCGGACCTTGTCGGGCTCTACAATGTCGGTGCCGGCAATCGGGGCATCGCTACTGCGCTGGAGGCGAGCGGGCGGGCGAAGGAGCTGGTCTTCATCGGCCACGATCTCACAGACGACACCCGCCGCGCCTTGCTTCGCGGGGTGATGGACGCGGTCATCAACCAGGATGCCGGCCACCAGTCGCGTTCGGCGGCGCGGGTGCTGCTGGCCCATTGCGCGGGCGAGCCGCTGATGGAGGAGCAGGAACGTATCCGCATCGACATCTTCATCCGTGACAATTTGCCCTGATCCGGGGCAAACCCTCTGCCGGAAGCCCGACTGCTTCGCTCCCTCCCTTCCTGCTCCGGCAGCCCGATCCTTAGGAAGCCCGACCCATGTTTCTCGGCCTCGATCTCGGGACCTCGGCCATCAAGGCCGTCCTCGTCGACGATGAACAGCGTGTGATTGCCAGTGCGGAAACCCCGCTCGACATTTCCCGCCCCGCGCCCGGCTTTTCCGAACAGGACCCGGAAGCCTGGTGGCAGGCGACGCTCGCCAGCATCGACCGGCTGAAGGCGGAGAAGCCGGCTGAACTCGCCGCCGTGCGCGGCCTCGCTCTGTCCGGCCAGATGCACGGCGCGGTGCTGCTGGGAGCCGGCGGCGAGGTGCTGCGACCGGCCATCCTGTGGAATGACGGCCGCTCCATCGCCGAGTGCCGGGAGATGGAGGCGGCGTGGCCGGACCTGCCGCGCGTGACCGGCAACCGGGCGATGCCCGGCTTCACCGCGCCCAAGCTGCTCTGGGTGGCGAAGCACGAGCCGGAGGTTTTCGCCCGCACGAAAAAGGTTCTGCTGCCAAAGGCTTATATCGGCTATCGCCTCACCGGCGAGATGGTGGAGGAGATGTCGGACGGTGCCGGAACGCTGTGGCTCGACACCGGCGCTCGCGATTGGTCCGACGAGGCGCTGGCGTTGACCCGGATGGATCGCAGCTACATGCCGCGTCTCGTCGAGGGCAACGCGCCGGCTGCTGCGCTGAAGCCGGAACTGGCGGCGCGCTGGGGCATGACGGCTGCGCCGATCGTCGCGGGCGGGGCGGGCGACAATGCCGCCGGCGCCATCGGCCTCGGTGCGATCCGCGACGGCGACGCCTTCGTCTCCCTCGGCACCTCCGGAGTGCTGTGGGCCACCACCGCACGCTTCGCGCCGAACCCGGCTCACGGTGTCCACGCCTTCTGCCATGCCATTCCTGCCACCTGGCACCAGATGGGCGTCATTCTCTCCGCGGCCTCGGCCTTCGGCTGGTGGTCGAAAGTGGCCGGCGAAGCGCCCGGCGTGCTGGAGAGCCGGCTCGGTCCCGCGCCTTCGGCGCCCGCGCCGGTGTTCTTCCTGCCCTATCTGTCCGGTGAGCGGACGCCGCACAACGACCCCGAAGCGCGCGGCGCCTTTGTCGGTCTCGACCACGACACCTCGCGCGAGACGCTGACGCAGGCGGTGATGGAAGGCGTCGCCTTCGCTTTCCGCGACTGCCTTGAGGCGCTGCGCGAGGCGGGCACGACCATCACCTCGGCCGACATCATCGGCGGCGGCTCGCGCTCGCGCTTCTGGACCTCGGTGACCGCGAACGTCCTCGACCTGCCGATCCATCGCGTCGCGGATGGCGAGCGCGGCGGGGCGTTCGGTGCGGCCCGGCTCGCCCGCATGGCGGTGACCGGCGAGGCGCCGGAGGCCGTGTGCACCCCGCCGCAGCGGGTCGAGACGGTGGAGCCGGACGCTGCGCTGGCGGCCCGCTATGCCGAACGCCATGCGCGCTACCGCGCGCTTTATCCGGCCTTGAAGTCTTACAATATCAGGGAGTTACGCCAATGACGACCCGGACCTCGTTCTTCCGGCACAGCGAACCGCTTCGCTATGAGGGACCGCAATCACGCGAGCCCTTCGCCTATCGCTGGTACGACAAGGACCGGATGGTTCTGGGCAAGCGCATGGAGGACCATCTGCGCTTCGCCGTCGCCTATTGGCACAGCTTCACCTGGCCGGGCGGCGACCCCTTCGGCGGCGAGACGTTCCTGCGGCCGTGGATGCATGGCGACGACGAGATGGCGCTGGCGCGGGCCAAGGCGGATGTGGCGTTCGACCTGTTCCACATCCTCGACGTGCCGTTCTTCGCCTTCCACGATCGCGACATCGCGCCGGAAGGGCGCACGCTGGCGCAGTCCAACGCCAATGTCCGGGCCATTGCCGACATCTTCGCCGGCAAGATGGAGACGGAGAAGGTGCGCCTGCTCTGGGGCACCGCCAACCTGTTCTCCAACCGGCGTTTCATGGCCGGTGCGGCCACCAATCCGGACCCCGACGTCTTCGCCTATGCCGCCGCACAGGTGAAGAACGTGCTGGAGGTGACGCATGAGCTCGGCGGCGCCAATTACGTGTTGTGGGGTGGGCGCGAGGGTTACGAGACGCTGTTCAACACCGACCTGAAGCGCGAGCTCGACCAGATGGGCCGCTTCCTCAACATGGTGGTCGAGCACAAGCACAAGATCGGCTTCAAGGGCACCATCCTGATCGAGCCGAAACCGCAGGAACCCACGAAACATCAATATGATTTCGATGTCGGCACGGTCTATGGCCTGCTTTGCCGGGCCGGGCTTGAAAAGGAAGTGAAGCTGAACCTGGAGGCGAACCACGCCACGCTGGCGGGCCATTCCTTCGAGCACGAGATCGCCATGGCGGCCGCGCTCGGGGTGTTCGGTTCCATCGACATCAACAAGGGCGACGCCCAGTCCGGCTGGGACACCGACCAGTTCCCGACCAATATCGAGGACACGGCGCTGGCCATCTACGAAATCCTGAAGGCGGGCGGCTTTACGACGGGCGGCATGAACTTCGACGCCAAGGTGCGGCGGCAGTCGATCGACCCCGAGGATCTGGTTCTCGCGCACGCCGGCGCCATGGATGTGTGCGCCCGCGGCCTGCTGATGGCGGCGAAGATGGTCGAGGACGGGGCGCTCAAGGCCGCCGTGGAGGAACGCTATGCCGGCTGGGACGGCGCGGAGGCGCAGGCCATGCTGGGTGGCGGGCGCTCGCTCGACGACATCGCCGCCCGCGTCGAGGCGGAAGGGCTCGATCCGCAGCCGCGCTCGGGCCGGCAGGAGCGGCTGGAGAACCTGTTCGCCAGCTATTTCTGACGGTCCCCTGCGGCAGCCCTTCCTCCGCCCCTGCCACGGCGGACGCCTCGGCCTGGTCCGTGCCCCCGCCGGACCGCGTGGGCCGGTGGGCGACGTGCCGCGAGGCCGGCGGCTCACGGTCCGGTCAGGCCAGTGAGGTGGATGATGAGACCAGAAGGTGCAGCCCCCGGCCGGGCCCTCTGTGTGAGGGGCGCACCTCAATATGTGAGGTGATTCGCGATCCTCCGGCCTGTGGCGTCGTCCCGGCGCCGGGCTCGGCTGAGCGGCGGGGTGGCTGGCGGGGTGGTGTTCCCCCCTTCCGCCTTATCCGGCCGGTTATGCGCGCCGCAACGTGAGGCGGCGTTGACAGGATCGCGTTTACCGCCTTCCATCGCGGATGGCGACGAATGGCAAACGAGATGGCCCGCCCAACGGGGCAGCGGGCCCGAAGGATATGAGGACGCCCATCCATGCGTATTTCCGCTTTCCGTTCCCGCGGCTCCGATACGGGACGCGCGCTGGCGCCTGACGCCGCCGCCCGCCGGGCGTTCCACGCCCTCGGCCTTGCGCGGTTCGCCCCGGCAGCCGTGACGCTCGCCATGCTCGCCAGCGCCGCGCCGGCACATGCCCAGGTGCGCCCGCCCGCGCCCGTGCAGCCCTCGGTCATGCAGATCGACGAAAAGCCGGGCTATGTGCCCTCCGACGACGAATCACAGCTCGACCCCGCTTTCCGCCGGCAGCCGGTCTATTTCCGCAGCAACGAGCCGCCGGGCACCATCATCATCCACACCGACGAGCGCTTCCTCTATCTGGTGCAGGGCAATGACCGCGCGCTGCGTTACGGCATCGGGGTGGGGCGCGACGGCTTCCAGTGGGCGGGCCTCGAGCACATCACCCGCAAGTCGGAATGGCCGGACTGGACCCCGCCGCCGGAGATGATCCAGCGCCAGCCCTATCTGCCCCGTTTCATGGCGGGTGGCCCGGGCAATCCGATGGGGGCGGCGGCGCTCTATCTCGGCAAGACGGTGTACCGCATTCACGGAACCAACATGCCGAACACGATCGGCATGGCGGTGTCCTCCGGCTGCTTCCGGCTGGTGAATGCCGATGTCGCCGACCTGTTCCAGCGCGTGCCGGTGGGCACCAAGGTCATCATCCGGCAGGCACCCTCGCTCTGAGGGTGGGCCGATCGAGCGCGCCGTCCGCGCGGCGCCCGTGAACGACATGCGGCCCGAGCCGCAAATGGGGGAAACATGACACGCATTGCCAAGCCGCTCACCCGGCTGATGGCCGCTGCCGGCCTCGTGCTGGCCGCGGGCGCCGCCGGCGCCCATGCCGACACGCTCGCCGACGTGAAAGCGCACGGAACGCTGAAATGCGGCGTCAACCAGGGCCTTTCCGGCTTTTCCGCGCCTGACGACAAGGGGCAGTGGAGCGGCTTCGACGTCGACATCTGCAAGGCGGTGGCCGCGGCGACGCTGGGCGATGCCGCGAAGGTCACCTATGTGCCGCTGAGCGCGGAGGCGCGCTTTCCGGCGCTCGCCAAGGGCGAGATCGACGTGCTCTCGCGCAACTCGACCTGGACCATGCAGCGCGAGACCGGGCAGAAGCTGCTCTTCCCGGCCGTTGCCTATTATGACGGCCAGGGCTTCATGGTGCCGGCCTCCCGCAACCTGACCTCGGGGCTGGAGCTTTCCGGCTCGAAGGTCTGCACCCAGGCCGGGACCACCAGCGCCCTGAACGCGAAGGACTATTTCGCGCAGAACAACATGACGCTGGAGCTGGTCGAGCTGCCCAGCGTCGACGAGGTGGCGAAGGCCTATGAAGATGGCCGCTGCAATGCGGTGACGACGGACGTCTCCCAGCTCTACGCGCTGCGTCAGAAGCTGGCCAAGCCCGCCGACCACATCGTGCTGCCGGACGTCATCTCCAAGGAACCGCTCGGCCCCGTGGTGCGGCAGGGCGACGATGTGTGGTTCAACATCGTGAAGTGGAGCGTCTTCGCGCTGGTCAATGCCGAGGAGCTGGGCATCTCCACCGAGACGCTGGCGCAGGCGGCGTCGTCCTCCAAGCCGGACGTGAAGCGCTTCATGGGCACGGATGGCACGTTCGGCCCCGATCTCGGCCTTTCGAAGGACTGGGCGGTCGCGATCGTGAAGGCGGTGGGCAATTACGGCGACGTGTTCGAGCGCAATGTCGGTGCCCGCTCCAAGCTCGCCATCCCGCGCGGGATCAACCAGCTCTGGAGCGCCGGCGGCATCCTCTACGCCCCGCCGATCCGCTGAGGCCGCGGCCGGCCCATCCGGCACCCGCATCCGGCCGCTCCCCGGCCGGGTGACGCGCCGGCCGGGCCGGGGATGCCCCGAATAATCTCCGCGCCCGGCTCCGTCGCCGGAGGAGCGCGCCGTTCGTCGTTCCGCTCCACCAGTCGGCTCCCGGCCCTGTACCTCACTTCGGCCGGGACGACGCGATGGGCCCAGGCGACGGCCTCCCCCGTCGCCCCGCTCCGTCGCCCATGCCGCCTGCCGGCATATCCGCGTCGTCGCGGCATCCTTTCATCCGTCTTCCTTCCGGAGATCCCCGATGACCGACCTGACCCTTGCTGCCGCCCAGACCATCCTTGCCGCGGCGCTCGCCCATTGCCGGGCCGGCAACTTCAAGCCGATGGGCGTGGTGGTGCTGGATGCGCGCGGCGCGTTGAAGGCGGCCGCCATCGAGGACGGTTCGGCGCTGAAGCGTTCCGAAATTGCCCACGGCAAGGCTTATGGTGCGCTCTCCCTCGGCGTGGGGTCCCGGGCCCTGTTCAAGCGGGCGAAGGACCAGCCCTTCTTCATCGCCGCGGCCAGCCATGTCGCCGGCGGGGCGCTGGTGCCGGTGCCGGGCGGCGTGCTGATCCGCGACGGTTCGGGCGCGCTGCTCGGCGCCGTCGGCATCTCGGGCGACACCTCCGACAATGACGAGGCCGCCGCCCTCGCCGGCATCGCCGCCGCCGGGTTGGTGGGCGAGCCGGGCGAGGGCTGAAGGGCGGGGAGGGCGACGCTTTCCGCCCGCCCGCGGCCGCAGGCTGAGCCTGCCGGCCAACCCGATCGCCCGGTATCGCCGGCCGCCCGACCTTGCACGCGCCAGTACGTCCCGGAGCGGCGTCTTCACCTCCCCGTCGGGGGGAGGTCGGCGCGCCTGCGTCGGGTGAGGGGAGGGCGGCTGCGGAGCCTTGGCGCGTCGAAGACCCTCGCGTCGCAGCCCCTCAATCCAACCCTCTCCCCGACGGGGAGAGGGGATGCGTCGCGCCGGGTCGTGCGGTGTTACGGCTCGTGAGGCTCGCCTTCCGTCATGCGGAGTGGAGCGGGCGTCGCCGGCTTGAGCGGCCCGCCTGCCGAACCTGCCGGTTAAACCGAACCGCCCGACCGCGCACCCACCGCCCGGGAGCGCGGGGCTTCAGAACTGCACGCCTCGCGTCAGCGCGCCGTCCACCACCAGGTTCGTGCCGGTGATGAAGCTTGCCGCCGGGCTCGCCAGGAACACCGCGGCGTTGGCCATTTCCTGCGGGGTGCCCATGCGCCCGGTCGGGTTGAGGGCCAGCGCGGTGGCGTAGAGTTCCGGGTTGCCGTCCTTGATCTGGTTCCAGACCCCGCCTTCGAAATAGGTGTTGCCCGGCGAGACGGTGTTGGCGCGGATGCCCTTGCCCGCGAGCTGGAAGGCGAGGCCCTGCGTGTAATGAATGATCGCCGCCTTGAAGGTGCCGTAGGGCCCGGCGGCGAAGTCGATCTCGCGGCCGGAGACGCTGGAGATGGCGACGATGGCACCGGCCTTGCTCTGTTCGAGAAAGGGCATCGCGGCGTTTACGAGGCGCACGGTGCCGAGCATGTCGGTCTCGAAGCTCTTCTGCCAGCTCGCCTCGTCCTGCCCGATCGCCAGCGCGCTCACATTCGCGACGACGATGTCGAGCCCGCCGAATTCGGCCGCCACGTCGGCCACCCAGCCGGCGAGGCCCGGCCCGTCCGCCACGTCCACCGCGCGGCCGGACGCGCGCACGCCCTTCGCCGCCAGCGCGGAGACGGTGCTTTCCACCTCGTCGGCCTTGCGGGCGCAGATCGCGATGTCCGCGCCCTCGGCGGCGAGGGTCTCCGCGATCGCCCTGCCGATACCCTTGGTGCCGCCGGTGACCAGCGCGCGCAGGCCCTTCAGTCCGAGATCCATTCTCTTCTCTCCCGTGAACCGATTTTCCCCTCGGGAGCGATCATGGGGAGCCGGGCCGCCTGCGGCAATGGCGCAGGCGCAGAGCGCACATGAATTCCACGGCGGAACCGGCGTCCCTTGCCGCGCATTACCTTGGCAGCCGACCACGAAGGGGAGAGACGCGATGGAACCGAACCTGATCGACGCCAGCGAGGCCGGCACCCCGCTTATCCCGTCCCTGCGCGTGCGCGCGGGCCGTGCGATGTTCGACCTTCACACGCTGGAGGAGGCGCTCGCCTTTGCGAGCGTCAATCCGCATCCGAAGGGCGATTATGACGGGCTGATCCGACGCCTGCAGGCCGCCGACACGCCGGACGAGATCGTCGAGGCTTCCAACGCCTTCCAATGGTGGGCGGAAACCAACCAGATTCTCGTGGGCCCGGAGGCCGCGCTGACCGCCGCGCCATGAGCGAGGGTGCCCCTGCTGCGATAGAACGGCGGTAATAGAACGGGATAGCCAATTCTTCGCCGGGGTCGAAGCGTCTTCGCCTCGACCTCGGCTGATCAAGAACTGGGCTTTCCCTTTCGTGATCTTTCGTCCGATCCACTTCCTGTGCCATATGACCGCCATGTAAAGAGCGCCCCGCCTTCGTGTCGGCGCGCCGGGGTCTGTCGGAGGTGGAATGGTCGAAGCGGCTCAGGCCAGTGCAGCCCGACGTGGGGCCGGCCCGCAGGTGGGTCCTAGGACGCGCGAGCGCGAGGGATGGGTTGCGCGGCTGGTGAGCGCGGGCGGCATCGGGCTCGCGCGCGTGGCGCTGCTCGCGCTGTGCCTCGCCGCGTGGCTGCCGGGTCTCGCAAGCCTGCCGGCGGTGGATCGCGACGAGGCCCGCTTCGCGCAGGCCAGCCGGCAGATGCTGGCGAGCGGCGATTTCGTTACGCCCCGTCTCGGCGAGGACCCGCGTTTCAAGAAACCGATCGGCATCTACTGGCTGCAGACCGCGAGCGCGACGCTGACCGGCCATGGCGACGGTGCGGCGCCGATCTGGACGCTGCGCCTGCCCTCGCTGATCGCTGCCTGCCTCGCCGTGCTGCTGACCCACACCATCGGGTTGCGGCTGTTCGGGCCGCGGGCCGCGTTCGCCGGGGCGGCGCTACTCGCCTCCTGTCTCGTGCTGGGCGGGGAGGCGCATCTCGCCAAGACGGACGCCACCCAGCTCGCCGCCGCGCTCGCCGGGCAACTGGCGCTGATGTGGTGCTATCTGGCGCGGCCGGAGAGCCCCCGCCGGCTCGGCCCGGCGCTCCTGTTCTGGGCGGCGATGGGCTTCGGCATCATGATCAAGGGGCCCATCGTGCCGCTGCTGGCGGGCGGCACGGTGCTCGGCCTTCTCGCCATGGACCGGAAGGCGGCCTGGCTGAAGCGGCTGCGGCCCACCATCGGCGTGCCGGTGATGCTGGCGATCGTGCTGCCCTGGGTGATCGCGATCTTCCTCGCCTCGGGCACCGACTTCTTCCACGAATCGGTCGGCAACGACCTGCTGGGCAAGGTGGCGAGCGGGCAGGAATCGCACGGCCTGCCGCCCGGCGCGCATCTGCTGGCGTTCTTCGTCGCCTTCTGGCCGGGCGCCGCGCTGGCGGTGGCCGGCCTGCCCTGGGTGTGGGCGAACCGGGCGCTGCCGGCGGTGCGGTTCTGCATCGCCTGGATCGTGCCGTTCTGGATCGTGTTCGAGCTGATCGCGACCAAGCTGCCGCATTATACGCTGCCGGCCTATCCGGCCATCGCGCTGCTGGCGGGGGCGGCGGCCTGCGCGCGGGGTGGGGTGTGGCCGCGCTGGACGCGGGTGCTGGTGATCCTCGCCGCGTTCGGCGGACTGGCAGGCGCCTTCGCGCTGCCGACGGCGCTGGTGTGGTTCGAGGGCTCGGCCCCGGTGGGCGTGCTGTTGCTCGCCTGGGCGGCCGGTGCGCTGGCGCTGGTTGGGGCGTGGCTGGCGCTGGGCGGGGCGATGGGGCGCGCCTATGGCTGCCTGATCGCCTGTGCCGTGCTGCTCTACGGGCTCGGCTTCGGCATCGTGGCGCCGCAGATCCGCGTCGCCTGGCTGGCCCCGCGTCTCGCCGAGGCGGTGGCGAAGAGCGCGTGCCCGGCGCCGGAGGTGATGGTGTCCGGCTTCAACGAGGCGAGCGCGCTGTTCGCGCTCGGCAAGGACACCCGCTTCGGCGACGGCGCGGCGGCGGCGGATTTCCTCGGCGAACCCGGTTGCCGGGTTGCCGCGGTGTCCGACCGGCAGCAGGCCGCCTTCGCGGCGCGCCTCGCCGCGCTGGGCCTCGCCGCACCTTCCCTGCTCGACACCGTGACCGGCTTCAACACCGGTAACGGGCATCTCGTCACGATGTCGGTCTATGCCGGCGCAGCGCCTTGAAACCGCCGCTGATGCTGGCGATCCTCACTGTGTCCGCATCGGCGGACAGCCCCGCGGGAGCACCCCATGACGCTGCCTTTCTCCCAGTCCCAAGCAACGCTGTGGCTCATTGTCGGCTTTGTCGGCCAGGGCCTGTTCACCATGCGCTTCGTGCTGCAATGGCTCGCCTCGGAGCGGGCGCGGCGCAGCGTGGTGCCGGTGGCGTTCTGGACCTTCTCGCTCGCCGGCGGGGCGACGCTGCTGGCCTATGCGGTCTATCGCGGCGATCCGGTGTTCATCGTCGGGCAGGCCTGCGGGTTGCTGATCTATCTGCGCAACGTCTATTTCATCTGGCGCGAGAAGGCGGGCCTGCCGGTGGATGCCGGCGCGGCGGCTCTGCCGGAGAGCCCGGAAGGGGCGAGCTGAACGGCGCTTTCAACCGGTGGCGCGACCTTTCCGTCACCTCTGCCGATGCGAATCACGCCATTCTGTTCCTTATGCACCCTGTTTTCCCTCGCATTTCCGCTGATCGACATGGATCCCATGCGTTTGGGGCGGGCTTTGCGTGTCTTCATCACATCGTCAAGCCGATGCGCCATTCTGAACCTGCGGGGCGGGAGAGGGGCGCATGACGGCAGGGGTTCAGACGGAAGGCGGTCGTGCCGGGTCCGTCTCGCTGGTCGGGCGCGTGCGGGAGCTTTGTGCGGCGCATCCGGTCGCGTGCTGCTTCGGGGCGACGCTGGCGATCTCGGTGCTGTTCCATCTCTGGCCGGCGCTCGACATCGCCGTGTCGAAGCTGTTCTACGAACAGGGCCGCGGCTTCACCGCCAAGCATTTCCACGGGTTGCGCAAGCTGCGCAATTTCGGAGCCTATCTGCCGGTCGGCTTCGCCTGCATTTGCGGGCTGGCCCTTCTTGCGAAGGTGCTGCGCCCGCTCAGTCCCTCTTTCTGGTCGCCCCGCTTCTCGCTTTTCGTGACGACGCTCTATCTGGCCGCGCCGGCACTCCTGGTGAATGGCGTGCTCAAGACCGCGATCGGCCGGCCGCGCCCGGCCAATATCGTGGAGTTCGGCGGTTCGTCGTCCTTCGTCACGGCCTGGGCGATCGGTGACGAGGCCCTGCGCAACCGGTCCTTCGTGTCCGGCGAGGCGGCGCTGGTGGCCTGCCTGCTGCCGATCGCGCTGATGACCCCGCCGCGCTGGCGGCCCCTCGCGGTGACGGGAGCGTTGGCGTTCCTCGGTGCGGTTTCGCTGAACCGCATCGCCTTTGGCGGGCATTTCCTCTCCGATGTGCTCATCGCCATCGGACTGACCCTCGCCATCGGCCTGTGGCTGAAGGGGCTGTTCTATGACTGGACCCCGCCCGCGCTGACCGACGCAGCGCTGGAAACACGCCTCAGCCGGATCGGGATCGACGTGCATCACCACGCCCGCGCCGGTGTGCTGGCCCTGCGGGCCGGCTTCGCGCGGCTGGCGCGCCGCACCGCGACCTGAGCCTTCTGCCGCCGTTCCCGGAGCCTGACGCGCGTCTGCCGTCATGTGGACCCCGGCAGGGTTGTGAACTCCCGGCGGGATGTCGCCGGAGCGTGTTCGCGAACGGGCGTCCCAGCGCGCCGAGGGCGATCCTGTCGCTTCATGCAGAATCCGTGCGCAGAATCCGCCCCCTCGGCCATTCGTCCGCAATGACCCGAAGGGTCGGCGCGGCCGTCACGGCACGACGCGGCCGTCCTCTGCGATGCGGCTGTCCTCGGCGATGCGCGGCTTCAGCGTGCGCCGGCGCAGCCAGGTAACGCCGATCAGGTCGTAAATGCCGATCAGGGCGCGGCCGAGATTGGTGTATTTCGAGGTGCCGGCGAGGCGGTCGCGGTCGCCCACCGGCACATAGGCCACCTCATGCCCGTAGCTGAGGAACAGCGCGGGCAGATAGCGGTGCATCGAGGTGAAGAAGGGCAGCAGCAGGAAGGCATCGCGCCGATAGACCTTGATGCCGCAGCCGGTGTCCGGGCACTCGTCCTTCAGCATCCAGGCGCGCAGCCCGTTGGCGAAGCGCGAAGCCCAGCGTCGCGAGCCGGTGGCGAGCCTCTTCGCGCGGATGCCGCCGACCAGCGCCGGCTCGCCTTCTTCCCCAGCCTCCGGTCTGCCGAGCCGGGCCAGCAAATGGGGAATGTCGGCGGGCACGTTCTGGCCGTCGCCATCCATGGTGGCGATGATGGGAAAACGCGCCGCCAGCACGCCGGAACGCAACGCTGCGCTCTGCCCGGCGCGGGTGGCGTGGCGCAGGTAGCGCAGCTTGGGAAAGGTGGCGAGCAGCGCCTTCACCTCGGCGCCGGTGCCGTCCGCACTGCAATCGTCCACCACGATCACCTCGCCGAGGTCGCCGTCCGCTATGGCCGCGAATGTCTCGGTGACGAGGCGGCCGATATTGCCGGCCTCCTCGAAGGCGGGAATGACGACGGAAACGCGCGGCGCGCCGGCAACAGAGGGCATAGAGGTCGATCCTGGAATGGCCTTTCCGGCCGCCGGAAGCCACTAGCATGACAATTGTGACGGTGCGACGGTGCACTTCATCTGCCGCAACGGCAATTGTGCGCATCGCGGCAGAGTGTTGCCGCAGCCGGCACGATGCAGCCGTTCATGAGATGTTGGTCTGGAATCGCGCCGCACACACGCGGACGTGATGAAGCCGCCTTCTTCGCACATGCGGCAGAGTGTCTTTCGTCTTTGGTCGTATTCGGCGCGATTGTTGCGGCGCGGTGCGGGGTTGGGCGCCCTATCCGGGGATTTTCCGCCGGGCGCGGAAATATTTCCCACGTTGTATTCGCATGAATATTGCGTTGACGACGCTGCAAGAGCCGTCGCAGTCTTCGCTCCGAAGGTCGCAGCCCCGCGCGGACTACCGCGAGACCTGCGTCCGAAACCGCGGCGCCCCGCTTCCCGCAAGCCGGGGATGACACGCGGAAGGGACGCTTCAATCGGCCCGAATCCCAGGAGGAAGCCAATGTTCCAGCAGGCTCTGGAGACGATCTCCAGCAAACTTCTCATCCGCAATCGCTACGAGAACTTCATCGGCGGCAAGTGGGTCGCCCCGGTCGAGGGTCGCTATTTCGACAATCCGAGCCCGGTGACGGGCAAGAAGCTGTGCGAGGTGCCGCGCTCCTCCGCCGCCGATATCGAGCTGGCGCTGGATGCCGCCCACAAGGCGAAGGACGCCTGGGGCAAGGCTTCGGTCGCCGAGCGTTCGCGCGTGCTCAATAAGGTCGCGGACAAGATCGAAGCCAATCTCGATTTGCTCGCCATGATCGAGACGCTCGACAACGGCAAGCCGATCCGCGAGACGACACATGCCGACCTTCCGCTGGCGGTGGACCATTTCCGCTACTATGCCGGCGTCGTGCGCGGCCAGGAGGGTACGCTCTCCGAGATCGACCACGACACGGTCGCCTATCACTTCCACGAGCCGCTCGGCGTCGTGGGCCAGATCATTCCGTGGAACTTCCCGCTGCTGATGGCGGTGTGGAAGCTCGCCCCGGCGCTCGCCGCCGGCAACTGCGTGGTGCTGAAGCCGGCCGAGCAGACCCCGCTCTCCATCCTCGCGCTGATGGAGCTGATCGGCGACATCCTGCCCGAGGGCGTGGTCAACATCGTGAACGGCTTCGGCGTCGAGGCGGGCAAGCCGCTGGCGCAGAACAAGCGCATCGCCAAGATCGCCTTCACCGGCGAGACCTCCACCGGGCGGCTGATCATGCAGTACGCCTCGGACAACCTCATCCCGGTCACGCTGGAGCTGGGCGGCAAGTCGCCGAACATCTTCTTCGCCGACGTGATGGACGCCGACGACGACTATTTCGACAAGGCGCTCGAAGGCTTCTCCATGTTCGCGCTCAACCAGGGCGAGGTCTGCACCTGCCCGAGCCGCGTCCTGGTGCAGGAAAGCATCTATGACCGCTTCATCGAGCGGGCGGTCGAGCGCACCAAGAAGATCAAGCAGGGCCACCCGCTTGATCCCTCGACCATGATCGGTGCGCAGGCGTCCAACGACCAGCTCGAGAAGATCCTGTCCTATCTCGACATCGGCCGGCAGGAAGGCGCCAAGGTGCTGACCGGCGGCAAGCGGGCCGAGCTGGGCGGCGAGCTGGAAGGCGGCTTCTATGTCGAACCGACCATCTTCGCCGGCAACAACAAGATGCGGATCTTCCAGGAGGAGATCTTCGGCCCGGTGGTGTCGGTGACCACCTTCAAGGATGACGAGGATGCCCTCGCCATCGCCAACGACACCCTCTACGGCCTCGGCGCCGGCGTGTGGACCCGCAACGGCACCCGCGCCTATCGCTTCGGCCGCGCCATCCAGGCGGGCCGGGTGTGGACCAACTGCTACCACCTCTATCCCGCGCATGCGGCCTTCGGTGGCTACAAGCAGTCCGGCATCGGGCGCGAGACGCACAAGATGATGCTCGACCACTACCAGCAGACCAAGAACATGCTGGTGAGCTACTCCAACAAGGCGCTCGGCTTCTTCTGAGCCGCGCTGCCTGTCGTCAGGGCCGGCGTGGGTTTTCCCGCGCCGGCCCGCCTGTTCCCGCTGGAGGAGTGGTTATGGTCGCCCGCGTCGAGATCACCCCGGCCGCCGCCGAGCTCGTCGAGCGGCTGAAGGCCCAGCACGGGCCGCTGATGTTCCACCAGTCCGGCGGCTGCTGCGATGGCTCGGCGCCGATGTGCTACCCGGCCGGCGATTTCCGTCTCGGCCCGCAGGACGTGAAGCTCGGCACCATCGCCGGCTGCGATTTTCATATCGGCGCCGCGCAGTTCGAATATTGGCAGCACACCCAGCTCATCATCGACGTGGTGCCCGGCCGCGGCTCGGGCTTCTCGGTCGAGGCGCCGGAAGGGGTGCGCTTCCTCACCCGCTCGCGCGTCTTCACCGATGCCGAGGTCGAGGCGCTGGAAAAGGAAGGCCCGCCCGCACGAGCGGCCTGAAAAGCCTGCCCCCTGAGACGATGCGCACCGGCGTGGCTCAGGCCGGATGTGCCGCCTGCGCCTCGTGCACGGACATGCGGCGCCCGGGGCGTTCCTGCGGGAACAGCCCGTCGAGCCAGGAGCCGAACACCGCGCCGGCGACGCGGGCCGCATCCGGGTGACGGGCGATGCCGGCCTGCCGCAGCGCGGCGACGTCGATCCTTGCGACGCCGAGTTCGACGCTGTGGCCGACATACCATTCCTCCAGCTCGCGCGCGTCCGCCTCCAGATGGAACTGGAGGCCGAGCCCGCAGCGGCCGAAGGAAAAGGCCTGGTTCTCATAGAGTTCGTTGAAGGCGAGCCGTTTCGCGCCGCGGGGCAGGTCGAAGGTGTCGCCATGCCAGTGCAGAACCTGCGTACCGGCTTCCGCGAGCGGCGCCAGCGGCGAACGGTGCCCCTCGCGCGTGAGGGCGAGGCTTCCCCAGCCGATCTCCTTCTGCGGCCCTGCGAACACCGGCGCGCCGAGCGCGGCGGCCATGAGCTGCGCGCCGAGGCAGATGCCGAGGGTCGGTTTGTGGCGGGCGAGACGGTGCTCGATGAGGGCGATCTCGCGCGTCAGGAAGGGAAAGGCGTGCGCGTCGCCGACCCCGATCGGTCCGCCCAGCACGATGACGAGGTCGGCATTGGCGATGGAGCGATGGCCGAGATCGTCGGTCGCCGCCTCGCAATAGGCGATGTCCCACCCCGCCGCGTCGAGCACGCCGGCGAGCAGCCCCAGATCCTCGAACGCGACATGGCGCACCGCGACCACCGACCGCCGTTTCATATCTGGCCTCTCTTCCTCGCAGATGCGAACGTTATATCCAATGAAGCATAACGAGCAACGGCAAAACGCTCGTCCCGGCAGCCGCACGGCGTTTCAGGGAGTGGCGTCCGCGCCGAGGGGAGCGGTGTCCGCGGCGTCGCGCGCGCGCATCTCGTCCTGAAGGGCGTCGAGATGCGGGGCGGCGGCCTGCGCCGCGACGCGCTCGATCATCCGGTAGCGGGCGATGAGCTGCTCGCCGAAGGGGGTAAGCCGGGCCCCGCCGCCATGGCGCCCGCCGGTCTGCGACACCACCACCGGCTGGCCGAACACCTGCCCCATGCTGTCCACCAGCTCCCACGCCCGGCGATAGGACATCTTCATCGCCCGGCCGGCCGCCGAGATCGAGCCGGTGCGGCCGATCCATTCGAGAAGGTCGATCTTGCCCGGCCCGATGCGGCCTTGCGGGTCGAGGTCGATGCGGATGCTGAGACGGGCCATCATGTCCGGGAGCTGTAACGACGTCTACAGTCTAGACTCGGTCGAAGCTGGCGATCCGTCAATCATCCGTCCAGCTTATCATTCCGCCGCGATGCGTGCGGCGGGAGCAGCGGCGCGCACTGCGTGCCACCACGCATCGAGAATCGCATCGTCCGGCGGGGCGAAGCCGGCGAGCGGGCCGGCAAACCGGGCCCATGCCGGAGCGAAGGAGGGGGCGACCGCCGTCAGCACCGGCACGCCGCGCCCGACCGCGGCGGCGAAGGCATCGCCCAGCCCGCCGCGCTCGGCTTCCAGCTTGCCGAATTTGCTGATGACGGCGAGTTCGCATCCCCCGGCGATGGTGTCCATCAGCGCCGCGCAGGCCGCGACCACCCCCGAGGCGTCGAGATGGCAGGCGGTGGCGCAGGGGCCGAGATCCTGGTCGATACGGAAGAGGCGGCCGCCGGAAAGCTCGCGTAGACTGTAGCCGGTGCAGCCGGAGCCCGGGGCCTTGCCTGCGTTGCCCGCTCCGTCCGCCTTGCTCCGATCGGGCTCTTGCCCGATCCTCTCCTCGATGAGGCCGGCGACCTCGACGCCCTCGGCCCGCCGCCGCGCCACGAAGGCCGCCATCGTCGCCTGGATGCGGGCGCTTGTCGCGCCCTGCAAGGCGAGGATGCGGGGCCAGGCGTTGGGTGGGGTCATGCGGATGATCCGGGCAGGACGAACGAACGGGATGGCGTGAAAAGCTGTGTCGCGCCAGATATAGCTGAATGTCGGTCCGGCTCCAATGCCGGGTTGCACCGGCAGCAGGGGAGGCGGGCCGATGGTACGCGAGGACGAGATTCGAGCCGCGGAGCGGGCGATCGAATGGCCGGAGGCGGTGGATGCCGGGCTGGTCTTCATCGGGCGCATCCGCACGCCGTGGACCTCCCGGCTGGAATGCCCGCGGCAGGGCCGGACCGATGGCCCGCTCTGCCGCATCGACGTCGACGGGCCGTGGCAGGAGGCGCTGGCCGGCATCGAAGAGTATGAGCGGCTGGAGGTACTGTATTGGCTGCACCGCTCGCGGCGCGACCTCATCCTGCAGAGCCCGCGCAATGACGGAGAGACGCGCGGCACCTTCGCCCTGCGTTCGCCGGTGCGGCCGAATCCGATCGGCACCTCCATCGTGGCGCTGGAAGGAATCGAGGACGGCACGCTGCTGGTGCGAGGGCTCGATTGCCTCGACCTCACCCCGCTGATCGACATCAAGCCCGACCGCAGCCTGTTCGTGCCGCTGGCCCCGCCGCAGAAGGGCGATTTCGAGACGGGCTGAGATGGAGCTTCACGGGGGGCGCGTCACAACGACGGGAGGTCACGCGGCCTGCCGCCGCGCGGCCAGGTCGCGGACCATCTGGCGCGACCGTCACGAGAGCGCATCCCCTCATGAAAATGTATCTGGCCGGCCTGATCACCGCCTTTCTTCCGGCGCTGATCACCTTTGCCCTCGCTTCGCTGGCCTGAGCAGCCGACGCGGGCGGTCCGGCTACGGCGCAGCGTAGCGCCCTCCGAGAAAGCGGAACATCGCCAGTATGAGCCGTCCCAGCAGCGTGAGGAGGCTGAGAAGCTCGTCGATGGTTCCTGTCATGGGGTCCTCTCCTGCGCGACGCGCCGTAATGCGTCGCCGGCATGGTGTGGGCGGCTCCGGCGGCCCCACCCGCCGGTCTCCTGCGCGGCCATACCCCCGGCCTGTGGCGATGGCGAGGCAGGGCGGCGATCAGGCGCCGTGTCCAGCCCGGCGGGCGTCCGTGAGGATGTCCGCCAGCACGGCGATGCCCTCGTCGATCTGGCTTTCGCCGAAGGCGCTGAAGCCCATCGTGATCAGATCGTCCATCTCCGCCTCGCGCGCCAGTGCGGCGATGGGCAGGATCTCCAGTCCCCGCCGCGCCGCCGCCTGCGCGATCTGCCGCGCGCTGAGGCCGGGCGCGAGGCGGACGATGATCTCCATGCCCGTGTTGGTGGGGCTGGCGGTCATCCATGGTGCAAGATGCGTGGCGATGGCGTCCAGCAGATAGTCCTGTCGCTGTGCATAGAGCCGGCGCATCCGTCGTACATGGGCGGCGAGGTGGCCTTCCTCCATGAAACGCGCGACCAGCGCCTGCTCGAACATCGGCGAATAGCGCCCGACCACGGTGCGCGCCGCGACGAAGGGCTCCACCAGCGCATCCGGCAGCACCGCGAAGCCGAGGCGAAGGCCGGGGAACAGCATCTTGCTGAAGGTGCCGAAATAAAGGACGCGACCTTCCCGGTCGAGCGCGTGGAGAGCGGGCATGGGACGGCCGGCATAGCGGAACTCGGTGTCGTAATCGTCCTCCAGAATCCACGCGCCGGCACCACTTGCCCATTGCAGCAGGGCATGACGGCGCTCAAGGCTCAATTCCATCCCGAGCGGGAACTGCTTGGAGGGCGAGACATAGGCGAGGCGCGCATCGGGGGCGCGGGCAATGCCCTCGCCGACCAGCAGGCCCTCCTCGTCGACCGGCACCGCCACCGGCACGGCGCCGGCCGCCGTGGCGGAGGCGTAGATGCCGTCATAGCCGGGATCCTCGCACCACACGCTCTCGCCGGGCGTGAGGAGGATACGGCAGGCGAGATCGACCGCGTGCTGCGCGCCCGCGAAGATGACGATGTTCTGCGGCCCGCAGGTGAGCCCGCGGCTTAGCGCGACATGCTCGGCAATGGCGATGCGCAGCGGCTCGTAACCCTGCGGGTCGCCCTCGCCGAGCAGTTCGCCCGCCGTCTCCGGGTCGAGGGACCGGTAGAGCCCGGCGGCGAGGCTCGCCCAGCGCTGCACGGGGAACATGTCCACCGCCGGGAAATTGGCGCGGAACGGCACCGGCCGGCGCATGTGGCGCAGGGTGAGCGGCACATTGGTGATGGCGGTGCTCGGCGCCAACGAGCCGTTGAGCTGGCCGGCGGCCCGGATCGCGGGGTTGATGCGCGCAGGCGCCTTGGCCGGCCTTTGCTCGGGCAGCTCGCGCGCGACATAGGTGCCCGATCCCGTCTGCGGCTGCAGGAAGCCTTCGGAGATGAGATTGTCGAAGGCGAGCAGCACGGTGTTGCGGGAGACGCCGAGCAGGCGCGCGAAATCGCGGGTGGAGGGCAGCTTCTCCCCCGGCTTGAGCGCGCCGCCCGCGATCTTCTCCACCAACCCGCTATAGAGCTGGCGGTGCAGCGGGGCGTCCGCGTCCCGCCCGATGTCGAGTGCCAGTGAATCCAGCAGGTGCATGATGTCTCCCCGACCGGTGCCGCCGGAGAAACGCAAGTTCCGCGCCATCGCCTTCGCGCTTTCGCGCCGGCTCACACCGCGCTGCGTTCGCGCTCCGGCCGGTGGCCGAAGGTGACGAGGCCGGTCATCATCAGCACGAACATGATGCCCAGCAGCAGGAACACCACGAGGTTCACGCAGGTCGCCAGCGCGTAGAGTTCCGGCTTCACGCCGTAGCGCAGCGCGCCCCAGGCGGCGGAGGGCAGAGTGGGCGTCGCGCCGAGGAGATAGAACGAGATCTCCAGATTGTTGAACGCCATGATGAAGGTGACGATGAAGGCACCGAGCAGTCCCGGCCAGACGAGCGGCAGCGTCACCTCGAAGAAGGTGCGCGCCGGGCTCGCCCCGAACACCATCGCCGCATCGTCGAGCCGCCAGTCGTAACGGTAGAGCTGGGTGGCGATGATGAGCAGCGCATAGCTGAAGCAGTGCACCACATTGGCGAGCACGGCGGACACCATGTTGCCCTGCAGGCCGAGGAACAGGCCGTTGAAGATCAGCGAGGAGATGCCGAGCAGCACCTCGGCGATGAAGAGCGGAGCGATGAACAGCGCGAGGTAGAGCGGCGCCCGCCGCCCGGCATGGCGCATCAGTCCGATAGTCGCGAGGCCGGCCAGCGCGGTGGCGATGGTCGCGGAGGCGAAGCCGATGATGAGGCTGTTGCCGAGCGCGGTCTGGTACAACGAGCTGGCGAACAGGCGCTGCATGGTGTCCAGCGTCCATTTCGGCGGATAGGGGAAGATCGAGTTCCGCGCGAAGCTGGCCAGCCCGATGTGGAGGATCGGCAGATAGAGGAACAGATAGGTCAGCACGACGATCGACAGCAGCGCGATCTTGCCCGGTTTCACCCGCATCTCATCCCCTCCCGAAGCCGGTGAAGCCGGTGCGCCGCAGATCGACGAGCCGCGCGACGATGACGACCAGCAGCACCGACACCGCGAACAGCACCACACCCATCGCCGCGCCGAGCGCCCAGGTGCCGCTTTCGCCGAATTGCTGCGCCATCGCCATGCCGTAGAGCGTGCCGTTCGGACCGCCGAGGAAGCGGGGCGCCAGCGTGGCGGAGAGGCACGGAATGAAGCACAGGGCAAAGCCGATCAGCGTGCCGAACAGGTTCAGCGGCCAGGTGACCTCGATGAAGGCGCGCGCCGGGCTGGCGCCAAAGATCTTGGCGGCGTCGATCAGGCGCTGGTCGAAATTGAGCAGTGACAGGTAGATGACCGTCACCACGATGGGCAGGTACAGATAGACGAGGCCGATGGCGCTCGCGACATTGGTGTACATGATGACCCGGAGCGGCGCCGCGCCCAGCGCCATCAGCACCCCGTTCAGCAGGCCGATCGGTCCGAGCAGGCCCTGCAATGCGATGATGCGCAGCACCTCGCCGGTGAGGAACGGCACCGCGAAGCCCAGCGTCAGCAGCAGCCGGTAGCGCCCGCCATAGAGGATGATGGCATAGGCGATCGGCCAGGCGAGAGCCGTGCAGATGAGCGACACCACGCTTGCCATGACGAGCGAGCGGACGAGGAAGGTCATGTAGGCGCCTTCGGTCGCCAGCACATGATAATTGCCGAGATTGAACTCGCGGATGATG
Organism: Ancylobacter crimeensis; assembly: GCF_023016805.1. Classification (GTDB taxonomy): domain Bacteria; phylum Pseudomonadota; class Alphaproteobacteria; order Rhizobiales; family Xanthobacteraceae; genus Ancylobacter; species Ancylobacter crimeensis. Next base: position 134,349 of record NZ_JALKCH010000004.1, read on the forward strand.
TGGTAGCTCTCGGTGCGCCACACGCTGAGCACCAGCATGGAGAGCAGCGGCAGCACGAACAGCGCGACGAGGAAGGCGGTCGGCAGGCCGAGGAAAAGCGCAGGGGCGAGGCGTGCCTTCATCACGGCTCTCCCGTCGCGGAGAAGAGGTCGACGTCGCTCTTGTCCCAGAAGGCGACCACATCGGTGCCCGCGCTGAACTCGGCCTCGCTGCGCGGCCGGCTGGCGACGATCTCGCCGCCGGCCCAGCCGAGCACATATTCGGCATAGGCCCCGCGCAGGATGACATGACGGATGGTGGCCGCGAGCGCGTTGGCGGCCGGGGCGTCGCCCGGCGTCGCGGGCTTGAGGCGGATCTTCTCGTTCTTCACATAGGCTGCCGCGCGGCTTCCCGCCGGCAGGCCGGGATGGTGTGGCGCCTCGATAACGATGCCCTCGCCGCGCAGCGTGGTGGTGTCGCCCGCGGCCGCGGCCAGCCCCTCGAAGCGGTTGGAGCGGCCGACGAACTGCGCGATGAAGGCGGTCTTCGGCCGGTCATAGATATCGGTGCGCGCGGCGAAATCCTCGATGCGCCCGCCACGGACGACCGCGATGCGGTCGCTCATGCTCAGCGCCTCTTCCTGGTTGTGGGTGACATAGATGAAGGGGATGCCGAGCGCCGTCTGGTGCTTGCGGATCTCGACCTCCATCTCCTGCCGCAATTCGCGATCGAGATTGGCGAGCGGTTCGTCGAGCAGCAGCACCTTCGGCCGCCCGACGAGGCCGCGGCCCAGCGCGACGCGCTGCTGCTGGCCGCCGGAGAGCTGGTTGGGATAGCGCTTCTCCAGCCCGCGCAAGGCGAGGATACCGAGCACCCACTCCACCCGCTCCTCGATCTCGCCCTTGGGCAGCTTGAGCATGCGAAGAGGGAAGGCGAGGTTCTCGTAGACGGTGCGGTGGGGGAACAGCAGGAATTCCTGGAACACCATCGCCACCCCGCGCCGGTGCGGCGGCAGGTGGGTGACATCCTCGCCATCGATGAGCACGCGGCCCTGGGTCGGCGTCTCCAGCCCGGCGATGATGCGCAGAAGCGTCGTCTTGCCGGAGCCGCTGGGGCCGAGCAGCGACACGAATTCGTGCTTCTCGATCGCCATGGTGACGCGATCGACCGCCCAGACGCTCCCATACTGCTTGGATACGCCGTCGAGGGTTATGTAGGCCACGCCGCACTCCCGGTGTGCAAGGGGACAGAAGGCGGAAGGCCCCGACGGCGGATGCGCCCGGGCCTGGGCCGCCCGGCGAACGCGTGCGCGCCGGGTGGGCCGTCTCGCCATGGTGTCGCGCCGCTCCCGCACGGGGAACGGCGCGGCCGCGGTCCGCTCAGGCGGCCTGCATGCGCGACCAGACGCGCTCCCACTTCTCCGGCGAAGAGGGCTGGTCGAACATGTACATGCTGGCCAGTTCCTCGGTGCGGTCCATGAGGAACAGCTTCTGTTCCTCCGGGGTCGAGATCGCGCGCAGGTCGATGGTCGCGGAGGAACCGGCGACGAGCGAGATCTTCTTGATGTTCTCGGGCGCGAGGAAGGTGTTCATGAAGTCGTGGCAGATGTCGAGCATGGCCGGGTCGGTCACGCCCGAGGTCACCAGCCAGGTATCGACCCAGCCGAGGCCGCCTTCCTTCGGCACCAGCTGGTGCGCGAAGTCGAGGTCGATCTCGCCCTTTTCCTTCTTCTGGGTGAGCACGCGATAGACCTGCGCGAATTCCGGCGCGGCGACGATGGCGCCGCTCTCCAGAAGCTGCTGCAGCGTGGTGTTGTCCTGATAGCGGGTGAGCAGCAGCGGCTTCTGCTGGATCAGCAGCTTCTCGACCTCGGCCAGCTCTTCATCCGTCAGCACATAGGGGTTGAACGACTTGCCGTCGGGGCGCGGCTTGTCCTTGGTGCCCATGCGGGTGGCGACGAGGATGCCGGCGAGGGCGATGTTCTCCTCGAAGCGGGCGCTGGTGGCGAGCCGGCCGGAGAAGGCCGGGTCGAACAGCGCCTCGATGCTCTGCACCTTCTCCTTCGGCATGCCGGCGGTGTTGTAGGTCGTGCCGTAGCTGCCCCAGCACCAGGTGACGCCGAAATGCTGGCCGTTGGCCTCGTCGGTCAGCAGCTTGTAACGCTCCGGCTTGAACACCGGATAGACATTCGCGGTGTTGGGGATCTTGCCGTAGTCGATGGCGCGGATCAGTTTCTCGCGGAAATACAGGCCCGGCCAGAAGCCATCCGCCTGAACAAGGTCGAAATCCTTGGTGCCGCCGACGCGCAGCTTGTTGTAGGCCTCGGAATTCCCGTCGAAGAAGGTCGGCGAGAACTTGATCTTGTGCTTCTCCTCGAAGGCCCCCACGATTTCGGGAACCGCATAGACCTCCCACATCAGCGCGCGAAGCTGAGCCGGCGCCGCCGAGGCGGGCCGGATATAGGGCGCGGCGATCGCCGTCGCTGCGCCGGCCGCAAGGGTCTTGAGCACCGTGCGGCGGTTGATGGACGTGGCGGAGGGGACCGCCGTGTCGAACGGACTGCACTTCGAATGGGTCATGGCCACGCCCTCTGGTTTTTAAGGTTGCGGGATCTGGTCCCGGCGGGCCCGGCCTTGTGGCGTTTCCTCCCGGCGCGGTCGCCCGCTCCGGTATTCCGGCTTCTGGAAGGTTTGCGGGGCGGTCTGGCGCCGCCCTCGTTCCGGCACGTTGGTGTTCCTTTCGCCGCGCCCGCCCGGGGCGCGGCCGGTCCTTCGGTCGCGGCTCAGGCCGCGGCCTTGAAGGGGTTCTCGGCATCGGCATAGTTGACCGGCGTCATGTGCCAGCCTTCCTTGTGCTTGCGCCAATACGTCTCCTTCAGCTTCGCGCTGATCGGGCCCGGACGGTCATTGCCGTAGATGCGGTCATTGACGCGGGCGCACGGCATCACGCCGCCGGCGGTGGTGGTGGTGAATACCTCGTCGGCATCCATCAGGTCGTCGAAGGTGATGGGGCCGATCACCGGCTGGAGGCCGAGCTCCGGGCAGAGGTCGAGCACCGACAGGCGGGTCACGCCTTCCAGCGCGCCGCGGTCCGGCGTGATGACCTTGTCGTCCTTCACGATGAAGACGTTGAAGCCCGAGCCTTCGGTCAGGAAGCCGTCCTGGTCGAGCAGGATGGCGGTGTCGAAGCCCTTGTCGAGCGCCTCGAACATGCCGCGGGTGAAGTCGCGCCACATGTAGTTCTTCAGCGTCGGGTCGAGCGATTTCGGCGAGATGCGCGGCACCGAGGCGACCAGCAGATGCGCGCCGCGCTCCTGCACGTCCGGCTTGATCACGTCCACCCACGGCACCGCATAGGCGATGAAGGTGTTGGCGCAGTCGAGCGGATTGCGCGAGCCATAGACCTTCGGCACGCCGCGGGTGGAGATCATGGCCACGAAGGCGTCCTTCAGCCCGCTGAGCGCGACCACCCGGCCGAGGATGTGGCGCATCTCCTCGCGGGTCACGCCCGGATCGAGTCGATAGCCGGCAAGCGACTTGTGGAAGCGGTCGAGATGGTCCTCGAGGCGGAAGAAGCCGCCATCGGTGACGTGCACCACGTCATAGGTCACGTCCGAATGCACGAAGCCCCAGTCGCCGACCGGAATGCGGGCCTCGGAGATGGGGACATAGACGCCGTTCATATAGGCGGCGCCCTTGGAATAGTCCGGGGTCGGCTCGGTCATCGCGTTCTCCTTCTCAAGCCGCCGGTCTCACGGGGATGCGGCGGGGTTCGGAAGGCAGCTTTCCCCCGAATGGCTCCCCCAAAAAGCACCGCTTTGCCGGAAAAGGACGGGGCCACTTCGAAAGGCCAGCCCTGCGGGGTGAATGGGACGGTTCATGTCGCAGCTCCCGCGAGGAGCACCTCGACACCGTCCGCGATCAGCCGGTCGGCCATCGCGGCGGGCGGCGGGGCGTCGGTCACCAGCCGGTCGATTTCCGCGAGCGGCGCGACCGAGAAGATGCCGGCGCCGGCGAATTTGGAGCCGTCCGCCAGCACGGTGACGCTGCGCGCCTGCCGGATCATCATCCGGGCGATCTCGGCCTCGGCCTCGTCGAAGTCCGATACGCCGTCCCGCCCGATCGCGCCGATGGTGAGCACCGCATGGAGCGCGTGGAAGCGCTGAAGCTGCTCGATCGCGATAGGCCCCAGATTCTCCCCGCCGCTCTCGCGGTAGCGTCCGCCGATGAGGAAGACGGTGCTGCCTTCGCCCCGCGCGGCCAGCGCCGCGATCGGGGTGGAGTTGGTGATCACGGTAAGGCCGCGGGCGAGGGCGAGTTCCTCGGCGAAGCACAGCGTGGTGGTGCCGGTGTCGACGAAGAGCGAATCTCCCGGCCGGAACAGTGCCGCCGCCCGCCGTGCGATGGCTCGCTTGGCCGGCCCGTTCTCCCGGAGGCGTTCGCTAAAGGGGCCCTCCGCCACCCGGCCCTGGCTTCCCGGCTCGGGCAGGCTGGCGCCGCCATGGACCTTGCGCAGCCAGCCGCGCCCGTCGAGTTCGGCGAGGTCGCGGCGGATGGTCTCGCGCGAGGCGGCGAGCTGTTCCGCGAGCGCGTCGACGCTCATCCGCTCATGCTGGCGAACGAGTTCGACGATCCTGTCCCTGCGCTGCCGGGGTGTCATGGCGATGACCGAAGCATCATAAATGATGATTGAATGGTCATATCTATTGACCGATCAGTCAAGAAGGGTAGAGAGTCTTTTTCGAAGCGTTCCGGGTCAGGCATGGGTGCGGGTGTGGTTGCGGATGTTGCGGTGATCGGTGCCGGCGCGGTGGGCTGCGCCGTGGCGCGCCGCTTCGCTCTCGACGGGGCATCCGTGCTGTTGCTGGAGAAGGGTGCCGACCTGCTCTCCGGCGCCAGCAAGGCGAACAGCGCGATTCTGCACACCGGCTTCGACGCGCCGCCCGGCAGCGTCGAGCTTGCCTGCATGCAGGCGGGCTATCGCGAATATCTGGCGATCCGAGAGGGGTTCAACCTGCCCGTTCTGGAGACCGGCGCCATGGTGGTCGCGTGGTCGCGGGCGGAGGAGGCGGCGCTTCCCGCCATCGCGGCGCAGGCGGTGGGAAACGGCGTCGAGGATGTGCGGCTGCTCACGGCTGCCGAGATTGCGGAGCGCGAGCCGCATCTGGCGCCCGCCCGCGCTGCGCTGCTGGTGCCCGGCGAGCATGTGATCGACCCCTGGTCGCCGTTCCTCGCCTATCTCCGGCAGGCGACGGCGCTCGGCGCACGGCTGAGCTTTTCCACCGAGGTGACGGGCGGGACATTCAACGGCGAGGTCTGGACTCTCGATACCACGCGCGGGGCCTTTCGTGCCCGTTCGGTCATCAACTGCGCCGGGCTGTTCGGCGACCGCATCGAGGCGCTATTGCTGGGCGCGGCGCATTTCGAGATCCGGCCGCGCAAGGGCCAGTTCGTGGTGTTCGACAAGGCGGCGAGCGCGCTGCTGCGCAGCATCGTGCTGCCGGTGCCGACCGAGCGTACCAAAGGTGTCGTGCTGTGCCGAACGGCTTTCGGCAATGTGCTGGTCGGCCCCACGGCCGAGGAGCAGCAGGACCGCGAGCACGCCGCGACCGATGGCGCCACCCTTCAGGCTCTCATCCGCCGCGCGGTGGAGATGGTGCCGGCGCTCGCCCGCATGGATGTCACCGCGACCTATGCCGGGTTGCGGCCGGCGAGCGAGGAAAAGCATTACCGCATCGTCGCGCGCCCGGAGCTGCGCTGGATCACGGTCGGCGGCATCCGCTCGACCGGGCTGACGGCGTCGCTCGGCATCGCGCAGCATGTGGCACGGCTGTACCGGGACACGAAGGAGGCCAAGCATCATCTCCCCTCACGCCTCGCGCCGTCCGTTTCCATGCCGAATCTCGCCGAGCATCTGCCGCGCGACTGGCAGTCCCCGGGCCATGGCGGGATCGTCTGCCATTGCGAGCTGGTGACGTTGCGCGAGATCGAGGCCGCATTGGGCGGCGAGGTGCCGGCACGCGATTTCGGCGGCCTGCGCCGTCGCACCCGCTGCGCCATGGGCCGCTGTCAGGGCTTCGGCTGCCTCGGTCGCCTGGCCGAGCTGACGCGCGGGCGGCTCCAAGTGCCACTTGCCGAGGGTGGCGGCTCATGATCGAAGCGTGCGACGTGCTCGTCGTCGGTGCCGGCCCGGCCGGCCTCGCGGCGGCGACCCGGCTGCGCGAGCGCGGCCTCGGCACTGTGGTCGTGATCGACCGGGATCCGTTGCCCGGCGGCATTCCCCGGCATTGCGGGCACTCGCCCTTCGGGATGCGGGAGTTCGCCCGCATCCTCACGGGTCCCGCCTATGCGCAGGCGCTGGCGGACCGGGCCCGCAAGGCGGGCGTCGAACTCCGGCTCGCCACCACGCTGGTCGGCATCGACCGGGGGCAGCCGCTGGTCGCGACCGTGACCTCGGATGCCGGCATGGCACGTCTGATGCCGCAGCGTATCCTGTTGGCGACCGGCGTGCGCGAGACGCCGCGCTCGGCCCGGCTCATCGGCGGCGACCGCCCGCTGGGTGTGATGACGACCGGGGCCCTCCAGCTTCTCGCCGAGCGCGGGCTCTCGCCTTTCCGCCGCCCGGTGATCGTGGGCAGCGAACTCGTGGCGTTGTCGGCGCTGCTGACCTGCCGTTCCATCGGCGCCCGGCCGGTCGCGATGATCGAGGCCGATGAGCGTCCTACGACGCGCCGGCCTTTCCTGCTGCTGCCGCGCCTGCTTGGGGTTCCGGTGCGCTATGGCGCGGCCTTGGCGCGGATCGAAGGTGTCTCGCGGGTCGAGGCGGTGACGCTGGACCATGCCGATGGCGCGATGGAGCGCCTTGCCTGCGACGGCGTGGTGCTGACCGGGCGCTTCACGCCGGAAGCGACGATGGTGCGGGCCGCCGGTCTGGAGATCGACCCGGGCACGCGGGGGCCCTCCATCGACCAGCTCGGCCGCACCAGCGACCGCCGCGTGCTGGCCGCCGGAAATCTGCTGCATCCGGTGGAAACCGCCGGGCGCTGCTGGGCGGAGGCGCGGATGATCGCCGACGGCCTTGCCGACGACCTCCTCGGGAGCAGCCAGGGCCATGAGACGCCGGTGGAGGTGCAGGCTGGTCCGGGCATTGCTTATGTCGTCCCGCAGCGCCTCGCCGGCTCGGCGCCCGGCATGGGAAGGCTGCAGATTCGCGTCGGCGGCGCCCGGAACGGCCGGATCGTGGTGGGCACGGATGACGGACAGGTGGCGGCGCGGCCCCGCGCGCGGCTTCTTCCCGAACGGCGGATCGACATGGCGATCCCAGCCTTGGCGGAAGGGGTGAGGCGGTTGCGGGTCGGTATCGAGGAATAGCGCCATGCGGGTCGTTGCGATCGACCAGGGAACGACCTCGACCCGCGCACTGGTGCTCGATACCGCGACGGGTGCTGCCGACATCGCTCACATCGTCCGCCACGCGACCTTTCATCCGCAGGCGGGATGGGTGGAGCAGGATGCGGCGGAACTCCTCGCCAATGTCCGCGCCTGCCTTGCCGCGGCGGGCACGGCGGACGCGGTGGCGCTCGCCAATCAGGGCGAGAGCTGTCTCGCCTGGGACGCGGTGAGCGGGGAACCGCTGTCGCCCGTCATCGTCTGGCAGGACAACCGGACGGCGGCAAGGCTGGGCGGTCTTGCGGACGCCCCGCCCGAGATCGCCCGGAGCAGCGGGCTGCCGCTCGATGCCTATTTCTCTGCCTCGAAACTGGCGTGGCTGCTCGACAACGTGCCGGCGGTGGGCGCAGCGGCGCGGGCAGGGCGGCTGCGGCTCGGCACCACGGATGCGTTTTTTCTCGACCGGCTGGCCGGCAGCTTTTCCACCGACCCGACCACCGCCTCGCGCACGTCGCTGATGAACCTCGCGACCTGTGCGTGGGACCCGGAGCTGTGCCGTCTGTTCGGCGTGCCCATGGCGGCGCTGCCGCAGATCCGGCCGAGTGCGGGTGTGCGGGGCCGGATCGCCGGGGCGCCGGTGCTCGCTGCGCTGGTGGATCAGCAGGCCTCCCTCTATGGGCATGGCTGCCGCATGCCGGGCGCGGCGAAGATCACCTTTGGCACCGGGGCCTTCGCGCTGGCGGTGACGGGGGGCGACATCATCCGCGCGAAAGGCGAGGGGTTGCTGCCGACGGTGGCGTGGAGCACCGCATCGCAGACCACCTATGCGCTGGATGGCGGCGTCTACGATGCCGGCTCCGCGGTCGAATGGGCCATCCGCATCGGCGTGCTCGACGAGGTCAGCCAGCTCGATCGGTTCGACGCGCCGGCCGCCATCGACCGCGGCCTCGTATTCGTGCCCGCTTTGTCGGGCCTTGCCTGTCCGCATTGGGACCGCACGGCCGCCGCCATGTGGCTCGGCATGAGCGGGGCGACGACGCGGGCCGATCTCCGGCAGGCGCTCGTCGAGGGCATCGCGCTGCGCACAGCGGAGGTGGTGGCCGCCATCGACCGGCATGTCCAGCTTGGTGTTCTGCCCGCGCAGGCCATCTCCATCGACGGAGGACTGAGCCGCAGCGGCTATTTCTGCCGGTTCCTCGCCGATGTGCTGGGGCGGCAGGTGGTGCGCAGCGCCTTTAGCGAGCGCACCGCCTATGGCGCCGCCCTGCTCGCGGCGGCGGCGATGGGCGCCGAGGTCGTCCCCTTGACGGCGCCTGAGGAGACTCTTGCGCCGACCCATGCGGGTGCGCGCAAACGGGAGGAGAGGCGCGCGCGTTTCGCCGAGGCGGTGAGGCGCTGCCGGGAGTGGCGGGGCATCGCGTGAAGATGGGGTAACGCAGGGCTTCCGCACGCCAGCGCGGCTCCCCCGGCGCGATGTTCTAGTTGCGAGGCGTCCGGGCCGCGGCGTCCTGCCCGGCCATGTTGTTGGGTCCCCGGCTGCTCCATGAGAGATGTACCCCGGCCTGCTCAACGGCGGGCATGGCGGCCAGCGCGCCCTTCATCATCATGTTCACCGCGAGGGCGGCGAGCAGCAGGCCCGCGCCCCTGTTCATCACATGGAGCCGGCGGTTGGTGAGCCGCCCGCGCAGAAGAGCCGCGGTGATGCTCAACAGGATCCACCAACCGAAGGAGCCGAGAAAGACGCCGGCGGCCAGCAGCACCTGCGTGGTCCCATGATCGAGGAAGGCGGGCGCGGCGGCCGCAAAGAGGATAGGCGTGACGGGATTGAGGAAGCCGAATCCGACGGCACCGCAATAGGCCGAGGCAAGGTTGCGGCGGCTCTCCGCCGCGCATGGCAGCACCGGGCTGCGCCGCAAGACCCGGACCGAAAACACGAGGAGGACCAGCCCGGAAGCCAGTGACAGCAGCGCCGCATCTGACCAGAGCGCGACGAAGGCCGTTCCGCAGCCGGCGACCAGCGCGCCATAGGTGAGGTGCACCGTGGCGACACCGAGACCGGTGACGAGGCCGGTCAGCCATCCGGCGGCGATGGTGCGCTGGATACACAGCATGCTCGCCGGGCCGATCGGCGCGGCGATGGACAGTCCCACGCCGGCACCCGTAAGTATGGCGGTGGCGAAGAGAGTCATGGGCGTTTTCCGCCCCGAAACGCCCGCCGGAATCCGGCTTGATCCTTCGCCACCGCCTTGTGGCTGCGTCCAACCTTGCCCGCCTCAGCGGAGGCCGCAGCCACAACCTGAATCGATCCGCATCGCATCGGAAAACGCCCCCGCACGGATAACAGACCGGGCGGCGGGCGCGTTTATTCGCGGGCGCGGCGATTTTTTTGCGGGCGGGGACGTTGCCGCGAATAAAACGCGGGTTCTTCCGGTCCTGTCTTCAATCAGCAGGTTGTGGAGTCGACGGAATGCCTCGGCCGCAGTGGAACGCATGGAAAGCCGAATGAGCCGATGGTATGAAAACGACCGGCATTGCCGTTCCTACGATCGCGCTCGTCGGTTTTCAGGCCGATTGGTCACGATGGAAGCCATTCATGCACCTCGCGCCGCATCTGCCGGAGATTTCGTTGCAGGTGCGGCCGGCCCGGTCTGACGGTAGTGAGGCCGGCCTGTGAGATGGCGTTTCCGACCGAGGGATTCCGTGCCGCCCCAGCAGGAGCAGCCGAGTTTCGAGCAGGTCGTGCTGCCCAATCTCGACGCCGCCTACAATCTCGCGCGATGGCTGGTCCGCGATGCGCAGCTGGCGGAGGACGTGGTGCAAGACTCCGTGGTGCGGGGACTGACCTATTTCGCTTCCTTTCGCGGCGGCGATCCGCGGGCGTGGCTCATGCGCATCGTGCGCAACACCGCCTATACGGCACTCGCCGCCCGCCAGCAGGCATTGCGGCACACGGATGCCCGCGAGATGACGGCGGACGAGCAGGTGCTGAACGTTCCGGACCCCGGCGCGAATCCGGAAGCCGCGCTCTCCGGGGCCGAGGACGCCGAGCGCCTGACCGATGCGCTCCGCGCCTTGCCGCCGGAACTGCGCGAGTGTCTCGTGCTCAAGGAACTTGAAGAGCTGTCCTATAAACAGATCGCGCAGATCACCGGCGTGCCGATCGGCACGGTCATGTCCCGGCTGTGGCGCGCCCGCAAGATGCTGATGGGCGCGGCAGGGGAGGGAGGCGAGCATGATTCCTGACAACTGCGCCTCCATGCACCTGCTGATCCAGGCCGATGTCGATGGCGAGCTGGAACCGGCCGAGGCGGCGCGCGTGGCCGCTCATCTGGAGATCTGTCCCTCCTGCGCCCGGCTGCAGCAGCGCCTGCTCAGCCTGTCGTCCCGCATGCATGGACTGCCGCGCCACCGTGCGCCCGAGCTGCTGCGTGAGGCGGTGCGCACGCGGCTGGCGAAGGAGGCCGCGGGCAAGGGCGGCGGCGGCCGCTGGCGGCGCGCCGCACTCGGTGCGGCCGGCGTTGCGCTTGCCGCTTCTCTTGCCGCTTCCCTCATGCTGTTCGCCCTGCTGCCGCGTGGCGATGCTATGCCGGACTGGATCGTCGCTGCGCATATCCGGGCGCTCCAGCCCGATCACCTGATGGACGTGGCGTCGAGCGAGCAGCACACCGTCAAACCCTGGTTCGCCGGCCGGCTTCCTTTTTCGCCACCGGTGAAGGACCTCACGCAGGCCGGCTTCCCGCTGATCGGCGGACGGCTGGACTATCTGCCCGGGCACACCGCCGGGACGCTGGTTTACAAGCGGCGGGAGCACATCATCGACCTCTTCATCTGGCCTGCCGGCGACGAGGCGTTCGTAAGCGGCTCGGGCGCGCGTGACGGTTATAATTTCGTGCGCTGGAAGGCGGGAGGCATGGTGTTCTGGGCCGTGTCCGACCTGAATGCGGGGGAGCTGGAGGAATTCGCGGCGCTGTGGAGATGAACGGACCGGAAGGGACGGCGATTGCCTGCCGACCGATTTCCTGCCGGCGCTGACGGAATTTTCGGCAGGGCGGGGGCGCAAGGCGCGCGCGCTATCCTATGTTTAGTTGCGCGGACAGGTGCGGCGGCTACCGTCGCGCCAAGGCCCGTACCGCAGATGTCGAGGAGATGCCGATGCCGACCGATCCCGCCCCGCAGCCGCCGTCCATGGCAAGCGCTGCCGAACTCGACCGCCGCATCGCCGATGTGCGGGAGAACATGCGCGTGCTGACCGAGCAGGCCGCAGCCTATTCCGGTGCCGGCGACGAGAATTTCACGGCCGACCGCCTGGCCGAACAGCAGGAACTGCTCGACAGGCTCACCGCCGAGCGGGAACAGCTGGAAGGCTGAAGGCTGAAGGCTGAAGGCTGAAGGCTGAAGGCTGAAGGCTGAGCATCAGCTCCGGCAGACTGGCGGCGCCTGGTCTGGTCGATATCCTGTTGCGGCGGTGGCCGGTTCTTCAACGCTGGAGGCCGGCGACGTTCCGCCGCCGGCCATCCGGATCCGTATGAGACAGGGCCTATTTCACCAGCACCAGAATGAGCTGCTGGCCGGCCTTGGAGTCGAGCTCCTTCACGGTCAGCTTGCCATCCTTGTTCTTGTCCGCGGCATTGAAGCGGGCGCGGACGATGCCGAGCCACTCGTCCATTTCCAGCGTCTGGTCGCCGTCCTTATTGACCTTGGCCCAGTCCTTCTTGGTCAGGCGGCCTTCGGTTTCGTCCGGCTCAAGCGTTGTGTCGCCGTCGGGGTTGATGGCCGAGAACAGCTTGGTACCGAGGTCGATAGCCTCCTGCACGGTGAGCGTGTCGGTCGGCTTCTTGCCCGCGGCAGCGAGCACGTCGGCCGCGCTCGCGGCGAGCGCGGGCGCAGCAAGGCCGGTCGCGACGAGGCCGGCAAGGCCGATCGCGGCGGAAAGACGAAGAAGGCGAGACATGGGAGGCGCTCCATTTATAAGAATTATATAAGAGCATATCGCGACCCGCCGTGACGCCGGCAAGACGGCACGGGAGCATAGCGCGAAAACGTCGCACCTCCTTCACGGTTCCGCCGCTTCAGTGCAAAAGCTCCGGAAGGTTCGACGGGATGCTCCCCTTTCGGCGTATTCTTTCCGGCAGGGCTCAGGCCGGTGTGTGCGGCCGCCCGATGGGTGCCTGATATTGCGGAATGAGCTCGATACGCGGCGCGTAGGATCCGGTCGCTACCAGCATGCGCAGATGGGCGGCGATGTCCTCCATCGGCGCCAGCCAGACATCGCCCCGTGCGACGATCTCCTCGAGGAAGCGCGCCGCCTCGTGCCAGCGGGCGAGCCGGCCGGTGGCGAAGGGGTGGCACACCGCGACCCATAGCGCGCCGTGCTGGTAGGCCGCCTCGAATTCCTCCCGATAGATGCGCCAGCCATCGGAAGGCGCGCGGATCGGCATCAGGTAGCCGAGGTCGCCAGACTGGACGAATTGCGGCCAGTCGTCGAGGCCCCAATGGCTCGGCAGTTCCACCAGCCGCCGGCCGTCGCGCCGGCTCTCGATGAGATAGGGCAGGTCGTCGCCCATCAGCGAGGCATCATAGGCGAAGCCGCGATCCAGCAGCAGGTCCAGCGAATGGGAGGAAAAACGATACGTCGGCGCGCGCCAGCCGCGTGGCGCCCGGCCGGTCATGCGCAGGTGCACCTCGGTCGAGACATCGAGCCAGTGGGCCTGTTCCTCCAGGCCGGCGAGCTGGGGATTTTCGTGGATGTAGCCGTGATGGCCGATCTCGTGGCCGCCCGCGAGAATGGTTTCCACCGCGCGGGGATACTGCTCCATGCACCAGGCGGGCAGATAGAAGGTCTGCCGGATGCCGAGCCGACGATAGGTCTCCACGATGCGCGGCACCGCCACCTCCGGCCCGTAGCGCAGCATCGACACCTGCGCGACCCGGTTGTGCCCGTCATCGGGGAAGGCGAGATGGATGAGGCTGTCGGCATCCATGTCGAAGGTCAGGCAGGCGGCGCATTTCGCTCCGTTCGGCCAGGGGATGGGATTGGCGATCATGGTCGGGCTCCGGAAGCTGTCCGCCGGGTGAGGCAAGGCGCGTGCAAGGATGGCAGGCGGGCGTTCACGTACTGCCCGCCCGCGGCGGCGTTTGCGGCTGCCGCCCCGCCGAAACATCCCTTTCGCGAACCGGGATGGCCGGAGACTGGCCCGGCCATGGCGGAATCAACCGTCTCACACCCCCCGGGCATGCATGATGCGGCCGATGAGGTTCATCAGGATTTGCGCGGCGAGGATGGCGGTAGTGCCGGTGTGATCGTAGTCGGGCGCCACTTCCACGAGATCGACGCCCACGATGGTGCCGCGCTTCGCCAGTCCGGCCAGCATCTCCAGCACCTCGTAATAGACGAAGCCACCATGGCTGGGCGTGCCGGTGCCGGGCGCGATGGAGGGATCGAAGCCGTCGATGTCGATGGTCACGTAGTAGCGCGCGCCGGCGGGAATCCGCTCCAGCACCGCCTCGACCCCCAGCTTGCGGATCTGCCGCACCGAGAGGATGTCGGAGCCCATGGAGCGGGCGGCCTCGTAGCCCTCCTTCGCGGTGGAGGACACGTTGCGGATGCCGAGCTGGGACAGGCCGCTGACATAGGGCTTCTCGGCGGCGCGGCGCATGGGGTTGCCGTGACCGTAGCGCACGCCGTGGCGCTCGTCGACGAAATCGAGATGGGCGTCGAACTGCACGAGGTGGATGGGCCCGTTCTTCGCGCAGTCCTCGTCGAAGGCGTTGATGCAGGGAATGTTGATCGAGTGATCGCCACCCAGCACCACCGGCAGCGCGCCCGCCTTCAGGATGGCGCGCACCCCGGCCTCGATGCCGGCATGGCTCTGCATGGTGTCGGTGTGCACGATGTCGGCATCGCCGATATCCACCACCCTCACGCTCTCCGCCGGCAGATAGGTCACGTCGTCCTCATGGTCATAGGCGCCGCCATGGCCGAAGGAGAACAGGGTGGAGGCCTCGCGGATGGAGCGTGGGCCGAGCCGGGCGCCGGCGCGCCACTGGGTGCCGAAATCGAAGGGCGCGCCCATGACCGCGACATCGGCGTCGATGGCATTCCAGTCGGCGACATAAGGATATTTGCCGAAGGTACAGATGCCGACGAAGGGCAGGTTGAGGCGTCCGGTGTCGTAGCTGTTCGGCGTGTTGGCCATGATGGAATCCTACGCGGCGGGTGAACCGCCCGCAAACTGGCGCGGAACGGCGCGCGGTAAAAGAGCCAGATGCCGGGGGATGCATCGGCGGATGGCGAGGTTTGGGGTTGCCATCCTCCCATCCCCTCCGCGGGCCGCGCCCTATATGCTCATTACCGTCTCCGGATGCGAGGAAGTCCACCATGCGCTATCGCCCGCTCGGCCCCAGCGGCCTGTTCGTTTCCGAACTCTGCCTCGGCACCATGACCTTTGGCGGCGACGAGGGGATCTGGGGGCAGATCGGGCGGCTCGACCAGCAGGAGGCGGATGAGCTGGTGAAGGCGGCGCTCGACGCCGGCATCAACTTCATCGACACCGCCAATGTCTATGCCGAGGGCCGCAGCGAGAGCATTCTCGGCCAGTCGCTTCGCAATCTCGGGGTAGCGCGCGACGATGTGGTGGTGGCCACCAAGGTGTTCGGCGCCGTCGGCACCGGCCCGAACCAGCGGGGCGCCTCGCGCCGGCACATCCTCTCGGCCTGTCAGACGAGCCTGTCCCGGCTCGGGCTCGACCATATCGACCTCTACCAGATCCACGGCTTCGATCCGAAGACGCCCATCGCCGAGACGCTGGAGGCGCTCGACACGCTCGTGCGCCATGGCCATGTCCGCTATATCGGCCTGTCGAACTGGGCGGCATGGCAGGTGGTGAAGGCGGTCGGCATTGCGGAGGCGCGCAAGCTGGCGCCGCTCCTCTCGCTGCAGGCCTATTACACCCTGATCGGCCGCGACCTCGAACGCGAGATCGTTCCGATGCTGAAGGCGGAGGGGCTCGGCCTCATGGTGTGGAGCCCGCTGGCGGGCGGTTACCTCTCCGGCAAATACCAGCGCGACGCCGCCGGCGGCCTGACCGGCGCGGATGGCCGGCGCGCGACCTTCGATTTTCCGCCGGTGAATGTGGAGCGGGGTGAGGCGGCGCTCGCCGTAATGCGTCGGCTCGCCGAGACCCGCAAGGTGACGGTGGCACAGATCGCGCTGGCATGGCTGCTGCATCAGGAGGTCGTCACCACCGTCATCATCGGGGCGAAGCGGGCGGACCAGCTCGCCGACAACATCGCCGCGACGCAGGTGAGCCTCGACGCCGACGAATTATTGGCGCTCGACGCCGCCACCCGGCTGCCGGCGGAATATCCGGGGTGGATGCTGGAGCGGCAGGGGACGATCCGGGCCTGAAGGCGGAAACCGGATGGCGGTCGACGCCGTCGGCACGATGATGGCATGCGTGGATCTGCGCGGCAGCGTGCTCTGACCCGCCGCAATTCCTGTGCAGGTCGCACAGAAAATTCCGCGCTCGGAGAACGAAAGTCGCATATGCGACCTTGCGACCCCGGCAAAAGCCGCATGGCAGGCCGCACCCTCCCGGGGCGTTCTGACTTGCTTACTATTCGTTAAATTGCTGAAATATATCGGATTTATTGGTAGCGGAGGAGGGACTTGAACCCCCGACCCCAGGATTATGATTCCCGTGCTCTAACCAACTGAGCTACTCCGCCCCAAAGGCGCCGGTTGCCCAGCCGTCCTTTCAAGGTGGCGCGGATATAAGGAAGGGGGTGGCGGCGTGTCAAGCGGGGCGCGGGCGCTGTCCCCGGATCGTCGGTGCCGGGCGGGCCGGACCTACCAGCGCGGGGCGGGCGGCAGGCTTTGGCCGATCTCGTGCAGCCGGCGGCGGGTGCCGGGCGTGGTGTCGGCAGGAAGCTGGTCGAGCGGGAAGAAGCGGGCGTCGGCGATCTCGCGATTCGGCAGGCGCAGCAGGCCCATCCGGTAGCGCTCCACGACGAACACGACGACATGGTCGCGTCGGGACAGGAACGAGTTGAAGAAGATGCCGTGCAGCCGGGGCTCGCCCAGAGGCTCGACGGCGGTTTCCTCTTCCAGTTCACGGGCGAGAGCCTCGCGCACCGTCTCCCCGGCCTCGACACCGCCGCCGGGAAACTGCCAGCCGGCGACATAGGTGTGGCGTACCAGCAGCACGGCGCCATCCGGGCGCAGCACGACGGCGCGCACGCCCAGCGTGACGCCCTTGAACAAGCGCTGCCACCAGCGCGCGATGCCGGGCAGGCGGGTGCGACGGGGCTGGCGGATGGCGGGGATGAACGGCTCGGGCGCACCTCCGGCTTCCTTCGCCCGCCGGGGGCTGATATGGAAACGGCCGTGTTCGTTCTCGCCCATTTCACCGATCCTCATCTCGGCCCGCTGCCCCGCGCGCGACTCGCAGAGCTTGCGAGCAAACGTGCGCTCGGCTTCATCAACTGGCGCCGCGGTCGCCGTAAACGCTACGCAGCGGGTACGATCGAGCTTCTGGTCGAGGACATCAAGTCCATTGCACCCGATCATATCGCGGTGACCGGCGATCTGGTGAATGTCGGCCTGCCCGCCGAGTACCAGACCGGCCTTGCCTTCCTTCGATCGCTGGGCACGGGACGGGACGTCACCGTCATTCCGGGTAATCACGATGCCTATGTGCGCTCCACCGCGCATTATGCGCTGCTGAACTGGGGCGACTATATGCGCGGCGACGATGCCGCGCTGGAGGGCGTCACGGCGGAGGAGGCGTTCCCCTTCGTGCGCCGGCGCGGCGATGTGGCGCTGGTCGGGGTGTCGAGCGCGATCCCGACCCATCCTTTCATGGCGACCGGTCGGGTGGGGCATGCCCAGATGGAACGCCTCGCCCGTGTTCTCGATGAGCTTGGCCGGCAAGGCTTGTTCCGGGTGGTGCTCATCCATCATCCGCCGTGCGGCTCCCGCCCCAGCCACAAGCGGCTGATCGACGCCGAGGCTTTCCGCGCCTGCCTTGCGCGGCACGGGGCTGAACTGGTGCTCTGCGGCCATGATCATCGGCCGATGGTGGAGCAGCTTCCCGGTCCCGGCGGGCGACTGGTGCCGGTCGTGGAGGCGCCCTCCGCCGCCGCGGGGCCGGACGACAAGCGCTGGCCGGGGGGCTATCACCTCTATCGCATCTCCCGGGAAGGCGAGAGTGCGAACGGGATCTGGCGCTGCGAGATGGAGGCACGTGGCTTCGCGCCGGGTGATCCGCTCGTGGCGACGCGCACCGTGCGGGTGCTCACCGGACCGCTGCGCACGGTATCCTGAGCGGGCGGGGAGAACGGCATGGCGACGCGCTACGATATTCCTTCGCACATCGCCTCCGTGACCGATTACGAGCCGATCGCGCGCGAGCGCCTGCCGGCGGACGCCTTCGCCTATATTTCCGGCGCCGCGGCGGATGAATTGACGCTGGCCCGCAACCGTACCGCCTTCGATGCGCTGGCGCTGAAGAGCCGTGTGCTGGCGGATCTGCGCGGAGGCGGCACGGCGCTGTCGCTGTTCGGCTGTGACTTCGTCCACCCCATCCTCGTCGCGCCGAGCGGACGGCATCGGCTCTGCGACCCGCATGGGGAGCTTGCCACGCTGGTGGGAGCGGGGGGCGCGAAAGCCGGCATGGTGGTGAGCACGGAGGCCGACATCCGGCTGGAGGAACTCGCCGCCGCGGCCACGGCGCCGCTGTGGTTCCAGCTTTATGTGCAGCATGACCGGGCCTACACGCTCGATGTCGTGCGCCGGGCCGAGCAGGCAGGTTACCGGGCGCTGGTGGTGACGGTGGATGCGCCGGTGCACGGGCTGCGCAACCGGGAGCTCCGGGCTGGCTATCGCGGACCGAAGCTGTCGGAATTCGCCAACCTCGCCGGTCTGCACACCACCCATTTCGCTCATGCCGACCTTGGTGAAAGCCTCATGTTCGGCGGTTATCTCGAGGCCGTTCCGGTGTGGGAGGACATCGCCCGGCTGCGGCGGGCGACGAAGCTGCCGCTTATCCTCAAGGGCATCATGGCGCCGGAAGATGCGCAGCGCGCGCTGGAGCTCGGCGTCGACGGGATCATCGTTTCCAACCATGGCGGGCGCGTGCTGGACAGCCAGCCGGCCAGCATCGAGGCGCTGCCCGCCGTGGTGCGCGAGGTGGCGGGCCGTGTTCCGGTGCTGATGGACGGCGGCATCCGGCGCGGCACAGACGTGCTGAAGGCGCTGGCGCTGGGCGCCGCGGCGGTGCTGGTAGGCCGGCCCGTTCTCTATGGGCTTGCGGTGGCCGGGCCGGCCGGCGTCGCCCATGTGCTCCATCTGCTGCGCTGCGAGCTGGAGATAGCGATGGTGCTGACCGGCTGCCGCACGCTGTCCGACATCGGGCCGCAGGTGCTGTGGCAGCCGGGCTGAGGCCGGTTCTTCAGTAGAGCGTGGCCTTGTAGCGCTCCAGCATCTCGGTCTGCGTCTCGGCGGTAGCGAGGCCCAGTTGGTCGCGCAGCATTTCGCCCATGCTTGGCAGGCTATCGCGGGGCACGAAATGCTCAGCGTCCCATGCCTTTGAGCGCATGAAGGCCTTGGCGCAGTGCAGATACGCCTCCTGCACGGTGATGCGCAGCATGGTGACCGGGCGTCTGCCTTCCGCCATTCCGGCATCGAGCAGGTTGGGATCAGTACGGATTTCGGCGGTGCCGTTCACGCGCAGCGTCTCGTCGATACCGGGAATGAGGAAGAGCAGTCCGACCGCCGGATTGCCGAGAATGTTGGTGAGGCTGTCGAGACGGTTGTTGCCCGGCCGGTCCGGCACCAGCAGGGTCTGCGCATCGAAAATCCGTACGAAGCCGGCGGCGTCGCCGCGCGGGGTCACGTCGGCGCGGCCGTCGGTGCCGTAGGTCGCCAGCATCATCAGCGGCGAGAGACCGATGAAGTGCCGGCAATGGTGGTCGAGTGCGAGCAGCACCTTGTTGAGACTGCGCTCGCGCGGGGCGGGATAGAGAGCGCGCAGCGCCTCGATGGACGTGATGCGGGTCACCGGTATGTCTCCTCAGCTCTTGACGATGAGCTGTACGCGATCGGCCGCGAAGCGGGAACGGGTGTACTGGATCGGCAGCCGCCTGGCGTCGCCATTGACGCTTTCCACCACCATGACCACCCGGCCGGCGGGGAGGGCAAGGAGGGTGCGTTCGGTCTCATCGGCAAGACGCGCGGTCACGCGCGTCTCAAGACGGCGGTAATCGCCGAGGCCGAGCGCTTCCAGCGCGCGGGTGATGGAGCCGGTGGCAGCGACGAGAAATTCCAGGTCCTTGCAGCGATCGGCGACGTACCAGTGGGTGCCGCACACGACCGGAACGCCATCGGCCTCGCGCACGATCTCGATGCGCAGCAGCTCGGTCCCGTGGGGGATCTTCAGGCGCTCGGCAATGTCGCGCGGGGCGGGTTCGCGCTGTGACGAGAGGAAACGGCCGCCCGGCGCGCGGCCTTCGCTCGAGACGATCTCGGAGAAGCGGGTGCGGGCGCCGATGGCGTAGTGCAGCGGGACCTCCTTCACGAAGGTGCCGCGGCCGGGCGTGGCCTCGATGACGCCCTGCTCGGTCAGCACGCCGAGCGCGCGGCGCAGGGTGTGGCGGTTGACCCCGAAGCGCTCGGCGAGTTCGGCTTCGGTCGGCAGGCGGGCGCCGGGCGCGAGGCGGCCTTCCGCGATCTCGGCCGTGATGGCTTCGGCGATCTGTTTCCAGAGCGAGACACCGCTGCCGCGGGCGACGCCGGAACCATCCGTCATCGTACTGTTATCGGTCTCGCCCATTCTCCCTCCCCGAAGATTTGTTGCGACGCGTGATTGCCTATTTGTCTATATTAATATACAAATAGCAGGCCGTCCAGCGGAGCCATCAAGGGACCAGAAGCCGCTCATGACCGTTGCATCTCCATCCGCCGCCCCGGAGCGCCAGAGCGCGCGACAGGCTCTCATGGCGGTGCTCGCCCGCGCCGGAAAAGGCGAGCTCGACGCCATTCTCGACCAGCTTGCGCCGATCCCCGCGGTGCAGGATCTGCGCGCGCCGGAGATTGGCCTCGTCATGCTCCGCGGGCGGATCGGCGGCGATGGCGCCGCCTTCAACCTTGGTGAGGCGACGGTGAGCCGTGCCGCGATCCGGCTGGAGGGTGGAGCGCCGGGTTTCTCCTATCGCCTCGGTCGCTCTCCCGCCTCGGCCCGTGTCGCGGCGGTCATCGATGCGCTGTGGCAGGACGAGGCGCGCCGCGCCGCGGTCGAGGCCGCTCTGGTGCCGCTGCGCGCGCGGCTGGCCGAAGGGGCCGCGACCGTGCGGGCCGAGACGGCCGCGACCAAGGTCGACTTCTTCACCCTCGTGCGCGGAGAGGATTGAGCGATGCACATGGTTTGCGCGATCACGCCGGTGCCCACCCTCCCGGCAGCCGTGCCGGGTCCCGGCTTTGCCGATCCCGTGTTCGGCGCTCAGGCCGTCTTTCGCGCCGTGATGAACGCGCTGGCGCGGCCGGGGCGTCCCGCCGCACTCGTCGCGGGCTTCACCCCGCCGGTTCCGCTGACGCCGGAAGCGGCTGCCGTGGTTCTGGCGCTGTGCGACCATGAGACGCCGATCTGGCTCGATGCTCCGCTCGCGGCAGTGCCCGAGGTTGCGGCCTTCCTGCGCTTTCACACCGGCGCACCGGTGGTGACCGACCCGGCGGCGGCACGCTTCGCGCTGATCGCCGACCCGATGGGGATGCCGGATCTCGCCGCTTTCCCCACCGGCACGCCGGACTATCCCGATGCCTCGGCGACGCTGGTGCTGCAAGTCTCCGGCCTTGCGGATGCCGGGACCGACGCGGTTTCGCTCCATCTGGAAGGCCCGGGCGTGAAGGGGGCCGAGCGCATCGCCGCCGGCCCGCTGCCGGCCGATCTGGCCCGGCGCCTCGCCGCCAATCGCAGGCTGTTTCCACGCGGGGTCGATCTCATTCTCGCGGCGCCCGGCGCGGTGGTCGGGCTGCCGCGTTCGACGCTGGTTCGGGAGGGCTGACCATGTATGTCGCAGCCAAGGGTGGCGAAAAGGCGATCCGCAACGCGCACAGGCTGCTGGCCAAGCGCCGGCGCGGCAATCGCAACCTGCCGGATATCGGCCTTGCCCAGATCGCCGAGCAACTGGCGCTGGCGGTCGACCGGGTGATGGCGGAAGGCTCGCTCTATGACGCCGAGCTTGCCGCGCTGGCGGTGAAGCAGGCGCGGGGCGATCTCATCGAGGCGATCTTCCTGATCCGCGCCTTCCGCACCACGCTGCCGCGCTTCGGCGCGAGCACGCCGGTCGACACCGGGGCCATGCTGGTTCGCCGGCGCGTCTCCGCCACCTTCAAGGACCTGCCGGGCGGCCAGCTTCTGGGTCCGACCTTCGACTACACCCACCGCCTGCTCGGTGCCGGTCTGGGCGAAGGCGGAGAGGCGGAGATGATGCCCGCTGAACCCGAGGCCATGCCGCGCGTCACCGACCTGCTCGGGGCGGACGGGCTCATCGAGCCGGCACCGGCGGAGGAGGGGGAGGAACCCTTCGACATCACCCGCGCGCCGGTCGCCTTCCCGGTGGACCGGGCGACGCGCCTTCAGATGCTGGCGCGGGGCGACGAGGGCTATCTGCTGGCGCTCGGCTACTCCACCCAGCGTGGTTTCGGGCGCACCCATCCCTTTGTCGGCGAAATTCGCTTCGGCGATGTCGAGGTTTCGTTCTTCGCCGAGGAACTCGGTTTCGAGGTCTCGCCCGGCACCGTGCAACTCACCGAATGCCAGATGGTGACGCAGTTCACCGGATCGGCCAGCACGCCGCCGCAGTTCACCCGGGGATATGGCCTCGTCTTCGGCCAATGCGAGCGCAAGGCGATGTCGATGGCACTCGTCGAGCGCGCCCTGCGCTGGGCGGAACTCGGCGAGGAGAAGGGCGCTCCGGCGCAGGACGAGGAATTCGTCCTCGCCCACAGCGACAACGTGCAGGCGACTGGCTTCGTCGAGCATCTGAAGCTGCCGCACTACGTCGATTTCCAGGCCGAACTCGACCTCGTGCGCCGGATGCGGGCGGAGCGCGAGGCCGCCGCAAGCCTGAAGGAGGCCGCGGAATGAACGCGATGGTGACGGGTTCCGAGGCGGAGATGCCGGAGATCGGCTACAACTTCGCCTATCTCGACGAGCAGACCAAGCGCATGATCCGCCGGGCGATCCTGAAGGCGATCGCCATTCCCGGCTATCAGGTGCCCTTCGCCGCCCGCGAGATGCCGATGCCCTATGGCTGGGGCACCGGCGGGGTGCAGGTGACGGCCGCCGTTCTGGGGCCAGACGACGTGCTCAAGGTCATCGACCAGGGCGCGGACGACACCACCAATGCGGTCGCCATCCGCGGCTTCTTCGAGAAGACGGCGCGTGTCGCCACCACCACCCGCACGGGGGAGGCGAGCGTCATCCAGACCCGCCATCGCATTCCCGAGCAGAAGCTCAGCGAGGACCAGATCCTGGTCTACCAGGTGCCGATCCCCGAGCCGCTGCGCTTTCTCGAGCCTCGCGAGACCGAGACCCGCGAGCTCCACGCGCTGGCTGAATACGGCCTGATGCATGTGAAGCTCTATGAGGACATCGCCCGGCACGGCCACATCGCCACCACCTACGCCTATCCGGTCGAGGTGGCGGGCCGCTATGTGATGGACCCGTCGCCAATCCCGAAATTCGACAATCCGAAGATGGACGATTGCCCGGCGCTGCAACTGTTCGGCGCCGGCCGCGAGAAGCGCATCTACGCCATCCCGCCCTATACGCGGGTCGTCTCGCTCGATTTCGAGGACCATCCCTTCGAGGTGCAGCACTTCGCCAAGCCCTGCGCCATGTGCGGTGCGCGCGGCGTCTATCTCGACGAGGTGATCCTCGACGACCGCGGCGGCCGGATGTTCGTCTGCTCCGACACCGATCACTGCGAGACGCGGCAGGCTGAGGGTCACCACGGCGAGATGTGGGGCGGCATGCTCGCGGAGGACGCACGATGACGACAACCAGCGAAAAGCCCCTCCTCGTCGCCGAAGGGCTCGGCAAGATGTACGGCACGCGGCTCGGCTGCCGCGACGTGTCCTTCAGCCTCTATCCCGGCGAGGTGCTGGCGGTGGTGGGTGAATCGGGGTCCGGCAAATCGACCCTGCTCGGCCTGCTCTCCACCGAACTCGCCGCGAGTTCGGGACGCGTGCTCTATCGCATGCGAGACGGCACGCTGACCGACCTCGCGACCCTCGGTCCGGCGGAGCGGCGGCTGCTGATGCGCACCGACTGGGGCCTCGTGCGGCAGAACCCGGCCGATGGACTGCGCATGGCGGTCTCGGCGGGCGGCAATGTCGGCGAGCGGCTGATGGCGGTCGGCTGGCGGCACTACGGGAATATCCGCGAGGAGGCGCTGGACTGGCTCGGCCGCGTCGAGATCGCGGCGGACCGGATCGACGACGACCCGCGCGCTTTTTCCGGCGGCATGCGCCAGCGCCTGCAGATCGCCCGCAACCTCGTGACGCGCCCGCGCCTCGTCTTCATGGACGAGCCGACCGGCGGGCTCGACGTCTCGGTGCAGGCGCGGCTGCTCGACCTCATCCGTTCGCTGGTGGCGGAACTGGGGCTCGCGGTCATCATCGTGACGCACGACCTCGCCGTGGCACGGCTGCTCTCCCATCGCACGCTGGTGATGCGGCAGGGGCGGGTGATCGAGACCGGGTTGACCGACCAGGTGCTCGACGATCCGCGCGAGCCCTATACGCAGTTGCTCGTCTCCTCGGTTCTGGCGGCGTGAAAGGCGGGATGAACATGACACCTCTTCTCTCGGCCTCCGGCCTTTCCAAGACCTTCGTGCTGCATCTGCGCGAAGGCGCACGGCTGCCGGTGGTGGCGCATGCGGCGTTCGAGGTGTTCGCCGGTGAATGCGTGGCGCTGGGCGGCCCGTCGGGCGCCGGAAAGAGCTCGCTGCTCAAGATGGTCTACGGCAATTACCGCACCGATGCCGGTGCGATCCGGGTGCGCGACGGCGCCGAGACGGTGGATGTCGCTACCGCCGAGCCGCGCCGGCTGCTGCGCCTGCGGGCAACGACCATCGGCTATGTCAGCCAGTTCCTGCGGGTGATTCCGCGTGTCGGTGCACGCGACGTCGTTGCCGAGCCGCTCGTCGTTGACGGGGCGGCACCGGACGAGGCGCGGGAACGGGCCGGTGCGCTGCTCGCCCGGCTCAATCTGCCGGAGCGGCTGTGGAGCCTGCCGCCCGCCACCTTTTCGGGCGGCGAGCAGCAGCGCGTGAACATCGCGCGCGGGCTCATCGCCCATCGTCCGCTGCTCCTGATGGACGAACCGACCGCCTCGCTCGACGCTGCAAATCGAGCGGTGGTGGTGGAGCTGATCGAAGAGAAGAAGCGCGCCGGCGTCGGCATTCTCGGCATCTTCCACGATGCCGAGGTGCGCGAGGCGGTGTGCGACCGGGTGATCGACGTCACCGCCTTCCAGGCGGCGGCCTGACGGTAAGGAACCAGGGATATGACCGAAACGGTGTTTGCCAATGCCAATCTCGTGCTGCCGGACCAGGTGGTGCGAGGGAACGTGGTGGTGCGCGAGGGACGGATCGCCGAGATCGGCGAAGGCACGGCGCCGGCCGGTGCCGTCGATCTGAAGGGCGACTATCTCATTCCCGGCCTCGTCGAGTTGCACACCGATCATGTCGAGACCCATCTGTTCCCGCGGCCGCGGGTGAAGTGGAACGCGCTTGCCGCGGTGCTGGCCTATGACGCGCAGATCGCCGCATCCGGCATCACCACCGTGTTCGATTCGCTCCGCGTCTGGCCCGACACCCGCGTCGTCGGCGTCGACGGCGATGCCGCCGAACTGGCCTCGACCATCAAGGGCGCCGGTCGCGAAGGGCTGCTGCGCGCCGAGCATCTGGTGCATCTGCGCTGCGAGGTGGCGGCGGACGGGGTGGTGGAGGATGCGCAGGCATTGATGGAGGCCGGTGATGTGCGCCTCATCTCGCTGATGGACCACACGCCGGGCCAGCGGCAGTTCCTCACCGAGGAGCATTTCCGCAGCTATTACATGAAGAAGAGCGGGATCACCGCCGCCGAGATGGACGTGATCGTGGCGGCGCGGCTGGACGCCCATATCCGCCACGCCCGGCCAAACCGGATGCGTCTCGTCGAGCTCGCCCATGAGCGCGACATCGTGCTGGCGAGCCACGACGATGCCACCGTGGCCCATGTCGCCGAGGCGCGCGAGGACGGCATCGCCATCGCCGAATTCCCGACCACGCTGGAGGCGGCGCGCGGCTCGCACGAGGTCGGCATCAAGGTGCTGATGGGGGCGCCCAATGTGGTGCGTGGCGGTTCCCATGCCGGCAACATCGCCGCCGGGATGCTCGCCGAGGCGGGGGTTCTGGATATCCTGTCGTCCGATTATGTGCCTGCCAGCCTGCTGATGGGTGCCTTCGCGCTGGCGCGGGAAACCGATGGCCGCGCGATGCTGCCGCTGCCGGAGGCGATCCGCCTCGTCACCGCCAACCCGGCCGAGGCGGTTGGCCTGACGGATCGCGGCCGGCTCGCCACTGGCCTGCGCGCCGATCTGGTGCAGGTCGCGATGGTGGGCGACGTGC
The DNA here is from genome assembly GCF_023016805.1 of Ancylobacter crimeensis. GTDB lineage: Bacteria > Pseudomonadota > Alphaproteobacteria > Rhizobiales > Xanthobacteraceae > Ancylobacter > Ancylobacter crimeensis. The sequence continues at coordinate 160,388 of NZ_JALKCH010000004.1, forward strand.
CGGCCGTGCGCCGGGTGTGGCGTTCCGGCGAGCGGGTTTCGTGAGCGGACCGATGACGAAGTGTGAGGCGGTGGAAAGCGGGACACTCGACGAGGTCCGGTCCGAGGCGGAGATAAGGAACGGCACGCTCGTCTTCGTGGTCGGCCCCTCGGGCGCCGGCAAGGACACGCTGTTGAACCATGCGCGCGCGCATTTCGCGCGGCGGCCGGCCGGCCGATCCGTGGTTTTCGCGCGGCGCCTCATCACCCGGCCCGCCGACGCGACCGAGGACCATTGCGAGATCGGGCCCGATGCCTTCGAGGCGGGCGTCTCGGGAGATCGCTTCGCCCTGTCTTGGCGCGCCAACGGGCTCGGCTATGCCCTGGGCCCGGAATGTCGGGAATGGCTGGCGGCGGGCCGGGTGGTCGCCGCCAATGGTTCGCGCGCCGCCGTGACGCAGGCGGTGGCGCGCTTTGCCGACGTGCGTGTGGTGCTGGTGACCGCGCCGGCCGAGGTGCTGGCGATGCGCCTTGCCTCGCGCGGGCGGGAAACGGCCGGCGATGTCCTGGCTCGCCTGAAGAGGGCGCCCAGCCTCGATGTGGCTCCGGCATTGACCATCATGAACGACGGCGAGATCGCAGCGGCCGGCGAGACGCTGATAGGCTATCTGTCGACGCTGTAAGCGCCGGTGCGGCGTCGTTCATCCGGCCGATCATTGCCGATATTGCTGGATCCGCGTCGTGCGCAGGCCGGCGAGGCCGTGGCGGTCGATCGAGGCCTGCCAGGACAGGAATTCCTCGGTGGTCAATGTATAGCGCCGGCAGGCCTCTTCGAGGCTCAGAAGACCGCCGCGCACGGCTGCGACCACCTCGGCCTTGCGCCGGATCACCCAGCGCTTGGTCTCCGGCGGAGGCAGGTCGGCAATGGTCAGCGGACTTCCATCCGGCCCGATCACATATTTGACCCTCGGGCGATAGGGTTCGGTCATGGTACGCTCACTCGGGATACCCAATGGAGGTAACCCTACACATCGAGCATGAAGATTTCCCTAAGCGAATCACGGTGTTGCGCGTGGTTTCTCTGTTAAGATCCGAGAAACTTTTCGCAGCGACACCACTACCGGGAAACCATCGATGCCCGAGCCTTCCGCTGGCTCGCCCGTGCCTGTCGCGGGCGAGAGCTGCGGCAGCAATGGATGTGCGGATGCTTGCGTCCCGTACGAGGGGTGCCTAAAACCGGCCATTGCACCTATATTGGCTTTTCGACCCCGCCCTGCGGCACCACGCCGTCTCCAGCCTGCGCGCTGCGCAACGTGATGACCCGCCGATGATCCGTCTCGACGACAGCGACCGTGACCCGTGCCAGACCCGTGTGGTCGTGGCCATGTCGGGCGGCGTCGATTCCTCTGTGGTCGCGGCGCTCTATGCCAAGGCAGGCTATGAGGTGATCGGGGTCACCCTGCAGCTCTACGATCATGGCGAGGCGATGCATCATCGTCCCGGCGCCTGCTGCGCGGGGCAGGACATCTACGACGCCCGCACCGTGTGCGAGCGGCTGGGCATCCCTCATTACGTGTTGGATTACGAGAGCCGCTTCCGCCACGAGGTGATCGAGCGCTTCGCGGACAGCTATGCCTCGGGCGAGACACCCATTCCGTGCGTCGAGTGCAACCGCACCATCAAGTTCCGCGATCTGCTGGAGACGGCGCGCGATCTGGGGGCCGATCTGTTCGCGACCGGCCACTACGTCACCAGCCGGGCGCTGCCGGGCGGCGGGCGTGGGCTGTTCCGTCCCGAGGACGAGAACCGCGACCAGAGCTATTTCCTCTATGCCACCACGCCCGAGCAGATCGAGATGCTGCGCTTTCCGCTTGGCGAGACCACCAAGCCGGAGGTGCGTGCGCTGGCCGAGCAGTTCGGTCTGAAGGTGGCCGACAAGCCGGACAGTCAGGATATCTGCTTCGTACCCACGGGACGCTATACTGACATTGTCGAAAGGCTGCGTCCCGAGGCCGCCGAGCCGGGGGAGATCGTGCATCTCGACGGGCGGGTGCTGGGCCAGCATTCCGGGGTGATGCGCTACACGATCGGGCAGCGGAAGGGGCTGGGCATTGCCGCCTCGGAGCCGCTCTATGTGGTGGGCATCGACGCGCGCCAGCGCCGCGTGGTGGTGGGCCCGCGCACGGCGCTCGGCATCACCGTGGTGCGGGTCGACGCGATCAACTGGCTGGGCGACGAGCCGCTTGCCGAGGCGACCGAGGCCGGACGCGAGATCTTCGTGAAGGTGCGCTCCACCCGCGCGCCGGTTGCCGGCCATCTGGCGTGGGAACCGGACGGAGCGATCGCGGTTCATCTTCTTGCCGCTGAGGAAGGCGTCGCTCCGGGGCAGGCCTGCGTTTTCTACGCGGATGGCGGGGCGCATGCGCGCCTGCTTGGGGGCGGGGTCATCCGTCGCGGAAAAGGCGCCTTCACGCCGCTGACACGGGACAGCACAATGATGGCGTCCGTTCCGTAGATTCGCTCGTGCCAGCGTGCCAAGGGCCGCGTTCCAGGGGGAAAGATGTCGACCGATCTCGACCGCAGCACCGTCGAAGAGGCCTATGCGCGCTGGGCGCCCATCTATGATGTCGTTTTCGGCGCGGTGTTCGAGCCGGGCCGCAGAATGGCGATGGCCCAGGCGGAGAAGATCGGCGGCCGCATCCTCGAATTCGGCGTGGGCACCGGCATCGCCCTACCGCATTACCGCCGCACCAATCGGGTCGTCGGCGTCGATATCTCCGAACCCATGCTGCAGAAGGCGCGCGAGCGGGTGGAGAAGGAAAGGCTCGATCATGTCGAAGGCCTTTGCCTCATGGATGGCGCGCAGATGGGGTTTGCCGACGCCTCCTTCGACATCGCCATCGCGCAGTTCGTGATCACCGTGGTGCCGCAGCCCGAGGAGACGCTGGACGAACTCGCGCGCGTGCTGCGGCCGGGCGGCGAGATCATCCTGGTGAACCATCTCGGTGCCGAGGACGGGGTGCGCGCCTCTTTCGAGCGCTGGTTCGCCCGCCGGGCCCGAAAGCTCGGCTGGCGCCCCGAATTCCAGCTCGCCCGCCTGCGGGACTGGGCCCTGAAGAACGGCACGGTCGAGATGGTGACCCCGCGCAATGTGGCGCTGGGCATGTACACCATGGTGCGCTTCCGCAAACTGGACGTGACCTGCGCGGCGGGCGGCTCCGTCGAACGCGTTGCTCTGGCCGGCTGAGGCGCGTTCCTAGATCCATCCCAGTTGCGGACCCACCGGCACGATGCCGGTTGGGTTGATGGTCTTGTGGCTCTCGTAATAGTGCCGCTTGATGTGGGTGATGTTCACCGTCTCGCGCACGCCCGGAACGTCCAGCAAGCGGCGGAAATAAGCGTAGAGGTTCGGATAATCCGCGATGCGGCGGATGTTGCACTTGAAATGTCCGACATAGACCGGGTCGAACCGCACCAGCGTGGTGAACAACCGCCAGTCCGCCTCCGTCAATCGGTTGCCGACGAGGGTGGAGGCGCCGCCAAGCAGGGCGTCGAGCTGGTCCAGTTTGGCGAAGAGCGCGGTGACGGCGGTTTCATAGGCCGCCTGCCGGGTCGCGAAGCCGGCCTTGTAGACGCCATTGTTCACCGCGTCGTACACGCCCGCATTCATCGCGTCGATGTCCGGGAGCAGGTCTGCGGGACAATAGTCCTCCTTCGCGTCGGTGAAGGCGTCGAAGGCGCTGTTGAACATGCGGATGATCTCCGCCGATTCATTGCTCACGATGGTGCGGCGTGAGCGATCCCACAGCACCGGGACGGTGACACGACCGGAATAATGCGGGTCGGCCTCCAGATACACCTCGTAGAGCCGCTGCTTGCCGAGCACCTCGTCGCGCGTCGCGCCGGGCGAGAGGCCGCCCGCGCCGTCATGAAACACCCAGCCTTCCTCGCCCATATGCGGATCGACGATGGAGACGGAGATCACGTCCTCCAGCTTCTTGAGCTTGCGGAAGATGAGGGTGCGGTGCGCCCATGGGCAGGCCAGCGAGACATAGAGGTGATAGCGCCCAGTCTCGGCCGGGAAACCGCCTTCGCCGGAGGGGCCGGGGCTGCCATCGGCTGTCACCCAGTTGCGGAAGCGGGTGACGGTGCGCTCGAACCGCCCCCCGGTCTTGCTGGTGTCGTACCATTGATCCGACCATTTGCCGTCGACCAGAAGACCCATCGTCCTGCTCCTTCGCTGTGATGCCGGACCATAACGCGGCAGGTGGCGGTGCGATGCCCCCGATCATGTGCGGCGGCGAAGGATCGGTCTTGCAGGACTGCAGGAAGGCGCCGTGGGGTGCCGACGAACTCTCGACGGCGGCGATGGCCTGTGCTATCCGGCCGGACCTTCGAGGAACCGATCGGTCATGAGCTTCCGGCGCTGCCAGCGACGACGAGACGAACGAGCCCGCGTTTTCGCGCGCGCCGTGCCGTTCGCCCGCGCCTGAGCTTCGCCCCTCGAAGCGTCGCGGCCGGGCGCGTCCTGCCGGCATCCGGAGAGATGCCGTTGCCCGACCTGCTCCCGAGTGTTCCATGACCGACCTGTCCATCACCCTCCTGCCCGAAAGCCCTGCGAACGACGCCGCCATCGAACGGCTGGTCGATCGCACCTTCGGACCCGGCCGCTTCGCCCGGACCGCCTACCGGCTGAGGGAGAACAACCCGCACCGGCGCGACCTCTCCTTCACCGCCTTCATCGGCACCATGCTGGTGGGTTCGGTGCGGCTGACGCCCATCCTGATCGGCACCGAACCGGCGCTGCTGCTCGGCCCACTCACGGTGGAGCCGCCCTTCCGTTCCCACGGCATTGGCCGGCGGCTGGTCGAGCGCTCGCTGGAAGCGGCGAAGGCGGCCGGTGCGAGCCTCGTGCTGCTGGTGGGCGACGAACCCTATTACGGCCGGATGGGCTTCCGCCATGTCGGTCGCGGCAAGGTTACGCTGCCGGGCCCGGTCGATCCCCGGCGGGTGTTACTGTGCACGCTGGACGGTCGCGATCCGGCCAGCGTCGAAGGCATGGTCGCACCCACCCGTGCGGTCGAAGCTGCCTGAGCCGCATAGCCGGATCTGGCCGGGGTGGGCCTCACCGCCCCTCGCGTGCCCACGCCGCTGCAATGCCCGCCATCAGGATGAGCAGGCCCGACAGTCCGGCGAAGAGGGGAAACAGGCCAAGCCCGCGCACGACCGAAACGTCGCGCATCGCAAGCCCCATCCAGTCCTCGCCGGCATAGCGATCGCCGGAACGCACCGCGACCACGCGCGGCACGCCGCCGGTCATGTCCGCCATCCGCCAGACCCCGCCATGGGTGGCGGCTGCGATGGGTGACAGCGTTTCCGCGGTGCTGGTGACCTCGGCGAACTCCTTGGGGTTCAGCGGGCCGACATTGACCAGCGCCGAGAGCTTGCCGTCGGTCGCGCGCCACAGCCCGAGTCCATCGGCGGGAAAGGAGGCGCGGAAGATGCCGGGGCCGTCCGGCTGGAGCGTCATCGTCCGGATCTGGCCAGTCGGCGTGGTGACGGTGACGGGCGCGACGCTGTCGCCCATGGTCTGGCGCTCGATCACGAGGTCGGGCCCGCGTGCCACCAGCGTGAGGCGTTCTTCCTCCAGCTCCGGCTCCTTCATCAGCCAGTGCGAGAGCCGGCGGAGCAGGTCGATATAGGGCCCTCCGCCCTCATAGCCGCGCGCCCAGAGCCAGAAATGATCGGAGAGCAGCAGCGCGACCCGACCCTGCTCGACCTGGTTCAGCAGCAGCACCGGGCGGTTGCCGGGCCCGTCCAGCACGCTGGTTCCCTTGGCATTCACGGTGTCGACCACGCGAAAGAACGGGCTCCAGCGCGGCGGGTTCTGGTCCGAGCCCGGAAGGTCGCGCGTGACCGGATGGCGGCGGCCGGCATCGGTGAGATGGGCGCGATAGGGCTCTTCCGTCATGTGGCCCGTCGGCTCGGCGGGCAAGATGGATTCCAGCGGGGTCTGATAGATCGAACCGTCCGAGATGTAATCCGTGCCAGCCGCGACCAGAACGGCGCCGCCCTCGCGAACATAGCGCACGATGTTGTCGAAATAGATCATCGGCAGCACGCCCTGCTGAGCGTAACGGTCGAAGATGATGAGATCGAAATCCTTGATCTTCTGCTGGAACAGCTCGCGCGTCGGGAAGGCGATCAGCGAGAGTTCGTTGATCGGGGTGCCGTCCTGCTTTTCCGGCGGACGCAGGATGGTGAAGTGCACAAGGTCGACATTGGCGTCGGATTTCAGGAGGTTGCGCCAGGTTCGCTCGCCGACATGGGGCTCGCCCGAAACCAGCAGCACGCGCAGCTTGTCGCGCACGCCGTCGATGGACAGTGCGGCGCGGTTGTTCACCGGCGTCAGCTCCCCCTCGAGCCCGGCCGCCTCGATCTCCACGATGTTGCTGCCGGCATGGGTGATCGGTATCTGCACCTCGGCCGGCTGGCCGGCGGTGACGGTCGCCTGCGCCACCACCTCGCCGTCGCGCCGTACCGTAACGGGAACCTGCGCCTGCGCCGGCGCGCCCTCGTCCACCACCTTGTAGCCGACCGTCTGGCTCTGCCCGACAATGCCGAAGCGCGGCGTCGATGTCAGGGCGACGCGCCGGTCGCGCTCGCCGGCATGACCGGAGATGATGGCGTGCACCGGCGCCTTGAAGCCGAGCGCGGCAGCGGTGGCGGGAATGTCGTGCACCCGCCCGTCGGTCAGAAAGATCGCACCCGCCACACGCTCGGGCGGCACGTCCGCGAGACCGGCATTCAGTGCGGTGAAGAGGCGGGTGCCGTCGACATCGCCCGCACCGCTGCCGGCCTCGATCCAGCGCACCTCGGCGCCGGGCAGGCGGGCAAGGCGTTCCTTCAGCTCGGCGCGTGCCGCCTCTGTCATGGCGGTCCGGTCGCCGAAATCCTGGCTCGCGCTCTTGTCCACGACTACGGCGACCACGGTGGACAGCGGCTCGCGCTCCTCGCGGGTGAGCGAGGGATTGGCGAGTGCCAGCACTGCGAGCAACAGGGCCAGTCCGCGCAGCAGCGCGCCTCGGCTGCGGCCGAGCAGGAGCAGGGCGGTGAGCACGAGCGCGACCGCAACGGCGGCTGCCAGCCAGGGCAGGGGGATCAGCGGATCGAAGCCGAGTCCGAGATTCATCGTCCGCCTTTCTCAGGTCGGCACGAGATGGGCAGGTTCCTCATTGGCCGAGCCTTTCCAGCAGGGCCGGCACGTGAACCTGATCGGCCTTGTAGTTTCCAGTAAGCACATACATCACGAAATTGACCCCAGCCCGAAAGGCAAGCTCGCGCTGGCGGGGTTCTTCCTCCGACACCGGAAGGGAAGGCTGGCCGTCCTCATTCACCGCCCAAGCCCCCGCAAGGTCGTTGGAGGTGATGATGATGGGCGAGACGCCGTCGCCCGCGCGGACCGGGCGTTCTTCGCCTTCCTCCTGCGCCGGGAGGGCCTCGACGAAGGTCTGGCCGCTGGCGAAGCGACCGGGAAAGTCGCGCAACAGATAGAACGCCTTGGTCAGCACATGGTCGCGGGGCACCGGTTCCAGCTCGGGGATGTCGAGGCCGGCAAGGATGGCGCGTAGCGCGTCATTGGCGGGCGAACCGGCGCCGTTGGAGCCGGGCAGCACCGTCTCGGCGTCGCGGGTGTCGAACAGGATGGTGCCGCCCTGCTTCATGAAGGCGTCGATCTTCGCCAGCGCGGCAGGGCTTGGCTTGGCCGCATTGGGCAGCACGGGCCAGTAGAGCAGGGGGAAGAAGGAAAGCTCATCCTTCGCCGGATCGACGCCCATCGGCTCGCCGGCTTCCAGCGCCGTGCGCTCGCCAAGAAAGTCGGTCAGCCCCTTGAGTCCGGAGCGGCTGATCGCATCGGTTTCGGCATCGCCGGTGACGACATAGGCGAGCCGCGTGGCACTGGTGGCCTTCATCGCGAAGTCGAGCTGTTCCGGCGTCTGCTGCGCGGCAGGAGCAGTGTTGCCGGGAGAACCGGCGGTCTGAGCGCTCGCCTCGGGCGCGGGTGGCGCCAGCATGCTGATGGCGAGCGCGAGGAGCAAAGAGGCAGCATGGACCCGACGCGGTCGCAGACGTGCGAGTCCGCCGCCGATCAGGAACACGATCAGCGCATCGAGCACCAACAGGGCGAAGAGCGCGATCAGCACCGGTGCCCGCAGGTCGCGTGGCGCGACGTCGCGGTAGGCTTCCACCCGTCCCAGTCCGGCGAGGTCGAGCGGCCGCAGCCGGTCGGCGGGGAGGAGTGCATTCACCGCGACGAGGCCGTCGGAGGGACCGTAGAAGCCGGGTGGATGATCGGCGCTCGCCCGGCCCTTGAAGCCGGCGGGCAGGGCTTTTGCGGTCGGCGGCACGGACGAGAAGGCGCCGAACCCGTCCAGTACCCGGTTCGGCGCAATGGTCTCGCCAATGGGTGTTCCGCCGCCCTCGGCGGCCTCCGCCGCGCTGCTGCCGCCCAGTGCCACGACCCGGCGCAGCATCTCGACGAAGCTGCCGGAGAGCGGCAGATCCGACCATGTGGTGTCGGCGGTCACGTGGAACAGCACCAGCATCCCCTTGCCCCGCGGCTCGCCGGTGACGAGCGGAGTGCCGTCGGTGAGCGCGGCCCAGGTGCGGGAGGCGAGCAGCCCGTCCGGCTCGGCGAGCACCTGACGCTGCACGGTCACGTCATTCGGCACCGCGATGTCGCGGAATGGACCATCGGCCGAAAAGCTTCCCAGCTTCTGCGGTTGCTCCCACGAGAGCGAACCGCCCAGCGTGCGTCCGCCGCGGCGCAACGTCACCGGCACGAGGCGATCGTCGCTGTTGGCTAGCCGCGGTCCGGCGAAGCGGACGAGAACGCCGCCGCCCTCGATCCAGCGCTGCAGGCGCTGCTCGGCCTCGGGCGGGATGGTGCCAATGTCGGACAGCACGATGACCGGCAGCTTGGCGTCGATGAATCCGCCGATGGCTTCGGCCGAACCGTGGCCCTCGGAGGTCCGCACATCGGCAAAGGGGCCGAGTGCTCGGGACAGATAATAGGAGGGCGCGAGCAAGGGCTGGCGCTGGTCCGCATTCACGCCGGAGACAAGGCCGACGGTGCGGCGGCGCCAGCGCTCGTCAAGAAGCTGCACGGCTCCGGCGGACTCCTCGCCGGCAATCTCGATGCGCGCGACCTCGTTGCGGATCTCGACCGGCATGTCGAACCGGGCCTGTGTCTCCAGTGCCCCCGGCTCGAAGTTGAACGGGGCTTCGCCGAGTGCGAGACCGCGCATGTCCAGCGCGCGGACCGTGCCGGAACGGGCGGTCTGTTCGCGGTCGGTACGCAGGACCGCGACGCTCAGCGCGTCGATCGCGTTCTCGGCGCCGGCAAGCGCCAGCGGCTCTGCAAGACCACCAGCCATGGTAACCAGCGGACGCGGGCCGACGATCCGCTTGAGTTCGCCCATCGCCGCATCATCGCCATCGAGGGTGGTGGCATCGGAGAGATAGACCACCGAGGCGTCGGGCGCATTGGCCAGTGCCTTCTCCAGATTGGCGAAGGCGGCGGCGCGGTCCGGAACGTAGGGAACGGGGGCGAGGGTGCGCAGCCGGTCGCGCGCCTGATTGGCGCGCAGCACCTGAGGATCAACCGCCGTCGTTCCGGTCGGGACGAGCACGATCCCACGATTGGCGAGGTCGGCGTCGGCCACGATCCCCTCGGCAGCGGCGCGGCGTCTCTCCCAGGTCGAGGCCGCCGGCCAGCCGCTGTCGATGAGCAGCACGACCGGCCCGGTGGCCGGCGGACCCGCGGCGGGCGGATTCCAGATGGGACCAGCGGCGGCGAAGATCACCAGTGCCGCCAGCACCAGCCGCAGCAAGGTGAGCCACCACGGCATGCGGGCGGGCGTCTCCTCCTTTGGCGGCAGGTCGAGGAGAAGGCGGGTCGGGGCGAAGGAGATGCGGCGCGGGCGCGGTGGGACGAGCCGCAGCAGGTACCACAGCAGCGGCAGGCCGATGAGTGCAGTCAGGATGATCGGGGTGGTAAAGGCGAGCGGAAGACCCAGCATCAGGCAGGTTCCCTCTCGCTCGGCGCGTCATCGGGCGCCCGCACCGCCGGTTGTGGCGCTCCGCCGCTCATGCGGGCATGGAGCGCGAGCAGCAGCTCGGTGGCGGGGCGGTCGGTGCGGTGGATGAGGAAGGTCCAGTTGTGACGCTCGGCCTCCCGCCGGATCGCGGTGCGGTGCAGGTCGACGCGGGCGACATAGTCCTCGCGCAACGTTTCCGCGCGCCCGATGGTGAGGCGGGTGCCGCTTTCCGGCTCCCGGAATTCGACGCGGCCGGTATAGGGGAAGGTTTCTTCCACCGGATCGCAGACCTGCACCACATGGCCGTGAGCGCCGGAGGCGGAGAGCGAGACGAGGCTCGCCACCACCTCCGGCGTCGGGCTCCACAGGTCGCCCAGCACCACCACTTCGGCGAGCGGGGACGGCGAGAAGGACGGGGGCAGGCTGTCGGGCAGGCTTGCCGCGTGAACGAGAGATTCGGCCATCTTCTCCACGATGTTGCGGCTCGCGGATGGGCGCATCACGCCGGGAATGCCGACGCGCTCGCCGCCGCGCACCAGGAGGTCGGCCAGGGCGAAGGCGACCACCAGCGCCCGGTCGCGCTTCGTTTCCCGCGCCAGCGGCGAGGCGAACACCATGGAGGGCGACAGATCCGGCCAGATCCAGACGGTGTGGGCTGCCTCCCATTCCCGCTCGCGGACATAGAGATGATCGTCGCGGGCGGAGCGGCGCCAGTCGACGCGGTTGGAGGGCTCGCCATCCACGAAGCGGCGGTATTGCCAGAAATTCTCGCCGGCACCGGCGCGGCGGCGGCCATGCACGCCGTGATAGACGGTGGCCGCGATCCGGCGCGCCTCCAGTACCAGCCGGGGCATGGCGGCGACCAGGCTGGCGGCACTCTGGGCCGCGCTCTGGACGGCGGTGTCGGCGTCGCGCTCCAATCTCCGCTCCCGACCCGGCTCAGCCGATCTTGCCGACGAGGCGGGCGATGAGGCCCGACACCGTCTCGCCATCGGCGCGCGCCGCGAAGGTCAGGGCCATGCGGTGCTTCAGCACGGGCTCGGCCAATGCTGCGACATCGTCCAGCGACGGCGCATAGCGGCCGTCCAGCAGCGCCCGGGCGCGCACCGCCAGCATGAGCGACTGCGAGGCGCGCGGTCCCGGCCCCCAGGCGATGAAGCGGCCGAGTTCGCCGGCTTCCGGGCCGGGACGGGCCGAGCGCACGAGGGTAAGGATCGCCTCCACCACCGATTCGCCGACCGGCAGCCGCCGGACCAGCCGCTGGGCGCTCGCGAGGTCTTCCGCGGTCATCACCGCGCGGGGTTTTGTTTCCTCTGCGCTGGTGGTGTCGAACAGGATGCGGCGCTCGGCATCGCGGTCGGGATAGTCGACGTCGATCTCCATGAGGAAGCGGTCGAGCTGGGCTTCCGGCAGGGGATAGGTGCCTTCCTGCTCCAGCGGGTTCTGGGTTGCCAGAACGTGGAAGGGCTTCGGCAGGTCGTGCCGCTGGCCGGCCACGGTGACATGACCTTCCTGCATCGACTGCAGCAGGGCGGACTGGGTGCGCGGCGAGGCGCGGTTGATCTCGTCCGCCATCAGCAACTGGGCGAAGACCGGGCCGGGTATGAAGCGGAAGGAGCGGCGTCCGCCCGCGCTTTCCTCCAGCACCTCGGCGCCGAGAATGTCGGATGGCATCAGGTCCGGGGTGAACTGCACCCGGCGAGCATCAAGGCCGAGCACCGTGCCGAGAGTCTCCACCAGCTTGGTCTTGGCGAGGCCCGGCACGCCGACCAGCAGCCCGTGTCCGCCCGACAGGATGGTGATGAGCGCACGCTCCACCACCTTCTCCTGCCCGAAGATCACCGTGCCGATGCCGGCGCGCGCGGCACGGACATTGGCGGCCGTGGTTTCCGCATTGCGGATGATCATGGCGTCGAGAGACTCGAAGGTTTCGCCGGTCGCCGTCGTCATGTCCGCTCCTTGAGCCCGTCCAAACCGATGCCGGGATGCTGCATCGCAGATGCCTGTCCCGGCTGCCATGCAGCCTGCGTGCCGCCGGCCTCTGGAAGGGACCTGCGGATGTGCGTGGCTGCCAGCTTACGCTATCTTGGCCTCGCGTCACCCATGGGGCAGGGCATCACGACTGCGCGATGATCTGCTCTTCCCAAGAAAAGTTTAATGGATACAGCAGCTTCAACCCGTTTCGACCAGCTTATGAGTGCCGTGCGCGCGTCAACGACGCGCGGGGCGGCGCCGGTAGAACGCTGGAATCCACCCGATTGTGGCGAAATCGACATCGCCATCGACGGCGAGGGGCGCTGGTCCTATCGCAGCTCGCCGATCGAGCGTGTCGGTCTCGTCAAGCTGTTCGCCTCGGTGCTGAGGAAGGACGGGGAGCGTTATGTGCTGGTGACGCCGGTGGAGAAGCTGGGCATCCGGGTGGAGGACGTACCGTTTCTCGCCGTGGACATGGCGAGCGAGACGACCGGGCAGGGCGAGCAGCTCGTCTTCCGCACCAGCCTCGACGATCTCGTGCGCTGCGATGGCGAGCATCCGCTGCGTTTTGCGGTGGATGCGGGCAATGGGGGGCTGAAGCCCTATATCAGGGTGCGCGGGGAGCTGTGGGCCCGGCTCTCGCGCTCCGTGACGCTTGAACTCGTCGAGCACGCGGAGGAGCGAATCGTCGACGGCGTGGCGAGGATCGGCGTCGCGTCCGCCGGTTCGTTCTTCCCCATCGACCCCGCCGCCTGAAGCCGTCTCCCGAAGTCGAACTCGAAATGACCGCATCCCTGCCGCCGGCCGAACCGTCCACCATCCTCGCCGCCGAGGGCTCTCTGCCGCTCGCCGATTTCGTCGAACGAGCGCGGCGGCGGTTGTTTCATGCCGCTCCAGTGACGGGAGAGGCGGCGCGGGGCGACCATGATCTCACGCCGCAGTTTCGCGGGATGGTCGATCCGTCGCGGATGCGCGACGCGGCGGTGCTGGTCCCCGTGATGGCCCGGCCCGAGCCGACCGTGCTTCTCACACTGCGCTCCGCCCATCTGTCCAGCCATGCCGGGCAGATCGCCTTTCCCGGCGGCAAGATCGAGCCCTTCGACGAGGGGCCTGCCGGTGCGGCGCTGCGCGAAGCGCAGGAGGAGGTCGGCCTCGATCCCGCTCGCGTGACCCCGCTCGGCTATCTCGACGCCTATCTGACGCGCACCGCTTTCCGCATCGTACCGGTGGTGGCGCTTGTCGATGCCGCTGCCGAGCTGACGATCAACCGGGATGAGGTGGACGAAGCCTTCGAGGTGCCGCTCGGTTTCCTGATGGCGCCCGGGAACCACCAGCGCCATTCCCGTCAGAGCGATGGCCTGACGCGGATGTTCCACGCGATGGCCTATGAAGATCGCTTCATCTGGGGCGTGACGGCGGGCATCCTGCGCAACCTCTATGAGAGGATCTACGGCTGATGCTGCGGATCGCGATCACCGAGATCCTGCTGTTCGTCGCGCCGTTCGTGGCGTTCGGCCTCTATCTGCGCTTCGGCCGCGGCATCGACCGGATGCTTGCCGGGTGGTCGACCCGTGCCTTCGCGGTGTGCACCCTTGTCGCGTTGCTGCTGGTCGCGCTCAGCCTTTATCTGCTGGAGTGGGAGAACCGCGGTCCGACACAGGGGCGCTACGTACCACCCACATGGCAGAATGGCGTTCTCGTGCCGGGGCATATCGAATGAATCCGTTGATCGCGGCCCATCCCGATCTTGATCGCGTCTTTGCCGTGCTCAACGGGGAGGGGGAAGAGGTGCGCATCGTCGGCGGCGCCGTGCGCGACGTTCTGCTCGGCCTCGGCACGCGGTTCGACATCGACCTCGCCACCACGGCGCTGCCGCAGGAGGTGGTACGGCGGGGAGAGGCGGCGGGGCTGAAGGTGGTGCCGACAGGGATCGAGCACGGCACGGTCACGCTCGTCTCCGGGGGCATACCCTATGAGGTGACGACGCTGCGCGAGGATGTCGAGACCGACGGTCGCCATGCGCGCGTGGTGTTCGGGCGCGACTGGTCACAGGATGCGGCACGGCGCGATTTCACGATGAATGCGCTGTACATGGATCGCGATGGGGCGGTGCTGGACCTCTTCGGGGGTGAGGCCGATGCCAGGGCCGGGCGGGTGCGCTTCATCGGCGATCCGCTGGCGCGGATCCGGGAGGACTATCTGCGCATCCTGCGCCTGTTCCGTTTCCACGCCTCCTATGGGCGCGGCCCGATCGATGCGGCGGCGCTGGCGGCGTCCATCGAGGGCCACGACGGTCTCGCCCAACTGTCGCGCGAGCGGGTGCGCGCCGAACTGATGAAGCTCCTCGTGGCACCGCGCGGCGCCGAAACGCTCGCCGAGATGGAGCGGGCCGGATTGCTGCTGCCGGTGTTGGGCAGTGCGGCGGGCATGCCCGATGTGGCGGCGGTCGAGCGGCTGGCGGCGATCGAGCGGCATCTCCGCCTTGATGCGGATTCGGTGCGCCGCCTTGGTGCCCTGCTGGCCTCGGCGCCGGAGGATGTCGAGCGGTTGCGCGAGGGGCTGCGCCTGTCCAATGCCGAGGCGAAGCGGCTGGAGGCGATCGCCGATCCGCGCCTCGCCCTCGATCCCTCGACCACGGATCTCGAGCGTTGCGCCGCGCTCTATCACATGGGCGCGGAGCCTTATCGCGACCGGGTTCTGGTGGACTTCGCCCGCTCCGGCGCGGCGTCGGACGACATCGACTGGAACGATCTTGCCCGCCTGCCGGAGCTGTGGACGGCGCCGAAATTCCCGCTGAACGGCGGAGCCTTCCTCGCGCGCGGCATCCCGCCCGGCCCTGAGGTCGGCGTAACGCTGCGGCGCGCCGAGGCCTTGTGGATCGAGCGCGGCTTTCCGGAAGATCCGCTCGCCCTCGTCTCCATCACCCGCGATGCGATGGGCAAGGGCTGAGCGCCTCGTCGGTTTTTTGCGGCGGGTTGTCGGAGGCGGGACATCACCCGCGTCCTTGTTTCGGACAGCGGAGCGGCGCTGTGTGAGTCAGTACAGGGGATAGACATGCCGGATATCATGCCGACCAAGGTCAACCAGATTTTCGTCAACCTTCCCGTTCGGGATCTTCCGGCCTCGATGGCGTTCTTCCGGGCGTTGGGCTTCGACTTCAACCCGCAATTCACCGACGCCAACGCGGCCTGCCTCGTGCTGGGCGAGAATTTCTACGCGATGCTGCTGGTGGAGGATTTCTTCAGCGGCTTTAGCAAGCTGCCGGTGCCGGACAATGCGGCGGGCAAGGAGGTGCTGGTCGCGCTCTCGGTGGATAGCCGGGCGGTGGTGGAGGATCTCGTGGCGCGGGCGATCGCCGCCGGCGGCACCGCGCCGCGCCCCGCGCAGGATCACGGCTTCATGTACGGCCACGGCTTCGAGGATATGGACGGCCATGTGTGGGAATTCTTCCACATGAGCGTCATGCCGGACCAGCGATAGGCCGGCAGGACGATCCGCAGCCCGGTCAGGGCCACTTTACCAGTGGCGGCATGGAAGAGAGGATCGATTCCACATTGCCGCCGGTCTTCAGGCCGAACACCGTGCCGCGGTCGTAAAGCAGGTTGAACTCGACATAGCGGCCGCGACGGACGAGCTGTTCCTCGCGGTCCGCCTCGGTCCATGGGGTCGCGTAGTTCTGGCGCACCAGATGTGGGTAGATGTCGAGAAAGGCGAGGCCGACATCGCGGGTGAAGGCGAAATCGGCCGCCCAGTCGCCGGAGTCGAGCCAGTCATAGAAGATGCCGCCGATGCCGCGCGGCTCCTTGCGGTGCGGTAGCCAGAAATATTCGTCGCACCATTCCTTGTAGCGGCCGTAATCGGCCACTTCATGCGGCATGCAGGCATTGCGCATGGCGGCGTGGAAGGCGAGCGAATCCGGGTCTTCCTGCGTGCGGCGGCGATCAAGCACCGGGGTGAGGTCGGCCCCGCCGCCGAACCACGCCTTCGACGTGACGACGAAGCGGGTGTTCATGTGCACGGCGGGCACGTTGGGATTGGTGAGGTGCGCGATGAGCGAGATGCCGGTGGCGTGGAAGCGCGGGTCTTCCTCGGCGCCGGGAATCTGTTTGCGGAACTCGGGGGCGAACTCGCCATGCACGGTGGAGCAATGCACGCCGACCTTCTCGAACAGCCGCCCGCGCATGACCGACATCACCCCGCCGCCGCCGGCCGCTCCGCTGTGGTCGGTGCGCTGCCAGGGCGTGCGGACGAAATGGCCGGCCTCGCCCGGATAGAGCTCCTCCGGCGCCTCCCGCTCCAGCGTCTCGAAGGCGGCGCAGATGCGGTCGCGCAGTTCCTCGAACCAGCCGCGGGCAAGTGCCTTTCGTTCGGTGAGCGTCTCGGGCATGCGTCCATCCGGGATCGGGGTGGCGATGTTCAGCATCGGGCTCTCCTTTCGGCGCCGGCTCGCGGTGCCGACGATCTGAACCCGCTTCGCCTGCGGCGCCTTGATCCGGCGCAATCGCGCCGTCGCGTGCCGTCAGGCAGGAACCGCATTAAGCGGCCTGAGCGGGAGGGGCAAGACGGAATGCCTGCGGCAGCACGCCCCGGCGGTCGCCGGCAAGGTGCGGACACCATACTGGCGCCGCAAGGTGCAGCTAGGGCAGCTTGATGTTCACCCGCCTGTTCTCCGCCTTCGAATCGGTCATCGACCCGTTCCGGTCCGCTCCCACCGCGCGGCCGCCCGTCGGGCTGCTCGCCTTCTACTGGCATTTCGTACGGCAGGCGGGGTGGGTGTTTGTGGCGGCGCTCGGCGCGGCGTTGCTGGTCGCGATCATCGAAGTGTCGCTGTTCCGCTATGTCGGCCGGATCGTCGATCTGGTGCAGGGCTCGACACCGCAGAGCATCTTCGCCGACCATTCCGGCCTGCTGCTCTGGATGGCCTTCGTCGTCGTGGTGGCGCGCCCGCTCGCCAATGGGCTGCACGATCTGCTGATCCGGCAGTCCATCACCGGGAATGTCGGGCCGCTGATCCGCTGGCAGTCCTATCGCTGGGTTGTGCGCCAGAGCGTCGGCTTCTTCAGCAACGACTTCGCCGGGCGCATTGCCGCGCGAGTGCTGCAGGCGGGCCCGGCGATTCGCGGCTCGGTGGTCGATGTCATCGACGCGCTCTGGTACGCAGGCATCTATGCCGGCAGCGCGGTCGTGCTGTTCGCCGAGGCGGACTGGCGGCTCGCCGTGCCGATGGCGGCGTGGATCGCCTCCTACATCGTTGCGCTGCGGTTCTTCATTCCGCGCATCCGGGCGCTTTCCCTGAGCACGTCGGAGAGTAATTCCGCCCTCACCGGCCGCATCGTCGACAGCTACACCAACATCCTCACCGTGAAGCTGTTCGCCCATGCGGACCGGGAGGACCGCTATGTGCGCGACGCACTGGCCCGCAATGTCGACGACAACCGCAACCAGCAGCGCCAGATCACGCGCATGGCGTTTGCCATCAGCGTGCTGAACAGCGTCATGCTGGGCTCCGTGGGTGGGCTTGGCGTGTGGCTGTGGTCGATCGGCGCGATCAATCTCGGCGCCATCGCTCTTTCAACCGGGCTTGCCATCCGCATCACCAACATGTCCGGCTGGATCATGTGGGTGGTGACCGGCGTGTTCGAGAATGTCGGCACGGTTCAGGAGGCGATCCTTTCGATTTCCGCCCCCCATGAGGTGACGGACCGGCCGGATGCGCGTGCGCTGGCTGTGACGAAGGGCGAGATCCGGTTCGAGAACCTCGCCTTCCACTATGGCAGGGGCTCCGGCGTGATCGAAGGCTTGAACCTCACCCTGACGCCGGGCGAGCGCGTGGGTCTTGTTGGTCATTCCGGCGCCGGCAAGTCGACGCTGATGAGCCTGCTGTTGCGCTTCTATGATCCCGAGGGCGGCCGCATCCTGATCGACGGGCAGGACATCGCGGCGGTCTCGCAGGAGAGCCTGCGGGGGCAGATCGGCGTGGTGACGCAGGACACCTCCCTGCTGCACCGCTCGGTGCGCGACAACATCGCCTATGGCCGTCCCGACGCCGGTGAGGATGCGATTCGCGCGGCGGTATGCCGGGCCCATGCGGAGGATTTCGTCGATACTCTGGTCGATCCGCAAGGGCGCAGCGGGCTCGACGCCCATGTCGGCGAGCGGGGCGTGAAACTTTCGGGCGGCCAGAGGCAGCGCATAGCCATTGCCCGCGTGCTGCTGAAAGACGCGCCGATCCTCGTGCTCGACGAGGCGACCTCGGCGCTTGATTCGGAGATCGAGGCGGCGATTCAGGCCAATCTCGACGAACTGATGGACGGCAAGACCGTCATCGCCATCGCCCATCGGCTTTCCACCATCGCCCGCATGGACCGGCTGGTGGTGATGGAGCAGGGGCGGATCGTCGAAACCGGCAGCCATGCCGAACTGATCGCGCGGGGTGGAGTCTATGCCCGGCTGTGGCAGCGCCAGTCCGGCGGTTTTCTGGAGGCGGACGAGGACGCAGCGGCGGCGGAGTGACGGCACAACTCCCTCAACCGCCGGTCTGACGGAGCGCTTCGCCAAGGATCATGGCGCCGGCGAGGGCGACATTGAGCGAGCGGGCGCCCGGCATCATCGGAATGACGATCCGCGCATCCGCCGTCGAGTGCACGTCATCGGGGACGCCGGCGCTTTCGCGGCCGAGCATCAGGATGTCGCCCGGACGAAAGGCGTAGGCAGTGTAGGGGATGGCCCCGCCTGTGCTGCACAGCACAAGGCAGCGCCGCTCGGCTCTTCGCCAATCCTCGAACGCGGTGAAGGATGCGTGGCGATGGATCGCGGCGCGATCCAGATAATCCATTCCCGCCCGTCTGAAGCCGGCGTCGCCGACCGGAAATCCAGCAGGTTCAATAATATGCAGGCAAACATCCAGGCATGCCGCGGCGCGTGCGAGGGTGCCGGCATTCTGCGCGATGTCCGGCTGGTAGAGCGCGAGGGCGGGGCGAAGCCCGGCAGGAGCGGAGCGTTCCGGCATCGATCTTCCTTAAAGACATTAATGCACTGCACAATAAAATGCGACGCTTCTGCTTTTGCTTGTGAAGTCAAGTTTCCGGTTTTGCTAGAGGGCAGGACTCACTGACGCAGCGGCCTTGTCTGGACAAGGTGGGGATAGGGTGCAATTAGAGGCAATTGAAGGTACGCGGCGCGACAGAGGGCGTCGCGGTTCCGGCCTCGCAACGCGCGAGGCCCCGAAGGCGCCCGACGACAGGCTACGGGCGCGCGTCGGATCCCGGCAACGGGAGAGACGTCCGGCTACGGCGGGTCCTGTTTCCGCCGGAAGTGGGTCCGGGGATTGCGCGGAGCGGGCAGGCGCGCGCAGTCGAGGGAAAGGGACCCGAACGTGGCATCAACCGAGACGGCGCAGACGACGCGCCGCGACTTTCTCTACATCGCGACGGGCGCGATGGGTGCGGTCGGCGCGGCGGCACTCGTCTGGCCTTTCATCTCGCAGCTGCAGCCGGACGCATCGGTGCTGGCGCTCTCTTCGACCGAGGTCGATCTCTCCCAGATTCAGGAAGGCCAGATCGTCACGGTGAAGTGGCGCGGCAAGCCTGTCTTCGTGTGGAACCGCACCGCCGACGATGTCGCCAAGGCCAGGGATGTTCCGGTCGGCCAGCTCATCGACCCGATCGCGCGCAACGCCAACTTGCCCGCCGATGCCCCCGCGACGGACGAGAACCGCGCCGCCAAGGACAGGGAGAAGTGGCTGGTCGTCATCGGCATCTGCACCCATCTCGGCTGCGTGCCGATCGGCCATGCCGGTGAATATGACGGGTGGTTCTGCCCCTGCCACGGCTCGGAATACGACGCCGCGGGCCGAGTCCGCCGCGGGCCGGCGCCGGAGAACCTCGCCATTCCGCCCTACGCATTCGTGTCCGACACGAAGATCTCCATCGGCTGACGGCCTCAAGGGACCATTCACATGAGCGGACACGCGACATTCGAGCCGAAGAATCCCGCGCTCAAGTGGTTCGAGAGCCGGCTTCCTCTGGTTGGCCTGATTCATTCCTCCTTCATCGCCTATCCCACCCCGCGCAATCTGAACTACTGGTGGACCTTCGGCGGCATCCTCTCGCTGATGCTGGTCTGCCAGATCCTTTCGGGCGTGGTGCTGGTGATGCACTACACGCCGCATGTGACGCTGGCCTTCGACTCGGTCGAGCACATCATGCGCGATGTCAGCTATGGCTGGCTGATCCGCTACATCCACGCCAACGGCGCCTCGATGTTCTTCATCGCGGTGTACATCCATATGTTCCGCGGCCTCTATTACGGGTCGTACAAGGCTCCTCGCGAAGTGCTGTGGATCCTCGGCGTGATTATCTACCTGTTGATGATGGCGACCGGCTTCATGGGCTACGTGCTGCCGTGGGGGCAGATGAGCTTCTGGGGCGCCACCGTCATCACCAACCTGTTCTCCGCCTTCCCGGTGGTCGGGCCGACCATCGTGGAATGGCTCTGGGGCGGGTTCGCGGTCGACAACCCGACACTCAACCGCTTCTTCTCGCTGCACTATCTGCTGCCCTTCATGATCGCGGGCGTCGTCGTCCTGCACATCTGGGCGCTGCATATCGCAGGTCAGAACAACCCGACCGGCGTCGAGCCGAAGACCCCGAAGGACACCGTGCCCTTCACCCCCTACGCGACCATCAAGGACGCGTTCGGCATGGTGTGCTTCCTCATCTTCTTCGCCTGGTTCGTGTTCTACATCCCGAACTATCTCGGCCATGCGGACAACTACATTCCCGCCAATCCGCTGGTGACGCCAGCTCACATCGTGCCGGAATGGTACTACCTGCCGTTCTACGCGATGCTGCGCTCGGTGCCGGACAAGCTCGGCGGCGTGCTGACCATGTTCAGCGCGATCATCGTGCTGTTCTTCGTGCCGTGGCTCGACACCTCCAAGGTGCGCTCCGCCGCCTATCGCCCGCTCTACCGGCAGTTCTTCTGGATCTGGGTTGCGGCGTGCATCGGGCTGGGCTGGCTGGGCTCGAAGCCGGCGGAGGGCGGCTATGTCATCGCCGGGCGCGTGCTGACGGTGTATTACTTCGTCCACTTCCTCATCATCCTGCCTTTGCTCGGCCTCTTCGAGAAGCCGAAGCAGGTGCCGGCCTCGATCACCGAGGCGGTGCTGGCGAAGGGCAAGACTGCGGCCTCGCCCGCGACGACAGCGTGAGCGGAGCAGGAATGATGAACATGCGCTTTGCTTCCCTTCGTTCCTTCACGCTCGCCGCGCTGACGGCCGCGACGATGCTGGCCGGCACCGGCACCAGCTTCGCTCAGGACGCCCACGCGACGCCGAAGCCGCCTCGCGAAAGCTGGACCTTCGCCGGCCCGTTCGGCCATTTCGACCGTGCCCAGGTGCAGCGGGGCTTCCAGGTATTCCGCGAGGTCTGCTCGTCCTGCCATGCGGCCCACCTGTTCGCCTTCCGCAACCTCGCGCAGAAGGGCGGTCCGGAATTCTCCGAGGCGCAGGCCAAGACGGTCGCCGAATCCTTCAAGGTGCAGGACGGCCCCAACGATGCCGGCGACATGTTCGAGCGGCCCGGCCGGCTCTCGGACCGCTGGCCCTCGCCGTTCCCGAACGAACAGGCCGCCCGCGCCTCCAATGGCGGCGCCTACCCGCCGGACTTCTCGGTTCTGGCCAAGGCGCGCACCTATGAGGTCGGCTTTCCGGGCTTCCTGTTCGACATCGTGCGCCAGTATCAGGAGCAGGGGCCGGACTACATCCACGCGCTGCTGAACGGCTACAAGGATCCGCCGGAAGGCTTCAAGGTGCCGGAGGGGGGACATTACAACGAGTTCTTCCCCGGGCACTCCATCAAGATGCCGCCTCCGCTCTCGGCCGATCAGGTGACCTACACCGACGGTTCGCCGCAGACGGTCGAGCAGTATTCGCGGGATGTGGCGGCGTTCATGATGTGGCTCGCGGAGCCGCATCTGGAAGAACGCAAGCGCATCGGCTTCATGTCGATGATCTTCCTCATCGTCTTCGCCGGCCTGCTTTATTTCACCAAGAAGAAGATCTGGCGGAACGTCGAGCACTGAGCGGATCTGTATTTAGCGCTCGCACCATGGAAAAGGGCCCCTGCGGGGCCCTTTGTCGTTTGCGATGTTCAGGCCTCCTGCCGTTCGACGAACACGCAGTTGGTGAACGCGAAGACGAGCCGGCCATATTGATTGGTGCCCGTCTCGTGGCTGAAGACGAGGCCCCATTCCGGCCGGCTCGCGCTGGGCTTCTTCGCCGTGACCTTGCTGGCAAAGCTCAACGTGTCGCCGGCATGCACCGGCTTCAGCCATTGCAGGTCGCGAAAACCGGGGGAGGGGCCGACCCGCGGCACACGTTCGCCGCGGGCGCGCATCTGGCCATGCAGGCGCGCTTGGGCCGCCGCATGGAGGCGCGACCAGATCGCCGCCGTATGCCATCCGGAGGCCACCAGCCCGCCGAAATGGGTGCGGGCGGCGGCCGCGGCATCCAGATGGAATGGCTGGGGATCCCAGGCGCGGGCGAAGGCAATGATCTCCGGCGCCATGAAGGTGTGGGAGCCGAGCGCTTCTTCGTCGCCGACGTCGACATCCTCGAAGAATCTCATGCGAGCCGGGCTCCCGGGTTGCGGCGGCCGAACATGATGGTGCCGACGAGTTCACACGCCACGGCGTCGGTTCCGTCGATGAGCTCGAAGCGGAACTTCACCAGTCCCATGTCGGGCCGGCTCTTTGAACTGCGCGTCTCCAGCACGGCCCGCCGCAGGCTCAGCACCGCGCCGGGGTGAACCGGACGGAGATAGCGGACCTCCTCCATGCCGGGTGAGCCGAGGCAATCGCATTTGATGAGCAGGCCGTCCGCCAGCAGGCGCATGAAGATGGCGCAGATGTGCCAGCCGGACGCGGCAAGGCCGGCGAGCGGGGTCACCTCCGCCGCGGCGTCATCGAGATGAATGGGCGCAGGGTCGAAATCCCGTGCGAAGGCCACGATCTCCTCGCGGCCGACCACATAGCGCCCGCAGGTCGCAACATGACCCTCGTGGAAGTCTTCCCAGAACATCATGCGCGACGTGAACTCCCCGCGGCGCGGCGTCCTTCACGGGACGCCGCTCGGTTTCGACGCGCAAGGCGCCGGGCACGATCACACGGGAGAGCGTTGCCGGCGTCAAGTCGCCGGGCGGCATTCAGGTGTTGAAGCGGAAATGCAGCACGTCGCCATCGGCGACGACATATTCCTTGCCTTCCAGCCGCAGCCGGCCGGCATCGCGGGCCCCGGCCTCGCCCTTGCCCTTCACATAGTCGTCGAAGGCGATGGTCTCGGCGCGGATGAAGCCCTTCTCGAAATCCGAATGGATAACGCCGGCCGCACCGGGGGCCTTGGTGCCGGCGGTGATGGTCCAGGCGCGAGCTTCCTTCGGGCCGACGGTGAAATAGGTCACGAGCTTCAGGAGCTCGTAGCCGGCGCGGATCACGCGGTTGAGGCCCGGCTCATCGAGGTCGATCGCCTCGAGATAGTCGGTCTGCTCCTCGGGGGGCAGCACCGCGATCTCGCTCTCGATCTTGGCGGAGACGACGACCGCCTTCGCGCCTTCCTGGCGCGCGCGCTCGAAGACCTGGGCGGACAGGGGGTTGCCGTCCTTGGCCGAGGCCTCCTCGACATTGCAGACATAGAGCACGGGCTTGGAGGACAGCAGGCCGAGCATGCGGAAGGTGCGCTCTTCCTCGGGCTTCACGTCGACGAGGCGGGCGGGCTTGCCGTCGCGCAGCAGCGTCAGCGCGCGCTGCATGAGGTCGAGCGTCTCCTTCGCTTCCTTGTCGCCGCCCTTGGCCTTCTTCTCCAGCGCGGCGGAGCGCTTTTCCAGGCTGTCGAGATCGGCGAGCATCAGCTCGGTCTCGATGGTCTCGATGTCGGAGACCGGCGCGATCTTGCCCTCGACATGGGTGACGTCGCCGTCTTCGAAGCAGCGCACCACATGGGCGATGGCGTCGCATTCGCGGATATTGGCGAGGAACTGGTTGCCGAGGCCTTCACCCTGCGAGGCACCGCGCACGAGGCCGGCGATGTCCACGAAGGTAAGACGGGTCGGTATGATGGCCTGCGAACTGGCGATCTGCGCCAGGGTATCGAGGCGCGGATCCGGCACCGCGACGTCGCCGACATTCGGCTCGATGGTGCAGAACGGATAATTCGCCGCCTGCGCCGCCGCCGTCTGCGTTAGCGCGTTGAAGAGGGTCGACTTGCCGACATTCGGCAGGCCGACGATGCCGCATTTGAAGCCCATGGCTAAACCGTCAGTTCCGTGGTGTGCGTGTCAGGAAGCGTCCTAAGGGGGCGGACGCCGCATCGCAATGGCAAACGCCGCCTTTGCGTCTTGAATGAGCCGGCGGCGGAAGGGTCAGATCTTATGCGGAGCGGCAGGGTTGATGCCGCGCGCTTCCAGCACGAGATGCAGCCGGCTCTGGAATTCGTCGATCCGCCGCTGCACCAGCAGCTCGGAAAGTTCGGCGCAGCCCTCGCAGACCGCCTCGACCCAGGGGCCTTCGGCCTTGGCGAAGTCGTTCAGCACATAGGGCATGACCAGCGACTTGTCGCCCGGATGTCCGATGCCGAGCCGCACCCGCATATAGTCGTTGCCGCAATGCGCGGTGATGGAGCGCAGCCCGTTATGGCCGGCATTGCCGCCACCGATCTTGGCGCGCACCTTGGCAGGGGCGAGGTCGAGTTCGTCGTGGAAGACCACCACGTCGCCGAGCGCGATCTTGTAGAAGCGCTGCGCCTCGGCGACCGCGCGGCCGCTCTCGTTCATGAAGGTTTCGGGCAGCAGCGCCAGCACCTTCTCTCCCGCGATCTCACCCTCGCAGGCCGCCCCCTGGAAACGGCGGCGCCAGGGCGAAAAGCGATGGCGGCGGACGATCGCGTCCACCGCCATGAAGCCGATATTGTGCCGGTTGCCGGCATATTTCGGGCCGGGATTGCCGAGCCCCGTGAAGAGGAACACCAGCGTCTCCCGGTCCGAACGTCAGATCACTTCTTGGCCGGAGCCGCAGCTTCGGCCGCAGCAGCGGCGGCTTCGTCCGCCTCGGCTTCCTTAAGGCCCGAGGGGGCGGTGATGGTGACGAGGGTATCGTCGCCATGGCCGGCCCAGGTCACGCCCTCCGGCAGCTTGATTGCCGAGAGGTGGAACGAATCGCCGAGCTGGGCGGCCGCGAGATCGACGGTGACCGCCTCGGGAATGGCATCGGCCGGAACGTTCAGCGAGACCGAGTGGGCGACGATGTTCAGCGTGCCGCCGCGCTTGATGCCGGGGGCGTTTTCGGCGTTGGCGAAGTGCACCGGAATGTCGACCGTCAGGGTCGCGCCGGTGGCGACGCGCAGGAAGTCGACATGCTGCGGCAGGCCCTTCAGCACGTCGAGCTGATAGTCGCGCGGGATGACGCGGTGCTTGGTGCCGTCCACGTCCACGTTGAACAGCGTGGTGAGGAAGTGGCCCGCATAGATGGTGCGGTTGATTTCGGTGAAGTCGAGCGAGATGCTGACGGGCGCCTTGCCGTCGCCGTAGATCACGGCGGGCACGCGGCCGGCGCGGCGTTCAGCACGAGCGGCCCCCTTGCCGACAGTCGCGCGCGCCGTCGCCTTCAGTTCCTTGATGGCGGTCATTGGCTTGATCCTTCATGGGTCGTGCCCAACGCAACAGGGCCGCTCGCGCGGCCCGGCCCGTCAGGCGGTGCAGTTTCGAGTGTCGCCGGCGCGCCTCCAGGGGTGCGGATAGGCCGGATAACCCGCGGGCTCATAGCAGCAAAGCCGTGCGGGGGCAATGTCGGCGCGCGCATGCGGGACGCTCGCAGCCCTCAGAACTTGCCGAGCAGTCCGGCCTTGACGGTTTCCGTGCCCGTGGTGCCGATGGTGCGCACATGTTCGACCGACAGGAAGCGCTCGAACGGGCCGAGAGGTCCGCGCACCTCCATCGAGGTCGTCACATTCGACTGGTTGGCGAGTTCCGCCGTCATGCCGAACGTATCGCCGGGCGAGATCGCCAGCGGCATCTTGTAGGTGGTGCCGACAGCGGTGCCGTCATAGAGCGACACGCCGGTGCTCGCCGACGCGCCGACATTGCCGCTGCCATAGATGACGAGATTGTCGAGCGCGTAGTCGATCCGTCCCTTCACTTCGCCATTGCCGCTGCTGGCGGTGGCGGAGGAGAAACCGGACACCGGCGCGGTGGCCGACATGCTGGTGTTCAGGCTGACGCTCGCCGCGCCGTGCCGGTAGTCGAACTCGGTCGGGATCGTGTCGCGGCTGGCGGACGCCTTCTTCTTCGCGCGGCTCTGCAGCAGCCGCTGGATTGGCGTCGCCCCGATATAGTTCACCTTCGGCACGCTTCCGCCGCCGAGCGTCGCCCATACCGTTCCGGGCGCAGCCGGTTCAGGCGCCGCCTCATGACCGCCTTCGGCCGACGCGGAACCCTGTTCGTCCGGAGGCGGCGGCGAGACGGTCACGGTCAGATCCGGTGGATCGCCGGCGGCATCAGCCATCGCCGCGGCATTCGCGTTCTCGACGGCCTGCTCGTAGGGGCTCGCGCTGTCTGCACCGCCGGATGGGTCGGGCACAGGGTCGGGAATGGTGATCCCGGTCCAGGGATCGAAGGGCGCCTGCGCGCGAGCCGGATGGACGGCTCCAGTGGTGGTTATGCAGGCGAGCACCAGCAGGGCGGGCAGCTCGGAGTGCTGCATCGGGCCTCCATCGTGTTCGTTGGCGAGGCAACAGACTCGCGACGAAAGATGGACCGAACAAGGCACGCTTCCGTGAAAAATCGCGAGATCAAGGCGGTGTCAGGCCGTTTCGGCCGCGAACTGCCGAGTCATTACCCTGATCCGGTTTCGCTTTTGACGATCGCCATGCAAATGCTGCATGGCAATAACGCCAGCTCCTCAATTGAACAGGCCGGAGACGCTTTCCTCATGCGCGGTGCGGCTGATGGCTTCGCCGATCAGCGAGGAAATCGAGATCACCCGGATGTTGCGCGCCACCCGGACCGCCTCGGTCGGCTGGATCGAATCGGTGATGACGAGTTCCTTGAGGTTCGACGCCGTGACACGCGCCACCGCGCCGCCCGAGAGCACGCCGTGGGTTATGTAGGCGTAGACCTCCTTGGCGCCGCGCGCGAGCAGCGCATCGGCGGCATTCACCAGTGTGCCGCCGGAATCGACGATGTCGTCGACGAGGATGCAGCGCGTGCCTTCGACATCTCCGATGACGTTCATCACCTCGCTCTCGCCGGGGCGCTCGCGGCGCTTGTCGACGATGGCGAGGCGGGCATCGATGCGTTTGGCCAGCGCCCGGGCACGCACCACGCCGCCGACGTCGGGCGATACCACGGTGATGTTGGACAGGTCGAAGCGCGACTTGATGTCGGCGACCATCACCGGCGCGGCGAAGAGGTTGTCGGTCGGGATGTCGAAGAAGCCCTGGATCTGGCCGGCATGCAGATCCACCGTCAGCACGCGGTCGGCGCCGGCATGAGTGATGAGGTTCGACACCAGCTTGGCCGAGATCGGGGTACGGCCGGACGAGCGGCGATCCTGACGGGCATAGCCGAAATAGGGCAGCACCGCGGTGATGCGGCGGGCGGAGGAACGGCGCAGCGCATCGGTGATGATGAGCAGCTCCATCAGGTTGTCGTTCGTGGGGAACGAAGTCGACTGGACGATGAACACGTCCTTGCCGCGCACGTTCTCCTGGATCTCGACAAAGATCTCCATGTCGGCGAAACGCCGGACCACGGCCTGCGTCAAAGGCGTGGACAGATACGCTCCGACAGCCTCGGCCAGCGGCCGATTCGCGTTGCCGGCGACGATCTTGATCGATCCATTATTGCTGGACATTCCGGCGCGCTCCAAGCCGTCCTATCAGTTGGCGGGTTGTCTTACACCCGTCAGGGAGCCCTGATAGGCGGGCAGGCCCGCGCTGTAAAGCCGGGGAAGCCGCAGCAGGCGGTCGTTGTCACGCGGCAGGCTGGCAGGACTGCCGCGCGAGCGGCCCGGCGCATGACGATACGCGCGTCATTCGTGCTCGGGTGCAAAGGCGAGATTTCCGCCCGTGGAAGCAAGGGACGCATAGCCATTGCCGCCTGTGGCCGCGGACGCGCTGCGGGCAGCACGGGTGGTCGACGCGCGAGTGGTGGTGCCCGCTGGCGTGGCACGGGTTGGGGCGGCCGGGGCGGCCTCGTCATTCGCGGCTGTGGCGGGGGAAGTCGCCGCATCCTCGGCGGCCGGCGCAGCGCTTTCCCCTTCCGTCGGCGGCGTCTCGGCTTCTGCGGGCGCCGCGGGTTCGGCGCTGGCGACGGCGGTGCCGCTCAGCCGGCGCGACAGTTCGTCCATGCTCTGGGCGGCGATCCGGTCGAGCTGGTTCTGGTCGAGTTCGTCCCAGACGTCACCACTGGCAACGGGCTCGGAGCCGGAAATACGCATCACGCGGGTGCGCTCGGCATCGTCGAACACATCCCACGCCCAATCGACCGTGCCCTTGCCGTTCTCGACGCTGGCGGCGAGGTAGCCGCGCACGCGATAGGTGGCAGGTTCGTCGCGCGAAACGATCTGCACGCGATGCGAGCCGGCCTCGGAGTTGAGGCTGCTGACGAGCTTGGTGAAGACCGGCTGCGGAGGACCGTCGATCGATTCGAATGCAACTGTATTGCCGGCAGGCGCCCCTGCGGCGGTCGGGCCGGCGCTCATGTTGGTGGCGCGGGGGGCATCCGCACTGGCGACCGGTCCACCGGTGGTCTGGCAGCCGGCCAGTGCGAAGGCGGAAAGCACCACGCATACCGGGATGACAAGGCCGCGGGAAAGGATCGTCATGCACCATTCCTCAAGGTCGGCACCGCCCGTTTGGCGCGGGTGGTCCTTGGTTAAGGAATGGTTAAGCTGATTTCCCCGACAGGTCCAGAGGGTGCAGGGGGCGCCGGCATGCCGCTGCGATACGGCATTGGCGCCGGCAACATTTGGAAAAATAAGCGTTTTTCGTTGGCGGGCGACATCGGTGACCAGGCGCCCTCGTTAACCTTTTCGCGGGAAGGACGGGGAGAAGGTGTAGGGTGTGCCCCTACTCGATGACGATGGCGGCGATCTGCCGGCCGTAATCGGGCTCGCCCCGATGCGTCGCGCGGCGATAACTGAAGAAGCGCGTCTCGTCGGAATAGGTGTCGAGGCCGAGATCCTCCACCGTTCCCACGCCTGCCGCCCGAAGCCGGTCGGCGATGTAGCCGGGCAGGTCGAACATGGCATGGTTCGGCCTTTCCGAGGGAGCGAGGAACCGGCCATTCGCTGAATCCACCTCCGTGAGCCGGCCGATGAAATCCGGGCCCACCTCATAGCTCGGCTGGCGGATCAGCGGACCGATCACCGCGATGACGTTCGCGCGCCGCGCGCCAAGCTGCTCCATGCGCGCGAGCGTGCCTTCGAGCACGCCGCCCACCGCGCCCTTCCAGCCGGCATGGGCAGCGCCGACGACGCGGGCCACGGGGTCGGCGAACAGAACCGGCCCGCAATCGGCGATCGAGATGCCGACCGCGAGGCCCGGCGTCGCGGTGGCGAGCGCGTCGGCGTGGGGGCGCTCGGCGAAGGGAGCATCGACGGCGAGACAGTCCGGCGAGTGGATCTGGTAGCAGGTCAGGAAGCGTTCCTGCGGCACGCCGAGGGCACCGGCCATGCGCGAACGGTTCTCCGCCACATGCTCGGGCACGTCGCGCGAGCCGACGCCGGCATTTAGCCCGGCATAGATGCCGCCTGACACACCGCCCTCACGCGTGAAGAAAGCGTGCCGGATGCCCGGCAGGGCGCTGAGGGTGGGGGCTTCGATCTTCATCCGACGTCTCCTCGGGCAGCGATGGCGGTGTCTGCGAACGCTTCGCCGGTGGCGAATCCGGCGATTTCGGACAGGGAGGGATGCACCAGCGCGAGCGCCTTGAAGAGCTCGCCCATGCCCTCCGGGCCGGAGCCGGCGAGACGGTTGGCGGCTGCTGCGATAGCCTCCCGCGTCATCGCGTCGGCGTTGCGGGCCAGACGCTCGGCGCGCCGGGCGAGGCCGAGGCGCAGCAGGAGCTCGCCCTGGCCGATCGGGCCGAAGGCGCGGGCGCCGGCCGCGGTCGCGTGACGGGCGAGGGCGGCGAAATCGACATGGGCCGTGAGGTCGGCCTCGCCGGGATGAGCGAGAGGCTCGTCCGGGGCCTGTCGCCACAGTGCCTGCAGCGTGTCGCCGAAGCCCCCGGCATGACCGTAATCCACCAGCAGCGCCGCGCCCCCATCGCGCGCGATCCGCGCACCGATGACGGCCGCCACGGTTTCGCCGGCCGGGCAGATCTCCAGCACCGCGCCCGGCTCGGCCGTCTCAAGACGCGCCACCACGTCCGGCCGCGCGGGAGAGGGCACCAACCCCCAGCGCAAACCGCCGCGACCATCGATGCCGACCATCCGCTCGGCGATTCCGTGTTGCGTGCGCACGAACTGGCGCACCGGCAGGGCGTCGATGAACTCATTGGCGAGCAGGATCAGGGGTCCTTGCGGCAGCTCTTCGATGCGCTGCACCCACTCCACCCCGACATGCGCGACCTCCGGCGCCAGCGTCTGCGCCTGCCTTTCGCGCAAGCGGGGCGAGGCCTCGACCAGCACGATCCGCGCCGCCTCACGAAAACCCGGCACGATGCGGGTCGCCCGCAGAGCATCGCTCATCAGCGTCCCGCGGCCAGGGCCGAGTTCGGCGAGGATGAAGGGCGAGGGGCTGCCCAGCCGCATCCACGCATCCGCGGCCCAGAGGCCCAGCAGCTCGCCGAACATCTGGCTGATCTCGGGGGCGGTGATGAAGTCGCCTGATCGGCCGAAGGGTTCGGCGGTCGTGTAATAGCCGTGCACGGGGTCGAGCAGGCACAGCCGCATATAATCCTCGACGCTCAGCGGCGCGCCGCCGGCCTCGATCAATGCGGCGATGCGCGTGCCGAGCGGCGTCGTCATCAGGCGCCTGCCGCGCTGCGCGCGGGGCGGGAGCGGGCGCGCAGCATCAGGCTCGCGCCGAGCGCGAGCATGGGGAGCGACAGCAACATGCCCATGGTGAGCCAGTCGCCATAGAGATAGCCGAGCTGCGGATCGGGCTCGCGCACGAATTCCACCGTGATGCGGGCGCAACCATAGAGGAACACGAACAGCCCGGCTATGAGGCCCGGCCGCGCCAGCGCACCGCGCTTCGCGGCAATCATCAGGATGAGGAACATCAGCAAACCTTCCAGGCCGGCTTCATAGAGCTGGCTCGGATGGCGCGGCAGCGGACCGCCGGTCGGGAACACCATGGCCCACGGCACGTCGCTGGTCCGGCCCCACAGCTCGCCATTGATGAAATTGGCGAGGCGGCCGAAGAACAGGCCGATCGGCACCACGGCGGCGGCGATGTCGAGCATGGAGAGCAGCGGGAGGCCTCGGCGGCGGCAGAACAGCGCCATGGCGAGGATCGAGCCGAGGAACCCGCCATGAAACGACATGCCGCCATGCCAGACGGTGAGCGCGGCTATCGGATTCTGCAGGTAATAATCGAGATTGTAGAACAGCACATAGCCGATGCGTCCGCCGAGGATGACGCCGAAGGCGATCCAAACGACGGCATCGTCGAAGGCCTCCGGCGGTATGGCGGCCTTGCCACCCCACAGTCCATCGCGCTCGCACAGTCGCTTGGCCAGCCACCAGCCGAGAATCAGCCCGGCGATATAGGCGAGCGCATACCAGCGGATCGCGAAGGGCCCGAAGGCGATCAGCACCGGATCTATGCTGGGAAAAGGCAGGACGAACAGCGGCATGGGCGGCCTTTCGGTCGGAGGCGTTCCGGGCGAGGCGTCGCGACGCGACCCTCGCCGGCCCGAGCTCCCCATGCCTGCTCTTGCCCGCGTCGGATGGCCGGATCAAGACGCGCGAAGCCGGTTCGCGCGCGAAATGCGGGAGGACGCGGCCTGCCGCCCTTGCGCGCGGGCAGGCGAATGCCCATTCTCGCGCCATCGTCCCGGATGAAGGTGGGCTGCTGTATGCCGCCGGACCACCTTGGCCGCCGCCGGGACCGGAGAGAGACCATGACCCAGACCACCGGCCGCATTTTCGATGATTTCGCGCGCCTCATGAACGATGCGGCGGGCGTTGCCACCGGTGTCCGGCGCGAGGCGGAAAACGTGATGCGCACCCAGGCCGAGCGCATCCTGCGCGAACTCGACGTGGTGACGCGCGAGGAATTCGACACGGTTCGCGATCTCGCCGCCGCTGCCCGCGAGGAGAGCGAGCGTCTCGCCGCCCGCGTGGCCGAGCTCGAGGCGCGACTTGCGAAGATCGAGGCCGCCTCTCCGGCCACCTCAGCCTGATCCACGCAGGAGGGTGGCGGATCCGAAACCGCCATCCCGCCACTATCATGGTGGCGCCTGCTCCTTTCCGCGCTATGTGCTGGCCTGATGCTTCCACATGCCGCGTTCGAAAAGATCGGGGGCCACTCATAATGGTCGTAGCGAGGTAGGGATTCAGCGCGATACCCTTTGCTTGTCGGATGATTCGGAACGGATTGATTCTATTGTCCAATCCATCGTCGGGCAGACTGTTGCGTTACGTGCCGTCGACCCACTCCGCGCCAAACCTCGCGAGGTCGAGCATGACCTATACTGACTTTGAGTCCGAGACGCGGCTCCATCCGCTCGATCTGGTCGAGCGCATGGCCACGCTCAATGAATGGTCCTTCGAGCGTTCGACGGAAGACGAGATCACCATCTCCCTCGACGGGCGATGGACGGATTGTCATGTCTCGTTCCAGTGGATGGACGAGATCGAGGCGCTGCATGTGGCCTGCGCCTTCGATCTGAAGGTGTCGGAGAAGCGGCGCACCGAGGTGCTCCGGCTTCTCTCGCTCATCAATGAGCAGATGTGGATCGGCCATTTCGACCTCTGGTCCAAGGAGGGCGTGATCATGTTCCGCCACGCCTTGCTGCTGGCGGGTGCGGAAGCCACCGACCAGCAATGCGAGGCGCTGATGGAGTGCGCGGTCACTGCCGTCGAACGCTATTTCCCTGCCTTCCAATTCGTCGTATGGGCGGGCAAGACGGCGCGCGAGGCGATGGACGCGGTGCTGTTCGAAACGGTCGGAGAGGCCTGAGCCGCCGACGTTCCGGCACCTTCCTCGCGCCGTTCCATGAGGAGGGAACCGAATGCCCGTGCTTTCCGACATTCCGGGCCGCGTGCTGCTGGTCGGCGCCGGCAAGATGGGCGGCGCCATGCTTGAAGGCTGGCTCGGCCTCGGGCTTGATCCGGCCAAGGCGGCGGTGATCGATCCCGGCCCGCCGCCGGAGGTTGCGGCGCTGCTGGAAGGCCGTGGCGTCGCGCTCAACCCCCTCAATGGCGGGCCGCCCTCGGTCATGGTGGTGGCGGTGAAACCGCAGGTGGCGCCTGAGGTTCTGGCGAAAGTCGCCCCGCTTGCCGGGGCAGATACGCTGGTGGTTTCGGTGATGGCCGGGCGCACGCTGGCCTTTCTCGAATCCGTGTTTCCGGCCGGCACCGCGGTGGTGCGCTCCATTCCCAACACCCCGGCGGCGATCGGGCGTGGCGTGACGGTGGCCGTTGCCAATGATGCCGTGACCGATGTGCAGCGGAGGATCGCCGATGCGCTGCTGCGCGCGACCGGCGGGGTGGAATGGGTGGAGGACGAGGACATGATCGACCTCGCCACCGCCGTCTCCGGTTCGGGTCCGGCCTATGTCTTTCTTCTTGCTGAGGAATTGGCGAAGGCTGGAGCGGCTGCGGGCCTGCCCGCCGACCTTGCCGACCGTCTCGCACGGCAAACGGTCGCAGGCGCCGGCGAGCTGATCGCGCGTTCGGGCATCGAGCCGGGTGTGCTGCGGCAGAACGTGACCTCGCCGAACGGCACCACGGCGGCGGCGCTCGCTGTCCTGATGGACGCGAATCGCGGCTTCGGGCCGCTTCTGGCCGAGGCGGTCGCGGCGGCGGCGCGGCGTTCGCGCGAGTTGGCGGGCTGACGTGCAGGTAGAAAAGTGAGGCGGCGCGCGGGTTTGTGAGGGGGCAGCCCTTCACCCGCCCGCGCCGGTGCCTACCTTGGAAGGCATGTCCGCATGCGATGGAGGTTCTCATGACCGACAGCGATGTCCGTTCCCCGGCCGGTTCGCCCGCCGGCCGCGAGGCGATACTGGAGGCTTTTCTGGGTCTTCTGGCGGAGCGATCCTTCGAGACGATCAGCCTGACGGATGTCGCCGGACGGGCGGGGGTGAGCCTTTCCGAGCTGCGCTCCAGCTTCGGATCGACCTTTGACATGCTGGCCGGATTCGTGAGGGCGACGGACGCGAAAGTGCTCGCCGCGACCGAGGCCGATCAGTCCAGTGAGATGGACGATGAGATCGAATCGACCGGCCGTGACCGGCTGTTCGAGGTGTTGATGGCCCGGCTCGACGCGCTCGCCCCGCACAAGGCGGCAATCGGCTCGCTCGCCCGCTCCATGCGACGCAATCCGATGCTCGCGCTCGGCCTCAACCGGATGGCGGTGCGTTCGCAGCAATGGATGCTCGCCGCTGCCCGGATCGAGAACTCCGGGCTGAAGGGAACGGTGCGGGCCCAGGGGCTGGCGGTGCTGTTCGCCCGGGTGCTGCGCACCTTCGTCACCGACACCGATCCGGGCCTCGCCCGTACCATGGCGGAGCTTGACCGCGAACTCGCCAAGGGCGAGCGTGCGCTCGGCCTGCTGTGCGGGGTCGCGCGGGTGGCAAGCTGCCGCGGGCGCCGCCGGGGCATGGGGCGGGTGCGACCGGAGGATCAGGCGCCGGCGGCGGCGATCTGAAGCCGGGCGTTCCCGAATGCTGTGAATCGGCGGGCACGTTCCTGCCGGTCGGGATATCCCCGATCGGGAAGGGCCCTGTCCGCGACGAGAGGATGTGACGTGAGCCTGACCCCTGTCGAAACCATCGAGTTCGGCGATTTTCTCAAGGTAGATGTCCGCGCAGGGACCATCATCCAGGTCGAGCCCTTCCCGGAGGCGCGCAAGCCTGCGCTGAAGTTGCTGATCGACTTCGGCGGCTCGATCGGCGTGAAGCGATCCTCGGCGCAGATCACGGTGCATTACGCCGCCGAGGACCTCATCGGCCGGCAGGTCGCCGCGGTGGTGAACTTCCCTCCGCGCCAGATCGGCAAATTCATGTCCGAGGTGCTGACCCTCGGCTTCCCGGACGAGAATGGCGACGTGGTGCTGATGCAGCCGGAGCGCGATGTGCCGAACGGAGCGCGGCTGTTCTGAGGGTGCCTAGGCGACGTGCCGTCCGGCGTCAGATACGCACCCGGCCGCTAACGATGCTCTCGATCCGGGGGTGGGGAAATGCGATCTCGTAGAGCTGGCGGGCCGAATGATCCTCCCGCTTGACATACAGGCCCGGTATGTGGAGCTGGGTCACGCCGCCATGCTTTTGCGGCACCCATGATGACGCGCCTTCCGGGATCTGCCCCTTGCCCGAACGTCCATAGCCGATGTGCGAATCCTCGTGGTCGACCGGACGCACGGGCTTTCCGGCACCGGCATAGGCCTTCAGAGGAACCTCCAATATCGCGCTGACGAGACGGTCGACGCGGCTCCAATCATAAGGCAGCGCCAGGAAGAGCCGCGCGGCCTCCGTGAGGCTCATCTCGTTCTTTTCGTGGAATCTCGAGATCGTGTTGAAATTCTCGAAATCAATCCACCAGCCGCCGGCGACCTGGGCGGCCGGTGCAGCGCTGCTGGCGAAGCGGAAGTAGCGCTGGCCCGTCCGCAGATGGACCGCCCGGGGCATTTCGATGCCACCGGTGCCCACCCATTGGCCGTCATCGAGCCAGCGATCGACATGGAGGCCCCGCGCGAGCATGAGCCAATGGGGCTGCTGGAAGCACTCTTCATTGGCTGAGGTCATCGTCATGCCCCCATTGCGCTGCCATGGCGGATTTTACCATGGCCCGGCGGCCGGCGCATCGCCTTCCCGCGGTCGGCAGCAGACCTACACCGGAATCCGCACGCTCGCCCTCAGCCCTCCCAGCGGGCTGTCGCCGAGCGTGATGTCGCCGCCATGGGCCCGCGCGGCGTCGCGGGCGATGGTGAGCCCGAGGCCAGAGCCGCCGGCGTCCTGATTGCGGGCATCATCGAGGCGCAGGAAGGGGCGGAACACGTCCTCGCGCCGGTCGGCGGGGATGCCGGGGCCGTCATCGTCCACGCTCACCACCAGCCAGCGATTGTCCCGCGTGCCGGTGATGTCGACGCGGTCGCCGTGGCGGCCGGCATTGGCGACGAGATTGCCGATGCAGCGGCGGAAGGCGTCCGCCCGCACCGTTACCAGCGGATTGCCGCGGAAGCTGGCGGTTGCCTCCACCCCCGTGCGCTCGGCGTTCAGCCGGATGTCGTCCAGCATCTTCGCCATGTCGACCTGCACGGTCGGCTCGCCGCTGTCGTCGCGGGTGAAGGCGAGATAGGCCTCCAGCATGGATTGCAGCTCGTCCACATCCTTGCGCAGCATCTCCACCTCCGGCCCGTCGCCGAGGAAGGCGAGCTCCAGCTTGAAGCGGGTGAGAATGGTGCGCATGTCGTGGGAGACGCCCGCGAGCATGATGGTGCGCTGCTCGATCTGCCGCTCGATGCGCCGCTTCATTTCCAGGAAGGCGCGGGCCGCCCCGCGCACCTCGCGCGCCCCGCGCGGCCGGAAGCCGATGACGTCGCGCCCCTTGCCGAACGCCTCGGCCGCGTCCGCCAGCGCTTCGATTGGCTTGATCTGGTTGCGCAGGAACAGGATGGCGACCGCCAGCAACACCAGCGAAGTGCCGACCATCCAGACGAGGAAGATCAGCGAATTGGACAGGTAGGCCTGGCTGCGGCGGGCGAAGATGCGCAGCACCGAATCGTCGAGCTGGACCCGCACCTCGATGAGGTTGGAATTGCCCACCGTGTCGGTCCAGAAGGGGCGCCGCATCCTCTTGCCGAGCTCGGCGGTGAAGCTGGAATCGAGGATGGAGAAGAAGGGCTTCGGGCCGGGCGGAGGAAGGCGCTCGCCGGGCAGGAATTCGGCCGTCAGCCCCATGCGATCCTGCGCGATCTGGCGGATGCGGTCCTGGTCGGCCTGGGTAGGGAAGCTGGCGGCGAGATCGACCACCGCGGCGATGTCCTGCGAGACCGCGGCGGAGAGCCGGCGCGTCACCGCATTGTAGTGCCGCTCCATGAAGACGAAGGCCAGCACCGATTGCAGCAACACCATGGGGGTGACGATGATGATGAGCGAGCGGGCATAGAGCCCCTTCGGCATCACCCGGTTGAACCAGGCGCCGAAGCGGTCGTTCTGCCGGCGCATGCGCTCTGTCACCACGTCGGACGCCGCCTTCATCCGGTCCAGCCGGTCCTGCGGGGGACGCAGCCTCAGAGCCAGTGCGTCGAACCGGGCCTGCAGTGCGGGAGAGGGGCGCAGCGAAAGACGCAGCTTTGCCGCGAGATCGTCCAGCCGAGCCTGCGCCGCAGGAGAGGGCCGCGGCGAGAGGCGCAGTTTTGCCGCGAGCGGCGCGGCCAGCCGCTGCAGGGCGGTGCGCCCCTTGGTGCCCGGCCCTCCGGGCCGCTGGCCGTGGATGAGGCTCACGGGGTGACGACCAGCCGGTAACCGGAGCCGCGCACGGTCTGGAGATAGGCCGGGTTGGCAGGGTCGCGCTCGATCTTGCGGCGCAGCCGGTTCACCTGCACGTCCACCGCCCGGTCGCCGACACCCGCGCCGGGAGCGGCCAGCGCCTGCCGGGGCACGGTGTCGCCGGGCCGTTCGCTCAGCACGCGCAGCATGTCGCGCTCGCGGTCGGTGAGGCGCACCGCCTCGCCCTCCCGGGTCAGCTCGCCGCGCCCGACATGGAACAGGAACGGCCCGAAGCGCACGCTCTCGATCGCCTGCGGCTGGGGCGTCGCCGAGCGCTTGAGGATGTTGCCGATGCGCAGCAGCAATTCGCGCGGCTCGAAGGGCTTGGCGAGATAGTCGTCGGCGCCGATCTCCAGTCCGGCGATGCGGTCCGCCGGCTCGGAGCGGGCGGTGAGCATCAGGATCGGCACGGGGGATTCGCCGCGCACGAAGCGGGCCAGCTCCAGCCCGGATTCCCCCGGCATCATCACGTCGAGGATCAGCAGGTCGAAGGTCAGCCCGGCGAGCCGCCCGCGCGCATCCGCCGCCGAGGCCGCCGTGGTGACGCGATAGCCCCTGTCGGACAGGAAGCGGGAGATGAGATCGCGGATGCGGGTGTCGTCATCCACGATCAGGAGATGCGGCGCGTCGTCGGCGAGCTTCGGACCCGATTGCGGGTCGGCGGTGGTGAGCATGGGAACTCCTCAGCCGGCGCCGCGCGGGCGGGCCGGCGGGCGCAGCAGGGCGGCACGGGCTGGGTCGGCCGCGGATTCGGCGCGGGCGATGAGCTTCTCGATCGGCCCGCGGTCCTCGGCGTCGATCATCGAGACGAGGAAGCGGCGTGCATTGGCCTTCGCGTCCGCCATCCGGCCGTCCGGGCCGGCGCATTCGGCAAGCGCCCGCTCGATGCGCGCCGATTGCAGGGCGATGAAGTCGCGCGCCAGCGCCTCGCCCTTCGGGGTGAGGTAGAGCAGGCGCTGCCGGCGATCGGACGAACCGGCGCGGCTGTCGATGAAGCCCTGGTCCACCAGCTCGCGCAGCACCCGGCCCAGGCTCTGCTTGGTGATGCGCAGGATGTCGAGGAGGTCCGTTACACGCATGCCAGGGTGGCGGTGGACGAAATGCAGCACCCGGTGATGGGCGCGGCCGAAGCCGTAGCGCGCCAGGATTTCGTCGGGGTCGCTGACGAAGTTCCTATAGGCAAAGAACAAAAGCTCGATGATGTCGACCAGCGGAGCCGCAGGCGCACCCTCGATGGATCGCGCCTGCGGCGGTGCGGGGGGATCTGCCGCGCGCTGGGCGGGTGAGACATTTACGTCAGCCATGTTGACTTTTTTCGTTATGATCGTTACCCAGATGTCCTGTTCGACGAAAGGATCGTTCGGCTGTGCCGCACTTCGGCCCTTGGATCGTCGACCGGTGGCTCTCTCGTAAAGACAGGGCTGAACGATAACGGGACTTCGTCCGCGAGGCAAAGCATCCCGCTCCAGCGGGGCGGCCGGAAGACCCAACACACACAGCGCCGGGGAGACTGGCGGGCCGGCACCCCTCGGACGGGGGATGGCGGCCGGATTTGGAGAGACATGAAATGTCCGCGGAGCCCTTCGACAAACGCGACGGCTGGATGTGGTATGACGGCGCCATGGTGCCGTGGAACGATGCCAAGATCCACGTGCTCACCCATGGCCTGCACTATGGCAGCTGCGTGTTCGAGGGCGAGCGCGCCTATGGCGGCGAGATCTTCAAGCTCGACGAGCACTCCGCCCGCCTGAAGGAGAGCGCCCGGCTGCTCGATTTCGAGATTCCCTACAGCGTGGCCGAGATCAACGCCGCCTGCCGCGAGGTTCTGGTGAAGAACAGCTTCACCGACGCCTATCTGCGCCCGGTCGCGTGGCGCGGCTCGGAGATGATGGGCGTCTCCGGTCAGCAGAACAAGATCCACCTCGCCATCGCGGCGTGGCAGTGGCCGAGCTATTTCGACCCCGAGGAGCGCCTGAAGGGCATCCGCATCGGCAATGCGAAGTACCGCCGCCCCGACCCGCAGACGGCCCCGTCCACCTCCAAGGCGGCCGGCCTCTACATGATCTGCACCATCTCCAAGCACGCCGCCGAGCGCGCGGGCTTCGCCGATGCGCTGATGCTGGACTGGCGCGGTTATGTGGCCGAGTGCACCGGCGCCAACATCTTCTTCGTGAAGGACGGCGTCATCCACACCCCGCTGGCCGACGCCTTCCTGAACGGCATCACCCGGCAGACCGTGATCGAGCTGGCCAAGCGCCGCGGCTTCGAGGTGCAGGAGCGCCGCATCACCCCGGACGAACTGCCGGGCTTCCAGGAGTGCTTCATCTCCGGCACCGCCGCCGAGGTGACGCCGGTTTCCGAGATCGACGGCATCCATTTCCAGCCCGGGCAGGTCACCAAGACCCTGTTCGAGGACTACATGGCCGAGGTGCAGCCGAAGAAGAAGGCGGCCTGAGCCGTCGTCTTCGGGCACGAGAAACGCGAAAGGCCGCCTCCGGGCGGCCTTTTTGCGTTTGAGGCGGACGGTGAGGGAATTATACCCGGGCGATATTGACGGATAAATTTATCCGGGTATTAATGGCCACCTCGTCAACGGAGTGCGTCCCATGTCCGCCAGACTAGCTTCCCCTCTGCCCCGCGCCACCGCCTTCCTCGGCACCCGCCTCGTCGCCGCTGGCCCTCTGGATGCCGTCGCCGTCGCCGTGAAGGCGGCCGGGAGCGGAGCGGGGGAGATGCCGCTGGTGTTCGACGATACGACCGGGCGCGTCATCGACCTCGACCTGAGGGGCAGCGATGCCGAGATCGTTGCGCGGCTGGAGAGTGCGCGCCACCATGCCGAGCTTCGGCCGCCGGAGACGCCGAGCGCCGGGCGGGGCCGGCCGAAGCTCGGGGTGGTGGCGCGGGAGGTGACACTGCTGCCGCGGCAATGGGACTGGCTAGGCCACCAGCGCGGCGGCGCCTCGGCGGCGCTGCGCCGTCTCGTGGACCAGGCCCAGCGCAGCGAGGGCGCGCAGGACAGCGGCCGGGCGGCGCCCGATGCGGCCTATCATTTCCTGCATGCTATCGCCGGCGACCTGCCGGGCTATGAGGAGGCGACCCGCGCCTTGTTCGCGGGGGATCGCCCGCGGATGGAAAGCCATATGGCGCCATGGCCGGAGGATGTGCGCCGCCATGCGCTGCGCCTCGCCTTCGGGTCTGCCGCCGATGATCGCACCGCTCCCGCAGCCTGAGCGTCGCGTCGCTCGGCAGGCACCCAAGCCGCGGCTTCAGGGAAGCGGGTCCCACCGCCCCGCCGCGTCGTCGTCGGCGGCCTTTGCGTCCACCCAGCCCGTCGCCGCCTCGCGTTCCTCCTGCTTCCAGAAGGGGGCGCTGGTCTTGAGCCAGTCCATCAGGAATTCGGCGGCGGCGAACGCCGCGCCGCGATGCGCCGAGGCGGTGACCACCAGCACGATCGGCTCGCCGGGCACGATGCGGCCGTGCCGGTGGATCACGGTTGCGCCCATCAGCGGCCAGCGGCGGCGCGCCTCCTCGACATGGCGGGCGATTTCCTCCTCCGCCATGCCGGGATAGTGTTCCAGCGTCAGCGCCACCAGCCGGCCGCCGGCCTCGGGGGCGGCGTCGTCGGCCCGGCACAGCCCGGTGAAAGTAACCAGCGCGCCGACATCCTGGCGCCCGTCCGAAAGGGCGGCGGCCTCGCATGCGGCGTCGAAGGGCGCGCTCTGGATGCGGACGGTGAACATGGCCGGCCCCCGGCTTCAGCCGCCGGTCATCGGCGGGAAGAAGGCGATCTCGCGCGCCCCGGCGATCGGCGCTTCGGGCCTGGCGTGCACGCGGTCGATGGCGGCCCGCACGACGCGGGGATTTTCGAAGGCGTGGGCGTAATTCTCGCCGCGTCGGGCGAGGAAGGCGGCGAGGTCGGCCAGCGTCGCGACGCCGGCGGGCAGCTCGATCTCCTCGGCCTCGACGCCGACACGCTCGCGCACCCAGGCGAAATAGCGGATCTTCATCGCCGCTCACTCATCGATGAGGTGCCGGGCGCCCGCGCGGAAATAGTCCCATCCGGTGTAGAGCGTCAGCAGCGCGGCGACCCACAGCAGCACGATGCCGGTGAGGGTGGTGCCAGGCAGGATGAGATCCGCCGCCGGTCCCGCCAGCAGAACGCCCACCGCGATGAGCTGCGTCGCCGTCTTCCACTTCGCGAGGCGGGTGACCGGCACGCTCACCCGCAGCTCGGCGAGGAATTCGCGCAGGCCGGAGACAAGGATCTCGCGGCACAGGATCACGATGCCGGCCCAGAGCGACCAGCCTCGAATGGTGCCGTCGGACGCCATCATCAGCA
Organism: Ancylobacter crimeensis; assembly: GCF_023016805.1. GTDB lineage: Bacteria > Pseudomonadota > Alphaproteobacteria > Rhizobiales > Xanthobacteraceae > Ancylobacter > Ancylobacter crimeensis. Next base: position 202,494 of record NZ_JALKCH010000004.1, read on the forward strand.
GCGAGGTGGAGACCAGCAGCTTGTCGGCGATGGGGTCGAGCATCCGCCCAATGGCCGATTGCTGGTGCCAGGCGCGGGCGAGGTAGCCGTCGAAGAAATCGGTGATGGCGGCGGCGATGTAGACGCCGAGCGCGAGCCAGCGCAGCCAGATGCCGCCGTCGAGGATATCCGCCCAGAACAGGCACGCCGCCAGCAGGGGTACGGCGATGCAGCGCCCATAGGTGAGCAGATTGGGCAATGCGAGCGCGTGGCCCCGCTTCAGCGGTTCGGCCTCGGGCGTTGCAGTGCGGCTCGTGGTGGCGTCGACCATGGGTCCGTCCGGCTCCGATCTCAGGGACGTAGCCACCCGGCGTGCGCCCGTCAATGCAAAGTCGCGGCAGAAAGCGCCGCAGCCTCGGGAAAGGTGGGCAGGGTGGCAGGCGAGAGCGGCGGATGTGCGGCGAGGCGGCTGGGAGGGAGGACGGATGGGAGGCCGGTGATGGACGGGGTGTTGATGGGGCGTGGCGACGATTCGGCGGGGCAGGAGTGGTGAGGGGCGCGGCGGGCTGTCGAAGGGGGTGAGGCGGGATGCGGAAGAGGTAACGATCCGGGCGCTCCGCTGCCGTACCGCCCAAGGAGCGGGTTCCCCCATCTTCATCCGACTCAGCCCGTCATCCTCAGTCCATCCACCGTCATCCGGCCGGAGCGCAGCGCAGAGCCGGCATCGTCCAGGCTTCCGGGCGCATGGGCACCGCCGCTCGCTGCCGCAGATGAAGAAGGTCCACCCGGTCGTCCCCGATCCCGGCTCTCCGGCTTCGCCTGCGGCCGGGATGAGGGAGGACGGCGACCGTGGGATGACCGGGGAGCGCGGTTACCATGGGAAGACGGAGGAGTGGCGACCGTGGGTGATGAGGCGGTTCGGTCACGGGAGGCGAGGGGGGCGACGCGTCATCCCGGCCCTGCGGCGGGAATAACGTTCAGCCCCCCTTCGCGTGGAAATAATCATACACCGCGCGGGCCGTGGCCTCGTTGACGCCCGGCACGGCGGCGAGGTCGGTGAGGGAGGCGCGTTCGATCGCTTTCAGCGTGCCGAAATGGTGCAGCAGCGCCCGCTTGCGGGTCGGGCCGACGCCGGTGATCTCGCTGAGGCCGGCCTGGGTGATGTCCTTCTTGCGGCGGGCGCGGTGCGAACCGATGGCGAAGCGGTGCGCCTCGTCGCGCAGACGCTGGACGAAATAGAGCACCGGATCGCGCGGTTCCAGCCGGAAAGGCGTGCGGCCGGCCATGAAGAAGGTTTCGCGGCCGGCGTCGCGGTCCGGTCCCTTGGCGACGCCGACGAGGGGCACGTCGGTGATGCCGAGCGCCGCCAGCGTCTCCGCCGCCGCCTTGAGCTGGCCCTGCCCGCCGTCGATCAGCACGAGGTCCGGCCAGCCGGTGAGGTCGTCCGGGTCGCGGGAGGCGGGCGAGGAGGCCTGGGCGGGCAAGGAAGCCTGGGCGGGCGCGTCGGCGGCGTCCTCTGAGGCCGGCGCCTTGTCCCGCTCACTAACCGGAGTGTTGTGCCGCTCATCCCCGCCCTCTCCCCCACGGGGAGGGGGAGCCGCGCCGTACCGGGACCGCGCGCCATGGGCAGAAGAGGCCATGGAATCAGGAGCATGCTCGGAGCGGCCATCGACGGCATCGGCCGCCTCCGCCAGCCCGTCCGCCTCCGCTCCCGCCGTGCCGGCCACTCGCGCTTCGTCCTCCGCTTCACCGTGCCGCCGCGCCGCTACTGAACCGGGCGCGGCCCCCCTCTCCCCGTGGGGGAGATGGGTGGGGTGAGGGGCCTCGGCGATGGGGGCGACCGGGTCGGTGCTTGCCACCGCGCCGGACGCCGCAGCCTCTCCCGTCGCCACTGTCGCCGTGCCTGTGCCCGCCCGCGGCGCTTCCTTCAGCAGCCGGGCGAAGCGGCGGTTCAGCACTTCGCGCATCATGCCGTAATCGTCGCCGGGGGTGAGGTCGGTCGAACGGATGTTGAACTTGCGGTACTGGCTTTTGGCGAATCCTTCCGGCCCCGCCACGATCATGCCGCCCACCGCATTGGTGCCCATGATGTGGGAATTGTCGTAGACCTCGATGCGCCGCGGCGTGCCGGGCAGGGCGAAGGCGCGGGCGAGTTCGTCGAGCAGGCGGGCCTGGCTGGCGGTCTCGGCGAGCTTGCGGCCGAGCGCCTCGCGGGCGTTCTGGGCCGCATGCTCCACCAGCTCGCGTTTCTCGCCGCGTTGCGGCACCGCGATCTCGACCCGGTGGCCGGCCCGTTCGGACAGGGCGTCCGCCAGCAGTTCGGCATCCTCGACCGGATGGCTGAGCAGGATGAGGCGCGGGCAGGGCTTGTCCTCGTAGAACTGGGCGAGGAAGGCGCCGAGCACCTCGCCGGGCTCCAGCGAGCGGTCGGCGCGCGGATAATAGGGATGGTTGCCCCAGTTCTGCCCGGTGCGGAAGAAGAACACCTGCACGCAGGTGGCTCCGCCCTCCTGGTGGATGGCGAAGACGTCCGCCTCCTCCACCGAGCGCGGATTGATGCCCTGCGTGCCCTGCACAGCCGAAAGCGCGGCGAGGCGGTCGCGCAGGGCGGCGGCGCGCTCGAATTCGAGAGCGTCGGAGGCGGCCTGCATCTCCTTCGCCAGCTGCTCCTTCACCGAACGGCTCTTGCCGGACAGGAAGTCGCGCGCCTCGCGCACATATTCGGCATAGGTGGCGTGGTCGACCTCGCCGGTGCAGGGGCCGGCGCAGCGCTTGATCTGGAACAGCAGGCAGGGGCGGGTGCGGCCCTCATAGAAGCTGTCGGTGCAGGAGCGAACGAGGAAGGCCTTCTGCAACGCGTTGATGGTGCGGTTCACCGCCCAGACCGAGGCGAAGGGGCCGTAATAATCGCCCGGCCGCGAGCGGGCGCCGCGATGCTTGGTGATCTGCGGCGCGTCATGGTCGCGGGTGATGAGGATGTAGGGGAAGGACTTGTCGTCGCGCAGCAGCACGTTGAAGCGCGGGCGCAGCTGCTTGATGAGGTTCGCTTCCAGCAGCAGCGCCTCGCGCTCGGTGCCGGTGGAGACGAACTCCATCCGCGCGGTGGCCGACACCATGCGGGCGATGCGGTTGGTGAGGCCGGTCGGGCGCGTATAGGCGATGATGCGGCGCTTGATGCTCTTGGCCTTGCCGACATAGAGCACCGTGTCCTCGGCATCGAGCATGCGGTAGACGCCGGCGCCGGACGGGGCGTGCTTCACCGCCGCCGCGATCGCCGCCCGCCCGGTGGCGAGCGAGCCGGGGCTGACGGCGCCATCGGCATCGGTGTCGTCGAGCGCGAGCAGGGCCTCGTCGAGCAGGCCGTCCTGGAGATCGGCGGTCTCGTCGAGCTCGCTGTCCGGAAGATCGTCGGGTGGGGTGAGGGGATCGCGGACTGTCATGCGCGCCGAAAATAGGGATTCGCGGCGCCGAGCGACAGGGGGATCGCGGGGGATCGGGCGGCAGCTCCGGGCGCGGCTGCGGATTGTGGGGCGGGCGAGGGCGTGCTAAGCGCGGGGGCATGATCACTTCTTCGCACCTGCTTCGTCTTCGGCTTACCGGCGCGTCCTGCGTCCGGGCGGGCTGTTGATCGCGCGGTCGATCGGCTCTCCACCGGCACGCGGACGCCAGCGTCGCCGGATCGTTTCCCCAGCCTGTGCGATGCCCGTCCGCCTGCCTCTCTCCCTGAGGTGAGGTTCTCCATGTCCAGCGACAGCGCAGCAACGTCCGGCGATCGTGCAACGTCCGGCCCGGCCCCTTCCGCTCCGGCGCTTCCGCTGGCCGGCTACGGGCTTGCGCTGGCCGGGGCGACGCTGTTCGCGGCGAAGAGCGTCATCGTCAAGATCGCCTATGCCGCGGGCATCGACGCGGAGACCCTGCTGGCGCTGCGCATGGGCCTGTCGCTGCCCTTCTATCTGGTCATCGGGCTTCTCGCCGCCGGGCGTGTGGTGCGGCAGGGCGGACGGCTGCCGCGCGGCATGGCGCTGGCGAAGGCGGCTGGCGTCGGCATGCTCGGCTACTGGTTCTCGTCCTATGCCGATTTTCTCGGCCTCACCTATATCTCCGCCTCCTTCGCACGGCTGATCCTGTTCACCTATCCGCTGTTCGTGGTGCTGTTCGGGGCGGTGCTGTTCGGCCTTCCGGTCCGGCGGCGGGCGTTGGTCGCCTTCGCCGTCGCCTATGCCGGACTGGCGCTGATCTTCGCCGAGAACCTCAGCGTTTCCGGCACCGATACGGTGCGCGGCACGGTGCTGGTGCTCATGGCGGCGGTCAGCTTCGCGCTCTACCAGCTCTGCGCCCGGCCGCTGATTGCCGGCATGGGCGCGCCCATCTTCACCTGCATCGCCATGACGGCGGCCGCCATGGTGGCGCTCGGCCAGTTCCTCGCGCTGCGCCCGGTGAGCGCGCTGGCGGTAGACGGGCGGATGTGGGCCATCGGGCTGACGCTCGCGCTCGGCGCCACGGTGCTGCCGAGCTTCCTGATGAACGCGGCGCTGCAGCGTATCTCGGCGCAGGCGAACGCCACCATCGGCACCATAAGCCCGGTGGTGACCATGGTGCTGGCGGTGCTGCTGCTGGGCGAGAGCGTGACGGGGGTGGAACTCGCCGGCGCGCTGGTCGTGGTGGCGAGCATCGGCTGGTATACGCTGGCGGACAGCCGGCGCTGAGGGGCTACTCCTCGCCCGTCGCGTCCGGGGTCTGCCAGGCGAGATGCTGGCCGCCATCCACCGCCAGCGTCTGCCCGGTGACGCTGTGCGCGGCTGCGAGGAAGAGCACGGCCTGCGCGATCTCCTCCGGGCTCGGCCCGCGGCCCAGCATCACCGAGGCGCTCTGTCGCGCGAAGGCCCCGGCGTCCTGCCGGGTGTTGCGCAGCGTGGGGCCGGGCGCCACCGCGTTGACGCGGATGCGCCGCGGCGCCAGCGCCTGCGCCATCATCGCGGTGGCGGCGTGCAGAGCGCATTTCGTCAGGCTGTAGGAGAGGTGCCGCGGCACCGGCTTCAACACGCGCTGGTCGAGGATGTTCACCACCGCGCCGGCCATGCCCTCCGGCAGATGGGTGGCGAGGGATTCGGCGAGGAAGACCGGGGCGCGCAGATTGACCGCGAAGTGGCGATCCCACTGCGCAAGGTCGAGCGTGCCGATGGCGTCGTCACGGAATTCCGAGGCGTTGTTGACGAGAAGCGCCACCGGGCCGAGCGCCGCCATCGCATCGGGAACGAGGCGGGCGACGACCGCCGGGTCGTCGAGATCGCCGTAAAGGCAGGCGGTCCGCCCGCCCAGCGCCGCGACATCCCGCTCCAGCGCGGCGCATTCCGGCAGTTCGTGGCGGGCGTGGATGGCGAGATCGTAGCCCGCTGTCACCAGCGCGAGCCCGATCGCCCGGCCGATGCGCACGGCCCCCCCGGTGACCAGCGCGACCGGGCGGGCGGGGGCGAGGGACGCGGAACGCTCTGGCGGGACGGGCGGCATGACGGGGTCCACTAACGAAAGGCGGATGGCGGCAGGCAGATTGTGTCAGGCGGGCGGAAGGCGGGCACGCGACCGGCGAAGCGGTGCCCGGTTGGGTAGCACCTTCCCTGCTGCGATGCACGGCGGGCGGGGTTTGGCGGGGCGGCCGCATGCACCGCGAAGGGGCGGAAAGTCTCGGCGGCACAAGGGCCCTACCGCGGTTGCGAGCGCGGCAGGCCACGGTGGGGAAAGGAATCCTTAAGCATAATCGGGAGTTTCGCAGTGTAGTTAAGCGTCGGTTCGAATGTTTGGCTCATTTCTCCTTCATCCAGCCCGCAACGGGGCGATGGAACCCCCTTTGAGGAGATCGTGATGAACACGCGTTATCTGACCGGCTTCGTTGTTGCAGCGGCGATGGCTGCAGCCGCGCCCGCCTTTGCCGCCGACCTTTCCTATCCCGCGCCGGCCTATGCGCAGCCGGCCTATGCGGCTCCGTTCACCTGGTCCGGCTTCTATGTCGGCGCCAATGGCGGCTATGGCTGGGGCAATGTGGACCATGGCGGCAAGCCGGACGGCGGCATCGTGGGCGGCCAGCTTGGATTCAACTGGCAGGGCGCCAGCCCGATCGTGCTCGGCTTCGAAACCGACCTGCAATATTCGGCCATGGAGTCCGGTCCCTACAGCCTCGACTATTTCGGCACCGCCCGCCTGCGCGCCGGCTATGCCATCAACCAGCTCCTGATCTACGGCACCGGCGGCCTTGCCTATGGCGGCGGCGAGTACAAGCTCGGCGGCCTGTCCTCCGACAAGAGCCACATCGGCTGGGCGCTGGGCGCCGGTGCGGAATACGCCATCAACCAGAACTGGAGCGTCAAGGGCGAGTATCTGCGCATCGACCTGTCGTCGGAGACCTATTCCAGCGTCGAGGGTCCGCAGGATATCGGCGTGACCGGCAACCTCCTGCGCGCGGGCGTTAACTACCGGTTCTGATGACCGGTCGCGGTCTCCGGCTCTGATCGTGCCAAGGGGCGGGCAATGATCGGCGGGCTTCCTTCTTGTGACTTCGTTGCAACAGGCGACGCAAAAGCACGGCGGAAGATGGCAAAATTGTTGCGGCGCCCCTTGCCAAGCAGTCGGGCGCCGCAAAGCCCAAGCTGAAGCACAGCAAGGCTTTGCGCAGCGTTTTCACCGGTTCGTGAGTGCGTTGTTACCGCCAGAGACGCGGATTTCGCCGTAATCTGGCCCTAGACACGCCCCCGACCCCTTCTATCTCACCTCTCGACTGCGTGTGTCAGTTCTTGCAGTTTGTCGGAGACGATCACGATGAAGAACTTCCTCTACTCTGGTGTTGCGGCGGTTGCCCTTCTGTCGGCTGTGCCGGCCATGGCTGCTGACCTCTCGCAGCCCTATCCCGTCAAGGCCCCCGTGGTCGCGCCGCTCCCGGTGTTCAGCTGGACCGGCTTCTACCTGGGCGCCAATGCCGGCTATGCCTGGGGCAGCGGCAATAAGGGCCTGAACGAGCTGGACGTCGATCCGTCGGGCTGGCTTGCCGGTGGCCAGGTGGGCTTCAACTACCAGTTCGGCAACAATGTCGTGCTGGGCGCCGAAGCCGATCTGCAGGGCTCGGACATCAACGATTCGAACGGCTTCTACGGCGTCAGCTCGAAGCTGGATTATTTCGGCACCGTCCGCGCCCGCCTCGGCTATGCGTTTGACAACGTGATGCCCTATGTGACCGGCGGTTTCGCCTACGGCCACAACAAGATCGACTATCTCGGCTGGGACGAGAGCAAGACCCACACCGGCTGGACCGCCGGTGCCGGCGTGGAATACGCCTTCAACAACAACTGGACGGCCAAGATCGAATATCTCTACGTCGATCTGGGCGACGAGTACTACAGCAACATCGACGCCAAGGCCGGTATCAACTCGAACATCGTTCGCGCTGGTATCAACTACAAGTTCTGATCGCGGCAGCGGCGGTCGATCGCCGCTGCATTTTCGAACGTGACGAGGGCTCCGCCGCTTGCGGCAGGAGCCCTTTTCATGTCTGCAGGGTCGGTCGTCTTCGAGCGCCGGGGCCGTTGCGGGTCCGTTTCTTGACGATTCCGGACGTCGAAAGCTTTCGTTAACTGATATGAAGTGACGAAATGCCGTGGTGTCGGCATTTTATCTCCATTCATCCTGAAAAGCGGACATCTTCGTGCCTAACTGCTAGGCAATATATGCCTGTTGTATTTCTGCAATAGAAGAATTCTGTCCCATCGGTTATGCCTCTGCTGCTGCAACCTGTGGGCATCATCATGCATCGCGCGCTTCCCGGCACCGCCGCCGCTCTCGCCATCGCTCTCCTGACCGCGCCGGCCTCCGCCGCCGATCTCGCCTATCCCGCCCCGCAGCCTGTCCTTCCCCCGCCCGCCCCGGCCTATAGCTGGACCGGGCTCTATGTCGGTGGCTATGTCGGCTACGGCCAGGCGAAGGTGAAGAATGTCGACACACCGCTTGCCTCGGGCTACCTCACCTATGGCGAGATGTGGGACAGCGGCGGCATGAAGGGCACGGCCTGGTTCGGCGGCGTGCAGGCCGGCTACAACTACCAGTTCGCGAACAATGTGGTGCTGGGCGGCGAGGCGGACCTCGTGATCGGCTCGTTCCGCAAGACCTACGGCTTCGGCTACACCGCCTATGCGCCCGGCATCGCCAATGCCTATGCCGGCGAGATCCGCGCCAAGGTCGACGCCTTCGGCACGATCCGCGCCCGCCTCGGCTATGCGTTCGACCGGCTGATGCCCTATGTCACCGGCGGTGCCGCCTGGGCGAACGCCAAGGTCTCGGCGAGCGGCAGCATCAACGGCATCCCGGTCTATTCGGATTCGGTGAGCGACACCTATTGGGGCTGGTCGGCCGGCGCCGGCGTCGAATATGCGCTGAGCAGCAACTGGTCGGTGCGAGCCGAATACATCTATGCCGATTTCGGCAGCCCCGACCTCGGGAGAGCCTACCGCTCGCAGGACCACGATTTCAGCATCCAGGCGGCCCGGCTCGGCGTGAACTACAAGTTCTGAACGGCGGCGGCCGGAACATGAAAAAGGCCCGGTGCAGACCGGGCCTTTCGTTGTCGGCACCTTCGGGCCCGGCGCTTGCTCAGGGGGCGCGGGTTGCCTCGAAAGCGGGCACGCGCGCGGCAAAGGCGTCCAGCCACGCGACGAGGGCCGGGTGGTCGGCCCGCCAGGCGCCGGCAAAGCGCAGGTCGAGATAGCCGAGCGCGCAGGCCACGGAGATCTCCCCGGCATCCGCCGCGCCGCTGACCCCGCCGCCGATCCCGCCATTTCCGGGAGGAGCGGCCTCCAGCACCTTCAGTGCCCGCGCGACCTTGCCGGCCTGGTTGTCCAGCCAGCTCTCGCTGCGCGCGCCTTCCGGGCGGAAGCGGGCTTCATAGACCTGCAGCAGGGCCGCATCCATGAGGCCGTCGGCCAGCGCCTGCAGGGTCAGCACCTCGATGCGGCGCTCGCCGGAGGCCGGCAGCACGCAGCCGCCGCCCGCGAGCATGTCGAGATATTCGACGATGACCGGGGAGTCATAGACCGCCGGGCCCGTGTCGCGCAGCAGCACGGGAATCTTTCCGAGCGGGTTCTGCTGGCGCAGCACCTCGGAGGGGTCGGTGGTGTCGGCCGGGACGACGTCGAGATGCACGCCGCAGAGCACGGCGGCGATCTTGACCTTGCGGCCGAACGGGGAGGGCGGAGCGGAACGCAGCTGCAGGGACACGGCTTCACACCATTTGAGCGAGTGTTCGGTGTGGCAGGCGCGCCGCCGCCGGCAGCGGCGCAGCGCACCGCTGCCACGATCAGCGAGGCTATCAGTCGGCGAGCTGGAGGTCGACCGCCTTGGGCCCCTTGCCCCGCTTGTCCGGCTCGATCTCGAAGCTCACCCGCTGACCTTCGGCGAGCGAACCCAGCCCCGACCGTGTAACCGCGGAGACGTGGACGAACACGTCGCGCCCGCCATCATCCGGCCGGATGAAACCATATCCCTTGTCGGTGTTGAAGAATTTGACGGTGCCCGTCGTCGCCATCTGTATCCCTGCTCCGTGAACCCCGGGCAGGGCCGCCCGCCTCTCCAGCGGACCGCCTCGCCCCTGCTGCCGGATTCCAAGCAAATCCGGTGCCGTCCGCGCCCGCGCACGGCACTCCGCGCGGCCAGCGCCGCGCAGCGTGCCACCGCCGGTCGTCAGGGGTGCGACAGAGGGCAGGGTACGGGGTTCATCGCTCGGGCATCAGCCAGCCTATGCGCACCCGACCGCGTCCGTCATGGGCGAGGCGGGGGGCGAGCGCGGTCATCACCGTGCGCATCTCCTCGGCGAGCGTGAAGGGCGGGTTGACCACGACCAAGCCGGCGCCCGACAGCCGGTCGGCCTGCCGCACCTCGGCCAGGTCGAACTCGATGCGCAACGTCTTGGGGATGCCGGCGCGGGTCACCTCGCGGCGGAAGGCATCGACCGCCCGCACGTCCTTGATGGGATACCACGCCATCAGCACGCCGCCTTCCCAGCGCCTGTGGGCGCCGACGAGGCCTTCGGCGAGGCGGTGGAACTCCCCGCCTTCCTCGAAGGGCGGGTCGATCAGAACCAGCCCGCGCCGCTCCTTCGGCGGCAGATAGGCGGAGAGCGCCTGCCAGCCATCGGTCGGCAGAACCTTGACGCGGCCATCGGCACGCATCACCTCGGCCAGCGCGGCGCGCACCCCCGGCTCGCTCTCGCAGAACAGCATGCGGTCCTGCGGGCGGCTGAGATGCCGGGCAATGAAGGGCGAGCCGGGATAGTGCGCGAGCCCGGTGTCGAACCCCTGCGGATTGGCGGCGTTTATGGCAGCGCGCCAGGGCGCGATCAGGGCCTCGACCGGAGCGGGCAGCGGCGTGGCCAGCGCCGCGGCGACGCCGGCTTCCCACTCGCCGGTGCGGCTCGCCTCCTCGCCGCCGAGATCATAGAGCCCGGCGCCGGCATGGGTGTCCAGCACGCGGAAGGCGGCGTCCTTGCGGGCGAGATAGACGAGCACCCGGGCGAGCACGATGTGCTTGACGACATCGGCGAAATTGCCGGCGTGGAAAGCGTGACGGTAATTCATGAAGGCTCTTCAGTTGCCGCGCACCGGCGGCATGACGAGGCGGCCGACGCGGCAGGCGCGCCCGTCGACCTCCGGGCAGGAGGTGAAGCCGAGCGAGCGGTCGAGGCAGATGCGCACCTCGCCCAGCCGCCGCAGGCCCGAGCCGCCACCCCCACCGCAATCCACCGCGATCATATCGGCACCCATGCCGGGATTTGCGGCACGAAAGGCGGCCTCGACATCGCCGGGCGTCACGCTGAGGGGCGTATCGAGCCGGCGGAACCGCTCGGGAATCGTCACCTTCGCGGCGGCCCGGCGCACGGTGTCGAAATAATCATCCGGGGACAGGCCGGAGCAGGTGCCGTGGGTGCGCCATTCGTGCAGCACGAGGCCGCGGCTCGGCATCAGGTCGAGCATGCCGCGCAGGGTCTGCTCCGGTACGCGCGGCGCCGGGTTCTGGCAGTTCTGCGGCCAGCCGCGGTCATATTGAGGCCAGAGCCCGTGCACGACGAAAGCAAAGGGCTGCGCATCGACCCCGCACTGGCTTGGCGAGGCGCGATTTCCGGCATCGGCGCAGTAGCTCGGCGACCAGGAGAGGGCGAGTACGTAATGGTCGAATCCGCCGGGCGTGCCGGATTGCTGGGCGGCGACCGGCGCCGGAACGCCGGCGGCGACGCCGACGGCAAGCAGCAGCCCCAACCCCGCGGCGCGCAGGCGCGCATGGCCGGCAGCAGCGACGCGTCGAAAAGCTGAGGTCACGGCAAACATCCGAAGATTCTGGCGGCAGGCGGTCAGGGCAGGGCGGTCCGGCAATCCGGGGGATGGCCGAGGCCACGATCATAGCCCATCACGCACCAGTCGACGCCCCAAGTCAGCGCCTGCCAGCCACCATCCTCGATGAGCGAGTAATAGACCGTGCTGACCTTGCCGTCGGAGACGAAGACCCGCGCCTCGCAATAACGCCGCGGCTGGTTCTCCGGCCCCCACGGGCGGAAGGCGAGTTCGCGGATGCGATCGAACCCGTCGAGCCGGATCGAGGACCCCCAGAACCGGCTTTCGGTTTCGGCAAAGCGGGATTGTATGGTGCCGAGCGCCGCCGGCGTGTCGCAGGCCGGGATCTGTCCGCTCCAGCTGTCGCGCGGCAGCCAGATGTTCTTCTCCAGGAAGCCGGTGGCATGCGCGTTTCCGGCAAGGCCGCCGGCCAGCAGCGTTGCCGCAAGCCCGCGCGCGACCACGGCGCGCAGCCTTCCGCGACGCTCGATCCGGCTTCGGCCACGCCGTCCGGCGCTCTTTTCGCTTACGACTCGCTCGACACGCATCGGCTTCCTCCAGCACCCCGCACCTGACCATGCTGTGAGCGCCGCGCAGGGTCAATGCCGGCGCGCGCGACACGCTGCGGATTTCCTTGCGGCACCGCCTTTGGGTGAATTCGGCCGCGCCAGAAAGGATGAGCACGGCGAGGCCGATTTCCTGCCATCACTCGCTCGCGGCGCCACTATGGTGGTGTGTGGATGGGTTGCGCTTGTGCAGCCCCAACGGAGGCATACCGTCCATGCGTCACGTTCTTTCGCGTTCCGTTGCCGTCGCGTTCACCCTTGCCAGCCTTGCCGGAGCTGCGCATGCGGGCGGTCCCGCCAGCCAGGTTGCGAACAAGATGCGCTCGCCGCAGGGCGAGGCGGCCTTCCACAAATGCATGAGCGACGTGCGGAAGGCCCATGGTGGCATGCGGATGCCGCCGGCGGCGACGCACAAGGCGCAGATCGAGTGCGATCAGCAGGCCGGAAAGTGACCGCCGGGCATCCTGGCGCGATCAGGCGCGGCGTGCTTCGCCGCCCTTCCCCCTCATGTCGCACCTTGGGAGGACGCGGCAGTGAAGCGTGCGCGCAGGCGGCCGTTCAGGACAGGCGGATCACGTAGAGCTTGCGCGTGGTCTCCACCACCTCCCAGACTCCCCGGAAGCCGGGGCGGATGACGAAGCTGTCGCCGGCTTCGAGCCGTACCGGCAGCTTGCCCTCCTCATGCAGCACCGAGACGCCGCTGAGGAAGGAGCAGAACTCCCACTCCTCATACTCCACCCGCCACATGCCGGGGCTCGATTCCCACACGCCGGAGAACACCTTCTCGTCCGGGGTGGTCTCAAGGTTCCAGGTGAGGTGCCGCGGGTTGCCCGCGATCACGCGGTCGGCGTCCGGGGCGCTTTCTTCCGGCACGCCGAGCTTGCCGAGGTCGTAGGTGAGGAGAAGGGTCATCATGCATCCATGGCGGGAGAAGGCCGGGCGGAGATGCCCGGCATCGGCTCGCGCCTATGGATCCCCTGATTCCGTGGAAGGCGGAAGGGCAGCCGGGCATTTTCGCGGGTCTTTCTCCCAACGTCATCCCGGCCGCAGCCAGACGACGGGCGGGTTCGTCCGCGGCTCGGCGAGGCTTCTTTGCGGCTGCGCGGAAGGAAGCCCGCCCGGCGGGGGCGCGATCCCGGATCGGGCCGCCGGCCCGTCCGGGATGACGTTGCAGAGCTGCCGGCCTGCTAGCTGAAGAAACCCTTGATCGTCGCCCAGATGCTCTTGGGCGGAGCCTCCGCTGCGGCGGATGCATCGGCCTGCACGCTGGCGGAGGGCTGTCCGGCGGGTGTGGTTCCGGCCGGTGCCGAAGCCGGTGCTGCCGAGGCGGCCGCATCCTGCGGGCTGACCTGCGAGCGGGAGATGACGTCCGGGGTGATCTCCTTGAACACGCCGAGCTTGGCGAGCGTGGCGGGGCCGGCATAGCCGTCCGCATCGAGGCCGTTCTTGGCCTGATAGTCTTTCACCGCCTTCTGGGTGGCCGGGCCGAACTTGCCGTCCGCCGGCAGGCCGAGCGCGGTCTGCAGCTTCTTCACGCCTTCGCCGGAGGAGCCCACCTTGAGGAGAACCAGCTCATAAAGGCCCAGCGCGGTGAAGGTGTCCGGCCCGGCGATGCCGTCGACGGCGAGGCCGTGCTCCTTCTGGTAGGCCTTCAGGGCTTCCTCGGTCTTCGGGCCGAACTGGCCGTCCGCCGGCACGCCCAGCTTTTCCTGCAGGATGCGAACGGGGGCGCCTGCGAGTCCCTTCTTCAAGATCGACATGGTTCTCAATCCCTCCACAGTCATGCGCCGCGTCTGTCGCGCGCTGGAGATGACATAGGGCTCCCGTTGCGGGAGGCAAAAGGGTAGAGACAAAAGAGCTGCATCCATCGCCGCGCGGTATCGGACGGCGCGAATCCTGCCTGGAGGCGCCATGCTCATCGCCCAGCTTTCCGATCCTCATCTGCGCCCTGCCGGCCGGCTCTATCAGAGACTGGTCGATTCCAATGCCCTGTTCGCGCAGGCGGTGGCGCAACTGCGGACGTTGGTGCCGGCGCCCGATCTGGTGCTGCTGACCGGCGACGTGGTGGAAGAAGGTACCGCGGAGGACTATGCCTTCGCCCGCACCCTCCTCGCGCAGCTCCCGGCGCCGCTGCTGGTGCTTCCCGGCAATCACGACGCGCGCGCCGCCTTCCGCGCGGCCTTCGCCGATCATGCCCACCTGCCGGCGCAGGGGTCGCTGCATTTCGCGGTGGATCATGGGCCTCTTCGTATCGTCGGCCTCGACGTGACGGTGCCGGGCGAACATCACGGCGTGGTCGACGAGGCGGCGGCCGGCTGGCTGGAGGCGACGCTCGCCGCCGCGCCGGAGCGCCCGACGCTCCTGATGATGCACCAGCCGCCGATCCGCAGCGGCATATCCTGCATCGATGCCTATCGCTGCTTCGGCGAGGTCCGACTCGCGGCGGTCATTGCACGGCATCCGCAGGTGGAGCGCGTGCTGTGCGGGCATGTGCACCGCGCGATGCAGGCCCGCTTCGGCGGCACCCTGCTGATGACGGCGCCGAGCACCTGCACCGCCATCGGCCTGAGGCTGGATACGGGAGAGGAGGAGGGCGTTTCCTTCCTTGAGCCGCCCGCCTTCCTGCTGCACCGGTGGAGTGCGGAGGAGGGGCTGGTGACACATCACGTGCCGATCGGCCGTTTTCCGGGACCGCTGCCGTTCTTCTGAGCAGATCGGTCGTTCGCGCGCCCCTTTTCCTATGCCCTTCGCCGGCCCATATTCGCGCCATGGCCAAAGCTTCACGTCCCGGCGGTTTCGGCGAGCGCTCGCAGCGCGCTTTCGAGCCCGCACCCACCGCGACCCTCGACCCCAAGCTCGCCGAGAAGCTCGGCGTGGCGCCAACCTCCGGCGCCTCGGCGACGGTGGCGGCGCTGTCGGCCCTGATCGAGAGCGGGCGCCCGGAGGTGGACGGGCAGGTCTGGGCGCCGCACCGGCCGGCACGGCCGGAGAAGTCCGAAGGCGGCGTGAAGTTCGTCATCACGTCGGATTACAGCCCCGCCGGCGACCAACCGCAGGCGATCGAGGAACTGGTGGCGGCGGCGCGCGAGGGAGAGCGCGACCAGGTGCTGCTGGGCGTCACCGGCTCCGGCAAGACCTTCACCATGGCGAACGTCATCGAGCGGGTGCAGCGCCCGGCGCTGGTGCTGGCGCCGAACAAGACGCTGGCGGCGCAGCTCTATGGCGAGTTCAAAAGCTTCTTCCCCGACAATGCGGTGGAATACTTCGTCTCTTATTACGACTACTATCAGCCGGAAGCCTATGTCCCGCGCACGGACACCTATATCGAGAAGGAATCCTCGATCAACGAGCAGATCGACCGGATGCGTCACTCGGCGACCCGTGCGCTGCTGGAGCGCGACGACGTCATCATCGTCGCCTCGGTGTCCTGCATCTACGGTATCGGCTCGGTCGAGACCTATTCCTCGATGACGCTCAAGGTCGAGGTGGGCGAGCGGGTGGACCAGCGCCAGCTTCTCGCCGACCTCGTGGCGCTGCAATACAAGCGCATCCAGGGCGATTTCGGCCGCGGCACCTTCCGGGTGCGGGGCGACGTGATCGAGGTGTTCCCGGCCCATTACGAGGACCGGGCGTGGCGCATCTCGCTGTTCGGCGACGAGGTGGAGGCGATCCAGGAGTTCGACCCGCTGACCGGGCAGAAGTCGCAGGAGCTGAAGTTCGTCAAGCTCTACGCCAATTCGCATTACGTCACGCCCCGCCCGACGCTGATCCAGGCCATTTCCGGCATCAAGGCCGAGCTGCGCCAGCGGCTGGAGGAGCTGAACGCCATGGGCCGCTTCCTCGAGGCCCAGCGGCTGGAGCAGCGCACCACCTTCGACCTCGAGATGATGGAGGCGACGGGAAGCTGCGCCGGCATCGAGAACTATTCGCGCTGGCTCACCGGCCGCCTGCCCGGCGAGCCGCCGCCGACGCTGTTCGAATATGTGCCGGACAATGCGCTGATCTTCGTTGACGAGAGCCACGTCACCGTGCCGCAGATCGGTGCGATGTATCGCGGCGACTTCCGCCGTAAGGCAACGCTGGCGGAATATGGCTTCCGCCTGCCGAGCTGCATGGACAACCGCCCGCTGCGCTTCGAGGAATGGGAGGCGATGCGCCCGCAGACGGTGCATGTCTCCGCCACTCCCGGGCCGTGGGAGATGGACCGCACCGGCGGCGTCTTCGTCGAGCAGGTGATCCGCCCCACCGGCCTCGTCGATCCCCCGGTCGAGGTGCGTCCGGCACGCACCCAGGTCGACGATCTGCTCGGCGAGGTGCGGCAGGCGGCGCAGAAGGGCTATCGCTCGCTGGTCACCGTGCTCACCAAGCGCATGGCGGAGGACCTGACCGAGTACCTGCACGAGAACGGCGTGCGGGTGCGCTACATGCATTCCGACATCGACACCATCGAGCGCATCGAGATCATTCGCGACCTCCGGCTCGGGGCGTTCGACGTGCTGGTCGGCATCAACCTGCTGCGCGAGGGGCTCGACATCCCGGAATGCGGGCTTGTCGCTATCCTCGACGCCGACAAGGAAGGCTTCCTGCGTTCCGAGACCTCACTGGTGCAGACCATCGGTCGCGCCGCGCGCAATGTGGACGGGCGGGTGCTGCTCTACGCCGACAGCGTCACCGGCTCGATGGAGCGGGCGATGGCGGAAACCGAGCGTCGCCGCGCCAAGCAGATGGCCTGGAACGCCGAGCACGGCATCACGCCGGAAAGCGTGAAGAAGGCGATCGGCGACATCCTCAACAGCGTCTATGAGCGCGACCATGTGCAGGTCGACAGCGGCCTTGCCGAAGCGCCGGCGGCCTATGGCCACAATCTCGCGGCGGTGATGGCGGATCTCGAAAAGCGCATGCGCGCGGCCGCCGCCGACCTCGATTTCGAGCAGGCCGCCCGGCTGCGCGACGAAATCAAGCGCCTTCAGGCCACCGAGCTTGCCGTTTCCGACGATCCGCTCGCCCGGCAGGAGGCGATCGACGATCGCACCGGTGGCTATCGTGGCACCCGCAAATACGGCACCGCCGCCAATCTGCCGGAGAGCGAGACCGGCAAGCCGAAAGGGCGGGGGCGTGGAAAATCGGGTCCGCGGTCCTCGCCGGGCCACGTCTCCTCCGGCGCCGCGGCGCGGGCGGACGAGGTGCAGGCGGTCTATGAACCCGATGACGGCCTGCCCCTGCCGCGCTCCCGCGTCATGAAGCCCTCGCTGGACGACATGGGCCCCGGCACCGATCGCGCCGAGCCGCTCGGCGCCGATGGCTGGACCCGACCGGAGCGGCCGGATCCGATGACCAAGGGCTACCGAAAGGGTGGGCGGCGACCTCCGAAGCGGTGAGCGTTCCGGTGCGCCATTCTGCGGCGATGGCCGCGGCATGCGCCATCCTGCGCGCGCTTCGCTTTACTTGAAACCGGAGCCCTTTCTTGTCGACGGGATGATTCCACCGGATCGGAAAGGGCTCTAAGGTGCCGTTTTCGGTTGGGGGATCGAAGATGGGTTTTACGCAGGCCATATCCAGCGTGCTGGGCCAGTATGTCAGCATTACCGGGCGGGCGCCGCGCTCGGAATATTGGTGGTGGGTCCTTTTTACCGTCCTGCTGAATGCCGTGGCGAGCATCGTCGATACGGCGCTGTTCGGACCCTATACGCTGCTCGCCTATGGCGACGCGCACATTTTCACGCCGATCCAGAGCCTGCTCGGCCTTTTTCTCCTGATGCCGTCAATCACAGTGGCGATTCGCCGATTCCATGACCTGGACCGCACCGGCTGGTGGCTGCTGCTGACCTTCACCGGCATCGGCGCGATCATCGTCACTGTGTGGTTCATGTTCCGCGGCACAGAAGGCACCAACAGCTACGGCCGCGACCCGCTTTGACGCCTGCGCAGGCGCGGTCGTGAGGCGCAGACATGAAAAAGCCGGCGGAAGGTTCCGCCGGCTTCATCATGTGAGCGATCGTTACGCCTGCTGGATGGCGCTCACCACCCACTCGCCGCCGCCCGACGGGCGGGTGAAGGTCCAGAACTCGATGGCCTGCAGCAGAGTCTCCGGGTCACCCTCCACGACGCGCCCGCTGGAGCGCTGCACCATGGTGTCGCGCAGCTGGTAGCGCATGGCGACGGTCGCGTAGTCGTGCCCATTCTCGCTCCACGCCTCCGAAAGGTCGCCCTGCAGCAGCTTCACGTCGGACAGATGGTTTTCGAGGCCCTGGCGCTCCATGTCGTCGAGCTCCTCGCCGATATAGCGGGCCATTTCCGGCGTCAGCAGGCGGTCGAGGGTTTGCCGGTCATCGCGGCCATAGGCCTCCTGAACCTGCGTCAGCCGGCTCTCGAACGCGTCGAAATCGGATCCCGCGAGCTTCAGCGGACGCCCGCGCGGGCCGGTATTGAAGCCGGCGCGGTCGGCGGCGCCGGCTGTGTCGCCGCTCGCGCCGAGGCCGGCCGGCGTCGGACGTGGCGGCTGGTAGCCCTCACGGGCCATGGCGTCCGGGCGCGCGCCGCCGGCATAGGAGGGCTGGTTGCGGTTGCGCAGCCAGCCCATGACGAAGCGGATCGCGACCACGATCAGAACGACCTGGAGGATGAATCCGAGCATCCCGGCGAGGCTGCCGAGGCCGGAGAAGAAGCCGCCGCCCATCAGCATGCCGAACAGTCCGGCGCCGAGCAGGCCGCCCATGATGCCGCCCATCAGTCCGCCGCGGTTGAAAAATCCACCGGGGCGCGCCGCGGTGGCTGCTCCGGCGCCAAGGCCGGGCGCGGTCTGGCCGTAGGACGGCGCATTCGGGGTCGCCGAACGCTGCATCGGCTGTGCCGTGGGCGCGGTAGGCGTCGGTGCGGGCGCCGCCCATGTCCGGCTTCCGCGGCTGCCGAAGCTGCCGCTGCGGCCGACGCGCGCCTCAGCCAGATCGGCGGCGACCATCAGGCCGGCGCCGAGAGCGAGTGCCGCGACCGCCACGCGGAACGCCGAGCGGGAAGACAGTCTGCGAAGCATCAATTCACCCCGGAACGAAATACCGCGACACCCCATATTGCGGTGCATCACGCGCCACGGCACCCATGCCGTAACGTCATCCATATGGGGTGGGGGTGCCGTTTTGTCATCCCCGAAAGACGTGCCCCGACGTCAGATGGACGTGATCAGAAGCCGAGCAGCGTTTCGAGTGCCGCGATGGAGCCGGCCGGTACGGCCTTCCCGCCCGGGCGGGAAAGGGCGGCACGCAATGGTGCACGGTCTTGCGAATCAAGGGTTTCCGTCGTCCGCGACAGACGCGGCGCGACACGCAGAACGCGCTCCGGCGCGGCCGGGGTGGTATCTGCGGGATGCAACGTCATAGCCATGTCAACCTCCTGAAGGCACTAACGGCGTCGGGACGAATGCTGTTCCGATATGTCGCCGATCACTCGGGCCGTTCCGACGTGCGACCTTTTTCGCATCCGCCGGCTGAACGTCCCCTGAGCCTCCCGTTCATATTAGGGGCAGATCCGTTCAGCTTCGGGGCGCAGATGGGGCAGATCGGGGAGAAGGCGGGGCGACAATTCGGCTGTGTGCGGTGCAGTTGAGGAGGGTGTCGCCTGCGGCATACGAATTGCTAAGTTGCTTCCGTCAGCGGAGATCTCGAGCCATGTCCCTTGCCCTCTCCGGCGCCATGCCGGCGCCTGCGTCCGATCCCGAGGCGGATACCGACATCGACCTGTCGCTCCGCGACGAGATACGCATGCTCGGCCGCGTGCTGGGCGACACGCTGCGCGATCAGGAGGGCGACGCGATCTTCGACCTTGTGGAGCGCGTGCGCCGGGTCTCGACCCGTTTTCACCGCGAGGAGGACGAATCGGCGCGTCACGAGCTGGAGACCATCCTCGCCAGCCTGCCGGCGGACCATACGATCAGCATCGTGCGGGCCTTCAGCTACTTCTCCCATCTCGCCAACATTGCGGAAGACCAGCACAATCTGCGCCGCGCCCGTGCCGAGACCGCCAATGGCCATGCCGCCGCGGGCACGCTCGCCCATGCGCTCGCCGATGCGCTGAAGGCCGGCGTTTCCACCGCCGAGCTGCGCAGGTTCTTTGCCGGCGCCCTGGCCTCGCCCGTGCTGACCGCGCACCCGACCGAGGTCCGCCGCCGTGCCACGCTGACCCATGAAATGCGGATCGCCCAGCTTCTGGCCGAGCGTACCCGGATAGACCCCACGCCGGAAGAACTCGCCGACATCGACGAGGAACTGCGCCGCCGTGTGGTGACGCTGTGGCAAACCAACCTGCTGCGCCGGACCAAGCTCACGGTGCTGGACGAGGTAACCAACGGCCTCGCTTATTACGACTACACCTTCCTGCGTCAGCTGCCCCGCGTCTATGCGGCGCTGGAGGACAAGCTTGCCTTGCTGGAAGGCGGGGAGGGCGCGGTTCCCGGACCGCCGGACGAGATCGGTTCCTTCCTGCGCATCGGAAGCTGGATCGGCGGCGATCGCGACGGCAACCCCTTCGTCACCGCCGCGGTGACGGCGCAGACCATGCGCCGGCAGAGCTCCACCGCGATTTCCTTCTATCTGGACGAGCTGAAGGCGCTCGGCTCGGAGCTGTCGATCAGCACCATCCGGGTGGATGTCTCCGACGAACTTCTGGCGCTCATCGACCAGATGCCCGCCATCTCACAGGCGCGCCGCAACGAACCTTATCGCGCCGCCGCGCAGGTCATCGCCGAACGCCTCAGGGCGACCACGTTCCAGCTGGAGATCGCCGATCTGGTCGGCGTGACCGCGAAGCCTCCGGTGGAGCCCTATGCCTCGGCCGCCGAGCTGAAGGCCGATCTCGACATCATCGACCAATCGCTGCGCAAGCACCGCTCGGCTGCCATTGCGCGCGGCAAGCTGCGTTCGCTGCGGCGGGCGGTGGACTGCTTCGGCTTCCACCTCGCCATCCTCGATTCACGCCAGAATTCCGACGTGCACGAGCGCTGCGTCGCCGAGCTGTTCGAGATCGCGGCGCCGGGCACAAACTACAAGGAGCTGGGCGAAGGCGCGCGCATCTCGCTGCTGCTGCGTGAGCTGGCGACGGCGCGCCCCCTGACCTCGCCCTTCGCGACCTATTCGGACGAGACGGTCGGCGAGATGGACATGCTGCGTACCTGCGCGCGCATCCACCAGATCTACGGCCCGGAGGCGATCCAGACCTGCATCATCTCCAAGGCCGAGGGCGTCTCGGACATGCTGGAGCTGGCGCTGCTGCTGAAGGAGGTCGGTCTCGTCGATCCCGCCGGCACCTCGGCCGTGAACATCGTGCCGCTGTTCGAGACCATCGAGGACCTGCGCAACTCCGCCAAGGTGATGGAGCAGATGTTCCGTCTGCCGGAATACCGCAAGCTGGTCGACAGCCGCGGCGCGATGCAGGAGGTGATGCTCGGCTATTCCGACAGCAACAAGGATGGCGGCTTCGTCACATCGGGCTGGGAGCTCTATAAGGCCGAGATCGAACTGATCGAGGTGTTCAAGCGCCACGGCGTGCGGCTGCGGCTGTTCCACGGCCGCGGCGGTTCGGTCGGCCGCGG
Organism: Ancylobacter crimeensis; assembly: GCF_023016805.1. GTDB lineage: Bacteria > Pseudomonadota > Alphaproteobacteria > Rhizobiales > Xanthobacteraceae > Ancylobacter > Ancylobacter crimeensis. The sequence goes on from NZ_JALKCH010000004.1 coordinate 223,979, forward strand.
CGGCGGGCCGAGCTACGACGCCATCCTCGCCCAGCCGGGCGGGGCGGTGCAGGGGCTTATCCGCATCACCGAACAGGGCGAGATCATCTCGTCCAAATACTCCAATCCCGCTGTGGGCCGCGCCAATCTGGAGATCCTCGCCTCCGCCACGCTGGAGGCGACCCTGCTCTCCGGCGATGCCAAGGCGCCACGCGAGGAATATCTCACCGTCATGGAGGCGCTCTCCGATGCCGCCTTCAAGGCCTATCGGGCGCTGGTCTACGAGACCCCGCGCTTTGAGGATTATTTCTGGGAATCGACCGTCATCAACGAGATCGCGACGCTGAATATCGGTTCGCGTCCCGCCTCACGCAAAAAGACGCGGCGGATCGAGGATCTGCGCGCCATTCCGTGGGTGTTCTCATGGGCGCAGTGCCGGCTGATGCTGCCGGGCTGGTACGGGTTCGGCACCGCAATCGGTTCCTGGCTGGAGAAGCACCCGGACGGCCTGCCGCTGCTGCAGGAGATGTACCGGGAATGGCCGTTCTTCCGCACCCAGCTCTCCAATATGGACATGGTGCTCTCAAAGAGCTCCATCGCCATCGCCTCGCGCTATGCGGAGCTGGTGGAGGACGTGGAACTGCGGGACTCGATCTTCGGCCGCATCCGCGCCGAGCATAGTGCAGCCATCAAGTCGCTGCTGGCCATCTCGCAGCAGGACAAGCTGCTGGCCAGCAATCCGATGCTTGACCGCTCCATCCGCAACCGGTTTCCTTATATCGACCCGCTGAACCATGTGCAGGTCGGCCTGTTGCGCGCTTATCGCGGCAACGACACCGACGAGAAGGTGCTGCAGGGCATCCAGCTCACGATCAACGGCATTTCGGCGGGGCTTCGGAACTCGGGCTGATCCACGCGCGCGCCAGCTGATCCACGCGACCGCGAATGGAATGACCGGGGGATCAGCGCAGGTTATGCTGCGCTCATCCCCGCGCCAAGGTCGATGACCCGATGTACACTCCGCCCGCCTTCCGCGAAGACGACCCGGCTATCCTGCGCCAGATGATCCGCGAGGTGCGTCTGGCAACGTTGGTCACGGCCACTGCCGAGGGTCTGCTGGCCACGCCGCTGCCGCTCTATCTCGACGAGACCGAAGGACCGCACGGGGTGCTCTACGGCCATGTCGCCAAGGCAAATCCGCAGTGGAGACTGCAACCGTTGGCTGAGGCGCTGGTGATCTTCTCCGGCCCTGACGCCTACGTCACGCCGTCCTGGTACGCTTCGAAGCAGGAGCACGGCAAGGTCGTGCCGACCTGGAACTACGCGGCGGTCCATGCCTATGGCGCGGTCGAATTTTTCGAGGACGAGACGCGCCTGCGCGAGGCGGTAACGCGGCTGACCGATCTCCATGAGCAGCCGCGCGCCGAGCCGTGGTCGGTCGCCGATGCACCGGACGCTTTCGTGCGGGCGCAATTGAAAGGGATTGTCGGCATGCGGCTGCCGATCACGCGCCTAGAAGGCAAGCGCAAGATGAGCCAGAACCGGCCCATGGCGGACCGGGAAGGTGTGGCGGCCGGGCTGGGCGCGAGCGCGCTCGACAAAGACCGGCAGGTCGCCACGATGATTCCGACCGACTCCAATTAAGCTGGCGCCGGCATTCGTTCCTCAGCCGCGCGCGATGGAGGGCGTTACTTCCGGCGGCAGGTTCGGCGGCTGGCGAGAGAGGCGGAACGCAGCTTTGATGAGGTCGGTATTATCCTTCGCGATCATGCCGTCGGGCAGGTCGCGGCCGTCCTCCAGCCCGATGCGCCCGTCAAGGCCGCGCATGAGCGCGTCCTGGTAGAGCGGCCAGACGCTGGCTTCGAAACCGTGCTGCAGGATCGGTACGTCGAGGCTCGCCCGCGCCAGCACGAGCCGGATCGCGGCGGCGGCGGCGAGGCCTTCCGCGACGTCCTGCTCGTTGATCTCGATGAGGATACGCAGGCATTTGCGGGCCTCGGGCAGCTTCACGAAACGCTCGGCATCGGCCACGCTCCAGATGCCGGCCTCCACACCGATGCCGCGCGACAGGCACAGGGCGATCATCTCCGATGCGTCGTCCTCGATGAGGTTGACCGATACGTAGTCTGGCTTCGTGCGCCACGCTGCCACCGCATCGAGTCGGCCCTGGCCACCAGGGGCGATGCCGGCATGGGTGGAGAGACCGATAGGGATGCCGGGCACCGCGGCGCGCACCGCGTCGAGCGCGGCGGCAACCTCGACGGGGGCCAGCGTCTCGGCGCCTCCTGCGTTGCGCGGGTGAAGATGAAGCTCGGTGGCGCCCGCGTCCACGACGCGCGTTGCGTCGCGGGCGAGATCGTCCGGTGTAAGCGGAGTCGCCTCGTGGAATTCCTTGCCCCGAGAGCCGTTCAGGCACGCCTGCAGCATGGCATTATCCCCGTTTCAGGCATCAACGCGCCGGGAAGCCCTTTCGTTTCAGCCGCACCAGCGCGCGATCGAGCGCCTGCAGAAACTCCGAACGGTCGCGCGGTGCGAAGGCGCGCGGACCGCCGGTAATCGCGCCGGCATCGCGCAGGTCCTGCATCAGATTGCGGGTGGCCAACTGCATGCCGATGGACGCAGTGCTGAAGGGCCGGCCATTCGGGGCGATGACCTCGGCCCCCGCGGCGACGCAGCGGGCGGCGAGCGGGACATCGGCGGTGATCACCACATCGCCCTCGACGGCACGTTCGGCAATCCAGTCATCGGCGACATTCAGCCCGGCACCGACCACCACCCGCTCGGCCTCGATCCCGTAGGGCACGGCGATATAAGAATTTGCGACCAGCAGCACCTTCACGCCATGCCGTTCGGCCACCTTGAAGATTTCCGCTTTCACCGGGCAGGCGTCGGCATCGACATAGATGAGGATCGGTTTCAGGCTGCACTCGCGAAGACTAGAGGGTGGTTATCAAGTAGGAAGGGCTGTCCTCGCGGACAGCCCTTCCCATGTCAGACCGCGGTCCGGCCCGGTAACCGTCACAAGGACGGCGCGAAGCGTCGCATCAGGCGGCGCGGACCTCGCAAGAGGCAAGTGTCCAGGCCGAGAATACCGACGACCGCAGATCAAGACGATCAGACACTGGATCACCTCCTTTCGGTTGTTGACGACATCTAGGAGATTATCCCCTTTTCGCGATTCGTCACCCCATCCCGCTTCACATCCGGTTACGGCGCGACATTTTTTGTGCATTGCCGAAGCGTGGGCAGGATATAGGCACCCGTTTCCGGAGGATCGTTCGATGCGAGCAAACGCCGAGCCGACGCCGCTTCGCCCCGCCCTTCACCGCTCCGCCACACGCCCTTTCAGGCTTATGCGGGCGGCGGTCTTGCTGGGAATCGCCGTGCTCGCCACCCCCGTCGCTGCCCAGCAGGCGACGGACACCGTGGTGCCGGAGCGCGGCAGCGCCATTGCTGCCAAGCCCCCCGTCGAGGCGCGGCACTGGATGGTCGCGACCGCCAATCCCCGTGCCAGCGAAACGGCCGCGGACGTGCTGCGGCGGGGCGGCAGCGCGATCGACGCCGTGGTGGCGGCGCAGCTCGTGCTCGGGCTCGTGGAGCCGCAATCATCCGGGCTTGGGGGTGGCGCCTTCCTCGTCTACTGGGACAATGACGCAAAGGCCCTGACCACGTTCGACGCTCGCGAAACCGCTCCCGCCGCCGCGACGCCGACGCTGTTCCAGAACGAAAAGGGCGAGCCGCTCGCCTTCATGGAGGCGGTTGTCGGCGGGCGTTCGGTCGGCACGCCCGGCATTCCCGCGCTGCTGGAGAGCGTGCATCGACGCTTCGGGCGGCTTGGTTGGGCGTCGCTGTTCGATCCCGCGATCCACATGGCGGAGGAGGGATTCGTGGTCTCGCCGCGTCTCGCCGGCCTCATTGCCGGGGAGGGCGACGCGCTGAAGCGGTTCGGCCCGACCGCGGCCTATTTCTTCAATGCCGACGGCAGTCCCCGCGCGGCCGGGAGCGTGCTGGCGAACCCTGCTTATAGGCAGACGCTGCGCGCGCTGGCGAAGGACGGGTCCCGCGCCTTCTATACCGGTCCGCTCGCTGCCGAAATCGTGCGCACCGTGCGCGAGGCGACGGGCAATCCCGGCGTGCTCGCCATGGAGGACCTCGCCGCCTACCGCGTGAAGGAGCGCGGGCCGGTCTGCGCGCCCTATCGCGGACTCGATATCTGCGGCATGGGGCCGCCATCGTCCGGCGCGCTGACGCTCGGCCAGATCCTCGGCATGCTGGAGCCTTTCGATCTCAAGGCGCTGGGCCCGCAGTCGCCGGAAGCCTGGCGGCTCATCGCAAATGCCTCGCGGCTCGCTTTCGCCGATCGCGGCCGCTACATGGCCGACAGCGATTTCGTGCCGATGCCGACGCGCGGGCTGCTGGCGTCGGAGTACATCGCCGCCCGCTCGGGCCTGCTGAGGAGCGGTGACGCGTTGCCGGAAGTCGCGCCCGGCGAACCGCGCTGGGACCATGCCATGGCCGAGCCGCGGGCCGACGATGCCGCGCTGGAGCTGCCCTCGACCACCCACCTGGTCGTCGTGGACGCACAAGGCAATGTCGTCTCCATGACCTCCACCATCGAGAACGGCTTCGGTTCCCGGCTCATGGTCGGCGGTTTCCTGCTCAACAACGAACTCACCGATTTCTCCTTCCGCAGCCAGGAGAACGGCGTGCCGATCGCCAACCGGGTCGAGCCCGGCAAGCGGCCGCGTTCCTCCATGACGCCGACCATCGTGCTGAAGGACGGCCGCCCCGTCGCCGCTCTCGGCTCGCCGGGTGGCAGCCAGATTATCGGCTATGTGGCGAAAACGCTGATCGCGCATCTCGACTGGGGCATGGGCTTCGCCGACGCCATTGCCGCGCCCAACATCCTCGCCCGCTTCGATGCGGTGGAAATCGAGGCCGGTACGCCGGCCGTCGCGCTGTCAGAGCCGCTGAAGGCGATGGGCTTCGCGGTGAAGACGGCCGAGATGACATCCGGGGTGCAAGCCATAGAGATCACGCCGGACGGCCTGATCGGCGCCGCGGATCCGCGCCGCGAGGGGGTGGCGATCGGCGAGTGAGGGTGGTCACGCTTCCGCGCGGGGAGGAACCGGCGGAGCGGAGGGAGCGTTTCGCTTTCCGACAGGCCGGGATCATCCCGCCTTGAGGACATTGCCCGATGCGCAGGATCTCCCTCATCCGAAGCCTCGCCCGCTCGCATGGGCTGGTGCTGGTCGGGCCGCAGGATCTCGTCCTGAGCCGGCGCAGGGCGGGAACCGGATTCAGCTTTCGCGATGCCGATGGTCGGCCGATCCGGGATAGCGACACCGTGCGCCGCCTGCGCGCGCTCGCCGTGCCGCCGGCCTATGAAAAGGTCCGTTTCGCGGCCGATCCGCAGGCCCACCTGCAGGCGGTGGGCGAAGACGCGGCCGGGCGGCTGCAATACCGCTACCATCCCGCGTGGACCCAGGTGCGCGAGGCGCTGAAGGCGCGTCGGCTCAATGCTCTGGCGCAGGCGCTCCCCACCATTCGCCGCGCCATTGGCCGCCATCTCGGGGCGGGCGGGGAGGGCCGGGATTTCACCTATGCCGCCGTGCTGGAACTCGTCGCGCTGACGGCGATCCGGGCAGGCAGCGAATCCTATGCCCGCGAGCACGGCACCCGCGGGGCGACGACGCTGCTGAAGTCGCATGTGAAGATCGTCGAGGGCCGCGTCACGCTGCGCTTCACCGCCAAGGGTGGAAAAAAGGTGGTGAAGGAGATCTGTAATCCGCGCTTCGTGATCGTGATGCGCGCGCTGCTGGCGTTGCCCGGGCGTCGGCTGTTCCAGTATCGCGGCGAGGATGGTGCCCTGCATCCAGTGCGCGCGGGGGAGGTGAATGCGTTTCTCAAGCGGATCGCCGGCTGTCCTCTCTCGCTGAAGGATTTCCGCACGCTGGTCGCCTCGGTCAGCGCACTGGAGCTGCTGGCCGCCGCAGCCCCGGCTGGCAGCGTGCGGGCGCGGCGTTCACAGGTGGTGAAGGCGGTGGCCTCGGTCGCGGAAACGCTGGCGAACACGCCCAGCGTGTGCCGCACCTCCTATGTGCACGCGGCCGTCGTCACCGCTTTCGAGGAAGGCGCGCTGAGGGGCTTCGCGGATGAGTTGAAGGGCACGCGATCACCGGCAGCGCGCGCGGAAATTCTCGCCCGCATCGTCGGACGGTACGCCGCTCCTAACCGAACGAAGGATCTGAGGTCATAAGGAAAAGGCCGGACGCGCCTGCGCCCGGCCAGTCTGGGGAGGGAGGTAGGGCTTCGTCCGGCGTGGAAGGAACGTCCGCCCTGCCTGCTAACGCATCACGCCGCTTTCTTGTTCACGCTCTGCATGGCGATATTGGTGAGGAGCTCGTCGGCCTTCTTCTCCTCCGCCAGCGTCTGCTCCAGAAGGCGCACGGCCTTCGGCATGTTGAGCTGGCTGGCCCAGGCGATCAGCGTGCCGTAGCGGGCCATCTCGTAATGCTCCACCGCCTGCGCGGAGGCCAGAAGGCCGGCATCCATGACTTCGGGCGTCTCTGCCTCGTCCATCACTTCCTTGGCTTCCTCGACCAGCCCCTCGATGGCCTCGCATTTGATGCCGCGAGCAGGCTTGTCGATCATCTCGAAGACCTGCTGCAGGCGTTCAACCTGGCCTTCGGTCTCGGTCCGGTGATTTTCGAAGGCTTTCTTCAGCTCTGGGGTCGCGGCCGTCCTGGCCATCTTGGGCAGCGCCTTCAGGATCTGGCGCTCGGCATAGTAGACGTCCTTGAGCAGGTGCACGAAGAGCTCGTTCAGGTCTTTCATGGCGTGTCCTCGGTTGGGGCGCACCCTGACGCGACGTGCGCGGGTCGGGTTAAGAACGAACCCCTCGCCGGGCTGTTCCCTGCGACCGCGCTCACCAAGGCCGCTCCCGCAGCAACCGGGTAGGGGAAGCGGCACCCCGATAGGCGCAGCTTTATCCGAACGGTGTCAGAGCCCGGTTCGCGCCCATATGATCACGGAATCGTGAAGGGCGTTACGATTCGGGGGCGACTGCCCCGGCCACAGGAAAACCGCAAGGCTCGTGCACCTCGCTGCCTGGCAATATGGTCACCACGTCATGTTCGCTGTTGCGGCGCGTTAAGACATTGTTGCCCAAACCGCCCTTATCCTTCGCTTCGGTCGACCGGTGGATCGGCGACACGCCGTGTGGTAATCGCGGCGCGCGGACGTAGCGGAATGTTCTGCTACGGGAGCGAATTGACCGCAGGGGCAGGATTGATAAGCTTCGCGTGCCCGCCGGCTCGCGACTCTTGTCGCACTGTGAGGACCATGACGATTACGGCCACACACGCCTTCTCACCCGCCGCACCAGAGCGGTCTCCCGCGCGAATCGCCGTGGCCAGTCTGGTCGGCGTCGGTCTGGTGGGCGGCGCATTGCTGTTCGGCGCGGCGGCGACCGGTATGGTCTCCTTCGCCGCGGCGCCCGATCCGGCAACCCAGCCCCGTATCAATACACAGCAGCCGGCAATGGTTCCCCCGCACGTCGCGGTGCGCGACGTGCCGCCCGTTCCGAGCGTTTCCGACATCGGCAATTATCGCGCCGTCGGAATCGTCTCCCTGCCTTCGGGCTGGCTCTTCAGTTCCGCCCTGCAGGTTCCGGTCCGTGTTGCGGCGGCGCCTGCCACACCGGAACCGGGGTCCCGTCCCGTGGCTCCCTTCGTCTCGGCTTCGCTCGGCCCGGTTTCCGGCGACGAGCCTTTCGACATGCAGGAAGCGGACATTCCCCAGCCGGGCGCGTCGCATCTCGCGGTGATCCCGGTGCCGATTCCCTCGCCGGTCGTGAAGACGGCGCGCACCGTACCCCTGCCGGCAACCAATCCGCTGGTGGCGGCCGGACGTCTCAATGCCAACGACACGCCGGACGATCCTTCCGCGCAGGAGCGGCTCGCCGTTGCGCCGCCGCCGCGCCCGGACGATCTCGACGCCGCGGCCGAGCCGGACAACGCGCCGCCCAAGGTCGCGGCCGCGACCCCGGCGGATAAGCCGCTGCCCACCGGCCCGCTCTCCTCGGGTCTGGCCGAAGCGCGGATTCCTGGCCGTGGCGACCGCTACGCGCTCTACGACATTTCCGCCAAGACCGTTTACCTTCCGGGCGGCGCCAAGCTGGAAGCCCATTCCGGCTATGGCGAGATGTTCGACAATCCGCGCTACATCCATGTGAAGATGCGTGGCCCGACCCCGCCGAACACCTACAAGCTCAGCATGCGCGAATCGCTGTTCCACGGTGTCGAGGCGCTGCGGATGACGCCGGTCGGCGATGGCAAGATGTATGGCCGCGACGGCATTCTGAGCCACACCTACATGCTCGGTGCGCGGGGCGATTCCAATGGCTGCGTGTCATTCCGCGAATATGAGAAATTCCTGGCGGCCTATAAGCGCGGCGACGTCACCCAGATGGTGGTCGTGGACCGGTTGCAGAACCCGTCTGCTCCGACTTCCAATCCGCTCATTGCGTGGCTGACCGGTTCACGCCGCTGATCGCGCGGCATCGCGCCGGTTGACACAGAGCCGCCCCCGGGCGGCTCTGTTCGTTTGAGGCGGCTTCAGCCAACCAGAAAGCCGCGCACCAGCTCGGCGAAGCGGTGCGGATCGGTCCGGGGGAAAAAGTGGCCGCCGGCCATGGAATCCAGCAGCGCGCTAGGTATCGCCTCGGCGATCCGCAGCGAATGGGCATAGGGCACCATCTCGTCATCCAGCGCACCCAGCACGAGGGTGGGCGCAGCGATGCGGCCGATCTCGCCCGCCCGGTCGAAGGCCAGCAGCATGCGCAACCGCGCGGCGGTGACATCAAGCGGCGCAAGCGCGGCGCGTGCCCGCTCCACCGCGCCGTCCAACCCGTGCTCATGGCTGGCGAGCCACTCCGCCGAATAGCCGAGCACATGGGTGAAGGCCTGGTAAATCTCCGGCTGGTTCGCTTCCAGCAAGGCGAGGCGGGCCTGGAACAGCATGCGGAAGCGCGCATCCGGCCGCGCCCAGCTCCCGCTGATGACGATGCGATCCGCGCGCTCTGCGGCATCGAGCGCCAGCGTCTGCACGATGGCTCCGCCGGTCGAATGGCCAACGAGGTGAGCGCGGTGGACCTCCTCGGCATTCATGATCTCAAGCACGTCAGCGGCGATGCGCTCGATGCTGTAAGGACCGAGCGGGCGATCGCTGCGACCGGCGCCGCGATGATCGACGACGATCAACATGAAGCCATGGACCAGCCGCTCCGCGACCGGCTCCCAGAACCGCCCGTCGCCGCCAAGGCCGGGAATGAGCACCACCGGCGCGCCGCGGCCCATGATGTCGTAATGCACGCGGCAACCGTCGGACATGGCGACAAGCGGCATGGCGTGGTTTCTCCTTCCTTCGCAGCTTCCGCCCGATGGACAGGAACGCGACGCGGATTCCTGTAGCCCGGAGCATTTTCCGATTGCGGCGACGGGTCAACGTCCCCGTCGATAAAAGGCTCCCGTTGCGACGGCGCGCCTCTCCGTCCAAGAGGGCATTGCCGGCCGTCGCCTTTTCTGTGATCAACGTACAAGGTTTAGGCAGTGGGGTGTGGCATGGCGAATTACGTCAAGATCAGCGGTTTTCTCGGCGCCTGCGTCACCGGCGTGGCGCATTTCCTCACCGATCTGCGCAAGCAGCCGGCGCTGGTCGAGAGCGAGGGCTATGGCGCTGCGCCAAGCCTGCCCAAGCCGAAGCCGACCCTTATCCCGGTCATGAAGATAGCTCCGGCGGTGGGGTGGGGGGCCGGGCAGAAGCCAGTGCCGCTCGCCGGCTACAAGGTGGAGGCCTTCGCTACCGATCTCGACCATCCCCGCTGGGTCTATGAGCTGCCCAACGGCGATGTCCTCTGCGCCGAGAGCGCGGCACCGCCGAGCCCGGCGGGCGTGTTCTCGCTGCGCTGGTGGGCGCAGAGCTTCGTCATGGTGCGGGCCGGGGCGGGGGTGAAGAGCGCGAACCGCATCTCGCTGCTGCGCGACGCGGATGGCGACGGCATCGCCGAGCAGTGCTTCGCTTTCCTCGAAGGGCTGACCTCGCCCTTCGGCATGGCACTTGTGGGTGAGCACCTCTACGTTGCCAATGCGGATGCGCTGGTGCGCTTTCCCTACGAGCCGGGCGCGACGCGGATCACCGCCGCGCCGGTGAAGATCTGCGACCTGCCCGCCGGGCGCAACCACCACTGGACCAAGAGCCTCGTCGCCAACAAGGCGGGCACCAAGCTCTATGTGGGCGTGGGCTCGAATTCGAACGTCGCCGAGTTCGGCATGGAGGAGGAGGTCGACCGTGCGGCCATCCTCGAGGTCGACATCGCAACCGGCGCGCGCCGCGTCTTCGCCGGTGGCCTTCGCAACCCCGTCGGCATGGACTGGAACCCGGTAACCGGTGAACTCTGGACCAGCGTGAACGAGCGCGACGAAATCGGTGACGACCTCGTGCCCGATTACATGACCTCGGTGAAGGACGGCGCCTTCTATGGCTGGCCTTATTCCTACTGGGGGAAGGTCGTGGACGAGCGGGTGAAGCCGCAGCTGCCCGATCTCGTTGCGCGGGCGCTGAAGCCGGACTATGCGCTGGGCTGCCACACCGCTTCGCTCGGCCTCACCTTCGTCGATGACAGCCGCTTCGGCGAGCGCTTCACCCATGGCGCCTTCATCGGCCAGCACGGCTCGTGGAATCGCAACCCGCCCTCCGGCTACCGGGTGATCTTCGTACCCTTCGCTGACGGCAAGCCGTCCGGCCCGCCGGAGGAGATTCTCGGAGCCTTCCGGGTCGACGGCAAGGCGCTGGGCCGGCCGGTGGGTGTCATCGTGGACCGGCGTGGCGGCCTCCTGGTGGTGGACGATGTCGGCGACTGCGTCTGGCGGGTGTCGAAGGCCTGAACGGAACCCGTGGCCGTCTGCGTCGGTTCCTTAACGGTGAGGGGCGTGCCCCTCGGACTGGATCAGGAGGCCGACATGACAGATGACGACAGGATCCAGAGCGGCAGCGATGCGAAGCCGGAGACGCCTCCGGGCCGGAAGCCCGACGTGCCGCCGGCCGGCCCGCACGCACAACCGCATCTCACCAATCCCGATGCGACGCCGGGCACCGGCATGCTGCCGCCCGTCGGCGAGGACGAGGATCCGAACGCACAGCCCTCGGGATAGCGCGTCAGAACGCATCCTGCCGGGCGCGGAAGCCCTCTTCGGCAAGACGGCTCATGAGGCCGGAAAGATCGGAAGGGTTGCGCAGTTCGATGTCGAGCGAGACGGAGCTTTCCTTGGCACGGCTGGTGGCCGCCAGCCGCTCGTGGCGCAGTTCGTAGATATTGCCGCCGTGGGCCGCGACGGTCGCGGTCAACCGCGCCAGCGCGCCGGGATGGTCGGGAAGTTCCGCGCGGATGCGCACCATGCGCCCGGCGCGGGTGAGGTGACGCTGGAGAACCGCGACCAGCACCCGGGTGTCGATGTTGCCCCCCGAAAGAATGACGCCAACCCGTTGGCCGGCAAATAGCGGCGGCTGCGCGATCATCGCTGCGATGCCGGCCGCGCCGGCGCCTTCGCACAGTGTTTTCTCGATACCCAGCAGCAGGGCGATCGCCTCCTCGATGGCGTCTTCGCTCACCACCGCGATGTCGTCCACCCCGGCGGCGACGATGCGGCGTGTGAGGCGACCCGGCTCGCTCACCGCGATGCCTTCCGCCACCGTCGAGCCCGGCGCCGGCTCGCCGATAAAGCCTTTCGCTGCGCGTGCCATGCCCGGGAAGATCTCCGACTGCACGCCGACGACGCGTAGATCGGGCCGCATAGCGCGGGCGACGACCGCGGCGCCGGAGATCAGCCCGCCACCGCCGATCGGCACAACCAGCATGTCGAGATCGGGCACGGCGCGAAGCATTTCGAGCGCCGCGGTGCCTTGCCCGGCGATGATGGCGGGATCGTCGAAGGGGTGGACGATCGTGAGGCCTTCGACCTGCGCGAGCCGCAACATCTCGGCGGCGGCTTCGGCGAAGTCCGCGCCGTGCAGCACCACCCGTGCACCGTGCTCGCGCACCCGCTCGACCTTGAGGTTGGGCGTGGTGGTCGGCATCACGATGGTGGCGGAAACGCCGGTGCGCCGCGCGTGGTAGGCGACGCCCTGCGCATGGTTGCCGGCCGAAGCCGCGATCACCCCGCGCACCTTCTCGGCGGCGCTCAGCGTCAGTAGCTTGTTCAGCGCGCCGCGCTCCTTGAACGAGGCGGTGAATTGCAGATTCTCGAACTTCAGCCAGATCTCCGCCCCGAGCTTGGCGGAGAGGGTCTCGGACTGCACGAAGGGCGTATGCGCGATCGCCCCGGCAATGCGAACCGCGGCGGCCTCGACATCGGCGAATGTGACATCCGGCGGAAGCGGCGCGGTGATAGGCATGGCGTTGTCCCGGTGGTGGAATGCACCATCGTTAAGGGGCTTCCGGCCGGATGGCATCTCCCGGCCGGAACGATTGTGCACCTTAGGCCGCGTTGCCGCCTATTGCCGGCCGGCGAACCTCTCGGCCCAGTCGGAGCTTACGAAGCGCGGACCCATCTGGTCGACCACGTCCGGGGTGCGGGTGTCGACCGTGCCCGGCCAGCCACCTCCCAACGCCTTGTTCAGCGCCACATAGTCGGTGGCGATGGCGACGCGGCTGGCAAGGTAGGAATCCTCCGCCGAATAGAGCGAGCGCTCGGCGTCGAGCACGTCGAGGAAGCTCGACGATCCGGACTGGTAGAGCGAGCGCGAGAGCGAGGTGGCCTGCCGATACGAGGCGGCCGAGGAGGCGAGGCTGCGGTTCTTGATGCGCTCCTGCTGCATCGCGACATTGGCATTCTCGACATCCTGCAGCGCGGCGAGCACCGAGGCGCGGTAGGCGATGAAATATTCGTCGCGCTGGGCCTGCGCATATTCCACCGCTGCCTGCAGCGAGCCGGCGTTGAAGATCGGCACGCTGACCGAGGGGCCGAAGCTCCAGCTGATGCTCGAGCTCTTGCCGAGATCGCCGACCTTGACGCCGGCGGTCGAGATGTCGCCGGTCAGGCTCACATCCGGGTAGCGCGCCGCCTCCGCCGCGCCGACGCGGGCGGTGTATTGGGCGAGCTGGCGCTCGGCGAGACGGACGTCGGGGCGAGACAGCAGCACGTTCGCCGGCACGCCGGTCGGTATCGGGAAGCGAGGCGTCGGGATCGGCGCGCTGCGCGCAAGGCGCTCGTTCAGCGTTGCCGGCGGTAGGCCGAGCAGGACGCTGAGCTCGTGCACCGTCTGCTGGAAGGCGGAACGCAGCTCGGGGATGTTGGCTTCCGTGCTCGCCGCCTGCCCCTCGGCATTGGCGACATCCACTGCAGAGGCCGAGCCCGCCTGGAACTTGGTACGGGTGAGACCGGCCGTCTCGCGCTGCGACTGTGCGGTGCGCTGGGCCAGCGCCAGGCGGGCCTGATAGCCGCGCGCCTCGATATAGGAGGTCGCGACATCGCCGATGAGGGTGAGCAGCGTGTTGCGCAGGTCTTCCTCGGCGGCGTCGAGGCCGTATTTGGCAGCTTCCGCCGTGCGGCGATTGGCACCGAACAGGTCCAGCTCCCAGCTCGCGTCGAGGCCGCCATTGAATGCGTCTCCCTCGCTGCCGCCCGCGCTCTTCCCGCGCTGGTAGCTGCCGGAGCCGTCGAGCGTCGGAGCGAGGGAGGCGAGGGCCTGCTTGCGGCTCGCCCGTGCTTCCCGCACGCGGGCCTTGGCGCTGGCGACGTCGAGATTGCCGACGACAGCCTCCTCGACGAGGCTGTTCAGTGTCTTGTCATTGAGCCGCTCCCACCAGCGCGCGAGCTGAGGGGGTTGGTTCGCCGGGTTGGCGCCATCCGCAAGGGTGGTCTTGTGGGTGGTGCCCCATTTGGCCGGCAGGACGAGGTTGGGCGCCTTGTAGTCCGGCCCCACCGCGCATCCGGCGAGCGCCGTCGCCAGAAGCAGGGCGGCGGAAAGCCGCGCCAGCGGCAGGTCGGAGCGGAAGGCGGCATGGCGTACGATCATGAGGCGGTTCCGGCTAAGGCGGACAACAGGCGGGGAGTGTAGGTGATTCACGGCCTCGTTACCCGTCATGATGTGTGTCCGTCCGTTTCCGGACCCGCATCCGTGGCCGTTTTGTCACCGCGCCCGAAGATGCGGCGCACGGTGACGAAGAGCAGCGGCACGAAGAAGACGCCGAGAACGGTGGCCGCGATCATGCCGCCCATCACGCCGATGCCGATGGCGTTCTGCGCCCCCGAGCCGGCCCCGCTCGCGATCGCCAGCGGCATCACGCCGAGGATGAAGGCGAAGGAGGTCATCAGGATCGGGCGCAGGCGCTGGCGCGCGGCGTCGAGCGTGGCCTCGATCAGCCCCAAGCCGTGCTGCTGGCGCTCGATCGCGAACTCCACGATCAGAATCGCGTTCTTCGCGGCGAGGCCGATGGTGGTGAGCAGGCCGACCTTGAAATAGACGTCGTTGGTCTGGCCGAACAGATGAGCGCCCACCAGCGCGCCGAAGATGCCGATGGGCACCGAAAGCAGGACCGCGAAGGGGATCGACCAGCTCTCGTAGAGCGCGGCAAGGCACAGGAACACGACCAGCACGGAGATGGCGTAGAGCGTGGTCGCCTGATCGCCGGAGAGCTGCTCCTGCTTCGACAGGCCGATCCATTCATGGCCATAGCCGGCGGGAAGCTGGGCGACGAGCTCGTCGATCGCGTTCATCGCGTCGCCCGAACTCACCCCCGGCGCGGCCTGACCCTGTATCTCGACCGCCGACGAACCGTTGAAACGTTCGAGTCGCGGGGAGCCGAACGTCCAGCGCGTGGAGGTGAAGGAGGAGAACGGCACCATCGTGCCATCCGAATTCCGCACGTGCCACTTGGCGAGGTCTTCCGGCTGCATGCGGAAGTCGGCGGCGGACTGCACATACACCTTCTTCACGCGGCCGCGGTCGATGAAGTCGTTCACATAGGAACTGCCCCACGCGGTGGAGAGCGTGTCGTTGATGTCCGACAGCGACACACCAAGCGCACTGGCCTTTTCCTCGTCGATGTCGACCACGAGCTGCGGTTCGTCCTCCTGGCCGTTGGGACGGGTATTGGCGAGGCGCGCATCGCCGGCAGCCTTGGCGAGAAGCTGGTTGCGGGCCGCGGTCAGCTTGTCGTGGCCCGCCCCGTTGATGTCCTGCAGATAGAAGTCGAAGCCGTTGGAATTGCCCATGCCCTGGATCGCCGGAGGGGCGAGGGCGAAGACCTGAGCGTCGTGGAATTTCGAGAAGGCGGCCATCGCCCGGCCTGCCACCGCGGAGGCGGAGAGGTTGGGGCTGGTACGCTCGTCGAAGGGCCTCATGCGCACGAAGGCGATGCCGACATTCTGGCCCTGCCCGCCGAAGCCGAAGCCCTGCACGGTGAGCACGCCTTCCACCGCGTCCTTCTCGTTCTCGAGATAATGCCGGGTCACGTCGGCCAGCACCGTTTCGGTGCGGTTCGCGGTGGCACCGACGGGAAGCTGCACGCTGGTGATCAGGATACCCTGGTCTTCCTGAGGCAGGAAGGAGGAGGGCAGCTTGGTGAACATCCAGCCCATCGCCACCGCAATGGCGAGGAAGATGACGAGAAAGCGCCCGGAGCGCGCAATGACGCCCGCCGTGCCGGAGCGATAGGCGTTGCTGCCGCGGTCGAAGGCGCGGTTGAAGGCGCCGAAGATGCCCTTCTGCTTCGCATGGCCGGCCTCGCCGGCGGCGTCCTTGCGCGGCTTTAGGATCGTGGCGCACAGCGCCGGCGTCAGGATGAGCGCGACCAGCACCGAGAGCACCATGGCCGAGACGATGGTGACCGAGAACTGCCGGTAGATGACGCCGACCGACCCATCCATGAACGCCATCGGCACGAACACGGCGGACAGCACCGTGGCGATGCCGACCAGCGCGCCGGTGATCTCCGACATCGACTTGCGGGTGGCTTCCTTCGGCGGCAGCCCTTCCTCGTCCATCACGCGTTCGACATTCTCGACGACGACGATGGCGTCATCGACCAGCAGGCCGATCGCCAGCACCATGGCGAACATGGTCAGCGTGTTGATGGAGTAGCCGAACAGCGCCAGCACGCCGAAGGTGCCGAGCAGCACAACCGGCACCGCGATGGTGGGGATGATGGTGGCGCGGATGCTCTGCAGGAAGACGAACATCACGACGAAGACGAGGACGATGGCTTCGAAAAGCGTCTTCACCACATCTTCGATCGAAAGCACCACGAAGGGGGTCGTGTCATAGGGATAGACGACTTCCAGCCCTTCCGGGAAGGTGCCCGACAGACGCTGGATCGCCGCCTTCACGCCGTCCGCGGTGCTGATGGCGTTGGCCCCGGTGGCGAGGTTGATGCCGAGCGCCGCCGAGGGCTTGCCGTTGTAGCGCGAGGTGGTGGTGTAACTCTCCGCGCCGAGCTCGACGGTGGCGACGTCATTGAGCCGGACCAAGGAGCCGTCGCTGGTGCTCTTGATGATGATGTTGCGGAACTGTTCGGGGGTCTGCAGTCGGCCCCGCGCGGTGACGGTGGCGTTGAGCTGCTGTCCCTTCCTCTGCGGCAGGCCGCCGACCTGTCCCGCTGAGACCTGCGTATTCTGTGCCTCTATGGCGGCAGTGACGTCGCTCGGCATGAGCTGGAACTTGGCCAGCTTGTCCGGGTCGAGCCAGATGCGCATCGAATAGGCCGAGCCGAAGACCTGCGTAGTGCCGACACCGGAGACGCGGCGCAGCGGGTCGTTCAGCGTCGAATCCACATAGTCGGCGATGTCGATGGAGGACATCGACCCGTTGTTGGAGACGAAGCCGACCACCATCAGGAAGCTGTCGGACGCCTTGTCGACCTCGATGCCGGACGTCTGCACGATGGTCGGCAGCTGCGAGGTGACAAGCTGGAGCTTGTTCTGCACCTGCATCTGCGCGACGTCGGGGTCGGCCGCGTTGGTGAAGGTGACGGTGATGCTCGCCTGCCCGGTCGAGGTCGAGGTCGCCGAGATGTAGTCGAGATTGTCGAGCCCGGTCATGCCCTGCTCGATGACCTTGGTCACCGAGTTCTCGACGGTCTGCGCGTCCGCGCCGGGATAGGTGGCGGTGATGCGCACGGTGGTCGGCGCGATCTGCGGATATTGCGCGATCGAGAGCGAATTGAGGGCGAGCAGGCCGCCCAGCATGATCAGGATGGCGATGACCCATGCGAAGATGGGTCGGTCGATGAAGAAACGCGCCACGACGGCTTACTCCTTCACCGGACCGGTGGCCGGCGTGCCGGCGTAGGCGAAATTGTGCCCTTTGATCGGCAGGGCACCCTCCTTGCCGCGGTCCTTCACCTCGCCGGTCGTCTCGTCGATGGTGACCTCGACCGGCATCACGTCCGCTCCGGGCTTCACGAACTGGCTGCCCTCCACCACGATCCGATCACCGTCGGCCACGCCGCTCTGCACGAGCCAGTTGTTGCCGACGCTGCGCCCCACAGTGAGGACGCGCTGCTCGATCTTGTTGTCGGCGGTGACCACGAGGGCGATCGGCTCGCCGCGGGTGTTTCGGGTCACGCCTCGCTGGGGCACGAGGAAGCTGTTGGGAGCGACGCCCTCCTCGACGATGGCGCGGACATACATGCCCGGCAGCAGCAGCCGGTCCGGGTTGGGGAAGGTCGCCCGCACGCCGAAGGTGCCGGTGGTCTCGTCCACATAGGCGGAGGCGAATTCCAGCGTGCCGTCATGGGGATAAATGGTGCCGTTGTCGAGTTTCAGCCGCACCTTCACATCCTTGCCGGAGATCTTGATGCGTCCGGCGTCGATGGCCTGACGCAGGTTCAGCAGGTTGGTGCTGGACTGGGTCACGTCGACATTGATGGGATCGAGCGTGCGGATGGTGGTCAGGGCGGTGTCCTGGCTGGCGGTCACCAGCGCGCCCGGGGTCAGCGAGGATTTGTCGATGCGCCCGTTGATCGGTGCGGTGATGCGGGTGCGATCGAGATTGATGCGCGCCGTCTCGACGCTGGCCTTTGCCGAAGCCACGTCGGCAGTCGCCTGGGCGAGCGAGGCGATGGCATCGTCATTGTCCTGTTTGCTGACGGCGTTCTGCTTGATCAGGCCGGCATAGCGATCGACCTTGGACTGCGCGCTCGGCACGGCGGCCTCCGCCTTGGCCTGCGCCGCCACGGCGCTGTCGAAGCTGGCCTGATAGCTGGCCGGATCGATCTGGTAGAGCGGATCGCCAGCTTTCACCTCACTGCCTTCCTGGAAGATGCGATCCTTGATGATGCCGTCCACCTGCGGGCGTACCTCCGCGACCAGCGAGGCCGTGGTGCGCCCCGGCAGTTCCGCGGTGATCGCGACGGATTGCGGGTGCAGCGTGACGACGCCGACCTGCGGTCGGGCCTGGCCGGCGGTCGGGCCGGCTGGTGCGGATTGCTCCTTGCAGCCGGCAAGGATGACGAGGCAGGCGAGGCCGGCAACGAACGGGCCGGCGGCGCGGCGAAGGCGAAAGCCGGTGCGGCCGGAATAAGCGGGCGACGACACAGGACGCTCCCTATTTACGAAACTTGAAAGTATCCTTATTTCAGTGACGAACGGATTGTCAATTCGCCGGGCTGTGGGAAAGCGCTGGGCGGATATCGGCATCGGATGGCGGGGACATGGATAAGCACGCACAGATTGAGGATACACCACGCGGCCGCGGCCGGCCCAAGACTGTTTCCGACGAGGCCCAGCGCAAGCGCATCATAGAGGCCGCCTTCGCCTTGCTGTGCGAGGAAGGCTATGGCCGTATGACGATGGACGATGTCGCGGCGCACTGCCGGATGTCGAAGAAGACGCTCTACCGGCTCTTCCCGGGCAAGCTCGCGCTGTTCTCCGCGGTGACCGACTCCCACCGCGAAACCATGATCGACCTGCGTCGCGGCCGCGATGACCTTCCCCTCGTGGAATCGCTCACGCGCATCTTCCTGTGCGACACCAGTGTTGCCGACGATCGCGCGCGTGCCGCCTTCATCCGCGTGGTGATGGTCGAGTGCGAGCGTTATCCCGAACTGAAAGCGGTGGTAGAGGAGCGCGGCCGTGACATGACCCATGCCGAGCTCACCGCCTGGATCGAGCGGCAGAACGCGCTGGGGCGGATGGCGGTCGAGGACAGCCGGATCGCCGCGCGCATGCTCATGGACATCGTTTTCAACCCGTTGGTACGCAGCAGCGAAGGGCATCACTGGCCCGGCTTCGGCGAGCCCCGCGCCTATGTGCGGCGCTGCCTGGAGCTGTTCATCGAAGGTGCCCGTCCACGCGCGTGAATGTCTACGTGCGGATGCCCTCAGCGCGTGATGGGGGCCGGCATCAGCCCCGTGCCGTCGATCCATCTGCCGTCGCGACGGGCGGCGGAGAGGTGGGCAAGGGCAGCTTCGTCGCCGCTCAGCCTTTCGACGGCGAGCCAGCGCTGCCAGTCCCCGGCGATGCTCCAGCCCGGTTTGCCGACGAAAGCGCGCGGCAGCCGGTAGTGGAAGGAAGGGCGCGGCTTCACCTTGCCCGATATGCGCGCTTCAATGTCCGCCGGCCCGTAATGGCGCAGCAACGGAAGCAGGTCGAGGCTGCGCTTTCGGGTCGGGTTGGCATGCACATAGTCGGCGGCAAGGCCGGCGAGAGTCGGCCAGTAACTGGGCGCCAGCACCTTCCGCACATAAGCAGCAGGAAAGGGAGACGGCTGGTGCAGCCGCCCCGCGAGATCGGGCGCCACCTCCCGTCGCAACCACGGCTCCAGGAGGAGAAACGCCTTCAGCACCGCCGCGATGCGCCGGGCATCGGGCTCCGCCTGCTCGATGTTGAAATGCAGCCCGAGCGAATCGAGCCACGATCCGCCACGCCCCCGCGCGCCAGCTTCGCGCAGAACATCGATGGCGGGAGCGAGCCGATCGAGTTCGTCGCTCGGCAATGGCGCGAAAACCAGCTCGCGGGGAACCAGCGGCGCAATCAGCCTGCCGAGCCATGCCGCCGGGCGAGCGGGCAGCCGCAGGCGCGGCGCCCCGATGGTGCGGTGCGGATGGACGTGACGGATGTCGAGCTCGATGCAGGCATCGGGCAGCCTGCTGCCTACAAGGGGACGGCGTGTGCATCTTCAACGCAGAGCGTTCCGCCGAAATGAACGGCCAACGCTTCGCCTGCGCGGCGGACGCCGAGCCCGGTGAACTCGATCTCGACGCCCACCCGGCGGATGGGCGCGGGATCGCTTGTTGAAACAGCGTGGGACCGCGTCGGGAGAGCCTCGCTGGCGAGGCTCTCCCTGTGGGCAGGCGCGGCGTCTTCCGCGAGGAACGTCATCAACCCGCTAGCCGCGGATCGCACGGGCGCCCCAGATGAGGATGCAGGCGCCGACGATGCCCGCGATCAGATAGCCCAGCCAGCCGGCAAAGCTGACGCCCAGCATGCCGAAGATGGCGCTGGCGATGGCGGCGCCGATAATGCCGAGAATGATGTTCATGAACACGCCGGTGTCGCTTTTCATGACACCGGAGGCGATCCACCCGGCGAGACCGCCGATGATGATGGCGGCAATCCAGCCGATTTGAGCGTCTTCCATGGAATATCCCCCTTGTTGCGCGCGGCCGGTCCGGCCCCGCCAGATCAACGGCGGTGTGGCAGCAAGGTTCCATGGTAGGGGTGGAGGACGCAGCGCCTTGGTGCAGCGTCTCCCCATCCTGTCATCCCGGACGGCAAGGCCGATCCAGGATCGTGCGGCTCTCGAGGCGAGGCGTGGCGGCCCTGTGGCGTGTGAAGAAGGTCTGCCCGGTCTTTCGTGATCCCGGCTCTCCGGCTGCACCTACAGCTGGGATGGCGGGCGATGAGCGAGCCTTGTGCCCCGCTCGCCTCGCGCATCGTCATGCCCGGGCGTGGGCCAGGCCGGGGCGCCCGCGACCTCAGCTCGCGACGCCATGGCCCCGCGAGCGGCCTCTCGCGCCCTTCGTCGGCGTTCAGACGCCGAGCGCGCTGCCATCCTTGCGAGGGTCGGAGCCGCCGATCAGGCAGCCGCGGGCGGCGTCCACCATGATCATCTGCGATCCGCCAAGCGGTTCGACGGCGTGGGTCAGTTGGTGGCCGCGCGCGGAAAGGTCGGCGAACACCGCCTCGCCATGGGCCGGCTCGACATCGAGCGTGCCGTTGAAGGCGAAGGAACGCGGTGCGTCCATCGCCGCCTGGGGGTCGAGGCCACGGTCGAAGATACCGGAAATGAGCGCCGCCTGGCCCGCCGCCTGATACTGCCCGCCCATCACGCCGAACACCGCCAGCGCCTCCCCGTCCTTGCGCAGGAGGCCGGGGATGATCGTGTGCAGCGGGCGTTTGCGCGGCCCGATGGCGTTGGGATGACCCTCGATCAGCCGGAACGAGGCGCCGCGCGAATGCAGCAGCACGCCGGTGTCCGGCACCAGTCGCGTCGAGCCGAAGGCGTGGAAGATCGAGTTGATGAAGGACACCATGTTGCCCTCGCGGTCCACCGCGCAGACATAGACCGTGTCCTTGTGTTCCGGCTCGTTCCACAACACCGGCGGCTGGGCGCGGTCCATGCGGATGCGCGCGGCGAGCTGGGCGGTGGTCTGCGGGGCGAGCAGCGTCTCGACCGGCATCGTCATGGTCGCCGGATCGGAGAGATAGGCGTCGCGGTGCAGATAGGCGAGCTTGGTCGCCTCTGCATGGATGTGCACCCGGTCGGCCATCGGCACATCGGGGCCGAGGTCGAAATGGGACAGAATGCCGAGGATCATCAGGGCGATGACGCCCTGGCCGTTGGGCGGGCATTCCTCCACCGTGATGCCGCGGTAATTCGCCGAAATCGGCGTGGTGTAGAACGCCGCGTCCTTGCCCTCGGCGAAGTCTTCCTCGGTGTGCAGGCCGCCGAGGCTGTTCAGGTGCCTCACGATCTTCGCGGCGATTTCGCCTTCATAGAGCGCCGAGGCGCCCTTCGCGGCGATGGCTTCCAGCCGGTCGGCAAGGAGCGGCTGTGCGTGGCGGTCGCCCGCCTTCGGGGCGTGGCCGCCGGGCAGGAACAGAGCGCTCGCATAGGGGTCGCCCTTCAGGATCTCGGCCTCATCCAGCCAGTCGAACTGCACGCGCGGCAGCACCGGATAGCCGTTGCGGGCATAGTCGACGGCGCGGGCGAAGAGGCGGCCGAGCTCCAGTCGGCCGTAATCGCCATGCAGCTTCATCCATGCCGAAACCGCGCCCGGTACGGTGACGGCGTGGGCACTGGTGCGCGGGATCTCACCGGTGACGCCGGCAGCGGCGAGAGCCGCGACGCTGGCAGCCGCCGGAGCGCGGCCGCTGCCGTTGAGCGCGACGGTGGGCTTGCCCTTGGGCGCGTAGAGGATGAAGGCGTCGCCGGCGATCCCTGTCATGTGCGGGTCGACCACGCATTGTGTCGCCACCGCCGCGAGTGCGGCGTCGACCGCGCTGCCGCCGGCATTCAGGATTTCGAGGCCGGCTGCCGTCGCGAAGGGGTGGGAGGTCGCGATCATCGCATCGCGGGCAAGAACCGGCGGGCGGCGGGGGCCGAAGAAATCACGGCGGTCGAGCGACATCACGGCAGGCATCCTTGGCAAGCTGGCGAACGAAGGTGCCCTTTCTCCCGCTCCGGGCGCGCTCCTGCAAGGGCGCTCTGGTTGTCCCGCACCGCTTTCGCCGTGCGTGCGACATTTCTTCACCGAGCATTAAGCATCGACGCGGGATTTCGCCGCCGTTCCGGAACGTCAGGCTCGCCGGACGCTTGTCGTTCGGAGAGGATCAACGCAACCGGAGACGAGGCCATGCAGAACCCGTTGCAGTCCTGTGCCGCGATGCTGTCGCAACTGGTCCGCACCACGCCGCGACTCGAGCGCCCGTCCGCCGCACGCGAGGGCGCCTATGGCGAGGCGGGCTGGCTGCTCAGCCGCAACACTCTGGCAGCAACAGCCCGCTATCGCCTCGGCGACGGCACCGGCACGCTGGAGAGCGAGGTGGCGACCCTTCTGGAGGTCGAGCAGGCGGGCCGTGGCGTGCTGGTTCTGGCGGACGGCCGTGCCCTCGACATCGTCCTGCAACGCACCGGCACGGCGGTGGCGGCCTTCACCGTGCTCGGCGAACGGCGCCAGATGAGCTGAGGGCGCACTGGCATCCTCAGCCGAGGCTGCCGGCGGCGAGATTGATGATGAGAATGCGCTGTGCGTTCGCCGGGGTCGTATCGACCGGCACCTGTTCGAGCTGGAGCTTCGGATAGGAGGAGCGCAGGCCCCCGACCAGTTTCTGCGCCATCGCCTTCGCGGCCGGATGGAAGGAGAGCGATGAACCGGGCGGCTCGAACAGGGCGTCGGCGGATATGCCCACCTCGAAGCCCATCCCCTCCAGCGTCTTCTGCAACCGCGCCAGCTTGTCCTTCGAGAACCGGTCCGGCGCGGTGAAGACGCGCACCGTGTAGCCGGAGCCGGGCAGGGTGGGGGCGGGCGGCGCAGGTGCTGCGGCGTCAGAGGATGACGCGGCCGCGCTCGCATCGGCGGGGGGCAGGGGGTTGATGGCTGCCGCCGTCTGCGGCAGCGGAGGCATCGGCACCGGCGCGCTGGCCGGAGCAGCGGATGCCTCGGATGCTGCGGGTCCGCCCTGCGCCGGAGCGCTGTCTGCTGGAGCTGCGGATGCCGGTGCCGCCGCTATTGAGGCGGCGGGCGCGGTGGGGGCTTCGGGCGGCGGGGCGGGTTGCGGTGGAAAGGTGGGGATAGGCGCCGCCTTGATCTGCGCGAGCGTGTCGCGCAGGCCGTCCTGCGCCTGTTCTATCGCAGCAAGCCGCCTGTCGAGGGCATCGACACGGTGGATGAGGTAGAAGGTCGCTCCGCCGAGTGCGATGAGCAGCAGCAGCGAGCAGGTGCCGAGCACGATGCTCCACACATTCTCGCTGTGGCGGGCCACGGGCGGACGAGGCTGCGGGCGAGGCTGCGGACGCGGGTTCGGATTGTCGGGCAAGGTCGGCATCATGTCCATTGAGATACGCGCGACGACGAGACGGAGTTGGCGCGGGCCATCCTAGAGGATGCCGGCCGCCCCCGCGACCCTTCGGAGCCGTATCACCGGGCCGAGGCGGTTTTCACCACGGTGATGTCCAGCTTCTTCACCCGGTGCCACAGGCTGCGCTCATTGATGCCGAGCAGCTCCGCCGCCTTCACCTGCACGCCATCCACCTGCTTCAGCGCCGCGAGGATCTGCCTGCGCTCGTAGTCGGCGAGTGCGGCGTCGAGGTCGATGGGGAAGGACGGCTGGTCGGTGCGCGGTGCCTGTCGCTCGAAGAGATAGGGCGGCAGGTCGGAGGCTTCGATCACCCCGCCGCGCGCGGAGATGAGGGAGCGTTCCACGCAGTTCTGCAATTCGCGGATATTGCCCGGCCAGCGATAGCTGGTGAGCGCGCGCACGGCGTCGGGGCTGAAGGCGACGTTGCGCCGGCCTAGCGAATAGCCGAGCTCGTCGGAAAAGCGCTTCAGCAGCGGGGGAATGTCCTCCACCCGCTCGCGCAAAGGCGGCAGAGCGATGGGGAAGACGGCGAGGCGATAATAGAGGTCCTCGCGGAAATCGCCGGAGGCGACCATCGCCTTGAGATCGCGATTGGTGGCGGCGACGATACGCACATCCGCTGCCCGGCTGGCGGTGGCGCCGACCGGTTCATAGGCCCGCTCCTGCAGCACGCGCAGGATCTTGGCCTGCAGGGCGAGCGGCATGTCGCCGACCTCGTCGAGGAACAGCGTGCCTCCCTCGGCCTGCGCGAAGCGCCCCGCGCGGTTGGCGACGGCTCCCGTGAAGCTGCCCTTCACATGGCCGAAGAACTCGCTTTCCAGAAGGTTCTCGGGGATCGCCGCGCAGTTCACCGCAACGAAGGGCTTTCGCTGGCGAGGGCTGTTGAAGTGGATGGCGCGGGCGACGACTTCCTTGCCGGTCCCGCTCTCCCCGGTGATGAGCACGGTGGTTTTCTGCTCGCACACTTCGCTGATCGCGCGGATCACCTTCTGGAAGCTGGCCGAGACGCCCAGCAACATGTCGAACTTGTAGCGGCCTGCCAGTTCCTGCCGCAACCGCTCATTGTCGCGCAGCGCGTCCTGCAGCTTGAGGGCGTTGGCGAGGGCGCGGTTGAGGTGGTCGATCTCGATGGGCTTGTCGATATAGTCGTGGGCACCGTCCTTGATCGCCTGCACGGCGTCGCGGACGGTGGAATAGGCGGTCATGATGATGACCGGCATGGTCGGATGCCGCCGCCTTATCTCGGTGAGCAGCGTCTGCCCGCTCATCCCCGGCATGCGCAGGTCGGTGAGCACGAGATCGACGCTTTCGCGCTCCAGCAGGTCGATTGCCGCGCTGCCGCTTTCCGCCGTGAGGGCTCGGTAGCCCTGCGCCTCCAGCGTCCCGCCGAGCACGTCCAGCAGCCGCACCTCGTCGTCAACGATCAGGATGGTGTGCGACATCGTCGAGGCTCTCTGAGAGAAGCGGTAGTACCAGATCGAAGCTCGCGCCGCCGGACGGTTCGTTGCGGGCCTCGATCCAGCCGCCATGGCTTTCCGCGACGGCGAACACCTTTGCCAGTCCGAGACCGGTGCCGGTGGCCTTGGTGGTGACGAAGGGGTCGAAGATCCGTCCCAGCAGGTCCGGCCGGATGCCGGGCCCGTTGTCGGAAACGACAATATGCACCTCGCCGTCTTCTTGCGCGATACGGATCACGAGCCGGGGAGGCTGTCCCGGTTCGTGCGGAGAATCCGGCGCGCGCTCCATGGCCTCGGCGGCGTTGAGCACCAGATTGAGGCATGCCTGCACGAGCTGGTCGAGATCGCCATTGACCAGGGCATCGGGTGCCTCGTCCACGATTTCGACCGTCACGTTGCGGCGTTCCAGTTCGCCCTGGCAAAAGCCGAGCACGCGCGCCACCAGTTCGCCGGGGCGGATGGCGGAGGTGCGCAGGGGCGGGGTGGCGAAGCTCAGGAAGTCGCGGATCAGCCGGTCGATGCGCCGCACCTCGTCCACCACATAGCCGAGCCGGCGCAGCTCGACCGGCGAGAGGCTGCTGCTGCCCTGCAGAAGCTCGGCCGAAGTCTTGATGATGCCGAGCGGGTTGCGCACCTCGTGCGCGAGGCCGGCGGCGACTTCGCCCAGCGTCGTCATGCGCTCGCGCCGGCGCAGCTTCGCCTCCATCTTGCGAAAGGCCTCGAGCTGGCGCGCCATCGAATTGAAGGCCGTGGCGAGCTGGCCCAGCTCATCGCCGCCGCGCACCTCGACACGCTGGCTGAAATCGCCCGTGGCGATGGCGTTGACACCCTGCGCGAGGCGGATCAGCGGGCGGGTCAGCACGCTGGAGAGCATCAGTCCGGCGACCACCGAGATGAACATGCCGACCAGGAAGATGCCGAGGAAGAGGTTGCTGCGGGTGATCCAGCCGGTGCCCCCGCCCTGCAGCGCGCAATAGACGACGCCGACCAACTGGTCGCCCGAGCGAAGCGGCGTGAAGATCTGGATCCCCGCGCCATAGCGGTGGCCGCTGATGAAGGGGGCCGAGGGGTCCGCCGCCGCAAGGCGTTCGGCCATCGCCCTGTCCAGCGGGGGTGCCTGCGCGGTTCCGGTCTGGGAGGAGTACAGGCGCTCGAAGCTGTCGCCGATCTTGTAATAGACGCGGATTTCCAGCGACTGCATCGCGTTCATCGAATTGATGAAGCCGTCGTCGATCCATGTGCCGAGCAGAACCCGGTACTGTCGGCCATTGACCTCGAAGGAGCGTTCGCCCGCCACCAGCAGCACGTCGCGGCCCTGGGCAGTGTAGAGATAGACATAGAGCCCATCGGCGAACTGGATCTTCTGCAGGTGCTCGATCGGCTTGGAGGAGAAGACCATCTTGCCCTGGTCGTCGAGGATCACCAGCAGGTCGTAGCCGAGCGCGTCGGCCATGTCGTTGATGCCGGAGGGCAGCGCTTCCGAAGCGGAGGAGACGAGCGGCGTCAGCAGCCCCTGCTCGATCAGGCTCTGGGCGAAATGGCCCGTCTCTTCGCGTTCGTCGCGCACATTGGCGATGAAGAAGCGGGAAATCTGGTAGAGCCAGTCCTCGACCTCGTTATGGAAGGTCGTCGCCACGACCTGCGTCGCCATATAGGTCGCGACCAGCATGGGCAGCACGCTGACCGCGCAGAGCGTGGCGATGAGCTTCCAGCGGATCGAACGCATCGGCAGCGACCAGGAAGGCAGCGACGGCGCACCGTTCACGTCTCACCCCGCCCCATGAACACGGCACCGGCGACGATGAACCCGATGCCGGCAAGGCGCAACGGCGGCAGCGCTTCGCCGAACATCACGGTGGAGGCGAGCGTCACCGTGACGATGACGATGGCGGTCAGCGGAAAGCCAAGGCTGAGGTCGACCCGGTCGAGGATCACCATCCAGGCAAGGAATGAGCCGATATAGCCGGCGATGCCCGCGATCACCCACGGATCCTGTATGGCGGCAAGGAGCCAGCCGGGGCCGGCGGGGACGTCCGTCAGATGCAGGCCGCCCGCCTTCAGCGCGACCTGCGCCACGGTTTCCGAGCCGATGAGCACTGCCCAGGCGGCGAAGGAGGGCAGGAGAGGATGGCCGCGCCGCTCGGGCGAAAGCACGGTGGTCATGCGGCGGCCTTTGTCAGTTCCGCGATGGCAGGGTCGAAGCGGTCCAGCGCCACCACGCGGGCGACAAGGCGCAATGTCGCATTCAGCACCGCATTGCGATGGCGGAAATATTGCCAGTTGGCGTGCAGCCGGCAACCGAGCCGCAGCTTGGGGCCATAGAAGGCCTGCCCGCTCTGGTAGATCGGGATGCCGGCCTCGATGCAGTAGCGCACATTCACCAGCCAGCTATTGAAGTACAGGTTGTAGCGGCGCACGGCGTCGTAATCCATGCCGATATACTTGTCGATCAACCGACCGTCGCTCTCGATCATGAAGTTGAACGCGACGAGACGGTTGCCCGCCCAGTAGAGCATCACGCTGGTTCGCGGAGCCATCTGCCGGGTCACCTCGTCGAAATAGGCGCCGGGCAGATGCTCGAACTGCAGCTCGCTATGCGCCACCGTCTGCTGGTACAGATCCTCGATCGCCGGCACGATGTCGTCGATGGTGCGACGCTGCTCGATGCGCAGTTCGTCCAGCGCCTTCATCTTGCGGCGCATGTCCTTGCGGGTCGCCTTGCTGAGGCTGGCGAGGTAGTCCTCGAAGCTGGCATAGGGCAGGTCGAGACAGGCGGTCGGCAGGCCCGACAGCCGGGTATAGCCACCCTCCGCCAGCCGGTCCCTCCACACCGGCATGTCCCGCTCCGGCACATCTTTCACCGCGATGAGGTGATAGCCGTTGCGGTGACCATAGGCCTGAAGCGCCGCCATCATCGCGCCGAGCAGTTCACCACGCCGTGCGGGTGCGACATGGGGCGCGAAGCCGAGATGGCAGGTTTCCGCCACCGGCGAGCCGAAGGCCAGCATGCGCATCGACATCAGGCCGGGCATCAGCCGGTAGAGCCGGTCGGTGAGCCGCCGAAGCGGACCCTGCAGCGTGGTGTCGAGCCGATAGGTGGTGCCGAAGGCGGGCGCGACGGCAATGAGGCGGCCTTCTTCGCGCAGGGCGACGTAGAACCAGGTGAAGTCCGGCGGGCCCGCGGCTTCGCAGGCGCTGTAGAACGACCAGTCCTCGGCTTCCCCGGGAAAGCAGCGGTTCCACTCCTCGGGCGAGAAGGCGTGGATCGAGGTGGCGATGGTGCTGTCACAGGCCATAGGCCGGCTCCTGTTCGGCGAGCGGAAAGGCGATGGCGGTGTCGCCGCGCCCGGTGCGGGCCGGTGCGCGCGGCAAGGCCGGCTCGGCCCGGCGCGCCTCCAGCCGACGCAGGAAATCGAGCGAATGGGCGACCACGAGGTCGCGTTCCCGGTCGATGGTGATCATGTGGTAACTGTCCTCCAGCAGGATCTTCTCCGCCTGTCCGCCGAGCCGTGCGGCGAGGAACGAGGCGTTGCGCACGCTGGCGACGTCGTCCTCGCGGGCCTGCAGGATGAGGGTCGGGGTGCGGATCGCGCCGGCTTCGCGCTTCACCCGGGCGATGATGCGCAGCAATTCCCGAAGCGAGAGGCCGGACATGTAGAGATGGCCGGCGGCGGCGGCATCGCCCGCCTCCATGGCGTTGACGATGCGCGCGCGCAGCCGCTCGTCCTTGATGCCGTAGGGATAGGCCTCGCGAAAGCGGATGAAGCGGCCGAAGCCCAGTGTCACCGCGCTGCGCAGGAGGATGCTGGCCTTGGGAATGCTCCAGCCGTCATAGAACAGGGTCGGCGCATAGGCGAGGCAGCCGGCCACCTGGCCGGGCCGCTCGCGGGCGACCAGCAGCGCGAGCAGCGCGCCCATGGAGAGCCCGCCCACGATCACCGTCTCATGGGTGGTGCGGATGTGGTCGAAGGCGGAGAGCGCGCTCGCCAGCCAGTCCTCGGCGGTGGTGGCGATGAGATCGGCCTCGCTGCCGCAATGACCCGCCAGCTTCGCGCCATAGACGGAATATCCCGCCCGCGCGAGGCCCTTGGCGGTGATCTTCATCTCGCTCGGCGTGCCGGTCAGCCCGTGGACGAGCAGCACGGCGGTGGGGCCGCCGGGATAGTGGAAATCAATGAAAGGATGGGCAGGCATGGTGGGTCTCACGCGGAAAGGCTGACGAGAAATGCGCCGAAGGTGATGAACGCGGTGCCGAACCAGCGTTCGGCCGATACCGGTTCGTCGAGGACGAAACGTCCCGCGATCGCCACCCCGCAATAGGCGAGGCTGGCGACCGGGAAGGCGATGCTGAGCGGCACATGGGCGAGCACGAACAGCCAGCCGACCAGCTCCAGCGCATAGGTGGCCACCCCGAGCCCGATGAAAGGCGACGTCACGATGCGCTTCCACACCGGCAACCCCTCGGTGGCGGCGTTCAGGCCGTGCTTGAAGAAGAGTTGCCCGGCGACATCGAGCAGCACGGTCGCGACCAGCACGGCGACCGGAAGGGTGAGAGCCGGGACCGTCATGCGAAGCACTCCTCGAAGGTGGCGATCAGGCGCTCATTGGTGCGGGCATTGATCGCCGCCGCATCGCCGCCACGCGGGCGGTCGCGCTGGTCGAGGAACGCCTCGAGGCTCTTGAAGGGCTGGCGGTAGGGCGCGGGATTGTAGTCGCCGCAGATGTCCGCCCCGACGATCTCGCATTCGCGCGCCAGATGCCGGATCGCGGCCTCGACGCAGGCGAGCGGCAACTCGCCCTGATCCCAGTTGGTCAGCGCCTCGTCCGGGCCGAGCACATCCTTGTCGATGGTGATCCAGACCCGGCGCGTCGGGATCGCGGAGAGCAGGTCGTCCAGCACGCCGCCCCAGTCCTGTGCGCACAGGTTCCGCCAGCGGATCTCGCCGTCGCCGACCTCGTGCCCCTTGCCGGCTGCGACCGGCACCCGGATCTGCGAGGGCTCATGGCGCCATGGCAGCACCACCAGCGAGCCTTCCGACAGCGCGGCGAGGTTGGCGCCCTTGCGGTCCGGCCGAACCAGATCCTCGCTGCAGGGGCCAAGCGTGATGACGCGGCGCACATGCGGCATGGCGAGGGCTTCGTTGACCCAGCCGCCGCAATGGCGGCGGGGGAAGGTGCGGCACCAGTCGGGATGGTTGTCGAAATGCACCACGGTCAGCGGGCCGGCGGCGGCCTCGATGAAGGCGGCGGTGAGGTGGTGGAAGTCGCCGGAGCCGAACAGCGTCAACGTCGGGCTGCTGCCCTCGGCGAGGTCGCGCCAGCCATCGGCGAAGGCGTCATAATCGCGCGAGCGGCTCCAGAGCCGCAGCTTCGGGCCAAGCGCGGTGAGGTCGTGGCGCCGGGCCTTTCCCTCGGCCAGCCGGCGCGCGATGGGCGGCTGGGCGGGCAGGGTACCGTCGAGATCGAGGATGCGTATGTCCATGACGCGTTCCTCCGCTCAGCGCTCGCCCTGCCCGGTGGCCAGCGCCTCGTCGAGCCGCGGTACCGGCATGGCGAGCAGGCGCAGCAGCACCGGAGCGACCTCGGCAAAACCCTCGAAAGCGTGATGGGGGATGCCGTTCTCACCGCAATATTCCACCAGCCGATCCTTCGCGAAGACGAAGTCCACCCGGTTGGAGACGCAGAAATCCGAGCGTCCGTCGCCGATCAGCACCACCGGCTGGCCGGTCAGCGCGTTTTCCTGCGCGATGGCGCATTTGCAGGTGCCGGCTCCCGCCCCGCAATCGGCCGCCGCGCGCGGGCTCGACATGGCGAAACGGTTGCCGGGCCGGAAATCGAGATGATTGGCGAGGATCGGCACGCCGGTAATGCCGTTTGCAGCGAGAATCCGCGCGATCGCGTAGTCCAGCCCGTCGCTGACGATGGCGAGCGGCAAGCCTTCCTCGCGGCAGAACGCGACGAAATCCGGGAAGGCCGGGTCGATGCGCACGCTGTCGAGCAGGGCGTCGAGCGCGGCGCGGCCGGCTCGCATCAGCGCCACCTGCTGCGCCATGCACGCCGCCGATCCGATCTCGCCCGCCTGCCATCGCTCCTCGATCGCCTGCCAGCCGGGTTCGGCGAAGGCCTCGAGCAGGAGGTCGGTCACGTCGCAGAGCGAGACGGTGCCGTCGAAGTCGCAGAGCAGTCGATAGGTCATGCGGGTCGATCCGGAATAGGCGGGCCAGAGGCCGCGAGGTGCGTTGGACCTCTCCTGCGCAATCGCCGTGCCAATCTCGGAAATTTCGCATATCTTATTGATATATAATGATTATTTTATCAGGCGGCGGCGAGCCCTCTTTCGGATCTCCGCAATACGGCTCCAAAAAATGGAGCCGCCCCCGAAAAATGGCGGGCCCGACCTCCACAATATGGGGAAGCTCTTTCATACAAAGCGTTGCGAACGCTGGGGAATGTGCATCTGGCACGGGCGTTGCGCTGGGATTGGCAGCCGGCGCCGGCCCATCGGGGTTCGGCGCCTTCCCCGCCTAACCCGGCCGCACCCCGGCCCATCGTCAGGAAGACCCTCGTGAACGTCATCGACCCGTATCTGTCGCGTACCTCCAGCAGCGCCGCCCTCTTCGACATCGCCTGCGAGCATATCCCCGGCGGCGTGAACAGCACCGCGCGCGCCACCTGGTCCGGCTGGTCGCCCCATCCCCTGTTCGTCGAGCAGGGCCGCGGGTCGCGCCTCACCGACGTCGACGGCAACACGTATATCGATTACCTGCTCGGCCTCGGCCCGATGATCCTCGGCCATCGTCCGCCGGCCGTGACGCGCGCGGTCGTCGACTTCATCGAGCGGCGTGGCACGGTGTTCGCCCTGCCGACCGCCGACGAGGCGGTGCTGGCGGCCAAGATCGTCGCCGCGGTGCCGAGCGTCGAGCAGGTGCGGCTCGCCAATACCGGCACGGAAGCCGTGCTCTACGCCACCCGTCTCGCCCGCGCCTTTACCGGCCGCTCCAAGATCATCCGCTTCGAGGGCATGTATCACGGCTTCTCCGACGGCATGTATTGGAGCAAGCATCCCAGCATCGCCACCGCCGGGCCGGATGCGCGCCCGGTGCCGGTGCCGCAGGGACCGGGCCTGCCGAGCGGGGTGGAGCGCAACCTCATCATCCTGCCGTGGAACGATGCCGACATCCTCGCCGACGTGCTGGCGCGCGAGGGCGACGACATCGCCGCCATCATCACCGAGCCGGTGATGTGCAACACCGGCTGCATCCTGCCGCAGCCCGGCTATCTGGAGGCGATGCGCGCGCTGACAGAGAAGCATGGCGTGCTGCTGATCTTCGACGAGGTCATCACCGGTTTCCGGCTCGGCCTCGGCGGGGCGCAGGCGCGCTTCGGCATCCGCCCGGACCTCAGCGTGTTCGCCAAGGGGCTCGGCGGCGGCTTCCCGGTCGCGGCGGTCGGCGGCCGGCGCGCGGTGATGGATCTGGTCGCGCGGGGCAAGGTGTCGATGGCCGGCACCTATACCGCCAACGGCATAGCGGTCGCCGCCGCCAATGCGGCGCTGGACGAACTGGCACGGCCCGGCACCTATGAGCGGCTGGAGGCCGTCTCCACCTGCCTGCGCGACGGGCTCTCGGCCATCTTCGCCAAGGCCGCCATCCCCGCCTATGTCGAGGGTATCGGCGCGCTGCTGCAGGTGTGGTTCTCCGACACCCCGATCCGCAACTATCGCGACGCCGAACGCCATGCCGATCAGGACATCTTCCGCCGCTGGTGGGAGGGCATGCTGGCCCGCGGCGTGCTGTTCCATCCGGGCGCCTATGAGAACCTCTTCATCTCCACGGCCCACAGCTTCGAGGATGTCGAGGCGACCCTTGCCGCGGCCAACGATGTGGTAAGCCGTCTCGCCTAAGGTGGGCGCAATGGATCCTGGAGACCGGTTGTGATGGCGCCGCAGCCTTTCACGCCTATGGGGTGTCACCCCGGTGGGGCGGCTTTTGCCGCCGCACTGGCGTTTCTGGCGTGCGCCGGCCCGGCGCGCGCCCAGACCGCGGCGACCTCGGCGGCGGCCACACCGGTCACGGCCCTGCCGGACGTCACGCTGCCCATCGGCGTGCCCGCCGGCACCGCGCCGGACTGGATCGTCACGATCGGGGTCGGCGGCGAGTTCGGGCCGAAATATCCGGGGTCGGACCGTTCCGGCTTCTCGGTGGTGCCGAGCGATTTCGACATCCGCCGCGCCGACGAGCCCGCCGGGCTCGGCGCGCCGGACGACAGTTTCGAACTCGCTTTGATCGATCTCGACCGCTTCTCCATGGGGCCGGCGGCAGGCTATCGCACCGGCCGCTCGCCGACCGACGATCCGGGGCTTTACGGGCTTGCCGAGGTTCCGGTGACGCTCGATGTCGGCGGTTTTGCCGAATACTGGCTCGTGCCGGACGCGCTGCGCGCCCGCATCGAGCTGCGGCAGGCGGTGAAGACCACGCAGGGACTGCTTGCCGATGTGTCGGCCGACTGGTTCCGGCGCTTCGGCCCGGTCACCGTCTCGCTCGGACCGCGGCTGTCCGTGGGCGACACCGCCTATATGCGCACCATGTATGGCGTCACCGAAACCGAGGCGCTGGCCAATGGCGTGGTCACGCCGTTCCAGCCCTCCGGCGGGGTACAATCCTATGGCGCGCTGGCCTCGCTCAGCTACGCCTTCTCGCCCTCCTGGAGCGCGACCGCCTACGGCCGGGTGGACAAGCTGGTGGGCGATGCCGCCGACAGTCCGATCACCCGCAGCTTCGGCTCGGACTACCAGACGACCGTCGGCCTCGGTGTCAGCTATTCCTTCGGCGTCGCGACGCCGTGAGCAGCCCCGCCGGCCAATCGACCGGCGGCGGGGACTGTGATCTAAGGCGGAGGCTTTTCCGTATCCTCCGCTGAAGCGCGCGTATCGCCATGACCAAACCTTCCCCCGAAGCCCCCGTCCAGCAGGCGCTGACCGGCATCCGGGTGCTCGATTTGTCCCGCGTCCTGGCCGGGCCGTGGGCCACCCAGATGCTGGGCGACCTCGGTGCCGACATCGTCAAGATCGAGAAGCCCGGAGCGGGCGACGATACCCGCGGCTGGGGTCCGCCCTGGCTGGCGGACGGCGAGGGCCGGCCAACCCGCGAGAGCGCCTATTTCCTCTCCGCCAACCGCAACAAGCGCTCCGTCGCCATCGACATGGCCACCCCGGACGGGCAGGCGCTGATCCGCGCTCTGGCGGCCGAAAGCGACGTGGTGGTCGAGAACTTCAAGGTCGGCGGGCTGAAGCGCTACGGCCTCGATTACGAAAGCCTCGCCGCCATCAATCCCCGCCTCGTCTACTGCTCCATCACCGGCTTCGGGCAGGACGGGCCGGAAGCGGGGCGGGCGGGCTACGACTTCATGATCCAGGGCATGTCGGGGCTGATGTCGGTGACCGGCGCGCCGCAGACCGAGCCGCAGAAGATCGGCGTCGCGCTGGTGGATGTGATGACGGGGCTGCACGCCGCCATCGCCATCCTCGCCGCGCTGGAGCAGCGCCATCGCACCGGCCGGGGGCAATATATCGACCTCGCGCTGTTCGACGTCGCGATGGCGAGCCTCGCCAACCAGGCGCTGAACTATCTCGTCGGCGGCACTGCCCCGCGCCGGCTCGGCAACGCCCATCCCAACATCGTGCCCTACCAGGCGTTCGAGACGGCGGACGGCCATTTGATCCTCGCGGTCGGCAATGACGGGCAGTTCGCCCGCTTCTGCCGGCTGGCCGATCTCGCCCACCTGCCGGAGGATCCGCGCTTCGCGACCAATGCGGCGCGGGTGGCGCACCGTGAGGCGGTGATCCCCGAAGTCGCCGCCGCCCTGAAGCGGCAGACCACAGCGGAATGGCTGGCGATGCTGGATGCCGCCGGCATTCCCGCCGGGCCGATCAACACCATCGCCCAGGCCTTCGCCGAGCCGCAGGCGCTCGCGCGCGGTCTGGCGCTGTCGCTTCCGCATGTGCTGGGCGGCACTGCGCCGGGGGTGCGTTCGCCCGTGCGGCTCAGTGGCTCGCCGCCCGGCGAGCCCCTCGCCCCGCCGACCCTCGGCCAGCACACCGCGGAGGTGCTCGGCGGCCTGCTGGGGCTGGACGAGGCGGAGCAGGCCCGGCTGCGTGCCGCCGGCGTGGTCGGCTGATCGCAGCGCCGACGCAGCCTGCCAAAGAAAACGGCGGCCGGAGCGATCCGGCCGCCGTCTTTTCATGTCGCTGCGGCGCGCCTCACGGCAAAGCGTAGGCGATCACATAGTCGCCGCGCTCCGGCGACTGGCGGGCGCCGCCGGCGGTGACGACGATGTACTGCTTGCCGGTCTTGGGCGAGCGGTAGGTCATCGGGCCGCCCTGGCTGCCGACCGGCAGGCGGGCCTTCCAGACCTCCTGGCCGGTGCGGCTGTCATAGGCGCGCAGATAGAAGTCCTGCGTGCCGGCGATGAAGACGAGGCCGGACTGGGTGGCCAGTGTCGGGCCCAGCGTCGGCATGCCGATCGGGATCGGCAGGCCCATCTTGATGCCGAGCGGGCCGGTGTCCTGCACCGTGCCGACCGGAACCTGCCACACCAGCTTCTTCGTCTTCAGGTCGATGGCCGAGAGCGTGCCGAAGGGCGGCTCCTGGCAGGGAATGCCGAGCTGCGAGAGGAAGCGCTCGCGCATCGCGCCGAACGGGGTGCCGAGCTGCGGCACGACGCCCATCTCGATGCCGCTGCCACCCTTCACGTCCGCCCGCGGGATCATGTAGTTGGCGAGGCCGAGCCGCATGTCGTTGACGAACATGTAGCTGGTGGTCGGATCGATGGAGACCGAGCCCCAGTTCATGCCCCCGAGCGAGCCCGGGAACTGCAGCGCGCGATCCATGCCCGGCGGGGTGAAGACGCCCTCATGACGCATGCCCTTGAAGGCGATGCGGCACAGCAGCTGGTCGAAGGGCGTGGCGCCCCACATGTCCTTTTCGGTGAGCGTCTGGTTGCCGATCATCGGCATGCCGACCGAGAAGGGCTGGGTCGGCGAATAGCGCTCGCCGGCCACATGGCCCTGCGGGACCGGGCGATCCTCGACCTTGGCGATGGGCTCGCCGGTTTCGCGGTTGAGCAGGAAGATCATGCCCGACTTCAGCACCTGCGCCAGCGCCGGGGTCGTGGTGCCGTCGCCGTTCGGGATGTCGTAGAGCACCGGCTGCGCGGGAACGTCGAAATCCCACAGATCGTGGTGCACGGTCTGGAAGTGCCAGACCGGACGGCCGGTCGAGACATTCACCGCGACGATGGAGGAGGACCACTTGTCGTCCTCCGGCGTGCGCTCGCCGGCCCAGAAGTCGGGCGTGGCGTTGCCGGTCGGCAGGTAGACCAGGCCGAGCTTGGCGTCATAGGACATCGCCGACCAGACATTCGGCGTGCCGCGGGTATAGCCCTCGGGCGAGAGCGGCTCGCGCGTGACCTCGGGATTGCCGGGGTCCCAGGCCCAGACCAGGTCGCCGGTGATCACGTCATAAGCGCGCACCACGCCGGGGGGCTCGCCGGTTTCGTTGTTGTCCGCGACGCGGCCGCCGACGATGACGAGATTGGCCGCGACCAGCGGGGTCGATGTCTGCTGGTAATAGCCGGGCTTCACCTCGCCCATGCCGACCTTGAGATCGACGATGCCGTCCGTGCCGAAATTGGCGAGCGGCTTGCCGGTATCGGCGTCGAGCCCGATCAGGCGGGCATCGACGGTGGGCACGAAGATGCGGTGAG
Organism: Ancylobacter crimeensis; assembly: GCF_023016805.1. Classification (GTDB taxonomy): domain Bacteria; phylum Pseudomonadota; class Alphaproteobacteria; order Rhizobiales; family Xanthobacteraceae; genus Ancylobacter; species Ancylobacter crimeensis. The sequence goes on from NZ_JALKCH010000004.1 coordinate 261,261, forward strand.
GGCTGACGGTAGCGTCCGCCCCTTCGGCCAGCGGGGTGACGCGCATGCCCTTGGCCGCGTCGTAATAGGCGACGCTGCGGCAGCGCTGCCACGACGGAACCGTTCCACCCGACACATAGCGCCATTTCTCGGCGCCGGTGTCGATGTCATAGGAGATGACGGTGCCATAGGCGGTGCAGACATAGAGGCTGTCGCCGATCTGCAGCGGGGTGTTCTGGTCTTCCGCGCCGGCGCCGGTGCTCTTTGGCAATTCACCGGTATGGGCGGTCCAGGCGACCTTGAGCTGGTTCACATTTGCCGGGGTGATGTCGTCGAGCGCCGCGAAGCGGGTGCCGGCGACATTGGCGCCCCAGGCCGACCAGTCCGCCGGCGCGGCGGTCTTTTCGGCAGGAACGACGGGCGGCGGGGTCTCGGTCGCGGCGATCACGCCCTTGGGCGAGAAGGCCGAGACCGCGGTGGCGGCCACGCCGACCGCGAGCACCGCCGCGCTGAGCCAGCCGAGTGCCCGCGCGCCCTTGCCGCGCGTCAGCAGCGGGACCGAGAGGGCGACGACCACGCCGCCGACCGCCATAGCGAACAGGCGCGAGACCAGCGGCCAGAAATGAAGACCGACCTCGCCATAAGCCCACAGGCAGGTGCCGAGGAAGGCGAGGCCGAACAAGGCGGCGCCCGTTCCGCGCCCGCGCGCGATGAGCAGGCCGGAGAGCACCAGTACGATGCCGGCGATCACGAAATACAGGCTGCCTCCGAGCCAGGCGAGATACGCCCCGCCGCCGAGGAAGAACAGGCCGGCCAGGACAATGACCGCCCCCAGCAGGAACAGCCATCCGCGCGCCAGCGGATTTCGGGTGGTTTCAGGGTCCGCCACGCGGCACCTCCATGTTCGGCGCATCGGGGCGACGGGGCTTCCGATGCGTGCTGCCACTTCACGCGCCTCCGCCGTCCATGCGGCGGTGCGATGGTCACCGTCTTTGCACGTTTTCGCCTAACATTGCGACAATACGTCCTATGCAGATTTGAAAGCTTGCCATGCGGAGCGGTTTTTCGTCCAGCGAGCGGCGGAGGCGCGTGACGTGGGCGACGGCGTGGCCGCTGCCGTCAGCGTGTTGTTTCCACGTGTTTTCCGTGCGGGAACGATATCCTCGGGGCAGCGGAATGCTCTAGCATGAAGCCGCCGGGCGGGCCCCGGGCATGACCCACAGGACATCCCCATGTTCGTCGATCGTCTCGTCTCCACGGTGGAAATGCACACCGGGGGCGAACCTTTCCGCATCATCACCAGCGGCATCCCGGCCATTCCGGGCGCCAGCATCGTCGCGCGCCGGGCATGGCTGCTCGAACATGCGGACGTGATCCGCCGCAGCCTCACGCTGGAGCCGCGCGGCCATGCCGACATGTATCTCGGCATCCTCACGCCGCCGGTGTCGCCCGACGCACAGTTCGGGGTGATCTTCGCGCACAATGAGGGCTACAGCGACCATTGCGGCCATGGCGTCATCGCACTGGCCACCGCGGCGGTGCTGCTCGGCTGGGTGGAGCGGGTGAGCCCTCAGACGCGGGTGGTGATCGACGCGCCGTGCGGGCGCATCGAGGCCTTCGTTGCATGGGACGGCGCCAAGGTCGGCGGGGTGAGCTTCGTCAACGTGCCGTCCTTCGTCTGGCAGGCCGATGCGGAGGTCGAGACCCCGAGCTTCGGGCGCGTGCGCGGCGACATCGCGTTCGGCGGGGCCTTCTATTTCTACACGGACGGCCGCCCCTTCGGGCTCGACATCACCGCCGGCAATGTCGAGGCGCTGATCCGCTTCGGCGACGAGGTGAAGCAGGCGGCCAACCGCGCCTACAAGGTGGTGCACGACGAGATCCCGGAGCTGAACCACATCTACGGCACCATCATCGACGGTCCGCCGCGCGATGCCGGCTCGCTTCAGGCCAATTGCTGCATCTTCGCCGACCGGCAGGTCGACCGCTCGCCCACGGGCTCGGGCACGGCCGGACGCACCGCCATCCTGTCCGCCCGCGGGTGGCTGAAGGATGGCGAGCGCTGGACGAATGAGTCGCTGATCGGCACGACGATGTCGGCGCGCGTGCTGGAGCGGGTGCGCTTCCATGGCCGGGAGGCGGTGATTCCGGAGATTTCCGGCACCGCGCATTTCCTCGGCACCGCGACCTGGGCGCTGGATCCGGACGATCCGATCGGCGAGGGGTTTCTGGTGAGGTGAATGCGGTGCGGGCCGGGAACGGCCCGCTGTGTCGCGATCAGGCGGCGCGAGCGGACGATCCGCGGCTTCCGCCGGGCCTCGTCAGCCGAGCTGCTCGGCGATGATGGCGCGAAGTTCCTCGCGGGAGAGCCGGCAGGGCTCGGGCTTCCAGTCGGGGCTGGAGCGCAGCGGGGCGGTACGGACGGATTTGACCGGGAGAGAAGGGCGGATGCGCCGTTCAGCCGGCACATGATTGATATTCTGCATGAATCTCCTGATCCGCAGTGCGCAAAAGGCGCAGCGGACGCGCGGCGGATGCCGCGGATTGTTGGAAGGATGGGAACTGGCGTTTCGCGCACCGGCATTCTGGGGCCGGCTTTTGCGCGATTGCCGTACGGTAATCAGCGAATGTGCCGATTTCACGACATTTTCGGCCCATGGTCGAAAATAACCGACTGAGTCGCGGGCGAACCCGGCCTGCTCCTTCGATCCGGCATCCGTCGATCCCCCGTCGGGACCGGCCGGGACGTCCTAGGCGGGGGCGGCTGCCTGTGGATGTCGCCGGGCCGGTTGGCGTCCCGTTCCGGCTTTGCTAGTTTCCCTCCCGCCCGGCCGCTCTGCCGGAGGGCCTGTAGCTCAATGGTTAGAGCCGACCGCTCATAACGGTCTGGTTGCAGGTTCGAGTCCTGCCGGGCCTACCAATATCGCGACGATCGCGTGCCCTTCATCGGTTAACACTATCCCTTCTTGCCGTTCTGGGTGGACTATCGGACGACTAATACTATTGATATTTAATATTGTCGAGCGTACGTCTGGATTCGTTCAGAATTATACATGCATATATGCTTTGTTTATAAAATGATATTCAGGTACATTTTCATTATATTGTATTACTTTAGGTAGTTTGCATTTTTGGAATATGGATCGAATGTTTACGAGGACTATATTTTCTCGGACGTCTTGCGGCAAAAAGTGGTAAATTCTGGTCGATGCCGGCGAATGTCGGGCCGCCATCACCAGGGAGATGTGCGATGACGATAAAATCAAATAGTTGCCAGATGACGGTTCCGTGCATTGATGAGCCGGAGAATTATTCCGAAGATGAACAGTTGTGCGGTTGCCTTGGGGCGATCGAGCCTTGGGAGCATCCCGATCTTCTCAGAGCTTTTCGCGGAATGGTCGACTATCATCGTTGGGTGGAAATGCGACTTATTCCTATCGCCTTCGCCTGGATGGAAGAGCACCGCGCAGCCATGCTCGAGAGGATCCCTGAAGATCGACGATCGGATATCGGCATATCCGTGGAAACGGCCTTCCAGCTCATAAAGAAAACCGAATTCTGGGAAGAAACCAAAAAAAGGATCGCCGAGGCGCCGCCAGCCGAGGAGATCCACCGGAATGGAAAAGCAAATCCCATGTGGATTGAAATGTCGCGTAAATATCTTGCAGCAGAACGGGAACTAAGTCCGAATCTCAGTTGGGATTTGGAGATCTGAGTGTCATTAAACGATAAATATGAAATAGATCCTCGTCAGGAGGAGGCGATGGAAGTCCTTTATTTCGAAAGCCACCTCCTGACCCTTGATGTTTTCGATCTCATTTCTTTCATTTTCTAGTTCACGTCGAACGCCGCGTGTTACCCGCCATCCGTGGTGACGAGTGACGGAAGCCGGCGGCCTTCCAGCCCCAGTCGATTCCCGCCGGAACCAGCGACCCGGATGTTCCGTTGAAGGGCGCGGTATATCCGCGACATGGGGGGACGACACATGAGCAGCGATACGGCGGCCGAGAAGAATGTCCGCGCGGAGGACGACGAGCCGATCGAGCTTCCCTCCGATCCGGTGGTCATCCTGCTGTCGATCCTCGTGATCCTCGCCTCGCTCACCGCCGCCTATTTCGCGGCCGAGATCATCCTGCCCATCGTGGTCGCGCTCATCCTCAAGCTGCTGCTGGAGCCGACGATGCGGTTTCTGCGCAAGCTCGGCATTCCGCGCGGGCTCGGGGCGCTGTTTCTCATTCTCGTGGTGTTCGGCCTCATCGTCGGCATCGGGGCGGGCATTTCCGGCCCGGCCTCCGAATGGGCGGCCAAGCTGCCGGACGGCATTCCGCGGCTGCAGGAGCGGCTGAAATTCCTGAACCAGCCGATCGAGGTGCTGCAGAAATTCCTGCATCAGGTGGACAACGTGGTGGGCGGAGGGGGTGGGTCGAATGCCGCCAACTCGGCCGAGCATCCGAGCGTCACTTCCGGGCTGGCGGCGACCCTGTTCCTTGGCACCACCCATTTTGCATCGCGATTCTTCGAGACCATCCTGATCCTGTTCTTCATGCTGATGTCGGGCGGCATCTTTCTGAAGCGGGGCGTCGAGATCGTGCCGCGCTTCAAGGACAAGCGGCGGCTCGTGGAGATATCGCTCGATGTCGAGCGCCACATCTCGGGCTATCTGGTCACCATCACCCTGATGAATGCCGCGGTCGGCATCGCCACCGGCATCGCGACCTGGGCGACGGGGCTGGGCGATCCGGTGCTCTGGGGCGTGCTGGCTTTCCTTCTCAACTATGTGCCGATCATGGGGCCGGTGTTCGGCATCGGCATCTTCCTGCTGGCCGGCCTGCTCGCCATCGACACGCTGTGGATCGCGCTGCTGCCGGCCGGGCTCTATCTGCTGATCCATGTGATCGAGGGCGAGATCGTCACGCCGATGCTGCTGGCCCGGCGCTTCACGCTCAATCCGGTGCTGGTCATCATCGCGCTGGTGTTCTGGTTCTGGATGTGGGGCATTCCCGGCGCGATCCTCTCCGTGCCGATGCTCGCCATCGCCAAGATCATCTGCGACGAGGTGAGCGCGCTCGCCGCGGTCGGCCATTTCCTCGGGGGCGACGAACAGTAGGGCGGGCGCCCCCCGCTTTCCGCGGCATGGTCAAAATGCCGCCGCCTTCGCCGGATGGTGTTGAGCTGCCGCTCGGTCAGCGGTCGCAGTCCTTCGAGGAATCCTCATGAACGCCGCTCATCGCGTCCGCCGGGCCCCGACGCCCTTCCGCCTCGCCGCAATCTCCGCCGCCCTGCTGCTGGCGCTTGCCCCGCTTGCCGCCTCGGCGCAGGAGCTGCCGAAGCCGGCGAAACGGCCGACCCTCGCCGTGACCGGCATGGGCCGCGTCACCGCGGCGCCGGACATGGCGAGTCTCTCCGCCGGCGTGGTCAGCACCGGCAAGACCGCGCGCGAGGCGCTCGACGCCAATACCGCGGCGGTCGCCGACATCATCGCCGCGGTAAAGGGTTCCGGCATCGCCGAGCGCGACATCCAGACCGATGGCTTCTCGGTGCAGCCGCAATTCGGCGATCCCAAGCGCGAGCCGAACCAGAACCAGAACCAGCCGCAGGCGCCGCGTATCGTCGGCTATGAGGTGCGCAACACCGTCTCGGTGCGGGTGCGCGACCTCGGCGGGCTCGGGCCGCTGCTCGACACGCTTGTCGGCAAGGGGGCGAACCAGCTCGGCTCCGTATCCTTCGGCATCGCCGAGCCCGGCAGGCTGCAGGACGATGCCAGCATCGACGCGGTGAAGGATGCGCGCCGGCAGGCGGACCTGCTGGCCGGCGCCGCGGGCATGCGGGTGGTCGGCGTTCTCAGCATGCAGACGTCGTTCGCGTCCGCGCCGATGCCGCGCATGATGGCGATGGCGGCGAAGATGGATTCGGTGCCGATGGAGGCCGGCGAAACGGAGGTCCGCGCCAGCGTCTCCGTGGTCTACGAGATCGAGCCGCTCTGACGGCAGGGGGGGCGTGACACCGGGGCCGTCGATCGTCTGCGCCCCGCGTGACGTCACGCGACACAAGGTCGGCCGGCTCCGCCCGGCCGTTCGCGTCCTTGGCCGCACACCTCGTGCGGGGAGGGCGTTGAGGCAAGGGAAGGTGCATGCCCGGCTGGTGCCGGGCATCACGGCGATTGGGGAAGGCGGGCCGCAGTGAATGTACCGGCGGATGCAAGGTGTCCTATTCCTCGTCATCCCGGTCGGAGTCGGAGCCGCTGAGCCGGGATCGTTCGCTGGATCGTGCCCGGACATGCCCATGATCCCGGATCAGCCAGTGGCTGTCCGGGATGACGGTTCGACGAGGCGGTACATGCGGCCCGCATCGGCCGCTCCCCGCACCGCGCGTCCGCATCGTCTACCCCGGATTTCCCACGCCGATCGGCGGGTGGGGTTTCAGCACCTTCAGGCCGCGCGGCAGGATGCGATAGGCGAGCGGCATGTGCTCGCGGGCGAGCTCGCCATCGGTCGAGACCCAGCCGCGATGGCGATGCCGGCGCTCGATGGTGATGGTGCGGCCGGCGAGGCTGATGATGCCGGGATTGTCGCGCCAGTTGTCGGTCACCATGTCGGCGCCGGCCTTCAGCTTGGCGAGCGCGCCGCGCTCCTCGGCGATGTGGACTTCCATCACGTCCTCGTCGAGGCGCGCGCGCCGCCAGCCGGGGCCGGAAAAGCGGTTCACGGTGACGAGGGCGGCCAGCGCCTCGAAATAATGCGGCTTGCCGTCGACCGTCACGTCCAGCGACACCCGTCCGCTGCGGCGCAGCGCATAGAGCGCGGCGATGGCGACGATGAGGAAGCGCCACAGTTTCCAGTGCCGGGCCGCCTCGCGGGCCCGCGCCATCTGGCTGAAGAATCCGATGCCGGAGATGGTGTGGAAGGCCCGCCCGTTCAGCGAGCCGACATCGATCTCCACCTCCTCGGCCGAGGACAGCGCCGCCAGCGCCGCAACGAGATCGGTCGGGATGCCGAGGTCGTGGGCAAGCAGGTTCAGCGTGCCGAGCGGCAGGATGCCGAGCACCTTGTCGCTGCCGGCCAGCGTCTTCACCGCAAGGCTCACGCTGCCGTCGCCGCCGCCCACCACCACGATGTCATGGTCGCCGGAGCCGGCGGAGGTGATGGCCTTCAGCAGTTCCTTGCCGCGGAGCATCCGCACCTCGACGTCATGCTCGCCATGGCCGAGATGCTGCTCGACCAGCTGCGCCACCTTGTCCGCGCCGCGATCGAGCACCGTGCCGGCATTGGCGTTCAGCAGCACCAGCACCTTGTGGTGCGGGGCGGGGTTCGGGGAGAGTGACGGCGTCTCGGTCGGGCGCATCGTGGATTCGGTCTCGGGTCCGCTCGGCGATCGGGTGGGAGGATAGGAGGGGATCCTCAAGAACCGGTGAAGCATGCCATCGCTGCGGAAACATGCCGACGGTCCTGACGAAATGGTTCTGCCCGACGTTGCGTCAAGTGCGCTGTCCGATCCGGCACAGGCCGCCGGTATTTCCCGGCTCGATGCGGCGCCGTCATATTGCGCGCGGGCGCGGGATGCGGCACTTGAGTGATCGTGCGGGTTGTGACTGGCAGATGACCGTGCCGGGCGAGCGCAGGGGAACGGCAATGAGCGAGCACGAGCCGCGGAACGGATATGCTGCGGGCGAACCTTCACGCAGCGCGGCGACGCCGGCACCGGCGCCCGCGCGCCCGGCGCGCCGGCGGTCCTCCATCCTGCGGCCGCGGGCCGGGGCGGCGGTGGCGCTGGTGCTGGTCATCGTGGCGACCATGATCGGACGGTGGATGGCGACGCTGTTCTCGCTCGGCTGGGGTTTTGCGGGAGCCATCGCCATCGTCGCGACGCTGCTGCTCGCGATTGCCATCATGCGACTGCCGGGGCGGATCTATGCGCTTACCGCGGCGTTGCTCACCCTGCTGGTCGGCTACACCGCCTATGATTTCGCCCGCAACGCCATGGATGTCTCGCAGGGGCTTTCCTTCGCCCTTGCGCTGGTGCCGGCCTTTCTGGTGGCGGCGGCGTTCTGGGATTTTCGCCGCCTGACCCGCGAGTTCACCGCCTGGGCGGACGGGCGGATCTAGAGCGGCCGAAACGCTGTTCCTCACGAGCGGAGAGGGCTTCAGGCGTCGCTCCTCAGGCGCGGTCGATCCAGCGCCGGAACCGCCAGAGGAGGCGCTGCGGCAAAGCAAGGCGCCGCGCCGGCCGCGAGACCGCGGGGCGCACGGCCTCGCGCTCTGCGGTGCGGCGCTCGATCTCCCGGGCCTGCGCGGCCAGCCGGGCGGCTTCCTCCGGCTGCGGTGTCCCGCCGAGGCCGGCGGCGAGGGCGCCGGCATAGGCATCGAGATCCTGCGGCTCGCCGGTCCCGCAGGCACGCTCCAGCGCCCGCAGCGCGATGCGTTCCAGTTCCGGCACTCCGCTCTCGGCGAGCCCCGCGCCCACCTGGCGGCAGAACACCGGCACGCCCTCTTCCACCGCCCGCGCGAACCAGGGCAGCGCCGCTTCGCCATGGCCGGCCAGGGTCAGCAGCCGGGCATAGTCGAACTGACCGCGATAATCCCCGCCTTCGGCGCCGCGGCGATACCAGGCGAGGGCCTGCCGCCCTGCGGTGGCCGGACGGGGCGGATGGCACCAGCCCTGCTCGCGGTAGCGGCCTAGGATCGACATCGCCTTGGGCTGGCGCTGGCGGGCGGCACGCACGAAAAGATCCAGCGCCGCGCGAGGGTCCTGCGGAACGCCGGTGCCGTTCAGCAGCAGCGTGCCGAGGTTGAACTGCGCCCAGGCATGGCCACGGGCGGCGGCTTCGCGATAATGCACCGCGGCCTGCGCGGCATCGGCCGGCACGCCCCAGCCGAATTCATGCGCCCGTCCCAGCATGGTGACGGCGTCGGCATCGCCGGCCTTCGCCGCGATCGTGAACCAGCGCAGCGCCGCGGCGGGATCGCGGGCGACGCCGAAGCCGTCCACCAGCATCTGCCCGAAAGCGATCTGCGCGCCGATGATTCCATTCAGTGCCGCACCTTCCACCCACCGCGCGGCTTCTTCCGGGCTTCGCGCCATGCGTTCGGCAAGGCCTTCGGGGCCGAGCCGCTTCAACGCGGGGTAGGTGATCCAGGCATCATGCATGTCGTACCGTCATCTAAGTGCAAAATGTGGCTAAACCGCCACAGTTCCGATTTGGTCAGCTCATCGCGGGGGTCGTTCTAGATAAAACAACGGAAAAAAAGACGTTTTTGGTACGATTCATCTTTTAATAATTAAAAGGTATATCAAGGGGCCCTTGAGGTAGGGGTTTATCTTAGAACATATCAAAAATATAGCGTTTGCATGCGTTTAGACCGGTGCCCTACACCGCGATGGATAATGATGAATGTGGGGTATTTGGGGCCATGAAGACTTTGAGGTCGCTGCGAACAACCAATCCGAACGCGGCATTGACGGCCGGTCTTGCCGTCACCCTTTCGGCAATCCCGTTCGCCGACGCCCTGGCGCAGCAGGCAACGACAGCGACGACGTCCGGCACGGAAGAGCTTCCGGTCGTGACCGTGGAAGGCGAGGGCGCGGCAGCCAACACGCTGGAAGCCTCCACCGGCATTTCGCGCCTGCCCGGCACGGTGCAGGACACGCCGCAGGTGGTGCAGGTGATCTCGCAGCAGCAGATGCAGGAACAGGGCATCACCACGCTCGACCAGGCACTGCGCAACGTGCCCGGCGTCACCGTCTCGATCGGCGAGGGCGGCGGCGGCATGAATGGCGACCAGTTCCGCATCCGCGGCTTCCAGGCGAAGGGCGACATCTTCGTCAACGGGCTGCGTGACTTCGGCGTCTACACCCGCGACAGCTTCGCCTATGAGAATGTGCAGGTCCTCAAGGGCCCGTCGTCGGAAGGCTTCGGACTCGGTACCACAGGCGGCGTCATCAACTCGACGCTGAAGCAGGCTCATCTGGGCGACAAATACGATTTCGAGGGCCAGATCGGCACCGGAATGCTGTATCGCGGCGTGGTCGACCTCAACAAGCAGATCGACGCCACCACCGCCTTCCGCATCGTCGCGATGTTCAACGAGCAGGACATCGCCGACCGCGACCACGTGTCCAATGACCGCTACGGCGTCATGGCCTCGCTGGCCTTCGGCCTCGGCACCGACCAGACGCTCACCTTCAACTATCTCTACCAGCACGGCGACCGGACGCCCGATTATGGCGTGCCGATCGTGACCCCCGGCTTCAATGACGTCGCGACCTTCGGCAAGCTGGGCCGGCCGGTGACCGAATTCGGCGTGCCGCGCTCGACCTTCTACGGAAAGACCACCGACAAGGACATCACCGACGCCAACATGTTCACCGCCAACTACAAGCGTGAGGTGAACGACTGGCTGACCATCACCAATGACAGCCGCGTCGGCTACTACACCCGCGAATTCGCGACCACGGTTCCGGGCTGCGGCACGGGAACGACGCTTGCCGCCTACAATGCGAGCTGCACCGGCCAGTTCTTCGACGGGCTGGACCCGGCGATCACCTTTGGCGGCGGCAATCCGGGCTTCGATCAGGAGACCTGGTCGGGTCAGAACGTCACCACTGCGATCGCGAAATTCAACACCGGCTTCCTGCGCCATGAACTGGTCGCTGGCCTCGACATGTACACGGTCAGTTCCGACCGCACGCTGATCTCGGTGAGCGGCTCCAAGGGCACCTCGACCATCTGGAATCCGGTGTTCGGCAACACCACGGGCTATTCGCTCTACAGCAACCCGCTCGCCAGCAACGGTGTGCGCAAGTCGGACGCGACCGATCTCGGCCTGTTCGTCAGCGACCGGATGTGGATCACCGAACAGATCTCCTTCATGGCAGGCACCCGCTACGACACCTATTCGAGCGACTACACCTACTGGAACGGCTCGACCTGGGCCCATGCCGACGCCAATACCGACTTCTGGAGCCCGAAATTCGCGGCTATCTGGGAACCCACGAAGGAGCAGACCTACTACGTCTCCTACGCCAAGTCGTTCACGCCGCAGGGCTCGTTCCCCGCGAACGACGTCACGGTCGTCAATTCGGCTCAGCCGAACCTCGACCCCGAGGACAACGACACTTGGGAAGTCGGTGCCAAGATCTCGCTGTTCGAGGGCCGTCTCGGCCTCACGGGCACGCTGTTCCGGGTGGAGAAGAGCAACGTCTTCTACACCGACCCGAACACCGGCGACGCGGTTTCCGCAGGCGAGGCCCAGCGCGTGCAAGGCGTCGAGCTCGGCGTGACCGGCATGATCACCGATGCGTGGAGCGTGCAGGCCGGCTATGCCTATTACGACAGCGAAGTCACATCGGGCACCAGCACGGGCAAGGAAGTCGCGTTCGTTTCGCCGAACAACTTCACCCTGTGGACGACCTACGACCTGACCAAGAATGTCATCCGTTCGCTTCCGGGCAAGCTTCTGGTCGGAGCCGGCGTCACCTATGCCGACGAATACTACACCAACAGTGCGAACACCGCGATCATCCCCGAGACGTTCTCGCTGGATGCTCTTGTCTCCTACTCCTGGGATAAGTACCGGGTCGCGCTCAATGCCTACAACCTTACCGACGAGCTTAACTACGCGCAGGGCTTCGGCAACCGTGCCGTGCCCGGTTCGGGCCGCACCTTCACGCTTTCCATGGGCGTGACGTTCTGAAGTCTGCTCCCCCCGGTGCCGGGTTTTCTCGGCACCGGGCTTCTCGTCCCCGCCGGGTTTTCCCGGCACCAGACCGCTCTCCCTGTGTTGGATGGAACCGGCGCAGGGCCTTTCTTCCCCGACCAATGACCGACTTCGGGAAAGCCGGCACCCCCGGCTTTCCCGCTTTTTTATCGGATCCCGCCATGCTGATCGCCATTCCCGACCTGCTCACCCCGGACGAAGTCGCCCATTGCCGCCGCGTGCTGGAAGGCTCGCGCTGGGTCGACGGACGGGTGACGGCGGGGGCGCAGGCCGCGCTCACCAAGCGCAATCTCCAGATCCCGACCGATTCCCCCGAGGCGCTGGAACTCGGCGACCTCATCCTCAATGCGCTGGGCCGCAACCCGACATTCACCTCGGCCGCCATGCCGCTGCGCGTGCTGCCGCCGATGTTCAACCGCTACGATGTCGGCATGACCTTCGGCGCCCATGTCGACGGCGCGATCCGCTCGGTGCCGGGCGCCGGCATGCGGATGCGCGCGGACGTCTCCACCACCGTCTTCCTGACCGACCCGGACGAGTATGACGGCGGCGAACTGGTCATCGAGGATGTCTACGGCACGCAGGAGGTGAAGCTGCCGGCGGGCCATGCGGTGGTCTATCCCGCCACCAGCCTGCACAGCGTAAACGTCATCACCCGCGGCAGCCGCTGGGCCTCGTTCTTCTGGACCCAGTCGATGATCCGCTCCGGCGAACAGCGCACCATGCTCTACGATCTCGACATGGCGATCATCGACGCGCGGGGCAAACTGCCCGACGACGATCCGGCGGTGCTGTCGCTGGCGAATGTCTATCACAATCTGCTACGGCACTGGGCCGAGATGTGAGCGCAGGGCCGCGCCCGCCCGATTGACAGCCACGGAACCTCATGGGAGCACGGTGCATCCCATCAGGAGAAGCGGGTCGTGACGTCCCTTCAGACCGAGATCATCGGCAGCCTCGCTGCCGTGCTCACAACGCTGTGCTGGCTGCCGCAGACCGTGAAGCTGCTCCGCACCCGCGAGACCCGTGACCTCTCATTCGTCGCCTATGCCGCGCTCGCCGCCGGGGTTGCGCTGTGGCTGGTCTACGGCCTGCTGATCGGCTCGGTGCCGGTCATCGCCGCGAACGCGGCTTCGCTCGTTCTTGTGATCGGTATTCTGTCGCTCAAGCTGCGTTATGGATGAGGCGCGCCCTCGCGCTGTCCCGTCCCGATCCCGAACCGCCATGTCACGGAGCCCCGATGCCCGGCTTCCTCCCGCCTGCCCTGACCCCGATCGTCCTGCTGTTCGCCTCGAACGTCTTCATGACCTTCGCCTGGTACGGCCACCTCAAATACAAGAGTGCGCCGCTGCTGCTCGTGATCGTCGTGAGCTGGGGCATCGCCTTCTTCGAATATTGCCTTGCCGTTCCGGCGAACCGATTCGGCTCGGCGGTGTATTCGGCCGCCCAGCTCAAGACCATGCAGGAGGTCATCACCCTGCTGGTCTTCGCCGCCTTCTCGGTGCTCTATCTGAAGGAGCCGCTGGGCTGGAATCACCTCGTGGGCTTCTCCTTCATCGCCGCCGGCGCTTTCTTCATCTTCCACAAGTTCTGAGGCCGCGTCCGCGGCGACAGTCAGGCGGCATTCATGCGCCGCGCCTGTCCGTGCCGGGAGAGGGCAGGGGCCGCGCGCCTATGTCGACGGAACGAAGCGCAATGTGCCGGCCAGGCGCGCTGGCCGGCCGGTGTCGCTGGGGTGGTTGACGCCGTCGGAAACCGGGACCTCGGCAAAGTCGAACGGACTGACGCCGTCGAGGCACGCGACGTTCACGCCATACTGGCTGTTGTTCGAGCGGCGCTGGTGATGGGTGTAGATCCCGCAGCACGAACAGAAGAAATGCTGCGCAACGCCGGTGTTGAAGCGATAGCTCGTCAGCGCGTCTTCACCTGCGAGGATGCGGATCGCGCCCGCCTCGGACGAGACGACCACCGCGCCGCGCATCCGGCAATAGGAGCAGGTGCAGCGCCGGATCGAGGCGAAGCCATCGTCGAGCGTCACCTCGAAGCGCACCGTGCCGCAATGACACTTTCCGGCGAGAATCGTCCTGTCGTCCACGCTGCGCCTCCCCGTGTTCCCCTTAGTCTAGGGCGGGCACCGGCAAATGGACAGCGGGGCGTCGGCGGGCGCATGGCCGGTGTCCTGCTGGGACGATGCAACGCTATGCGCCGCTCCGTGCCGTCACATAGCCGGCAAAGCGGTCGAGGACCGTCTGCCAGTCCTGCCGCTGGACCTCCGGGGCGATGCCCTCTTCCGCATCGAAGCTCTGTTGCAGGAGCGTGGTGGCGCCCGTGGCGAGGAAGGCCACGCTGACATGGCGGCCGTCCCCCATGCGCCATTCGATCAGCCGCCCCGGCTCGATGCGGGTATAGAGCGCGACGAGCTCGCTCTCCGCGTCGCCATCGGCCGCCACCGCGCCCGCTGCCATTCGCAGCCGGAGCTGTCCGCCGACCTGCAGGTCGTTCGAGGCCTCGATGACGCGCCAGTCCTCCGAGGCATCCCATCGGACGATGTCCGCCGGATCGTTGAAGGCCCGCCAGATCGCGTCGATCGGCGCCTCGATGCGGCACTCCACCTCGATCCTCATCCGCGCTTCCTGCTGCCAGCGAGACGGGGCCACCGCACCCGCTCCCGGTGCCTCACGCCGCCGGCGACAGGCGCAGCAGACGCGCGTCCGACGTCTCGTCGGTGAGCACATAGAGCGCGCCGTCGGTGCCCTGGGCGACGTCGCGGATGCGCACGCCGAGCGTTTCGAGCAGGCTTTCCTCCTGGATCACCGCATTCTTGTCGGCATCGAGCCGCAGGCGCACCAGCTTCATGCCGGCCAGCGCGCCGAGGAAGAGGTCACCCTTCCACGCCGGGAAGGCCTCTCCCGTATAGAAGACCAGCCCCGATGGAGCGATGGAGGGGTCCCAGTAATGGACCGGCTGCTCCAGCCCGTCCTTCTGCGTTCCCTCGCCGATCTTGGCGCCGGAATAGTCGACGCCGTAGCTGATGGTGGGCCAGCCGTAATTGTGTCCGGCCTCCGGGTGGTTCAGCTCGTCGCCGCCCCGCGCGCCGTGCTCCACGGTCCAGAGCCGCCCGGTGGCGGGGTCGAGCGCAGCGCCCTGCACGTTGCGGTGGCCATAGCTCCAGATTTCGCGGCGGGCGCCCGGCATGCGCACGAAGGGGTTGTCCTTCGGCCCGCTGCCGTCGGCGCCGATGCGCACGATCTTGCCGAGATGGTTGGACAGGTCCTGCGCCTTGTCGCGCTGCGAGAAGCGGTCGCCGAGCGTGACAAACAGCGTGCCGTCGCGACCGAAGACGAGGCGCGAGCCATAGTGGCTCGACCCGCTCACCGCGGGCTCCTGCCGGAAGATGACCTCGACCCCGTCCAGCCGGGCGTTGCCGGCCTCCTCCACCAGCCGTCCGCGGGCGACGCTGGTGCCGGAGATGCCCTCGCGCGGTTCGGCATAGCTGAGATAGACGTGGCCGCTATCGGCGAAATCCGGTCCGAGCGCGACATCGAGCAGGCCACCCTGTCCCTGCGCGAAGACCGGGGGGACGCCCGCCACCGGGGCGGAGAGGGTGCCGCTGGTGGCGACGATGCGCAGCCGCCCCGGCCGCTCCGTCACCAGCGCGCGGCCGTCGGGCAGGAAGGCGAGGCCCCACGGGTTTTCGAGCCCGCCGGTCACCGTCTCGACGCTGATCGGCCCCGCGGAGGAGGGGACCCGCAGGGGGCCGGCATCCTGCGCCGCGGCCGCGCGCGGCAGCAGCGGCGCCCCCGCCAGCAGGCCGAGCCCGGCAAGGATGCGGCGGCGCGAGGGCAGGGACAGTGGGGCGAAGGGCGGTCGGCTCACGGGGCAGGCTCCGCATGACGTTGCGTCGCAGCCTTAAAGCACAGAGCGTGCCCGCCGCCCACCGGCACGGCGTGACAAGACCGTGACAAAGAAAAACCCGGTCGGCATGGAGCCGACCGGGGCGAGGCGAGGAAACCCGCCGGATACCGGCGGTCGGGGGAGAAGGGCCGGGCCGGGCGGCGCGCGCGATGGCGTGGGGCTCAACCCTCGCGCGGGCGACGGCGCACCGGGCTGAGCTGGGGCGTGCGGGAGATGGTGTGGCGCAGCATGAAGGTCGTGAGCACGCACATGCCGGCGAAGATCGAGAGCAGCACAACGCCCATCGTCATCTGCCCGCCGGCCTCGCCTGCCACCGCATGGAGCTCGCTGGCGCCCGCGCCGTCGAGCCCGAAGGCGCAGATCACCGCCACGATGGCGAAGGTGAGCGAGAGGACCACGCCGGCTTCCATGACGGCATGGCGCAGGCGTCCGCGACCGGTGCGGGCAGCGTCGCGGCGGCGGATGATCAGCTCTGTCATGGCGGCCTCCTCTGCGAGGGACATATGGGTCCGATGCGATGAGGGCAGGTTCGCCGCCGAACGGGGCCACGGCTGGTCGCGACTTGGGCGAGAGGCTGCCATTTCAAGGCCATTTCGGGGCGAGGCTTCGACTATTTCCAAGCCGAGTCAGGATGTTAACGTTATGTTAACCCTTGTGTGCCGCGACCCGTGCCGCCCGCCTCACATGAACAGCTTCTCGTTTCCGAGATCCTTGTAGAGCCCGGCCACCTGCTCGGCATAGCCGTTGTAGAGGAGAGTCGGTCGGCGCTCGCCGGTGCCGATGTCGCGCTCGCTGGCCTGGCTCCAGCGGGGGTGCGGCACTTCGGGGTTCACATTGGCCCAGAAGCCGTATTCGGCGCCCTGCACCTGCTCCCACAGCCCCACCGGCCGCTCGGCGACGAAGGAGATGCGCACGATCGACTTCACCGACTTGAAGCCGTATTTCCACGGCAGCGCGAGCCGCAGCGGCGCGCCATACTGGTTCGGCGCCGGCTTGCCATAGACGCCGGTAACCATGAAGGCGAGGTCGTTGGTCGCTTCCGCCATGGTGAGGCCGTCGACATAGGGCCACGGGTAGAAGAACCGCTTCTGCCCCGGCGCGACCTTCGGGTTCACGAAGGTTTCCATGCGCACATATTTCGCCCCCGAGAGCGGCTTCGCCCAGGCGACGAACTGCTTGAGCGGAAAGCCGGTCCACGGCACCGCCATCGACCACGCCTCGACGCAGCGGTGGCGGTAGAGCCGCTCTTCGAGCGTCATCGCGCGGATGATGTCGTCGATGCCTACCTCGCGCGGGGTTTCCACCAGCCCGTCGATCTTCACCGTCCACGGCCGGCGCGGCATCTTCGCGGCGATGTCGGCGACATGGTAGTTCATCTGGTCGGAGCCGAATTCGTAGAAATTGTTGTAGTTGGCGGTCACCTTCTCCGGCGTCACCGGGTGGTCCAGCGTGTAGGCCGGGTTGCGTTTGGCCGGATAGAGGTCGCGTGTCGGATCCCCGTCCGGATCCCCGGCCTGCTGGGCCTGCGCGGGGCGGATGCCCGAAAACCCGGCCAGCCCCGCCAGGAGTCCGACCCCGGCGCCAAGGGCTTCGCGGCGGGAGACATAGACGGCCTCCGGCGTGGCGGCGTTTTCCGGCAGGTGCCAGCTCGGCGGGCGGCGGATCAGCATGGGTATCTCCATCGGCTCGGCGAGAAGATACGTCCGGACGCGGCGGTTGTAGCGTGGCCGACCATCAACTCGTCGTGCACGGCGGGGCCGGGTGAGGGGATGGCGGCGTGGAGTTGTGTGCTCCGCGCGCCCCCGAAACGACGAACGGCCCCGCAGCGTGTGCCGCGGGGCCGTTCGGAAAGGCGGGCGCCGGACGAGCCGGCGCCCCATGCCAGGGCGCGGTCAGAGCGCGCGCAGGCGCAGGTCGCCCACGCCGACGGCGAGGTTGAGGCCGGTCATGCTCTCGCCGGAGAAGGGCTGCAGCGCGATGGTGTCGTTGGAGCCGCCGAACAGCACGTTGCCGGCGAGGCCGACGCCGACCGCGACGCTGCCCGACACGCCGGCATAATTGCCGGAGAGCGAATCCGGGCCGAGCGCGCGGGTGGGGGCGAGCACGCTCCACACCAGGACGTTCTGGCCGGTGAAGCCGACATCGAGGCCGTAGCGGCTGATGGTGCCCTGATAGGGGTGGGGCACGCCGCGGGTATCGGTGAAGGTGCAGCTCAGCGTGCGGTGCGAGCCGATGAGCAGGCCGTTGGAGGGCGAGCCGACGCAGGTGAGGGTGCCGGCGGCGGTGCCGGGAACCGGGGGGGCCGCCGTGTAGTGGGGCGCCTTGTGGATGGTGGTGCGCAGCGGCTGGGCCAGCGCCGGGGCCGCAAGCGTGCCGGCGGCGGCAAGCGCGATCACGGCGGAACGGACGAAGTTCGAACGCGACATGGTTCTCTCCTGAGTCAGGCGGCCGTCGTGGTGCGGCCGTCCGGTTTGGTTCCTGGTGGAACCGGAACCGGCCGGGTTGGCCCCGGCCGGCCGAAGGGCGATGCGTCGTCCCGGGTCTCGGCCGGTCAGCGCAGCGAGCCGCAGAAGCGCTGGATGCGCAGGCAGGCCTCCTCGACGTCCTTGGTGGCCGTCGCATAGGAGATGCGGAACGCGGGTCCGAGACCGAAGGCAGACCCATGCACCACCGCAACGCCCTCGGCGTCGAGAAGTTCGGTGGCAAAATCCTCGTCGGTCGCGATCTTTTTACCGCCGGCGGTGGTCTTGCCGATCACGCCCGCGCAGGACGGGTACACGTAGAACGCGCCTTCCGGCTTCGGGCAGGTGATGCCGGAGGCCTGGTTCAGCATCGAGACCGCGAGGTCGCGGCGCTCCTTGAACACCTCGTTATTGGCGGCGATGAAGTCCTGCGGGCCGTTCAGCGCCTCGACCGCCGCCCACTGGGCGATGGAGTTGGGGTTCGAGGTGGACTGCGACTGCAGCGTGCCGATCGCCTTGATCAGCTTCTCCGGGCCGCCGGCATAGCCGATGCGCCAGCCGGTCATGCAATAGGCCTTGGAGACGCCGTTCATGGTGAGCGTGCGGTCGTAGAGCGAAGGCTCGACCTGCGCCGGGGTCACGAACTCGAACCCGTCATAGACGAGGTGCTCATACATGTCGTCGGTGAGGATCAGCACCTGGGGGTGCTTCACCAGCACGTCGGTGAGCGCCCTCATCTCCGCGCGCGAATAGGCGGCGCCCGAGGGGTTGGAGGGCGAGTTGAAGATCAGCCACTTGGTCTTCGGGGTGATGGCTGCCTCGAGGGCCTCCGGCTTCAGCTTGAAATTGTCTTCCAGCTTCGTCTCGACCGGCACCACGGTGCCGCCGGCGAACTGGACGATATCCGGGTAGCTGACCCAATAGGGCGCCGGGATGATGACTTCGTCGCCGACATCCACCGTCGCGACCAGCGCGTTGAACAGCACCTGCTTGCCGCCCGTGCCGACCGTGATCTGGCTCGGCTTGTAGGTGAGGCCGTTCTCGCGCTTGAACTTGGCGACGATCGCCGCCTTCAGCTCCGGGATGCCGTCCACCGCGGTGTAGCGGGTTTGGCCGTCGCGGATCGCCTTGATCGCGGCGTCCTTGATGTTGTCCGGGGTCTCGAAGTCCGGCTCGCCGGCCGCCAGCGCGATCACATCGCGCCCCGCGGCTTTCAGCTCACGCGCCTTGTTGGAAATGGCGATCGTGGCGGAAGGCTGGATGCGGTTCATGGCGGCGGACAGGAGGCTCATCGGCCCGGTCTCCTCGACGTGGGTGTGCGGCGGATCGCTCGATCCGCGCTGAGGGCATGCATGTCGCGCAAGCCGCGCCGCCGAATGGCACCGGCCACGCGCGTTTTGCGCGCGACAACTAGTCGAGCCCTTGCGCCGGGGCAAGCGATTCCCCACCTGCCGGCGGCTGTTCCGCTGCATTATGGTGTCGCGGCTGCGGTGTTCCGCTGCGGTATCGCGGGATGTGCCGCGAGGCCCTGCCCGCAGGGTATGACAGCCGTCATTGCCGGGGTTTCGCCTCCTTCTTCGGGATTTTCGCCGTGCTGAAGCTTCACGCCACCCAGAGTTCGGGCAATTGCTACAAGGTTCGCCTGATGCTGGCGCTTCTCGGCATTCCTTTCCGCCACATCGACATCGACCTGTTCCGCGGCGAGAACCGGACGACGGATTTCCTGCTGAAGAACCCGGAAGGCCGGGTGCCGCTGCTGGAACTGCCGGGCGGGCGCTTCCTCGCCGAATCGGATGCGATCCTCGCCTATCTCGCCGAGGGCACGCCTTTCCTGCCCGATGACCGCCTCGAGCGCGCCGAGGTGCTGCGCTGGATGTTCTTCGAGCAGCACAGCCACGCCACCAGCATCGGCGCGGCCCGGCATTGGCTGGCGCTGGTGAAGGGCGGGCGCGACCTGCGCACCCACGACATCGACCGCTGGCAGGAGGACGGCTATGCGGCGCTCGGGGTGATGGAGCGCCATCTCGCACGGCGGCGCTTCTTCGTGGCTGAGCGGCGGACCATCGCCGACCTCGCGCTCTATGCCAACACCCATGTTGCACAGGAAGGCGAGTTCGACCTCGCCGGCTTCCCCGCCGTGCGGGGGTGGCTCGATCGTGTCGCCGGGTCACCCGGCCATGTGCCGATGGAGTGGCGGCCGGCGGAGGCGACGCTGGTGGCGCAGGCATGACGGTGGGGAATGGGGCCGGCCTTCGGCCGTGCCCCTGCCGATACCCTCATCGGATCGGAGGCGGCGGCGACGAGGCTGATGGAGCGGTGGCTGGACTCATCGTCCACCACACCGG
Source organism: Ancylobacter crimeensis (assembly GCF_023016805.1). Classification (GTDB taxonomy): domain Bacteria; phylum Pseudomonadota; class Alphaproteobacteria; order Rhizobiales; family Xanthobacteraceae; genus Ancylobacter; species Ancylobacter crimeensis. The sequence goes on from NZ_JALKCH010000004.1 coordinate 281,676, forward strand.
ACTGACTGCACCGTCGATTTGGGCAAGAAAAAGCCGGGCGTCCTTGCGGAGCCCGGCATAAAGTTTCTGCCGCTTGCGCGGCAACCTTCCAGAGGGGAACAGCTGAAGCAGTCGCTACAGCTCCCCACCTTTATGCCTATCGCACGTGCAAAACTCAATCGCATATGCCCGCATGGCAGGCATGCACCTAAGGGGCGGCTGGGATGGAACTTTTCATCCTCCCGCAGTGCAGCGCGTGCGGTGCGCCGTAACCGGGTGCCGCGCGAGCTTCGGCAAATGCGCCTAGCATGTCTCCCGACCCCCCGAGATGCCTGGAGGATTCGATGGCGGTCCTGCCGCTTCGCGTGTCATGCCGTGCCCTGCTGGTTGCCGTTTCACTGGCATCCGGCGGAGTTGCTGTTCCCCGCCATGTCCTTGCATCCACAACACTTCTCGCCGTGGCCGATCCCGGTTTCGCCGACTCGTCGGGCGAGCCGGGCAACCAGCAGGCGGCGCATCGGGAACGGCTGAAAACGGTCGCGGAAACGCTGCGGCAGGCATTGGCGCGGGCGGTGCCCGCGGAGGTCGTCGCGCTCTCCTGTCCGGCCGACGGTTGCGAGGTGGACCAGCCGGGCGTCGCGGCTCTGCGCGAGCGGGCGCGACAGAAGGGCGCGGCTCTGGTGCTGGTATGTGGTGTCCACAAAATGAGCACGCTCATATTGAGCATGCGTGTCGGCGTGCTGGATGTCGCGACCGGCCGCCTAATCGCAGAGCGCTGGCTCAGCTTTCGCGGCGATACAGACGAAGGCTGGCGCCGCGCCGCGGAGTATGTCGCGGCCGACATCGCCCCCGCCATCGCGGCTGCGCGGTAGAAAGTCTTTCCAAGACAATAGCTTGAGCCTAGAAGCTCCAGCGCTGTGCCTTGGCGACGAGGAAGTCGCGGAACACCTGGATGCGCGCTACGGAGCGCATTTCCTGCGGGTAGACGAAATACGCTTCCAGCGTCGGGGTCGGGCGCTCATTGAAGAGCTGAACCAGGGTCGCGCTGTCTTCAAGCAGGTAGTCCGGCACGATGCCGATACCGACGCCCCGCTCCACCGCGCGCTTGAGGCCGAGCACGTTATTGACGGAAAGGGCAGGCACGCGCCCCTCCTGACCGTCTTCGAGGCCAGCACGTTCAAGCCAGTTAAGGGCTTGGAAATAAGAGGGAATCGGGCCGCCCAGCAGGATGATGCGATGCTTTTCCAGCTCGTCCAGCGTGCGTGGATGGCCGTTGCGCTTCAGATAGTCGGCGGACGCGAAGGCGTGGAAGTGCACGGTGAAGAGCTTGCGCTGGATGAGGTCCGGCTGCACCGGCTGGCGCAGGCGGATGGCGACATCGGCCTCGCGCATGGCGAGATCGAGCTCCTCGTCTGTCAGGATCAGCGTGATGCGGATGTCGGGATAGAGCTCCAGGAATTCACCGATCCGCGCCGTCAGCCAATGGGTACCGAGGCCCATGGTGGTGGTGACGCGCAATTCGCCATTCGGCTTCTCGCGGCTGTCCGTCAGCTTCGCCCGTGCCGCCTCCAGCTTCATGAAGACTTCGTGGGCGGTGCGATAGAGCAGGTCGCCCTGCTCGGTAAGGATCAGGCCACGGGCGTGGCGGTGGAACAGCGGAATGTTCAATTCCTGTTCAAGCGCAGAGACTTGCCGGCTCACCGCGGATTGCGAAAGGCCAAGCGCCTCGCCCGCGTGGGTGAACGATCCGGCTTCGGCGGCGACGTGGAACACCTTGAGCTTGTCCCAGTCCATGCCGCCCGCTCGCGACCTCGGCGAATCCATGCTGCGCCCCGCTGTCCCCTATTCGGCCGCCTGGGCGAGCGGCTCGCGCGCGGCGAGGAAACGCTCGGCCTCGAGAGCCGCCATGCACCCCATGCCCGCCGCAGTGATCGCCTGGCGATAGACGTCGTCCGCCACGTCGCCGGCGGCGAACACACCCTCGACCGAGGTGGCGGTGGAATAAGGCGCCGTCCAGACATAGCCGGAAGGCTTCAGCTTGAGCTGGTCTTGCACCAGTTCGGTCGCCGGAGCGTGGCCGATGGCGATGAAGACGCCGTCCACCGCGCGATGCGTCACCGCGCCGGTCTCGACATTCTTCAGGGCGACGGACTTCACCTTCGGCGGCTCCTGCTCGCCGACGACCTCGTGCAGAGCCGTGTTCCACACCACCTCGACCTTGGGGTGGGCGAACAGCCGCTCCTGCAGGATACGCTCGGCGCGTAGATGGTCGCGGCGGTGGATCAACGTGACCTTGGAGGCGAAATTCGTAAGGAACAGAGCCTCCTCGACCGCGGTGTTGCCGCCGCCGACCACGATGACCTCCTTGCCGCGATAGAAGAAGCCGTCGCAGGTCGCGCAGGCGGAAACGCCGAAGCCGCGATAGGCCTGCTCCGACGGCAGCTCCAGCCATCGCGCCTGTGCGCCGGTCGCGAGGATGAGCGTTTCCGCCAGCCAGATCTGCCCGGAATCCGTCTCCAGCCGGAACGGCCGGCTCGACAGGTCCGCCTTCGTCACGAGGTCGGTGACGATGCGCGTGCCCATATGCTCGGCCTGCGCCTGCATCTGCTCCATCAGCCACGGACCCTGGATGGGATCGGCGAAGCCGGGATAATTCTCGACATCGGTGGTGATGGTGAGTTGCCCGCCCGGCTGGATGCCCTGGATCAGCACCGGCTCCAGCATGGCGCGGGCGGCATAGATCGCCGCGGTGTAGCCCGCTGGACCCGATCCGATGATCAGCACCTTGACATGTTGCGGAGCGGGGGAGGCGGACATGGCGATCTCTTCGGCGAGGCCCGGGCCCGCAAGGGACAGGGACGCTTGATTCGTTCAGCGGACAGACTGCGAAGGGTGGCACGCAGCCATGCGAAAATGTAGGAGCGCGGTGTCTCCTCTGCAAGCGGCGCGGTTCTCCAGCGTCACTTGTTCAGAGAAGAAGCGGTGATTGGCGCCGATCTGTGAAAGATTATTGCGCTGGGCACCCCGTCCAGTATGGTGCGCGCGCCGCCGACCCCACGGCCGGGCGGCCAAAAGGGAGCCTTGCGTGGTACGGCGAATCGACGACATCGACGCGAACATCCTGCGCGAACTGCAGGCGGATGGCCGCATCACCAATGTCGAGCTGTCGCGACGGGTGGGAATCTCCGCGCCGCCCTGCCTGCGCCGGGTGCGTTCGCTGGAGGAGGAAGGCTTCATCAAGGGCTACCGCGCCCTTCTCGACGAAAAGAAGCTCGGCTTCGACCTGATGGCCTTCGCCATGGTGCATCTCGTGAGTCAGGCAGAGGCCGACCTCACCGCCTTCGCCGAGCGGGTCGAGCGCTGGCCGCTGGTGCGGGACTGCTGGATGCTCTCCGGCGAGACCGATTTCATCCTGCTCTGTGTCGCCCCGGACCTGCGCAGCTTCCAGAACTTCGTGCACGAGCTCACCGGCGCGCCCAATGTGCGCAATGTGAAGACGGCGCTGACCCTGCGCCAGTCCAAAGACGCGGCCATCGTGCCGATGGAGAGCCCGGCGACATGATCCTCGCCACGGCCACGGATGCGGGCTATGTCGAGCTGACCGCCGTGCTGCTCGCGTCGCTGGCCCTGCAGGCCGGCGAAAAGGCGAGCCGGGTCGTGGTGTTCTGCGACGGGGTCTCGGCGCAGGATAAAGCGAAGCTCGCGGCAAGCTATGGTCGCGAGGGGCTGTCCTTCCTGGACCTTACCGATGCCGAGCTGGACCGTTTCGGGCGCCTGCCGGTAAGCCGGCATCTCTCGCGCACGGCCTATGCCCGCGTCGTCATGCCGATGATGCTGGCGCAGGAGAGGGGACGGCTCCTCTATCTCGACTGCGACACGGTGGTGAACCATCCGCTCGATGCGCTGGAGACGCTCGGTCTTGGTGGCCATGCCTTCGGCGCGGTGGAAGATGCGGCGACCCCCGAGCGGAGGATCGCGCGCAACCGCCGGGTCGGCCTGCCGGACGCAACGCCTTATTTCAACAGCGGCGTGCTGCTGATCGACCTCGACCGCTGGCGGGCGGCGGGCCTGACCGAGCGTGTCTTTGCCTTTGCCGCCTCGCGACCGGACCTGCCGATGATGGACCAGGATGCGCTCAACGGCGCGGTGGCAGGCGACTGGGCCCCGCTCGGCGAGACCTGGAACATGCACCGCCCCAGGAAAGCCTCCGGCGCCGACGACCCGCTGGAGGTCTGGGAAGCGGCGCATGTGGTGCATTTCGTCGGGCAGGAAAAGCCCAATTATACCGATTGCCGCCACCCGGCGCGGGATTTGTTCCTGCGCTACCGTGCCCGCAGTGCCTTCGCCAACGCCCCACTGAAAAGCCGTCTGTCGCGCAAGATCGCAAAGCGCGTCGCGGCTCTGAAGCGCAGGATGGCCCGGCTCAAGGCCGCGCTTGGGCTGGCGGGACAGGGAAGACACGCATGAAGCTGCTCGTTCTGCGCGACAAGAAGCCGGGGCATTTCAACCAGGCCGAAGGCGTCGCCCGCGCCATCGGGCGGATGGCGCCGATCGAGGTCGCGCGGCTCGACATTCGCCCAAGCTGGTTCGCCCATGACGACATCCGCAAGCTCATCATGCGGCGCTGGGGCAGGGATCCGGTCTATTGGCTCAAGGCGATGTACCATGTCGATCCGTCGATGCTGGAGCCGCCCGATGCCATCATCGGCTCCGGCCGGCCGACCATCTGCGCCGGCATCTTCCTGAAGCGCATCTTCAAGGTGCCGTTTCTCTACTCCGGACAGATCGGCGGCTATGACACGCGCGAGGTCGACCTCCAGCTTGTCGCCTCGCCACGCTCCGCCGGTAATCCACGCTCGGCCTGGGTGCTCATCCCGAACATCGTCGATCCCGACGCGCTGCCGCCCGCGCGCCCGCTGCGCACCGTCGAGGACCTGCGCGGGGCGGAAATCGCGCTGCTGGTCGGAGGCACCGCCTATCGCAAGGAATATCCGCTGAACGAATGGCAGGGGCTTGCCCGGCTGGTGGGTGAGGTGGCGGAGCGTTATGGCGTGCGCTGGCGGGTGACGACCTCGCGCCGCACGCCGGACGAGGCGGCCGATCTGCTGGCCGGACTGGCCGCGCAGGGACGGATCGCCGAGTTCATCGACTTCCGCCGCGCTGGCGTCGGGTCGGCGGGCGACCTGTTCCGTGCCGATGCGATCGTCGTGACCGAGGATTCGATGAGCATGCTGGCCGAAGGGCTCAGCGCCAGGCGGCCGGTCATCGGGCTGCGTTCGGCCGTGGTGCAGGACGGCTATGCCAACGAGGCGATCGCGGCGATGGCGGCAGGGCCGAGCCTCGCCATCCTGCCGCTGGCGAGCGTCAGCGCCGAGCAGTTCGCGCGAACGCTGACCGGGCTCACGATCCCCACCACCGATGCACGCGACCGGATCTGCGCGGCGGTGGCACCCATCCTCGGGCTCAGCGCACCGCATGCCGTTCAGGCGCGCCAGACCGCCTCGTAGACCGCATTGATCCTGCGGGCTTCCTCCTCGATGGAGTGCTCCGCGAGGGCCTCCTCACGTGCCGCGAAGCGCATGGTTTCCTGCTGGTCCGGCGCGGCATCCATGAAGCTCGCCATCGTGGTCGCCATGGAGGCGACGTTGTCCGGCGGGACGAGGCGTCCGGTGCGGCCTTCCGAGACGATTTCCGGGAAGGCGCCGACAAGCGTGGCGATGACCGGAACCCCGCAAGCAGCGGCCTCCAGCGGCGTTACACCGAAGCCTTCCCAGCGCTGCGGTGCGACATAGAGGTCGAGGGCGGGATACCAGTCGGCGATGGCGTCGGTCGCCACCTCTCCGGGAAACAGGATGCGGTCCGCCAGCCCCGCCGCCGCGACCTTCTCCTTCAGCCCGGCGAGAAATACCTCGTGCGTGCCCGTGGCGCGGCCGAGTACGACGCCACCCCAGTCCGGCCGGGCCGGCAGGACCTCGATCAGCGCGTCCACGAACACATCCGTCCCCTTCTGGTGGCGGATGCGACCGAAGCAGCCGATGAGCTTGAGGTCCGGCAAGCCGAGCGCGGCGCGCGCTTGCGCGCGGTCCGGCGCGGGCCGAAAGCGCTCGGTGTCGATGCCGTGGTGGATGATGGTGGAGGGGCGCTCCAGATAGTTCGCAGTAGCCGAGGACGTGCTGATGACGGCGTCCATCCGCCGGATCAGGAAGCGGGTCCAGCCGGTGTGGCGGCGCTGCGAGGCGGAGGTGAAGACCAGCTTCAGCGGCATGCGCAGCCCGTCGCGCAGGAGGATGCCGGGCAGCATCTCGACGTTGCGTCTTGCGTGCCAGATGCGGGGGCGCCCACTTGCGGGGCGACGCCAGAGGCGCACGAGGTCGAGCCAGCGCAGGTGAGGGAAGGCGCCCGAAAGGCCGGGGCCGAGCGTCGCGATGCCGATATGCCGACCTTGCGCAGGCACCACACGCTCCAACGTGGCGGTGACGCCGGAGAGGCGACGCTTGAAGTTGGGAGCGATCGCCTCGATGCGCGAAAGGTCCACCGCGGCGCGGGGCCGCGTGCCGGAGGCCGGCTCGGCGGAATGGGCCTGCGAACGATCCGGCATGCGAAGTCCCTTCGGAGGTGGGACGCCCGGTCGGCAACCGGGCGCCAGATACCGCTCAGGGGAAGCTCAGACGAAGCGCACGTCCGTGATCTCGTAGGAGCGCGCGCCCTTGGGCGTCACCACTTCGACCGAGGTGCCGAGTTTCTTGCCGATCAGCGCCCGGGCCATCGGCGAGGAGATGGAGATGCGGCCGGCCTTGGCGTCCGCCTCCATGTCGCCGACGATCTGCCAGCGGCGTTCTTCCTCGGTGTCCTCGTCGACGAGGGTGACGGTGGCACCGAACTTCACCACATCGCCGGACAGCTTGGCGACGTCGATGATCTCGGCACGGGACAGCTTGTCCTCGAGGTCGGCGATGCGGCCCTCATTGAGCGCCTGCTGTTCCTTGGCGGCGTGATATTCGGCATTTTCCGACAGGTCGCCATGGGCGCGCGCTTCGGAAATCGCGGAGATGATGCGCGGACGCTCGATCTGCTGGCGCTGTTTCAGTTCCGCCTCGAGCGCGACATGCCCGCCGACGGTCATCGGAATCTTTTCCATAGGTCTCGCTGGACCTCCCTAAAAGCAAACGTTGCCCTCGCGTGGGCCTTTTCGGCGGCCCCTTTCGGGGCAGCCTGAAGGTCCATCGCGATGGCCACGATGTCAGTGTGGGCGCCGCCCGGCTTCCTGCGCCGCCGGAGCTCAGGAATCTGCGGAGCCGAAATAGTCCTGCAGCGCGCGCACCTTAAGATCGCCGCCAATATAGGCCTTGATCCCGAGCGCGGCTGCGACGGCTCCCGACAGCGTGGTGTAGTACGGCACTTTATGCAAGAGGGCGGCGCGGCGAAGCGAGCGACTGTCCGCCAGCGCCTGCGCTCCCTCGGTGGTGTTGAACACCAACTGCACCTCGCCGTTCTTGATGGCGTCGACGATGTGCGGCCGGCCTTCCAGCACCTTGTTGATCTTCGCACTCTCGATGCCATGCTCGGCAAGGTAGCGCTGGGTGCCCGAGGTCGCGATGACCTTGAAGCCGAGCGTGCTCAGCAGGCGGATGCTCTCCACGATGCGGGGCTTGTCGTCCTCGCGCACCGAGACGAACACGGTGCCCGACTTCGGGACCTTGGTGCCGCCGCCGAGCTGGCTCTTGGCGAACGCCACCTCATAGGAGGCGTCGAGGCCCATTACCTCGCCGGTGGAGCGCATTTCCGGGCCGAGCACGGTATCGACGCCCGGGAAGCGAGCGAAGGGGAACACCGCTTCCTTCACCGCCACATGGTTCAGCGGCTTGGGCGTCAGGCCGAAGCTGGCCAGCGTTTCGCCCGCCATCACCCGAGAGGCGATCTTCGCGATCGGCTCGCCGATCACCTTGGCGACGAAGGGCACGGTGCGGGAGGCGCGGGGATTGACCTCCAGCACGTAGATCTTGCCGTCCTTGATGGCGTACTGCACGTTCATCAGGCCGCCGACCTTCAGCGCCAGCGCCATGTCGCGGGTCTGCTTCTCCAGCGCCGCGATCATCTCCTTCGTCAGCGAGTGGGGCGGCAGCGAGCAGGCCGAATCACCCGAATGGATGCCGGCTTCCTCGATGTGCTCCATGATCCCGCAGATGAAAGTGTCGGTGCCGTCGGACAGGCAGTCGACATCCACCTCGGTGGCATCGGTCAGATAGCGGTCGAACAGCAGCGGATTCTTGCCGAGGACGGTGTTGATCTGCCCGGTCTTGTCGTTCGGGTAGCGCGCCTTCACGTCGTTCGGCACGAGGCCCGGCAGCGTGTCGAGCAGATAGTCGCCGAGCTGGCCGTTGTCGTGGATGATCTGCATCGCCCGGCCGCCCAGCACATAGGAGGGCCGCACCACCAACGGATAGCCGAGGTCGCCGGCGACGAGCCGGGCCTGCTCCACCGAATAGGCGATGCCATTGGCCGGCTGGCGCAGCTTCAGCTTGTCCAGCAGCGTCTTGAAGCGGTCGCGGTCCTCGGCGAGGTCGATGGCATCCGGCGAGGTGCCGAGGATCGGGATCTCGGCCTCCTCCAGCGCGCGGGCGAGCTTCAGCGGGGTCTGGCCGCCGAACTGCACGATCACGCCGTGCAGCGTGCCCGCGGTCTTCTCGCGCTCCAGCACCTCGATCACGTCCTCCGCGGTCAGCGGCTCGAAATAGAGTCGGTCCGAGGTGTCGTAATCGGTCGAGACGGTTTCCGGGTTGCAGTTGACCATGATGGTCTCATACCCGGCATCCTTCAGCGCGAAGGCGGCGTGACAGCAGCAATAGTCGAACTCGATGCCCTGGCCGATCCGGTTCGGACCGCCGCCCAGGATCGCGACCTTCTTCCGGTCGGAGGGGCGAGATTCGTCCGCAGGCGCGCCGCAGAAGGGCGCCTCATAGGTCGAGTACATATAGGCGGTGGGGGAGGCGAACTCGGCCGCGCAGGTGTCGATGCGCTTGTAGACGGGCCGCACGCCGAGCGCGAGGCGGCGGCCGCGCACCTCCTCCTCGGTCATGTTCGCCAGCACGGCGAGGCGCTGGTCGGAGAAGCCCATGGCCTTGAGCTTGCGCAGCGCCGCCGCATTGCGCGGCAGGCCGTGGGCGCGGACCTTCGCCTCCATGTCGACGATGCCGCGGAACTGCTCGAGGAACCAAGGGTCGATCTTGCAGCCGGTGTGGATCGTCTCGTTGTCGAAGCCGAGCCGCATCGCCTGCACGACCTTCAGCAGGCGGTCGGGCGTCGGCGTTCCGATGGCGGCGCGGATGGCGTTCTTGTCGTCGCCATGGCCTAGGCCTTCGATCTCGATCTCGTCGAGGCCGGTGAGGCCGGTTTCGAGCGAACGCAGCGCCTTCTGCAGCGATTCCTGGAAGGTGCGTCCGATGGCCATTGCCTCGCCGACCGACTTCATCGAGGTGGTCAGCACGGGGTCGGCGCCGGGGAACTTCTCGAAGGCGAAGCGCGGAATCTTCGTGACCACGTAGTCGATGGTCGGTTCGAAGGAGGCCGGGGTCGCGCCGCCCGTAATGTCGTTGGCGATCTCGTCCAGCGTGTAGCCGACGGCAAGGCGCGCTGCGACCTTGGCGATCGGGAAGCCGGTCGCCTTGGAGGCGAGCGCCGAGGAGCGCGAGACGCGCGGATTCATCTCGATCACGATCATCCGGCCGGTGGCCGGGTCGATCGCGAACTGCACGTTGGAGCCGCCGGTCTCCACTCCGATCTCGCGCAGCACCGCCAGCGAGGCATCGCGCATGATCTGGTATTCCTTGTCGGTCAGCGTCAGCGCCGGCGCGACGGTGATGGAATCGCCGGTGTGGACGCCCATCGGGTCGATGTTCTCGATGGAGCAGATGATGATGCAGTTGTCCGCCTTGTCGCGGACGACCTCCATCTCGTACTCCTTCCAGCCGAGCACGCTCTCCTCGATGAGCACCTCGTTGGTGGGCGAAGCGTCGATGCCGCGCTCCACGATCTCGATGAACTCGGCTTTGTTGTAGGCGATGCCGCCACCCTGACCGCCCATGGTGAAACTGGGGCGGATGATGGTCGGCAGGCCGACATAATCCAGCGCGCCGAGCGCTTGGGCGAGCGTCTTGACCTGCATCGAGCGCGGGGTGTCGAGCCCGATCTTGGTCATCGCGTCGCGGAAGAGCTGCCGGTCCTCGGCCTTGTCGATGGCCTCGGCCGTGGCGCCGATCATCTCGACGTCGAACTCTTCCAGCACGCCCATCTTCTTGAGCGACAGTGCGCAGTTCAGCGCGGTCTGGCCACCCATGGTCGGCAGAAGGGCGAAGCCGCCGGGGACGGCGTACCGCTCCTTGGCGATGATCTTGGCCACGATCTCGGGCGTGATCGGCTCGATATAGGTGGCATCGGCCAGATCCGGATCCGTCATGATCGTCGCCGGATTGGAGTTCACCAGCACCACCCGGTAGCCTTCTTGGCGAAGGGTCTTCACCGCCTGGGTGCCGGAATAGTCGAACTCGCAGGCCTGCCCGATGACGATGGGGCCGGCGCCGATGATGAGGATGGTCGAGAGGTCTGTGCGTTTCGGCATCGGTTTCCGTGCGGCTCGCGCATTGGTCCGGTCGCACGAAAAAGGACGCGTGTGTTGGACGCGTCCTTTGAACGGACCGGATTGGACTTTCTTGGCGACAGTTGCCCGCCGCGGACATTTTGATCTGGGGGCCTCCCATAGACCAGATTCCGCAAAGGGGGAAGGGCAGGGCATCCGTGGTGGGGGACAAGGCTGCATGACAGCCATGCGCCGCGCCTGCCGGACATCACGCCGGCTTGTCCGTCGCCGCCCTCCAAAGTGCCGGCAGCGCGCCGTCTCGCCCCGTCACGGGGTCGCTGTCCGGCAAGGGAACGACGGCAATGCGGGCGAGGGCGGCGTCCGGCCTGCCCGCATCCGGGCGCTCGATCTGGTAGTCCTGGCCGGGCGGATAGGCGCCGATCAGCAGGAAGTCGTCGCTGGCCGTGATCCGCTTGTGGCCGGTGCCGGCCGGCAGGATGAGGATGTCGCCGGGCCCGATGTCGAGGACCATTCCGTCTTCCCCGCCCAGCATCACGCTCGCCGTGCCATGCGCGACCGCCAGCGCCTCATGCGCCGTGGAATGGAAGTGGTGGAAGTCATAGACCCCGTTGCGCCATCGCGGTTCCCACCCGTTCGCCTGTATCAACGATTCGATCGTGGCTGGGGTGCCGATCAGCACGGTGCGATAATAAAGGACCGGCAGTCGCGGATTGTTCGGTACGCCGTGCGACGGCGCGAAGTGCAGGGTCTCGGGAACGGGCATGAAGAGCTCCGGGCAAGCGGCGGGCGAAGGGCCCTTGCGCAACCGCTGTGGCGCCCGTCGGGTTCCCACTGCTGGCCGTCAGCCCCTCGCTCTCAGTCTTTCGCCCGGCGATCGAAAGCCGCACGGCTTGCCTCGATCCGCTCGACATTCCTCTCCGCCCACAGCCACACCCCGCAGAACGCTTCGCTTAGCGTGTGGCCGAGGTCGGTGAGCCGGTAATCCACTCGCGGGGGCACCACGGCGTGGACGGTGCGGGCGACGAGGCCGTCGCGCTCCATCTGCCGCAGGGTCTGGGTCAGCATCTTCTGGCTGATGCCGTCCGCGCGCTTGGCGATCTGCGAGAAGCGCAACTCGCGGTGCTCGACCAGCACTTCAAGGAGGATCATTGTCCATTTGTCGGCGACCCGCCCGATCACCTCGTTCACCAGGGTCTCGATGCGCGGGTCGATGGCGGCCGGGTCGGCAGGCCGCGGCTCTCCGGAACAGGCGGCCACCAGCGGTGCGTCACGCATCGTTACTCTCCATCGGGTAAGTATCGAACATTCGGGTGCCTTCTTTCCATTGGAAAGTAACTATCCTAAAAGCCTCTCCATCCGCAACGGCCTGAAGCGAGGCGCTCTCATGGACATCACCGGCAACACCATCCTCCTCACCGGCGGCAATGCCGGCATCGGCCAGGCGCTGGCCGTGGCGCTGCAGGCGGAGGGCAACAAGGTCATCATCACGGGCCGCCGCGAGGACACGCTCCGCGCGACGGCGGAGGCCCATCCCGGCATCGAGTGGCGCGTGCTCGACATGGCGGACGCGGCCTCCGTGGCGGCTTTCGGGGCGCGCATCGTCGAGGAGTTTCCTGCCCTCAACGTCGTGATCAACAATGCGGGTATTATGATCGCGGAGGACCTGACGGCCGATCCGGTCGACCTGTCCGTGCCGGAAGCCACGATCGCGACCAATCTGCTTGGCCCCATCCGCCTCACCGCCGCGCTCCTTCCCCATCTGCGCCGGCAGAAGGATGCGACGGTGATCACGGTCTCCTCCGGCCTCGCCTTCGTTCCGCTGACGGCGACCCCAACCTACAACGCGACCAAGGCGGCGATCCATTCCTGGAGCCAGTCGCTGCGCCACCAGCTGCGCGAGACCTCGGTGGGCGTCATCGAGATCGCCCCGCCGGCGGTCGCCACCGACCTGATGCCCGGCCATGCGCAGAACCCGAATTCGATGCCGCTGGACGCTTTCATCAGCGAGACTGTGGCGCTGCTCAAGGCCAACCCGAAGGGGCCGGAGATCTGCGTGGAGCGGGTCGGCTTCCTGCGTGGGGCCGAGGCGCGCGGCGATTATGCGCAGGTCTTCTCGCTTCTGAACGACGGCCGGCACTGACGAAAAAGGCCGGGAGCATGCTCCCGGCCTCTTCAGGACGATAGTCCGGCAAGGCGGCCTCAGGCCGCCCTCTTGGTCTTGGCGATCAGATCCACGAACCGGTCGAACAGATAGTGGCTGTCCTGCGGCCCGGGGCTCGCCTCGGGGTGGTACTGCACCGAGAAGACCGGCTTGTCGGTGAGCTCTATGCCGGCATTGGAGCCGTCAAAGAGCGAGACATGCGTCTCCTTCGCGGTGCCCGGCAGGCTGTCGCGGTCGAGCGCGAAGCCGTGATTCATCGAGGTGATCTCGACCTTGCCGGTGGTCATGTCCTTCACCGGGTGGTTCGCCCCGTGGTGGCCCTGGTGCATCTTTGTGGTGCGCCCGCCGACCGCGAGGCCAAGCATCTGGTGACCGAGGCAGATGCCGAAGGTCGGGATGCCGCGGTCGATGATGTCGCGGATCACCGGCACTGCATATTCACCCGTCGCCGCCGGATCGCCGGGGCCGTTCGACAGGAACACACCGTCGGGGGCGAGTGCGAGGATGTCCTCGGAGGAGGTGGTGGCGGGCACGACCGTCACCTTGCACCCGGCGCGGGCGAGCAGGCGCAGGATGTTGCGCTTGATGCCGTAGTCGATGGCGACGACATGGTGGGCCGGCGCCTCCTGCCGGCCATAGCCCTTGCCCCATTCCCACGGCGTCTCGTCCCAGGTGAAGCGCTGGCCGCTGGTGACCATGGGCACGAGGTCCATGCCGACGAGGCCCGGCCACCCGGCGGCTTCCTGCTTCAGCGCGGCCATGTCGAACACGCCGTTCTCGGCATGGGCGATCACCGCATTCGGCATGCCCTTGTCGCGAATCAGTGCGGTCAGGGCGCGGGTGTCGATACCGGCGATGCCGACGATGCCGCGGGCCTTGAGCCACTGGTCGAAATTGCGGGTGGCACGGTAGTTCGACGGATCGGTGATCGAGGAATGCAGCACCACGCCGCGCACGCCCGACGCGCCGGCCATCGAGACGGTTTCGATGTCTTCCTCGTTGGTGCCGACATTGCCGATATGGGGGAAGGTGAAGGTAATGATCTGCCCGGCATAGGACGGGTCGGTGAGGATTTCCTCGTAACCGGTCATTGCTGTGTTGAAACACACCTCGCCGACGGCATGGCCGCTCGCGCCGAGGCCGATGCCTTTGATCACGGTTCCGTCCGCGAGCACCAATACGGCTGTGGCGGCCGGCTCGGCCCAGGCATCGTCATGCGCTTCGGGCGCGGGGGTGTTGTGGGGATCGGTGCCGCTCATCTCGTCTTGTTCCTGCGTCATCGCTGGCCTAATTAATCGTTCACCGCGCCGGATGCCAGCGCCGTTAAGGCGCAGCAGACCCGCATGACGGTAGGGGCGGCCTCCGTGTTTCGCGCAGCGGCGCGGCTTTCGTGGGGCGCTGCCGCCTTAATGCGCGAGCGGGGCTGCGGTTACGGAGGCGTTTCCCATGGCGCCGCCGCTCCGGCATCGACGATGAACATTTGGCAAGAGGATGGCCGTCACCTTGTGGCGCCGACGTATCCTCCTCATACGGAAAGACGAGGCACACGTGCTGCGCGATGCGATCAACGCGTCCCTGAAGGATGCGATGAAGGCCCAGGACAAGCTCCGGCTGGGGACGCTGCGTCTCATCAACGCCGCGATCAAGGATCGCGACATCGAGGCGCGCGGCCATGGTCGCGACCCCCTGTCCGACGACGAAGTGCTCGGGCTGCTGACCAAGATGATCAAGCAGCGCGAGGAATCCGCGAAGGTCTATGAGGAGGCCGGCCGTGTCGATCTCGCCACGCAGGAGCGGGACGAGGTGGTGGTCATCCAGGGCTTCTTGCCGAAGCAGATGACCGAGGCCGAGGCCGCCGCCGCGGTGAAGGCGGTGATCGAGGAGATCGGCGCGCAGGGGCTCAAGGACATGGGCCGTACCATGGCGGCGCTCAAGGAGCGTTACACGGGTACCATGGACTTCGCCAAGGCCAGCGGAACGGTGAAGGGCCTGCTGACCGCCGGCTGAGCCGATGCCCCGGCGCCCCGGCGCCGGTGAACAGCGGGGATTGCGGGCACAGCGTCGGCAATCCCCATCTTGTGAACGGTGGCAGGCGGGCGGCCCGACCGCCGGATGCGGGGTGGCCTGCTAGAAGCAGATCCATCGCCGGGAGCTGATTCACACGATGCGATTCCCGCCCGCCTTTCTCGATGAGATCCGCATGCGGCTTCCGGTTTCGGAGGTCGTGAGCAAGCGCGTGCCCTTGAAGAAGCAGGGGCGGGAATGGCGGGGCCTCTCGCCCTTCAACCCGGAGAAGACGCCCTCCTTCTATGTAAACGACCAGAAGGGCTTCTATCACTGCTTCTCCTCCGGCAAGCATGGCGACCAGTTCGATTTCCTCATGGAGACCGAGGGGCTGCCCTTTCCCGAGGCGGTGGAGCGGCTCGCCGGTATGGCCGGACTGCAGATGCCTGTCGTCTCGCGCGAGGAAGAGGTACGCGAGACCCGTCGCAAGACCCTGCACGAGGTGCTGGAACTGGCGGCGAAATTCTTCGAGTCCTGCCTTCAGGGGCGCGCCGGCGCCAAGGCCCGGGGTTATCTCGCCGACCGCGCGCTCGGCCCTTCGACGCAGGCCCGCTTCAGGCTCGGCTATGCCCCGGCAGAGCGCTTCGCGCTGAAGGAGGCGCTGGGCGGCAATGGCGTGCCGGTGGAGGACATGGTCGAGGCCGGGCTGCTGATCGCGGGGCCGGACATTCCCGTGCCCTATGACAGGTTCCGCGACCGCGTGATGTTCCCGATCACCGACCTGCGCGGCCGGGTGGTTGCCTTTGGCGGCCGGGCCCTCGAAAAGGACGTGCCGGCCAAATATCTCAATTCGCCGGAGACCCAGCTCTTCCACAAGGGATCACTGCTCTATAACGGCTTCAACGCCCGCGCCGCGGCCCACAAGGGCGAGCCGGTGATCGTGGTGGAAGGCTATGTGGACGTGATCGCGCTGGTGGAAGCCGGCTTTCCCGGCGCTGTCGCCCCGCTCGGCACCGCGCTCACCGAAGACCAGCTTGCCCTTCTGTGGAAGATGGCGCCCGAGCCGATCCTCCTGTTCGACGGCGACAAGGCCGGGCGGCGGGCGGCGTGGCGGGCGGTCGATATCGGCCTGCCGCATCTCAAGCCCGGCATGAGCCTGCGCTTCGGCACGCTCCCGGATGGACAGGATCCCGACGATCTGGTGCGCCATGGCGGGCGCGAGGCCGCAGCTTCTGTACTCGACGGGGCGCGGCCGCTCGCCGAGGTGCTGTGGAACCGCGAAACCGAGGGCGCTGCGCTCGATACGCCGGAGCGCCGCGCCGCTCTGGAGGCAAGGATCGGCGAGATCATCCGCCAGATCGCCGACGAGACGGTGCGCAAGCACTATCGCGCCGATCTTTCCGATCGTTTCCGCAAGCTGTTCGCGCCATCCCCCTCGTCCGGCGGCCCCGGCGCGCGCCGGGCTCCGGGCGGGGCACGCCAGCGCGGACGGCGCCCGTTCGATGCCGTGGAGGCGCCGCCGGTGGCCGGCGAAGGGGTCCGCCGCTCGGCGGTGGTGCGCGGCGTTGCCGCCGGCCTGCCGCGCAACGAGGCATTGCTTCTTTTCGCCGCGCTGAACCATCCCTTCTTGCTCGATCATCATGCGGAGGAACTGGCGGAACTGCCCTTCGCCAGCCGGGAGGCGGTCACGCTCCGGCAGGCGTTGCTCGATGCACATGGCGAAGGTGAAACGGAGACCGCCGAGCATCTCGCCGGACGCATGTCCGCGATGGGGTTCGATGAACTGGTGGCCCGCGTGCGGGCCAGCGCCGTCGCCCGTCACGATTGGCCGGCCTTTGCCGATGCCGGGCGCAGCGACGTGGAACTGTGGTGGCATCAGCGCATGGCCTTGCACCAAAGGTCCCACGCCCTATCTAGGGAGCTGAAGGAAGCCGAGACCGCATTGGCGCAGGAGCCGACCGAGATGAACTGGGCTCGCTTCCTGGACGTCCAAAAACGAATCGCGGCACTTGACGGGACCGAAGCTTTGGTAGAGGGGTTCGGCGCTGCGTCGGGTCGCTCGGCGCGCGGTATGTAGGAGTTCTGGGGTCGCTCGCCCGCGTGCGTGGAAAAGCGCGTGGTGCGTGTGGCCTCATTTGCGTCGAAACCGGCACGGCTGTTGCTGGGAGCGTTGCGGGATCGGCCGGAAGGCCGGCGCCGCGAATGTCTTTGGAAACAGTGTGCAGGCACGGTGCCGCACCCGCGGTTGCCGGAAGCGCGGGGTCGATGACGGATTCGGTGGTTGAGGAGCACACGCATGGCGAAGCAGGCGGCGGAAGCAACGGAAGCCCCGGAGAAGGATGGCGACACCCCGGACAGCCCGTTGCTCGATCTTTCGGATGCCGCCGTCCGCAAGATGATCAAGCTCGCCAAGAAGCGTGGCTATGTCACGTATGACGAGCTGAACGACGTCCTGCCCTCGAACGAGGTGTCCTCCGACCAGATCGAGGACATCTACGCGATGCTCAACGAGATGGGCATCAACGTGATCGAGGCCGAGGAAGCCGAGGCGGAAGAGCAGGCCGAGGAAGCCGGCGAGGCGGCGGACGAGGAAGAGGAGTCCGGCGGCGAGGTCGCGGAGGCCTCTCCGCGCGCGGTCATCCGGTCTGAGACCAAGTCCGAGCCAGGCGAGCGCACGGACGATCCGGTGCGCATGTATCTGCGCGAGATGGGCTCGGTCGAGCTGCTGTCCCGCGAGGGCGAGATCGCCATCGCCAAGCGCATCGAGGCCGGCCGCGAGGCGATGATCGCCGGTCTGTGCGAGAGCCCGCTGACCTTCCAGGCCATCATCATCTGGCGTGACGAACTCGTGGAGGGCAAGGTCCTCCTGCGCGACATCATCGACCTTGAAGCTACCTATGCCGGTCCCGAGGGCAAGAACGCCCCGCTGGTCGACGGCGGTGCGCTGGCACCGGAAGGTGACGAGGAGCGCGAACAGACCATCGGCGAGAGCATCGCGGCCGATGACGACGACGACATGGAGAACTCCCTGTCGCTCGCCGCGATGGAAGCCGAGATCAAGCCGAAGGTGCTGGAAACCTTCGACCGCGTCGCCGACGCTTATAAGCGCCTGCGCCGGCTGCAGGACCAGAACGTCGAATCCAAGCTGAAGAGCGAGAGCCTCTCGCCCTCGCAGGAGCGGCGCTACAAGAAGCTCAAGGACGACCTGATCCTCGACGTGAAGTCGTTGTCGCTGAACCAGGCGCGCATCGACAACCTCGTTGAGCAGCTCTACGACATCAACAAGCGCCTCGTTTCGCTCGAGGGCCGGCTGATGCGCCTTGCCGAGAGCTTCGGCGTCTCCCGCGAAGACTTCCTCAAGCAGTATCAGGGTTCCGAGCTCGATCCGAAATGGATCATGCGGGTGAAGAACCTCGCTTCGCGCGGTTGGAAGGGCTTTGTCGGGCAAGAGCTGGACGCCATTCGCGACCTGCGGTCCGAGATCCACTCGCTCGCAACCGAGACGGGGCTGGAAATCCAGGAATTCCGCAAGATCGTCCAGATGGTGCAGAAGGGCGAGAGAGAAGCCCGGCAGGCGAAGAAGGAAATGGTGGAGGCCAATCTGCGCCTCGTCATTTCCATCGCCAAGAAATACACCAACCGCGGCCTGCAGTTCCTCGATCTCATCCAGGAAGGCAATATCGGCCTGATGAAGGCGGTCGACAAATTCGAGTACCGCCGCGGCTACAAGTTCTCGACCTATGCGACCTGGTGGATTCGGCAGGCGATCACCCGCTCGATCGCCGACCAGGCCCGCACCATCCGCATCCCGGTGCACATGATCGAGACGATCAACAAGATCGTGCGCACCTCGCGGCAGATGCTCCACGAGATCGGCCGCGAGCCGACCCCGGAGGAACTGTCCGAGAAGCTCGGGATGCCGCTGGAAAAGGTGCGCAAGGTCCTGAAGATCGCCAAGGAGCCGATCTCGCTCGAAACCCCGATTGGCGACGAGGAAGACAGCCACCTCGGCGACTTCATCGAGGACAAGAACGCGATCCTGCCCATCGACGCCGCGATCCAGTCCAATCTGCGCGAGACCACCACCCGCGTGCTGGCTTCGCTCACCCCGCGTGAGGAACGCGTGCTGCGCATGCGCTTCGGCATCGGCATGAACACCGACCACACGCTGGAAGAGGTCGGCCAGCAGTTCTCGGTGACGCGCGAGCGCATCCGCCAGATCGAAGCCAAGGCGCTGCGCAAGCTCAAGCACCCCAGCCGCTCGCGCAAGCTGCGCAGCTTCCTCGACAACTGACGGGGCGGGGCGTGACGCCGAACCGTTCGCCTCGCGTCGGGCAGGACAGACAAACGAAAAGCGCCCGGAAGCGGGCGCTTTTTTCGTTCGAGACGATTTCCCAGCCGCTCGCCTCGCGCCGGGTCTTCCTTGGCCGCCTTGCCGGGTCGATCGTGGCGTGGTGCGTCCTCATGCTGTTCGGGCTGGTCATCGGCATGGCCGGCTACAGCTATTACGAGGGCATGGGCTTTTCCGATTCCTACCTGAATGCGGCGATGATCCTGTCCGGCATGGGTCCGGTGGGCGAATTGAAGACCACCGGCGGCAAGCTCTTCGCCGGCTCCTACGCCATCTTCTCCGGCCTCGTCATCGTGATCGCGACCGGCGTCGTGCTGGCGCCCATCGTTCATCACGTGCTCCACGCCTTCCATGTCGAAACCGAGGACGACGACAAGGACATCGAAGAGCCGGGCGACAAAGGGTCGACGTGAACGGGTCGGCGCGACAAGTGTGGTTGGCTCTTGTTTTTATTTATTCTAAAGTTTGGCCATGTTTGGCTTTCTCCACCATCGCCGTCGCTTTTCCGAGCTTTCCGAAGCTGAGATCCTCGCGCTCGCCATTTCCTCCGAGGAGGATGACGAGCGCATTTATGCGACTTATGCGGAGCGGCTGCGTCTGGACTATCCCGACACGGCGGCGATCTTCGACGCCATGGCGAAGGAGGAGGATGGCCACCGGCGCCAGCTCATCGACCTCTATGCCCGGCGTTTCGGCGCCGTCATCCCGCTGATCCGGCGCGAGCATGTGGCAGGCTTCTATGGCCGCCGACCGGTGTGGCTCGTGGAGAATCTCGGGATCGAGCGCATCCGGCAGGAAGCGGCGAAGATGGAGGATGACGCGACCCGCTTCTATCTCCACGCGGCGCAGGCGACGGGCGATCCGGAAACGCGCAAGCTGCTGGGCGACCTTGCCGCGGCCGAGCGCGTTCATCTCGTCACCGCTGAGACGCTGGAGGCCCGCCACGCCGGCACCCCGGCGCGCGAAGTCGAGGATGCCAGGGCGCGGCGGCAATTCGTGCTCACCTGGGTGCAGCCCGGCCTCGCCGGCCTGATGGACGGCTCGGTCTCGACGCTGGCGCCGATTTTCGCCACGGCTTTCGCGACGCAGGATTCCCGCACCACCCTCACGGTCGGCCTCGCGGCGGCGGTGGGTGCGGGCATTTCCATGGGCTTTACCGAGGCGGCCCATGATGACGGCGTCATTTCCGGGCGCGGCTCGCCTTTGAAGCGGGGGCTGGCGGAAGGGGTAATGACGACGCTGGGCGGCCTTGGCCACGCCTTGCCCTATCTCATCTCCGATTTCTGGACCGCGACGGCCATCGCCGGCCTCGTGGTGTTTGTGGAGCTTTGGGCGATTGCGTGGATTCAGAACCGCTACATGCAGACCCCTTTCCTGCGTGCAGTCGTCCAGGTCGTGATCGGCGGCGCGCTCGTGCTGGCCGCGGGGGTTCTGATCGGCGGGGCGTGAGCCCCGTGCTCAGGCGAGCAGCAGGCGCGCCTGAACGAGCAGCGAGGTGGTCATCGCCCGGTCGACGAGAAGGGCGAACAGAACGAGGCCAAGGAAGGCCAGAAACAGAACGCCGAACAGGATAAGCGAGATCCGGCGTGCGATCGTGGAGACGTTGGTGAGCCCTATGGCGCCGGCAAGAAGCGAGATGACGAGAAAGAACAGGGCGTATTTCAACATGCGCAAGATCCGTTATGCCGTGTTTTGTCCGCCAATAACGACCTCGCGCTAGGGTCGTTCCAAGCCATTTCAAGGGGTATGGCTGTATTCAGGATCCCGACAAGGGCGCCGGGCCGGCGGGGGGCGCCTCCATGCGCGTTTCCGGCTCCGGCACGCCCACCATGCCGACTGGCGCGGCGGGCGCCATCTCTGGCGCCACGGTCTTGGCGGAACGCTCGCGGCGCAGGTTCCACAGCACGAAGCACATGAACGAGGCATGGCACGCCGCCGTGAACAAGAACAGCGTGCCCGGTCCATAGTGGGCCATGGTTACCGAGGCGACCGAGGGGCCGGCGATCGAGCCGATGCCATAGGCCAGCAGCACGCCGGCCGCCGTCTCCACCGCTTCCTGCGGCGGAGTGCGGTCATAGGCATGGGCGGCGGTCAGCGAATAGGCGGGCAGCGCCAGGCTGCCGAACAGCGCACCGAGAATGCAGAGCAGCGTCAGTCCGGTCACGCTCGCGGGAACGAGGCCCAGCGCCAGCCCCGCCAGCGCGGCGCCACCCAGAAGGCCGGACAGCATGATGCGCCGGTCCATCCTGTCGGAGAAGCGGCCAATCGGCCATTGCGCCAGCGCGCCCGCCGCGACGACCGCGCTCATGAACGTCGCCGCGCCGTCGGCGGTCAGTCCTCGCCCGATGCCGAAGATCGGTCCCAGCGACCAGAGCGAGCCGTTGGTCAGGCCGATGATGAAGCAGCCGACCATCGCCACTGGCGCGGCCTTCAGCAGCCGCATCGGCCGGATGCGCGCCGCCTCGATGGGGGAGGGCTGGCCGGCCTTGGTGATGGTGACCGGCAGCATGGCGAGGGCGAACAGCATAGTGGCGAGCGCAAAGGGCTCGAAACCTTTCACCGGGTACACCGTTACCAGCATCTGCCCGACGGTGAGGGCCACATAGTCGACCATCACGTAAACCGACATCACCAGGCCGCGGGTCTTGTTGGTGGCGCGGTCGTTCAGCCAGCTTTCGATGACGAGATAGAGCCCGGCAAAGCAGAAGCCGGTGATGGTGCGCAGCACGAACCACACCACCGGCTCGAAGAAGATGGCGTGGGCCAGCATCGCAGCGATCGCGCCGGCGGTCAGGGCGGCGAAGGAGCGGATATGTCCGGCGCGCCGCACGAGCCGCGGCACGATGAGGCAGCCGGCCACGAAGCCGAGATAGTAGGACGAGCCCAGAATACCGAGATTGACCGCGCTGAACCCTTCATAGGCGCCGCGCAACGGCAGCAGCGTGCCTTGCAGGCCACTGCCCGAGACGAGGAAGAACACGCCGAGCAGGAGGGATGCGACGGGTCCGAGGGTCTGGGCCATGGCGGGAACCGGGAAGGGACGACGGGGAGAATTGGTCGAGAAAAGTGGCAGGACGCCGGATGCGCGGCGCCATCGGATCGGTTAGACCTCAACTCGGGCAGAGTCGAGACAGGTGGGGCTGCGCATGTCGGAAAAGCCGGTCGTATTGAAGTCGGAGCATCTCACCGCGGAGATCGCGCCGCTCGGCGCCGAATTGCAGCGCCTGACCGATGCGGATGGCCGCGACCTGCTCTGGGACGGAGGTGCTGCCTGGTGGACCGGGCGCGCGCCACTTCTCTTCCCGATCGTCGGCCGTCTGCCGGACGATGCGCTCGTGCATGACGGCGTCTCCTACCCGATGAAGCAGCACGGCTTTGCCCGCCGCCGCGCCTTCACTCTGCTCAGCGCCACCGCCAGCCGCGCGATCTATCGACTGACCGAGGACGAGGAGACGCTGAAGCAGTATCCATTCCCCTTCGGCCTCTACATCTCCTACACCTTGCTGGATGCGACGCTGGCGATCGAGGCGCGGGTGCACAATCCCGGCACCGCCCGGCTGCCGGTGAGCTTCGGCTTCCATCCCGCCTTCCGCTGGCCGCTGCCCTATGGCGGCACGCCGGAAGAGCACACGATCCGCTTTGAGAAGCCCGAGGTGGCACCGATCCATCGCCCGGTCGACGGCCTCCTGTCCCGCTACACCGAGCCGAGCCCGGCGATGGGCGGGGGGATTACGCTCGATGATCCTGCCCTGTTCGAACGCGATGCGCTGATCTTCGACCAGATCCGCTCGCACCATGTGCGCTACGGCGTGCCGGGGCAGCCGGGGCTGGAGATCGCCTTTGCCGGCATGCCGCAATTCGCGCTGTGGTCGAAGCCGGGCGCGCCCTTCATCTGCCTCGAGCCGTGGTTCGGCTATGCGACGCCGGAAGGCGACACCCGTCCCTTCGCCGAGAAGCCGGGGCTCATCCAGGTGCAGCCGGGCAATGAGGTGCGCTTTGCAATGCAGGTGCGCTGGCTTCCCGATGTGGGACGGGACATCGGTCCCTGAGCGCGATTGGCCTCTCGCTAATCTTGCCCGGCGATTGGGCTTGGTCGCGCGCACGGACCGTCATCGTGCTGGCGCCAGCGGGCCGCGAGCACCTTGAGAAAAATCGCCGACCAAGCGCCCCATTTCCGAGCAGAAGCAAGGGAATGGGGCGGTTCAAGGATAGGGGTTCGGAGATTAAGGTCCAGCGGCAACCTATTCGGGCCGCATCATGACGCGAAACGGGGACAGCCCTTCAAAGACCGCTGTTCAGCGCCAACCCCTATCTGCGACGGCAGATGCGCAGGGCGGGGCATGGCTCATGCGCGACTCTCCGGTCCGGCGATCGCGGCGTCGGCTTCCGTGCCGAGATCGCGGAGGAAGTGTGCGCACCAGGCGTGGATGGTGTTGCGGCTGACGGGCTCCATATTGGCGCGCCAGCGCTCGATCCGTTCCTCTTTCGGCATGCGCAGCGCCGCGTCCATGGCTTCCGCCATGCCCTCGATGTCGTAGGGGTTCACGAGCAGCGCGCCCGTCAACTCGTCCGCTGCCCCGGCAAAGCGGGACAGCACCAGCACGCCGGGATCCTCCGGATTTTGCGCGGCGACATATTCCTTGGCGACGAGATTCATGCCGTCGCGCAGCGGGGTCACGAGGCCGACCCTCGCATGGCGGTAGAGCGTCGCCAGCGTGTTGCGCGGAAACACCTTGTTGAGATAGCGCAGCGGCACCCAGTCGAACTCGGCGAAGCGGCCATTGATGCGGCCGCCCGATTCCTCGAGCTCCCGGCGCAGGATCTGGTATTCCGAGACCTCGCCGCGACTGACCGGCGCGACCTGCATCATGGTGACGTGCGAGCGATGCTCGGGCCAGCGCTCGAGCAGATTGTCGAAGGCGGCGAACTTGTTGGGCAGGCCCTTGGAATAGTCTAGCCGGTCCACGCCCACCGCCAGCGTGCGCCCGGCGAGGCTGGCGCGCAGGCGGCGCATGTCCTCGCTGCGTTGGGCGTGCGTCGCATCCTTCACGAACATCTCGGTGTCGATACCGATGGGGTAGGCGGCGACGCGAAAGCGCCGGTTCTTAAGGCCCACAATGCCGCCGGGCCCGATCCAGCCCCGCGCCTCGGAGGAGATGTAGGTGAGGAGCGCGCGCACATCGTGCTCGGTCTGTAGCCCGACGAGGTCGTATTGTGAGAGGTCCTGCACCAGCGCGGCATGGGAGGGCAGGGTGTAGAACACCTCCGGGGTCGGCCAGGGAATGTGGTGAAAATAGCCGATCCGCCCGGTAAAGCCGAGGGCGCGCAATTCGCTGGCCAGCGGGATGAAGTGGTAGTCGTGCACCCACACCACGTCGTCCGGCTTCAGCAGCGGCATCAGCGAGGCGGCGAAGGTGACATTGACGCGCCGGTATCCCTCCCAGTCGGAGCGCCGCACGCTGAGCAGGCCGAGCCGGTAATGGCAGAGGGGCCAGAGCGTGCCGTTGGCATAGCCGGCATAATGGGCGCGCTGGTCGTCGGGATCGAGCGTCTGCAGCGCATAGGTGACGCGCCCGGAGCGGACGATCTTCGGCGCGGCCGGTGCGTCGACGGCGGTTTCCCCGCTCCATCCGAACCACAGGCCGCCCTGTTCGCTGAGGGCTTCGCGCAGGGCGACGGCCAGTCCTCCCGCCTTGGCGGCCCTTTCCTTCGGAGAGGCCACCCGGTTCGAGACGATTACGAGCCGCGCCAAAATGCTTCCTCCCAACTCTTCGACAGCCGCATGGCCGTGTCGATCAGCCCCACCATGGAATAGGTCTGCGGAATGTTGCCCCACAGCTCCAGCGTCTTGTTGTCGATGTCCTCCGACAGCAGGCCGGCGCCGTTGCGCCGGTCGAGCAGGCTGCCGAACATCTCCCGCGCCTCGCCGCGCCGCCCGATCAGGTCGAGCGCGCCGGCGTACCAGAAGGAACAGATGGTGAAGGAGGTCTCGGGCAGGCCGAAATCGTCCTCCGCCGCATAGCGCATCAGATAGCCGTTGCGCTTCAGCTCATGGCCGATCGTGTCCACCGTGCAGATGTAGCGCGGGTCGTCCGGCCGCACGAAGCCGAGTTCGGCCAGCAGCAGCAGGCTGGCGTCGAGCTGGCCGTCCTGGTCGGCGTCGACGAAGGTGTTGAGCTTCTCGTTCCAGGCGAAGGAGAGGATGCGCGCGCGGATCTTGTTGGCTTCCTCGGACCAGAACCGGGCGCGATCCTCAAGATTCAGCACACGGGCGATGCGGGCCAGCCGGTCGCAGGCGGCCCAGCTCATCACCGAGGAGAAGGTGTGCACGCGCCGCTTGCCGCGCAGCTCCCACAACCCGGCATCCGGCTCGAAGGCGTATTCGATGGCTCGCGCCCCGACGCCTTCCAAAAGGTGGAACAGCGAGAGCCCGCCCCGCTGCGGCAGGCGATGGTCGAAGAACATCTGCGCCGCGGCGAGGATGACATGGCCATAGCCGTCATTCTGGACCTGTTCGGCCGCCTGGTTGCCCACTCGCACCGGCCCCATGCCGCGATAGCCTTGCAGGCTTTCGGCGAAATGCTCGTCGAGCGGGGTGCCGGGCACGATGGAATAGACCGGCGCCAGCCGACCGCTCGGTTCGGAAGCGATGATGGTGGTGAGGTAGCGGATGAAGTCTTCCATCGTCCGCGTCGCGCCGAGCTGGTTCAGGGCGCGCACGGTGAAATAGGAATCGCGCAGCCAGCAGTGCCGGTAGTCCCAGTTGCGGATCGAGTGCGGTGCCTCGGGAATCGAGGTGGTGAGCGCGGCGACGATGCCACCCGTCTCCTCATAGGCGCAGAGCTTCAGCGAGATGGCGGCGCGGATGACCGCGTCCTGCCATTCGAACGGGATCGAAAGATAGCGCACCCACTCATACCAATAGTCGCGCGTCTTCTCCTCGAAGCTGCGGGTGGTCTCGGTGATGCCGGAGGCGAAGGGTTCGTCCGGGCCGATGACGACGACACCGGCGCGGTCGAGCACGAAGGGCCGTTCCTCGGCGATATAGACGATCGGCAGGTCGGTGGTGGCGCGCATGGCGAAGTCGTCGCCGGAAAAGCGCATGTGGTTGGAGCCCCGCACCGGGCGGGGCGACTGGCTGCCCCAGCCGAATTGCGGGCGCAGCCGCACGGTGATGCGGCAGGTGCCGGCCAGCGGCTCGATGCGGCGCACCAGCATGGCGGGGCGATAGATGCGGTCATAGAGCTTGAAGCGCGGCGCGAAGTCGGTGATGCGCAGCTTGGCGCCCGCGTCGTTCTCGATCACCGTCTCGATGATCGCGGTGTTCTCGATATAGCGACGACGGGAGCGGGTCTGTCCCTCCAGCACCACGTCGAAGAAACCGCCGGCAGGCTCGTCGCCGCCGAGCAGGCTGGAGAAGACCGGGTCGCCATTGATCCGCGGCCAGCAGCACCACGAGATGCGGCCGGCGCGGTCGATGAGGGCGGCGATGGTTCCGTTGCCGATGGCGGCGAGATCGAGATCCGCACTCACGAGGCCGCTTGCTCCAGAAGCTTGGGGACACGATTGAGGAAGGCGCGCACCTCGATGGGTGCGGCCAGGCGATAATCGGCCTGCTGGGTCGCCCGCGGGCCGACCGCGACGGCGAAACCGCCGAGGCGCCGCGCTTCGCGGAAGCCGTCCTCGTCGGTCACGTCGTCGCCGAAGAACAGCGGCTTGCGACCGGCGAAGATGGCGGTCCTCATCAGCTCGGCGACCGCGGTGCCCTTGTCCCGCCCGCTCTGGCGCACCTCGATGACGAAGCGCCCGCGCAGGAACTCGACATCGGGGCCCATCGACAGGCCGACCTGCGTCACGCGCTCCATAATCGCATCGCCGAATTCCGGCACGGCGCGGAAATGCACCGCCAGCGACAACGGTTTGTGCTCGATATAGACGCCGGGCCAGGAGGCGAGCTCGGTCTTTAGCCGCTCTTCCAGCGGCGCCCGCCATTTCGGCATGGGGATCGGCACCACCGGCGCATCGGGGGCCAGCCGGATCTCGGCGCCGTGCTGGCCGGAGGCGGGCAGACGCACCGGCTCGAAATGAGAGTCCATCCACGCGATGGTGCGGCCGGAAATCAGTGCCACGGCGCCCCCGAGCGCCGTCTGGGCGGCGGCGAGGCGCTGGGGCAGGTCGTTGGGAATGCTCACTCCTTCGGGATGGTCGGCGTGCTCGATGAGCGTGCCGTCGATGTCGAAGAAAAGGGCCCAATCGGGCTGGGGAGGAGGGAGCATAAGGGGTCCTGTTCGTAAACGCGCCGCCTCGCGCATGGCCGGAAAAGGCGGCGCCATGACGATACGGCACGCCCGCCCCGGTATCACGATGCGGCACGTGATAACGGCCTATGCGCCGCTTGGTTCCCTTCCAATGTCGCAGCGCGGCGAAAAACCCGTGCCGCGTCGAATCCGGCACCGCGGGAAACCGGCCTTTCGGGAGAGGAACGGGCGCGGCTTCTGCCGCCCGCGGGCGTCCCGGACCTTGCCCCGTGCCGGGTGCGCGTTTACATAGCGGCCAACCCATTGCCCGCCGCGCACCCGCCCCGCCGCCTGCTGGCGGTAAAGGCTTCGCGCGGGGCCCCGCTCACGGCTCAGATCAGGTTCGGCACGTATGGCTTCCTATCAGTACGTCTATCACATGCACGGCATGACCAAGGCCTATCCGGGCGGCAAGAAGGTGCTGGAGAACATCCACCTCTCCTTCTACCCGACCGCCAAGATCGGCATCCTCGGTCCCAACGGCTCGGGCAAGTCGACCCTGCTCAAGATCATGGCCGGCATCGACAAGGATTTCTCCGGCGAAGCCTGGGTCGCGGAAGGCGCGCGCGTCGGCTACCTGCCGCAGGAGCCGCAGCTCGATCCCGCTTTGTCGGTGCGCGAGAACGTGATGCTCGGCGTCGCCAAGCAGAAGGCGATCCTCGACCGCTACAACGAACTCGCCATGAATTATTCGGACGAGACCGCGGATGAGATGACCGCGCTCCAGGACGAGATCGAAGGGCAGGGGCTCTGGGATCTCGACAGCAAGATCGACCAGGCGATGGACGCCCTCGGCTGCCCGGAGGAAGGTTCCGACGTCGCGAGGCTCTCGGGCGGCGAGCGCCGCCGCGTCGCGCTGTGCCAGCTCCTGCTCTCGCAGCCGGAACTGCTGCTGCTCGACGAGCCGACCAACCATCTCGACGCCGAGACCACCAACTGGCTGGAAGGTCATCTGCGGAACTATCCGGGCGCGATCCTGATCGTCACCCATGACCGCTACTTCCTCGACAACGTGACCGGCTGGATCCTCGAGCTCGATCGCGGCCGCGGCATTCCCTATGAGGGCAATTATTCCTCCTGGCTGAGCCAGAAGACCAAGCGGATGCAGCAGGAGAACCGCGAGGACGAGGCCCGCCAGCGCGCGCTCGCCTCCGAGCAGGAATGGATCGCGGCCTCCCCCAAGGCCCGGCAGGCCAAGAACAAGGCGCGTATCCAGCGCTATGAAGACCTGGTGAAGAAGGCCTCCGAGAAGGGCCCGACCACCGCCCAGATCGTCATTCCCGTCTCCGAGCGGCTCGGCCAGAACGTCATCGAGTTCAAGGGTCTCACCAAGTCGTTCAACGACCGCCTGCTGATCGACGATTTGTCCTTCAAGCTGCCGCCGGGCGGCATCGTCGGCGTCATCGGGCCGAACGGCGCGGGCAAGACCACGCTGTTCCGCATGATCAACGGGCTGGAGACGCCCGACGCCGGCACCATCACCATCGGCGACAGCGTGAAGCTCGGCTATGTCGACCAGAATCGCGACGCGCTGGACGACAAGAAGACCGTCTGGGAGGAGATTTCCGGCGGCAACGAGATCCTCTATCTCGGCAAGCGCGAGATCAATTCGCGGGCCTATTGCGGCGCTTTCAACTTCAAGGGTGGCGACCAGCAGAAGAAGGTCGGCATGCTTTCGGGCGGCGAGCGCAACCGCGTCCACCTCGCCCGCATCCTGCAGCAGGGCGCCAATGTCCTGCTGCTCGACGAGCCGACCAACGATCTCGACGTCGAAACCCTGCGCGCGCTTGAAGAGGCGCTGGAGGATTTCGCGGGCTGCGCGGTCATCATCTCGCATGACCGCTTCTTCCTCGACCGCATCGCCACCCACATCCTCGCCTACGAGGATGAGGGCCATGTCGAATGGTTCGAAGGCAATTTCCACGACTATGAGGAAGACAAGAAGCGTCGCCTCGGCGTCGATGCCATCATCCCGCACCGGATGAAGCACAAGAAGCTTACCCGCTGAGGCTGCCTTTCATCGACGATCCCTGCAAACGGCGCGGGTCAGCCCCGCGCCGTTTTCCGTCGCACCGCCGCAGGGGCACCCCTTGGCGGTCCAACGTGCCTCCGGCATGGTCCCCCACTCGAACGAGGAGGGACGCGATGAACGCAAAGACCGGCACCGAGGACTGGAACCCCGGCCTCTACCTCACCTTCGCCGACGAACGCACGCGGCCCTCGCGCGACCTGCTCGCGCAGGTGCCGCTTACCGCGCCGCGTCGCATCGTCGATATCGGCTGCGGGCCGGGCAATTCCACCGGGCTTCTGGTGCAGCGCTGGCCGCAGGCGCAGACGCAAGGCATCGATTCCTCACCGGCCATGATCGAGGAGGCGGCCCGCACCCTGCCGGGGGTACGGTTCGAGGTTGCGGATGTCGCGACATGGCAACCCGAACCCGACACCGACCTGCTTTTCGCCAACGCGGTTTTCCAGTGGCTGCCCGAGCATCCCGCCATCCTGCAGCGGCTCCTTCAGGCCCTGCCGGAAGGGGGCGTGCTGGCGGTGCAGATGCCGGATAATCTGACCGAGCCCACCCATCGGCTGATGCGCGAAACCGCCGCGGACGGGCCGTGGGCGCAGAAGCTCCGGAGCGCCGCGCGCGCCCCGCTTCCCCCGGTCAGCAGCTATTACGACCTGCTGGCCCCGTACGCCCGGCATGTCGACATCTGGCATACCTTCTACAACCACCCGCTGGACGGGCCCGAGGCGGTGGTCGAATGGGTGAAGGCGACAGGCCTTCGCCCCTTCCTCGCCCCACTCGATGCCGGGGAGCGCACCGCCTTCCTTTCCGCCTATACCGCGCGGATCGCGGACGCCTATCCCCGGCGGGTCGACGGCAAGGTGCTGCTGCGCTTTCCGCGGCTGTTCATGGTGGCCGTGCGGTAGACGTCACCCCTCGAAGGCCCTCTCCAGCGCGGCGAGGTCGATCCTGCGCATGGAGCCCATCGCCTTCATCACCCGCCCCGTGGTCGCGGCGTCGGCGCCCACCAGCCTTTCGACGATGTGCATGGCGTTGACCTGCCAGACCGTGCCGTAGCGGTCCTTCAGCCAGCCGCAGGGTTGCTCCGTGCCGCCTTCGCCGAGCGTCTCCCAGTAATGGTCGATCTCGGCCTGCGTCGCGCAGTCGATGAGGAACGAGGTCGCCTCGCTCATCTGGAAGATCGGCCCGCCATTGATCGCGCCGAAGGACTGGCCGTCGAGTTCGAGGTTGATGCCCATCACCCGGCGGGGTGACTGTCCGTCATGCTCGGCATAATGCGACATGCCGGTGATGCGGGCGTTCGGGAACACCGAGCAGTAGAACCGCACGGCCTCCTCGGCATTGCCGTCGAACCAGAGATAGGGAGTGATCGCGTTCTTCGCGCCCATGGCGTTTCTCCTGCTGGTGTTGCTTTGCAAGGACGCAGCGGCCGGTCGCGATCCGACAACCCGTTCGATCATTGCCCCCGAGACTGTGAAGCCCCCGGCATTTCCGCGCCGGCTCCCGGTGCGTTAAGGATGGGGCATGCGCATGCTTCATCGCCGGAATCGTTTCGCCCTTCCCGCCCTCTCCGTGCTGGCGCTGCTTTTCGGCAGTGTCGTTGCCCGCGCCGATGCCGGTTTCGACCGCTTCATCGCCGCGCAGTGGCCGGCCGCGCAGGCCATGGGCATTTCCCGCGCCACCTTCGACCGCGAGACGGCGAAGCTGGAGCCGGATTACACGCTGCCCGATCTCGCCATCCCCGGCCAGCCGCAGAAGCCCGACCGGCAGGCGGAATTCGTCCAGACCCCGGCCGACTATGTCTCGGACGCCGGCATTGCAAAACTGGCGAAACAGGGGCGGGCGCTCCGGGCGCAATATGCCGGGCCGCTTGCGGCCATCGAAAAGCGCTTCGGCGTGCCGGGCCCGGTGCTGCTGGCCATCTGGGCCCGCGAGACCGCCTATGGCGCCGCGAAGCTCAATTACGATGCCCTCACCGTGGTGGCGACGCAGGCCTATGTCGGCCGGCGCAAGGAGAAGTTCGCCGAGGAGTTCCTCGCCGCGCTGAAGATTCTCGACGAGGGCCACGTCACCCGCGCGCAAATGAAGAGTTCATGGGCCGGCGCGCTCGGCCTCACCCAGTTCATGCCGACCGACTATCTGCGCTACGGCGTCGATCTCGACGGCGACGGCACCGCCAATATCTGGACCTCGGTGCCGGAGGCGCTGGCGGCGACCGCCAGCCTGCTCGCCAGCAAGGACTGGCAGGCCGGCAAGCGCTGGGCCTATGAAGTGCGCGTGCCGGCCGGTTTCGACTGCACGCAGGCCGAGCCGGCGGTGACGCTCCCGATCGGGGACTGGCTGAAGCGCGGCGTCGCGGTGGCGGATGGCCGCAAGGTTCCGCCGTCCGCGCTCAGGGACGAGGCCTCCATCATCATGCCCGCCGGCCCGTTCGGCCCGGCCTTCCTGACGCCGAAGAACTATTTCGTGCTGAAGAGCTACAACTTCGCCGATCTCTACGTGCTCTATGTCGGCCATCTCGCCGACCGTATCGAGGACGACCGCCCCTTCGCGCAGGGCTGGAAGGACATCACGCTGGTGAAGACCGCCGACCTCGCCTTCATGCAGCAGGTGCTGACGAAGAAGGGCTTCTATGACGAGAAGGTGGACGGCAAGGCCGGCATGAAGACCCGCGCCGCGCTCGGCGCCTACCAGAAGGCCAACGGCCTCAAGCTCGACTGCTGGCCCGATGCCGACGTGCTGCGGCATATGAAAGGCGGGTAGGTCGATAGGCAGGCGATGCTTTGCCGGCTTACTGGCACGCCTGCAGCGCGCCGCTGCGGGTCGAGACCTTGCAGGCGACGGTGGTGCCCTTCACTCCGTTGAAGGTGACCACCCAGTGCTCGCTGTCGCCGCTGCCGGCGGTGGCGATCGAGGTCCAGTCCTTGCGATCGGCGATCTTGCCGTCCTTCAGCAGCAGCTCCGCGCTCTTGTCGATGGCGGTGCGCGCATCGTTGGCGCCGGGGTCGAGCACCCGCAACGCGCCGAAGACGAAGATTGCGGCGAGGGCGGCGGCGAAAAGAATGAAGGCTGTGTTCGCCCATCCCGCACAACCGCTCCACGCTTGCTTGATCGCGTCCGCGTTCGGGGGCGGGGCCGCCAGCGCGGCATAATATTGCGGGGCCTTCGCATGGCTGATGAGCGCGCAGCAGGTCGCGAGGAGCAGCAGGAGGGCGGCGATCCCGATCGCCGACAGGACCCATGGGCTGGAGTTCTGGCCGATAAGCCCGGTGAGGAAGGTCGCGGCAAGGGCGATCATGGCGCCCGACACCCCGACGATCTGCTTGTTCATGTCGACGAGAACCGCCATGCGGTCGGGTATGTCGCTCACGGGAGCCTCTGATCGGCAGCTTTCTGCCGCTGGAGAACAGTGTTCCTGACCAGGAGCAAAGGAACGGAAGCGCTTCCGTCACGCCGGGGCGTGTTGCCGGAGGGCGCGTCTATCGCTTCGCAACCGGCCAGCCTTTGCACCCTTCGACAAGGTGATGCAGGACATCGAAATAGGTGACGATCTTCGCCGGGCGTTCTGCGACCTGTCTCGCCAGATCGGACAATTGCTCGCGCACGCGCTTCTTTACTTCGTCATCCGAGGGTCGCGCATCTCCCCAGCCCGGATGAGGGTCGGCGCGCAGCGCCACGACGGATTGAAGGATGAGACCGCGCGCATAGTCCGTGATGACGACATCGTATGCGTCTTCGATCGCGGCGCACGTCTTGGACAGCCAGTTGCCGGTCAGCATGGCACGCCTCCATCCGGGGTTCCGACGCGGATGGTAATCCGAATGGCGGCGGTGTGAAGAGGCGCAGACGGCGTCCAAAGAGGGGTGCGGCGTCGCCGGTCTTCACCCCAGATCGGCCGCGGAGAGCCAGAACACTTCGCCTTCGCTGTCCTCGGTGTCGAGCCACAGGAAGGGCAGGCCGGGATACT
This sequence comes from Ancylobacter crimeensis, assembly GCF_023016805.1. Taxonomy (GTDB): domain Bacteria; phylum Pseudomonadota; class Alphaproteobacteria; order Rhizobiales; family Xanthobacteraceae; genus Ancylobacter; species Ancylobacter crimeensis. The sequence continues at coordinate 315,052 of NZ_JALKCH010000004.1, forward strand.
CGGCCTCAAGGATCTCCTTGCCGGTGCCGATCTCGCAGATGATGCCGCCATGGGCCGCCAGGTGCTTCGGGGCTTCGGCGAGGATGCGGCGCACGATGTCGAGGCCGTCCGGGCCACCGGCGAAGGCCATGACCGGCTCGTGGCGGTATTCGGCGGGCAGTCCCGCCACCGCCTCCGCATCGACATAAGGCGGGTTGGTGATGATGAGGTCGTAGCGCGTCGTGCCGAGCGGGGCGAACAGGTCGCCGCGATGAAGGTGCACATGCGCCTCCATGCCGTGCTCGGCGACGTTTTCCGCCGCCAGCGCCAGCGCGTCCGGCGACAGGTCCACGGCATCCACCTCGGCCTGCGGGTAGACCATGGCGGCGAGAATAGCGAGGCAGCCGGAGCCGGTGCACAGATCGAGCACCCGCTGCACGCGGTCGGGCTGCGCGATCAGACCGATGCCCTCCTCGCCGAACAGGTCGCCGGCCAGCAATTCGCCGATGAAGGAGCGCGGCACGATGGCCCGCGCGTCGGAGCGGAAGGGAACGCCGCGAATATAGGTACGCCCCATGAGATAGGCCGCCGGCTTGCGGGTGGTGCAGCGTTCCTCGAACAGCGCCGCGAGGCGGGTGCGCTCCTCGATCGTGAGGCGCGCGTCGAGCCAGGGGTCGAGTTCGTCGACCGGCAGATGCAGCGATTCGAGCACCATGAACGCCGCCTCGTCGAGCGCGGTGGTGGTGCCGTGGCCGAAGCTCACCCCGGCCGCGGTCAGGCGCGTCACGCCGTAGCGCACGAAGTCGCGGATCGTGTGAAGGTCGTCTGCCGCCGGCACCGTGTCTCTCCCTCTCCCGTCACGCGCGAGAGGCAGCACGGGCGGCGCGGGAAAGCAAGGGGCGCGAGAAGCAAGCGTGGCGCTCGCGAGGGAGGCGCGCGGGCGGATGCGGCGTGCTACATCAGGGCGGTCGTTTCCAGGAGCGTTCCATGCCGCAGAAGCCCTCCGATGAGATCACGCTCACCCTCGACCGCTCGGTGGCGCTGGTCCTGTTCGAATTCCTCTCCCGCACGGTGGATGACGATGACGGCGAGGCCGTTCTCGAGTTCATCGAGGACGAAGCCGAGATCCCCGCTTTGTGGGTGCTGATGGCGGCGCTGGAAAGCGTGCTGAGCGAGCCGCTGGCGCCGGACTATGAGCGCAAGGTGATCGCCGCCCGGCAGGCGGTATCGAAGCGCTTCGGCGGGGCCTTTTCCGGCGATGGCGAAGACGAGGGCGGCGCGTGAGCGGGGACCGAACGACGTGGAGCGCGGTGGACCGTTATTTCAACGCCCACCTGTTGCCGGCCGACCCGTTGCTGGAGAGCGCGCTGGCGGCGACCGAGGCTGCCGGCATCCGCGCCATCAACGTCGCGCCGAACCAGGGCAAGCTCCTGATGCTGCTGGCTCGGATGCGCGGCGCCCGGCGCATTCTGGAGATCGGCACGCTGGGCGGCTATTCCACCATCTGGCTGGCGCGGGCACTGCCGGATGAGGGTCGGCTGGTGACGCTGGAACTCGACCCCCGCCACGCCGAGGTGGCGCGCGCCAATCTCGAAGCGGCCGGCGTCGACGGCAAGGTCGAGATCCGCGTGGGGCCGGCGCTTGAGAGCCTCGCCGCGCTGGAGGCCGAGGGGGACGAGCCGTTCGATCTCGTCTTCATCGACGCCGACAAGCCGAACAATCCGAACTACCTCGCCAGCGCGCTTCGGCTGACGCGGGCGGGCAGCGTCATCATCGCCGACAATGTGGTGCGCGACGGGCGGGTGATCGACCCGGCCACGGGCGATGCCAATGTCGAAGGCGTGCGCGCCATGTTCGAGGCGATGGCCGCCGAGGCCCGCCTGTCCGCCACCGCGATCCAGACCGTGGGCGAGAAGGGCTATGACGGCTTCGCCCTCGCGCTCGTGACGCGCGATCCCTGAGAGGGCGCGGGCGCCCGGACGGGCGCCCGGTGCCGGATCAGTCGGTCGCCGTGGCCGTCTTGGTCGCGTTGGTGGTTTTGGCGGTGGGCCCGGCAGTGGCCGTGGAGGCTTTGGCCGCGGAGACCGCGTCGCTGGTCGCGCTGGCGGGAATGACGGCGCTGGTGGCGGTGATGCCGAGCGGCTTTGCAGGGGTGTTGGCCGGGGCGCTGGCCGGAACGGCGGCAGGCCTCGCGTCGGCCGAGCGCTGCTGGGAATCGACATTGGCCGAGATGGCGCGGGCGAGGTCGCGGCTGAAGCAGTCATAGCCCCAGTCGTTCATGTGGAACTTGTCCTTCCAGAGGAAGGCCTCGAACGGCATGCCGTCGGCCTCGTGCCACTCCCGCATCAGCGAGAAGCGGTGGAACACCGGCACGTTCTCCTCCTCGCCGATGCTGGACATCAACGTCACCATCGGTGCGGTGTCGGCGTCGGCCACGATGCGCGGGGCGTATTGCGCGTCGACGATGAGCATGTCGGCGCCGATCGCCCGGGTGCGGGCGATCGCTTCGCGCAGGATGCCGCCGGCGGTGGCGAGGCCATCGGCGCGGAACAGCGCGTTTACGCCGGCCTGCCAGATCACGAGGTCCGGCTTCAGCGCCGCCACGTCGGTGTCGAAGCGGGCGAGCATCTCGGGACCGTCCTGCCCGTTGATGCCGCGATTGATCACGGTGATGTCGCGGCCCGGATAACGCTGGCGCAGCAGCGCCTGCAGGCGCGCCGGATAGGTGAGAGCGGGCGCGCTCGCTCCGGCCCCGGCGGTGGAGGACGAGCCGATGGCGACGATGGTGACCGTGCCGGTGCCGGCGATGGCGGCGGCGAGCCGGGGCATCGGCTTTCCCAGTTTCACCAGCGTCGCATCTGCCGGGCAGGCGGCCGGAAGCAGCGTGGTGGCTGCGGCAGGTTGGACAGCGAAAAGAGGCCCGCCGGCCAGCGCGGCGGCGAGTGCGGCGGGCGCCAGCGCGAGACGGGCATGGCGGGGAAGGCAGGAAAACGTCTTCATCTTCAGTGGGATCCGACCGTCTTCAGCTCGACGCCACTATTGATCATGCGGATCAGCAGATGGCCGATGCAGTTGTGGACATTGTTGAACAAAGCGGCGCCGCTGCGCCCGCCGCTGAAGTCGAACACCGCTTCCTCGCTCCAGTAGCGCATCAGCGCCGTGCGATCGAAGAAGCCCACCCCGTTGCTCCGCGTCAGCCAGCGCATCGTCGTCACATAGGGGGTGACGTCGAAGGCGAAGTCGGTTCGCGGACTGTATTGCGGGCTCACCAGGATGATGTCGGAGCCCGCCTCCTGCGTCAGTCGGATGCCCTCCTGAAGGGCCTGCGCGAATGCCTCGATGTCCTCGCCGCGGATGGCGTCATAGGTGCCGGTCTGCCAGATCAGCAGGGCCGGCTTGTCCTTGGCGAGAATGCCCGGCAAGGCGTCGAGAACCTCCCGCGCGGTGCGGCGCGGCTGGTTGCGCACCAGCACGCTCACCCGCCCGTCGGGATAGCGCGTCCGCAGCCCTTCCTGCATGTAGTTCGGAAAGGTGCGGGGCGCCGCCTCGCGCGGTTCCTCCGTGGGAGCCGCGCCCGTCGCCGGGGTCGTCCGGGAAACGCCGTTCGCCGAGTTCAGCACGAGGATCGTGGTCTTGGTCGCATTGTCCTTGAGCCCGGCGGCGAGGCGCGGCAGCGACACGCTTTCCATCAGGCCCGCGGGCATGCTGCACGCAGAGGTCGCCGCATCCTGCGCCCGCGCAGCCGGAAAGCCGCCGGCTCCCAGCAGGACGGTCGACAGGAAAAGTGCGAACCCGATTCGTGCCACGAGCGACCGCGCCGTTCATTTGCCCTTACGCGCGCCAAGCCCGCGTTCGACGCGAGCATACCACGAGAGCATTGCGGAGAGTGCAACCATGAGTGCAATGCCGGCGACGCTGAGCACCAACTGCATCCAAACGGTGCCGACGACCTCGTTCAGCACGAAATGTGCGGCAAAAGAAAGGAAGACTCCGAAACAGAAGATCTCCAGCGAGTGCTGGCCGCACAAAATCATCGGCCGCAGCACCGGCGCCTCGAGCAGCGCCGCGTTCGGCGGTATCAGGCGGACGGTGACCACCGCGAGCGCGAGGAAGTGCAGCAGGCGCAGCGGGGCGAGGTCGGTCTTGCTGATCGGGTAGATGAAGCGGCCCACGGCGTCCGGCACGAAGCCTTCCATCGGCGGCCACCACCAGCTCAGGACCACCAGGAGCGACAGCACGAGATAGAGGCTCGCCAGCACCAGCACGGCCCGGTTGCGCACCAGCGCGCCCAGCCGGTCGCTCCCGCCGAGCCCGCACCAGCCGCCGAACACGAACAGGAACTGCCAGGCGATCGGGTTGAAGAACCAGCCGCGGTCGTCGGGATAGGCGGTGAAGTTCCAGCCGAACCAGCCCGCGCCGAGCCAGATGAGGAAGGAGACGACGAGCGTGGTGTCCGGCAGCCGCTTCAGCAGCCACAGCACGGGCGGGAAGCTCGCCAGCAGCACGATGTAGAGCGGCAGCACGTCCATGTTGGCCGGGCGGAAGCGCAGCAGCAGTGCCTGCACGAGCGCGACGTCGGGCTCGCTCAGAAATTGCAGCGCGCCCATCTCCTCGGCGTAGAGCGGGTTCGAGAACCGGCCGATGACGTAGGAGATCTCCGCCAGATACACCACGAACAGGAAGATGAAGGCGACATAGAGCTGCCACGCCCGCCGCAGGATGCGTGCGGAGGTGACGAAGGTGCCGCTGCTGTCCATCTGCCGCCCATAGACCAGAGCGGCCGTGTACCCGGAGATGAAGACGAAGATTTCGGTGGCGTCGGAAAAGCCGAAATTGCGCGTGGTGAACCAGTTCAGCACGTTGTTCGGCACATGGTTCAGGAAGATGAACCACAAGGCGAGGCCGCGGAACAGGTCGAGCCTCAGGTCGCGGCCGGTGCGGGCCGGCTTCTCGCCCGCCCGCCCGTCCTTGCCGGAGGTGTCTTCCAGGCTGGCGTCGCCGGGGGGCAGCACGCTCGATGCCCCGCGACGCAGTTCCGGGGAACGTTGCCGATCGAGCGTTGCCTGCTCGCTGCCGTGCCGCACCGCCACCGGCCTTCCGCTCAGCTCTTGAGTCGCAGGCCGAGCATCAGCACCGCGACGCCGTTGAAGACGAGGTCGATGCCGAGCAGCAGGCCCAGCACCCACAGCGTGTTCGCCGGCCAGCCCATCACGATCAGCGCGCCGAGCACCAGCGTGGCGATGGCGGAGACTACCAGCCAGCCCCAGCCCGGCGCCGGGCGGGCGCCGAAGCCCGCCGCAAGGCGGAAACCGCCGGCGATCAGCAGCGAGAAGCCGAGGATCAGCGTGATGATCCCGGCCGCGACGACGGGATTGATGATGGCGATGGCGCCCGCAACAAGGTGCAACAGGCCGTCGAGCAGCCAGAAGGCGAAGGAGCCCCAGCCCTTCACGCCAAAGGCGTGGATGATCTGCGCGACGCCGCTGATGGTGAGGAACACGCCGAGCGTGACCACGGAGAGCACCGTGCCCACCACCTCATTGCCGAGGATGTAGGCGCCGGCGAGGATCATCAGGATGCCCAGGGCGACGAACCAGCCCCATTTTGCGTGGAGCGCGGCGAGCTTGCCGGCGATCTGGCTGCCGGGCGACGGCGAGAGGGAGTCGGATGGAAAGGTCATTGATGCACCCCATGATACCCCGACGCGAGAACGCTCTCGCGCCTTCGGTGTTCCCGTGCCAGCTACTGATGCCTGATGCTCAGGCCGTGTGCCGGGAGCGTGCCGGCATGTTAGCTGTCCGCCGGGCACAGGGCACGCGCGGAGATGGAGAAACGTCGAAATCCGCACAGCCATCGCCATCATTCGCGGCCGCGTTGACGGTTTTTCGGAGTGCGGGCGATGGAACGGGACGCTTTCCCATCCTGGTGTGCAGCGTGCCCGGCGGGCGGTACCATGGGAGCAGGCAGGCATGAGCGCGACTCAGGGCGAACTTTTCGGGGCGGCAAGCATTCCTGCGCAGCGCTTCAAGGCGCGGCTGGCCCGGCTCCTGGTGGCCGATGGCGAGGGGTTCGTCACGCGGCCGGTCGCGCGCTGCGCGCTGACGCTGGAGGGAATCGGCGGGGATCGTCACGCCGGGTTTTCCCGCGGCGCGGATGCGCGGGTGCCGTGGTTTCCGCGCGGCACGCCGATCCGCAACAGCCGGCAGATCTCCATCGTGGCGCCGGACGAACTCGCGGCCATCGCGCAGGGCCTCGCCATTCCCGTGGTCGAGGCCGAATGGCTCGGCGCCAATCTGGTGCTGGAGGGCGTCCCCGACCTGACCCTGCTCCCGCCGGGCACGCGGCTGCACATGGCAGGCGGCGCGACGCTGGCGGTGGAGGGAGAGAACGCCCCCTGCCGGCATGCCGGGCGGGCGGTCGCGGCGCATCATCCGGCGCGGAGCGGGCTTGATCTGGATTTCGTCAAGGCCGCGGTCGGATTGCGCGGCCTCGTCGCGTGGGTGGAGAGGGCCGGGGAGATCGAGGCGGGCACGCAGGTCGAGGTGCGGGTGCCCGCGCAGCGTCCGTGGCGACGCTAACAGCGAGCCCACGCCGCAGGGACCCACGCCCTCAAACGAAAAGCGCCCGGCACGAGGCCGGGCGCTATCGTTCAGGCCGAAAACCGAAGCGCGCTCAGCGCACCGCGGAGGAGGCGGGGGCGCTGACCGGGATCGGCTGCGCGGAGGGCGCGACCGACGCGGTTTTCTGCGGGTCGGAGGCCGGGAGCACGACGACCCTGGTGCCGAGCTTCACGCGGTCATAAAGGTCTTCCACGTCCTCGTTCAGCATGCGGATGCAGCCGGAGGACATGAACTTGCCGATGGTCGACGGCTGGTTGGTGCCGTGGATGCGGTACACGGTGGCGCCGAGATACATGGTGCGGGCGCCGAGCGGATTGCCCGGGCCGCCGGCCATGAAGCGCGGCAGATAGGGCTGGCGCTCGATCATCTCCGCCGGCGGGCGCCAGTCGGCCCATTCCTTCTTGGCGGTGATCTTCTCGGTGCCGGCCCAGGTAAAGCCCTCGCGGCCGACGCCGATGCCGTAGCGCATCGCCTTGCCGCCGGGCATCACCAGATAGAGGTGGGTGTTCGGCGTGTCGATGATGATGGTGCCGGGGGCTTCCTTGCCGGTGTAGTCCACGAGCTGCTTCTGCAGGTCGGGGCGCAGCGGCTCGGGCGTACCCTCTTCGGGCTGGTCTTCCGGCGGCAGCATGGCGACGCTGGAGCCGTTCGCGCCTTGGCCAGCGCTCTGGGCCGCGCTCTGGCCGACACCCGCCGGGGGAACCGCGCCGACGGGCTGCGGCGCGCCATAGGCGGCCTGCTGCTGGGCCGGATAGGCGGGAGCCTGCTGCTGGGCGGGATAGCCCTGGCTGGCGGTCGCGCCATAGGGCGAGTTCATGCCCGCCGGGGGCTGGCCGGAATAGGCGCCGGCGGGATAGCCGGCAGGAACGTTGGTCGGTGCGCTCGCATGGGCGGCGGGCTGGCCATAGGCCGGCTGGCCCTGCGGGGCCGCAGCCTGGCCGGCGCCATTGGCCGAACCATAGGGATCATAGGCCGCCGGAACCTGCGGTGCCGGCATCTGCTGCTGGGCATCAGCCGCCGGAGCCTGCTGCTGGTAGTCGCCCTGGTCGCTGGACTGGGCCGGATAATACTGTGCAGACGCGAAGCTGACGGTGGTGAGCAGCGAAATCGCGACGGCGGGAACGAGCGTGAGGCGAATGGCCATCATTGATCCTGCAGGCATGATGTGCGGGACGATTGAGGGTGGAGATGACGCAGGAAGAAGGCAGGTTCAAGACCAGATTGAAGCGGCGCCTGCCATGATCGTTACACATATGCGTGCAGCGCAGGGGTGATGCGGCAACGCCACACTCGCCTGACGTTACGTCCTCTCCGACGGTGCCGCCCCTTTGCGGCGTTCCTCCTGTTCCTGCCTCCAGCCCACCACGGCCTCCGGGAGGGAATCGGTCGAGGTGAAATAGGGCTTGATGTCGAGCAACGGCGTGCCGTCCAGGCAGTCCAGCCCCACCACGGAAAGCCCGTCCGCATCGAGTCCCACCACCCGCACCGCGCTGAGCGCGATCGGGTTCGGCCGGGCCGGGCTGCGCAGGGCGAAGGTGCCGCGGCCGGTGCCGTGGATGCGAGGGGTCTGTACCACGAGATTCCGCGGCGCCCGGTCCATCCAGTAGAGCAGCCACAGATGCGTGGTGCCGGCCAGATCGGCAAGTCCCGGACGGTAGAGCCGGTCGAGTTCCACCCGGCAGACCGCATCGCTCTCGCGTCCGTTCTTCGGGCATTGGCGGCGCTCGATCCAGGGCGTGCGCAGCCTGCCGATGAAATGCAGCCCGGCGTCGAACGTCTCCGGCAGGGTTATGGCGACCTCGCCCGGCCGGGCGCCGAAGCTCTCGGGGTCCTCGGCGCGCGAACCGCGTGCGAGGGGCGGGCGGGGGATGTTGCCGGGTTCACTCATGGAAAAACGCTCATCGGGCGGCACGGGCTGTGCGTCGCGCTCACGATCCGCTTGCATACAAGTAAGATAAGACATAAAGATATCTTTATATCTAATGTGAGGTGGCGATGCCCGTTCAGATGCTCAACCTGCCGGCGCTGCTCGACGGCCTGAAGGCGGCCGGCGAGGACACGCGCCTCAGGCTGCTCGCGCTGATCGGCGACGGAGAACTCACCGTCTCCGAGCTTACCGATATTCTCGGCCAGTCGCAGCCGCGTATTTCCCGCCATCTCAAGCTGCTCACCGAGGCCGGGCTGGTGGAGCGGTTCCGCGAGGGGAGCTGGGTGTTCCATCGCCACGGTACGGAAAGCTCCGCCTCCATGCTCACCGCCGCCCTGCTGGCCCTGCTGGACCGGGACGACCCGGTGCTGCTGCGCGACCGCGAGCGTCTCGTCGAGGTGCGCGCGGCGCGGGCGGAGGCGGCGCAGGCCTATTTCCGCGCCCACGCCCATGAATGGGACGCCCTGCGCAAGCTGCATGCCCCCGAGCGCGAGGTCGAGGCCGCCATCCGCCACGCTCTCGGCCGGGGCCGCATCGATTCGCTGCTCGATCTCGGCACCGGCACCGGGCGCATCCTCGAACTGTTCGCCCCGCAGATCGGGCGCGGCGTCGGCATCGACCTCTCCGCCGACATGCTCGCCGTGGCGCGCGCCAATCTGGAGCGCGCCGGGGTGCGCAACTGCACGGTGCGGCAGGGCGATATCTACGGCCTGCCGCTGCCGCGCGACCAGTTCGACGTGGTGATCGTGCACCAGGTGCTGCACTTCCTCGACGACGTGCCCCGCGCACTGAAGGAGGCCGCCCGCATGCTGAAGCCGGGGGGGCGGCTGCTGGTGATCGACTTCGCCCCGCACGGGCTGGAATTCCTGCGCGAGCAGCACGCCCACCGCCGCCTCGGCTTTTCCGCGGAGGCGATGACCGCCGCGCTGCTTCAGGCCGGCGTCGTCCCGCGCACCCACACCGAGCTCGCGCCGCACCGGAACCTGTCGGCGGGCGAGACCGCGCATGAAGCCCTCACCGTGTCGCTGTGGCTGGCGCAGGACCCCCGCCCGGGGGATGCCGTGCCGGACCGCGACGCCAACAACGAGACGGAAGACCGCAAGGAGGTCGCCTGATGCCCACCGAGACCGAGCGCCGCAGCCGCCGCAGCAGCGGGCGTCCCATCGCCGTGTCCTTCGAGTTCTTCCCGCCGAAGACCCCGGAGATGGAGGCGACGCTGTGGAACTCCATCACCCGGCTGGCGCCGCTGGCACCGAAGTTCGTCTCGGTGACCTATGGCGCCGGCGGCTCCACCCGCGAGCGCACCCACGCCACGGTCGCTCGCATCGTGGAGGAGACGCGCCTTGCCCCGGCCGCCCATCTCACCTGCGTCGCCGCGGCGAAGGGGGAGGTCGACGAGGTGGTGCGCGGCTATTGGGATGCCGGGGTGCGCCACATCGTGGCCCTGCGCGGCGATCCGCCGGGCGGTGTCGGCCAGGCCTATGAACCGCATCCGCAGGGCTACTCCTCCTCGGCCGATCTGGTGGCCGGGGTGCGGCGCATCGCCAATTTCGAGGTGTCGGTCTCGGCCTATCCGGAAAAGCACCCGGAGAGCGCGTCCTTCGATGTCGATCTCGACATCCTGCAGGCCAAGGTGGAGGCCGGGGCGACCCGTGCCATCACCCAGTGCTTCTTCGATAACGACATCTATTTCCGCTATCTCGACAAGGTGCGCGCCCGCGGCATCGACGTGCCGGTGGTGCCCGGCATCCTGCCGGTGAGCAATTTCAAGCAGGCCCGCAACTTCGCCGAGAAGACCGCGACCTACATGCCGGACTGGATCGCCTCGCGCTTCGAGGGGCTCGACAACGACCCCGAGACCCGCAAGCTGATCGCCGCGGCGGTGGCCGCCGAGCAGGTGTTCGACCTCGTGGACCGCGGGGTGACCGAGTTCCACTTCTACACGCTGAACCGGGCCGACCTCGTCTACGCGATCTGCCACCTGCTGGGCATCCGCCCCCCGGCCGCGGCGGAGGGCGCGGCGGCGGCGTAGGGGCGTGACCCCTCACCCCAACCCTCTCCCCGACGGGGAGAGGGAGCAGTGTACGATGGCGGAGATGTCGCGCCCGAAAGATCGGGCACGACGCCTTGACCTCTCCCCGAGGGGGAGAGGTCGGCGCGGAGCGCCGGGTGAGGGGGAGCGCCGAGGTGGCGTTGATGAAGGACCGCATCGCACGAGCCCGACGCCTGCACCGCGACCAGACCGAGGTCGAGCGCCTCCTCTGGTCCCGCTTGCGCGATCGCCGGCTGGCGGGGTGGAAATTCCGCCGTCAGGTGCCTGTCGGACCCTATGTCGTGGATTTCCTCTGCGCCGACGCGAAGCTCGTGATCGAGCTTGACGGCGGCCACCACACGCCGGAAGCGGATGCGGAACGAACCCGGATGATCGAGGCCGACGGCTATCTCGTCATTCGTTTCTGGAATAACGACGTGCTTGAAAATCTTGACGGCGTGCTGCGGCGCATTCTTGAAAGCCTGCGCCCGGCACCCCCTCACCCCGACCCTCTCCCCCACGGGGAGAGGGAGTAGGAGGCCCACCCATGACCGCCACCGCCACGTCTGCAACCGCGCCCGCCTCCACCTTCGCCGCCCTCAAGGACGCCGCCCGGCAGCGCATTCTCATCCTCGACGGCGCCATGGGCACCATGATCCAGCAATTGAAGCTGGACGAGGCCGGCTATCGCGGCGAACGGTTCCGCGACTGGCCGCGCGACGTGAAGGGCAATAACGACCTGCTCAACCTCACCGTGCCGGATGCGGTGCGCGACATCCACCTCGCCTATTTCATGGCCGGGGCGGACATCGTCGAGACCAACACCTTCTCGGGCACCACCATCGCCATGGCCGATTACGGCATGGAGGAGCTGGTGCGGGAGCTGAACGTGGAGGGTGCCCGGCTCGCCAAGGAGGCCGCCCTCATCGCGCAGGAGAAGGACGGCCGCCCTCGCTTCGTCGCCGGCGCCATCGGGCCGACCAACCGCACCGCCTCGATCTCGCCGGACGTGAACGACCCCGGCTTCCGCGCCACCTCCTTCGACGAGCTCGCCACCGCCTATGGCGAGCAGGCGGCCGCGTTGCTCGACGGCGGGGCCGACCTCTTGCTGATCGAGACCATCTTCGACACGCTGAACGCCAAGGCGGCGATCTTCGCCATCGAGCGGCTGTTCGAGGCGCGCGGCCTGCGCGTGCCGGTGATGATCTCCGGCACCATCACTGACTTGTCCGGCCGCACCCTCTCCGGCCAGACGCCCGAGGCGTTCTGGAACTCGGTGCGCCACGCCGCGCCCTTCTCCATCGGGCTGAACTGCGCGCTGGGGGCCAAGGAGATGCGCGCCCATATCGACGAACTGTCCCGCATCGCCGACACGCTGGTCTGCGCTTATCCCAATGCCGGCCTGCCCAACGAATTCGGGCTCTATGACGAGAGTCCGGCGGCGATGGCGAAGCTGGTGGGGGCGTTCGCGGCGTCCGGCCTCGTCAACATCGTCGGCGGCTGCTGCGGCACCACGCCGGACCACATCCGCGCGATCGCCGAGGCGGTGGCGCCTCATCCCCCGCGCGACATCCCCACCATCGCCCCGCGCCTGCGGCTGTCGGGGCTGGAGCCGTTCGAGCTACGGGCGTGAACGCCGTCCGCCTGCCTCGCCTTTTGTCCGCGCTTTACTGGAACGAGCCCCTGTCATGACCGCACCCGTCGCCACCTTCATCAACATCGGCGAGCGCACCAACGTCACCGGCTCGGCGCGCTTCCGCAAGCTCATCACCAATGGCGACTACGCCGCCGCGCTGGCGGTGGCGCGCGACCAGGTGGAGAACGGTGCGCAGATCATCGACGTCAACATGGACGAGGGCCTGCTCGATTCCGAGAAGGCGATGGTGACGTTCCTCAACCTGCTCGCCGCCGAGCCGGACATCGCCCGCGTGCCGGTGATGGTGGACTCATCCAAATGGAGCGTCATCGAGGCCGGGCTGAAGTGCATTCAGGGCAAGGGCATCGTCAATTCCATCTCGATGAAGGAAGGCGTCGAGGCCTTCAAGCATCACGCCCGGCTGGTGCGGGCCTATGGCGCGGCGGTCGTCGTCATGGCGTTCGACGAGCAGGGCCAGGCCGACACCTATGAGCGCAAGATCGCGATCTGCGAGCGCGCCTACCGCATCCTAGTGGACGAGGTGGGCTTCCCGCCCGAGGACATCATCTTCGACCCCAACATCTTCGCGGTGGCGACCGGCATCGAGGAGCATGCCGGCTATGGCGTCGCCTTCATCGAGGCGACCCGCTGGATCCGGCAGAACCTGCCGCATGCCCATGTCTCGGGCGGCGTCTCCAATTTGTCCTTCTCGTTCCGCGGCAACGAGACGGTGCGCGAGGCGATGCACGCCGTGTTCCTCTACCACGCCATCCAGGCGGGCATGGACATGGGCATCGTCAATGCCGGACAGCTCAGCGTCTATGACGAGATCGAGCCGGAGCTGCGCGAGGCCTGCGAGGACGTGGTGCTCAACCGCCGTCCCGATTCCACCGAACGGCTGCTCGCGGTGGCCGAGCGGTTCCGCGGCGGGGGCAAGGAGAAGAAGGAGGCCGATCTCGCCTGGCGTTCGTGGTCGGTGGAGAAGCGGCTGGAGCACGCGCTCATCAACGGCATCACCGAATTCGTCGAGGCCGACACCGAGGAGGCCCGGCAATCGGTGGCCCGCCCGCTTCATGTGATCGAGGGGCCGCTGATGGCCGGCATGAATGTGGTGGGCGACCTGTTCGGCGCCGGCAAGATGTTCCTGCCGCAGGTGGTGAAGTCCGCCCGCGTGATGAAGCAGGCGGTGGCCTATCTCATGCCCTTCATGGAGCAGGAGAAGCAGGAGATGGGCCTGACCGATGCCCCCGCCGCCGGCCGCATCCTGATGGCGACGGTGAAGGGCGACGTGCACGACATCGGCAAGAACATCGTCGGCGTCGTGCTCCAGTGCAACAATTACGAGGTGATCGACCTCGGCGTCATGGTGCCGGCGGCGAAGATCCTGGAGACCGCGCGCGAGCGTAAGGTCGACGTGATCGGGCTGTCCGGCCTCATCACCCCCTCCCTCGACGAGATGGTGCATGTCGCCGCCGAGATGGAACGCGAGGGCTTCGACGTGCCGCTGCTGATCGGCGGCGCCACCACCTCGCGCGTGCACACCGCGGTGAAGATCGCGCCGCAATATGTGCGCGGGCAGGCGGTCTATGTCACCGATGCCAGCCGCGCGGTGGGCGTGGTGTCGAATCTCCTGAACGACAATGCGCGGGCCGGCTACGTCGCCAATCTGCGCGCCGAATATGCGAAGATCGCCGACCAGCACGCCAGGAGCGACCGCAACAAGGTGCGGATGCGGATCGAGGACGCCCGCGCCAACCGGGCGCCGATCGACTTTGCGGGCTATGTGCCGCCGGTGCCGACCTTCCTCGGCACGCGGGTGTTCGAGACTTACGACCTCGCCGAGCTGGTGCCCTATATCGACTGGACGCCCTTCTTCCAGTCCTGGGAACTGGCCGGCACCTATCCCGCCATTCTCGAAGATCCCAAGATCGGTGTGGCGGCGCGCGCGCTTTATGACGACGCGCAGAAGATGCTGGCGCGGATCGTCTCGGAAAACTGGCTCACCGCCCGCGCGGTTGTCGGCTTCTGGCCGGCGAACGCGTCCGGCGACGACATCGTACTGTATGGCGAGACGGGAAACGCCCCGGAGATCGCCACGCTGCACACGCTGCGCCAGCAGATGGCGAAGAGCGCGGGACGGGCCAATCTGGCGCTGTCGGATTTCATCGTGCCGGAAGGGCAGGGCGTCACCGACTATATCGGCGGCTTCTGCGTCGCGACCGGCTTCGGCGAGCAGGAGCGGACCGACGCCTTCAAGGCAAAGAATGACGATTATTCCGCCATTCTCCTCAAGGCGCTGGCCGACCGCTTCGCCGAGGCTTTCGCCGAGCGGATGCACGAGCGGGTGCGCCGCGAGTTCTGGGCCTATGCGCCGGACGAGGCGCTCGACAATGAGGCGCTCATCAAGGAGCGCTATCGCGGCATCCGCCCCGCGCCCGGCTATCCGGCGCAGCCCGACCACACCGAGAAGGCGACGCTGTTCCGTCTGCTCGGCGCGAGCGGGGCGATCGGCGTGGAACTGACCGAGAGCTTCGCCATGTGGCCGGGGGCGGCGGTGTCGGGGCTCTATTTCGCCCATCCCGAGGCCGCCTATTTCGGCGTCGGCCGGATCGAGCGTGACCAGGTCGAGGACTATGCCCGGCGCAAGGGCATGAGCGTCGCCGAGGTCGAGCGCTGGCTGTCGCCGATCCTGAACTACGATCCGGCGTCGATGAAGCCGGCGGCGGAGTAGCCGCGCGGGAGGTCAAGGGTGAATGTGCGGTCCGAATGGGTGCCCTCATCGGACTCACTGTTCACCTCACTGGACTCGATTCTGGTCTCATCGGTCAGGTGAAAATCGAGGTGCAACCAAGCGCGGCAAAGGCGGCTCGCCGGGTGCAACCCCGAAGCTGCGGGTTGACCGTCGAGGGCTCACGAACCGGGCGTGGCGGGCGGGGCGCGACGTCATTCAGGGCGGCGTTGCTGGACGGCCGCACGGCCATTCCTGAAGCAAAAAACAGCGCCGCCGCCGACACGGTTGTGCTTCCTTTCGATGCCGGTTGCACCATCGAAGCGGTATATCTCAACCAGTGCGCCATTCGGATCAACCCGCGGCCAGCGCATCCTCCAGCATTGCAGCAACTGTGAGTGCAACCCGATCCCGCCCGAAGCGGCCGACGATCTGGATTCCCAGCGGCAGCCCGGTGGCGCCGGTCAAGCCCGGCACGTTCACGCAGGGCGCGCCCATTAGCGTCCACAGCCGGTTGAAGGAGGCGATGCCGGTGCTGTGGAGCCCTTCCGGCGCCTCGCCGGGGGCGGAAAAGGTGACGATGGCGTCGACATCGGCAAAGGCATCCGCCAACGCGTGGCGGGCGCGACGGGCGACCCGGCGGGCTTCGTCATACTGCTCCGGTGTCACGGCGCGGGCGGCGTCTAGGAAGGTGTAGAGCGTCTCCGACAGCAGCGTGCGGTGGCGGTCCCATTCATCGGCCAGCGCCAGCGTCGCCTCATACTCCTGCATCGTGCCGTGCGCGGCGTTGCCGGCATGCACCGCCTCGGGCAGCGCCAGCGGCCGCACATCCGCCCCGGCGCGGGCGAGGAGGCGTGCGGCATGGGCCAGCGCCTCATGGGCGGCGGGCGAAGCCTCCTCCGTCGCGATCGCGTCCACCACGGCGATGCGCGGCGTGCCCGATGAGTCCGGCAGCGCGAAGTCCCGTCCGGTCAGCGCGCCCATGGCGAAGGCGGCATCCCGCACGCCGGCGGCGAACAGCCCGATCGTGTCGAGCGACCAGGAGAACACCTTGATTCCATTGACGGGAATGAGCTTGAAGGACGGCTTGAAGCCGGTGACGCCACAGAACGAGGCCGGCCGGATCACCGATCCTCCGGTCTGCGTGCCCAACGCCAGCGGCAGCATTCCGGCCGCAACCGCCGCCGCCGATCCGGCCGAGGAGCCGCCGGGCGTGTGGTGCGCGCTGTGCGGGTTGCGGGTGCGGGCGGGATGCATGAAGGCGAATTCGGTGGTCTCGGTCTTGCCGGCGACGAGCCCGCCGGCCCGGCGCACCATGCGCACCGCCGTGGCATCGCTCGCCGGCTGATGGTCGGCATAGATCGGGCTGCCCCGCCGGGTGGGGAAGTCCGCCGTGTCGATGATGTCCTTGATGCCGACAGGCAGGCCGGCGAGGAGCGCGCCGGCGAGGCGCGGGCCCTCATTCGCCGCCTCGCGCCGCATCCGGTCGAGGTCGAGCGCGGCGAAGGCGCCGATCTCGGGCTCCAGCGCCGCGATCCGCTCGGCGCAACGCTCGGCCAGCGCGAGGGGTGTGAGGCGGCCTTCGCGAATCGCGGCGGCGAGGGCGGCGGCGGAGAGCAGAGTGGTCATAAGCGGTTCCACGCGAGCGGGGCGGCACGCAGTCTTCGCCTCTCGCACGGGCAGCGCGGCTTTAGCAAGCGCGTCCTGTGCGCGGATCGGGCCGGCTGCCGCTGCGTCGGTTTCGCATCGCTTATGGATCGGTTCAACGAATTGCGCTTGGGTGCTTGCGCGGCAAGGGATAAGTGCGGAATGTTCCGATACCGCCGGGGTTCGCGTATGAACATTCTCTCGATCCAGTCCTGGGTTGCCTATGGCCATGTGGGCAACGCCTCCGCCATGTTCCCCATGCAGCGGCTGGGCCATGAGGTGTGGGGCATCCACACCGTGCAGTTCTCCAACCACACCGGCTATGGCGCATGGCGCGGCCAGGTGTTCGACGCCGGGCTGATCCGCGATCTGGTGGACGGCATCGAGGAGCGAGGCGCGCTTTCCCGCTGCGACGGCGTGCTCTCCGGCTATATGGGTGCGGCCGATATCGGCGACGCCATCCTCGGCTCGGTGGCTCGGGTGAAGGCGGCCAATCCGGACGCGCATTATTGCTGCGATCCGGTGATCGGCGATGTCGGGCGCGGCGTCTTCGTGCGGCCCGGTATCCCGGAGTTCATGCGCGAGCGTGCGGTGCCGGCGGCCGACCTCATAACCCCCAACCAGTTCGAGCTCGATTTCCTCTCCGGCCAGAGCAGCGCCACGCTCAAGGGCGCGCTGGCGGCGTGCGATGCGGTCCATGCAACCGGGCCGCGGGTCATCCTCGTCACCAGCCTGCACACCGAGGACACGCCGGGCGATTCCATTGACTTGCTCGCCAGCGGGCCGGACGGCCGCTACCGCGTGCGCACGCCGAGGCTCGGTATTTCGGTGAACGGGGCGGGCGACGCGATCGCAGCGCTGTTCTTCGTGCACTGGAAGAGCACCCACAGCACCGCGGAAGCCCTGATGAAGGCGGCGTCCTCGGCCTATGGCCTGCTCGCCCGCACCGCCGCGGCGGGATCGCGCGAGATTCTCACCGTCGCCGCGCAGGACGAATTCGTCACCCCCTCGCGCCTGTTCACGCCGGAGAAGCTCTGAGCCCATGCCCCGCCGCTTCGTCACCCTCGACGTGTTCACCGACCGGGCTCTGTCCGGCAACCCGCTGGCCGTGGTGCTGGAGGCCGAGGATCTCGACGGCAACCAGATGCAGGCCATCGCCCGCGAGTTCAGCCTCTCCGAAACCGTCTTCGTGCAAAAGCCGGCGGCGGAGGAAAACCGCGCGCGGCTGCGGATCTTCACCGTGAACCACGAGCTTCCCTTCGCCGGCCACCCCACCGTCGGCACGGCGGTGCTGTTGGCTCTGCTCGACGAGGTGGAGACCTCCGCCGACTTCACGCTGGAGGAGAGCGTCGGCCCGGTGCCCTGCCATGTGCAGGTGAAGGGTCCGCGCACCGGCAGCGCGACCTTCGCGGTGCCGCGCCTGCCGGAGATCGTCGCCGAGCGGCCGGTGCCGGCGGAGGCCTGCGCCGAAGCGCTGGGCCTCGACGTCGCGGATATCGGCTTCGACGCCTACCGGCCGGTCGTTGCTTCGGCCGGCGTGCCCTTCGTGTGCATTCCGCTCGCCTCCCGCTCGGCGCTTGCGCGCATCAGCCCGAGCACCGGCGCGATGATCGGTGCCTTCGGCGGTACGGCCAACTCGGTCTATGTGTTCTGTCGCGACGAGGACGGCGAGGGCGACCTGCGCGCCCGCATGTTCGGCGCCAATATGGGCATCGCGGAAGACCCGGCCACGGGTTCCGCCGCCGCCGCGCTGGCCGCCGTGCTCATGGCGGGAGAGGCGCCCGGCGACGGCTTTCATGCCTTCGACATCCTGCAGGGCGTGGAGATGGGACGCTCGAGCCTGGTGCGGCTCGGTCTCGAGGTCGTCGAGGGCGCGCTGGCAGGGGTGACCATCGGCGGCGACGCGGTGGTGGTGTCCGAGGGGGTCCTGCATCTGTGAGCGGCGCGGGAAGCGTGCCGCTGGTCCGTCGTTTCGACCGGCTGGATCTGCGGCTGGTAGAGGGGCCCTGGGCTTTCGCCCAAAGCCGCCGCGCCGAGATCGACGCCCATTTCGCCGCGCTCAAGGTCGACAACCCGGCGCTGTGGAACGGCCGCATCCTCATGCTCGGCGCTCACGACATCGACGGCGCGGTGTTCAACGGGCGGTATGTCGAGGCCGATTTCGCCTCGCTGCTGTGGTGGCGGGACACGGGCTATCCCGACCCCGGCATGCGCAACGCCTTCGCCATGGGCGCCCTGCGGGGCTCCGATGGCGGCTACATCCTCGGTCGCATGGCGCCGTGGACCGCCAATGCCGGCCGCATCTACTTCGCCGCCGGTACGCCGGACCTGTCGGACGTGAAGGAGGGCGGCATCGTCGACCTGCACGCCAGCGTGCTGCGCGAGCTGGGCGAGGAGACCGGGCTTTCGCCGGACGAGGTCGAGCCGGCCCCGGTCTGGCACGCGGTCTTCTCCGGTCCGCGCATCGCCTTCATGCTTCCGCTGCTGTCGCCGGAGCCGGCCGAACGGCTTGCCGAGCGCATCCGCGCCAATCTCGCGCGGGAGGAGCGGCCGGAACTCGACGAGATCGTCGTCGCCCGCTCCCCGGCCGACCTTTCTCCCGCCATGCCGGATTTCATCGCCGCCTATCTCACCGCGATGTGGACCAATGCCGGGTGAGCGCAGAATCCCCTATGGTCATTGCTGGCGATACGTAATGTGATGGCACGGCGCTGGCATGGAGGCCGGCGTATTCCTGTGCTGTGGGAGGAGACCCGAATGGACGTGAAGACGCCGCGCTCCGTGCCGCATTTTTCCTCATCCGCTCTCGATCGGCGGCAGCTTCTGGCTCTTGGCGCCGGTGCGCTCGCGCTCCCGGCCTTCGGGGGCCCGGCGCTGGCCGCAAAATCGAAGCCGATCAAGGTCGCGGCGATCTACACCGTTCCGGTGGAGCAGCAGTGGGTCTCGCGCATCCACAAGGCGCTGAAGGCCGCCGAGGCGCGCGGCGACATCACCTACACCTTTTCGGAGAACGTCGCGAACACCGACTATGAGCGGGTGATGCGGCAATATTCGCAGGAGGGTGCGGATCTCGTGGTCGGCGAGGTGTTCGCGGTCGAGCGGCCGGCCCGCAAGGTGGCGGCGGACTACCCCAAGACCGCCTATCTGATGGGCTCCTCCTTCGGCCCCACAAAGCCGAACTTCTCGGTGTTCGACAATTTCATCCACGAGCCCTCGTTCCTCACCGGCATGGTGGCGGGCAAGGTTACCAAGTCGAACATCATCGGCCTCGTCGGCGGTTATGCGATCCCGGAGGTCAACCGGCTGATGAACGCCTTCATGGACGGGGCCAAGTCGGTGAACCCTGACGTGAAGTTCCTCGTGAGCTTCATCAACAGCTGGTACGATCCGCCCAAGGCGAAGGAAGCCGCCTTCGCGCAGATCGACAAGGGTGCCGACATTCTCTACGCCGAGCGCTTCGGCGTGTCCGATGCCGCGAAGGAACGCGGCGTGAAGGCGATCGGCAACGTCATCGACACGTCGGGCCAGTACCCCGGAACCATCATCGCCTCCGCGCTGTGGCAGATGGAGCCGACCATCGACAAGGCGATCAACGAGGTGTTGGCCGGCACCTTCGTCGCCGCCGACTACGGCCCGTACAGCTTCATGGCGGAAGGCGGCGCCAGCCTCGCGCCGCTCGATCCGAAGCTCGTGCCGCAGGACGTGATCGACCTCGTTCTCGCCAAGGAGAAGGAGATCAAGGATGGACTGTTCCGGGTGAACGTGAACGACGGCGAGCCCAAATCGACGCTGTAGCACGGGCCGACCCCGCAGACAGGAAGGCTCGGCCGGCCCGTGCGGACCGGCCCGCCGGGCCGAGAAGATGCGCGAAGCCGAGGCACGCCGATGCATTCCGACCCGTCCCGACCGGACTCCGGCTCCCCGAACTCCCGCCCGCTCGTGCTGTCGCTCGCCGGCATCACGAAGCGGTTCGGCGCGCTGACCGCGAACAACGCGATCAGCCTCGACATCCATGCCGGGGAGATCGTGGCCCTGCTTGGCGAGAACGGGGCCGGCAAGACCACGCTGATGAGCATTCTCTTCGGCCATTACGTCGCCGACGAGGGCACCATCCACATCGCGGACGCGACCGGCGCCCTGGTGCCGCTTCCCGGCGGCTCGGCCGAGGCGGCGCTCGGTGCCGGGATCGGCATGGTGCACCAGCATTTCGCGCTGGCCGAGAACCTCACCGGCTATGAGAACATCATCCTCGGCACGGTGCCGCTCTGGCGTCCCGGCTTCGGGCGGGCGGCGGCGCGGCGGAAGATCGCCGGGCTGATGCGGCAGTCGGGTCTCGCCGTGGATCTCGACATTCCGGTAGGCCGGCTTTCGGTCGGCGAGCAGCAGCGCGTCGAGATTCTGAAGGCGCTCTATCGCGACGTGCGCGTGCTCATTCTCGACGAGCCGACCGCGGTGCTGACCCCGCAGGAGGCGGACGGCCTTGCCGACACGGTGCGTCGGCTGGCGGCCTCGGGCCTCGCGGTGATCTTCATCAGCCACAAATTGCATGAGGTGCTGGCGCTGTGCGAGCGCATCGTGGTGCTGCGCGGGGGCGCCAAGGTCGCGGACCGCCCGGCCCTCGGCGCGAGCCGCGCTTTGCTGGCCGAACTCATGGTGGGGCGGCCGATCCCGACGCGCCAGCGGACCGCGGGCCACCCCGGCACGAGCGTGCTGCGCCTCGCGGAGGTCGATGTCGGCCGTCCCGGCGAGCGGGACCGGCTGACGGGTGCCAGTCTCGACCTGCGCACCGGCGAGATCGTCGGCATCGCCGGCGTTTCGGGCAACGGGCAGGGCGCCTTGGCGGCCCTCGTCGCCGGGCTTCAGCCGGCGCGGGCCGGCGTGGTCGAGATCGCCGGGCAGGCGGTGGGCAGCGGGCCGCGCCAGCGCCTTGCTGCCGGGGTCGGGCGCATTCCCGAGGATCGGCATCGGGACGGCACGGTGGGGGCGCTCAGCGTCGCCGAGAACTATGTGCTGGAGACGATCGCGGCGCCAGAGAACCAGCGGGGCGGCTTCATGAAGGGTCGTGCGATCCGCGAGCGGGCCGCCGCGGCGATCACGGCCTACGACATTCGCTGCCCGGGCCCGGATGTCGCCATCCGGTCGCTCTCGGGCGGCAATATGCAGAAGGTGGTGCTGGCGCGCGTGCTGGAGCGTGCGCCCCGCCTCATCCTCGCCCATCAGCCGACGCGCGGCCTCGACATCGGCGCGACCACCGACGTGCATCGCCGTCTTCTGGCCGCCCGCGACCGGGGGGCGGGCGTGCTGCTGATCTCCGAGGATCTGGACGAGCTGTTTGCGCTCGCCGATCGCATCGCGGTCATCCACGCCGGCCACCTGTCGGAAGCGCTGCCGGCGGAAGGGCTCGATGTGCGAACGGTGGGTCTGATGATGGCCGGCCATGCGGGGGAAGCGGCATGAGGATCGTGCGGGCGCGACCTGGAAAGCCGTGGGCGAGGATGGAGACGCCCCGATGATCCGTTTTATTCCCCGCGAGCGCACGCCGCTCTGGCTGTCTCTGGCGGTGCCGGTCGGCGCAGGGCTCGCCGCGCTGTTGCTGACCGCCATTCCGCTTGCGCTGGCCGGTGCGCCGGTGCTGCGGGCGTTTTCGCTGATGGCGCAGGGTGCCGCGGGCTCCGGCTTCGCACTGGCGGAGACGCTGACGCGCGCGACCCCGCTCATCTTCACCGGCCTCGCCGCGGCGGTCGCCTTCCGCGCACGGCTGTGGAACATCGGCGGGGAGGGGCAGCTCTATGCCGGCGCACTGGCAGCGGTGGCGATCGGGGCAGGGGCGATCACAGCGCCGTCCTGGATCCTGCTGCCCATGGTGCTGATCGGCGGAGCCCTCGCCGGTGCGGCGCTGCTGCTGGTGCCGGTTCTGTTCAAGACCCGCTTCGGCGCCGACGAAGTGGTGGTCACGCTGCTGATGAACTTCGTGGTGATGCTGTTCGTCCAGATGATGCTGGAAGGGCCCATGAAGGACGAGATGGCCCTTGGCTGGCCGCAATCCGCCCCGCTGGTCGACGAGGCGGTGCTACCTCGCCTGTTCGAGGGGTTGCGCCTCCATTGGGGGCTGGTGCTGGCGGTGGTTGCCGCGGGGTTGCTCCATGTCTTCATGTCCCGCACCGTCTGGGGCTTCCGCATCCGCGCGGTGGGCGAAAACGCCCGCGCCGCCCGCTATGCCGGCGTGCCGGTCGGGGCCTCGATGGCGCTGGTCGGGGTGCTTTCCGGCGGCCTGGCAGGCCTTGCAGGGGCCAGCGAGGTGGCGGGGCTGAAGGGTTATCTCACCGCGGACCTCTCTCCCGGCTTCGGTTATGCCGGCATCGTGGTCGCAACCCTCGCCAATCTCTCGCCCCTCGGCGTCGTTCCCTCGGCCATTTTCATCGCCGGAGTTTTCGTCGGCGCCGACAGCATGAGCCGCGCCATCGGGGTTTCGAACTACCTTGCCGATCTCGTGGTCGCGCTCGCGCTGCTCTGCGTGCTGATCGGCGGCCTCATGACCCGCTTCCGCATCGCGATTGTCCATCGGGAGATCGCATGATGTTGGCGGCATTGGAGATTTTGACGCAGGCGAACTTCTGGGCCGCGGCCATACGTATCGCAACGCCGCTGATTTTCGGCGTGCTGGGCGCCCTGATCTGTGAGCGGGCCGGCGTGCTGAACCTGGGTATCGAGGGCATCTTCGTCGCCGGCGCGATGAGCGGCTGGCTGGCGGTTTATTCCGGCCTTCCGCTGTGGGGTGGGGTGGCGGTGGCGGCCGGCACGGGTGCGCTGTTCGGCCTGCTGCATGGCGTCCTCACCGTGCCACTCGGCCTCTCACAGCACGTCACCGGCCTCGGCATCACCATGCTGGCGACCTCCTCGACCTATTTCGGCTACCGCGTCGCCTTTCCCAATGTTTCGACACCGCCACGCATCGAGCCGTTCCCGCCGCTGCACATTCCGTTCCTCAGCGAACTGCCCTTCATCGGCACGGTGATCGGCCAGCAGAGCGCCTTCACCGTGCTCGCCTTCGCTTGTGTTGGCGCGGTTGCGGTCCTGCTCGCCCGCACGCCGCTCGGTCTCGCGATCCGGGCGGTAGGCGACAATCCGGAAGCCGTTGAGGCGCAAGGGCTTTCCGTCATGGGTCTGCGCATCGGGGCGGTGATGGCGGGCTCGGCGCTGATGGCGCTGGGCGGAGCCTTTCTCACCCTCTCGGCCTTCAATGCCTTCTATTTCGGGATGATCAACGGTCGCGGCTGGGTGTGCATCGCGCTCACGGTCTTCGCGTCGTGGCGTCCGGGCAAGGCGTTGATCGGGGCGCTGCTGTTCGGCGCGTTGGATGCCTACCAGCTCCGCATCCAGACCATCGCCGGCGGCGTGGTCCCGAGCCAGGTGTTCCTGATGCTACCCTATCTGTTCTCGATTGCCGCGCTGGTCGCCGTCGCCCGACGGGCGGATTATCCCCGCGCATTGATGAAGCCTTACTTCAAGGGACAACGATGAGCTTCGACCTGCTGCTTCGCAATGCGGTGCTACCCGATGGGCGCACCGTCGACATCGGTTGCACCGGGGGCAAGATCGCCGCGCTCGATCGCTCGATCGCCGCCGAAGCGGGGCGCGTGATCGACGCCGGCGGGCATCTGGTCACGCCGCCCTTCGTCGATGTGCATTTCCATATGGATGCGACGCTTTCGCTCGGCCTGCCGCGCATGAACCAGTCAGGCACGCTGCTGGAAGGCATCGCATTGTGGGGCGAACTCAAGCCTTTGCTCATTCATGAAGCGGTGATCAAGCGCGCGTTGCGCTATTGCGACCTCGCGGTGAGCCAGGGCCTGCTTGCGATCCGCAGCCATGTGGACGTTTGCGACGACCGGCTGCTTGCCGTCGAGGCGCTCCTGGAGGTGAAGGAGCGCATCAAGGACTATATCGACCTGCAACTGGTGGCTTTTCCGCAGGACGGCTACTACCGCTCCCCGACTGCCGCGGCAAACCTTCAGCGTGCGCTCGACATGGGCGTCGATGTGGTGGGGGGCATTCCTCATTTCGAGCGGACGATGGCCGATGGAGCAGCCTCCCTGAAGGCCGTATGCGAGATCGCTGCGGCACGCGGGCTGAGGGTCGACATCCATTGCGACGAAAGCGACGACCCGATGTCGCGCCACATCGAGGCGCTGGCTTATGAGACGCAGCGGCTCGGTCTTGGCGGGCGTGTCGCCGGGTCGCATCTGACCTCGATGCACAGCATGGATAATTACTATGCCTCCAAGCTCATTCCGCTGATTGCGGAAGCTGGCGTCCATGCCATCGCCAACCCGCTGATCAACATCACGCTGCAGGGCCGGCACGACACGTATCCCAAGCGCCGCGGCATGACGCGGGTGCCGGAATTGCGGGCGGCCGGCGTAAATGTGGCCTTTGGCCATGACTGTGTGATGGATCCCTGGTACTCGCTCGGCTCCGGAGACATGCTGGATGTGGCGCATATGGCGCTGCATGTGGGGCAGATGACGTCCCGCGAGGCGATGCGCTGGTGTCTCGAGGCAGTGACCGTAAATCCGGCCCGCATCATGGGGCTGGAGGGCTATGGTCTTGAACCGGGCTGCAATGCAGATTTCGTCGTGCTGCAGGCTGCTGATCCCATCGAGGCCATCCGTCTGAAGGCGACCCGGCTCTACGTTGTGCGGCGGGGCAAGGTGATCGCCGAGACGCAGCCGCGACGGTCCCGGCTGGCAATCGAAGGGCGGCCTGCCGAGGTCGATCCGAGCACTTATGCGCCGCGTGACGCCTGAGTACTCGCTGACGTGCACATTCGGCGACGTTGCGGAATGATGTGTTTGCTCACGACGCCTGATAAGGAGCATTCTCGTCTGGATAACCGCGATACCCTTTCACGATGTCAAGCAGTTTCACCTCCGGCGGCAAGGCTGAGCTACCTGTGTTCCGTCCGGAGGGGCTCGAACTGTTGCGCCGTCCTGTCTGGGTCTTGCATCTCGGCACATTTCATAAGGTATTCGCGAACGCTGCGGCTTTGGTTCTTTGGAAAGCGGAAACGCGCGAGGAACTCTTCGAGCGTGACTACCGGCCTCATTCGGCCGCGATTCGGAAACGCCTCGGTGACCTCAGTGTCCGGATCGCGGCAGGTGAGATCGTATCCGAACGCTGGACATTCTATCCGCAGGGCGAGGCGGTGCATGTCGATTGCGTGATGAGCGGCGTCAGACTGCCGGACGGCGCCGTGGGGATGCTCTCGGAGGCGGCAGCCAGCGAAGTCGGTCCCGATGACCTTCGCGGCGTCGAGGCGCTGCGCCATACCAGCGTGTGTGTCACGCTGTTCGACACGCAAGGGCTGCCGCTCTTCTACAATCCCGCGGCCGGAATATCCTACGGCGACGTCGACCGGACATTCGTGGAACGGTTTGCGAACCGCGCCGAGGGCGAGATGATCTGGGCGCGTATGCTGGGCCGCATCGCTAGCGTGCAGGATCCTTTCATGACGAGCGAGGAGGCTGGCGATTTCGCCATGATCACCTCCTCTGGCCGCCGCTGGCATCGCCTCCACGCACTGGCCACCATCGATCCGCTCATGAGCCAGCCGGCGATCCTGGTGAATGAACGCGATATCACAGAGCAGGTGGCTGCGCGCGAAAGGGTCGAGTATCTGGCGGCCCACGACGTGGTGACCGGGCTTGCAAACCGGGCGGAATACAACGAACGCCTCGGGCTGGAGGTGCGGCAGCGCCCGGGTGCCGGGGGCGCGCTGCTTCTGGTCGATCTCGATGACTTCAAGTCGATCAACGACACATTCGGCCATGGGGCGGGCGACGCCGTGCTGCGCGAAGTGGGCCTGCGGCTGTCGGCGGTCACGCGACCGGGTGAACTTGCGGCCCGGCTTGGCGGCGATGAGTTCTCGCTCATCCTCCCCGGTGTTGCGACGAGCGATACGGTCAGCACCCGCGCGGAGGAGATCCTGCTGCGGCTGCGGTATCCGGTGTTCGTTTCAACGGCAAGCGGGCCGGGCATTCCGGTCACCGTAGGGGCCAGCATTGGTGCCGCGATCTGGCCCGATGACGGGAAGACCCCCGAAATTCTGCAACGAAATGCCGATCTCGCGCTCTACGCCGCCAAGAGCGAGGATGGGCTCGACTTCCGTTGCTTCGACCGGAACATGCGCCACGCGGCGGAGGAGCAGCGTGAACTCGTCGAACAACTGGGGCGGGCTCTCGCACGGCGGCAGTTCGAGGTGCATTTTCAGCCGCTGATCTCGCTTCACGAGCGCATCGTTGCGGGGCTGGAGGCCCTCGTGCGCTGGCGTCATCCCGTGCGCGGCCTGCTGTCACCCGCCCGTTTCATTCATCTCGCCGAGTCTGCGGGCTTTCTGCCGAGCATCGGCGCCATGGTGCTGGAGGAGGCCTGCGCCCGCCTGAGCGAATGGCGGGGATTGGGGCTCGATCCGGGGCGCGTCGCCGTCAATCTCAGCGCGAGCCAACTGCGCGACCGCAATCTGCCTCGCTTCGTGCTCGACACCACGATGAAGCATGGGCTCACACCCGATCGGATTGAGCTCGAGGTCCCGGAGACGGTGACGCTCGGACGCGCGGGCGAGAATGCGATCGGGATTCTGTCCGACCTGCGTTCGCTTGGTTTCAGCATCGCGCTTGACGATTTCGGAACCGGCTATGCCTCGCTCACGCATCTGCGTCGCTTGCCGGTGGACAAGATCAAGATCGACCTGTCCTTCATTGCCGGCATGAGCGGGAACGCGGCCGATCTTGCGATCGTCCGCGCCATGGTCAATCTCGGCCACGACCTCGGCATGACGGTTCTTGCTGAAGGTATCGAGACCGAGGAGCAGGCCGACCTGCTGGTGAAGCTCGGTTGCGACGAGGTTCAGGGCTTCCTGTTCGGACGGCCGATGCCGGCTGAAGGGTTGCTCGCATGGTTGCGACAACGCCAGGTGACGGAATGCTGATCACGCCTCAGCGCGCAGATGCCGGAAGACCGAAGACTCGATCGAAGCCCAGATTGAACAGGAACGTATAAACGAGAAAGAACACGACGAGCGTGAGGTCGTACATCAGTGCTTCGATCAGTGTCACGCCCAGCCACCAGGCGAAAAGCGGCACGATCAGCGCTGTCAGGCCAAGTTCGAAGCCGGCCGCGTGAGCAAGCCTTCTGGCAAGGCTACGCCCACGCACCACCTGCCGCGCCTCCCATGCCTCGAAAACGGCATTGAAGGCGAAGTTCCAAGCCACGGCGATCCCCGACGTGATCGCGGTCACGGGGCCGGTTTCCGCGACTGGCGCCCCTGACAACAGCGTGAGGCCGAGGCTCGCGAGGATGATCGCCAGAGCCTCGAACACCACCACATAGATCAGGCGTCGGAGCCAGGGATTGAGGGGCGGGCGCTCGGGCCGCGCGCCCATATCGGCACTCTGGCTCATGTCTCTTTCACCGGAGGAAGGGATTCGACTGCTTCTCGGCGCCGATCGTCGAGGTGGCGCCGTGGCCCGGCAGGATGCCGACCGCGTCACCCAACGTCAGCAGCTTCTTGCGGATGCCGTCGATGAGCAACTCGGGATCGCCATAGGGGAAATCGGTGCGGCCGACCGAGCGCTGGAACAGCGTGTCGCCCACGATTGCAAAATTGTTGGCGCGGTTGAACAGCACGACATGGCCCGGCGTGTGACCTGGCACGTGCAGCACCTCGAAGGTGAAGCCTCCGATATCCACGCTGTCGCCTTCCTTGAGCCAGCGCGACGGCGTGACGACACGCCCGGGGATGCCGGTGCGGGCGCCGGCAGTCGGCAGGTCGTTAAGCAAGAAGGCATCCGCCTCGTGGGGGCCTTCGACCGGTACCTTCAGTTTCTCGGCAAGCTCGGCGGCACCCCCCGCATGGTCGATGTGGCCATGGGTGAGCACGATCTTTTCGACATTGACCTCGATCTCGTCGAGGGCAGCCAGAATGCGATCGAGATCACCGCCCGGATCGATGACCGC
Organism: Ancylobacter crimeensis; assembly: GCF_023016805.1. Taxonomy (GTDB): domain Bacteria; phylum Pseudomonadota; class Alphaproteobacteria; order Rhizobiales; family Xanthobacteraceae; genus Ancylobacter; species Ancylobacter crimeensis. Next base: position 343,636 of record NZ_JALKCH010000004.1, read on the forward strand.
GCCCCTCTTCGTCTTCTCGTCCCATACGATCGAACAGTTCTGCTGGAAGGGGGTCACGGGGACGACGGCGATCTTCAGTTCCGGCATGATGACCTCGCTTCCTGGCGGCTCCGCTGCGGGAGGGGGACTTTTAACGATTGCCATGTCGATCGCAAGGTGCGGGAAGGGCTGCCGCGCTTGTAGCGCCGCCGGGCCGATGCTATCCCGCGCGGCATGAGCACCAAGCCGATCGACAACATCCGCAACTTCTCCATCGTGGCCCACATCGACCACGGGAAGTCGACCCTTGCCGACCGGCTGATCCAGCAGACGGGCGGGCTGTCCGAGCGGGAGATGACCGAACAGGTGCTCGACAGCATGGACATCGAGCGTGAGCGCGGCATCACCATCAAGGCGCAGACGGTGCGGCTCTCCTACCGCGCGCATGACGGCAAGGACTATGTGCTCAACCTCATAGACACGCCCGGCCATGTCGACTTCGCCTATGAGGTGAACCGCTCGCTCGCCGCCGTGGAAGGCTCGCTCCTCGTCGTGGACGCCTCGCAGGGCGTCGAGGCGCAGACGCTGGCCAATGTCTACCAGGCCATCGACAACAATCACGAGATCGTGCCGGTCCTCAACAAGGTGGACCTGCCTGCCGCCGAACCTGACAAGGTGAAGGCCCAGATCGAGGACGTGATCGGTCTCGATGCGTCCGACGCCGTGCTCATTTCCGCCAAGACCGGCCTCGGTATTCCCGACGTGCTGGAGGCGATCGTCACCCGCCTGCCGCCGCCGAAGGGCGACCGCGACGCCCCGCTCAAGGCTCTTCTGGTCGATAGCTGGTACGACGTCTATCTGGGTGTCGTCGTGCTGGTGCGCATCGTCGACGGCGTGCTGAAGAAGGGGCAGCGCATCAAGATGATGGGCTCTGGCGCGGTCTACGACATCGATCGCGTTGGTGTGTTCACCCCGAAGATGGTGACGTTCGAGAGCCTCGGGCCGGGCGAGATCGGCTTCCTCACCGGCTCGATCAAGGAAGTGGCCGACACCCGTGTCGGCGACACCATCACCGAAGAAAAGCGCCCGACCGCCGAGGCGTTGCCCGGCTTCAAGCCGGCGCAGCCGGTGGTGTTCTGCGGCCTGTTCCCGGTCGATGCCGCCGACTTCGAGGATCTGCGCGCGGCCATGGGCAAGCTGCGCCTGAACGACGCCAGTTTCTCCTTCGAAATGGAGACCTCTGCGGCGCTCGGCTTTGGTTTCCGCTGCGGCTTCCTCGGCCTGCTGCATCTGGAGATCATTCAGGAACGGCTGGAACGCGAGTTCAATCTCGACCTGATCGCGACCGCGCCATCGGTCATCTACGAGATCGAGATGAATGACGGCTCGGTGATCGAGCTGCACAATCCCGCCGACATGCCGGACGTGGTGAAGATCAAGGAGATCCGCGAGCCGTGGATCCGCGCGACAATCCTCACGCCGGACGATTATCTTGGCGCAGTGCTGAAGCTCTGCCAGGACCGCCGTGGCAACCAGATCGAACTCACCTATGTCGGCTCGCGGGCTATGGTTACCTATGACTTGCCGCTGAACGAGGTGGTGTTCGACTTCTATGATCGTCTGAAGTCGATCTCGAAGGGCTATGCCTCCTTCGATTATCAGATCACCGAATATCGGCCGGGCGATCTCGTGAAGATGTCGATCCTCGTCAATGCCGAGCCGGTCGATGCACTCTCGATGCTGGTGCATCGTACGCGCGCGGAATTCCGTGGTCGGGCGATGTGTGAAAAGCTGAAGGACCTGATTCCCCAGCATCTCTTCCAGATCCCGATCCAGGCAGCGATCGGCGCCAAGATCATCGCGCGCGAAACCATCCGGGCGCTGCGCAAGGATGTCACGGCGAAGTGCTATGGCGGTGACATTACCCGCAAGCGCAAGCTTCTGGAGAAGCAGAAGGAAGGCAAGAAGAAGATGCGGCAGTTCGGCAAGGTCGAAATCCCGCAGGAGGCCTTCATCGCCGCATTGAAGGTTGACGACTGAGCGGCGAGCGCCAACTTGTTACCTGCAACGGTGCCGGGGGACGGGGTTGCCCGCAACGGCTGGTAGCAGGTTCAGGAGGACACGCATGTACAAATTTGAAGTCTACAAGGACAAGGCCGGCGAGTTCCGCTTCCGCTTCAAGGCGTCCAACGGTGAAACGATGTTCGTTTCCGAAGGCTACAAGGCCAAGGCGTCGGCACTGGGCGCTATCGAATCGATCAAGAAAAACGCACCCGGCGCGGGCATCGTCGACCAGACGGTCGAGGAAGCGAAATCCTGAACATGAAAAGGCCGGGCTCGCTGCCCGGCCTTCGCCTTTGGGGAACTTCTTCTTTCGCCCCGCCGTCAGATGACGTAGGGCGGCACGTGGTAGTAGTCATTGACCTTGCGGTCCCAATCCGGGTCGTAGCCCGGCTCGTCCGTGGCATGCAGCTTTGGAGCGCCAGTCAATTGCTCCTCCGTGATGTCGACCACATAGCCGTCCAGCGCCTCGTCATATTTCAGAAGCGACCAGGGCAAAGGATAATAATCCTCGCCGAAGCCAAGGAAGCCGCCGAAGCTCATCACCGCATAGGCGGTCTGTCCTGTAAGCTTGTCGATCATCACGCGGGCGATGGAACCGATCTTTTCGCCGCTCGGGCGATAGACCGCGGTGCCCTCCACCTTGTCGCTGCCGATGAGCGTCATGGTCTCGCGCGACTCGAGATTCTGATGCGACGTCTGCATGTGTGATCCTCCAATATGGACCTGGGGTCGTTGGCGGATGCCATGAAAACGCAACGTTTGCTTAACCCATCCGGTTCCCACTCTGGTCTGTTGCTTCGCCGCGATTCCCTGTGCGCGAGGGTGCGGCAGGACGCTTGGAGAGCGCGAACGCGGCCTTGATCCGTGCTGACCGCGAGGGAGACAGAACCATGCGCGTGACCTCGTTTCTCGTGGCCGGCTTCTTGCTGGGCACCACTCTGCCGAGCGCGCAGGCGCAGGATGTCGGAACGCTCGCCCCTCCGCCGCCGGCCCCGGTGCTGATACCCTCAATGGCCGATGCGATGCCGGCGAAGCAATTGTTCGGTGCCGTGCGCACGCCGGAACGCGGCGTGCCGCAATCGGTGGGTTTCTATTCCAAGGGCTGTCTCGCCGGTGGCGCAGCGCTGCCGCTCAACGGGCCGGGCTGGCAAGTTATGCGTGTGTCGCGCGACCGGTTCTGGGGGCATCCCAAGCTGATCGCCTTTCTCCAGCGCCTTGGCGCGACGGTGCCGCGCGTCTCGCAATGGCCGGGCATTCTCGTAGGCGACATGTCGCAGCCGCGCGGCGGACCCATGCGGACCGGCCACGCGTCCCATCAGATCGGCCTGGACGCCGACATCTGGCTGACTCCCATGCCGCGTCGCGAGCTCACGCGCGAGGAGCGTGAGACGATGTCGGCAACGATGATTGTGCGGCCCGATCGGCTCGACATCGACCCGAAGGTCTGGACGCCCTCGCATGTCGCCGTGATCCGCGCCGTCGCTCAGGATCCGGAAGTTGAGCGCGTTCTCGTCAATCCCGCGATCAAGAAGGCGTTGTGCCGGGATGCGCGTGGTGATCGGAGCTGGCTCCAGAAGGTGCGGCCAAACTGGGGACACGATTATCACATGCATGTGCGGCTCGGCTGCGCTCCCGGCAGTCCGGAATGCAAGCGGCAGGTGGCGGTGGTCGAAGGCGAGGGGTGTGGTCCCGAACTCGACTGGTGGTTCAGCGACGCCGTGCTGCACCCCAAGCCGCCTGCGGTGCCTCCGAAGCCGCCGCGGCCCATGATGGTCGCCGATCTCCCCACTGCCTGCCGCGCGGTTCTCTTCGGCCAATGAGTGCTGCGTTCAACGGCGATCCTGAAGGATCATCCGCGCGGCCTTCTCGGCGATCATGATGGTGGGAGAATTGGTGTTGCCGGACACGATGGTCGGCATCACCGAGGCGTCGGCAACGCGAAGGCCGTCCACGCCGAACACCCGCAGTCGTTCGTCGACGACCGCAAGCGGATCGGAGGGAAGTCCCATCTTCGCGGTGCCGACAGGGTGAAAGATCGTCGTGCCGATGTCGCCCGCTGCCCGGATCAGCGAGGCGTCGTCATTGTCGGTCGTCGGGCCGGGTAGGATCTCGTCCGGCGCATAAGGCTTCAGCGCCGGCTGGCCGGCGATACGGCGGGCCATGCGGATGGCATCGGCGGCCGTCCGCCGGTCATCCTCGGTGGACAGATAGTTCGGTGCGATCACCGGTGCGGAGACCGGGTCGGCATCACGCAGTCCAAGATGGCCGCGGCTGGTTGGCCGCAACTGGCACACGCTCATTGTGAAGGCAGGAAAATCGTGCAGCGGTTCGCCGAATTTCGGTAGGGAAAGCGGCTGGACGTGGAATTCGAGGTCGGCTCTCTCGACGTCGCTGCGCGAGCGGGTGAAGATTCCGAGCTGCGAGGGTGCCATGGTCAACGGACCGCGGCGGCGCAGGGCAAAATCCAGCCCCATCCGCGCTCGCCCCATCCATGAGTGATACTGCTCGTTCAGGGTCGGGACGCCGCTCACCCGGTAGATGAGCCGCAGCTGCAAATGGTCCTGCAGATTGGCGCCGACGCCGGGCCGCTCGACGCCGACGGGAATACCGTGCCGCGCGAGCTCGGCGCCAGGGCCGATCCCCGACAGCATCATCAGTTGCGGACTGCCGATCGCGCCGGCGGACAGGACGATCTCCGCACGTGCGCTCGCCCGGCGATCAGTGCCACCCTGCCGCCATTCGACGCCCCGGGCGCGACCGCGGTCGATGGCGATGCGGGTCACGAGGCAGCCGGTCTCGACCCTGAGATTGGGTCGGTTCATGGCGGGCTTGAGGAAGCCGCGCGCCGCGCTCCAGCGCAGACCGCGCTTCTGGTTCACCTGAAAATACGCCGAACCCTCATTGTCGCCGGTGTTGTAGTCGGGGATGGGAGCAATGCCGGCCTCCGCTGCCGCGGCGCGCACCGTGTCGAGCAGCGCCCAGCGGAGGCGGGGTGCTTCCACCCGCCACTCGCCGCCAGCCCCGTGATGGGCCGAGGCGCCGAGGAAGAAGTCTTCATGGCTCTTGAAGATCGGCAACACCTCGTCCCATCCCCAGCCGGACAGGCCGAGCTGTCGCCAGTGGTCGTAATCCGCGGCCTGCCCGCGCATGTAGATCATGGCGTTGATGGCGGAGGAGCCACCCAGCGTCTTGCCGCGGGGATAGGCGAGGGAACGTCCGTTGAGGCCCGGTTCCGCCTCGGTCCGGAAGCACCAGTCGGCGCGCGGATTGCCGATGGCGAAGAGATAGCCAACGGGAATGTGGAACCAGATCCAGTTGTCCCGGCCACCAGCCTCAAGCAAGAGCACCCGGTTGCGCGGATCCGCCGAAAGCCGGTTGGCGAGCACGCACCCCGCCGAACCCGCACCGACGACGATGTAGTCGTAAGCTTCGGATGCGGCGGAATCTGGCATGAAAAGGCACTTCCGTTATGCGGGTTGTCGGTCCGGCGAAGGCGCTCTCAGTTCACCAGCTTGCTGGCGAAATAAGCGATGGCCTGCTGGTACACGGCAGCCTTGTTCCAGCCCGCCAACGCAGCCCGATTGGCTCCGTTTTCCCAGGACATTCCACTCCACCCATAGTTCTTGAGGTAATTGGCGGTGGAGGCTAGTACGTCCGGCGCGCTGCGGATCAGGTCGGGGCGGCCATTGCCGTCGAAATCGACCGCGAACTGGTAATAGGATTTCGGCATGAACTGGGTTTGGCCCATCTCGCCGGCCCAGGCGCCCCGCATGTCCCCGATGGCGAGATAGCCACGGTCCGCGATGCGCAGCGCATACAACAGCTGTTCGGTGAAGAAGTCGCTGCGGCGGCAGTCATAGGCGAGCGTCGCCAGCGAGGGGAAGACCGGCTTCTTGCCCTGATTGGCGCCGTAATCGGTTTCCATGCCCCAGATCGCGACCAGAATGGGGCCGGGAACGCCGAACTGCCGCTCGATGCGCGCCAGCACGTCGGCATATTGCTTCAGCTTGGCCTTGCCCTGCGAGATGCGTCCCGCGGTCACACGCCCGGCGATGAACTGCTCGAAGCTTACCGCGAAGTGCTTCTGGTTGCGGTCGAGCCGGATCACGCTGGTATCGTACTGGGCGCCATCAAGCGCCGCTGAAATCGTACGGGGGGAGATGCCCTGCGCAGCGGCCGTGGTCTTGAAGTCGTTCAGCCAGGCCGAAAAGCCAGCGCCGTCATCCCCGCAGGGAGCCGCAAGCGAAGGGCCGGCGAGAGAGGAGAGAACGGCAAAAGCAAGGGCGCCGCGCTTGAGCGCAGCCTGCCAGTCGATGCGCGGGAACATTCAGCCACCCCGTTGATGTGCTTCGCGTATCTATGCCTGCCGGCCGAGTTGACGCAAGGCGGGACCTCGTCGGATCCGGGGTTTTGGGGCGGTGGGTGAATATCGTCTTTCGTCGGCCCCGGCTAAAGGCCGAGACGGCCGAACCCGGGCACCTTCAGCGCGGGATGACGCAGATCAAGACCCGCGACGGCACCGAGAATGTTGACCTCTATCCCTTCCACCCAGGCAAGGGTGAGCCCGGCATAGCCGCCGAGCGTCAATCGAAGGCCTGTCCGCGACGGGGCGGGGCCTATCCATCGGCCATCAACCGGAAAATCCTTGCCGATCGCCGTGGGAGGCAGCGTTGCGCCAGTCTCTGGAATGGCGGCCAGCACCGAGGCGATGAAGCTGTTCGAGTTCGGCCCGGGCCAGACATGATAGTCACCGGGCCGGGCGAAGGCGTAGGCCCGCACCGCTTCTCTTATGCGGGGGATCAACTTTTCGGCTTCGGCGCCGTCCGCCGCGAAGACGAGTTCCGGCTCATTGCCGTACCAGCGCCCATCAGGCGGGTAACCGTTGCGCCGGATCGGTGCGCCCCAGCCGACCTTGTCGTAGCGCTCATAGCCGCTTGGGCCGGCGTCCTTCACCACGATCCAGGAATGAGTGGCAAATATGCCGCGCCAGCGTCCGACACGAGCAGAATAGATCCGCACCATGGCACCGGGATGATCGGTGGCCGCCGGCAGCAGGCCAGCGCTCGACCAGTCCGCCCCCCGCCACGGTCGGCTCCAGTCCTCCCGCTGCCACGTCAGGGCGTGAAGCCCGAGCGGCAGCAGGAAAACCAGAGTGAACACGATGAGGATGATTTTCACGGAACGCAGAATCAGGGGCATCGAGCGGTGAAGTTAGTGACCCGCATAGCAATTTGCCCTTCCTCCCGTCGCAGGTAGCCGCGCTCTGTCGCGGTTGTGAATGCGGGCGTGTGGGATCGGGACAGAAGCGGCTGTCTCGTGGGTCGATTGCATTTCTGCGAGTCATTCGCATTCTCATTGACAGGCACCGCGAAGCCTCCCATTTTTGTTGCGAACAATTCGCAGATGCGCGCGGCGCATCCCTGAGAGCGTGTCGATGAGTATGCTGGAACAGATCAACGAGGGACGGTCCGGCGGCGCGGCTGGCGGTTGGCGTCACGAACGCGGAGATCCTGCGCTCAGCGACGTGCATGGCACGGTCGGCGTGCCCAAGCGGCGCGGTTTCGGCCGGCTGCTCGCCTTTCTCGGGCCGGGTTATCTGGTCGCGACCGGCTATATGGATCCCGGCAACTGGGCGACCTCGCTGGCTGGCGGCTCGCGCTTCGGCTATGCGCTGCTCACCGTCGCGCTGTTGTCCAACATCATCGCTATTCTGCTGCAGGCCCTCTGCTCGCGCCTCGGCGTGGCAACGGGCCGCGATCTCGCTCAGGCCTGTCGCGACAGTTTCCCCCGCCCGGTCAGTTTCGTGCTCTGGATCCTCGCGGAGGCGGCGATCTGCGCGACCGATCTTGCCGAGGTCATCGGCACCGCAATCGGCCTCAACCTGCTGTTCGGGCTGCCGCTCGAGATCGGCGTGATCGTCACGGCGCTGGATGTCTTCCTCATCCTCTGGCTGCAAAAGCTCGGCTTTCGCTTCGTCGAGGCGTTCATCATCACGCTTCTTGGCGTCATCGCCCTGTGCTTCGGCGTCCAGATCGCGATGGCCGATCCCGATTGGGGGCAGGTGATCAGGGGCTTCGCACCGACCACGGAGATCGTGACCAATCCCGACATGCTCTATCTGGCGCTCGGCATCCTCGGCGCGACGGTGATGCCGCATAATCTCTATCTGCACTCCGCCATCGTGCAGACCCGTCGGCATGATCCGTCCGAGGTCGGGGTGAAGGAAGCAATCCGTTATGCGACGCTCGATTCCACCGTCGCCTTGATGTTCGCCCTGCTCATCAATGCCTCTATCCTGATTCTCGCCGCCGCCAGTTTCCATCATGGCGGGGTAGGGGAGGTTGCCGATCTCGGGCGGGCTCACGAACTGCTCAATCCGCTGCTCGGCAGTGCGCTGGCGCCGACGCTGTTCGCTGTGGCACTGATCTGCTGCGGCCTCAATTCCACGGTGACGGCGACCATTGCCGGGCAGGCGGTGATGGAGGGTTTCCTGCGGCTCAGGATTGCTCCCTGGCTGCGTCGTCTTCTTACCCGCTTCATAGCCATCGTCCCGGCCGCTGTGGTGACGGTGGCCTATGGCGAGAAGGGCGCCGGAGCTCTCCTGATCTTCAGCCAGGTGGTGCTGAGCCTGCAACTGCCCTTTGCGGTTGTTCCGCTGGTGATGTTTACCGCAGATCGGCGCAAGATGGGGGTGTTCGTCGCGCCGCGCTGGCAGAGCGTGCTGGCGGCGCTGGCGGCGTTGCTCATCATCGGGCTCAACCTGAAGCTTCTGACCGACCTCGCGATGGGGTGATCGGAAGAAGCGTCTCTGCCGGTCCATGCCCCTTGCCGGACCGGTCCGCCTGCTTCCATGCTGGACCCTGCGGATCAGATGTCGTCAGGGAGCCAACATGCCTGCAAACGGCACCTTCTTCGGAGACCTGCTGACCCAGATCTCGGAGCGCGGTCGTGCGATGCTCGATCTCGGTCGGGACCGGAAACCGACCGGCGGCCAGAAGGCGGCGAGCATCGTGTCGTTGTGCGAGCGCCTCCTCTCCGGGCGTGGGGAGGCTTCGCGGGTCGCTCTGGCGCAGGAGATCCTCGCGCGCTATGGCGGGCTGAAGACGGGTGAGCGGATCGCGTTCTTCGAGGCATTGGCCCAGGCCTTCGCTGTCGATCGCGCCGCACTCGACCGCGCGATCGCGGCGCATGTGGCCGATCCGACGGAGCGCAGCATTGCCGGCCTTCATGCCGCCAGCGAGCCGCGCCGGCAGGAGCTGATCCGTCGGCTCAACCTCGCGCCGGGCGCGACAGGTGTCCTGGTGGGGATGCGCGCGGCGCTGCTTGACGTATTGTCACGTCGGCCTGATCTCTCCTCCGTGGATCGGGATTTCACCCATCTCTTCACATCCTGGTTCAATCGGGGGTTTCTCGTGCTGCGCCGGATCGACTGGTCGACCCCTGCCAACGTGCTGGAAAAGATCATCCGCTACGAGGCGGTGCATGAGATCCGGGACTGGGACGACCTGCGCGCGCGCGTCGATAGCCCAGACCGTCGCTGCTACGCCTTCTTCCATCCCGCGCTGATCGACGAGCCGCTGATCTTCGTCGAGGTCGCATTGATGCGCGAGATGCCCGGCGCCATAGCGCCGCTCCTCGCCGGCAAGCGCACGCCGCTCGATCCCGCCACGGCGAAGGTTGCGGTATTCTACTCCATATCCAACTGCCAAACCGGCCTCGGAGGCGTGAGCTTCGGTAATTTCCTGATCAAGCAGGTGGTCGAGGAAATCTCGCGTGAACTGCCGGGCCTCGGAAGTTTCGTGACTCTTTCGCCCGTGCCCGGCTTCCGTGCCTGGCTGGAGGGCGAGCGTGCCAGTGCGTCGTCGGTCGTCCTGACCGAGGCGGACAGACGTGCGCTGCAGGGGCTCGATTGGCAGGATCTGGCGCAGAACCCCGCTGCGCAGGAGGTGCTGACGCCGGTGCTCACGGCGTTGGCTGCGCATTATTTCCTGATCGCCCGGAGCCCCAAGGGCCGTCCGCAGGATCCCGTCGCCAGGTTCCATCTCGGCAATGGCGCGCGGCTGGAGCGGATCAACCCCTTCGGCGATGTCTCCGAGAAGGGGTTGAGGCAGGCAGCAGGACTCATGGTGAATTATCGCTATGTCCAGGAGGACATCGAGGCCAACCACGAAGCCTTCTTCGACAAGGGGCGTATCGTCGCCAGTCCGCAGGTGCATCGCATGCTGCGGGCGGAGAGCCAGCAGGCTGCACTTGTCGCGGGTTAGATCTCTTTCGCCTCAGGCAATGACGCCGCGCGCGGCCAGCACGAGCAGCAGCACGCCGAGTGCGATGCGGTAAATGACGAAGGGCCAGGTCGAAAAGCGTTCCAACACGCGCATCAAGCCCCAGATGGCGACGAGGGACGACAGCCCGCCGACCACGATGCCGATGGCGAGCAGCATCCAGCCATGGCCGTCCAGCCCCAGCTTGTACAGTTCCCAGATTTCCTTGATGCCTGCCAGCGCGATCGCGGGTAGGCCGAGGAGGAAGGACAGGCGCGCTGCTTCGTCGCGGCGGAACCCCAGTGCCAGACCGGCGGTCAGGGTCGAGCCGGAGCGGGATACGCCGGGGATGAGCGCAGCCACCTGCGCGAGCCCGACCAGCATGAGGTCGCGTGTCCTGAGATCGTCGAAATCGCGGCGATGGGAAGCCATGAGTTCCGTCAGTGCCAGCAGACCACCCATGACGAGGCAGGCGAGGCCCACGGCCCAGATGCTGCGCAGAGGCGAGCCGCAGCTGTTGAGGCTGTGCGACAGAGCAAGGCCGGCAATGACGATCGGGAGGGTGCCGATGAGGATCCATACCACGAGGCGAAAATCATAATCGCCGAAATCGCGACGCCTGATCGCCGACGCGGCGCCGCCGCCGATGGTGGAGATGTCCTGCCAGAAATAGCTGACGACGCCCACGAGCGCTGCCATCTGCATCGCGGCAGAGAAGGCAGCGCCGGGATCGGGCCATCCCAGAAGCGCGGGAACCACGCGCATATGGGCGCTGGAGGAAATCGGCATCAGCTCGGTGATGCCCTGCACCACCCCAAGAATGGCAACCTTCGCCGCACTCAGATCCACGAAGCCCGTAGCCGACCCGACCGTGCACGCATCGACCATCTATGCCCCCGACGCTTTCGCACAACCGCGCGTCACCGTGATGCGAGGCCGCATAGCCATGCGCCGATCTAGCTCATGCAGCGATAATGTCCAGTCATTTGTTGAGTCATCTATCAAAATATAAGTCGAAATTAAGTAATACGCCCGTTCTGTTTACGCTGCGTTTAGGGAGTTAGGAGAATGGATTTGATAAAAATCAGTTTCTATTGATTATATTTTTCCGAAATAATGACTTAAAGTAATATGAGATCATTATAAATGAAGAAGGTGCTGATGCAGCGACTGTTGTCATCGTGAGGTCGAGGCGTCACTTGACAGTCATGTCGCTCATGGGGCCCGATGACCCGGTCATTCCCGGAGCGGTGATCCGATGCGTTTTCTTCCCCACCTCCTGAAGCGTTTCATCGAAAAGGGGCGGCTGGTCGTCATCGATGCCGGTGGCAGCTACCAGAGCTTCGGAACGGGAAGGGACGGCCCCGAAGTCACCATCCGTTTCGCCGACGCGAAGCTGGAGCGGGAGCTGTTCTTCAATCCCGAACTGGTCGCCGCCGAGGCCTATATGGATGGTCGCCTGACCTTCGAGGGTGGATCGGGCGTCTATGATTTCCTGTATCTGTTCTCGATCAACCGCAAGGGGCTTGGTTCCCACCCCGTACAGCAGGGTCTGCGGCGGGCGTGGCGAGGGCTGAGGCGCTGGCACCAGTCAAACCCGCTCGGCCGTGCGGCCAGCAATGCGCAAAGCCATTACGATCATCCGCCGGACTTCTATCGTCTCTGGCTCGATAGCCGGATGATCTATTCGTGCGCCTATTTCCCCACGCCAGATGCCTCGCTGGAGGAAGCCCAGGAAGCAAAGCTCAGGCACATCGCGGCCAAGCTCAAGCTGGAGCCGGGAATGAAGGTGGCTGAGATCGGCTCGGGCTGGGGCGCGCTCGCCATCTATCTCGCCGAACGGGGCGTGCATGTCACCGCCATCAATGTTGCGACCGAACAACTCGCGGAATCGCGCAAGCGCGCCGAGGCCGCCGGCGTCGCTGATCGCATCACGTTCTTCGAGCGTGATTATCGGGAGCTGACGGGCAGCTTCGATCGCGTCGTCTCCGTCGGGATGATGGAGCATGTCGGCGTCAATCATTTCGACGAATATTTCGCCACCGTTAAGCGCCTGCTGGGACCCGGCGGATTTGCGATGATCCACGCCATTGGGCGGATGTCGCCGCCCGGCACCACGGCGCCCTTCATCCGCAAGTATATCTTTCCCGGCGGTTATGTGCCCGCGATGTCCGAGGTTTTTTCCTCGCTGGAACGCGTCGGGCTCTGGGCAGCCGACTGCGAGATCCTGCGGCTGCACTATTACTGGACCATCCGGAACTGGCGGCTCAACTTCGAGGCGAAGCGGCCGGAGGTGGTCGCCATGATGGGCGAACGGTTCGCCCGCATGTGGGAGTTCTATCTGGTAGCGGTCGAGCTCGGCTTCCTGCATGGCTCGAACATGGTCTACCAGCTTCTTCTTGCCAACGAACGCGATGCGGTGCCGGTCATCCGCGACTACATCGTCGATGAAGAGCGGGCGCTGGCGAAACTGGCTTAGTCGCAGCAGGGGTTGGGCCCTGTGCCTGCCTTCATCAGTCCGGCTTGTGGGGGCCATAGGCGGCGAGGAAGACGCGCACCGCACGGTCGACGGTCTGCTGGATCTGCTCCGGCGCAGGCTGTTGCGTTTCGCCAAACAGCAGGCCCTTGGTGATGCTGCTCTGGCACATATTGAAGAACAGATGCGCCGCCGCGATCTCGTCATCGAGCACCAGATGGCCGCGATCGGCGTGCTGGCGGAGCAGGTCGGCAAGGCGTCGCCCGCCGTTGCAGGGACCTGTGTTGTAGAACGCTTTGCCGATATTCGGGAATTTCTCCGCGACGCCGATGACCATGCGTACAAGGCGAATATGGTCCGGCTGCACCATCATGGTCATGAAGGATACGCCGATGCGGCGCAGCTGGCTCTCCACATCCTCGTTGTCGCGGTCGATCTCGAACAGCAGCTCCGCCGAGCGTGCCCGGTCGGTGTGGACCAGCGCTTCGAACAGCTCTTCCTTGCTTGGGAAATAAACGTAGATCGTCGCCTTGGAGACACTGGCCGCGCGTGCAACCTCGTCCATGCTGGCGCCGTCGAAGCCTTTGTCGAAGAATACGCGCCGGGCGCCGTCGAGAATGTCCCGACGCTTCGAGGATTCGGTCTCATGGCGCGCCGCAGGCCGCGGAGAGGTATCGGAGTCAGTCATACTCATCTGGCGTTTCTCTCCTCCCGCATAGGTTCCATACGCAACCCTGTCAAATCAATTGACTAAACCGTTCAGTTTGATATGTAAAGGCCATCAAACTGAACGGTTCAGTCGTTTAAGCGTTATGGCGAACGACTCTCCGCGCCCGGCGCGGGCATTCCAGTAAGGCGGAAAGACCATGGCACAGACCGCAGAGATCGAGCGCACGCCGGCCAATGAGCCTGTGCCGTTCACGCTCCGGAAGAAGCTCGACCCGTCCGAAGCGGACGCTTCACCGGACAGTGCTGATGTGGCTCCCCCCAAGCGTTCCCGCAAGAAGCTGATTTTCGGCGGCATTCTGCTTCTGGCCCTGGCAGCCGGTGGCTATTACGGCCAGGAGTGGTGGCGGGTCGGTCGCTTCATGATTTCGACCGACGACGCCTATGTCGCCGCTGATACCTCGGTGCTTGCTGCCAAGGTGTCCGGCTATATTGTCGGCGTCGATATCGCCGACAATCAGCCGGTCAGGAAGGGCGATGTCATCGCTCGCATCGACGATGTCGACTACAAGCTCGCGGTGAAGGCCGCGGAAGGAAAGATCGCGACCCAGCAGGCGACGCTCGACCGCTATACCCAGCAGATCGCTGCCGCGCAAGCGAGCCTTGTCCAGGCAAAGGCGCAGGTGGTTGCCGATCAGGCGGAACTCGACCGGGCACAGGCAGATTTCCAGCGCCAGCAGGAGCTCGCAAAGGATTCCTTCGCCAGCCGTGCCACGCTCGACACCGCCCGCGCCACCCGCGACAAGGCCAAGGCCGCCGTCGATGCCGCGCAGGCGGCGGTTACGGCCGCCGACGTCAATGTATCGGTGGTCGGCGCCCAGCGCACCGAAGCCGAGCGCACGCTCGACGAATTGAAGATCGCGCGCGATCAGGCTCAGCGCAATCTGGACTTCACCGCCATTCGGGCGCCGTTCGACGGTGTCGTCGGCAATCGGGCGGTGGAGGTTGGCCAGCTCGTGCAGGCAGGTACCCGCATCGCGGCGGTAGTGCCGCTGAGCGCGGTCTATGTCGATGCCAACTTTAAGGAGACCCAGCTCGGTCGCCTGAGGCCGGGGCAGCGGGTGCGCATCGAGGTTGACGCTTATCCGAACGAGGATTTCGAGGGCAGCGTCGCCAGCGTCTCGCCCGCCTCCGGCTCGGTGTTCAGCTTGCTGCCGCCCGAGAATGCGACCGGCAATTTCACCAAGATCGTGCAGCGCGTGCCGGTGCGGGTCGAGATCGACGAAGCCGCGCGCGCCAAGGGTGAGCTGCGTCCCGGCATGTCGGTGACGGCGATCGTCGATACGCGCGGGCATTCCTGACGCTTCCGCGGAGCCGGCACGGCCGGAAGGACGCCAACCATGTCCGACACAACAATGACCGCCGGCCACGGCGCAGGAAAAGGCCAATCCGCCGTCTCGTCCGACGGGCGGCGGATGTTCGTCTTCCTGTGCATGGTCTTCGGCATGTTCATGGCGATCCTGGATATCCAGATCGTCTCGGCGTCGCTCTCGGAAATCCAGGCCGGCCTGGCCGCGTCTTCGGACGAAATCTCGTGGGTGCAGACCAGCTATCTCATCGCCGAGGTGGTGATGATCCCGCTGTCGGGCTTCCTGTCCCGCGCGCTGTCCACCCGCTGGCTGTTCACTGCATCGGCGGTGGGCTTCACCGCCATGAGCTTCATGTGTGCTACGGCGACCAGCATCGAACAGATGATCGTCTATCGCGCGCTGCAGGGATTTCTCGGCGGCGGCATGATCCCGACCGTCTTCGCCTCGGCCTATTCCATCTTTCCGCGCGAGAAGCAGCCGGTCGTCACGCCGCTGATCGGCCTCGTCGCCACGCTGGCGCCGACCATCGGGCCGACCATCGGCGGCTATCTCACCGACCTGTTCTCCTGGCACTGGCTGTTCCTGATCAACGTCGTGCCCGGGATCTTCGTCATCCTCATCTCGGCGACGATGATCGATTTCGACGAGCCCGACTTCGGGCTGCTCGAACATTTCGACTGGTGGGGGCTGCTGTTCATGGCGGGCTTCCTCGGCAGCCTCGAATATGTGCTCGAGGAGGGCCCCACCAATGACTGGTTCGGCGACGATACGATCTTCTTCCTCACCATTCTTGGCTCGGTGTCGTCCGTCGCCTTCTTCTTCCGCGTCTTCATGGCGCGCGAGCCGGTGGTGAACCTGCGGGCCTTCAGCAATCGCAATTTTTCGGTGGGCTCGGCTTTCAGCTTCGTCGTCGGCATCGGCCTTTATGGCCTCACCTATCTCTACCCGCTCTATCTCTCGCGGGTGCGGGGCTATTCGGCGCTGCAGATCGGCGAGACGATGTTCGTCTCCGGCCTCACCATGTTCGTCTGCGCGCCCATCGCCGGGCGGCTGATCGGCAAGGTCGACCCGCGGCTGATGATCGCCTTCGGCTTCGGTGCGTTCGCCTACGGCACCTGGATGGTCACCGGACTGACGGCGGACTGGGATTTCTGGGAGCTTCTGGTCCCGCAGATCCTGCGCGGCGTCGGCATCATGATGGCGATGATACCCATCAACAACATCTCGCTCGGCACCCTGCCGTCCTCGCAGATCAAGAATGCGTCCGGCCTGTTCAACCTCATGCGCAATCTCGGCGGCGCGGTGGGCCTCGCTCTCATCAATACCGTGCTGAACGACCGTTGGGACCTGCATCTGGCGCGTCTGCACGAAAGCGTGCAGTGGGCGAACGGTGTCGCGGTGGAGCGCCTCAACGAGATGACGCAGGCGATGTCGGCGCTCGGCTCGGATGCGGAGCAGGCCGCACTGAAGACGATGGCGATGCAGGTGCGTACCCAGGCCGAGGTGATGGCCTTTGCCGATGTTTTCATGGTGCTGACCGTGCTGTTCGTCGGGCTTCTGTTCTTGTCGCCGCTGATGAGCCGGCCGGAACCCGGCAAGGGCGGCGGCGGGGGACATTGAGCCAGGGCGGCGACCGGGATGCGGGTCCTGTACCACCCCCGTCGTCGCACCCCCTTGCCGTCCTGCCCGCGCTCGGCTATTCAGCGGAGACGAGAGAGCCTTCGCGAGAGCCGATTGTGACGCACACGTCCAACAGCCGCACCGCGAACCCGGCCGCCACGCGGTCTCCGGGTAGCGCTCTCCTTGTGTCTGGCCTCCTTCTTCTTAGCCGCCCCTGAGAGCCGGCCGGGCTTCGTGCCTGGGCGCTCAGGGGATGACGCGCCGAAAAAAGCCAAGACAAAGAACCAAGCCGCCTGTGACGCCGCCAGACCGCGCCGGGCCGCACCCGAGAAGGAAGCCTGACATGACCGCCTCGTCCTCCGCCGATCGCATCGTTATCTTCGACACCACCCTGCGCGACGGCGAGCAGTGCCCCGGCGCCTCGATGACGTTCGAGGAGAAGCTGGAAGTTGCCGACCTGCTCGACGCGATGGGTGTCGACGTCATCGAGGCCGGCTTCCCGATCGCCTCAAATGGCGACTTCGAATCCGTCGCCGAGATCGCCCGCCGGGTGAAGCGCTCCGTCATCGCGGGTCTCGCCCGCGCTATTCCCGCCGACATAGCCCGCGCCGGCGAGGCCGTGAAGCATGCCGCGCGCCCGCGCATCCACACCTTCGTTTCGACCTCGCCGATCCATCTGGAACACCAGATGCGCAAGAGCCAGGAACAGGTGATCGACATCATCACCGGCACGGTGGTGCAGGCGCGCAATCTGGTCGAGGATGTCGAATGGTCGGCGATGGATGCCACCCGGACGCCGATCGACTACCTGTCGCGTTGTGTCGAGACTGCGGTGAAGGCCGGTGCCACCACCATCAACCTGCCCGACACCGTGGGCTATGCCACGCCGTCGGAATATGAGGCGATGTTCCGGCAGGTGCGCGCCTATCTGATGGACCGCGTGCCGAACGCGGAAAAGATCGTGTTCTCCGCGCATTGCCATGACGATCTCGGCATGGCGGTCGCCAATTCGCTGGCCGCGCTGGCCGGCGGCGCCCGGCAGATCGAGTGCACCATCAACGGCCTCGGCGAGCGCGCCGGAAATGCCGCGCTGGAAGAGGTGGTGATGGCCATCAGGACCCGCGGCGACGTGCTGCCCTACCGCACCGGCATCGAGAGCACCATGCTGACCCGCGCCTCCAAGCTGGTATCGGCGGTGACCTCCTTCCCGGTGCAGTACAACAAGGCCATCGTCGGGCGGAATGCGTTCTCCCATGAGAGCGGAATCCACCAGGACGGCATGCTGAAGAACAACACCACCTACGAGATCATGACGCCGGACAGTGTCGGCGTGACCAAGACCTCGCTGGTGATGGGCAAGCATTCCGGCCGCGCGGCGTTCCGCGACAAGCTCAAGGCTCTGGGCTACGAACTGGGCGAGAACGCCTTGAACGACGCCTTCTCGCGCTTCAAGGACCTCGCCGACCGCAAGAAGGTCGTCTATGACGAGGACATCGAGGCGCTGGTGGATCACGAGATCGCCGTCGCTCATGACCGCATGAAGCTGGTTTCGCTCACCGTCATCGCCGGCAGCCACGGTCCGCAGCGCGCGACCATGAAGATGGAGGTCGACGGCCAGGTCATCACCGCGGAATCGGCCGGAAATGGTCCCGTTGACGCGACCTTCAACTGTATCCAGGCGATCGTCCCGCATGAGGGCAAGCTGGCGCTCTACCAGGTCCATGCTGTCACCGAGGGCACCGACGCACAGGCGGAGGTCTCGGTACGGCTGGAGGACGGCGACAAGGCGGTCACGGGGCGCGGCTCCGATCCCGATACGCTGGTGGCGTCGGCGCAGGCCTATATCATTGCGCTCAACAAGCTGCAGACCAAGCGCGACAGCGTGAACGCCCAGTCGCGGCCTGCCGCGGAGTAGGACGGGCGATGGCCGGCTGGGACAGACGTTTCGACGTTGCCCCGGCCGGCGGTTCCCATAGGCAGCTCTCGCGCCGGGCGGTACTGGGGCTGCTTCTGCAAGGCGGTGCCGTGGCCGGATGGGCGCGGGCCGCCTTTGCCGTCTCTCCTTGGCCGACGGACAGGCTGACGAGGCTGGGCGCGGAGGCCGAGCGCCTGCCTGTGACGGCGCTCGTCATCCTGCAAGATGATGCAATCATTGAGACTTTTGGCGATTCCGCGGCGAAGGTCGACGTGGTTTCCGTCCGAAAGAGCCTGCTCGGCGCGCTGATCGGCATTGCCGTCGACGCGGGGCAGATTCGGCTCGATGCCACCCTTGCCGACCTCGGCATCGACGACATTCCGCCGTCCCTCACCCCGCAGGAGCGGCAGGCCACCGTGCGCGACCTCTTGATGGCGCGCTCCGGCATCTACCACCCGGCCGCCCACGAGACGGCGCCGATGAAGCGGGACCGGCCGGCGCGCGGGAGCCATGCGCCCGGCACGTTCTGGCTCTATAATAATTGGGATTTCAATGCATTAGGGACGATCTACCGCCGCGCCACCGGCCTCGATATTTTCCAAGCCTTCGCCACGAAGATCGCTGGCCCCATCGGCATGCAGGACTTCGTGCCCGCCGATGGGCGCTATGTGCGGGAGCCTATATCCGAACATCCGGCCTATCCGTTTCGCCTGACGGCGCGGGACGCCGCCCGGTTCGGCCGGCTCTATTTGCAGGGCGGAAGCTGGAACGGTAAACAAATCGTTCCTGCGCAATGGGTTAGAGACTCAACTTCAACCTTTTCGCAGACGGGGCGGGGGCGGCTGGGCTATGGCTATCTGTGGTGGACGCTGCCGTCTGACCGCTATGGCGCCGGCGCGGCCTTTGCTGCCGGCTATGGCGGCCAGATGATCGCCATCGTGCCGGAAAAGAAGCTCGTCGTTGCGGTTACCAACGGCTGGCGAAAGGAGGGCCGCAAGCTGCGTGGATCGCAAGTTATTGGCCTGCTTCGAAAAATTGTCGAAGCTGCGCCCGCGCCTTAGGGCAGCCTCACCCTGCATTCGGCTTCGGCGAGGTCGAGAAGATGGCGCAGCAGGCGATCCGTTGCTTCCGGAGCTGTTCCGGTCCGTTGCCCGTCGATTGCCGTGACGGGCCGCAGGAAGCGAACGCTGTTGGTCAGGAAGACGGCGTCGGCGGCCATCAGCTCTTCCACTGTCAGTGCCGTCTCGACAGGCTCAAAACCCAGCATTGGCGCCGTTTCCAGCAGGATCCCCCGCATCACGCCAGGCAGGCAGCCCTCGATCAGCGGCGGGGTTGCGAGCCGGCTTTGCTTCAGCGCGAAGACATTGGCAATGGTGCTGCAGGCAACACGGCCTCCGATGTTCAGCATCAGCGCGTCCTCGACCCCTGCCTTGGCGGCCTCGCGGGCGGCGAGGATGTGGTCGAGATAGTTGAGCGTCTTCAAATTCGTGATATTTGACAATGAATTACGCCGACCCGTCGCGATCGCGAGCCGGGCCGGCTGGCCGATCAGGGACGGACTCCAGGGGGCGCTGCCCACCACAAGCGTGGGGACGACGTCTCCGTTCGGCCACAGGCCCCGGCCGGCGATGCCACGGGTGATGGTGGTGCGCAGGATCTGCGGCGCGGGGGTCATAGCTTCGTCGAGCGCAACCTCGATCTTATTTCTTTCTATAGATATACCAATAGCTTGTGCGGAATTATGAAGGCGTTCCACATGGCGGGCGCGTGCCATGACCACGCCCCCCAGTGCCAGCGCGGTGTCGAAGACGCCGTCGCCGAGGGTGAAGCCGCGGTCCTGCGTGCTGACGGTGGAGGGTTGGCTCACCGGCCGGTTTCCTCATCCGCCCGCCGTCCGGCGGGGAGGGGAAAATGCGCGGCGGAGCCCGGTCCAGTCAGTCCAGTGTGGTGGGTAATGAGTCCGGAGGCGATGCGTGCGGCGTCCAGCATCGGGTGCGCATTCCCCTCGGTCGATCCGGCGATGGTCCCGGCGGGGTCGATCCTCCGGCCGGCGGTTCTCACGCCGGCCAGCCGGAGGAAGTTCGCGAAGATCGCATAGCCATGTTCGGTGAGCACCGATTCGGGGTGGAACTGCACCCCGTAGGTCGGGTGGTCGCGATGGGCGAGGCCCATGATCTCGCCGTCCTCGCTCCACGCGGTCGCGATCAGCGGCGAGCCCTCGTCGAGCTCCACCGCCAGCGAGTGATAGCGCCCGGCGGCGAAGGGGGAGGGCAGGCCGGCGAACACGTCGCTGCCGCGATGGGTGATCTGCGAGGCGCGCCCGTGCATCGGCGTCCTCGCCCGCACGACGCGCCCGCCGAAGGCCTGGCCGATGCACTGGTGGCCGAGGCAGATGCCCAGAATGGGCAGGCGGCCCGACAGGGCGGCGATGGCGGGCAACGAGATGCCGGCCTCGTCCGGGGAGCAGGGGCCGGGCGAGACGATGATCGCTTCCGCCCCCGATGCGGCGACCGCATCCACCGACAGCGCATCGTTACGCGCGACCTCGACCTCCGCGCCCAGCTCGATGAGGTAGCGGGCGACGTTGAAGACGAAGCTGTCGTAATTGTCGATCAGGAGGATCATGGCGCCCTCATTCCGTTCCGCGGAAGGCGCGGAACAGCCGCTCGGCCTTGGCGAGGCTCTCCTGGTGCTCCTGCGCCGGATCGGACAGCAGCGTGATGCCGCCGCCCACCCCGAAGCTCGCCTCGCCCTTCTGCACGTTCAGCGTGCGGATGGCGATGTTGAGGTCCACCGTGCCGTCGAAGCCGATATAGCCGATGGAGCCGCAATAGATGCCGCGCGGCCGCCCCTCCAGCTCGCGGATGATCTCCATGGCGCGAATCTTCGGCGCGCCGGTGATGGAACCGCCGGGAAAGGAGGCCGCCAGCAGGTCCAGCGCGTCGCGGCGCTCGGCAAGCTCGCCGGTGACCACCGAGACGAGGTGATGCACGTTGGCATAGGTCTCCAGCCCGCAGAGGCGCGGCACCTGCACCGTGCCGGGGCGGCACACGCGCGAGATGTCGTTGCGCAGCAGGTCGACGATCATGACGTTCTCGGCGCGGTCCTTTTCGCTCTGGGTCAGCTCGCGCCCGCGAAAGGCGTCCAGCGTCGGCTCGACCGAGCGCAGCACCGTGCCCTTGATGGGGCGCGCCTCCACCGTGCGCCCGCCGACGCGCACAAAGCGCTCCGGCGAGGAGGAGGCGATGAACCGGTCGCCGTTCACGATCAGCGCGGCGAAGGTGGCGGGGTTGGCGCGACGCAGCCGGTCATAGAGCAGCAGCGGATCGACCGCGCCGATGTCGGCGGCGAAGCGCTGGGTGAAGTTGGCCTGGAAGATGTCGCCGGCTCGGATGTAGTCCACCACCTTGGCGACCGCCGCGCGATAGGCCTCGGCGGTGAAATTCGAACGCCAGTCGGGCACTGGAAGCCGGCCGGCGAGCGGCGCGGCGGGACGGGCCAGCCTCTCGCTCATGCTCCGCAGCCGCTCCCCGGCACGGGCCTGCCGGCGGGCGGGATCGGTTTCCGGCCAGCCGGTGGAGATGAGGTGCGAGCGGCCGGAGGCGTGGTCGAAGGCCAACACCACGTCATAGAAGCCGAGGTCGATCTCCGGCCCCTCGCCGGGCTCCGGCGCGGGTGTCGGGAAGCGGTCGAACAGCCGGCCGGCTTCATAGGCGACATAGCCCGCCGCGCCCCCCTGGAAGGAGGCGCCGGTCGGCAGCGTCGGTTGGCGGAAGGCTGCGAGCCGGCGGCGCAGCGCCTCGATTGGCGCAGCGTCCTCGCGCGCGCCGTTCCAATACGCCGTGCCGGCTTCGACCCGGAAGCGGGCGAAGGGGTCCGCCATCACATAGGACCAGCGCCCCAGCGCCGGATGCACCATCGCGCTGTCGAGGAAGACGAGACCTTCCGCCCCGCCGGCGGCGAGGCGCCGTGCCGCTTCCCAGGGGTCCAGGCGGTCGCGGGCGTCGATCTCGGCGACGAGGGGCGGGGCTTCGTGGATCATCCGCGCAATATGGGCGTTCGCGATGCGGCTTCCTAGAGCCTCCTGCCAGCCCCCCACAATCGCCCTTCGCTGGAAAATGCCGCTGATTCAACAGGCTGCGAGGTCGGAGGACGGTTCCATTCCCGGATGCGCCAGCATGACGCCCCCGCTTTGGCGCTCCTGCTCGGCGCTCTTCGCCATGCGGCGGCACCTTCCGCGGACCCGATGCGCCGGCTTCAGGCCTTAGTCCGCGGGCGTGGCCCGGCGCCTTCCGAAGAGGAGGGGGCTCGCGCTTCCCGAACGGTTCTCAAACCATAGGCTGGCTTGACGTAGGGTTTCTGCAATGCTCGCCTAGCGTCCACAACCGGCCGCCGCTTGCCCGCATGACGGCCGGACCCAGAAACGCAAGGCATTCCCCTCCAGGGAGGAGACATCCGATGACCCGCTCCAGTTCCGCGGTGCGCGAGAGCCTTTGCCGCGCCGACAAGCCCTACAGCCCTGGCCGCCGGCTCCTTGGCCGCCGGCTCGCCCTGTTCGCCGCCGGCGCGCTTGCCGCCTTCGCCTTTGCCGGCAAGCCGGCACAGGCGCAGGAGTTTCCCACGCGCGCCATCACCATGGTGGTGCCCTTCGCCGCGGGCGGGCCCACCGATACGGTGGCCCGCCTGATCGCCGAATCGATGTCGAAGAGCCTCGGCCAGCAGGTGGTGGTGGAAAATGTCGGCGGCGCCGGCGGCACCCGCGGCGCCGGGCAGGTCGCGAAGGCGACGCCGGACGGCTACACCGTGCTGGTGCACCATATCGGGCAGGCGACCTCGGCCACGCTCTATCGCAAGCTCGCCTACAACGTGCTGACCGACTTCACCGAGATGGGCCTCATCACCGACGTGCCCATGACGATGATCGCGAAGAAGGACTTCGCGCCGACCTCGATTCCCGAGCTCATCGCCTATGTGAAAGAGAACAAGGACAAGATCGTCTACGGGAATGCCGGCGTCGGCTCGGCCTCGCATCTGTGCGGCATGCTGTTCATGTCCGCGCTCGATACCCAGATGACCACCGTCCCCTATCAGGGTACCGGACCGGCGATGAACGACCTCGTCGGCGGCCAGATCGACCTGATGTGCGACCAGACCACCAACACCACCGGCCAGATCAAGTCCGGCAAGGTGAAGGCCTATGGCGTGACGACGCCGGCCCGCGTGAAGTCGCTGCCCGATCTGCCGACCTTCGACGAGGCCGGGCTGAAGGGCTTTGAGGTCGCGGTGTGGCACGGCATGTATGGGCCCAAGGGCGTACCGCCGGAGGTGGTGGCCAAGCTCAACGGCGCGCTGAAGGCGGCGCTGCAGGATCCAAAGGTGATCGCCCGTTTCGCCGACCTCGGCACCGAGCCGGTGGCCCTCGATCGCGCCACCCCCGAGGTGCACAAGGCCTTCGTCGCCTCCGAGGTCGCGAAGTGGAAGCCGGTGATCGAGAAGGCCGGCGTCTTCGCCGACTGATGCCGGCCTGAACCGTCCCGCGCCGGGCGCGCCGGCGCGGGGCGAAAGCGCTCAAGGCGCTGCCAGAACCCTCGCGAATGAGGGCGTCACCGAAAAGGAGGGAAGCGGCATGGAGCGCTTCGTGAGGAATCCCAAGGATGTCGGGGCCGGCATCCTGCTGATCGGCCTTGCGGCCATGTTCGGCATTCTCTCGCTCGACCTGCCGATGGGCAGCGCGGTGCGCATGGGACCGGGCTATTTCCCGCTGGTGCTCTCGGGGATCCTCGGCGTTCTGGGGCTCATCGTCTTCATCGGCGGGCTGCGCTTCGCCGACGAGGGCGAGCCGATCCGCCTCGCCGCCCTGCCGTGGCGCGGCCTGGTGCTGGTGACGCTGGCGGTGGTGGTGTTCGGCGTCGGCATCCGCCCGCTCGGCCTCGGGCCGGCGATGGGGCTGGCGGTGTTCATCTCCGCCATGGCGAGCCGGCGCTTCCATCTCGCCTCCGCGCTGGCGATGACCGGGCTGATGGTTCTGTTCGCCTGGGCGGTGTTCATCAAGGGGCTCGGCCTGCCGCTGCCCATGCTCGGCCCGCTGCTCGGCGGCTATTGAGGCTCGGTTCATGGACATTCTTTCCAATCTCGAGCTCGGCTTCTCCGTCGCGCTGACCCTGCAGAACATCCTCTACTGCTTCATCGGCGTGCTGCTCGGCACGCTGATCGGCGTGCTGCCGGGCCTCGGCCCGGTGGCGACCATCGCCATGCTGCTGCCGATCACCTTCGGCCTGCCGCCGGTCTCCGCGCTGATCATGCTCGCGGGCATCTATTACGGCGCGCAATATGGCGGCTCGACCACGGCGATCCTCATCAACCTGCCGGGCGAAAGCTCCTCCGTCGTCACGGCGCTGGACGGCTACCAGATGGCGCGGCAGGGAAGGGCCGGGGCGGCGCTCGCCACGGCGGCGCTCGGCTCCTTTTTCGCCGGCACGGTTGCGACGCTGCTGCTGGCGCTGTTCGCCCCGCCGCTCGCCGATCTCGCGCTGAAGTTCGGCCCGCCGGAATATTTCGCGCTGATGGTGCTCGGCCTCGTCGCCTCGGTGGCGCTGGCCTCGGGCTCGGTGATGAAGGCGCTCGCCATGGTGGTGCTGGGCATCCTGCTCGGGCTCGCCGGGCAGGACGTCTACACCGGCATCCCGCGCTTCACCTTCGACATCACCGACATCGCCGACGGCATCGAGTTCGTGGCGCTGGCCATGGGCGTGTTCGGCCTCGGCGAACTGATCCGCAACCTGGAGGACGAGCACGGCCGCACGGTCGGGGTGCAGAAGGTCACCGGGCTGATGCTGACCAAGGCCGACTTCAAGGCCATCGTGAAGCCGGTGCTGCGCGGCACGGTGCTGGGCTCGCTGCTCGGCATCCTGCCGGGAGGCGGGGCGATCCTGTCCTCCTTTGCCGCCTATTCGATCGAGAAGAAGCTTTCCAAGACCCCGCAGCGTTTCGGCCGCGGCGCCATCGAGGGGGTGGCCGCGCCGGAGAGCGCCAACAATGCCGGCGCGCAGACCTCGTTCATCCCCATGCTCACCCTCGGCATACCGTCGAACCCGGTGATGGCGCTGATGATCGGCGCGCTCATCATCCAGGGCATCGTGCCGGGGCCGAATGTCGTGAACGAGAAGCCGGACCTGTTCTGGGGCATCATCGCCTCGATGTGGATCGGCAACCTCATGCTGGTGCTGCTGAACCTGCCGCTGATCGGCATCTGGGTGCGGCTGCTCACCGTGCCCTATCACGTGCTGTTCCCGCTGATCGTCGGCTTCTGCTGCATCGGCGTCTACAGCGTGAACAACAACGCCTTCGACGTGTACGCCATGGCCCTGTTCGGGGTGTTCGGCTACGTGCTGGCGAAGCTGGAATGCGAGCCGGCGCCGCTGCTGCTGGGCTTCATCATCGGGCCGATGCTGGAGGAATATCTGCGCCGCGCCATGCTGATCTCGCGTGGCGATCCCATGGTGTTCGTCACCCGCCCGCTCTCGGCGACCCTGCTGGCGCTGGCGGTGCTCGCGCTCGTCGTCGTGCTGCTGCCGTCGGTGCGCAAGACCCGTGACGAGGCGTTTCGCGAATAGGGGGGCTGTGGATTATTTCGCCCCCCTATGGACAGGCCGGAAAGGCTTTGCTACATCGCCGCCACTCGCGGTGGCGACGCCACCTAGACCGGTTCGGGCGCATAGCTCAGTTGGTAGAGCAGCTGACTCTTAATCAGCGGGTCCAAGGTTCGAGTCCTTGTGCGCCCACCATCGTCTCGATGGATGCCGAACCGGTCCCAGGCGGGATGCAGATATCTCCCCCATTTCTCTGATCAGCGTCGTATCTTTCTGCCGCACCGCGCTGCTTTGTCGCCGTGATCGGCGGATCATCCTGCCATTCATCCTGCCATCGCCCCGGCCTTGCCTCGGCGGAATGAGGCCGGCCGGCATCCGGG
Source organism: Ancylobacter crimeensis (assembly GCF_023016805.1). Classification (GTDB taxonomy): domain Bacteria; phylum Pseudomonadota; class Alphaproteobacteria; order Rhizobiales; family Xanthobacteraceae; genus Ancylobacter; species Ancylobacter crimeensis. The sequence continues at coordinate 369,956 of NZ_JALKCH010000004.1, forward strand.
CGCGGGCCGATGCGCCGGAGGCCTCGCCACCCTATATGTCGACAGGAGCCCCTCACCTGATCGCAAGGGGCTCCGCATGCAGATAACGAAAGCGTCTTCCGCTCGCGAGCGCCCATCGCCTTCGCGGAATGTTCCGGCCGGAGAGAGATTCATGCTGTGCGCCGAATGCCTGAGGTGCGGACGGCGGTCGATGCTCGGCCGGCCCTCCGCGATGCTCGCCGATCACCGTTCCGACCGTGCCGCAGAGCCGCTGCCCGAGGGCCAGAGGCTGCGCTGCGACATGTGCGGGGGACGTCGCGTCAAGCTGCGGCGGGTGGCGAGCCCGGCGGAACTCGTCGCCTTCATCGCCGGGCGGCGCTGAAAGGCGCGGGGCGCGGGCTTTCGAGTGAACGATTTCTCCCGTGGCACGTTGTCCGCGCGAAGAGGGACGCCCGTGCGGGGCGCCCCGCGCTGCTCTACACAGGAGGCAATCCCATGGCGAATGTGACGGATCTCGGCCGCAAGGCGAAGCAGGACGGCGAGGATCTGATCGATTCCGCCTCGCGCGCGGCCGACCGCATGGCCGACAAGGCCGACGACGCGCTCGACGATCTTGCCGACGAGATGCAGCCCGAGCGGCGTTATTCGTTCCACGCGCTGGTGGCCGCGGGCCTTGCCGGCTATGTCGTGGGGCGGCTTTTCAGCAATTGACCGGCCGCGGGCGGTTCGAGGTGCGGCGCGGCCAAGGGCCCACGCACCGGATCGTCCGCCGGCTTTTCCCGGGGGCAGAACGACACGTCTGGCCGCCGATGCGGCCGGGGGAGAGACAAGATGCAGACGCTGACCGTCCGCCATGTGACGCAGTACAATTACGCCAATCCGGTCGTGTTCCATCCGCACAAGCTGATGCTGCGGCCGCGGGACAGCCATGACCTTCGCCTCGTCGACGCCGAGCTGACGCTCTCGCCGGCCGGTTCGGTGCGCTGGCTGCACGATGTGTTCGGCAATTCGGTCGCCATCGTCGACTTCGCCGAACCGTCCAACGAGCTGCGCATCGAGAGCGTGCTGACGATCGAGCGCTATGGCACCGGCGGGCTGAATTTCGAGCTGGACGAATCCGCGCGGACCTACCCCTTCGTCTATTCGACGGACGACCGCGCCGATCTCGGCCGGATGCTGGAGTGCCATTACCCGGATCCGGCCGGCGAACTGGCGGCGTGGGCGCAGAGCTTCGTCGCCTCGCGGCCGACCGACACCATGGCGCTGCTGATGGACATCAATAACGGCATCCGCAACAGCTTCGCCTATCAGGTGCGCAACGAGCAGGGCACGCAGCCGCCGCTCGAGACCCTGCGGCTCGGCTCCGGTTCGTGCCGCGACTTCGCGCTGCTACTGATCGAGGCGGCCCGCTCGCTCGGCTTCGGCGCCCGTTTCGTGACCGGCTATCTCTACGACCCGGCGCTGGACGGCGACGATGTGGGCATCGTGGGTGCGGGTGCGACCCACGCCTGGGCTGATATCTATCTGCCGGGCGCCGGCTGGGTGGAGTTCGACCCGACCAACGGCATCGTCAATTGCGACAGTCTCATCCGCATCGCGGTGACGCGCGATCCGTCCCAGGCGGTGCCGGTGGGTGGCGGCTTCACAGGCATGGTCGGTGATTATCTCGGCATGACGGTGGATGTCTCGGTGCGTTCGCATCCGGTGCTGATGGCCGCGTGAGGGCGCCGCACCCCGTCATCGAGCCGGAGCCGAAGGGAGGCCCGGCATCGTCTCTGATCGGGGCGACCTCCTTCACGGCAGGTGACCGCTTCCGGGGAGGGCGCTGCGCCCCCGCAGGCCAACGTCGGCTATGACAGGCCGCGGGGGACGCGCTAGGCTCCCCTCATGAGCGATTCCACACTCCCGCCTGCGTTTCCGCCGCCAAGCTTCCACATGGTACCCGGCGCGCCGACGCCCGTGGCGCCCTTCAGTCATTGCGTGAAGGTCGGTCCGTGGCTCTTCGTCACCGGCCAGATGCCGACCGATCCGGCGGACGATTCCGCGCCGCTGCCCGAAGGCATCGAGGCGCAGACCCGTCGGGTGATGGACAATCTGGTTCTGGTGCTGGAAGGCGTCGGCTACGGGCTGGCCGATGTGGTGCAGGCGCGGGTCTACATCACCGAATTCAAGCGCGATTATCCCGGCATGAACGCCGTGTACCGCTCCTATTTCGCCGAGGGCCGCCTGCCTGCGCGCACCTGCATCGGCGTGACCGGGCTGGCGCGCGATGCGCTGGTCGAGGTCGATTTCGTCGCCTACCGCCCCTGAGGACCGCAGAAAGCGCCGGCTGCGGGGTTTTCGCAGCCGGCTGGCAGTTGTCCCGCTTGCCCGGCCCGGGCAGCCGTCAGGCCGCCTGTGCGTCCAGCGCGGGATAGGTGGTGTAGCCGGTCGCGCCTCCGCCATAGAGGTGGTCGCGGTCGATCTCGTTCAGCGACGCGCCGCGGCGCAGGCGCTCCACGAGGTCGGGATTGGCGATGAAGGGGCGGCCGAAGGCGACAAGGTCCGCCTCGCCCTTTGCCAGCACTTCGTCCGCCATGGCGCGGTCGTAGCCGTTGTTCACCAGCCAGGTCCCGTGGAAGCGCGTGCGCAGGGCGTGGAAGTCGAAGCCCGGCACCACGTCGCGCGGGCCGCCGGTGGCGCCCTCGATGATGTGGACGTAGACCGGCTTCAGCGCGTCCAGAACATCGACCACATGGCCGAACAGCGCGGCGGGATCGCTGTCCGAGATACCGTTGGCCGGCGTCACCGGCGAGATGCGGATGCCGACGCGGTGCGCGCCGATCGCCGCGATCACGGCCTCCATCACCTCCTTGAGGAAGCGGGTGCGGTTCTCGATGGACCCGCCATAGGCGTCGGTGCGCTGGTTGGAGCCGTCGCGCAGGAACTGGTCGATCAGATAGCCATTGGCGGCATGAATCTCGACGCCGTCGAAGCCGGCCTCGATGGCGCAACGCGCGGCGTGGGCGAAGTCCTGCACGATGCCGGGGATTTCCTCCAGCGTCAGCGCGCGAGGCGTGTCCACGTCACGGAAGGCGTTGTCGACGAAGGTCTTGGTCTCGGCCCGGATGGCCGAGGGGGCCAGCGGCGCGCCGCCATCGGGCTGCAGCGAATGATGCGAGACGCGCCCGACATGCCAGAGCTGCAGGAAGATGCGCCCACCCTTGGCGTGGACGGCGTCGGTGACGCGGCGCCAGCCGGCGACCTGCTCCGGCGTGTAGCAGCCGGGGGTGTCCTGATAGCCCTGCGCGGTGGCGGACACCTGCGTCGCCTCGGCGACGATGAGGCCGGCGCTGGCGCGCTGCCCGTAATATTCGGCCATCAGCTCGGTGGGCACCAGCCCTTCGCCCGCGCGGTTGCGGGTGAGGGGGGCCATGACGATGCGGTTGGAAAGGGTGATGTCGCCAAGGACGTAGGAATCGAACAGGGAAGGCGCGTTTTCGCTCATGCGGGATCTCCCGTGAAGGATTTTATCGGACGCGACTTATGTGCGCCGCAGCGCATCCGCCAGACCCTGGGCGAAAAAGAATTGCCGGCCCTGCATATCCGCCACAGGGGCGGGGCAGGGCCGGCGACGATGCGACGATGACGGAAAGGGGACGCCCCACCTTCCTCAGTGGGCGGTGCCCTGCGAAGGGGCGGAGGGCGTCGAGGAAGCGGCCGGCGCCTTCTTCTTCCGACGGCCGAGCCCGGCCATCCAGCGCGTCACCACGTAGAAGGTCGGGGTGAATAGCAGGCCGAACACCGTCACGCCCAGCATGCCGAAGAACACCGCCGTGCCCAGCGCCTGCCGCAGCTCGGCGCCGGCGCCGGTGGCGATCACCAGCGGGACCACGCCGAGGATGAAGGCGAGCGAGGTCATGATGATCGGCCGCAGGCGCAGCTGCGCGGCCTCGGTCGCGGCCTGGAAGCGGTCGCGGCCCTGGTCCTCGAGCTGGCGCGCGAATTCCACGATGAGGATCGCGTTCTTCGCGGCGAGGCCGATGAGCACGATGAAGCCGACCTGGCTGAGAATGTTGTTGTCCATGTGCCGCAGCAGGATGCCCCCCACCGCGGCGATGAGGCACATCGGCACGATGAGGATGACCGCGAGCGGCATGGTCAGGCTTTCATACTGCGCCGCCAGCACCAGGAAGACGAACACCACGCCGAGCCCGAAGGCGAAGATCGCGGTGTTGCCGGCCCGAAGCTGCTGGAAGGCGAGCGTCGTCCACTCATAGGCGAAGCCGTCCGGCAGGGTTTCCTGCGCGAGCTGCTGCATGATCTGGATCGCCTGGCCCTGCGAGAAGCCGGGCGCGGCGTTGCCGTCGAGCTCGGCGGCCGGGTAGAGGTTGTAGCGCGGCACGCGGTAGGGGCCGGAGATGTCGCGCACCGTGGCGAAGGAGCCGACCGGTACGGTCTCGCCCAGATTGTTCTTCACCCGGATCCTGAGCAGGTCCTCCTGCGTGAGGCGGAAGGGCGCGTCGGCCTGCGCCTGCACCCGGTAGGTACGGCCGAACAGGTTGAAGTCGTTCACATAGGACGAACCGATATAGGTCTGGATCGCCCCGAACACCTCCGCCATGTTCACGCCCAGCAACTGCACCTTGGTGCGGTCAATGTCGAGGAAGAGCTGGGGAGTCGAGGTCTCGAACAGGCTGTAGACCTGGCTGAGCCCCGGCGTCTGGGCCGCGCGGCCCATCATGGCGTAGACCGCGCCCTGCAGGGCCTGGTAGCCGCGCCCGTTGCGGTCCTCCACCATCATGCGGAAGCCGCCGGCATTGCCGATGCCCTGCACGGGCGGCGGCTGCACCACGATCATGAACGCTTCCTCGATCGCGGCGAGCTTGCCGAACAGAGCCCCCTGGATCCCGGCGGCGGATTGTTCGGGATGTTTGGCGCGCTCCGCTGCCGGCCCGAGGATGATGAACATGGCGCCGGCGTTGGGCGCATTGGTGAAGGTGGCGCCCGAGAAGCCGACGATGTTCACCACATGGGCGACGCCGGGCGTGTCGAGCGCGATCTTGGCGGCGCGGGTCATCACCTCGTCGGTGCGCTGCAGCGCGGCGCCGCCGGGCAGTTGAGAGGCAACGATCAGATAGCCGCGGTCCTGCTGGGGAATGAACCCCTGCGGGGTGTCGCGGAACATCTGGAAGCCGAAGAACAGGATGCCGGCATAGACCAGCAGCACGATCACGGCGAAGCGCACCAGCCGCGAGGTCAGCCAGCCATAGCCGCGCGACAGCCCGTTGAAGCCGCTGTTGAAGGCCCAGAAGAAGCCGGTGATGGGCCGGGCGTACCAGGGGTGCTGCTTGTCCTTCTCATGCGGCTTCAGCAGCAGGGCGCACATGGCCGGCGACAAGGTGAGCGAACAGAGCAGCGAGATCAGCGTCGAGCCCGCGATGGTAAGCGCGAACTGGCGGTAGAACTGGCCGGAAATGCCGGTGATGAAGGCCGAGGGAATGAACACCGAGGCCAGCACCAGGGAGATGGCGATAAGGGCGCCGCCCACCTCGTCCATGGTCTTGTAGGCGGCGTCCCGTGGGGAGAGGCCGGTCGATATGTTGTGCTCGACGCTCTCCACCACCACGATCGCGTCGTCCACCACGATGCCGATGGCGAGCACGAGGCCGAACAGCGACAGGTTGTTCAGCGAGAAGCCGAACAGCTTCATGATGAAGAAGGTGCCGATCAGCGAGACCGGAATGGCGAGGATCGGGATGATCGCCGCCCGCCAGGTCTGCAGGAAGAGCACCACCACGATGACCACGAGGATCACCGCCTCGAAGATCGTGTGCTCGACCGCGGTGACCGATTCCTGGATGAACTGGGTGGGGTTGTAGGCGGTGGAATAGGTGATGCCGGCGGGGAAGCCCTCGGCGATCTTCTTCACCTCCGCCTCGATCGCCTGCCCGGTCTCCAGCGCGTTGGAGCCCGGCAGCTGGAAGATGCCGAGCGCCACCGAGGGCTTCGAGTCGAAATAGGAGATCGAGGAATTGTCCTGGCCGGCGATTTCCAGCCGGGCCACGTCGCGCAGGCGCACCACGGCGTCGTTGGTCTGCCGCACCACGATATTGCCGAACTCCTCCGGCGTCGACAGGCGCCCGAGCGTTCGAACCGCAACCTGGAAGGCGAGCTGGTTCGGCACAGGCGGGGCATTGAGCACGCCGGAGGCGACCTGCACGTTCTGCGCCTGGAGCGCGGCGGTGACGTCGCTGGCGGTGAGGTTCAGCGACTGCAGCTTGGTCGGGTCGAGCCACACCTGCATGGCGTAGTCGCGCGAGCCGAACACGGTGATCGAGCCGACGCCCTTCACGCGCTGCAGCTGGTCCTTCATCTGCAGGTTGGCGTAGTTCGAGATGAACAGCGCGTCGCGGGAATCGTCCGGCGAGAACAGGCTGACAACCATCAGGATGTCCGGCGAGGACTTGGCGGTGGTGACGCCGATCTGCTGCACCTCTGCCGGCAGGCGCGGCGTGGCGGTGGCCACGCGGTTCTGCACCTGCACCTGCGCGATGTCGAGATTGGTGCCGACCTCGAAGGTGACGGCGATGGAGAAGCGCCCGTCCGCCGTCGAGTTCGACGAGATGTAGAGCATGTTCTCCACACCGTTGATCTGCTGCTCGATGGGCGCGACCACGGTGTCGGCCACCGTCTCGGCGCTGGCGCCGGGATACTGGCCGGTGACGTTGATGACCGGCGGGGCGATGTCCGGGTACTGCGCGACGGGCAGCGAGATATAGGCCACCGCGCCGAGGATCATCACGACGATGGAGACGACGGAGGCGAAGATCGGGCGGTCGATGAAGAAGTGCGAGAAGCGCATGGGGGCCTCCCGGCCTTAGTTGGCGGCAGCGGGCTTCTGCCCGGCGGAACCCTGATCGGCGGGCTTCTGCTCTTCGGTCTTTTGCTCTTCCTTGGCGACCACCTTGGCGCCGGGGCGGATGCGCATCAGGCCGTTGACCACCACACGATCGTCGGCGGTGAGGCCGGAGGTGATGACGCGCATGCCGTCGAACTGGCGGCCGAGGGTGACGTATTTCATCTGCGGTGCCTGCGGGTCGTCGCCGGGCGCCATCACATAGACGAACTTCTTGGTCTGCTCGGTGCCGATGGCGACATCGGGAACCAGCAGCGCGTCGTGCGGCGCGGAGGCCGGCACCTGGATGCGGCCGAACATGCCCGGCGTGAACAGTTCATCGGGATTGGCGAACTTGGCGCGGCCGCGGATCGTGCCGGTGGTCTCACTGATCCGGTTGTCGACGAAGTCCATGGTGCCGTCGTGAGGGAAGCCCTTCTCGTTGATGAGGCCAAGCTTCACCGGAACCGGGTTGGAGTCGCGGCCGAACCGCTCCTCCATGTGCTTGTAGCGCAGATAGGAGGCCTCATCGAAGGTGAACTCGAAATAGATCGGGTCCAGCGAGACGATGGTGGCGAGCAGCGTATTGGTGTTGGTGCCGCCCGCGCCGCCGGTGACGAGGTTGCCCACCGAGACGCGGCGATCGCCGATGCGGCCGGTCACGGGAGATCGCGGCTCGGCGAATTCGAGGTCGAGCTGGGCGGCCTGCACCGCCGCCTGATTGGCCGCGACCTGGGCACGGGCGCTCCGCTCGGTCTGCTGGCGCTGGTCGAAGGTCTGCTTGGAGATCGCGGTCGAGTTCTTGTCCTGCAGCAGCGTCTGGGCGCGCTGGAGGTCCGAGACGGCGAAATCGAGATCGGCCTGCGACCTCTGCAGATTGGCTTTCGCCTGGTCCAGAGCGACCTGGAAGGGGCGCTTGTCGATCAGGAACAGGGTGTCGCCCTGCTTGACGATCTGGCCGTCGGTGAAGGCGATCTTGTCGAGGTAACCGGAGACGCGGGCATAGACGTTGACAAGATCGACCGCGGCGAAACGGCCGACATATTCGTCGTAATCGGTGATCTGCCGGAGTTCGGGTCTTGCCACCGTCACCTGCGGAGGGGACGGCGCCGCCTGCTGGGCCTGCTTGCCATCCCCGCATGCGGAGAGGGAAAAGGCCAGGGCAGCAAGGGCCGCACCAAGGGTGATGCGCGGGACGAAGGCCTTCATCGATCGCTCTCCGAACGTGGAATGCTGGTGCCAACGAATGTCGGCGTCGGCTGCCCGACCGTCCCGCAACGATGGCGCCTGAGCGCAGCACCTAGCACAACTATGTTGCACTGCGTAAGCCGGATTGTCATACCTCCGAGGCGCCTGCCGCCTTCCGCAGCGGCCGCGTACGCAACATGCTGCGCAAATGGGCAGGCCCGACCAGCGCCAACAATAACCCCGCATAAGCCAGCGCGCCGATGAAAATACACAGGCCGAGCCGGGTTTCCTCACCGAAGCGCGGCAGTCCCGCGACCAGCGGAGTGCCGAAGCGTGCGGTAAAATACAGCACGATGGCGAGCAGAACGCCGACCAGCGCAAGGCGGGGCAGGGAGCGGAACAGCGCCGAATCTCCCACCCCGTAGCCCGCGCGATGGGCGAAGAGCAGCAGCAAAGCGAGGTTGATCCAGCCCCCGACCGCGGTGGCGAGCGCGAGCCCGACCTGCGCGAGCGAGCCCATGAGCGCCACCTTGAGCGCGATGTTGACCGTTGCGGCCAGCAGCGTCGCGACCACCGGCGTGCGGGTGTCGCCGCGGGCATAGAAGGGCGACATGAAGGCGCGCATGACCACGAAGGGCAGCAGCCCCACCGTGTAGGCCGCGAGCGTCGCGCCGGCCGCCGCCGCCGCCTCGGCGGTGAAGGCGCCGCGCATGAAGAGCCCGCGCATCACGATCTCCGGGATCGCGAGCGAGGCGGCGACGAAGGGCAGGGCGAGCGTGACCGTCAGTTCCACTGCGCGCGCCTGGGCATGGCGGGCGCCGTCCTCGTCCCCGGCGGCGATGCGGCGCGACATTTCGGGCAGCAGAACGATGCCCGCCGCGATGCCGACCACGCCGATGGGAAGCTGGTTGATGCGGTCGGCATAGAACAGCGCCGCGATCGCGCCCGCCGGCAGGAAGGAGGCGATCACCGTGTCGGCGAAGATCGCGAGCTGCACGCCCGCCGAACCGATGATCGCCGGACCGAGCGCCTTGAGGAAGGCGCGCATCTCCGGGTCGAGCCGCGGGCGGGCGAAGCGGATGTTGATGCCGTGCGTCTCCGCATCCCACAGCAGCAGGCCGAGCTGGAGGAAGCCGGAGATGAGCACGCCCCAAGCCGCCGCGTGCCCCGCCGAGGGGAACAGCCCGGCGACGCTGAGCGTGCCGACCATCGCGACATTGAGGAAGATGGAGGCGGCCGCGGCGGCCCAGAACCGGTCATTGGCGTTCAGCACGCCGCCCACCAGCGTCACCAGGGCGATCAGCGAGAGATAGGGAAAGGTGATCTGGGTGAGGGTGACGGTGAGGTGGAAGCGCGCCGGGTCTTCCATCAGCCCCGGCGCCATCAGCCGCACCACCCATTCCGTACCGGCCAGCGCGAGGCCGAGCAGCACGAACTGCACCGCCACGACACCGGTGAGGATCTCGCCGCAGAAGCGGGTGGCGCGCGCCTCGCCCTCCTGCGTCTTCACCCGCGTGTAGGACGGCACGAAGGCGGCGTTGAACGCCCCTTCCGCGAAGATGGCGCGGAAATGGTTCGGCAGCCGGAAGGCGATGTAGAAGGCCTCCGCCACCGGCCCGGCGCCCAGCACGGCGGCGAGCATGATATCGCGGATGAAGCCCGAAAGGCGCGAGAGCAGGGTCCAGCCACCGACGGAGAAGATGCTGCGGATCATGAGCCAGGAATCGTGGGTTCGGCGGGCGTGGGGGAGGCGGCCTCGACGGGAGCGGGAGCCGTGGCCGGCATGTCGCGGCGCAACCTAGCCGCAGCCGCGGGCGCGGGCCAGCGCTTCGCCGCCACAGCCCGGGAAAAGCGCGCGGACACCTGCGGAATGCGTCCGCCCCTGGTCTGGAATTCCTTAAAAAAGCGTCGTCCATCAAGCATTTGCAGGAAAGAGCGCAGGAGACGCATTCTTTTCCCCGGGGCAATGCTCTAGAACAGGCGCTCTCCTTCCGGCCGGTGACGGTCCCCTGCCAGAGCAGCCCGCGCATGATCGACATCGCCTCCCGCGTCTACGCCCACACCTGGAAGATCGACCCGATCGTGCGCTCCGTGCTCGACACGGATTTCTACAAGCTGTTGATGGCGCAGACGATCTATCGCCGCCACCGCGACGTGAACGTCACCTTCGGCATCATCAACCGCTCGCACAGCGTGCGGATCGCCGATCTGGTGGACGAGGGGCTGCTGCGCGAGCAGCTCGACCATGTGCGCACGCTGGCCCTGACGCGGGGCGAGTCGACCTGGCTGCGCGGCAACATGTTCTACGGCAAGCGCCAGATGTTCGCGCCCGACTTCATCGCCTGGCTGGAGGATTTCCGCTTTCCGGCCTACCACCTCGAAAAGCGCGACGGCCAGTATGAGCTGACCTTCGACGGGCCGTGGATCGAGACGACCATGTGGGAGATTCCCGCGCTCGCCATCATCAACGAGCTGCGCTCGCGCGCCGTGCTGCGGGACATGGGGCGGTTCGAGCTGCAGGTGCTCTATGCCCGCGCCATGACGCGGGTGTGGGAGAAGGTGGAGCGGTTGCGGGCGCTCGGGGCGCCGGGCGAGGTGAACGTCGCCGATTTCGGCACGCGCCGCCGCCACAGCTTCCTGTGGCAGGACTGGTGCGTGCAGGCCATGATGGAAGGGCTCGGCGCCGGCTTCCTCGGCACCTCCAACTGCCTGATCGCGCTGCGCCGCGAGGTGGAGGCGACCGGCACCAACGCTCATGAACTGCCCATGGTCTATGCCGCGCTGGCCGATGACGATGCCGGCCTCGCCGCCGCGCCCTATCGCGTGCTGGCCGACTGGCAGGAGGATTATGACGGCAATCTGCGCGTCCTGCTTCCGGACACCTACGGCACCACCGGCTTCCTCGCCGACGCTCCCGAATGGGTGTCGCGCTGGACCGGCATCCGCATCGACAGCAAGGATCCGATCGAGGGCGGGGAGGAGGCGATCCGCTGGTGGAGCTCGCGCGGGGAAGACCCGCAGACCAAGCTCGCGATCTTCTCCGACGGGCTGGACATCGATGACATCGAGCGCATCTGGCGGCATTTCCACGGGCGGATGCGGATGGGCTTCGGCTGGGGCACGCTGCTGACCAACGATTTCCGTGGCCTCGCGGCCGGCGATTCGCTGGGACCCATCTCCATCGTGTGCAAGGTCATTTCGGCGGACGGGCGGCCGGCGGTGAAGCTTTCCGACAATCCCACCAAGGCGATGGGCCCTCCCGCGGAGGTCGCGCGCTATCGGCGGGTTTTCGAGGCGCCGGAACCGGTTGCGCGCCCGGTGCTGGTTTAGTGGGCCGGATCGTTTGCCGGGATATGGCAGCGAGCCACAATCTCGGCTAAGACTTGCCGCAATTAATTTTAACGATAAAGTCACCATGTTGCCGTTCAGCAACAATGTGACTTCTTGGAAACAGTGCGTCAGGTGAATGTGGCGGGCGCCGGCCCGTCGGATCCCGGTCCTTCGGCTCTGAGTGAGTGAGTGTGCATGCCGAGTGCTCTGGAACACGACAGCCCCGCCGATCTCGGTCCCCTACAGGGCCCCGGTCGCGTATCGTCCCCGGCCGAGCGCATGAGAGCGTCGGGCTCCAGGGTTTCGACGGCCAAGGCTCCGATTTCTCTGGCGCCGGTTTCCGGTGCGCCGGTTTCTCTTGCTGCGGAGGAGGTGATGAGTGCCGCTCCTGCCCGTACATCCGCACCGAGCCGCGCCGAGCCTGTCCGCCCCGAACCGCAGCCGGCCGAGGCGCCGGATGCTTCCTCCCCGCGGCGCTCGCTCTCCGCACAGGCCGCCCGCATCGCCGCCGAGCTGAGGGACCCCGTCGCCCGCCCGGCTTCCGAGCGTCCGCGTGGCGCCGCGAGCGAGCGGCTGATGGCCGAGCGGATCGCGGTCGACAGCCTTCTGTCCGCCGGCGGCCTTGCGCGCCCGGAGAACAGCCGCGCCGCCGCTGAGCGAGCGGCCCGCGAACGTCGCGCCCCGGCCGAGGCCACCTATGGCCTGCGTGGTGCGCTGGACGGGCAGAACGCGGCCCAGGCTCCGCGCTCCGGCGCGGCGCAGGCGGTGAGCCTGCTGCGTCCTTCCGCTCCGGCGGGCACCGCCTATGCGAGCCGCGCCGAGGCATTTCCGGCTGGCGTGCCGGCGTCCGTCGAGGGCGCCGCGCGCTTCGGGTTGCGGCCCGGCGGACGTGACGAGGCCGATGATTCCAAAGCCGTGGTCCGTCGTGCCCAGCGCCGCAAGAGCGGGTCGCAGACCTTCACCTGGCAGCGCTTCGCCGTGCTCGCTCTCGTGGTGGCGATCGCGGGTGGCGCGGGCATCGTGCTGCAGTCCCTTGCCTCCCGCAATGACGATATGGCTGAGACGGGACCGGCCTCCGGCCAGCTCGTCGCCTCGAACGTCGTGAATTCCGGCGATCTCGCGCGGGCGCAGCAGCCTCCGGTTCGGCAGGCCGCCCCCTATACGCCAGTGCAGCCGGGCGCAGCCGCGTCATCAGGCTCGACGTCTTCCGGCCCGGCGGCTTCGGCCGTACCGCCGCGGGGTGCCGCCGCCCAGCCCGCCGCGCAGCCCGCAGAGGCTCCGGCACAGACGCTCGCCGATGCGGAGCCGCCGATCGGCCGCGCAGGCTCCGACGCGGCGGTTGAGGACACCGGCGCGGGTTCGGGCGCGGCAAATGCAGGCGCGGCGGGCGATTCCGGGGGCGGCGCGAGCGTCGCCACCCTGCCGCAGACCGCCCCTCTGCCGAAGCAGAAGCCGAAGATCGCAGCGGTTGCGCCGCCGTCGCCGAGGCCGAGCACGGCCACGGCCTTCGCGGCGCCCACCAGCATCGCCGCCAACACCCCGGTCGCCAACGCCGAGCCCACCGAGCCGGACGCGGCGGACGCGGCCGATTCCCCCGACGCCGATGCCGGCGCCGCGCCGGCGTCCGGTGCGAACTCGGGTCCCGGCACCGTGCGCCGAACCGTGACCGTGCGTGCTGCGCCCGGCGGGGCATCGATCGGCGTGCTGCGGCCCGGCCAGAAGGTTTCGGTCGTCTCCTGCGATAGCTGGTGCCGCATCGAGTTCGACGGCAAGACCGGCTACATCTTCAAGAGCTTCGTTTCGGTCGGCGGCTGATCCGGCCTGTGACCCCGCTGCCGGACACGAGTGCACAGGCCTGTCTGTGCATCGCGTGTGACGGATTGTTCAAATTTTTGGCGACATGGTCTAAAGACATCCTCTCCACTCTGTAATCGTTCCAGTGGAGAGGTGGGCGCCCCTGGCCGTTGCGTTCGGGGACGTCATCGGTCGGTGCCGCATGAAGTGCTATCTCATCAACCTCGATCGTTCGCCCGAGCGACTCGCCGTCATGCGCGCGCGTTTCGGCGCGCTCGGCCTCGGCTTCGAGCGCGTGCCGGCGATCGATGGCGTCAGGACCGAATTGCCGCCCGCCTTCTTCCTGAAGCCCGACGGCAGCGTGCGTCGCCCGCTGGCGCCGAGCGAACTCGGCTGCTTCTACAGCCATTATGAATGCTGGCAGCGCATCGCCGCGGGCGAGGATCCCTATGGCGCCATCTTCGAGGATGACGTGGTCTTCGCGCAGGGGGCGGCCGCCCTGCTTGCCGATGATGGCTGGATTCCCGCCGGCACCGACGGCGTGAAGATCGAGACCATGTTCCAGCAGGCGCTGATCGACCGCCATGCCGTCCCGCTGCCGGGGGGCTTCAGCCTGGCGCGGCTGCTGCACGAGCATTATGGCGCGGCGGCCTATATTCTCTCGCGTGATTTCGCGGTGCATCTGGTCGCCCATTTCGCCACGCCCACCATGCCGAACGACCATGTGGTGTTCGGCCCTGAGGCGGGTTTCCTCGAAACGCGCCGCATCCTCCAGCTCACGCCGGCGGTGGCGATACAGGAGCGGCTCCTGGAAAAGCCGACGCCGGACGAGGCGGGCAGCCTGCTCGAGATCGAGCGCATGGGTGCCGGCGCGGTGTCGGCGCGCAAGGGCCTGCGTCGCGTGCTGCGCAACCTGTCCCGCCCGGTAGAAGAGCTGGTGCGTCGCCTTCAGGGGCGTCCGCGCGGCTATCGTGGAAAGCCGCCATCCTTCGCCCGCTGCGCCGTCATTCCCTTCGGCACGCTGCGTCGCCGCCCGCGCTGAGGGCGCAGCGTCATCGCCTTTTCGTGTAACAGGGCGCAGCAATTCTTGATGTGCGTTGCAGCGCGGCAACGGTTCCACGGCTCGCATGCGGCTGGCCCGCGTGCTAGAGGGCCCCGGGCGGTTAGGATCATACGAGGAGCAGAGCCATGGCTCAAAGCGCAGTTCCCGCGGCCCGCGCGCCGGTGCGTGTCGGTGTCGTCGGCGTCGGCGTCATGGGGGCCAACCACGCCCGTGTGCTGGCCGACCTTCCCGGCGCGACGCTGGCGGGCATTGCCGATCCCGACGCCGCGCAGGCCGAAAAGGTCGCCGGCCTGCTGGGCTGCACCGCAGTGCCGGATGTCGGCGCGCTGATCGCGCTCGGCGTCGATGCCGTGGTCGTGGCCGCCCCGACCCATCTGCACCACGCCGTCGCGCTGGCGGCGATCGCCGCCGGCAAGCACGTGCTGGTGGAAAAGCCGATCGCCCCCACGGTCGCCGAGGCCGAGGACATCGTCGCCGCCGCAAAGGCCGCCGGCGTCACGCTGATGGTCGGTCATGTCGAGCGCTTCAACCCGGCGGTGGCCGCGATCAAGGCGGCGATCCGGGGTGAGGAGATCCTCTCCATCGGCATCACCCGCGTCGGCCCGTTCCCGCCCCGCATGTCCAATGTCGGCGTGGTGATCGACCTCGCGGTGCACGACATCGACCTGATCTGCCATTTCACCGGCTCGCACATCGCCGAGGTGCAGCCGCAGGTGAAGGCGGCGGTAGCGGACCGCGAGGACATCGCGCTGCTTCAGTTCCGCACCGGCAATGGCGTGCTCGCCCACATCAACACCAACTGGCTGACGCCCTTCAAGGCGCGCACGGTGCATGTGGCGACCCGCAACAAATACGTCACCGGCGACCTGCTGACCCGCCAGGTGACCGAGTGCTTCGACTACAAGCCCGATGGCAGCTATTCCATGCGCCATCTGCCCGTCGCCTATGCCGAACCGCTGCGGGTGGAACTCTCCCGCTTCCTCGAGGCGATCCGCACCGGCGAGGCGCCCGACGTGACCGGCGAGGACGGCGTCTCCGCCATTGCCACCGCTATTCGCTGCCTGCCGGGCGCGGAGCCCGCGCCGCTTCGCATCCGTGCCGCCGGCTGAGGATTGGAACCCATGACCTCGCATGTGACGACCAAGGCCGCCCCCATTCCCTTCATCGACATCGTGGGCCAACGCGCGCGGCTCGGCAGCAGGATCGACGAGGCGGTGACGCGGGTGCTGACCCATTGCCGCTTCGTGAACGGGCCGGAAGTGACGGAGCTGGAGACGAAGCTCGCCGCCTTCGCGGGGGCGAAGCACGCCATTTCCTGCTCCAGCGGCACCGATGCGCTGGCGATGATCCTGATGGCGTGGGGCGTGAAGGCGGGGGACGCGGTGTTCTGCCCGGCCTTCACCTTCTGCGCCACCGCCGAGGTGGTGCCCTATGTCGGCGCGACGCCGGTCTTCGTCGACGTGCTGCCCGACACCTTCAACATGGACCCGGAAAGCCTGAAGGCGGCCATCCTGGTGGCGAAGCGCGAGGGGCTGAACCCGAGCGCGGTGATCCCGGTCGACCTGTTCGGCCAGCCCGCCGACCTCGACGCCATTCTCGCCATCGCCGCCGAGAACGGGCTGAAGGTGCTGTGCGACACCGCGCAGGGCTTCGGCGCCACCTGGAATGGCCGGCAGACCGGCTCCTTCGGCGATGCCACCGCCACCAGCTTCTTCCCGGCCAAGCCGCTTGGCTGCTATGGCGACGGCGGTGCGGTGTTCACCGATGACGACGACCTCGTGCCGGTGCTCAAGAGCGTGCGCGAGCACGGGCAGGGCGTCGACAAATATGAGAATGTCCGCATCGGCATGACCGGCCGGCTCGACACCATCCAGGCGGCGGTGCTGCTGGAAAAGCTCGCCATCTTCGAGGAGGAGATCGCCGCCCGCGACGCCGCCGCCCGCCGCTACAACGCGGCATTGGGCGATGTGTGCACGGTGCCGGTGGTCGATCCGCGCGCGACCTCGGTGTGGGCGCAGTACACGATCAAGCTGCCGCATGGCGTGCGTGACGGCCTCGCCGCGGCTTTGCAGGCCGAGGGCGTGCCCACGGCGGTCTATTACCGCATCCCGATGCACCGCCAGCCGGCTTATGCGCACTATCCCGCCGCCGGCAACGGACTGCCGGTCAGCGAACAACTGTCAGGCGAGGTCATCAGCCTGCCGATGCACGCCTATCTCGACGCGCCGACGCAGGACCGCGTGATCGCGGCGGTGCGGCGCGCGCTGGGAAAATGAGAGACGCCGGCTGAGGATCTGATTCCGAAAGCCTCTCCAACTCATTGAAAAGGGCCGGTCTTCGGGTCGGCCCTTTTGCGTTTTGCCTCAGAGCTTGCCGGCCATGGTGAGGCAGGTGGCGAAGGTTGCGGCGTCGACATTGCCGCCCGAGAGCACGATCGCCGCTGTCTTGCCGGCAAGGTCCAGCCGGCCCGCCAGCACCGCCGCCAGCGCTACCGCGCCGCCCGGCTCGACCACGATCTTGGCCTCCTCGAAGGCGAAGGCGACGGCGCGCGCAACCTCTGCATCGCTCGCCGCCACCCCGTTGCCGACGATGCGGGACGAGATCTGGAAGGTCAGTGCGCCCGGCGTCGCGGCCAGCAGCGCGTCGCAGAACGAGCCGGTGGCCTGCGCATTGCTCTCGCGCCGCCCGCTCTGGAAGGAGCGGGCATGGTCGTCGAAGCCCGCCGGCTCGGCGGTGTAGATCTGCGCATGGGGGAACGCTTCCTTCACCGCGAGCGCGATGCCGGAGGCGAGGCCGCCGCCCGAGGCATTGGCGATCACCACGTCGGGCGCGAGGCCGAGCATGGTCATGTCCTGCGCGATCTCGAGGCCGACCGTGCCCTGTCCTGCCATCACGAAGCGGTCGTCATAGGGGGCGACGAAGGTGGCGCCGCGCTCGGTCGCGATGGCATGGGCGATGGCGTCGCGGTCGTCCACGCCGCGCTCATAGCTGACGACCTCGGCGCCGAAGGCGAGGGTGCGCGTGCGCTTCAGCGCCGGGGCGTCGCTGGGCATCACGATCACCGAGCGCATGCCGAGCATGGTCGCAGCCGCCGCGACGCCCTGCGCGTGATTGCCGGAGGAACAGGCCACCACGCCGCCCGCGCGCTCCGCCTCCGGGATGCGGGAGATGCGGTTATAAGCGCCGCGGAACTTGAAGGAGCCGGTGCGCTGCAGCGGTTCCGGCTTCAGGAAGATGCGCCCGCCGGTCAGCGCGTCGAGCGCCGGGCAGGCGAGAAGCGGCGTGCGCACCGCGACCGGGGCGAGCCGCTCGGCGGCCGCGATCACGTCGGCATAGGTCGGAAGCTGGGCGGCGTCGGTCGGGCTGGTCATCGGGATCTTCCGGCGGATGAGGCAAGGGATGTGTTCGATTTTTCAAGGCGCTGGTGCCAGGAGCAGAAACGGTGATTCCGCCGGCCCGGCGTTCAGTCGAGCACCGCGGCCTTCAACAGGCACACCATGGTGGCGTGGGCGATCTCGCCGCCGGTGTTGCGGATCACATGCCGGCGGTCGCAGCGGTAGCGCAGAGTCTCGCCAGCGCGGGCAACCTCGATGACGTCGCCGCATTCCACCTGCAACTCGCCGGAGATGACCGACAGACATTCGATCGAGCCGCGCTGGTGGCCGTCGGAGACGAGCTCGCCGGCTGGCTCTGCGACGAAGTCGAACCATTGCAGCCATTCCACCGTCTTGATCCAGCCGGTGATGGTGAGGCGGCACTTGCCGTCCTCGGACAGAAGCATGGGCGTGTCGGCGCGGGTCAGGTGCTCGACGAAGGGCTCGTCGTCGGTCGCCGCGAGGAAACGCTCGATCGACATGTCGAGCGCCTGCGACAGCCGCCAGACGGTCGCGAGCGTCGGGTTGGTCTCGTTGCGCTCGATCTGGCTGATGATCGACTTGGCGACGCCGGACTGCTCGGCAAGTTCGGAAAGCGAGAGGTTGTACGCCTTGCGCAGCCGCTGCACGGTGCGGCCGAGCTGGCCGGTGATGGCCTGCGCGCCGGCTTCCATGCCGCCCCGGTCGACGATCCGCGTGCGGCCCGACATGCTTTCTCCCTCGCTTGGTTGAGCGGGCAAGATAGTTCATGCCGGCCGTATCGCAATGCGCCGTTCGGCCTGCGGTCTGTGGATCGCTCAGGAGGCGTGGGCGAGCGGAGGGCGGGCGAAGGGGCGGCGCGCCTTGCCCTGCGCGCGCTCGATATTGGCGAGGAAGTCGCGGGTGCACGCTTCCCAGCTATATCCGAGCGCAAAGTGCCGGGCCGCGCCGCGGTCGAGGTGCAGCGCCTTCAGCGCCGCCTGCCGCAGATCGGTATCGAGCGCTCCAACCGGCTCGGGTCCGGCGAGGGTGCCGCCGATGACGTCGAGCGGGCCGGTGACCGGGAAGGCCGCGACCGGCAGGCCGCTCGCCAGCGCTTCCAGCAGCACGATGCCGAAGGTGTCGGTGAGGCTCGGGAAGACGAAGACATCCGCGCTCGCATAGGTGCGCGCCAGCCGCTCGCCCTCCTGCTTGCCGAGGAAATGGGCGGAAGGATAGCGCGCCTGAAGATCGGCACGGGCCGGGCCATCGCCCACGACCACCTTGCTGCCGGGCAGATCGAGGCGGAGAAAGGCCTCGATGTTCTTCTCGACGGCAACCCGCCCGACATAGAGGAAGAGCGGGCGCGGCAGGGCGGTGAGCTGTGCGTCGTCGATCTCGGCCATCGTCCGGGGACGGAACAGCTCCGAATCCACACCGCGCGACCAGCGCATGATGTTGCGGAAGCCACGCTGCGTCAGTTCGGCTTCCAGCGTGCCGGTGGAGACCATGATTCCGGCTCCGGCATTATGAAAGCGCCGCAGCCAGGCATAGGACAGGCGCTGGGGCACCGGCGCGCGGGCGGCGAGATATTCCGGGAACTTGGTGTGGTAGCTGGTGGTGAACACCTGCCCCCGCGCGAGGCAGACATTGCGCGTCAGCAGCCCCACCGGGCCTTCGGTGGCGATGTGCACGTAGTCGGGCGCGATGTCGCGGATGCGCCGGGTCACCGCACGACCGGTCGTGAGTGCCAGCCGGATTTCGGGATAGGTCGGCATCGGCACGGTGCGGAAGTCGGCCGGAGAGAGAAAGGCGATCTCCGCGCCCTGCGCCGTCGCATGATCGGCGGTCTGCTGCAGCGAGCGGACGACGCCATTCACCTGCGGATGCCACGCATCGGTCGCAATGAGGATACGCATCAGGCGGCGGCCCGGGGACGTTCGAGAAGGGCGGGGGCGAGGGGTGTCGCGGCGCGGGTGGTGCGGGCCCAGTCGATGATCTCGAAGCGCCCGTCCTCATGCTCGACCAGGGCGGTGCAGCTTTCCACCCAGTCGCCGCAATTGAGATAGGTGATGCCGAAATGGTCGTGCATGGCGGCGTGGTGGATATGGCCGCAGATGACGCCGTCCACCTTGTTGCGGCGCGCCTCGGTGGCGACCGCCTCCTCGAAGCGGCCGATGAAGTTGACCGCGTTCTTCACCTTCAGCTTGGCCCACTGGCTCAACGACCAATAGGGAAAACCGAGCTTGCGGCGGACGAAATTGAGATAGGTGTTGATGCCGAGCGCGGTGGTGTAGGCCCAGTCGCCAAGGAAGGCGAGCCATTTGGCGTGGCGCACCACCACGTCGAAAACGTCGCCGTGGATGACGAGGTAGGTCCGGCCGTCCGCCGCCACATGCACCGCGGTCTCCACCACCTCGATGCCGCCGAAATGGCTGCCGTAATAGTCGCGCAGGAACTCGTCGTGATTGCCGGGCAGATAGACCATGCGCGCGCCCTTGCGGCCCTTGCGCAGCAGCTTCTGCACCACGTCGTTATGGGCCTGCGGCCAATACCAACCCTGCCGGAGCCGCCAGCCGTCGACGATGTCGCCAACCAGATAGACCGTGTCGGCGTCGTGATAGCGCAGGAAATCGAGCAGCAGGTCGGCCTGGCAGCCCTTGGTGCCGAGATGGACGTCGGAGATGAACAGGCTGCGGAAGCGGCGCGCATCGGGCGCATCGCTCATCTGGGATGCGTCTTCCGCGGGACCCGGTGCGCTCTGTGTCATGACCTCACATAATCGCGAGTCCCGTCACGCTTTTATGACACTCGCTGCTCAGCGGAACAGCAGGACCACGCTTGCCACCACCAGCAGGGCCATGCCCACATTGATGAGGCGGTGCTTGCGCGGGTCGGAGACGATGCGCGAGATCGCCATGCCGAAGCCGGCCCACATCGAGAGCGCGGGAAAGGACACGATGCCCATGACGAAGGCGATCACCAACACCTCGGCGATGACGTCGCCGCCCGGCGCGGTGAAGGCCGGCACCACGCTGAGCGCCATCGTCCACGCCTTCGGGTTCACCCACTGGAACGCCGCGCCCTGCAGCACGGTGAAGGGCTTGGCGATCGCCGCGCCGCTGGCGGGATCGGCCTTGGCGATCTTCCAGGCGAGATAGAGCAGATAGCCCGCGCCGGCATAGCGCAGAATCTCGTGCAGGCTCGGCACCGCGGCGAACAGGCCGCCCAGCCCGAGCCCGACCGCCACCACCATGATCATGAAGCCGAAGGTGACGCCCCAGATCTGCGGCAGGGTGCGCCGGAAGCCGAAGGCGGCACCGGAGGCCAGCGAGATCATGTTGTTCGGGCCGGGGGTGAAGGCGCCGGCGATCGCGAAGAGCAGCAGCGACAGGATCGGCACGGTCATGGTCGGCGCGGTCATGGAGGGCACGGTCATGGGGGGGCAGGCTCCGCTGGCCCATCTCGGGTGCCGCGCGGGATAGCGGTCGCCGCCGCGTCCGGCAACCCGGAATCGGCGGTGGAGCGGCGTTGCGCAGGGCCGGCTTACGGACGAATATCCGCGCCCCCAGGATTGAGGAGGACGTCATGAAACTGGTTCGGTTCGGCGCGGCAGGCAGCGAGAAGCCCGGCCTGGTCGATGGCAACGGCGTGGTGCGCGACCTCG
Organism: Ancylobacter crimeensis; assembly: GCF_023016805.1. Classification (GTDB taxonomy): domain Bacteria; phylum Pseudomonadota; class Alphaproteobacteria; order Rhizobiales; family Xanthobacteraceae; genus Ancylobacter; species Ancylobacter crimeensis. The sequence continues at coordinate 391,186 of NZ_JALKCH010000004.1, forward strand.
GCGCCGTGGTGGCCGATATCGGCGGCGACGCGCTGACGCCCGCCGGGCTCGACGCGCTGCGCGGGCTGGATGTGGAAGCGCTGCCCGTCGCTCCAGCCGGCGTGCGGTTCGGCGCCTGCGTGGCGAAGCCGGGCCACTTCATCGCGGTGGGGCTGAACTATGCCGATCATGCCGAGGAGTCCGGCATGGCGATCCCCGCCGAGCCGGTGCTGTTCTCCAAGGCGCCGAACTGCATCGTCGGCCCGGACGACGACATCATCCAGCCGAAGGGCTCGACCAAGCTGGATTGGGAGGTGGAGCTCGGCATCGTCATCGGCACCCGCGCCCGTCATGTTTCGGAGGCCGACGCCGCTCGGCACATCGCCGGCTTCTGTCTCTCGAACGACGTGTCAGAGCGCGCCTTTCAGCTCCAACAGGGCGGGCAGTGGATCAAGGGCAAGAGCTGCGAGACCTTCGGCCCGCTCGGCCCGTTCCTCGTCACCCCGGACGAGATCGCCGACGTGCAGAACCTCGCCATGTGGCTCGACGTGAATGGCGAGCCGCGCCAGCGCGGCAACACCAAGACCATGATCTTCAACGTGAATTTTCTGGTCTCCTATCTGAGCCGCTTCATGGTGCTGGATGTCGGCGACGTCATCATCACCGGCACGCCGCCGGGGGTGGGGCTCGGCATGAAGCCGCCGGTCTATCTCAAGCCGGGCGACGTGGTGACGCTGGGCATCGAGGGGCTGGGACAACAGCGCCAGAAGGTCGTCGCCTTCCCAGGCTGATTCATCACGAGCGCGCGAGGCACGGGGCGGCGGATTGCCACCTCGTTTGGAGCTTTACTAAGGTAAATCTTCAGCCGGAGGGCCGGGCCTCCGGTCAGGGAGGTTTGCCCATGCGACGTCTCGTTCTCGCTGCCGTTCTTGCCGGCGTAGCGCTGAGTTCGGTTTCCGCCGCGGGCGATCCAATCAAGGAGCGGCAGGCGCTGCTCAAGGAAATGGGGCGTGCGACCCGTCCGGTCGGCGCCATGCTGAAGGGAGACGCGTCCTTCGATCTCGCCACGGTGCAGGCCGCGCTCGATACCTACATCAAGAACGCGAAGCAGCTTCCGAACCTGTTCCCGCCGGGTTCCGACAAGGGGGGCGATACCGAGGCCCTGCCGGTGATCTGGAAGCGCCACGACGAGTTCACGGCGATCTATGCCAAGCTGGAGCGCGATGCCACGGCAGCGCGCGCCGCCATCACCGACGAAGCAAGCTTCAAGGCCAATTTTCCCGGCGTGGTGAAGAATTGCAGCACCTGCCACGACACCTTCCGCCAGAAGAAGTGAGGCGTCGGGGTTGAGCCTGTCCGGCACCACGGGCGCGGCGGCTGGCACCGCTGAAAAGACCGCGCCGGCGCTGCTCGCGTGGGACCTGCCGACGCGGCTCGCCAAATGGCTGCTGGCGATTCTCGTCGGCCTCGCCTTCGCCAGCCGCTACTACGGCGACGCCAACCTCGTCTGGCATATGTGGAACGGGCTCGCCATCCTCGTGGTGCTGGTGTTCCGCCTGCTGTGGGGGCTGGTCGGCGGCTCGACGGCGCGCTTCTCGACCTTTCTCTACGGGCCGGGCACGGTGATCGGCTATCTCGCAGGTCTGATGCGCGGGCGGCCGCGGCATTATCTCGGCCACAACCCGGCGGGGGGCTGGATGGTGGTGGCGCTGCTCGGCGCGGTTGCCGCGCAGGCGCTGACCGGCCTCTTCACCACCGACGACATCATGATCGACGGGCCGATGGTGCGGGTGGCGAGCGAGCATTTCGTCTCCCGCGCTTCGGCGCTGCATGCGCGGATCTACCTGGTGCTGCTGGCGCTCATCGGCCTGCATGTCGCGGCGAACCTGCTCTATTCCGCTTTTGGCCGCGACAATCTCATCGGCGCCATGCTGAGCGGGCGCAAGAAGGCAGGCCACTATGTCGATGCCGAGCGAGCGACGCCAGGCTCGGTGCTGCGGGCACTGGCCTGCCTCGTGCTGGCGGTCGGAATCGTGTTCGGCGGCGTCGCGCTGGCGGGTGGGCGGCCGTTCCCGTGAGGCTCCCTCGCGGGCGCATGGCTTGGCCGCGAGACCCGACGAGATGAGGCCTTGCCAGCCTGCGCGAAGGGTGGTGCAAGCGCGGCCATGAACGCGCTCAAGGGCATCGCGCTGCAGATCGCCGCGACCTTCCTCTTCTCGATCATGTCGGCACTGGTGCGCATCGTTTCCGAGCGGGTGCCGACCGGGGAGGTTGTGTTCGCGCGTTCGTTCTTCGCGTTGTTCCCGCTGCTCGCTCTGCTGGCGTGGCGCGGGGAGATCAGCGCGGCGGTGCGCACGGCCCATCCGCTCGGCCATATCGTGCGCGGCACGATCGGCGTCTGCGCCATGGTGCTGACCTTCGCCGGCCTTGCCCGTATCCCGCTGGCGGACGCGACCGCGATCGGCTTCACCGCGCCGCTGATGACGGTGGTGCTGGCGGCCCTGTTCCTGCGCGAGCGGGTGCAGGCCTTTCGCTGGGTGGCCGTCGCCATCGGGCTGGGAGGGGTGGTGGCGATGCTCTGGCCGCATCTGGGCGGGGGCTTCGATACACCGGAGCGCGGGCTCGGCGCCGCGTTCTCGCTGGCGGCGGCCTTCTTCACAGCGGGCGCGATGATTCAGGTGCGCCGCCTCACCGCCAGCGAATCGACGGCGGCCATCGTGTTCTACTTCCAGAGCCTCGCCGCGGTGGCGGGGCTGGCGACGGCGGCGTGGGGGTGGCATTTCCCGACACCGACGGAGGCCGGGCTGCTGATCGCCACCGGCATTTTCGGCGGCATCGCGCAGATCCTGCTCACCGAGAGCTACCGCTATGCGCCGGCCTCCGTGGTGGCCCCGTTCGCCTATTCGGCGATGCTGTGGACCACCATCATCGGCTTCGCCCTGTTCGGCGAGGTGCCCTCGCTGATGGTGGTCGCGGGCGCGGCCATCGTCATCGGCGCCGGGCTGTTCGTGATCTGGCGGGAGCGCCGGCCGACGCTGGCGCGTGCGGAAGCGGAGGCCGCGGCCTCCCAGCCGGGCGGGCCGCCGGGCTGATCCTTCAGAACGCCTTGAACGTGATGATGGTGCGGGTGTCCTGGATGCCGGGCACGGTCTGCACCTTCTGGTTCACGAAGTGGCCGATATCCGTCTCCTCGGCGACGTAGAACTTCACCAGCAGGTCGAACTCGCCGGCGGTGGAATAGATCTCCGAGGCGATCTCGGCATCGGCGATGGCGTTTGCGACCTCGTAGGAGCGGCCGAGCTGGCATTTGATCTGGACGAAGAACGGTATCATCGGCGTGCCTCTCAAGGGAGGCGCCAAGGGACCAGAAGCGCGCGCCGCTGGCAAGGGGTGGGCTTCGACACCCGGCCCCCCGCTTGAAAGCCGCGTCCGCTTCGCTTATTTCGCGCAGGAACGATCGCGTTGGGGTGCCCCGTCCGCCGGAAGGCGGGCCGGGCTGAGAGGCGGGACGCCAACCCACGAACCTGATCCGGGTCATGCCGGCGGAGGAAACGGATCGCACGCTCCCACGCCGCACGGGCGGCAAGGGCGCGCCGCGCCCCGATGCCGACGGCGACGAGGGAGCGGCCAGATGACGGAAGCAGACGCACAATCCTCTCGCCCCGCATCGGGGGCCGGTACGCCCATCGCCGTCACCATTGCCGGCTCGGATTCGGGCGGCGGTGCCGGCATACAGGCCGATCTCAAGACCTTCTCGGCGCTCGGCGTCTATGGCGCCAGCGTCATCACCGCGCTCACCGCCCAGAACACGCTTGGCGTCACCAGCATCCATGACGTACCGCCGGCCTTCGTGAGCGCGCAGATGGACGCCGTGTTCTCCGACCTCGCGGTCGACGCGGTGAAGATCGGGATGCTTTCGCGTCCCGAGGTGATCGCCGCGGTGGCGCAGGGGCTCGACCGGCACGGGCTCCGCGCCGTGGTGCTGGACCCGGTGATGGTGGCAGCCTCCGGCGACCGGCTGCTGGTGCCGGAAGCCATCGAGGAACTGCGGCGCAGCCTGCTGCCGCGTGCCCTGCTCATCACCCCCAACCTGCCGGAAGCCGCCGCGCTTCTGGACGAGCCGCCGGCCCATGACCTCGCCGCTGCGCGCATGCAGGCGGCGCGGCTGCTCGCCATGGGACCGAAGGCCGTGCTCGTCAAGGGCGGCCATGGCGAGGGGCCGGAAAGCACGGATGTGCTGATGGACGCCGACGGCGTCGTCGAACTGAGCGCGCCGCGCATCGTCACGCGCAACACCCATGGCACGGGCTGCACGCTGTCTTCCGCCATCACCGCAGGTCTGGCGAAGGGGCTGAGCCTCAGGGACGCGGTGGCGGCCGGCAAGGACTATCTCACGCGCGCGCTCGCCCGCTCCGAGGAACTGGCGGTCGGCCACGGTCATGGCCCGGTGCATCATTTCCACGCGCTGTGGGTGCGCTGAGCGGGCGCGGATTTCAGCCCCACAGAGCGGGGGCGGGCGGGTAGACCGTGCTGCCGTCATAGGCCAGGGCCGGCGTGCGATCCCGGGCCAGCAGCAGGGGGCCATCGAGGTCGACCCAGCGCGCCCGGTTTGCCAGCAGCAATGCCGGCGCCATGGCCAGCGAGGTCGCGACCATGCAGCCGACCATGATGCCGAGCCCGCGCACCTGCGCGGCCTCCACGAGGGCCAGCGCCTCTGTGAGGCCTCCGGTCTTGTCGAGCTTCACATTCACCGCATCGTAGCGGCCCATCAGACGGTCGAGGCTGGCGAGGCCGTGGACGCTTTCGTCGGCGCAGATCGGCACGGGGCGGGGAACGGAGCCCAGCGCCTCGTCCTGTCCGGCCGGAAGCGGCTGCTCCACAAGCGTGACCCCGGCCTCGGCGCAGGCGGCGAGCATTTCGGCCAGCCTGTCTCCGCTCCAGCCCTCATTGGCGTCGACGATCAGCTCGGCCTCCGGCACGGCGGCGCGGATAGCGGCGAGCCGCTCGGCATCGCCCTGCGCGCCGAGCTTGAGCTTCAGCAGCGGTCGCGCGGCGGCGCGCGCAGCCTGTGCCATCGCCTCCGGCGTGCCGAGGCTGATGGTGTAGGCGGTGGTCACGGGCACGGGGGCGGGCAGGCCGGCAAGGACGTGAACCGGCATGCCGGCCTGCTTGGCCGCCAGATCCCAGAACGCGCAATCGAGCGCGTTGCGCGCCGCGCCGGGCGGCAGGCGGTGCTGAAGGCCCTTGCGGTCGAGCCCGGCGGCGAGCTCGCCTTCCAGAGCGGCGATGGCAGCGGCGACACCCTCGACGGTCTCGTCATAGCGTGCATAGGGCACGCATTCGCCGCGCCCCACATGCCCGCCTTCCGCCAGCTCGGCCACCACCACGACCGCTTCGGTCTTCGACCCGCGGGCGATGGTGAAGGTGCCGGCGATGGGGAAACGCTCGATGCGGACGGTGAGGATCGGCACGGGTGCAGCCCTTCCTTTGCAGACGAATCATCCCCGCCAGCATAGGCGCCTGCCGCGTGCGGCGGAAAAGGGTGCGAACGGCGTCGCGGGGAAACCACACCGGCCAAGGATAATGCATGCCCTGCCAAAGGTTTGCCGTGTGTATGGGCGTAACGGCTCGACGATGGCGCCGCCCATCGTTAAGAGAGGTTAAGCCAGTCGGAACCTGCTTCGACGGCCCGTTGCGGCGCTCGCCCTTGCCGGGCCTACCGCGCCTCGACACCCGATTTCGTCCTGTCCCCGGGAGCCTCGTTTGGGAGCCGCCGAAGCCCCGCTTCTCGCCATCGCGCGCCACGGCAGCGAATGGACCTTTGTCGGCAGCGGTCGCTGGCTGGCCACGCAGGGCCGTGCCCTGGAGGGCGCGGTGGACAATGCGGTGACCGAAGCCCGCGGCGCGGAGAACAGGGGACCGGTCCGGGTCGATCTCTCCGGCGTCGAGCGGCTCGACACCGTGGGCGCGGTGCTGCTGGACCAGCTTGTGCGCGGCCTGAAGGATGAGGGCTTCGCGCCGGAGGTGGAGGGCCTCGATCCCCGTTTCCAGCCGCTGCTGGAAGAGGTGGAGCGCGGCGGACATGCGGTGCCGCCGGCCCGCAAATACGTCAATCCGATCGTCGGCGGCCTTGAGGTCGTGGGCCGCGCCGCGGCGGAGACGGGGCACGACGCGCTTCAGTTCCTCGGCTTCGTGGGGCAGGTGGTCATCGCGCTGCTGCGCGTCGTCGTTCGTCCGGCGAGCTTCCGCTGGACCTCGATGGTCTTTCACCTCGAGCGCGTCGGACTCCGTGCGGTGCCGATCATCGCGCTCATCACCTTCCTCATCGGCTGCATCATCGCCCAGCAGGGCATTTTCCATTTCCGCCGCTTTGGCGCGACCACCTATGTGGTCGACATGGTCGGCATCCTCACCCTGCGCGAGCTGGGCGTTCTCATCGTCTCGATCATGGTTGCCGGCCGCTCCGGCAGCGCCTTTACGGCGGAGCTCGGCTCGATGCGGATGCGCGAGGAGGTCGACGCGCTGCGGGTAATGGGTTTCGACCCCATCGAGGTCCTGGTGTTACCGCGGCTTGTCGCGCTCATCATCGCGGTGCCGATGCTCGCCTTTCTCGGCAGCATGTTCGCGCTGTTCGGGGGCGGGCTGGTGGCGTGGGTCTATGGCGCGATCTCGCCGGCGATCTTCACCAACCGGCTGCGAGAGGCGATTTCGCTGACCACCTTCGAGGTGGGCATGATCAAGGCACCTTTCATGGCCGCGATCATCGGCATCATCGCTTGCATGGAGGGAATGCGCGTCGGGGGCAGCGCCGAATCGCTTGGCGCACACACCACGGCTTCCGTGGTGAAGGCCATCTTCCTGGTCATCGTGGTGGACGGCCTGTTCGCCATGTTCTTCGCCGCCATCAACATGTGAGGGCGGCGTGCAGCAGACCCGGACCGACACCATCCAGAATGAGCCGATCCCGCGCGGCGAACCGATCATCCGCGTGCGCGACGTGGTGGTGGGCTTCGGCTCGCGCACCATCCTCAAGGGCCTGTCGCTCGACGTGAAGTCAGGCGAGATCCTCGGCTTCGTCGGCGCTTCGGGCGGCGGCAAGTCGGTGCTGACACGCACGATCCTCGGGCTGGTGCCGAAGCGGTCCGGCACGGTGGAGGTGTTCGGGCAGGATCTCGACACGCTGGACTGGCGCCAGCGCCAGGCGCTGGAGCGGCGCTGGGGCGTACTGTTCCAGCAGGGCGCGCTGTTCTCCTCAATGACGGTGAAGGAGAACATCCAGTTTCCGATGCGCGAATATCTCGACATGTCGCAGAAGCTGCTGGACGAACTCGCCATCGCCAAGATCGAAATGGTCGGCCTCAAGGCGGATGTCGCCGAGAAGGCGCCTTCCGAGCTTTCAGGCGGCATGATCAAGCGGGCGGCGTTGGCCCGGTCGCTGGCGCTGGACCCTGAGATTCTGTTTCTCGACGAGCCGACGTCCGGCCTCGACCCGATCGGCGCCGGCGAGTTCGACGATCTGATCGCGACCCTGCAGCACACTTTGGGGCTGACCGTGTTCATGGTGACCCACGATCTCGACAGCCTGCACAGCGTCTGCGACCGGGTCGCCGCGCTGGTGGACGGCCAAGTCGCCGCCGTCGGACCCATCGAGAGCATGCTGGAATCGAAGCAACCCTGGATTCAGGCCTATTTCCATGGCAAGCGGGCACGTGCCGCGGGAATCGGCGTTGATAATGAGCGCGCCGGTAGCGGCGCGCGCAACGGCGCGGGAGTGTGACGCTGATGGAAACACGCGCCAACTACACCATCATCGGCATCTTCACGCTCGCGGTGATCGCGGCGGCCTTTGCCTTCGTGTGGTGGTTCAACAGCTCGGCCAACCGCGGCCCGCGCACCAGCTACGACGTCATCTTCGATGGTCCGGTAAGCGGCCTGCAGCGCGGATCCGGCGTGACCTTCAATGGCATTCCGGTCGGCGAGGTGACGGGGCTGCGGCTGGACGACGTGGACCCGCGCAAGGTGATCGCCACGATCTCCGTGCCGCCGGACACGCCGGTGAAGTCGGACACGCGGGCCGGCCTCGATGCCCAGGTGCTGACCGGGATCTCCTCCATCGGCCTTGTCGGCGGCACCCCCAATGCCGCGCCGCTGCCCCCCGCGCCGGACGGCAGGCTGCAGCGCATCCACGCCGATGCCTCCGCGGTGCAGGACCTGATGCAGGGTGCCCGCGAGGTGATGGGCCGGGTCGACGACATCGCCCGCCGCGTCAACCAGCTGCTCACCGACAATGAGGGTCACATCAATTCCGTGATCGCCAATGTCGACAAGTTCTCCAAGGCGCTTGGCGACAATTCGGACAACATCAACGCATTCCTCGCGGATGTCGGCAACGCCGCCAAGCGCATCGACCAGCTCGCCCAGTCGCTCGAGGACATCACCAAGGCGGTGGATCCGAACAAGGTGAGCAATACGGTGAGCAATATCGACACGTTCACCACGCAGCTCGCCGCCTCCAGCGACAAGATCAAATCCTTCATCGACGATGCGAGCTCGATTGCTGCGACCTTCCGAGGCTTCTCGGCGCAGCTCGGGACGACCGTCAGCCGGATCGACCAGATCACCGCGGCGGTGGACCCCTCGAAGATCGGCAAGGCGGTGGACAATTTCCAGGTGTTCTCGCAGACGCTGGCGAACCGCTCGGGTGACACCGACGCGCTGCTGCGCAATGCATCCGAGCTTTCCGGCAAGCTGAACGGCATGGCGGCGAAGCTCGATTCCATCCTGACCAACGTCAACGACATGACCTCCAGCAAGGACGGCCAGACCATGTTCGGCCAGATCTCGGCGGCGGCGGAAGAGGTGCGCAGGCTTGCCGCCAATCTCGACGCCCGCACGTCGGAGCTGTCGAAGAATCTCAACCAGTTCACCGGCCCGGGCCTGCGCCAGTACGAGGCGCTTGCGGCAGACGGACGTCGCACCCTGGCCGACATCAATCGCGTGCTGGGCAATCTGGAGCGCAATCCCCGCCAGTTCCTCTTCGGCGGTTCGAGCGTTCCCACCTATCGGGGGCGCTGAGGATGGCGGGCAGGGATCGCGACGTGGCAGGACGGGAGGCGCGAAGCGTGGGGCAGGAACCGGGTAGGGCGCGGAACAGGCCTGTGCTGGCCCGCACGGCGGCGTTCATGGTGCTGGGCCTTGCGGCGACGGGGCTTGGCGGTTGCGCCGCGCTGCTGGGCGGCAACCAGGCCGTGCCGACCTTCGACCTCAGCGCGCCGCGCGCCGTTCCCGTGGAGCGGACAGGGGTCCGCGTTCTGGTGATCTCCGACCCCACCTCGCTGGCGGTGCTGAACACCGAGAAGATCGTGGTGGAGCCGCAGCCGGGACAGGTGGCCTATCTCGGCAATGCCCAGTGGAGCGACCGGCTGCCGCCGCTGTTCCAGGCGCGCCTGATCGAGACCTTCGAAAACAGCAGCCGCGCCCGCTCGGTCGCGCGGCCGGGCGATCGCGTCACCGCCGACTATGTGCTGCTGACGGATATAAGAAGCTTCGGCTTGCAGACCTTTGCCAGCCCGGAAGCGGTGGTCGAGGTTTCGGCCAAGATCGTCGACGACCGCGCGGGGCGCATCGTTGCCGCGAAGGTGTTTACCGGCCGTGCGCCTGCCGGGAGCAGCAGCGGGGCCGAGGCCACGCGAGCGCTGGACGCGGCGTCGGATCAGGTCTTCATCGAATTGGTGAAGTGGGCTTCGGGCTACTGAGGCTCGCGGCCTTCGTGATGATCCAACGACAGCCGATGCAATGCCGCGCGCGACGCGTGCGGCGTTTTTCATGTGGCAGTTGCGGATCGTGTGAGGCGGGTAGGCAGGCCTTGCGCGCCCTCCGGCAGTGCAACCCGCATGACGGCTCGCGCGTCCGCAGATACCGTTGATCCCGAGAACGGCCGGCGGGCCATCGCCGGCCCTGTCCTGCGGCCGTGTCCGGCTTTCCAGACGCCGGCATGGACGAGGTTTGACCGCGCGCCGGACGGTGTTCAGGGATGCCAAGGACCTTTTCCGAAGGCGTCCGGCATCGAGGCCGCAGGCGTGCTCCGCTCACATGGCCACGCCCGGCGTCGGCATCCGCGCTCCCCGCTCTCGGCATCCCTATCGCGGGCTTGTACCGGGCGATAACGATCCACCACGCGCCTGCGGGCGAACAGAGGCGCACGGAAGGGCCGTGGATCGGTGAGCTGATCCGGGAACGCCAACGACCAAAAGAAAAAGGGCCCCATCGAGGGGCCCTTTTCGTTCCTGCGCCATCCGCACGCTCAGTCGAAACGACCGGCGGCGTGGGCGAGCATCGTGTAGACCTTGCCGGTGTCGGAGGTCACATAGCTGCGGGCCAGCTGCTGGCCGCGCTCCTCGCGGGAGACACGGTCGAGCAGGCGCTCGAACTCCGACAGATAATGGTCGACCGTCTCGCGGAATTCAGGGTCGCGGCGATATTTGCGGCGGATGTCGTCGAAGGTCTGCTGGCCCTGCATGGTGTAGAGCCGGCGGGTGAAGACATTGCGCTCGCCGCGCTTGTAGCGGTCCCAAAGCTCGACCACGGCCTCGTGGTCGATCATCCGGGCGATGTCCACGGAGAGCGAGTCCAGCGACTCGATGGAGTGCTGGACCGGCCGCTCCGGCTCGCCCGTGCGGCGCGACAGGTTCGGCCGGGCGGCCTCCTGGCGCGGCGCCTCTGGCCGGGGAGCCTCCTGGCGCGGCGCGTCGCCTTCGTCGGAGGCGCGGGCCAGCAGGTCGGACAGCCAGCCCGTGCGACTTTCGCCCTCACTCGCTGCCGGACGGGGAGCGGGCTCACGCGGCTGCGGCGCGGCGGGACGGTAGCTCGTCTCGCGCGGCTCGGGCCGTTGGTAGGCGCGCGTCGGCGTCGAGGTGGTGGTCTCGGTCCGGGTGCGCCCCGTGGCCGGTGTGGCATCCACGAGGTCGAGGGTGCGGCCCTGCTTGGCGACGATGTCGTTCAGCTCAGCCAGCGCCTTGATCTGCTCGGCGACGGCACGCCGCATGGTGGCGGCGGTGGCCTCGGTCTCGCTGGGTAGTTCGAAGACGCCCTTCTTGAGCTCTTCGCGGGTCGACTGCAGCAGGTTCTGGATCTCCTCGGTGGAGGTGCGCATCTCGCGCGTCACGTCGAGGAAGCTGCCGCTCGCCTTCTGCATGAGCGCGGTGACCTCGGCGACCGCGGTCTCGTAGGCACCGCGCAGGGCGTCGGTGGTGCGCTCGCGCTCGGTCTCGGCGAGCACCCGGAGCTTCTCCTGCTGCTCGCTGAGCGACTCCGCCGTCTGCTGCGAGGAATCGGCCACGAGACGGGCGATGTCCTCGGCGCGGGTCTCGGCGGTGTGCAGGGTTTCCTCCAGCGTCTGCGCGAAGGTGCCGAGGCGGTGGCCGAGCTGGTCAGCCTTGCCCGACAGGGTGTCGGCAAGGCTGACGATGCCCGCGCCGCGCTCGCTGAGCGTAGCGTCGATCTTCTCATGCGCCTCGCCGAGCGTGGCAGCGACGTGCGAGATGACCGTCGTCTGCTCGGTGAAGCGCTGGGCCAGGTCGGCGACCTCATGCAGCACGCCGTTGGAGACGTTCTGCAGGCTCTTGATCTGGCTGTCCATGCGGTCGGAGGAGAGGCTGGTCGATTCCTCCACATGGGTGATGGTGGTGCGGAAGGTCTCCAGCCGCTGCGCCATGGCGCTCTCGATGGTGCCGAGATTGCCGGCCGCGTCGGACAGGACGACCTGCAGCGACTCGTTCATCTGGGCAAGCTGGCCGAGCACGTTGTTGATCTCGGTGCGCAGCGTCTCGTTGGTGTTTGCGAGCTCGGTGACCGTGGCGCGGCTGGTGGCCGCGATGGATTCCACGATGCCAGCGGTCCGCCCCTCGATGGCACCGAGCAGTTCTTCGCTGACGCGGCCGATCTCGCCGGAGGCGCTGGTCGCGGTGCGGTTGATGGCCGAGACGAGGCCGCCGGTGCGCTGCTCGAGGTCCTGCAGCAGTTCCTGGCTGGCGCGGCCCATCTCGCCGCTCGCCTCGCTGGCGGTGCGCTCGAACAGCTCAACCGCGGTGGCGGTGCGCTGGTCGATCGCGCTGAGCATGTCCTCGCTGGCGCGCAGGATCTGTTCGGTGCGCCCCCCGGTCGCCGTTTCGAAGGCGGCGACGATGCTGCCGGTGTGCTCGTCGAGGGTACGCACCAGCTCGTCGCTGACGCGGCCGATATCCGCCACGGCGGAGCCGCGGGTGGTCTCGATCGCGCTGATGAGGCTGCCGGAGCGGTCCTCGAAGGTGCGAAGCAGCTCGTCGCTGACGCGACCGATGTCCTCGACCGCGACGCTGCGGGTCTGCTCGATGGCCTGGATCAGGTTGCCAGAGCGGCTTTCCAGCGACTTGACGAGCTCGTCGCCGGCGCGGGCGATATCCTCGACCACGTGACCATGGGTCTGCTCCAGCGCCTGGGCCAGGCTGCTGCGGTGCGTGTCGAGCGCGGCGAGAACGTCGCCGCTCGCACGGTTGATCTCACCGGCAATGCCGACGCTGCGGTCGTTCAGCGCGGCGAGGAAGCCGTTGCTGCCCTCGTCGACCACCTTGGCGAGTTCCGAGGTGCGGGCCTCGAACAGATCGGCGATGGCGCCGGCACGTTCGTCCAGCGACCGGCTGACATTGTCGACCAGCGTGTTCAGCGTGCGTTCCACGGTGCCGGCCTCGGTGCGCAGCACCGAGGTTACGCTCTCCATGCGGGTGGCGAGAGTGTCGGCGACGCCCTGGCCGCGCACCTCGATGGAGGTGGCGACGCTTTCGAGCCGGCCGACCACGGCCTCCTCGAAGCGGCTGACGCGGGCGTCCAGGGTGCCGGCGATCTCCAAAGCGCGGTTGCCGAGCGTGCGATCGGCATGCTCGATCCGCTCGCTGAGCGATTCGGTGACGATCTTGGTGCGCTCGGCAAAGAAGCCGTCCAACGTCGCGAGCGAGCGGTCCATCGAGTCGCTGGCGAGCTTGGTGCCTTCGCTCACGGAACGCGCGAATTCGGAGGTGCCGCTGGACAGCGCCTCGTTCAGTTCGCGGGCACCGCGGCCGAGCGTGTTGTCGAGCGAACCCAGATGCTGTTCCAGCGACTGGGAAATTTCGGTGTTGCGCTCGGAGACCCGGTCGTCAAAGGTCGACAGGGTCTGTTCGAGCGCATTGGCGAGCAGATCCACGCGGTCGGAGAGCTGGCCGATGAGATGCGAGCCCTGGTCCCGCAGCGTGTCGTCGAAGGCACGCAGATTGCCGGTGATTTGGCCGATCAGGCTGGTGCCCTGGGTCTGCAGCGTGGTGTCGAAGCTGCGCAGGCTGTCGGTGATGTGGCGCTCCAGGGCGGTGGAGCCGGTGCCGATGCGGTCGGCGAGCTCGGAACCGCGCACGGAGATGGTTTCCTCGAACGCCTTGAGACGGGAGTTGAGGATCTCCTTGATCGCTTCGCCCTTCGAGCCGATCGTGGTGGCGAGCCCTTCGGCGGTTTCGCGGAACTGGTCGGTCACGCGCTGGCCGCGCTGGCCGATCATGTGCGCGATCTCGACGCCGACCCGGTTCATGTGGTCGCCGAGCTGGTTGCTGCGCGCGGCGAAGTCCACCTGCCAGCGGTCGGCGGCCTGGGACAGCGTGTCGTTGATTCCCTCGCCGGCGGCGTGGAGCTGGTCGGCGACGCGCTGGCCGGTCTCGGCGAGCAGACGCTCCAGCTCGACGCCGCGCACCGCGACGGTCTCGTAGATGCGATTGCCGGTGTCGCCGATGCGGTCGGCGAGGTCGTCGCCGCGCACGGTGATGGTGTCGGCGATGCGGGTGCCGGTTTCCTCGAGCTTGCGCACAACATCGCCGCCGCGGCGCGAGAGGTCCAGCACCAGCGCCTCGCCGGTGCCCTTCAGGGTCTGGTTCACTTCCGTCGCGCGCACCGCGATCTCGTCGGCGACGCGGGTGCCGGTGTCGAGCAGCGTCTGGTTAATGAGGTCGGAGCGCGAGGTGAGGGTGTCCGTCAGGGCGTCGGCCGTGGCGGAGAGCTTGGCGTCCATCTCGTCGGTGCGGCTGGACACCACGTTGGACAGCTCGGTCGCGGTGGACAGGAGCCGGCTGCCGATTTCGTCGGTGCGCGAGGAGAGGATCTCGGTAACGTCGCGGGCGACGTCGGAGAGCCGCTCGCTGATGTCCGAGGTCTGCGACGTGAGGGACGAGATCAGTTCCTCGCTGGAGCCGGTAAGGCTGGTGCTGACATCGTTGCCAGTGGCGTGCAGGCGTTCGATCAGGTCGTTGCCCTTGTCGGTGAGGGCATCGATGATCGTGTCGCCGACGCGGCCGAGGGCCAGCGTGATGTGCTCGCCCTTCTGCGACAGCGTGCCGGTGACGCGCTCGGCGGCATCGTTCACCGTGGCGTTGATGCGCTCGCCGACGCTGTCGATCTCCTGCGAGAAGGCGAGGTGGGTTCCGCCGATGGATTCACGCAGGCGCTCGGCATGGGTGAGGATGACCTCGCGCTCGCCCTGCAATGCCTCGATGAGGGCGCGCATGCGCACCTCGTTCTCGTCATAGGCGCGCTCCAGCACCGAAACTTCGGCGCGGACCATCGCTTCGAGCTCGCCGGCGCGGCTGATGGTGCGCTCGACGCTCTCGCCCATGGCGGTCACCTCGCGGCGGATGGCCTGGCCGAAGCCGACCACGGCCTCGGTCGTCACCTGGTCCGGCTCGGCGAGGCGGATCGCGACCTGCGCCATGGAGCGCGCGACGAGGCGCATCTCCTGGGTGCGGGCGACCATCATGGCGAGGATGAAGAAGAAGATCGGCGGGACCACGATGCCGCCGAGGACCGCCAGCATGGCGGGCGAGGACAGCATGGCGGCCGGAACGGAGGTGGTGCCGTCGCCGAGATGGTTCGCGGCCAGCCAGATGCCGGCACCGACCCAGATCACCGAGGCGATGGCGGCGATCACATAGGGCGCGCGGGCGGGGCGGCTCTGCAGGGCGGCGAGAATCTGGCCGATGTTCTGGCGATCGTCATTGGCGGCGCGAGCGGGGGAGCCGTCGCGGCGGGCGCGGCCTTCGGCGCCGATACGGCCGCCGAGCTGCTCGAAAGCGGCACTGTCGGCCGGCTGCACCGGCGCGTGCTGTTCGGGCCATTCCGGGGCGTCGGTGTAGCGGCCCTGCGGTGCGAGGAAGGGATCCTCGTTGCGCGGCGCCAGCTCGTGACGCGGCTCTTCGTGCTCTGTGTTCAGGCCGTCGTCGCGGAAGTCGACCTGGCTGAAATCGCCCTGGCGGTAGCCCGCGTCGCGGTAGCCGTCATCGTCGCCATAGCCCTGCTGCGAGGTCGAGCCATAGCCGTAGCTGATCTCTTCCTCGGTACGGCGACGGATGAAGCCTTCGCCATAAGGTCTTGCATCTTCATCGAAATCCGATGCATGCACGGTCGGGTCGTGAGCCTCGCTGCGCGCGCCTCCGGGGCTGCCCTGCCTTGGCTCGCTGCCACGCCGGGACGCTGCGTCCGGTTCGTCCTGCGCATCCGCAAGATCGAGATTCAGGGCCTCCTCGATGGCCGACAAGGCGGCCGCGGTGGGGTCCTGGTGAACTTTCTTCGTGCTCGTCGACATCGCCGTAGCCTCCGGTCCGTACGCTACTCCGACCGGCTCTCGCCGTCGGGCCGGGGTTGCCGCACACCTCGATTCGCTACGCCGCACGGCTGCTTCCCGGACCGGGGAGGCCTGCCGCCGCGATCGTGACGTCTGTCGGTCCGCCGCAGATGTATCCTACGCCGGCCTGCTTTCAAAAGGGAACTAGGGTTTCGTAAACGTCTGTCGATATCGTTAACGACCTGTTCACCATAAGGCTTAAGAGGTCTTTAGATACCGTTAATCACGTCGCTCCACCGCCATCGCGGGAGCGGGCCGGCACCGTAACGTCGGGAAGGCCGGTCAGTCCAGTGAGGTGGACGATCAGTCCAGCCCCGTCACCGGACTGCAACGCCCCACCGGGATGAAGGCCCCGGATGCTGCGCCGCAACGGCAGGGTGCTGGAAATCGCGATCGGCGGGGTCTATCAAGACGGCGCCCTTCGAACCATTCCAGCTCGCGAGAAGCCTTCCTCCGATGCCCATGATCACCTTCATCGATGCCGCCGGCACCTCCCGCACCGTCGAGGCCCAGATCGGCCAGACCGTCATGGAGGCGGCGATCCGCAATGGCGTTCCGGGCATCGATGCGGAATGCGGCGGTGCCTGCGCCTGTGCAACCTGCCATGTCTATGTCGACGAGGGCTGGCAGGGCGCGGCGGGCGAGCCGTCCTCGATGGAGGAGGACATGCTGGACTTCGCCTCCGACGTGAAGCCGAATTCCCGGCTCTCCTGCCAGATCAAGATCACCGCGGCACTGGACGGGCTCGTGGTCCACACCCCGGCCCAGCAGGGCTGACGGCGGCGAGGGCGCCTGCGCGACCTTTCGCGTGGGCGCACGGTCCGCGCGGCTCCGCTATCCTGTCCCGCGACGGGAGCCGCGCCGATGTTCATCTCCTTCTTCCTGCGCCTTCGCGAGGCCGGCGTGCCGGCGACGGTGCGCGAATATCTGACCCTCATGGAGGTGCTGGACCGCGATCTTGCCGGTCGGCAGGTCGAGGACTTCTATGTCCTGGCGCGCACCGTGCTGGTGAAGGACGAGCGCAAGCTCGATGCCTTCGACCGCGTCTTCGCCGAGACGTTCCGCGGGCTCGCCCTCATCTCGGACATTCCCGAGGCCTCGTCGCTGCCGGAGGAATGGCTGCGCCGCCTCGCGGAGCGCCATCTCACCGACGAGGAGCGCGCGCAGATCAAGGCGCTCGGCGGCTGGGAGGCGCTGATGGAGACGCTGCGCCGCCGCCTCGCCGAGCAGAAGGAACGCCATGAGGGCGGCTCCAAATGGATCGGCACCGCCGGCACCTCGCCCTTCGGCGCCTATGGCTACAATCCCGAAGGCATCCGCATCGGGCAGGACGAGAACCGCCATCATCGCGCGGTGAAGGTGTGGGACGAACGCGCCTTCCGCGATCTCGACGACCATGCCGAACTCGGCAGCCGGGCGATCAAGCTGGCGCTGCGCCGGCTGCGCCGCTTCGCCCGCACCGGGGCCGCGGAGGAGCTGGACCTCGACGGCACCATCCGCGAGACCGCGCGCTCCGGCCTGCTCGACGTGAAGCTGCGCCCGGAGCGGCGCAATGCGGTGAAGGTGCTGCTGTTCCTCGATATAGGCGGCTCGATGGACTGGCACATCCGCCGCTGCGAGGAGCTGTTCGCCGCCGCCCGCAGCGAGTTCCGGCATCTCGAGCACTTCTACTTCCACAACTGCCTCTATGAGCGGGTGTGGCGTTCCAATGTGCGCCGCTGGCACGACTGGACTGCGACCGCCGAGGTGCTGCGGACCTATCCGCCCGACTGGAAGGTGGTGTTCGTCGGCGACGCGGCCATGAGTCCCTATGAGATCCTGCGCCCCGGCGGCTCGGTAGAGCACATGAACCCCGAGCCGGGTCAGGTCTGGCTGTCGCGCATCACCTCCATCTTTCCCCACGCCGCCTGGCTGAACCCGCTGCCGGAAACGGACTGGGAGGACACGCCGTCCGTCGGCATGATCCGCGCGCTGTTCGCCGGGCGCATGTTCCCGCTGACGCTGGAGGGGCTGGACGGGGCGATGCGGGCGCTTCTGCGGTAGGGCGGTCTGCGCGACCGCAACGCCTGTCGCAAGGTTGGCCGTTTCGGGTGGCCGCGATGAATGGTGAGTTCCCTTTTTGTTCTCGCCTGGTAGAGTGACGATGTGGATGCCGGGAGAAGCCGATGTCGGAGCGGGATGCGAAGTTCGAGCGTTTCAAGGCCCTCCACGGGTCCGACAGGGCATTCGTCATCCCCAACCCGTGGGATGCCGGGTCCGCGCGGCTGCTTGCGAGCCTCGGTTTCGAGGCGCTTGCCACGACGAGCGCGGGCTATGCCTTCTCGAAAGGAAAGCGGGATTCATTTGCCGGCCTTGGCCGCGATGAAATTCTTGCGAATGCGGCAGAGATCGTCGCGGCAACGGAACTCCCGGTTTCCGCCGACCTGGAAGATGGATTCGGAGCGGCGCCGGAGGCCTGTGCGCAGACCGTTCGACTGGCCTGCGGGGTCGGTCTGGCCGGGGGATCCATCGAGGATGCCACCGGAGACGAGGCCGCCCCGATCTATGAGCTCTCACAGGCCGTCGAGCGTATAAAGGCCGCTGCGGAGGCGGCGCGGGAGGGCCGGTTTCTGCTGACGGCAAGGGCCGAGAACTACCTTTGGGGCAGGCCCGATCTAGATGACACGATCACGCGCCTTCAGGCTTTTGCCGAGGCTGGCGCGGATGTCCTGTATGCGCCGGGTCTGCCGGATATCGAGGCGATCAGAACCGTGTGCCGTGCGGTGAACAAGCCGGTAAACGTCGTGATGGGGCTCAGGGGCAAAAGCTACAGCGTGGCCGAACTGTCCGAGGCCGGCGTGCGTCGCATCAGCGTTGGCGGCTCCTTTGCCCGCGCCGCACTGGGCGCGCTGATGCGGGCGGCGCAGGAGGTGAAGGCGTTCGGAACCTTCTCTTATGCAGAAGACGCGATCCCCGCTACGGTCGTGAGCCGGCTGATGTCGCAGGACAAATGCGCGGAAAGGCTGTGATCGTTTCGTTCGTCGGGCCGGTGCCGTCTCGCGGAGGGCGCTGAGTCGAATCGACGGCGCTTTCCCGTCGATCAGGCTCCGGGGCAGCGGGCTTGAGCACTCCCCGATCGCTGGGGGCGGAAGGAAGCCTGCCTCACACCATCCGCGGGCCGAGGAAGATCGCGAGCGCGGCGACCAGCCAGGCCGCTACCGCGCCGAGGATGGCGAGGCGATAGTCGAGGAAGCGGCTGAGCGCCCAGGCGGTTCCGAGGAAGACGAGATAGGCCGGAATGGTGCGAAGCCCGGCGAGGCAGGCCTGCCGAAAGCCGTCCATGTCCGCCTTCGCGCCGACCGCCAGCAGGGCGATGATGCCGAAGGTAGGGGCGAGCGGCAGGATGCCCGGCAGGATGTTGCCGCGTTTCGAAGCCAGCACGATGAGCGCAGTCACGAGACCGCCGAGCACGCCCTTCCAGATGACGTCCATCTTTTCTCTCCGGGTCGGCAACGGGTGCCGGCACCATTCGCAGGGTGGACCGCGCGGTCGCGCTGCGTCCGCCGGGGGCGAGGCGCCGAGCGAGCGACATGCTGGCGGGGCGTCGTGCCGGGGCTGTGGCATGCCGGCGGCGGGCGGCTAACGGGGTCTATGCCTCGTGGCGGACAGCCTGTCGAGGGGCCGCCTCGCACCGTCATCCCGGACGGCCGCGGCTGTCCTGTCCCGTCATCGCGCACGGCCGCGGGGCCGATCGAGGATCGTCTGCGGCCGAGCATGCCTTCTTCATGGAGGGGTGCGGGGCGGCGGATGTCGGCTCCCGGAAACCCGGACGATCCCGGCTCGACGGCTTCGCCGAGGACGAAACGACATGCCGGACGCGGACGGGGATGGAGACGGCGCCGGCCGGTCGTTCCCCGATTGCATCCCGTCGCGGCCGCCGCTAGGCCGCATTCGGCCGGGATTCGACCATTTCCGGGATGGCGCGGCGCGCGGATTCGGCGTTGGGTCGGCAGCATGTTGCAATGCACACGTTCCGGGGCCGTCCGCGCGGTCGTCCTCGCCGCCCCGCCAGCCTGTTTCCGCCAGCGAGCCACACCATGACCATCGAGCGTTCCTTCCCACCCGCCGGCAGCCCGGTCATCCGCACCATCGCCATGCCGGCGGACACCAACCCGGCGGGCGACATCTTCGGCGGCTGGCTGATGGCGCACATGGATCTGGCGGCCGGCAATGTCGCGATGCGCCGCGCCAAGGGGCGCACCGCCACCGTCGCGGTGGACGCGATGAGCTTCCTGAGCCCGGTGCTGGTCGGCGACGAGGTGAGCTTCTATGGCGAGATCATCGCGGTCGGCCGCACCTCCCTGAAGATCCGCATCGAGGCCTGGCGCCGCAAGCGCGAGGACGAGGAGACGATCAAGGTGACGGAGGCGATCTTCACCTTCGTCGCGATCGACCAGGAAAGGCGGCCGCGGCCGGTGGATTGAGGGCGGTTCCCCACCGCGCGGGCCCGCACGCTCCGTCCGCGGCGCTCGCCGGGTGCGCCGGCCTTGATCGGTTCGGCTGCATCCGCCCCTTTCGCCGCCGCGCGTTCACCCCGTCTCGCCCTTTTCCTTCCCCTTCTCCCCCCAATTCACGAACCCCGACACCACGCTGCCCAGCGCCGGGGCGGGGAGGGCGGCGAAGGGGAGGGGGCGGGTGACCTCGATGGCGGCGAGGCCGAGGCGGGCGGTGAGCAGGCCGTTCACCACGCCCTCGCCGAGCTTGGCGGAGAGCCGCGCCGCGATGCCGTGGCCGACCACCTGCTGCACCAGCGTGTCGCCCGCCGCCATGCCGCCGGTGACCGCCAGATGCGCCAGCACCTGCCGGAACAGCCTCAGCATGCCGAGCGCGCCGGGGCGCCCGCCGTAAAGCAGCGCCAGTCGCCGCACGAGGCTGATCGCGGTGACCAGCACGAAGACGAGGTCCACCGCCGCGCGGGGGCTCACCGCCGTCACCACCGAGACGCGCTTGGCGGCGTCGGCGACGAGGCGGGTGGCCTCGGTGTCGAGCGGGGCCATGAGGTGGCGCTCGGCGAGGCGCACGAGATCGGCGCCGTCGATGATCTCGGACAAATGCGGGGCGAGCTCGGCGCGGGCGCGGAAGAGGCGCGGCGAGGTCTTGGCCAGCAGCATCAGCTCCGCCACCACCGCATCGGCGGCGCGCCGGTCGTCATGGGCGATCGCCTCCGCCGCCTTGAGGCGCAGCCGGTGCAGGGTCTTCAGCCGCATGAGGCCGAATAGCTCGCGCCCGACGATGGCGAGGCAGCCGATGACGAGCAGCACGGCAAAGCCGGTCGCGGTCCAGCCCAGCCAGTCGGAGCGGGCGAACAGGTCCTCGATCAGCTTCCACACCGCAAGGCCGAGGCCCATCGAGACCAGGCCGCCGAGCCCGGTCCAGAACAGGCGCGCCCAGCGCGAGCCGGTGGGCGGCGGGGCGGGGAGCGGCACCTCTTCCATGGGTTCCGGCGCCACCGGGTCGGGCGTCACCACCACCGCGCCGCGGCGCGGCGGCATGGCCTGTCGCATGCCGTCATCGGCCAGCACCACCGCGGGGTCGTCGAGCCGGAAGGCCTGCGGGCGGCGGCGGGCCGGGCGGTCGTGGTCGGACGAATCGGTCATGGCGCGTCTCACTTCAGCCGGTCGCCGAGCAGGAACTGCAAGGCGCGGTCGAGGCGGATATGGGGCATGGGCAGGGGGATGCCCTCGGCATTGCGCTCCACCAGCGGCGGGCGGAAGCGCAGGAAGCGGAAATCGCCGCCATCGGCATTGGTAAGCCCGCGGAAGCCGCCGCGACCGGGATCGAACAGAGCGGCCGGATGATCGGGCAGGTCGCCGGGGAAGACGGCGGCCTCGGCGAGCCCGTCGAACGCGTCCGCCTCGTATTGCCCCGCTTCCGGCACGCCGATGATGGCCGGCAGCTCCATGCGCCCGCGCGTCACGCTCGCCTCGCGGGTGGCGCGGACGGCGGCGATGGCGACGACGTCGATCACCGCCCCGGCATCGGTGGCGCGGGCGAGCGCGCGCTCCACCAGCCGGCGCAGGATCGCCTCCAGCCGGTCGTGGCTGGTGTGGTGCAGATGGTCGGCCTTGGTGGCGGCGAACAGCACCTTGTCGATGCGATGGCTGAACAGGCTGGCGAGCCAGGAGCTGCGCCCGGTGCGGAAGGCGGCGAGGATGCCGTCCAGCGCGGCCTCCAGATCGGCGAGGGCGGCCGGCCCGGCATTGAGCGCGGCGAGCACGTCGATCAGCACGATCTGCCGGTCGAGCCGGGCGAAGTGGTCGCGGAAGAAGGGGCGCACGACCCGCTCCTTATAGGCGTCGAAGCGTCGCTCCATCATCGCCGCCAGCGAGCCGGCGGGGATCTCGGCGCCTTCGGGCAGGTCGAGCGGCGCGAAGGTCAGCGCCGGCGAGCCCTCAAGGTCGCCCGGCATCAGGAAGCGGCCGGGCGGCAGCAGGCTCATCGACACCTCTTCCGCCCGGCAGGCGGCGAGATAATCGGTGAACAGGCCGGCGAGGCGCCGCGCCTCGGTCTCGTCGGCGGGGGCGAAGGGATCGCTTCCGCCCAGCGCGGCGAGGAACGGAGCGGCGAGCGCGTGGCGTGCCGGCTCGCGGGCAAGGCGCAGGCTGTTGGCCGAAAAATCGGCAAAGCTCTGGTTGAGCAAGGGCAGGTCGAGCAGCCACTCGCCGGGATAGTCCACGATGTCCAGCGTCAGCGTGCGCCGGCCACCGCGGGCCGGGGCATAGTCGATGGCGAGCCGCAATTCGCTGATGCGCTTCGTGGAATCGGGCCAGCGGCGCTCGCTCACCAGCGTGTCGAGATGGGTCTCGTAGGCGAAGCGCGGCACCGCGTCGTCGGGCTGCGGTTCGAGCACCGCGCGGGCGATGCGGCCCTCATGCATCGCCTCGAACACCGGCAGGCGTCCGCCGCGCATCAAAGCGTGGATGAGGGCGGTGGTGAACACCGTCTTGCCGGAGCGCGACAGGCCGGTGATGCCGAGCCTGAGCGTCGGGCTGGCAAGGTCCTCGGCGCGGTCGAGCAAAGTGAGGGCGGCAAGGCGCGCCTCTTCCACCAGGCTCTCATACCAGGAGGCCATCGGCGTCAGTCCTCCCCGAGCCCGAGCATCCGGGGCGCGAAGAATCGCTCGATCGTGCCGGTGCCGGGGGCGATATCGGCCCAGTCGTCGGCGGGCAGGTCGATCACCGCGAGGCCCGCGGTGGGATATTTGCGCGGCAGCCGGTCGCGCTGGCCCGGCACGGCGAGTAGGGCGAGCAGGTCCTCCATGCCGGGATTGTGGCCGACCAGCATGAGGCTGTTCGCCTGGGCGCCGCCCTCGCGGGCGACGGCCAGAAGGAGGGCGGCGGGAGCGGCATAGATGCGTTCCTCGAAACCCTGCCAGGGCAGGGCGACGCCGGAATCGGCCCACACCCGGCTTGTGGCGAGCCACGTCTCCACGGTGCGGCGGGCGGGGGAGACGAGGGCGCGCTCGGGCACGAGATGCTGCTGCGCCATGTAGGCGCCCATGGCGGGCGCCGCCTCGAGCCCGCGTGGTGCGAGCGGGCGGTCGCGGTCGGCAATGCCTGCGGGCCAGGCGGATTTGGCGTGGCGGAAGAGAATCAGGCGACGCATCGGCAGCTACTCGGGTGGCAACGCGGAAAGGGGCGGAGAGGCAGGCCGGGATACCGGCGGAGCCCCGTGCGGAGCCTATATGGGCATGAGCGTGGGCGGCGGACAGAGGCGTGCGAACCCCTTGTGCGCGCTGCGGTAACCATGTCGCCGCGAAAGCCGCGCGAAAGGCCCGGCATTTCCCGTGTGGCGGGCCCTGCGTGTCTTTTCGGCAACCACGCCGCCGCGGAAATGCGATAGGACAATGACACGTATTCCGGGCAGGGTGGGTAGCATGCGTTCGGCGGCTTTTGGTCTGGCGGTTCTGGCAGGTGCGGCGGCGTGGTCGGTGGCGGCGGCGCCGGTGGCGCATGCCGCCGATATGTCGGCCGGTGTTCCCGCCGTCGAGCCCGCGCCGGTCGTCGATCGCTCCCGTGAATGGACGCTCACGGTCGGGGCCTATTTCATGGGCCAGCCGGAATTCGCCGGTGCGGACAGCTACGAGTTCGCGGTGCGGCCGCTGTTCTCCATCTCGCGCGCCGGCAGCCTCGATGATTTCCGCAGCTTCTACGACAACGCCTCCATCGCCCTGATCGACACCGGCAATTTCCAGGCGGGCGTCGTCGGCAAGCTGAACTGGCGTCGCAAGAGCAGCGACTATGACGGGCTGCGCGGCCTCGACAATGTCGATTATGCTGTCGAAGTCGGCGGTTACGCCCAGATCTTCCCGGCCGACTGGATGCGTCTGCGCGGCGAAGTGCGCTACGGCTTCGGCGGCTTCGACGGCGTGGTCGCCGACCTCGCAGCGGACTTCATCTATCGCCCGAATGTCTGGGGCCTGACCTTCTCGGCCGGCCCGCGCATCACGCTGGCGAGCTCGGGCTACACCGATGCCTATTTCGGCATTTCCGACCAGGAATCGGCCAATGCCATCGCGCTCGGCAACAATCTGACGCCTTACGAGGCGGGCGGCGGCATCTATTCCTATGGCGTCGGCGGTCAGGTCCTCAAGGATTTCGGCAACGGCTTCAAGGGCAGCGTCTATGCCGAGTACCGCTATCTGGCGGACGAGGCGGCGAACAGCCCGATCGTGGTGCAGAACGGCGACCGCAACCAGGTGCAGGCCGGCGTCTCGCTGTCCTACACCTTCTTCCTCGGCTTCGATACCAACCCGCTGACCGGCGGGCGCTGAGCGGGCAGCTCGCGCCCGGCCCTTTCAGGGGCACAGGCTGATGTGAGAAAGGCCGGGGCTTGCCCCGGCCTTTTCGTTTATCGGATGTCCGGGGAAAGCAGGAGGCGGCGCTCTACGCATCGAGGGGGTGGAAGGTATGGCATCTGTGCCATGTTCACCTATCCATTTTTCCGTATGGCTTGCACTAGTATCGCAGTGCACGTTTTGCCGAACCGAGTTTGAGTTCGTTTCGTGCATAAATGCAATATGCATTGCACAAAAACACAACTGGCAATGCCGCGGTGCCGGGCCTATCTCTCCCTCATCG
>NZ_JALKCH010000005.1 GCF_023016805.1 Ancylobacter crimeensis
TCGATCAGGTGACCCGCCATCGGCGCCCCCATGATCCCCAGACCGACAAATCCGACCTTCATCTTCGTTCCTCGTTTCTGGTCGCGTTATTTTCGAATCCGCATGCCCACGCTTCAGGCCGTCTTCCGCAGTACGTCCGGGTTGACGCAGGTTTCCGGAGCCCGGCCGTTCAATACCTTGATGATGTTGCCGGCGGCGATCCGGCCCATGGCGATGCGCGTGGCCGGCGTCGCCGAGGCGATGTGTGGAACGATGACAACATTGCGAAGCTCGGCCAAGCCCGGCGCCAGCTTCGGCTCGTCCTCGAACACGTCGAGCCCGGCGCCCCAGATTTCGCCGCTGCGCAACGCCTCGACGAGAGCAACCTCGTCCACCACCGGTCCTCGGCTCGCATTGATGAGCACGGCGGTCGTCTTCATTGCCCGGAGCTCGGCCGCGCCAATGTAGTGATGGGTCTCCGGCAGCAGCGGCACATGAAGGGTCAGGAAGTCGGCTTCGCGCAGCAGGGTATCCTTGTCGACATGGCGTGCACCGAAGGCTGCCTCGAACGCCCGATCCGGCCTCACATCGCTGTAGATAATATTCATATCGAAGGCGTGCGCCTTTTTAGCGACGTTCCGGCCGATGCGTCCGAGGCCGGCGATGCCGAGTGTCCGGCGATCGACATCGAGACCGACGAAGGTCATCGGCGCCCAGCCCTGCCAGCAGCCCTGCCGAACGAAGGTATCCGCTTCCGCGATGCGCCTCGCCGTGGCGAGCAGCAGCGTCATGGTGTGCGTCGCAGTGGCATCGTCCAGCACGCCGGGCGTGTTGGTCAGGACCACGCCGCGGCGGGTGGCGGCGGCAACATCGAAATTGTTGAAGCCCACCGCGTAATTGGCAACGATCCGCAATTGCGGCCCGGCGGCGTCGAGAACCTCGCCGTCGACCGTGTCGGTCAAAAGCGTGATCGCCGCGTCCCGTCCGCGCAGCCGCTCCTGCAACTCTGCGCGGCTCAGGGCACGGTCGTCGTTATTGACCTCGACATCGAAATGCGCGCGCAGTTCCTCGATCGTCTCGACTGGAATGGCGCGCGTCACATAAACGGATTTCCGGTTCGTCATGATGCGGATCCTGATCAGAAAGTGCCGTACGACTGCGCGAGGCCATCCGCGATGGCCTGATCCTCGCTCGGCGCGAGGCCGCTGATGCCTACCCCGCCGAGAACCGCGCCGGCGGCGTCTTTCAGCACCGCTCCGCCCGGCAATCCAGTGAGGCCGGGATCGCAAAAGGAGCTGGCCTGAATGTTTTCCCGCTGCAAACGCTCAAGGAAGACGTCTGTGCCCACTCCCATGCGGGCGGCGGAGTAGGCCTTTCCCTGGGATATCGCGATGCTTCGGACGGGGGCGCCGTCGGCACGCGCGAAGGCGAGGAGAAAACCGTGCGCATCGCAGGTGGCGACGCAGATCGGGCGGCCGGCATAATTGGCAGATGCCCGCGCGAGCCCTTCCGCGACGAGGCGACGGGCCTGTTCATAGCTGATCATCGATGGAGGCCTGTACGGTTGAGGCGGGTGGTCCGGGACAAGTAACTCGGGCCACCGCGCCGTGAGGCTGGGAGAAGGTCAGGACTTGGCCTGCTCGTAGAGTGGACGGTCGGACACCAAGGACGGTGCCGCGGGACCGCTTGCCACCAATCCTTCGGCCAGCTTGGCGGCGTTCTGCTTCTGCACCTTGCGGTAGACCCAGGCCGTCAGAAGGGGTGTGAGCACCGCAGTGACGATGACGGAGGCCGCCACCTGCACCGTCGCGACCGGAGCGATCGCGGCATAGGAGGGATCGGCCGCCGCGATGGCCTTCGGTACCGCCGCCGCATTGCCCGCGGTGCTGGACGCAGCCGCGCCGGCAACGCCCGAGCCGCCCAACAGCCTGTCGACGAAGACGCAGCAGAGGCCGGTCACGGTGAACACCAGGATGCCGAGCAGGATGCCGGAGAGACCGCCGGCAACGACATTGTTCAGGTTGATGTTCTGGCCGAGCGTGAAGGCCATGAAAGGCACAACGAGCCCTTCCTTCGAGCCGAAGAACTCACGAAGATCATCGTCGAGATTGCCCAGGATGGCGCCGGCGAAGATCGGAGCAATGACTGAAACCATCGACAGCCAAGGAATATTGGCGAGCCCCGCGCCGACCAGGATGACCATCGTCAGAAAGGGGCCGGTTTCGATGCTCTGTGCGACATAGGTTCCGGCATCCTCCTTGCTGCCCATGGCGCTGGTCAACGCCATGAACATGCCGCCATTCGTGTCGCTCATCGCCACGAGCAGCGCCAGCGTGGACAGGCCGAACAGCTCGCCGTCGAAAAATTTCGCGACCGACAGCGAGATGAGCATCGCCACGCCGACCTTCGCGAACAGGATGCCGAAGCCCCTCTTCAACATGGTGGGTGCGGCTTTGAAGGTCATTTTCGTGCCGACGGTGAAGAGATACATGCCGAGCACGGTCGGATACCCGGTACCGCTGAGCGCCTCGGTAAACCCTCCAATCTTGAGCAGGTTTGGAAAGAAGGTATTGATGATCATGCCGATAAACAGCGGCACAACCATCAGCCCTCCGGGAACCTTGTTGATCGTCTGGTAAATCTTCATGGAGCGGCATTTCCTCTGATGTTCTGATGTTCTGATGTTCTGATGTTCTGATGTTCTGATGTCCGACGGCCGGGCCGAACCATTCCACGGCATGTAGATCGAACGATCTGGTATTTATTTACCTTTATCATTGCGCGTCACATGCTTCTGCTTGGTAACGCGGAGATTCGGCGTCGAGCAGCGAAGGAGCCGGTCCGGCTCGACCGGTCACGACGTCTTCCCTCCTACCGGGTGTGCCGGCGTTTATCGCGCGTCAGGGACCGTCCATCTGCCGCGAAAGGTCGATACTCGGCACACGTGCTTCCTCTAATAAATTTCCATATATGGAATTATAATTCGTTATATGGTCATGCTAATTCCGCGACGAGCGAAGATCAATGGGGTCAGGACGGTTGATGCCAGCAGGTATCGTTGATAGTGCGCTGTGCGACGTTTCGGGGCAGGCGATGACCGACCAGGATCCGCATTCGACGAAGTCACCGGCTCCCGCCCTGACCAAGGGGTTCGCCATACTTGAGCTTTTGGCCGAGACGCCGGGCCTGCGTTTCGCGGAGATCCGCGCGCGGCTCAATCTGCCCAACAGCAGCTGCCACCACCTCGTCAACACGCTATGCCAGCTGGGCGCGCTGCAGATGAACGAGCAGCGCGGCTATGTCCTCGGCCTGCGCCTGCTGGAGCTTGGCGCGCGCGCGGTCGGCCAGCGGCAGATCGAGCATCAGGCGCTGCCCTTCCTGCGCCGCATGTCGCAAGAGTTGCAACTCACCTGCCATCTCGGCGTGCTGGAGGGGCACGCCGCGGTTTATCTTCTAAAGGTCGAAGGGCAGCGGGAGATCCGCGTCAACACCTGGGTCGGCAAACGCCTGTCGCTGCACAGCTCCTCGCTGGGCAAGGTGTTGCTTGCCTGGCTCCCGGCCGCTGATGTCGAGGACCGGCTTCGGCATGCGACCTGGGAACAGAAGGGACCGAAGACGATCACCGATCCGGCGCAATATCGCGCGCACTTGGCCGAGGTGCGCGATCAAGGCTGGGCGCTCGACGACGAGGAGGACAATCCCAACATCCGCTGTATCGCTGCGCCGGTGCTGGACCTTCATGCGCGTGTCGTAGCAGCAATAAGTGTCGTCGGCACCGTTCTTGACGTCGTACCCAGTCATATCGACGCTTTGGCCTATGCGGTTCGCCGCACTGCGGATGAGATTTCGCGCGAACTTGGCCATCGCTCTCTGGACGAAACCCCGGAGTTTCGGCGCTGAGGCCCGGGCACCGATCTCGCCGGCGTGCCCAACAATCACCCTAAGGGCGCATCCCGGCATGAAAGGTGTGCCAAAGGCGAGTAATGCCGAGTCGGCGTGTGAGCCTTTGGTGCCGATACGGCTGGGACGGCGGCTATCGCCGTGACCATCTGCGCGCACTCGCACAGCGCATCGAAGTTGACGACGCCGAGGCTCGCATCATGGGATCGAAGTCGGAATTGCTGCGAACACTCGTCGCCGCTTCGGGAGGGAAATCGGCGGCGTTCGGCGCTCAGAGTTCTGTTCTGAAATGGCGCACCCGGCACGATTCGAACGTGCGACCTTTGCCTTCGGAGGATTTCGGTCGGGTAATTTCGCGACATCGCCAGAGATTTCATCCTTAGGGTAAGCCTCTGAAAATAAGCGGTATTCCTGCTCTGTTCTGATCGTGCGAAATGGCGGGCATATTCCCGAGATGGGCATTTCGTGGTGAGTATTTGGTGAGTTTTTCCGCAAGGCAAAGGTTGCCACGTGCCCAGGCTCACCAAGTCCATGGTCGATGCCGCCGTACCAAGGGAGCGTCAGTTCACCCTCTGGTGCAGCGAGCTGCCTGGCTTCGGCGTCTATATCCATCCAACTGGCCGGCGGACCTATTTCGTCGATTACCGGAATGCTGATGGCGTCAGACGTCGAATGACGATCGGCCGGCACGGCAAGATCACGACGGAGGAGGCCCGCAGGCTCGCCATTGCCACCATGGGCGAGACGGTGCGAGGCGAAGATCCAGCGCTCGAACGGGCGACCCGCCGCAGCTCACTCACCGTCTCGGAGCTTTGCGACAATTACATCGCTGCCGCCGAGAGGGGGCTGATCATGGGCAAGCGAGGGCGCGCAAAGAAAGCGACCACGCTCTATGTCGATCGCGGCAGGATTGCCGCTCACGTCAAGCCGTTACTGGGCAAGAAGCTGGTCCGTGACGTGTCAAAGGCGGACATCGCCAAATTCATCCGCGACGTTGCGGCCGGAAAGACCGCCGCGGATCGGAAGACTGGAAAGGCACGTAGCAGGATCATCGTGGAGGGAGGTGCCGGTACGGCTGCCAGGACGGCCGGCCTGCTCGGCGGCATCCTCAGCTATGCCGTTTCGGATGGCGTGATCGACACCAATCCCGCAACGGGCGTGAAGCGCCCGGCCGACAAGCGAAGAGAGCGACGGCTGACGCCGGCGGAGTACGGCAAGCTGGGCGAGGCGCTGCGCCAAGCCGCCAGCGAGACGGAGATCGAGCAGGTCCTCGCGGGTGTGAATCTACTCGCGCTGACGGGCTGCCGCATTGGTGAGATTGCCAAGCTCAAATGGTCCGAGGTCGACGAGGCCGGACAATGCCTGCGGTTGGAGGATACGAAGGAAGGTGCCAGCGTGCGGCCTGCCGGTCGTGCTGTATTCGACCTGCTGGCGACCATCACAAGACGGCCGGGCTGCCCCTACGTGCTGCCGGCGGCGCGCGGCGGTTCGGAGTTCTATGGCGCCCTGCCGGCGGGCCTCGCCCGCATCGTCAAAAGAACGGGACTCTCTAGCGTCACGGCTCACACCCTCAGGCACAGCTATGCCTCCACCGCTGGCGACCTGGGGTTCTCGGAAAGTACCATCGCCGCGCTGCTCGGCCATGCCGCCGGGACCGTTACCAGCCGATATGTCCACCATCTCGATAGTGTCCTGGTCGCCGCCGCCGACAGGGTGACTGACGCCATTCTCGCGCACATGGCGCGCGCGGGAGAGTGATTTTCGTTCTCAGCTACATCGTTTTCGCGGGGAACACGGGGAACACGGGGAACAATGCTGGTAAGTCCTGTAATATCAATGTGTTAGCTTGTTCCCCAGCTTGTTCCCCGCGTGGGGAACAGTCGGGGAACAAGGGGAACAGAGTGTGATTGGGGTTCGCCAAAAATGGCTGCTGTGCGAAAGTGGACGTGCAACGTCGGATATTCGACCGGAGGTGGTTTCTGTGCGCGATCAAGATTTCGATCCTGCGAGCTTTCTTGCAAGACATGCAGAGCACCAGACAACGATCTGGGATAATCCCCCGAGTGACGGCAAAGTCCATTGGGTTGGAAGCTGCCTCTACCCCTCTTTATCAGAAGCTATTGAAGCTATGTGTAGGGCAGGCAATGGTGCGCCCATGCAAATGGTCGTTCATGCAAAACCTGATCGCTTTCTTGAGCGAGCCGAGATTAATGCCCTATGCGAGCATGTGATCAGCGGCACATAGCCCGTAACATGCTGAACGACCTGCTCGAAGATGGGCTGCCGGCGGTCGAGATGCGGCAGGGCTGGGTAACGATGGCGCCGGCCATCAAGGAGCTGGAGCGCGCCATTATCGGGCGGCGATCCTGTGGGCGGCTGGACAGGTCAGAAAGCCCCGGCCGGGCGACACGGCGCGCGAGATCGTCGAGGGCGCGGCGGCATAGTCAAAACAAATGCACGCCTTAGTGTAATGAAGTCGTAAATTGTTTTGAATCGAATATTATAGGCAAAAATATCGCGTCACGTGCCATTATTTTCTTCCGCGGGTATTGACGTCAGCTGCTCAATAAAAAGCCGTTTAATAAAATCATTCATAGGTCTTAAGTCTGCACTTCCAGTCTCGGAAAATGTTGAATCCGCCTCACGTAATGCAGCTTCGAATTCTGGTTTGTTACTCATTATAAGGTCTATAACAGTCGGCGTCCCCGGAATCATGACGCCAATTTTTAGACAAAGACAAGCATACGCAAACGCTCTAGCTGCGCGTCCATTGCCGTTCACAAACGGATGTATCCAATTTATTCGCCAAAGACACCAAGCAGCTATAGCAATGGCGTCCGCTTTTTCCCACATGACGGTCAAATCAGCCTCAAACGACGCCATATGACCTTCAACTTCGCTGCACGTGGGAGGCTGATGCACTATGGTTCCATCTGGTCGACCGACTCGCACCTCAATTCCCCGGTACTCACCCGGATTTATCAGGAGAAAGAGGGTCCCAGCATGATGAAGCGCCTTAAGTGCCCGTGCATTCGGTGGAGCGCGACAGCCATTTTCGGGATGAGACCCAAAAAGGGCCGTCAGTAACCGAAAAAGCGCCTCGATGACATTTACCTGATTCGCGAAATTCAGGAACTCGATGTGGTGAGCCGCGGGACCGTTGACCAATTCCCAATTATCGTCGCGCATGCTCGACTCACGAAAAAGAACCCGGAAAAACCGGGTCCTTACGTAACATCCGAACTACTTTAAATACAATCCTATCGCTTCCCGGTCACTGCCGTGGAATGGCCTTCGTGCTCGTCGAGAAGCTCCTCGACCTGCTCACGGGTAAGGGAGGAATTCTTATCCTTCAGCCCCATAATGAGGCTCACGCGCTGCATGCGGCGCTCATTGGGAGTCATCTTGTGAGCACGAGCTCGTGCAACAAGATCCTCCAAAGTTGGGGTGCGAGCCAACATTCATACCTCCTCCGAAAACAAGGAAACCCTTGATTAAGCCTCATCACAACGAACGACGAAGCTCTATGGTTTCGAAGGCGGCCGTGGGCAAAACAAACATAGGGCGATTTGGCAATCCGTTCAATCGGAATTGCATGTCCGCCTTTTTGCATAGCTGAGCATTTCCGCTATGCGCGCTTGTCCCGTAAGCTCCGTCTGTTCCTTACAAATTATCCAACGTGTAGCGGCTTTCCGGTTCTTCCGCGCCTTCGGCGATCACGGCATCAATCGCTTCGATCGCGAGCTGGATATGGGCGACCGTCACGATGCCGTCATCATGGTGATCGCTTCCGATCCGATATGCCTCTTTCCGGCGGCGCTCCACGAGATTGGCGCGCAGGTTCTTCAAATCCTCAATCGTCTTCGTCATCAGCGTTCCTTCCTCAACCTCACCCCCGGCCCCTCGCCGTCTCTGACACGAATATCACGCCGGCAGTCGCCAGCACGGGGCGTCGCATCGAAGGAGTGCCTTGGCTGTGTGAACTGCCCGTCCAACGGATAGAGATCATTGAAGGATGCTTCCCGCCCGGTATGCTTTGCCCAGGGTGCCTTTGGGGGTGGGATGTCGTATCGACAAATTATTGCTGCGGTCCTTGCCGCGGCTGTGTTGGGCAGTGGTCTGGCGCGCGCCCGAGCAGAAGACTTCACGCCTCCGCGTAACAAGCAATGGGTGATGCTCGCCAGCACTCAGGATCTCGACACAGCAATAGGGATTGCTCGATCCTATCGAGGCCAAGCCCGCGTCGTTAAGGCCAGGAACGGCTGGTATGCGGTCGCGCTAGAGCCGCACGCCGGAACAATGGAAACCATCCGCAAGGCGGTCGACTGGCCGCCTCTGCCTGCCGACGCCATGCTCTCCCAGGGCACAGGCTATATTGAGACGGTCTGGCGCTATTCCGAAGTGCCGCAGGTGACCGCAAAGGTAGGGAAGGATAAGCCCGGCACCGCGCGGATGGCCGGCCTCGAAGTTACCCTCACCCGCGAGCCGGCGCAGGAAGGCTGGACCGCCCATCTCATCGGCAGAAACGCTTCTGGCGTGTTGTTCGACCTAAGGCAGCGATTCGAGACGGCGGCGGACTACGATTCGTCGCTCAGCATCCTCGAGCTGGACCGCTCCAACGGCACACCGGAAGTCGTCTTCGATTCCTTCTCGGGAGGCGCCCATTGCTGCACGACGATGGTCGCCGTCACGCGCATCCCCGGCGGCGAATGGAAGCTGGTTCCTCTCGGAACCATTGATGGCGAGGGAATGAGTTTCGAGGATGTCGACAACGACGGCACGGCCGAGATCGTGCGAGGCGATAACCGCTTTCTCTATACGTTCGATTCCTATGCCGGGTCGATGCAGCCCGTTCTCATCGAGAGGCTGAACGGCACCCGCGTCGAGGATGTGACGACGCAGCCTGCCTTCCGCAGCCGGATCGTGCAGGACGTAAGGTGGATGGAATTCCTTGCCAAATCGGAGCCGAAGCTGTGGCGGTCAAACGGCTTCCTTGCTGCCTGGGTCGCAGCGAAGACCCGCATAGGCGAGGGTGTGGAAGCGTGGCAGCGCATGCTGCCACTCTATGATCGCTCTACTGATTTCGGCATCTCGGTCTGCACCACGGCCAAGCCGCTGACGGACTGTCCGTCAAGCGAGCAACGGCAACTGTCTTTTCCTGAAGGGCTTCGGCGTTTCATGGCGGAAGCCGGCTATGGCAACGGACCGATTGGCGATGATGCAGGCCGCGCGGCGCTGGCACCGACCTCGCTCAAGGATGCCCGTGCGGCCTTTCTGGCCCTCCCGGTCGAGCGCCGCCGCGATATCCAATTGCTCCTGGCGACGCTCGGACACTGGCCGGCGGTCGCCAATGACAGTTTCGGGCCGAAGCTGTTCGATGCGATCCGCGCTTTTCAGGCGTCGGTTGGAAGGGAGGCAACGGGCGTGATGACGTCCGATGATTATAATACGCTGCTGACAGCGGCGTCGCCCGTGCTTCGCATGTGGGGCTTGGAGCGCGTGCGCCATCCCGCCGGGAATGCAACGCTGTGGGTCCCACAGGGTCTCGGTCTCGAGCGGAGGGTTGAGGATGGGGATCTGATCCTCAAATCAGCGCACTACAATGTAACCGTATTGTTCTTCCAGATGGTCGGCGTCTCGCTTGCCGGCGGACACGCTTCGATGCTCGCCCGACTTGGCGCTGATGGGCATGTGATCGACTATTCCCTATTGAAACCGCAGTTCTTCGCCATCAGCAGCCATCGCGATGGCATGTCGGTCTACAGCCGATTCCAAGCGATCGCCGGTGGGATCGTGGGCTTCTCGCTCGTTTGGCCGTCCGACTCGGATGCACATGGTGAGCGGCTATCGACGGTAATGTCCGATCTCTTCCGGGCGGAGAACGAACTGCAGCAGCGCCGCTCGCCGCCTGCACCTATCGTTGAGATAGTCCATGCGCCCGCCGCAGCGCCCGAACCCGGCACAGCCCCATCGTCCCGCCGTTCAGATCCTGCACCGACCGATGCCGCCGTGTCCGGTTCAGGATTTTTCATCGCTGCCGACAGCCTCCTCACGAATGCACATGTGGTGAAGGGTTGCACAGACGTCGCTGTCTCGGTCAGTGGACGCACGTCGCCCGGCCGCGTCGCAAAGCGGGATGCGGTGAATGACCTTGCACTTGTCGAGACATCGGCGCGCAGCGTCACCACCGCACGCCTTCGCCTGGGCGTACGCTTGGGCGAGGATGTCGCCGTGTTCGGTTATCCGCTCAGTGGCCTGCTCGCGAGCTCAGGCAACTTTACCAAGGGCACGGTAACGGCGACCGCGGGCATGGGTGACGATACCCGCCGTCTTCAGATTTCCGCGCCGGTTCAGCCCGGCAACAGCGGAGGGCCATTGCTCGACGAGTCCGGGAACGTGGTCGGAGTTGTCGTCGCGAAGATCAACGCCGTAGCGGTGGCAGCCGCGACCGATGATATTCCACAGAACGTGAACTTCGCGATCAAGAGCGCAATCGCAGCCAGCTTCCTTGAGTCCAATGGCGTATCGTACCAATCGGGCTCCCTTGGCGAGGCGTTGAAGCCGGCCGACCTCGCGGAGAAGGCTCAATCCTTCTCAGCCTTCATTGAGTGCACGCCGAATTGATGCTTTGCGGCCAGCGCCTACCGTATCTGTCGGAAACCGACAGATGGATAAATCCTCCCGCCCCCGCCTCGTCGAGCGCAACGGCACGGTCTACGAGCAGAACACCGCCCGCATTGGCGGCGCGCCGCGTCTCTCCGCATCCGAACTCGCGGAGGCCCGCGCGCTTCGGAGTGTGGAGCGAGCCGACCCGCAAGGCAAGACAAGACGCAGGATCAGATACCCAGCGCCTTGCGCAGCGCCTCATTCATCCGCACCTGCCATCCTGGCCCGCCGGAACGCAGCGCGGACAGCACGTCAGGATCGAGGCGCACCGACACCTGTTCCTTGGGCTTGTCGATCTTCGGCCGGCCCCTGCCTCGGGTGAGCGTACCCTGCGCCGGGCGCAGCACCTTGCCGCCTTCCGCCAGCTCGGCGCGGTCGAGCTGATCTTCCGTCCATTCCGGAGCGTCGTCGGGGTCAACCCAGACGGGGGAGGACTTTGCGGGCTTCCTTGTCATGGCAATGCCTCATGCTGATGACGTGGCGACCTTCGCCGCGTGGGGTCCAAACGATCATCACCAGCCGGTCGCGCACGATGCCGTAGGACTGGAAGCGATCCTCGCCATAGTCGAAACGGTCGTCGCGCTGCGTCAGGGTGCGGCCCGCGAAGGCAATGGCGCTATCGGCCTCAAGATCGAGCCCGCGTTCCCGCAGGGTCGTCTCGCGCTTCGTGGGGTCGCTGGTGATCTTCATGTGATTATGTGTATCACAGAAAATCAGGGACGCAATAACCGTATCACAAAAATAATGTACGCGCGTTCGCTTCCCCGCTGCCGCCTGCAGTAAAGTCTGCCGGCTGACGGGTACGGATGAGTGGACGGCAGCGCATTAGGAAGAAGGGTTCAAGGTTGGTTAAGTTGTTTTGGCTCCGACATCTTCCCGCGCTCTAGGGCGGGGTGAATAGGGGAGGCCTAACCGCTCCGCTATTCCCTTGACTTGCTCAAAGGTTTTGTCAGAGCAAACCTGTTTCAATCCCTTATTGTTATGGTGGCGTCGCTTTTTGGCGCCGTTCGGATGCCGGGCAGGATCAAATCTCATGAAGGCGACCATTCCCTCTTGGGAGCCGCACCCCGGCACCGCAGCCATTCTCCGCGATGAATTCGACGCCTGCAACTTCAGGCTTCGACGATACGCAGACTTCCGGGTGAGATGAGCGACCCGCGCTTGCCTCTCGCATGCATCCAGAGAGAGTGACCCCGGCGGATCAACGCTGCGGCTTCTTCCAACGTCTTCACATAGACGGCGAATTCTGCGTGGTGCTTGCGCCGGCCGTAGAGTGGATCGCCCAGTTTATATCCGCGCGGCGTCAGCAACGGCTCTTCGACCACGCCCGGGCGTGGCTGGGTTCTTTCAATCCGGAGGATGCTCATACTCTCTTCCTCAACCTCACCCCCGGCCCCTCGCCATTCTCCGAGACGAAGATGATGCCGGCAGATTCAAGGGCGCGGCCGATTGCTTCCATCGCCTCCGCCGAAGCGGCTGGCTTGCCGGAGCCCTCAGCGCGCTTGAGCGTCATGGTGGAGATGCCGGCGGCCGTCGCCACCTCCTGTTGAGAGAGCCCTAGCAATGCCCGCGCTGCTCTCAATTGTTCCGAAGAGAACATATCTATTGATCCATTTAGAACAGTCATCTATGTTCTAATTGTATCATCTCTATCACAGGAGCACGCCCATGGGCACCCATGCCGGCGAACGGGAAAACTATGTCCGCAGCTTCACCATGGTGGAGCAGGCGGCCTTGAGGAGACAGGCGGAGGCGACAATTGAGGCGCTGCTGGACCTGCTGAATGAACTGGACGGTCCTGACAATGACGACGAGCCCGGCACATGGCCGGAGGCCGAATGGGTCCGCGCCAGCGACGCCCTGCCGGACGAGAACTGCGAGGCCAATGGCGATGAACTGGATGCCTCGGCACCGGAGGGGTGGCGGGCCGTTCGGCTTGCCTGCCTGCACGAGGACGCAGAGGAAGACGATGCGCCGGAGGATGACGACCCGCGCGAGAACACGTCGCTCGAGACTTACGGAATGGGCTT
This sequence comes from Ancylobacter crimeensis, assembly GCF_023016805.1. GTDB lineage: Bacteria > Pseudomonadota > Alphaproteobacteria > Rhizobiales > Xanthobacteraceae > Ancylobacter > Ancylobacter crimeensis. The sequence goes on from NZ_JALKCH010000005.1 coordinate 12,576, forward strand.
CGTTCGGTCCGGCCCTGATGACGCCGAGGACACTCATGACGCGGAGTGGGACACCTCGGACTATGAGCCCAGTCTCGGCTGGTGCGCCCATGAGCGCGGCATCTCCTACAACGGCACCGACGACCTCGAAGCGGGGTGGCTGTGATGGCGAGCGCCAGCGATTCCTTCCGCCACGCGGTCGCGGAGTTCGAGCCGCGCATCGCCGATATGGTGTTGATGGCGAGTATCGCCTCCACGCTGATCGGTGACGCATTGGAGTTCGCGGATCCTGTCGCGCCCCGAGGACATGGTGCTGATCACGGAGGGCGAGAAATCGCGTGACGCTGCGGCGGTGCTGTTCCCCGACATGGTGGTGACGACGCCGGCACATGGCGCCAAGAGCCCGCATTTGACCGATTTCGCCCCGCTCGCCGGCCGTGTCGTGGTGATCGCCATCGACAATGACGGGGCCGGGCAGCAATTCGGCGACAAGGTGTGCGATCTGGTGCGCACGGCCGGCGCGGATGCCGTCCTGCACCTCCCTCCCGATCGGCTGGGAGCATGGCGTTGGCAGGACGGCGAGAAGCTGTTGCGTGACGAGCCGCTGCCGGAGGGCTGGGACCTTGCCGACGCGCTGGAAGAAGGCTGGACCGCCGAGGCGGTGGCGGCGCTCTACAGCGATCCGGCGTTCCTGCCGCCCTATCGCGATGCCGAGGAGCGCGAGACGCTGCGCCGTCGCGAGGCCGGCGAACCGGAGGAAACCACCCGCTGGCCCTTCCGGCTGGCAGCGAACGGTGTCGAGAAGCGCATCGAGCGGGCGGACAAGGAAACCGGCATGATCACCGTCGAATGGCGGTGGTTCTGCTCCCTGCTCGATGTGGCAGCGGAAACCCGCAGCTCGGACGGCGAAGAATGGGGGCGGTTGCTCGTCGTCACCGATCGCGACAGGCGCACCAAGGAATGGGCGATGCCCATGGCGATGCTTGCCGGTGACGGCACCGCCTATCGCGAGCGCCTCCTCTCCCTTGGCCTCGTCATGGCGCCGGGCAAGTTCGCCCGCGATGCCCTGCACGAATACATCTCGACCGCCCGCCCCGAGGTGAAGGCCCGCTGCGTGGGCCGGGTCGGCTGGCACGTCCGCTCCTTCACCCTGAGCACCCTCACAGTGGAGCCGGCCCATGGCTGAACGCATCATCCTGCAGACCAATGGCGCGGTCGACCACGCCATGCGCAATGCCGGCACCCTTGAGGGATGGAAAGAGCATGTCGCCCGCTATGCTGTCGGCAATTCCCGGCTGGTGCTGGCGCTCTCGACCGCCTTTGCCGCCCCGCTGCTCTATCCGACAGGAGCCGAGAGCGGTGGCTTCCATTTCCGCGGCGCGTCCTCGACCGGCAAGAGCACGGCACTTGTAGTCGCCGGCTCGGCTTGGGGCGGTGGCGGCATCCGGGGCTATGTGCGCACCTGGCGCGCCACCTCGAACGGGATCGAGGGCATCGCCAGCATGCATTGCGACTGCCTGCTCTGCCTCGACGAGATGGGGCAGGTGGACGGGCGCGAGGCCGGGCAGATCGCCTATATGCTGGCGAATGGGGTCGGTAAGGCGCGCGCCAGCCGCACGGGTGAGGCCCGGCCGGCGGCGGAGTGGCGGCTGCTGTTCCTGTCGAGCGGCGAACTGAGCCTTGCCGACAAGATCGCGGAGGATGGCCGGGGCCGGAAGGCGGCGGCAGGCCAGCAGGTGCGCATCGTGGACATTCCCGCCGATGCCGGGGCCGGGATGGGCCTGTTCGAGAACCTGCACGGCTTTCCTTCGGCCGATGCCTTTGCCCGGCACCTCAAGATGGCGGCCGGCGAGCATTACGGGCACGCCAGCATCGCCTTCCTGCGCACGCTGGTCGACAATTTCGATGCCATCGCACCGAACGTCAAAGCCTATGTAGATGAGTTCCTCGAAGAGAATTGCCCGACCGATGCCGACGGGCAGGTGAGCCGCGTGGCGGCCCGCTTCGGCCTTGTCGCCGCCGCAGGGGAGATGGCGACGCTCGCCGATGTTCTGCCCTGGGAGCCGGGCGAGGCGACACGGGCGGCGGCGCGCTGCTTCCGGGACTGGCTTGCCATGCGCGGTGGCGTGGAGCCTGCGGAGGAAAGCGAGGGGATCGCCACGGTGCGCCGGTTCATCGAACTGCACGGCACCTCGCGTTTCGAGGCCATGGGCGATCTGGCACCGAAAGACGGTTTCGGCGGCCCGGTCGAGCAGCGCATCAGCAATCGCGTCGGCTTCCGCCGCCGTGCCGATGGTGGGGGCATCGAATATCTCGTGTTGCCGGAGGCATGGCGCACTGAGGTGTGTGCCGGCCTCGATGCGGCGGCGGTGGCGCGCACGCTGGCCCGGCGCGGCTATCTCGCCACCGACAGCGAGGGCAAGCCCCAGGTGAAGACCCGCCTGCCGGGCTTCGCCAATGCGGTGCGCTGCTACGTCATCCCGGCGGACATCCTGGGCGAGGCGGAGCCCGCGCCTGTAGCGGCCGGCGGGCCCTTGTTCTGAGGAGATGCCCATGCCGGACCTCAGCCGCTTCGCCATCTTCGCCAGCAAGAGCCGGCCTGTTCCCCTTGTTCCCCAGCCCGTGGAACGCCGGGGAACAAAAGGTGAAACAGGAAAAGCCATTGTAAATCATACACTTGGATATTCCGTTCCCCGTGTTCCCCACGTTCCCCGGCAAAACGATGTAGCTGAGAACGCATCGCGGTCGGCTGGTGTTGTTCCCCGTGTTCCCCACGCCCCGGAAGGCTGGGGAACAAGTCGGGGAACAGCACAAAGCGTTGAGGATAAAGGGTTTGTGGGCATTGTTCCCTCTGTTCCCCTTGTTCCCCGCGAAAACGATGATGGCGGAAACGAAAATGAGTGGCGGTACGCCTACGACGAGCGTGCCGGCATCCTCGAATATGACGAAGGCCTGCCACGGGCGGAGGCCGAGCGGCTGGCTGCCGAACAGATCGCCCATTCCCGATTCCTCGCGCGTGAAAGGTGAGCCATGTCCGACCGCGTCCTTCGCACCATGAAAGTCATCGCCAAGCGCCTCGGCGTCTCGTCCGCCACTGTGTGGCGCTACGCTGCCTATGAAGGCCTGCCTGTCTTCAAGATGGCGTCGGGTCCGACGTCGCCGCTCTGTATTCGGGAGAGTGATCTCGACGCTTGGCTGAAAAGCAGGTCGGAATGTAAATGACCTGAAATGCAAGAAGTATTCGATTTCTGATCTGATCCTATATTAAACGAACTGAGCTATAACTGTCTGAGCTATTCAACTGACCGTCCATGAACAAGGACACAGGGCTCACGATGGTCAAGATCGTTTCTGACGGTGATGTACTCTATGGGGCATCTGCCATTGCCGAGTTTCTCGGCCTCCCTCCCAAGCACATCTACTACCGGGTGAGCGTCGGCGACCTGCCGACGTTCCGCCTTGGCGCCATCATCTGCGCCCGCCGCTCCACCCTGCACGCATGGATGGCTCAGCAAGAGGGGACCGTCGGCACCGACCATTCGCGGGCCGGGATGATGGAGCCGAGAGGATGACGGACAAGCAGGATAGCCGTAGGCACGGCTGCAAAAGACCGTCGCAAGGCGATCGGCTTTCTCTATCGATTTCAAAAGAAAATTGCTCCAAAGATAATTCAGAAGAAAGTTCCTTTCGTTCGGGTCCTTCCCGGCTACCCCCGGCCATGGGTGTTTCGGAGGCTCGGGACATCCCTAGCGATAAAATTTTCCTATGGGGTAATGATAATATTCGGCGGACCGGCCCATGCAGGTAGCCGCCCAAAAACTCGTTGCCGACGGGGCCTTGTGGCTCTGGGGGGCGATCGGGACGACCGATCCCTATTGGCCGATGATCCGCGCCGCAGATGTAGAGGCGGCGCTCGCCGAGATGGCCGGGCCGGTGGTGGTTCGACTGAACAGCGGCGGCGGATCCCTCGGCGAGGGTCTGAAGATCTGGGCCTTGCTCGCGCAACATCCGGCGACGGTGACCATCATCATCGACCGGCTTGCTGCATCGGCCGCTTCCATCATCGCCATGGCCGGTGATCACGTCGTGATGCGGGCCGGGGCGGAGATGATGATCCACCGGCCCCGGCAGGTCTCCATGACGTCCGACAAGGCGCTTCAGCTCATTGCGGCCGGTGTCGCCTATCGCGCCGATGCCTGCGCCAGCATGGCCCTGGACATCGTGGCGATCTACGCCGCGCGGACTGGCCTGCACTCGGAGACGATCGAGCAACTCCTCGATGCGGCTGCGGTCATGTCCGGTCGTGAGGCCGTTCGTCTCGGCTTCGCGGACGAGGCTGACGTCCTCGCGTGGCAGCCATCCAGCCTCCTGCCTCATCAAGCCCTCTGTGCCGGTACGGCGCTTCATGGAGAGATCTCATGACCACGATTACGTTTTCCCGTTCGACCACCGCCTTTGGAGAAGAAGTTCAGGAGGTCGAACTGAGGGAGCCGACGGGCGCTGAAATCCGCCGGATCGGCCTTCCCTTCATGTCCCTGCCGTCGGGGGCGATCGACTTCGATATGGACCGCGTGGCGCAATACGCGGTGCTGCTCGCGAAACCTGCACTCACGCCCATGGCGGTCGACAAGCTCGGCGGTGGGGACCTCATCCGCCTAGCCGTCGGTCTCGCACCTTTTTTCGGGGATTCGACCATCCCTCCGACGTCGTGAGGCTGGCTTTCGATCTGGCGTGGTTTTGGCGGGCCACGCCGGATCACTACCTCGCCAAGCCGCTCTTGGAACTTGTTCAGGACCATGAGGACACGGTCGCCTTCATGGAGCGCAACAGAAAGGCAGAGGATCGAGCATGAGCCAGCCTCTCGACATCCGCGGCGTTGCCGAAATCAGCGATCGCGTCTCCCCGACACTGGCACGCATCAGTGCGACCATGGCGGGGGTCGCACGTAATCCCGCTCTGAAGCGCGTGGCCTCAGACATGAGCGGGCTGCGTTCGGCATCGGTCCTGACGGGCCGAGCTCTGGCTGGGGTCGGCGGCGCACTGAAGACGGTGGCGTGGAATTTCGCTGCCGTGGGGTCTGTCGCGGCGCTCGGAGTGGCCACCTATTTCGGCGCGGTTGCGACGGCGGCCTATTCCGCCGCGAAGTCGTTCGCCGCCGCTGGAGCCGAGGTGTCCGACGTGGCCGGGCGGCTCGGGGTGTCCGGGGAGAAGCTTCAGGAGTGGCGCTACGCCGCACAGGCGAGCGGCGCTTCGGCTGGCGCCCTCGATGCTGGCCTCAGCAGGCTTCAGAAGACGATGGTCGATGCGAGCCGTGGCAAGAACAAGGATGCCGCCGCGCTTCTGCATAAACTCGGCATTTCGGCCAAGGACGCGAAGGGGCACATCAAGCCTCTTGCGACGATCATGCCGCAGCTTGCCAAGGCGTTCGAGAAGAACACCGACCCGGCGCTGCGCGCCCGCATGGCTATGGCACTTTTCGGGGAGAGCGGCGCCGCGCTGGTGCCGATGTTGGCGGACGGGAAGCGGGGGCTCGAAGAGTTGGCGGCGGAAGCCCGGAAGATGGGCATCATCCTGTCGGAAGAGGACATCAAGCGCGCCAAGCGGCTGAGCGATGAAATCGACAAGACCGGGACCTCCCTCCACGGTCTCGGCCTCACCATCGGCTCGGAACTGGAGCCGGTCATGACGCCGATGCTCGGGCAGTTCCGGGAATGGATTGCCGTCAACCGCCAATGGATTGCCCTTAAAATTCGGCAGGTCGTGGAGAGCCTGCGTGACGCCTTCAAGGACTTCGACATCAAGGGCTTTGTCGAGCAGACCGAGCGAGGTTTCAGGCGCATCGACTGGGCGATTGGTAAAATCGGTGGATGGAGGAACGCATTCATCGGCTTTGCTGCCATTCTCTCCTCACCTGTGTGGCTGCCGCTCCTGAAGACGGCGTGGGCGATCGGCACCGTTGCCGGCCGCATCGTGCGCACTGGCGCCTCCCTTCTCGCCCTCGGCGGCTGGCCTGTAATCCTCGGCGTCGCGGCCATCGCCGGAGCGCTGAACAACTGGCAGGAATTTTCCGCAGGCGTCTCGGGCATCTGGAACGGCTTCAAGACGATGTTCTCGGGCGACGTGTTCGGAGGCATCGTCGGGATATGGACGGGGGTGTTCGAGACCCTCAAGTCGATCATCCGGGGCCTGCTCGCGGTGGTGGACGAGACATTCGGCACGGACCTGCGGGGCGCGCTGGAAAATGCGCTATCGTGGCTTGGCGGGTTCCTTGAGGAAAATCTGTTCGGCCCCTTCAAGCGGATCATCGATCGCATCAAGGGTCTGTGGGAAAGCCTATCGTTCACGGTGCCGTCGATTAACACGCCGGCCACCAACGGCCCGCATGGGGAGACGGTCCAGCCGACCAATCGCCCACGCGGCGCTCCGGCACTCAATTCGGCGCCGGCTACGCCGTCCCAACCGTCGCGCGGGCGGTACGGCGCCCTGTCCGATCGTCCGAGCCTCTACGCCATGGAGCGGGGTGTGCGGCAGGCCGATGCAGGCTCCGCCGTTCGCGGCGGGGCCACCCTGAACGTCCGATTCGCCAACGCACCGCCCGGCACCAAGGCCAACGTCACGCCGCAAGGATCAATCTTTGGCGACTGGAGCCTCGATATGGGCCTTCAGGGCACCGGCTGACGACAAGCGCAGGCACCACGCAATCTGCCAACTCCTGCACCCTCCAATGGAGACGACGATGAAGATCTTCGACGCATTGAAGAACATCCTGAAAGACCCGCAGCGATCGCCGGCCGATCTCGCCACTGCCGTGGAAGACGCCCGTGCAGTCGTGGCCGAAGCCGGCGCCGAGGTCGAGCGCCTTCAGGGTGAGCGCAGGGCTATGCTGACGGCGAGCGAGCCCGACCGCGCGCGTCACAAGCAGGCCCTTGCCGCGGCCTCCGACCGCCTGGCGGATGCACGGCTCTATGTCGAGGCTCTCGAGGAGCGTCGTGCCGAAGCCCAGAAGCAGGCGCAGGAAGTCATGCGGGTTGAGCGCTACGAGCACGCGCTGGCCGCGCGCGATGCCGCCGCCAAACGGCTTGCGAAGGAGTATCCGCACCTCGTGGGCATCTTCGTTGATCTGATGGAGGCGGTCGCTGGTGCCGACCTGATTGTCGACGCGGCGAACGCCGATCTTCCCACCAGCAAGCCACCGATTGCGCGCACGGAGGCACACGCACGGTTCCCCCGCCGGCAGCGGGAAGTGCTGAGCGACCGGGTTGAATTCCTCTGGGTTGCGGAGGGCATGTCGCAGCCGCTGGACAATCAGAGCCTAGTGCAGCCGACCGGGGCAGATGTGGGCGTAGCCAGGGTAAGCGACCCTCGACATAACCCGCTATGGGCTGTGCGCTCGCATGTACCCGTTCACCGCTGTGCGTTCCGCCGGATTGAATATCGCCCGGCCGACCCCGTGGTGGCGCCCCCGAACGTGCTCTCCGGTTCCGTGCGGCTGCCGGCCATGCGGGAAGGGAGCCTGTCGTGGGGCTACAGCCAGGGTCGGATCGTTGATCCGCCGGAGGTGTTGGAAGAGGTGCACGCGGTCCGCTCTGCAAAGGCGGCATGGAAGGCTGAAGCGGTTGATCCAGCCCCGGTGACGGTCGAATTCGAGAGGATAGACGATCCCGTTGAACAGACCGCCGCCTGACCATCCTGCCGGACCGACAGCTTCAGAACGGCCGCGCCTAGGTGCGGCCGTTTTGGTGAGTATTTGGTGAGTAGCTTCACTCGGGCAGAGGTGTCTGAGCAGCTAAGTATTTGAAATAATTGGCGCACCCGGCACGATTCGAACGTGCGACCTTTGCCTTCGGAGGGCAACGCTCTATCCAGCTGAGCTACGGGTGCCCGGGGCGAATGTAAATGCCCTGAGAACGCGCCTTTCATAGCCGAGGGTTTCGATGCGGGCAACTGTTCGCAGCGTTCCCCACAACAGGCAGGCATCAGGCTCTTCGCCGAACCTGTCCGATGCCCGGCCTCGGCCGACCAGGCGCCGACGGTACATTGCGTCCGCCCCGTCCGCACGGCCAGCATTCACATCCACTCCGCGCCCCCATCCGTAACGCGAACGAGGTGGACGCCGAGGCTCAGGGCAATCATTTGGCGCGACTCCTGCGAGGCGTTCGCCGCATTGCGCTGGAGCGGCGGGTACGGTGCGCGGGATGGGTCTTGAGCCCCTTGCTGTCCAGAGGGTGTCCGTGCGCGGGTTGCCGTTGTGTCTGGTTATCGCCGGTTCGTTTGGTGGAGGGCGGCGAGGCCCGCGCGATAGTCCGGGTAGCGCAGCGTGACGCCGAGCCGGCACTTGAGGCGCTCATTGCGGACGCGGCGGTTGTCCTGCCAGAACGACAGCGCCATGGGCGACATGGCAGATGCGGCTTCGGCAAAGGGAACCGGTGCCGGTGGCGCGATGCCGAGCAATTCCGCGGCGTAGCGCACGGGCGCGCAGGAAGGGGAGGGCTCGTCGTCGACGACGTTCACCGCTCCGTCGAAGCCGGTCTTGATGGCTGCGGCGAGGGCATTGGCGATGTCGTCGACATGGATCCGGTTGAACACCTGCTCCTCGCGCTCGATGCAGCGCGCCTTGCCGCTGCGCAGGTCCTCCAGCGCATTGCGGCCGGGCCCGTAGATGCCGCCGAGCCGCAGCAGGGCGACCGGACGCTGCCGCCGCTCGCCGAGCGCGCGCCATTCGGCTTCCGCCTCCAGCCGGCGGCGGCCGCGCGGATTGGTGGCGGGCGGGGCGTTGTCTTCGTCGATCCAGCCCCCGCCGGAATCGCCGTAGACCCCGATGGTGGAGAGATAGGCGATCACGCCGCTCCCGGCGCGATCGAGGGCTTGCGCGAGCTTTGCGGCGAACGGATCGCCGGTTTCGCCCGGCGGGGCGGAAACGAGCAGGACGTCCGCCCGACCGGCGGCGTCGATCAGTGCGGGGGAAGCGGCGGGAATGAGCTCGACCCGTCCGGCAGGGCTCGGCATGGCCTCACGCGTCGAGCCGAGGATGCGCGTGAAGCCGTCGCCGTGAAGGGCGACGAAGCGCTGCGCGCAATAGCCGTAGCCGAGGCAGAGAAGCGTCGTCATGACGTGTTCGCGCTCTGGTGGGCGGGGGGGTCTCCTAACATGGAACCGGCAGCGAGCCATTCCGCCCGCACCTGCGGATCGTCTTCGCTCGCCAGATGGGCTGTGCGCAGTTCTTCCAACGCGCCTGGTGCCAAAAGTTCGCCCAGCGCCCACGCCGCGGCACCGCGTACCAGTGCGGCAGGGTCGGCGAGCAGCGAGATGGCATCCGGCACGAGCGCGGCGTCTCCGGAATTGCCGATCGCGACAAGCACGTTGCGCAGGAAGCGGGTGCGGCCCGTGCGCTTGATCGGGCTTTTCGAGAAGCGCAGGCGGAACGCTGCATCGTCAAGCCGGGCGAGTTCCGCCAGCGCGGGTGCCCGGTTCTCGGTCCGGGCGGCAAGGCGGGCTTCACGGCCAAGGGCGGCGAACTTGTTCCACGGACAGGCGGCGAGGCAGTCGTCACAGCCATAGATCCGGTTGCCGATCGCCTTGCGCAGGCCATGCGGGATCGGGCCGCGATGCTCGATGGTGAGGTAGGAGACGCAGCGCCGGGCGTCGATGCGGTAGGGGGCGGGAAACGCCGCCGTTGGGCAGGCGTCGAGACAGGCACGGCAGGAGCCGCAATGGTCGTGCTCGGGCGCATCAGGCGGAAGTGCCAGGGTGGTGGCGATGGCGCCGAGGAAGAGCCAGGAGCCCCGCTCACGGGAGACGAGGTTGGTGTGCTTGCCCTGCCAGCCGATCCCGGCGGCCGCGGCGAGGGGCTTTTCCATGAGGGGCGCGGTATCGACGAAGACCTTCACGTCGCCGCCGGCACGCGGCACGAAGCGCGAAGCGATGCGCTTGAGCTTGCCCTTGATGAGCTCATGATAGTCGTCGCCGCGCGCATAGACCGAAATGGCGCCGGCGCTGCGCTCGGCGAGGACGTGGCGGGGGTCCTGGTCCGGTCCGTAATTGAGGCCAAGCATCAGCACTGCCCCGATCTCGGACCACAGCGCCCGCGGGCTGGCGCGGCGTTCGGCAGTCTCCGGCATCCAGTCCATGTCGCCATGGGCGCCGGTCGCGATCCACTCCTTCAGGCGCGGTCCGGCCTGCGGGATGGCATCCGGGGCAGCGATGCCGGCGGCGTCGAACCCCTCGCTCCGGGCGAGGTCGAACAGAAGGACCTTCGCCGCTTCCGGCGTCAGAAGTCGAGATCCGCGTAGGTCGCGGAGGGGGGAATGCCGGCCATCGTCACCGCCAGCAGCGGGCGGAAGGAGGGGCGCGACTTGATCCGCGCATACCAGGTCCTGGCGGTCTCGTCCTCGTCCCACGGCACGTCGCCCAGATAGTCGACACAGGAGATGTGGGCGGCTGCGGCAAGGTCGGCATAGGAGAGGCGGTCACCCGCGAGCCAGTTCCGCGCCTTCAGCAGCCAGCCGATATATTGCAGATGATAGCGGACATTGGCGCGGGCCGCGCGGATCGCCTGCATGTCCGGCGGGCCGCCGCCGAATTCGCGGGGCATGAAGCGCTTGAAGATCTTTTCGCGCACCAGCGGCTCGGACACTTCCAGGAAGAACTTGTCGTTGAACCAGGCGGCGAGCCGCCGCACCTCGACCCGCGCACCGATGTCGACGGGCAGCATGCGGCGGTCGCCATAGCTCGCGCCGCGCGTCTCGTCGATATATTCACCGATGATCGTGGCGCCCGGCACGGCAAAGCCGTTCGGCTCGACCAGCACCGGCGTGGCGCCGGCGGGATCGAGCATGAGGAAGTCCGGCCGTCGCTCCCAGACGCGCTCCTCGACGAGGGTCGGCTCAAGCCCGTACTCGCTCAGGAGGAGACGGACGAAGCGGGAGTGGGGGCAGAATGGATGATGATGGAGATGCATCGCTCGGGGAGAGTTTCGCCGCCTCGGCAGGGTGCGACGTCCCCCGATCTAGAGACGTTCGTGTCACACTGCAAGTGATAGCCCGGTCAATCCCCCCGGCACGGCATGCCGGAGAAACTCGCCAGTGGACCCCCGGGGCCGGTCGATGCAACATCTCCGTCGTGTAACGTCGCTACCCTGTCACCATCACGCCGAACGCGCAGCCGCGCTGGGAGCAACCGCCATGTCCGACGATCTGACCTTGCCCGAACACGGAACCTTCGTGTGGAACGAATTGCGGACGTGGGACGTCGCGAGCGCGAAGGCCTTCTACGGCACGACCCTCGGCTGGACCTTCGAGGAAATGCCGATGGAAGAAGGAGCGGCCCCCTACTGGGTGTGCCTCGCCGACGAGGAGATGGTGGCGGGCATCCTGCCCATGACCAGCGCGGATTTCGAAGGCACCCCTTCGCACTGGTTCGCCTATGTCGAGGTCGATGATGTCGATGTGCGGGTCGCGCTGGTCGAGGAAGCCGGCGGCACCGTCGTGCGCCCGCCCTTCGACGTGCCCGGCGTCGGTCGCATGGCGATCGTGAAGGCGCCGGACGGCGCTTCGATCGGCTGGATCACCTCCGCGTGGGAAGAGGAGGAGGACGAAGAAGACGACGAGGACGACGAGGATTGAGGGCGGCCCTCCGGGCAGCCCCGATCGCGCCCGCTTTCGACGCCGGCGCCCTGCCGTGCCATAAAGCGCGCCCGGACCTGCATCAGGGATGCCGCAGGTTCGGGTGCCCGACACTCCGCGAGGAGGTGTCGATCCGACGACGTCGATCCAACGACAAGGAACAACCAAACGATGCAGATGCAGATGACCGTTTCCCCCATCATCGCCACAGGTTTTTCGCTTCGTGAAGGCAGCCCCGAATTCGACGACCTCGCCGCGGGCCTCGACGAGGCGGAGGCGCTCGGCGTCGATGTGGTGGAACTGCCGGTCTATGCCTGGCATCTGATGGTCAATGGCCGGCTGCTGGACAGCCGCGTTAAGGATCTGGCCCGGATCCTTGCTGGCCGTTCGTTGAAGGCGAGCGTCCATGGCCCGCTTTCCGTCAACCTCATGGACAATGTCGAGCGTCTGCCGCGCCACGAGCGGGTGCTGGCGGCCAGCATCGAGCTGACCGCCGCAATCGGGGCGAAGCATCTCGTGGTCCATACCGGCTCGGTCCGCGGCCAGGACGATGTCGAGGTCGCCTATTCCCGGCAGCGCGAGGCGCTCGCTACGGCGGGCGACATCGCTCAGGCGGCGGGCGTACTGCTGTGCGTGGAGAACATTTTCCGCTTCGGCGATGTGCGCGAGACCGCGACCCCTTCGAAGCTCGCCGGTGAACTGGCGGCAATCGACCATCCGGCCGTCGCGGCGACGCTGGATGTGAGCCACGCCTATATCCGTGCGGCGCAGGACCGGCTGGATCCGCTGCCGGAGATAGCCGCACTGGCGCCCTATGCCCGGCACCTGCATCTGCACGATTCCTTCGGCCGCCCGTCCCAGCTCTGGACCTATGATCCCGCAGAGGCGGTGGCGTTCGGGGAGGGCGACCTGCACCTGCCGATCGGGTGGGGGGCGATCGAGTGGGACGCGGTAACCGAAAACCCGCTCCCGGCTGAGACCGTCGCGATCATGGAGCTCGACCCGCGCCATTGGAGGGAACTTGCCGGCCAGGTCCCGACGCTCAAGGCTTTGGCCGGGCGCTTCAGGCTCGCCGCTCAGGCCGCGGCCTGAGCGTTCCGCCGGCGGGTATCGGATGTGGGACGGCGGCGGGTGCGTCGCCGTCATTTTTCCGTGTTGGAAGCTTCTTGCGGGGCCAGCGGGGTGCCCCTATATCCGCCCGGAACGGTGTGGGATACACGCCGTACCCTGTTTGATTGGGGGCCGGTCCGAGGGCGCGGCGTCGGCGACAGCCACAACCGTTCTGCTCCGGGTGCTTAACGAGGCCCGGCCGGCCTGCCGGAAGGAGAGAGTATATGTCGAAAGTCATCGGTATTGATCTCGGCACGACCAATAGTTGCGTCGCCGTGATGGAAGGCTCGACGCCGAAGGTGATCGAGAACGCGGAAGGTGCACGCACCACGCCGTCCATCGTCGCCTTCACCGAGGACGGCGAGCGCCTGGTGGGCCAGCCGGCCAAGCGCCAGGCGGTGACCAATCCCGAGCGCACCTTCTTCGCGGTGAAGCGCCTCATCGGCCGCCGCTATGACGACCCGATGGTCGAGAAGGACAAGAAGCTCGTTCCCTATTCCATCGTGCGTGCAGACAATGGCGACGCGTGGCTGGAAGCGGACGGCAAGAAATATTCCCCCTCGCAGATCTCCGCCTTCATCCTGCAGAAGATGAAGGAGACGGCCGAGGCTTTCCTAGGCGACAAGGTCGACAAGGCGGTCATCACCGTCCCGGCCTATTTCAACGACGCCCAGCGCCAGGCCACCAAGGACGCAGGCAAGATCGCCGGCCTCGAGGTGCTGCGCATCATCAACGAGCCGACCGCGGCCGCTCTCGCCTATGGCCTCGACAAGAAGTCGGCCGGAACCATCGCGGTCTATGACCTCGGCGGCGGCACCTTCGACGTGTCGGTGCTGGAGATCGGCGACGGCGTGTTCGAAGTGAAGTCCACGAATGGCGACACGTTCCTGGGCGGCGAAGACTTCGACATGCGGCTCGTCAATTATCTTGCCGACGAGTTCAAGAAGGAGCAGGGCATTGACCTGCGCAACGACAAGCTCGCCCTTCAGCGCCTGAAGGAAGCGGCGGAAAAGGCGAAGATCGAGCTGTCCTCTGCCACCCAGACCGAGATCAACCTGCCTTTCATCACCGCCGATGCGTCGGGTCCGAAGCATCTGACGATGAAGCTCACCCGCGCCAAGTTCGAGGCGCTGGTGGACGATCTCATCCAGCGCACCGTCGAGCCCTGCCGCAAGGCGCTCAAGGATGCCGGCCTCACCGCCGGGCAGATCGACGAGGTCGTCCTCGTCGGCGGCATGACCCGCATGCCCAAGGTGCAGGAGATCGTGAAGCAGTTTTTCGGCAAGGAGCCCCACAAGGGCGTCAACCCGGATGAGGTGGTCGCCATCGGCGCCGCGATCCAGGCCGGCGTTCTGCAGGGCGACGTGAAGGACGTGCTGCTGCTCGACGTGACCCCGCTCTCGCTCGGTATCGAGACGCTGGGCGGTGTGTTCACGCGCCTCATCGACCGCAACACGACCATCCCGACCAAGAAGAGCCAGACCTTCTCGACTGCCGAGGACGGCCAGACCGCGGTGACCATCCGCGTGTTCCAGGGCGAGCGTGAAATGGCTGCGGATAACAAGATCCTCGGCCAGTTCGACCTCGTCGGCATTCCCCCGGCGCCGCGTGGCGTGCCGCAGATCGAGGTCGCGTTCGACATCGACGCCAACGGCATCGTGAATGTGTCGGCCAAGGACAAGGGCACCGGCAAGGAGCAGCAGATCCGCATCCAGGCGTCCGGTGGCCTGTCCGACAACGACATCGACAAGATGGTGAAGGACGCCGAGGCCCATGCGGCCGAGGACAAGAAGCGCAAGGCTCTGGCGGAAGCCAGGAACCATGGCGAGGCTCTGGTCCACTCCACCGAGAAGGCGCTCTCCGAGCACGGCACCAAGATCGGCGCCGACGACAGGGGCGCCATCGAGACCGCCATCACCGACCTCAAGTCGGCGCTGGAGGGTGAGGACGCCGAGGCGATCGCCGCCAAGACCAATACCCTTGCCCAGGTGTCGCTGAAGCTCGGCGAGGCGATGTACAGTCAGTCCGGTGAGGAGGGCAGTGAGTCCAAATCCGACGCTCCGGGCGAGGACGTGGTCGATGCCGAGTTCACCGAGGTGGACGACGACAAGAAGAAGTCGGCCTGACGCCCCCGTTCCGGGCTTCGCCTGCCCACGACATGGTGCCCGGGCCAGCCCCGGGCACTCCAGTTTAGAGGGCGATCTTCCGATCGGATCGCCCTCCAGCGTTCCGGTCCAGCGGCCGCCATCCCCATGGGAGCGGTCGGATGGCACCCGCGAGGGGTGCCGCGGGCCGTCCGATCCCCCTTCCGCCACTGGGTCTGCCACTGGCGCACCACCGGAGCCCGCGCGCACCCATGTCGAAGCGCGACTATTACGAGGTGCTCGAAGTCTCCCGCGCCGTCACCGACGGGGAACTGAAGAGCACCTACCGCAAGCTCGCCATGAAGTGGCATCCCGACCGCAATCCGGGCGACGCCGAGGCCGAGATTCGATTCCGCGAGGTCAGCGAGGCCTATGAGTGCCTGAAGGACCCGCAGAAGCGAGCGGCCTATGACCGTTTCGGCCATGCCGCCTTCGAGAATGGCGGCGCCGGGGGCCCTGGCTTCGGGGCGGACTTCGCCTCCACCTTCTCCGACATCTTCGACGACCTGTTCGGCATGGCCGGCGGCCGGCGGGGCGGGCGCGGTTCGGGCGGGCGCGAGCGCGGCGCGGACCTGCGCTACAACATGGAGATCACGCTCGAGGAGGCGTATGGCGGCAAGGACGCCACCATAAAGATCCCGACCTCGATCACCTGCGAGGCCTGCTCGGGGACCGGCGCCAAGCCGGGCACGCAGCCCAAGCCCTGCCGCGCCTGCGGCGGGTCGGGCCGGATCCGTCACGCCCAGGGCTTCTTCACGCTGGAACGCACCTGCCCGACCTGCCAGGGCCGCGGCCAGGTGATCGAGGACCCCTGCGCGGCCTGCGCCGGCGCCGGGCGCGTGACCAAGGAGCGCACCCTAAAGGTCGCGATTCCGGCGGGCGTCGAGGACGGCACCCGCATCCGGCTCGGCAATGAGGGCGAAGCCGGCGCGCGCGGCGGGCCGCCCGGCGACCTCTACATCTTCCTCTCCATCCTGCCGCACGAGTTCTTCCAGCGCGACGGTGCCGACCTGTTCTGCCGGGTGCCGATCTCCATGGTGCAGGCCGCGGTCGGCGGCGGCGTCGAGGTGCCGACCATCGACGGCGACAAGACCAAGGTGAAGATCCCCGAAGGCACCCAGACCGGCAAGCGCTTCCGCCTGACCGGCAAGGGCATGCCGGTGCTGCGCACGCGCAATTTCGGCGACATGTATGTGCAGGTCGTCGTCGAGACCCCGCAGAAGCTCACCAAGCGCCAGCGCGAATTGCTGATGGAATTCGAGAAAGAATGCTCCGGCGAGACACACCCGGAAGCCACTGGATTCTTCGGCAAGGTGAAGGACTTCTTCGCCGGCGAGGCCGAATAGGCTGGTGGCTGCGCGGAGCCGGCAACCCGGCGCTGCTGCTTCCGGAGCGATCATTGCCTCAGACCGCCCGCGGCGTCGCGACGCGGAGCGGCCCGTGCGCCGGCGTCGTAATGCAATCGTAATCGCGATGGCCTAGGACGACGAGGCCGGCACGGCCGGATGCGGTCCGGCCGGAACCCGGACGGCCCTGCACCCCCATGCGGGGCCGGCTCAGCCGGGCGCCACAGTGCGGCGACCCCGGTGGCGGGGTGTGCCGCCGGGCTTCCGTCCGGCGGGGCGAGGTGCCATTATCGCGGCTGCAGGCCTTCAGGAGTGCGCATGTTGGATCGTTCCGTCTCCGACGCTTCCCTTTCCGGCGAGCACATTGCCGGTAAGCATCCCGATGAAATCCGCTTTCTGCAGTCCTGGTTCCAGAATCCGTTGCGCACCGGCGCCGTCTCGCCCTCCGGACGGGCGCTCGCACGAAAGATGGCGTCCTATGTCGATCCCGGGCAGGCCGGTCCGGTCATCGAACTCGGCCCCGGCACCGGCCCGGTGACGAGCGCGCTGATCGAGCGCGGCATCGCCGAGGAACGCCTCGTGCTGATCGAATACAACCCGCAATTCTGCACCTTGCTGAAGCAGCGCTACCCGCTCGCGACGGTGATACGCGGCGACGCCTACAACATGGCGCGCACGCTGGACGGCCAGCTCGACGCCAAGGCGGTCGCGGTGGTTTCCAGCCTGCCGCTCTTCACCCGTCCGGTGCCGGAGCGCCGTTCGCTCTGCGAACAGGCCTTCGGCCTGTGCGTGAAGGATGCTCCGCTGATCCAGTTCACCTATGCGGTGGTTTCCCCGCTGCCGCTGGATGAGATTCCGCTGCGCGCCAATCGCAGCCGGCGCATCTGGCGCAACATTCCCCCGGCCTGCGTCTGGGTCTACCGTTCCGCTCCGCTGAACGGCTGAGGAGGTATTTCATGGCCACGCGCATCGTCGTTTTCGCCGGCTCCATCCGCACCGGCGCTTTTTCCGGCAAGCTCGCCGCGCTGGCCGCGAAGGAGCTGGCCGCAGCGGGAGCGGAGGCAGAGCTTCTCTCGCTCGCCGACTATCCCCTGCCGATCTACAATGGCGACGAGGAAGCTGCCGACGGCGTGCCGGCTCCCGCAAAGGCGCTGCGCGACCGGCTGGCGGGCGCCCATGGCGTCTTCGTGGTGACGCCGGAATACAATGCGGGCATTCCCCCGCTCCTGAAGAACGCAATCGACTGGGTAAGCCGCGTCAAAGGCGGCGAGGGCGATCCCTTCAAGGGGCCGGTCTGGGCCATCGGCTGCAGCTCGCCGGGCGCGATGGGTGGCTATCGCGCCTCGATCATGCTGCGCCAGACACTGGCGCTCGGCCTCGGCGCGCTGGTGCTGGGCGATCAGGCCTCCGTCGGCGGCGCCGGGCAGGCTTTCGACGACACGGGTGCGCTGAAGGACGAGCGCACCGCCGGATTCCTGCGCGGCGTGCTGGGCAAGCTGGTCGCGGAGGCCGGGCGCAGGGCTGGCTGAACCAGGGCGCTGGCTCTGCTTGTTCGTGCTGCCGGCTGATGCTCCCGCTCCCCGCCTGCGCTGTCGCCTCCCGCGCTCCGGACGCCATGTTTTCGCTCCCACCCGTCATTTCAGGCGGTGAAACCTTCTCATTCCTCACCCGGCTGAAGGCGAAGCCGCAGAAGCCGGGACCATGCTTCGGTGACCGCGACGCTGCCATTGCGGGGTGACGAGGAGCGCGTTCCGCCGTGCCGGGATGGCGAGGGGCCGACATTCCATCATTCCGCTGCGCCTCTCCTCCCCACGCCGTCATCCCGGCCGCAGGCGGAGCCGGTAAGTCGGGATCGGGCGCCGCTGAAGGAGGTCATCCCGGCGGGGGCGCGATCCCGGATCGCCTTTGGCCGTCCGGTGACAAGGGGCGTGCCGCGGTCCGGGGCGGCGAAAAGCGCGCGGCCTTTCCGGACGACGGGGGAGGTCCGTCGTGCAACCCCGGCGGTTGCGCCGGGACGCGGGGACCGCTACCACGCGGGGAGCCCGTTCCTGCTGCCGGAGTGCTCCACATGCCCGCGCTTCAACCCGTTGCCGATCCGCGCGATCGCCTGATCGTGGCGCTGGACCTGCCCTCGGTGCGGCAGGCGGAGGCCATTGTCGGCCGGCTGGGCGAGACGGTGAGTTTCTACAAGATCGGCTACGAGCTCGGCTATGCCGGGGGCCTCAGCTTCGCGCGCGAACTCATCGCCGAGGGCAAGAAGGTCTTTATCGACTTCAAGCTGCACGACATCGGCAACACGGTCGCCCATGGAGTCGCGAGCATCGCTGCGCTGGGCGCGACCTTCCTGACCGTTCATGCCTATCCGCAGACCATGCGCGCGGCGATGGAGGGCAAGGGCGCCAGCCCGCTGCGCATCCTCGCCGTGACGGTGCTCACCTCCTATGACGAAGCCGACCTCGCGGAGGCCGGCTATGCCGCGGGTGTCGAGCAGACGGTGGATCGCCGGGTGGCGCAGGCCCGCGAGATCGGGATCGACGGCATCGTCTGTGCGCCCACCGATGCGGCGCGGGTGCGCGGCATTCTCGGCGCGCGCGGTGCCATCGTGACCCCGGGCGTGCGCCCGGCCGGCAGCGACAGCGGCGACCAGAAGAGGGTGGCGATGCCGGGCGATGCGATCCGCGCCGGGGCCGATCATCTGGTGGTGGGCCGCCCGATCGTCGCCGCGCCGGATCCGGCCGCAGCCGCCCGCGCGGTACAGGCGGAGATCGCCGCCGCCCTCTGAAGCCATGGCTGCCCGCGATTCGGGCGGAAGGGCCAAAAAACCTCGCTTCCCCTGCGTCGGGCGAACGAACCCTCAACCTTTGTCGCGACACCATGCCCGCAAGGGTTCGGCCGCGCGTTGAGGAGGCGCCTTTGGCCAGGGGGTACTGGGTGATGCGGCTCGACACCATCGGCGAGGTCGCGCATGCGCAGGCCGCGGTGCGGGCCTGCTTTGCGCGGGCGCTCGCGGCGGTAGCGCGCTACAGCGGCCGGTTCCTGGTTCTGGGCGGAGCCTATGAGGCGCCGGAGCCGCCGGCTCGCGCGGTGAATGCGGTGGTCGAGTTCGCGGACTACGCCACGGCGCAGGCCTGCGTCGGCTCGACGATATGCCGCGAGATCCTCGCCGACCTCGGGAAGGTGTCGGTCGGCGAGCATATCGTGATCGAGGGCTATGCCGGCGCGCAGCCGGCGCTCGGCCGGACCGACGGGCCGGCGCCGCCGCAGCAGGCGGCCTACTGGATCCTGCGCGACGATGTCGAGGATGTGGAGACCTACAAGGCCTTCATCAGTGCGGACGCCATTGCCATCGAGGCGCATCGCGGCTGGTTCCTCGTCCGCGGCGGCCGCTACGAGGTGATGGCGGGCACGGCGCGGACCCGCAATGTGGTGCTGGCGTTTCACGATTTCGCCGCCGCGCTCGCCTGCTATGAGGCGCCGGCCAATCGCGAGGCCCTTGCGCTCAGGAAGGCGGCGAGTCGGGGCGAGGTGGTAATCGTCCGCGGCTATGCCGGGCGCTGAGCCGCCGGGAAGCTCTCCCGACGCGCGGCTCCGCACCGGCTGGTACGAAAGCCGTGTTTCCTGGCGCCTGCCATGTGGACAAGGCGCATGGGTTCTGCTATCTGCCCACACCTTGATCGGCGCGCCGCTCGTCCTGCCTTCGGCGGGATGCCCGCTCCGGTCTCCCGAATGCTTACAAACGAAGGTCGCGTGCGCGAGGCAAGGATCGCGGAACGCGAAGGCGCGAAGAGGAACACACGTGCAGGTTCTCGTCCGTGACAACAATGTCGACCAGGCCCTGAAGGCTCTCAAGAAGAAGATGCAGCGCGAGGGCATCTTCCGCGAGATGAAGCTTCGTGGTCACTACGAGAAGCCGTCCGAGAAGCGCGCCCGCGAGGAGGCCGAGGCCGTCCGTCGCGCGCGCAAGCTGGCCCGCAAGCGCGCCCAGCGCGAAGGCCTGCTGCCCGCCAAGCCGAAGGTCGTCCCCGGCCGCTGAGGCCAGGCCAGCCCTTCGATGCCCCGGTCCTCAGGGCCGGGCGGCATTCGGACGACGAGATTTTCGGGAGCGCGGTGGCATCGGTCGCCGCGCTTTTCGTCGTTGATGCGGCTTTGCGTGACGATGGGCATGTCGAACCGGACTGCTCTTCACCTCGCCATCTGTCCCGACATCGCCATGGGTTCCGAAGTCGTACTCCCACGTTGCGCGCTGGATCGCCGACCGTAGCTGGCGGGGATGTCCGCTGCTGCGGCGGGTTTTGCCCCCGCTCGATCCGGGCGTGGGCCGACCGTGTACAGCTTCCATCGCGACCCGGACTGGGACGGCATCAAGACCAGACGTGGACGGGCTCGATACCCATGAGCAGATGACGCTGGACTGACAAAGAGGCGGTGGCCGCTGCGTGCCACAGGAAGGCCGCGGGCTGTTGCGCGGGGACGTGAGGCATCCTGCGGGTCGCTGGCCGGCAGGTACTGTCGCTACTGGCGGTTTTCGGGGACCGTATATTCGCCTGCGCGGATGCGATCGGCGAGGCGGGTGGCGAAGCCCGCGGCGGCTTCCTCGCCATAGGTCGAAACCAGCGAGCGGATGGCGGCAAAGAGCGCGGCCTGGGCGAGGCAGTCCTCGTCGAGGCCATCATAGATCGCCTCGTTCCACGCCTCGTCGAGATAGGCAAGCGCAGCGTGGCGCTCGTCTTCCGCCTGCTGGTCGGTCTCGCCGTCGGCGAACTGGGAGTCGAGTACGATGGACAAATGCAAATCTCCGGGCCGGCTTCTGCCTGCGCCCCGACCATAACACGCTGCGGCAGGTCGCCCGGCCCAAGCTTGCGTAAAGGTTAACACCGGAGAGGGGCGGTTGCGCAACCCTTATGCTGCGTTGCGGCAAAAATTCTCAGTTGCTGCCATAGCGGGTGGCGATTTCGCGCGACAGCTTCATGCCCTCCTGCAGATAGCGGGAAGCCGCCAGCCGTGCCGAGGGCGTGCAACTGCGGTAGACCTGCGAATAGCTGTCATAGCCGCGGTTGAAGCTGGCGACGAACTGGCCGCGCCGCGGTTCCGCGGGGGTCTCCGCCTCGATCAGAGCCCGCATCTCGTCGCGCCAGCGGGTCTGCTCCTTCGCCCCGCAGAGCGGGCGCAGATAGTGCAGTGCGCCCAGCACCTCGGCGAGATGCTGCATGTCGGCATCGTAGGGCGGGGCCGCACCCTCGACCTGCTGCTGGGCGCCGAGCGGCGTGCCGACGAGCAGCAAGGGAAGAATGAGGAGCAGGGCATGCGCGCGCATGGCTCCCTTCCTGCCCGGCGCAGGTGGCAGGGTCAAGGCGGCAGCCGGCACGGGGCCGCGGGCCGGGGCGGCCGGTCGTAGGGCGGCACTCACGGCGCGGCATCCGCCGGTGCGGCGGCGCGCGCGGCGAGGGCGGCGGCAAGGTCCACCATCTCCCCCAGCCGATCGGTGATCGGTACGGGGAGGGCGTCGGGCGCGAACCAGCCGATCTCGGTCGCCTCCGGCCCCGTCTGCGGCTCGCCGGCCCGCCACAGCGCGGTATGGACCACCACGACGAAATGGGCCGCCAGAGCGCCGGCGGGGTCCTGATGGATGATGTCCAGCGCGCCGCAGACGCCGAGGATCCGCGCATCGACCGCGACCTCCTCCATCAGCTCGCGGGCAGCGGCGTCGGCCAGCGTCTCGCCGGGTTCGACCCGCCCGCCCGGCAGGGTCCAGACACCCTTCATCGGTGCCGTGCCGCGCCGTGCCAGCAGCACGCGCCCGTCGCGGAACACCGCGGTGCTGGCGGCGAGGACCGGGCGGATGTCTGTCGCGGGGATAGGCTGGGTCAAGGCGGGAACTCCGATTCCGGGGGCATGCTAGAGCGTTTTACGTGCCGGTTGATAGGCTTTCGCGGTTGGGAAACGCTCTGATCGCTTCAACCGGGAGCCCATTGAATCGAGAGCCGGATGGCGGCCGGCGGCGCAGCGGGAACGCCGCAGGATCGAAGCCCGGCACCGCCGCGGCGCGGTCCGCCGCCGGGTCGGACAGTCCGAGGCGCCCTGCCGTCCTATTCGGGCCGCAATTGCGCCAGAACTTGCTGTGGTGGCTCGGCTTGCTGTGGGGGCTTGGCTTGTCACGGGGCATGGGAGAACGGCGCCATGAACGCTCGGAAAAGCAAGGAATCGCGGGCGGCGGGCCGTGCGGGCGTCAATCGTGCCGGCGCGGGT
This sequence comes from Ancylobacter crimeensis, assembly GCF_023016805.1. Classification (GTDB taxonomy): domain Bacteria; phylum Pseudomonadota; class Alphaproteobacteria; order Rhizobiales; family Xanthobacteraceae; genus Ancylobacter; species Ancylobacter crimeensis. The sequence goes on from NZ_JALKCH010000005.1 coordinate 35,022, forward strand.
GTCCTGCTGCTTGCCGCGATGCTGCTGGCGACACCGTCGCAGGCCGGCAGCCAGCCTTTTGCGGGGCGTAATAACGCGCCGGCCAATGCGACCGCCGCCGCGAAGGATCCGCTCTGCGCCTCCTATGGCCCCGGTTTCGTCCGTGTGGCCGGGGGCAGCACCTGCGTGCGGGTGAGCGGCTCGGTGCAGTCCGATGCCTATGTCGGCTCCGGGAACACCAGCGTGAGCGGCAGCGCCACGGCGCCCGCCCTCACCACGAAATAGCGGGCACGGCCTATCGCCCGAAGGCCTCGAAATAGCGGGCGATGATGCCGGCATAGGCCGCTTTCAGCGCAACGAGTTCCGTCACCGGGGTGGATTCGTTCGCGGCATGCATGCTGGTGCCCACCGCGCCGAATTCCAGCACCGGGCAAAAATCCTTGATGAAGCGGGCGTCCGAGGTGCCACCGGTGGTGGAAAGCTCGGGTTTGCATCCGGTGGCTTCCTCGACCGCCGCCGTCACCAGCTCGACGAAGGGGCCGGGCGCGGTGAGGAAGCTGTCGCTGGAGCGGGGCTCGAACGCCACGGAAAAGTGCACCTCGTTGCCGGCGGCGCGGGTGAGGCGGCGCTCGATCTCGGCGGCCAGCGTGTCGGGCATCCACAGTTCGTTGAAACGCACATTGAAGCGCGCCTTCGCCTCGGCCGGGATGACGTTGTAGGCCGGATTGCCGACATCCACCGACACCACCTCCAGATTGGAGGCCTGGAAATGCGTCGTGCCGCCGTCGAGCCGTTCGCCCGTCAGCGCCGCGAGCAGCCGGACCATGCCGGGAATCGGGTTTTCGGCGAGGTGGGGGTAGCCGACATGGCCCTGCCGGCCATGCACCGTGAGCGTGCCCGACAGCGAGCCGCGCCGGCCGATCTTCACCATGTCGCCCAGCGCCGCCCGGCTGGTGGGCTCGCCCAGCACGCAATGATCGATGCGCTCGTCGCGGTCGGCCATCCAGCGCAGCACCTTCTCGGTGCCGTTGACGGCCGGGCCTTCCTCGTCGCCGGTGATGAGGAAGGAGATGGAGCCGGGCAGCGCCTCGCCTGTCGCCTTCACATGGTCGATCGCCGCCGCCGCCATGGCCGCGACGCCGCCCTTCATGTCGACCGCGCCGCGGCCATGCAGCACGCCCTCCGCGATCGCACCCTCGAAGGGGGGAAAGCGCCAGTGCTCGGGATCGCCCGGAGGCACCACGTCGGTGTGGCCGGCGAAGCAGAGATTGGGCGAACGGGTGCCGAAGCGGGCATAGAGGTTCTCGACATCCGGCGTGCCGGGAGCGGAGAGCGTCATGCGGTGCACGATGAACCCCGCCGCCGCAAGGACCCCGCCCAGCAGGGTCAGCGCGCCGCCTTCGGCCGGGGTCACCGAGGCGCAGCGCACGAGGTCGCGGGCAAGGATGACGGGATCGGCGGGAGAGGGGCCGCTCGAGGGAGCGGACGGGTCGGCGGATGATGCGGCCATCGGGGGCGTCTCTCTCCAGCGCGGCGTTCGGTCGGTGCGGCGGCGCCGCATGCGCGGCGCCTGAGTTGTAACGGGGCTTGCCGCCGGGCGGAACCGCGCCGGGCGGCACGATGTCGTCATACCGGATGGCTCCGGCCGACCCGGCGTGCGCCCGGCCGGGGGGCCTCATCCACCGGGCGTGCGATCCCGGCCGGGGCTGCGCCTGGGCCGGGATGACGCCACCGGGATGACGCCACGTGAAAGGCTCAGTCGCGCAGCAGGTCGTTGATCGCGGTCTTGGCGCGGGTCTGGGCGTCGACCCGCTTCACGATCACCGCGCAGGCGAGCGAGGGGCCCGGCGTGCCGTCCGGCAAAGGCTTGCCCGGCAGCGCGCCCGGCACCACCACCGAATAGGCCGGCACCTCGCCGACGAAGACCTCGCCGGTCGCCCGGTCGACGATCTTGGTGGTGGAGGACAGGAACACGCCCATGGCGAGCACCGCGCCGGTCCGCACGATCACGCCCTCGACCACCTCGGAGCGGGCGCCGATGAAGCAGTCGTCCTCGATGATGACAGGGCCGGCCTGCAGCGGCTCCAGCACGCCGCCGATGCCGACGCCGCCGGACAGGTGCACGTTCTTCCCGATCTGCGCGCAGGAACCGACGGTGGCCCAGGTGTCGACCATGGTGCTTTCGCCGACATGGGCGCCGAGATTCACGAAGGACGGCATCAGCACCACATTCGGCGCGATATAGGCCGAGCGGCGCACGATGGAGCCGGGCACGGCGCGGAAGCCGGCCGCGCGGAACTCGGCCGCCCCCCAGCCGTCGAACTTCGAGGGAACCTTGTCCCACCAGTGCGCGCCGCCGGGGCCGCCCGGGATCGGGGCCATGTCGTTGAGACGGAAGGACAGCAGCACCGCCTTCTTGAGCCACTGATTGACGGTCCAGTTGCCGTCGGCGCCCTGTTCGGCGACCCGGGCCTTGCCGGCATCGAGCAGGGTCAGCGCTTCGTTCACGGCGTGGCGGATGTCGCCGCCGGTCTCGAAATTGACCTCGGCGCGCTTCTCGAACGCGTCCTCGATGATGGTCTGCAACTGGCTGGACATGGCTCACTCTCTCAAAACGGCAGGCGGTACGCAGGGCGCGCCGCACTTGGGACAGCGGGAACATCGCTGTCAACGGGGTTGTGGGGCGCGGCCGGGATCCGCGCCGGTTCAGCGCTTCAGCCCGGCGAGGAAGAACGCGAGGTCGTCGGTGACGAAATCGACATGGGTGGCGTCGAAGCCCTCATTCTCCCACGCCTCGCGGGTGGGAGCGGCCGGCGCGGCGGCGTGCGGCACCACCAGCACGGTCTTCATGCCGAGCATGGCGGGCACTTCGAGATTGCGCGAGAGGTCCTCGAACATCGCGGCCCGGGTCGGCTCCACCGCGAAGGCGTCGAGGAAGCGGCGATAGGCCGGTTCCTGGGGCTTCGGGTGGAATTCGGCGGCGACGATGTCGTGCACGTCGGCGAAATGCGCGGTGATGCCGAGCTTGTCGAGCACCTGCCGGGCATGGTGGCGCGAGCCGTTGGTGTAGATGAGCTTGCGCCCCGGCAGGCCCGCCAGCGCCTCGCCCAGCGCCGGGGCGGGGTCGAGCGAGGCGAGGTCGATGGAGTGGACATGGGCGAGGAACGCCGCCGGGTCCATGCCGTGCTCGATCATCAGCCCGCGCAGCGAGGTGCCGTATTGCCGGTAATAGCTCTTCTGCAGCGCGAAGGCTTCCTCCAGCGTGAGCCCGAGGAAATTCGCGATGTAGCTCTTCATCCGCTCGTCGATCTGCCGCCACAGGTCGATGCCGGGCGGATAGAGCGTGTTGTCGAGATCGAACACCCAGGTATCGACGTGGGAGAAGGCGTCGATGGGGGAAAACGCGTCGGCGGAGGCGGGCGCATCCATGGTCGCGGCGGCGTCGGAGTGAGCGGGGCGGGCGTCGTCAGGCGGGGAAGCGTGGGTCATGATGTCCTTCGTGTCGCGGCGCAGTCTAGCCGGGCGCACCGCCGGCCGCCATCCCGCCCATGCGTGCCCCCGGCGTTCCTAGCGGCCCAGCGCCTCGCGCAGGCGGGCGAAGGCGGCGTCGGCGCGGGCGCGGTCGGCGTGGTGGCCGAGCGGCACCGCCGAGCCGTCCGGCAGGCGCACGAAGACGCGGTAGACGGTGCCGCCATCGGCATCCGGCGCCCGGTTCAGCCAAGGCTGCAGCGCCTCGCGGCTGAAGCGGCGGCGGCGGATGCCGAACAGGCCGATCTGAACCAGCTCCGCCTCGTCGCCGACAAGGGCGAGCGAGGCATAGGGCCGGCGCAGCGCGTCGCGCGTCATCCATATGCCCATGATGAGGAGCAGGCCGAGCGCGAGGCCTACCAGCAGGTCGGGCACCAGCCCGGCCGGGCCGTGGCCGGTGACCAGGGCGACCATAAGCCCGCCGAGCACGAGGAGCCAGAGAAGGCTCACCGCCCAGCTGCGCGGGCCTTCCAGATTGCGCACCACGACGCGGCGCTTCGGCCTCGTCTCTTTCTTCGCCACGCTCTGCCGTCCATCCGCCTGCCGGCCCTACCTTCGACCGCCGGGGCAGGATTCGGCAAGTGGGATGTGCACAGCCTGCGATGTGCGCGGAGCCGGCAAGCGGGGGGCAGGACGGGAAGGGCCGCGGGCCGCGACCCATGGCGGCGGCGGCGATGCCCGGCTTGCGCCGGGCACGACACGGGTTCGGACGGGACGGGGCGGTTTCCGCGCCCGTCCCCTGGCTCTCAGCGGCGGATCAGCGTGCCGGCACCGAGGTCGGTCAAGAGCTCCAGCAGCACCGCATGGGGCACCTTGCCGTCGAGGATCACCACGCCCTCCACGCCTTGCTCCAGCGCGTAGATGCAGGTTTCCACCTTCGGGATCATGCCGCCCGAAATGGTGCCATCGGCGATCAGCGCGCGCGCCTCCGCGATGGTGAGCTCCTTGATGAGCTCCTTGTTGCGATCGAGCACGCCCGGAACGTCGGTGAGCAGCAGCAGGCGCTTGGCCCCGAGCGCACCGGCGATGGCGCCGGCGAAGGTGTCGGCGTTCACGTTGAAGGTGCCGCCCTCCATGCCCGTCGCCACCGGCGCCAGCACCGGGATGAGCTCGCGGCCGAGGATCTGGTCGAGCACGGTGGTGTCCACCGTCTCCGGCTCGCCGACGAAGCCGAGGTCGATCTCGTGCTCCTCCTTCGAGGTCGGGTCGACGACGGAGCGCGTCACCTTGGCGGCGCGCACCATGTTGCCGTCCTTGCCGGACAGCCCCAGCGCCTTGCCGCCGGCCTCGTTGATGAAGCCGACGATCTGCTTGTTGATGGAGCCGGCCAGCACCATCTCGACGATCTCGACGGTCGCCTTATCGGTGATGCGCAGGCCCGCGGCGAATTCCGACTTGATGCCGAGCTTGTTCAGCATGGCGCCGATCTGCGGGCCGCCGCCGTGAACCACCACCGGGTTCACGCCGGACTGCTCGAGCAGGACGATGTCCTGCGCGAAATCCCGCGCCACCTGTTCGTCGCCCATGGCGTGGCCGCCATATTTCACCACGACGATGGCGTCGTCGTAACGCTGCATGTGCGGCAGCGCCTGCACCAGCACGCGGGCCTTGGCGTGCTCGTCGATGGTGTCGGCGATCTTGTCGGTTTCGGTGCTCATCGGCGGATCGGTCCTCGCCCGGAGGGCTCAAGCGGATCACGGCGTCGGGTGACGCGGTCGAAAAGGCGTGTGCGGCGGCGTATCGTTCCCGCACCCGGCCTGTTGCAGCAGGCGGATGGGGCAGGTTTCGGGCGCGCTGCCTATAACCGATTTGTGTGACGCTTCTCAATTGCCGCGTTCACGGCTTGCGGGTCTGCACGCGATGCTTCGCATCCCGACGCCTTGTCGCGGTGGCGTGGCCGGTGCCATATCGCTGCCCATGACCGATCACGGCACGCCCTCCCGTTCCTCCGCCCGTTCTCCCGCCGCGACGTCGCTCGCCGCGGCCGATGCGCGGGGACGCTTCCTCACCGGCTCGACCCTGCGCCATGTCGCGGTGATGGCGGCCACAGGGTCGGTCGGCCTCGTCGCGGTGTTCATCGTCGACCTGCTGAACCTCTTCTACATCTCGCTGCTCGGCGAGCAGGAGCTGGCGGCGGCGATCGGCTATTCCGGCACGCTGATGTTCTTCACCACCTCGATGGCGGTCGGCATCATGATCGCGGCCTCGGCCGTGGTCTCGCGCGCCATCGGCGCCGGGCGGCCGGAGGAGGCGCGCCGGCTTGCCGCCTCCTCGCTGGTCTACATGGTGCTCGGCACGCTGCTGGTCACCGCGCTCGCGATGCCGGGGCAGGATGCGCTGCTCGGGGTGCTGGGGGCGAGCGGGCGCACGCGGGACGTGGCGAACGGCTTCCTCCACATCGTACTGCCCTCCACCGCGATCCTCGGCATCGGCATGGCGACCTCCGGCATCCTGCGCGCGGTGGGCGACGCGCGGCGCGCCATGTGGGTGACGCTGGCCGGCGGTCTCGCCACCGCGGTGCTCGACCCCATCTTCATCCTCGCGCTCGGCTGGGGCGTTGAGGGGGCGGCCTTCGTCTCGGTGGTGTCGCGCCTCATGATGGCGGGCTACGGCCTCTATGCCACCGTGAAGGTGCACGATCTCGTGGCGCGCCCGAGCGTGGCCGGCTTCCTCGCCGATGCACGGCCGATCTCGGCGATCGCGGTGCCGGCGGTGCTCACCAATGTCGCGACCCCCGTCGGCAATGGCTACATGACGTTCGCGCTCGCCGCCCATGGCGATGCGGCGGTGGCAGCCTGGGCGGTGATCGGGCGCATTATCCCGGTCGCCTTCGGGCCGATCTTCGCGCTCACCGGCGCCATCGGGCCGATCATCGGGCAGAATGTGGGGGCGGGGCAGTACCCCCGCGTGCGGCAGGCGCTAATGGACTGCCTGAAGCTGACCATCGCCTATGTGGTGGCGGTATGGGGGCTGATGGCTCTGGACTGGCATCCGATCGCGACCTCCTTCGGCCTGTCGGCGGAAGGGGCGGATCTGGTGGGCTTCTTCTGCGTCTATGCGGCGGGCAGCTTCATCTTCATCGGCGCGCTGTTCGTGGCGAATGCTTCGTTCAACAATCTCGGCGCGCCGCTGCTGTCCACCGTCTTCAACTGGGGGCGGGCGACGCTCGGCACCATTCCCTTCGTGATGCTCGGCGGCCGGTTGTGGGGCGCGGAAGGCGTCATCGCCGGGCAGGCGGTGGGCTCGCTCGCCTTCGGTGCGGTGGCGCTGGTCTTCGCCTTCCGGCAGGTCGGCCGTCTCGCCGCGCGCGCCGCGCCTCCGCCGAAGTCCGATCCGGTGGGCACGGCCGCGGTGCCGCCCTTCGCCCGGCCGGAAGATGCCGCCGCGATCGAGCCGTAGCGCCCCTCAGATCAGATGGAGCGCCCCGGCCGCGGCGCCGAGCGCGAGCATCCAGATCGGGCTCAGCCGGGTGAAGAACAACACCAGCGCCGAGACGAGGGTGAGCGCCACCGCGCCGTAGCTGCGCGCCGCCCCTTCCGCCAGCAGCGTGCCGCTCGCCGCGATCAGCCCGATGGTCATCGGCACCAGCCCGGCCTGCAGCGCCCGGCGCCAGCGCGCGGCGCGGAACCGGTGCCACGCCCCGCCCACCGCATAGGCCAGCAGGCAGGTCGGCCCGCACATGGCGAGGGTCGTCGCCAGCGCTCCGGCCAGCCCGGCGACATGCCAGCCGATCAGCGTCACCACCAGCACGTTCGGCCCCGGCGAGGCCTGCGCGATGGCGAAGGCCTGCGCGAACTGGGCATCGCTCATCCAGCCCGCGCCCACCACCTGCCGGTGCATCTCCGGCAGCACCGCATTGGCGCCGCCCACCGCGAACAGCGAGATCATGAGGAAATGCGCGACCAGCGCGGGAATCGGATCGACCTTCATGGCGCACCGCTCTTCCGTGCCGCTCGCGCGATCTGCCACCAGGCGAGCGCGACCGAGACCGGGGCGATGGTCAGCATCACCGGCACCAGCGGCAGGCCGAGCCCGGCGACCGCGCCATAGGCGGCGAACGCGACCGCCGCCGCATGGACGGTCGGCCGGCGCCAGATCGTTTCCGCCATGCGCCCGGCCATCGCTAGCACCAGCCCCGCGGCGGCGGCGGCAAGGCCGGCCAGCACGTCGCGCAGGATGGCGACATCGGCATAGCGGGTGAAGAGGGCGCCCAGCGTGATGACGATGGCCATGGGCACCAGCGTCAGCCCCAGCACCGCCACCAGCGCCCCGACCGGCCCGCGGAAGCGTCCGCCGATGACCACGGCGAGATTGACGATGTTCGGGCCGGGGAGGAACTGGGCGAGGCCGACCAGCTCGACGAACTCCTCCGGGCTCACCCATTGGTAGCGCTCCACCACGGCGCGGCGGGCGATGGGCAGCACCCCGCCAAAGGCTACCACCGCCACCGAAAGGAAGCCGACGAACAGATCGCGCAGGCTCGGCGCGGGGCGTGCGTCGGGGGACAGGGGAGCGGTCGGTTCGGCTGTGGCGTCGGGCAGGGACATCGGCAGGCTCGGGCGGGGCACGCCACCTGCTTAGAGCACGCCGATCCGCTTGCACAGATCGACGAAGGACGTTCCGCTGCGGCGCCCCGCCCGCGTCGTGCAAGCGGCCGCCATGGAGGTTTCGCTGCCGCGGAGGCAGGGGTATAAGGGGAACATGACCGATGCCCTGCTTCCACCGACCGGCCCTCTCGGTCCCCTTGCCGATCCCGTCGCACCCGTTGATGGCCGCCAGTCGCCGATGGCGCTCGCGATCCGGCGCGGGGCGATGCGGCTTCTCGCCAGCGCCGGGCTCACCGGCGTGCCCGAATTGCCGCTCGCCTCCGGGCGGCGGGCCGACATCGTCGCGCTGGACGGGCGGGGCGAGGTCTGGATCGTGGAGATCAAATCCTCGCTGGCCGATTTCCGCGCCGATCGCAAATGGCCGGACTACCGGCTGCATTGCGACCGGTTGTTCTTCGCGGTGGCGCCCGATTTTCCGCTCGCGGTGCTGCCGGAGGAGGTCGGCATCATCCTCGCCGACGGCTTCGGGGCGGCGATCGAGCGGCAGGCTCCACACCATCCGATGCCGGGCGCCACCCGCCGCGCCCTCACTTTGCGCTACGCCCGCGCCGCCGCCGCCCGCATGATGGCGCTGGCCGACCCGGACGGGTTCCGGGAGATGATGCTGTAGAGGGCGGAGAGCGCGCTGCACACAAGGTGCGGTTCCCTTGGGCGCGACGATCTCCGTCATATCGCGCCATATCGCGCTGTTTGGGCGAGGCCGTCCCCAAGCACCTTCTTAACCCGTCCCCGGCAGGGAGAGGTCGGCGCGCAGCGCCGGGTGAGCGGGAGGGCGGGCTCGTCTTCGCCGCGCGCGAGGCTCCTTACCCCAGCCCTCTCCCCGACCGGGAGAGGGGGCAAGGCGCGCCAGCCACGGCCCTTGATCGTCGCGGCGGGGGCTCCCGCATGGCACCTGCGCCCGCGTGCCGGTTTCCCCGCGGCGCAACATGGGTTAATGGGCGCGCATCCTCATTCCTGCCAGAGCGCGCCGTTCCCATGATCCGTCTCGATTCCATCAGCAAGCAGAACGGCCGCCAGATCGTCTTCATCGAGGCCTCGATGGCGCTCAACAAGGGCGAGAAAGCCGGCCTCGTCGGGCCGAACGGGGCCGGCAAGACCACGCTGTTCCGCATGATCGCCGGGCAGGAGCCGCCCGATGAGGGGCAGGTCTCGGTCGATCGCGGGGTCACCATCGGCTATTTCAGCCAGGATGTCGGCGAGATGTCCGGCCGCAGCGCGGCCGCCGAGGTCATGGAGGGCGCCGGCCCGGTGAGCGTCGTGGCCGCCGAGCTGCGCGAGCTGGAAACCGCCATGGCCGATCCCGACCGCATGGACGAGATGGACGCCATCATCGAGCGCTATGGCGAGGTGCAGGCCCGCTTCGAGGAGCTGGACGGCTATGCGCTGGACGGGCGCGCCCGCGAGGTGCTGGCCGGCCTCGGCTTCTCGCAGGAGATGATGGACGGCGACGTCGGCAAGCTGTCCGGCGGCTGGAAGATGCGCGTGGCGCTGGGCCGCATCCTGCTGATGCGCCCGGACGTGATGCTGCTCGACGAGCCGTCCAACCATCTCGACCTTGAAAGCCTGATCTGGCTGGAGGGCTTCCTGAAGGGGTATGACGGCGCGCTGCTGATGACCTCGCACGACCGCGAGTTCATGAACCGCATCGTCAACCGCATCGTCGAGATCGACGGCGGCAGCCTGACCTCCTATGCCGGCGATTACGGCTTCTACGAGCAGCAGCGCGCGCTCGCCGAGAAGCAGCAGCAGGCGCAGTTCGAGCGCCAGCAGGCCATGCTCGCCAAGGAGATCGCCTTCATCGAACGCTTCAAGGCCCGCGCCTCCCATGCCGCGCAGGTGCAGAGCCGGGTGAAGAAGCTGGAGAAGATCGACCGGGTCGAGCCGCCGCGCCGGCGCGAGAGCGTGTCCTTCGAGTTCCGCCCGGCGCCGCGTTCGGGCGAGGATGTCGTGACGCTGGCCCGCGTCAACAAGAGCTACGGCACCCGCACCATCTATGAAGGGCTGGACCTCAAGCTGCGCCGGCGCGAGCGCTGGGCGGTGATGGGTGTGAACGGGGCCGGCAAGTCCACCCTGCTCAAGCTGATCGCCGGGGCTGCCGAGCCGGATTCCGGCACGGTCGCGGTCGGCGCCAGCGTGAAGATGGGCTATTTCGCCCAGCACGCCATGGAGGTGCTGGACGGCGACCAGACCATCTTCGAATGGCTGGAGGGCCGTTTCCCGCAAGCGGCGCAGGGCAGCCTGCGCGCGCTCGCCGGCTGCTTCGGCTTTTCCGGCGACGACGTGGAAAAGCGTTGCCGGGTGCTTTCGGGCGGCGAGAAGGCGCGGCTCGTCATGGCCGGCATGCTGTTCGACCCGCCCAATTTTCTGGTGCTGGACGAGCCGACCAACCATCTCGACATGGCCACCAAGCAGATGCTGATCGAGGCGCTGGCGGCCTATGAGGGCACGATGCTGTTCGTCTCGCACGACCGGCACTTCCTCGCCGCGCTGTCGAACCGGGTGCTGGAACTGACGCCGGACGGCATCCACGCCTATGGCGGCGGCTACACCGAATATGTCGCCCGCACCGGCCAGGAAGCGCCGGGGCTGAGGAGCTGAGGCCGCGTTTCGCCGCTATCGGGATAGCCGCGATCCGATCCGCGATCGGTCCGGCGGCCGCCCCGGCGGTCGCCCCTCTTGGTCGGCACGCGATCCCGGCTTTCCGCAGCAGCGACCGGCGCCTTCTCCCCATGGGGAGAAGGCTGGGGTGAAGGGCGAATCCTCCTCGTTTCTATGTGAAATAGGCCTGGACGGGAACGCCGGAATGATGACGGGGGGTGGAGCTCTGGCAGCCTTGCTCACCCCTCCACGATGAACCGCTCCCGGTTCTCCCGGAACGTCGCGATCAGGAAGTCGTGGCACGCCGCCACCCGCGCGAGGTCGCGCGTGTCGGGATGGGCGAAGAGGTGGTAGGCGCGGCGAAAGCGGATGGCGGGCAATATCCGCACCAGCTCCGGCACGTCGCGCACCGCGAAATCGTGCAGCACGCCGATGCCGATGCCGGCGCGCACCGCTTCCATCTGTCCCACCACGCCGGCGCAGCGGAACAGGCGCTGCGCCCGGCCGGCCAGCACATGGGCGTAGTCCAGCGAGGAGGCGTAGGCATAGTCCTCCACGCCGCTGACCACGCGGTGGCGGGCGACCTCCTCCAGCGTTGCCGGCGCGCCATGGGCCTCGACATAGGCCCGTGCGGCATAGACCCCCAGCGTGTAGTCGCCGAGCCAGGTGACGGTGAGCCGCCCCTCCGCCGGCACGTCGAGCCCGATGGCGAGATCGGCCTCGCGCTTGGAGATCGAGAAGGCCCGCGGCAGCGGCACCAGCTCGATGACGAGGTCGGGATGGGCCTGCGCGAGCGTGCCGAGGGCGGGCGCGAGGAACAGGTTGCCGAGCCCGTCCGGCGCGCCGATCCTGACCGTGCCGGAGACCGAGGCGCCGGCCCCGCGCATGGCGTCCGAGATGCCAAGCAGCTCGGTCTCGATGCGCTCCGCCGCCGGCAGCAGCCGCTCGCCGGCCTCGGTGAGCAGGGAGCCGGGCGGGCGGCGGTCGAACAGAGGGCTGCCGAGCGCGGCCTCGAGCGCGTCGAGCCGGCGGGCGACCGTCGCGTGGTTGAGGCCGAGCTTGCGCGCGGCGGCGAGGATCTGACCCTCGCGCGCCACGGCGAGGAAGACGCGGATCAGGTCCCAATCCATCGCATGCCGTTTTCTGCACAATGATTGCGCCGATATGGCGCTTGATGTGCATAAAACGATAGATAAGGTGGGGCCGGTCCGCAATCGGCGGGGAGCGTCCGGCGCTTTCCTCCGCCACAAAGGGCGCCCGGGCGCCCCATGCAGAGGTCACGCCATGGTCGAGAGCATTCCCCACTATATCGGCGGTCGCCGCGTGCCCGGCACCGGCCGCACCGCGGCGGTCTTCAACCCCGCCACCGGCCGGCAGTCGGGCGAGGTGGCGCTCGCCTCCGCCGCCGAGGTGCGCGAGGTGGCGAAGGTCGCCGCCGCGGCCGCCGTCGCGTGGGGCGAGACCACGCCGCTGCGCCGCGCCCGCATCCTGAACAAGTTCCTGCGCATCGTCGAGGAGCGTACCGACGAGCTCGCCAAGGTCATCACCGCCGAGCATGGCAAGGTGCTGTCGGATGCGGTGGGCGAGATCCAGCGCGGCATGGAGGTGATCGAGTTCGCCACCGGCGCGCCGCAGCTCCTCAAGAGCGAGATGAGCGAGAGCGTCGGCACCCGCGTCGACTGCCACGCGCTGCGCCAGCCGCTCGGCGTGGTCGCCGGCATCACCCCGTTCAACTTCCCGGCCATGGTGCCGCTGTGGATGTTCCCGGTGGCGCTGGCCTGCGGCAACGCCTTCATCCTGAAGCCGTCCGAGCGCGACCCCTCGGCCTCGCTGCTGCTGGCCGAATGGCTGAAGGAAGCCGGCCTGCCGGACGGCGTGTTCAACGTGGTGCAGGGCGACAAGGAAGCGGTGGATGCGCTGCTCGCCGACCCGGACATCTCGGCGGTGAGCTTCGTCGGCTCGACCCCGATCGCCCGCTACATCTACGAGACAGCGGCGAAATACGGCAAGCGCTGCCAGGCGCTGGGCGGCGCCAAGAACCACATGATCATCATGCCCGACGCCGACATGGACCAGGCGGTCGATGCGCTGATGGGCGCGGCCTACGGCTCGGCCGGCGAGCGCTGCATGGCGGTGTCGGTGGCGGTTCCGGTCGGCGAGAAAACCGCCGAGACCCTGATCGAGAAGCTGGCGCCCCGCGTGCGGGCGCTGAAGGTCGGCCCCGGCACCGATCCCGAGGCCGAGATGGGCCCGCTGGTGACGAAGCAGCACTTCGAGAAGGTGAAGGGTTATATCGACGCCGGCGAGGCCGCGGGCGCCAAGGTGGTGGTCGACGGCCGCACGCTGAAGCTTCAGGGCTATGAGGACGGCTATTTCCTCGGCGGCACGCTGTTCGACAACGTGACCCCGGAGATGAGCATCTACAAGGAAGAGATCTTCGGCCCGGTGTTGGGCGTGGTGCGCGCGCCGGATTACGACACCGCGGCGAAGCTCATCAACGAGCATGAATTCGGCAACGGCACCGCCATCTTCACCCGCGACGGCGATGCGGCGCGCGAATTCGCGCATTCCATCAAGGTCGGCATGGTGGGCATCAATGTGCCGATCCCGGTGCCGGTGGCCTATCACTCCTTCGGCGGCTGGAAGGCCTCGCTGTTCGGCGACCATCACATGCACGGACCGGAAGGCGTGCGCTTCTACACCAAGCTGAAGACCATCACGACCCGTTGGCCGACCGGCATCCGCTCGGGCGCCGAATTCGTGATGCCGACCCTGAAGTGAGGCCGACCCTGACGTGAGGCGGGCGGCGTCCGCGCCGTCCCGATGATACGCGATGGCCGCCGGGACCCGCACCCGGCGGCCGTTCGCATGTTCAGCGGTTGCGGGTCAGCGCCCGCGCCGCCCACATTCCGGCGAGCATGGCCGGCACGAAGGCGAGCGTGCCCGGCGCGCTCAAGCCCAGCGAGACGAGCGCCGGGCCGGGGCAGAAGCCCGACAGCCCCCAGCCGATTCCGAACAGCGCCGCCCCGCCGACCAGCCGGGCGTCGATGTCGCGCCGGGTCGGCAGCTCGAAGCGCGGGGCGAGCATCGGCCGGGCGCGGCGGAAGGCCAGCCGGTAGCCGATGAAGGTCACCGCCAGCGCCGCGGCCATGACCAGCGCCAGCGAAGGGTCGAAGCTGCCGGCGAGATCGAGGAAGTTCAGCACCTTGGCCGGGTCGCTCATGCCGGCGACGATAAGGCCGATGCCGAACAGCAGGCCGAGCGCGAGGTTCACCGCGAGTGCCATCGCTCAGCCCCCGATGACGTGGCGGGTGATGAAGACGGTGAGGAAGCCGGCGGCCATGAAGGTCAGCGTCGCCACCAGGGAGCGCGGCGAGAGCCGGGCAAGGCCGCACACCCCATGCCCGGAGGTGCAGCCGCTGCCGAGCGCGGTCCCGAGGCCGACCAGCAGCCCGGCGCCGGCCATGAGGGGCAGGTTGCCGGAAACGGTTTGCAGCACGCGAGCGCCCGTGACGGCCTCGACCGTGAAGGGCGCGGCAATGAGGCCGAGCACGAAGGCGAGGCGCTGTCCCGCTCCCGCCTGCCATGGCGGCAGCAGGCGCCCGGCGATGCCGCTGATGCCGGCGATGCGACCTTCCAGCAGCATCAGCAGAACGGCGGAAAGCCCGATCAGTGCGCCGCCGGCGAGCGCGGAAAGGGGTGTAAAGGTCGTCATGGGGTCAGCTCATGCGCTGGTAGGACGAAAACCGGGCCGAACGGCCGGCATGGCGCCACTCTGCGTCACTCTCCGCGCGCGGAACATGGCCTTTTTCGTGGATGGTGACATCCGGAGGCGCCAGTCTCGCCATTTTGCTGTAGGACACCGCGCTCCCTTTCGTCTTCCGGGAGCAGACCCATGATCGCCGCCTGCGGCCTCGATTTCGGCACCTCCAACACCACGCTCGGCCTTGCGGGGGCGAACGGCCCGCATTTGGCGGCGCTGGAGGGCGAGGCCGTGGCGGTGCCGAGCGCGCTGTTCTATGACCGGTCCGGCACCCCCACCATCGGCCGCGCCGCCATCGCCCGCTATGTCGGCGGCGAGGACGGGCGGCTGCTGCGCTCGATCAAATCGGTGCTCGGCAGTGCGCTGATCGAGGAAAAGACGCAGGTCGGCCGTTCCGCCATCGGCTTTCGCGAGGTGATCGCGGATTTCCTGAGGATGGTGAAGGCCCGCGCCGAGCAGGCCGAGGACCGTGCGCTGGATGCGGTGGTGTTGGGGCGGCCGGTGTTCTTCGTGGACAATGATGCCGCGGGCAATGCCCGCGCCGAGGCGGTGCTGCGCGAGATCGCGGCGAAGATCGGCTTTTCCGAGATTTCCACCCAGTACGAGCCGATCGCCGCCGCCTTCGACTATGAGCAGCAGGTCCGGGCCGAGGAGATCGCGCTGATCGCCGATATCGGCGGCGGCACCTCGGATTTCTCGGTGGTGCGCCTGTCCCCGGAGCGGCACCGCGCGGTGGACCGGGCGGCCGACATCCTCGCCAATGACGGCGTGAGGATCGGCGGTACCGATTTCGACCGCCATCTCAGTCTCGGCGAGCTGATGCCGCTGCTCGGCTATCGCAGCCCGATGAAGCGGGCGGGCCGCGACGTGCCGAGCGGCTATTTCCACGAGCTGGCCACCTGGTCGCGCATCAACCGGCTCTACAACGCCCGCACCCTGCGCGAACTCGCCGAGGTGCGGCGCGAGGCGGCGCGGCCCGAACTGGTCGACCGGCTGATCCATGTGCTCGCGGAAGAGCGGGGCCACACGCTGGCCATGGAGGCGGAGGCCGCCAAGATCACCCTGTCCGACGCGCCCGAGGCGCGGGTGGAACTCGGCTGGCTGGAGCCGGGCCTGCACAGCGACATCGCCGCGCCCGCGCTCGTGTCCCACACCGCCGAGCTGGCCCGGCGCATCGCGGCGCGGGTCGAGACCTGCGTGAAGGCGGCGGGACTCGGGGTGGGCGACATCGACGCGCTGTTCCTCACCGGCGGCTCGACCCGGTTGCCGCATGTGCGCGCCGCCATCGTCGCGGCGGCGCCCGAGGCCCGCGTGGTGGAGGGCGACACCTTCGGCTCGGTCGGCACCGGCCTCGCCATCGAGGCAACCCGGCGCTACGGCTCCCGGCGCAAGGCGGCCTAAATCGACCATCCGTCGCTTTGGCGGGGAACCCCAGCCCGCCACCGGCCGTTCTGCTCACCGAGGCAAACGGTGCCAGCGGAGGACATCATGTCGTATTTCAACACGAACAATGGCAAGGAAGAAGAGCTGAAGAAGGAGGCCGGCCGGACAGTGGAGACCGCGAAAGAGGTTGCCCGCGACAAGGCCGACGAGCTGTCCGCAAAGGCCGGCGCGGCCTTCGACAACACCAAGGACAACGTCTCCGAGGCGGCCACGCGCACCATCGACCAGGCTTCGCGCAAGATCGACGAGATGAGCGAGGCGGCTCGCGACACGCTCGACACTGCCCGCGAGAAGGCCGGCCGCATGTATAATCGGGGCAATCTCGCCCTGGTGCGCAACACCGACCCGATTCCGAGCCTCGCCATCGCGGCCGCGCTGGGCTTCCTCGCCGGCTATGCGCTGAATGCGGGCTCGCGTCGTTCCTGACCCGGGCGCGCTTTCGAAAAAGGAAGGGGCCGGCCGCCGCAGGGTGGCCGGCCTCTTCGCGTTTCAGTCCTGCTTCGCGGAGCGGGACGTGCGGGCGGCTTCCTTGCCGGCCTTCGCCGGCTTCTTGACCGCCTTGTCGCCGCTCTTCGCCGTCTTCGCCGCAGCACGCGGTTTTCCCACCGGTTCGGCCGGCGCGGGGGCGGCATCCGCCGGGGCGGCATCGGCGCCAGGCAGGTGGGGAACCTGCATCTCGCCCTGATCGGTCGTCGTGGGGAACTCCCCGGCATTCTCCAGCGCCTCGATGGGCTCGACCGGCGTACCGGCCGGCGCCTCGTCGAGGGGGATCAGCGTCGCCGCCTGATTCTCCTCGATGGCGATGAGTTCGCCGGCAAGGACCCAATGGTCGGCATGGCGGCCATGCGGCCGGCCTTCCTCCATCCACAGATGATAGGCTCTCTCGCGGATACGCTGTTCACGGTCGTCCATAACGGCCTCCAGATGGCGATGACGGTCAACGGAAAGAACAGGCTTGGGTTTCAGGGCTCCCGCGTCCTTGATCC
Organism: Ancylobacter crimeensis; assembly: GCF_023016805.1. GTDB lineage: Bacteria > Pseudomonadota > Alphaproteobacteria > Rhizobiales > Xanthobacteraceae > Ancylobacter > Ancylobacter crimeensis. The sequence continues at coordinate 51,926 of NZ_JALKCH010000005.1, forward strand.
CGGACAAGTCCGGTCCCTCATCGGCACGAAACGTGACGGAAAGCCCGTGCCCGACCTTTCGCGTGCCGCCGCGAATCACGTGGCGAACAGCGTAACCCGAACCGGCTGTCATCGGGGTGACATCCGCGAAATCTAACGCAGGGACAGATTTCAGGCAGGAGATACGGCATGTCCACCGTCCGCCGCGCCATTCTGGCGTCCCTCGCGCTTTCCACGAGCCTCGCAGCCGCCGGCCCCGCCGGGGCGGCTACCATCTTTCCGCTCGACCGGGCGACGATCCTGGTGCGCTCGCCCTTCGACCTGAAGGTCGAGTTCTCCAAGGTGGTGGCGAAGGATGATGTCCGCGTCACCATCAATGGCGAGCCGGCGGAAGCCGTGCTGGGCCGCGGGCTCGACTTCATCGAGCAGGAGCCGGGTCTCGCACCGGGCGTCGAGGCCTCCGCGGTGCGCCTGTCCGCCGCCAGCCTCGCCAATCCGGGCCGCTACACGGTGGAAGCCCGCGCCGGCGACGAGGTGAAGACGGTGACCTGGGACGTCTACGTCACGGCCGAGCAGCCCAGGGCGAAGAACGTCATCTTCTTCCTCGGCGACGGCCTGTCCGTCGCGCACCGCACGGCGGCGCGGATCATGTCCAGGGGCATGACCGAGGGCAAGGCCAACGGCCATCTCAACCTCGACACGCTGGACCGCGCCGCCTTCATCGGCACCTCGGCCACCGATGCGGTGTCCACCGACAGCGCCAACACCATGTCGGCCTACATGACCGGCCACAAGACCGCGGTGAACGCGCTCGGCGTCTATGCCGACCGCACCAAGGACGCCTTCGACGACCCGAAGGTGGAGAACATCGCCGAGGCGGTGCGCCGCACCACCAAGAAGTCGCTTGGGGTGGTCAGCCTCGCCGAGCTGGAGGACGCCACGCCTGCCGCCGTGGTCGCCCACACCCGCCGCCGCGCCGAGAAGGCGGAGATCGCGCTCGCCTTCGAGCGGCTGAAGCCCGAGGTCATCCTCGGCGGCGGCTCGGCCTATTTCCTGCCCAAGAGCGTGCCCGGTTCCAAGCGCAAGGACGACATCGACCTCGTCGCCAAGCTGAAGGAGGAGGGCTACACACTCGCTACTTCCGCGACCGAGCTGACGGCGGCGCAGGCGGAGGCGCCCGACCGGCTGCTCGGCCTGTTCCACACCGGCAACATGGATGTCGCGCTGGATCGCCGGCAACTCAAGAAGGGAACCGTCTCCAAGTTCCCGGACCAGCCCGGCCTCGTGCAGATGACGGAAGCGGCTCTCGCCACGCTGGCTAAGAATCCGGACGGCTTCTTCCTCATGGTCGAGGGCGCTTCCATCGACAAGATGTCCCACCCGATGGACTGGGACCGCGCGGTCTACGACACCATCGAGTTCGACCAGGCGGTCGGCGCCGGCCTCGCCTTCGCCAAGGCGCATCCCGATACGCTGGTCGTCGTCACCGGCGACCACACCCATGGCGTCTCGGTGATCGGCACCATCGACGACGACAAGCCCGGCACCGAGATGCGCGAGAAGGTCGGCACCTACGCCGCGGCGGGCTTCCCGAACTATGAGGACAAGGACGGCGACGGCTATCCCGACCGGGTCGACGTCTCCCGCCGCCTCGCCATCTTCTCCAGCAACTACCCCGATTATTACGAGACCTTCCGTCCCAAGCTCGACGGCCCCTTCGTGCCGGCGATCAAGAACGAGAAGGGCGAATACGTCGCCAACGAAGCCTACAAGGACATCCCCGGCGCGGTGCTGCGGACCGGCAACATCCCGCGCGACGAGGACACCGCGGTCCATGCGGTGGACGACGTGATCCTGCAGGCGACCGGGCCGGGCTCGGATGGCTTCAAGGGCTATCTGGAGGAGAGCGACGTCTATCGGGTGCTGGTGGATGCCATGGCCCTCGCCCCTGTGCAGAAGGCCGCCAGCGCGGCGGCCCAGTGAAGGTCTACCGTGAGGACAAGAGCGTGAGCGGCAGCGCCCGTCATCCTTCCCGCCGCATCGTGCTCCGGCATGGCGCGGTGGGTCTGGCGGCGGCGCTGGCGCTCTCCTTCCGGCCTGCGCCGGCCCGCGCGGCGACGCCGCTCGGCTTCGGCGATCTCTACGGCTCGGTCGGCGTGCTGGGGCTCACCTTCTCCGACAAGGTGAAGGCGCTCGACGGCCAGGAGGTCGTGATGCGCGGCTTCATGGCGCCTCCGCTCAAGGCGGAGGCCGATTTCTTCGTGCTGACCGAGATCCCGATGTCGATCTGCCCGTTCTGCTCTTCCGATGCCGACTGGCCCGACAACATCGTGGTCGTCTATCTGGAGCGGGCCCAGACCTTCGAGCAGGTCAACCGCATGATCGAGGCGACGGGGCGGCTTCAGGTCGGCTCTTGGACCGACCCGAAGACGGGTTTTCTCAGCCGGCTGCGCATCGTCGATGCCGGCTTCGCGCGGGCCTGAGCGATGCCGGTGCTCGATCTGCGCGACGTGGAGATCTGCTTCCCGGGCCTCGACCGTCCGGCGCTGGCTGTTCCCGGACTCGCTCTCGCCGAAGGCGAGCATGCGGTGCTGACCGGGCCCTCGGGGGCCGGCAAGACGACCTTCCTCAACCTTCTCTCCGGGCTTGAGCGCACGGCACGGGGCCGGGTGGCGTGGGATGGCGTCGATCTCGGCGCACTGTCCGAAAGCGGGCGCGATCGCTGGCGGGCGGCCCATGTCGGGCTGGTGATGCAGGACTTCCACCTCTTTCCCGGCCTGTCCGCGCTGGAGAACGTGCTGCTGCCGCAGAGATTGCGGCGCTTCCGGCTGCCCGTCGCTCTCGAGAGCGAGGCGGCGCGGCTGCTGGGCCGCGTCGGCATCCTCCGCACGGAGCAGGATGTCGCGACGCTCTCGCGCGGGCAGATGCAGCGCGTCGCGGTGGCGCGCGCGCTTCTTGCCCGGCCCGGCATCATCGTCGCCGACGAGCCGACCGCCTCGCTCGACGAGGCCTCCGGCGCCGCCGTGGCGGAGCTGCTGACCGGGCTGGCGCGGGAGGCCGGCGCGACCCTCATCGTGGCGAGCCACGACCCGCTCTTCACCCGGCCGGCGTCGCGCGGCTTTGCCCGCCTGCTGCGGCTGGAAGCCGGCAGCCTCGCGGAGGACTAGACCATGCTCCGCTTCATTGCCGCCGATCTGCGCCGGCACCTCGCCGGCGTTCTCGCCATTCTTGCCATCGTGGCGCTGGCCACGGCACTCGGGGTCGCAGTGACCCTTCAGGAGCGGACGCTCCGGCTCGGCAGCGCGCGGGCAGCGGATGCGTTCGACCTCGTGATCGGGGCGCCCGGTGCGGAGACGCAGCTCGTGCTCTCCTCCGTTTTCCTGCAGGCCGCGCCCCTCCCGCTGATGCGGGGCTCTGTGCTGGCCGGGCTGCTGGCCGATCCGCGCGTCGCCTGGGCGGCGCCGATCGGTTTCGGCGACGAGGTGGAGGGCCTGCCCATCGTCGGCACCTCGCCGGCCCTGATCGCGGGCCTTGGCGGGGTGACCGAGGGCAGCGTCTTCGCCCGGCTCGACGAGGCGGTGATCGGGGCGGCGGTTCCGTTCCGCATCGGCGATCGCTTCCGCCCCATGCACGGCCACGCTTCCGAGGGCGGCGAGGTGCATGCCGGGGTCAGCTGTGAAGTCGTCGGCCGGCTGAAGCCCACCGGCACGCCGTGGGACCGGGCGGTGCTGGTGCCGATCGAGGCGGTGTGGCGCCTCCACGCACATGCGGCGACGGAGCACGCGCAGAAGGACGGCCCGCAGGCAGCTCACGATCCGGCGGGTCATGATGAGGCGCGTCCCGATGAGGTGGCTCACGGCGCGGGCGACCCCGCCTTCCACGTACCCCTCGATCCCGCGGCGCTCGCCGATCCCGGCGCGCCGGGCCTGCCGGCGATCCTTGTGAAGCCGCGCAGCGTGGCCGATGCCTACCGGCTGCGGCAATCCTATCGCGGCGAGACGACGCTCGCGGTCTTTCCCGCCGAGGTGCTGACCCGGCTCTATGGCGTTCTCGGCGACGCCCGGCTGGTGCTCGGCGCGGTGGCCTATGGCGCGCAGGCGCTGGTGGGCGCGGCGATCCTCATCGCCATCCTCGTTCACGTGCTGCAGCGGCGGCGGCAGATCGGCGCCCTCCGGGCATTCGGGGCACCGCGGCTTGCCGTGCTGGCCATCGTCTGGGGCGAGGTGTTCCTCGTGCTCGGCCTCGGCCTTCTCGCCGGGATCGGGCTCGGCTACGTCGCCGCGCAGGTGCTGTCCTCGCACGTCGCTGGCGCCACCGGGGTGCCGATGCCGGTCGGCTTCGTGCGGGAGGACGTGCTGCCGCTCGCCGGCCTGCTGCTCGCCGGTGCGCTGATCGCGCTCGTCCCCGCCGTGCTGGCCTATCGCCAGTCGCCGGCGGCGGCATTGCGCTGAGCCGGACGACTGCCAGCCGCGACGCTGCGTCTCCCGTCGGGGGCATGGCGTCCGGGAAGCCGCGAGGCTAGTGTCGCCTCCGTTTCGTGGCGAGGACGGGCAGGGTTCGGGACGGTATGAGCGACTTCGATCTGATCGTGGTCGGCGGCGGCATTGTCGGCCTTGCCAGCGCGCGTGAATTCATGCGGGCCTATCCCGGGCTCTCGGTGGCGGTGCTGGAGAAGGAGCCGGCGATCGCCGGGCACCAGACCGGGCGCAACAGCGGCGTCATCCATGCCGGCGTCTATTACGCGCCGGGCAGCCTGAAGGCGCGCTTCTGCCGCGAGGGCTCCGCCGACACCATGGCGTTCTGCCGTGAGCACGGCATCCCCTTCGACCAGTGCGGCAAGCTGATCGTCGCCACCGAGGAGGCCGAGCTGCCGCGCCTGAAGGCGCTGACCGAGCGGGCGCGGGCCAACGGGCTCGACATCGAGGAGATGGACGGGCCGGAGCTTGCCCGCCGCGAGCCGCACATCCGCGGCATCGCCGGCTTCCTCGTCAAGGCGAGCGGCATCGTTGACTACCGCGCCGTCGCCGAGGCGATGGCGGGCGAAATCACCGCGGGCGGCGGCACAATCCTCACCGGGGCCGAGGTGACCGGCATCGAAGAGAGTCCCGCCGGGGTGAGCGTGGAGACGAGGCGCGGGCGCTTCACCGCCCCCCATCTGGTCGCGTGCGCCGGCCTGATGGCGGACCGCATCGCGCGCATGTGCGGGGTGGCGGCGGATTTCCGCATCGTGCCCTTCCGCGGCGAATATTACCGCCTCGCCCACCGGCACGACCACATCGTGCAGCACCTCATCTATCCGGTGCCCGACCCGGACCTGCCCTTCCTCGGCGTGCACCTCACCCGCATGATCGGCGGTTATGTGACGGTGGGGCCGAATGCGGTGCTGGCCTTTGCGCGCGAGGGCTATCGTTTCGGCGACGTCAATCTGCGCGATCTCGCGGAGATGATCGCCTATCCCGGCTTCCGCCGCGCCATCCGCAACAATCTGCGCTCGGGCATCGACGAGATGCGCAATTCGCTCAGCAAGGCGCATTACCTCGAACTGTGCCGGCGCTACTGCCCCGAACTGACGCTGGAAGACCTGATGCCCTATCGGGCCGGCGTGCGGGCCCAGGCGGTGCTGCGCGACGGCACGCTGCTGCACGACTTCCTCATCGAGGGCACGGCGGCGACGGTGCATGTGTGCAACGCCCCCTCGCCGGCAGCGACCTCCGCCATGCCCATCGCCCGGCACATCGTCGCCCACGCCGCGACGCAGTGGAAGCTGAAGGGCGCGCCGGTCGCCCCGTGACGCCATGCGTCGTAGGGCCTACGGTATGTCGATCCGGCGCCCTCCTTTCCCCGCCCGCGCGGAAAAAACCGTGAAGAGCCGCGAAACTCTGGCGATGCTCGGCTGTTAGCGCTCAGCATCACCTCCATCTGCATCCGCCAGGTTCGTCCGCATGCACAACCCGTCCACCACCACCGCCGGTGCCAGGCCCACGGACGGCACGGTTCCCGGCTGGCGGGTCGCGCGCAGCGCGCAGAGCGAGATGGGCCGGCTGATCGAGAGCCACGACTGGACCCGCTCCCCGCTCGGCCTCCAGGCGGGCTGGAGCGCGGCGCTGGGCCATGCGGTGCGGATGCTGCTGCCGGCGCGGGCGCAGATCGTGCTGTTCTGGGGACCCGATTTCTGCGCGCTCTACAATGACGCCTACAGCCCCACCATCGGCGCCAAGCATCCCCATGCGCTGGGCCGGCCGGCGCACGAATATTGGTCCGAGCTGTGGAGCGATCTCCACCCCCTGCTCGCCCATGTTCGGGACACCGGCGAGACGCTGCACGCCAATGACCGGCCCTTCTATATCGAGCGCCACGGCTTCGGGGAGAGCGTCTATTTCGACATCTCCTATTCCCCGGTCGCCGACGATGACGGCTCGGTCGGCGGGGTGCTGTGCATCGTCAACGAGACGACGCCCCGCATCCGCGCGCAGGCGGCGCTCAAGGAATCCTCGGAGCGGCTGACGCTGGCGACCCGGGCCGCCGATATCGGCATCTGGGATTACGACCCGGTCAGCGGCACGCTGCTGTGGGACGAACGCTGCCGGCGGCTGTTCGGGCTCTCTCCCGACGCGCCGGTGACCTATGAGGGCTCCTTCCTCGCCGGCCTCCATCCGGACGACCGCGCGCGCACCGTCGCGGCGGTGGCGGGCGCGCTGGAGGAAGGCGGGACGGGGCAATATGATGTCGAGTACCGCACCATCGGCATTGAGGATGGCATCGAGCGCTGGATCGAGGCGACCGGCCGCACGATCTTCGAGGCCGGAACCGCCCGCCGCTTCGTCGGCACGGTGCGCGACATCACCGCCGACAAGGCCGCCGAAGCCGCCCTCGCCGCCGCCAGCCGGGCGCTGCGCGAGGAAACCTATGCGCTGGAGACGCTCAACGGCACCGCGATGCAGGTGGCGGCGGAGCTCGATCTCGACCGGCTGGTGGAGAGCGTGGTGGGAGCCGGCGCGGCACTGAGCGGGGCGGCCTTCGGCGGCTTCCTGAACCGGGTTGAGGATGGGTCCCGCGTCGCCGATCCCTGCACCGCGCAGGGCCGGGTGCCCGGCTTTCCCATGCCGATCCCGCCCGCTTTGCTCACCGCCACCTTCGAGGGCGGCCCGCTGCGCTGCGACGACCTTACCACCGATGCCGCCCGCATCGCCGCCGGGCTCTACGGGCCGGAGGGGGAGGGCGGCAGCGCGGTGCGCTCCTATCTCGCCGTGCCCGTGGTCTCGCGTTCCGGCGCCGTGCTGGGCGGGCTGTTCTACGGCCACGGCCAGCCGGGCATCTTCACCGAACGCGCCGAACGGCTGATCCGGGGCCTCGCCGCCCAAGCCGCCATCGGGATCGACAATGCGCGGCTGTTCCAGGCCCAGCAATATCTCAACCGCAGTCTCGAGGAGCAGGTCGCCGCCCGCACCCAGGAGCGCGACCGGATCTGGACGCTCGCCCGCGATCCCTTCCTCGTCATCGACCGCGACGGCACCTGGATCAGCGCCAGCCCGGCCTGGACCGAGATCCTCGGCTGGACGAACGACGAGCTGATCGGGCGCGACGCCCGCTGGATGGCGCATCCCGACGAGCAGAGCGAGGTACCCGGCGGGCTGGCGCGGCTGGCGGCTGGCGCCGCCGGCGAGCGGTTGCAGGCGCGGCTGCGGGCCCGCGACGGCAGCTATCGCTGGTTCTCCTGGACAGCGGCGCCGCAGGGCGAGCTGATCTATTGCGTCGCCCGCGACATCACCGCCGAGAAGCAGGCCGCCGAAGCGCTCCGGCAGGCCGAGGAAAACCTGCGCCACGCGCAGAAGATGGAAACCGTCGGCCAGCTCACCGGGGGAATCGCGCACGACTTCAACAACCTTTTGCAGATCGTCACCGGCAATCTCGAAATCATCGGCCGCAACCTGCCTGCCGAGCCGGCGCGGCTGCACCGCTCGCTGGACCACGCCATGACCGGGGCGCGGCGTGCCGCGACGCTGACCCAGCGCCTGCTCGCCTTCGCCCGGCAGCAGCCGCTCGCTCCGCGCCGGCTGGAGCCGAACCGGCTGGTCGCGGGCATGTCGGAGCTGCTGCACCGCACGCTGGGCGAGACCATCGAGATCGAGACGGTGGAAGCGGCGCGGCTCTGGCCGGTGGAGGCCGATCCCAACCAGCTCGAAAACGCCATCCTCAACCTCGCTATCAACGCCCGCGACGCCATGCCCGAGGGCGGCAAGCTCACCATCGAGACCTCGAACGCCTGGATGGACGAGGCCGCCGCACGCCACGCCGAGCTGCCGGCCGGCCAGTATGTGGTGCTGAGCGTTTCGGACACCGGCAGCGGCATGGACGAGGCGACGATCGGCCGGGCCTTCGAGCCGTTCTTCACCACCAAGGAGGTGGGGCGCGGCACCGGGCTGGGGCTCAGCATGGTCTACGGCTTCGTGCGCCAGTCCGGCGGCCATGTGAAGATCTATTCCGAACCCGGCCACGGCACCTCGGTGAAGATCTTCCTGCCGCGGTTCGTCGGTCCGGCGGAAGCGGAGGACGAGGCGGACAGCGCGCCGGCGCCGGAGGCGGGGCGCAACGAGACGGTTCTGGTCTGCGAGGACGATGCCGGGGTGCGCACCTATTCGCTGGAGGTGCTGCGCGAGCTCGGCTACCGCGTGCTCGAGGCGGAGGATGCGGAGGCGGCGCTCGCCATCATCGAGCGCGGCGACCGGGTGGACCTGCTCTTCACCGACGTGGTGCTGCCCGGCGGGCGGACCGGAGCCGATCTCGCCCGGCTGGCCCGCGAGCGGCGGCCGGAACTCAAGGTGCTGTTCACCACCGGCTATGCCCGCAACGCCATCGTGCATCACGGGCGGCTCGATGCCGGGGTCGAGTTGATCACCAAGCCCTTCACCTATGCCGATCTTGCCGCGCGGGTGCGCGACCTGCTGGACGGCGCGCCCGTCCTCGGTCAGGGCTGAGTCGCAGGAACGGGTTCGGCTGGGGGGCCGGGCTCACGGGTTTTTGGGCGCCCCGGGGCCCTCCATGATGGGGGCGACGCCCGGCCCTACCACCACCTCGTCGCTGATGAAGCCGGCGATCGCGAGGATGATGAAGGCCACCACCAGCGCCATCACGAGGCCGCCGATGAGCCCGCGCCGCGATCCGGTGCGATGGCCGAAAAAGCCGCCGCCGAGCAGCACCAGAAGGATGATGAGGATCAGGATGGTGACCATGGAACGCCCCTCCGCGGCCGGGCCCGCGAGTGCGTCCCGCGATACCGCCGCTCTTCGCAACGCGCAGGGCGCCCGCGCGTTCCGGCCGGCCGGGGCGCCGATGGGGCGCGCGGGCGCCGTGCACGCGGAACCTTGCCACCCGCTTCCGGTTATCGGGGCACATCACGCCTTGCGCGCAGTGGAACCGCATCATGGGCCAAAACATCGACAGCCGCCTTCAAGATATCGCCTCGGGCCTCGGCTTCAGCGCCGATGCGGCGCGGGAGGTCTTCGCGGCCTTGCAGCGCGGCGGCGGCCACATGGCGCAGTTCAATCATTCCGATCTCGGCGGCATGGGGCAGTGGTCGCGCGGCGGCATGATCATGGTCGGCGACATGTTCAACCACGACCTCGCCCACCGGGTCGCCCGGCTGTGCGAGGAGGTGTCGGCGTTGGAAGGGGGTAGCTCCGCTTCGGCGGCTGCGTCCGGCTCCATGGGCGGGCCGCGCAACTGGTGGCCGGACGAACTCGGCTCGCCCTCGTCGAGCGGCGGGCAGAACGACATGGCCTACGCCGTCTTCCCGACCTCCCGCCGCCTCGCGGTCCGTCAGGGGGGCACGGTGACGCTTTACGACACCGGCGCCCATATCCTGTCCGGCGTCTCCCAGCAGCAGTCGTCCGGGCAGGATCTTGCCTTCGCCAGCCAGCAGGGCACCGTGCGGCTGAGCGATTTCCAGGTGGTGGACGGCGCCAGCGAAGGAGCGCCGGAGGCCGGCGCCACGCCCGCCGCGTCCCCCGCACCGGACACCGCCTCCGCGGAGGGCGACATCGGCGCCCGGCTGGAGCGGCTCACCGATCTCTATCGCCGCGGCATCGTCAGCGAGCGGGAATATGCCGCCAAGAAGGCGGAGCTTCTGGCGAAGCTGTGAACCTTCATGCTGGCGGCCGTGTCGCCAGCAGGGCGAGGGTGCGTGGGCACTCCTCGCCCCGACAATGCACCGCCAGCGCCCGCCGCCACAGTGCGGCCCCCTCCGGGCGGGCCGGCTCTTGTCGAGCCAGCGCGAACAGCGTCATCGAGGACCGGTATTTCAGATCGTCCGGCGTGCCAAACAGGGCTCGCAGCGGCGTGTCGGCGTGGTCGATCACGGCCTCGGTGATGATGGCAAGGCGTGGGCCGAGCACCGGATGATCGAGATAGGCCCGTGCCTCGGCCAGCGAGCCGATGGCGTAGCGTTGCGCCATCGGCGACGAGCCGAGCCCGCGCAGTTGCGGGAAGACGAACCACATCCAGTGGCTCGCCTTGCGTCCGGCCCGGATCTCGGCGAGGGCTGCGTCGAAGCTGCCGTCCTGCGCGCGCAGGAAGCGGCCGAGGTCGAAGGGGTCGGGCTCGTTCATGCGGGTCGCTCCGGGAATGGAACGCGGCGGTGACGTGCCGGTTGATGCACGAGGGGTGTGCAGGGAGACGCCAATGCGCAGCGAAATCTACGAAGTGGTCGGCGGCAACGGACCCGCGAGCGGCGCGTGGCAGGTCGCGCACAATGGCAAGGCCGGTATGGATTATTCGACGAAGGAAGCGGCGTTCGAGGCCGCCGTCGCCGCGGCGTCCCTCGCCATCCGCGACGGCGCCGAGGTCTCCATCGTCGTGCAGGGGTCGGCCGAGGCAGGCCGGCCGACGCGCGATCTTGCCGATCTCACCTGATGACCGTTCAATCGCCCTCCTGCGTGGCCGCCAGGCTCCAGGCCGAGCCGAAACCGGAGGACGGGCCGGAACGCGCCGTGGTCGCCTGCCGGCTCAGCACCCGCCAGACCGTGTTGCCGACATCGTCGGCCACCAGCAGCCCGCCGCGCCGGTCCAGCAGCACCCCGACCGGGCGGCCCTGTGCCTCGCCCGCCTTGTTGAGAAAGCCGGTGAGGATCGGCTCCGGCATCCCGACCGGCCTGCCATTTTCGAAGCGCACGAAGACCACCTTGTAGCCCGCCTGCGGCCTGCGGTTCCATGAGCCGTGCTGGCCGATGATGGCTCCCCCCTCGAAGCGGGCGCCGAAGGCCGGGGTCTTCACGAAGGTGAAGCCGAGGGAGGCGGTGTGGGCGCCGAGCGCATAATCGGGCTTGATGGCCCTCGCCACCATGGCGGGCTCGGGCGGGGTCACCCGGGCATCGACATTGCCGCCGTAATAGGACCACGGCCAGCCATAAAAGCCGCCGTCCTGCACCGCGGTCATGTAGTCCGGCACGATGTGGTTGCCGATCTCGTCGCGCTCGTTCACCGAGACCCAGAGCCGGCCGTCCGCGGGATTGAAATCCATGCCGACCGGATTGCGCAGACCGCTCGCATAGATGCCGGCCTTGCCGGTGGCGAGGTCGATCCGCCAGATCGCGGCGCGCCCCTGCTCCTCGGCCATGCCGTTTTCGGCGACATTGGAATTCGAGCCGACACCGACATAGAGCGTCGTCCCGTCCGGGCTGGCAACGAGGCTCTTGGTCCAGTGATGGTTGCGCCCCGCCGGCAGGTCCGCGACCTTCACGCCCGGCTCGGTGATCGTCGTCGCGCCCTCCTTGTAGGGAAAGCGCAGCACCGCGTCGGCATTGGCGACATAGAGCTGGTCGCCGATCAGGGCCATGCCGAAGGGCGAGTTGAGGCCGGTAAGGAAGTCGGTCTTGGTCTCGGCGACGCCGTCACCATTCTCGTCGCGCAGCAGCAGGATGCGGTTCGGGCTGGGGGTCTGGGCGCCGGCCTTCTTCATGAACAATGACTGGATCCAGCCGCGCAGCCCCTCGGTCCTGCCCGGGGGCTTGGGCGGAGCGCTGGTCTCGGCGACGAGGATGTCGCCGTTCGGCAGTTCATAGAGCCAGCGCGGATGGTCGAGGCCGGTGGCGAAGGCCGCGACCTGGAACCCGTCTGCCGCCTTCGGCAGCGCGCCCTTCTGCCAGCCCACCGCATCGGCGACCTTCAGGGTCGGAATCCAGGAGTGCCGCGCCGGCGGCAGCACCGGGTCGGGACCATATTCGGCGCTTTCGGGCAGGGGCGGCTCGTTCTTGCAGCCGGCGAGCAGCAGCGCCGCACCGAGCACGGCAAGGCATGCGAAAGCGGGACGGCAGACGAAGGCGGGATGGTGGCGGGCGGGCATCGCGGGCTCCCTCGTCCTCGTGCGGATGCGACCGCATGGACAGGTTCTCTCGACCGGACAAGGCGCGAGCCGCCCGCTGCGTTCCCCGCGCCGCCGCAGCATGGTCCCATGATGGCGCGGATGCGTCTGACGTTTGCGTGAGCCGCGTCAGCACGGGCCGGGCGGGCTGTTGCGCCCGGGGCCGAGCGGACGCTGCATCAGCACCGAATCCACCCAGCGCCCGAATTTGAAGCCGACCGCCTCCAGTGTTCCGGCGGGACGGAAGCCGAGGCTGCGGTGCAGGCCGATCGAGCCGGCATTGCCGCTGTCGCCGATCACCGCCAGCATCTGCCGCCATGACCCTTCCTCGCAGCGGGCGATCAGGGTGCCGAGCAGCGTCCGCCCGACACCGCGCCCGTTCAACCCGTCGGCGACATAGACCGAATCCTCGACCGTGTGGCGGTAGGCCGGGCGCGGGCGATAGGCGCCGGCATAGCAGAAGCCAGCCACCGTACCGTCCAGCTCCGCTACCAGATAAGGCAGGCCCTGGGCCAGCACTGCGGCCCGGCGGGCGGCTATCTCGTCAATGTCCGGCGGCACCTCCTCGAAGCTCGCGAGGCCGTGGAGGACGTGATGGGCATAGATGGCGGCGATCGCCGGCAGGTCGGCGGGCTCGGCGTCACGGATCGATGGGGAGGCGCTGGGCATGGCATCCATGGGTGGAGAAGGCGGCATCGGAGGGCAGGGCAGATTGCGGCGAACCGTCCCGTTGCCGCGTTCAATGCCAGAAATAAGCCGGGAGTTTAGCGAACAGGCCGGTTGAGGGGTGTGAATTTATAGTCTATTAAAACGATGATCTAAGGAGAATTCATCATGCCCCACGTCTTTTCCGGCCTTCTGCGCGTCGCCGCCCTGTTCGCCGCCCTTCTGGTCCCTGCGGCCGTGCGCGCCGCCTCGCCCGAGGAGGTGAGGCTCGACTGGGCGACTTACAATCCGGTCTCCATCGTTCTGAAGGACAGGAGCTTCCTGGAGGACGACCTGGCGAAGGACGGCATTGGCGTGCGCTGGGTTCAGTCCGCTGGCTCCAACAAGGCGCTGGAATTCCTCAATGCCGGCTCGCTGGACATCGGTTCGACGGCGGGCGCTGCGGCGCTGGTGGGGCGCATCAACGGCAATCCGGTAAAGGCGGTCTATGTCTATTCGCAGCCGGAATGGACGGCGCTCGTCACCGGGAAGAACAGCCCCATCGCCTCGGTGGCGGACCTCAAGGGAAAGAGCATCGCGGTGACGCGGGGCACGGACCCGCACATCTTCCTCATCCGCGCGCTGGCGGAGAAGGGGCTGACCGAGAAGGACGTGCGTCTCGTCCTGCTGCAGCACGCCGATGGCCGGCTGGCGCTCGCGCGCGGCGATGTCGATGCCTGGGCCGGGCTCGACCCGATCATGGCCTCCGCCGAGATCGAGGACGGCGCCCGCCTGTTCTACCGCAACCCGGCGGCCAACAGCTGGGGCGTGCTCGATGTGCGCGAGGCCTTCGCGCAGGAGCATCCCGACCTCGTGCGCCGGGTGATCGCGGCCTATGAGAAGGCCCGGCAATGGTCGCTCGCCCACCCGAAGGAACTCGCCAGCCTGCTGGAGGGTGCGACCAAGCTGCCGCCCCCGGTCATCGAGCGCCAGCTCGCCCGCACCGATCTGAGCCATGCCGCTATCGGCCCGGTGCAGGCCGAGACGCTGAACGCCGCCGGCCTCGCCCTGCAGAAGGCCGGCGTGCTGAAGCCGGAGGTGGACGTGAAGGCGGCGGTGGCCGGCCTCATCGACCCCTCCTTCCTGCCGGCCGACCTCGCCGCGAAACCCTGAGCGTGGATGCGGGACAGCGGGAGACGGTCATGAGCCATGTGGAAGGCCTGCCCCTGACGCGCGGCGTCCCGCAGCGGGCGGACACGCGCCTGCGCATCCGCCGGCAGGGCCGGTGGCTGCTCGGCCTCCTGGTGCCGGCCGGCGCCGCGCTGGCGTGGGAGCTGGCGGTGCGGGCCGGGCTCGCCAATGGCCGGCTGATGCCGCCGCCCAGCGTGCTCGGCGCCACGCTGCTCGATCTGGCGCAGGGCGGCGATCTCGCTCTTCACATCCGCGCGACGCTGGCGCGCATGGCGGCGGGCTTCGCGCTCGGCGTCCTTGCCGGCACTGCGCTGGGCGTACTGACCGGCACCTTCGCCGGAGTGCGGGCGGCGCTCGACCCGACGCTGCAGGCGTTGCGCGCCATTCCCTCCATCGCCTGGGTGCCGTTGTTCATCCTGTGGTTCGGCATCTTCGAGGCGTCGAAGATCATGCTGATCGCGGTCGGCGTCGCCTTCCCGGTCTATCTCGGCACGCTCGGCGCCATCCGCACGGTGGACCGCCGCATCGTCGAGGTAGGACGCAGCTTCCGGCTCGGCCGGCTGGCGCTCGCCCGCCGCATCCTGTTCCCGGCGGTGCTGCCTCATTACGTCGTGGCGCTGCGCTCCGGCCTCGGGCTCGGCTGGATGTTCGTGGTCGCCGCCGAGTTCATGGGGGCGTCGGAAGGGCTCGGCTATCTGCTGGTCGATGGCCAGCAGCTCGGCAAGCCGGCGCAGATCCTCGCCGCCATTCTCGTCTTCGCGCTGCTTGGCAAGCTCACCGACACGCTGCTGGTCGCGGCCGCCGCGCCGTTCCTGCGCTGGCAGGACGTCGCCCAAGATGTGGTGCCCGGTGAACCGCCGCGGAGGCGTGAGCCATGCTGAGCCTGCGTCATGTCGGAAAGACCTATCCCAATGGCGCGGAGGCGCTGGCCGGCGTCACGCTGGAGGTCGCGCCCGGCGAGATCCTTGCCATCGTCGGCGGCTCGGGCTGCGGCAAGAGCACGCTTCTGCGCCTCGTCGCGGGCCTGGAGGGGGCGAGCGCCGGGCGCATCGCGCTGGACGGCGTGCCGCTCGCCGGGCCGCACCCGGCCATCGGCATCGTGTTCCAGGAGCCACGCCTGCTGCCCTGGCTCACGGTTGCCGGCAATATCGGCTTCGGGCTCACCCACCTCTCCCGACCCGCCCGCGAGGCCCGCATCGCCGCCGCGCTGGCGCGTATCGGCCTGCCCGATTATGGCGGGCGCTGGCCGCGCGAATTGTCCGGCGGACAGGCCCAGCGGGTGGCGCTGGCGCGCGCCCTCGTCGTCGAGCCGCGCGTGCTGCTGCTGGACGAGCCCTTCTCCGCGCTCGACGCCTTCATCCGCGAGGATCTGCAGGGCCATCTCCTGGCGCTGTGGAGCGACACGCGGCCGACCCTCGTGCTGGTGACGCACGACATTGAGGAAGCGCTGGTGCTTGCCGACCGGGTGGTGGTGATGCAGCCGAAACCCGGCCGCATCACGCAGGTGCTGACCATCGACCTGCCGCGCCCGCGCGCCCGCACCGGCGCCGATCTTCTTCACCTCAAGCAGCAGGTGCTCGGCCTTCTGCGCCATGCGCGGCCCGCGGCCGCCAAGGCAAACGCCTACGCGGCGTCGCCCGCAGCCTGACGCCGCAGAAACCTCAAGGACCGCCCAATGCCGCTTTCCGATCCGATCCCGACGCCCACCGACGGTGTCAACGTCCTCTGGTTCCTGCCGACCCACGGCGACGGGCGCTATCTCGGCACAACCGCCGGCGGACGGCAGGTGAGCATCGACTATCTGCGCCAGGTGGCGCAGGCGGCCGACCAGCTCGGCTATTACGGAGTGCTGATTCCCACCGGCAAAAGCTGCGAGGATTCCTGGCTGGTCGCCTCGGCGCTGGCGCCGGCGACGCGCAATCTGCGCTATCTCGTGGCGGTGCGCCCCGGCCTCGCCTCGCCGACGCTTTATGCCCGGATGACGGCGACGCTCGACCGCCTCTCGAGCGGGCGCCTGCTCGTCAACATCGTGACTGGCGGCGACCCGGTGGAGAATGCCGGCGACGGCATCTTCCTCAGCCATGACGCGCGCTATGAGGTCACGGACGAGTTCCTGCAGGTCTATCGCCGGCTGCTGGCGGGCGAGCATGTGAGCTTTGCCGGCAAGCATATCCGGGTGGAGGATGCCCATATCCTGTTCCCGCCGGAGCAGAAGCCCTATCCGCCGCTCTATTTCGGCGGCTCCTCGGCGGCGGCGAACGCGGTCGCGGCGACCCATGTCGACACCTACCTCACCTGGGGCGAGCCGCCCGCGGCGGTGGCCGCCAAGATCGCCGAGGTGCGGGCGCGGGCGGAGGCCGCGGGACGCACGGTGCGCTTCGGCATCCGCCTGCACGTCATCGCCCGCGAGACCACGGCGAAGGCATGGGAGGCGGCGGAGGACCTCATCAGCCATCTCGATGAGGACACCATCGCAGCGGCGCAGAAGGTGTTCGCGCGGCTCGATTCCGTCGGGCAGGCGCGGATGAGCGCGCTCCATGGCGGCCGGCGCGACCGGCTGGAGGTGAGCCCGAATCTATGGGCCGGGGTCGGTTTGGTGCGCGGCGGGGCGGGCACCGCGCTGGTCGGCGACGGCCGCACCGTCGCGGCGCGCATGCAGGAATATGTCGATCTCGGCATCGACAGCTTTATTCTCTCCGGCTACCCGCATCTGGAGGAGGCCTATCGCGTGGCCGAGCTGGTATTGCCGCATCTGAAGCTGAACCACCGCGTCGAAGGCGGCACGCTTTCGGTCAATACCGGGCCGTTCGGCGAGACCATCGCGAATGACCGCCGCCCGCCGGTCCGCGCGGTGGCGCAGTCGTGAGCGAGGGGCCGATCCGCACCCGCGTCGCCATCATCGGCGGGGGCTTCTCGGGGGCCGCTGTCGCCTGGCACCTCATGACGGCGCGGCCCGACCTCGAGCACGTGGTCGTCATCGAACCGCGCGACGAGATCGGACGGGGTGTCGCCTATGGTGCCGTCGATCCGAGCCACCGCATCAACGTGCCGGCGGCGCGCATGACGTTGCGCCCGGAGGAGCCGGAGCATTTCGCGCGATGGCTGGATGCCTCCGGCCTGCTCGATGCCGACCCCGCCGCGCGGATGCCGGACGGGCGGAACTTCCCGGCGCGCCATGTCTTCGGACGCTACGTCGCCGACGAGGTGGCCGCCCTGGGGGCGCGGGTGCTGCATCTGAAGACGACGGCGTGCGAGGTGCAGCGCGGCGCGGGCGGCTATCGCCTGCGCTGTGCCGACGGCTCCCTGGTGGAGACGGAGCTTCTGGTTCTCGCCGTCGCTCATCCTCCGCCGGGCCTGCCGGCGCGGATGGCGGGGCTGGCGGGCGATCCCCGGCTCGTCGCCGATCCGTGGCGGGCCGGCGCACTGGATTCGATCGCACCGGAGGACCGCGTGCTCATCGTCGGCACCGGGCTCACCATGGCCGACATCGTCGCCGGGCTGGACACCCGCGGCCATGAGGGGCCGGTCACCGCCATCTCGCGCCGCGGCCTGCGCTCGCGCGGTCATCCGGCGCGCGCCCATGAGGCGGTCGGCGATTTCGCGGAATCTCCCGCCCGCACGGTGCGCGAACTGGTGCGCCGGGTGCGTGCGGAGATCGAGCGGGCCGACACGGCCGGCATCTCCTGGCACGCGGTGCTCGACGCGGTGCGCCAGCAGGGCGGGGCGATCTGGCAGGCGCTGCCCTTGGGGGAAAAGCGCCGGCTGGTCCGGCATCTGCGCCCGTTCTGGGACGTGCACCGCTTCCGCATCGCCCCGCAGGTCGAGGCGGTGCTCGACCGCCGGCTCGCCGAGTGCACGCTCCACCTCCACCGCGCCGGGCTCGTCGCGGCCGAGGGTCGGCCGGCGGGCATCGCGGTGCGCCTGCGGTTGCGCGACGGGCGCGAAGTGGAACGGATCTTCGATGCGGTGGTGCTCGCCACCGGGCCGGCCCATGGACGGCTGTTCGACGACGATCCGCTCCTGTCCGCCCTGAAGGCGCGCGGGCTGGCGGGGCCCGATCCGGTCGGGCTCGGCATCGCGGTGGATGGCGCGGGCCGCGCGCTGGGTGCCGACGGCACCGCAGCGCCAGACCTTTTCGTCGCCGGCCCGCTGGCACGCGGCACCTTCGGTGAGCTGATGGGATTGCCCGAGGTCACCCGCCATGCGGTGCGGGTGGCGGAAGGGCTGGCGGCAGCGCTGCCGCGGCGGGCGGCAAGCGCGGCGGAATGAGCGTCAGATATGATACATCAGGTCGGGATGGGCGGTCTTGCCGAAGGCGACCATCTCCTCCAGCGTCATGCGGTCGAGGATGTCGGAGATGGCGTCGCGCACCTTGGCCATGGTGATGCGGACCTCGCAGCTCGGCAGGTCGCGGCAATCCTCGCAGGGCACGAAGGCGCTCTTGCTGGCGCACTGGATGGGCGCCAGCGGACCATCCAGCGCGCGGATGATGTGGCCGACGCGGATGTTCTTCGGCGATTGCGAGAGCGCATAGCCCCCGCCGGGACCCTTTTTGGTGCGCACCATGCCGGCATTGCGCAGTTCGAGCAGGATGGCGTCGAGGAACTTCTTCGGGATGTTGTTGGCCGCGGCGATCTCGGCGCCCATGGCGATCTGCCCGGCCTCAAGCGCGGCGAGGTGGATCATCGCCTTGAGGCCGTATTTGCCCTTGTTGGTCAGCATGCGCGTTCCGTCATCTCGCAGAAACTCTTTCGAAGCAGCCGAAGCCGGCACGTCTCGTGCCATCCGCCTCGCCGAATGTCGAGCGCGGTCCGGTCACGGCGCCGCCTCCCGCTCGCGCGCGACTTCGGCGATGATCCAGTCGATCAGGTCGCGGGCCGGTTCGGTGAGGTCCGGGCCCGGCAGCAGCCAGTAGCCGTGCTCGGAACGCTCCAGCGGCGCGCCGATGGCGACCAGAGTGCCGTCCTTGAGGGCGGAATCGATGAGGCCCGACCAACCCAGCGCCACGCCCTGCTCGGCGATCGCCGCCTGCACCACCATGCCGTAGGTGTTGAGGCCGAGGTCGCCGCTGTGGGGCTGGCGGGCCGTTCCCTGCGCCGCGAACCAGTCGCGCCAGCCGAACCAGCGCGGGCGGGGCGTGCTTTCAAGATGCAGCAGCGCCATGGCCCCGATCCGTTCCGGATGCTCGGCCAGCCCGTGGCGGGCGGCGAAGCCCGGCCCGCACACCGGCACCACCCGCTCCTCGAAAAGCTGCACCGCCTCGACCGGAAAGTCGCCCCGCGCGCCGAACAGCACCGCGACGTCGCCGGCATCGTCGATGCCGGGATCGGCGCTCGCGGAGGCGATGATGTGCACCTGCGCATCCGGGTGGACCCGCCGGAACCGTGCGACCCGCGGCATCATCCAGAACGAGGCGAAGCCGTAGTCGGTGAAGAGCCGCACCACCTTCTGCCGGCCCATGCGGCGGATGGTGCGGGTGCTGTCGTCTATGCCGGCCTGGGCGGTGGCGGCCGCCCGGTGCAGCACCCGCCCTGCGGCGGAGAGCGTGCTGCCCCTCGGCCCGCGGGCGAGGAGCGTGGTGCCGAGCTGGTCCTCGAGCTGGCGGATGGTGTAGCTGACCGCTGGCTGCGAGAGGCCGAGCTCGTGGGCGGCGGCGGTCAGGCTGCCGAGCCGGCCCACCGCCTCCAGCACGCGAATCCAGCCAAGATCGAGCGGGCGTTCAGCCATAAAGAATCTTGTGGTCAGATATCGAAAAGAGGCAGCTTCACAACATCACCCATCTAACGGTCTGATACCCGCCAATGCAAGGCGGGGGACAGACCGGAAACCGGCAACCCCCTTGCGGGGTCCCGCCACTCCCTTCCCAGAGGTTCCACCGATGATGCGTTCCCTTTTCGCCGCCGCGGCCGTGATCGCCGGGCTGGCCCTTGCTCCCGCCGTCGCGGCCGATGCCCCCACCTGCAAGATCATCCGCATGTCGGATCCCGGCTGGACCGACATCACCTCCACCAACGCGCTGGCCGGCGTGGTGCTCGCCGGCCTCGGCTACACCCAGGACGTGAAGACCCTGTCGGTACCGATCGGCTATGAGTCGATGAAGAACAAGCAGGTCGATGTCTTCCTCGGCAACTGGATGCCGGCGCAGCAGAAGTTCATCGACGCGCTGAACGAGGCCAAGGCGATCGAGGTGCTGAACACCAACCTCACCGGCGCCAAGTTCACCCTCGCGGTGCCGAGCTACGTCGCCGCCGAGGGGGTGAAGGACTTCAAGGACCTCGCCGCCCATGCCGACAGGTTCGGCAGCCAGATCTACGGCATTGAGCCCGGCGCGCCGGCCAATGCCAACATCCAGAAGATGATCGACGCCGATGATTTCGGCCTGAAGGGCTGGAAGGTGGTGGAATCCGGCGAGCAGGCCATGCTCGCGCAGGTGAAGCGCCAGCAGGGCAGCAAGGGCTGGATCGTGTTCCTCGCCTGGGCCCCGCACCCGATGAACAACGCCTTCGACCTCACCTATCTGTCGGGCGGCGACGCCTATTTCGGCAAGAACTACGGCGGCGCCGACGTGCGCACGCTGGCGCGCACCGGCTGGCCGGCGGACTGCCCCAATGCGGCGACCTTCTTCAAGCAGCTCACCTTCGACCTGCCGATGGAGAACGCCATGATGGGCAAGATCCTCGATGACGGACAGGAGCCGAAGGCCGCCGCCAAGGCGTGGCTGAAGGCCAACCCCGCCGTGCTCGACGGCTGGCTGAAGGGCGTCACCACCTTCGACGGCAAGCCGGGCCTTCCGGCCGTGAAGGCCGAACTGGGGCTGTGAGGCCAGGGAGCAGGGGCGCCGCGCGGCGGCAGGCGATGGAGGGCGGCGCCGCGTGAGGCCGCCCTATCGCCGGCCAACCCCCCGACCCGCCGTCATCCCCGGGCCCGGCCCGGGGACCAAGTCCGGGCTGGGCACGTTCCCGGCCGGACGGCATGGACGGCCGGGTCATGATGGCTCGTCCTTCCCGGCTGTCATTTCGGCTCCCATCACGACCGGAGGCGCAGCCTGAAGGTGGGGATTGTTCCCCCGGCAGAGCCCCCACGATGCCGGATAAGGCTGCGGCCTTTCCGGGGCGACTTCGGGCAGGAGGGCAAGGCGGCGCTTCAACCGTGCCGCGCCGCAACGAACCGGTCCGCTCGCACACCGTCATCCCCGGCGCGGCCCGGGGATCCACATCTTGGCCGGCACCGTTCCCGGCCGGACGGCGTGGATGTCCGGGCCAAGCCCGCCATGACGGCATTCACTTTCCGGTCGTGATCCCGCCGGAGGCGAAGCTGTTGAGGCGGGATCGTTGCCCGGCCCGGCCGGACCTGCGGCTCGGTGCTGCCCGATCCCTGAACCATCCATCCCAACGCCCATCCGACAAGCGTGAACCAGCCCATGACCGCGACGCCCGCCCGCCCGAACATCCTGATCCTGATGGTCGATCAGCTCAACGGGACCCTGTTCCCGGACGGGCCGGCGGATTTCCTGCATGCGCCGAACCTGAAGGCGCTGGCGGCGCGCTCGGCACGCTTCGCCAACAGCTACACGGCGAGCCCGCTCTGCGCGCCGGCGCGGGCCTCCTTCATGTCCGGGCAATTGCCGCGCCGCACCCGGGTCTATGACAATGCCGCCGAGTTCACTTCGGACATCCCGACCTATGCGCACCATCTGCGCCGCGCCGGCTATCACACCGCGCTGTCCGGCAAGATGCACTTCGTCGGGCCGGACCAGCTCCACGGTTTCGAGGAGCGCCTCACCACCGATATCTACCCCGCCGATTTCGGCTGGACCCCGGACTACACCAAGCCCGGCGAGCGGATCGACTGGTGGTATCACAATCTCGGCTCGGTGACCGGGGCCGGCGTTGCCGAGATCACCAACCAGCTCGAATATGATGACGAGGTCGCCTATCACGCCGCGCGCAAGCTCTACGACCTCTCCCGCCGGCAGGACGAGCGCCCCTGGTGCCTGACGGTGAGCTTCACCCACCCGCACGACCCCTATGTGGCGCGCCGCCGGTTCTGGGACCTCTATGAGGATTGCCCGGCCCTCGATCCGGTGGTGCCGCCCATCCCCTTCGCGCGGCAGGATCCGCATTCCCAGCGCCTGATGCTGGCGAGCGACCACGACAAGAGCGTGGTGACGCCCGAGGATGTGCGCCGCTCGCGCCGGGCCTATTTCGCCAACATCTCCTATGTCGACGAGAAGATCGGCGAACTGCTCGACGTGCTGGAGCGCGGGCGGATGGCGCAGGACACCATCGTGGTGTTCGTCTCCGACCATGGCGACATGCTCGGCGAGCGCGGGCTCTGGTTCAAGATGAACTTCTTCGAGGGCTCGGCCCGCGTGCCGCTGATGATCAGCGCTCCCGGCCTGCCGGCGGGCCGGATCGACATGCCGGCCTCTACGCTCGACGTGCTGCCGACGCTGGCCGACCTCGCGAGCCTCGACCTGTCCGGCGTCATGCCGTGGACCGATGGAGAGAGCCTCGTCCCGCTGGCGCGGGGAACCGGCGGACGCGGCCCGGTGCCGATGGAATATGCCGCCGAGGGCTCCTACGCCCCGCTGGTGGCATTGCGCGAGGGCCCGTGGAAGCTGGTGCTGTGCGAGCTCGATCCGCCGGTGCTGACCAACCTCGACGAGGATCCCCACGAGCGCGTCAACCGCGCCGCCGATCCCGCCTGCGCACCGGTGCTGGTGCGGATGACCGAGGCGATGAATGCGCGCTGGGACCTCTCCCGCTTCGACGCCGAGGTGCGGGCCAGCCAGGCCCGTCGCCACGTGGTCTATGAGGCGCTGCGCAACGGGGCCTATTATCCGTGGGACTTCCAGCCGCTGCAGAAGGCCTCGGAGCGCTACATGCGCAACCACATGGACCTGAACATCCTGGAGGATTCGCAGCGTTACCCGCGCGGGGAGTGAGCGGCGTTCAGCCGGGCGTCCAGTCGGTGAGCGTCAGCGCGGTGCCGCCGAGCCGGGCGAAGGCACGCTGGCGGCAGGAGAACACGATGATCTGCTGCTCGCGGGACTGCCGGTGCAGGGCATCGAACATCTTCTCGATGCGGTCATCGTCGGAATAGACGAGGGCATCGTCGAGGATGACCGGCGCCGGCCGCCCGTCCTTCGCCAGCAGTCGGGCGAAGGCGAGGCGGGTGAGCACGGCGAGCTGCTCGCGCATGCCGCCGCTGAGGCGTTCCACCTCCTCGACCTGCCCGTTGCGCTGCACGGTGCGCGGCAGCAGCGTGTCGTCGTCGAACGCCACGGTGGCATCGTCGAACATGGACTGCAGCAGCGGCCGCAATTCGCGCATCACCGGCTCGAAATAATGCTCGCGTGCGGCGGTGCGGGCAGCGGCGAGGGTGTCGCGCAGCCGGGTGAGCACCGCCACCTCGCGCTCGAGGCGGGCGAGCGTGGCCTGTGCCTGCGACAGCGCCTCGGCCGCCTCCCGCCAGTCCTCCTCCACCGCGTCGGTGGAGCGGGTGTGGATCCGGCCATTGAGGTCGGCAAGCTGCTCGCGCAGCCGCCCGGTCTCCGCCACCGCGGCGGCGAGGGCGGAACGGCGGCGGGCGAGGCTCGCCTCGGCGGCTTCCGGGTCGGGGGCGGAAGCCCTCAGCACGGCGACGGCCTGACCGGACTCACTGTTCGCCACACTGCACTGACTGACCTCCCGCACCAGCCCCGCCTCGCGCTCCGCCCGGTCGGCCTCCGGCCCGAGCCGGAGGTCCAGCCCCTCGCGCTCCGCCGAGAGGGCGGCAAGGGCCTTTTCCGCTGCGACGAGCGCCGCATCCGCCGCATCCCGCGCCGGCTGCAGGGTGCGGCGTGCATTGCGGCTTTCGGTGACCGCGCGGGTCGCCGCGGCAAAGGAGAGGCGGGCGGCGGGAAGATCGCCGGCGGGGGCGTCATCAGGGAACGAGGCGACCTCGGTGCCGA
Organism: Ancylobacter crimeensis; assembly: GCF_023016805.1. GTDB lineage: Bacteria > Pseudomonadota > Alphaproteobacteria > Rhizobiales > Xanthobacteraceae > Ancylobacter > Ancylobacter crimeensis. Next base: position 76,051 of record NZ_JALKCH010000005.1, read on the forward strand.
GCCGCTCCGCCTCGCCGCGCATGGCGCCAAGCCCCTGTGGCGCCAGAAGAATCAGGCGCTGTCGGGCTAACTCCGCCTCGCTTTGCAGGGCCTGCGCCTCGATCTGGCGACGGCGCGCCCCTGCAAGGTTTTCGACCCCCAGCGCCGCCAGAATCCCCTGCCGACGCTCCAGCGCCGGGCCCAGCGCCTCGGCCGCGGAGCGGTGTCGCGGCGTGACCGAAAGACGGCCGATGCCCGGGAGGGTCAGCACGGCAGGGCCGGCGACCGGATGTTCCTCGCCATCGGCCAGCGCGGAACCGTCGAGGGTGACCGCCGGCGCATCGGGCTCGTAGTCGATGCGAAGCACAGGCGCCTGCGCCGTCTCGGCTGCGCGAAGCCCGACGATCTCCGTCTCGATGCGCTCCAGAGCTTCGATCCGTCCGTCGGGCATCTCCCGGTCGCGACGTTTTTCCTCCAGTATTTCCAATGTCTTGTGCGCTTCGTCTGCCTGTTCAAGGGTCGAGGTGACGAGCGCGAGCCGTCGCGCGGCCTCGCGTGCATGTTCACCGCGCTCCAGTCGCGACAGGGCCTCGCGCGCCATGCTTTCCGCCTGCTCGGCCTCCTCGACCTGCCGTGCCGTCGTCTCAACCTCGGCAAATACCTGAAGCTGCCGCTCCAGCGCCTGATCGCGGCGGCGCAGCGCCTCGGCCTGTCGCACGCGGGTAACGCCGAGGTGACTCAATATTTCGCGGAAACCCTCGAGCGCCGTCCGCGCCCGCTCGAAACGGCCTTGAGCGATGCTGGCCGCCGTCTCGGCGCGCTGCAGAGCCTCGCCATGGCTGCGGGCGGCCGCGAGCGCCTGCTCCGCCTCATCGAGCGCGCGGCGACGGGCGGCATCCTCGTCGGCGTCCTCCAGCTCGGCAAGACGCGCGCGGGCCCGGCGCCGGGCGTCCAGCGCGTCCTGCAGGTCGCGCACGTCGCGTGCCAGGCGCTGCTCAACATCCTGAAGACGCTCGCATTCTTTCCTTGCTTCGGCCAGCGGCCCGCCCGCCTTGTCGCGCCCGGTGGCGGTCACATAGCGGGCGAGATCCTCCTCGCAGGCGGCCTGGACATCCGCCATGCGGCGCCCGCCGGTAAGCGCCTCGACCTCGCCGCGCACCGAGGACAGCACGCTCTCGCGCGCCCGCTTCTCGCCTTCCTCGTCGCCCTTCGCCCGCGGCTCGATGCCGGTGATGCCCTGTCGAACCCAGAGCAGCCCGGCCGGCCCTCCCATGCCGCCATGCACCAGCTCGGCGAGAATGCGCTCCGCTTCATCGGCCTGCGCGAGCAGACGGCCGGTGTCGAGATCGGTGACGCTGGCGCGGCGGCCGCCGAAGAACTGCTTGGCGATGCGCAGCCGGCCGCGCCCGGTCACGATGTCGGCCTCGATCAACGGATTGCCGCCGCTATAGGGGCGCAGGGCGGTGACGGCCTGCTTGGTGCTGCCATGGGGCAGGAAGAACAGCGCATGCAATGCATCGAAACAGGTCGACTTGCCGAATTCATTGGCCGCGCACAGCACGTTGACGCCGTCGCCGATATTCTCGATCGCGACCCCGCGGCCGGCGAAGCGGCGGACATTGTGAAGACGCAGGGCCCGGAGCTTCATGCCGTCTCGATCGCCTGACAATAGGTGAACAGCCGCACCAGCGCTTCGCGGGCGATGTCGCGATCGGCGGCGGGAGCGGCGCCGTCCTCGCCGGCGGTCCGCAGATCCTCCGCCGCCTGCCGGAGCGCACCGGCACGGTCGATCAGGTCGAGATCGGTGGTCTCGCACAGGGTGACGAGCCCGGAAGCCTCCATCTCCGCATGGGCGAAGTGCGGGGCGAGGGTGTCGAAGATCGCGGAAAGCTCGGTGCGCGCCGCGATGCGGGCCCGGCCGCCCACCATCAGCCGCAGCAGGATATCGCGGCGCCCGGAGGCCGGGAGCACCGAGCCGAGCGCATCCGCCATCACCTCGTCGCCAAGAAGGGCAAGCTCGCGGGTCGTCCAGAGGAAACGGCCGGTTTCCACCGGCGTCACCTCGGGTTGCGCGCCCGGTCCGGCGATGGAAACCAGCAGCGCATGGCCGGCGCGGTCGTGCTTGAAGCGATCCGGCTCCGGCGTGCCGCTGTACCAGGCCCGCGGACCGATGCGGACCTGGCCGTGCCAGTCGCCGAGCGCGAGATAATCCAGCCCGGCGCGTTCCGGCCGGTCGGGAGCGATGATGTCGGTACCGGCGCCGTCCTCGGAGAAGTCCTGCACCGGGCCATGGGCGAGACCGATGCGGAGCATTCCCTCGGGCGTCGCCGCCGTGCCCATCCATTCGGTGAGGTCCCGGCCCGGTCGCCGGGTGGTGCAGGGCGCAGGCAGCAGCACGACGTTCGGGGTGAGTGCTATGGGTTCCGGCGTCGCGGCTAGCCGGACATTGGGCGGCAGTGCGCCGCGTGCCGCCGCCCATAGCTCATCCGCGAGCAGGGAATCGTGGTTGCCGGGCAGGATGATCCAGACGAGATCGGGATGGTCCGCCATGGCGGCGAGCGCCTGATGAAGCATGGCGGGCGTCGGCGTTTCGGTGTCGAAGGTGTCTCCGGCCAACAGGACCGCCGAGACCCCGCCCTGTCGCGCCGCGTCGGCGAGGCGCGCGAGTGCGCCGTGACGGGCTTCGCGCAGGCGGCCCCTTATGTCGTCGGGCAGATGGCCGAAGCGCTTGCCGATATGCAGGTCGGAACTGTGAAGCAGGCGAAACATGCAGACATGACGATTCGGTAGGTCTCGATCCGCGCAGCATTGCGGCACGGAGCATCGCTGTCGAGGGGACATGCCTCGTCAGCGCAAAAACTGTCGGAAGCGTCGCAGCGCGAGGATGAACAACGCGCCGCCGATGCCGATCAGCGCGAGGAATTGCGGCCACACCACCGAGATGCCGGCGCCGCGGAACAGGATGGACTGGGCCAGGATCACGAAATGGGTGTTCGGCGCCAGCAGCATGATGTCCTGGATGATCTGCGGCATGCTCTCGCGCGGTGTGGTGCCGCCGGACAGCACCTGCAGCGGCAGCAGGATGAGCACCAGCAGCAGCCCGAATTGCGGCATGGTGCCGGCGACCGTGGCCAGCAGGATCCCCATGGACGTGGTCGCGAAGAGCTGGAGAGCGGTGCCCACCAGGAACAGGGCGACCGAGCCGTTGAGGGGCACTTTCAGGGCCCCCTGGACGATGACGATGAGCGAAACCGCGGTTGCCACCAGAACCACCAGACCCATCGACCAGATCTTGCTCAGCATGATCTCGGTGGGCGTCACCGGCATCACCAGCAGGTGCTCGATCGTGCCGTGCTCGCGCTCGCGGATCAGCGCGGCGCCGGTCAGGATGATCGACAGCATCGTGATCGAGGAGATGACATTCGTCACCGAGCCGAACCAGCCCTTGTCGAGCTGCGGATTGAAGCGTGCGCGAAGAGCGAGGTCCACGGGGACGGTCGTGGCGCGTCGCTCCCGTTCGAGAAACTCGCTCACCTCGCCGGAGACAATGGACTGGATATAGCTGCCGCCGGTGAAGGCCTGCGACATGCGGGTGGCATCGACATTGAGCTGGATGCTCGGCGAGCGGCCCGCCAGCAGGTCGCGCTGGAAATTCGGCGGGATGTCGAGGGCGAAGGTGTCCTGCCCGGCGTCCATGCGCCGGTCCATCTCATGGGATGAGATCAGCTTCGGCACGGTGAAATAGGGTGGATAGAACGCCGTGATGATGCGCGACGACACCGGCGACTGGTCCTCGTCCACGATCGCGATGGCGGCGCGGTTCAGCGTCTCCGGCATGGCGGTGGATGCTGTGTAGATCGAGACGGTGAAGGAATAAACGATCAGCACCATCAGCATCGGGTCGCGGCCGAGGCCGCGCAGTTCCTTGATGCCGAGCTGGAAGATGTTGGCGAGGCGCATGGATCAGCTCGCCTGCTTGCGCAGCAGCGCCGCACCGAGGCCGAGAAAGATCGGCCCCGCCAGCAGCAGCGGCAGGAAGGAATCCCGCAGCTCCGCAAAGCCCAGCCCCTTGGAGAAGGTGCCGCGTGCGATGGTGATGAAATAGGTGGTCGGATAGATGTGCCCGATAAAGGCGCCGGCCCCCTGCAACGAGGAAACCGGGTCGATCATCCCGGAATACTGCACGGCGGGAATAAGGGTGATGAGTGCTGTGCCGAAGATGGCGGCGATCTGGCTGTTCATGAAGCTGGAGATCAGCAACCCGAGCGCCGTGGCCGAGAAAACATAGAGCAGCGCGGCAAGGCTCAGCGTTGGCAGGCTGCCGGTGAAGGGCACCTTGAAGGCGAACACTGCGAAGGCCGTCAGCATGATGAAGTTCAGGAAGGCCAGCACGACATAGGGCAATTGCTTGCCCAGCAGGAATTCGAAGCGCGTGACCGGGGTCACGTAGAAATTGATGATGGAGCCCAGCTCCTTCTCGCGCACCACGCTGAGAACCGCCAGCATGGCCGGAATCATCATCAGGAGCAGCGGCATCACCGCGGGCGCGATTGCGATCAGGCTTTCGACGCCGGGGTTGTAGCGGTAGCGGATCGCGATCTGGAAGTCGCCGATGGTCGCGGCATTCCCGTAGAGTTCGCGCGCCTTCTGGGTGAGCCAGGTCTGGTGCATGCCCTGGACATAGCCACGCACCGTCTCGGCCCGGTTGGGCATGGACCCGTCGATCCAAGCGCCGATCTGCACCGTCGTGTGGCCGCGCTCCACGTCCCGGCCGAAGCCGGGAGGGATCTCGATGGCGAGAGTGATCTCGCCGCTGCCCATGCGGCGATCCAGATCGGCGTAATCGGTGATCGGCGCCTTCTCGGTGAAGTAGCGCGAACCGGCGATCTGCTGGATGTAATCGCGGCTGATGGTGGTGTCGTCGCGGTCCAGCACGGCGAAGGACAGGTTCTGCACGTCCATGTTGATGCCGTAGCCGATGACGAACATCAGGATGACGCTGCCGAGGATGGCGAGCGTGGCGCGGATCGGATCGCGGGCCAGTTCCAAAGCCTCGCGCCGGGAATAGGCGAGGAGGCGACGCAGATCGAAGCTGCGATCCCGGGCCGCGACATGACCGGCGGGGGCCGGAAGGGCGGGCGCAGGAACCGGGCCTGTCGCCGCCGCCGTCTTTGCGCCGATGGCGTCTTCGAGATAGGCGATGAAGGCGTCTTCCAGCGTCTTTGCCCCGCGTTTTTCGACGATCGCGGCCGGCGTGTCGCTCACCAGCACCTTGCCCGCATGCATCAGCGAGATGCGGTCGCAGAGTTCAGCCTCGTTCATGAAGTGGGTGGAGACGAAGATGGTGACGTTGTCCTTGCGCGAGAGGTCGGACAGGATCTGCCAGAAGGCATCGCGCGCCACGGGGTCGACGCCGGAGGTTGGCTCGTCGAGGATGAGGATGTCGGGCGCATGGATCATCGCCACGGCGAGGGACAGGCGCTGGCGCACGCCGAGCGGCAGCGCGTCCGGCAGGGTTTCCATGATGTCGGTGAGGCCAAAGTGCGTGGCCATCTCCTCGATGCGGGCCGGTATTTTCTCCGGATCGAGCCGGAACAGGCGGGCGTGCAGATCGAGATTCTGCCGCACCGTCAATTCGCTGTAGAGCGAGAAGGCCTGGCTCATATAGCCCACGCGCCGGCGTACCTCTATGTCTTTGGGATCGACCTCGTGGCCGAACAGCCGCGCCGTGCCCTCGCTGGCCGGCAGAAGGCCGGTGAGCATCTTCATGGTGGTGGTCTTGCCGCAGCCGTTCGAGCCGAGAAAGCCGAAGATCTCGCCGCGCGGGATGCGGAAGCTCACATCGTCGACCGCAGTGAAGCTGCCGAACCGCATGGTGAGATGCTCGGCCTCGATCGCGATGTCGCTATCCCGTCCCGGCTGGCGCGCCGGGATATCCACCTTCTTGTAATCGCGACGTTTTTCTTCTGGCAGCAGGGCGACGAAGGCGGCATCGAGGTTGTTCGTGCCGGTGCGCTGGAGCAGTTCGTCGGGGGTTCCCGTGGCTAGAATCGCGCCGTCATCCATCGCGACCAGCCAGTCGAAGCCCTGCGCTTCCTCCATATAGGCGGTGGCGACGATCACGCTCATGCCCGGCCGGTCGCGCCTTATATCGGCGATGAGCTGCCAGAACTGGCGGCGGGACAGGGGGTCGACGCCGGTGGTGGGTTCGTCGAGGATCAGTAGGTCGGGATCGTGGATCAGCGCGCAGCACAGGCCGAGCTTCTGCTTCATGCCGCCGGACAACTTGCCGGCCGGGCGGTCCGGGAAGGGGTCGAGCCCGGTGCCGCGCAGCAATTCGCCGATGCGGCGCTCGCGCTCGGCCTTGTCCTGCCCGAACAGGCGGCCGAAGAAATCGACGTTTTCATAGACGGACAGCGTCGGATAGAGGTTCTTGCCGAGGCCCTGCGGCATGTAGGCGATGCGCGGGCAGGTGCGGCGGCGGTGGCCGGAATCGGTCATGTCGCCGCCCAGCACCTCGACGCGGCCCTGCTGCACCGCATGGGCCCCGGAGACGAGCGAGAGAAGGCTCGACTTGCCCACGCCGTCCGGTCCGATGAGTCCGATCATGCGACCGGTGGGGACAGTGAGGGTAACCTCGCGCACCGCACGGGTCGCGCCATAGGAGAGGCCGACCTTTTCCAGCCGCACAACCGCGTCGGCGGTCTTCTTGCCGGCCTCCTCCGTGCCGGCGGCGGCGTCCTCCTTGCCGGGAGGCGCGGGCGGGGTCATTGCACGAGGTTCCGGCTGAGATTGGCCGGCCACTCGACCGCCGGGTCGACGCGGACATAGGCCATGCCGGGCAGGCCGGTCTTCACCTGCTGGATGTGCTTGCGCAGCAGCTCCGGGGAGATCCGCGCCTTGATGCGGAACATGAGCTTCTGGCGCTCCTCCTCGGTCTCCACCGTCTTGGGCGTGAACTGGGCGACGTCGGCGACGAAGCTCACCTTGGCCGGCACCACATATTGGGGGATCGCGTCGAGCACGAGCCTCACCTCGGTGCCGAGCGCGACCCGCCCGGCCTGGGCGGTGGGCAGGAAGAAGGTCATGTAGACATCGCCGAGATCGACGAGGTTCAGCACCCGGCCGCCGGCCGAGAGCACCTCGCCCGGCTGGGCGACGCGGTACTGCACGCGCCCGTCGCGCGGCGAGGCAAGGGTGCTGTCGTCGATGTCGGCATTGATGCTGGCGATGCTGGCCTTGGCCGCATCCACTGCCGCCCCGGCGTCGATCACCTGCGCCTTCGCTGCGTTCACCGCGGCATCCGAGGCCGCGAGCTGGGCCTGCGCGGCGGCGACGGCGGCCGTCGCGCCCTGCTGGCTGGCCTTGTCGTCGTCCAGCGTCTGCTGCGAGACCGAATTGGTCTGGACGAGCTGCGAGGAGCGGGCGAGGCGCTTGTCGGCGGCATCGAGCTCGGCCTGCCGCTGGGCGATGGTCGCCTGCGCCGCCTTGCGCTCGGCTTCGCGCTGGGCAACGAGGCTCTCCGCGGTGTCGATGCCGATCTCCGCGCGCCGGAGCTGGGCTTCCGCCTGCCGGCGCTGGGCCTCGAGCTGCACCGTGTCCATCCGGGCGAGCACCTGCCCGGCGGTGACGAAGTCGCCTTCATCGACAAGGATCTCACGGATGCGGCCGGGGGTCTTGGTCGAGATGTCGATCTCGGTGGCTTCGATGCGCCCATTGCCGGCGGCGATGCCGGCGGGAAGACCCGATCCCTGATAGACCCGCCAGCCATACCACGCGCCACCTGCGAGCAGGATGACCAGAACCGCGAGAATCCAACCCTTTGCCGACTTCATCATCCAGCGATCCACGATCTCGACGGGCATATGGTCCGGCATCTCGGCCGGTCCGGCTGGAGGCTGCCAGCCGGGACAGGTGACACGCCTCAACCTTTCGCGAGATAACCGGAATTCCCCTGGCAAGGTAGCCGGGATTCCCACGTGCGCAATCCTTGCCGGCGGAAATATGCCGGTCGAGCCCTGTCGCGCGGCGCGCTCAAGCCTCGCCGGCCCGTCCCCGCCGCCAATAGGACACGATCAGCGCCTGCTTCGGGGTCATGCCCATCTCGCTGCGCAGAAATGTGCGAATGCGCAGGGCGGCCTCATGTTCGCAGCCGGCGACGACCGAGACGCTGCGGGCGGCGTCCGGCCAGTCCAGCCCGCGCAGGGCATCCTCGATCAGCGTGGTGGTGCCCGGAGCGGCGCCGTCGCGGTGCAGCCAGCGAATGTCGAGCTGGGCGGGCGAGCAGATGGGCTGCTCCTCGCGTGCATCCGCGACCTCGATCAGCGCGACGGCACGGCTCGTCGCCGGCAGGTTCTCCGCAAGGCGGGCGATGAGGGGCAAGGCGGTCTCGTCCCCCGCCAGCACGCAGATCTCGGCCGCGATGCCCGACAATCCGCCCGGCCCCACCATGCCGATCCGCGCGCCCGGCACGGCCCGCGCTGCCCACCCTGCGCCGGGACCCGGCACGTCGTGCAGCACGAAGTCGATGTCGAGGGTCGACGCCTCAAGGTCGACCGAGCGGATAGTGTATTTGCGGATGACCGGCTTGCCGGCCCCCTGCGGCCACTGGAAGCGCCCCTCGCTGTCGAGGCGGGGCCATTCCGGCTCGAAAGGGGGCGGCGGCGGTATCAGCAGCTTGCAGTGGAGGTCGCGATCGCCCGAGAAGCGCAGAAGGTTCTCGCCGGCAAGGGTGATACGGCGCATGTGCGGGGTGAGATCCCGCACCGCGACGACCTCCATCAGCCGGAAATTCGGCGGCGCTTCGAGCGTGGCCTGCCGCCCCGCTTCTTCCCACAGGAGGGAATTGGCGCGCCGGCCGGAAAATTCGGCCAGATGCTCGCCGAGCAGGGCGCGGATCTCCTGTAGAAAGGCGGAATCGGCAGCATAGGCCCGCATTTCCAGCATGTCGTCGGCTGTCTCCAGCTCCGCACCGAAGAAATCGAAGTCGAGCCGGGTGACGGCGCCGTCATTCGCCACCAGCGCGCCATGCTCACCCATGTGCTCGGCGATCTGCGCCGCATGGAAATCCGCGCGCGGCAGTTCGAGCCGGACGCGATCTCGGAAAGGCATGGGGCGGGGGGTGGCGCGAGGGTTGGCGTGCGTCATGGCGTTCTCCCACTCAGGTTGATGCGGTCCGGCTCGCGACCCGCGCGGCGGGCCTGCTCACGGCCCTGAATTCATGGCGCCGATTCACGGCGCCGGCGCGCTCTCCGGCCCGACGAGAAGGGTTCCGGTGAGCGGGACGGCGAGAAAGTCGCGGTTGATCGTCGCGAGCGTCGCCGCCGGATCGAGATTGGCGAACAGCTCGGGATGGATCCAGCGGGCGATGGCTTCGATGGCGACGAGGTTCAGGGCCGAGCGCGCGAGATCGTGCCAGATCGCGTAGGCGCGCCTGTCCCGCACCGCCTTGAGGGTGGAGATACCGGGCCGTGCCAGCACGCGGGCGAGCGTCGCCTCCGCCTCGCCGAACGTGCGGCCGGGGCCGAGCACCACGCCGCCGCGGCTTGCCATGTAGCCGCCACCGGTCGCGATATAGACCGCCGGGTCGGCCGCGATGATGTATTCGAGGCTCAGCGTGCCGGCCATGCCGGAAATGAGCGCGGCGCCGATATTCTCCCCGCCTGCGAAATCCACGAAACGACCGATTCCCTCGCCGCGGCCCGGCGACATGCAGCAGGCCGCGCTGCCGGCATGGGCTTCCAGCAGCACCTTGGGACGGGGGAGGCCGGGCTGCGCGGCGAGCCGGTCGCGGATCCGGGCGATGCGGGCCTCGAAGAAAGCGAGATAGGCGTTCGCCTCCTTCTCGCGACCGACGAGGCGGCCGAGCTTCAGGAGATCCTGCTCCGCTGCCGGCCGTTCCACCGTGGGGGAGGGGGAGAGGATCGCGACCGCGATGCCGGCGGCTTCCAGCGTACCGACGAGGTTGGTCTGGCCCGCGAAATAGGGGCTGAGCACGATGAGATCCGGGCGCAGCGCGAGGGCGGCCTCAACCGGAAAGGCGTCGCCGGCGGTGATGCCGGGCACCGCATCGATGCCTGGCGCCACGGCCCGGATGAGGGCCATGGTCGGCTCGTCGAGGAAGCGGGGGCTCCAGCCGGCGAGCCGCTCGACCGGGTGGGGGTCGATGAGGCCGAGGGCGATCAGGTCGATGCCGTCCGACAGCACGATGCGCCGTGCCGGCGCCGGCAGCGTCACGGTGCGGCCGGCATGGTCAACAATGCTGATCTCGGCCCGCGCCCCGGTCGTGGCCGCGATCAGCAGCCCGGCCAGCAGGAAGGGGAGCAGGGCGGCGAGCACCTGCCACCGGCGCGACGCCGGCGGCAGGTGCCAGGTAGGACTCATTTGGCAGGGGCTCACCACTTGTAGCGCAGCGTTGCCAGCACGGTGCGGCCCTCGCCATAGTAGCAGGTGTAATAGGGGTTGCAGGACGCCACATAGGACTTGTCGAACAGGTTCTTGGCGTTCACGTCGAGCGAGAGGCCCTTGAGCTTGGGGTTCTTCACGCCGAAATCATAACCGACCACCATGTCGAACAGGGTGTAGGACGGCACCTTGGCGGCGGTGTAGCTGTATTGCGGCGCCACCAGCCCGACATTGGGATCGGTGCCCCAGATGTTGGAATCGGTGCCGTAGGTCGAGCCGATGTAGCGCACGCCGCCGCCGATGGAGAAGCCGCCGAAGGGGCTGGCTTCCGGCACCTTGTAGTCCAGCCATGCCGAGGCGGTGTTGCGGGCGACGCCCACCGGGGTCTTGCCGAGCTGGGAAGCGGTGCCGACCACGCCGGTCTCGCCGCCGCCGATGTCGCCATAGATGTCGTAGGTGGTGTTGCTCTTGCTCACCTCGGCATCGGTATAGGCGTAGGCCAGCGTCAGGTTGAAGCCGTTGCCGAGGCTGGCCTTGGCCTCGAACTCCACGCCGCGCGAGGTGATCTCGCCGGTCTGGGTGGCGTAGAGCGGGTTGGTAGGGTCGACGGTCGAGACGTTCTGCTTGGTGATGTCGAACAGCGACACCGTGAAGAACGCATTGTAGCCCTGCGGCTGGTACTTCAGGCCGACCTCGTATTGCTGGCCGGTGGTCGGTTTGAAGGCGCTGCCGTCGATCGTGGTGCCGGCCTGCGGCTGGAACGATTCCGAATAGCTGAAATAGGGCGCGAGGCCGCTGTCGAAGAGATAGACGAGGCCGGCGCGGCCGGTGAAGGCGTCGGAACTGGTCTTGGCGTCCGAGAGGACGGTGCCGGTGGAGATGAGGCTGCGCTCCTGCTGGGTGCGCGCCCAGTCCTCGCGCCCGCCGAGCCACAGCCGCCAATTGCCGAGTTCGGCGATGTTCTGGGCGTAGAGGCCGGTCTGGTTCAGCGATTCCTGGAAATTGACGCGCATCACCGGGTTGATGGCGGCGGTGCCATAGACCGGGTTGAACAGGTCGAGCGAGGGCGCCGAGCCCCAGCCATAGGTCCAGGGCGCATCCATGTACTGGTAATCGAGGCCGACCAGCGTGGTGTTGGCGACAGGACCGATGTTGTACTTGAACTCGATCTGGTTATCGATCGAGAAGGTCTGGTCGTCATTGTGCTTGGCCCAGACCGCCAGGCGGTCGGCCGTGCGCTGGTCGGCGTGGAGGAAGTTGGCGGCGGTGGTGGCCGAGAGGTCGACGCCGCGGAAATCATCCTTCAACTGGCCGTAGAGCACGTTCTGGCGCACGGTGACGACCTCGTTGAAACGGTGCTCGAACTGGTAGGACGCCCAGGCCTGCGTGCGCTCGAACTTGCTCCATGCCGGCTCGCCGGTGAAGAGCGTGTTCTTGAGCTTGCCGTTCGGCGTCGGCAGCACCGAGCCGAGAACCGGCACGAAGCTCGCTTCCGAGGTCTCGGGGTCGTGCTGGTAGACGAACTGCACGGTCAGCGAGGTGTCGGTGTTCGGCCGCCAGGTGAAGGACGGTGCGAGCAGGATGCGCTGGTCCTGCTGGAAATCGACCTGGGTGTCGGCGCTGCGGCCGAGGCCGATCATGCGGTAGAGCAGCTTGCCCTCGGCATCCACCGGGCCGGAGAGGTCGAAGCCGCCCTCGATATACTTGTTGTTGCCGCCGCGGATGAAGACCTCGCCCTGGGCCACGTCGCTGGGGCGCTTGCTGACGAGGTTGACGAAGCCGCCGGGGGTCGCCTGCCCGTAGAGCACCGAGGACGGCCCCTTGAACACCTCGACCCGTTCCAGCAGGAAGGGATCGAACTGCACCGCGGTGCGGGCCGGGAAGTTCCAGCGCAGCCCGTCGATGTAGGACACATAGCTCGCATCGGCCGAATAGCCGCCGAAGCCGCGCATGAAGATCGGGTCGAAGCGCCGGCTCTGCAGGCCCGCCTGCCCGGTGACGATGCCGGCCGTGTAGCGCAGCGCTTCCGACACGGTGGTGGCGGCCTGATCCTGGAACTGGTCGCGGGTGACGACCGAGATCGACTGTGGCGTCGCGATCAGTGGTACATCGACCTTCGAGCCGGTTTCCGAACGGGTCGCGACATAGCCGTCCACCGGGCCGTCCGCCCGCTCGCCCTGCACCGCGATGGTGTCGAGCATCTCGCCCGCGGCCCCGCCGGAGGGATCGGCGGCCGTGGTGGCGGGGTTGTAGATGCTGACCGCATTGGCAGAGGTGAAGCGGTAGCTGAGGCCGCTGCCGGCCAGCAGCCGGCCCAACGCCTCCGACTGGGTGAACGAGCCGCGCAGTGCCGGTGCGGTGCGGCCCTGCGTCAACGGCGCGCTGTAGGCGAGCTTCAGCCCGGAATGGATCGCGAAGGCGGTGAGCGCCGAGGTGAGCGGCTGGGCCGGAATGTCGTAGCTGATGACCTCAATGGATCGCGCCGGCACGGCTGCGGTCTGCGCCTGTGTGAGCAAGGTCGAGCCGAGCAGGGCGGCACTCGTCGCCGCGACGATCGACCATCCGCGCATCCGGCCCTGCCGATGCCCCCGCATCGAAAGAAACGCCATGTCTTACCCCCGTTGAAACCCCATGCCTGCCATCTGCGGGCGGCTCTCCGGGGATTGAGACGGGTGGGACCGCGGAAATCCTCAATGCCGGTCCCACATTTTTTTCGGGACCGGCGGAAGGGCTCAGCGCGCGGCGATGATGGCGAGGAAGCGCGAGACCCGGCTGACGCTGATCGGCAGGCCGGCGGCCAGCGTGTCGAGCGCCGCGTTGGGGTTCCTGAGGTCCAGCACGGCGGTGACGCTCATCTGCCGGACGGCGTCGCCACGGATCACCAGCCAGCCGGGATAATAGGCCCCGAGCGCGGCGATCACGTCCTCCAGCGCGCGGCCCTCGGCGACATAGTGGCCGGAGCGCCAGGCGGTCGCGACCATCGGGCTGCGGGCGATGGGGGTGCCGAGCCGGCCGCCGGCATCGACGAAGACGCTCTCCCCGGATGACAGAGTGAGTGGCGCGTCGCCGGAGCGGGCGAGCGATTCCACCCGCACCGCATGCTCGGTGACGGAAACCATGGTGCGGTGCTCGGCCAGCGTCATGTCGATGTCGAAGGCGGTGCCGAGCGCGGTCACGCTGACCTCGCCGGTGTGCACGACGAAGGGGCGGGCGGCATTCTCCGTGACCTCAAAGAAGGCCTGTCCCTCGATGAGACGGACCGTTCGGCGGCCGGGCTCGAAGGCGACGGCGAGCGCCGAGCGGGCATTGAGGAAGACCCGCGAACCGTCCGGCAGCACGATGCCGCGCGTCTCGCCGGTTCCGGTCGTATAGTCGGCCCGCACGGTGCGGAACGCGCCCGAACTCCAGAGCACGCCCGCAGCGACGCCGACGCCGGCAAGCCCGAACGTGCCGCGACGGGAGAACCGGCGGGCAGCGCCGGGCTTGACGAGGCCGGAGCGGGCATCGTGGCGCAGCGCGCCGGCATCGCCCCACAGCGCCTCGGCTTCCCGCGCAGCCTGCTCATGGGCGGTGCTCAGCATGCGCCATTGCTGGAAGGCATGCCGCTCGGCCGGGCCCGACCCGCCGGAATGGAGGCGGACGATCCAGCGCAGGGCTTCGTCGGAGAGTTGGGGCGGGGAAAGCGGCGCTTCCGGCATTTCGCTCACGACGGCACGGCCCGCCTGTTTTTCAGTACTCGTCCAGATTCCGCAGCACGTCGCGACAGTGCAGCATGGCACGCATCATATGCTTCTCGACCATGCTGGTCGAGACGCCGAGCCGGGCCGCGATCTCCTTGTGGCTGCGTCCTTCCAGCTTGTTCATCACGAAGGCGGCGCGGCAGGCGGGGGCCAGTTCGTTGAGCGCGACGGCCAGCGCGGCGATGCGCTGGCGATGCTCGAGCGCGCGCTCGTGGTCCTCGCTCGGCAGGACGGCGTCGAGATCCTCGATGTCGACACGGTACGACCATTCGGTGCGCCGCCGCGCCGTCACGTCGATCGCGACATGGCGCGCCGAGATGAAGAGGTAAGCCTTCAGGTGCTCGATAGGGCCGGCGAGGGCATTGCGCCCGACGATCCGCAGATAGGCGTCCTGCGCGATCTCCTCGCCGGTCTCGCGGTCCCCCACCAGCCGGGCGGCGAAGCGGACGAGCTCGCGATGATGCAGCCGGAACAGCTCGGACAACCGGTGATTGAGGGTCGTCGGCAGCAGGCTACCATTCATCGCGCTGACCTGAGTTACGGTTCGTAATCCGAGATAGCAGGCGGTGAATTTTATTGCAATATCAATATGTTGTAGGGATTCTAAGGTGTGGGCGCCTGCACTGTCTTTCGTCACGGTGCGCCTTGCTCTCGTCATCCCGGCCGGAGGCGGAGCCGTCGAGCCGGATCGCGTGCCGACAAGGAGGTCTGCCCGGCGGGAGACGATCCCGGCCCGGACCTGCGGTTCGTCCGGGATGACGAGGAGACCTCGCCGCCGCTACATGACCGCGCCGATCTGCCAGGGCACGAACTCGTTGCGGCCATAGCCCAGCAGTTCGGATTTCGACCGCCGGCCGGAGGCGATGTCGAGCACCAGAGCGAAGATCTCGCGTCCCTTCTCGTCGATCGAGACGCCTTCGAGCACGTCGCCGCAATTGATGTCCATGTCCTCCTCCATGCGCCGGTAGAGGTCGGAGTTGGTGGCGAGCTTGATCGAGGGGGTGGGCTTGCAGCCATAGGCCGAGCCGCGTCCGGTGGTGAAGCACAGCACGTTCGCCCCGCCCGCCACCTGCCCGGTGGCGGCCACGGGGTCGTAGCCGGGCGTGTCCATGTAGACGAAGCCCTTGCGGTCGATGCGCTCGGCGTAGCGATAGACGCCGCGCAAGGTGGAGCTGCCGCCCTTGGCGACCGCACCGAGCGATTTCTCCAGAATGGTGGTGAGCCCGCCCGCCTTGTTGCCGGGGGAAGGGTTGTTGTTGAGTTCGCCGCCGGTGCGGGCGGCATAGTCGCGCCACCAGTCGATCAGGTCGACGATCTGCCGTCCCACCGCCTCGCTCTCGGCGCGCCGGGTGAGCAGATGCTCGGCGCCGAAGATCTCGGGCGTTTCGGAGAGGATGGCGGTGCCGCCGTGGCGCACCAGCAGGTCCACCGCCGCGCCGAGGGCCGGGTTTGCGGTCAGCCCGGAATAGCCGTCCGATCCGCCGCATTGCAGGGCGAGGACGAGCTCGGAGGCCGGCACCGTTTCGCGGTGCGGCCGGTTGGCGAGCGGCAGCATCTCGCGGATCTTCGCGACCCCGGCCTCGACCGAACGCCGGGTGCCGCCGCTTTCCTGGATGGTCAGGGTCTGGAAATGCGGGCCTTCGACCAGCCCGTACTTTTCCTTAAGGCGGGGAATCTGGAACACCTCGCAGCCGAGCCCGACCAGAAGGATGGCGGCGAAGTTCGGGTGGCTGGCATAGCCCCATTGGGTGCGGGCCAGGATATCGAACTCCTCGCCCTTGGCGCCCATGCCGCAGCCGGTGCCGTGGGTGAAGGCGATGACGCCGTCGACATTGGGATAGTCGTCCAGCACGCCGGAACGCGTCACCGCATCGGCGATGAACTCCGCCACCGTGGCCGAGCAGTTCACCGAGGAGAGGATGCCGATATAGTTGCGGGTGCCGACCCGCCCGTCGGCGCGACGGAAACCCTCGAAGGCGGCGGGCGCCTCGCCGGGCCGCAGGCCTTCATCGGGCCTGGCTTCGGCGGCATAGGCATAATCGCGCTCGAAATCGTGCAGCACCACATTGTGCTCGTGCACCCAGTCGCCGGGCGCGATGTCGCCTTTGGCAAAGCCGATCACCTGGCCGAACTTGCGCACCGCCTCGCCATCCGCGATGGGCCGGGCCGCGATCTTGTGGCCCTTGGGAATGAGCCGCGCGGCGGCTATCCCCTCCGCCACCTGCTCACCGGCGCGGATGCCGTCCACGGCGATGATGACGTTGTCGGCGTCGCTGAGACGCAGGGTGCGCGGGGTGGCCATGGTTCAGACTTCCAGGATCGCCTTGATGACCCCGGCCTCCGGCCGGAGCCATGCATCGAACAGCGCCGGGCCGTCGGCCAGCGGACCACGATGGGTGTTGAGCGCGCGCGTCGGCACCTTGCCGGCCTCCATCTGGCGGACCACCTCGGCGAAATCGTCGGCCTGGGCGTTGCGGCTCGCATAGAGCGTGGCCTCGCGCTTGTGGAATTCGGGATCGGAGAAGGTGATGTCGGTGCGCACGACGCTCACCAGCACATAGCGGCCGGCATGGGCGAGGAAGCCGAAGCCGCGCTGCATCGCCCCGGCATTGCCGGTGGCGTCGATGACGACGTCGTAGAAGTCGCCGCCGGTGAGACGCTTCGCCTCCGCCTCGGCATTGCCGTCGGCGATCAGCATCTGGTCGGCGCCGAGTTCGTTCACGGTGAAGGCGATCCGGTCCTCGCGCACGTCCATGACTGTGACATGGGCGCCCCGTGCCTTGGCGAAGATGATGGCGGACATGCCGATCGGGCCGGAGCCAACCACAAGCACGCGGTCCTGCGCGGTGATGCCGCCGCGCTTCACGCCATGGGCGCCGATGGCGAGGAACTCGATCATCGCCGCGTCGTCCAGCGAGGCGGTGCCTGCCGGCACGACATTGCCGACCGGCACGCACAGATATTCCGCCATGCCGCCGTCGCGATGCACGCCCAGCACGTTGATGTTCATGCAGGCATTGTTCACGCCCTTGCGACAGGCGAGGCAGGTGCCGCAGGACAGATACGGCACGATGTAGACGTTCTGCCCGCTGGCGAGCCCGCTGCCCTCCGGCGCGCTCTCCACCGTGCCGGACAGCTCGTGGCCCATCACGCGCGGATAGTCGAGGAAGGGGTGCTTGCCCTGGTAGATGTGGAAGTCGGTGCCGCAGATGCCGACGCGCCGGATGCGCACCAGCGCCTCGCCGGGGCCCGGCACCGGCTCGGGCCGGCTGATGATCGACAGGCGGCCGGGTTCGTCGCAGATCAGGGCTTTCATCGCAGCGTTTTCCAGAGAGCGGGGCAAGGCGCAGGCGGCCCGGCGTCGCCGGGCCGCGGATAAGAAACGTCAGTTGGTCTTGGGCAGCTCGGCCGGCAGCGGAACGCCGTTATATTTCACGTAGATCTCGCGCAGCTTGCCGCTGGCGAGGTCCTTGGCGATCCATTCGTTGAGCCGCGTGCGCAGCGCGTCCTCGCCCTTGCGCAGGCCGATGGCGTAGGGGTTGGTCTTGAGAACGATCTTGGTCTCCAGCGGGTCGTTCGGCCGGCGCTGGTTGACCGCGGCCATGACCTGCGGCGAGGAGCCCATGACATCCACTTGGCCGGAGACGAGCGCCGTGATCAGGGTGGCGTCGTCGTCATAGCGCACGATGGTGGCGTTCTTGATCTGGGTGGTGACTTCCTTGTCGTTGGTCGAGCCGCGCGTGGTGCCGACGCGCTTGCCGGCGAGGTCGTCGATGCTTTTGATCGCAACGCCCTTCGGCGCGGCGACGACCACCTGAATCACGCCATAGGCATCGGAGAAGTCGATCACCTTCTTGCGCTCCTCGTTCACGCTGAACGAGGCCATCACGATGTCGGCCTTGCCGGTGAGCAGGAAGGGCACGCGGTTGGGGCTGGTCACCTGCACGATTTCCAGCGGCACGCCGAGATCGGCGGCGAGCAGGCGCGCGCTCTCCACATCCGAGCCGGTGGGCTGCATCTGGGCGTCGGTCTGGCCGAAGGGCGGGGAGCCGAGGTCGATGGCGACCAGGAGCTTGCCGCGCTTCTTGATCTCGTCGAGCGTGTCGGCGCGGGCCGGGCTCACGAGGCCGGCGGTGGTGCCGGCGAGGCCGGCCATGCCGATGGCGAGCGTGGCGGCGGTGGTGAGGAAGCGGCGGCGGTTCATGGTGTCCTCCCTGCGGACGTTCATTGTTGTGGTGGCGGATCCGATCCTGCGGCCTCAGAGGCCGGAGCCGACGAAATCGGCGAGTTCGGGCGTGGTCGGCTTGTCCAGCATGCTGCCGGGGCCGGTCTCCCAGACCTTGCCCTTGTGCATGTAGACGACCTTGCTCGCGACCTTGCGGGCGAAGGCCATTTCATGGGTGACGAGGATCATGGTCATGCCGCCCCGGGCGAGGTCCTCCATCACCTTCAGCACCTCTCCGGTGAGCTGGGGATCGAGCGCGGAGGTGACCTCGTCGAACAGCATCAGCTTCGGCTGCATGGCGAGCGAGCGGGCGATGGCGACGCGCTGCTGCTGGCCGCCGGAGAGCTGCTCGGGATAGTGCCCGGCCTTCTCGCCGAGGCCGACGCGGGCCAGCACCTCATGGGCGAGATCGCGTGCCTTCTGCTTGGACAACGCCTTCACGCAGGTCGGTGCGAGCATGATGTTCTGCTCGACCGTGAGGTGCGGAAACAGGTTGTAGCTCTGGAACACGATGCCGACGTCGCGCCGCAGGTTGCGCCGGTCGAGCGCCTTGTCGTGCACCGCATGGCCGCAGACCTCGATGGTGCCGCCCTCGATGGTCTCCAGCGCGTTGATGCAGCGCAGGGCCGTGGACTTTCCCGAGCCGGACTGTCCGATGACCGCGGCGACCTCGCCACGGCCGACCTCGAAGGACACCCCGTCGAGAACCTTGTTGGAGCCGAAGCTCTTGTGGACGTTGGCGAGTTTAACGACGGCCGACATTGAGCTTCCTTTCCAGACTCCGGCTCCACGTGGAGAGCGGGAAGCAGATGGCGAAATAGAAGGCCGCCACGACCATGAAGACGGTGAAGGGTTCGAAGATCGAATTGTTGATGAGCTTGCCCGCCTGGGCGAGCTCCACGAAGCCGACCACCGAGGCGAGCGAGGTGTTCTTGACGATCTGAACCAGGAACCCGACCGTTGGCGCGGTGGCGATGCGCAGCGCCTGCGGCAGGATCACCCGCGTCATGCGCTGCCAGGGCGTCAGCGCCAGGCATTCCGCGGCCTCCCACTGGGTCTTCGGCACGGATTCGATGCAGCCGCGCCAGATCTCGGCAAGGAAGCCGGAAGAGTAGATGGTGAGGCCGATGCCGGCCGCGATGATCGCCGGCACCTCGTTGAAGCCGACAATGGCGATGCCGAAATAGATGAGGAACAGCAGGATCAGCAGGGGCGTGCCCTGCACCACCTGGATGTAGACGATGGCGGCGTAACGCAGCGCGCGGATGTGCGAGATGCGCGCCAGCGCGACGGCGAAGCCCACGATGCCGCCGCCGACGAAGGCGATGGCCGAGAGCCCGATGGTCCAAAGGGCGGCGAAGGCAATGAATTCGAGATGGACGGCGCTGAAGGTCGGCATGGGTTCCACCTCACAGAGCCGTGCCGAGCTTGCGGCGCCGGACGAACACGACAAGTCCGAACAGCCACAGGCCGATGCGCACGATGAAGGACAGCGCGAGATAGATGACGCCGACCACGATGTAGGTCTCGAAACTGCGGAACGTGTCGGACTGGATGCGGTTGGCGACCGCCGTGAGCTCTTCCGCCGAGATCTGCGAGGTGATGGAGGAGGCGAGCATCAGCAGCACATACTGGCTGGTGAGCGCGGGATAGACGCGCTCGATCGCCGGGCGCAGCACGACATGCCAGTAGATCTGCGTGCGCGACAGGCCGAGGCAGTCGGCGGCCTCGAGCTGCGACTTGTGCACGGATTCGAGCCCGGCGCGGACGATCTCGCTGGTATAGGCGCCGACATTCACCACCAGTGCGATCACCGCGGCCATATCGGCGCCGACATGGAAGCCGAGCGTCGCGATGCCGAAATAGACGATGAAGACCTGCACCAGCAGCGGGGTGTTACGGATCACCTCGACATAGGTGGCAACGAGAAACCTGACCCAGCGGGGCCCGTCGGCCCGGCCGATGGCGCAGAGCGTGCCGAGGATGAAGCCGAGCACGGTGGCGATGGCGGAGAGCTGCAGGGTGAGCAGCGCACCCTGCAGGAACTCGTGCCAATAGGGCAGCAGGGCCGCGAAATCGAACTGGTATGTCATTCCGCCACCTGCTTCGAACGGTGCCGGTCGACGAGGGCGGCGAGATGCGGGGTTTCGGGCGGGCCACGATCTTCCGCGATCCAGTCGAGGAAGGCGCCGATCCGGCGCTCCACCTTCACCGCGTGGTTTTGCGCGATGTCGGCGATGCGGTGATCGAGGAAGGGATTGCGGAAGCGGTCTAGGGTGACCGCGACATAGGCGCCCGCCTGCGCCTCCATGCCGCGCGCGGCAAAGCCGGGCACGACCTCCAGCGCGTAGAGCGTTTCGAGGCGCTCGCGGACGGCATCATCGGCGAGGAGGCCGCGTACCGTCTCGTCCGCGGGGCGGCCCTCGCGCATCCACAGATCGGCGAGGACCGTGTGGCCGAGATTGAGGATGTGGAGCTTGAGCCGTTCGAAAGGTTCGAGGTCGTCGGTCATGACGAGGCTCGGATGGACGAAGGGCGCTTCGAGACCGGGCCGGTTCTCGATGGCCCAGAGCGCATAGGGCTCGGCCACGGCACCGACCGGTTCGATCGGCTCGGAGACGATGCGGTCGACCAGCGTGTTGGCGAAGACCACCTCGCGCGCGATCCACGCGGTGAAGGCGTCCGGCGCGCCGCTCTGCCGGGCGAGGTCGAGCACGGCGGCGGCCAGCACGTCGCCATTGCGGTTCACGAGCTCGCAGGGCAGCACGGTCAGGGGTGCGCCACCGGCGGTCCAGCGGTGATGCAGCAGGGCGGTGAGCTTGGCCGGAAAGGAAGCGGGCACGCCGCCCGACAACAGAGCGGGTCCGTGGTCGGCCGGCACGACCCGGTAGCCGGTGTCGCCCATATTGGACACGATGAAGGCGGCATCGAGAAAGAGCGCCTGCAACTGCGTCCAATCGGCGGCGGCGGACAGGCCGCGCTCGACCGCGCGCACCCGGATCTCGCGGTCGACCGGCCGGCCGTCCACCAGGCCGCGGATGCGGACCGGATAGCCCTCCGGCCGGCCGAAGGCGGCGACGCGGCCGACGCGCTCCGCCGAGCCGGAGGCTTGCACGATGGTGATGGGGCCGACATCCGCACCCGCCTCGCGCGCCTCATGGACGAAGAGATCGACATGGGCCTGCAGGAAGCGGCTGGTGCCGAACTGTATGATCGGCCGGCTCACGGAAGAGCCTTCCCGATGCGGGCGATGTCGCCGATGGGTACCACAAGAAATTGACAAGGCACGGCTTTCCAGCCGCCGCTTCTGCGCCGCATGGTCGTTTTCCTCGCCCGAACATTTTTGTTCTTGATGTCTTTTAAATATAAAAATCCATGCTGGACGCGGCGTGTCAACCTGTTTTTAATGTAAAAAAGACAGAGGTATTCGGGGGCTCACCCAGGAGGAGCCCGGCGGGGAGGCGATGAAGGGAAATTCGGTCTTCAAGCGGTGCTACAATCACTGCCTCGACAGGCTGGCGCAGATGGCGCCCGGTGCGGGGCTGCCGTCGGAGAGCGAGCTGGCGCAGCGGCTGGAGGTGAGCCGCACCACGGTGCGCGCCGTGCTGGCGGCGCTGGCCGAGCGCGGCATCGTCCGTGCCGCGGCCGGTCGCCGGGAGGTGCTGCGCCTGCCCGCCGCCGCCGATTATTTTCCCGATCCGCAGACCATGTCGGCGGTCGCCAGCGTGGAGCGGCGATTCATGGACTGGATCCTTCAAGGCGACTTCCGTGCCGGACAGCTTCTCAATACCGCCGAGCTGGCCCGGCAGTTCGGCACCTCGACCACCACGATCCGCGAGCATCTGGCCCAGTTCCAGCACCTCGGCCTGCTGGAGCGGCGGCCCAACAGCGCGTGGCTGTTCAAGGGTGTGACCACCGAATTCGCGACCGAGATCTACGACGTGCGCGAGATGTTCGAGCTGCGCGCAACCCGCAGCTTCATCGAGCTGCCGGCCGATTCCGGGCCATGGCAGGAGCTCGACGCCATCGAGGCCGATCACCATGCGCTGCTGGCGAACATGGATACGGATTATCCGCGCTTTCCCAGGCTCGACGAACGGTTCCACCACATGATCCACGCCAGCGCGCAGAATCGCTTCATCCTCGATTTCTACGATACCGTCTCGACCCTGTTCCACTACACCTATCGGTGGAACAAGACCGACGAGAAGCAGCGCAACACCACGGCACTGCTGGAGCATCTGGACTACATCGAGGCCTTGCGCAGCCGCGACCCGCGTGCCATCGACGCGCGCTGCCGCAAGCATCTGCGCACCTCGCGCGCCACCTTGCTGCGCTCGATCGCGGTCGGACCCTTCCGCATCGACGCCATTTCTTCTCCGGGAGCCCAGTCGTGAGCCGCACATTTGTCAGCATCGGCGAATGCATGATCGAAATGGCGGTGACGGAGCAGGGGCTCTATCGCCGGGGCTTTGCCGGCGACACGCTCAACACCGCCTGGGGCGTGCGCGGCTTAACCGATCCCGCGGCCCTTGCGGTGCGCTATGTGACGCGGGTGGGCGACGACGTGCCTTCCAGCGACATGCTGCGCTTCATCGCCGGGGCGGGCATCGACGCCGGCCACATCGGACGGGAAGCCGGGCGTACGGTCGGCCTCTACATGATCGCGCTCGACGGCTATGAGCGCAGCTTCACCTATTGGCGCGACAGCTCCGCGGCCCGGCTGCTGGCGGCGGACCGCGACGTGCTGGGCGTGGCGCTGGAGGGGGCGGACTACATCTATTTCTCCGGCATCACGCTGGCGATCCTCTCCCCCGCGCACCGGGCGACGCTGCTCGGCGTTCTCGCCGAGGCACGGGCGCGCGGCGTGCCGGTCGCCTTCGACGGCAACATCCGCCACCGGCTCTGGGCCGGTCCGGACGACCTGAAGGCCGGCCTAGAGGCCGGCTACCGCGCCGCCACCGTTGGGCTGCCGACCTTTCCGGACGAGGCCGGCCTGTTCGGCGATGCGTCTCCCGCGGACACGGTGGCGCGGCTCCGCGGCTATGGCGTCGAGGAGATCGCGGTGAAGGACGGGGCCGAGCCCTGCACCCTTTATGCGGAGGGGGCGAGCGAGGTCATCCCCGCCGTGAAGGTCGCCAGCCCGCTCGACACCACCGGCGCCGGCGATGCCTTCAATGCCGGCTATATCGCCGCGCGGCTGGATGGCCGCTCCCCGGCGGAGGCGGTGCGCTTCGCCCACCGGGTGGCGGCCCGGGTCATTTCCTGCCGTGGCGCGCTCGTCGACATGACCCTGCTGCGCGAGCTTGGCGATGGGGAAAGAGTAGCCGGCGCATAGATCGGCTAGCGCGGCTCGCTTTCGATCCAGCGCCGGCGCGATTCCTCCAGATGACGGTGCATCCGCATCTGCGCGGCCGGCGTGTCGCGCATCTCCAGAGCGGCGAGGATGGCCTCGTGCTCGGCCAGCGCACACCGCCAGTTGTCGGTCGTGTCGAAATGGGCCCGCAGCTGCGAGGAGATCGGGCTATGGCGCTCGTCGAACAGCTCGGCGACCACGCGCGCCATTACGCCGTTGCCGGTCTGGCCGGCGATGAGGAGATGGAACTGCCGGTCGTGCTCGATCGGCTTGCGGCCTTCTTCGATCGCCGCGCGCATGCCCTCGATGCTCTGCCGCAATTCGTCGAGCGCCTCCTGAGTGAAGCGCCCGGCGGCGAGGCCGAGGATGGCGGCCTCCAGCGTCGCCCGGGCATCCATCAACTCCACCGGGCTCTCCCCGGTCGCCGCCGGCGGCGAGGGTTTCTGCTCGCCATTCGAGGCGACATAGATGCCGGATCCCATGCGGATCTCGACCGTTCCGTCGATCTCCAGCGCAATCAGCGCCTCGCGAAGAGAGGGCCGGGACACCCCGAGCTGCTGGGCCAGCTCGCGCTCCGCCGGCAGGCGGGCGCCGAGCGTGAAATGACCGCTCTGGATCAGCCGGCGGATCTGGTCGGCGACCTGCTGATAGAGCCGGCGTTCGGGTGTTCGATTCACGGACATAGCTGCTCTCGATTGGCCTTACCATAGATCAGAAAATGGCGCATGCTGAAAGCCGACACGAAAGATTTCGGAGCATTTCGGGCGAGATTTTGCTCCTGAAAGAGCGGTCTCTAAAATTGGCTTGACCAATTCGTGCGTCATGGGCAGCATGATCCTTAATCGGCCGGACATGATCCGGCCCGCTCGAGAGCCCGCGTCAATCGGGCCGTCGCATGGGTGCGACACCTGGGAGGAAGCCTATGCCGGACGGCGCCAGCGCCGGTCTTCGGCCCGATCTGCCGCACCCGGTGCGGGCGGGCGAGGATCTGCTGTTCCTCGATGCGATCAGCAAGGAGTTCCCCGGCGTGCGCGCGCTGCAGGGCGTGAGCTTCGACCTGCGCCGCGGCGAGGTCCATGCGGTGTGCGGAGAGAACGGCGCCGGCAAGTCGACGCTGATGAAGATCGTCAGCGGCGTGTTCGCGCCGACGGCCGGCCGCATCGTCTACAAGGGAGTGGAGCGGCGGTTCTCCTCCCCGCTCGACGCCGAGGCGCTGGGCATCGCCATCATCCACCAGGAACTCAACCTCGTCCCGCATCTGAGCGTGGCGGAGAACATCTATCTCGCCCGCGAGCCGCGCCGCGGCTTTCTGGTCGATCGCAAGGCGCTGCGGACCAACGCCGCCGCCTGTCTCGCCCGGCTCGGGGTCGCCATCGACCCCGACCGCCCGGTGCGGGGGCTTTCGGTGGCGCAGTGCCAGATGGTGGAGATCGCCAAGGCGCTGTCGCTGAACGCCGAGGTGCTCATCATGGACGAGCCCACCTCCTCGCTGACCGAGCAGGAGACCCGGCGGCTGTTCAAGGTGATCCACGACCTCAAGGCGGCCGGCGTCGGCATCGTCTACATCTCGCACCGGCTCGACGAGATGGCGGAGATCGTGGACCGGGTGACGGTGCTGCGCGACGGCCACCATGTCGCGACCACCGACTTCGCGGCCACCACGGTCGACGAGATCGTCGCCCGCATGGTGGGGCGCTCGCTGGAGGAGAAGTTCCCCGAGCGGACCTCCCGTCCTGCCGGAGACTGCTTGCTCAAGGTCGAGGGGCTGGCCCGCAGCGGCGTGTTCGCCGATGTCGGATTCGAGCTGCGCCGCGGCGAGATCCTGGGCTTTGCCGGCCTTATGGGGTCGGGGCGTACCGAGGTGGCGCGTGCCATCTTCGGAGCCGATCCGCGCGATGCCGGAACGGTGACGCTGGAGGGTCGGCGGCTCGATATTCGCTCCCCGCGCGACGCCATCGCCGCGGGCCTCGCCTATCTGTCGGAAGACCGGAAGGCGCAGGGCCTCGCCATCAAGATGCCGGTCGATGCCAACATGACGCTCGCCAATATGGAGGCGGTGTCGAACCGCTTCGGCCTCATCGACTTCGCGCGGGAGGCCGAGGTGGCGCGGCGTTATGTCGACCTGCTCAACATCCGCACGCCGACGATCCACCAGCCGGTGCGCCTCCTCTCGGGCGGCAACCAGCAGAAGATCATCATCGGCAAGTGGCTGTTCCGCAAATCCCGCGTGCTGTTCTTCGACGAGCCGACCCGCGGCATCGATGTCGGCGCCAAATTCGCGATCTACCGCATCATGGACGAACTGGCGGCGGAGGGCATCGGCGTGGTGCTCATCTCGTCCGAATTGCCGGAAATCCTCGGCATGACGGACAGGGTCTGCGTGTTCCACCAGGGTCGCATTGCCGGAATCCTCGAAACCGCCCGCACCGACCAGGAAGAAATCATGCGCTACGCCTCCGGCTACGGCCCGGCGCACAGCCGTCACTGACGGGGCCGCGAGATGACCATGACCATGACCGATCCGCCTGCCCGCCCTCCCGCGGAGCCCGCCATCGCCCCGCGCCGCGGCCTGACCGACCGGCAGAAGGACATCCTGCAGAAATTCGCCGCGCTCGGCAGCCTTCTGGTGCTGATCCTCGTCTTCTCGCTCACCAGCGGCGCCTTCTTCACCGTCAGCAACGGCATGACGATCGCGCTGCAGGTGACTTCGATCGCCCTGCTCGGCATCGGTGCGACCTGCGTGATCATCACCGGCGGCATCGACCTCTCGGTCGGCTCGGTGCTGGCGCTTTCCGGCGTGGTGGCGGCGCTGGGGGTGAAGGAACTCGGCATGCCGGTGCCGGTCGGCATGGCGCTCGGCATCCTCACGGGGGCGGCGTGCGGGCTACTGAACGGGCTGGTGGTGACCGTGATGCGCCTGCCGCCCTTCATCGCGACGCTCGGCATGATGCTGATCGCGCGCGGCGTCGCCCTGCAGATCACCGGCGCCCGCGCGGTGTCCGGCCTCGGCGAGAGCTTCGGCGAACTCGGTAACGGCGCGCTGTTCCGCATGGTGACGATCGGCGATGACGGCTTTCCCAATGTCGCCTTTCCCGGCATCCCCTATCCGGTCATCCTCATGGCGGCGATAGCGCTGGCGGTTTCGCTGATGCTGAACCGCTCGGTGCTGGGCCGGCACATCTATGCGGTCGGCTCCAATGTCGAGGCGGCGCGGCTGTCGGGCGTCAATGTCCGCCGGGTGGTGTGCTTCACCTATGTGTTGTCCGGCACGCTCGCCGGGCTGACCGGCTGTGTGCTGATGTCCCGCCTCGTCACCGCCCAGCCCAATGAAGGCGTGATGTACGAGCTGGATGCCATCGCCAGCGCGGTAATCGGCGGCACCTCGCTGATCGGGGGCGTGGGCACCATCTCCGGCACCGCGATCGGCGCCTTCGTCATCGGCATCCTGCGCAACGGCCTGAACATGAACGGTGTCTCGGCCTTCACCCAGCAGATCATCATCGGCCTCGTGATCCTTCTCACCGTCTGGATCGACCAGTTGCGCAACCGCCGGTGAACGCACGCCTCAACGCACGCCAATGCTCCGGCGACCGGAAGACCGGCGCCGTTTCCTGGAGGAAACCCAATGAAGACGCTTGTGACCAAGAACCGTGTCACCAAGAATCTTGCCGCCGCCCTTCTGGCCTCGGCGGTGTTGTTCGGCGGCGCGGCCGCCGATGCCGGTGAAATCGCCGTCATCGTGAAGACCGTGAACTCCACCTTCTGGCAGAACGTGCAGAAGGGCGCCGATGCGGCGATGAAGGAAGCGGGTAGCAACACGCTGACCTTCCAGGGCCCGGCCTCCGAATCCGCGATCGCCGATCAGGTCAACATGGTCGAGAACGCGGTGAACCGGGGCGTCTCCGGCATCGTGCTCGCACCCTCCGATCCCGATGCGCTGGTGCCGGCGGTGAAGAAGGCCTGGGAGGCCCGCATCCCGGTCGTGATCATCGACTCGCAGCTCGCCAAGGGCGCGGAGCAGTACTACCAGTCCTTCCTCGCCACCGATAACCGCAAGGCCGGCGAACTCGCCGCCAAGGCGCTGATCGAGAAGACGGGCACCGAGGGCAAGATCGCGGTCATGTCCTATGTCGCGGGCGCGGGCTCGGAGATCGGGCGCGTGGGCGGCTTCACCGACTATATCAATGCCCATTCCAAGCTCACCATCGTCGGTCCGTTCTACTCGCAGTCGCAGATGGCGACCGCACTGAACCAGACCACCGACGTGCTGGCTGCCAATCCCGATCTCAAGGGCATCTTCGGCGCCAATGAGCCGACCGCCATCGGTATGGCGCGCGCGATCAAGGAGGCCGGAAAGTCCGGCAAGATCGCGGCGGTGGGCTTCGACGGCAATCAGGACCTGCAGGGCTTCGTCAAGGACGGCACGCTCGCCGCCATCGTCGTGCAGGGCTCGTTCCAGATGGGTGAGCGGGGCATCCAGACCCTGGCCAGGCTGATGAAGAAAGAGAAGGTCGAAAAGTTCGTGGATACCGGCGCGGTCGTGGTGACCAAGGCCAATATCGACGAGCCGGAAGCCAGGAACGTCCTCTACTGAGGCGCCTTGTTGACGAGCCTTCACTTCATTCAGGGCCTTCCTCCCGCTCTCCGGGGCGCGGCCTCTCCCGCTGCGCCCCAGCCTTTCTCTCTTCAGATCGCCTTTCTCTCTTCAGATCGCCTTTCTCTGCACGGCATTGTCGGAACCATCCAGTCATGAAGGTCGGCGACACACGCATCCATGCCCGCACCGGCGTCCGGGTCACGGCGCTCGGGCTCGGTTGCGCGCAGATGGGCAGCCTCTACCGCGTCACCAGCTACGCGGAGGCGGCGGGCGCTTTCGATGCCGCCTGGCAGGCGGGCATCCGTTCCTTCGACACCGCGCCCTATTACGGCTTCACCCGTTCCGAGCGCCGGCTCGGCACGATGCTGACCGACAAGCCTCGCGAGGCCTACACCCTCTCCACCAAGGTCGGCCGGGTGATGGTGCCGGACTCGACAGTGGGACCGATGGAAGAGGGTTATGCCGAGCCGCTGCCCTTCCGCCCGACCTTCGACTACAGCCATGACGGCGTGATGCGTTCCTTCGAGGCCAGCCAGCAGCGGCTCGGCATTCTCGCGCCGGATATCCTCTATGTGCATGACATCGGTCGCTTCACCCATGGCGAGCGTCATGCCCATTACTGGTCGCAGCTCACCGATGGCGGCGGCTTCCGGGCATTGACGCGGCTGCGCGAGGAGGGCGCGATCCGCGCTTTCGGGCTGGGGGTCAACGAGATCGAGGTGATCGGGCAGGCGATGGAGGTCGCCGACCTCGACATCTGCATGCTTGCCGGCCGCTACACCCTTCTGGAACAGGCGAGCCTCTCCCTGATCGATGCCTGCGCGGCGCGCGGCATCGGCATCATGGTCGCGGGGGCGTTCAATTCCGGCATCCTCGCGGGCGGCACTATGTTCAACTACGGCGCTGCGCCACCGAAAATCGTGGCGCGGGTCGAGGCGCTGCGTGCCGTCTGCCGCGAGCAGGGCGTGCGGCTGGAGGCGGCGGCGCTGCAGTTCCCGCTCGCCCATCCGGCTGCGCTCGCCGTGGTCTCGGGCGCGCATGATGGCGGGCAGATCAGCGCCAATATCGGCTGGTTCGAGACCCCGATCCCCACCGGGTTCTGGACCTGCCTGAAGGAGCGCGGGCTGATCGCCGCCGGCGCCCCGGTGCCGGCGTGACGGGCGGGGCTGCGGGCATGCGCATCGACGCCCACCAGCATTTCTGGCGCCTTGCCGACCGGGCCGGGCAATGGCCGCCACCCGCACTGGCGGCGATCCATCGCGATTTCGGGCCGGAGGATCTGGAGCCGCTGCTCGCCGCCAGCGGCATGGACGGCACCGTGCTGGTGCAGAGCCTGCCCTGCGAAGCCGACACGCTGTGGATGCTGGAGCTTGCTGAGCGGCATGCGTTCATCCGCGGCGTGGTCGGCTGGTGCGATCTCAAGGTGGAGGACGCGCCCGCGACGATCGAAAGGCTGTCCCGGCATCGCAAGCTGAAGGGCCTGCGGCCGATGCTGCAGGACATTGCCGACGATCGCTGGATCGAGGATCCGGGGCTCGACCCCGCCGTCGCGGCGATGATCGCCCACGATCTCGCTTTCGACGCTTTGGTGTTGCCGCGCCATCTCGAACCGCTGCTCGTCTTCGCCACGCGCCACCCCGGCCTGCGCGTTGTCATAGACCATGGCGCCAAGCCGCGGATCGCCGAGGGGCGGATGTCGACCTGGCGGCAGGACATGACGCGCCTCGCTTCGCTGCCGCAGGTGCACTGCAAATTGTCCGGCTTGCTGACCGAGGCGGGCGGGCACGATCCGGTTGCCGTGCGGCCCTATGCCGAGACGCTGCTGGATCTGTTCGGCCCGGAGCGCCTCATCTTCGGCAGCGACTGGCCGGTGCTGCGCCTTGCGGGGCAGTACGACGCCTGGGTCGAGCAGTGCCGCGCCATCGTGCCGGCCGAGCACCATGATGCGGTGTTCGGAGCCAACGCGGCGCGCTTCTACCGGCTCGATGCCACGGCTTCATGAGGTGAGGGCGCGATGCAACGCATGGGTATGATGATCGGGCTGGAGCCCGGCATGGTCGAAAGCTACCGCGAACTGCACGCGGCGGTGTGGCCGCAGGTGCTGGCGCTCATATCGAGCTGCAATATCCGCAACTACACGATCTTCCTGCGCGAGCCGGAGAACGTCCTGTTCGCGAGCTTCGAATATCACGGCACCGACTTTCCCGCCGACATGGCGCGGATGGCGGCCGATCCCGTCAATCAGAAATGGTGGGAACTCACCATCCCCTGCCAACGTCCGCTCGACAGCCGGGCGCCGGGCGAATGGTGGGCCGCCATGGAAAACGTCTTCCATCTGGACTGAACGAACAAGGAGAGTTGGCATGGCCAATCTTGAGGGCAGGACCGTCCTCGTCACCGCCGCCGGGCAGGGCATCGGCCGCGCCAGCGCGCTCGCTTTCCTGGCCGCCGGTGCGACCGTGCACGCGACCGACATCAACGAGACGCTGCTGGCCACGCTGCCTGCGTCCGATCGCCTCGTGACCGCCCGGCTCGACGTGCTGGACGATGATGCGGTTCGCGAGACGGTGGGCCGGATCGGGCAGGTGGACGTGCTGTTCAACGGCGCCGGCTTCGTCCATGCCGGCAGCATCCTCGACATGAAGGACGGCGATTTCGACTTCGCGGTCGACCTCAACGTCCATTCCATGGTGCGCACCATCCGCGCCGTGCTGCCCGGCATGATCGAGCGGCGCGAAGGCGCGATCATCAACATCGCCTCTGTCGCCTCCTCGGTGAAGGGCGTGCCGAACCGCTTCGCCTACAGCACCACCAAGGCGGCGGTGATCGGGCTCACCAAGTCGGTCGCGGCCGACTACGTGGCCCACAACATCCGCTGCAACGCGATCTGCCCCGGCACGGTGGAAAGCCCCTCGCTGCAGGAGCGGCTGCGGGCGCAGGGCGACTACGAGACGACCCGCGCCGCGTTCATCGCCCGCCAGCCGATCGGGCGCATCGGGACGCCGGAGGAGATCGCCGACCTCGCGGTCTATCTCGCGGGTGCCACCTACACCACGGGCCAGGCCGTCTGCATCGATGGCGGCTGGTCGCTCTGAAGGGGAGGGCATCATGACGACAATCACCGGCATGCGGGTCCTCGACCTGCGCTTTCCGACCTCGCTGTCGCTCGACGGCTCGGATGCGATGAACCCGGACCCGGACTATTCTGCCGCCTATGTGGTGCTGGAAACCGACATGCCGGGACTGGAAGGGCATGGCCTGACCTTCACCATCGGGCGCGGCAACGAGATCTGCTGCCTTGCGATCTCCGCGATGCGCCATCTCATCGTCGGCACCGATCTCGACGTGGTCCGCGCCGCACCGAGCCGGTTCTGGCACCATCTCACCGGCGACAGCCAGCTGCGCTGGATCGGGCCTGACAAGGGGGCGATGCACCTTGCCACCGGCGCGGTCGTCAATGCGGTGTGGGACCTGATCGCCAAGGAAGCCGGCAAGCCGGTGTGGCGGCTGGTGGCCGAAATGTCGCCCGAAGAGATCGCCGACATCGTCGACTACCGCTATCTCACCGACGTTCTGGACCGCGACGATGCGCTCGCCATCCTGCGGCAGGCCGAGTCCGGGAAGACCGGGCGCATTGCGACGCTTCGGGCGGAGGGCTATGCCTGCTACACCACGTCGGCCGGCTGGCTGGGCTATGACGACGACAAGCTGCGCCGGCTGTGCCGCGAAGCGATCGATGCGGGCTTCAACCATGTGAAGATGAAGGTCGGCCGCGATCTCGAGGACGATATTCGCCGGCTCACCATCGCCCGCGAGGTGATCGGTCCGGACCGCTTTCTGATGATCGACGCCAACCAGGTGTGGGAGGTCGGCGAGGCGATCGACTGGGTGAAGCGGCTGGCCTTCGCCAAACCCTTCTTCATCGAGGAGCCTACCAGCCCGGACGATATCGCCGGCCATCGCAAGATCCGCTCCGGCGTCGCCCCGGTGAAGGTCGCGACCGGCGAGATGTGCCAGAACCGCATCATGTTCAAGCAGTTCATCGCCGAAGGCGCGATCGACGTGGTGCAGATCGATTCCTGCCGCATGGGCGGGCTCAACGAAGTGCTCGCGGTGCTGCTGGTGGCGGCGAAATATGGCCTGCCGGTCTGGCCGCATGCCGGTGGCGTCGGCTTGTGCGAATACGTCCAGCACCTGTCGATGATCGACTATGTGGCGGTGTCCGGCACCAAGGAAGGGCGGGTGATCGAATATGTCGACCACCTGCACGAGCACTTCCTCGACCCCTGCGTCATCAGGGACGCCGCCTACATGCCGCCCGAACGGCCCGGTTTCTCGATCGAGATGAAGCCGGAAACGCTTGCCGGCTTTGCGTTCCACCCGCAAGCGCGCCCATCGGCAGCCTGAAGCCGCGCCGACGGGACAGGGACCGTACTGCCGGACGTCTTCCGGTTCATGCCGTTGCAGGTCTGGGCGCGCGGCGGTCGAGATTGGGCAGCAGCGCGGCGAGCAGGCCGATGGCCGGCAGCACGGAGCAGGCCTCGAAGACGAAGGTGATGCTGGTCCAGTCGGCGAGCACGCCGAGCACGGCCGCCCCGATGCCTCCCAATCCGAAGGCGAGGCCGAAGAACAGTCCCGACACCATGCCGACCCGCCCCGGCATCAGGTCCTGCGCATAGACCACGATGGCCGAGAAGGCCGAGGCCATGATCAGCCCGATCAGCACGCTGAGCACCAGCGTCGCAGTGAGGCCGACATGGGGCAGCACCAGCGAGAAGGGCAGCACGCCGAAGATCGAGCCCCAGATGATCGCCTTGCGCCCGATGCGGTCGCCCAGCGGGCCGCCGACCAGCGTACCGGCGGCGACCGCGGCGAGGAACACGAACAGATAGAGCTGTGCCTGCTCCTGCGAGGTGCCGAAATGCTGCATCAGATAGAAGGTGTAGAAGCTGGTGAAGCTGGCGAGATAGAACCACTTCGAGACCAGCAGCGCGACGAGGATCGCCATCGCGCCGATCACCTTGCCGCGCGGCAGAGGCTGGGCCGTGTTTGCAGCGGCGGCGGTGCGCCGGGCATGGCCGTGGGTCTTGTACCAGCTTCCCAGCCCGGTGAGCATGATGATGCCGCCGAGCGCGGCGAGGGTGAACCAGGCAAGGCTCGACTGGCCGTGCGGCAGCACGAAGATCACCAGCAGCAGCGGCCCGAGCGCGCTCCCGATATTGCCGCCGACCTGGAAGGTGGATTGCGCCAGCCCATAGGCGCCGCCGGAGGCGAGGCGGGCGATGCGCGAGGATTCCGGGTGGAAGATCGACGAGCCGATGCCGAGCAGCACGCCGCCCAGCAGCAGCACCGGGAAGGCGGGGGCGAAGGCCAGCACCAGAAGGCCGGTGAGCGACATCGCCATGCCGCAGGGCAGCGAGTAGGGCAGCGGCCGGCGATCGGTATAGAGCCCGATCACCGGCTGCAGCAGCGAGGCGGTGACGTTGTAGACCAGGGTCAGCAGGCCGATCTGCGCGTAGTTCAGGTCGAAATTGGCCTTGAACATGGGATAGGCCGCGATGAAGAGCGACTGCAGCATGTCGTTCAGCAGGTGGCACAGCCCGGCGACGCCGAGGACGAGATAGGCGGCACCCATATGCGGGCTTCGCGCGGCGGCAATGTCGGACATGGCGGTACGGCACCCTTGGTTGCGCCCGGAGGCGCTTCAGCGAGCCTCAGTCATAATCCCTGGCGGGCGGCCCGCAACCGCGTTAGGGTCAGTTTCTTATGCGAGTGGGCCAATGAACGGGCACAAGCCGGCCGATCACGTCTTCGCCAATGTCGCCCGCCCCGTGGTGGCGCTGGGCACGGATTATCCCGACGGCCACATCGTCGCGCCGCATCACCACGGGCGCGACCAGTTGCTCTATGGCGCGACCGGGGTCGTGCTGCTGAACACGCCCCATGGCGCCTGGGTGATGCCGCCGGAGCGCGGCATGTGGATTCCGGCCGGTATGGTGCATGACGTGCGCATGATGGGCGAGGTGCGGATGCGCAGCCTGTACATGTCGCAGGGCGTCATCACCGGCATGCCGCCGCATTGCCAGGTGCTGGCGATCACGCCGCTGATGCGCAGCCTGCTGGCCGAGGCGGTCGCGGTGCCGGCGGCATATGATCCTCATGGGCGGGACGGCGCGCTGATGCAGCTGATCCAGCATGAGATTCCCCGCCTGCCGGCGCTACCGCTCTCACTGCCGCTGCCGGGTCATCCGGCGCTGGCGCGGCTGTGCCGCAACTTTCTGCTGGAGCCGACGCATCATGCGCGGATCGAGGACTGGAGCGACGCAATCGGGGCCAGCCGGCGCACCTTCACCCGGCTGTTCCGCCGGGAAACCGGGCTGAGCTTCGTTGCCTGGCGCCAGCAGGCCTGCGTGATGGCGGCGCTGCCGCGCCTTGCAGCGGGTCATCCGGTCACGGAGGTCGCGATCGACCTCGGCTACGACAATCCGGCGGCCTTCACCACCATGTTCAAGCGCATCCTCGGGGCCGCGCCGGCCAGCTATATCGGGCGGGACGCTTCGTGAATTATCCGCCTCCGATCCGGCCCAGCGACAGCAGCACCTGCCGCCAGTAGCCGCCGAGGCCGGGATCGGGGAGGCCGGGAGCGGCGAATTGCGCGACGCAGTGGAAGCGCCAGTCGTAAAGCTCCAGCATGTGGGCCTCGCCGGACGGGCTGCGGTAGCAGGTGACCCAGGCTTCCTCGATCTCCGCGCCGTCGAAGGACAGGGTGCAGCAGCCCGAGCGCAGGATGACGAGGGCCTGCGAACGACGGACCTGTTCAAGCGGCCCGTTATGGATCTGGGCTGCGCCGGCATTGCCCACCATCTGGCTCAGCGGCATGCGGATTTCGGCGGCGAGAGCGAGGGCGTTCAACGCCAGTTCCGGCGCGACTCGCCATGCGCGCGTCCCGCCCCATCCCGGGAGCTGCGACCGGCGAGTCAGGCCGCTGTCGCCGAAGACGCTGTCGAGCTGCGCCGCGCAATCGCCCTCGGGGCGGGCCGGGCTGGGCGACCGGCACGAATCAGCGTGTGTCTCCGCCGGGCCTGCCCACAGATCGGTCAGCCGCGCGAAATCGAGGTCGTCGCGGCATTGGGTGAGGAAGCATTTGTGCAGCACGGCCCCTGCCGGGCAATAGAACTGGAGGGAGCAGGGCAGCCGCTGCACCGGCATGCGCTCCACTGCCAACGCGGTGTCGATGGCGGATGTCTCGAGCCGCACGCAGGTCGCCTCGGGATCACAGCGCAGGGGCTCGCCGGTGAACTGGGGTGGGCCGTAATGGCCGATGCGGGTCATTACCGCGGTGGTGTTGGAGGTCACGGCCACCGCTTCGCCGAGGAGCCGGAAGTCCGCGGCGATGCGCTCGACCGGTGCGTGCAGCCGGCTGCCGCAGAAGCCGGGTTCGGCGGTGAGGGCGCCGAGTTCGCTGACGAAGGGACGGGAGCAGCCGCCACGTCCGCAGGCTGATGCCATGATGTCTCGCCTTCCCGTGAACGCCGCTCAATACACGTCGCGCTGGTAGCGCTTCTCGCGCCGCAGCCGCGCGACATAGTCGGCGGCCGCTTCCGCCGACAGGCCGCCATGGACGACGATGACGTCGTGAAGGGCCTGCTCGACGTCCTTCGCCATGCGGCTGGCGTCGCCGCAGATATAGACATGAGCGCCTTCTTCCAGCCACGCGAACAGGTCGCGGCCATTTTCTCGCATGCGGGTCTGGACATAGATCTTCTCGGCCTGGTCGCGCGAGAAGGCGAGGTCGAGCCGGGTCAGCACGCCGTCGCGGCTCATCTCGGCGAGTTCGTCGGCGTAGATGAAGTCGCTGGCCTGGTGCTGGTCGCCGAAGAACAGCCAGTTGCGCCCCTCCGCGCCCTGCGCCTTGCGGTGATGCAGGAAGCCGCGAAAGGGGGCGATGCCGGTGCCGGGTCCGACCATGATCATCGGCACGGCCGGATCGGTGGGCGGGCGGAAAGCCTTGTTGGGCGACATGAAGATGCCGGCCTGCCCGCCTTCCGCCAGACGGTCGGCGAGATGGGTGGAGCACACGCCGCCATGCTGGCGCCCCTCCCGCTGCCAGCGGACCGCGGCGATGGTGAGGTGCACCGATCCTTCATGCGCGAGCGGGCTCGACGAGATCGAATAGGCGCGGTGCTGCAAGGGCCTCAGCCAGCCGAGGAACTCGGCGAGATCGAAGGAGAGGGCGGGATTGAGGTCGACGAGGTCCAGCACGTCGCGACCCCACAGCCACGCATCCAGCGCCTCGCGGTCGCCATGGCGCAGGACATGCGTGAGCTGGTCGTCGCCCGCGCGGGCCTCGATCGCGGCGATCAACTCGCGGGACGGGGTGCGGATTTCGTAATGCCGCAGCAGGGCCTCGCCGAGCGGCCGGTCGCCCGAGGGAGCTGGCTGCTCCCACGCGGCGCCGAGCCGGGCGAGCAGGGCCTTCACCAGTACCGGATCGTTGAGCGGCATCACGCCCAGCGCATCGCCGGCCTCGTAGGTCAGCCCGCTTCCCGTGAGGTCGAACTCGTAATGGCGGATGTCCTTGGCCGATTCGCTACCGGAGAGGCGCCGGCTCACGGCGAGGCACGCCGGATAGGGGTTGCGCCGGCTCCATTCCGCCCGCGCCGGCGCCGTGGACGCAGCCGCGACCGGGGCGAGCGGAGCCTCCGCACCCTTGGGTCGCGGGAACTGCGGCAGGGTGCTGGCGATCCAGCCGGCGCAGGCGCGCTCGTAATCGACGTCGCAATCGAGGCGGGAGGCGAGCCGGCGCGCGCCGAGCTGCTCAAGGCGGGTGTCGATCAGCTTGCCGGCCTGGCAGAAGCCGTCATAGGCGGAATCGCCGAGCGCCAGCACCGCATAGCCCACCGCTTCAAGCCGTGGGGCGTCGGGCGCGGACAGCGCCTGCCAGAACAGATGCGCATTGTCCGGCATCTCGCCCTCTCCATAGGTCGAGGTCGCGACGATGACGCGCTCCATGGCGGCGAGGCGGGGCATGTCGACATCGTCGAGACCCATCACTTCCGGATCGAAACCCTGGGCGCGCGCCGCGGCGGCGGCCTCCTGCGCGACCTGTTCGGCATTGCCGGTCTGGGTGCCGAACAGGATGCTCAGTCGCGGCCGCGCGACCGATGCCGCAGACGTGGCTTCAGCTTCGACGAGGCGCGAATTGAGCCCGGCCATGAAGCCGGCGAGCCATGCGCGCTGCTCGCCCGAAAACGGGGCGTCGTCGGGAATGGCGGGGAACGTCATCATTTGCCTCGGCTGAAAGCCACGAGATCGGGCAGGGCGGCGCGGGCGAAAAGCTCCTCATAGCTGGGGATACGCCCGACGATCTCGCGGTTCCTGGCGCTCTGATGGAGGATCCAGCCATAGGAGCCCGGACCGTCCATGGAGAGGATGTTGCGCCGGGTGAGGGCCGTCTTGTAGTCGCCGAGCCGCTTGTCGGCGACCAAGGCGGCGAGCTGCTCGTCCGGGTAATGCTGAAGCGCCGCGCGCGCATGGCGCTGGATCTTCTGCATCAGGCCGAAATCCTCGGTCATGATGAGCTTGCGCACGCCGCCCTGCAGGGCAGGATCGTCCATGTCCTGCACACCCGGCAGTCGGGCGCGGGCGAGCTGCTGGGCCATGGCGAGCACGGTGTAGTTGTTCAGCAGCACCAGCATGTCGGTGCCGTTCGCGGCATTGGCGTCCGGCAGGGCGCCGGCGAGGATCGGCGTGCCGTCCCGATAGGCCAGTTTGAACTTGCGCAATTGGTGACCAGCCACGGCGGTGGCGAGCTCCTCCAGCAGGTCCTTGCGCGGCTTCACCTTCAGGATCGCGCCGCTGTCCTGGTATTGCAGCAGCGCGACCGGCAGGCCGTAGACGAAATTCTGCCGCTCGCTTTCCCAGTTCTCCAGCAGCCACGCTGCCTTTGCCGAGCCGGTCGCCTCAAGGTGCCAGCCGAGCAGAAGGTGGATGGCGGCGGCATGAAGCTCGGCTTCCGGCCCCTCCTCGCGCAGCGAGAACAGCAGGATGGAATCGTGGCTGGCCCGCGCCGGCAGATCGCCATAAGGATCGTACTGGTAGACGAACCCTCCGCTCATGCCGTTGCCGACGCCCTTGCCGAAGGCGCCGAGATTGAGCACCGCGCCGTTCGTCATGTATTCGCAGGCGAAATCGCCGACGCCCTCGACCACGGCGGTGGCGCCGGAATTGCGCACGGCGAAGCGGTCGCCGGCCTGTCCTTCGACGAAGAGACGGCCGCCGGTGGCCCCGAAGAGCGCGAAATTGCCGATCAGGACATTGCCGCCGGCCTCGTCGCAGCCGCCGCCGGGCGAACGCACGGTGATGGTGCCGCCGCACTGGCCCTTGCCGACGCCGTCATTGCAGGTGCCCACATGGCGCAAGGCCATGCCGTCATTGCAGAACGCGCCGTAGGACTGGCCGGCCGAGCCGGTGGTGCGGATCACGACGCTGTCGGGTTGCAGATAGCGCCGACCGCGATCGTCCTCGCACGCGGCGGGCAGCGCGCGGGCGGCCTCGGGCGCGAGCGTATGGTTGAGCATCCGCTCGATGTCGACGGCGAGCTGCGCGCCCACGCTCTTGTTGCGGTTGCCGAGCCGGATGCCTTCGCCGAGGGCGACGCTCTCCGCGCCGCCTTCGATCAGGGCGGCGGTCATCCCGGCGAGGAAATCCGCGTCGAGCCCATAATCGGCTTCCATATAGACCGGTTCGTCGATCACCACCTCCGGCACCACGGCGAGCATGGCCCGCAGGTCGAGCTGGCCGACGCTGGAGGGGTGGTCGAGCAGGTGCAGCAGGTCGGAGCGCCCGCGCGCCTCCTTCAGCGAGCGCAGGCCGAGCGCGGCGAGGATCTCGCGCGTCTCATGGGCGATGTTCATGAGATATTGCGCCAGCGCGCGGGGATCGCCGTCGAACAGTTCCGAATTGGTGGTGAGGCCGGCCGGGCACTTGATGTTGCAGTTCTTGGCCATGACGCATTTCAGCATCATCAGAGCGGTGGTACCGAACTCGAAACTGTCGCCTCCGAGCAGCGCCGACTTCACCACATCGCTCGCGGTCTGGTGTGCGCCGGAGCAGCGCAGCGTCACCTTGCGGCGCAGGCCGTTGGCGCAGAGCGCCTGGTGCACCTCGGCGATGCCGATCTCCGCGGCACGCCCGGTGTATTTCAGGCTGGTCACGGCCGCCGCGCCGGTGCCGCCGGTGTTGCCCGCGACATTGATCACGTCCGCCCCGGCCTTGGCGACGCCGACGGCGATGGTGCCGATGCCTTCGGACGACACCAGCTTGACGATGACCCGCACCCGCGCCGCCTTGCAGTCGTGGATGAGCTGGGCGAGGTCCTCGATCGAATAGGTGTCGTGGTGCGGGGGCGGCGACACCAGCTCGACGCCCGGCGTGCCGCCGCGGGCGGCGGCGATCTCGACCGTCACCTTCTGGGCCGGAAGCTGGCCGCCCTCGCCGGGCTTGGCACCCTGGCCGATCTTGATCTCCAGCTCTTCCAGCGAGGGATCGGCCAGATAGCCGGCCCATACGCCGAAACGGCCGGAGGCGAGCTGCTTGATGCGCGAGGCGCGGATCGTGCCGTAGCGCGAGATGTGCTCGCCGCCCTCGCCGGAATTGGAGAGGCCGCCCACCATGTTGGTTCCATGGGCCACCGCCTCGTGGGCAGGGGCGTTCAGCGCGCCGTGGCTCATGGCGCCTGAGGTCAGGAGAGGGGTGATCTCGCTCGCCTTCTGCACCTCTTCCAGCGGGATCGAGTCGGGCGCCGCGTGCAGCAGGCAGAGCCAGTCTTTGGCCTCGCCGGTGGCGCGTAGCGCCAGCCTGCCCGCTTGCAGCCAATGGCCGTTGATCGCACCGCGGAACCGCATGAGGAGCGACTGGCCGAGTGCCGCGAGCCGCGCCGGATCATCGCCCAGCGGGCCGGTGAGGCCGACGAGGAACACATTGCCCGGCATCTGCTCGCAGGTGAGGCCGCGCACCAGGAAGCTGTTGTTGCCGCGCCGCGCGAACTTGCCCATCTCGCGGCGGAAATCCTGCGCGTGGCTGAGGAAAGTGATGTCCGCCGGCAGGGACAGCACGTCGCGCAAGGCGGCAGGGCGGCGCATCCGCTCCTCCGTCATCATGCGGCTGAAGGCACGATAGGCCGGAGTGATGCGGAAGGCATCCACCGCTTCCGGCGTCAGCGCCTCGAAGCTGGTCGAGCGATAGGCCCCGGCATCGAGGCCGAAGGCGTCCGTTAGCCGGTTGAGAGGCAGCAGGCGCAGGGCGTCGACATCGGTCTGCGGCGCCTCGGCCTCCGGCAGAAGGTCGGCGGGCTCCTCGGTCATGTCGACGAAGCCGCGCACGGCGATGGCGCCGAAGGAATGGCCGGCACCTTCCGCGCGTTCCTTGAACAGGCCGAGCAACGGAATATCCGCCTCGTCCTTCACGGTGAGCGCGCGGGCATGCCAGTCATTGACCGCCTGGGCGATGACCGGGAAGGTGACGCCGCCGACCGGGGTGCGCATGTTCGGGAAATAGCGCTTCAGGACGGGATCGTTGGTATCGAGGAAATTGGGCTCGAAGAACTCGCCGCCGATATAGCTTTCGGCGGTGCAGAGCCCGACCTTGCCCATGGTCTTCATCAGCGACTTCTCCGCCGCCTTGGCGAAGCGCTTGAACGCCTTGTCGGCCTCGGCGCCGAACTTTTCCTCGGCCCGGAACTGCACGCAGAGCGGATAGACAGCGGAGGCGCCGAAGCCCAGCGCCACGGCGCAATGATGCGAGGAGGAGATCTGGCCGCTCTCGGCGATGATGGAGAGGCGCAGGCGCAACCCTTCTTCGATCAGCCGCTGGTTGACCGCAGAGACCGCCAGCGTCAACGGCAGCGCGGCGCGCTCGCGCGCGACATGGCGGTCGGTCAGCACCGCGATGCCGCCGGCCCCGCGTGCGAAATCGGTTACCTCGCGGCATAGCGCATCGAGCGCGTCCTCGATGGCCTGCGTGTTTGCCTGCGCCTCGCCCGGTACCGGGCGGTACAGCATCTCGAAGCGGCGCACTGGCGTCGCCGTCTGCTCGCGGATCTTGAGCATGTCGAGATGGGTGAGGATCGGCGAACGGATCACGATCTGCGGGGCAGAGGGTGCGCCGATGTTCGGCTTGGCACCCAGCGCCACGCGCAGCGTCATACCATCGGCTTCGCGCAGGGAGTCGAGCGGCGGGTTGGTGACCTGCGCGAAGCGCTGCGAGAAGTATTTCGCGACGCCGCCTTCCTGGTCCGACAAGGCATTGATGGCGTTGCCATAGCCCATGGCGGAGATCTTTTCGGCGCCGGCCTCCAGCATCGGGTCCATCAGGAACCGGAAGCTTTCCTGATTATGCGAATAGGCGACATAACGCTGGTGCCGTTCCAGATCGCCATTGTAGCGCAGCGGCGAGCCCTGCTTTTCGGGCGGGATTTCCGGCAGCGATTCAAGCGTCACGCGCGCGGCATCGAGCAGCGCCGGATAGTCGCGCCGGGCCGCCAGAATCTCCAGCGCCTCGATCGAGCCGTAGCTGCGCTGCTCCCGGTGATCCCAGTAGAGCATGCCGCCGGCCTCGATCCGGCCGCGCCGCAGCACGCTGTCGGGGGGAAAGCCGATCTGCCCGGCTTCCGACATCACGCACAGATAATCGGTCGTCTCCACCGTACGCAGCGGACGCAGGCCGAGCCGATCGAGCCGGGCGCCGACGATCTCGCCATTGCCGAAGATGAGCGCCGCCGGCCCGTCGTTCTTCTCCTCATACAGCGAGAAATATTCGAGCATGGCGCGCACGGCAGGGGAGAGCGTGTCGTCGTTCTCCCAGGCCGGCGGCATCATCGACACCACGGCCGTGACCAGATCGAGGTCGTCCTGCATCATCCGGCTTTGCAGGGTCTGGTCGAGCCGGCAGGAATCCGACTGGCCCTTCGGCGCCACGATGAGCCCGTTTCGCGCCCGTGCGATCGCCGCCTCGGAGAGACGGTTCTTCTTGTCGGTGTTCAATTCGCCATTATGCGCCATCAGCCGGAAGGGCTGGGCCATGGAGGGGTGCGGGTCGGTGTTGGTCGAGAAGCGGGTGTGGAAATAGAGCGTGTGAACCGCGTGGTCGGGATCGGCCAGATCGCGAAAATAGGGGATGACCTCGTTCGAGTTGAGGCGGCCCTTCAGCACCTGGGTCCGCGCCGAGAGCGAGAGCGGGTAGAACCCCTCGAGCGCCGGATCGGTGAAGGCCTCCGCTTCGATGACCAGCAGAGCGCGATGGATCGCCCGGTCCAGGGCCTCGACCGACGTCGTCCCCCCGGCCGCGGCGAAGACCCACTGGCGGATAGGGAGCTGGTACTTCAGCGCCGCCGGCCGCAGGACGGACGGCTCCACCGGCACTTCGCGCTCCAGCAGCACCGCGAAGCCTTCGTCGGCCAGCGCGTTCCCGATGATGAGGCGCGCCCGGTCCTGCTGCGAGCTATCGGAGGGCATGAAGAAATTGCCGACGCCGAAGCGGCCGGCTTCCAGATCGCCCCGACCGGTCCGCGCGCGGAAGAAGGCCAGCGACAGGTCGATCGACACGCCCGCGCCGTCGCCTACCCCTTCGGATGACATGCCACCGCGATGCGGCACGGCGCATAGCGCCTCATGGGCTTTCTGCAGCACGTCCGGGGTCTGGCGTCCATCCTTACGGGTAATGAAGCCGACGCCGCAGCTGCTCCTGTCGGATGCAGGATCGAAAAGCCCGTAAGGAGAAACGGATGTGCTCAAAGGCGAACAATCCTGCTGGCAAGGGTGAAGGAATGTCTATTTCGACCGTTTCCAGACAGGGTGAAAGTTGATGCTTGCCCAACCCGGAGATCGATCCATATGCACGCAAGAATTCCGGGGCAAGTACTTCATGAAAGTATAGAAGTATAATCGTTATAATCTGTCGAGGCGTATTGCCTCGTGCCCTGTGTGTCCATGTCGACGGACCGGCCCAATGGACTACGCCGATGGACATGGCTGATAGCCGGCGTCAGCGATCCTGTTCGGGATTCGGCATTCTTGGTGCGCCTCACCCCAAAAACGGGGGCCTCATTCCATGCCGATTCACAGTCCACGGATATGCTGCGGCTCGACGAGCCGGACCACCTATCTCGACATCGCCCATCGGCTGGACGTGGTCGATCTGCTCCAGAGGCGGGTTCGCGGAGAGGGAAAAATGATGAATGCAGGCATAATCCATCATCAGCGAAGACGTGAAGCTGAGCTGTGGAACACGGAGGATCCCAGCTCCCTCCAGAGCATCCGGCTTGAGGTTGATCGGTCAGGGAAGCCAGTAGGCCTCGTCCGAGAAACGGAGCATCTCCGGCATCGGGCTCGCGAGACGCGGCTGGATGTTGGTGTAGTCCTCGCACAGCGTCATGTACCAGACATGGCTTTCGCCGGTCGAAGGATCGCTGATGGTCCGAGTGTAGGCACCTGCCTTTGAGGGACCGTCGCTGAAGCGTGTATGCGCCGATACGTTGAAAGTACCACCCGCCGGAGGGCTGCAACGTCCGCGACGGAAAAGCTCCTGCGCCAGGTCCGGTGCAGCGCGTCCGCTACGAGGGTGGATCCAGTCGGCGCGCGCCCACTTCTCCCAGCGTGACAGTCCGAATTCGCGGGTCCAGTAGGTCTGTTCCAGCTGCATGGAGTCACCCGGCGAAGCGCCATCTTCGCCGACCTGCGCAAAATGGCCGGAAACGATCGCCAACAGATCCCGCCCGGACTTGAAACGGACATTCGTGATCAGCCATGTGGTCAGGGCGCTGCGATAATCGGTGGGGCACTGGGCGGGCAGGTTCGAGGCGGCTCCGGTTGTGAGCTTGCTCTGGAACACGCCATAGCCAGCCGCCCCCACAGCGGGAACCTGTGCCGGAGCGATCACCCAGCCGCGAAAGAACCGGCGAGACGAGCGCGTGCCGGGCTGGCAGCCGGGGGTCTGATAGATCGACAGCGCCACCGGGCTGTAGCTGCCCATGATGAAGCCATAGCCATTGTCGTGCCACTGTATCGACGCGCCGCCGCTTTCGCCGTCCTTTGCCGCGCCGCCGCCCGCGCAGGGCGCCGCGACCGGTGTGTTCGACGAGACGATGCGCGTCTGACCGTTACGTGTCACCGGCAGGTTCAGGCGCGTGATCGTGCCGGTATTCGCCGGACACCCGCGGCCGGGGCTGCCGAAGTTCCGCAGTTCGTAAGGCGGTGTCTCGCCGGGCCGGATGTCACGATGCCGGCGGCATCCGGCATCGCCGGGGGCAAGAGGCAGGATGCGGTCGGAACTGTCGACGCACACATCCATGGTCATGAAGTCGGCGATGTTCAGCCCGTCCGCGTAAACCACGGTGGAAGGCTGACCCGCGGCGACAGCCGCGAGAAGCACGGCCGCGAGCAGGCGTGGAGTCATCTCAATCCTCGCGCTGGTTGCCGATCAGTCCGACACGGCCACGGCGTTGGACCGCACCACCGAAGAGATCGTCTGCGCCATTCTCAGGAACTTGGTGAACTCGACGCCGGGCGCGTTGGCGACATAGACGACGTCGCCGACCCGAACAGGGAAGGCGCGAGCGATGAAATAGCCCGACGGATCCTTGAGGTTCAGCCGGTAGATGACCGGCACGAAGCTGTTG
Organism: Ancylobacter crimeensis; assembly: GCF_023016805.1. Classification (GTDB taxonomy): domain Bacteria; phylum Pseudomonadota; class Alphaproteobacteria; order Rhizobiales; family Xanthobacteraceae; genus Ancylobacter; species Ancylobacter crimeensis. The sequence continues at coordinate 121,027 of NZ_JALKCH010000005.1, forward strand.
CCGTTCAGGAATGGCGACTCCGGATTGATGGCACGCACCACCGGAGACTGCTCGAACCGGAAGATGAAGACGCCGCTCGGATCCGCCTGCGTATCGGTCAGGCCGCCGGAAACGCCCATGGCCTCCGCGACGGTGAAGTTGTCACGGTCGATGGGAAGTTCGCCGGAGTTCCTGATCGCCCCGAGAGCGGTGAAGGTCTGCGGCCGACGATAGACATAAACCGTATCCGCCGGGCGCATGTAGACGTTCTCGGACGGATTGGCGAGGATCGCCGTGAGTTGCATGGTCGTGGAGCGCGAGCCACGCGTCAGCCGCACGAATGTCTCATTCGCCGGCCCCTTGATCCCGCCGGCCTGGGCGATGACCTCGAGCAGCCGGTCGCCCTTCACGTTCAGGCTCACCCGACCAGCGCCGGTCAGGTCGCCGACCACCACCACCGAAGCCGAGGATTGCTGCGGCAGCGTGACAAGGACCTGCGGTTCGATAGCCTTGCCCTTGAGCGCCTGCTCGATCTGGCTGGCGATCTCGCCGGGGCGCTTTCCTACCACCGACACCTCGCCGGCATAGGGGATCTTGATATGGCCGTCACGCCCGACGGTCTGGGGAGGAAGCGTGGCGTTGCCGCCCACGGCGTCGGACGCGCTGCGCGAGCTGAACAGCCCGCCGCCGCTGGCCTCCCAGATCGAGACCTCGACGACATCGCCGACATTCACCACATTCTCCGGGGCGGTCTTCCGCGCACCGAAGCTGCGGGCGAGGCTGTCCGAGCGCCACAGGCGCATGGCGTCGATCGCCCGGCCATCGACGTCGACGATCTCGTAGTCGGCCACGTCCTTTTTCGGGTTGATGACTTCCTCGGTCGTGGGACCGGAGCCGGGGAAAAATGTGCATCCTCCCAGCCCCAATGACAGGACAATGAGAGCGAGAGCGCCGACTTTCATACAACGCGCAAACAAGCCGATTATTCCCCTTGCGTTTAGAAATAACCGATAAGCCAGAATGCCGTCGATTTCATCGTCATCAAAGGAGTTATCCGCAATAATGCGAATCTCATGTGCCAATTTTGTCACACGATGAGGCATGCAATATTTGCAGGATACTTGACCTACAGTGATGTAGCAAAGAAGGAGGAAATGTCACTGCAAGTGGCGAGCGCGACCGGCTAAAGAATTCACCGGTCGCGCTGCAGGCTCAGGCGGTCTGCGGGGCGGCCGCCTGGCGGGCGTAGTAGTTGCGTTCCGCACGCAGGGCCCGGCGCGCGATGAGAATGCATTCCTTGCGCTTCTCCACGGTCAGCTCCTTCCAGCCATTCTGATCGAAATCGAGCATGCGGCGAGCCACGAAGCGTTCAAGCTGGCGATCGATCTGCGGCAGTTCGTTCATGTCAGTTCCTTCCATGTTGAGAGCAGGTGGGAGGTCATTCGAGCGGTCCGAACGGTTCGTCCAGATCGCGCTCTTCATCGACTTCGTCGTCCTCTTCCAGGGTATCGTCCGATTGGGGCGTCGCCTTGTCGAGAGCGAGGAAGGTTCGTATCGCGTCACCGACGCGATCGAATAGCTGCAACTGCCCGTCATGCAGGACGCCGCCGATATCGGCGAAACGTCGCAGCATCTGCGGAGAACGGGTGGCGAAGATGAAGCTCGCCTGCGCGCGCCGCGCCTGCACCAGGGCGGCACAGCGTTCCCGGAACGGGCCGGACCCGCCGAACAACGCCTCGTCGGCGATGTATACGTCGAAGGGCAGCGCGTAGGACGCGGCGAACAGGAACCGTGCGCGGCTTTCGCGGGTATAGGTCGACAGCGGCTGATCGAGCGTCGCCCCAAGCCCGGTGAAGTTTTCGACGAAGGCGGAAGCGGTCGGACCGTCCAGACCGTTGACCCTCGCCACGAAGTGGATGTTCTCGCGTCCGCTGAGCGAAGCATGGTAGGCGCGGGTGTTGGCAATGGGCGGCGAGACGAGCCCCTGACGCCGGATCCGTCCCCGATCCGGCAGGGTAGATCCGCCGATGAGGCGTATCAGCGTGCTCTTGCCCGAGCCCTTGGTACCAAGAATGCCGACGGCGCTGCCGGCCGGAAAGCGCACGCTCAGATTTTCGAACACCCGCTTCGCGCCATGCTTGCCGCGATAGGTTTTCGTGACGTCGTCGAGATCGACCGCGATCATATCAGCCTCGACCGGAAGACCCGCTCGAGTGCCAGGCCGATCAGCAGTGAGGCGACGCCGAAACCGATCAGATAGGACTTGCTCAGGGTCAATGTCGGATAGGTAAGATAGAAGCCCGAGCGGAACCATTCGAGCCCATGGAGAAGCGGGTTCCAGCTCAGCACGTACCGGATACCGGGCGGCATCAGGTCCGGCACGAAGAACACGCCCGACAGGAAGATGAGCGAACGCGACGCCACCCCGTAGATCACAGCCCAGAGACGGAAGAAGGAGCCGATCACCCCGTTGATTAGGCCGACGCCGATGCCGAGCAGGGCGGTGGCCGCAAAGCCCTGGATCGCCACGATCGGCTGGATGGGAAACGCTTCCCGCACCCCGGTCGCGTAGATGAAGCTGAACAGCATCACGGCAACGATAAGCAGCGTCGCCGTCTCGAGCAACGCCCGGGCGATCATGATGTCGATCGGCTGCACTGCCGTCAGCGCCCGCACCAGCCCGCTCGCGCGGATTGCGCCGGTGCAGCGACCCGAAACGTGCGTGAACAGAAAGAACGGCATGATGCCGGTGCCGAGGAACAGAAGCAGGCTGGTGCCGAAATCCGGACGGCGGCCGATCAGGGTGAAGATGGTCATCATCATCACCAACTGGAGGATCGGTTCCACGAAAGCGAGCAGATAGCTCAGCCGCGAATGGATCGAACGCAGTCGGATTTCACGCAACATCAACGCCGCGATCACCCGCGCCTGGGTCCGAAACCCGTCGAACAGGGTCGCATGCCGGGTGCGCCGGTCGTCGCCGTGGTCGAAGAAAACGTTGTCCACCATGCCGTACCGGTCCCGTCAGGCCGTGTGGTCACGGATGGAGAAGAACAGCATCACGCTCACGAACCAGAACGCCGCGCAGGCCAGGAACACGATGAGGATGGCGATGGCCCGTTGCGGGTATTCGCTCATCTGGGCAATGCCGGGTTGCACGTAGGTTGCGACATAGGTCTGCTGCGTGGCGGCCTGCGACCGGGCAAGTTCGAGAGCGGACAGGGTCGTGTCGTAATATTTCTGTGCGAACTGCGTGCTGAGCTCGACATCCTCATATTTCGACAGCGTCTCGGCCATGACCTGCGGGTCGCCGCCCGCGCTTTTGGCCGATGCGGCAGTGGAGGAGCCGGATGCAGTTGCTCCATCCGCCCCGGTGCCGAGTTCGCGCCCGACGGAAGCGATCTGCTTGTTGACGGCGGCTATGCGGCTCTCCAGCACTTTCACCGAGGGCGCGTTCGCATCCATGTAGGTGCGCAGCGTCGTGAGTTGGGACTGGAGCGTGGCGACTTCGGCCCGCAGGTTCATCGCGAGATCCAGCGTGCCGCCGGCGGTGCGCGCCGCGTCGGGTGTCTGCTGGCGGTCGCGGAACTGGCGCATGTCGGCACGCGCCGCACGCAACCGCTCCTCCGCTCGCGTCACATCGCCCTCGGCGAACTTCACAGCGTCGAGACGTGCACGCGCGGTTATGTCGTTGACGAGCTTCTCGCTCTGTTTGACAAGCGCCGAAGCGATGGTGTGGGCGTCTTCCGGGTTGAAGGCGCGCACACGCACCAGAGCGAGGCCGGTGACGAGGTCGTAGGAAGCGTCGATCTTCGATTGCCAGTAGCGCAGAAGCTCCTCATTGGTGCTTTCCGCGCGGAGTCGCGAAAGGTAATCGATATGCTCGTTGTCGTACATCTTGCGCAGATCGACGGCCTTCATCAGATCCTCGATCGCCTGCCGGCTCTGCAGGTAGTCAATCACCATGAAATCATTAGTGAACATCGAGCCGCTCACCACGCCGCTGAGGGTTGTCGCGGATGACGATGAGCCTGCCGGAGCGAAATCCTGGCTGCGAACGGTGAAGCGGAACTCCGACATATACTGGTTCGAGGCGATAGCGACGTAATAGACGGTCGCCGCCAGGGTCGGAAGCGCCACCAGAAGCAGGAAGGACGCCCAGAGGCTACGCGAACGCTTCGGCTTCCTATGCTTCGGCAATGTTGCCGTGAGGCCCGAGAGGTCCGGCAGCTCGGTGTTCGACTCCCTGGGACTTCTCGCCATCGGACGCACCGGTGTCGGACGTACCGGCTTGGCACGTATCGGCTGAGGAGCCTCGGCATCGGCTTCAATAGACTTCGTCGGCCGGATGGGTTTCACCTTCGAGGCCACAGCCACCGGCTCGACATCCGCAAGATCGGGCGTCGCCGGAATATTCTTCAGCGGTTCCACCTTGCTCATTTCACGACCTCGTCCTTTTCGGGCGATAAACATCTTTCACGACAAAGCGAATATGAAGATATTTACAGTGCAAATGTTGTTTATTATATGAATAATGACTTTCTGTCGGAAATAATGCCAGAAGTCCTGGGTGTTTTTTGATGTTGAGAGCAAGCATGAGCCGTTCTTCCGGCGTATGCCGCAGACCGCCGGCGCGCCGATGACCGGGTGCATATCCTTCGGGCTGGCGTGCTTCGGCGTTGCGGGTATCGGACACATCGTCCTGGATCGTTTCGCCATGCCGGGTGTCGTAAATGACGAGGGCTGGGCCCGCGGACGTCTCGCGCTCGGACTGGCGATTGCGCTGTGGCTGTGGGCGCTGTGGATAGGCTTTGCGGCGCGACCGGCGTTCGCCACGCTCGCCACGCTCGTCACCAGCGCGGTGTTCGTGTTCATCTCGCGGGAGAAATACACCTATCTGCGCGAACCGCTGGTCTTCAGCGACCTCGGCTTTCTGAGCCTGCTCATCCGTCATCCGGCACTGTTCTATATCGGGCGCAAGGAGGGTCTCGCCCTCGGGACGGTGGTTGTCGCGTTGCTGGCGGTCATCGTGGTGTGGACCCATTACGAGCCCCGCACCATGGGTGGCGGGATTCAGGGCGCCGTCGCGTTCCTGGCCATGCTGGGGGCCGGACTGTTCGTAGCCGGCGCCGGGAAGGGCGCCCGCTTCGTTCCCGGACTGGTCGCGGAGGTGGCAGATCATCCGGCGCGCCGGTTCGTCAAGCGCCTCGGCCTTTCGGGATCCCTTGTGGCCGGCTATGCGGCCTGGCGCGCGGGCGGCGGCGTTCATCAGGCCGGAACGCTCGACGGAACGGGCCATGACGTCGTCATCGTCGTGCAGTCGGAATCCTTCGTCGATCTGCGCCGTGAGGGTGTCGGCATCGACCTGCCGAACCTCGACCGGATGCGCCGCCGCGCGCTGGCTCACGGACGGCTCGCGGTGTCCTGCTTCGGAGCCTACACGCACCGCTCGGAGGTGGAGATGCTCACGGGCGTTCCGTTCGCCGCGCAGGGCATGGATCGCTTCGATCCCTATCTTCGCCCCGAGCGGCTGGCCGCAGCCTCGCTCGCCACCGGCCTGCGCCGCCTCGGCTGGCGCACCTGCTTCATCCATCCGCACGACAAGCGCTTCTTTCGCCGCGACCACGCCATTTCGCGGCTCGGCTTCGATCGCTTCGTCGGCGAAGATGAATTCGCCGCGACCGACCGCTACGGCCTCTATGTCGGCGACCGCGCGCTTGCTGCACGGATCATCGACGAGATCGACGCCGCCCGTCATGCGGGACAACCACTTTTCCTGATGGCCGTGTCGATGGAGGCTCATGATCCCTATGGCGTCGGCCGCCTGCCAGACACCGACGATCCGGTCGAGCAGTATATCCGCCACATAACCCATGCCGACATGATGCTGGGGCAATTGGTCGACGCACTGGATGCGTCTGCTCGGCGCGCGCTGCTGGTGTTCTACGGCGATCATGCGCCGATCCTTCCCGGCCATGAATCATTGGCCGAGGATACGGCGACCGACTTCGTGCTGCTCTCGTGCGGGCTGAAGGCGGACAAGGTCGAAGAAGAGCTCGCACCCGTGACGCTGCCGCCCGCCGGGGTCCATGCCTTGCTCCGGTCGAGGCTCGGCAGCCAGCCGGCAAGCAGCGACGTGCCTTCCTCCGGCGTGGCGATCGAATCGATCAGCTGATCGACATCCTTGAAGTGATCGCTCCATCGCGGCACCTGGAACGTGGAGAGCCGCTCCAGCTGAGCGGGGCGCCGAACCGAGTCCGGACGAGCGTATTCCTCGATGACCCTGGCCCAGCCGATCCCGTCGATCGGATCGAGATAGCAGGGCGTCGCGCCGGCGATGTCTCGGAACACGGGAAGATTCGAGCAGATGACCGGCACCCGCAGCGCCAGCGCCTCGAACAGCGGCAGGCCGAAACCCTCGGTGAAGGAGGGCAGCAGCACCGCCCGCGCCTGGCGCATCAGCCGGCGGAGATGGGCATCCGGCAGGCGGTTACACTCGAGGACATGATCGCTGAGCGTGCGCGAGCGCTCGATGATGTCGATGACGTTTTCATTCTCCCAGCCGCGCCGGCCGATGATGAGCAGCTTGGGAGCCTTCGGGCCCAGCTTTTCGACCAGGGCGCGCCACGCATGCAGCAAGACCAGATGGTTCTTGCGGGGCTCGATGGTGCCAAGCGCAATGAAGAACGGCGCTCCCTCGTGCGGCGGAACATCGACCGACCCGAATTCGTCCTCGATGCCCAGCGGACTGACGACGGCCGGCGGCAGGGGCATCTGCCGCGCCCTGGCAAAGCTCGCGAGGTTCATCTGCGTGTCGCGCGAATTGCAGATCACCGCACGTGCCGATTCCAGCACCGTGCGCATGCGCGTCTGGTGTTTCTCGGCATCGCCTGGGCGGACATATTCGGGATGGGTCAGCGGAATGAGGTCATGGACGAGGAAAACCGGCTGCATGGCCTGCCCACGCACCAGGGAGCGCATGCCGCCGGGAGCGATCAGTCCCTCATGGGAAACATTTAGGTAGACCATGCCGCGGTTGCGGTGGCGGCGCAGCAGGCTGGGCAGGAGATTGACGGGGGACAGCAGGCGCTGGAGCGGCGGCAGCATGTCCGGCAGCACCGAGCGCAGCGTCGTCGTCGGCAGACCGGCGGCGAGGGAGCCGTCGGGCTGTCCGAGAAACTGCTCGATGGTGGAAAGTTCGCGCCGGGTCACCCGTGCTGCGGACAGACGCCAGCGCAGCGCCTGCGTCTCGATGAAGGGCCGCACGATCTTGGCATCGAGATACCAGGTCGATGCACGCAGTCGCGCCACGAAGGAAACATCGGCAGCATCACCTTTCAGCAGGTGGCGTGCATAGGCGAGTTCGACCCGGTCGATGCCTGTCGGCGTCGCCTGTGCCGCGCGGCGGAGCAGCCGCGTGATGTCAAGCACGGCTTTCATGACCAGACCCCTCGCATGCGTTCCGGCATCGGCGCTCGGTCGTCGTCGTCCTGCACGTCGATGCCGAGCGTCGCGATAATCCCGGTGCAGGCGTCCAATTCCTCGGCGACGACGCGCACCGCTTCGTCCAATTGCTCCGCCGAATGTCCAGCCGTGATGAAGAAGCGCAGCCGTGCCGATTTGTGCGGCACGGCAGGCGGAATGATCGGCAGAACGTTGATCTGCCGGTCCAGCAGCCTCTCTGCCATCATCACTGCCTTCAAGGAATCCCCGACCATGATCGGAACGATGGCGTGTCCCGCAGCATGGCCGGTCGAAAGGCCGGCCGCCTCCGCGGCGCGGAGGAAATGGCGTGAATTGGACTGAAGTCGGGCAATCCGCGCCGGCTCCGTCTCCATCGCGTCGAGGGCGGCGAGAGCCGCCGCCGCGGCCGGTGGCGACAGGCCGACACTGTAGACGAAGCCGGGAGCCTTGGCACGCAGCCAGTCGATCAATGGTTGACGGCCGGCAATGTAGCCGCCGCACGACGCCAGCGACTTCGACAACGTGCCCATCCAGATATCGACCTCGGACGGGTCGATGCCGAGATGCTCGGCGATGCCCTGGCCCGTAGCTCCCAGCACGCCGAGCGCATGCGCTTCGTCGACCATCAGCCAGGCACCGAAGCGCTCCTTGAGCGCGATCAGCCTGGCGAGGTCAGGCACGTCGCCATCCATGGAATAGAGGCCCTCGACGACGATCAGCGCCCGGCCTGTCGCCGGGCGTTCGGTGGCGAGTATCCGCTCCAGTTCGTCGAGGTCGTTATGCGGGAAGGACCGCCGGCGGGCGCCGGCCAGTTCCGCACCCACCACGATGCTGTTGTGGATCAGCGCATCGTGGAAAATCGTGTCGGCCGGACCGAGAAGCGAGCCGATCGTGGTGACGTTGGCGGCATGGCCCGAGACGAAGACCAGCGCGTCTTCTGTGCGATAAACGCCGGCCAGACGGGTTTCCAGCCCGCGGTGGAATGGTCGTTCACCGGCGACGAGCCGACTGGCCGATACGGTGGTACCGAACCGTTCGATCGCTTGCTGCGCCGCCCGGCGAACATCCGGATGGGCGTTGAGGCCCAGATAATCGTAGGAAGCGAAATTCATCACCTCCTTGCCGGCAATGGAGGTTACCGCGCCGGCACAGCCGTCGTGGGCGCGGAAAAACGGGTTCTCCAGCCCAAGCGCGCTGCCCGCGGCCCTCATCATCTGGAGATCTTCATAGCCGGGCAGGGTTTCGAATGAGATATCGTAACGCTGCGGCGCAGGAGCCGACGCCGGCGTCCGTGAAGTCTGGCGCATGCGGGCGAGCAGTTTTTCCCGCGCCTCCGCCGGCAGTCCGTGAGAGGTGGAGCGCATCATCGTCACAGCGACCTCCCGGTGGTCTGGCGCCGTGTGGTCGTCATGCGGCGCTGCAACTGCTGGAGCGCGGGCGTCGCGATCTCCGATCCGACATGACTGTCGATCAGGGCGGCGTTGTCATGCGCGAGCGCTGCAGATGAGGGTAGCTCGATGGCCGTCCTCCCTTCGTCGGCATCGTCCTCGACACCGGAGCCGCGCAGCTTGCGCAGCACCTTGTCGGCCACGTCGAACAACGTCGCGCCGGCACCCAGCCCGAGCATGGGCAGTGCCAGCTTGTGGCGCCGCTGCATCTCCATGTCGAGCTCCAGCGCCATGAGCGAGTCCATGCCGAGATCGACGAGCGGGCGGGCCGGATCGACCGACCCGGACGGCAGGCGAAGGATTCGCCCGAGTTCCACCGCGAGAATACGAACCAGCGTGGCCTTGGCCTCCCGATCGGTCTGCCCCTCGATGAGGGCTGAGATGCTGGCGTCGCCGTCTTCACTGCCGTCATCGGCGGTCGCCGGCCGAAGCCATGCAAAACTCGCGCCCTGCATCACCGCCAGTTCGCCGGTGCGCCGCCAGTCGATGGGCGCGCAACTGCGCACAGCCGCACCTGCATCATCGGCGAGGCAGGCGCCAAGCCTGTCCAGCGCGGCGCTGGCCGTCAACGTCGCCAGACCGAGGCGGTGACGCAGCACGTCCGCCATGTCGGTGTTGCGGGCAAGAACGCCGACATCGGAAATGGCACCCCATGCCATGGCAATGGCCGGCCGACCCGACGCGCGGCGGCGGCGGGCCAGCCCTTCCAGATAGGCATTGGCCGCGACATAGGCGCACTGGCCGGGATTGCCGATCAGCGTCGTCGCGGAGGAGAACAGGACGAAATAATCGAGGTTGAGGCCGGCGGTAGCGGCATCGAGGTTGTTGGCGCCGTCGATCTTCGGCGCGAGCACTGCGGCGAGACGCCGTGCATCCATGTCGCGGATCAGTGCATCGTCCAGCACCATTGCGGCGTGGATCACGCCGGCAACCCGGCCGTGGCGCTGGCGCAGATCCTCGATCAGCGCGGCGCATCGACCGGCATCTCGCACATCGCAGCTCACAGCCTCGATGCTCACGCCGGCGATGTCGAGTGGCGGATCCATGCGGCCGCTCCGGGAGGCGACGGCGATGTGGCGGGCACCCGAGCGGACCAGCCACTCCACGGCCGCACGGCCAAAGCCCGTTCCGCCGCCGACAACGAGATGCACACCGTCCGTCGAAGCTTCGAAGGCACGGGCGGCCGCAGAGATCGGGCGAGCCGCGGGCGGCCGGACGAGGATCTTGCCGATATGGCCCGAGGACTGCAGCAGACGGAAGGCGCCATGCACATCGTCGGGCGGAAACACCTCATAGGGCAATGGCCGGAATGTACCGGTCGAGAACTGCTCGCGCAGCGCGCCGAGCATGTCGCGAACGAACGTGGGCTGGGCGGCGATGAGCTGGTCGGCATCGACGCCGAAATAGGTGAGGTTGCGGGCGAAGGGGCGTAGTCCGAGGCGCGCATCGGCGATGAAGTCGCGCTTGCCGAGCTCGACGAAGCGGCCGAAGGGTTTGAGAACCCTCAGCGACTCTTCCATCGCGCGGCCGGCGAGCGAGTTGAGCACGACGTCGCAGCCGCCCGCCCCCGCGAGCGCGTCGGCGAAGGCCGTGTCGCGCGAGCTGTAGACGACATCGGCTCCGAACAACCGGGCCAGCGCCCGTTTTTCCGGGCTTCCGGCGGTGGCGACGATGCGCGCACCCCGCGCGCGGGCGATCTGCAGGGCGGCGAGCCCGACGCCGCCGCTGGCGCCGTGGATGAGCACGGTTTCGCCGGCGGACAGCCGCGCGCAATGGACGAGGCTGTACCAGGCCGTCAGGAACGCGACCAGAAGGGTGGCAGCCGGCTCCGGTCCGATGCCTTCCGGCATCGGAAGCACGGCGTCGGCCGCGACCGTGACATGGCTGGCCAGCGCATTTGGAGCGAAGACGGCAACCACCTCGCCGGGTTTCAGCGTCGTTACGCCCTCGCCGACGCGCAGCACCGTGCCGGCACATTCGAAGCCGAGGCTGGGACCGGCGAAGCCGTTTTCCAGCATGTCGTCGCCGATCAGCCCCTGCGCGAACATCACGTCGCGGAAATTGAGCGCGCTGGCGCCAATGCCGATCTCGACCTCGCCCGCCGCCGGCGCGCGGCGCGGGACCGTCTGCCAGACGAGCCGGTCCAGCGCGCCGGGCTGCTCGATGGTGAGATGGGCGCAGCCTTCCTCCTCCCCAATCGCTGCCAGCGGCTCGCGCGGCATTAGCCGAACGACTTTAAGCCCTTCAGCCGAAACGATGATTTCATATTCGTCGGCGATGCCGGCCACAGCGCCGGCCAGCAGGGCGTCCGCGCCCGGCGACGGATCGGCCAGGGCGATCAGGCGGATGTCGAGATCGGGATATTCGTTCATCGCGACCCGGCCGAAGGCCCACAGCGCCGCGGCGACGGGCGCGGGGCCGAGCGGATCGCCATCCACCAGGAAACGGATGGCGAGCGGCTGCGCCGCGGCTCGGGCGGTTTCGAGAAGGCGGCGCGCACCGTCTATGGCTTCGGCGATGCTTTCCGCCTCCGGGGCGGCGGCGAGACGGTGCAGGAGGATGTCGTCTTTCCGTGCGCCGGCGATGGTGGCGTCAGACGGGGCGAGGTGGGTTCCCGAGGCGGTTACCAGTCGCGTCGCGATCCCGTCCGTCAGCCGTGCGGCAAGAGCGGAGATGAGGGGGGCGGAGGACGGCGTGTCGGCGGCGGGCATCGTTTGCGACACGATGTCGACGGCGCCGCGCGTGCCGGGCAGGTGCGATCCGGACGGCCCCCAGGGCTTTCCGGCTGCGAGCAGGGCGACGAATCCGCTGCGGGCCGGACCCAGCGCAAGACCGGCGCCCCCGGGCTTGAGCATTGAAATCAAAGATGTTTCTGTTGCATCCGTAGCCAGCGACAGCATGAGATCAACCGGCGCGATCTCCTCGTCACCGACCAGCCGGATCAGCGGCGAGCCGACCAGACGGCCGGCCAGCCGTGACTGCGCCGCCGGGTCGGCCGGGCGAATGAAGAGCCGGATGTCGCCACGTTCCGCCAGTGGCCGCAGGGCCTCCAGCAGGACGCCGTGGGAATCGACGGCCAGTATGGCGGGCGCGGGCTCGCCGTCACGCTGCAGCGAGCTGACGAGAGAGGCAGCCTGGCGACCGACTTCGCGAGCGGTGGGAGAGGCCGTTTCCCACAGTTCGATGAGTGCAGTGGGGTGGACGATGAGGCCAGCCTCACCCAGCGAGGCCGGCAGATCGGCGGCAAGGCGCGCCGCGAGCGTCGCCTCCACCGCGCGGTCGGGCGAACCGGCGAGGATCTCGCCGAGCAGGGCCTCGGCGGACGGCAGGTCGCTGGCGGCGAGGACGCTCCATGCCCCGGCCGAGGACGCGCGGGCCAGCGCCCCCTCTTCCAGCAGGCGGAGCAGGTCGAGGAACGCATCGCGCTTGCCAGCGGCCAGCCGCCCCTCCTCGACCAGCGCCGCGACATCGACCGGCTGCCAGCCCTCGCCCGCCAGCCCGGCAACCTCCGTGACGGCATGATGGGCGATGGCGTAGGCGCAGGCGTCGAGCAGAAGGGTGTCGTCGGTGGCGCTATCGGCCGGGACCGCGGCGGCGAGCGCGTCGAGCGCCGCCGCAAGCCTTTCGCCGGCCCGGCTCCCGGTTGCGCCGAGGGACACCGCAACCTGCACGAAATCGCTTTCCAGTCGCGCTTCGGCGGCGAAATGAAGGGCGCGCAGGCGCACTCCCTCCATTCGGGCGACCAGCGTGCCCTCGTCGTCGAGCAGGTCGACGTCAAGCAGCAGCGACCGTGCGGTGGCGCGGCGGATCTCCAGCACCGCGCGTGCCGGCACGGCACCGGCCTGCACCACCAGCCGGTCAATACGAACCGGGACGAAGGTGCGGTTCTGCGTCTCGGTCATCTCCTCCGCGACCAGCGCGAGGCCGTGAAGGGCGGCATCGGCATGAGTGGGCGACAGGATGTGGCGCCCCGGCGCTTCGGCCGGGATGAGGTCGAGAAGGATGCGGGAGCCGCGCCGCCGAGCGGAGCCGACCAGTCGAAAGGCCGGGCCATAGTGAAGGCCCAGCCGGTCGGCGGCGGCATAGAGGGCCTCGGCCGCGACGGATGTTCCCCCCTCGCCATCCACGGGACGAGCTGCGGGCAGGCGCGGGGCGGCGAGCACGCGGCCGCGGGCGCGCAGGCTCCATTCGCCGGTGCCGCGGGGCCGGGCGGACAGCGTCACGAAGCCGTCCTCGTCCATCCGCACCAAGGTCTCGGTGCTCTCGCCCGGATCGAGACGCAGCGCGCCGAGGATGGCGAAATCCTCCAGCTGCAGCAGGTCCGCGCCGAGCGCCTCATGGCCGGCCGCCAGCACGGTTTCCGCCATCGCGGTCGCCGGCACCAGCACATGCTCGCCCACCTTGTGGTCGGCGAGGAAGGGCAGCCGGTCCATATCGATCAGACCGCGCCACTCTCGGGCGTCCTCGGAATTCCGGTGGCCGAGCAACGGATGCCGGCGGGAGGAATGACCGAACAGGTCGATGGCTTCGCGCGTGTGCGGAATACCGATTTTCCGGCGCTGCCAGGGCGTGCGCGGCAGGTCCGGCCGGCCGACCGGGCCGGCGCTGCCGAACAGCGCCTGCTCATCGAACCGCACGCCATGGGTGAGCATGGCCAGCATGGTGCGGGTGACGGGGTCCTGGCCGGCGATGTCGCTCGCCTGAAACGAGGCGAGCACCGTGGCGGAGGGCTGCTGCTCGGCCAATGTCTCGCGCACGAAACCGGTGAGCACCGGCCGCGGCCCGATCTCGATGAACAGCGACGCCCGCATGGCGGCGGCGACCCGCACGGCCCCCTCGAACTGCACCGGCTCGCGAATGTTGCGCCACCAGTAGTCGGCGTCGAGCGCGGCGCCGTCGATGAGGGCGCCCGTAACGGTGGAGATGAACGGGATGTCGCCGGGGCGCGGACCGAGCGCCTTCAGCGCCGAGAGGATCGGCGCCCTGAGTGCCTCCAGCGCCGGGGAGTGGAAGGGGTAGTCGATATCGAGCCGCTTGCCGACGGCGCCCTGCCGGCGTGCATAGCGCAGCACGGCCGACATGGCGGCGGTCGGACCGGCCAGGGTGACGCCGTTCGGGGCGTTGACCGCCGCGATCACCACCTCGTTCTGGGCCGAGGCGGTGATGAAATCCTGCGCCCGGGCCTGGCCGACAAGCAGGAACGCCATGGTGCCCGCGCCGCGCAGCCGCGCCTGCAGATGGCTGCGCCAGTAGATGAGGTGGACCGCGTCCTTCAGGTCGAGACTGCCGGCGATATGGGCTGCGGCGATCTCGCCGACGCTGTGCCCGAACACCGCCGCCGGCCGGCATCCATCCGCCATCAGCGAACGAGCGAGCGCCACTTCCAGCGCGAAGATGAGCGGCTGCGCCACCTCCGTCGCGGCCAGCCGCTCGGCATCCGGCGGGTTGGCGAAGGCCCCGCCCAGCGACCAGCCGGCGAGAGGCTCGAAATGCTCGTCGATCTCTGCAACGGCCTCGCGGAAGGCCGCGCTGGCCCGCCACGCGGCATGGCCCATGCCGGGATATTGCGCACCGTTGCCGCTGAACACGAAGGCGAACCCGCCTTTTGCCGCGTGCGGGGGAACCGGCGCGCCGCTCTCGCGGCCAACCGCCGCACGGCGCAGCCTTGCCACCGTCTCCGGATCGGACAGCGCGACGGCGAGGCGATGGGGCAGGCGCGCGCGGCCATGGGCTGCGGCGTGAGCGAGCCGGGCGGCCTGCGCGGCGTCGGGCGCGGCCTCCAGACGGTCGGCGTACTGGCCGGCCAGCGTGGCCAGCCCCTCCGGGTCGCTCGCCGAGATCAGCAGGACCTGAGCGGTCGGCGCTGCAGGGGCAGGACATTCATCCGGTTCCGGCAGGCGGATGACGACGTGGGCGTTGGTGCCGCCGAAGCCGAAGGAGGAGATGCCCGCCGAGCGGCGATCCGCCGGCAGGTCCAGCGCCTCATGGGAGGGAACGAGGTTGAGCGCGCCGAAGTCGATTGCCTCGTTCAGCGTGTCGAGATGCAGCGAGGCCGGCAGCCGCCGCCGCTCCAGCGCGTTGAGCGCCTTCAGCAGCCCCGCGAGGCCGGACGCGGGTTCGAGATGGCCGATATTGGATTTCACCGAGCCGATGGGCAGCGGCGCGGCGCGGCGCTGGCCGAGCGCCATGCCGAGTGCGCGCGCCTCCGCGGGGTCGCCGACCAGGGTTCCGGTGCCATGCGCCTCGACGAAGGCGAGCTCGGCCGGATCGATGCCCCGCCCGCGGTAGAGCTCGTCGAACAGGCGCTGCTGGGCGAGACTGGCCGGCATGGCGATGCCGACCGTGTGCCCGTCCGAATTGGTTCCGCTGGCCCGCACCACGGCGCGCGGCGTGCGGCCGGCGGCCTTCGCGGCATCGAGCCGGCCGAGCACGGTGACGACACCGCCCTCCGCCCGCACATAGCCGTCTGCCGCCCCGGAGAAAGGCCGGCACAGGCCGCTCGGCGAGAGCATGCCGGCCTGGGCGAAGCCGACGAAATAGAACGGGCTGCACAGGATGTTCACCCCGCCCACCACGGCGATGTCGATCTCGCCGGCCTCGATGGCCTTCACGGCACGGTCGAAGGCGACCAGCGACGAGGAGCAGGCGGTGTCGATGGTGAGGCTCGCCCCGGTGAAGCCGTAGACGTGGGAAATGCGGTTGGCGATGATGGACATCGCATTGCCGGTGACGAAATGGCTGCCGGCAGCCGCGATGTCGGCAACGAAATTCATCGAATGATCGAGGGAGGACGCGCCGACGAACACGCCGACCCTCTCGCTGGACAGCCTGTCCAGCGGGATATGCGCGTCCTCGAAGGCCTCGCGCACGAGTTCGAGCAGCAGGCGCTGCTGCGGGTCGATCTGCTCGGCCTCGCGCGGCGACAGGCCGAAGGCGGCCGGATCGAACGAGGTGATGTCCTCGAGAACACCGGCCGCGAAGGTGTAGCTGCGCCCCGGTATGTTGCGGCCGGGGTGGAAGAAGCGCTCCTGCGACCAGCGATCGCGAGGTATCTCGCTCACCGAGCAGCGCCCTTCGTCCAGAAGCGACCAGAAGGCGCTTTCGTCCGACGCACCCGGCAGCCGGCAGGCGCAGCCCAGAAGAGCTGCGGCATATCGGGGGATGATATCGGCTGGACCTACCGCTTGCTGCAAAATACTACCTCTGGAAAACGCGTTTGCCGGCGGCGGCCGGCCGCCGGCAGTCAGTCGTGGGAAAGGGGGCGCCTAGGCTGGCCGCCCGCTCAGGCGAAGGTCTGGAGCCTGCCGGATTCGTCCTGGGTCGTGTCGGTCGCGGGAGCGGCGGGCTCAGGCAGATATGCCCGGATCCTTTCGCCGATCGTGTCGGTCCAGCGCTTGAAGTCGTAGACCTGCGAGATCCGCTCGAAGCCGGCATGGGCGCGGGCGGCGCGCAGGTCGGGATGCTCGGCGGCCTCGTACATGGCGAGGGCCGCCTTATCGACATCCGGGATGCCCCACTGGCCGATATAGCCGCGGCTGTCGAGGCACTCGGGCGGGGCCGGCGTCTGGGTGACCGGCACCAGGAAGGCGTCGCTCTCGTCGCAGAAATCCTGCGATCCGGAATAGTCGGAAACGATGACCGACTTCTTCGCCAGCATCGAGTCGGCGATCACATAGCCGAAGCCCTCGGACCGGTGCAGCGAGACCATGGCGTCCACGGTCCACAGCAGGGTCCAGTACTCCTCCGACGTCAGGCTGCCTTCCAGCACCGAAATGCGGTCGTCGCCGGCGATGCGCTCCTCGATCTCCTCCCAATAGGAGTCGATATTGCTCCAGTGGCCGGGGTTGACCTCGCGGATCTTGATGATGAGCCGCACCGGTAGGTCGCTGTGCTCGAACGCCTTCTGGAAGGCCTTCACCACGTCGAGCGGGTTTTTCCGCACGATCGAGGAACCGAACTCCGCCGCCGTGAGGAAGATGAACTCGGACGGGTCCTGCCGGAACCGGTCGAGGAAGGGCACGTAATCGAGCGGCTTCTGCAGGCCCTTGTTGATGACGTGGACCGGCACGGTCGTGATCTTGCGATAGGCGTCGGCGACATAGGTGGTGGGGCACCAGATCTCGTCGACGGCACGCGCGCCGAGCACGTGGTTCGCCGGCGGGCGGTCGCTCTCCCACAGATAGAAGCCGATGACGTGGGCATCCTCGCAGATGCCGGCGAAGCGCGACAGCATCTCGGGCGCGCGATCGGCGTTGACGCACAGGATGACCACCCGCGCACGCACCCCGACGGCGGGATTGTAGGAGGCGTCGGGATTGACGCAGGCGCCGTCGTCGGCGTTGAAGATCAGAGGGTTGAAGGCGGCGGTGGCCTCCTTGAACATCCACAGGTTGCGGCCGACGCCCGTCTCGTTGGCATAGCCGATGATGACGAGGTCGCGCATCGGCAGTTCCAGCGCGCGGGCGGCGGTCGGGTGTGTTCCCGCGGAGAGCACCGCCAGTTCCGGCGACCCCTCA
Organism: Ancylobacter crimeensis; assembly: GCF_023016805.1. Classification (GTDB taxonomy): domain Bacteria; phylum Pseudomonadota; class Alphaproteobacteria; order Rhizobiales; family Xanthobacteraceae; genus Ancylobacter; species Ancylobacter crimeensis. Next base: position 138,434 of record NZ_JALKCH010000005.1, read on the forward strand.
TACACCTCCCGCCGCAGCCGCTCGTGCCAGTAATCGGCGCCGCGCTCGGCCACCACCACCTCGGGAACCGCCACGTCGGCGATCAGCGAGATCAGCGCCAGGTCGAAGCGGGTGAAGCCGGAACTGGCGCCGGCGCCCCAATAGGCCCGCCAGATGTGCGGATTGAAGGACAGGCGATCGGGCTGGGTGGTGTCGAGGGCGACCTCCTTGAAGCTCGTCGTCCTGACGAACTCCTCCTCGCCCATCCGCCCGCCGAGGCCCTGGTCGTCCAGCAGGAACATCCAGTACCAGCTCCAGGGGAGCTCGTGCTTGCGATACATGTCCGCCGGGCCCGAGAGCGACTGGCGCACGCCGTCCGACACCAGGTGGACGTTGTTCTTGTCGGAGATGAAGGGCGCGGTGGCAAAGCGATACTGAACGAGCCGCAGACCCTCTTCGCTGAAGATGTCGATGTGCGGATAGTGCCGCCGCCAGAACGCGAACAAGGTGAGATTGATCTCGTGCTTCATCACCCGGCGGTTCAGCACGGGCTCGTTCAGCAGGGCGCGGATCTCGTCGGTGAGGCAGAAGACCTGCCGCTTGAACCAGTCCTCGAACACGTCCGACACGATCCAGTTCGCCACCGACTGGCCGCCGGACAGCTTGCTCTGCAGGCCGAGGCGGCTCGCCATGTAGCGGGCATAGACCGACGCCCGCCAGCGGGAGGGCGGCTCGCTGGAGCTCTCCAGCCGCATGGCGGTGTTGGGCAGCTTGCGCCAGATGGCGTGGCGCAACCGCGCTTCGACGGCGTTGCCGGGAATGGTCTTGACGAAATTGCCGAGGTCGTCGCGCGCACCGCGATCCGACCAGAAGGTCTGACCGACGAAGGGGCTCGCGGAAACCCGCGCGTCGCCGACGGCGAGCACCATGGAACGGTGTGAATTCAGACGATATCCCGTCGAAAACACGATCTGATCAGCAGACGGCGATGTTTGACGCTCGAAAACAATCGAATTGTCGACGATCAGGCGCAATGTGACGGGCTTCGAAAGATCGGACGTATCGACACCCCAGACGAAGCATTGACCGTCCTCAACGAAAAGGCCGCCGCCGGTCTCGCACTGATCGGGAATTTGAAGATAATTGTACCGAGAAAGCGCAAGAACGACCGTATCCAGCGTCTTTTCATCGGTATTCGTATCGCTTGATGCGGAATTGTGGTCCCGGAGACCGTGGATCAGGCTTGAAAGACTAGCATGATCGAACTCCATTCCCACCTGTCGCTTGAAGCTCTCAAGGCTCATGATCACTCCGTCTATATTTTGAAGAGTGCGCGTAGACACTTGACGCTGGGTCACGCCCAAACGTCGTCAATTCGCCGTTCGGTGCATTGCAGCATCAAATTTGCGCAGTTGTCCAGCGAAGGTTTTCTGATAGGCGTAGAAGAGGCCCACCGAATTCGACTCATAGCAGGCATAGAAAGATTTATCTCTATATGGATAACGGTATCAAGATGCCATATTGCAACACCGAATTCGGTCGATGACTTTCAAAATGGGCAAAGTTTTGACAAAATGTGCTCCAAAAAATGCAGCGCGGCGCTGTGCATCATATGTTCGGCAAGGCTTTTATGTCGCCATCTCGAAGCGGAATGCCGTGAAATAAATTGTAGTTAATTTTAAAACTTGGATTAATTTTCGTGACAAATCATGCTAAGGCGTTGTTTTAGTATAGTACTATGCGTCCAACTTGATGTACCTTCCTTGCGGAAGGCTCTTCGCAAAGATTTTGGCGTCCGGCAGGTAATCGTTATATAAGAGGCGGCATGCACTCTCCCATCGATGCGACTTTTCGTAAGGAATACGAAATTCCGCTTGGGTGGGCGGGATCCACCACGCTGATGGATTACCTCAATTTCGAGGATGCCATCAGCCCGGTCATCACGGCGATGGTCGGTGGCCGCCCTGTGCGCCGTGTTCCCGCCAAGTCCCAGTCCATTCGGATGTCGGCCATCGGCGCGATCGGCCACACATTCGAAGGCGGTACGGTCCATGTCTGGGGGACGGGCTGCTCGGTGTGGAAAAACCCCTCCGCCCCGCCCGAGCGTCGCGTGGCCTTCAGCGCGCCGCCCCATGGCGAGATGGTGCTTCACGCCACCAGCGGCCCGGTCGCCGAGCGGCTGATGTCGAATGGCGGGCCAGGGCCGGGACTTTATGGCGATCCGGCATGGCTGCTTCCGCATTTCTACCGCCCCCGCATCCGCAAGAAGTGGAAGCTCGGCGTGGTGCTGCATCTGTCCGAGCTGATGGATCGCTCCTTCGAGGCGCGCCCCCTGTCCGCCTTCCTGCGCTATGTGATTCCGCCGGAGCTGCAGGACGATGTGCGGCTTATAACCACGGTAACGCCGCTGGGTGTGCCCTCGCTGCGCGGGAAACTGGACGAGATGCTCGCCTGCGAGCGAATCGTCTCCATGACGATGCACGGCCTGCTGGTCGCCGAGGCTTATGGCATCCCCTCGCTCTATTTCTCCCCGCATTCCGAGCCGCGCGGCCTCGGTCGCCTGGATCTCGACCCGGACGGCCCGACGGACCTGCGGGTCATCGACTTCTATCTGGGGCTCGGCCGCCGCTCCGCGCCGGCCTATTTCCAGGACCGCGGCCTGCCCACCAACTGGCGCGACGTGATGGATGCGGTGGACCGTGCCGGCGATGCCGCGCGGATGGACGCCGGCCGGCTGATCGAGGCTTTCCCCTATGGAGCAAAGCCGCTGAAGGCACCGTCGGGCAAGACCATCTGGGATCATCCGATCATCAAAAACCTCGTTCTCCAGCACGACGTCGCCGAACTGCGCCGGCTCGACCAGGAAGCGACCGAGCGGGCAGCCTATCGCGAGGTGCCCGGCGCCACGGTGTCCAAAAAGGTGCAGCGCGAACCCGCGGCCCCTGCCGCACCGCCTGCCGCCGAGAAGGTCGCGGCGGCGGCCGCGGCGCCCCCTCCCGGTTCGCCGCAGCTGGACACGCTGCTGCGGATGAATGCGGACCGGATGTCCGTTCCGTTGTCATGGGCAGCGACCACACGCGAAAATCCGCATGCCAATCTCGGCGATACGCTGAGCGCGCTGGTGGTGGCCGGCATGGCCGGCGTGACGGTGCGGCGGGCGGGCTTCGACCAGAACATCGAGCGCATGGTGGCGGTGGGCACCATCGGCCATAACCAGCGCAACGGCATCCTGCATTTCTGGGGCACCGGCGTCGATGCCGAGCGGAACCCGGTGGATCCCTTCGTGCGCGGCTATGTGCGCCCCGCCAATACCGAATTCCACGTCCACGCCATGCGCGGCCCGAACAGCGCCCGCACCTTCCGCGCCGCCGGCATCGACGTGCCGGAGATCTATGGCGATCCGGTGTGGATGCTGCCGCGCTTCTGGCCGATGAAAGACGTGGAGAAGACCCATGATCTCGGCGTCATCCTCCACATCACCGAGATGGAGGACCGCACGCCGGAGGCCCAGGTGAAGGAGAGCCTGCGGCGCTACGCGATCCCGGAAGCCTTCCGCAACCGCATCCGGCTGATCAACACACATTGTCCCGCCACCGTGGAGGGCATGAAGGCCAAGGTGGCCGAGATCGTCTCCTGCCGCGCCATCGTGTCGACCTCACTGCACGGCCTCATCATCTCGGAAACCTACGGCATTCCGTGCGCCTGGTTCGCCACCTATGGCGACGGCGAAGGTCGGATGCTGGAGCTCGCCAATCCCGAGCACCAGATCGACCATCGCATGCGCGACTTCTACATGGGGGTGGAGCGTTCCACGCTCTCGTCCTATTGCCTCGACCGCTCGAAGCTCACCGACTGGAAGGCGGTGCTGGACTGGGTTCACGGCACATGGCGCCCGCTCTCCTATGACGACCGCCCGCTCATCCGCGCCTTTCCCGTGCCGCTCGCGGTATCGCCGGAAACACCGGCATGGCCGCTTCCCCCCGCCATCGTCGATTCGATCGAATATTGAGGTCGGGAATGGCAGCAGGCGCGGCATGGCCTCTCGCTCAGGACGTCCCGCCTTGCGCGCGGATTCGGGCGGTGCAGGACATGACGCAAGGGCATGCGGGGTGGCGCCGGCCCACCCATTCGCCGGCGCCGGCGGACAATCCGGCGGAACATCCGTCGTCGGCGCGATTGTCCGGGAAGGACAGGACCTTCCTGTTCCTGCAGGGGCCGGCGTCGCCCTTCGCCTTCCGTCTGGCCGGCGCGCTGCGGTCCGCCGGCGCGGGCGTCGTCAAGGTGCATCTGTGCGGAGGCGACATGGTGTTCTGGCCCGGCGTCGCACACCTCTATCGCCAGCGGTTCGAGGACTGGCCGGCTTATGTGACGGCGCTTCTGACGGCCGGGGAGATCACCGATCTGGTGCTGTTCGGCGATTGCCGCCCCTATCACGCACCGGCGGTGGCGGCCGCCCATGAACAGGGTATCCGGGTCCACCTGTTCGAGGAAGGCTATGTGCGGCCGGGCTATGTGACCTGCGAGAATCATGGCGTGAACGCCCATTCCGACCTCCCGCGCACCCCGCAGGCGGTGCTGGAGGCTGCGGCCCTGCTGCCGGAGCCGGCCCGGCCCGAACCGGTGGCGGAACCGTTCCGGATGCGGGCGCAATGGGATATCGCCTGGCATGTCGGCCTGGCCACCTTCTGGCTGGCCTTTGCCCGCTACCGGCGCCACACGCTGGCTCACCCCGCCGCGGACTATGCGGGTTGGGTGCTGCACGCGCTGCGCAGCCCGCTGGCCCGCCGCCGCGACCGACGCGCCTATGCGCGCATCCGCGAGGGTGCACCCTATTTCCTGTTTCCGCTGCAACTGCCCGGCGACTTCCAGATGCGGGTGCATTCGGATTTCGCCTCGATCGAACAGGTGGCGCAGACGGTCATCGGCTCCTTCGCCCGCGCCGCGCCGGCAGAAGCGCGGCTGATCGTCAAGAGACACCCCTACGATGTCGGCTTCATCGCCAGCGCGCGGATGATCGCCCGGCTCGCCGCCGCGAACGGGATTGCCGACCGGGTGGTGTTCGTCGAGGACGGAGACGTCGCCCCGCTGGTGGCGCGGGCCGAAGGCGTGGTGCTGGTCAATTCCACCACCGCGATGCTGGCGCTGGACCACCGGCGGCCGCTCAAGGTTCTCGGCCGCGCCACCTACGACATGCCCGGCCTCTCCCATCAGGGGTCGCTCGACAGCTTCTGGACCGCGCCCGAACCGCCCGAACCGGGGCTGACGCGCGCCTATCGACGGGTGGTCGTCGCGCGGACCCAGCTTCCGGGCGGCTTCTTCTCGGTCGAGGGCATAGAGCGGCTGGTGCCGGCCTGCGTGTCGCGCATGCTGGCGCCGGCGGAGGGGATGCAATGAACGCCGCGGCGTCAGCCAGGCATGAGGTGGTGCGGGACGCCATGGTACCGGCGATCCCGCGCAGCCTCGTCACCGGCGCATCCGGCGGCCTCGGTGCGGCTCTGGCGCGTCGCCTTGCCCGACCCGGCGTTGCGCTGGTGCTGGTGGCGCGCGACGCCGCCCGTCTCGACGCCGTCGCGCGCGAATGTCGGGCCCGCGGCGCGCAGGTCGAGACGGCCGTGCTCGACGTCCGGGCCAGCGACGTGCTGGCCGCCTTCGTCGCCTCCGCCGATGCCGACCATCCGATCGACGCGGTCTATGCCAATGCCGGCGTCGAGGCGAGCGTGGGGGCAGGCCGCGCCGCCGAGGCGTTCGACGACGTGACGGCCCAGCTCCGTACCAATCTGGAGGGGGCGATCGCCACCGTGCTGCCGCTGATCGAACCGATGCGGGCGCGGGGGAGCGGGCGGGTGGTGCTGATCGCCTCGCTCGCCGGGCTGATGCCGCTGCCCGACCAGCCGACCTATTGCGCGACCAAGGCCGGCCTCATCGCCTATGGCGAGGCGCTGCGCCCGATGCTCGGCGCCTATGGCGTCACGGTGACCGTGGCCTGCCCCGGCTTCATCGCCACCGGCATGGCGCGTGGCTATCGCGGCTGGCGGCCTTTCGAATGGAGCGCCGAGAAGGCCGCGGCCCACATCGTGGCGGCCGCGGAACGCGGCGCGCGGCGGGTGGCGTTTCCCTGGCCGCTGGTCGGGCTGATCCGCCTCGGCCGGCTGGTGCCCGCCTTCATGCGCGAGCCGGTCCTGAAGAGCCTGTTTCGTGCGGACATAGAACCCATGGTCGCAGAACGCACGTCTTCGCCACCAGACAACGCCGCCTCCGAACATATTTCAGATGAAAGTCGGAGCCTGCGGCCTCTAAAAAAGCTCTCATCGATTGAACGATGAGATCATTTCTGGGGAGGCCACCGGTAATTTTCCACGAGCATCGTGGATTTATTATCAAGTTTGTAGCATGTACGGAGAAATTGGTTGATGGCCGCCCAGCCTAGCATCGTTCCTGTCATTCTCGCCGGCGGATCGGGAACCCGCCTCTGGCCGATTTCCCGCGATTCGCTGCCCAAGCAGTTCCTGCCGCTGTCCACCAGCGGCAACACGCTCTATCAGGACACGCTGAAGCGCGTCGCGCCGGGGGAGACCTTCACGGCGCCGCTGATCGTCACCAATGAGGAATTCCGCTTCTTCGCCCAGCGCCAGGCCCGCGAAATAGGCATAGAGCCGACGGTGGTGCTGGAACCGGTGCGGCGGGATTCCGCGCCCGCGCTGCTCGCCGCGACGCTGCTTGCCCAGCAGCTCCATGGCGAGGAAGCCTTCATCCTCGTGCTGGCCGCCGACCATGTGATCGGCGACGAGGCAAGCTTCCGCAAAGCCTGCCGCAAGGCGATGAACGCCGCCGAACTTGGCCACATCGTCACCTTCGGCATCACGCCGACCGAGGCGCGCTCCTCCTATGGCTATATCCGCCGCGGCTCGGCGGTGAATGGCGGCAGCGCCGCGAGGGTCGAGACCTTCGCCGAGAAGCCGAGCGTCGATGTCGCCCGGACCTATATCGACGAGGGCTATCTGTGGAACTCGGGCAACTTCCTGTTCCGCGCCGACGTGATGATGGCGGAGGCGGAACAGTTCGAGCCCGCGATCTGCGGCGCGGTGCGCCATGCGGTGGCTCATTCCACCGGCGATCTGGGCTTCTGCCGGCTCGGCCCGCAATTCGCGTCCGCGCCGGCCGTGTCGATCGACTATGCGGTGATGGAGCGCACCAGCCGCGCCGCCGTGGTGGAAGGCGCCTTTCCGTGGTCTGATGTCGGCTCGTGGAAGGCGCTGCACGAGATTTCCGAGGCCGATGAGGACGGCAACGTCCTGCGCGGTCCGGTGACCGTGATGGATGCGAAGTCGTCCTACTTCCACTCGGAAGGCCCGCTGGTCGCCGCCATCGGCGTCGAGGGCGTCTCGGTCATCGCCACGGGCGATGCGGTCCTCGTCATGCCGTCGGAGCGTTCGGAGGATGTGAAGAAGCTCGTCGCCTCGATGAAATCGCAGCAGCACAACGAGGCGAATGAGCATCCGCGCTGCTATCGGCCCTGGGGCAGCTATGAGACGATCAATCTCGGCTCGCGTTTCCGGGTCAAGAAGATCGTGGTCGATCCGGGCGAGCAGCTGTCGCTGCAGAAGCACCATCACCGTGCCGAGCACTGGATCGTGGTGCACGGCACCGCCGAGGTGACGGTCGGACAGAAGGTGTTCACCGTCCATGAGAACGAGTCCACCTATATCCCGCTCGGAGAGGTGCATCGGCTCGCCAATCCCGGCCGCATTCCGCTGGAGCTGATCGAGGTGCAGGTGGGCTCCTATCTCGGCGAGGACGACATCCAGCGCCTTGAGGACATCTATCACCGCGCATGAACGCGCCGGCCGCGTTGCGGCCGCAGAAACAAGGACGAGGCGCCGGTCCCTCAGAGGACCAGGCCCTCCTCGCAACAGAGGATGAGCGACGTGACCAAAGCGAGCCTGCGCGACATCGTGCGCGACACGGGGTCGGTACCCCTGACCTGGGCGGCGGCGACGCCGCAGCAGGATTATCTCAATCTCGGCGACGCCCTCAGCCCGGTGATGGTGTCGCTGCTGTCCGGCCGGCCCAGCGTCCACCGGGCGCATGACAGCACCGGCGTGCGGATGGCGGCGGTCGGCACCATCGCCCAGAACCTGAAGGGCGGCGACGTCTCGGTGTGGGGTACCGGCTCCTCGCGCTATCTCAACCCCACCAGCAGCGGCGAGCGCGAGCTGTTCGTGCCCGATCCGTCCACGCGGTTCCGGGTCTATGCGACGCGCGGGCCGGTGGGACGCGCCATTCTCGGCGAGGAGAACGCCGTGGGTGCGCCGGTCTATGGCGACCCGGTGTGGATGCTGCCGCGCTTCTACAACCCGAAGATCGAGAAGAAGTGGGAGATCGGCGTTATCGTCCACCTCTCCGACCTCACCGACCGGGCGCTCGATACCAAGCCGCGCGAAGCCTATGAGCGCTACCATGTGCCCAAGGAACTCGAGGGCAGTGTGAAGATCATCAACACGCTCACCGCCATCAGCGCGACCTCGATGCGCGAGAAGCTCGACGAGATCCTGTCCTGCAAGCGGCTCGTCTCGACCAGCCTGCACGGCATGGTCTTCGCCGAGAGCTACGGCATCCCCTGCCTCTATTTCTCGCCGCGGGGCAAGCCCGAAGGGCTCATCAACCGTCCGCTCGATCCCGATGACGGCTACGACCTGCGCATCACGGACCTTTATCAGGGCCTCGGGCGCACGAGCCTGCCGGTCTATGTGCAGCGGCGCAACCGGCCGACCGACTGGGAGCACCTGATGTGGTGCATCGACATCGCCTGGCGTCCGGTGGACTTCGACACCGACCCGCTGGTCGACGCCTTCCCGGTGGACGTGAACCCGCTGACCGCGCCCGTGGGCAAGACGGTGTTCGACCATCCCGTCATCCGCGACCTTCCCTATGCGCATGTCGGCCCGGTGCGGGCAGGCGCCAAGGCCGCGCCGGCCGAGGCCCATGCTGAGGGATGACGCCAGCGACGGGACGGCCCCGCCGACCCGTCCCGTGACGACGCCCCGGCCGACCGGCCGGGGCACGGTCATGATCGACGGTTACAACCTCGCGCTGGAAGCCGGCACGGGGGTGGCGACCTATGCCCGCAATCTCAGCTTCGCGTGCGGCGAGCTCGGCTACCGCACGGAAATCCTGTACGGCACCCGCGCCTCGCCGAGCACCGATCCGCTGCTGCGGGAAATCTCCTTTTTCGATTCCAATGCCGGCGCACCCTCGTTCTGGCTGGAGCTGGTCCGGCGCGTGACGCAGCTCGCGACCTCGCCGCTCGGGGTGCGGGCGAGCGAGGTGCCGATCACCGGCAAGGTGGTGACGCGGGCCTTCCAGTCCCGCATGCCGCACTATGACCGGATCTGGAACGCGCCGGAGCTGTTCTCGCGCAGCTACTGGCATTTCCACGCCTACAAGCACTTCCTGACCGTGAGCGGCCTGCCGCGCCCGGACGTGATGCACTGGACCTATCCGCTGCCGCTGCGGCTGCGCGGCACCCGCAACATCTACACGCTGCACGACCTGGTGCCGCTGCGCCTGCCCTTCACCACGCTGGACAACAAGAAGTTCTACAGCCGCATGATCCGCGGCGTGCTGAAGCGCGCCGACCACATCATCACGGTCTCGGAGGTTTCCAAGCGCGACATCGTCGAGTTGTTCGGATATCCCGAGGAAAAGATCACAAATACCTACCAAGCGGTCAGCATTCCGGCGAAATACGCCAATAAGAGCGACGATCTGGTGCGCGAGGAGGTCGAGGGTGCCTTCGGCCTGACCTATAAGAAATACTTCCTGTTCTTCGGCGCCATCGAGCCCAAGAAGAATGTCTCGCGGCTGATCGAGGCCTATCTCGCCTCGCAGGTGGACGAGCCGCTGGTGGTGCTGGGCAAGTCAGCCTGGAAGGCCGGCGAGGAACTGCGCTTCCTCAACGAGGGATCGAACCGCTATCTCGAACAGCTCGACAATCTCACCTTCGTGCGCGACCGCGTACGGCGCTTCGACTATGCGCCGTTTCCGCTGCTGGTGAGCCTGATTCGCGGCGCGAAGGCGCTGGTGTTTCCCTCGCTCTATGAAGGCTTCGGCCTGCCGGTGCTGGAAGCGATGTCGCTCGGCACGCCGGTGATTACGTCGACCGCCGCCTCGATCCCGGAGATCGCCGGCGATGCGGCGATCATGGTCGATCCCTACGATCCGCGCGCCATCGCGGACGCCATCAAGACGGTGTCGGGGGACGAGGCCCTGCGCGCCCGGCTGTCCGCGGCGGGGGTCCGGCAGGCGGCGCTGTTTTCCCCGGAACGCTATCGCGAGCGGCTCGACAAGGTCTATTCCGGCCTTGTCCCGCAGTGGGCGGCAGCGCGCTGAACGGCCAGCAACGGATGAGCATGTTCCAGCCCGGCCGAGTGATCGAGCGCCTCGCGTCCCGGCTGCACGCGCCACCGGAGATCGTCGAGCGCCGGGAGGAGCGGGCCTTCATTCCCTGCCACCCCGCGCCGCCGGTGAAGAGCCCCAATCTGGTCGAACTCGTCATCGGCGCCCGCCGCAATCTCATCGAGGGCTGGACCGAGCGCTATTACCGCGCCGGCATCGGTAGCTTTCGGATACTGCGCCGGCAAATCGTCTTCGTGAACAGCCCCGAGCACATCCGCTACGTGGTGGTGACCCGGCACGGCAATTTCGAGCGCAAGAGCCCGCAGATGCGCCGGGCGCTGGAAGCCCTGCTCGGCGACGGGCTGTTCATCAGCGATGGCGACACCTGGAGCCGCCGCCGACCGCTGGTCGCCGACATCGTCCACAAGCGCCGCCTGCCCGAATTCGGGCGTACCATGGAGGATGCCGCGCTCGCGGTCGCGGCGGAATGGGCGGCGCTGCCGCAGGAAGCCGAGATCGAGCTGACCGAGGAGATGGGACGGCTCACTGCCGCCATCATCTCGCGCGCGGTCTTCGGCAAGAACATCGCCCGCGCGGCGGCCCAGCAGGTCATCGAGGGGTTCAGTGCCTATCAGCGCCAGGCCGATTCCTTCAATCTCGGCTATTTCCTCGGTGCCGACGAAGGCTGGCCCACCCTTGGCGGGCCGCAGCGGCGCCGGGCCATTGCCAAGGTGCACGGCGTGGTCGAGGCCGTCATCAACGCGCATCTGGCCGGCGAAGGCGATGCCGGCTCCATGGTGGACCTGCTGATCCGCCGCAACCGGCGCAGCGAGGGGCAGCCGCTCGACACCACGGCGCTGCGCAACGAGGCCGCGACCATCTTCATGGCCGGGCACGAGACCACCGCGACCACGCTGACCTGGGCCTGGTACCTGCTGGCGAACGCACCCTGGGTGGCGAAGGCCGTTCATGACGAGATCGACGCCGCCTGCGGGCCGCGCAGCCCGACGCTGGCGGACCTGCCGCAGCTCCGCTGGTGCCGCGCCGTCATACAGGAGACGCTGCGGCTCTATCCCCCGGTTCCCCTGCTGCCCCGGCAGGCGCTGGAGGCGGACCGCATCGGCGACCTCGCGGTGGAGAAATCCGCCCTGGTGATGATCGCGCCCTGGCTGCTGCACCGTTCCGCCGACCTGTGGGAGAAGCCGAACCATTTCCTGCCCGAACGCTTCCTCTCGGGCGCCCGCATCGACCCCTACGCCTATATCCCCTTCGCCGTCGGGCCGCGCATCTGCCCCGGCATGAATTTCGGGCTGGACGAAGCGACGCTCTGCCTCGCCATTCTGGCGCAGCGCTTCGAGGTGCAGCCGCGCGCCGGCTACCGGGTCGAGCCCGTGTGCCGACTTACGCTTCGTCCCAAGGGGGGACTGCCCGCAACCATCGTCCGGCGCCCCGCGCCGAACGCGGGGTGAGACGGAGCGGGCCCCATGGCGGCACTGGTCAAAGCGCTCCATCTCGCCCTGCGGCCCCTGCCGATCGGGTTCGTTTCCGATCTCGGCGCCCGGCTGGCACGGCTCAATGTCCGGTTCGTCAATCCGCAGGTGGCGCAGAACGCCCGCCGCAATGTGCGGCGGCATTTCCCGGACCTGCCGGAGGCGGAGGTCGAGGCGCTGGTCCGGCGCTTCGTCGGCAATGTCGGCCGGCTGATGACCGAGTTCTCGGTCATCCATCGCTTCGCCGCGGCGAAGCGGATGGAGTTCGTCGGGGTGGATGTCGCCCGCGTCGACGTTGGGAAGATACCGACCATCGCGCTGTGCCTGCATCTCGGAAATTGGGAGGTTCTGGCGGGTGCGATGCAGGCGATCGGCATTCCGGTCGCGTCGATCTCGGAGGTCCGGCGGAACGAGGCCCAGCGCGACATCGCCGCCGCGACCCGCCGCGGCTTCGACCTGCGCGTGCTGGCGCCCGACCAGAGCGGCCTGCGGCAGGCGCTCTCCATCCTCCGGGGCAACGGCGTTCTCGCCATCTTTCCCGACGAGAAGCGCGACGGCACGATGATGGCGCCCCTGTTCGGCCGCCCGCCGCACGCGAAGGGAAACCTCGCTCTCGTGGCACGGCTGGCGCGGCGGACCGGCGCCCAGCTTGTCGTGACCTATTGCGAACGGGTGGACGCCACGCATTTCCGGCTCTGCTTCGAACCTCCCTTCCAGATGAAGGGCGAGGGGCCGGGGATGCTGGCCGATGTCGCCCTGCTCAACAGCCGCATCGAACCGGTCATCCTGCGCCATCTCGACCAATGGTACTATCTGGACGACCCGATCGGCCCCATCGAGCCGGAGCCCGCCGACCGGGCCGGAACGCCCGATGGATGAGTCCCTGCCCAGCCGACGCCTTCCTGCCGGAGAGTCCCGGCCACGTTCCCCAGGGCGAAACACCAGCGAGCCATCCATGCGCAAGGATCTTGATGACGTCGTCGATGCCGCGGGGAGCATTCCGCTCGCCTGGGCCGGCTCGACGATGCAGATGAACTATCTCAATTTCGGCGATGCGCTCAGCCCGGTCATGGTCGCCCTTGTGAGCGGCAAGCCGGTCCACCGTGTGCCGACCAAGGCGACGACGCCGCGGCTCGCGGCGGTCGGCACGATCGGCCACGGCTTTGCGGGCGGCGACGTGTGGTTCTGGGGCACGGGATGCTCCAACTGGCGCAACCCGTCCAAGCCGCTGTCGGAGCGCGAGGCCTTCGTTCCCCCGGCGGGCTCGCGCTTTCACGTCAAGGCGACGCGCGGCCCGGTTTCGGAACGGTTGCTGAACGGCGATACCCCCGGCTCGGGCATCCATGGCGATCCCGTCTGGCTGCTGCCGCGCTTCTATGCGCCTCCGGCCGCCAAGAAATGGAAGCTCGGCTGCATCCTGCATCTGTCGGAGCTGGCCGACCGGGAGATGGAAGCCCATCCCCATGCCGACTATCTGCGCTATCGGATCCCGGACGATTATCGCGACGATGTCCACCTGATAACCACGGTCACGCCCATTTCGGTCGACGCGCTCAAGGACAAGATCGACGAGATCCGCGCCTGCGAGCGAATCGTCTCGACCAGCCTTCACGGCATGGTCATCGCCGAAAGCTACGGGATTCCCTGCCTCTATTTCTCGCCGACCGGACCGGTCCCCGGCGCCGCGGACCTCGATCTCGGCCCGGATTCGGGCGTGGATCTGCGGATCATCGACCTCTATCGGGGTCTCGGGCGGCAAAGTCTGCGGGCCTATCGGCAGCTGCGCGAGGCCCTGACAGACTGGGACGGCCTGATGCGCGCCATCGACGCCGATTGGGAGCCGATCGACCTCGTCGATGCACAGGCGCTGATCGAGGCCCTGCCGGTGAGCGGTACGCCGCTCCAGGCCGCGCCCGGGGGCACCATCTGGCAGCACCCGATCCTGCAGGGCCTCACCCTTCAGCACGACGTGACCGAACTGAAGCTGCTGCAGAAGGGCAAGCTGAAGTGACGCCGGCATCGACGCCGGCACCATAAAGACGCGCGCGATCGACGCCAAGGCGCGCCTCGTCCCGCCTCCACCAGCGCCAAGGCGCCAGACCTGCGCGTCATCGTCTCCGGTGCCGAGATCGGCGCCGCCTGGCGCCGGGCCTCGAAGGACGGCTGTCAAACGGCGTTGGAACGGGACCGCCATCGGTGTCCAAACAGGCCCCCTCCGAGGCGCTGGGGCGGTTGATTGGAGGCGGTTCTTGAAGCGCCAACTCTGGTTCCGGTCTCGATGATCTCGCAGCGCTGGGTCAGCCGATCGAGGAGCATCGTCGTCCTCTTGGCGTCGCCGAAGACCGAGGGCCCTTCACCAAAGGCGAGATTGGTGGTGATGATCACGGAGGTTTATGACGCGATCGAAGCCGCCTTACCACCGTGACGGTTGGGTCTTCCAGGCGATCTCATGGATTGCCGCGCATCGTGGCGAGGCGGGCGCGGTCATCCGCGCGCCGCACATGATCCATGCCCATAAGGGCTTCGACGGCTTCCAGCTGAAGCTCGACAATGCTGGCCAGAACGTCACTGCCGTAGTGGTCTTCGAAGACAAGGCGACCGAGAACCCGCGCAGCAAAATCACCGGCGACGTGTGGAAAGGCATCCGTGATCTAGAAGGTGGCGGGCGGATGAATGAGTTGATCCCCGAGACCGGTGGCTTGCTCGAAGCGCATCACCAGCGCTTTCTCGAACTTGACATCGATGCCGCCATCGAGCGGATCGCCTGGGAGGAGGCCCGCCATTTCCGCGTTGCGGTGACGGCCGACACGAGCCACGACGACGACCTTGCCCGCGCCGAACTCTTTAGGGGGTTCGACGAGGTGGCGCCTGGGCAATCCGCCCGCCGCCAAGCTGAAACCATGGCGATCCCGAAGCTGCGCAACTGGATGAAGACGTTCTCGGCCAATGCGATCCAGCAGATCGAGGAATGGCGCGACAATGTTTGATCCCGTTACGATCGACCTGATCACCCGCGCTCCCCCGCTCGGCGATCTCGACTTCGAGGCGCTGCCGCAGCGCTTCACCAACGCCTTTGCTGAGATCGTGGCGGCGCGCGTCCGGCTGCGCGGCGTAGCCAGTCTGGAGCAGCGCGGCGAGGCCGTGACAGAATTGCTCTCGGAGATGCGCAGGCTGGCGGCGGCACAAGAGCTTCTGGTCGCGACAGCGCCAGAGCGCGCCGACCGCGCATCGGCTGCGTTCGTCGCCGGGACAGCGCACCAGCTTTGCCTGATGGCCGAGATCGTTGTCGCTGACGGGGAGCCCCACTTCTCCAACATCAATGCGATCCATGCCGACCACGAGATCTGCGCGACGCTGCTATTCCTGATCGCTGATTCGCAGAGCGACGCTGCCGAGATGGCTAAGCGGCTCAGGCGGCCGGAGGGCGATCTCAGTGCAGAATCACGCCTCGTGACTGCGATCGGCGACCTCGCGGCTGGCCGCTTGCGTGCGGTGATCGCCAGCGAGGTGGCCGAGGACGATTTCGACGTCTACGATTCGCCCGCCGATACGAGCGGCGGCGGGATCGCGGTCGAGGCACTGCTCCGCCGGCTGCATGCAGGCGTGATCCAGTTGGCGCGGGAACTGCTTACCGCCCCGCGTGCCGATCCCGAGGCGGTCACGATTCCGGAATCCCAGCGCATATTCGCACAGGTTCGCGACCTGTGCGTCGCCCCGATCGACGATGTGTTCGATGCTGACGGCCCGCTTGCCGTCAGCGTCTTTCCCGGTCCCCTGCATATCGCAAAGCTGCTGTTGGCAGTATCCGGCAACCTTGTCGAGGCCAGCCTGTGCCGTGTTTCCGCACCCGATGGCGTCGATTCGGCGGCATGGTGGCAGATCATTCGGCGCGCCGCCCGCAAGCGACCTTACCTCTGGCGAAATCACCGCGAGGCGTTGGAGCGCGGATACCTGGCCAAGGGTGTTTCCGCCGCCGTTAGCTTCCCCACCGGCGGCGGCAAATCCACTCTGGCGGAGCTCAAGATCGCGGCGGCACTGCTGGGCGGCGGTCAGGTCGTCGTACTCGCACCGACGCTGGCGTTGGTCGACCAGACTGCATTTTCTCTAGGGAACGCATTCAAGGACTATAACGTCTTCGGCGACCTCGACGACGAGATCACCTTCTCCGACGTCCTGGTGCTGCCAGAAATCATCGTCACGACGCCTGAGCGCTGTCTCGTGCTCCAGTCGATACAGCCCGAAGCCTTTGCCGATGTGGCTCTTGTGGTGTTCGACGAGTGCCATCTCCTGCATCCGCGTGAATCTGACCGCAGCAGGCGGGCGATCGACGCGATGCTCTGCATCCTGAATCTCACGAGCTACGCGCCGGACGCCGACCTGTTGCTCGTGTCGGCGATGATGCAGAACACGGAAGAAATGGCCGGCTGGGTCGCGGAACTCACCGGTCGCCCATGTCTTCCACTCGACCTCGCCTGGAAGCCGACGCGGCAGGCGCGAGGATGCGTCGCGTATGACGCTGCGCGCATCACCGAGCTTAACGAACTCCTCGCGACCGAGCAGCTCACGGCTACCACCAAGGGCGTTCCCAAGCATCTCGCGAGTCAGCTCGATGCACCGCCCTTCGCATTCTTCTGCCTCCGGCAGACGTGGGCCACCCGCAATCGCGACGATTATGCCCTGATGGCACTGCTTGATGAAGCGGTCCAGTTCGCCTCCAATGCGGCCGAGAAATCTGGCAAATGGTATTTAACGCCGAATGGCAACGTCGTCGCTGGCACCATAGCGGCCGCGGCCGCGGAGGACGGGCTGAAGACACTGACCTTCGTCCAGAGCACGACTGCTGCCGAATCCACCGTCCGCACTTTCCGGAGCCTGCTTCCCAAGCGCCGGGTAACCTTGACCGAGGAAGAGCAGGCCTGGCGCAAGATTGTGGAGGAAGAGCTTGGCGGCCCCCAGCACTGCTATCTCAAACTGGACGCCACCGGCCAGGTCGATGGCAGCGCCACGAGCCATCACGGGCAGTTGCTCAAAGCAGAACGCATGCTTCACGAATCCTTGTTCAAGCGGCGGGATGGCGTAGACGCGTTGTTTGCCACGTCGACGCTCGCACAAGGCATGAATCTGCCGAGTGACATCGTGCTCATCGCCGGCGACAGCCGCTGGGACGTGACCGACGACAAGTTCAAACAACTCGATGCCCACGAACTGCTCAATGCTGCCGGACGCGCTGGCCGTGCCGGCGAAGGAGGACAGGGGTTCATACTCGTAGTTCCTAGCAAGATCATCAACATCGATGATCACGAGAACACGATCAACCAGCATTGGATGTCACTGCAGAGCATTTTCTCGCAATCCGATCAGTGCCTCAGGATCGATGATCCGATCACCGGCCTGCTCGATCGCATCCATATGCACGCGCACGAGGGCAACGAGGACTATTTCCTGGCCCGTCTGCCGGTCGGCGACGGGGACGTCGCCGACGAACCTGCCAGAGCGATGATCAAGCGCTCCTTCGCAGCATACCGAAAGCGCCAGGAAGGCCAGGAAGCATGGATCGACAGCCGTATAGACGCTGCGCTCCAACGTCGCGATGAGCTTTGCGCTGAAGCAGGATCTGACCTGGCTGGAACGCGTCGCCGCTTCCG
Organism: Ancylobacter crimeensis; assembly: GCF_023016805.1. Lineage (GTDB taxonomy): Bacteria > Pseudomonadota > Alphaproteobacteria > Rhizobiales > Xanthobacteraceae > Ancylobacter > Ancylobacter crimeensis. Next base: position 155,943 of record NZ_JALKCH010000005.1, read on the forward strand.
CCGGCCTACCCTATGAGATCGTCGTCAGTCTTACAGAGCTGGTTGACGCGGGCGCATTCACCGGAGCCAGCGCCGATCGCATAAACGTCCTGTTCGACTGGATCGAAGCGCATCCTGCTTGGTTGATGCACTTGATCCGGCCTAATGACATCGAGGGGCTGTTCGGCAAGGATTATCGTGAGATCGATGGCAATGCCGCAAAGGCAAAGGTCGCACTGCCGGAAATCAGGCCACTCCTGACGGCGTGGATGGCCGGCAAGCCGCTGTGCGAACTCGAACGGGCGATCGGCACCAAGGAGCATCTCATCAAGACCTGTGAGACGGCCCGGCATTTCGCCGTGCGCCTCGTTCCGGACCTCGCCTTTGTCGCTGGTCTCCCCGCACGTATCCTCGCGGCAAAGGCAATGGCGGCGGGTGAAGTGCCAGCCATACCGATCATCGTGCAAACGCTGAGCGGCGTCGTCCGCAAAGGGTGCGCGAGCCCGGAGCAACTCGCCAATGCCGTGCACCTAAAATCCCAGTCGCGGCCGAGTGCCCGCCAAACCTTTGCCACTGTCGCTCATCTCATCCCACCCGGCGATCCGTTCGAGGACTTCGATGATGTTCTGATCCGAGTTCGGCACGCGCACGACGCAGCGATGTTCGACGATCTCTAACGGAGGGCTTGACGCGCGCCACTGCCACACCACGCCGCAGCGTATTTCGTGTGGCAATCATTCGACCGAAAGCGATTCGAACTTTTTCCACCGCCTAACGCCGCCGTTTCTACGCCTTTTCGCTGGCCGGCTATTTCGCGCTCTTTGCAAAGTCGTAGTTTCGGCGGCAATCGGCGGCAATATCGTGCTATAGAGGGCAATCGGCGGAATTTGGCGCGCCCGAAAGGATTCGAACCTCTGACCCCCAGATTCGTAGTCTGGTGCTCTATCCAGCTGAGCTACGGGCGCCCTTGGGCCTGAACGGTGGGTTCAGGCCAACCTCGCGGGGAAGTGTCTCGCGAGGTGGAGCGCTACGTACTTCGTTCCGCGGCGCATTGCAATATCCCCGTCGAAAAGCCCGCCTCTCTTTTGCCGGCCTGTGGATGGCGCCCGGGGGACGGGCTCGGGTTCAGCGGATCTCGAAGGGAAGGTTGGCGGTGGCGGCGGCGCCGCGGCCATCGCGCAGCTCGACGGAAATGCGATAGTGCCCGGGCGGCAGGTCGGCGATCGTGGCCTCCGTCGCAGTCCCGCTCTCCAGCGCCTCCGGATGTTCCGGCGGCAACGGTTCGGTGTCGCCGCCGACCGAGCGGGCGGTGCTCTCCGAGGTGATGATCCAGCGTGCGTCGAGGGTGTCGCCGTCGGGATCGCCAGCCTCGAGCCGCACCCGGCCGGTGCTGCCGGCAGGCCAGGAGGCAAAGGGGGCGCTGATGTTCTCGGCGGGCGTGAGCGAGACGATGCGGGGTGCGCGGTTGTCGCCGGGCGTGTGACCCTTCCAATTTTCTGCCATGGATTCAAGGGGTTCCGTCCATTCCCCGGTGGGCAGGAACAGGCTGTGCCAGCTAGTGGTCACCTCCTGTTTCTGGCCCCAGAAAAAGAGGATGGCGCCCACGCCCTCCGTGCCGAGGGGGGCGAGGTAGCGGCGCAGCAGGATGGCCTTCTGCGTCGATGACGGCTCGAACGGGGCGCCCCACGGGGTGGTCGCGGCCTGCCACTGGCCCAGCACGCCCATCTCGGTGACGACGACCGGGCCGTCCCAGCCGGCCTCGCGGACGCGGCGGGGGAGGGAGGGGAGAGCCTCGCCATAGGAGTTCACGCCGAGCACCGCGACGTCGGGCGCCGCGGCCTTCAATCGGGCGACCTTGTCGCCGCCGAGTTCGGCCAGAACCGCCATCGTCGGATGCTGCGAATCGAGGCTGCGCACCAGCCGGGCGGCTTCGCCGATCGCGGGCCAAACCTTTGAATCGTCTGATAGATCGACTTCGACCTCATTGCCGATTCCCCACATCAGCAGGGCGGGATGGGTCCGGTAGCGCTCGACCGTGGCGCGGATGTCGGCGAGTTGGCGGGCGACAAAAACCGGGTCGTCATAGTTCGCGCCGACCCTCGGATGGCCGAGCCAGAGCCCGGCGATGACCTTCAGCCCGGCCTTATCCGCCGCGTCCAGAACCGGACCCGGATCGCCGCCATAGGTGCGGATCGTGGTGGCGCCGAGGGCCTTCAGCATCTCCATCCGGCCCTCGCCGGCAGCGCCGCGTACCGGGAAGGGCCGCCCGTCGACGAGCACGTCGCGACCGTCGACGGTGACCTCGGCGGCGTTCACCGGGGACAGGCCGATGGGTGCAGTGAGGTGGATGATGAGGCCAAAAAGGCCGATGCGCACGGCGCGGCGGGCGACAGTCGCGTCGTGACCGGGAAAAAGGTATTTAAGAGCCGCCGCATCAGCCATGCGAGCGTAGAGCCCGGTGGGCGTCGAGATCGAGCGGCCGGTCGGGGATGCTGATCTGGAAGGTCGCGCCGATGGTCCCCGGCACCAGCCGCACGCTGCCGCCATGCGCGCGCATCAGCTCGGCGGCGATGGTGAGGCCGAGCCCGGTGCCGCCGCGCCGGGTGGAGCTCTGGAATGGCTTGAACAGGTGCTCGCGCGCCTTGTCCGGCACGCCGGGCCCGGTGTCGGCGACCTCGATCACCACGATGGCCCCATCCCGCCTCCCGGTGATGCGGAGCTGGTCGCGCGCGGGATCGTTGGGCGCGCGGGCGGCCATCGCCTCGATGGCGTTGCGCGAGAGGTTCAGCAGCACCCGGAAGAGCTGGTCGGGATCGGCATCGACCTCCAGCCCGCGCTCCACCGAGGCGATCCAGCGGATGCCGGCGGCCTCCTCGGCGGTGCCGAAGCCGAGCTGGTCGCGCACCTCGCCCACCAGCCGGGCAAGCTCGACCTTGCGGCGCTGCGGCGCCGGCTCCTGCGCGCGACCATAGGAGAGGCTCTGCTCGCAATAGGCGATGGCGCGGTCCAGCGCCGCGACGAGCTTGGGCGCGAAGCGCTGCACCGCCGGATCGGAGATCATGGTGAGCCGGTCGGACAGAAGCTGGGCGGAGGCAAGCAGGTTGCGCAGGTCGTGATTGATCTTGGAGACCGCCAGCCCCAGCGCCGCGAGGTGGTTCTGCTGCTGCAGCGTGTCGACGATCTGCTTCTGCATCGCGCCGAATTCCCGCTCGGCCTGGCCGATCTCGTCGAAACGCTGCACCGGGCCGAGGGGGATCGGCGTGGTCTCCGGCGATTCGCGGAAGGCGATCATGCGCTGGGTGAGGCGGCGCATCGGGGCGACGAACATCCAGGCGAGGCCGTAATAGACCAGGGCGCCGGTGAGTGCGGTCACCGCCAGCGAGATGAGCAGGATGTTGCGGGTGAAGCGCAGCATCGCCTTGCGCAGCGGGGTTTCGTCCAGCACGATCTCGACGAAGCCGTCGCCACGCGGCGGAGTGCCGACGGCGCGGATGATGCGCCCGTCGCGGGCCATCAGCGTGTCGAGCGCCTCGCTCACCGCCTGCCAGGGGCCGACATCGCGCACGTCGGCGTGATGGTCGACCTCGGGGGGCATGTCGGAGGAGGCCAGCAGGCGGCGGGTGTCGTTCCGCTTGAGGGCGACCGTGATGGCGCCGACGCTGTTCAGCAGTTCCTGCGTGAGCTGCGGCTGGATCATGCCCTCCGGCGCGGCGTCCAGCACGAGGGCGGCGGTGCGGGCGGCGGCCAGCCGGTCGGACAGCCAGTTGAGGCGGAAGGCGGCGACGGCCGGCACCATGATGAGCACCTCCGCCAAAACGACGAAGGCGAGGGTGAAAGCGAGCAGCTTGCCGGACAGGCCGAGCCGGGGGCGCAGGCGCGCAAGACCGCGACCGCCCGCCGCCGCTGCGACGGACGCCGGAATTTCGCCGCTCCTGTTAGAGGCGTCCTCGGCCACCTGAGCTCCCATGCCGGGCGGAAGGCTCCAACCGGCTTTCGCTAAATTAGGAATCGCCTGCTTTTTTGCTAGAGTCGCGCCTCGCGCTCATGTGGTTTCGACAGTGAACGCCTCTCAATAAGGCGGAACGCCGGCTGCTGCACGCATCCTTGTGCGGCGATGCGCCGCGAAGCGGGCGGAAATGGGCCCGCCCGCGGATGGGCCAAAGGCCGGCGCTCCCTTGACGTGACCCGGCGCGCGATCCACAGGAGCGGATACGGAGAGGTCCGCGCGCCGTCCTCCGAAAATCCCGCCTGCGAGAATCCCTCCCTGCTCGTACCCACCCTCGTTGACTTGGCCGCGCCGTCCTCCTATAAGCCGCCACCAACCTTGGCCGCACGGCGACCGGGTCCCCCTGCATTGCGCGACTGCGCCGCGACTGGTTCGTGGCGAGAAGGCCGCGGCGGAGGCGTCCCGGCCGGAAGGCGGCGTGAACAACAGCGGAGAATGACCCGTGAAGCGCACCTATCAACCGAGCAAGCTCGTGCGCGCCCGCCGGCACGGCTTCCGTGCGCGCATGGCGACCCGCAACGGCCGCAAGGTCATTGCCGCCCGCCGGGCGCACGGTCGCAAGCGCCTGTCGGCCTGATCGAGCTGAGAGGCGCGGCGCCTCGTGTCGAGGAGCGGCGCCCCCATGCATCGATTGCTGAAACGCAGGGATTTCGTCGCCGCCGCGGCGGCCCTGCGTGCCAATTCCGGGCCCCTGCTGCTGCAGGCGCGCGCGCGGCACGATGACGACCCGCTTCGCATCGGCCTCACCGTTACCAAGAAACACGGCACCGCGGTTGAGCGAAACCGCATCCGCCGCCGCCTGCGCGCCGCCGTGCGCGAGGCGCTTCCGCGCGCCGGCAAGCCCGGCTTCGATTATGTGATCGTCGCGCGCCGCGACGTCATATCCGCGCGGTTCGACGACCTTATCCATGACATAGAGCGGGGTGTCGCCCGCCTTCATTCGGGAAGCCGGCGCCGGCCGGGCGGGCAGGGGCCGAAAGCCCCGGCGCCCGCATTGCCGCGTGCCGTCGGAGATGCTGTCGATGACCAATGAAAACCGCAACATGATCCTCGCGGTCGTGCTGTCGATGCTGGTTCTGATCGCCTTCCAGTTCTTCTCCGGCATTCCGCAGATGGACAAGCAACGCCAGGTCGCCCAGCAGCAGACGCTGCAGGAGGGCGTGGGCAAAGGCACGACGGCCGAGCAGGCTCCCCCCGCCGCTCCCGGCGCCCCCGATTCGGCGACCCGCGCCCAGCCCGTGCAGCCCGGCATGCCGCTGACCCGCGAGCAGGCGCTGGCGCTTTCCCCGCGCGCTGCGATCGAGACGCCGCGGGTCATCGGCTCGGTGTCGCTGAAGGGCGGACGCATCGACGACCTCTCGCTCAAGGACTACCGCGAGACGGTGGACCCCAAGAGCCCGATCATCATCCTGCTCTCGCCCTCGGGCGGGCCGAGCCCGTTCTATTCCGAATTCGGCTGGGTCGCCGGCGCCGGTTCCACGGTGAAGCTGCCGGATTCCTCGACGCTGTGGTCGGTCGCCGACGGCGCGAAGCTGACCCCCGAGACCCCGCTGGTCCTCACCTTCGACAATGGCGAGGGCCTGTCCTTCCGCCGCACGATCTCGGTCGACGCGAACTACATGTTCGACGTGAAGGACGAGGTGGAGAACAAGGGCGCCGCGGCGGTCTCCCTGCACCCCTTCGCGCTGGTCTCGCGCCACGGCACGCCGCACACGCTCGGCTATTACATCCTGCATGAAGGCCTGATCGGGGTGACCTCCGAGGGCGGCCTGCACGAGATCAAATACAAGGACATCGCCGAGAAGAAGTCCGAGACCTTCCCCTCGACCGGCGGCTGGGTCGGCATCACAGACAAGTACTGGGCCGCCACCGTCATCCCGGACCAGAAGGAGAAGGTGCAGGCGCGCTTCTCCGCGGCTCCTGTGGGCGGCGACACCAGCTTCCAGACCGACTTCCTGGGCGACGCCATCACCGTGCAGCCCGGCGCCACCGGCGCCGTGGACGGCCGGCTGTTCGCCGGCGCCAAGGAGGTGCGGGTGGTCGACGGCTACGAGCACAATCTCGGCATCGACCGCTTCCGCCTGCTGATCGACTGGGGGTGGTTCTGGTTCATCACCCAGCCGATGTTCTGGCTGCTGGACTTCATCTACAAGGGCGTCGGCAATTTCGGCGTCGCCATCCTGATCGTGACCGTGCTGCTGAAGGGCCTGTTCTTCCCGCTCGCCAACAAGAGCTACGCCTCGATGGCCAAGATGAAGGCCATCCAGCCGGAGATCCAGGCGCTCAAGGAGCGCTATGGCGACGACCGGGTGAAGATGCAGCAGGAGATGATGGAGATCTACAAGAAGGAGAAGATCAACCCGGTCGCGGGCTGTCTTCCCATCGTGATCCAGATTCCCGTCTTCTTCGCGCTCTACAAGACGCTGTTCGTCTCGATCGAGATGCGGCACGCGCCGTTCTTCGGCTGGATCCGCGACCTTTCGGCGCCGGATCCGACCACGCTGTTCAACCTGTTCGGGCTGATCCCGTGGGATCCCTCGCAGGTGCCGGTGATCGGCCATTTCCTCATGCTCGGCGTGTGGCCGATCATCATGGGCTGCACCATGTGGGCCCAGATGAAGCTCAACCCGCCGCCGCCGGACCCGACCCAGAAGGCGATCTTCGACTGGATGCCGCTGATCTTCACCTTCATGCTGTCGTCCTTCGCCTCGGGCCTCGTCATCTACTGGGCGTGGAACAACACGCTGTCGGTGATGCAGCAGTCCATCATCATGCGCCGGCATGGCGTGAAGGTTGAACTGTTCGACAACTTGAAGTCGATCTTCCGCCGCAAGAAGAAGACCGTCTGATGGAGCCGGTCGACGGCACGGCGGAGGACGTCGAGGCGTTCTTCACGCCGGAGGAGATCGAGGCCGGGCGCCTGCTGTTCGCGGGCGAATGGAGCTTCACCGGCGCGGCGCCGACCGTCGATGTGCTGCCACCGATGCGGGGCATCGAGATCGCGCTGGCCGGGCGTTCCAATGTCGGCAAGTCGAGCCTGGTCAACGCCATCACCGGGCGGCGGGCGCTGGCGCGCACCTCGGTGACGCCGGGCCGCACCCAGGAACTGATCTTCTTCGCCCGCGGCGCGGGGCTCTCCCTCGTCGACATGCCCGGCTACGGCTTTGCCAAGGCGCCGAAGGAGAAGGTCGACGCCTGGACCGCCACCGTCCACGCCTATCTGCGCGGCCGGGCCAACCTTGCCCGCGTCTTCGTGTTGATCGATTCCCGCCACGGGCTGAAGCCGATCGACGCCGGCGTGCTGGACGGGCTCGACAAGGCGGCGGTGTCCTATGCCGTCGTGCTGACCAAGTTCGACCAGCTCAAGAAGGCCGAGCGCGCCGCCCGCATCGCGGAGACCGAGGCGGCGCTCGCCCGGCGGCCGGCGGCGTTCCCTCACGTGTTCCCGACCTCGAGCCGGGACAATGAGGGCATCGCCGAACTGCGCGCGGGCGTGGCGCGGCTGCTGGCCGAGCGTGGCGTTCCCCTGGCCCCCTGAGGCCACCGGGCCAAGAGGCCACCGGGCCACGGGGCGACCGGGCCACCCTGTTCCCCTGAACATGAAGAAGGCGGCTTCCGGGATCGGAGGCCGCCTTCTTCATGTTCAGGGCAGCGCCACCGCCGCTCAGGCGGTGCACGGGAAGGGGCCAGCGCCGCTGAGGCGGCCGAGACTTCTTCCGATGCCGCTCAGGCGGCGTCGGAGGCCCGGGTGCCGGTCAGCAGCGCGAGGATGGCGCCGGGGTCGCGGGTCGCGCGGATCTTGTTGGCGACCTCCTGGTCGCGCAGCAGCCGGGCGACGCGGGCCAGCGCCTTGAGGTGGTCGGCGCCGGCGGCCTCGGGCGCCAATAGCAGGAAGACGAGGTCCACCGGCTCGCCGTCCAGCGCCTCGAAATCGATCGGCTTGTCGAGCCGGGCGAACATGCCGAACAGGTTCTCCATCTTCGGCAGCTTGCCGTGCGGGATGGCGATGCCGTGGCCGACGCCGGTCGAGCCGAGGCGCTCCCGCTGGTTCAGCGTCTCGAAGATCTCCCGCTCGTCCCGGTGCAGCAATTCGGCGGCACGGGCGGCAAGCTCCTGCAGCGCCTGCTTCTTGCTGCCGGCACGCAGGGCGGGAATGACGGCGGGCAGGGTTACGAGATCGGTCAACGCCATGTCGGATATCCGGGTGAAACGGCGCGTGGGTCGCGGAGCACCGGCCGGGCAGGCGTGCGAGCGCCAAGGGCGGCCGGTGCGGCCATGCGCTCCGCCCGGCAGGCCGGCATCGCGGGGATGCCGGCGGCCGCAGGGCGGGTCGCAGGATGGAGAGGAAGGCCAGTCAATGCACGCCATCCGCCACCGGGAGTGCCGGCGGGTCGATCCAGCCGACATGGCCGTCCGTGCGCCGGTAGACGACGTTGATGCGGCCATGGCTGGCGTGGCGGAACACCATGACGGCGGCGCCGGTGATGTCGAGCTCCAGCACCGCGTCGCTCACCGAGAGGGTGCGCAGGCTGGTGTTGGATTCGGCGACCACGGTGGGGCACCAGGCGTCGACGGGGAGTTCGTCCTCGTCGTCATGCTCCGGCACGGAGAAGACGGTGAGGGGCGCGGATTCCACGGCTTCCGCGACGCTGCCATTGACGGCGCGGCGCTTCACCCGGTTCTTGTAGCGGCGCAGGCGGTTCTCGATCCGCTCCACCGCCGCATCGGCGCTGGCATAGGGCTCCTGCGCGTCGCCATGCGCCTGCAGGATGGTCCCGCTGTCGAGATGCAGCGAACAGTCCGAGCGATAGCCCGAACCCTCGCGGGTGACGGTCACATGACCGGACCACCCGCCATCGAAATATTTGCCGAGGGCTTCGGCAATGCGGTCGGAAACCCGTTGCCGCAAAGCCTCGCCGACGTCGAGATTCTTACCCGAAACGCGCAGCGGCATCGTGACTAGTCCCTTATCTGAGCCGGACGCTGCGGAAGCGTTCCTTCTTCCGCCCGTCCCGCCCGAACCCCCAACTTGCCCGGCCGGCGCCTTTAAGAGCTAGGAGCCTTCACGGATGGTGTCAATGACCACCGCAAACCGGCGTCATGATACCGCCTCAATCAGTGGCCGGAGAGCGCCGCCTGCTTCTCGCGCCGGCGCTGCACGGAGGAGGGAATGCGCATGGCCTCGCGGTATTTCGCGACGGTGCGGCGCGCGATGTCGATGCCCGCCTCGCGCAGGCGTTGCACCAGCGTGTCGTCGGAGAGCACGTCGTCGGCGGTCTCCGCATCGATCATCTGCTTGATTCGGAAGCGGACGGATTCGGCGGAATGCGCCTCCCCGCCATTGGCCGCTGCAATGGAGGACGAGAAGAAATACTTCATCTCGAAGATTCCGCGCGGCGTCGCAATGTATTTGTTCGAAGTAACGCGCGAGACGGTCGATTCATGCATGCCGATCGCGTCGGCCACGATGCGCAGGTTCAGCGGGCGCAGATGCTGCACGCCCAGAGTGAGAAAGGCATCCTGCTGGCGCACGATCTCGGTGGCCACCTTGAGGATGGTCCGCGCCCGCTGGTCGAGCGAGCGGGTGAGCCAGGTGGCGGTCTGCATGCAGTCGGTGAGGAAGGCCTTCTCGCGCTCGTTGCGGGTGGTCTTGCTCACCCGGGCGTAATAGCCCTGGTTCACGAGCACGCGAGGCAGGGTATCGGAGTTGAGCTCGATGAACCAGCTCCCGTCCTGCGCCGCTCGCACGAACACATCCGGCACGATGGGCTGCACCACGCCGGAAGCGAAGGCGAGGCCGGGCTTCGGGTTCAGGCGGCGGATCTCCGCCACCATCTCGGCGAGGTCTTCCTCGTCCACCCCGCAGACCCGCCGGAGCTGGTTGAAGTCGCGCCGCGCCAGCAGGTCGAGATGGTCCAGCAGGGCCGCCATGGCGGGATCGTAACGGTTCTGCTCGCGCAACTGAATGGCGAGGCATTCCGCCAGCGAGCGGGCCCCGATGCCCGGCGGATCAAAGGTGTGGATGACCTCCAGCACCCCCTCGATGGCGGGGGTGAGGGCGCCGAGCTTCTCGGCCACGCTCTCGAGATCGGAGGTCAGGTAGCCCGCCTCGTCGATCAGGTCGATGAGGTGATGGCCGATCAGCCGCGCCACCGGATCGGAGACGGCGAGGGCGAGCTGGCGTTCCAGGTGGTCGGCCAGCGTGGTCTGCGAGGAGACGAAGGCCTCGAGATTGTAGCCCTCCTCGTCACGCCCGCCACCCCCGCCGGTCCATTCCGCATAGCCGCCCGTTTCGACATGGGAGGAGGGCTGAACCGGCTCGCGGCCGGGATCGTCCGGGAACACGTTCTCCAGCCCGGTATCGAGCCGTTCCTCGATGGCGCTGCGGCTGCTGTCGAGGCGGTCCTCCAGCCAGTCGGAGGCCCGCATCTCCGGTTCCGGGAGGCGCTCGCTCTCGCCGGCCTCGCCGGCCTCGGATGCGGCGGGGGCATCCGGCTCGGGCTGGCGCTCCAGCAGCGGGTTGCGTTCCAGCTCGGCCTCGACATAGGCGACGAGATCGAGGTTCGAGAGCTGCAGCAGCTTGATGGCCTGCATCAGCTGCGGGGTCATCACCAGAGACTGGGTCTGGCGGAACTCCATGCGCGGGCTCAGCGACATGGCGAGGCTCCGGTGCGCACCGGGCCGCGGGAAAAAGCCGTCCCGCCGGTCACAGCCTGAACTCCTCGCCGAGATAGAGCCGGCGCACATCGGTGTTGGACACGATCTCGTCCGGCTGGCCCTCCATCAGCACCGTGCCGGAATGGATGATGTAGGCGCGGTCGATAAGGCCCAGGGTCTCGCGCACATTATGGTCGGTGATCAGCACGCCGATGCCGCGCTGGGTGAGATGGCGCACCAGCATCTGGATGTCGCCGACCGCGATCGGGTCGATGCCGGCGAAGGGCTCGTCGAGCAGCATGAAGGTCGGCCGGCTGGCCAGCGCGCGGGCGATCTCGACGCGGCGCCGCTCGCCGCCCGACAGCGCGATCGAGGGCGACTTGCGCACATGGGTGACGCGGAACTCCTCCAGCAGGCTGTCGAGCTGTTCCTCGCGCCGGGCGCGGTTGGGCTCCACCACTTCGAGGATGGCGCGGATGTTGTTCTCCACCGTCAGGCCGCGGAAGATCGAGGCCTCCTGCGGCAGGTAGCCGACACCCAGGCGGGCGCGGCGATACATCGGCAGGTGGGTGACGTCGTGGCCGTCCAGGGTGATGCGGCCGGCATCGGCCTTCACCAGCCCGGTGATCATGTAGAAGATCGTGGTCTTGCCGGCGCCGTTGGGACCGAGCAGGCCGACCGCCTCGCCGCGCCGCACGTTCAGCGCGGCTTCCTTCACGACCTTGCGCCCGCCATAGGTCTTGGCGAGACCGTGGGCGGACAGGATGCCCTCGCCGGCGATGATGCCGGGCGGGCCCCCGCGGCCGGACATCACGCCGGCGCGGGATGCGGACGGAGCGGCCCGCGTGCCGCGCTCGAAGCCGGTGTCGGACGCCATGGCGAGCGTGCCGCCAATGGGAAACAGGCGGTCATTGCGACCGGAGAACGGAAACAGCTTCACGCGCACCCTCCGTGGTGACAGCACCACGGAACCATTGTTAGGGCTTTGCCGGGCAGGTTGCAAATGGACGCATGCAAAAGACGGGCCGCGTATCCGACAAGCCTGCGCACCGCCGCGGCCGCCGGTCGCGGTGGCTCGTCGCGGCGGCTGGTCGCGGCGGCTCATGGACGATGGGCCGCGCCGTCCATGCCGGCCCGGCGTGCGGGCGCTTCCAGCGGGCGACTTGGCCCGAAAGCTTGGCCGGAGGTTCGGCCCGGTGGGGTCGGCACCGCGTCATCCGCCTCGGGCGATGCCGCGCCGTCGTGGGGCGGCGCAGGCCCGTCAGGGCTTCTTGCCCTTGCCGTCGTCCTTCACGCTGTTGGGCACGAGAAGGCTTTCGACGCGCCCGCCCTGAATGCGCGACGTGCCGGTGACGAGATCGACGGTCAGCTTCTTGCCGCGGATGACGTTGGGGCCCTGCGTCAGCACCACGGGGTTGCCGGTGAGCGTGATGAGATTGGTCTTCGCCTCATAGACGCCGTTGTCGCCGGTGGCCTGCTGCTCCTTGGTGGTGACCACGACGCCGCCATTCATCTCCAGCCGGCGGATGGAGGAGGAGGTCATCGGCGCATCCGCGCCCGGAGCTGCCGCGGCGGGCGGCGGTGCCTTGTCCGATCCCGGCTTGGCGGGCGTGCCGGCGGCGGGTTTCGCGGCCGCGCTTGCCGTCTCGCCCGCCTTGGCGGTGCCGCCCGGTCCAGTGGCGGCGGGCTTGGACCCTTCCGCGCCCTGCACCGCGGTTGCGGCATCCTTGCCGTCATAGAAGACGATCAGCTCCTTGCAGCGCAGCGTCGTGTCGCCCTGCACCACCACCACATTGCCGGAGAAGATCGCCGCCTTGTCCTTGTCGCGAACCTCCAGCGTGTCCGCGTCGATGCGGATCGGCTGGTCGCGGTTGGTCGCGAAGCCCTGCAGGGCGTTCGGAACATTGCGCTGCTGCGGCTGCTGCGCGTCGGCGGCCGGAATCGCACCGAGCACCAGCATCAGGCCGAGCAGGCCGGTGGAAACGGCGAGGGCCGGCGCGGGACGGCGGGCGAGGGGGGCAGGGTGCGGCTTCATGGGGTCATGTCATAGCCCGGCGGTGGGCTGGCTTCAATGAGGACGGGGCGGGCGAAAGGCGGCGGCGCGGCACGGCACGGCGATCGGAGCGGTTCAGCGACGCTCACCGGGTCGGGGCGCGCCACATGTCGGCGGGTGCGTTGGACGGCTCGAAGGACATCGCGCCGGCGCCGCTCGCATCCGCCCAGTTCACGGAGCGCCCGACCGCGCGCGCGCCGTCGCGCTGGGCGGGGGTGGTCTCCGGCACGGTGTCGCCGCCTTCCGGCGGCGGGGCGGTCATCTCGGCGGGCGGCGGGTCGCCGGCCTTGCGGCCGGGCGGCGGCAGCTTGAACACCAGCGTGACATTACCGGTGAACAGCGCGCGCGAATCCTTCTGCTGCACCTCCATGGTGTCGGCCGTCAGCCGTCCGTCCAGATAGGTCAGTAGCACGGGCTGGCGGCTCGCGATGATGCCGGACTTCACGTCGATGTCAGCATCCTTCAATTCTCCGCCATAGCCGCTGGCGGTGGAGAAGTGCACCCCGTCGGCGAGCCGCATCTGCTGGCTCTTGGTGTTGTACTGCCCGCTATTGGCCTCCAGCTTCGCCCAGCCCTGGTCGGCCATCTCGAGCCGGGCGCGGATGTCGCGCAGGTCGATCTGGTCGGGGTTGGTGAGATCCTGCGAGGCGGTGGAGGCCGTGACGTTGTAGCCGCGATTGTCCGCCGTGAAGCCGGAAAGCTTCGGCAGGTCCATCACCACCTTGTTGCCGTTCATCGACACCCGGCCGAGCTCCACCGGCAGGTTGGCGGCGATGCGCACCGGATCGAACCAGGCGATGCCGCCGGCAATGGCGAGCCCGAGCGCGACGCCCACCGGCAGTGCGATGCGCAGCAGCCGCACCCAGCGGCTGTGGCGGCGCGAGGAGGTGAAGTCGGCGGGGCTTTCGGCGCGGCTGGTGGCGCCTTCGAGCATGGAGGCATGCGCGGCGGCATGGGCATCGGCGCCCGGTGCGGCCGTGCGCGGATCGTCCTGCGAATCCGCGACCTCCTGGGATGTAGCGTGCCGGTTCATCGTCCCCTGTACGTTACGCCCCCGAAATACCCCAGATTAGAATGGGAGCATCCTGCGCGCGGCGCAAGGCGTCCGACGGGGCGCGATGGGAGGAAGCCCCCTCACGAATGGGAGAAGATGTCCTCTTCCGGCCAGCCGGCAAGGTCGAGCGCGGCGCGGGTCGGCAGGAAGTCGAAGCAGGCCTGAGCCAGACCTGTGCGGTGCTCGCGCTCCAGCATCGCTTCCAGCTTCGCCTGAAGCTGGTGAAGATAGAGCACGTCCGAGGCGGCATATTGGAGCTGCGCCTCGGTGAGGTTGTCCGCGGCCCAGTCCGAGCTCTGCTGGAGCTTGGAGATGTCGATGCCGAGCAGCTCGCGCAACAGCTCCTTGAGCCCGTGGCGATCGGTGTAGGTGCGCACCAGCCGGGAGGCGATCTTGGTGCACCACACCGGCGTGACCTCGACCCCGAAGGCCAGATTCAGCACCGCTATGTCGAAGCGGCCGAAATGGAACAGCTTGCCGATGGCGGGATCGGCCAGCAGCCGGGCGAGGTTCGGCGCGCTGCCGGGCCCCGCGCCCTGCGGGATCTGCACGATGTCCGCCGAGCCGTCGCCGGGCGAGAGCTGCACCACGCAGAGCCGGTCGCGATGCGGGTTCAGCCCTCGCGTCTCGGTGTCGATGGCGGCGAAGCGCACGCCTTCGTAATGGGCGAGGTTCGGCAGGTCGCCGCGGTGCAGGCGGATGGTCATCGTGAGGACTTTCGTGGACGGCGCGGCGCGATCAATGGCGGCGCCTTGCTAACACCGGTACCCCGTGCCGACAACCCGGCCGCGCGCCCGGAGCCTTGCGCGAAAGCTGGCGGCTTTTCGCAACGGGAACCGCTTCAGCCGACCCCGGCCAGCGCGGCATCGGCGGCCAGAGCCACGAAGAGCAGCAGCCCGGCGTCGCGATTGGAGCGGAACAGGGAGAGGCAGAGGGCGGGATTGTCGATGTCGAGCCGGGCGATCTGCTGCGCGAGATGGGCGGCGAACAGCGCCAGCCCGCCCCAGCCGAAGGGCCCGGCGCCGGCCTGCCACAGCCCGGCGCCCATCAGCGCCACCGCCGCGCCATAGATCGGCACCAGCCACAGCCGGGTCGCGCCGGCGAACAGCCGGGCGGAGGACTTCACCCCGACGATGGCGTCGTCCTCGCGATCCTGATGGGCATAGATGGTGTCATAGCCCACCACCCACAGCACGGTGCCGGCATAAAGCAGCAGGAACGCGGCCGGCAGGGTCTGCGTCAGCGCCGGCGCGCCCATCAGCGCGCCCCACGAAAAGGCGAGGCCGAGCACGAGCTGGGGTATCCAGATGATGCGCTTCATCAGCGGGTAGACGGCCACCACGCCCAGCGAGGCCACCGCGGTGATCTGGGCGAAGCGCGGCAGCACCGCCAGCACGGCAAGGCCGACAAGTCCCTGCAGCGCGAGGAAGGCGAAGGCCTGCTTCGTGCTGACCTGGCCGGAGGGAATGGGACGCCAGCGGGTGCGTTCCACCCGCCCGTCGATGTCGCGGTCGAGAATGTCGTTCCAGGTGCAGCCGGCGCCGCGCATCGCCACCGCGCCGAGCGCGAACAGGACGAGAAGCGCGAGCGCCCACGCGCTCCAGCCGGTGCCCGCGATCCGCACGGCGAGCGCGGTGGACCAAAGGCAGGGGATCAGCAGCAGCCAGCTTCCGATCGGCCGGTCGGCGCGGGAGAGGCGCAGATAGGGGCGGGCCCAGGCCGGTGCATGGCGATCCACCCAGTTGCCGGTCGCGTCGGCCGGCGGGGCGACGGGGGCAAGGCCGGGAGAAACGTCCGATGCCATGGTGCGGCGCCTGTCGTTCAGCGCAGCGCGTTGCCGCCGAGGGTGTCGAACACGCCACCCTTGGAGCTGCCGCGCGAGGGCAGGGGCGACTGCAGGCCGAGCCCGGAGGAGAGCGAGCCCTGCGGGGGCGGGCCGCCGCCGCCGGCCGGCTGGCCACCATTGGCTGCGACCTGGCAGACCTTGTCGCGCGTCGAGGCCATCTTGCCGCTGCTGGCCTTGATCTTGGACAGGATCTCGTCCGGCACGCCGCAGGCGGTCTTGTTCTTGCGCAGGTAGCTGTAGAAATTGCTTTGCGCGGTGACGAAGTTGCGGAACAGCGGGCACAGCTCGGTGGGCGGGCGCTTCTTGTCGGCGGCTTTCTGCAACGTCGTGCCGCGAGACTCCAGCGTGCCCTTCAGCCGTTCGATATCGGTGCGGCAATCGACGCCGCCATTGCCGGGCCCCGCGCCCATCGCGCCGGGCGGAGCGCCCATCGGACTGGCGGGCATCGCCATTTCGGGAGAGACGCCGGGCGCCGGCGGGCTGACCGCGGCCGGGCTCTGCGGGGCGGGCAGCGGCTTGGCGTCGCTGCTTCCGTCGCCGCCGACGCTGCCGATCCACTGCGCCTGCGCCGGCAGAGCGGCGGGAAGGGCGATGAGGCTGCCGAGCAGGAGGGCGGCGCATGCCGCACGCGTGCCGCCTCCGCGTCCGGCGCGGCGCGGCGCGCGCTCGACGGAAGCCGGATCAACCAAAAGGGCGGCACGGATGCGCCGGCTCTGCTCTGCCTGCATCATGGGATCAGGATGGTCCTCAAAGTCTTTACGAAGGGTGATACAGAGGCCAGACAGATTGGGCAATATCACGGCAGAACGAGTGGAGCGGCGCGTGTTTCCGCAAGACAGCGACAACGAGCACCCCGGTCCTCGCGCCGAGGCGGAGCCGGAAGCACCGGCGGGGCGCCGGCCCGTCGATGCGCACGGCGCGGAGCCCTATGATTTCCGGGCCCAGCGGCTCTTCGTCGAGGCCGACCTCGCCGAGGGCGCGGAGATCCGGCTCGATCGCGAGCGCGCGCATTATGTCGGCGATGTGATTCGCCTCGGCGTCGGCGAGGCGCTGCACCTGTTCAACGGCCGCGACGGCGAATGGCGGGCCCGCCGCCAGCCGGGCGGCAAGCGCGAGGTGGTGCTGCTCTGCGAGGCGCTGCTGCGGGCGCAGGCGGCGCCGGCCGATCTCGACTATGTGTTCGCTCCCTTGAAGCATGCCCGGCTCGACTACATGGTGCAGAAGGCCGTGGAGATGGGCGCGGGACGGCTGGTGCCGGTGCTGACCCGCCACACCCAGGTGACGCGGGTGAATCTGGAGCGGATGCGCGCCAATGTGATCGAGGCGGCGGAGCAGTGCGGCATCCTCGCCGTGCCCGAGGTGCGCGACCCGGTGCCGCTGGAACGCTGGCTCGCCGCGCTGGAGCCCGGCCGCACGCTGGTGTTCTGCGACGAGGCCGCCCGCCCGGCGGAAGGGCTGGCGGCGCTCGATGCGGCCGTCAGGGGCCCGCTCGCGGTGCTGGTGGGGCCCGAAGGCGGGTTCTCCGACCTCGAGCGCCGGGCGATCGCGGCCAAAGGCGGGGCGATCGTGCTGTCGCTCGGCCCGCGCATCCTGCGTGCCGACACCGCCGCCATCGCCGCGCTGGCCATGGTGGAAGCGGCGCGGGCGCGCTTCGCCGGCTGACAGGCAAGCGGAACGCAGCACTTTTCCTCGCGCCGCAGGGCCAGGGACGAGGAGATGGGCGGGGAGGAGGTGCGCGGGCTTGCCTGTAGCGCGTCGGACATACTCTCCCGCTACAGCATTTTCCGCGACAACGGATCGGTTCTCACGAAGAGAAAATGTGAGAGCAGAGCACCTTCCCGACGGTCAGGCGTTTCCACCTGATCGGAAGGGGCGCCACCCCGGATTCATGTCGGCGAGGAATGCGCGATGGGCGGTGACGATAGGGGCCAAGACAACCGGGAACAAGGCGGCAGGGGCCAAGATGGGGGCCACGTCTATCGCTTCGGCATCGAGGAGGAATATTTCGTCGTCGATGCCGACACCCGCAGCGCGCTGCGCCGCATGCCCGAACCCTTCATGACCGCCGCCCGCGCTGCGCTGGACGACAGCGTTGCCGGCGAATTGCTGCAATCGCAGATCGAGGTGATGACCAGGCCCCACGCCTGCGTCGCCGGGCTGCGCGAGGAGCTGCGCGGCCTGCGGCACAGGCTGTGGCAGGTGGCGGGCGAGCATCGCCTCGCCTTTCTTGCCGCCGGTACCCACCCGACCGCCGCCTGGCAGGGCGGCAAGCGCACTCCCGAAAAACGCTATGACGGGGTGATGCAGGATCTGCAGATGATCGGCCAGCGCAACATGCTGTGCGGCATGCATGTGCATGTCGAGCTCGCCGACCCGGAGCTGCGCATCGACGTGATGCGGCGCATCCTGCCCTTCCTGCCGCTCTTCGTCGCGCTGGCGACCTCATCCCCTTTCTGGGAGGGCAAGCGCACCGGGCTGATGGGCTATCGCCTCGCCGCCTTCGACGAATTGCCGCGCACCGGCCTGCCGGAACTCTTCGAGAGCGCGCGGGACCACGAGGCCTATGTCGAGGCGCTGGTGAGCGCGGGCGCCATTCCCGATTCGAGCTATGTGTGGTGGATGATCCGGCCCTCGGCGAAGCATCGGACGCTGGAATTGCGGGCCTGCGACAGCTGCACGCGGGTGGAGGACACTCTCGCCATCGCCGTGCTCTATCGCGCTCTGGTGCGCCATCTGGTGCGCAACCCGGCACTCAATGCCGGGGTCGATGCGGTGGACCGGGCGATCGCGATGGAAAACAAATGGCGCGCCCAGCGCTATGGCATCCATGGCGGCTTCGTCGACCGCGCCGCGCGGCAGGCGGTGCCCGTGGCGCAGGTGGCCGAGCATCTTCTGGCCCGGCTGGAAGAGGATGCGCAGGCCCTCGGCTGCCTCGACGAGATGGCGCAGGTCGGCACCATCTTGAGCGCCGGCACCAGCGCCGACGTGCAGATCGCGGTCTATCAGGAGGCCAGGCACCGTGCCGGCAACCGGGAGGAGGCGCTGCGCGCGGTGACGACCTGGCTCGCTCACGCCTCGGCGCAGTGAGCGTGGCGCGGCCGGCCGCAACGCCGCCCTGCATCGGGGGCGATTGCGTCGGACGACCCGGTGTGTATGGTCTCGCGCCCACACCTATGCGCCGGAAGGACCGGCCGGAGTTCCCATGGCGCGCGACCAGACCGACACCCAGCCCATCGAGAGCCGCAACGATCTCGTCGCCTGGCTGGAAGCGGGCTGCAAGTCGCCGGAGCGATTCCGCATCGGCACCGAGCACGAGAAGTTCCCCTTCACCCTGAACGGCCATGATCCGGTTCCCTATGAGGGGCCGAACGGTATCCGCGCGCTGCTGGAGGGCATGCAGGCCCTGTCCTGCTGGGAGCCGATCATGGAGGGCGAGACCATCATCGGGCTCGCCGACGATGTCGGGGGCGGGGCGATCTCGCTGGAGCCCGGCGGGCAGTTCGAGCTGTCCGGCGCGCCGCTGATCTCGATCCACGAGACCTGCGCCGAGGTGAACACCCATCTGGAGCAGGTGCGCCAGGTGGCGACCCCGCTCGGCCTCGGCTTCCTCGGCCTCGGCATGAGCCCGAAATGGTCGCTGGCGCAGACCCCGGTGATGCCCAAGGGGCGCTACCGCATCATGTCGAACTACATGCCGAAGGTCGGCACGCACGGCCTCGACATGATGTTCCGTACCTGCACGGTGCAGGTGAATCTCGATTTCGCCTCGGAGGCGGACATGGTGCGCAAGCTGCGGGTGGGCCTCGCCCTGCAGCCGATCGCGACCGCGCTCTTCGCCAATTCGCCCTTCACGGAGGGGCGGCCGAACGGCTTCCTGTCCTTCCGCTCCGAGATCTGGCGCGACACCGACAATGAACGCGCTGGCATGATGCCCTTCGCCTTCGAGGAGGGCATGGGCTTCGAGCGCTACGTGGACTACGCGCTCGACGTGCCGATGTACTTCATCAAGCGCGGCGACCAGTATCTCGATGTCGCCGGCTCCTCCTTCCGCGACCTGCTGGCCGGCCGCCATTCCGCGGTGCCGGGCGAGCGGGCCACGGTGTCGGACTGGGCGAACCACCTGTCCACGATCTTCCCCGAGGTGCGGCTGAAGCGCTATCTGGAGATGCGCGGGGCCGATGCCGGCTCATGGTCCAAGCTCTGCGCCCTCCCGGCGCTGTGGACCGGCCTGCTCTATGACCGTACCAGCCTCGACGCGGCATGGGAGCTGGTGAAGGACTGGACCGCGGGCGAGCGGCAGGGCCTGCGCGATGCGGTGCCGGTCGAGGGCTTCCGGGCCACCCTGCGCGGGCGCAGCGTGCTGGAGATCGCGGCCGATGTCGTCGCCATCGCCCGGCAGGGCCTTGCGCGCCGCGACCGGCGCGACAGCCAGGGCCGCGACGAGACGCGCTTCCTGCTGACGCTGGAAGACAGCCTTTCGCGGGGCAAGACCCCTGCCGAATGCCTGCTCGACCGCTATCAGGGGCCATGGAACGGCTCGGTGGAGCCGGTCTTCGTGGAAGACGCCTACTGAAGGCGAAGCCGGCTATGCAATCGCGTCGCCGGCTCTTTTCTCACTCCGCGGCCTGCGCCTCCGAGATGTTGTCGAGGCCCTGGATGACGTGATTGGCCAGCGCGTCGGCCAACGCGGAAGGCTCATGCCGGTTGCGCAGCAGGCCGATGCGGCAGGGCGGCAAAGGCGGGAAGCCATCTGCCGGGCCGAGCACCCGCATGCCCGGGCGGAGGCCGGATTCCGGCAGCACCGAGATGGCGAGGCCGGAGAGCACCGCCGCCGATACCGCGGTGGAGTTCGACGAGGTGTAGAGGATGCGGAACGGCTTGCCGAGGCTCTGCAGCTCCTTGATCGCCTCCTGCCGCCAGTTGCAGCTCTGCCGCCCCAGCGCCAGCGGGACGGTGGGTTCGAGATGCAGCGCATGGCGTATCGACCCGACCCAGAGAAGCTGTTCGCGGCGGATGATCTCGGTCTCGGAACGGTGGTAATTGTCGCAATCGGTGATGATGGCGAGGTCGAGATCGCCGGTATCGATCCTGTCCATCAGGTCCGTTGATGGATCGCAGACCACCGTCAGCTCGACATTGGGGTGTGTGTTGGAGAAGCGGGCCATGATTTCCGGCAGATAGCGGTCGGCGTAATCGTCCGGCACGCCCAGCCGGACACGGCCGGAAAGCTCGGCATTGGCGAGGCTCGCCACCGCTTCCATGTTCAGCTTCACGATGCGCCGGGCGTAATCCAGCAGGCGCTCGCCTTCGTCGGTGAGTTTCGAGGCGCGCCCGTCGCGGGTGAAGATCGGCTTGCCGACCCGTTCCTCCAGCCGCTTCATTTGCATGGAGACCGCCGACTGGGTCTTGTGGACCACCTCCGACGCCTTGGTGAAGCTGCCGCTTTCGGCGATCGCCATGAAAGTTCTTAATTGATCAATATCGAGCAGGACTGTCATCGCGCTGTCATTCCCGGCTTGTCATCAACGATGATGATAAATCGGATCATGAACATTCGCTAGTGTGATCATTCGCTCTCATCCATAACGGTTCGGTCGCGAACGGGCGGTCGGTTTCGGGTGGTGGCCAAGGAGGGCCGCGGGCAGAGACCGATGAGACGCCGCAGCGCGGCCGGCACGATGGAGGAACCCATGTCGTATATTGGCGAAGTTCGCAGGTCCGCATTCGAGAGTTTCGGCACGGCCGTCACCCATGTGGCGGTGAGCGTGGCCGTTCGCGGAATGAGGATCGTCAAAGCCATCGCCCGCCGCCGCGTCATCGCCCATCTCGGCGAGTTCGACGATCGCATGCTGCGCGACATCGGCCTCAATCGCAGCGATCTGCGCGATGCGGCCTCCGGTCCGATCTGGCGCGATCCGACCAGCGTGCTCGTCGTTCGCGCCGTGGAAAAGCGCGCCGCTCGCCGGCCGGTCCGCGCGCGGGTCGAGGCGCCGGTCCCCGCGAGCGGGGCTCTTGCCACGCTCGGCGCCGAGGAGCAGGCCGCCGTGACACTCGCCCCCTGCGCCGAAGGCCAGGGTTCGGCGCAGGCCTGCGGCTGAGGGCTCGCCGTTTCGAGAGCCTTCCGGACCGCGGCGGGGCTGCGCGCCCCGATCGGTTCGGCTCGCCCGGTTCGGCTTTCATCAGATCTACCGGCGTCCTGACCCCTCTTGGCCGCCGCACTCAACGCCCGCCGGTGCCGCCGGCGGGCGTTCTTTATGGGCGGAACGGCGCGTCTCCCCAAGGAGCACGGCCTCTGCAGAAAGCTGATCGCATCAAGTCGTTCGCAGCAAACCTTGGGTACGCGCTTGGTCGCGGCGCCCGTCCTCTTCCCGAAGCGTCATCCCGGCCGGAGCTGCCGGGGGGATTCAACCGCTGGTCGCCGATAGGGGCATCCGGCCGGACGCGATCCCGGATATGGCCTGGCGGCCATTCCGGGATGACGACGAGAAAACGAAAACCCGCTACTTCACACGTTCAGCAGCAGATATTCCCGCTCCCAGGGCGAGATGACGCGCATAAAGGTCTCGAACTCGGCCTGCTTCACGGCCGAATAGGTCTTCACGAAGGATGGGCCGAGCACATTGGCGATCTCGTCGCAATGCTGCATGGCCGCGACCGCTTCCAGAAGCCCGCGCGGCAGCTCGAAGTCGAGGAACTTGGCGTCGGCCTCCAGCGGCTGGGTCGGGCGCAGCCCTTCCGCCATGCCGAGATAGCCCGCCGCCAGCGAAGCCGCGATGACGAGATAGGGGTTGGCGTCCGAGGACGGCACCCGGTTCTCGACCCGCCGGGCCGCCGGGGACGAGGGCGGCACGCGCAATCCCGCGGTGCGGTTGTCGTAGCCCCACTGGATGTTGATGGGGGCCATCGAATCGCGGGTGAGGCGACGGTAGGAGTTCACATAGGGCGCGAGGATCGACATCACCGCCGGAAGGTATTTCTGCTGGCCGGCGATGAAGGAGAAGAATTCCGGCGTCGGATCGCCCTCGTCGTCGGAGAAGATGTTCTTCCCCGTCTCGGCCGAGACGATGGACTGGTGGATGTGCATCGCCGAGCCGGGCTCGTCGGCGATGGGCTTGGCCATGAAGGTGGCGTAGATCTTGTGCGCCAGCGCCGCCTCGCGGATGGTGCGCTTGAACAGGAAGACCTGGTCAGCCAGCACCAGCGGGTCGCCGTGCAGCAGGTTGATCTCCATCTGCGCCGCGCCGTCCTCATGGATCAGCGTGTCGATCTCGAGCCCCTGCGCTTCCGAATAATCGTAGATGTCCTCGAACAGCGCGTCGAATTCATTCACCGCCTGGATGGAATAGGACTGCCGGCCGATCTCCGGGCGCCCGGAGCGGCCTACCGGAGGCTTCAGGGGATAGTCGGGATCGGTGTTCGGCTCGACCAGGTAGAACTCGATCTCCGGGGCGACCACCGCCTTCCAGCCCTTGTGGGCATAGAGCTCGACGACGCTCTTCAGCACCTGCCGGGGGGCGAGTTCCACCGGCCGGCCGTCGCGGTGATAGGCGTCGTGGATCACCTGCGCGGTCGGGTCCTGCGCCCACGGCACGGCGGTGAGGGTGGAGAGGTCCGGCTCCATGACGAGGTCGCTGTCGACCACGACCGAATCGACGAGACCGTCATAGGGCGGGTATTCGCCCGAAATGGTCTGGAAGAAGACCGAGAGCGGCAGGTTCATCACCGGCCCGCTGAGGAATTTGGACACCGGCATGATCTTGCCGCGGGCGACGCCGGCAAGGTCCGGCACCACGCATTCGATCTCCGTGATGCCTCGTGCGGCCATCCAGGCCTTGGCCTCTGCGAGCGTCGAAACGCCGCGAAGAGAGTCCGCCGCGTCCGAATACGAACGCTTCTTTTTCGCCATCTGATCACCTTGAGCGCGCATCTGCGCGTGCTTTCAGGGGATCACGGGCCCCCACGCGACGTCAAGCAAGGCTGTCCACACCGGGCGATCCTGCCGAAAAATGTTTCGTGCCGACCGGTTGAGCAGGCGCGCTTTCCCCGCTAGCGTTCGCAACGGCAGCCCGGTATGGGCGTTACAGCGGGACCGACGATGAGCAGCGGCGTCGCCGAGAAGACGCAGACGACGATCGGCGGTATCCGCCGCACATTCGCCCCCTGGACCGACCCTTCCGCGGTTCACCTGATCCGCTACAGGAACGTGACGAAGAGATTCGGCAGCTTCACCGCGGTCGACGACCTCTCCCTCGACATCTATGAGCGTGAATTCTTCGCCCTGCTCGGCCCTTCCGGCTGCGGCAAGACCACGCTGATGCGGATGCTGGCCGGCTTCGAGGAGCCGACCTCCGGCCAGATCACGCTGGCAGGGGAGGATCTCGTCGGTACGCCGCCCTACCGGCGGCCGGTCAACATGATGTTCCAGTCCTATGCGCTGTTCCCGCATATGAGCGTGTGGGACAACATCGCCTTCGGCCTGAAGCAGGACGGCATGGGCAAGCCCGACATCGCGGTGCGGGTCGAGGAGATGCTCAGGTTGGTGAAGCTGGAGGCCTTCGCCCGGCGAAAGCCACACCAGCTTTCCGGCGGCCAGCGCCAGCGCGTCGCGCTCGCCCGCTCGCTCGCCAAGCGGCCCAAGGTGCTGCTGCTGGACGAACCGCTGGGTGCGCTCGACAAGAAGCTGCGCGAGGAAACCCAGTTCGAGCTCATGGACATCCAGATGAAGCTCGGCATGACCTTCCTGATCGTGACCCACGACCAGGAGGAGGCGATGACGGTGGCCGACCGCATCGCGGTGATGGACCACGGCAAGCTCATCCAGGTCGCGCCGCCGGCGGTCATCTACGAGCAGCCGGCTTCGCGCTATGTCGCCGGGTTCGTCGGCGACGTGAACCTCATGGCCGGACGGGTCGAGAGCAACCAAAACGGCCTCGTGACGGTGCGCACCGGTTCCGGCGGCGACTCGGCAGGGATGCGGCTCGCGGTGGCGCAGGAGGTGCAGACGGGCGCGGGCGACGAGGTGTGGGTGGCGGTGCGGCCGGAAAAGGTGCGCGTGGACCGCGAACCGCCGGCCGACACGAACGTGAACTGCGTGTCCGGCGAGGTGTGGGACATCGGCTATCTGGGGGATCTCTCCGTCTACCACATCGAACTTGCCGATGGCACGCGGGTGAAGGCTGTGCGGCCGAACCTCACCCGCATGGTGGAGCGCCCGATCACCTGGGAAGACAAGGTCTGGGTCTCGTGGACGCCCGATGCCGGCGTCGTGCTGACGCGCTGACGGGAGCACATCATGGCTCGGAGCAACCGGGAGCGCTGGCTGGTCGTCGCCATACCCTATCTGTGGCTGGCGGCGCTGTTCCTGGTGCCGTTCTTCATCGTCTTCAAGATCAGCCTGTCGCAGGACGTCACGGCCCAGCCGCCCTATGAGCCGGTCTTCGACCTCTCCGGTGGCTGGGACGTGATCAGGGATGCGCTCGGCCAGCTCAATTTCGACAATTACAGCTATGTGCTGAGCTGGGACAACGAGTTCCTGATGGCCTACGTCTCGTCGCTGAAGATCGCGGCGATCTCGACCTTCCTGCTGCTGCTGGTCGGCTACCCCATCGCCTATGCCATGGCGCGGGCACCGAAATCCATCCGCCCGACGCTGCTGATGCTGGTGATCCTGCCGTTCTGGACCTCCTTCCTCATCCGCGTCTATTCGTGGATCGGCATCCTGTCGCCGGAGGGGCTGCTCAACCAGTTCCTGAGCTGGCTCGGCGCCATCGACCAGCCGCTGGAGCTGCTGAACACCGATACCGCCGTCTATATCGGCATCGTCTATTCCTACCTGCCCTTCATGATCCTGCCGCTCTATTCGGCGCTGGAGAAGATGGACGAAACGCTGCTGGAAGCCGCCGCCGATCTCGGTTGCCCGCCTCTCGCGGCGTTCTGGAAGATCACTTGGCCGCTCTCGCTGCCGGGCGTGTTCGCCGGCTGCCTGCTCTGCTTCATCCCAGCGGTGGGCGAGTTCGTCATCCCCGACCTGCTCGGCGGCTCCGACACGATGATGATCGGCAAGTCGCTGTGGACCGAGTTCTCGGTCAACCGCTCCTGGACCGTCGCTTCGGCGGTGGCGGTGCTGCTGCTCATCGTGCTGGTGGTGCCGATCGTGTTCTACCAGAACATCCAGCAGCGCCAGATGGAGGGCCGCTAGATGCGCAAGGGGTTTTCCGCCTTCAACGTGACGGCGCTGGTGCTGGGCTTCACCTTCCTCTACGTGCCGATCCTGCTGCTGGTCATCTACTCCTTCAATGCCTCGCGCCTGGTCACGGTGTGGGGCGGCTTCTCGACGGAGTGGTACTGGAAGCTGCTCGAGAACGATCAGCTGCTCGACGCCGCCTGGGTGACGCTGCGCGTCGCCTTCATCTCGGCAAGCGTCGCCACCGTGCTCGGCACGCTGGCCGCCATTGCGCTCACCCGCTATGGGCGCTTCACCGGGCGCACCCTGTTCTCGGGGATGATCTACGCCCCGCTGGTGATGCCGGACGTGATCACCGGCCTGTCGCTGCTGCTGCTCTTCGTGGCGGTGAATTTCGACCGCGGCTTCTGGACGATCACGCTTGCCCACATCACCTTCACCATGTGCTTCGTCTGCGTGGTGGTGCAGTCGCGGCTCGTGACCTTCGACCGGAGCCTGGAGGAAGCCGCACTCGATCTCGGCTGTCCGCCGTTGAGGACGTTCTTCGTCATCACCCTGCCGATCATCCTGCCGGCGGTGGTCTCGGGTTGGATGCTGGCCTTCACCCTCTCGCTGGACGATCTCGTCATCGCCAGCTTCACCACCGGGCCGGGCGCGACCACGCTGCCGATGCGCATCTATTCGCAGGTGCGCCTCGGCGTGACGCCGGAGATCAACGCGATCTGCACCATCCTCATCGCCATCGTCACGGTGGTGGTGGTCAGCGCCTCGATCGTGACCAAGCGGCAGGAGATCGAGCGTCAGAAGGCGGAGCGACTGGCGGCGGCGGGTGTGATGGAATAGTCGCGCGCCCAGGTTCTGTTCGCAGCCTTGCGGCCGCCGCAAAGTGGGGCTCAATTCGCCCCGATTGCAGGCGATGCAGGGGTATCTCGGCACACCTACGGTCCCCATTCCGATGAACAGTTCCGATCCTGAAGCCGGTCCCGAGGCGCCCGCCGCCGCTGCACTCTCCACGCGCCGCAAGCGGAGCTGGCGCTGGACGCTGCTTGGCGCGGTGCTCGGCATCGGCGCCTTTCTCGGCATCGAGCAGCTGGTCGGCAACTTCCACACCGTGGTGCCGGGCGAGCTCTATCGCTCGGCACAGGTGGATGCGGCAGACATCGCCCGGATCAAGCAGAAATACGGCATTGCCACCATCATCAATCTGCGCGGCTATTCGGGTCGTCCGTGGCATGCGGAGGAGGTCGCCGCGAGCGCGGCGCTCGGCATCAACCACATCGACATCCCGCTCTCGGCGGGGCGCGAGCTGACCGACGAACAGGCCCAGCACCTCATCGCGGTTATGCGCGACGCGCCCAAGCCCATTCTCGTGCACTGCCGCGGCGGCTCGGACCGCAGCGGCATCGCCTCCGCCCTTTACCTCGCTGCCGTCGCCGGGCGGGGCGAGGACGCCGCGGAGGGCCAGCTCTCGATCTGGTACGGCCATTTCTCGCTGCCCTATTTCCCGGCCTGGGCGATGGACGAAACCTTCGAGCGGCTGGAGCCGTGGCTCGGCTTTCCCGATTCGTGATCGCGCAGCGGCACTTCGACGCCGGATTCCTGAGGGCGACGATCCCGGCCCGGTTCCGCCCGGCATGGCGCTGCGTGTAGACTCGGCTCCGTTCGCCGGTTGATTCCGCCGGTCCGACACGGGATTCATGCCTCATGCCGCTGCGCCTGCTCCCTTCCACCCTCGTCGACCGGATCGCTGCCGGCGAGGTGGTGGAGCGCCCGGCTGCGGCGGTGAAGGAGCTGGTCGAGAACGCCCTCGATGCTGGGGCCCGGCGTATCGAGATCGTGCTCCAGGGCGGCGGACGCCGGCTGATCCGCGTCACCGACGATGGCGGGGGCATGAGCGCGGCCGATCTCGCGCTCTGCGTCGAGCGCCATGCCACCTCCAAGCTCGACGACGAGGATCTGACGCAGATCGCGACGCTCGGCTTCCGCGGCGAGGCGCTGCCCTCGATCGGTGCGGTGGCGCGGCTGTCCATCGCCTCGCGGCTTTCGGGCGCGGCAGGCGCGCATGAGGTGCGCGTCGAGGCCGGCGTCCGGCTGCCGGTGCGCCCGGCCGCGCTCGGCGCCGGCACCCGGGTGGAGGTGCGCGACCTGTTCTTCGCCACCCCGGCGCGGCTGAAATTCCTGAAGTCGGAGCGAGCGGAAACGGCAGCGGCGGTGGACGTGGTGCGCCGTCTCGCGCTGTCGCGCCCGGATGTCGCCTTCACTCTCGTCGCGGAGGAGCGCCCGCCCTTGAGCTGGGGCGCGCGCCGCGTGGACATCGAGGGGCGGCGCGCGCGCATCGCCGAGGTGCTGGGTCACGAGGTCGCGGGCAATGCGCTGGCGGTGGAGGGGGTGCGTGGCGGGGTGAGCCTGACCGGCCTCGCCGGCCTGCCGACCTTTTCCAAGGCCAATGCGCTCTCGCAATATTTCTTCGTCAATGGCCGCCCGGTGCGCGACAAGGTGCTGATCGGTGCGGTGCGGGCGGCCTATGCCGATCTGCTGCCGTCCGACCGCCATCCGGTGCTGGCGCTGTTCCTCGATCTCGATCCGCGCGAGGTGGATGTGAACGTGCACCCGGCGAAGACCGAGGTTCGGTTCCGCGACGGCGGGCTGGTGCGCGCGCTCATCATCCGCACCCTGATCGACGCGCTGGAAGCCGCCGTGCCGCGCACCGCGACCACCACGGCGGACCGGCTGGCGCGGCTGGCCGTGCCGGGCTTCGGCGGCGCGCTGACGGATGAGGGCGAGGCCGGCGCGCCCGCGCTGTCCCCGGTTGGCCGCGCCCCGCATCTGCCGCATATGGTGCGCCCGGCGGCGCTCGCCCATCATGACTGGCGCTCCTCCTGGGCGGCTCCGGCGGGCCGCGCCGCTCCGGGGCAGATGGGCCTTGGCCTTGCCGAGCCGGCGCGCGCCTATGAGCCGCCGCCGATCGCGGCCGCCGGCCTCGGCCTCGATCTTGCGCCCTCGGCCGATGCGCGGGCCGGCGCGGCGCCGGCCGCCCCCGACCTGATGGATCGCCCGCTCGGCGCCGCGCGGGCGCAGCTGCATGAAACCTATATCGTCGCCCAGACCCGGGACGGCGCCGTCATCGTTGACCAGCACGCCGCCCATGAGCGCATCGTCTATGAGCGGCTGAAGCAGGCGCTGGCCCGCGACGGGGTGCGCCGGCAGATGCTGCTGCTGCCGCTGGTGGTCGAGCTGGACCCCGCGGAGGCCGATCGTCTCGCGGAGCGGACGGACGCGCTGTCGACGCTCGGTCTGGTGGTGGAGCCCTTCGGCCCCGGCGCGCTGCTGGTGCGCGAGGTGCCGGCGCTTCTCGGCGATGCCGACATTCCCGCGCTGATCCGCGAGCTGGCCGAGCATGCCGAGGAATGGGACGACGCCCTGCCGCTGGAGCGACGGCTTCTTCATGTCGCCGCCACCATGGCGTGCCATGGATCGGTGCGCGCCGGTCGCCGGCTGCGGCCCGAGGAGATGAACGCCTTGTTGCGCGAGATGGAAGACACCCCGAACGCCGCCCAGTGCAATCACGGGCGCCCCACCTTCA
This sequence comes from Ancylobacter crimeensis, assembly GCF_023016805.1. GTDB lineage: Bacteria > Pseudomonadota > Alphaproteobacteria > Rhizobiales > Xanthobacteraceae > Ancylobacter > Ancylobacter crimeensis. The sequence continues at coordinate 185,304 of NZ_JALKCH010000005.1, forward strand.
TCACGCTGTCGCTCGCCGACATCGAAAAACTGTTCGCGCGCCGGTGACACAGGTGAACGCGCCGGCCCGTGAAGGCCATCCCGAGAGCTGGTACGCCGCGACGGCGCTGCCGCATCCGCTCCACCCGCGGCTGGAGGGCGCGGTGCGGGCGGATGTCTGCATAATCGGCGGCGGCTATACCGGACTGTCCGCCGCGCTGGAACTGGCGCAGGCCGGGCTCGACGTCGTGGTTCTGGAGGGCGCGCGCGTCGGCTCGGGCGCCTCGGGCCGCAATGGCGGGCAGATCCACACCGGCCAGCGCCGCGACCAGGACTGGATCGAGCAGCACATGGGCATGGACGATGCCCGCAAATTGTGGACGCTCGCCGAGGACGCCAAGGCGCATCTGAAGGGGCTGATCGCCCGCCACGCCATCGCCTGCGACTATCGGCCGGGCCTGATCGCGGCCGACCACAAGCCCGGCTATGTCGCTCACACCCATGCCTATGCCCGCAAGCTGACCGAGGTCTACCACTACCCCCACGCCCGGCCTCTCTCGCGGGACGAACTCGCCGCTCTGGTCGGTTCCTCGGCCTATTATGGCGGCATGATCGACGCCGATGGCGGTCATCTCCACCCGCTGAACCTGGCGCTCGGCCTTGCCCAGGCGGCCTCCCGCGCCGGCGCGCGGATCCACGAGAACAGCCGTGCGCTGGCGGTGCGCGAGGGCGCGAAGGTGACGGTGGAGGTCTCCGGCGGCGGTTCGGTCGAGGCGGAGTGGGTACTGGAATGCGGCGATGGCCTGCAGGACGGCCTCGACAGGCGGGTCGACCGCCATGTCATGCCGATCGCGAACTACATCGCCGCCACCGAGCCGCTCGGCGAGCGGGCGAAGAGCATCATCGCCAATGACGCGGCGGTGGCGGACAGCCGGTTCGTGGTGAATTATTACCGGCTGAGCCGCGACGGCCGGCTGCTGTTCGGCGGTGGGGAAACCTATCGGCGCACGCTGAAAGCCGATCCCGGCGCCTTCGTGCGGCCCTATATGCTCAAGGTGTTTCCCCAGCTCGCCGATGTGCGGATCGACTATGGCTGGGGCGGCATCCTCGGCATCACCATGACCCGCATGCCCTTCGTGCGCCGGCTGGGACCGCGTGTGCTCACCGCCTCCGGCTATTCGGGGCAGGGGGTGATGCTGGCGCCCTATTTCGGCAAGATCCTCGCCGATGCGGTGCGCGGCGTGCTCGGCGAATTCGACCTGATGGCGCGCGCGCCGACGCCGGGCTTTCCCGGCGGACCGCTGATGCGCTGGCCGCTGCTGGCGGCGGGGCTGAGCTATTACGCCCTGCGCGACCGGCTGTAGGGAGGCCGGCGTGCCCGAGATCGAACAGATGGCGCGCGAGGCGCTCGGCTTCGTCGAGGCGCACCGGCACTACGCGCCCTTCATCGCCTTCCTGCTGGCCTTCGGCGAGTCGCTGGCGGTGATTTCGTTGCTGGTGCCGGCCACCGTCATCCTGGTGGGCATGGGTCCGCTGATCGCGGCGGGTGGACTCGGTTTCCTGCCGGTCTGGGCGGGAGCGACGCTCGGTGCCGCGCTCGGCGACACCGTGTCCTACTGGGTCGGGCGCTATTTTAAGGACCGGGTCCGCAGCTTTCCGATCCTGCGCAACCATCTCGACATGCTCGACAAGGGCGAGCGTTTCTTCCGTCGCCACGGCGTCTGGAGCGTGTTCCTCGGGCGCTTCTTCGGTCCGCTGCGCGCCGTCGTGCCGCTGGTGGCCGGCATGTTCGAGATGCCGCGCCTTCCGTTTCAGCTCGCCAATGTCGGCTCCGCCGCGCTGTGGGCCTTCGTGCTGCTGGCGCCGGGTTCCGCGGCGATGAAGCTGTTCGGGTGGTAGGCGCGCCGAGAGCGCCAGCCGCCTCGAAACGCGCATGGCCGGGACGCGCCCGGCCATGGCCTGTCGGATACGGAGCGCGAAAGGCTCAGTTCTTCGCCTTGTCGACCAGCTTGTTCTTGCCGATCCACGGCATCATGCCGCGCAGCTTCTCGCCGACCTGCTCGATCTGGTGGGCATCGTTGACGCGGCGGATGCCCTTGAAGCGCGCGGCGCCGGCCTTGTACTCCTGCATCCAGTCCGAGGTGAACTTGCCGGTCTGGATGTCCGTGAGGACACGCTTCATCTCCGCCTTGGTCGCTTCGGTGATGATGCGCGGGCCGGTGACGTACTCGCCCCACTCGGCGGTGTTGGAGATCGAGTAGTTCATGTTGGCGATGCCGCCCTCATAGATGAGGTCGACGATCAGCTTCACTTCGTGCAGGCACTCGAAATAGGCCATCTCCGGCGCGTAGCCCGCTTCCACCAGCGTCTCGAAGCCGGCGCGGATCAGCTCGACGAGGCCGCCGCAGAGCACGACCTGCTCGCCGAACAGATCGGTCTCGCACTCTTCCTTGAAGGTGGTCTCGATGATGCCCGAACGACCGCCGCCGACACCCGACGCATAGGACAGGCCGAGGTCGAGCGCATTGCCCGAGGCGTCCTGGTGCACCGCCACGAGGCACGGCACGCCGCCGCCCTTCTGGTATTCGCCGCGCACGGTGTGGCCGGGCCCCTTCGGCGCGATCATGATGACGTCGACGGTCGCCTTCGGCTCGATCAGGCCGAAATGCACGTTGAGGCCGTGCGCGAAGGCGATGGCGGCGCCGTCACGGATGTTCGGGGCGATCTCGTCGCGCCAGATGTCGGCCTGCAGCTCGTCCGGGGTGGCCATCATCATCAGGTCGGCCCACTTGGCGACCTCGGCGACGGTCATGACCTTGAGGCCGTCGGCCTCGACCTTCTTCGCGGTCGCCGAGCCCGGCTTCAGGCCGATGGCGATGTCCTTCACGCCCGAATCCTTCAGGTTCAGCGCATGGGCGCGACCCTGCGAACCGTAGCCGATGATGGCGACCTTCTTGCCCTTGATCAGGTTCAGGTCGGCGTCGCGATCGTAATAAACGCGCATGGGGGTCTCCTTTTATGTCGCGTTGGTTCAGGCACGGCCCGGCGCGCGGCCGGTGCCGTAAAGGGCGAGGAACTGGTCGGTGGCCCGGGCCGCGTCGGCCTCGACCGCGGCAGGACTGAGGTCGAGCGTGTCGCCGAGCAGGACGCGGATCTGCACGTCGCGCCCGACGAGGCCGAGGAAGGTGCGGAAGGCGGTTTCTGTGTCGGCGAAGGTGATGAGCCCGGCCTCGCGCCCGGCATCCAGCACCGGCTTCAGTCGCTCGCCGATGGCGAAGCGCCCGTTGCCCAGCATGATCGCGCCGAGATTGCTCTCGCCCGCCCCGGCCCGGGCGATGGCGAAGCGGTTCAGCGCGATGGAGGTGGGGCTGGAAATGACCGAGAGCCAGTTTGCGGCGAAGCGGATGAGGCTGTCGCGCAGGGCGAGCGCATCGAGCCGCTGGCGGTCGTAATTGCCGGCGCGCACCTTGGAGGCCTGCCAGCGGATGGTCGCGGTCAGGAGCCCGTCCCGGTCGCCGAACCATTTGTAAAGGCTCTCTTTCGAGCAGCTCGCGCGGCGGGCGACCGCGGTCATGGTGACGTCGCCGCCCTGCTCGACCATCAGCGCGAGCACGGCATCCAGCACGGCCTGCTGCCGTGCTGTGAGCTCCTCGCCTGCGGGATCCGTGGACGTCGTCATTGCCGGAAAAATCCGTACCGTACGTTACGGTTCTCTCCTACAGCAGCACCCCGCGGCCTGCAAGACGGTGGACGATGCCGTGCGCGATTTCCTTCACCTGCCGGCGGTTCGTTGCCAGGGCAGGCGCTGCATCGAGGCGAGCGCGACGCCCGCCGCGGCCAGCGCCATGCCGGCCCAGGCCAGCGGAGGCATGGCTTCCCCGACCAGCAGCCAGGCGATGAGCGCCGAGCAGGGCGGCACGAGGAAGAACAGTGCCGAAACGCGCGAGACTTCGCCGGCCCGGATCATCGCCAAATAGAGCGAGATCGCGATCAGGGAATTGCCGATGATGAGATAGGCCAGCGCGCCGATGAAGGGGACGGACCAGATGACGTGGCCATCCTCCATGATGAAGGCGAGCGGCAGCGTGCACACGAAGCCCACCGCATATTGCACGCCATTTGCGATCAGCGGGTGTTGCGGGGTGCCGAAGCGCTTTTCGTAGAGTGCGGCGCTGCACATCGCGAGCAGCGCGCCGATGGCGAGGAAAACGGTGACCGGGGCCGTCACCTCTACCGCGGCGCGCGAAACGATCACCAGCGCCGCGCCGGCAAGGCCGAGCAGCAGCCCGCCCCAGCGCTTGGCGCCCACGCTTTCTCCGGCCAGCAACGGCGCGGCAAGGCCGACCACGATGGGCTGCAAGGAGACGATGAGCGAGAGCGCGCCCGCCGAGACGCCGAAGCGGAAGGCGAAATAGGACAGGTTGAAATAGAGTACCTGGATGAGGAAACCGATCACCACCAGGTGCAGATAGGCGCGCGGATTGCGCGGAAAGGGCGGGCGGAACCAGGCGATCAGCGGCAGCAGGATCAGCAGCACGATCCCGTAGCGCCAGGCAAGCAGGGTGAAAGGGCCGGTATAGAGGATGCCGACCTTCGCCACCGCGAAGCCGCCCGACCAGAGCAGCAGGAAGATGACCGGCGCCGCCTGCAGCCAGAGCGGCTTGTGCGGGGCGACGACGGCGCGAGGGGCAGAGTCCTCGACGGAGAGGCGCTCACGGCCGGAACGCTCGGTGGCCGACCGGTCACTCATGGGCACATGGCCCGGGCCCGCAATCCCCCCATTCTGCCGGCCGTCTCGTCTCACCCACCGTCATCTCCGACTCACGCAGACGTATCGGAGCATCCTCACATGGGATCGGAGCCGCGGCCAATGGCCGCCACGCCGGTGCGCGAGACTTCCACAAGGCCGAGCGGCACCAGCAGCGAAACGAACTGGTCGATCTTGTCCGGCTTGCCGGTGATCTCGAAGACGAAGCTCTCCAGCGTGGTGTCGACGGTGCGGGCGCGGAAGCTCTCCGCGATCAAGAGTGCTTCCTGCCGGATCTCGCCCTTGCCGCGCACCTTGATGAGCGCCAGTTCGCGCTCCACCGACTTGCCGGCGACGGTGAGGTCGACGACGCGATGCACTGGCACGAGCCGGTCGAGCTGGCTCTTGATCTGGTCGATGATCATCGGCGCGCCGGTGGTGACCACGGTGATGCGCGAGAGCTTGCTGTCGTGACTCACCTCGGAGACGGTGAGGCTGTCGATGTTGTAGCCGCGGCCCGAGAACAGGCCGACGATGCGGGCGAGCACGCCCGGCTCGTTGTCGACCAGAAGAGAGAGGGTGTGGCGCTCGGGGGCTTCCTGGACGGGGGGCATGAGGGTACTCGGCAAATCGGGAGAACAGCGTACGGGATGCGAGGCGCGGCGCACCTCACCGCCGCCCGGCGGCGATCCTTTCCCGAGCGGGGAGGGAGCGCGCGCCGTCCGGCGGCCGGGGGCCGGGGTCACACCAGCATCTTGCCTTCCTCGTCGATCGCCTCGTCCAGCGCTTCGGGATGATCGGGCAGGATCATCTCGTTGTGCGGCTTGCCCGAGGGGATCATCGGCAGGCAGTTCTCCTTCTGGTCGACCAGGCAGTCGAACAGCACGGGACGATCGACGCTGATCATTTCCTGGATCGCCGCGTCGAGGTCGCCGGGGCGGTGGCAGCGCATGCCGACCGCGCCATAGGCCTCGGCCAGCTTCACGAAATCGGGCAGCGATTCCGAATAGGAATGCGAGTAGCGCCCGCCATGGAGCAGGTCCTGCCACTGCCGGACCATGCCCATATATTCGTTGTTCAGCACGAAGATCTTGACCGGAAGGTTGAACTGCAGGGCGGTCGACAGCTCCTGCAGGCACATCTGGATCGAGGCTTCCCCGGCGATGTCGATGACGAGGCTGCCCGGATGGGCCACCTGCACGCCGATCGCCGCCGGCAGGCCGTAGCCCATGGTGCCGAGGCCGCCGGAGGTCATCCAGCGGTTCGGCTCCTCGAAGTGGAAGTGCTGGGCCGCCCACATCTGGTGCTGGCCGACCTCGGTGGTGACGTAGACGTCCTTGTCCTTCACCGCGTTGTGGAGCCGCTCAATGGCGTATTGCGGCTTGATGACGTCCGGCGACTTCACATAGGACAGCGACTTGCGGGCGCGCCACGCGTCGATCTGGCCCCACCAGCCGGCGATGGCCTTGCGGTCCGGCTCGGCCTTCATCGCGCGCCACTGGGTCAGCATGTCGGAGAGCACGTGCTTGACGTCGCCGATGATCGGCAGGTCGATCTTGATGTTCTTGTTGATCGAGGACGGGTCGATGTCGATGTGAATCTTCTTCGAGCCCGGCGAGAAGGCATCGACGCGGCCGGTGATGCGGTCGTCGAAGCGCGCGCCGACGCACACCATGACGTCGCAATCATGCATCGCCATGTTGGCTTCGTAGGTGCCGTGCATGCCCAGCATGCCGAGCCACTGCTTGTCGGCCGCCGGATAGGCGCCGAGGCCCATCAGGGTCGAGGTGACCGGGAAGCCGGTCAGCCGGGCGAATTCGCGCAGCAGGCGGCTCGCTTCCGGGCCGGAATTGATGACGCCGCCGCCGGTGTAGAACACAGGGCGCTTGGCCTTGGCCAGCAGCTCGACCGCGGCGCGGACCTTCTCCGGGTCGCCGTTGAGGCGCGGCTGGTAGGTCTTGTGCGAGATGTTCTCGGGGCCGACATAGGTGCCCCTGGCGAACTGCACGTCCTTCGGGATGTCGACCACCACCGGCCCGGGACGGCCATTGGCGGCGACATAGAATGCCTCGTGCAGCACGCGGGCGAGGTCGTTGACGTCGCGGACGAGATAATTGTGCTTGGTGCAGGGCCGGGTGATGCCGACCGTGTCGCACTCCTGGAAGGCATCCGAGCCGATGAGATGGGTCGGAACCTGCCCGGTGATGCAGACCAGCGGAATCGAATCCAGCAGCGCGTCGGTCAGTCCGGTGACGGCATTGGTGGCGCCGGGCCCCGAGGTCACCAGCACGACGCCGACCTTGCCGGAGGAGCGGGCATAGCCTTCCGCCATGTGCACCGCGCCCTGCTCGTGGCGCACGAGCACGTGCTGCACCTGGTTCTTGTGGAACATGGCGTCGTAGATCGGCAGCACCGCGCCGCCCGGATAGCCGAAAATATGCTCGACGCCCTGATCGATCAGGGCCTGGATCACCATTTCGGCGCCGGTCATCTCGCGCATCATGGTCGTCTTCCTTTCGAACGCTGCTCGGTTCTGTCTGTCGTTGTCGCCCAGAAAATCAAAAGGCCCCGTCAGGGGCCCGTTTTAGCGCGTCACCATTCATGCGGCAGGAGCCCTCAGGCTGCCTCCGCGGCGACGCGCCGTCCTACGATAAGGATAATATTCTTGCGCATTTCGGCGCCGCTCCTTCAAAAAGTTGCGCGACCTCTACAGCCATGCCGCGCGCCCGTCAAGCGAGCTTGCCTCTAATGTCGCGCATCCCGACGGAATGACAAGGCCGCGGGCACTTTCCGCCGCTCGCCGGGACCGCTATACCGGCTCAAAAGCGCGGGAGTGTTGGCAAGATGTCGCAGATGCGGCTCGTCGTCGTAGGCGCCAGCGGGCGCATGGGCCGTACACTTGTGCGTGCCATTGCCGAGGCGCCGGACCTTGTTCTGGCCGGCGCGGTGGAGCCCGAGGGTAGCCCCCATCTGGGCACCGATGCCGGCGTGCTGGCCGGCTTGCCACCGCTCGACGTCACGGTGAGCGATGACGCCTTGCCGCTTTTCGCCGCTGCCGAGGGCGTAATCGACTTCACCATTCCCAAGGCCAGCATCGCCTTTGCTGGCCTCGCCGCGCAGGCGCGCATCGTGCACGTGATCGGCACCACCGGGTTCGACGCGGCCGAGCAGGCGGCCGTCGAGGCCGCCGCGCGGCACGCCACCATCGTGAAGTCGGGCAATATGAGCCTCGGCGTCAATCTGGTCGCCGCGCTGGTGAAGCGGGTGGCAGCGACGCTCGACGACAGCTTCGACATCGAGGTGCTGGAGATGCACCACAACCGCAAGATCGACGCCCCCTCCGGTACCGCACTGCTGCTGGGCGAAGCGGCGGCAGCGGGACGGCAGGTCGCGCTGTCGAGCCATGGCGTGTTCGAGCGACACGGCATCACCGGCGCCCGCACGCCGGGCGAGATCGGCTTCGCGACGCTGCGCGGCGGCACCGTGGTGGGCGAGCACGAGGTGATCTTCGCCGGCCCGCATGAGCGCATCTCGATCGGCCATCGTGCCGAGGACCGCATGATCTTCGCCCGCGGCGCGCTGGCCGCGGCACGCTGGGCGCGGGGCCGCAAGCCCGGCCTCTATTCCATGAACGACGTGCTCGGCCTCGCCGACATCTGATCTGCCGCCTGTCCCGCACCCTTCTGGAGAATGAGCTCCATGTCCGATCGCCTTCTCGTCCTCGTCCGCCACGGCCAGAGCGAGTGGAACCTGAAGAACCTGTTCACCGGCTGGCGCGACCCGGACCTGACGCCGCGCGGCGTCGACGAGGCGCGCAAGGCCGGCAAGCGGCTGAAGGCCGAGGGGCTCAGCTTCGATGTCTGCTTCACCTCGGACCTCAAACGCGCCCAGGACACGCTCGATCTCATCCTCGAGGAAATGGGCGAGGACAATCTGCCCGTCATCTGCGACCAGGCGCTGAACGAGCGCGACTATGGCGACCTCTCCGGCCTGAACAAGGATGATGCCCGTGCCAAATGGGGCGAGGAGCAGGTGCATATCTGGCGCCGCTCCTATGATGTGCCCCCGCCCGGCGGCGAGAGCCTGAAGGACACGGTCGCCCGCGCGCTGCCCTATTACGTGAAGGAGATCCTGCCCCGCGTGCTGCGCGGCGAGCGGGTTCTGGTGGCCGCGCACGGCAATTCGCTGCGGGCGCTGATCATGGTTCTGGAGAAGCTGACGCCGGACGGCATCATGAAGCGCGAGCTGAACACCGGCGCGCCGGTCATCTACCGTCTCAATGCCGATTCAACGGTCGAGAGCGTTCTCGACCTCGCGGACTGAGACCGGCCCGTGGCGTCGCTGGCGACCTATCTGCTGCTGCTCGGCGCCATCGTCGCCGAGGTCGTGGCGACCAGCGCGCTCTCGCGTTCCGACGGCTTCACGAAAGCGGGGCCAAGCGCGGTTGCGGTGGTGGGCTATGCCCTCGCGCTGTGGCTGCTCTCGATCTGCCTGCGTACCATCCCGACCGGCATTGCCTATGCGATATGGTCGGGCGTGGGCATCGTGCTGATCGCCCTGGTGGCTTGGCTCTGGCAAGGCCAGAAACTCGATGGCCCTGCCATTGCCGGATTGGGTCTCATCATCACCGGCGTGCTGGTGGTGCAAATCTTCTCGAAATCGGTCACGCACTGAACCAGGGCCTTGGGGCCTCGTTCACCCCCCGGCCACCTGCCCGGCTTCCCAGCCGAGAATCGCCCGCTTGCGCGTAAGGCCCCAGTGATAGCCGGTGAGGTCGCCGTTCTGGCCGAGCACGCGGTGGCAGGGCACCACGAAGGAGATCGGGTTGCGCCCGACCGCCGCCCCGACCGCGCGTGCCGCCTTCGGACGTTCGACGCAGGTCGCTATGCTGGAATAGGTGGTCGCCTTGCCGAGCGGTATGCGCATCAGCGTCTCCCACACCCGCACCTCGAAATCCGTGCCGATGAAGACGACACGCAGCGGATCGTCCGGCCGCCAGGCATCGCGGTCGAAGATGCGCGCGGCATAGGGCGCAGTTGCCGCCGGCTCCTCGCGATAGGTTGCGTTCGGCCAGCGCCTGCGCATGTCGGCCAGAGCTGCCTCCTCCTCGCCTTCGTCAGCAAAGGCGAGGCCGCACAGCCCGCGCGGCGTGACCATGGCGAGGGCGCTGCCGAAGGGCGAGGCATGAAAGCCCCAACGGATCACCAGCCCGGCACCGCCCGTCTTCCATTCCCCCGGCGACATGGATTCGTGCACCACGAACAGATCGTGCAGGCGACCGGGCCCGGACAGGCCCACCTCATAGGCGGCATCAAGCACATTGCCGGATTCCGCCAGCACCCGCCGCGCCGCATCCAGCGTGACCGCCTGCAGGAAGTCCTTCGGCGTCAGTCCGCACCAGCGGCGGAACAGGTCGGTTAGGGCGCGCGGGGTGACGCCGGCGGCGCGGGCGATCGCCTCGACATCGGGCTGGTCGCGGAAGGACCGGTTCACAAAGCCGACGGCACGGCGTACCACCTCATAATCGACGGCGGGGCCTTCCAGCGGCGGCAGCAAGTTGATGTCGGGTGCGAGCATGGTCGTTGCCTCCTGATCCGATCGGACCATGGCGGGCGAAGCCCCGCCACCCGTTTTCGACGCAGGCGTCCGCTGACCTGCGCTCACGTCAGGCTGCGGTCTATGCCGCGCTTGGCGACGGCGAGGGCCGTCGACAGGCCGGCGGCGATCTCCTTGCGCTCGCTGGCGTGCAGGAAGCCGCCGATCTCGGTGGGGGTGCCGCGCGAGATGAGGGTGAGCTTCTGCATGCCGAACTCCTCGTGCACCTCGGTTTGGAGCCGGGTCCAGAGCGGGTTCATCTCGGTGTCCACCGCGAAACCGTTGGGCGATACCTTGCGGACGGTGAGCCGGCTCGGCGTCACCGTGATCTCCTCGCGGGCACGCGCGGCATGGAAGTTCATACGCAGCGCGATCCACATCAGAAGCACGTCGAGCCCGAACAGCCCCATCACCGGCCAGGCGCCCATCAGCATGAAGGCGAGGCCGCAGGCGAAGCTGACCCCCGCGATGACCAGCATCACGATGAGAAAACCCCGCTCGTCCAGCGAACGATAGGGGATCAGCGTCGCTTCATAGAGGGTGGGTTCGAGGCCCGTCGCGTCGGCATCCTCGGGCACGAGATCGGCCGGATCCTCGGCAGATATGGAAGGCTGCATCCTTGAAACTCTGTCGCGACGCCACGAAGGACGGAGACGCTTGGTGTTTGCCCAACCCGCCACTATAGGTCACGCATGGCGAAGAAGATCAAGGATTCCAGTGCATCGACGCCGGCTGTGGCGGCGTCCCGCCGCAGGGTCGGCAAGGGGGCGGTAACCGCTTCCGTGCCGCGCACGCCTGAAAGGCTGGAGGAGGTCGCGCAGGTGGTTGTGGCGAACGGGGATGACGCCGTACCGGATGCGCCGCGCCGGCGGCGTCGCGCGGTCGCCAATGCGGCTGCGGCCGCGGTGGGCGCCCGGTTCCGGCGCTGGACCAAGGCGGAGGTCGTCGAGGCCTTCTCGCGCTTCGAGGCGGCTGATCCCGAGCCGCGTGGCGAGCTCGATCACAGCGACCCCTTCACCCTGCTGGTTGCGGTCGTGCTTTCCGCACAGGCGACCGATGCCGGGGTGAACAAGGCGACGCGAGGGCTCTTCGCCGCGGCCCCGACGCCGGCGGCCATGGTCGCGCTGGGCGAGGAAGGTGTCGCCCGCCACATCCGCACGCTCGGCCTTTATCGCGGCAAGGCAAAGAACGTGGTCGAACTGTCGCGCCTGCTCATCGCTGAGCATGGCGGCCAGGTTCCGCGAGACCGCGAGGCGCTGGAAGCGCTGCCCGGCGTGGGGCGCAAGACTGCCAATGTCGTTCTGAACATCGCCTTCGGCGAACCGACGATCGCGGTCGACACCCACCTGTTTCGTGTTGCGAACCGCACGGGTCTTGCGCCGGGCACGACCCCGCTTGCAGTCGAGCTGGGGTTGGAAAAGGCGATTCCCGACCGCTTCAAGCTGCACGCCCATCATTGGCTGATCCTGCACGGGCGTTATGTCTGCAAGGCACGCCTGCCGGAATGCCCCCGCTGCCTCATTGCCGATTTGTGCCGCTGGCCGGAAAAGACCCCGGCGCCGGCGTGAGCCGGCCGGCCTCGCGTCCGATCCGATGATGCAGCCGCACCATGAAGATGGTCGCGAAGATCGGGGTGACGAGATTGACGATCGGGATCGAGACGACCACCGCGATCATCAGCCCGGCGATGAAGATGCGCAGGCCGTAGCAGCTGCGCAGCTCCGCCGCCTCCTGTTCGCTGCGATAGCGAAGGGCGGCGAGCTGGAAATATTCGCGCCCCAGCAGATAGCCGTTGGCAACATAGAACACGATGAGATTGACGCCCGGCACCAGCAGGAGAAGCAGGGCGATGAGGTTCACCAACACCATCACCCCGAAGAAGCGGATCGTCATGACGATGGACCGCCCCACCGGCACGGCCCGTCCCACCGGCTCGTCCGGGAAGTCCGTCCGCTCCACCGTCTCCGCCACGTCGTCGAGGAACAGGCCGGCGATGAGCGAGGTCACCGGCGGGACGAGGAACACCGCCGCGACGATGATGCCCAGCGCGGCTGCGAGGTCGATGAGGATCTCGGCCCAGTGCCAGTCGAGGTCGACCATCCGGGCGAGCGTCGCCTGTGCCGCGATGCCCAGCACCACCAGCAGGCCGATGGCGAGCCCGACCGAGCGCAGCAGCACCGAACGGTGCTGCGGGGCGAAGGTCTCGGCGAAGGAGAGCAGCGCGATCTGGAGCATGGCGGGATCCGGTTGGGGCGCACCTTACCTAGGTGCATGCTCTTCCGTGCTCAAGGACGAAGGGCGGGAGCGGGCGAAACATATGATGCGACTCGGCTTTTTCGTTTTTTGCTTGCATCGGCCGCGGTTCGCCGGGAATCCCGATTCGTTCCCGGCGAACGGAACATGAATCGCGAACGCCGCACCCGACGGCTTCTTCCGCCGCGTCTCGCCATGCTAGCCTTGCCGCGATGAACCCTTTCGATCCCGCCGACAGCGCTTCCCGAACCGCCTGTCTCACGACCCCGCTGCGCCGGCGCGACGCGTTAGGCTTGCTGGCGGGCGGGCTCGCCTTGCCGGCCCTGTGGCGCAGTGCCGAGGCGCAGGGTGCGGCAGAGGTGGAGGTTGCGGTGGTCGGCGGCGGGGCTGCGGGCATCGCCGCGGCCCGTGCGCTGGCCGCGGCGGGGCGCAGTTGCATGCTGATCGAGGCCTCCCGGGCGCTGGGTGGCCGGGCTCGTACCGAAACCCTGGGCGGCACGCCTCTCGATCTGGGTGTGGCGCGGCTGGATTCGGGCGGGCCGCTGGCCGCGGCGGCTGCAAGCGCGGGCATCACGCCGACCGCGCTCGCGGTGGCGCGCCGGCTCTATGTCGATGGCCGCGAGGCGAGCAATGGCGGCTATGACGGCTTTCTCGCCGCGCTCGGCCGCGCCAACCGGGCGATTGCGGCGACCGCCGATGCAGGCCGCGATATCGCCGTGGCGGCCACCCTGCCGGAGGGCGGGCCATGGGACGGCACGGTCGCCGCCCTGCTGGGCCCTCTCGGCATCGGACGGCCGCTCGACAAGGTGTCCACCGTCGATCTCGCCCGCCGCCAGACGCCGGCCGACGATTCCCGCGCGCCGGACGGCGTCGGTGCCTTGCTCGACAGGCTGGGCTCAGGACTGACGGTGCGGTTCTCCACGCGGGTCGCCCGCATCGATGCGGTGCGCAACGGCGTGGTGCTGGGTTTCGAGGGCGGCGGCACGCTGAAGGCGCGCAGCGTAATTCTGGCGGTGCCGGCGGCAGTGATCGCCGCGGGCGCCATCCGCATCACGCCCTTTCCGGTGCGGATCATGGATGCCCTGCGCGCATTGCCGTCCGGCATGCTGGAGCATGTCGGCTTCCTGTTGCGCGAGAACCCGCTGGGCCTCGATCCCGACGAGCGGGTGGTCCTGAAGGCCGGAACGACGTCGCCCGCCTTGCTGGAGGCGCGGATCGGGGCCGGCGATCTCCACGTCCTCACCTTCGGCGACCAGCAGGCGGTGGAGATCGCCGCGCGAGGCGATGCAGCGGGGCTGGCGCTGGCCCGCGAGGCGCTGGTCGCTGGCTTCGGGGCGCGGGCGGTGTCGAATCTGGAGACGGTGGTGGTGTCGCGTTGGTCGCGCCATCCGCTGATCCGGGGCGCGATGGCCGTCGCGCTTCCCGGGGGCAGCGGGTCGCGCCGCCTGTTCATCGATCCGGTCGGTCGGGTGATCCTCGCCGGCGAATACACCTCCATCGATCGGTGGGGCACCGTGGATGGTGCTTACGCCTCCGGCATGGCGGCGGCGGAGCGCGCGGTGCGCCTGCTGGCGGGACCGGCCTGAACCGATCCCGCCTGCGTTCCTGGCTCAGCCGCGCAGCGTGGCGCCGGTCTTCTTCGCGACTTCTGCGACGATCTTGCCCGTGATGGCCTCGATCTCCGCATCGGTCAGCGTCTTTTCTCGCGGCTGGATGGTGACAGTGAGCGCCACCGACTTGCTGTCCGCGTCGATGCCCGGCCCCTCATACAGGTCGAACACGTTCACCCCGGTGATGAGCTTGCGGTCGACGCCGGCCGCCGCCTTCAGGAGATCGGCGGCCGCCACCGTGCGCGGTACGATGAAGGCAAAGTCGCGCTCCACCGGCTGGAAGGCGGAAAGCTCCAGCAGCGGCTTCACCCGCGTCGCCTTGGCCTTCGGCGCGGGGATGCGGTCCAGCAGGATCTCGAAGCCGACCAGCGGTCCGTCCACCTTGAGCGTCTCGAGCAGCCCCGGATGCAATTCACCGAAATGGCCGATCACATTGGGCCCCAGCCGGAAGGTGCCGGAGCGGCCCGGATGGAACCAGGACGGCGCGTCGGTGGAAACCTGAAGGTTCGCGACCGGCGCGTTGCAGGCGGCGAGAGCGGCCAGCGCATCGGCCTTGGCGTCGAACGCATCCACTGCCTGTGCCTTGCCGGACCAGTGCCGGCCGGTGCCGTCCGGTTTCGCCGTGCCGCGACGCAGGCCGGTGGCAGCGATGAACTGGTCCTGCGGGCGATCTCCCTTGAATATCTGCCCGACCTCGAACAGCGCCGCATCGCCGATGCCACGGTCGGCATTGGCCTGCGCGGAGCGTATGAGGCCCGGCAGCAGGCTCGGGCGCAGGTCGGAAAGGTCCGCCGCGATCGGATTGGCGAGCGCCAGTTCCGGCTGGCCGCCACCGAACATCTCGGCCTGCGCCTTCGGGACAAAGGACCAGGTCACCGCCTCGACCATGCCGCGGCTCGCCAGCGCCCGCTTCGCCTTGCGGGTGCGCAGTTGCAGGGTGGTGAGCACCGGCTTGCGGGCATCCTCGTCGCGCGGGAAGGGTGTGGAGGGTACTCGGTCGAGGCCGAGGATGCGGATGACCTCCTCCACCAGATCGGCCTTGCCCTCGATGTCCGCGCGCCAGGACGGCGGCGTCACCTGACGCACCGGGCCGCTGCCGGAAACCGTGAAGCCGAGGGCGGCGAGCGTCGCCACCTGCTCCTCGTCGCTCGCAACGAGGCCGGTCAGCTTCTCGGTGAGGCCGAGCGGAAAGTCGATCACGCGGGCGTTGTCGGGGATAGCGCCGGCCAGCGTTACCTCGGAGGGCTCGCCGCCGCACAGGTCGAGGATCAGCCGGGTCGCAAGCTCGATGCCGGGGAGGGTGAAGGCCGGGTCGATGCCGCGCTCGAAACGGAAGCGCGCATCGGAATTGAGGCCAAGCCTGCGACCGGTCTGGGCGATGTTGATCGGCTCCCACAGCGCGGACTCGACCAGGACGTCGGTGGTCGCCTCGTCGCAGCCCGACTCCTCGCCGCCCATCACGCCGGCCAGCGATTCGACGCCGCCGTCGTCCGCGATCACGCACATGGCGGGGTCGAGCGCGTAGGTCTTGCCGTCGAGCGCCAGCAGACTCTCCCCGGCCGTCGCATTGCGCACCACGAGGTTGCCGGCGACCTTCGCCGCGTCGAAGACGTGAAGCGGGCGGTTGCGGTCGAAGGTCAGGAGATTGGTAATGTCGACCAGCGCATTGATCGGCCGCAGCCCGATCGCGCGCAGCTTGGCCTGCAGCCACTCGGGCGAGGGACCGTTCTTCACCCCGCGCACGAGGCGCAGCGCGAAGGCCGGGCAGGGCGCGCCTTCGGCGATGCCGACCGACACCGGGCAGGGGAAGGCGCCTGCCACGGGCATGACCGCCGGGGTGACGACGGTGCCGAGGCCGGCTGCGGCAAGGTCGCGGGCGATGCCGGCGACCCCGAGCCCGTCGGCCCGGTTCGGGGTCACGGCGATCTCGATGACCGGATCGGACAGGTTCGCCCATTCGGCATAGGCGACGCCGAGCGGAGCATCCACCGGAAGCTCGATGATGCCGTCATGGTCCTGCGACAGTTCGAGCTCGGCCTCCGAACACATCATGCCGAGGCTCTCGACGCCGCGGATGGTGCCGACGCCGAGCGTGATGTTCTTTCCCGGAATGTAGGTGCCGGGCGGGGAGAACACGCCCTTGATGCCGGCGCGGGCATTGGGCGCACCGCAGACGACCTGCACGGGCGCACCGCCGCCGGTGTCGACCATCAGCACGCGCAGCTTGTCGGCATTGGGGTGCTTCTCGGCGGAGAGGACAGAAGCGATGGAGAAGCCCTTCAGCTTCGCCGCCTTGTCCTCCACGCCCTCGACCTCGAAGCCGATGCGGTTGAGAGTCGCGGTGACGTCCTCCAGCGCGTAGTCGCCGGCCAGATGCTCACGCAGCCAGGAGAGAGTGAATTTCATGATGAGTGCTCCTCTCCGCGCTCAGTTCGACAGGCCGCCGGCCAGCGTCGGGATGTCGAGCGGGCGGAAACCGTAATGGGAGAGCCAGCGGACATCGGCCTCGAAGAAGGCGCGCAGGTCCGGCATGCCGTATTTCAGCATCGCGATGCGGTCGATGCCCATGCCCCAGGCGAAGCCCTGATACTCGTCCGGGTCCAGTCCGCAATTGCGGATGACGTTGGGATGGACCATGCCGCAGCCGAGAATCTCAAGCCAGTCAGAGCCTTCGCCGAAGCGAATCTCGCCGGGGCGGGAGCGATCACACTGGATATCCACTTCCATCGACGGCTCGGTGAAGGGGAAGAAGGACGGGCGGAACCGCATCTTCACCTGATCGACCTCGAAGAAGGCTTTGCAGAACTCCTCGAGAATCCATTTCAGGTGGCCGAGATGGGAGCCCTTGTCGATGACGAGCCCTTCCACCTGATGGAACATCGGGGTGTGGGTCTGGTCGCTGTCCGAACGATAGGTGCGGCCGGGGCAGATCACGCGGATCGGCGGCTTCTTGGACAGCATGGTGCGCACCTGCACCGGCGACGTGTGGGTACGCAGCACGAGGCGCGAGCCGTCCTCGCGGGTCGGCAGGTAGAAGGTGTCGTGCATCTCGCGCGCCGGGTGCCCTTCCGGGAAGTTCAGCGCGGTGAAGTTGTGGAAGTCGTCCTCGATGTCCGGGCCTTCCGCCACCGAGAAGCCCATATCGGCGAAGATCGTGGTGAGCTCGTCAACCACCTGGCTGATGGGATGCACCCGGCCGGTTTCCGCCGGGGTCTCGCGCACGGGGAGCGTGACGTCGACCCGCTCGGTCTCCAGACGCTTCGCCAGGGCGGCGGCCTTCAGTGCGGTGCGGCGGGCGAGAATGGCCTCGTTCAGCCGGTCGCGCAGGCCGTTGATGGCGGGGCCGGCGGTCTTGCGCTCATCGGGGCTCATGCCGCCGAGGCTCTTCAGCAATTCGGAGACGGAGCCCTTCTTGCCCAGAGCCGCGACGCGGATGGCCTCCAGCGCGGCTTCGTCGGCTGCGGCATCGACGGCGGCGCCGAGTTCGCGCTGCAATGCGTCGAGATCGGGAAGGGTGGCGGCGGACATGACGGCTCCTTGGCGGAACGATTGGACTTCATCACCGGCCGCTGCCGGCGATCCACGCGCGGGGCGCGGCGATAAGGAACGGACGGGCATCCGATCCTCGGGTGAGGGCGCTGCGCTTATAGCGGCGTGCTCCGGCGCGGCAAAGCCAGGCGGTACGATTGCGGCACCTTCAACGCAAAAAGCCCCGGCGCCTGCGCGCGGGGCTTCTCGCTGTTCGGTCCCGGAAAGGTCGGGAGATCAGGCAGCCTGCTTTTCCAGCGCGGCCTTCGCCTGGTCGACCAGGGCCTTGAAGGCCTCGGGCTCATGGATGGCGATATCCGAGAGCACCTTGCGGTCGACTTCAATCCCGGCCTTGCCGAGACCATCGATAAATCGGCCATAGGTGAAGCCGAGTTCGCGGGTCGCCGCGTTGATGCGCTGGATCCACAGGGCGCGGAAATTGCGCTTCTTCACCTTGCGGTCGCGATAGGCGTATTGCTGCGCCTTCTCGACGGCCTGCTTGGCGACACGGATGGTATTCTTGCGGCGGCCGAAGTAGCCTTTCGCAGCCTTGAGCACCTTCTTGTGCTTGGCATGCGAGGTTACGCCGCGCTTAACACGGGCCATTGGAGTTCTCCTCGGTACGGGCTAGGTGGCGTCAGCCGTTGGGCAGGAAGTACTTCCGCACGACGACAGCATCGGGCTCGGCCATGACGGTCGTGCCGCGCTGATTGCGGATCTGCTTGTTGGTGCGCTTGATCATGCCATGGCGCTTGTTCGCCTGGGCCATGATCACCTTGCCGGTGCCGGAGAGCTTGAAGCGCTTCTTCGCTCCGGACTTGGTCTTCATCTTGGGCATTTGGCTCGGTCTCCACAGCCGGTGACCCTCTCCGCAAGGAAGAGCATCCCGGCCCAATCTAGTGTGAGCGTTCGAACCGCCACGGCAGCCCTATTGGCCGGACGGTTCGGGAAGGCCGCACCCTCTACAGGACGCGGCCTCCGATTTCAAGAGGCGGAGGCCGCGAGACAGCCTGCCAGCGCTCATTCCTTCGGGCAGGGTGTGCCTGGCACGCACGGTCCGCGATGCTCGGCGCCCGGGGCGGGCGGCCTGCCCTGCGGCATCCGGTGTTGCGGGATCTCCGCAGGAGCCCCGAGCATCGGCGGCCTCTGCGGCTGCCGCTCGGGCATCGGATGCGCCTGCGGTGGCGGCCCGCCCTGCGGCGGACGCCCAGGCTGGGGCTGGCCGGGAGGCGGCCCGCCCTGCGGAGGACGTGCCGGCTGGGGCCGTCCGGGCTGGGGCTGTCCCTGTGGGGGAGGCCCGCCCTGCGGCGGCTGGCCGGGAGGAGGTCCGCCCTGTGGAGGACGTGCCGGCTGGGGCTGTCCCTGCGGGGGAGGCCCGCCTTGCGGCGGCTGGCCGGGAGGAGGCCCACCTTGCGGAGGCCGTCCGGGCTGGGGCTGTCCCTGCGGGGGAGGTCCGCCCTGTGGCGGCTGGCCGGGAGGAGGTCCGCCCTGTGGAGGACGCCCCGGCTGAGGCTGTCCCTGCGGGGGAGGCCCACCCTGAGGCGGCTGGCCGGGGGGAGGTCCACCCTGCGGCGGGCGTCCGCCGGGCGGGGGCGGGCCATTATTCCATCCGCCGGGCGCCGGCGGGGGATTATGCCATGCAGGCGGAGGCGAATTGTCACGCCATCCGCCGGGAGGGGGCGGGGGACCATAACCCGGCCAGCCGGGCGGCGGTGGCGGACGATTGGCCGGTGGCGGTGGGGGCGGTCCGCCGCCCCAACGGTCATTGGTGACGTACCAGGGCTCGTGCCGGTAGTAGCGGCCCCAGTAATCATTGAAATTGAACCCGACGACCGGAACACCTATGCGCGGGGCGTAGTCCTGCAGGACAACGGTGCGTCCCTGATAGAGATAGTTCAGATAACTGCCGGCGACCCAGCCCCGGTATCCGGCGGCGCTGACGTCGCACCATTGATAGTCCTGAAGGCACCCGTACACATCGAGTCCGGTGCCCTCCGCAAGCACCAGCACGACGGGGTAGGTGAGGCCGGGACCTGACCTCAGATTGAGGTCGGTGATCACGACCGCATTGTCCGCATGCGCCGCCCCGGCGCCGAGGAGCAGGGCAAGGGATGTCCCCAGTCCAGCCACATATCGCTTCATTGCACACTCCTGCCGGACCGACGGTCCGCTGTTGCGCCGACGGCCAAGTAAGGTAGAGCGGTCTCTGGCGGTTTCATGGTGCAGGGGTGTCGTTCATGTGCGGCACATTGAAATCCACACGCCCGGCGTTGCCGCGGCGCCGCGAAGCGGACAGGATGCACCGCACAATCTGCGATCCCGTCCTCTTCGCCCATCCTGTCCCGCGAACGTCCCGGAACACTGACACATGCTCGGCACGCTGCTCGAAGCCCTCCTGCTCGGCCTTCTTGAGGGTCTCACGGAGTTCCTGCCCGTCTCCTCGACCGCTCACATCCTGCTGGCAGGACACTTCCTCGGCTTCGAAAGCACGGGCAAGACCTTCGAGGTGCTTATCCAGCTCGGCGCATTGCTGGCGATCGTCACGGTCTATTTCGGTCGATTCTGGGAAGTGCTGGTGACGCTGCCGTCCAGCGCGCGCTCCCGCAATTTCGTCATCGGCATCCTCATCGCGTTCCTGCCCGCGGCGGTCATCGGGGCGGCGCTCCACGGCTTTATCAAGAGCGTGCTCTTCGAGACGCCCGCGCTCATCTGCGTGATGCTGATTCTCGGCGGCATCGTTCTGCTGTGGGTGGACACGTTGGCGCTGCGCCCGCGCTACACCGACGCGATGGCCTTTCCCAAGTCGCTGGCGCTGAAGATCGGCTTCATCCAGTGCCTCGCCATGATTCCCGGCACGTCGCGTTCCGGTTCCACCATCGTCGGGGGGCTGCTGCTGGGAGCCAGCAAGCAGGCCGCGGCGGAATTCTCGTTCTTCCTCGCGCTGCCCACCATGGCGGGCGCCTTCGCCTATGACCTTTACAAGAACTACAGCCTGCTCTCGAAGGACGACGCGCTGACGATCGGTGTCGGCTTCGTGGCGGCCTTCGTGGCCGGCGTCTTCGTGGTGAAGACCCTGCTCGCCTTCATCTCGCGCCACGGCCTTGCCCCGTTCGGCTGGTGGCGGATTCTGGTCGGCGGTGCCGGTCTCGTCGCGCTTGCTCTGGTGGGGTGAGCGCCACGGCATTACCCAAGAAAAAGGGAGGCCGCGGCCTCCCTTTGCAGTCTCCAACGGTGAAGGCGACGCCTCAGGCTTCTTCGGGCCGGCTGAACTGGCCCGCCTTGCGGTAGCGCCACAGATAGCCGGGCAGCACCGCGCCGAGCGCGGTCGGCTGGATGCCGAGGCCTTCCAGCGTGCGGCCTTCCGCGATAGCCGCCGCCGAGACCACATTGTCATGGGCCAGAAGCTTCACCTGGTCGCGCGTCAGCAGGGGCGCCGGCAGAAGCTGGGCGAAACGCGCGAGGATGTCGGCAAGGCCGAAGGGCATCGGCGCCAGCACGCGTTTGCGGCCGATCTCGGCCAGCATCGTCTGCATCAGCTCGCGGAAGGTGCGAACTTCCGGCCCGCCGAGCTCGTAGACCGTGCCCGGCTTTGCCTTCTCGTCCACCGCCCGGCCGATCGCCGCCGCGACATCGCCGACGAAGACGGGCTGGAATTTCGTCGCGCCGCCGCCGATCAGCGGCAGCACCGGATCAAGGCGGGAAAGCGCAGCGAAGCGGTTGAAGAACTCGTCTTCCGGCCCGAAGACGAGCGAGGGACGGAACACCACCACATCCGGCTTGAGCTCGAAAGCCGCCGCTTCGCCCGCCGCCTTGGAGCGTGCATAGCCCGAAGCGGAGTTTGCATCCGCGCCGATCGCCGAGACGTGAATGAGCCGGGCGCCGACCTCCTTCGCTGCCGCGGCCACCTGCCGGGCGCCGAAGCCCTGCACCGCGTCGAAGCGCTGCTTGCCGCCCTCATGCATGATGCCGACGAGGTTGATGACGACCTCGGCCCCTTCCGCCGCCCGCAGCACCGAGGCCGGGTAGCGCAGATTGGCCTGCACCGGATTGATCTGGCCCACCGCACCCAGCGGCTGGAGGTGGCCGGCAAGGTCCGGCCGGCGCACCGCGACGCGGATCCGCCATCCCTGCCGGGCCAGCGCCCGCACGACATGCCGCCCGATGAAGCCCGAGCCGCCATAGATGGTGACGAGCCGCGACATCGGCGCCGGCCGGCTCAGCATTTCCGCCTCGCTGGGCAAGGGCATCTCGATGGGGTGGGAAGGCTCGACCATGACGTTCTCCCGGCGCGCTCCGTGACTGAGGTTGAGGATTAGCGCGCCCTTGCGCGAGCGTCCAGCGCGCAGCCGACCCGAGGCGGCTCAACTTCTTGCGGCGCACAATCGCACCGTGCCGGCCGGGGTCATCAACAGGGGAATCCGCAAACGCGACGATTTCCGCATCAAGCGCGTTGACAAGTCCGATGCCACCCGACTATCTCTCGCCGCCATGCCGAGACGGCATGTGCCCAGGTGGCGGAATTGGTAGACGCGCTGGTTTCAGGTACCAGTGGGTAACACCGTGGAGGTTCGAGTCCTCTCCTGGGCACCATCACTCCCCTAATGCCTTGATTTTGCTGAGGGCCTTGTTAATACAAGGGTTTTGACGTGCCGACCGGTACACACGGGCGGTACACATGGTCCTCAGGATGGCACGGCCGATGCGCCGGGAAGATAGCTCCTACATCCAGTTTCGGCAGCGGGTTCCCGCCGATCTTGTCGGCAAGGTAGCCGGTCATGGGGTCGTTATTCTGTTTCCCGCAGAAGGCGGCGATCCACCCTCCGCTGTGAATGCGACTATCGGCAAGGCAGAAGTCAAGTTCTCCCTCCGCACCCGTGACCCGCGTGTAGCGGCGATCCGCAAGGGGCTCGCGGAGGTGCGCCTGCAACGGCTTTATGACAGCCTGCGGCAGCCTCCCCGTCACCTTTCCACGCGGGAAGTGGTGGCACTGGCCGGGGAGCTTTACCGCGAAGACATGGCGCTGTGGGAGGACAATCCGGCCTCGGCTGCGGTCTGGCGGAAGTTTCGGGATGCGATGGCGTCATCCCGGCTCGACGATGAGGGTGCCCTCGAACGTGAGATGGCTCCCTTCATAGACCGGCTGCTCGCCATGCGGGGCTTGGTGATCGACGACGACAGCCGCTCCCGCCTTGCCCCTGCTGTGCGGAAGGCGATTGCCGATGCAGCGGTGACGCTGGAACGGCGTGCCAGCCTCGACTATGGGCCGGACCTTCTGGTGCATCAGTATCCTGCGTGGCAGGGGCCTGAGGCTGTGGGCGGCACGGACAACAAGCATAGGGAAGGGCCGTCCCCCCAGTTGTCCGGCAAAGCGGTATCCATGCGCGGCTTGGTCGATGGCTGGTGGCAGGAAGCGAAGGCGGCGGGAAGGTCGATCAAGACCCATCAGGCTTATTCATCGGCCATGGATCGGTTGGTCGAGCATGTCGGGCACGACGATGCCTCCCGGATCACCTCGGATCACGTTCTGGCCCTGAAAGACAGTCGCCTTGCTTCCGGTATCAGCCCCAAGACGGTGAAAGACAGCGATCTGGCTGGCCTCAAGGCCGTATTCGGATGGGCCGTGGCCAACAGGCGGTTGGCGTCGAACCCGGCTGACGGGATCAAGGTCCAGCGTGCCCGGCCGATCAAGCTGCGGGACCGGGGGTTCACCGATGCGGAGGCAGAGGCGGTGCTCTCTGCGGCCTCCTGTCACCGGCAGGGCAAGGAGAGGCCCAAGACCTTCGCCGCGAAACGGTGGGTGCCGTGGCTGTGCGCCTATACCGGTGCGCGGGTCGGGGAGGTAGCGCAACTGCGCAAACAGGACGTTCGGCAGCAAGGTGATAGCTGGATTATCACGCTCACGCCCGAGGCCGGGCCGATCAAGAACAAAGAGGCACGGGAGGTACCGCTGCATCCCCATCTGGTGGAGATGGGCTTTCCTGATTTCGTCAGAGGTTCGGCGGAAGGCTACCTGTTCCTCTCTCCCAGCCGCGACGGGCACATCAACGGCCCTCTACAGGGCCTCAAGAACCGCTTGGCAGAGTTCGGCCGGTCCATCGTTGCCGACCCGAACGTTGCCCCCAACCATGCGTGGCGGCACCGGTTCAAGACCGTGGGCATGGAGGCCGGTATATCGGAGCGGGTCTTGGATGCCATCTGCGGCCATGCTCCGAAGACGGTTGGACAGACCTACGGCATGGTGACGATCCCGACCAAGGTGGACGCGATAAGGCGGCTGCCGAGGTATGGCGCTTGAGCCGGTCGGGTTCCTCTGCCGCGCTCAACTCCCGCCCTGTAATGGCTCAGTGGGATTGGATGTCGGGGGCGGCATGTTCTCGTTACGCGGGCGGTCTGGCCAAAAAGACAACTTGAAGCATTCAGTCGCAATCCTGCGACAATCTGTCCAAATACTTCACTAAAATCATGGCTTCATTCACACGAAGTTATGTATTTTGTTATATAATGATTAAGTCATTGATTATTTTGCATAGAAAGGTCGGATATTTCGCAGTCGAAAACTTCATTTCGATTAATAATTGATTTGAATCGGGCCATTCGGACAATCGAAGTCTGATTTTCAACGTTGATGTTCCAGCTATTTGCATCATCCTGTTTGCGAGCACTGACGCTCAATCGCAGGAGGCATTACGATGCAGGCCATCAACGCTTTCCCGTTTCCGTTCTCGCCCACGCCCTATGGATGCCGGTTGGAAGACATCCCCGACGACATCGTGACCGGGGACGGCTGGAAGCCCCTCGACGCCGTGAACCTCGATCACCTGCCGCCGCCCGGCTGGTACACGGTGGGGCACTGGTCGGCACTGACGGAGCCCGGCATCTTCCGCTTGCTCTCCGGGCCCCTTCACGAAGCCCTCGCAGACATGGAAGCGCAGGCGGTAGCGGCCAGCCGCAGAGAGGGCATCGAACCCATTGACTGGCCAGCCCCTCCCGCCTTGGTGGCCATCGGGATCGAGACGGTGAAGCTAATACCGGAGATTGTCCTGCGGGACATCACACGCGGCTGATGCATCGGTGGGGCGGGCGGGGTCTTCCTGTCCCGCCTCTCCGGTTTCTTCGCCAGACGGACACGGCGCATAGACGGCAATCTTTTCGAGCGTTCGTTGACATCGGCAGGCCACCCCCTGCCCCTCGACCTCGCCGCCCACCTCATCGCCCTCGGCTACGACCTTCCCGCCCTCGAACGCCGTTACGCATCATGAGCAACCTCACAACCTACACCTTCGGCACCCACACGATCCGCGTCGTGACGATTGACCGGGAGCCTTGGTTCGTCGCGGCGGATGTCTGCCACGCTCTGGACGCCTACCTCGGACCCCGTTCGGGGAGGCCAAATGTTACTGCGGCCAAGGGACATGCCGGGGAGCCCCTGAACGAAGCTGCCGATGCCATGGCGAAAGCCGAGGCGCACAGGCAGCAGGCGATGGGCAGCATCGTCGGGGCTCCGTGACGCGGCGCTACCTCCAATCCCGGACAAACGATCATCTTCGATACTCCGTCTTCCATGTCGTCCCCCGCCGCTTCCGGCACCGAGGGCGACACGGCTTCATTTACGCCTACGGCCTCCGTCGCCCCCTCTGCCATCGCCCTCTCTTTGACGCCGGCTGGCAATGGCCGGTATGCCGCCTTCCTGCCTGATGGCGAGCACCTTCTCACCAGCCGCCAGCCGCTCTATGCCGGTGCCCGTGTCCTCATGGCCCGTGGTGTCGATCCGGCCACGCCCCTCACCATCCGCCATGACGGAGCCTCTAACGTCGCCATGCGTTCGGCCGTGGGGAAGGCGGCTCGCCTCTACGTGAGGGAACGAGACACAGGGGGCATCCTGACCGTTCCATATCGCCCTCACCCCCTCTCGGCTTCTGGAAGGGCTCCCTGATGTACCCGGTATCGACCAAGGACGCCCATTCGGGGGTGTCGGGCTATATCGGGTGCCCGGAATGCAAATGCCCGTCTGTGGTGAGAGCCGTGTGGCCCGATGCCCCATGCTGCTTGAAGACCTGAGCATGTGTGTCGGACCCGCAGCCATCGCCATCGCGGCTGCAAGCTCCCTCGTCTCCTATGTCGGGGCTGCACAGCAGGCGAAAGCCCAGAACCAGTATTACGCCCAGAACGCCGCTGCCGCCCAGGAGGCCGCTGTCAACCAGTATGCGGCCCTCGGACACAAGCAGGAGCAGGAACGCAAGGCAGCCAGCCTCGACCTGCAACAGAGTAACCTGGAAGCCCTCAAGGCCCGCTCAACGACCGCTACGGGCGCTGGGGAGGCCGGGGTGTCTGGCTTGTCCGTCGATGCCCTGATCGGGGACATCTTCGCCCAGCAGGGTCGCAAGACCGAGGCTATTACCAGCAACTACGCCATGACCTCCGACAGTATCCGAGCCCAGATGGACGAGGTACAGGCGCAGGCAACCTCCCGGATCAACTCCGTGCAGAGGGCGGCAAGCCCTAATCCCCTCGCCTACATCGTGCAGGGGGCCAGCAATGGGCTCGCCATCGCATCGGGCAAGTCTGTTCCCGGTACGGTGACGGCCACGCCCAGCACCACCAAGACGAACGGCCTGTTCGGGGCGGCCGACGAACAGACCTACACCAGCTTCTACACCGCTGGCGGCAAGGCCAAGTCCTATGGCTGGTGAGGGATGCAGCCTGCCTGACTTCTGGAAGGGCTCTCTGATGTCGGACGTATCGACCAAGGACGCCCATTTGAGGCTGTCGGGCTATGTCGGTACTGCGAACCCCAAACGCCCGCCTGTGAACGCTATGGTGTGTAGTGATGCCGTATCGGCCTGACGCTTTCCACGGCGATGACGACAATGAGGGGGCAGCTTTGGCGGCTGCCTTCCTCGACCCCTCCCCGGAGGAACGCCAGCGCCGTGCCGAACAGTGCCGGAATTTGGCGGAAATTTCTGAGGGCATGATTGATAGAAGACGGGCGCGGAACTTCCCCCTCGGCCCCTTCGACGCCATTAGGCAGGGCCATGACTGCCCGCCGCGCAAGGATGACGGTCCGTTCGATCCCGTCCGTGCATCCCAGCCGGTGACGTTGCAGGTTCCACGCAAGGTCGGGAGGCGCATCCTCTCCGTCCATCCGGTGACGATGGAAGCCGCCGACTGGCACCACCTCAGGGCCATGGGCTATGGGCGGCTCCACATCAACGCCCATGGCGTGGCGTCGGGCACGGGCAGTCGCAGTGTCCCGAGGCTCATCGCCTGTGCCGGGCACCATGAGACGGTGGCGTATCGCGATGGCGACCCGTGCAACCTGTGTCGTGGCAACCTCGTCGTCATCACACGGCATCTGCACCACCGGGCAACGGGGCATTATCCGGCCTGCCCCAGCGACGGGGAGATGACGGTGCATCTGGCGAATGGGGCTGTCCGCAACAAGCCCAAGGCAATGGGCCTCACGCCACAGGACCGGCTGCGGGACATTCTGTCGTCGGGCACCACGTCGGCTACCTGACTGTCCCTTGGAGTATACCCCTGCGGTCGTCGTGTCCGCCCGCTGAAACCACGACCGTTAGGGTTGACTTCGGGTCAGGGGACATCTTATCTGCGGTCATGATCCATTCGGACGCATCGGAGCCGATCATGTCCACCATCCTCTATGCCCGCGTCTCCACCGCAGACCAGATCCTCGCCCATCAGCGGACACAGGCCGAGAAGGCCGGCTATGTCTTCGACACGGTGATTGCCGATGAAGGCGTCTCCGGGCTCTCCACGGCCTTGAGAGACCGTCCTCAGGGGCGCCGGCTGTTCGATGTCCTTCGCTCCGGGGATGTCCTCGTGGTCCGCTGGGTGGACCGGCTGGGGCGCAACTATGCCGATGTCACGGAGACGATCAGGGCGTTCATGCGCCGGGGCGTGGTGGTGAAGACCATCATCAACGCCATGACCTTCGACGGGGCCACCACGGACCCCGTGCAGATGGCCGTGAGAGACGCCCTCATCGCCTTCATGGCGGCGACCGCGCAGGCGCAGGCAGAGGCCACCAAGGAAGCGCAGAAGGCCGGCATCGCCCACGCCAAGGCGACCGAAGGGGCCTCCAAATACAAGGGCCGCAAGCCCAGCTTCACGCGGGACCAGTTCGCCACCGTGCGGGACCTGCTGGGGCAAGGGACGGGCATCAGCGAGATTGCCAAGTTGACGGGGCTCACCCGGCAGACGGTCTACAGGATCAAGGACGATCCAGCGGGGCAGGCAAAGGCGCTGGAGGCGTGGGGCGGGTAGGTTGTTCCGATGGCAGGCCGGGGGCATCTATGAGTTTTGTCCGTGTTGTCAGTCCGCCACAAAACCGGTACACAAAGCTCATTCGTCGGCTCGTCGAAATCCAGCATCTTCAAGGATTTTTGGCGATTTTACCGCCAATCCTCTCCTGGGCACCATTCAGTTTTTTGATCATCTGCCTTGCAGGAGATCGCCGAAACGTCGCCCGTGCCACGAGACTGGTGCGGGCGTTTCTGTTTCGGGGTGGAGGCTTTCTGCTTCCTTTCCTCTGATATCCAAGATCTGCCGCGCATCTCTATCGATGCCGGTTGGTCTGGAGAGCGGCGGTACTCGATACCGTTTGCCCGTTTCTCCTTGCACGGCGTTCCGATCCGGAGAGAATGAGCCGCATCCGGCAGCGATTGTCCGTGCCTGCCCATCAAGGAGCGGCGACGGGACTATTCTCAGCAAATATTGGATCTGCCTGGCGGCTGGCTTGGAGTGGGTGATCCACATTCCAACGGCTTCGGCCCAAGCTGACCTGCAATGACGAAGCCTCGCGATCGGCTTTCAGTTCGCGAATGCTCAATTGCCGCGCGAGGCTGTCGCGTCCACAGCCATCAACGGTGTTCTTGTGCGCTTCCGATGGTCGGCGTAGATGTGGCTTCAGCTGAAGGCGCCCGTTGGTCGCAGGGCGTCTTCAGCTGAAAGACAATCACATGCGGATCGGCGATCTATCAAAAGCGATAGTTGATGCCGGCCCGGACGGTATTGAAGTCGACGTCAACCTTGCGGCCGGCATAAGTGTCGTCACCCAGATCCGTCCAGAGATATTCGACCTTCGCGCTGAGATTTGAGGTGAAGGCGTATTCCACACCGGCGCCGATCGTGTAGCCGGTCTGGGTGTTCTTTTCGGAAACCGGTGTCGAATAGTCCAGATTGACTTTATTCGAGCCGTAGGCGAAGCCGCCAGTCACATAGGGCAGGATCCGGTCGAAGGCATAACCTACGCGGGCCCTCACCGTTCCAAAATAGCGCAGCTCGCTGGAAACGGAGCTTCCGCTCGCGAAAGTGAAGCGGTCCTTCATGTCTGCGTATTGGAGGTCGGTTTCGACGCCGAACACAACCTGCCCATATTGCAGATTATAGCCGATCTGGCCGCCGACGAGGCCGCCATCCATCCCGTCGAGATCAACGCCGCTGTTGAATTTCGCGGAGCCCCAGCCATAGCCCGCATTCGCGCCGAGGTAGAAGCCGGTCCAGCTGAAGGCGGGGGCTGGCTCCACGACCGGGGGTGCTTTCACGGGCATTGACAGATCGGCCGCATAGGCGGGCATGGTCATCAGAGCCGCAGCGATCGTGGCAAGAGTCAGCTTGCGCATTGAGGTATCCCTTAGGGTTTCTGGTGAAGAAAATACCAGAGAGATTTCGGCCCTTTCTAGTGCATGAAAGCCACAGTTGTCCGGGATTTATTTACCAACTAACGTAACGTGATATTTTAATATATGATGTCCTATGTAATAAGAATATGTGAGATGGCTATAATGTTTAATTATCAATTAAATGAGTATTTATTTATCTATTTCCGCAGCTGAGATATATCATAAAATGAATTAAGATATAGTATAATTATTTTTATTACCAGATTTTTTATATAAAAATATATATAGACATCGGCTGGCGTGAATTTCTGTTCGGATATCGTTTTCATATTGATCTGATTTTGGTATCCGCAGTTCATGAGTTTGCCGCGGTTGAGCCGCCCAGTGGATGGCCGTGCGCCCAATGTCAGGTGCCCAGCAGCATGGCGACAGCAGCCAGCGCGGCCACGCCGATAGTTGCGGCAGCGAGCGCAAAGGGAAGGCCGATGGCGGCCAGGGTCACCGCGCCGGTTGCCGCCCCCAGCACGAAGGTTCCCCAGGACAGCGCGTAGAAGGCGCAGGCGCCCGCCGTTCCCTTGCCGCGCAGAGCGTTCGCGATGGACTGCCCGAGCGAGAACAGTGCGCCGGTCACAAAACTCTTGCCGATGTCGGCACCGTGTACGCTCTGGTGGATCGCATTCTGCAGGCCCATGGCGGCGGCCACCGGCAACAAAGCGGGTGCCCAGCCAGTGCCCGTGAGGAGCAGAAGCGCGAGCACAAAGAGGAGGGTTTCGGTGGCAAGGATGGCGCTGATCCGCCGCGTCGGCGCGGCGTCACACACATAGGTGCCCAGGGCCGCACCCAGCACGAACAGCGCGATGATCGCGCCGACCCATAGCACCGCCTTTCCATCCAGATTGCCAAGCGCGAGGCCGAGACGGGTCGAATTTCCGCTCATGAAGGAGAGATAGAGATTGCCGATATGGGCGTAGCCCACGGCATCGACATAGCCGGCAAGCCCGGTGATCGCGGTTGCGAACAGGACCGAGCCGGCGCGGGTCGTCGCGAGGGCGGGCCTTCCAGGCTCATCCCTTCCCGGTTCAATCGGCATGGAATGGATCCTTGCTGCGTGTCCTTCGGCGCTATGCATAGGCGGGAGGGTGCCGGTAAACAATCGCATGGCGCATGGCGCATGGCGCATGGCGCATGGCGCATGGCGCATGCGGATCTGCCGTCCGGCGGTTTCCGCCCGACATCGGGCAGGAGGACGGCCTGTGGCGGCAAACGTATTGAAGCGGCATTACCGACCCGGTGAGGTCTGCCGCGAGGCTTGAGCCGGCCTGTCATCTGTGATCCAAGGAGGTGCGTCACACTATCCGCACTGAGATCCGGCGCCGCTCCTTTATTGGAAAGATTGCCCCCATGCCCTCGAAGCTCGAACAGCTGCGTTCCATGACCGTCGTGGTTGCCGATACCGGCGACATCGAAGCGGTCCGCCGCCTCAAGCCACAGGACTGCACCACCAATCCGACGCTTCTGCTCAAGGCATCCGAGATGCCGGCCTATGCGTCGCTGGTGGACGAGGCGATCGGCTGGGGCCGCAAGCTGGGCGGCAGTCGCGAGGCGGCGGTGAAAGCCACCTGCGACCGGCTGGCGGTGAATTTCGGTGCCGAGCTCGCCGGCATCGTGCCCGGCCGCGTCTCCACCGAGGTCGACGCCGATCTTTCCTTCGACACGGCCGCGACGCTCGACAAGGCGCGGCAGTACATCAAGGCCTATGAGGCGCGCGGCATCGGGCGCGAACGCATCCTCATCAAGATCGCCTCCACCTGGGAAGGCATTCAGGCCGCCGAGGTGCTGCAGCGCGAGGGTATCGACTGCAACCTCACTCTGCTCTTCGCCCTGCCGCAGGCGGTGGCCTGTGCGGATGCAGGGGCGTTTCTCATCTCGCCCTTCGTCGGCCGTATTCTCGACTGGCATGTGAAGGCGGGCGAGGGCCCCTTCACCGCCGAGACCGATCCGGGCGTGATGTCGGTGCGACAGATCTATGCCTATTACAAGCGCCACGGCATCTCGACGGTCGTGATGGGCGCCTCCTTCCGCAATACGGGGGAGATCGAGGCGCTGGCCGGCTGCGATCGCCTCACCATCGGCCCGGCGCTGCTCGACCAGCTCGCGGCCGATCAGGGCGACCTGCCGCGCCGTCTCGATCCCGCCGGCATCGACGGTGCGCCCGAGCGCATCGTGCTGGATGAGAAGGCCTTCCGCTTCGCCATGAACGAGGACCCAATGGCGAGCGACAAGCTCTCGGAAGGCATCCGTCAGTTCGTGAAGGATCTGCGCAGCCTGCGCCGCCTCGTCGGCCAGCGCCTGGAGGGTGCCGCGGCCGCCTGACCTTGGGCGGTACCCCCGCGCGCCACCCGCTTTCCCATGGATCCATCGGTCACGTTCTGGCTGGCCGCGCTCGCCGCGGCTTTCGCCGTCGGCATGGGCAAGGGCGGCGTGCCGATGATCGGCACGCTGTCGGTGCCGATCATGTCGCTGGTGATGCATCCGATTCCCGCGGCCGGCCTTCTTCTGCCGGTCTATGTCGTCTCCGACCTGTTCGGCGTCATCGCCTATCGCCGTGAATTCTCGGCCCGCAACGTCGCCATCTTCGTGCCCAGCGCGGCCATCGGTATCCTGATCGGCTGGGCGAGTGCCAGCGTGGTGTCCGAGGCGGCGGTGATGGTGATGGTCGGCAGCATCGGGCTCGCCTTCTGCCTCGTGCGCTGGTTCGGCGCCTCGCGCGAGGCGCGGCCGGCCGATGTGCCGCGCGGCATGTTCTGGGGCACGGTGTCGGGCTTCACCAGCTTCGTCACCCATGGCGGGGCGCCGCCCTTCCAGATGTATGTGGTGCCGCAGCGGCTGCCGAAGATGGTCTATGCGGGCACTTCGACCCTTACCTTCGCCGCCATCAACTGGATGAAGGTTCCAGCCTACTGGGCGCTGGGCGAACTGAACCTCGCCAATCTGGAGACCGCGGCGCTGCTGCTTCCGGTCGCGATCGCGGCGACCTATGTCGGCGTGTGGGCGACCCGGCGGATACCGGACGGCCTGTTCTACCGCCTCATCATGGCCGCGCTGTTCCTGCTGTCGCTGAAGATCCTGCATGACGGAGTGATCGGGCTCCTGTCGTAGCGGAAGACGTCGCTATCTCCGCAAGACCGGTCCTGCGCGTCTGCCAATGCAGCCGCGCGGATGGTGACCTATCTGTGGGGTCAAAGGAGGATCCCACATGCAACTCACCGGAATCCATCACCTCACGGCTATCACCACCCATGCGGCTGCCAACCACGCCTTCTACACCCGCACACTCGGCATGCGGATGGTCAAGAAGACCGTGAATCAGGACGACGTTTCCGCCTATCACCTGTTCTATGCCGATGCGGTAGCCTCGCCCGGCACCGACCTCACCTTCTTCGACTGGCGGGTGCCGGCGGAGCGGCGCGGTACCAACGCGGTCATCCGCACCATGCTGCGGGTGGCGGGCCGCGACAACCTCGACTGGTGGGCGCAGCGCCTGACGGAGAACGGCGTCGCCCATGAGGGCATCGTCGAGCGCGACGGGCGGGCGACGCTCGATTTCGAGGACCCGGAAGGCCAGCGCCTCAGCCTCGTCGACGATGGCGGTGAGGGCGAGGCCCATCCCTGGGACCGCAGCCCGGTGCCGGTGGAGCGCCAGATCCGCGGGCTTGGGCCGATCGTGCTCAGCGTGCCGGCGCTGGAGAACACGGACATCGTGCTCACGCGGGTCATGAACATGCGTGCTGTTCGCCGCTACACGCTCGGTGGCTCGCAGGTTCATGTCTACGAAATGGGCGCCGGCGGGGCGGGGGCGGAACTTCACGTCGCGGTCGAGCCGCATCTGCCGCGGTCCCGGCAGGGTGCGGGGGCGGTCCATCACGTTGCATTCCGCACACCGGACGAGACGGAGTATCGCGGCTGGATCGACCGGTTGAAGGAGCTGCGGGTGCCGTCCAGCGGGGCGGTGGACCGGTTCTATTTCCGCAGCCTCTATTTCCGGGAGCCGAACGGCATCCTGTTCGAGATCGCGACCGACGGGCCGGGCTTCGCTCAGGACGAGCCGCAGGAAACGCTGGGCGAGACGCTCGCCTTGCCGCCTTTCCTGGAACCGCGCCGGGCCGAGATCGAGGCGGGCCTCGTGGCGCTGCCTACCGCATCGTGAGGTGTTGACGAAAAACCCCGGAGCGTTGCCGCTCCGGGGTTTCTTTGGTCTGCGAGGCGAAGGTTCAGACCGCGCTGTTGATCCAGCTCAACAGCTTGGCCTTGGGGGCCGCGCCGACCTGGCGGGAAGCGATCTTGCCGTCCTTGAAGAGCAGCAGCGTCGGGATCGACATGATGCCGAACTTCGAGGCTGTCGCCGGGTTCTCGTCGACGTTCAGCTTCACGATCTTCACCTTGCCCGCCAGCTCGCCGGACACTTCATCGAGCACCGGGGCGACCATGCGGCACGGGCCGCACCACTCCGCCCAGAAGTCGACGATGACCGGCTCGGAGGCATTGATGACGTCCGTCTCGAAGGAGGAGTCGGACACTTTTTCGACGCCCATGGCGTGCACCTTTCATGAAAGCGAGAGTCGCGGGTCGGAATGCAAGGTAGGGAGCCGCCCGCCGGGGCGTCAAGGAGCGTCACGGCGACGTGAGGGTTGTGGAAGACGCAGAGCCCTCAGCGACGGGCCTGCACCTCGATGCGATGGATCGTCGGGCCGGCGGTATAGACGATGCGGGCATCCACCGCGCGGCCCGGGAAGAGCCGTTCCGCCAGGCGCGCATAGAGCGTGATCTGGTGCACATGGCCGGCGAGCGGGGTGGCCGGCGGCCGGGCGTCGGTTTTGAAGTCGGCCAGCAGGATCCGTCCCGGCTCGATGGCGATGCGGTCGATGCGGCCGTTCACCGTGGTGCCGTCGTCGAGCACGCCCATAAGCGGTACCTCGGCATGGCTGTCGATCGCGAAAAGCGGCGCGAGATCCGGCAGCGCCAGCGTGCCGAGCGCCGCGCGCAACACCTCGTCCCGCGCTTCCCCGGTCCAGTCGCGGGCGTGGAGGTCGAGCAGGCGTCGCCCGGCCTCCGCTCGCTCCGCCTCGGGCAGGCCGGGAAGGCCCGCCAGCAGCCGATGGACGAGGTCGCCGCGCCGCAGCGCTTCCTCGCGTTCGCGCCGGCGTTCGGCCGAAAGGTTGTCCGACCCTGCCTGGAGAGCGGACGGGGCAATGCGAGGGTGTGGCGTCGCCTCCGCCGGGGACATGCGCAGACGGGCCAGCAGGTCGTCTTCCGTGAAGACCGCCGCGGCGTTTGGGTCGGCCTTGGCCGGAGGCAAGGCATCCGGCGCCGGCTCGCCGTCCCCGCGCCAGCGCAGCACGGTGCCGGCAAAGCCGACCGCCGGCATCTCGACCGCTTCCGGCTCCAGGGCGGTCCTCACCAGATCGTACCAGCAGTCCGGGCGGCGCTCGGTGCGGCCCTGCGCGCCGGCGATCACCAGCGTGGTTTCGGCACGGGTCAGCGCGACATAGAGCAGGCGCCTGTATTCATCGAGCGCCGCCTGCTCGCCGCGCTGGCGCAGCTCGGCGGTGACCGGGGTGTCCGTCTTCTTCGAAGGCGAGAACAACGCGAGCGGACGTCCATCCGGCGTCGCGGCGCGCACGAGGCGGGCGTCGTCGCCGGTGCGCGGCATGCCGGTGGTGTCGGCGAGAATGACATAGGGCGCCTCGAGCCCCTTGGCGCCATGCACCGTCATCACCCGCACCTCGTCGCGCTCGGCTTCCATATCGCGCTTGGCATCGGTCGAGCCCCGGCGCAGGAAGGCGAGGAAGCCGGTGAGGGACGGTGTCTCGATCCCCTCGTAGCTGCGCGCCAGCGTGAGCATTTCATCAAGCGCATCAGCGGCTTCCGGGCCGAGGCGGGCGAGCATCTTCGCCCGGCCCCGCTCGCGGGTGAGCACGCGCGTGTAGAAGTCGAAGGGGCGCAGGGTGAGCGCTTCCTCGCGCAGGCGATCCAGCATCTGCGCCGCTTCGGCCCAGTGCGGACGGCTCCGCGCCTGCGCCCGCAATTCCTCGCCGAGCCGGCGGGTTCGCCGGGCAGCGAGATCCAGCAGATCCTTCTCGCTGAAGCCGAAAAGTGGGCTTTTCAGCACGCTGGCGAGGGCCAGTTCGTCATCGGGCGACAGGAGGCAATCGCCGAGCGCCATCAGGTCCATCACCGCGATATGCTCGGCGACCTTCAGCCGGTCGGCGCCGGCCACGGGGACGCCGAGATTCTTCAGCGAACGGATCACCGCTTCGAAGATGCCGCCGCGCCGGCGCACTAGAACGAGGACGTCGCCGGGGCGGATCGGCCTTGTGTCCTTGCGCCGGCTGACGGGAAAGCGGGCGTCGATGCGGGCCTTGACGTGTCGGGCGATCTTCTCGCCCAGCCGGCTCACCGGGTCGTCCTCGTCAGGTGCGTCGAGCGGGCGAGTCCATTGATCGGTCTCGACTTTTTCCTCCGGCCTCTCAACTTGCCAGATATCGACCAGCGCCGGAAGGGCGGCGTGGATCGGCTGGTGGATGGTGGCCTCCGGCTCTGCGGTGAGGCCGCTATAGGCCTGTTCGCGGCCGAATACGGTGTCGACCGCTTCCAAAATGCCCGGCGCCGAGCGGAAGGAGTGCTGGAGCCGCACCTGCTCGAACCGGACACTGCCGGCGCGACGGGAAAATTCGGCGCGCATCGCGTCGAAACGGCGCGGATCGGCGCCCTGAAATGAAAAGATGGACTGTTTTTCGTCGCCAACGACGAAAAGGCTACGGTTGCGGGGCTGTGCGCCTTCGCCGGCGAAGAACTCCATCACCAGCGGGCGGATGACGTCCCATTGCTCCGGGCTCGTGTCCTGGGCCTCGTCGACCAGCACATGGTCGATGCCCTGGTCGAGCTTGTAATGCACCCAGGCCGAGCCGTTCTCATGGTCGAGCAGGCGGCGTGTGGCGGTGATGAGGTCGGTGAAATCGAGCCGGCCGCGCGCCCGCTTGGCCTTTTCGTAGCGGGAAAAAGCCTCTTTCGCCAAAAGGATAGCGGCCACGCTGCGGGCTGCGGCACGGGCGGCGGTCAGACGCGCGGCAAGCGGGATGAGCCGGTCGCGCTCGGCCAGCATCTGCGGATAGCGCTCGCGCACCTTGGCCGCGCCGAACTGGCTGTCGCCATAGGGGCCGCCATCGGCCTTGAAGAAAACGCGGGCATAAGCATCGGCCACGAAGGCCTCCGGGGCGCTCGCGGCCTCCAGCAGAGCCTGCCCGCGCCGGGCGCAGTTGCCGCCTTCCTGGATCAGAGCCTCGGCGAAGCCGCGCCAGGCTCCGCGTGCGAAAATGCCATCATCGACGATTTTTCGCTCGATCTCGCGTGCATCCGCGCCGGGTTCCGCGCCCACCGCCATTGCGATGTCTGCGGGGCTCGCGGCCAGCGTTTCGGGGTGGTCGATCAGTCCAGTGAGGAGTGCAGTCAGTCCAGCGTCGGACACTTCCGCGACCAGATGGGCCAGCGCCCGGCCGCGCTCGCTCGACGGCGCCGCGGCGGCCTCCAGCACCACCTCCTCGCGCACCCGGCGCAGCAGGTCGGCACGGGCGGCCTCGTCGAGGTCGCCGAACCCGGCCGGCACCCCCGCCTCGAAGGGGAAGCGGTGGAGCAGGGCGCTGCAGAAGGCGTGGATGGTCTGGATCTTCAGCCCGCCCGGCGTCTCCAGCGCGGCGGCAAAGAGGCGGCGGGCGTGGGCGCGGCGGCGGATGGCGCTCTCGCCCTGCATCGGGCCGTCGGCGGCCTCGATGCGGGCGTCGAGGTCAGCGGCCGGCAGGCTCACCCAGCTCCGCAATTCGCCGAGCACCCGGTTCGCCATGTTGGCGGCGGCGGCCTTGGTGTAGGTGAGGCAGAGGATGCGGGAGGGGGCGACGCCGCGCAGCAGCAGCCGGATCACCCGGCGCGCCAGCACATGGGTTTTGCCCGAGCCGGCATTGGCGGCGACCCAGACCGAGATGTCGGGATCGGAGGCGAGAGTCTGCCGCTCGGTGGCAAGGCCGATGGCGTCGGTGGATGGCGTTGCGCTCATTCGCCTTCTCCCTCGCCGTTCACCGACCATTCCTTCACCCGCGCCAGATGGTCGTAATCGCCGAAACGGCCGCGGAACATGGGGCGGCGCAGCGCGACATAGGGCTGCGCCGGGTTCTCGAAGGCGTGCAGCAGCGTCTGCAGCCGGGCCAGCGCCTCCTCGGCGAGGTCCATGGCGCTGGTATCGGCCTCGACCACGCTCTTCTCCTCGATCGCTGTGCCGCCGATCTTCACATAGACGAGGTCCGCCGTCGGAAAGGGCGGCACATTGCGGAAACCGTCGGCGCGGGCGATGGCGGCTTCCAGCGGCAATTGCGGGGAATAGTTCACGCGGGTCTGCCGGGCGGTCGGCACGGTACCGGTCTTGAAGTCGAGGATGGCGAGCGTCCCGTCGCGGAACACCTCGATGCGGTCGGCCCGGCCCCGCAGCACGAAGGGCCCGCGCGTGCCGGCAATCTCCATCCTGCCGAAGGTCTCGGCGACGATCGCGGGCCGGGTGGCGCGGCGTTCGCGCTCGAAGGCGAGATAGGAGCCGATCATCGCCTCGAACCGCGCCCACCACAGCGTGTATTCCGCCGGGAAGGGCCGCAGCGGGGCGAAGGCCTCGCGCCCTATCGCCGCGAGCCGGGCTTCCGCATCCTCCGGCAGCGCTTCGGGCCACTGAGCGGCAAAGCGGCCCAGCGCCTCATGGATCGCGGTGCCGCGCTCGGAGGCGCCGGGCTCGTCGTCCAGCCGCTCTA
Organism: Ancylobacter crimeensis; assembly: GCF_023016805.1. GTDB lineage: Bacteria > Pseudomonadota > Alphaproteobacteria > Rhizobiales > Xanthobacteraceae > Ancylobacter > Ancylobacter crimeensis. The sequence continues at coordinate 223,503 of NZ_JALKCH010000005.1, forward strand.
GCGGGTTCAGCTTCAGCACGTGGCGGGCATAGATGGAGTAGGGGTCGCGCAGGAAGGTCTCGATCTCGGTGACGCTGAGGCTGGTCGGGCGCAGCTCCACCGGGGGCGTCGGGGCCGGGCGCTCGAAGGGGGGCAGGGCGGGCACGCTGTCGAGCCGGGCCGCCAGCCCGCGCAACCGGTCGCCGCGCGCCACCGCCGCGGTCCAGTTGGCGTCGCCGGCCACGGCGGCGAGGCGTTGCAGGAAGCGCGAAGGCACGGTCGGCGCCCCGCCGACCTTGGCGGCGCGGCTGAGAATCACCTCGCGGGCGCCACAGGCCTGCGCGAAGTCGTGCGCCGACAGGCCGATGCGCCGCTCCGGCGCGTCGAGGCCGAGGCTGGCGCGCATCGGGCGGCTGAGCCACGGGTCGGTGCGCGCGGCGCCGGGCCATGTCCCTTCCACCAGACCGCCCAGCACCACCCGGTCGACGCTGACGAGGCGGGCTTCCAGCGGGCCGAGGATGCGCAGCCGCGCCTCCGGCACCAGGGCGGCGCGCACCGGCATGGCGGCGAGCAAAGCGGGGAGCTGCTCGGCATAGTCCGACAGCGTCTGCGGGGCCGCCCACAATGCACCGTCGGCGAGCTGCTCGAAGGGGGCGGCGAGATCGGCGAGGGCCTGCGCGTCGTCCGTCGCGGCGGCGAGAGCGGCGTGATGGGCCTCCACTAGCGCGGCGAAGGAGTGGGTGCCGCTGTCCAGCGCGACGAGGGGACCGAGCGCGGCGGCGATGCGGCGGGCGAGGTCGCGGGCGGCCTGCTGCGCCTCTTCCGTCAGCTTCGCGCGCGGATCGGACGGGTGCACGTCGCCGGCCGAGAAGGCGTCCGCCGCGGCGATGAGGCCGTCGCTGCCGGCGGCCGGGCGCGGTCCGCGCAGCAGCATCAGCTCCAGCGCGTCGGCGGCGGCCTCATGGAGCGCCCGTTCCTGCCCGAAGCGGGCGAGGGGGTGGCGGAGCAATGCCGAGAGCGGCACCGGGGCAAAGCGCTGCTCGACCACGCCGGCCACCAGCCGGACGAAGCGGCCGAGCGGGGTTTCCGACAGCGGCACGCCGGCGGAATCGTCGATGGCGATGCCGAAGCGCAGCAGCTCCGCCGCTACCCGGCGGCCGAGGTCGCGGTCCGGGGTGACGAGGGCGGCGCTCCGGCCGGGCGTCTCCAGCGCCTCGCGCAAGGCGAGGGCGATGACCAGCGCCTCCTCGCGGGAATCGTCGGCCTCGATCACCGTGGCGCCGGCGAAGCCGCGGGCGAGACGGGCCTGCGGTTCGACCTCGGCGAGTCCGGCCCAGCGATCCGTGGTGGCGGCCGGGCGCAGCGCCTCGGAGAGCAGCCATTCCCGGTCGGCTGCGGCCGGCGGATGAAGGGGCAGGACATCCGCGCGCCGGACACCGAGCCGGCTCAGCAACGCGGCAAGGCCGAATTGCGGATGGCTCGGGCTGGGGTCGTCCTCGGCCAGCAGGGCGTTCCACGCGGCCTCGTCCAGCGAGGTATCGAGGCCGGGCAGCACGAGACAGCCGAGCGGCAGCCGGGCCACGGTGTCGAGCAGGCGCGCGGTGCGCGGCATGGAGCCGGTGGAGCCCGCCGCCACCACCGGGCCGGCCGCGGCGCCAAGGCTGCGCAGGCGCTCCACCTCGGCGTCGATGAGCTGGTCGCGGCGCACCCCGCCATCCACCATCCGCTGCTCCGCCAGCATGGCGGGCCACATGTCGCGAGCGATCTTGAGGAAATCGAGCGTCAGATCCCAATAGGCGTCGTGCTCGCCGGGAACGAGGTCGTCGAGCCGCGACCACGGCACGTTCTGGGCCGACATCTCGTCGATCAGCCCGACCAGCGCGTCGGCCAGCGCCAGCTCGGTGGCCGGCCCGGCGGCGACCGCCTGCCGGTTGTCCGACCCCTCGCCCACCGCATCGCGCCATGTCCGCACCAGACGGGCGAGGCCGAGCCGCCGCCGCGTCTCGGGCACCGGGAGCGGCGGGTCGGTGAAGGCGTCGGCGAAGGCGAGCGTGTCCTCGTCGATCTCGCCGAGCGGCACGATGCGCGGCAGCAGCACCGCCGTGCCGCCGCCGGCCGCGATGGTCTTGCGCAGCAGGGTCTCGCCGAACAGCCGGCAGGCGCGGCGGGTGGGCAGATAGATGCTGGCCCGCACCAGCGCGAAGGGATCGCCGCCAGGCGAAAAGCCGGGAATGAGCGTGCCGTCGAGCAGCGCATCCGCGAGGCAGTCGAGGAACGGCACCGAAGAGGCGATGGTGCGCACGCGCGGGGCGGCGGCGTGCCGGCTGGTCTCCTCGCTCATGGGGTGCGTCTCCTCGGGCGGCGGCTGGTCCCGGCCGCCGGGGCACGGGCCGTTGCGGAAACGGCGCCCGCGCAACGGGCTCGCGCCGCTTGCGGGCAGACAAGGGAATCAGGGGCGAAAGCTTGCCGGAAGGTTCCATCTTTCGCCGGAAAGCGGAAGGGGGGCACCTCGCGCCTCGCGCAGCGGCACTCCGCCTCCGTGACCTCCGTCAGTGGTGCCATGCCGGCCGTCATCCCGGCCGCAGGCGTAGCCGGAGAATTGGGTTCGTCCGGTCGGCGAAGGGGGCCGCCCGGCTAGGTGCGATGCCGGATCGGCCTTCCGCTGTCCGGGATGCCGGCTCCGGCGCGGCGGGGGCATCGGCCCTGCCGTCCCCGTTCATCACGGGTCCCCGCGCACCTTGGCGGGACGGCAGGGCCGGATGATGCCGGGTCGCCTCAATCCACCGAGCGGCGGATCGCCTCCTCGGCCTGTGCGATGGCCTCGGGGGTGCCGACATGCATCCACACGCCTTCGAGCCGCATGCCGTAGAGCCGGCCCTTCTCGGCGGCGGCGCGGAACAGGCGGGACAGGGAGAAAGCGCCCTGCGGCGCGTCGGCGAACAGGCCGGGTCGCCATAGCGCCGCGCCGGCGAAGGCGAAGGGGGCGACGATGCGCTCGCCGCGCGGTTCCAGCCGGCCGGCGCCGTCCATGATGAAGTCGCCGCGCCCGAAATAGCCGACCGAGGCGACGGTGGCGGCGCAGAGCAGCAGCACGTCCATCCGCGCCGGGTCGAAATCCTCCGCCAGCGCCGGCAGATTGGGCCGGATGCCCTCGATCCAGAAGGTGTCGGCGTTGATGGTGTAGAACGGTCCTTCCCCGAGCAGAGGCAGCGCGCGCACCACCCCGCCGCCGGTCTCGAGCAGGGCGTCGCGCTCGTCCGAGATGACGATCTCGATGTCGCGTCGGCCCTTGAGATGGCGGACGAGCTGGTCGGCGTGGTGATGGACGTTGACCACCGCACGCGCGACGCCGGCATCGACCAGCCGGTCCAGCACATGATCGATCAGCGGCTGGCCCGCGACCTCGACCAGGGGCTTGGGCATGCGGTCGGTGAGCGGGCGCATGCGGGTGCCGAGGCCGGCGGCCAGCACCATCGCGGTCCGTATCGGGGCCGGCCGGCGGGCGGCGGCTGAGTTGTTCGCATTCATTCGGAAACGGGCGGTTCGCTCGGGTCGGGCGTGGTGGCGGCGGGCGCCGGCACATGCGCGTCATACCACGCCTTCAGCTCGGCGAGCTCCGGGAAGGCGAGGCTTCGCTCCAGATAGCGCCAGATGCGCGGGATGTGGCGCAGATAGGCGGGCTTGCCGTCGCGCCGGTTCAGCCGGGCGAAGATGCCGAGGATCTTGCTGGAACGCTGGGCGCCGAGCACCGCATAGCTGGCGAGGAACTGCGGAACCGAAAAGGCCGGGTTGGCGCGGCGCTTGCCGACATAGCGCGCGAGCAAGGCGAGCTCGGTCGCCTCCGGCACGTCGATGCGGGCGTCCTGGGTGAGCGACACCACGTCATAGGCCGGCGCGCCCATCACCACGTCCTGGAAGTCGAGCAGGCCGAGGCGCTGGATGCCCTCGCGCTCCGGCAGCCACATCAAATTGGGCGAGTGGTAGTCGCGCATCACCCAGGCCGGCTTCTGCGACAGGGGGGCCTGCAGCGCGCGCTCCCACAGCTTGCGGAACTGGGCCCGCTCCGGCGGGGTCGGCTCGGGGGCGCCGCGATGGGGCAGATACCAGTCCAGCAGCAGCTCGACCTCGATCAGCAGGGCGTCGAGATCGTAGCGCGGGATGGAGTAGTCGACCCGCGGGCCCACCGGCAGGCGGTGCGGCAGGTCGAGCATGTGAAGCTCGGCGAGCAGGTCGATCGCGGTCTCGTAGCGCTCGGCGATCGGGCCGGGCGGGTCGCCCTCCACCACGCCCTCATGGCCGAAATCCTCCAGCAGCAGCAGGCCTTCCTGCAGGTCGGCGGCATAGAGCGCGGGGGCGGAAAAGCCGCGCTGCTTGAGGCCCCGCGCCATGCCGACGAAGGGCGTGACGTCTTCCGCCAGATGGGCGATCTGGCTGTAGGGCTTGCCGTCGCGCACCGGAGGGCCGTCCGGCCGGTGCGGGGCGTTCATGAGGATGGCGGTGCGGTCGGCCAGCACGAGGCGCTCATAGGCGCGGGTCGAGGCGTCGCCCTGCACGTGGTGCCGCCGGGCCGCGCCGAAGCCGGCCATGTCGATCAGCCGGCGGATGGCGCGCATCCGGGTGAGGCCGGTCGAGAGCCGGCCATGGCCGACGAGACGCAGCCGCCGCACATTCGGCCCGGAATCCGGCACCAGCGCGATGTGGATGTCCAGCCGGTCCGGCCCCATCAGGCCGCGAGCCCGCTCCGGCCATTCGGCGAGCACGACGGCGTCGTCGGCCATTTCCGACCAGCCGATCTCCTCCAGCTCCTCCGGCTCCTCGATGCGGTAGAAATCGGCGTGGACCAGCCGGCCGCGCGGGAGGTCATAGACCTGCATCAGCGTGAAGGTCGGGCTCGGCACCTCGAGGGCGTCGTCGCCCGCGATCTCGCGCACCAGGGCGCGGGCGAGCGTGGTCTTGCCGGCGCCGAGATCACCCGACAGCGCCACCATGTCGCCGGGGGCGAGCAGCATGGAAAGGTCCATGGCGAGGCGCCGGGTGGCGCCCTCGTCCGGCAGCACCACGTCCCACACCGCGGCGTGGGAGGCCGCGCCGCCCGCCGGCGGGGCGGGATTGGCCGGGCGCCGGGCCGGGGTCGGCAGGCGGGGCGGCAGATTCGGCGGAACGTTCGGCGGCGAACCCGGCGGCGAGCCGGGCGGGCGCGGAGGATGGGGAGGCTGAACCATCGGGGGTCACTCCGCCGCCTGCTGGGTGGTGTCGCGATCGAGCGGGAAGGTGCAGGTCACGAGCGTGCCGCCGCCCGGCGCCGCGCCAATCTGCACCAGCCCGCCATGCAGCTCCATGAGCGAGCGCACGATGGAAAGCCCGAGCCCGACGCCGCGGTGACGCGAGCCCGAGGTGCGGCTCTCGAAACGGTCGAACACGCGGGAGGCAAGTTCGGGGGCGATGCCCGGCCCCTCGTCGCGCACACGGAAGCGCACCGCTTCCGGCGTGCGTTCGGCCGAGAGGGTGACGGTGGAGCCCTCGGGAGCGAAGCCGACGGCGTTGGACAGCAGGTTGTAGAGGATCTGCCGCACCCGCCGCTCGTCGGCGAGGAAGCTGCCGGCACGCTCGGAGACTTCCAGCACCAGCCGGATCTCGCGCTCCGCCACCCGGTCGCGGATGCCCTCGGCGGCGGCCTCCATCGCGGCGCGGATGTCCACCGTGCCGAGCTCCAGCGCCATGGTGCCGGCGTCGATGGTGGCGAGGTCGAGGATGTCGTTGATGATGGCGAGCAGGGCCGCGCTCGATTCGGTGATGTGGCTCACATAATCGCGCTGCTTGGGGGCGAGCGGGCCCGTGGCGTCGTCGCCGAGAAGCTGGGCGAAGCCGATGATGGTGGTGAGCGGCGAGCGCAGCTCGTAGGAGACGTGGCTGACGAAGGTGCTCTTGAGGTGGTCGGCCGCCTCCAGCGCCTCGTTGCGCTCGACGAGGGCCCGCTCCATCTTCACGCTGTCCGTCACGTTGCGGAAGGTGATGAGCGTGCCGCCATCCGGCAGCGGCTGGGTGGCGCCGTCCAGCACCGAACCGTCGCGCCGCTCCATGCGGATGCGCAGCGGCGCGCGCTTCTCCATGGTGGTCACGGCCTCGCGCAGGCTGCGCCAGATCTCCGGCTTCGCCACCTGTCCGGCGCACAGCGCCATCAACCGGTCGATGTGCGGGCGATCGGCCAGCGCGCCGGGCGGGAGCTGCCAGAGCGTGGCGAAAGCGGGGTTGCTGAGGCCGAGCCGGCCGTCCGAGCCGAACACCGCCACCGCCTCGGCGAGGCCATCCAGCGTCTCGGTCTGCAGGCGCGCGAGCGCATCGACGCGGCTTTCCAGCGCGAGATGCTCGGTCACCTCGTCGGCGAGATAGGTGACGCCGCCTTCCGGGTTCGGCGCGGTGACGACGCGCAGCGTGCGCCCGCCGGGCAGGTGCCAGGCGTGCTCGCGCGGCTCGATGGCGTGATAGGCCTTGTGCAGTTCCTCGCGCCAGGCGCGGAAATCCGCCTGTTCCGGCAGGCGGCGGGTGGTGCGCAGCCGATCCAGCACCGCGCTGTCGGACGGCCGGTCTTCAAGGAAGGCGGGGTCGAGGTCGAACAGCCTTGCATAGGCGGCATTGTGGAACACCAGCCGCCGGTCGCCGCCGAAGATGGCCACCGCGGTGGAGAGCCGGTCCAGCGTGCGGCGATGGGCTGCGACCGCATGGGCGAATTCGGCGCGCACGCTTTCCGCCTCGGTGGCATCGAGGGCGAGGCCGGCAAAGCCGTCTCCCGTTGCCACCTCCACCACGTCCAGCACCCGGCGCGAGCCGGCGACGATGACCGGCAGCCGCGCCGCATAGGCGCCGCCCTTCGCCTGTGCCTCATGCGCCGAGCGTCGGCCGGCATGGTCGAGCAGAGGCAGGTCGCGCGCCACCGCGTCGCCGGCGTCGGAGGCTTCGACCGCATGGGCATAGGCGGCATTGGCCCAGACGAGGCGCCCGTCGCCGTCGCGCAGCCAGGCGGCGTGCTGCAGGCGCCCGAGCAGGCTGCGCAGGCCCGCAGCCTCGCCTTCCAGCCGCCGCTGGTCCTCGCGGGTGGCGGCAAGCTCCTGCCGGGCGCCGGTGACCTCCCGCAGCCGGAGCATCACCGCGCTGCCGACCGGGCGCCCCTCGGCCTCCACATGCCGGCCGTCATGGGTGACGAGCGGCAGGGTGAAGGCGATGCCGGCGCGGCGAAGATCGTCCACCGCATGGTCGATCGCACTCGCCGAGCCCGGTGCGAGCCAGGAGCCGAAGGCGAGCAGCCGCAGCGGCGCCGCCGAGCCGGTGAGGGTGACGGCGGGGCCGAGGATCTCCGGCGCGCCGGCGGGCTCGCGCCACACCACGATCACCTGCGGCTCGGTGAGGAGGAGCGCGCGGCTTTCCGCGAGCTGGGCCTCGAGCCGGGATATGTCGGCATGGGCTTCCGCCTCGCGGGCATTGGCGAAGCGGCGGAAGCGCAGATGCACGATGGCGGTGGTGGTGGCGAAGGCGAGCAGCCCCGCCATGAAGGCGAGCCCGGTGACCTCGCCGCGATCGAGCTGCCCGAGCGCGCGGGCGGCGTCGCCGAACGGACCCGCCAGCGGGACGGCCATCGCGGTGCCGGCGGTGGCGAGAAGCGAGGCGAGGGAAGCGGAGGCGAGGAGCGCGCGGCGGAAGGGGCGCGCGGCGGCCGAAGCCATGCGCGGGGTATCGCCGGAGCGATGGGCGGCGCCGGGCTCCGCGTCCTGTGGGCGGGCGGCCGGCGAGCAGGCGGTTGGCGTGCGGGAGGCTCGCGGCTGGCTCTGGCGCTGGTCGGCACCGGCTTCGCGGACAGCGCAGGTCGCATGCCGCGACGTTGCCGCCGCGCCCCCGGCTCCGGTCCCGCTGTGCCGCACCATCTGGCCGTCGCCCCCTTGTCGCCGCGCGATGCCCCCCGGCACCGTGCCATTCCCCCAAAGGCGCACTGGCGCGGGGCCTCACCGCGCTTCGCCCGCCGCGAATCACCCTGACTTTAACCAAGCGGGACTCCCGGCAGAAGGCCCGATGCGGGGGGTGTTGAAACCGGGGGCGACACTGCCGGTATGGCTGCACCGGTCGCCGGTGTCGCGGGCGTTCACCAGCCTCTGGCACGGGCGGATGCAGCCGCGTTCGGGATGCGCGTGTCACTTGGCCCGGCGGGCAGGAAGCTCGCCGCATGATGCGTCTCATCGCCTGTGCAGGTGGACGGCCGGGCCTTTGCCGGATGCGGCCTTTCCTCTCCGGGTCGGGAGGCGAACGGGCCTGCGCGGGCGAGGGAATGGCAGGAAGGCCGCACGCGCCGCATGCCCTATCCCTCGACCTGCCCCCCGTCGGAGAGCGTGACGCGTTGCACGGGGAGCCAGGGAGGCGCGTTTCGCGGCCGATTCGCTGGCGGGGGACTCAGCCGCCCGTCCGCCGTCATGGCCGGTCCCGATGCGGCCACGGCGTTGCCGGGCGGGCCCTTCCCATGCCGGCAGCAGCGAAGCGAAAAGCTGGGCCGGGCGGATCTCCGTTCGTTCCGATACTGCACGGTCAGCCGCCGTGCGGGGCAAGGAACGCTCCCGGTCGCAGCCGAGGCCTCGGGGAAACGGCGAGGCGGCATCTCGGGCGTCGCGACGCATCCCCACCGTTCGGGCGAGAGGGCCGGGCGGCGACCGCAAAAAGAAGGGGCAGACGGGTTCCGCCCGCTGCCCCGTTCCTCACGGCCGGGTCGCGCCCTGCCGCTGCCCGCCTCAGAGCCCTTCGAACAGGGCGGTCGAGAGGTAGCGCTCGGCGAAGGAGGGGATGATGACCACGATGGTCTTGCCCTCCATCTCCGGCCGGGCGCCGACTTCCAGCGCGGCGGCGAGCGCGGCGCCGGAGGAAATGCCAACCGGGATGCCGTCGAGCCGGGCCACGGCGCGGGCGGTCTCGAAGGCGGTCTGGTTGCCGACCGTGATCACCTCGTCGATCACCGAGCGGTCCAGCACGTCCGGCACGAAGCCGGCGCCGATGCCCTGGATCTTGTGCGGGCCGGGCTGGCCACCGGAGAGCACCGGGCTGTCCTCCGGCTCCACCGCGATCATCTTCAGCGAGGCCTTGCGCGGCTTCAGCACCTGGCCGATGCCGGTGATGGTGCCGCCGGTGCCGACGCCCGAAACCACCGCATCGACCGCGCCGTCGGTGTCGTTCCAGATCTCCTCCGCGGTGGTGACGCGGTGGATGGCCGGGTTGGCGGGATTGCGGAACTGTTGGGGAATGATGGCGTCGGGCAGCTCGCGCACCAGTTCCTCGGCGCGGGTGACGGCGCCGCGCATGCCCTGCGCCGCCGGCGTCAGCACCAGTTCGGCGCCGAGCAGCGCCAGCATCTTGCGGCGCTCGATCGACATCGATTCCGGCATGACGAGGATGAGCCGGTAGCCGCGCGCGGCCGCGACGAAGGCGAGCGCGATGCCGGTATTGCCGGAGGTGGGCTCCACCAGCACGGTGCCCGACTTCAGCACGCCGGCCTCTTCCATCGCCTCGATCATGGACACGCCGATGCGGTCCTTCACGCTGGAGATAGGGTTGAAGAATTCGAGCTTGGCGAGGATCCGCGCCTTCACCCCGCGCTGCGCCGGCAGGCGGTGCAGCTCGACCAGCGGGGTGTTGCCGATGGTCTCGGTGATGGAGCTGTAGACCCGGCCGCGACCGGGCTTGGAGGAGGTGGATTCGGCCATGGACGTCTCCCGAGAATCCGGAAATCAAGGGTCCGGTTGCGGGAGCATATAAGGTGTCGCGCCCGCATTCGGAACTGCGCCTAGCATATTCACGCTTGCGCGTCGAGAAATCTTGATAACAACAATTCTAGATGGTGAAATCTATGCCTTCCGGCACGCCGCGCCGGCCCTCGGTCTGCAGCGCCTTGCGGCAGAGTTCTTCCACCGTTACCGCTTCCAGCGCGGTTTCGAAGGTGCGCTCCGCCTCGGCGACGGCGGGCTGCACCACGTCGCGCACGATGGAGGGGAAATCGGCCATGGCCTCCTCGGCGTCGGCTTCCACCACCCGCACCACCTCGGCCACCGTGATGCGGCGGCGCTCGCGAGCGAGCTCATAGCCGCCGCGCGGCCCGCGCACGCCCTTCAGCACGCCGGCATGGACGAGGGCCTGCAGCACCGGTTCCAGATGGCGGGGAGGGAGATCGTGCCGGGCGGCAAGCGCCTTGGCGGCCACCGGCGTGCCGCGCGCATGGAGGGCGACATCGACGACGGCGGCAATGGCGAGCAGGCTTTTGTCGGACAGACGCGGCATGGACCCTTGGCTAGCGCGATCCGGCGCCGCCGTCGAGCCCCGTGGAGCCGAAACCACCATCTCCACGTGTTGTTTTTTCCAAATCACCGGTTTCCGTGAGCTGAATCACCGTCACCGGGGCCACGACGAGCTGGGCGATGCGCTGCCCGCGGGTGAAGGTGACAGGCTCGGAACCGAGATTCACCAGCAGCACCTTCACCTCGCCGCGATAATCCGCATCGACCGTGCCGGGCGCGTTCAGCACCGTCACGCCGTGTTTCAGCGCAAGGCCGGAGCGCGGGCGCACCTGCGCCTCGAAGCCGTCCGGCAAAGCGAGGGCGATCCCTGTCGGCACCGCGGCGCGGGCGAGCGGGTCGAGGGTGAGCGGGGCGTCCTCGGGCAGCGCGGCGATGAGGTCGAGCCCGGCGGCGCCGGCGGTGGCATAGGCCGGCAAAGGCAGGTCGGCACCGTGCGGCAGCCGCATCACCGGGACGGACAGGGGCATGGCGGTCATTCGGTTTCCTGCGCGATGGGGCCGACGGCCTCGACGATGCGGGCGACGAGGCGGCGCGCCACCTCGCTCTTGGCGGCCATGGGCCAGTGCTCGACGCCCTCCGCCGCGACCAGATAGACCGCGTTGCTGTCCCCGCCCATCACCCCGCCGGGCACCTCGCCGCTTTGCGAGACGTCGTTGGCGACGATCCAGTCGCAGCCCTTGCGGGCCCGCTTGGCGGTGGCGTAGGCGATGACGTTCTCGGTCTCCGCGGCGAAGCCGACCACAAGCCCCGGCCGGCGTCCGGCGGGCAGGCGGGCGATGGTGGCGAGGATGTCCGGGTTCTCGACGAGGGCGAGCGCGGGCGTACCCGAACCGTCCTTCTTCATCTTCTGGCCGGCGGCATCGGCGGTGCGCCAGTCGGCGACGGCGGCGGCGAACACCGCGATGTCGGCCGGCAGCGCGGCTTCCGCCGCCGCCAGCATCTGCCGCGCGGTCTCGACATGGACCACCGTCACGCCGGGCGGATCCGGCAGGCTCACCGGGCCGGACACCAGCGTGACCCGCGCCCCGGCGGCGGCGGCGGCGGCGGCGATGGCGTGACCCTGCTTGCCGGAGGAGCGGTTGGCGATGTAGCGCACCGGGTCGATCGGCTCATGGGTCGGGCCGGAGGTGATCAGCACATGGCGGCCGGCGAGCGCGCCGGTCGCGCGGGGCGCCGCGAGCAGGCGGGCGGCCTCGTGGGCGATCGCCAGCGGCTCGGCCATGCGGCCGGCGCCATCCTCGCCGCGCTCGGCCATCGGGCCGCTGTTCGGGCCGATGAAGGCGATGCCGTCGCCCCGCAGCGTCGCGGCGTTGCGGCGGGTGGCGGGATGCGCCCACATCGCCGGGTTCATGGCGGGCGCGACCAGCACCGGCGCGCGGGCGGCGAGCAGGATGGCGGAGGCGAGGTCGTCGGCGAGGCCATGCGCCATCTTCGCCATGAGGTCGGCGGTGGCGGGGGCGACGAGGATGAGGTCGGCCTCGCGGGCGAGGCGGATATGGCCGATATCCTGCTCGGCCTGCCGGTCGAACAGGTCGGTGTAGACCGGCTCGTGGGACAGCGCGCCGGCGGCGAGCGGGGTGACGAAGCGCTGCGCGGCTTCCGTCATCACCACTCGCACGGTGGCGCCGCGCTCCTTGAGCCGGCGGATGAGGTCGAGGCTCTTATAGGCGGCGATGCCCCCGCCGATGACGAGCAGCAGGCGGGCGCCGTCGAGGGAGGCGTCGATATGCGTGCCGTCCATGGGCGGGCTGGTCATGCTGCCGCTCCCTTGCCTAGTGGAAGACCTGCCACGCCAGCAGCGCAGCGATGATCCACAATGCCACGCTCGTCCAGCGATTGCCGCGTCCTTCGGCCCGGCCGATCGCCTTCACCGTCTCGGGCGCGAGGGCGAGGCCCTCGCGGGTGGCCTCGTCGAGCTGGGCGGCGATGCGCTGGCCGTGGGCGACGAGCATCGGCAGCGCCTGCACCCCGCGCCCGAGCGCACTGACTCCGTCCGCCACCTCGCCGATCCGCGCGGCGGGGCCGAGATTGCGCTCGATATAGGCGCGCACCACGGGCTCGGCCGTCCTCCACATGTTGAGCTGCGGATCGAGCGAGCGGGCGACGCCCTCGACCACCACCATGGTCTTCTGCAGCAGCAGAAGCTCCGGCCGGGTCTTCATGTCGAACAGCGCCGTGACCTCGAACAGCAGGGTCAGGAGCTTGGCCATCGAGATCTGGTCGGCACGGCGGGAATGGATCGGCTCGCCGATGGCGCGGATCGCCTGGGCGAAGTCGTCCACCGAATGGTGGCGGGGTACATAGCCGGCTTCGAAATGCACCTCGGCGGTGCGGCGCCAGTTGCGGGTGATGAAGCCGAACAGGATCTCGGCGAGGAAGCGCCGCTCCTTCTGGTCGAGCCGGCCCATGATGCCGCAATCGACCGCCACCAGCCGGCCTTCGGCGTCCACGAAGAGGTTTCCCGGATGCATGTCGGCGTGGAAGAAGCCGTCGCGCAGGGCGTGGCGCAGGAAGGACTGCATCACGATACGTCCCAGTTCCGGCAAATCGTGCCCGGCGGCGCTGAGCCCGGCGAGGTCGTTCAGCTTGATGCCGTCGATCCATTCGGTGGTCAGGACCTCGCGCCCGGTGCGGTCCCAGTCCACCGCCGGCACGCGGAAATCGCCGTCTTCCGCCGTGTTCTGGCCCAGCTCGGACAGCGCGGCGGCCTCCAGCCGCAGGTCCATCTCCATCGAGACCGAGCGGGCCAGGGTGTCGACGATGGCGACCAGCCGCAGGCGCTGGCCCTCGGCGGAGAGCTGCTCGCCGAGCCGGGCGGCGCGGTAGAAGGAGCCGAGATCGGTGCGGAAGCGGCGCTGCACGTCCGGCCGCAGCACCTTCACCGCGACGGTTCGGGTAACGGCGCGCCCGGCTTCCTCATCGCGCGCCGTGCCGCGATGCACCTGGGCGATGGAGGCGGCGGCGATCGGCGGGCCGAGCGTCTCATAGACCTCGCTTGCCGGCCGGTCGAAGGTGCGCAGCATCGCCGCGTCGACCTCCGCTTGCGCGAAGGGCGGCATCCGGTCCTGCAGGGTTTCGAGGTCCTTCGCCAGCTCCGGGCCGACCACGTCCGGGCGGGTGGCGAGAAACTGGCCGAGCTTCACATAGGACGGTCCCAGCCGGGTCAGGGCGGCGGAGAGCCGGGCCGCGCCGCTGCCGGCGCCGCGCCGCTCGATCAGGCGGGCAAGGGTGAAGGCTTCTGCCGCGCCCGGCGGGGCGCCGCCGAAGTCGAGGCGGGACAGCACGCCCTCGCGGGCGAGGACATAGCCGGCACGGACCAGCCTCAGCGCATCTCCAAGCGGAGTTCCCACAAAGCCCCCTCAGATCCGAACGCCGGAATGCAGCGCCACGATGCCGCCGGTGAGCGGGGTATAGGCCACGCGGGAGAGCCCGGCATTGCGCATCAGCTCGGCAAAGGCCTCTGGCGGGGGGAAGCGGCGGATGGACTCGACGAGGTAGCGATAGGATTCGGCATCCCCGGTCACCAGCCGACCGAGGCCGGGGATGACCTTGAAGGAATAGGTGTCGTAGATGGCGTCGAGGCCCGGCACGTCGACGCGCGAGAATTCCAGCACGAAGCAGCGCCCGCCCGGCTTCAGCACGCGGCGCATCTCGGCCAGCGCCTTGTCCATGCGCGGCACGTTGCGGATGCCGAAGGCGATGGTGGTGGCGTCGAACGAGGCGTCCGGGAAGGGCAGGTCTTCGGCATTGGCCTCGACGAAATCGAGGCGGTCCGCAAGGCCGCGCTTTTCCGCCCGCTCGCGGCCCACGGCGAGCATCTCGCCATTGATGTCGGCGACCGTGGCATGGGTGTTGGGCCCGCCCGCCTCCACCGTGCGGAACGAGACATCGCCGGTGCCCCCCGCAATGTCGAGCAGGGCGAAAGGACGCTCGTTCCGCGGCGGGCGGAGCTTGGAGACGAGGGCGTCCTTCCACACGCGGTGGAGGCCCATCGACATCAGGTCGTTCATCAGGTCGTAGCGGCGGGCGACCGAGCGGAACACGTCGTCCACCAGCGTCTGCTTCTCGCCGAGCGGCACGTCGCGGAAGCCGAAATGGGTGGTCGCGTCGGCTCCGTCTGTCGTGCGGGTCTGGCTGTCGGCCATCATCTGCTCCCTGAGGCGCCGCAAGGCGCTGCGGCGCCGGCGCCGCAGCGCGCGGACCATAGCGGAGACGCCCGCCTTGCGCCAATCCCGCGCGGCGCATGGCTGGGGCGATGGAGGCGGCGTCCACATGAAGCCGGTGAGGGCCGGCAAAATCCGCGGCGACCGGGGGACGGTATCTGTGCGCATGACCCTGCGCCCGCGCGCCGGATGACGGAAATTTCACGAAGACCGCCCTTTCACCGCCTTGCTCGGGGACTCATATCGCTCCCACGGCAACCCATGGAGGGGACGATGAACGCCGAAGAACGCGCGCTGATCGACGGTCTGTTCGAGAAGATGGCACCCATCGCCAATGCGCCCCGCGATCCCGATGCGGAAGACCTCATCAACCGTCATGTCGTCGCGGCGCCGCACGCGCCCTATGCGCTGGCGCAGACCGTGCTGGTGCAGGAGCACGCGCTGAACCAGGCCGCGCAGCGCATCGCCGCGCTGGAAGCCGAGCTGAAGGCGGCGAAGGACGAAGCCGCGAAGCCGTCCTCCGGTGGGTCGTTCCTCGGCGGCCTGCTGGGCGGCGGTCTTGGCGGCAGTCTTGGCGCCGCCGCCCGCTCGACCTCGGTGCCCGCTGCCGGCCAGCGCACGATCTCGCCGCAGGCCGATTATCAGGGCGGCGCGCAGGCCGCGCAGCCGGGTTACGGGCAGGGCGGCTACGGGCAGGCTGGCTACGGGCAGGGTGGCGGAGGCTTCCAGCAGGGCGGTTACGGCCAGCAGCCGGGCTTCCAGCAGGCGGCGCCGCAGGGCCGCTTTGGCGGAGGATTCGGCGGCGGGGGCTTCCTCTCGAGCGCGCTCACCACGGCGGCGGGCGTCGCCGGCGGCGCCCTGCTGTTCGACGGCATCCGCTCGATGATGGGCGGGGCCGGCAGTCCGTTCGGCGGCCACGCCACCGAGAACGTGACCGAGAACATCACGCAGAACATCACCGAGAATACGAAGGACGGCGTCTCCGCCGCGAGCCCGTGGGGCGATTCGGCGAAGGATGCCGGCGATGCGGGCAGCGACACGGCCGGGCAGGGCGTCACCAACGGGCTGTGGCCTTTCGGCGGAGACGACACCGCCGCGGGCACCGACAGCGGCACCGACCTTGCCGATTACGGCAATGACGATGGCGGCTTTCTCGACGACAGCTCCGACGACAGCGGCTGGGCCTGAGGCCGTCGAGCGGACGGGCGCGGCCGGGCCGCGCCCTTTTCCGTCTACAGCACCTTCACCTTGGTGCCGATGTCGACCCGCTCGTACAGGTCCTCGACATCGTCGTTCAGCATGCGGATGCAGCCCGAGGACACCGAGCGGCCGATCGTCTCCGGCTCGTTGGAGCCGTGGATGCGGTAGAGGGTGTCGCCGAGATAGAGTGCGCGCGCGCCCAGCGGGTTTTCCGGGCCTCCGGGCATGTAGGCCGGCAGATCCGGGCGGCGCTCCAGCATCTCCTGAGGCGGCCGCCAGTCCGGCCATTCCTTCTTGCGGGTGATGTATTGGGTGCCGCTCCAGGCGAAGCCCTCGCGCCCGACGCCCACCGCATAGCGCAGCGCCTTGCCCTCGCCGAGCACCAGATAGAGGTAGTGCTCGGAGGTGTTGATGACGATCGTGCCCGGCGCCTCGCCGGAGGGGTAGAGCACGATCTGCCGCGACAGCCGGTCGATCGTCCGGCCGGTGCCGAAGGCCGCGCTGCGGGCGCTGCCGTCCGATCCGTCATAGGGGGCGGGTGCGTAGACCGGGCGGCGCGATGCCGGCAGGTTGGCGGCGCGGTCGTCATTGAGGCCGGGCGGATAGGCATAGCCGGAGCCCGGCTGCCAGCCGCGCCCGCCGGATTGCCACGGCCGCTGGCCGCCGCCATAGCCATACTCGTAATATTGCGCCGCCGCCGGAAAGGTCAGAAGCGCCAGCGTCGCCACGGCGGCGCAGGCCGCCCTCGTCGCCACGGCGGCGCAGGCCGACATGGCCGCGGCGCGGCCGGGACGGACGAGGGCCGCGGCAGCCTCGCCCGTCATCGCTCGGCCGGATGCGGCCGGCACCTCGCGCGCGACCGTCGTTGCGCGAGGTGCCGTTGATGCGCGAGTGGCCATCTGTGGCTCACTGCTGCGGGCAGCGGACATAGACCATGGTGCCGTAGCGGCCGGCGACTTCCTTGTCGAGCCACTTGAGTACCATCACCGAGCCGTCGAAGCGCAGCACCTCGCGATCGCCGTCGCCCCCCGGCGGCTCGTCCGGCAGGCCGATATAGATCGGGCCGGGCGGGTTCTGCTTCGACACGACCTCGGAGGGCTCCGACTGGTCGGCGAGGTACATCATGAAGCCGCCGCTGGAGCCGCGATTAATGACATAAGGCTGCCGGCATCCCTGCTGGGCCTGCTGCTCGGTGCGCGCGGCGTCCTCGGGCCGGTGGAAGGCCGCGAGGCCCCACTTGCCCACCACCTGGTCGGCGGTGATCGGCGAAGAGTAGCCCGGCCCGGCCGGCACCTGGGGAGACGGCGGCTGATTGCCGCCGGCGCAGGCCGCAGCGAGCGAGGCGATCGCGCCGACCAGCAGGGCGCGCGGCAGAAGAGCAGTTCGGTTCATCGAGAACTCCGGGGCACGGGAGGCCAGGAAGAGGGCACGTGAGGCGCGGAAGGGCTTGCGGGCACGAAATGGGCGTAGAGGGCAGGCTCCGACAGCTCCGCTGGCGGAGCCTCGCGGCAGGCTGTAGCGGGAAAGCACGGCGAGACGACGAACAGCGCAGCGGGCAAAGACAACGGGCGAGACAGCCGGCAGGGCCCATGGTAATCGGGCGTCCTTCGGCGGAAGACGAAGCAAGCTTCATCGGAATTCTATACAACGGTGCTTTACGCTTTCTTCATCGCCGAACATAGTCCGCACGCCCTTCCGCGTCGATGCAGCCCCGGCCACACGGGGCGGAGATTCGTTCCGTGACCGCTTGCCCCTTCCGTTCGCTTCCCGTGACCGGCGCCTCGCGCCCCAGCGGCCGGGGCGGCCGGCGCCGCATCGGGGGTTGAGCCATGGCCGACGTGAAGCCTTTCGCGCCCGCCTCCGCCCATGGTGCGCTCGCCCCGATCGCCAGCGCGGTGCTGGGCATCGGCCTGCTGTCGGTGATGGACGCCGCGGTGAAATATCTCGCGCCCGACTTCGCCACCTCGCAGCTCGTGGTGCTGCGCTATTTCTTCGGCGTGCTGTCGGCGGCCATCGTCTTCTTCGCCAACGGCACGCGCTGGCCCGATCTTGCGACGATGCGGCCGCATGCCTGGCGCTCGGTGGTCGTGGTCATCACCGCCGGCTCCTTCTACTACGCGCTCTCCACCCTGCCGCTGGCGGTGACACTGGCGCTCTCCTTCACCTCGCCGATCCTGATCGCGCTGTTCGCCCGGCTCACGCTCGGCGAGCGACCGGGCGGGCATGTCGCGCTGGCGCTGGCGCTCGGCTTCTTCGGCGTGCTGGTGGTGCTGTGGGACCAGCTGGCGCAGGCGAGCGGGGGCACGGTGTTCGGCGCGGTCGCGGCGCTGGTGTCCTCGGTCTGCTACGCCATCGCCATGGTGTCGCTGAAATGGCGCGCCGCGCGCGACCCGATCCCGACCATCGTGCTGCTGCAGAACCTGTTTGCCTGCCTGCTCTCGGCCCCGGTGGCGGCGCTGCAATGGTCGCTGCCCAATGGGGGGCAATGGATCCTGTTCGCGGTCATCGGAACGCTCGGCACGGTCGGCCATCTGTGCCTGACATGGGCCTATGGCCGCGCCGATGCCAGCCGGCTCGGGGTGCTGGAATACACCGCCTTCATCTGGGCGGTGATCATCGGCTTCCTGGTCTTCGCCGAATGGCCGACGCTCGGCACGCTGGCGGGCGCCGCGCTCATCGTCGCCGGCGCGATCCTCGCCAACCGCACGCCGCGCATTCCCGCCTCGCGCGCGCCGGACGCCGAAATCGGGCCATAGAGACATTCATCGTTTCACGGAATCGATGAATGTCTCCAACGTATTGACTGGACAGACTTTCTTCACGCGAACCGGTCTCCATCGCGCTTGAAAATGCTCCGGGCGCGCTTCCCCTCCGCACGGGTGCATGCTCCAAACATGCGCCAGATCAACAACGCCGCGCGCCGGTCGTCCTAGCCTGCCGGCGTTGAAACCGGCGATGGGAGACGGGCATGGCGGCTTTTGGACAACCGGCGGCGTCCGTGCGCGCGGCCGTCGCGGGAGAGCCCGGCGCCTTTCCGGCGCGTGCCGAGGCCGTCCGCCGAACCGCGGAGCCCGGCTTCGTGCTCGAGGAGCAGCCGGATTTCCTCGTCCGCGCGGTGGCGCAGCGGCTGGCGGCGATCTTCGCCGAGCATGTCGGGGAGGGGCTGACGCAGCCGCAATTCTCAACGCTGGCGAAACTGCGCGAGGTGGGAAGCTGCTCCCAGAACCGGCTCGGCCGGATGATCCATCTCGACGGCGCGACCATCAAAGGCATCGTCGACCGGCTGATCGCCCGCGGCCTCGTGCTCGCCAGCGAGGATCGTGCCGACCGGCGCCTGCGGACCGTCGCGCTGACCGAAGCCGGGCGCCGGGTGGTGGAGAGCGCGATCGAGCTGTCGGGCGAGCGGGCCGGCGAGATGCTCGAGCCGCTGAGCCGGCCTGAGCGGGGCGAACTGATCCGCCTGCTCAAGAAGCTCTGCTAGAACAACGTATTGCGTGGTCGCATCTTCTTCACGCGAACCGGTATCCGCTTCGCTCCAAAATGAGGCGCGTTCTCAGCGCGGTGAAAAGCCGGCGAGCAGCCCGGCATAGGGCTTGGCGCGCGGGGCGGCATAAGGTCCGGACTTGCCGGTCCTGAGCCCGGCCCGCACCAATGCCTCGGCGAGGCCGACCGCCGCCGCCACCCCGTCCACCACCGGCACGCCATGCTCCGCGCCCAGCGCGCGGGCGAGATCCGCCATGCCGGCGCAGCCGAGCACGATGGCGTCGGCATGATCCTGTGCCACCGCCCGGCCGATCTCCGCCGAGATGCGGGCGCGGGCATCGGACGCGGGGTCCTCCAGCTCCAGCACCGCGACCTCCGAGGCCCGTACCTTCGCGCAACGCGCGGCGAGACCGTAGCGCGCGAGATTGGCCTCGATCACGGGCACCGAGCGGCGCAGCGTCGTCACCACGCCGAAGCTGTGGCCGACGAGGCTGGCGAGGTGAAAGGCCGCTTCCCCGATGCCGACGACCGGCGCATGGGCGAGCGCGCGGGCGGCGTCGAGCCCGGTGTCGTCGAAACAGGCGATGATGTGGGCGTCGACCCCTTCGCCCTCGGCCGCGGCAATCGCCTCCATCAGCCCGGGAAGCGCCAGCGCATCGTCATAAAATCCCTCGATCGAGGCCGGCCCCATCGTCGAGGTGCGGGCAAGGATCTGCGTAGCCGGCGCGGCGACCGCACGCGCGGCGGCGGCGGCCTTCTCCGTCATCGAGGCGGTGGTGTTCGGGTTGACGAGGTGGATGCGCAAGAGGGCCTCGGAGCGGTTCGCCAACCCCCTATATGACGCGGCGCGCGGGCCCTGTCTGCACCGATGGTGCGCTCTCCACCAAATGGTGGACGAAGAGGTTTGGCGCCCTCGCTAGGGTGTCTGCGTCGAACGTCGTTCGTTTCGTGTCGTTTGTTGTCATTTCCTTCAATCAGAACGTTCAGGGCGGAAGCGTGGAGATGTCCAGATGGTCCAGGTAAAGAAGTTCGGAAGTGAGGGCGGCGGGGTTCTCTGGTGCCATCCCGGCGGAACGAACTGCGTCGTCAAGGTGAAGAAGGTGCTGACGCCCGAAGGTGCGGACGGCGAGCGATATTTCAATCACCCGGCGGCGGACGCGGCTCATTACGATCCCGATCTCGACGCCCTGACGCAGCAGATGAACAGCCTCGTCGATGCGGCGCAGCAGCGGGGCCTTGCGGGCGGGCGCAAGGCCCCGGGCCTGCAGGTCGGCTTCCTGCGCACGCCGAACGGCTATCTGCCGGTGTGGAAGCGCGACGTGGCGGATAACGAGCGTCTCGAGGACCTGGTGGATGTGTCCACGCTGACCCCGCTGGGCAGTATGTCGGACGAAGCCGTCAGCGCGCATCTGCGGCTCGCCAGCCAGACCGCCGCCGGCGACTGGTACGTCTACAAGAAGACGACCACCGAATACACCTGCGAGAGCGGAAACGGTAATTGCTACGTCACCGTGGCATCGGCCGACGGTTTCCGCACGGTGACGGACAGCATCTATTTCCCGAAGGTCGATGAAGGCTCGCCGGTCTACGATCCCGAGCTTGCGACGCTCGCCGACGAACTCAACGCCGCGCTCAACGCGACGCAGAAAACGGCCCTCCAGCGGACCGGGACCTCGCCGACGGAGCGCGAGATCGGGCTGGCTTTTGAGGAGGATGGGCTGACCGTGGTCTGGAAGGTCGTCAGGCGCAGCTAGAGTGTGTTTTCCGCGAAATCGGATCCGTTTATCGCAGACGGTTCCGGGGCGCCGAGCGACGCTATGGGGGCTGAAGCGTCGTCTTCTTGCAGTAAACATTTGAAGATCTTACGATTTTACCGTTTCGCATTCTTTGTGCTGGTTTCAGCCCGTCATAGGCTGGAGGCGCGATCATCGATCGCGCCTCCAGACCTGACGATGCGGCGTTTTGTGCTGCATCCGGCCGTTCTTGGGGTTAACGTCGCCGCGGGGCGGTGACCATCTGCATGCAGGCGGCACCTTTGGGGCAAGGGTGTCGGCCAGATGCTGGAGCTACAGGACAGGGCGCAGCTCATCTCCGAGCTGGTCGGCCTGATCTATGATTGTGTTCTCGATCCTGAGAAATGGGTTCCCGCCGTCGACAGGATTCGTCAGGCCCTCGGCTTTTCTTATGCCATTCTCGGCGTCTATCCGCTTCCGGCGGGTACGGTGACGCTCGGCGTCGCCTCCGGCATGTCGACGGAGCGGCTGGCCGAGCTGACCCGGCTTGGCCCGGACATCGTGGAATTGTGGGGCGGCGACGAGCGGGTGCGCCAGTTTCCGCTGGAGGAGCCCATCGTCCAGTCGGTCGCGGTGCCGCCGGAGGCGCTTGCCGCCAGCAGCTTCGTCACCCAATGGGCCGAGCCGCAGGGCATCGTCGATGCCATCGCGATCGGGCTGGAGCGCAATCCGCGCATGGTCTCGACGCTGTCCTTCGGCTGGCACCGCGACGCCGGTCCGCTGGGGGAGGCCGAACTCGACAGCCTGCGCCTGCTGGCACCGCATTTCCGCCGTGCCATTGCGATCAGCCAGCTGCTCGAGCTGCGCTCCATGGTCACAGCGGACGCCGCCGCGATCCTCGACAGCCTGCCCTTCGGGCTGTTCCTCGTCGACGAGCTGATGTCGCTGCTCCACGTCAATCCGCGCGGCGCCGCGATGCTGGCGGCGCGGGACACGGTCCAGCTCCACAATGGGCGCATCGTGATCGAGGGGATCGGCGCGGTGATCGAGGAGGCGGTGGTGTTCTCCGCGCACGACGCGGCACGGCTCGGCCGCAGCGGCGGCACCGGCTTTGCCGCCTTCGGCCCGCAGGGCGAGCCGCGGATCGTCCATGTGCTGCCGTTGAAGGGCCGGGAGGCCGGGCCCGGCCTGTTCCGGCGGGCCACGGCGGCGCTGTTCATCACCCGTGCCGATGACGGGATCGAGCTGCCGCACAAGGCATTCGCCGCGCTTTACGGGCTGACGCCGGCAGAGATCCGGGTCGTCGAGCTGGTCGTCGCCGGGCTGACACAGCGCGAGATGTCGCAACGGCTCGGCCTGCAGGCGTCCACGGTGAAGACGCACCTGCTGCGCGTCTTCGAGAAAACCGGCGTGCGCCGGCAGGTCGATCTGGTCCGCCTGGTCGCCTCGCTGGCCGGCCCGCTCCAGCTCTGACGGCGGGAGGCACTGCGATGAAGCGGATGGCGGCGACTGCGGTTTCAAAGCTGCTGGGCCACGCCGACGCTCGGGGCCGCACCGTCCGCGGCGGCCCGCTCGCTGCAAGGGGCTCTGCGCGTCCTGTCTTGTCACCCCCCGTCCGCCGGCCTCGGGCTGATCGGGCGCTTTTGTCGTTTTTGGCCGGCTGAGGCTGATGTGGAGGCGTGGGATTGTGCCGGCTTTTGTGCGCCGGCGTTTCACGTTGCGTTCACGCATGTCCGAAACGTTCGGCGCATGTCGTGTTGAAACGAAAAGGAAAGCTGGCTGGGGCGGGAGGATTCGAACCTCCGCATGGGGGAATCAAAATCCCCTGCCTTACCGCTTGGCGACGCCCCAACGGATCGCCTTGCGGCGAGCCTGCGGGCGCGGAGATAGCCACACTCCGCGCCGGCTTTCAACTCATGGATATCAACAGGCTTCCATGCCGAAGGACGATCTCGCGAGGATGGGCTTGCAGCGCCGGCAAGCGACGTGTTAGAGGCTGCGCACCGCGTCGGAGTGTAGCGCAGCCTGGTAGCGCACCTCGTTCGGGACGAGGGGGTCGCAGGTTCAAATCCTGCCACTCCGACCATTAAAATCAAGGACTTCCCGGGTCCTCTCCCATATCTTCCACATTTCGTCGAATGATCCCGTCTCGGAGACGGCGACGGTGTGCTTTGTCCGGTTGGCATAAACGGAAAAACCCGCCACGGGGGCGGGCTCGGTTCGTTCCAGGGATCTTCATGTCCGGCGCAGAGGCGTCCGGCTTCAGGCCTGGTTGCTTGTGCCGTAGCGGCGATGCTCGCGGGCGACGAGATAGGCGATCGCGTTGGGCAGCAGCGTGATCAGTGCCGACGATACGGTGCCGAGCACCATGACATGGCTGAAATCACGCATGTCGCCAAAAAAGAAGATGGTGAGGAAGGAGGCGACCGCGGCGATCGCGAGGTTCCATACCAGCGCGCCCGCATAGCTTTCGGCATTCCAGCCGGCAACCGCAGCGGCAACGAATGCCATGGCGCTGATCAACATCGAAGCCGTCATGTGGCAAACCCTCCCTCTATTTTCTGCTTCGGTCACGCAGAGGAAATGTAGGTCATTCGCCGGGATCATGCAATCAATTTATTACTAAAATCGAATTATTGGCATAATGAATACGACAGGCCGCCCGCGCCTGGTGCGTCCTCCTGGTTCGCTGGCGGCTGAAGGCACAGCCGTCGCCGGCGAGGATCGGCCGACATGCGGCCGACATGCGGCCGGCGTCAGGCCGCGCCGAAGGTGCCGTCCGGGCGCAGGCGCTCCAGAATGCCGGTGGCCACCGCGAAATAGGCGCCGTGCAGAACGAGGCGGCCATCGGTGATCCGCTCCTCCACCCAGGGGAAGCTGCGCAGATTGTCGAGCGACAGCCGCACACACTGATATTCCAGCACGGTGCGGCGCTCGTCCGGGTCTCTGGTCAGGTTCTCGGCCACCTGCCGGGCGGGCTCGGCGATGCTCACCCAGTCCGGCAGGAAGTCCTGCGCCTGCGGGGGGGCGCCTTCCAGCAGGGCGCGTGCGCCGCCGCACAAAGCGTGGCCGAGCACGACGATATTGGCCACCTCCAGCACCTTCACCGCGAATTCGATGGCGGCGCTGGTGCCGTGGTGGGCATGGTCCGGCGCGGAATAGCGCGGCACCAGATTGGCCACGTTGCGCACCACGAAAAGCTCGCCCGGCCCGGCGTCGAAGATCATCGAGGGATCGACCCGGCTGTCGGAGCAGGCGATGACGAGGGTGTGCGGGCGCTGGCCGCGCGCCGCCAGCTTCTCGAACAACGCCTTGCGCTCGATCCAGGAGGTGGCGCGGAAGCGGCGGTAGCCGTCGATGAGCTCGTCCATGGCGGTTCCGTTCGTCATGCGTCGGGGGGCGGGCCCGCGATGGGCCCGATCGTGGCTGTGACAGAAAGCTGACAACGCGTGTCACGGCAAGGGTGCTGCGGAAAAAGGAGAGGTGCGGGAGCAGGATTGTGCCGGTGCGCCCGGTTCGAGAGGGCCTGCTGCGCGCCTCGGCCGCAGGTTGGCCATGTCCGGCCGGAGGAATCTGTCCTTCGGGCCGGAAAGGTGTGCATGCCCGGCTCGACGCGGATGGACGGCCTGCGCTAGAGCGGTTGGGGAAGGGTGTGCTGCGCCGACTGACCTCGTTCGGCGCGTGCCGGAAGGAGACAGCTGGCGCCATGGCCGACGACATTCCGTTCGATCGCCGCTTCGATGCCGTGCCGGGCGTCGTCGAGAAGGTGGCTCCGGGCGTGCGACGGATCCTGGCGCCGAATGCCGGGCCGTTCACCTTCACCGGCACCTGCAGCTACATCATTGGTGAAGGCGAGGTCGCCGTTCTCGATCCCGGCCCCGCGGATGAAGGCCATCTCGCCGCGCTGCTGGCAGCGCTCGAAGGCGAGCGGGTGAGCCATATCCTTTTGACCCACACCCATCGGGATCATTGCGATGGGCTTCCGGCGCTGAAGGCGGCGACAGGGGCCCTCGTTTATGCCGAGGGTCCTTACCGTCCGGCCCGCCCGCTGCGGCTCGGCGAGGCGAACCCGCTCGATGCCGCCTCCGATCACAGCTTCCGACCGGATGTCACGCTCGTCGACGGCGAGCGGATCCACGGGTCCGGCTGGACGCTCGAGGTGGTGGCGACACCGGGGCATACCGCAAACCATGTCGCCTTCGCGCTGGAAGGTGAGGGGCTGCTGTTCTCCGGTGACCATGTGATGGCATGGGCGACCACCATCGTCGGGCCGCCGGACGGCGCGATGGGCGACTACATGGCCTCGCTTCACAAGCTCGCGGCGCGTAGCGAGACGGTCTATCTGCCCGGCCATGGCGGTCCGGTGCGCGACGCGCCGGCCTTCGTCGCACGGTATATCCGCCATCGGGAAGCCCGCGAGAGCGCCATCCTGCGCGTGCTGCAACGCGGGCCGGCGATGATCCCGGAGATCGTGCGGGCGATCTATATCGGGCTCGACCCGCGTCTGGTCACCGCGGCCGGCCTGTCGACGCTGGCCCATCTGGAGGAGATGGTTGCGCGTGGCGAGGTGTCGACGGAGGGCGAGCCGGCCTTTGACGGGGTGTACCGCATCGGCTGAAAGGGGTCAGCGCGCCCGCCGGCCCCGCGCTTCGGACAGGTCGGCCATCAGCGTGGTGATGCGGTTGGCATTCATGCCGTAGTCGCGCTCGCCCTCGCGCGAAACCGAGCGCATGTCCACGCGCACGCCGGAGGCGGTCTGGCGCACCCGCAGCGCGATGTCGGCGCGCAGGCCGAAGGGCAGGCTGCGCGTCGTCGCCTCGATGCGACCGTCCCTGAGCCCGCCGCGCGGCGGGGTGGCGTCGATGACGCGCCATCTGTAGCGGGCGACGAGCGCGAGCAGCGAATTGTAGATCTCGTCGGGCGAGGCATCGAATTCGAGCGGCTTCACGTCCGGCCACGCCGTGGACTGCGCCTGCGCGACCGCGGCGTCGGGCGGGTCGAGGGCGTTGGCGGCGCGCGAGCGGGCATAGCCCAGCGTCTCGAACAGCAGGGGCTCCTCGCTGTCGGTGGTCACGTCGTGGATGGCCGGAACAAGCGTGCCCAGCGCCAGCACGGCGGCGCCCGGCAACAGGAGAAGCGAAGCGAGGAACGCGGCGCCCACCACCCGGCCAAGCCCCCGCAATCCCTCGTTCCAGATGACGACGAAGGCGGCGATCGCCAGCAGTAAGGCAAGGCCAGCCAGGGCGATGCCGGCGATGAGGGTGCGCAGCGCGGCGTTGAAGTCCAGCACCTCCGCCCAGAACAGGCCGAGCGCGAGGGCTGAGACCGGCAGGGCGAACACCGCCACGCGCAGGCTCCACGTCGCGAGGCGCGACATGCGCTCCTCGATATAGAGCCAGCGCCGGATCATGCTCGCGCCCGTTGCTCCTGCGGCCGCACGCCGCCGAGCACATGATCGGCAAGCGCGTCGATGTCGTCCAGCACAAGATCGGCTTCGTCGGCGAAGGCATCGACCGGGCTCGGGCCGCTGCGCACGAGCACAGCCAGCGCGCCGGCGGCTTTGGCGGCGAGAAGGTCGTGCCGGGTGTCGCCCACCAGCGCGACATGTTCCGCTGGCAGGCCGGTGCGCCGGATGAAGGCCTCGACCATGCCGGGGCCGGGTTTGCCGCCATGGCCGGAATCATAGCCATAGATCGCGTCGAGCAGCGGGGTCAGTCCGAGAAGCTCGGCCTGCACGCGGGCATTGCCCTCGGTGTCGTTGGTGGCGATGGCAAGCGGCAGGCCGCCCGCCCTGAGCCGGGCAAGGGTGTGTGCCGGCGTGCCGATGGCGGTGAGGAAGCGCCGCCCTTCCTCGCCGAACAGATGGTTGATTTCGTTGAACAGCGCCTCGTCGGCCGGACGCTCCAGCACCTGAGCCCAGAGCGGCCCATATTCCCGCGAGGAGCCGGCCACCAGCGGGGACGATGCAAGGAAGCGCTGCTGCGCGGGCAGATAATGGCTGACCTCGTTCAACCGGGCGATGCGGGTTTCGTTGCCCCCGGTGATCCGGCGAATCACCGCGCCTGCTGCCTGTCCCCAGGTTTGGTCGAAATCGACGAGGGTGCCGTCCTTGTCGAACAGGATGGCGCGAATGGTCGGTGAAGCGGACAAGGCGCGGCGTCCCGGTGTGAGGCGCCCCGGCGGTCATGGCCCCGGGATGCGGTGGCCCGGCACGGTTGGCCGGCGGATGGGGCGCCTGATAACATGAAAGGCCGCGCTGCCCAATGACAGGGCGGTTCAGTGAGGTGCCGGTTGAGGACAGTGCAGCTTGTGGGACTGGTGGCGGCGGGTATTCTCGCGTTGCCGTCAAACATCGCGATCGGGCCGGGCGACCGTGGCGTGCGCGTGATCGGCGGGTACGCCTTCGCCCAGACCGCAGACGCCTCGGCCACGATCGACCGGGCCGGACAGGCGGTCAATCGGCAGCTGCGGGGTGTCTTCGGCATGACGCCGGACCCGAAGAAGCCGAGGCGCAAGCCCGCTGCCAAATCCGCCGCGACCCCGGCGGGCGGAACGGTGCAGGCCGGCATTCCGCTTCCCCCGCGCCGCCCGGCGTTGCCGGGCGACGGCGATGCAGGCGAAGCCGCACCCGACGATCCCGCCGATGCCGAAAGCGCGGGCGAGGCCCCCGCCGCCGCCTCTTCTCTCGCCGCTGCCCCGATGGCTTCCCCTGCGCCCGCCGGCTCGTTGCACCTGCCGGCGACGGCGCCCTTGCCGCTGCCTTTCCCGGTCTCCAAGCCCGGTTCCGGGCACTTTCCGCCGCCTCCGCCGCCGGAGGTCGCCGCGAAGCAAGCTGCGCCGTCCGGCCCCGTCGCCATGCTGGCCGGCCGTCCCGTGCCTCTGCCGCCGGAAAAGCCAGGCTCGGCCACGGCTCAGCCGGAGGCGAACGAGGATGCGCAGGCGGAGGCTGCTGCGCCGCCCAGTCCGGCGCCGGCAAAGCCTTCCGGCGGTTTCGTGCTGTTCCGGCCGCGCGATCCCGGTGCGCCCGTCCGGGGTGCATCGGTGCCGGACGATACGCCCACCGACGCGAGCGAGGCCGATGCGGGGGACGCGGCGGGGGAGGCGGCCGGTGCGCCGCATCCGGCGGCCTCCGCCCGCCTTGCCTTCGTACCCCTGCCGCCGCCGCGCCCCGGCCTTGCGCGACAGGCAGCGCTTGCCCCGCCTGCCGCGGCGCCGGACGAGGAGAGCGCCGACGATTCGGAGGAGGAGGCCGAGCCCAAAGCTCCCTCGCCGCCGCCCGCGCCCGGCACCGCCCCGCCGCGCAACGCCGGCGCGCCCATCGCCGCGCCCACGCTGGCGAAGGCCTGCCCGGCGCTCGCGGCATCCGGCATTGCGGTGTTCGCGCCAGCTCCACCGCCGCCGACGCCGTTCGCCGGATGCGGGGCCGACAAGCCGGTGCTGCTGCAGGGCGTGAAGGCCAGCAACGGGCGGATCATCGCCTTCGAGCCCGCCGCCCTGTTGCGCTGTGACATGGCAGATGCCGTGGCTCACTGGGTGCGCGAGGATGTCGAGCCGCTGGTCGGACAGCTCGGCTCGCCGCTCGATACGCTCTTCGTCGCCGACAGCTACAATTGCCGCTCACGAAACCGGGTGGCAGGCGCCAAGATCAGCGAGCACGGCAAGGGCAATGCCATGGACACCCATGGCTATCGCATGGAGAACGGCCGGCAGGTCACGATTGGCGGCAAGGGCGACAACGCGATGCCGGTGGACTTCCAGAATGCGCTGAAAGCCAGTGCCTGCGGGCGGTTCACCACCATTCTCGGCCCCGGTTCGGACGGCTATCACGAGTACCACCTGCATGTGGACCTCGCGCAGCGCCGCTCGGGCGGGGCCTATTGCCACTGGGCGGTGCGGGCAGCGACGCCCTGACGCGGCTTGAAAGCCCCTGCGGCCACCGCCTCAGACCAAGGGCGCGCTTCCGGCCGGCAGCGGGCGGGACTAGGCTGCGAAACCTTTCAAGCGGTGGCCTTTTCCAGCGCCCGGGGCGGGCCGGCCACGGCAAAGACTGCGGAGCACGTCATGCTGACCAATATGCAGGCTCGCGATGTCGAGACCCTGGTCCATCCCTACACCAACCTTGAGGCGATCCGCAGCACGGGCCCGCTGATCCTGGAGCGCGGGCAGGGCGTGTGGCTCCATGATTCCGACGGCAAGGCCTATCTCGAAGGCATGGCCGGCCTGTGGTGCACCGCGCTCGGCTATGGCAACGAGGAACTGGTCGAGGCCGCATCCGAACAGATGCGCAAGCTGCCCTTCACCCACATCTTCGGGGGCAAGAGCCACGATCCCGCGATCGAGCTGGCGGAGAAGCTCAAGGAGATGGCGCCGGTACCGATCTCCAAGGTGTTCTTCACCTGCTCCGGCTCGGAAGCCAACGACACCCAGATGAAGCTCGTCTGGTACATGAACAACGCGCTCGGCCGGCCGCGGAAGAAGAAGATCATCTCGCGGATGCGGGCCTATCACGGCGTCACCATTGCGTCCGCCTCGCTCACCGGCCTTGCCGGCAACCACAACGACTTCGACCTGCCGATCGCCGGCGTGCGCCACACCACGGCGCCGCATTACTATCGCCTCGCCGAGCCGGGCGAGAGCGAGGAGGATTTCGCGACGCGGCTGGCCGCCGATCTCGAGGCGCTGATCCTCGCCGAGGGGCCGGAGACGGTCGCCGCCTTCATCGCCGAGCCGGTGATGGGCGCGGGCGGGGTGATCGTGCCGCCGAAGACCTATTTCCCCAAGATCGAGGCGGTCCTGAAGAAGTACGATGTCTTCTTCATCGGCGACGAAGTGATCTGCGGATTCGGCCGGCTGGGGACGCCCTTCGGCTGTCAGGCGCTGGACATGAAGCCGAACGCCATCTCCGTCGCCAAGGCGCTGTCCTCCGCCTACCAGCCGATCGGCGCGGTGATGATCCCCGAGGAGATGTACCAGGCGATGCTCGAGGAGAGCCGCAAGCTCGGCTCGTTCGGTCACGGCTTCACCTATTCCGGCCATCCGGTCGCCGCCGCGGTGGCGTTGAAGACGCTGGAGATCTACGAGCGCGAGAGCATCTTCGAACGGGTGCGGGCCAAGATCCCGCAATTCGCCGCCCGCTGCGCCGCGCTGGAGGATCATCCGCTGGTCGGCGAGGCGCGGCAGGCCGGGCTTGTCGCGGGCATCGAGATCGTTGCCGACAAGAAGACCCGGCACCAGTTCGATCCCAAGCTCGGCTTCGCGGCGAAGGTGGTCGCCTTCGCGCAGGACGAAGGGCTGATCGTGCGGAGCGTGTTCGGCGACGCGGTCACCATCTGCCCACCGCTGGTCATCTCGCCGGCCGAGATCGACGAATTGTTCGACCGCCTCACCCGCGCGCTCGACCGCACGCTGGACTGGGCGACGCGGGAGCATCTTCTTGCGGCGTGATATGCGTTGTTTGGAGGCGGGTGCCTCGCACCCGCTTCCAGCAATGAGGGCCAGACATGAAAAAGGCGCTGCCGGAGCAGCGCCTTTTTCATGTCTGGCGTGGAGGCCCGCTATCTCGGAGGGTCAGATCACCACCACATGGGCGCCTTCGGGCACGCGGCTGTAGAGGTCGATCACGTCCTCGTTCAGCATGCGGATGCAGCCGGAGGAGATCGCCATTCCGATATATTCCGGCTGGTTGGTGCCGTGGATGCGGAACAGCGTGTCCTTGTCGTTCTGGTAGAGATAGAGCGCGCGGGCACCCATCGGGTTCTGCGGGCCGCCGGCGACGAAGTTCGGCACGCCCTCGAGGCGCTGCTTGATTTCCTCGGTGGGGGTCCAGGTCGGCCATTCCTTCTTGGCGCCGACCACGGCCTCGCCCTTGAAGGCCAGCCCCTGTTCGCCGACCGTCACGCCGTAGCGGATGGCCCTGCCGCCGTCCTCGACAAGATAGAGGAACTTCTTGTCGGTGTTGACGATGATGGTGCCGGGCTGCTCGGTGCCGGAATACTCCACCACATGGCGCTGGTAGAGCTCGAGCGGCTTCACCTTCTTGTAGGGCGGATTGGCCAGGAGCTGCTTGTCACGCGGCGTCAGCGCCGCTTCCGGCGCAGGTTCGTTCACCGAGGTCTGGCATGCCGCCAGGCACAGCGCCAGAAGAGCCAGACCAGCCCCACGCCACATCATCGTCACGATCTCCAGGAAGCCGCCCCTTGGGGCAACCATTGCTTAAGAATCCACTGTCTTCCGATTAGCCCCTTTCGCCTTTGCCTTGAAGGGCTCATCGGGGGCTCTTCCGCATGAGGCGGGTCCTTTGTTGCGGAAAAGCCGCACTATCTTCCCAACCGGAAACCGCCGCCTGTTTGCCGTAATGAGACCTTGGTAGGTCTTATACTGAGCGATGCAACTGCATATTTTTGACGCAGTTGCTGCTCATCTCACCGTTCCCGCGCCGCGAGACGGCGGGCAGTGAACCATGGAGGACGTGATGTCTGCTGAGGACAACCGGGACGTCGAGCCCGGTAGCGAACGTTGGGAACGTTCGCAGCAAAACGCCCATTGGCGTCAGATCGGAATTTCGGCCGTTGCCGCGGCTGCCCGCTATACCAGTGCCCCGGATGCTGCTGCCCCCGTCAAGGGTGAGGCGCGCTCCGATGATGGAAAAGTCGTAACGCTTCGCGACATCGAGTTCTTCGCGGCGTGATTCGGCCGGACCGTCGGGTCCGCTGAAGAGCTGCAGGCTCACTCCTTTCCCACATCATGCGACATCAGCAACGCGCAGCGTGGCGTGACCGCCGGCCTGTCTGCGCGTTATCGATGTGAAGCAGACATTCGCCGCGCCGCCATGGCGCGGTGACGATGGACTGCGCGTCGTGGGGGAGGCGAGATGCTCGAGGCCTATTGCGTACGCGGCGGGGCGCTTCGCGCCTTCACGGTGCCGCCCGGCGAAGCCGTGCCGGGCGATGCCGTCTGGCTCGACCTGATGGCCCCGGGCGAGGGGGAGGAGCATGCCGTCGAGCATGCCTGCCACCTCGCCGTGCCCACCCGCGAGGAGATGCGGGAGATCGAGCCCTCCAGCCGCCTTTATGTCGAGGACGGCAACCGCTTCATGACCGGCAGCGTGCTCTGCCAGTCGGAAGCCAGCCGGCCGACGCTCGCAGCCATCACCTTCATCCTCACCGCCGACCGATTGATCACGGTCCGCTATGGCGATCCCAAGCCCTTCCGGCTGGTGGCCGCCAAGCTCGACCGCGCCTGCCAGACGGGGCTGACCGGCGATCAGGTGCTGATGGAACTGCTCGACGCCATCGTCGACCGCGCCGCCGACATCATCGAACGGCTCAGCAACGAGATCGACGAGGCCTCCGACCAGATCTTCTCGGAGCAGCCCGGCGCCGACGCCAATCGCCGCTACCGCGCCCTGCTGAACCTCATCGCGCGCAAGGCCGACATTGCCTCGAAGGTGCGGGAGAGCCTGGTCTCCATCGCCCGCGTCATTACCTTCCTCGCGACCGATGGCGAGGGCAGGAACCTCAGCAAGGACCAGAAGGGCGCGCTGAAGACGCTGCAGCGGGATTGCACCTCGCTCAACGATCATCTCAGCTATCTCGGCGACAAGGTGACCTTCCTGCTCGACGCCACGCTCGGCCTCGTCAGCATCGAGCAGAACAACATCATCAAGATCTTCGCCGTGCTCTCCGTGGTGCTGATGCCGCCGACGCTGATCGCTTCGGTCTATGGCATGAACTTCCAGCACATGCCGGAGCTGCAATGGCCGTTCGGCTACCCCGCCGCGCTCCTCGCCATGCTGGTCGCGGCGGTCGTGCCCTACTGGTTCTTCAAGTGGAAGCGCTGGCTGTGAGCGGCGCTTCGCAGGGCCGGTTCAGACGTGCTGGCCGCCATTGATGTGGATTTCGGCGCCGTTCAGATAGGACGAGGTGTCGGTGCACAGCACATAGATGATCTTCGCCACCTCATCCGGGGTGCCGAGGCGCTGCATCGGAATCTGCTCGACGATCTTCTCGGTGCCGGGCGACAGGATCGAGGTGTCGATCTCTCCCGGCGCGATGGCGTTGACCCGCACCCCGACCCGGCCGAAATCGGCCGCCATTTCGCGGGTGAGGCCGGCGAGCGCGGATTTCGAGGTCGCATAGGCCGCCCCGGCGAAGGGATGCACCCGCGAACCGGCGATGGAGGTGACGTTCACCACCGCGCCATGGGTGCGCTTCAGCTCCTCCAGCAGGCCGCGGGCGAGCAGGATGGGGGCGAAGAAGTTCACCTGAAACACCTTGCGCCAGGTCTCCTCCGGCGTGTCGATGGTGCCGAGCCGCGCGCCGCCGGGTCCCTTGGGCGAGATGCCGGCATTGTTGACGAGGGCATGGAGCTGGCCGTCGGGCAGCCGGCTCTTGATCTCGTCGACGGCGCGCCGGGTGTCCTCCTCATTGCCGAGATCGACCTGGATGTGGTCCTCCGGCCCCATCTCCCACGGGCAGTTCTCGGGAAAGGCGTGGCGCGAGCAGGTGATGACCCGCCAGCCGGCCGCCGAGAAGCGCTTGACGGTGGCGTGGCCGATGCCGCGCGAGGCGCCGGTCAGGAGCAGGGTACGACGGGGCTGGTTCGTCGGCTGGGACATGAGGCGGACCGGGTGCTGGAGAAACGTGGCTTCTTTAGAGCCCTTTCCCGCCGGTTGGAATGACCGATCGCAAAAGGGTGGTGGAGGGCGTCACGGATAGAGCCGGGTCTTGGTCCATTCGCCCTGCGGGCTCTCGCGGCGGAACACGATGCGGTCGTGCAGCCGGAAGGCGCGGTCGTGCCAGAACTCGATCTGCACCGGACGGATGCGGAAGCCGGTCCAGTGCGGCGGGCGTGGCACGCTGCCGAGCGCATATTGCGCGGTGTAGCGCGCGACCGCGGCCTCCAGCGCGAAACGCCCCTCCAGCGGACGCGACTGCTGGCTCGCCCAGGAGCCGACCTGCGAGAGCCGCGGCCGGCTGGCGAAATAGGCATCCGCCTCCGCTTCGCTCACCTGCTCGACCGGGCCGCGCACCCGGACCTGCCGGCGCAGCGACTTCCAGTGGAACACGAGGGCGGCCTTCATGTTGCCGGCGAGTTCGCGCCCCTTGGCGCTGCCGGTGTTGGTGTAGAAGATGAAGCCGCCGTCATCACGCCCGTTCAGAAGCACCATGCGCACGTCCGGCATCCCGTCGGCATCGACGGTGGCGAGCGCCATGGCGTTGGGATCGTTCGATTCGCTCGCCGTGGCCTCTTCGAACCATGCCTCGAACAGCCGGAACGGCTCCGCAGCAGCCGTGAAATCGGACGTTAACGGTTCATGCTGTTCCATGGGGACTATCGTGGGTTGCGACCAGGGGCGGGGCCATGGCGTGGGATGGAAGGCAGACGGAGGCGGGCGGCCTCGGTCCGGCGCGCACGTCCTCATATAACCGGCGCGGGATGCGCCGCACAGCGTCCATTGCCGTGCTCCTCGTCGCAGGCAGCCTGTGCGGGGGCTGCGCCAGCATCTTCTCCGACGACTCGATCGTGACGGGTTCGGTGCCGGTGGGGGCGATGGTGAAGCCCGTCGCCTATCGCCCCGGCGACCTGCCTTCCGGCGTGGCGGCCGATGACTGGGTGCTTGCGCGGGAGGCCCTGAGCGAGGCGCTCTCCACCGGCGCGGACGCCCCGAGCGTGCCATGGGAAAATCCGGCGAGCCGCCGGCGCGGCAATGCCACGCTCGTCGGTTCGGCCGAGCAGCGCGACGGGATGAATTGCCGAACCTTCCTCGTCAGCATCGTGGCCTCCGACGACGGCGCGGGCGATGCCGGGCGCTGGGTGCAGGGCCAGGCTTGCCGGGCGACGCGCACCGCCTCGTGGAAGATCGACCAGGCCCGGCTCCTGCAGAAGACCTGAACCGGCTCTCCCGGCATCGACGGCCGGGTACCTTGCCAGCGCGCGCCGGTGCGCTAGGCTTTTCCGTTCCACTGCCCTGCGGGACCGTTGCGTTCCTGCAACAGGCCACCTACATCAGCGGCGTAAGACCGGAACCGCCGGCCGAGAAGCACATCCATGCGAGAGCCTTATGAGGTGCTCGGCGTTGCCCGCAACGCCAGCCAGGACGACATCAAGCGCGCCTTCCGGCGGCTTGCAAAGAAGCTGCATCCCGATGCGAACACCTCCGACCCGAAGGCGCAGGACAAGTTCGCCGAGCTAAACACGGCGCACGAGATCCTTTCCGATCCCGAGGCCCGCGGCAAATATGACCGTGGCGAGATCGACGGCGAAGGCAAGCCGAAGTTTCAGGGCTATCCCGGCGGCGGCGCAGGCTTCGGGGGTGCGGGCTTCGGCCAGGGCGGCCCTGGCGGCTTCCGCCGTACCGGGCCGAATGGCGAGACGATTTTCGAGTCCTTCCACTTCGACGACGACAGCGCCGCCCGCCGCGGCCGTCAGGGCGCGAATTCGGGTTTCGAGGACGTGTTCTCAGACCTGTTCGGCCGGTTCCGCAGCGGCGGCGGGCGTGCATCGTCCGAGGCGGCGCCGAAAGGCGGCGACATCGAGATCGTCGTTCCGGTGCCGCTGGAGCGGGTGGTCGAAGGCGGCCCGGTCAAGGTCGCGCTTCCCGGCGGCAGCACGGTCGAGATCAAGGTCCCGGCCGGGGTATCGGAGGGTCATCGCCTGCGCCTCAAGGGCAAGGGCGAGGCCAGCCCGTTCGGTGGAGCGCCGGGCGATGCCTATGTGGTGGTGCACTACGCCACCCATCCCCAGTTCCGGGTGGACGGCGTGGATCTCAGGCTCGATCTCGCCGTGCCGCTGCAGGACGCCGTGCTCGGCGGCAAGCTCCGGGTGCCGACGCTCGGCGGTTCGGTGGACCTGACCATTCCCGCCTGGACCCAGAACGGGCGCACCTTCCGCCTGCGCGGCAAGGGCATGCCAAACACCCATGGCGGCCATGGCGATCTGCTCGCCACCGCGCGCATCGCCTTGCCGGATGATCGCGACCCGGAACTCGAGGAACTGATGCGCAAGCGCCGCAAGGCGGCGGAGTAACGGCGGCGCAATGACAGTGGCATCGGTGTCGGCTGGCTGACGCAGCGTCCCGTTGTGTTTGCCGCCGGGTGAACGGCTGGCAGGGCGATCCATCCCGCCGTTCGCCCGTCGCACCGCCACCGCCCTGCCGCGCGCCTCGCTTGAGCGGCTTTCGCTGCTGTGCGATAGGAACCCTTCCCAAATGGGGGCGGTCCCTAGGGGGACAGTGTGTGACGGAGCGCGGCGTGACGGAAGTGGGCAAGGCCTCGGGCCTCATGAGCGGCAAGCGCGGCCTGGTTATGGGCGTGGCGAATAATCGCTCGATCGCATGGGGGATCGCCAAGGCGACCGCCGCGCAGGGCGCCAAGCTCGCCTTCACCTATCAGGGCGAGCCGCTGCGCAAGCGCGTCGAGCCGCTGGCCGCGGAGTTGGACGCGGCGATCGTCGGCCATTGCGACGTGACCGACCCGGCGACCATCGACGCGGTATTCGCCGAGACCGAGCGCCAGCTCGGCGGGCTGGACTTCCTGGTCCATGCCATCGCCTTCTCCGACAAGAACGAGCTCGACGGCCGCTATGTCGACACCACGGCGGAGAATTTCAGCAAGACCATGCTGATCTCGTGCTACAGCTTCACGGCGGTGGCCCAGCGCGCCGAGAAGCTGATGGCCGATGGCGGTTCGATGCTGACGCTGACCTATTACGGCGCCGAGAAGTGGATGCCGCACTACAACGTCATGGGCGTCGCCAAGGCTGCGCTGGAAGCGAGCGTGCGTTATCTCGCCGCCGATCTCGGCCCGAAGAACATCCGCGTCAATGCCATCTCGGCCGGCCCGATCAAGACGCTCGCCGCCTCGGGCATCGGCGATTTCCGCTACATCCTGAAGTGGAACGAGCTGAACGCGCCGCTGCGCCGTACCGTCACCATCGACGAGGTGGGCGATACCGGCATGTATCTGCTCTCCCATCTCGGCCGCGGCGTCACGGGCGAGGTCCATCATTGCGATGCCGGCTATCATGTCGTCGGCATGAAGAATCCCGAAGCGCCCGACCTCACTCTCGACCGCGACTGAGCGGGGAGGGCTGGACGGACGCGGACTGCTCGTCGTGAGGCCTTCATGGGGAAAAGCATGGCATCCGGCCGGATCAATCCTGTCTTCTTTGGCCTGAAGGCCGCTCTTCTGGCCGCGGCGCTGCTGGGGAGCGGCGCCGCCTCGGCGCAGACGCCCTCAATCGTGGTGCGCCCGCCGCCCGGTTCGGGCGATCCCTCGCTGGCCGCGCCTCCCGGCACCGGTCCCGGTCTCGATCGCGGGCCGCCACCCACCTTCGAGCAATATCCGCTCATCAACCGCATCTTCGGTTTCGGCGGGCTGGTCTTCCCGAATTATGTGAGCCCCAGCACGGGCCGCAACGGACCGGATCGGTTCGCCTTCGTCACCGGCGGCGGTTCCTCGTCGCTGATCTTCGCGGCCGGCACGGTGGACCGGCTGTGCCAGATGGGACAGGTGCCGACGATCACCGTGCTGAAGGGCCCGCGCACCGGGCGCCTGCGTACCGATATCGGCGGCTTCACCGCCACCGGCACCGATGCCGGCTCGCGCTTGTGCGTCGGCCGGCAGGTCGAGGGGGCACGAATCTTCTACAAGGGCTTCCCCGGTGCTGGCGGCGACAGCATCACCGTGCGCGTGGCCTATCCTCCGCTCGGCCGCAGCTACACCCACACCATTCCCATCAGATGAGCCGCCCGCGCATCTATCTGGTCCGGCACGGCGAGACCGACTGGAACCTTGCCGGGCGGCTGCAGGGCGGCAAGGATATCCCGCTCAACGATCTCGGCCGCGAGCAGGCGGTGACCAGCGCGCGGGTGATCCAGGAGATGGACCGCGATCCCGGTCGCCTGTTCTACGTGTCGAGCCCGCTCCAGCGCACCGCCGGCACCATGGCGATCCTGCGAGCCACGCTTGGCCTCAGGCCGGACGACTTCGCCCGCGACGACCGTTTCCGCGAGATTCGCTATGGACGCTGGGAGGGCATGAGCTGGCCCGAACTGCGCCGCCGCGAGCCGGAGAACCTCGCTGTCCGCGACGCCGACCCCTGGAACTTTGTGGCGCCCGATGGCGAGAGCTTCGCGATGTTGAGCATGCGCGTGCTGCCGGCGCTGGCCGAGCTGAAGCAGGACAGCGTCGTCGTAACCCATGGCGGCGTGGTGCGGGTGGTGCTGCACGCGCTGGCCGGCATGCCGGCTGCGGAGGCCGCGGAACTCCCGGTGCGGCAGGGCGCGGTCTATGTGGTGGGCGAGGGCGGCTTCGAGCTCGCCATCCCCTGATCTCAGCCTTCCTCATCTGCCGATCTCGTGCCCGTTGCGGAGCCGTTCATGACCGATCGCCTCATCCCCGCTTCCGAAGCCCTGAATGTGCGCCCGATCTGGTGCGTGACCCGCAAGGACTGGCGGATGGCCAGCGGCCCGTTGCCGGCCGCGCAATTCGCCTTCGCCGAAGCCTGCGGGTTTCGTGGCGATCCGGGTGCGGTGCAGGTGCTGCCCGACTCCGAGGGCGGGGTCGGGGGCGTGCTGTTCGGTTTCGATCCGGAGGCCGATCCGCTCGGCTGCGGCAAGCTCGCGACCAGCCTGCCGGCGGGCGACTACCGCTTCGCCAACGCAGTGGCGGACCCGTCGCTTGCCGCGCTTGCCTTTGCCCTCGGCGGCTATCGCTTCGAGCGCTACCGCACCCGCAAGGGTGCGCGCGCCCGGCTCGTGGTGCCGGCCGGGGTGGACGTCGCTGCGCTGCGCCGGACCGCCGAGTCGGTCGCCCTGACCCGCGATCTCGTCAACACGCCGGCCAATGACCTCGGCCCCGCGGAACTGGAGGATGCGGTGCGCAACGTCGCCTCCGCCTTCGGCGCCGAGGTCGCGGTGATCGCTGGCGATGACCTGCTCGCCGCCAATTTCCCGATGATCCACGCGGTCGGCAAGGCGAGCCCGCGGGCGCCGCGGCTGATCGACCTGACCTGGGGCCCGGCGGACGCGCCGAAGGTGACGCTGGTCGG
This sequence comes from Ancylobacter crimeensis, assembly GCF_023016805.1. Classification (GTDB taxonomy): domain Bacteria; phylum Pseudomonadota; class Alphaproteobacteria; order Rhizobiales; family Xanthobacteraceae; genus Ancylobacter; species Ancylobacter crimeensis. The sequence continues at coordinate 262,434 of NZ_JALKCH010000005.1, forward strand.
CAAGGGCGTGTGTTTCGACACCGGCGGCCTCGACATCAAGCCGTCGAGCGGCATGCTGCTGATGAAGAAGGACATGGGCGGGGCGGCCAACGCCCTGGGCCTTGCCCGCATGATCATGGCGCGTGGATTGAAGGTCAGGCTGCGCCTGCTGATTCCGGCCGTCGAGAACGCGATTTCCGGTCTTGCCTTCAGGCCTGGCGACATCCTCCCGTCCCGCAAGGGCCTCACCGTCGAGATCGGCAACACCGATGCCGAGGGCCGGCTCGTGCTGGGCGATGCGCTGGCCTATGCCGACGAGGAAGCGCCCGAACTGATGATCGACTTCGCGACGCTGACCGGCGCCGCCCGCGTCGCGCTCGGCCCCCAGCTTCCCCCCGCCTATACCGATGACGAGGCGCTGGCCGCCACGCTCGCCCGCCACGCCGCGGCGCAGGCCGATCCGCTGTGGCGGATGCCGCTCTGGCAGCCTTACGCCTCCATGCTCGACAGCCCGATTGCGGACATCAACAACGCGCCGGGCTCCGGTTTCGCCGGCTCCATAACGGCGGCGCTGTTCCTAAAGCGCTTCGTCGAACGGGCCTCCTCGTGGCTGCATCTCGACATCTATGCCTGGAACCCGTCGGCCCGGCCGGGGCGGCCCGAAGGCGGCGAGGCGCAGACCATCCGTGCACTCGATGCACTGATCGCCGAGCGCTACGGCTGAGCAAGCGAAAAGCGCCGCATTAAGATTTCATTGCCTTGCGCCGGCCATGATGGGGCGAACAATACGTCTCCGTAATGATCGCGCCGGTCTCCTCCGGCGCAGAGGGTGTGCGCGATGGCCGTCGAGATGCGTCCGTCCCAGGCGCTGCGCCTGCTCCAGGAGCTGGCGCTCGCACAGGTGCGCGACGCCGAGCCCGACCTCTCGCCGCGCCAACTCGCCATCCTGCTTACCGTCTATCTCGATGCTCCGCCCCACACGGTGCGCGGCCTTGCCGTGCGGCTCGGCGTGACAAAGCCCGTCATCACCCGTGCGCTTGACACGATGGGCGAGCTGCGGCTGGTGTCGCGCCGCCGCGACGAGGCCGACCGGCGCAACGTGATCATCCAGCGCACGGTGGAAGGCGCGCTTTATCTGGAGCGGCTCGGCGACCTGGTCGTTGATGTCGCCCGCAATCTCCCGCGATGAGACGTCCTCCATGACCGGTTTCGACCCCCGCCTGACGCCTGCCCGCCCGGATCTTGCCGCCGCATCGCTGCGCGACCGGGTGGAAGCGCCACGCTTCGTGGAGGGAACTGTGCAGCGCGTGGTCTGGCCCCGCGCCGCGCTGCGCAAGGAGCCGAACCCGATGGCGAGCCTCGTGACCGAGGCCATTTATGGCGAGACCGCCACCATCTACGAGATCGACGGCGAGGGCTGGGCGTGGGGCCAGCTCGATGCCGATGGCTATGTCGGCTTCATGCCGGCCGAGGCGCTGGTGGCGCCGGGGGCTGCGGTCACTCACAAGGTGGCGGCTATGTCGACGCCGGCCTTTCCCGGACCCAGCATCAAGCTGCCGCCGGAAGCACTGCTGCCCTTCGGCGCCCGCGTCAGCATCGTGCGGGAGAAGGACCGCTTCCTCGTAACCGATAGCGGGCTCCACATCTTTGCCGACCACCTCGCCCCGCTCGATCGTTTCGAGGCCGATCCGGTCGCGGTGGCGGCGCGGTTCCTCGGGCTGCCCTATCTATGGGGCGGGCGCTCAAGCCAGGGCCTGGATTGTTCCGGCCTCGTCCAGACCGCGCTCAACGCCTGCGGCGTCGCCTGCCCGCGCGACAGCGACATGCAGGAGGCCGCGCTCGGCGAACCGGTCGACTTCGACGGCGACATCTCGGTGCTGCGGCGCGGCGATCTCGTCTTCTGGCCGGGCCATGTCGGCATGGTGGAGGACGCCGACACCCTGCTGCACGCCACCGCGTATTTCATGGCGGTCGTGCGGGAGCCGCTTGGCGCCGCGCTGGCCCGCATCGCATCGGCGTCGGCACCGGTGCGGACCGTAAAGCGGCTGGTTGGTCAGATCGTTTGACGCGAGAGCACTTTCTCGTCGATCAGGTGATTCCACCCGATCGCAAAGGGCTCTAATAGCCGACTGAGCGGTCCACCACGTTCTGCAAGGGTTCGCCCGTCTCGAAGCGGCGGATCTGTTCGAGAATGGCGCGGAACAGCCGGTCGGGGTCGGGGTCGGCCGCCATGTGGGGCGTCAGCAGCACATTGGGCAGGTCCCAGAGCGGGCTGGATTCGGACAGCGGCTCGGTCTCGAACACGTCGAGCGAGGCGGCGAGCAAAGTGCCGTCGGTCAGCGCGGCGATGACCTCCGGCTCATTCTGCAGGCCGCCGCGCCCGGCGTTGATCAGCACCGGCCCGCCGAGCGCGCCGTCGCGGGGGAGCTGACGCAGCAGCTCCGCGTCGATGATGCCGCGCGTCTCCGGCGTCAGCGGAAGCAGCACCACGAGAATGTCGGTCTCGGCGAGGAACGCCGGCAATTCGGCCTCGCCGGTGAAGTAGCGAATGCCGGTGAGCTGCTTGGCCGAGCGGCTCCAACCCAAAACCGTGAAACCCATCATGACGAGCTTGTGCGCGGCGTCGCGGCCGAGTTCGCCCATGCCCATGATGCCGACCCGCACGGCAGGCGCGGAGGGCTGGTCGTGCTGATTCCACTGCCGTGCCCGCTGGTCGAGCAGAGCGCGGGGCAGGCGGCGGTGATGGGCCAGCACGTTCAGCACCACATATTCCGACATGCGGATGGTGAGGTCGGAATCCACCACGCGGACCAGCGGCACCTCGGGCGGCAGGGCCGGATCGGCGATGAGCGAATCGACGCCCGCGCCCAGCGAGAACAGCACCTTCAGGTTTGGCAGCGCGGCCAGCGTGCCGGGCTCCGGCTTCCAGCCGCAGGCATAGGTGATCTGGGAGAGGTCGCCGGCGTCGGGCCACAGCCGGATGTCCTGCTCCGGCGCCAGCACGCGGAAGCGTTCCGCCCAGTTCGCGGCATCGAGTCCGGTGGCAGCGACGAGGATGGCGCCGTTCATGACCGCTCCTCCACAAAGGCCCGCACGTCCGCCCGCTCGCGATTGAGCGCGAACCATTGCAACGCGGTCATCAGGAAGGAATTACCGATCGTGCCGGCGGCCAGTGCGGCGAGAGCATCGCCGGTGCGCACCAGAAGGGGGCGAGTGTGCTCCTGTTCGCTTGCCGCGCCCGCCTCGCAGGGTACCGTCGCGGCGTCGACCAGGGCGAGAAAGACATTGGCGTATTCGTCGGAGCAGCCGGGGGAGGGCATGAAGCGGTAGATCGGCAGGAGGGCGCGGGGGGCGACGCCGATCTCCTCGATACATTCGCGGATCGCCGCCCGATCCGGCGCCTCGCCGGGCTCGATCCCGCCGGCGACGATCTCGACGCTGCCGCCACGCCCGGTGGCGAGATGCGCAGGCAGGCGGAACTGGCGGATCAGCACGAAGCAATCCAGCACCGGGTCGAAGGCCAGAACGGCGGCGACATTGCCCACCCGCAGCACGTCGCGATCATAGGAAACGGGCGTGCCACCCCGTCCGGCGAGGGTCACGTCGAAGCGGTCATAGGGCCGGAAGCCGTCGCCCAGCAGGCGCGGGCTGGAGAGCTCCACCTCCACCGGCGTATCGGCGATCTGTTCGGTAAAGCGCGGCATGCCCACCCGTTGATTCACGTCGTGGCCTTTTCGCTGGCGGTATCGAGATTGAAGGCGGCAGCGAACAGCGCCTTGGTATAGGCCTCGCGCGGATTGCGGAAGATGCTGCGGCTGTCGCCTTCCTCCACCACCTTGCCGCCCCGCATGACGAGGATGCGCGAAGCCAGCGCCGAGACCACGCGCAGATCGTGGCTGATGAAGAGATAGGTCAGGCCGCGCTGCTTCTGCAGGTCGCGCAGCAGGTCGACGATCTGGGCCTGCACGATCATGTCGAGCGCGCTGGTCGGCTCGTCCAGCACCACGAAAGACGGCTCCAGCACGATGGCGCGGGCGATCGAGACGCGCTGGCGCTGGCCGCCGGAGAATTCGTGCGGGTAGCGGTGCCGGGTTTCGGGGTCGAGACCGACATCGCGCAGGGCGGCGATCACCTTCGCCTCGCGCTCGGCCTCGGAAAGCTTCGGCATGTGGACGCGCAGGCCCTCGCCGACGATGTCCGCCACCGACATGCGCGGGGAGAGCGAGCCGAACGGATCCTGGAACACCACCTGCATCGCGTTGCGGCGCGGGCGCATCGCCTTGAAGCCGAGGGCGTCGATCGGCTGGCCCATGAAGACGATGGGGCCGCGCGAGGAGATCAGCCGCAGCAGCGCGAGGCCGAGCGTGGTCTTGCCCGATCCGCTCTCGCCGACCACGCCCAGCGTCTCGCCGCGGTGGATGGCGAGGGACACGCCGTCCACCGCCTTCACATGGCCGACCGTGCGCCGCAGCACGCCGCGCTTGATCGGAAACCAGACCTTGAGGTCCTTCGTCTCCATGATGAGCGGGGCGTCGGGCTGGCTCGGCGCCGGTTCGCCCTTGGGCTGGGCGGCGATCAGGGCGCGCGTATAGGGGTGCTGAGGGGCGCCGAACACGTCGCGCACGGAGCCGTGCTCGACGATGCGCCCGCTCTTCATCACGCAGACCCGGTCGGCGATTTTTTGCACGATGCCGAGGTCATGGGTGATGAACAGCATGGTCATGCCGAGGCGGGTCTGCAGGTCCTTCAGCAGCTTCAGGATCTGCGCCTGAACCGTCACGTCGAGCGCGGTGGTCGGCTCGTCGGCGATCAGGAGCCTGGGCTCGTTGGCGAGGGCCATGGCGATCATCACGCGCTGGCGCTGGCCGCCGGAGAGCTGGTGCGGATAGGAGCCGAGCCGCGTCTCGGGCTCCGGGATGCCGACCTCGGTGAGCAGTTCGATCACCCGCTTGCGGGCCGCCGCCCCGCGCAGGCGGCCATGGAGCTCCAGGATCTCGACGATCTGGTGCTCAACGGTGTGCAGCGGGTTCAGCGAACTCATGGGTTCCTGAAACACCATGGTGATGTCGTTGCCGCGCACCGAACGGATCTCCCGCTCGCTCATGGCGAGCAGGTCCTTGCCTTCAAACAGCACTTGCCCGGACGGATGCGAGGCGGCCGGATATTGCAGCAGCTTGAGGATGGAGAGCGCCGTCACCGACTTGCCGGATCCGCTTTCCCCCACCAGCGCCAGCGTCTCGCCGCGTTGAATGTCGAACGACACATGATCGACCGCCAGCGCCGTCGATCCCTCGCGGGCGAAGGCGACGGACAGGTCGCGGACGGAGAGCAGGGGGGCTGTCGTCGGTTCTGTCATCGGTTCCTTCACCGGCACAGGTTCCTTCACCGGAAGGTCTTCCGCGGGTCGAAGGCGTCGCGCACGCCTTCGCCGATGAAGATCAGCAGGCTCAGCATGAAGGCCACCGTGAAGAAGCCGGTGAGGCCGAGCCAGGGGGCCTGCACATTCGCCTTGCCCTGCGCCAGCAATTCGCCGAGCGAGGGCGAGCCGGGGGGCAGGCCGAAGCCGAGGAAGTCCAGCGCCGTCAGCGTCATCACCGAGGACGAGACGATGAAGGGCAGCATGGTGAGCGTCGCCACCATCGCGTTGGGCAGCAGGTGCCGGGCCATGATGACCGGGTTCGAGACGCCGAGCGCGCGGGCCGCCTGCACATATTCGAAATTGCGCCCGCGCAGGAATTCGGCCCGCACCAGTCCGACGAGAGCCACCCATTCAAACAAAAGCAGGATGCCGAGCAGCACCCAGAAGCCGGGCACCAGCACGGAGGAGATGATCAGCAGCAGATAGAGCGAGGGGATCGCGGTCCAGATCTCGATGAATCGCTGGAACAGGAGGTCGGTCCAGCCGCCGAAATAGCCCTGGATCGCGCCGGCCGTGACGCCGACCACCGAGGAGATGATGGTGAGCGTCAGGCCGAACAGCACCGAGATGCGGAAGCCGTAGATCAGCCGGGCCAGCACGTCGCGGCCTTGGTCGTCGGTGCCAAGCCAGTTCCATTCCAGGGCGTCGCACGGATTGCCGCTGCCGGCGAATCCCTTCTTCTCCGCCACCGGCCGGCACTGGTCGGCGCTCAGCATCCAGGTCGGCGGCGAAGGCGCCGGCGTCGGCAGGTCGAGATTATGGGTGTCGTAGCTGTAGCGGATCGGCGGCCACACCATGTAGCCGCCCTTCTCCGCGATCAGCTTCTGCAGATAGGGGTCGCGATAATCCGCCTCGGTCTCGAAATCGCCCCCGAAGGTGGTCTCCGCGTAGTGGCGCAGCGCCGGCACGTAATAGGCGCCGTCATATTTGACGAGGAACGGCTTGTCGTTGGCGATGAACTCCGCGAACAGGCTGGCGATGAACAGCACCAGGAAGATCCAGAAGCTCCACCAGCCGCGCCGGTTACGGCGGAAATTGGCGAGCCGGCGCTGGTTGATCGGCGAGAGCCGGCCCGGTCGCGGGGCGGGCGGCAGCGTCGCGGTGGCTTCGACCGGCACGGTCGCGTCCATTCAGACCTCCCGCGTCTCGAAGTCGATGCGCGGATCGACCCAGGTGTAGGTCAGGTCCGAGATGAGCCCGACCACGAGGCCGAGCAGCGAGAAGATGTAGAGCGTGGCGAACACCACCGGATAATCGCGGTTCAGCACGCTCTCGAAACCGAGCAGGCCGAGCCCGTCCAGCGAGAAGATGGTTTCGATCAGCAGCGAGGAGGTGAAGAAGGCCGAGACGAAGGCGCCCGGAAAGCCGGCGATGACGATGAGCATCGCATTGCGGAACACATGGCCATAGAGCACCCGTCGCTCCGACAGGCCCTTCATCCGCGCGGTGACGACATATTGCTTGCGGATCTCGTCGAGGAACGAGTTCTTGGTCAGCAGCGCGGTGGTGGCGAAGGCGCCGAGCGCCATGGAGACGATCGGCAGCACGAGGTGCCAGAAATAGTCGACGATCTTGCCGCCGAGCGAGAGTTGGTCCCAATTGTCGGAGGTGAGGCCGCGCAGCGGGAACAGCGAGAAGAACGAGCCTCCGGCGAACAGCACGATCAGCAGGATCGCGAACAGGAAGCTCGGCACCGCATAGCCTATGATGATGATGCCCGAGGTCCAGATGTCGAAGCGCGAGCCGTCGCGCACTGCCTTGGCGATGCCGAGCGGGATCGAGATCGAATAGCTCAGCAGCATCATCCACAGGCCGAGCGAGATCGAAACCGGCATCTTCTCCTTGATGAGGTCGATGACCGAGATGTCGCGGAAATAGGACCGGCCGAAGTCGAAGCGGATGTAGTTCCACAGCATCAGGCCGAAGCGCTCATAGGCCGGCTTGTCGAAGCCGAACTGCTTCTCCAGCTCGCGGATGAAATCCGGGTTCAGACCCTGCGCGCCGCGATATTTCGATGAGACCGGATCGCCCGAGGGCGCGCCCTGACGGGAGGCGCCGAAATCCCCGCCCTGTCCGGAAATACGCGCCGTGGCATCCGAACCCTCGCCGGTGAGCTGGGCGATGACGCGCTCCACCGGCCCGCCGGGGGCGAACTGCACCACGATGAACGACACCAGCATGATCCCGATGATGGTCGGGATCATCAGGGCGATGCGGCGGACGATGTAAGCGAGCATGCGGTTGGGGCATCCTGCCGGGGGACGTACAAAGGTGGCGGGGCGATCCGGCGCCGTCAATCGCCGGAAGCCCCGGCGCGGCGCGTCGTCAACCGGGCGGCGGAGTGTCGGGCGCGGAGGCGGGCGGTGGCTCGGGTTCCGGCTCGGGCGCGTCGGGCTTCGCCCACCATGAGGAGGGGATGGCGCGGTCATAGCGGGGCGCCGGCTTGTCGGGCCGGGCGAACACGTTCCAATAGGCGATGCGGTGCTGGCCGCTATACCATTGCGGCACCCAGTAGCGTCCGGCGCGCAGGAGGCGGTCGAGCGCGCGGCAGGCGGAGCGCAGCTCGTCGCGGCTGCGGGCGGCGATGACGGTTTCCACCAGCGCGTCCACCGCAGGGCTCGCAATGCCGGAGAGGTTGTTCGAGCCCGGCGTTGCCGCCGCCCGCGAGCCGAAGAAGGCACGCAGCGCCTCACCCGGCAAGGTGGAGACGGAAAAGCGGCGCACCGTGGCGTCGAAGTCGAACTCCTTCAGCCGCTGCTGGTACTGCGCCGGATCGACCACCCGGAACGAGGCGGCGATGCCGAGCGTGCCGAGATTCTTGATGAAGGGTGCGGTGTGGCGTTCCAGCGAGCCCTCGTCATCGAGGAATTCGAGGGTGAAGGGCTGCCCCTTGTCATTGGCGAGGCGACCGTCCCGGATGCTCCAGCCGGCCTCGCGTAGCAATTGCACGGCGTGGCGCAGCAGCGCACGGTCCTGCCCGGAGCCATCCGAGACCGGGGGCGACCAGGGCTCGCCCTTCAGCTCGTCATACACTTCCGGCGGCACCTTCCCCTTGACGGTCTCGATCAGCGCCAGCTCGTCCGGCCCGGCCGGGCCCTCGGCCTTCAGTTCGGAGTTCTCGAAGAAGGAGGTGGTCCGCTCATACAGGCCGAACATCAGGTTGCGGTTGGTCCACTCGAAGTCGAAGGCATAGGACAGCGCCTCGCGCACCCGGCGATCGGAAAATTGCGGGCGGCGCAGATTGAGGAACCAGCCCTGCGCGCCGGAGGGCGTCTGGTCGGGCAGGCTCTCGCGCTTCACCCGCCCGTCCTTGAAGGCGGGGAAATCATACCCCGTGGCCCAGGTACGGGAGGTGAATTCCTGCCGGAACAGGTAGGACTTCGCCTTGAAGGCCTCGAAGCCGATGTCGCGGTCGCGGAAATATTCGAAGCGCAGCACGTCGAAATTGTTGATGCCGCGATTGACCGGCAGGTCGCGCCCCCAATAGTCCGCCACCCGTTCATAGGCGATGAAGCGCCCGGCCTCGAACCGGCCGATGCGATAGGGGCCCGAGCCGAGCGGGGGCTCCATGGTTGTCTGGTCGAAGGGCCGGCCGGCGTAATAGGCCTTCGAGAACACCGGCAGCGTCGCCACGTAGAGCGGCACGTCGCGCGCCCGCTTGGCGGCGAAGCGGATGGCGAGCGCATCCTCGCCCTCGGCCGCCACGCTGGTCATGTCGCGCAATTGCTGGGCGATGATGGGGTGACCCTTCAGCTTCAGCATCAGCAGCGAGAAGGCGACGTCGGCGCTGGTGAGACGCGAGCCGTCATGGAACCGCGCCTCGGGACGTAGGCGGAAGCGGTAGAGCGTGCCGTCGGCCGAGACCGCGACCGAGCGGGCCAGCAGCCCGTAGACGGCATCCGGTTCGTCGAACGCCCGTACCATCAGGCTGTCGAAGATCAGGTCGAGCCCCTGCGCCCCGTCGCCCTTCAATATGTAGCCGTTCAGCGAATTGAAGGTGTTGAAGGACTGGTTGTAGGCGGCGGTCGGACCGATCTGCGAGAAGGTGCCGCCCTTCGGCGCATCCGGGCTCACATAGTCGAAGGCGGGGAAGTCCGGGGCGTATTTCAGGTCGCCGAAGGCCGAGAGGCCGTGCAGCTCCGGCCCGGTCTCGGTGGTCTGGGCATGGGCGCCGGCGGGCAGCAGGCCGGTAAGCGCCAGCGCCCCGCCGGCCTTGAGCGCGGCGCGGCGGGTAAGGCCCGGCAGCGCCGGGAGCGGGGAGCCACGGTCCATCGGTCGCTTCCTCACGGCCGGCCGGTGGCAGCGGCCTTGTCCTTGTCCCACCACCATATGGTGGGGAAGGCGAAGGAATATTCCGGCAGCTTCTCGGGGTGGCCGAAGCGGTTCCAGCGCGCCGTGCGGTAGAATGGGTAATTCCAGGTCGGCACCACATAGTCATGGGCCAGCAGCACCCGGTCGAGGGCATGGGTGGCGGCGACGAGATCGTCGCGGTTATGCGCGTAGATCACCTTCTCGATCAGCGCGTCGATACCGGGATCCTTGATGCCGGCATAATTGGCCGAACCCTCGCGGTCGGCTGCCGCCGAGCCCCAGAAGTCGCGCTGCTCGTTGCCCGGGGAGAGCGACTGCCCCCAGCCGGCGATGATCATGTCGAAGTCGCGGGCGCGCAGGCGGTTGATGTATTGCGAGGAATCCACCACCCGCACATTCACCGTGATGCCAAGCCGCTCCAGCGTCGGCTTGTAGAACAGGGCCACGCGCTCGAAGGCGGGGTTGGCGAGCAGGATCTCGATGATGAAGGGCTTGCCGTCCGGCCCCACCAGCTTGCCGCCCTTCACCTCATAGCCGGCTTCCTTCAGCAGCCGCGCCGCCTCGCGCAGATTGGTGCGGCGCACATCGTCTCCGCCCTCCGGCGGGTTGGCATAGGGGGCGGTGAACACGCTGTCCGGGATCTGGTCCTTGACCGATTGCAGGATCTCCAGCTCGCGGCCCTGCGGCAGGCCGGAGGAGGCGAGCTCGGTGTTCTGGAAGAAGCTCGAGGTGCGCTTGTACTGGCCGTAGAACAGGGTGCGGTTCATGCCGTCGAAATCGAGCGCGGCATTCAGTGCCCGGCGCACCCGCTGGTCCTGGAACTTGGCGCGGCGCAGGTTCGGCACGAAGGCCTGCATCTGGCCGGAGGCGCGGTCGGGGAATTCCTCCAGCACCACCTTGCCCTGCTTCACCGCCGGAAAATCATAGGCCGTGGCCCAGTTCTTGGCGGAGGTTTCCATGCGGAAGTCGAACTGGTCGCCCTTGAAGGCCTCCAGCTCCACGGTGTCGTCGCGGAAATATTCGTAGCGGATCTCGTCGAGATTGTCGGTCCCGACATTCACCGGCAGGTCCTTGCCCCAATAGTCGGGCACCCGTTCGAAGGCTATGGAGCGGCCCGGCACCACCTGCTTCACCTTGTAGGCGCCCGAGCCGAGCGGGATTTCGAGCGTGCCCTGGCTGATGTCGCGCGGCTTGCCGTCGGCGCCGTTCGCGGTCCACCAGTGCTTGGGCATGATGCGGAGCTGGCCGACGATCTGCGGCAATTCGCGATTGCCGGCCTGGTCGAAGGTGAAGGTCACCTCGCGCTCGCCGGTCTTCTCCACGCCTTTGACGTGGCTGTAATAGAAGCCCTGGCGCGGGTTGTTCTTCGTCACTGCCTCGAAGGACCACATGACGTCTTCCGGCGTGATCGGGGTGCCGTCATGCCATTTGGCCTCGGGACGCAGCCGGTAGGTCACCGAGGAGAAATCGGCTGGAAAGCTCACGGATTCGGCGATGAGGCCATATTCGGTGGCCACCTCGTCGGCGGCGGGGGTCATCAGCGAATCATAGATCAGCGACATTCCGTCCGCCGGATTGCCGCGCGGCAGGATGTCGTTCAGCGTGTCGAAGGTGCCGTCGGCGGCAAGGCGGAGCAGCCCGCCCTTGGGCGCGTCCGGGTTCACATAGTCGAAGCGCTTGAAGTCGGCCGGATATTTCGGCTTGCCCAGCAGGGCGAGGCCGTGGCGCCACTGCCGCTCCTGCGATGTCCCGGTCGTGGCTGCGGAGGGCGCCGGCATTTCCGCGGGCGGCGCCTGCGGGCTGGCGGCGTTCGGAACGGGCTCGGCGCTGCCGGCCGGCGCGCTTTGGGCCAGCGCAGGATGGGAGAACGGTATCGGCAGCGCCAGCAACGTCGTCAGCACGGATGCGGTGAAGATCCGGGTTGCGGTGTGGCTCATCGTCATTCCGGCGTCCTTGGGCACATGAGGTGGCAGCGGGCGGGAGCGTTTCTTAAGACCACGCGCCGGACCGGACGGCAATCGGCCGCGCACAGGCAGAAGGGCGCGGCGATCGGATAAGAATAAGGCCGGCGCGCAAGAGCGTCGCCGGCCTGACGTGATCGTGAAACGTTACGGCATCTAACGGAATGCGCCGCGCCCTCACGGGGTCGCGGGCTTCTCCGCGGGCTTCTCGCCGGCGGGGGCGGCTGCTGGCGCGGCTGCTCCTGGCGCCGGTAGCGGCTGCGGGCTGTGCGAAAGCGTATTAAGATAGACGATCACATCGGCCCGGTCGGTCTCCTTGGCAAGGCCGGCGAAGCCCATCGCAGTGCCGGGGATGTCGCCCTTCGGGTTCTTGATGAAGTCCGAAATCTCCTGGAACGTCCAGTTGCCGCCATGAGCCTTCAGTGCGGCGGAATAGGCAAAGCCCGGTGCGCTGGCCACCGGTCGGCCGATCACGCCGAACAGGTCGGGGCCAACCTTGGGGCCGGCGCCTTCCTCGAAATTGTGGCAGGCGGCGCACTTCTTGGCGACCGTGGCGCCGCGCTCGGCGCTCGCCTTGGCCAGCAGCTCGGCGATCGGCACGTCGGCGGTCGCGGCCTGCGCCTCGCCGGAGCCCCCCGAGCTTTCCTGCACCGCGATCTCGTAGCCGGGCTTCTCGGCGTGGTGGGGCGAGAAGATGATGTCGGAGAGGACACTCAGTCCGAGCGTGAAGGTAAGCGTGCCGAGAATGGCACCGGCGATCTTGTTCAGCTCGAAGCTGTCCATCGAAATTCCGCTCCCTGATCCGTGCTCGCTCACGCTCCGGCAGCTTCGCGATCACATCGCGCCAATCTGGCGCGCCTTTCCGGCGGCCAATGGCCGTTTGGAACTAATCATTTTGACCGTAGGCCCGCAACCCGTATAAGCCCCGCGCGCATGGGGGGTTCTGGCGCCCGCGATGCCGCTCAGCCATGGCGCCGGCATCGGCTTGCGACCCGGCAAGGGCGGCGTTCCGCGGTTTTTTTGAGCTCTTCGCAGGTACGGGCTCTCCCGCAGCGGAAGGGCCGGCCGGCGGCAGGCCGCCGCTGCATGGGCGAAAAGACGTCGAGGCGCGGCGTTCGGTCGCGGGAAAGCCGGCCGTGCCGGTGCGACGGAAACACCAAGAGACGCAAGGCCGCCGGGCCGATTCGAGGCCGGCGCAGGCAAGGACGGACGAGATGACGAGGCGCAACTCCATCGTGTTCCAGGGCGAGCCCGGAGCCAATTCGCACATCGCCTGCCGGGAGGCCTATCCCGACATGGAGCCGGTGCCCTGCGCCACCTTCGAGGACGCCTTCGCCGCCCTGCAGAACGGGGAAGCCGACCTCGGCATGATCCCGATCGAGAACTCGGTGGCCGGCCGCGTCGCCGACATCCATCATCTGATGCCGACTTCGGGCCTCAACATCATCGGCGAGTATTTCCTGCCGCTCAGCCACCAGCTCGCGGCGGTGAAGGGCGCGAGCCTCGCCACGGTGAAGAGCGTGCAGAGCCATGTGATGGCGCTCGGCCAGTGCCGCAACATCATCCGCAAGCTGGGCCTCACCGCCATCGTGGGCGCCGACACGGCGGGCTCGGCGCGCGAGATCGCGGAGGCCGGCGACCCGACGCGCGGCGCGATCTGCCCGCGCCTCGCCGCCGAGATCTACGGGCTCGACATCATCGCCGAGAACATCGAGGACGAGGCTCACAACACCACGCGCTTTCTCGTGCTGGCGCGCGAGGCGGACTGGGCGCCGCTCGACAGCGGCCCGACCATGACGACCTTCGTGTTCCGCGTGCGCAACGTGCCGGCCGCGCTCTACAAGGCGATGGGCGGCTTCGCCACCAATGGCGTGAACATGACCAAGCTGGAATCCTACCAGCTCGACGGCGCTTTCCAGGCAACGCAGTTCTATGCCGACGTCGAGGGCCACCCCGACCAGCCGGCCTTGCGTTTCGCCCTCGAGGAACTGGCCTTCTTCTCCAAGGAGCTGCGCATCCTTGGCGTCTATCCCTGCCACAGCTACCGGCTGGCGTTGCCGCGCGACTGAACGGCAGCCTTTTCCGAACCGCTGCCCCTTCGCGTTCAACGAAACGGCCGGGCACTGCCCGGCCGTTCTGCATCAGGGGTGCGGGATGCCCGTCAGGCGGCGGCGACGGGGCCGTCCGTGAGGGGCGCCTCAGCGTCTTCCATCGTCTTCAGCGCGTCGGGATGCGGCATGGAGATGATGTTGTAGCCGGAATCGACGAAATGCACCTCGCCGGTGACCCCGGTGGACAGGTCGGAAGTGAGGTAGAGCGCGGCGCCGCCGACCTCGTCGAGGGTCACGGTCCGGCGCAGCGGGGCGTGGCGCTTCTGGTAGTTGAACATGAGGCGCGCATCGGCGATGCCCGCGCCGGCCAGCGTGCGGATCGGGCCGGCGGAGATCGCGTTCACGCGGATGCCTTGCGGGCCGTAATCGGCGGCGAGGTAGCGCACGCTGGCTTCCAGCGCGGCTTTGGCGACGCCCATCACATTGTAGTTCGGCATCACCCGCGTGGAGCCGCCATAGGTGAGCGTGATCAGCGAGCCGCCATCGGGCATGATCGCCGCCGCGCGTTTGGCGAGCTCGGTGAAGGAGAAGCAGGAGATCACCATGGTGCGGGTGAAGTTCGCCCGCGTGGTGTCGGCATAGCGGCCCTTCAGCTCGTTCTTGTCGGAAAAGCCGATGGCGTGGACCAGGAAGTCGATCGAGCCCCACTTTTCGGCGAGCTGGGCGAAGAGGGCATCGACGGACTCGAGATCCTCGACGTCGCAGGGCAGCACGGTGTCGCTGCCGAGGCTTTCCGCCAGCGGCTTGACCCGGCGGCCGAGCGCCTCGCCCTGATAGGTGAAGGCCAGCTCGGCGCCCTGCGCGGCCAGCGTCTTGGCGATGCCCCAGGCGATGGAGTGGTCATTGGCGACGCCCATCACCACGCCGCGCTTGCCGTTCATGAGACTCATGGCCGTTCCTTCCCCGACGGGGTGCTGTTGGCTGGCGCGCGCGATCACGCGTCGGGATGCTGGAGCACGAGCACGGCATTGGCCCCGCCGAAGCCGAAGCCGTTCGACAGCACGCGGCCGAGATGCACGTTGTCCGCCCGCTCGCGCAGGATCGGCATGTCGGCGAAGGCCGGGTCGATCTCCTCGATATGCGCGCTCGCGGAGATGAAGCCGTTCTGCATCATCAGGATGGAGTAGATCGCCTCGTGCACGCCGGTGGCGCCCTGCGAGTGGCCGGTGAGCGACTTGGTGGCGGAGATGGGCGGGCAGTCGGCGCCGAACACCGCGCGGATCGCCTCGATCTCCTTGAGGTCGCCGACCGGGGTCGAGGTGGCGTGCGGGTTGATGTAGTCGATCGGACCCTTCACGCCGGCCATGGCGAGGCGCATCGCCCGTGCCGCGCCCTCGCCGGAGGGGGCGACCATGTCGGAGCCGTCGGAGGAGGTGCCGTAGCCGACGATCTCGGCATAGATCCGAGCGCCGCGGGCCTTTGCGTGCTCCAGCTCCTCCAGCACGAGGACGCCCGCGCCGCCGGAGATCACGAAGCCGTCGCGGTTCTTGTCATAGGGGCGGGAAGCGACGGCGGGGCGGTCGTTATAGTCCGAGGACATCGCGCCCATGGCGTCGAACAGGCAGGAGAGCGTCCAGTCCAGATCCTCGCAGCCGCCGGCGAAGACGATGTCCTGCTTGCCGTACTGGATCAGCTCGGCCGCGTTGCCGATGCAGATATTGGTGGTCGCGCAGGCCGCCGAGATCGAATAGCTCGCGCCCTTGATCTTGAACCAGGTGGAGAGCGTGGCCGAGGCGGTCGAGCTCATCGCCTTGGGCACGGCGAAGGGGCCGACGCGCTTGGGGCTGTTGTTCTTGCGCGTGATGTCGGCGGCTTCGACGATGGTGCGGGTGGAGGAGCCGCCCGAGCCCATCACGAGGCCGGTGCGCTCGTTGGAGATCTCGTTCTCCTCCAGGCCGGAATCGCGGATGGCCTGTTCCATCGCGACATGGTTCCAGGCGGTGCCGCCGCCGTGGAAGCGCATGGCGCGGCGATCGACGATCTCGCTGGCGTCGAGCTGCGGGGCGCCGTGGACCTGGCTGCGGAAGCCGAGTTCGGCATAGCGGTCGGCGCGGGTGATGCCGCTCTTGCCCTCGCGCAGGGAGGCGAGAACCTCCTGCGTGGAGTTGCCGATCGACGAGACGATGCCCATACCGGTGACGACGACGCGGCGCATAGGCTTCCTTTCCTTAAGCACAGGGCTCCGACGGGGGGATGCACGATCCCGCCGCTGCCGGGTCCCGCCTGAACGGGGACGCCCCCGGCAGATGGCACCGGGAGCCGGACTGCACAAGGCCGCAAGGCCCGTGCCGCGGCGCCGGCGGGCGCCGGATGGTGCGGGCCGTGCGGCGGGAGCCGCGCCGGCCGGAATGTCAGGTCTGGAACAGGCCGACCTTGAGGTCGCTGGCGCGGTAGATCACCTCGCCATCGGCCTCCAGCCAGCCATCGGCGATGCCGAGCACCAGCTTGGAGCGCATCACGCGCTTGAAGTCGATGCCGTACACCACTTTCTTCATGGTCGGCAGCACCTGGCCCGTGAACTTCAGCTCGCCGAGGCCGAGCGCGCGCCCGCGGCCCGCGGCGCCGAGCCAGCCGAGATGGAAGCCGACGAGCTGCCACATGGCGTCGAGGCCGAGGCAGCCGGGCATCACCGGGTCGCCCTGGAAGTGGACCGGGAAGAACCAGAGGTCCGGCTTCACGTCGAGCTCCGCCCGCACATGGCCCTTGCCGTGCGGGCCGCCATTGTCCGAGATCTCGGTGATGCGGTCGAACATCAGCATGGGCGGCAGCGGCAGCTGCGCATTGCCCGGTCCGAAGAGTTCGCCCCGTCCGCAGGCGAGGAGATCCTCATATTCAAAGCTCGACCGACGCTCGACCATCTTCCCTACGTCACTTTCGTATTTCATCGCCGGGCACCGCGGGTCATCACCGACCGGGCCGGGCGGCTCATGCCGGCCGCAGCGCTTCCTAACACAGGCCCCCCCGTGCTCAAAGCAGGCTTGCGTAAGCCCCGCCGGGGACGGCGTGTCAAGTCCGGAAGGGCCGGGACGGCGTGGGCGCGCACCTTCATACGGGGCGATCCGTACTCCCCGAAGGTCAGGAGATTGGAAACATTCCTGTTTAGTCCCGTTCGACTTGCGGCAGGGGAAGGGGCCGGGATAATATGCCAGCGAACATGACGCCTGCCCGACGCTTTGGCGAAAGGACATGGCGTAACTATATGATAGGACGTCACGACGTCGGATGCCCTCGCGGACGCCGAGACGCGTGACGGTGGCCTGATCCCGGAATGTGAAATGAGCGAGACTGTTCGGACCGTGCAGATGGCGATCCCGCGTATGGTCGTCGATGATCAGGAGCCCGTGCTTCCGATCGCGCGGCTGCGCGACTCGGCCGGCACCAGCCGTACCGGCTGCCCCTTCCATGACGTGCGGCACATGCTGCGTGACGTCGGCTTGCGTCCCACCCGCCAGCGCCTCGCGCTCGGCTGGCTGCTCTTCGCCAAGGGTGACCGCCACGTCTCCGCTGAAATTCTGCACGAGGAAGCCATCAAGGCGCGCTTCCCGGTTTCGCTGGCCACCGTCTACAACACGCTGCACCAGTTCACCGAAGTCGGGCTGCTGCGGGAGCTGGCGGTGGACGGGTCGAAGACCTACTTCGACACCAACCCCTCCGATCACCATCATTTCTTCGTCGAGGGCGAGAACAACCTCGTCGACATTCCGAGCACGGCGGTCGAGGTGGAGCGCGTGCCGGAGGCGCCCGAAGGTTACGAGATCGCCCGCGTCGACGTCGTGGTGCGCCTGCGCCCCAAGCGCCGGTCCTGAGCACGCCGGGCCTGAGAGGGCTGCGTCCTGAGGGCTGCGGAACGCCGCTTTCGCGATCACATGAAAAAGGGCCGGTCGAAGGACCGGCCCTTTTTCATTCGCCATTCGCTCCATGAGGCGATGGCGCGTCCTCAGTCCACCTTCTCGCCGGGATAGACGCCCCACAGCTTTTCCTGCTGGATGAAGCCGTCGAAGCCGTCGCCGAAGAAGCGGCACCATTGGCCGTCGCAATCCTTGATGTTGCCGAGCACGCCGGATTCGAGCCGCGCCTTCACGTCCGAATCGCCGCTGCGCCGCGCGTGCAGCGAAACCGGGCCGTCCTTCTTCAGCCATGAGCCGACCAGCGCGGTGCGCCGGCTCGATAGCATGGCATGGTAGATCCAGCCTTCCGCGCCTTCCGAATCGCGGATGCGGCGCCAGTTCTCGAATTCCGCGGTGATCTCGACCGGCAGGCCGGCGCGGGTGAAGACCCATGCCACGTCGTGATCCTTGGTCGGACCGCCGCGCACATTCACCTTGTCGGCCTTCAGACTGACGAATCGCGGAATCGGCTGGCCGCTTTCCTTACCGGTCTGCCGCCCGTCGGCGGCGGCAGCGCCTGCGTCCTGCGCGTGGGCGGGCGAGGCGATGAAGCTGCCCTCGGTCAGCGCCGCGGCCGAGACGACCAGCGCGAGCGCGCCGAGGCCGAGCAGGAGTTGGCGGGGCCGCGCGAAGGCGCGACGGGCGGCCGGCTTCCCATGGAAAGAGAAAAGGTGCCCCTGTCGGCGCCTGTCGTCGCGCATCGTCTGCATCTTCCGTCGTCCAGGCGAAGGGGGCGCGACCGTCGGAACCGGGCCCGCCACGGCGCATGGCCGCGGCGTTTATGCCCGGTTTTGTCTTTCCCCAACCCGTCTGGTAATGAACCCCGGTCTCGGCGCGAGTGTGATGGCTCGCGGTTAACGGGACCTTGATTGCCGATGGGGAAGGCGACGGGGAAAAACATGGCCCGCAAGAAGCCGCTGGTGGTCGTCACGCGCAAGCTCCCCGACACCATAGAGACCCGGATGCGCGAATTGTTCGACGCCCGGCTCAATGTCGAGGATACGCCGCTCTCGCAAGCGCAGCTTGCCGAGGCGGTCGCGGTTGCGGATGTGCTGGTACCGGCGATCACCGATCGCATCGATGCCGAGGTGCTGGCCTCGGCCGGTCCCAACTTCAAGCTGATCGCCAATTTCGGCAATGGCGTCGACCATATCGACGTCGCCGCCGCCATGGCGCGGGGCATCACCGTCACCAATACGCGCGGCGTCCTGACCGAGGACACCGCCGACATGACGATGGCGCTCATCCTCGCCGTGCCGCGCCGCCTCACCGAGGGTGCCGCGATCCTGACACAGGATGACGGTTTCTGGCCCGGCTGGTCGCCCACCTGGATGCTCGGCCACCGCATCTGGGGAAAACGGCTCGGCATCATCGGCATGGGCCGCATCGGTCAGGCGGTGGCGCGGCGGGCGCGTGCCTTCGGCCTGCAGATCCATTACCACAACCGCCACCCTTTGCCGCCGCAGGTGGAGGAGGAACTCGAGGCAACCTACTGGGACAGCCTCGACCAGATGCTGGCGCGGATGGACATCCTCTCCGTCAACTGCCCGCACACGCCGGCGACCTATCACCTGCTCTCTGCCCGCCGGCTGAAGCTGGTGCGGCGCGACGCCTATATCGTCAACACCGCGCGCGGCGAGGTGATCGACGAGAGCGCGCTCGCCCGGATGATCGAGACCGGCGAGCTTGCGGGTGCGGGGCTCGACGTGTTCGAGCGCGAGCCGGCGGTGAGCCCGAAGCTGCTCAAGCTGGCCCGCGCCGGCAAGGTGGTGCTGCTGCCGCATATGGGCTCGGCCACCGTCGAGGCACGCATCGAGACCGGCGAGAAGGTCATCGTCAACATCCAGGCCTTCATGGACGGCCACCGCCCGCCGGACCGAGTGCTGGCGGCGATGCTCTGAGGTCGGCCGGACCGGGCGTGCCGGGCCTGCCGCACGAATCACGTGTGCCGGCTGTGTCCCCGCCGCCACAGCACAAAATCGGCGGCGTGATAGGGTGGCGCCGGTCCAGTTTTATGGGGGCGGGCCCTTTCGATGGTTCCTGCGTTCGTGCGCCGGCTGCGTGCCGGCCTTCTTCTCGTATGCGTGCTCACGCTGACGGCGTGCGCCGCCTTGCCCCGCATTCCTTACACGGCCGAGGATGCCTCGCTGGGCGATCCCATGGGCATTCCGGGCGTGCGCATCTGGGCCGACGCCTCCATTGCCGAACTCCGGCCGATGCTCGCGCGCCTGCGCGACAAACAGCAAAGGGCGGGCATCAACGACTACAATATTCTGGCGATTTCCGGCGGCGGGCAGGACGGCGCCTATGGCGCGGGATTGCTGAACGGCTGGACCCGATCCGGCAAGAGGCCGGATTTCGCCATCGTCAGCGGCGTGTCGACCGGCGCCCTGATCGCGCCCTTCGCCTTTCTCGGCCCGAGCTATGACGAGAAGCTGAGGAAGGTTTATACCGAGACATCGGCCAGCGACATCATCACCGGCAATCCGATCACGGGGTTCTTCGGCGAAGGCCTGTTCCGCACCGATCCGCTGCGCGAGATGGTGGCGCGCTATTGCGACTGGGAGATGCTGCGCGCGATCGCCGAGCAGCACCGCGCCGGCCGGCGCCTCTATGTGCTCACCACCAATCTCGACGCCCAGCGACCCGTGATGTGGAACATGGGTGCCATCGCCGACAGCGGCAATCCGCGGGCGCTGGAGCTGTTCCGCGACGTGCTGGTGGGTTCGGCAAGCATTCCGGGCGCCTTCTCCCCGATGATGATCGAGACCGAGCGCGACGGCCGCCGCTTCGAGGAGATGCATGTCGACGGCGCCACCACCATGCAGGTTCTCACGGTGCCGACCAAGGTGGTGGCGGCCGAAAGCGGCGCTTTCGTCCATAATGGGCGGCGCGGCTACTACATCCTGCTGAACAAGAAGTTCGTGCCGGAATTCGAGCTGTCCAAGCGCTCGACGCTACGCATCGCGGTGCGGGCCTTCGACACGCTGATGAAGTCGGACACCAACGGCACCGTCCTCGACGCCTACACCTTCAGCCGCCGTTTCAACTACACGTTCAATCTCGGCTTCATCCCGGAGAGCTTCGACAAGACGCCGGATTCGGTATTCGACCGCACCTATATGAACGCTCTGTTCGACCTCGGCTACGAGGCCGGGCTGAAGGGCGGCAACTGGTACAGCGCACCGCCGGGGTTGTATGAGGAGGCCGGGCCTCAGCGCCGGTAGCGTTCGAGATCGTGGATGCTGGGCGCGCGGCCGGTCAGCGGGTTGTCGGGATCCCAGCCATAGTCCAGCGTCTCGAAGCGCATGGTGAGGGCATCGATCATCAGGAGCCGCCCCACCAGCCCATCACCGAAGCCGACGATGGCGCGGATCGCTTCCAGCGCCATCAGCGAGCCGGCGATGCCCGCCAGCGCGCCGAGAATGCCGGCCTCCGCGCAGCTCGGCACGGTGCCCGCGGGCGGCGGCTCGGGGAACAGGCAGCGATAGGTCGGGTTCGGCGTGCCGTCCGCCGCGTTCTCATGGGCGCGGATCGTCGTCACCGTGGCATCGAAGCGGCCGAGCGCGGCGGTCACCAGCGGGCGCTTCGCCAGCACGCAGGCGTCGCTGACCAGATAGCGCGTGGTGAAATTGTCGGAACCGTCCAGCACCACATCCGCCGCGGCGATGCGCTCCAGCGCAGTGTCGGGCGAGATGCGCGCGGCGATCGCCTCCACCTCGACATGCGGGTTCAGCGCGGCGATGGCGCGGGCGGCGCTCTCGCCCTTCGGCGTGTCGACGCCTGCGGTTGTGTGGATCACCTGCCGCTGCAGGTTTGAGAGCGAGACGACGTCGTCATCCATCACCGTGATCCGCCCGATACCGGCGGCGGCGAGATAAAGCAGCGCCGGGGCACCGAGCCCGCCGGCGCCGATGACCAAGACCCGCGCCTTCTTCAGCTTCTGCTGGCCGGGGCCGCCGATCTCGCGCAGCACCAGGTGGCGGGCATAGCGCTCCACCTCCTCCGGCGCGAAGAGGGAGGCGCGGGGCGCGGGCGGGCGGGTGTCGGCGGTGTCGCTGCTCATGGCGGCTATATAGCCAGCCGCCCCGTTCCCCGCCATGGTTCACCGGCAGGGCACCCGCGAGGGAGGAAACGGCGGAACGCGCGGGCGGGCCTCGCGTTGAATCACCTTCATGGGTGGGGGCGAGCGAAGATGGCGGCGCGCGCGAACTGGCGGGGATTCCTCAGACTGGCGGAGCTCACCTGTCCGGTGGGCCTGTTCACGGCGGTCTCCACGGCGGATCGGGTGAGCTTCCACACCATCAACCGACGGACCGGCAACCGGGTGCAGCGCCAGTTCGTGGACCGCGACACCGGCGGCGTGGTGGAGCGCGACGATCAGGTGAAGGGCTACGAGGTCTCTCCCGGCCGCTACGTCGTGCTGGAGCCGGAAGAGGTGGCTGCTGCCGTGCCGGAGAGCGACAAGATGCTCGACATTGGCGACTTCATCCCCTGCGGCCAGATCGATGACGTATTCTTCGACCGACCCTATTACCTCGCCCCCGGGCCGGGCGTAGACGAGGTGTTCGACCTGCTGCGCGCCGGCATGGCGGCCAAGAAGGTGGCCGCGCTTGCCCGCACCGTGCTGTTCCGCCGGGTGCGCACGCTGCTCATCCGCCCCCATGAGGCGGGCATGATCGCGACCACGCTGTCCTATGACTACGAGGTGCGTTCCTCGCGCGAAGCCTTCCGCGACATCCCGGCGCGTAAGATCGGTGGCGAGATGCTGGAGCTCGCCGAGCACATAATCGCCACGAAGAAGGGCCGCTTCGACCCGGCGGCCTTCGACGACCGCTACGAGGCGGCGCTGGCCGAACTGGTGCGCGCGAAGATCGAGGGGCGCGACCTGCCCAAAGCCAAACCACGCCGCGCCGGGAAGGTGGTCGACCTGATGGAGGCGCTGCGCCTCAGTGCCGGGCAGGGCGGAACGGCGGCGAAGGGCGGCAAAAAGGCAGCCCGACCTAAGGCCGCGGCGCAGGCCGAAAGGAAGAATGGCGCGAAGACCGGCGCGGCGGACGAGCGCCCGGCCGGAACCAAGGCGGAGGTCCGCCCGCGCCCCTCCCGCGCCGGCGCGGCCGCAAAGGCCGCACCCCGCCGCAAGGCCGGCTAGTGGAGATGAGGACGGGCCATGGCGCTGGAAACCTATCGCCGCAAGCGCAACTTCAGGATCACTTCGGAACCGAGCGGGATGAAAAGTCCCGGTGCCCGTCCCGGCACCGCGCCGCGCGACGAGGCGGCCGGTCTGGGCACCGGCGCCTATCTCATCCAGAAGCACGATGCCCGCCGGCTGCATTACGATTTTCGGCTCGAACTCGATGGCGTGCTGCTGAGCTGGGCGGTGACGCGCGGGCCGAGCCTCGTGCCCGGCGAGAAGCGCCTCGCGGTGCATGTCGAGGACCATCCGCTCGATTATGGCACCTTCGAGGGTATCATTCCCAAAGGCCAGTATGGTGGCGGCACCGTCGAACTCTGGGATCGCGGCTCATGGCGGCCGATCGGCGATCCGCACAAGGCGCTGAAGAAGGGCCATCTCGAATTCGAGCTGACGGGCGAGAAACTGCACGGACGCTGGCATCTGGTGCGGATGCATGGGAAGCCCGGGGAGAGTCGCGAGAACTGGCTGCTCATCAAGGGCGAGGACGAATGGGCGCGCACGCCCGACCAGCCCGACATTCTCGAGGAACAGCCGGATTCGGTGAAGACCGGCCGCAGCCTCGCGGAGATCGCCGCCGCACCGGCTGCCGCCTGGGATAGCGGAAAGGGCGGCCCGACGCAGCCGGAACCGGCGCCGAAACCGGCGAAAGACACGACCCGCAAGCCTTCGCGCACCAGAGCCGCTGTGGCCGCGACCGTCGAGGTGAAGCGAGCAGCGACCGCGACGGGTGGCACGAGCAAGGGTGCCGCAGCGGACCGCGCAGCGAAGCCCGTCGCGCCACCCAAGCCGGGCAAGGGTGCGAAGCCGGGCACGAGTGCGGAGCCGCTCAAGGGAGCGAAGGCTGCCCCGTTGCCGGATTTCGTGCCGCCGGAACTCGCGACGCTGGTGCCCAAGCCCCCCTCCGGCGAGCGCTGGGTGCATGAGATCAAGTTCGACGGCTACCGCATCGAGGCGCGGATCGACCATTCCCGCAGCGGCGATGCGGCGGTGCGCCTGCTCACCCGCACCGGGCTCGACTGGACCCATCGCTTCGGCGAGGCCATCGTCGCCGCGCTGGCCGCGCTGCCGGTCGAGGACGCGCTGCTGGATGGCGAGATCGTGGTCGAGACCTCGGGCGGCGCATCCGATTTCTCGGCGCTGCAGGCCGATCTTTCGGAAGGGCGCAGCGACCGTTTCGTCTACTACCTGTTCGACTGCCTCCATCGCGACGGTCGGGACCTGACGGGAGCCGCGCTCACCGCGCGCAAGGAGGCGTTGCGCGACCTGCTGCCAGAAGGCAGCGTGCTGCGCTACAGCGAGAGCTTCGAGGAGGATGGCGGGCAGATGCTGCGCCATGCCTGCCGACTCAGTCTCGAAGGCGTCGTCTCCAAGTTGAAGGACGGGCCCTATCGTTCGGGGCGCGGGCGGGGCTGGGTGAAGTCGAAATGCTCGGCCCGGCAGGAGTTCGTCATTGGCGGCTTCGTGCCCTCCACCACCTCGCCGCACGCCATCGGCTCGCTCGTGATGGGCGTGAACGAGGAAGGCGGGCTGCGCCATGTCGGGCGCGTCGGCACCGGCTATTCGGCCCGGATGGCGCGCGACCTTCACGCCCGGCTGGAGCCGCTGGAGGTCGCGAAAAGCCCGTTCGCCGACCGGCTGGACCGCGCCGAGGCCGCCGACGTGCATTTCGTGAAGCCGGAGCTGGTGGCCGAGGTGGAATTCCGCGCCTGGACCGGTTCCGGCCATATCCGCCATGCCGCCTTTCGCGGGCTGCGCGAGGACAAGGCGGCGGCCGATGTGGTGGCGGAAACCGCAACCGGCGGCCCGGCCGAGGGGGTGGGCAACGCCGCTCCGGCGAAGGCTGCCCCGTCCAGGGCGGCCGCGCGCAGCTCCGTGGTGCTCACCCATCCCGACCGCATCTACTGGCCCGAGGACGGCATCACCAAGGAAGGTCTCGCCGCCTATTACAGCGAGGTCTGGCGCTCCATCGCGCCCTACATCGTCGCCCGCCCGCTGGCCTTGCTGCGCTGCCCGGACGGGGTGGCGAAGCAGTGCTTCTTCCAGAAGCATGGCTGGCGCGGCATGAACCGCAAGATCCGTCAGGTCGCCGATCCGAAGGATGCCGGCGGCGAGCCGATCCTGGCCATAGACGACCTCGACGGGCTGATCGCGCTGGTGCAGTCCGGCGTGCTGGAGATCCACCCCTGGGGCGCGCGGCTGGCCGATCTGGAACATCCCGACATGCTGATCTTCGACCTCGATCCAGGGGAGAAGGTGGGCTGGCCGGCGATGATCGCGGGGGCGCGCGAGGTGAAGGCGCGGCTGGAGGCGCAGGGGCTCGCCGCCTTCGTCAAGACCTCGGGCGGCAAGGGCCTGCATGTGGTTGCGCCGCTGAAGCCCAAGGCGGGCTGGGACGAGGCGAAGGCTTTCGCCAAGGCGTTGGCGAGCGACATGGCGGAGGATACCCCGGACAGCTTCGTCGCGGTGGCGACCAAGGCCCGGCGGCCGGGCCGCATCTTCGTGGATTATCTGCGCAACGGGCGCGGCGCGACGGCCGTGGCGCCCTATTCCACCCGCGCCCGGGTGGGGGCGGCAGTTTCCATGCCCGTCGCCTGGGGCGAGCTGACCGATGCGCTCTCGCCGTCGTTCTACACGGTGGGGAACGCGCCCGCCCGCCTCGCCAATCTCGCCGCCGATCCCTGGGCCGATTTCCGCGCCGCCGCCGTGCCGCTGGAGACGGGCAGGGCGCGCGGCCGGCGGAAGGGCTGAAGCACCTGCGCGTGTCGCCGCTCGCGCCGCCCCGCAGCCGCTTGCCCGCTCGTCCGCTTGCGCGCGTCGTCCGAAGCGGTTGGCCGCAGGACGGGATCGCATCCCGGTGCTGAAGGCGGCGACAGGGGGGCGGGAACGCGATCAAGGGTCGGCCGGGCCGCTGTCCGGGATGGCGGAGACGGGGCGGCGCGGCGCAAGCGTGGCGGGCGGCACGGTCTCCGCGTCCATCCCTCGAAAACGCAAGCGCCCCCGCGCGGGCGGGGGCGTTGCCGGGGGTTCGGTATCTTCCGTCAGGCGGCGGCGCGGCCGAGTGAGGCGACCTCGCCGCGGATCTCGACCTCGATCTCGAGGATAGAGAGCGGCGAACCCTTGTCGAGCCGTACCTTCACCGCCTCGCGGTCGCAGGGCACGCGCTTGGCGACGACGGCGAGGATGTCCTCGCGCAGGCTGGAGAGCAGATCATCGCCCCCCAGCACCTGGCGCTCATGGGAGAGCAGGATCTGCAGGCGCTCGCGGGCCTGCGGCGCGCTGCTGCTGCTGGAGAAGAAGCGGTTCCAAAGGCTCATGCCGCCCTCCTGAGGAGCTTGCTCAGGAAGCCGCCGCGCGGAGCGGTCGGCACCTGCACCGGGAGTTCCTCGCCCTTCAGCCGGCGGGCGGCGTCGATATAGGCCTTGGCCGGCGCGCTGGCGGGGTCGTTGATCGAGACCGGCACGCCGAAATTCGAGGCCTTCAGCACGTCCGGGCTCTCGGGGATGATGCCGAGCAGCGGGATGGAGAGGATCTCCAGCACGTCCGCGGTGTTCAGCATGTCGCCGCGGGCGGCGCGGGCGGCGTCGTAGCGGGTGAGCAGCAGGCGCTTGTCCACCGTCTCGCCGCGGGTGGCCTTCAACGTCTTGGCGTCGAGGATGCCGACGATCCGGTCGCTGTCGCGCACCGAGGAGACTTCCGGGTTGGTCACCACGATGGCGATGTCGGCGTGGCGCATGGCGAGGGTCGCGCCGCGCTCGATGCCCGCCGGGCTGTCGCAGATCACCCAGTCGAACTGGCTGGACAGCTCGGCGATCACCTTGTCCACGCCCTCTTCGGTGAGCGCGTCCTTGTCGCGGGTCTGGGAGGCCGGCAGCAGGAACAGGGTGTCGACCCGCTTGTCCTTGATGAGCGCCTGCGACAGCCGGGCGTCGCCCTGCACCACGTTCACGAGGTCGAACACCACGCGGCGTTCGGCGCCCATGACGAGGTCGAGGTTGCGCAGGCCGACGTCGAAGTCGACCACGGCCACGCGATCGCCCGTGCGGGCCAGCGCGGCGCCGATGGCGGCCGTCGTGGTGGTCTTGCCGACGCCGCCCTTCCCCGATGTGACTGTGATGATCTTGGCCATGCCCTGGTCCCGCTGCTTGGGCCGCGCCGCCCGCCCCTGCCGGGGTGGGGCGGAGAACGCGAGTCCCGTTCCCCGTGATTAGAGTGCGGCAAGCCGCAATGCGTCGTTCTCGATCCAGACCCGCACGGCCTGGCCCCGCAGGGCTCCGTCGAGGTCCTCGGCCGTCTTGTAGGCACCGTCCACGGCGATGAGCTCGGCTTCCATGCGGGAGCAGAAGATCTGCGCCTTGGTTCCGAAGGTGGCCCCGGCGATGGCGCGCCCGGAGAGCGTGCCGTAGACGTGGATGGAGCCGCCGGCGATGATCTCGGCGCCCGAGGCGACCGAACCGATGATGGTGACGTCGCCTTCCAGGCACATGATCGACTGGCCCGAGCGCACCCGGCTCTCGACGATCATGTTGACCGGCTCGGCGGGCTTGCGCGGCTCTTCCGGCGCGGGCGGAGCCTTGCCCACCGAGGTGACCGGGCCGGCCAGCGAGACGTCGCGCCCGCCATTGAGGATCGGCGGCATGGAGGCGTCGACCATGCTGGGGCGTACCCCTTCGAGGCCGACGAGCCGGACGCCGCGGGCGGCGAGCTCGGCGATCCAGCGCTCGACCTCGGCCTTGTTGGCGGCGTTGCCCGCCATGTCCAGCACGACGGTGCGGCCGGTGAAGAAGCCGGGGGAGCGCTGCAGCCAGACGTCGAAATCCTCCAGCCAGAGCTGGAGGGAGGCGTCGGCGACGAGCGTCATCGCGACGAAGGAACGACCACGGAAGCGGATGGATGGGCCGGATCGGCTGACTGGACGCACCGTTCGAATCTCCTCTGGTAGGAGAGAGATTCGGTTAATCTCGGTTAACAGCCGGTTAATGGGTGCCGCCGGCTTTACCGATCCTTGACCATGATACCGTCTAAACCCGTGGAAGGCGCACGGGCCGCTTGCGCCGGACGCGCCGAATCAGCCGGGTCGGCGTCCCCCGCCGCGAGGCGTCCCGCCGCGAGACGTCCCGCGCGCCTCGTCAGAATTCCTCGTAGCGGGCCGGGTCCTGGTCGGCGATGCGCCCGTCCGGTCGGGAGAGGCCGGCAATGGCGGCCATCTCGTCCTGCGAGAGCGAGAAGTCGAACACGGACAGGTTCTCCATTTGCCGCTCGGAGGAGGCCGCCTTGGGCAGCGGCAGCACGCCCAGCTCCACATGCCAGCGCAGGATCACCTGCGGAATCGAGCGCCCGAGCCGCGCCGCGATATCGCCGAGCACGGTGTCGTGCAGCAGCGCATTCGCGCGGCCGAGCGGGCTCCACCCTTGGGTGAGGACGCCGCGCGCGCGGTCCGCCCGGCGCTGCTCGTCCTGCGGGAAATAGGGGTGGAGCTCGATCTGGTTGACGCTCGGCGTCACCCCGGTCTCGGCGGTCAGGCGGTCGAGATGCTCGGGCAGGAAGTTGCAGACCCCGATGGAGCGTAGCAGCCCGCGCTTCTTCGCCTCGATCATGGCCTGCCACGCCTCGACATAGAGGTTCTGGCTCGGGTTGGGCCAGTGGATGAGGTAGAGGTCGAGATAATCGAGACCGGTGCGATAGACCGATTCCTCGATGGTCGCGAGCGCCTCCTGATAGCGCTGGTGCCGTCCCGGCAGCTTGGAGACAACCCGGAGCGCCTCGCGGGGCACGCCGGAGCTGCGCACCGCCGCGCCCACGGCGCCCTCATTCTCGTAATTGAAGGCGGAATCGAGCAGGCGGTAGCCGTTGCCGATGGCCCGGACGATGCCCTCGACCCCGGCGGCCCCGTTCAGCTTGTAGGTGCCGAAACCGATGGCAGGCAGGGTCGTGCCGTCATTGAGGGTGTAGCTCGGGATCGCAGTCATCTCGTCTCTCTCCGGTTCCGGCAATGATCGGTGCATCGGAACACAGGCCCGGGATGGCGGCAAAATCGAGACGTCGCGTCGCCGGAGGGCTCGGGGCGAGGCGGCCGCGGCGGGGCCTCAGCGCCGCGGCGGGCTGGGGCGGAGGATGGCGGCGACGAGAAGTGCCAGCCAGATCGGCATCCAGCGCGGGGCGACCTTATAGGGGTTGTCGTCCGGCAGATAGCCTGCGCGCTTCTTGGATTGCGCGAGTTCCCGCCGGATCCGTGCGGCCCGCTCGTTCCAACCCATGATGTTCGCGTCTCCCTCTCGAAGCACCAGCTTCCGAAGTGGTACTTTAGATATAAATTCGAATTAAAATTCAATTCAAATAAGGTATAATTTTCCGACGTTCTCTCCCGCCGAGGTCTGGTTCCGCTCGTGTACGGCGACAGGCAGGGCTTGCGGGCGCCGCAGGCACATGCCGGGGAGCGGACGCGAAACCCCTGCCGCGCAGCCGCCATCCGGCAAGGGTCCATTGCTTTTTTGCATGGCTTCACGCCCGTCGAGGGGCTTACGGATATTCAGTTTGCGTGTATTCTAATTTTCACGAATTACTGAAATTGCCGTAGGACTGGATACTCCGTGAACCTGCCCCCGCTTATACAGGCCTTCGTGCTCCATTTCGGCGAGATGGGCAGCCGCTGGGGAATCAACCGGACGGTGGGGCAGATCTATGCGCTGCTCTACGTCTCGCCGGAGCCGCTCTGCGCCGACGAGATCGTCGAGAAGCTCGGCATTTCCCGCTCCAACGTTTCGATGAGCCTGCGCGAATTGCAGGCGTGGAACCTCGCTTTGCCGCGTCACCGGCCCGACGACCGGCGCGATTTCTTCACCACCCCCGACGATGTCTGGCAGATCCTGCGCACGCTGGCCGAGGAACGGAAGAAGCGCGAGGTCGATCCCACGCTCTCGGTGCTGCGCGAGATCCTGCTGGAGGAGCCCGGCAGCGAGGCGGAGCGTCACGCGCAGGCGCGCATGGCGCAGATGCACGGTCTCATCGAGCAACTGACCACCTGGTATGACGACGTGAAGCGGCTGGAGACCGATCGCCTCGCCCAGTTGTTGCGGCTCGGCGCCCGCATTACCCGCATCCTGGAGACCAAGGATGCGCTGTTGTCCCTCGGGCGCGGGCGCCGCAAGGCCTCCGCCGCGACGGAGCACGAATGATGGCGCGGGTGAAGGATGATGCGCCGGAGCAGGCGGCGATCGACACCGGAGCGGAACCCACCGCCACGCGCCCGGCGCGCAAGTCTCGTCGCGAACCCAACTCCCACCGCCGCGACCCTCTCGTGCCAGGCCTTCGCGCCGCCGGCATGTGGCAGGTGGCGGCTTCCCTCGTCTGGGTGCCGCAGGCCTTCCTGCTGGCGGGCGCCATTGCCGGCCTCGCCGCAGGGGCGGGCGCGGACAGCGTGCTCCTGCCGGCCGTCGGCATCGCCGTTCTGGGCGTGTTGCGCGCGGCGCTGGACGGGATAGGCGCACGCAAGGCCTTCCGGGTGGCGCGTGCCGAGGTGTCGCGGCTGCGCGCGGCGGCGGTGGAGCGGCTCGCCGCCCGCTCGCCGATCGACCTGGAGCGTCCGGCCTCCGGGCTTGCCGCCAGCGTCGTCGCCGAGCAGGCCGAGGCAATGGTTCCCTGGCTGTCCCGTTTCCAGCCGGCGCGCCAGCGCGCAACGCTGGTTCCGCTTGCCATCCTCGCCTGCGTGCTGCCGCTGTCCTGGGCGGCGGCGCTGGTCCTCGCGGTCTGCGCCCCGCTGATCCCGCTCTTCATGGCGCTGATCGGCTGGCGCGCCCAGGCCGCCAGCGAGCGGCAACTGGTCGAGCTCGGCAGCATGAACGCCTTCCTGCTCGATCGGCTGCGCGGCCTTGCCACCATCCGCAGCCTCGGTGCGGTCGATCTTACCGCCCGGCGGCTGCGGGCCGATGCCGAGAGCCTGCGCCGCCGCACCATGGCGGTGCTGCGCATCGCCTTCATGTCCTCGGCGGTGTTGGAGCTGTTCTCCGCCATCGGGGTGGCGATGGTCGCGGTCTATGTCGGGTTCCATCTGCTCGGAACGCTGTCCTTCGGCACCTGGGGACAGGCCTTCGGGCTGCGCGAGGGGCTTTTCGTGCTGCTGCTGGCCCCCGCCTTCTTCGAGCCGCTGCGCGACCTCTCCGCTGCGTGGCACGACCGGGCCGCGGGGCAGGCCGCCTGCGCCGCGCTGGAGGGACTGGCGCAGGGCGGCGCGCGGATGCTCAACGTAGGGGAAGCCGAAGGGGTCGCTGCGCCTGCCATTGCCGGCGCGCCGCGGGTGCGCCTCGAACACGTCACCTTCCGCCATGCCGGCGCGAAGGAGCGGGTGCTCGACGGCATCGACCTTACCGTCGCGTCCGGCGAGCATGTGGCGTTGCTGGCCCCGAGCGGGGCGGGCAAGTCGACGATCCTCGCGCTCATCGCCGGTCTTGCCCACGCGGAATCCGGCCGCGTCCTGATCGGCGGCGAGCCGCTGATGCAGGGGAACGCCGCCCGGCTGCGCGCCACCATGGGCTATATCGGCCAGCAGCCGCACATCTTCGCGGGTACGCTTGCCGGAAACGTCACGCTGGGTCGGCCCGGCATCGGGCGGGAGGCGGTGCGCCGCGCGCTCCATGCGGTGCGACTCGACCGCGTCGCGTCGCGGCGCGGTTCCGCTCCGATCGGCGAGGGCGGACGCGGGCTCTCGGGCGGGGAAGGGATGCGCCTCGCGCTCGCCCGCCTCGCCGCCACGCCCGCGCTGGGCCTGATCCTTGCCGACGAGCCGACCGCCCATCTCGACAGCGCCACGGCGCGCGAGGTGACAAGCGGGTTGCTCTCCCTTGCGGAAGGCCGCACCCTCCTGGTCGCAACGCATGATCCCGCGTTGGCGGCGCGCATGGACCGGGTCATCCATCTCGCCGCCATGCCGAGGGAGGACGCGGCATGAGCCGGGGAAGCCGAGGGAGCGCCCGTTCGCTGTTCGCCGTGCTGCGCCTGTTCCTCGCGGAACGGCGCGGCCCCCTGTTGTGCGGCGTCCTGCTGGCGGCGCTGACGCTGCTCGCAGGTACCGGCCTGCTGGCGCTGTCCGGCTGGTTCATCACCGCGACCGCCATCGCCGGCCTGTCGAGCGCCACCGCGCTCGCCTTCGACGTCTTCGCCCCCTCCGCCGGCATCCGCCTCGCCGCGCTGACCCGGACGGGCGCGCGCTATGGCGAGCGGCTGGTGACGCATGATGCGACGCTGGCGGTGCTGGCCGGCCTGCGGGAGAGGCTGTTCCGGGGCTGGGCGGCGCCGCGCGCGGCGGGCCGGTTGGCCGATCGTCCGGCGGGGCTGCTGTTCCGGCTGACCCTCGACATCGACGCGCTCGATTCGCTCTATCTGCGGGCGCTGCTGCCGGCTGCGGCGGCGGCGATGGTCACACTTGCCTCCATCGTCCTCATCGGACTCATCGATCTCCACACTGGACTCGTTTTTGGACTGATCGTCCTCGGTCTCGGCGTGCTGGTTCCGGCTCTCGGTCTGCGTGCCGCCCGCCGCCCCTCCCGCCGCCGCGCGCATGCGCTCGAGGTGCTGCGCGCCCGCACGATCGATCTGGTGGCCGGCCAGACCGAACTCGCCATGACCGGCCGCCTCACCCCGCAGCGCGCCGCCATCGCCGCCGCAGACGCCCGGCTGGAGCAGGCGGACGACGATCTGAATCGAGCCGAAACCCTTATGTCGTCAGCCTTTGCCATTGGCGGAGCGGGGCTGCTGGCGCTTATGCTGGTGCTGGCGGCGCACCTCGTCGAGGCCGACCGAATCGACGCCCCGGCGGCGGCGCTGCTGCTGCTGGTCGCGCTCGCCGCCTTCGATCCGCTCGGCGCGCTGCGCCGCGGCGTGGTGGAGTTCGGCCGGATGCTCGTCGCCGCCGGCCGCATCGCCCCCCGCCTGAAGCCGACGGAGCCCGAAGCCGCGCCGGCATCGCCCGGGCCGGGGGTTGCGGTCCGGCTGACGGGAGCAGACATCGCCCCTGCTGGAGCGATCCGTCCGGTCGTGCTGGGCGCGGATCTCGCGATCGGCGTGGGCGAGCGCGTGGCGCTCATCGGTGCGAGCGGCGCCGGCAAGTCCACCCTTATCGCGGCCATCGCCGGCGAGGCGGGCCTGGAGGCGGGGAGGCTGGAGGCCTTGCCCGCAACGCTGCTGACCCAGCGCACCGAGCTCTTCCAAGACACGATCGGCGGAAATCTGCGCATCGCGAAGCCGGATGCCGAGGATTTTCAACTCTTTGACGCCCTCCGGGCAGCCGGTTTGATCGAGGTCATTGAGGCCTTGCCCCGGAGGCTGGATAGCTCACTGGGCGAGGCCGCATTGGGCCTGTCCGGCGGACAGGCGCGACGGCTCGCTCTGGCCCGGCTGTTCCTGCGCCCCACCCCGCTGTGGCTGCTGGACGAGCCGACCGAGGGCCTCGACGGCACCACCGCCCGGGACGTGCTGGCACGGCTCGCGGAACAGGCGGCTGGACGCACGCTCGTCATCGCCACCCATCTGCGGCGCGAGGCGGAGATCGCCGACCGCGTCGTCGTGCTCGCGGACGGTCGCCTCACGGCGAGCGCCCGTCGTGGAGAAGCTGCTTTCGCGGAGGCCCTTGCGACTCTGCGGGAGGACTGAACGCACTTTCCAGCGTCGCGGTTGCGCGGCGCGCCTCGATCAGGAGACCGGACGCTACCGGAACCCGACCATGGAACTCAACGTCGTCGACCTATCGCGCCTGCAGTTCGCGATGACTGCGCTCTACCATTTCCTTTTCGTGCCGCTGACGCTCGGACTCTCCATCCTGCTGGCCATCATGGAGACGGTCTATGTGATGACCGGCCGTCGCATCTGGCGGCAGATGACGAAGTTCTGGGGCGTTCTCTTCGGCATCAACTTCGCGATCGGTGTCTCAACCGGCATCGTGATGGAGTTTCAGTTCGGAATGAACTGGAGCTACTATAGCCATTATGTCGGAGACATCTTCGGCGCGCCGCTGGCGATCGAGGGTCTCATGGCTTTCTTTCTGGAAGCGACCTTCGTCGGATTGTTCTTCTTCGGCTGGGACCGGCTGTCCAAGGTTGGGCACCTGATCACGACCTGGGCGGTCGCGCTCGGCTCCAACCTCTCGGCGCTGTGGATCCTGATCGCCAATGGCTGGATGCAGAACCCGGCGGGCGCGGCCTTCAATCCGCAGACCATGCGCATGGAGGTGGCGGACTTCTATGAGGTGCTGACCAACCCGGTGGCGCAGGCGAAGTTCGTGCACACTGTCTCGGCCGGCTATGTGACGGCGTCGATCTTCGTGCTCGGCGTCTCGGCCTGGTACCTGCTGAAGGGCCGGCATGTCGAACTCGCCAAGCGTTCGATGACGGTCGCGGCATCGTTCGGTCTCGCCGCCGCGCTCTCGGTTGTCGTGCTCGGTGACGAGAGCGGCTATCTGACCACCGAGCATCAGAAGATGAAGCTCGCCGCTATCGAGGCGATGTGGGAGACCGAGCCGGCCCCGGCCGCCTTCACCGCCTTCGGCCTGCCGAGCATGAAGGACCGCGAGACCCATTTCGCGGTGCGCATTCCGTGGGCGATGGGCCTGATCGCCACACGTTCGCTCACCACCCAGATCCCGGGCATCGACCAGCTCACCGAGCGCGCCGAGGACCGGATCAAGAGCGGCATCGTCGCCTTCGACGCCCTGCAGAAGATCCGCGCCGCGGGCAGCAGCGCCGCCGTGTCGGATGCCGACAGGAAGGCCTTCGAGGACAACGGCGCCGACCTCGGCTATGCGCTGCTGCTGAAGCGCTATGTCGATGATCCGCGCACCGCGACGCCCGAGCAGATCAAGGCCGCGGCCTGGGATACCGTGCCGAGCGTGCCGACCCTGTTCTGGTCGTTCCGCATCATGGTCGGCCTCGGCCTGTTCTTCATCGCGCTGATGGCCACCTTCTTCTGGCTGTCGGCCCGCCGCACCCTCGACCGGTACCGGGGACTGCTCTGGATCGCGGTCCTCGCCATCCCGCTGCCCTGGATCGCGGCCGAATTCGGCTGGGTGGTCGCGGAGATCGGCCGCCAGCCCTGGATCATCGAGGGTGTGCTGCCGACCGCCGCCGCGGTTTCCAGCCTCGGCGCGGCCACCGTGCTCACCACCATCGTCGGCTTCGTGTGCATCTACACCGTGCTGATCGTGATCGAGATGGCGCTGATGCTCCGCGCCATCCGCAAGGGGCCGGAACCGGACGAAGAGCCGGAAGCCGAACTCATCCCCGCAAACCTCGTCGCCGCGGAGTAAGGTGCCATGATCCTTCACACGCTCATTGACTACGATACCCTGCGGGTCATCTGGTGGCTGCTGCTCGGCGTGCTGTTGATCGGCTTCGCCGTGATGGACGGCTTCGACCTCGGGACGGACATTCTTCTGCCCTTCGTCGCCAAGACGGATATTGAGCGCCGCACCGTCATCAATTCCATTGGCCCGGTCTGGGAAGGCAACCAGGTGTGGCTGATCCTCGGCGGCGGCGCGATCTTCGCGGCGTGGCCGCCGCTCTACGCGGTGTCGTTTTCGGGGTTCTACCTCGCGATGTTCGCCATCCTGTTCGCGCTCATCCTGCGGCCGGTCGGCTTCAAATACCGCTCGAAGCGCGACAGCGCGGCATGGCGGAACGGCTGGGACTGGGCGCTCTTCATCGGCGGCCTCGTCCCGGCGCTGGTGATGGGCGTCGCGGTCGGCAATGTGCTGCAGGGCGTGCCTTTCCACTTCAATGGCGACCTCCGGGTCTTCTATGACGGCACGACGCTGTTCGAGCTGCTGAACCCCTTCGGCCTGCTTGCCGGTCTCCTTTCCGTGACCATGCTCGTGATGCACGGTGCCGGCTGGTTGATGTTGAAGACGGATGGTCCGATCGCGGAGCGGGCGCGTGCGTTCGGCAGCCTCGCGGCCGTGGCAACCATCGTGCTGTTCGCGATCGGCGGAGCATGGCTCTGGTTCGGCCATTTCGGCTACCGCATCACCAGCGAGATCGTCGCCGGCGGACCATCCAACCCGCTGGCGAAGAGCGTGGAGCTCGCCCGGGGCGCGTGGTTCGTCAACTACGCCACGCATTCCTGGATGATGCTGGCGCCGGCGCTCGGCTTCGTCGGGGCGCTGGGCAGCCTGGCCTTGCTGCGGGCCGGTAAGGGCGGGTTCTCCTGGCTGCTGAGCTCGGTCTCGATCCTCGGCATCATCTCCACGGTCGGGCTGTCCATGTTCCCCTTCATCCTGCCGTCTTCGGTCGATCCGCGTTCCAGCCTCACAGTCTGGGATGCGTCTTCGAGCCATCTGACGCTGTTCATCATGCTCGTCTGCGCGCTGGTCTTCGTGCCGATCATCATTGCCTACACCTCCTGGGTCTACCGGGTGCTGTGGGGCAAGGTCGATCCGCGCGAGATCGGGCGCGACGGCAGCCACGCCTATTGAGACAGGGAGTTTCGGAACATGTGGTACTTCGCCTGGCTTCTCGGCCTGCCGCTCGCCGCCGCCTTCGCCGTGCTCAACGCCATGTGGTACGAGCTGATGGACGACGCGCGGGCGCGCAAGGCGCAACCCAAGCCCGTGCCGGCCACCCTCCGGCGCCGCTGAGCGTCCGGAAGACTCCGGTTGGACAGATGGCCTCGCCGGACAGGCGAGGCCATTTTTCTTTTATCCGATAGTGTCTTAGTGGAGCAGATGAGCCACCATCGGGGCCGCCACGACATTCAGCAGCCCGACCAGCACCATGACGAGGCCGGCGACCGCGCCCTCGGTCTCTCCGATCTGGTGGGCCCGTGCCGTGCCGGCGCCATGCGCACCGACACCGAACAGCGCACCCCGTGCCATGGCAGTGGTGATGGGAAGACGTGCGAGGATCACATCGCCGAGCGCGGCTCCGGCGATGCCGGTCAGCACGACGAAGACCGCGGTCAGATCGGGGATTCCGCCAATCTCTCCAGACACTTCCATCGCGAAGGGGGTGCTGAGCGAGCGCGGCAGCAGGCTGAGGCGGAGCGGGCCGTCGAGGCCGACCACGGTGGCGAGGGCCCAACTCGTGCCGATGGCGGTTGCACTCCCCATCACCATGCCGGCAACCAGCACCGGCCAGTGCCGGCGGATGAGGTTGCGCTGGTCGTAGATGGGGATGGCGAAAGCGACGGTCACCGGACCCAACAGAAGGACCAGCCAATGGGTTGCGCCGATATAGTCGCGATAGCTGGCGTGGCAGGCAAGCACAACCGTTCCGATGAGCAGCGGTGTCACCGCGAGCGGCGAGAGCCACCAGCGCGGGAAGCGAAGGTACAACCGCTTCGCCGCCAAATAGAAGCCTACGGTTACACCCGACCAGAAGAGCAGTTGCGCCGTCGATTCAGCGGATGGCGTCCACATGGCGGGCCCTCCAGCGGGAGCACAGATCGACGGTGAGTGCGGTGACGACCATCACCGCCGTCGTGCTGGCGAGAATGACGAACAGGATCTTCAGGCCGAGCAGCCCCAGCAATTCGGGGTGCTCCAGAACCGCGAGCACGGCCGGCACGAAGAACAGCAGCATGTCGGCGAGCAGCCAGTGCGCGCCGCGACGCACGGTGAGCGCGCTCAGCCGGCCGCTGGCGAGGAGCGCCAGTACGGCGACGAGGGCGACGATGCCGCCCGGCAGCGGAATTCCGCCGGCCCGCACAAGAGCTTCTCCGGCCATCCAGAATCCGGTGACGAGCCCGGCCTGGGCCAAGGGGGTGTGACGAGCCCGGCGAGCGAGATGTCGCACGGGCGCGACCCTGCGGGGCGAAAGTTCCAGCGATGTGGGATCGAGCAAAGCCATGGCGAACCTCTTCCTTGACGGTATAGGTCCGCTGCCAGCATGATGAAAATGAATTGTCTGACTAAAATTTATTCGAAATGGGAATTTCGGTGGAATTCCGTACCCTGCGGGCCTTCGTCGAGGTCGTCCGGCAAGGTGGCTTCTCGCAGGCGGCAAAGGCCGTCTTCGCCACTCAGTCGACCGTCAGCAAGGCGGTGAGGCAGCTTGAGGACGAGATCGGCGCGCCGTTGCTCGATCGCATCGGGCACCGCAGCCTGCTCACGCCGGTGGGCGAAGTGGTGTATCGGCGCGCGGTCAAGCTGCTCGCGGAGCGCGACGATCTCATTGCAGAACTTTCGGAAATCCGCGGGCTGAAACGTGGCGTGCTAAAGCTCGGCCTGCCGCCGGTGGGCAGCGCAACGCTGTTCGCTCCGCTTTTCGCGGTCTATCGCCAGCGTTATCCGGGCATCGAGGTCAGGCTCGCGGAACATGGCAGCGACCAACTCGAGGAGAGCCTGAGGGCAGGCGAGATCGACTTCGCCGGGGCGCTGCTGCCCACCTCGCAGGATTTCGAATGGCAGCAGGTCCGCCATGAACCGCTGATGGCGCTGCTTCCGGCCGGCCATCCGCTCGGCGGGCGGGTCAGCATCGGCATCGCCGACCTGCGCGACAGCGCCTTCATCCTGTTCGATGCCGGCTTCGCGCTGAACCGCATCATCCTCGACGTGGCGCGCCGGGCCGGCTTCGAGCCGCAGGTGGTGGCCCGCAGCAGCCAGATCGACTTCATGGTGCAACTGGTTGCGGCCGGGCTCGGCGTCGCCTTTCTCCCACGCCTCATCGCCGAACAGCGGCTCGATCCCGCCGTGCGGCTGGTGCGTCTCGACGAGCCGGGCACCGAATGGGTGATGGCCATGGCATGGCGGCGCGGGGCCTTTCTCTCCGCCGCCGCGCAGGCTTGGCTGGCGCTGGTGCGAGAGCTGCACAGCACGGCACTGCCGGACGAAAGCTAGAGCCATTCATCGTTTCGCGGAATCCATGAATGACTCCAGCTTATTGACTGGTCGCATTTCTGCCAGCGAACCGGTGTCCGTTTCGTTCGAGAA
Source organism: Ancylobacter crimeensis (assembly GCF_023016805.1). Lineage (GTDB taxonomy): Bacteria > Pseudomonadota > Alphaproteobacteria > Rhizobiales > Xanthobacteraceae > Ancylobacter > Ancylobacter crimeensis. The sequence continues at coordinate 301,206 of NZ_JALKCH010000005.1, forward strand.
TGCTCCAGCCGCGCCGACAGCTTGACGGGTCGGCGCTCAGCGTCCGGCGCGGATGAAGGCGGCGATGCGCTCGGCGATCATGAGGGTCGGCATGTTGGTGTTGGCCCGCGGGATCGCCGGCATCAGCGAGGCATCGGCGATCCTGAGGCCCTCCATGCCGAGTACCTGACCTCTGGGGGTCGTCACCGCCGCCGGATCACCGGACCGGCCCATGCGGCAGGTGCCGGATGGGTGCCAGGTGCCGCCGACATTGGCGTGCACGAAATCGGCGAGCGCCAGCGGATCGGCGAGCAGCCTCCGCACGGTGATGCCCTGTGTGACAGCGGCGTGGATCAGTTCGGCCCGCAGCGGTCCGGCGGCGTCGAGCAGGCCGGCCAGCAATCCGCGCTGCAGTCCGTTCCACAGGCCGGGGCCGGCGATGCGGGCGACGCGGGGCGTGTAGCTCGCCGGGAAAACCACGTCGCGTGCGCCGTCGAGCCGTTGATCCATAAGGGTTTCAGCACCGCTGCGCAGCGCATCCGTGAGGCGGATGAGGTCCCGCTCGTCGCTCAGCATGCGGAAGTCGACATCGGGTTCGGCGTGCGGATGCGGCGAAGCGAGCCGCACATGGCCGCGGGAATAGGACTTGTTGACCCAGAAGAACAGGCATCCCGTTCTGCGCCCGACCGCGTGCCAGCCGGCGCGGGAGAGTATGGCGGCGTGCATGTCGCCGGCCGGTGCGTCCCCGAGGCGGGAGGAGTAGCGCCAGATCGCCTGCTCGTGGTGCTCCCCGTCATTGCGCTCGCGCAACCCCGGCGGAAGCCAGGTTGCTACCGCGATCGAGGGATGCTCCATGAGGTTGCACCCCACCCCTGGCAGATGGGTTGCGACCGGCAGGCCCAGCGCACGCAGATGCTCCCCTGCGCCGATGCCCGAGCGGAGCAGCAGGGCCGGGGTGTGGATGGAACCGGCGCTGAGGACCACCTGCTTCGCGTCGATGCGGTGCAACCCGCCGGGGCCCTCGATCTCGGCTCCGGTTGCCCTGTTCCCGTCGAGGACGATGAGTCGCGTGTGGTGACCAGTGAGGACAGTGAGGTTGGACCGGGCACGCACATCGGGTGTGAGATAGGCGAGCGAAGTCGGCTGGCGCTCGCCGGCGTCGCTCACCGCCACCGCGCCGCGATAGGTGCCATCCTCCCACACTCCGTTCTGGTCCGGGCGGATGGGCCAGCCGCGGGCGTCGAGGGTCTGCATCACCCGGGCGACGAAGGGCGAGAGGGCGTCGTCGGAGATGCGGCGCACCGCGATCGGGCCGTCCCGGCCGTGGAGGGGGCCGTCGAAATCGTGGTCGGCCTCGATGGCGCGGAAAACCGGCAGGCAGTTCTCCCAGCCCCAACCCTCGGCGCCGAGCGCCTCCCACTCGTCATAGTCGCCGGGCGCGCCGCGATTGGCCATCAGCGCGTTGATGGCCGAGCCGCCGCCGAGGATGCGCGCCTGCTCGTAGCGGCGCGGCAGGCGGGGGGCATTGCCGCCAGCGCCGCCCATCAGCGCGGTGAGGCGGTTCCAGATGCGCCCGGTGTCGAGATAGGCCCGGCCCGGATAGCGCGAGCGGACATCGGCAGGGATGGTGTCCCCCGTGATGTCCTGCCCGGCCTCCACCAGCACTACTCGGCGCGCGCTGTCCTCCGACAGCCGGGCGGCGAGCACGCAGCCTGCCGATCCACCGCCGATCACGAGCACGTCGCAGGCGAGGCCGGCAAGGGGCCGGACCGTGGGGGAGGGGACGCCCATCGGACGGGAGCGCCTCAGGCGGCGGCTGCGGGGGCGAGGGTGCCACGCTCGGCGTCGATGGCGTCGGCGAGCTGCTTCAGAGTCGAGAAATGGAAGTCCGGCGTCGTGAAGCTCTTCGGCGCAGGAGTGCCGCCCCAGCCGCCGACGCCCTGCCGCCGCTCGATCCAGCAGACGGTGTAGCCCTCGGCCCGGGCAACGCCGATGTCGTGGTGCTGGCTCTGGGCGACATGCAGGATTTCGTCCTGCCGGTAGCCCAGCGCCGACTGGCGGCCGCGGTTGAAGGCGAAGAAGCGCGGGTCGGGCTTGGCGCACTGCGCCTCGTCGCAGGTGACGGCGTCGTGGAACGGGTTGCCGAGCGTATGGGAATAGGCGGTGAAGGCGGTGCGGTCGGCATTGGTCATCGCCACGAGGCGGAAGTTGCGGCGCAGGCGCCGCAGCGCCTCGACCGAGTCGGAAAAGGCGGGCCAGCGCAGGCAGGCAAGCTGGAAGGCGTCGGCGGTCGCTTCGTCGTCGCGGAAGCCGCATTCGCGGGCGAGGTGCAGATACACTTCCTTCATGGCGAAGGAGGAGCGGCCGTAATTGGCGTCGCGCCCGCGCTTGTAGGGCTCGAAGATCTCTTCGTCGCTCGCCGCTGCCGCCTTCGGGCCGCCGAGACTGCGCACGGCATCGAGCACGCCGGCCTCGAAGTCGATCAGCGTGCCGACGATGTCGAAGGTGAGCACCTTGAAGTTGGCGAAGGTCATCGGGCTGGGTCCTTGGAGGCGGGAAAAGGGCCGGCGAGGCCGGCGGGTCGGCTCTCACGAGACCAGCGAAGCGGGCGGCGTTCAATTGAAAAAGAATGCGGCCGGCATTACACCATGTAAATGCGCAAGATCCGGCTCGGCCTGCCGTCCATGAACGGCTTCTTCACCTTCGAGGCCGCGGCCCGCTGCGGTAACTTTGCCCGCGCCGCCGCCGAGCTGAATGTGACCCCCGCCGCGGTGAGCCGCATGGTGGGGCGGCTGGAGGACCATCTCGACGTCGTGCTGTTCGACCGGCTGCATGGCGGGGTGGCGCTTACCGATGCCGGGCGCATCCTCTATGAGGCGATCGCGCGCGGCTTCTCCGGCATCGAGCACGCGCTGCAGGAGATCGAGGATCGCAGGGCGGGCGTGGAGACGGTGACGCTCTCGGTTTCCACCGGCTTCACCACGCACTGGATGATGCCGCGCATGGCGGAGATCAAGCGGGTCTTTCCCTCGCTGGAACTGCGCTTCCAATTGGTGATGGGCGCGGTGACGGGGCCGGTGAGCGATGTCGACCTCGGCATGCGCTTCGTCGACGGCCCCGATGTGCGGCACGAAGCGAGCTACATCATGCCGGAGGTGCTGATGCCGATCGCGAGCCCGGCCTATCGGGACGCCACCGGACAAGCCTCCGCAGGGCGCGCCGCCGATCCCCCGCTGGCGACGCTGATCCATCTCACCGAGGCGCAGCCGGACTGGTCGCATCTGTTCTACCCGGATGCGCCGGGCGGGGCGCTGCCGTCGATGAATTTCGGCGACTACGCCATCGTGGTGCAGGCGGCGATGCTGGGGCAGGGGGTGGCGCTCGGCTGGCTGAACGTGTGCTGCCACTGGCTGAGAATGGGCGCGCTGGTGCCGCTCGGCGAGCGGGTGATGACCACCGGCCGGCACTGCCAGTTCGTCCGCGCCCGCGAAAAGCCGCTGCGCCCCATCGTGGCGGATCTGCGCGACTGGGTGATCGCGCGAATGCGGGCGGACATCGAGGCGGTGGGCGAGCGCTACCCGGCACTCAACCTCGACGGGGTCATCGCGGCCCAACAGAATGTAAATGCACCGATTGCTGCGGAATCGCATCTAAAAGCGTCACAAACCCCCGTCGGGCCGCTTCCACGTTAGGCGAAACGGTGCGTGGAGACCGGTCGTGTTCTCCGGGAGCGCCCTGCCGGTCCGGCCCCGTCCATGCGCTTGCCGGACGTGTGCCACAGCGTCCGCAACATCTCCGCGCCGGCCGGAGCCGCTGAATCCGGCGCCCACCCGACCTTTTCATCCCCGTTCTGCTGTTGCGCAAGCTGTGCTCCGCTGATCGCTTTATCTTGTGGCACGCATCAGCATTCCGAATATTTGAACCGGCTCGCCGCATATCCCGAAAAATCCGTACAGTGCTGTACGGACGGGGCGGGGGTCTTTTCCTTTACGTTTCCGCGCACGCGCTCCGGCCCCTTCCGCTGTGAGAAGAGGCTCGCCTAAATTCTAGTCATTCCAGCATGTCGCACCTCTGTCGGAGGCGCCCCGGCGCCGTTGCGCGGCGTGCCGAAGCACCCGATGGCCGGATCGGCGCTGCCGGTGCGCAGCCTCGCGCCAACGTGCTGAACGGAAATATTTTTTCCTCCCAATACTGCGCGACGACGGCCTCTCGGGGGCCGCACCGCGCATCTGGCACGGTGCTTGCGGGAGATGGGTCGTGTTCGATCTGTGCCGGAAGACGATACCGATGATGTCGATGACCAAAGACAAGGTCGAAGGACGGGCGGGCTACGGCCCGGTCCGGCTCCTCCCCGCCCAGCGCCCGCAGGAGGCCGCATGAAACTGCCCGTCAGCGCCTCCGAGAGCTTCGTCGAGTTCGCCGGCGTCCAGAAGACCTATGATGGCGAGATCCTGGTGGTGAAGGACCTCAATCTGCGCATCAGGCGCGGCGAGTTCCTCACTTTGCTGGGCCCGTCGGGCTCGGGCAAGACCACCACCCTCATGATGCTCGCCGGCTTCGAGACGCCGACGGTCGGCAACATCATGCTTGACGGCGACCGCATCGACGCCGTGCCGCCCGAGAAGCGGGACATCGGCATGGTGTTCCAGAACTACGCGCTGTTTCCCCACATGACGGTGGCGCAGAATGTCGGCTATCCGCTGAAGGTGCGTGGCGTCGCCAAGGCGGAGATCGCCGAGCGGGTCGCCAAGGCGCTCGACATGGTGCATCTCGGCGCCTTCGGGGGCCGCATGCCGGGCCAGATGTCGGGCGGCCAGCAGCAGCGCGTCGCGCTGGCCCGTGCCCTCGTCTTCGAACCCAAGCTGGTGCTGATGGACGAGCCGCTCGGTGCGCTCGACAAGCAGTTGCGCGAGCATATGCAGATCGAGATCCGCCATCTGCACGAGCGCCTCGGCATCACCGTGGTTTATGTCACGCACGACCAGAGCGAAGCGCTGACGATGTCGGACCGCGTCGCGGTGTTCAATGCCGGCATCATCCAGCAGATCGCCCCGCCCTCCGAGCTCTATGAGCGGCCCGCCAATTCCTTCGTGGCCCAGTTCATCGGCGAGAACAACCGCCTGCCCGGACGCATCCAGTCTGCGGACGGCGCGGTGTGCAAGGTCAGCCTTGCCAATGGCGACACCGTCGCCGCCACCCTGACCGACGCGGCCCGCGTCGGCCAGGACTGCCTGCTCTCGATCCGCCCCGAGCGCGTGAAGATCGCCCCCAACGGAGAGGCGATGGACAACCGGTTCGAGGCCCAGATCGCGGAGATCATCTATCTCGGCGACCATCTGCGCGTGCGCTGCGTGCTCGACAGCGGAGGCGAGGTGGTCGTCAAGGTCGGGAATGCCGAGGATCGGCCCCCGCTCGACATCGGTTCGCGCATTCCGCTGGGCTGGCGCGCGGAAGACTGCCGCGCGCTCGACGCCGCCTGAGCCCGCCCGCCTTTCGACCCGACGCCTTCCAGAAAACGACTGCCACCTTCCAGCAGACATCTGCCGCACCCAACAGATCCACAAGGGAACGACCATGACGTTTAAGCCGTTCACCCTCACCCTTTCCGCGCTCGCGCTCGCGGCGATGTGCGGCGCCGCCTCGGCGGAAGGGCTCACCATCACCTCCTGGGGTGGTGCCTATCAGAAGAGCCAGCAGGAGGCTTATTTCAAGCCCTTCGCCGCCAAGACCGGCACCAAGATCACCGAGGAAGAGTATAACGGCGAGGCCGCGCGCATCCGCGCCATGGTCGAGTCCGGCAATACCACCTGGGATCTCGTGGACGTCGATTCCGCGACGGTGCAGCAGGGCTGCGACGAAGGTTTCCTCACCCCGATCGACTATTCCAAGTTCGGCGGCAAGGAAGCCTTCGTGAAGGGCTCCACCAATGATTGCGGCATCCCCACGATCATCTACTCCACCATCTATGCCTATGACGGCGACAAGCTGAAGAACGGGCCGAAGACCATTGCCGACCTGTTCGACACCAAGACGTTCCCCGGCAAGCGCGCGCTGCAGAAGAGCCCCTTCGGCAATCTCGAATTCGCGCTGATGGCCGACGGCGTGCCGGCCAACGAGGTCTATGCCACGCTGAAGACCAAGGAAGGCGTCGACCGCGCCTTCAAGAAGCTCGACACCATCAAGAAGGACATCGTCTGGTGGGAAGCCGGCGCCCAGCCGCCGCAGCTCCTGGCGACCGGCGAGGTGGTGATGACCACCGCGTGGAACGGGCGCATCTTCGACGCCAACAAGAAGGACGGCAAGAACTTCAAGATCGTGTGGGACGGCCAGCTCCTCGACTGGGACCTGTGGGCCATTCCGAAGGGCGTGAAGGACATGGACGCCGCCTACAAGTTCATCGAGTTCGCCCAGAGCCCGGTGCCGCAGGCCGAGCAGACCAAGTACATCTCCTATGGCCCGGCCAAGCTGGAAGCGGTGCCGAAGATCGAGCCGGCGATCCTGAAGGACCTGCCGACCGCGCCGGAAAATCTCAAGAACGCGCTCGCCAACGACGTGCAGTTCTGGGGCGACAACAAGGAAGAGCTGCTGAAGCGCTTCAACACCTGGATCGCCCAGTGAGGCGCGACCACGGCGCGACGGCGGCCGGGAACACAACGCTCCCAGGCGCCTGAACGACCGCAGAACCGTCGGCCGGGCCTCTCGCGCCCGGCCGGTCTTCCGGCGTGCCGGCCCCTTCCCACGGAGGACCGGATCAAAGTCGAAGGGACACCGATATGGTGGCACTCACGTCCGAGGGCGGCGGGCTGGTCCGCGAGGACACCACGTCGCTGAAGGCCAAGCTCAGGCGGGCCGAACGCGTCAACCGCATGCGCTCGCTCTCGCTGGTGGCGCCGCTGCTGATCTTCGTGCTGGCGGTCTTCGTGCTGCCGATCGGGCTGATGATGTTCCGCGCCATCGAGAACACCGAAGTGCGCGACGCCCTGCCCAAGACCATCGCCGCCCTGCAGGACTGGGACGGCACGGCGACGCCCGACGAGCCGGTTTTCGCCGCCTTCGCCGCGGATCTGGTGCAGACCCAGAAGGACCGCACCACGGCCGGCGTCGGCAAGCGCATCAATTACGAGGTGCCGGGCGCGCGCTCGCGCTTCCTCAAGGCCGGCCGCCTGATCGACGCCGGCGGTGGCGGACCGTGGAAGGAAAAGTTCCTCGCCGCCGATCCCGAATGGGGCTCGGTGCCCTTCTGGGCGATCATGAAGCGCGCGGGGCGCACCTACACGCCCTATTACCTGCTGAATTCGCTCGACCTGCGCCAGGACGCGACCGGCGCGATCGTGCGGAACTTCCCCGACCAGTCGATCTTCCTCGACATCCTGTTCCGCACCATCTGGATCAGCTTCCTGGTGACGGCGGCGACGCTGATCCTCGGCTATCCGGTGGCGCATCTGCTCGCCATCCTGCCGCCGAAGCACGCCAATCTGCTGATGATCCTGGTGCTGCTGCCCTTCACCACCTCCATCCTGGTGCGGACGACGGCGTGGATCGTGCTGCTGCAGAGCAGCGGCGTCATCAATGACGTGCTGCTGGCGCTGCACATCACCACCGAACGGGTGCAACTCATCTTCAACCGCTTCGGCACCGTGCTGGCGATGACGCAGATCCAGCTGCCCTTCACCATCCTGCCGATCTATTCGGTGATGAAGTCGATCCCCGCCGCCCATGTGCGCGCCGCTCGCTCGCTGGGGGCCGGGCCGCTCCGGGCCTTCGTGTCGGTGTACATGCCGCAGACCCTGCCGGGCGTCGGCGCGGGCTGCCTGCTGACCTTCATCCTTTCGCTCGGCTACTACATCACGCCGGCGCTGGTGGGCGGCCCGCAGGACCAGATGATCAGCTATTTCGTCGCGCTCTACACCAATCGCGAGATGAATTGGGGGCAGGCCTCGGCGCTGGGCGCCATCCTGCTGCTCATCACGCTGGGGCTTTATGCGCTGTTCAACCGTTTCGTCGGTATCGACAAAGTCAAGCTCGGGTGATCCGCCATGCTCGCACCCTCCTATGCCACGCCGCGCGAGAAATTCACCTATTTCGTCTTTGCGGTGTACTGTGCCCTCGTCTTCCTGTTCCTGGTCGGCCCGATCCTCGTCATCATGCCGCTCTCCTTTTCGAGCGAGCCGTGGTTCACCTATCCGCTGCCGGGGCTGAGCCTGCGCTGGTATGCGGATTTCTTCACCGATGACCGCTGGCGGATCGCGCTGCAGAACAGCGCCATCATCGCGGTGTGCTCGACGGTGGTGGCGACCGGGCTCGGTACGCTGGCCGCGCTCGGCCTGTCGCGCGGCAACGTGCCATGGGCCGGCCTCATCATGCCGATCCTGATCTCGCCGATGATCGTGCCGATCGTGATCGTGGCGGTGGCGATGTTCTTCGGCTTCGCCTCTGTGGGGCTGAACAACACCTATTTCGGCCTCATCATGGCCCACGCCATGCTCGGCACGCCCTTCGTGGTCATCACCGTGACGGCGACGCTGACCGGGTTCGACCGCTCGCTGACCCGCGCGGCGGCCTCGCTCGGCGCGTCGCCCTGGACCTCGTTCCGTACCGTGACGCTGCCGCTGATCGCGCCGGGCGTCATCTCCGGCGCGCTGTTCGCCTTCGTCACCTCGTGGGACGAGGTGGTGGTGGCGCTGTTCCTCGCCAGTCCCGACCAGCGCACCCTGCCGCGGCAGATGTTCTCCGGCATCCGCGAGCAGATCTCGCCGACCATCACTGCCGCCGCCACCATGCTGGTGGTGTTCGCCGCGGTGCTGATGACGACGCTGGAACTGCTGCGCCGCCGCTCCGAACGCCTGCGCGGCACGATGGTGGCGTGACGCGGACCGCTTCGGCAGGCTCGAACGACAAAGGCCCGGAGAGACAGCTCTCCGGGCCTTTGCGTTTTCAGGGGCGGCCGCGAAGGCCCGCTGCCGGCCGAACGTTCCTCAGCGATCCATCTTCTCGCGGAAGCGGTCCCATTTCAGCCGGCTCTTCACCGCCAGCGGCCAGGCGAGATGGCCGAGGATGGGGCGGATCCGGGTCACTGGAAGGTCCAGCGTCTCCGGCCCGCCCCCGGCGGCGCGGCGGGCGAGCATGCGACCGGTGGCGGTCGCCATGGCGACGCCCCGGCCATTATAGCCGAGCCCGATATGGATCCCGACCTCCGGCTCGTGGATGTGGGGCAGGTGGTCCCAGGTCACCGCGACCCGCCCGTTCCAGCGATGGGTCCATTCGAACGCCTTCAGCATCGGAAACAGCTCGACCGCATGCCTGACCAGCGCGCGGTAATCCTCCGGCTGCGTCGCCTCGCGCAGCACCGAGCGGCCGCCCATCAGGAAGCGGCCGGCATCGTCGATGCGATAGTAGGCATAGGTCGAGGACATCTCGTACAGCACCACGCCGCCCGGCATGATGGTGTTGCGCACCTCATCGGACAGGGGCTCGGTGGCGGTGATCGAGGAGAACACCGGGATCACGCTGCGCCGCAGCCCGGGCCAGAGGTCGTCCGAATAGCCGTTGGTGGCGAGGATCACGCGCTTGGCCGTCACCCGTCCGCCGGGGGTGGAGAGGTTCCAGCCCTGCGTGCCGCGAACGAGCTGCGTGACCGGGGTGTCGGTGAAGATCTCGGCGCCGGCGGCGAGCGCGGCGCGGGCGAGGCCGCGGGCATAGCCGAGCGGGTTCACTTGCCCGCCCCGCCGGTCATGGGCGCCGATCCTATAGGCCCCGGTGCCGGTGAGGCGCGCCATCTCCTTCGCATCGGCGAGCACGACATCGGCGCCGCGGGCGCTCCATTGGCGCTGGAAGTCGCGGATTCCGGCGACCGATTTCGGGGTGATGCCGGCCCGCAGGGTGCCCCCGCGCTTCGCCGCGCAGTCGATGCCGTGGCGGGCGATGAGGTCGAAGACGAGGGAGGGCGCCTCATGGCCGAGCCGTACCATGCGGCCGCCGAGGTCGGAGCCGAAGCGCTGCTCCAGCTCCTCCGGCTCCCATTTCAAGCCCGGATTGACCTGCCCGCCATTGCGCCCCGAGGCACCCCAGCCGATCTGGCTTGCCTCCAGCACGATGGTCGCGATGTCGGCCTCGGCAAGATGCAGCGCGGCGGACAGGCCGGTGAAGCCGGCCCCGATGATGGCGACCTCCACCATGCGGTCGCCGGCGAGCGGCGCGGTCTGAGGGGCGGGAGCCGCCGTCGCCGCATAGAGCGAACGCGGCATGGGGCGGCGGGCAATGGTTTCGACCACGGCGGGCACTCCGTTCGAAGGATGTATCGGTTTCCGGCGCCGTCTCCGGTCAGGGGGGCCGGCCGGAAAGGGCTCCGGATTCACGCAATGCGCTAGAGACCCGCGACCGGGCGGGGGCGGCTTCCGTCGAAGAAGCGCGAGAGGCGGTAGGGGGCGGGGTCGGCGATCGGCCTGCTCCCGGTCAAGAGGTCGGCGACCAGATGGCCGGCGCCCGGCCCGATGCCGAACCCATGGCCGGAGAAGCCGGTTGCGACGATGAGGCCGGAGATCGTGGTTTTGCCGGTATCGGCCGGCGAGATAACCGGCACCGCATCCGGCGTCGCGTCGATGAAGCCGGCCCAGCACTGCGCGATGCGCGCCGTTTCAAAGGCCGGGAAGCGCCGCTTGAGCGCGGCGAAGGCCTGATCGAGATAACCGCGATCCGGCGCCGGATCGAGCACGCGGGCCTCCTCATAGGGCGACGTCTGGTCGAAGGGGCGGGGCGTCGCCTCGTTCCACTCGGTCACGAAGCGCGGGCCGAGGCGCAGCCGCAGCGAGGACAGCTCCATCGAGAGCGCGGGCAGGAAGTCGAGGAAGAAGCGGAAGCTGTCGGGCACGATCGGCACGACGTTCACATGCCCGTTGGCGAGGGTGTAGCCGCCATCCTCGCGTCGGCGGAACGCGAATTCATGGTCCCACAGCGCTGCCGGCGGGCCCTCGATCGGGGTGGTGCGCAGCACGCTGGCGCGCACCTTGAGCTGCGGCAGGTCGATTCCGACATCCTTGAGGATGCGCCGGGTCCAGGCGCCGCCGGCCACCACGACGTTCGAGGTCGCGATGCGCCCGCGCTCGGTGACCGCGGCGATGACGCGCCCGCCTCCGGTCTCGATGCCGCGCACCGCGCAATCGGTGAGGATGACCGCGCCCAGACGGCGCGCGGCCTCCGCGATGGCCGGGGCGGCCTTCTGCGGTTCGGCTCGCCCGTCCGATGGGCACCACAGTGCCGCTTTCGAAGGCGAGGTGTCGCCGGGCATCCGTGCGGCCATTGCGGCCCCGGATACCATTTCGGCATGGATGCCGGCGTCGGCCGCTTCCTTTATCCAGTCGGCAAAGCGTTGCTCGGTCGCATCGTCGGCGGCCGAGAACATGATGCCGGTGGTGGTGAAGCCGGTGGAGGCACTGACGGTCGCGTCCATTCCGCGCCAGAGCCCCAGAGCCTCGCGGATCAGCTCGAATTCCCGAGGGTCTCGCTTGGCCTGCCGGCACCAGCCCCAGTTCCGGCTCGATTGTTCGCCGGCAATGTGTCCCTTTTCGCAGAGTACCACCCGCAGCCCGCGCTGGGCGAGATAGAGGGCGCTCGAAGTGCCGATGATGCCGCCGCCGACAATGACGACATCGGCGGCCGGCGGGCATTCGAGATCGGAGGCGACGGGTACGACTTGCGGTCCCATGGGTTCCTGCTGTGCACGCAAAGACATCTGCCGCCGCACGGCGCAGCGGACAGGACGAGCAGAGATCGCAAAAGCGGTGCCAATTATGGCGAACGCCGCCTTTTCGCTGCGGCCTAGGCTTCCAGGGTCATGCGATAGGTGTAGGCGTCGCCGCGGAACAGGCCTTCGACATATTCGATCATGCGCTCCTTCTGGTCGAAGGAACGACGCTTGATGAGGAGGCACGGCATGGGGGAGGTGAAGCCGAACACCGCGCTTTCCGCTGCGTTGGGGAAGGCGGCTTCGATGCTCTGCTCGCAATGGCCGAGCGCGGCGCCGTGGCTGGCGAGGTGGGCATAGACCGAGCCGGAGAGGTCGGCCTGCGCAAGGCTGGGGCAGTATTCGATGTTGTACCAGGCCACCTCACGGGCGAGGGGGGTGCCATCGCCATAACGCTCCCTCACCAGATGCAGGAACTCGGTTTCCGAGGGAAGCCCGAAGATGGAGGCGATGGAGCGGTCGGTGACCACGGCGCTCTCCACCACCCGGCTGCTGGCCCTGCGGCCGAGCGCCATCATTTCCTCGGTGAAGCCCTTCAGCCGGTTGATGCCGGACACCGCCGCCGGCTTCTGCACCACATAGCCGAGCCGCCCGTGGGCCATGACGAGGCCGCGCCTGCGCAGCGCTGCGTAGACCCGCTGCACCGTGTTGCGGCTCAGCCCCAGCGCGCTGGCGAGATGGCGTTCCGCCGGCAGGGTATCGCCGGCACCGAGGGTGCCGTCGGCGATCATGGCGGCGACCTGTTCCTCCAGCTGGAGGTAGATCGGCATCGCCGTGTCGGCGCGCACATTCAACCGGTCGACAAGGGGCAGGGTCATATGGACCTTCGTGGCGACGGCAGCCTGTCTAGACGTTCGTCGTATTCGGACGAGACCTCCGCATATCTTTTGGTCTGAGGACATGCATCATTCGCGCCGTGCGATGGTTTTCACACGCCTTGTCGTCGCGAATGTGGCTTATCTGGGCCGACGGACGGCGATGCCTCGCCGGCCGCGATCCGGCGCTGGCGCTGGCGAGGCTCGGTGAAGTCATCCGCCCCCGGAGCTTTCCGATCCGTCGATCAGGGTTCGCGCCGGGTGTTCTAGCGCGGCTGGCGCCGCAGCGCGGCGAGCGCGTCGGCGATGCCCTTGAGCGGGATGGTGAGGGTCACCGGCTTGCTGTTGATCGGGGTGAAGGAAACCGCGGCCTCGGTTGCTGCGCCCAGTTCCCGGGCGAAGCCGGCATCGAACGGGCCGGAGGCCTCGCAGCCGCGGGCATCGCACAGCACATAGTCCAGCTTGCGCGGCTTGCCGGAACCGAGCGCGATGCTCACGCCCTCCTTGACCATTACGCCGAGCGGGGTGCGCAGGGCGGTGACGGGATTGTTGGCGGCGTCGTTGCCGATCTCCCAGATCAGCACGTCCTGCCGGCTCTTGGTGTTGGTGATGCGCAGGATGGCCGAGCAGGTGCGCTGCGAGACGGCGCCTACCCTGTCGCGGCAGGTCGCCGTCCAGTTGCCATAGGTCACCGTCTCGGTGCGCACCGGCGGCGCCTCCTGCGCCGGGGCGGCGGGAGGCGCCGCGGGCTTTTCCGTCGTGGGCTTGCCCGCCGGCGGCTTTGCCGGGCCGGTCTGGGCGAGCGCCGGCCCGGCGAGGGCGCCGGCGAGAAGGCCGAGCACGAGGGCCGTGGCGCCCGGAACGCGGCAGTGGCGGAGTGCGGAGCGGGTCATGAGGGGCATCCCTGGCAGGAACGGGGGGCGGGAACCGATGCGGCCGGCCGGTCCCGAATGACCGGCGGCGCCGATGCAACAGGCCGGTCCTGAAGGACCGGCGGGGCCGATGCAAAAGGGCCGGTCCTGAAGGACCGGCCCCTGAAAATGTGGAGGACGACAGGCCGTCTCACCACTGATAGCGCACGCCGGCCAGCGCGGTGCCGGAGGTGAAGTCGCCGTTGAACTTGACATTGGCGTTGAGGAAGCCGTTCCAGCCGCTCGTCTTGGCGAACCAGTTCAGGCTCCCGCCGATCTCGCCATAGGCACCGTCGAAATTGTCGGCGACGGTGAAGGGCGAGCCGAGGGTGTCGATGGTGACGGTGTTATCGCCGGCGAATTCGTACCAGAGCCGGCCGGTCGCCGAGGCCTCGACATAGTAGCTCTCGGTCTCGAACAACCGTCCGCCGATCCGCGCGCCGATGCTGCCGAGCACGCTGTCGCCGTCCTTGAAGAGGACGTTGCTGCCGGCGATGCCGTCGAGGTCGTCGATGCGGGTGTTGACATAGGAGAAGGTCGCCACCGGCTCGATGAACAGGTTCTCGGTCCAGTTCATGCGGTAGCCGGTGTCGATGGTGACGCCGAGCGAGGTCACGTCGCTCTTGCCGCCGGTGTAGCCGAAGCCGCCGAGGGAGGGCGCATTGTAGTCGAGGCTCAGGATATCGGCCTTCAGGAGGCCGTCCACGAAGAAGCCGTCCTTGATGTAGGTGGCGTAGACGCCGACCGTGCCACCCGAATAGTCGCCCGAGGTGCGCGAGCTCTTGAAGTCGAGCGAGGAGGTGACGTAGCCGCCCATCACGCCCAGGATCCAGGTGTCGTTGTCGGTGGTCCGGCCGAAATCGGCACCGGCGATGAAGCCGTAGGTGTCCTGGTTGTAGGAGGTGTCATAGCCGTAGCTGTTGCCATAGGCGCTGTAGCTGGCGTGGCTGTCACGCGACATCCAGCTTCCCACCGCCTTGGCCCACACGCCGGGGGTGACGTCCGGGGTCGCCGAGGGAACCGCCTTGGTGACGAGGCCGTGCTCCTTGGTGACGATGGTCGTGGTCGTCGTCGGCTGCGGATTGAGGAAGTAGGAGCGCAGATCCGCCTGGCGGTTCAGCCAGATGTCGGCGGTCTCGTGCCAGATGGTCTGCGCGCCGGTGATGAAGGTGGGAAGCTCGTAGGCCTCCTGATCGGGCGCGCTGACGAGGAATTCGCCGACGCCGCCGGTCGAGGTGGCGAAGCTGGCGAGGTTGTAGATGAACAGGCCCTTGTCGATGACGCCGCCGAAGCGCGAGTCGTAATGGCTCGATGACGGGTCGATCGAGAAGGAATTCGGCGCGATGGAGCCATTCTCCACCGACACCACGAGGATGCCCTGCGTGTTGTAGGCGCCGGCGCCGGCATTGACGTCGTTGATGACGAGCGAGGTGTGACCGCTCACCGTGGTGCCGCTGATCGGGTTGCCGCTGGCATCGAGACCGCCCACCACCAGCACGTCGGCGGTGGAGCCGGGGCCGGCGACGAAGGCATCGACCCCCAGCCGGCTGTTGCCGACCCCGCTGAAGGTGCCGCTGACATAGGTGGTGTCGCGCACCGCGTTGAAGGCGAGCTGGCCCGGCACCTCGTCGATCATGGTGAGGAAGCCGGCGCCGCTGCCGGAGGGATCGCCGTTCACGAAGCTTTCCAGCGAGAGGAAGCCGGTGGTCTCGGCAATGCCGCCCTGCAGCGCGGTGACGATGCGCCCGGGATTGCTCAGCGTGTCGGTACCCGTGCCGAAATCATTGGCACCGGTCACGATCCAGGTGTTGGAGGACAGGTTGGCGAAGCTGTCATTGCCGGCGGAGAGGTTCACCCGGCCGATGACGGTGCCTTCATTGACGACGCTGGTTCCCCCGCCCGAGGCGGCGATGGCGTATTGCCCCGCCGCGGTGACGAGGCTGGCCGGCGAGCCGTCATAGCTGTTCGGGGCGATCAGCACGCCGCTGCCGATGGCGATGGAGGCCCCGTCCGTGCTGGCGACGGAGATGACCGAATCCGCCAGATCCTGGCCGGAGCCGCGGACCTGTGCGCCGCTGGCGATCGTGACGCTTGCGGTGGCGGAGCCGGCGACGCGCACCGCGCTCCCGGTGCCGCTGTTATCGCCGTCGCCGAGCAGGGTGGTGCCGGAGGTGACGGTGACCGTGGCCGCGCCGGCGCTGGTGACGTTGACCGCGTCATTGGCGGCGGCGACGGTGCTTCCGGTGCCCGTGGTGACGGCGACATCGCCGCTGGCGCTGTTCACCAGAATGCCGGTGTCGCCCGCGCCGATGACGCTGCCCGCGCCGGTCGCGACCGTGGTGGCGCCGGAGCCGACGGTGCGCGTCACCGCGATGCCGGTGGTGCCGGCGGTGATGGTGCCGGCGCTGGAGACGGCGACCGTGCCGATCTGGCTGTCGGTGCTGACGAGAATGCCGGTGTTGGCGGCGATATCGGACAGCGCGGTGACCGAGACGTCGCCGGTGCCGCCGCCGCTCGTCACCTCGATGCCGGCGGCGCCGGCGGTGATCGGGCCGGAACTCGCCACGGTGACATTGCCGTCGCCGCTCTTCTGCGCCTCGACGCCCACGATGCCGGCCGTGACCGGCCCACTCTGGGTGATCGAGACGGTGCCGGTGCCGACATTGCCGGCGAACAGGCCGATCTGATCAGACTGGATGCTGGAGGTGGCAGTCAGCGTGGCATTGCCGGAGCCGTTGCTGAAGGCGCCGCCGCCGATCACGGGCGCGGTGACGTCGCCGGTGATGGTGGTGGTGGCGTTGCCGGTGCCGGCGGCATAGGCATAGACGCCGAAGGTGCCGCCGCTCGCGACCGTGACGGGCCCGTTGCTGGTGACGGTGGCGTCGCCGTCGCTGTTGAGGCCGAGCACGCCGTCCTGCGTGGCGCTGACCGCGCCATTGCTGAGGACGGTGACGGTGCCGCCGGTGCCGAGCGCGGCGCCGACGATGCCGGTCCCGCCGGTCGCGGTGACCGGGCCGTTGCTGGTGACGCTGACGGTCGCGCCGTCGCCGGTGACGAAGCCGCCGACGCCGAGCCCTTCGGCGGTGATCGCGCCATTGGTCGTCACGTTCACGCCGACCGTGTTGCCGGTGCCGAGGCCCAGCACGCCCACGCCGTCCGCCGCGGTCACGTCCTGCGTGGTGACGGTGACCGAGCTGTTGTCGCCGGTGACGATACCGCCGACGCCGAGGCCCTGCGCGGTGACGCCGGCATTGGTGGCGACGGAGACGGTGTTGCCGGTCGAGCCAATGGCCGCACCGATCACGCCCGGCCCGTCGCTCGCGGTGACGGCGCCGTTGGTGGCGACGGAGACCATGTTCGAATCCCCGGTGGCGATGCCGCCGACGCCGAGATACTGCGCGGTGACGGTGTCGTTGGTGGTGACGTTGACGGAGCTGCCGCCGGCACCGAGCGCGGCGCCGACCACGCCGACGCCATCGCTGACCGTGACCGGGCCGCCGGTGGTGACGTCGATCGCGCTGGCGTCGCCGATATTGATGGCGCCCACGCCGAGATAGACGGCGTTCACCCCTGCGGTGCGCACCGTGAGGCTGTTGCCGTCGCCGACCCCGAGGGCGGCGACGCCGGGGCCTTCGGTCGCGGTCACCTGGCCATAGGTGTTGAGCTCGACGGTGTTGCCGTCGCCGATGGCCAGCGCGCCGGCCCCGAGATAGCGGCCGTCCACGGTGCCGCTGCTCTGCATGCGCAGGCGGTTGCCGTCGCCGATGACGCCGCCGAGGATGCCGATCCCGTCGCTGCCGGTCGCCGACACGTCGGAGGTGAGGTTGATCTGGTTGCCGTCGCCCACCGCGAGCGCGCCGATGCCGAGCACGGTGCCGTCGGCGACGCGGATGCCGACATTCAGCGTGTTGCCGTCGCCGATCGCCACGCCCGCCGCCGCCGCGCCATTGGTGGCGGTCTCCGAATCGTGGCCATAGAGGCTCACCTGGTTTCCGTCGCCCACGGCGAGCACACCGGCACCGAGATAATAGCCGGTCACCGCGCCGTCGGTGATGATGTTGGCGGTGTTGCCGTCGCCGATCAGCGCGCCGGCCACGCCGATGCCGTCGGAGGAGGTGACCGCGCCCTCGGTGGTGACGTTCAGGGTGTCGCCGCTGCCGATGGTGAGCGCGCCGACGCCGAGATAGCGGCCGGAAATGTCGTCATGGGCATAGATGCCGGTGCCGCTTGCCGAACCCTGCAGGATGGCCAGCACCCCGACGCCATCGGACGAGGTGACCGTGCCATAGGTCTCGATGCCGAGCCCGCTATTGTCGCCCGTCACCACGCCGACCACGCCGGCATAGCGCCCGGTGACGTCGCCGGTCTTGATGTCGACGCCGTTGCCGACCGTGCCGAGCGCGCCGCCGAACACGCCGACCCCGTTGGCGGCGTTCGCGACCTCGGCGGTGACGTCGACCTGGCCGTTGTCGCCGATGCTGAGACCGCCGACGCCGAGCAGGTCTCCATTGGTAGTGGCGTGGCCATGGGCGATGACGGTGTTTCCGTCGCCCACGCCGAGCGACACGATGCCGAAGCCGTTGGAGGTGACGTCGCCATAGGCGTCGATCACCGCTTCGCTGTTGTCGCCCACGACCAGCGCGCCGATGCCGAGCACGCCGGCCTCGACATTCGCGCCATGGCTTTCGATATCGACAGAGCCGTTGTCGCCGATCACCGCGCCGACCACGCCCGCGATGTCCGCGGTAACGTTGCCGTCCACGGTCATGCCGACGCCGTTGTTGTCGCCGATCGCGATGCCGCCCATGCCGAGCAGCCCGGCGTCGATGGCGCCGCTGGTGCCGACCTGCATCTCGTTATTGTCGCCGACCGCGAGCCCGAGCATGCCGACGAACTCGGCGTCGATGGCGGCGGTGTTGCCGACATTCAGCTCCGCCCCGTCGCCGATCACCACGCCGCCGACCCCGAGCGCGTCCGCGAAGATGGCGCCGGTGTTCGAGACCCGCACGTCGTAGTCATTGCCATAGGACAGGCCGAGCACGCCGATCTGCGTCCCGTCGATCGCGCCCGAATTGTCGACCACGATGGTGCTGCCGTCCACGCCGGCATCGCCGATCGCGACACCGGCCACGCCGACCAGGCTGTCGCTGATGACGGCGCTGTTGTGGACCTCGACATCGTTGGCGGCCCCGTCCGCGAGGCCGAGCACGCCGACCGCGTAGCCGGTGACGGTGCCTTCGTTGTTTACATAGACGTCGGCCGGGCCGTTCGTGTTGTGGTCGCCGATCTTGACCGCGCCGACGCCGAGGAGCGGGAAGGCGCCGCTCGACGAGGTGATGGCGGCGCTGTTGTCGACGGAGGCATGGCCGTCGCCGATATTCACCGCGATGGCGCCGATCAGGTCGGCGTCGATGCTGCCGGAAGTGGTGGTGCTGGCCGTGCCGGTGCCGATGGCGAGCGAACCGGCGCCGATCAGCGGCGGGTCGATGACGCCGTCGAAGTCGACGGACGCATTGCCGTTGTTCATGGCCACGGCACCGATGCCGATCAGTCCGCCGGAGGCCACCTGGACCGTGCCGGTGGTGCTTACCGTGGTGTCGCCATTTGTGTTGAAGCCGAGCACGCCGCCCTGCGTGCCATAGACGTCGCCGGTGGTGATGTTCACCGTGCCGCCGAGCCCGGCATTGTCGATCGAGCCGGCCAGCACGCCGAACCCGGCCTCGCCGCGCACATCGGCCTCGGTGGTGTCGACATCCACCTGGTTGCCGCCATTGCCGATGGCGAGTGCGATGATGCCGCTGCCGGCGGTGGAGGTGACGCTGCTCTTGCCGCCGAGGGTGTCGCTGGCGGGCCCGCTGGTGACGCTGACGCTGGTGGCACCGTCGCCGAGCGCCCAGGTGGACGGATCGTTCGGATCGAAATCGGCGGGATTTCCCTCGACGCTGGCGCCGACCGCGAGGATGCCGGCGCTGCCGCCGCTCACGGTGGCCAGGTTGTCGACCGTCACGCTGGCGCCCGTTCCCGAGCCGAGGACGTTGCCGCCGACGGCGATGGCGGAGATGCCGGAGCCCGTCACGCCCGTGACGGAGCCGCCATTGGCCGTCACCGTGCTGGAGGCCGTGGTGTCGATGCCGGCGGCGATCGACTGGATGCCGTTGGTCGCGCCGTTCACCGTGGCGCTGTTCGAGGCCACCTCGCTGCTGCCGCCGGTGCCGAGCACGCCGAGCGCGGTGGCCGAGATGCCGTTGCCGCCGCTGCCGGTGACGATGCCGCGAGTGACGGTCACGGCCGCGCTACCCCCGCTCGCCACGATGCCGTTGGCGGAGCCGGTGACGGAGCTGTCCTGCGTGCTGACGGAGGCGGTGCCGAGCGAGGTCGCGCTGATGGCGTTGCCGCCATTGCCGTTGATGTTGCCCCAGGTGGTGCTGACGCTGGCGCCCGCGGAGCCGTAGACATCGATGCCGTCCTGGGCGCCGGTGACGTTGGTGTTGTTGGTGGTGACGCTGGCGGTGCCGAGCAGGCTGGTGGCGCGAATGCCGTCGCCGCCGGTGCCGCTGACGTTGCCATTGGTGAGATCGACGCCGACGGTGAGACCGCTGACGTCGATGCCGTCCTGGCTGCCCGTGATCATGCCGCCATGGACGGTGACGGTGGCGGTGCCGAGCGCCGCGGCATGAACGCCGTCGCCGCCATTGGCGAGGATGGTATTGTTCGTGAGGTCGACGGCGACGTTGCGGCCCGTGACGTCGATGCCGTCCCCGCTGCTGATGAAGACCGTGCCGCTGCTGGTCATCTGCACGGTGCCGAGCGCCGTTCCGCCGACATGGACGGCGTCGCCGGCGGCGATGATCGAACCGCCGGTGATATCGATGGTGGCGTTATTGCCCACCGTCATGTTCAGGCCGGTGCCGTCTGCCGCGTTGAGGGTGCCGTTCGTCGCGGTGTAGGTGCCGTTGAGGCCCGTGATGTCGAGCGCGTTGAGCGAACCGGAACCGGAGGCGGTGTTCTGGACGGCGCCGTTATTGGTGACCGACGCCGTGCCGAGGCTGGTGACGCCGAGGCCGCGGCCGGTCACCGTGACCCCGCTGCTGATGGTGGCCGGCGGGCTGAGGCAGTTGCGCGAGGCCGCGTTGGTCGTGGTGTTGCTCGTGTAGTTGCACGCCGCCTCGGCGCCGGTGGAGGCGAAGAGCAGCGCGGCCGAGAGCGTGGTGGCGATGGCGGTGGAGGAGAGCAGGCCGGCGCGGCGGGTACCGGTTGCGATGGTGCGGCTGCGCGCGATCGATGCACGCCTGGTATTGTTCGTCATAGTCCCCCCATGCATCCCGGCTACGCGGCCTTGACGCTTTTCATTCGGCCGACCCTCCTGGACATGCGACCAAAAAGGCTCCAGTGCGGAACGGTAACAAGCGATTCGCCGCTTCACAACGCCTGCCAGCGGCGGCGGAGGGCCTCTGTGTCGGGATGTGGCGGGGGTGTGTCGCGATTGTCACGTTTTCGACGTGAATTGCACGAAAAGCCGGCGCATCTGTCGCTCCAGCTTTATAAGTCTCTGTATATATAAACATTTAGGAGATAGGGGCGAGGCCCCGCGCACCGGGAATTCAAGCGCGGCATGCCCGCGGCGCAGGCGGCTGGGCACCGTCGCGTGGATGCTGAGACGAACGCAGCCAGAAAAGTCCAAAATCGATCCAGATGGATTCGATCCCGGCCGACATCACCTAACCTGCCGTGAATCTCGAAATAAATCACCTGCCTTTTTTTGCGGCAAATGATCACAAATAAGTAGATTGACGTAAGGTAAAATAAATGCCGCCGCTCTAACGCGAACGGATGTGCTCCGGGCGGAAGCCGAGGCCCACCAGCCGGCCGGCGAGATGGGCGAGGATCGGCCAGCGCGCGATGGAGCGTAGGAATGCCGGCGGCCCGTCGCGCCGTGTGGCGTGCGCATCCGCGCTGCGCCTGCGCCCGCGCATCATCCGCTGCAGCTTCTGCGTCGCCCGCGTCGGGAGCAGCCGGCGCGCTTCCACCGCGGCGAGGTCCGCATCGCTCGGGGCTCCCGCGCGCAGCGGGGCGGCGAGGATGTTGGCGGCGGCGACCGCGTCCTGGATGGCGAGGTTCACCCCGAAGCCCCCGATCGGCGACATCGCATGGGCGGCGTCGCCGATGCACAGCAGTCCCGGCCGCCACCAGCGCTCCAGCCGGTCGATGCGCACGGTGAGCAGATGGACGTCCTCAAAGGAACGTACCTCCTCCATCCGCTCCGCCGGCAGCGGCGAGACGGCGGCAATCGCAGCGCGGAAGGCGTCGATGCCGCGGGCGCGGATGGCGGCAAAGGTGTCCTTGCGGACCACATAGCCGCATTGCCAGGTGCTGCCGCGGTCCACCATCACGAAGCCCTGTCGCGGGCCGCCATGGCCCATGGTGTAGGGCGGGTCGTCGGGCTGGTGCGAGAGCTTCATCCAGAGCACTTCGCTCGGCTCGCCGAAGCTCCGGATCGCAAGCCCGGCCTTCTCACGCACCACCGAGTTGCGCCCGTCCGCGCCCAGGACGAGACGCGCGCGCAGCGCCATGGGGCCGTCCGGCGTGACGGTGTGGAGGCCCGTGATGCGGCCGTCCTCCTCGATCAGGTCCGTCACGCCCGCTTGCATCAGCAGCCGGAAGTTGGGGTAGCGTGCCGCTTCCTGCGCCAGAAAAGCCAGGAAGTCCCATTGCGGCATGAAGGCAATGAAGCGGCATCGGGTCGGCAAGCGCGAGAAATCGGCGATGGTGACGTCCCGCCCGCCGATCTCGGCGTGCAGCCGGGGCGCTTCGGTGTGCGGCAGGGCGAGCAGGCCGTCGAGCAGTCCGAGCTCGTGCATCACCTCCAGCGTCGAGGGATGGATGGTGTCGCCGCGGAAGTCGCGCAGGAAGTCGCCATGCTTCTCCAGCACGGTGACGGCGATCCCGGCTCGCGCGAGCAGCAGCCCCAGCAACAGCCCGGCCGGCCCGGCGCCGACGATGGCGCAGCCGGTCTCCATGCATCGCGGGGCTGAGGGCTCGCTCAACGCCGTCAGCCTCCCTGCGACAGCGCCGCGGCGGCGCCGGCCGGTTCGCCTTGCACCGGGCCGCCGAACTGGGCGGCGTGCAGCCGGGCATAGATGCCGCCGCGCGCCACGAGGTCGGCATGGGCGCCTTCCTCGACGATGCCCTTGGGCGTCACCACCGCGATGCGATCGGCGTCGCGGATGGTGGCCAGGCGGTGGGCGATGATGAGGGTGGTACGCCCGCGCGCCAGCTCGTCCAGCGAGGCCTGGATCTCGCGCTCGGTGTGGGTGTCGAGCGCCGAGGTCGCCTCGTCGAGAATGAGGATCGGCGGATCCTTGAGGAAGATGCGGGAGATGGCGAGCCGCTGCTTCTGCCCGCCCGACAGCTTCACCCCGCGCTCGCCGACAACGGTGTCGAGCCCCTCCGGCAGTTCGGCGATCAGCCCGTCCAGCCTTGCGCGGCGGGCCGCCTCGAAGATCTCGGCCTCGCTGGCGTTCAGTCGTCCGTAGGCGATGTTCTCGCGGATCGTGCCGCCGAACAGGAACACGTCCTGCTGCACGATGCCGATATTGCGCCGCAGCGACGCCAGCGTCATGTCGCGGATGTCGAGGCCATCGATGGAGATGCGGCCGGCGTCGATCTCGTAGAAGCGCGGCAGCAGCGAGAGCAGCGTGGTCTTGCCCGCGCCCGAGGGGCCGACGAAGGCCACCGTCTCGCCCGCCTTGATGGAGAGGTCGATGCCGGAGAGCACCGGCCGCTCCGGCGTGTAGCCGAAGCGTACGCCCTCGAAGCGGATGTCGCCCTTGAGGTGCCCGACGGCACGCGAGCCGGGCCGGTCGGCGATGTCCGGCTCGGTTGCAAGCAGCTCCTGATAGCGGCGGAAGCCGGCAATGCCCTTGGGGTAGGTCTCCATCACCGCCGCGATCTTGTCGAGCGGGCGGTAGAACACCGCCACCAGCAGCAGGAAGCTGACGAAGCCGCCGATGGACAGGGTGCCCTGCACCACGAACCAGGCGCCCGCCAGCATCACCGCGAGCTGCACGAGGCGCATCGCCATGTAGTTCAACGCCTGGCTGGCGGCCATGATCTTGTAGGCGTCGAGCTTGGTGTCGCGGTAGCGGGCATTGTCGCCCGCGAACAGCCGGCGCTCGTGGTCCTCGTTGCCGAAGGCCTGCACGACGCGGATGCCGCCGATATTCTCCTCCAGCCGCACATTGAAGGCGCCGATCCGGCCGAACTGGCTCTGCCAGTTGCGCGTCATGCGCCCGCCATAGCGGGTCACGACCAGCGCGGTCAGCGGCACGATGAGCGCGGTGAGGAAGGCGAGCGGGGGATGCACCCACATCATCAGCAGGAAGGCGCCGATAAAGGTCATCACCGCGATGAACAGGTCCTCCGGCCCGTGATGGGCGATCTCGCCGATCTCCTCCAGATCCTTGGTGACGCGGGCGAGCAGGTGGCCGGTCTTGTAGTTGTCGTAGAAGCGGAAGGAGAGCTTCTGCAGATGCTCGAACGCCCGCTCGCGCATCTCGGTCTCGATGTTGATGCCGAGCACGTGGCCCCAATAGGTCACGATCGCCATCAGCCCGCTGTTCAGCACATAGACCGCGAGCAGGCCCAGCGCCGCGAGGATGACGAGCTGCAGGTCGCCGCGCGGCAGCAGGAGATCGACGAAGGCCTTCATGGCCATCGGAAAGCCGAGTTCCAGCACGCCGGACAGCACGGCGCAGCCGAAATCGATCAGGAACAGCCGGCGGTGGGGCCGGTAATAGGAGAAGAAGGCCTTCAGCATGCGCCGCGCTCCGACGCTGCGTCCGGTCCGAAACCCTGTGTCACGCCCGTCAATCCCGTCATCCGTCACGTTCCGGCCCGGCGTCGCCGCAGACGCCACGCCGCCAATAGGCGGCGACCTCGGCCGCGCGCCCGCTCATGCCCCGCTCCCGGCGCAGGAAGTGGCGAATGGCCCGCGCCGCGCCCTGCTCGCAGCCGACCATCGCGTGCCCACATCCGTGCGCCGGCCATTCCATGGCCCTTAGCGCGCGTTCCAGCAAGTCCGTCGTGCCGGCCGGGGCGCCGTCGCGCGTCAGCCATGCAATGCGCGAGGAGGCGGCTGCGGCAATCTCCTGCCGCTCGGCATCGTCCGCCACCTCGATGAAGACGAAGGCGGGCGTGCCGGCGGGGAGCGTCTCCAGCGTGCGGGCGATGGCCGGGAGCGCGGTCTCGTCGCCGGCGAGCAGATACCAGTCGGCCTCCGGCAGGTCGGTCCCGCCGGGCCCCATCAGCCCCACCGGATCGCCGGGCCGGGCGTTCAGCGCGAAATGCGCGCCGGGCGCGGGTCGAGCCGGGCCGTCCTCCTCATGCAGCACCATGTCGATATCGAGGGTGCCGGCGGCCGGGTCGATCCGGCGCAGCGTGTAGACGCGGCTCGCCAGCGTGTCCGCGCCGGCCGGCCAGAGCGTGCGCCCGTCCGGCGCGGCCTGCGGCCAGACCGGCGCGCGTCCGGCTTGCGGCAGAAGCAGGCGGGCATGGATGCCGGTGCCGCCGGTGAAATGGGCGGCGTCGCCGGCGAGCCGCACCCGGCGCATGCGCGGGGTCAGAGGGTACACATCCGCGACCGTCATCACCCGGAAGAAGGGAATGCCCGCCGCGCCGTCCCCGCTCCAGTGAAGGGAAGGCAGGGCGTCGCCGGCAAGGCTCGCAAGCTGCTCGGCCAGCGCGTTGCGCACCACATAGAGCCGGGTGGAATCGGCGGCTTCGACGAGAAGATCGAGCCGCCCCGCTCCGGCCCGCAGCTCGGCGCGACCGAAGGGGCTCTCGAACGCGGTCGCGGAGGGGGTGCGGGCGAGGGTGCCGTGCTCGGCGAGCCGCGCGCACAGCGCCTCGATCATGGCCTCAGGGTCGGCCAGCGGCAGGCGGGCCTGCGTCCTCAGCGGAGCTTCGTTGCGCGGAAGCGTTTCGGTCATCGGCCGTCTCCCGCCGCGCCAGCATAGCGCCGACGCGGCGGAGGTAGGCCAATCGTCTCCTTGGCGCAATCGCGAGAGCGCTCGATTGGAAGTGGTCGAGGCTGCGATGCGCCGCTCACTCCGCCGGAAGCGGCGCGCTGGCGGTGGTGGCCGGACGGCGGTTGAACCAGGCCTGGACGCGCGCCAGATAGAGATAGACCACCGGCGTCGTGTAGAGCGTGAGCACCTGGCTCAGGGCGAGGCCGCCGACCATGGCGTAGCCGAGCGGCTGGCGCAGCTCCGAGCCCGTGCCGTGGCCGAGCATCAAGGGCACGCCGCCGAGCAGAGCCGCCAGGGTGGTCATCAGGATCGGGCGGAAGCGCAGCCGGCAGGCCTCGGTAATGGCGGTCTCCGCGTCGAGCCCCCGCTCGCGCTCGCCGGCAATGGCGAAATCCACCAGCATGATGCCGTTCTTCTTCACGATGCCGATGAGCAGGATGATGCCGATGATGCCGATCACCGACAGGTCGAACCCGCCGCCCCACAGCGCCAGCAGCGCGCCGATGCCGGCCGAGGGCAAGGTCGAGAGGATGGTGAGGGGGTGGATGTAGCTCTCATAGAGCACGCCGAGGATGATGTAGACCGCGAACAGCGCCGCCGCGATCAGCGCCGGCTCGCTCGCCAGCGCGCTCTGGAACGCCTGTGCGTTGCCCTGGAAGCTGCCGGTGATCGTGTTCGGCATGCCGAGATCGGCCGCCGCCTTGTTGATGATCTCCACCGCCTGGCCCAGCGAGACGCCGGGCCGCAGGTTGAAGGAGAGCGTGATCGCCGGGAACTGGGCCTGGTGCTGCACCGAGAGCGGGCCCACAGCCTTGGCGTCGACGGAGACGAAGGTGGAGAGCGGGATCGCCGCGCCGGTGGTGGGCGACTTCACATAGATCTCGTCGAGCGTGCCGATGCGGCGCTGCAACTCCGGTGTCGCCTCGATGATGACGGAATAGGAATCGAGCTGGGTGAAATATTGCGCGGCCTGCTGCTGGCCGAAGGCGTCGTTCAGCGTGGCGTCGATCACCGCCGGCTGGATGCCGAAGCGGGAGGCGTGGTCGCGGTCGATGGTGATCTTCACCTGAGGAGCGTTGCCCTGCTGGTCGGACGATATGTCGGCGAGATCCGGCTCGGCGCGCAACTTCGCCATGAGCTTCGGCGCCCATTCGTTCAGCTCGTCGAGATCGACGTCGGTGAGGGTGTACTGGTACTGCGCGCGCGAGACGCGGCCGCCGACCGTGATGTCCTGCGCCGGTTGCAGGAACACCGCGGCGCCGGGCACCTGCGCCAGCCGGGGCCGCAACCGCTCGATCACCTGCGTGGCCGAGGCATCGCGCTGGTCGCGCGGCTTCAGCGCGATGAAGAAGCGCCCGTTATTGGTGGTGGACGCGCCGCCGGAGCCGAGCATGGAGCCATAGGCCGCCACCGCCGGATCGGCGCCGATCACCGCGCCGAGCTGCTGCTGCAGCTTCTTCATCGCTTCCGGCGAGATGTCCTGCGCGGCTTCCGACAGGCCGGAGATGATGCCGATATCCTGCGTCGGGAAGAAGCCCTTCGGCACCACCACGAACAGCCAGCCGGTGAGCCCCATGGTGAGGAAGAACACGATCAGCGTGACGAGGCGGTGCCGCATGGCAATCGCAAGGGTTGCCATGTAGCCGGCCAGCAATCCGTCGAAGCCGGCTTCGATGAAGCGGTAGAGACGGCCATGCTCATGGGAGGGCGCCTTCAGGAAGCGCGAGCACAGCATCGGGGTCAGGGTGAGCGACACCACCGCCGATACCGCGATGGCGGCGGTGACGGTGAGGGCGAATTCGCGGAACAGCCGACCGACGATGCCGCCCATCAGCAGAAGTGGAATGAACACCGCGACGAGCGAGATCGAGATCGACAGCACCGTGAAGCCGATCTCGCGCGCGCCCTTCATGGCGGCGGGGAAGGCGGCCTCGCCCTCTTCCATGTGGCGCACGATGTTCTCGACCACCACGATGGCGTCATCGACCACGAAGCCGACGGCGATGGTCAGTGCCATCAGCGAGAGATTGTCGAGGCTGAAGCCGAGCGCATACATCACCGCCGCGCTGCCGGCGAGCGAGAGCGGAACAACCACGGCGGGAATCAACGTCGCGCGCAGGTTGCGCAGAAACAACAGGATGACCAGCACGACCAGGCCGATGGTGAGGCCCAGGGTGAACTGCACGTCTTCCACCGAGGCGCGGATGGTGGTGGTGCGGTCGAGTACGGTATCGACGGTGATGCCGGCCGGCAGCACGGCGTCGAGCTGCGGCAATGCCTTCTTGATGGCGTCGACGGTGGCGATGACATTGGCGCCGGGCTGCTTGAACACCAGCAGCACGACCGCCTTCCGGCCGGTGCTCCAGGCGGCGATATTGACGTTTTCCGGCCCCTCGACCGCATGGCCGACATCGCGCACGCGGATCGGTGCGCCGTTGCGATAGGCCAGGATCACGTCGTCATAAGCTTCCGGCGTGGTGATCTGGTCGTTGGCCGCGATGGTGAAGCTGCGCACCGCGCCGTTGATCGAGCCCTTCGCCGCCTGCGCGGTGGAGTTGGCGAGGGTGGTGCGCACGTCCTCGAAGGTGAGGCCGCTGGCGGCGAGGCGCGCCGGGTCGATCTGGATGCGGATGGAGGGCTTCTGCTCGCCGGCGATCGACACCTGCGAGACGCCGTCGATCTGGGAGAGGCGCTGGGCCAGCACGTTGTCCGCCACGTCGTCCACTGCCGTCATCGGCATGGTGTCGGAGCGGGCGGAGAGGATCATGATCGGGCTGTCGGCCGGATTGACCTTGCGGTAGCTGGGTGGCGAGGTGAGGTCGTCCGGCAACTGGCGCAGCGCGGCGGTGATGGCGGCCTGCACGTCCTGCGCGGCGGCGTCGATGTCGCGGTTGAGGTCGAACTGGATGGTGATGGAGGTCGAGCCCAGCGTGCTCGACGAGGTCATCTGCGTGATGCCGGCGATCTGGCCGAAGCGCCGTTCCAGCGGCGAGGCGACGGAGGCGGCCATCACGTCCGGGCTGGCGCCGGGCAGGCTGGCCGAGACCTGGATGGTGGGGAAGTCGATCTGCGGCAGCGGCGCCACGGGAAGCTGCGGATAGGCGATCACGCCCAGAAGGGCGAGCGCCAGCATCAGCAGGGAGGTGGCGATCGGCCGGTTGATGAAGGGCGCCGAGAGGTTCATGGGCGGATCCTCACGGCGCCGGGGGAGCGGCTTCGCGCTCGGCGAGCTTCTGGGTCGCGCCGGTGTCCGCGCCGGGCCCGGCGACCGCCACCTTGCTGTTGGGCCGCAGCCGGTACTGCCCCTCGGTCACGACGCTCTGGCCGTCGCTGAGCCCGCTCGTCACCACGGCCGAGCCCTTGGACATGGTTCCGGTCTCGATGGGGGTCATGGTGGCGACCTCCTCGGGTCCGACCACCCAGGCGAACAGCCCGTCCGGCCCGCGCTGCACCGCGGCGACAGGAACAGTCAGCGCGTCCTTCAGCGTGCCGACCTCGAGGTCGACATGCACGAAGGCGCCCGGCCAGAGCGTCTCTTTCTCGTTGGGGAACATCGCCTTCAGCCGCAGCGTGCCGGTGGAGGTGTCGATCTGGTTGTCGATCACCGCGAGCTTTCCGGTGCCGAGCACGGTGCCGTCCCCGCCTTTCGCCACCGCCGGAACCGGGCCGGCAGCAAGGGCGGCCTGCACCGCGGGCAGGTTCTTTTCCGGCAGGGTCAGCACCACCGCGATCGGCTTCAGCGTGGCCAGCACCGCGATCGGCGTGGTGTCGCTCGAATGGACGACATTGCCGGCATCGACCTGTCTCATGCCCATGCGGCCGTCCACCGGGGCGGTGATGGTGGTGTAGTCGAGATTGGTCTGCGCGCTCTCGATCTGCGCCTCGTCTGCGGCGATGGTCGCCTTGTACTGGTCGACCGTGGCCTGCTGCTGGTCCACCGTCTGCTTCGAGGCGAAATCGCTCTTGGCGAGGGTGAGCGAGCGGGTGAGGTCCGCCTGCGCGCTGGCGAGCAGGGCCTCGTCCTTCGCCTTGGCGGCCCTGGCCTGCGCCAGTGTCGCCTGCGCGAGGCGCGGGTCGAGCCGGGCCAGCACGTCGCCGGCCTTGACCTGCTGGCCCTCGGTGAAGGTGACGGACTGCAGCGTCCCGTCGATGCGGGAATGGATGTTGACCGTCTGCGAGGCCTGCACGGTGCCGATGCCGCTCAGCGTCACCGCCACGTCGCGGCGTTCCACCTTGGCGACGCTGACCGGGACGACGACGCTCTTGGCCGTGGCGGTCTTTTCGGGGGCCGGTTCCGGCGTCGCCCGGCCCTTGACCACCCAGATCGCCCCCCCGGCAATGGCCAGCAGAGCGATGGCGGCAACGATACCCCTGCCGCGTCCCGGACGGTCGGCACCTTGCATCACGGATCTCCCCATATCGTAGCGCAGCATTCTGCGCCGGGATGAAACCCGGATGGGGTTAAATCTTGTTCAGCAAGAAGACGTTAGGGAAGGTGGTGCCGACCCCGGTGGCGGCCGGCGGCGATCGATGCTTAGCCGGCGCGCGGCAGATCGCCGTTACGTCAGGTGCCGTCCGGCGCCACCCGCATTGCCGCGTTGCACAGCACGAAGCGGCGAAGCTCCTGCGCGCGATCTCGCAAACGTGATGCCGGCTCAGGCGGTCGCACCCTCGATCAGCGGGAGGTAATGCTGCGGCTGGCGCATGACCATGAGGTCCTTGCGCCGCACGACATTGGTCGGATAGGGCGTGTCGAGATTCGTGGTGTCGATCTCCGCGACCGCTACGCCCTCGCCGGAAGCGATGATCGCCTCGCGGCGCGGGAAGGCGAAGGTGTCCGGCCCGAACACGCCGCTCGTGCCGCCATAACCGGCGGCCTCGTCCAGCACATTGGCGAAGGCGAGGAAGCAGTTGTTCTCGCCGGCCCGTGCCCGCATCAGGTGCCAGTGGTGCGGATCCGCCCCGGTCGGGATCGGGTAGTTCTGCGCCACTTTCGTGCCGGCATGGCCGAAGCTGAGCCGGCCGCGCAGCGCGGCCGGGCAGAGCAGGAGGTCGCAGCCGCGCAGGGCGAGAACCCGCCCGGATTCCGGGAAGGCGGCGTCATGGCCGACCATCAATCCGATCCGCCCGAGCGGGGTGTCGAGCACGGTCCAGTCGCCGCCGGGCGTCGCCCAATTGTGGTCGGCGGCATCGAGATGGAGCTTGCGGGCCGTCCCCAGATGCCCGCCGGGGCCGACCAGCGCGGCGGCATTGTAGAGCCCGTCCTCCGCCGCCTCGGCAAAACCGGCGGCAAGGAAGATGCCGTGCCGCGCGGCGATGGCAGCGAGCGAGGCCGCGACCTCGGCGCCGGGCAGCGGGGCGGGAGCGTCGAGCCCGGTCACCGCGCGCTCGGGGAAGACGACGAGGTCGGCGCCCGCTGCCTTCGCCTCGCCGGTCAGCTCCGCGATGCGGGCGAGGTTGCTGCTCGCGTCCGGGCCGGGGGCGAACTGCGCGACCGCGACCTTCGAGCGCCGGCCGGGGGGCAGCGGACGGTGGCCGTAGAGGCCGAAAAAGTCGAGCGGGTTCCACGAGAAGGTGCTGGTCGGCAGCTCCATGTAGAGTTCTGGCCGGCGCTGGGCGAACACCTCCTCGCCCAGCACCCGGTGGGCCCGGGTCTTGTCGAGGTCGATTTCGGCGCGGGCGATGCCATCGCCGCTATCGACCACCGCCTCGATGCTGCCGTCCGGCCCGATGACGCAGGAGCCGCCGGAGAACTGCACCGTGCGCTCCAGCCCCCAACGATTGGCCTCGATGACGTAGCAGGAATTCTCGAAGGCGCGGGTGATCCAGTAGGGCGCCGGGGTGCGCTCGGCCAGCCAGTTCGAGATGTGGCAGATGATGTCTGCCCCCTGCAGCGCGCAGAGCCGGGCGGTCTCGATGAAATGGATGTCCATGCAGATCAGCAGGGCGACGCGGCCGACCGGGGTGTCGAACACACGGTGCGCATCGCCATTCGCCGCCCATTTCGGCTCGGAAATATAGGGGTGGCTCTTGCGGTGGGTGCCGATGACGCCGCCGGGGCCGATGAGCACGGCGGCATTGTAGTAGAGCCCGGTCTGGGCATCGACCTCCGGCATGCCGATGACGATGTGGCAGCCCTTTTCCTTCGCCAGCGCGGCGAAGCGATCCGTGGTCGGGCCTGGTACGGTCTCGACATAAGGCGCGACCTCGGCGCGGTCGAACCAGCAATAGCCGGTCGTGCCCATTTCCGGGGTGACGATGAGTTCCGCGCCGTCGTCCGCGGCCTCAGCCACCAGTGCGAGGAGCCGGGAGACATTGCGCTCCTTCTCCGCGAGGGTCGGCTCGAACTGGACGGCGGCGACGGTCTTCAGCGTGGCCATGAACGTGCTCCGGGCAGGAAAAGGGCGGCCGGCGCCGGGCGCCGGGAGTGGTGTTCGTGCGTCTGTCTTCCCTCTCCCTGCCGGGGAGAGGTGGCCTGCGAGGGGGCGAAGCTGCTGCGCACCGAGACCCCTCGCCCCAGCCCACTCAACGTCGGGGAGAGGGCAGGGTGAGGGGGCGTGCGGCAGGGGGAGGGACAGGCGCTTGCGGAGCCTTCCACCCCGCGCGACGTCAGCCGAGATACGACTTCAGGATCGACGCCCCGAGCGTGTATTTCGGGTCCACCATGTTGCCCACTCGCACGCGGCCGCACTGGGTCAGCAGCATGTAGGCCTCCACCTCGTCGAAGCCGTAGTCGGCCGCCATCCAGCGGATGAGGTCGCGATAGGCCATGCGGGCGGCGTCCTCCATCGGGCGGGTGGAGCCGATGGACATGATGAAGTCCGCCGTCTCCAGCCGCGGGGTGGAGATCGTCCAGCCCTTGATCAGGTCGATCTGGATGGTGGTGACGGTCGGGTGCTCCAGCGCCACGCCGCACAGCTCGCCGTCGCCCTGGGTGGCGTGGCAGTCGCCGAGATAGACGAGGCCGCCCTTGGTGTTGACCGGAAGGTAGATCACCGCGCCGACGCCGACATCCGGCAGGTCCATGTTGCCGCCGTAATAGTCCGGTTGCAGCGAGGTGATGGCCTCGATCTCCGGCGAGGTGCCGATGGTACCGATGAAGGGCACGTAGGGCAGGGTGATCTTGTCGTTCCATTTCGTGCCGGTCTCGGCGTCGACATGGAGCTTCTTCACCTTGATCGGCAACGCCGGATTCAGCATCGCCGTGTCCTTGGTGGGCACGAGGCCGCCGAAATCCGGCATGATGAGCGTGGTGCCCACCGGCTGCTCGCCGCGCGGCACGATGCTCTTGATGTAGATCGCGATGGTGTCGCCCTTTTCCGCGCCATTGACGAAGATCGGGCCGTTCTGCGGGTTGAGATAGGGGAAGTTCAGGATCTCGAGCGGGTTGTCCGTCTCGTGCTTGATCTTGCCCTCGAAGGCGTCGTGCGTCTCCGCCGAGACCACCGCGCCGGGATCCACGCTCAGCACCGGCTTCACATAGGGGCCGTAGACGTAGTGGTAGGTGCCCTGCACCTCTTCGGTGATGCTGAAGGATGGGCCCGGCTGGCCCTTGGCGAGGCCCTTCTTTGCCATGATGGATTGTTCGAGCCAGGACATGTGATTGCTCCCTGTGGACTTCAGACGGCGAGATGGCGGCGCATGGCCTCGCCATCGGCGAGGGCGTCGCGTTCGAGCTCGGCGACGATCCGGCCCTTGTCGAGCACGTAGCAGCGCTGCGCCATGGCGCGGATCATGTCGATGTTCTGCTCGACGAGGACGATGGTGGTGCCGGTCGCGCGGTTCAGCTCGACCATGATGCGGGCGATGTCCTGCACGATGTTGGGCTGGATGCCCTCGGACGGCTCGTCGAGAAGGATCAGCGAGGGGTTCGCCACCAGCACCCGGCCGATGGCGAGCTGCTGCTGCTGGCCGCCGGACATGGTGCCGGCGCGCTGGTTCCAGCGCTCGCGCAGGATGGGGAAATAGGAGAGCACGCGCTCGCGGTCGGCCTCGCTCACCCCGCCGGCGCGCATGCCGCCGACCGCGATGTTCTCGCCCACCGTCAGGCGCGGGAACACGTCGCGACCCTGCGGCACATAGCCGAGGCCGAGCCGGGCGCGCCGGTGCGCGGCCAGCCGCTCCACCGCCTTGCCCTGATAGACGATGGAGCCCTGCGTGGCTGGGATCAGGCCGATCAGGCTCTTCATCAGCGTCGACTTGCCGACGCCGTTGCGCCCGATCACGGCGACGATCTCGCTCTCCCGCACCTCGATGTCGAGGCCCTGCAGCACCGGCTTGCCGCCATAGCCGGCGCGCAGGCCGAGCGTGGAGAGCAGCACTTCCTTACGCATGAGCCGTCTCCGCGACCTGACCGAGATAGATGGCGGCGACCCGCTCGTCGGCGACGATCTCGTCCACCGTGCCTTGCGCGAACACCTGGCCGAGATGCAGCACCGTCACCTTCTGCGCGACCTGCCGGACGAAGGCCATGTCGTGCTCCACCGCCAGCACGGTCATGCCGTCCGCATTCAGCCGCTGCACCATTTCCCCGGTGGCGTGGGTCTCCTCCGGCGACATGCCGGCGGTGGGCTCGTCGAGCAGCAGCAGCTTGGGCTTGAGGCTCACCGCCATGCCGATCTCCAGCCACTGCTTCTGGCCGTGGCTGAGATTGCCGGCGAGGCGGTCGGCATCGGGAGCGAGCTTGAGGAAGTCGAGCAGCCGGCCGATCTCGGCGACAAGATGCGCCGGCTCATAATGGTGCTGCATCGCGATTTCGAGGTTCTGCCGCACGCTCAGCGCCTTGAAGATGCCGGGCACCTGGAACTTCACGCTCATGCCGCGGCGGATGCGCTGGAACGGCTTGAAGGCGGTGATGTCCTCGCCGTCGAACAGGATCTGGCCCGAACTCGGAAGATGCTCGCCGAGGACGAGGCGGAACAGGGTGGACTTGCCGGCGCCGTTCGGCCCGATGAGGCAGTGCACCTCGCCCGGCTCCAGCGCCAGGTCGACATTGTTGGTGACGTGCAGGCCGCCGAAGCGCTTGTTGAGGGCGCGCGTCTCGAGGATCGCCATCACACGTCTCCCGTTTTGCGTGAGCGGAACGGGCGGGCGATCAGCCGCGCGAAGGCGAAGGCGAGGCCCTGCGGTGCCAGCAGCACGGTCAGCACCAGCAGCACCCCCATCACCACCAGCGCATACTGGCTGCCATGGATGGTGAGCGCCTGGAACACCGAGAGCACAACCAGCGTGCCGACCAGCGTGGTGGTGAGGTCGGAGCGCCCGCCCACCGCGACCCACACGATCGGCAGGGCCGCCGCCGTCATGCCCATGGAGGAGGGCGTGATGTACTGGCCCCAGCTCGTGTAGAGCACGCCCGACAGCCCGGCCAGCATGGCGCCGATGACGAAGGCGCCGAGCTGGTATTTGCGGATGTCGTAGCCCAGCATCTCGGCACGCTCCGGGTTTTCGCGGATGGCGACGAGCACATTGCCGAAGGGCGAATTCACCAGGATGCGCAGGCCGAGATAGACCACCACCATCAGCGCCAGCACGACGTAATAGAGCTCGACATCGGGGAACAGCACGAGGTCGCCGCCCGGCCATGGCAGGGTCAGCGGGGGCATTGCGCTCATGCCGTTGAAACCGTTGAGCCGGGCCTTGCCGATGTGCCATTCCGGGCCGGCGGTCTGCGCCATGAAGCGCTCCAGCACCAGCGTCACCGACAGCGTCACGATGCCGAGGAACACCCCCGAGATGCGGCCGAAATAGAGGAAATAGCCCAACAGCACCGCGAAGAGCGCGGCGAACAGCACCGCCAGCACCAGCGCCACCAGCGTGAAACCGTAGGCCGCGCCGAAATTGATCGTCAGCACGCCGTAGGAATAGCCGGCGATGCCGAAGAAGGCGGTCTGGCCGAAGGACAGCGCGCCGCCATAGCCCCAGATGAGGCTGAGGCCGAGCGCCATGAACACCCAGGTGAAGAAATACACCGTGTTGCCGACCGTGTAACCGTCGGAGAACAGCGGATAGGCGCAGGCCCCGGCCAGCACGACGAGAAAGCCGAGCCAGAACAGCGGCCCCCGGCCCAGCGTCTGCGGGCCTTCGAGACGGGAGAAGAAGCGGAAAGTCGCGTTCATGTGCGTTGCTCCCGGCTCAGGCGCGTTCGCGCAGGAGGAAGCCGGAGAGGCCGCGCGGCAGCACCCGGATGACGATGATGACGGCGAGCAGCAGGCCGATCTGGCCGAAGAGCTGGCCATAGAGCGAAGTCATGGTCGCCTTTACCACGGCGAGCACCGCGGCCGCCGGCGCGGTGCCGAGGAAGACGTCGGCCCCTCCGACCACCACGGTCACGAAGGCCTCCATGATGAAGGTGGTGCCCATGGTCGGCACCAGCGTCATGGTGGGGGCGTAGAGCCCGCCGGCAAGCCCGGCGAGGCCCGCGCCGAGCGCGAAGGTGAGGGTGTAGACGCGGCGGGTGTCGACGCCGAGCGCGGCCGCCATGTGCGGCACCTGGATGGTGGCGCGGGCCATCACGCCGAAGCGGGTCCAGTTGAACAGCGCATAGAGCGCGGCCAGCACCACCAGCGCCGCGACGAACAGCACCACCCGGTAGAGCGAATAGGAATAGCCGCCGACCTGGAAGCTGCCGAAGGGCGTGCCGACCCCGGCCATGGTCGAGCCCAGCAGGATCAGCGTGCCCTGGGTCGCGATGAGGCTGAGGCCCCAGGTGGCGACGATGGTGTCCAGCGGGCGCTCATAGAGGTGGCGTATCACCACGATCTCGACCAGCGCACCCACCAGGGCCGCGACCAGCGCGCCGAGCAGTATGGCGAGCGGCAGCGGCAGGCCGGCATGGGCGGCCGAGACGGTGACATAGGCGCCGCACATGATGAACTCGCCATGGGCGAGGTTGATGACGCCCATCATGCCGAAGATGACGGCGAGGCCGCAGGCGGACAGCACCAGGAAGGCGAAGGCGTCGCCGAACTGGTAGAGGGCGGAGAAGGCGAGCGTTCCGACATCCATCGGCGAGGGGGCCTTGCGGTTCGGGGAGGGACGGGTCCGGCGGTAGCGGGGCGGAAGGGGTGCCCCGGCCAGTGAGGGGGTCGGGCCGGGGCAGGCGCGGAACGGGCGAGGGGCCCGGCCGCGCATGGAGCGCTCCGCGCGCGGAGCACCCCGGAAAGCGGGCGGAGGATTCCGCTGGGGGGCATCGGGCGAGGCGCCGGGGACATGCCGGCCGGATTCCACAGGGGAGCTTCATCCGGCCGGCATGGTGCCCCGTGGGGCACCCGTCGATCAGGCCGCCTGCGGCATCAGGGCTTCGGGGGCGGGTTGGACGGCGTGTACTGGGCGTTCGGGTTGGACTTGGTCAGGTCGCAGCCCGCCTCGCCGAGCCAGTACGGCTTGATGTCCTGCCAGACCTTCGGGAAGTCGATCGAGTGGTCGGCATTCACATGCGCCAGATAGATGGTGTGCGACATGTGCTGGCTCTTGGGGTCGATGCAGACCTTGCCCTCCGGGGCGTCCATGCAGACGTCGCCCTGCGCGATCACCTTGCGGATGTCCTCGCGCTTGGTCGACTTCGCGCGCTCCACCATCTGCTTGTAGAGATAGACCGCGAGATAGGAGTTCTCGGCCTCCTGGTTCACATAGGGCTCGTTCGGGAACTTGGCCTTGAACTTGTCGTAGAACGCCTTGGACTGCGGGCTGTCGACCTCCTCGATGTAGTTGGTCGTCACATACATGTCCTTGAGCGATGGCGGCTTGAAGCGCTTGTGCTCGTAGCCCTGGCCGACATTGACCGAGGAAGCCATCGGCAGGCCGACATTGGCGGCCGCGGCCTGCTCGTAATAGGAGGCCTGCGCGGTGCCGACGAGGAGCGTCACTACGAAGTCGGGCTTGGCCTTCTGGATGTTCTGGATGTTCTGCGAGAACTGGGAGACGCCGAGCGGGATGAAGTCCTCG
This sequence comes from Ancylobacter crimeensis, assembly GCF_023016805.1. Taxonomy (GTDB): domain Bacteria; phylum Pseudomonadota; class Alphaproteobacteria; order Rhizobiales; family Xanthobacteraceae; genus Ancylobacter; species Ancylobacter crimeensis. The sequence goes on from NZ_JALKCH010000005.1 coordinate 338,623, forward strand.
CCGACCATCTCGCCGCCGTGCTCCTTGACGATGTTGCGCACCCATTCGGCCGAGATCTGGCCGAAATTGTAGTCGGCGGCGAGCGTGTAGACCTTCTTGCCGTACTTCTCCATCATCCACGGGATGAGGGTCGAGAACTGCTGCTCGGGCACCGCGCCGGTGACGATCATGTGCGCGTCGCAGACGCCGCCTTCATACTGGTTGTTGTAGAAGGCGAAGCCGTCGAGCTGGTCGACGATCGGGCGATAGGCTTCGCGCGAGGCCGAGGAGAAGCCGGCGAAGACCGCGTCCACCTTGTCGCGCTGCAGCACGCGGCGCATGAACTCCTGGTAGCGGGTGTTGTCGGACTGGGTGTCGTAGATCACCAGCTCCAGCGGCCGGCCGTCGATGCCGCCGGCCTTGTTGATCTCCTCGGCGGCGAGCTGGATGGCGTGCACCTTGCCGATGGTCGCCGCGGCGAAGTCGCCGGACTGGTCCTCCAGCACGCCGAGCTTGATGGGGTCGGCGGCAAGCGCGCCGGTGATGGACTGGGCGACGCCGAGCAAAAGCGTCCCCGTGAGGGCTGCGGCTCGCAGCCCCCGCATGGTCTTCGCGGTCATGGAGGCTTCTCCTGGTGGAAGGTGCTTATCGTCCGGCGCGTTTCCCCGCGCCGTGTACCGGTTCGTTGGCGACGGGAGCCGTGGCTCCCGTGCGGGCGAGATAGGCCTCGCAATAGTCCTCGAGGCTCTGGCGGGCGCGCATGGCTTCGCGGCGCAGGCTGTCATAGGCCGCGTCGTCATCGAGCGCGGACTGCTTCATCCGCGCGATGATCGCCTTCACCACCGCCCGGCGCCCGCGCCGGCGGCGGTCCATGTCGTCGAGGCGATCCTCAAGGTCGCCGCGCAACAGGAACTGGTTGATACCGAGGAACAGCGCCGTGTAGACCGCCGCGCCCTGCACCGGCTTGCGCAAGAAGGAGGTGGCACCGAGCTGGATGAGCTGCTTCAGCCGGCTCGGCGCCTCGACGCCCACCAGCCCGATCACCGGAACCGGCGGCAGCCGGAAGGTCGCTTCGTTCTCCAGCGCCACCGGATTGTCGAGGTCGCCGTCGATGAACAGGATGTCGCGCTCGGACTGGAGACCGGCCATCTCGATCTGAGCGCGTCCTCCCACGAGGGCGGGATAGCTCGCCGTCACCCCGAGCTTGCCGAGCGTCGCCTCCAGGGCTTCCACCGCCGGAAGGTTCGCGGTGACGATGAAGGCCCGTCCGCCATTGAAGTTCTGAAGCAGTCGCGGTGCCGTCATCTTACCACTCGCAGCGAAGGGTTGCGGGGTGCCACCGCGAAGCGCGGGGCCGACTGGACGAGATAGGGGTCGGGCCGCACCGGCCCGTCCGCCTCGACCATTATGTCGAAGCGGGCATTGGTGTTCGAGATGCCGATGCGCGGGGTGAGGAAGGCGTGCAGGGTCTGCGGGTCGATGCGCACCTCGCCCTGCGGGGCGGTGAGGTGCTGGCCGGTGACCGCCGCCTTCACCGCCTCCAGGTCGTCGGTGCCGGCGGCGGCGAGCGCGCCGATCAGCAGCTTCATGGCGATGTAGGAGGCCTCCGCATCCGCCGACATGGACGGGCCTGCGGGGTAGGCGGCGCGATAGGCGCTGGTGAAGGCGTGGTTGGCCGGGGTGTCGAGCGAGGAGAAATAGACCGAGGAGGACAGGTGCCCGTCCCACGCCCCGTGCCCGATCTCCTCCAGCTCCGGCTCGGACAGCGTGCAGCTCGCCACCGGGATGGTGCGCGGCTGGTCGATGCCGTGCTTCAGGCAGGCGGCGCGGAAGGCGCGGAAGAAGGCATAGGCGCTGGTGCCGATGAGGTTGTTGAACACGAAGCGCGGCCGCGCCTCGAGGATCGCCTCGATCACCTTGTCGACTTCCGTGTCGCCGACCGGCACGTAGCGCTCCGCCAGCACCTGCCCGCCGCGCGCGGTCATCGCCTCGCGGAAGATCCGGGTGTTCTCCCACGCCCAGATGTAGTTCGAGCCGATGCAGAAGGCGCTGCGTCCCGTGGTGGCAAGCATGTAGTCGACGAGCGGCAGCACGTGCTGGTTGGGCGAGGCTCCGGTGTAGATGACGTTGTTGGAACTCTCGAACCCCTCATAGTGGGAAGGGTACCAGAGCAGCGCGTCATGCTTCTCGAAGCAGGGGATCACCTCCTTGCGGCTGGAGGAGGTGTAGCACCCCACCACATGCCGGATGCCGGAGGTGATGAGCTCGTGGCTGAGCATCCGATAGCGGGCCAGGTCGCCCTCGGGGTTCACCACCACCGGCTCGATGCCGGGGCCGGTGCCGGCCGCCGCGTGCTCGGCAATGGCGAGCAGGGCGCCGTTCAGCATGGAGCGCGCAACGAGGCTGTAGGGGCCGCTCGTGGAGAGCATGACCCCGACCCGAAAATGCTGTGCGCCACGCCCGTTCATGCGTCCCGACCAACTCCCGCCCCCCGGATCGATGCGCCGGGAAGGCCTGAAACACAAAACGCCCGCCGGCCGTGTGGCCGCGGGCGTCTTTGCCACCAACCTGCAGCACGGAATCCGTGCCGTCGTTGGAAATGTTCACCGAATTTGGCGCGATTATGAGCATCCTTGCCCCGCGCTTGATTTTTAGGCTGACCCCTGGCCGTGGATTTGTCAAGTGTCTTGCGTGTCGCTCCGGTAGGTCGGATCGAGAATCCTGTGCGCGGCGGGATCATGGCTCTATCCGTAGATGCCCCCGTTTCATGCTGGCGGATGCTTATTTTCTACCTACATAGTAGAATACAGGACAAACAGGATTCGCATTCCATGCTGACCGCCAAAGGCAAATACGGCCTCAAGGCGATGATCCACCTCGCCGCGCTTGAGGCCGGGCAGATCGCCATGGGCGCCGAGATCGCCGCGGCCAACAACATCCCGAAGAAGTTCCTCGACGCCATCCTGCTCGAACTGCGCAATGCCGGCATGGTGCGCACCAAGAAGGGGCCCGGCGGGGGCTATGCGCTCTCGCAATCGCCGAAGAACATCCGCGTCGGCCACATCATCCGCGCGCTGGACGGTCCGCTGGCGCCCATCCAGTGCGCCAGCAAGAGCGCCTTCGTGCCCTGCGAGGATTGCCGCGACCTGCCGAGCTGCGAGGTCCGCATCACCATGGCCAAGGTGCGCGACGCCATCTCCGACATCCTCGACCGCATGACGCTGGAGGAGATGGTCGCCTTCGGCAAGACCGCCCATCCCGACCTGATGTATCATATCTGACGCACCACCCCTCCCTTTTTACCATGGACACGGTCTTCCATGGCGCTATGCCGGTGCGGCAGTCTATGAGACGGTCATCATGCCGTGCCGGCCCGGCCTTTCAGGCCATCCGCCGGCGCGATCAAGAACCAGGGCAGATCAAGGAAGGCGCAGATGAAGAAGATCGTAACCATCGCCATTCTCGGCCTGATGGTCGCCGGCTGTACCACGACTGAGCGCCGCGCCGGCACCGGCGCGCTGATCGGCGGCGGCACGGGCGCGGTGATCGGCGGCATCGCCGGCGGCGGCACGGGCGCGGCCTGGGGCGCGGGCATCGGCGCGGCGTCCGGCGCTTTGATTGGCGCGGCCACCACCCCGAAGGATTGCTGGGCCCGCGACCGCTACGGTAACTCGGTCCGCGTGCGCTGCTGAGTCGCGAGGACGGCGGCACCAGCCGCCGTCCCTTCTCGCACCGGTTCAACGCATGACCATGGCCGGGCCGACCCGCGATATCCCGCGGGTGTCGATGCTTTGCCATCAACCCGCGGCTGGCTTGTCCTCGCGCCGTCCCGATCCCGGCTCATGGCTCGGGTTGCGCACGACAGTCTCCGCCTGCGACCGGCGTCCGCGACGCGCGAACCGTGCGATTGGCGCGCCGTCCGGCGTCCGCCGTCGCGTCCCGCCGCGCCGGCCCGCTTCACATGCCCACGACCCCGACCTTGCGGCCGGAAGGGGAGCCGTCCCGGCGGGTCGGCTTCACGGATGACGCTGCGCAAGGCAGCGGCCCGCCCGGATCGCGACCGCGCGGCCGGATCGGATGTGCTCCACAGGGGTGCGGTTGACGGCATTACATTAGAGTATCTCTAAATCATTGATATTGTGCGGCTTTTTCTGTCCGTCTAAAACGACGCGAGGCTGGTGGCGGCGGCGCGTTCGAGGGGAGGCAGATGGCGGGAGAGCTGAAGGCGGCATTCAGCATGCACGCCCCCGAGCTCGGCCGCTTCCTGCGGCGACGGCTGGGCGACCCGCATGCGGCGTCCGACCTCGTGCAGGACACCTTCCTGCGCGTGGTCGAGCGACCGGAGACGCGGGTGCAGGATCTGCGCGCCTATCTGTTTGCCATTGCCCGCAACCTGCTGCTCAACCACGTGAAGCAGGAAGCCCGCCGACGCACCGATGCGGTGCCGCATGAGTGGATGGCGGAGGTTGCCGCCGACGTTCCCACGCCGGAGGACGAGGTGCATTCCCGCCTCGAACTGGAGCGCCTGCACCGCCTCATCGCCGCCTTGCCGCCCCGCACCCAGCAGATCTTCGCGCTCAACCGCATCGACGGGCTTTCCCACGCCGATGTTGCCCGTCGGCTCGGCCTTTCGGAGAGCGCGGTGCAGAAGCATCTGGCGCAGGCCGTCCTGCATGTGACCCGCGCCCTGCGCGGGCAGGGCGCCTGAACGGGCGGCATCCGTCACCGCGACCGCCTCACATGCCTGCGCCTCATCTCCCGGCCGTTCTCCCTACCGTCCTTCCCGCCGTTCTTCCCCCCTCGCCATCCGCCCGCGACATCGTCTAAAAGCGCAAAAATGTCCCGCGCGGCAGTGTGGAATTTCCGTCCCCGGTTGTCTTAACCATCAGGGGCGAGGCTGGATGATGGACGAGACGGTGAAGGCGGCGCAGTGGGAGGCGATCGAGGCGGCGGCGGCCGAATGGGTCGCCCGACTGGATGGCGGCCCGCTGGATGCCGCCGAGCGCATCGCCTTCCGCGACTGGCTCGACGCCCATCCCGACCATCGCCCGGCCTTCGACGAGGTGCACAGCGCCTGGCGCAGCCTTGATCCGCTGCGCGGGCGGGGCGAGGACTGGCGCAGGGCCGGGCCGCCGGCGGCGCCCCCGGCGCGGGGCCGCGCGGTGCGTCGCGGCGCGGCGGTGCTCGGCCTGCTGGCGGTGCTGGCGTTGGGCGCGCTCGGCCTCGACAGCCTCGGCTTCGGCATTCGCGACCTCGCGATCGCATGGCGGGCCGACCACCGCACCCTGGCGGGCGAGCGCCGCCATCTCTCGCTGCCGGACGGCTCGGAGGTCGAGCTCGGACCGGACAGCGCGCTCGCGCTGCATTATTCGGCCACCGAGCGACGGGTATCGCTGCTGGCGGGCGAGGCCTATTTCGCTGCCCGGCCGGTGTCGCAGGACGAGTCGCGCGCCTTCGTGGTCGAAGCCGGCGGCGGCTCGACCACCGCGCTCGGCACCGCATTCACGGTCAATCTGGAGGATGACTGTGCCGAGGTGGTCGCCCTCGAGCACAATGTGCGCGTCGCGCTGTCGACCCCGAAGCCGGCCGCCGGCGAGGAGGTGGTGCTCGCCCCCGGCGACGCGGTGCGTTATGGCGAGGCGCGCGGCCTCGGCCGGGTCCGGCGGGTGGATGTCGCGCGCAAGACCGCGTGGCGGCGCGGGGTGCTGGTGTTCGACGAGGAGAGCCTCTCCGATGCGGTGGCGACGCTGAACCGCTATCGCACCGGCCGCATCCTCGTGCTGGGCAGCGCGCTGAAGAGCCGCGAGGTGACCGGCGTGTTCCAGGCCAGCGATCTCGGCGACGCCATCGACGCCATCGCCGGCGAACTCGGCGCCCGCCGCCGCAGCCTGCCGGGTGGGCTGACTGTGCTCTATTAGCCACAGCCCGCACCCGACCGTCAAAAAATCGTCGCGGGACGTACGGTCACGGCGCCGTGAGTTGTCTCCCCCTTCGAGAGGCGGGCGCGAGGCGCCCCGACCGGGGGATGACGAGGCGATGGCGAGCGGCAGGATGGGGATGTTTTCGGGGCGCGACGGACACACGGCGCGGCGGCGCTTCACAGGCGGGGTCGCCCTTCGGGTTCTGGCCGCGGCCCTGGTGCCGGCGGCGGCCGGCCTGTTGCCCGTCGCTCCCGCCGCCGCCCAATCGGCCCAGCAGGTCGCCTTCAACATTCCGGCGCAGGACCTGAACGGCGCGGTGCTGGCCTTCGGGCAGGCGAGCGGGGTCTCCGTGTTCTCCGACGCCAGCAAGCTGCGCGGACGCCGGTCCTCGCCGGTGGTCGGCACCATGACGGCGCAGGAAGGTCTCGGCCGGCTGCTGGCCGGGACGGGCCTCAGCTATCGCTTCACCGGCGCCAACCGCGCCACCATCGTCGACTCCTCGAGCGCGGCGACTGGCGGGGCCGGGCAGGGCGAGACGCTGGACACGGTGGATGTCGAGACGGCCGGCAACGGCACGGTCGGCTATGTCGCCACCCGCAGCACCGCCTCCACCAAGACCGACACCCCGCTCATCCAGACGCCGCAGTCGATCTCCGTGGTCACCCGCGAGGAGCTCACCGATCGCGCGGTGCAGAGCCTGATCGACGCGGTCGCCTACACCCCCGGCGTGCGCACCGGGCAGAGCGGCTACGATCCGCGCTACGATGCGTTCTCCATCCGCGGCTTCGACGTGACCTATACCGGCATCTATCGCGACGGGCTTCGCCTGCCGGGCGCCAACATGTCGGTCTTCAAGATCGAGCCCTACAATGTCGACAGCGTCACCGTGCTGCGCGGCCCGACCTCGGCGCTGTACGGCCTCGGTTCGCCCGGCGGCCTCGTCGACGTCACCTCCAAGCGCCCGGTCGACAAGGAGTTCGGCGAGATCGAGGGCAGCGTCGGCAGCTGGAACTGGTTGCAGGGCCGCTTCGATGTCGGCGGCCGCCTCGCTTCCGACGGTTCGGTGCTCTACCGCCTGACCGGCGTCGCCCGCGATTCCGGCTCGCCGAACACGCTCGGCGAAGGCGACAACGACATGTACTCCATCGCCCCGGCGGTGACGTGGCTGCCCAACGATTCGACCCGCATCACCTTCCTCGGCGAGCTGCAGAAGTCGAAGACCCCGGCCTCGCTGCCCTACTATGCCTGGACCGGCGAGGGCGACACCTTCAGCAACGGTTCGTCCGACTACAACGCCACCGACCAGGAACAGGGCCGGATCGGCTATGCGCTGGAGCACGACTTCAACGACGTCTTCACCTTCCGCCAGAACCTGCGCTACGGCGCGGCCAGCACCTATGTGCGCTACAATGGCATCTCGGAGGAGGACCCGAATGCGGGCACGGCGAGCCGCTACACCGGCTTCGTGCACGACAACATCAATTCCTTCGTGGTCGACAACCAGCTCCAGGCCAAGTTCAACACCGGCGCGATCGAGCACAAGGTCCTGGTCGGCCTCGACTATTCCTATCTGGCGCTGAATGGCGGCATCGGCTACGGCACCGCCTCCGACATCGACCTCGCCAGCGGCGCGCCGCTCGGGCCGGTCTACGACCCGCCGATGAACGCCTCGCGCTACCGCCAGAAGACGAACCAGACCGGCATCTATGTGCAGGAGCAGGCCAATATCGACCGCTGGATCGTGACCCTGACCGGCCGGCAGGACTTCGTGACCCAGCGCGACAATGATCTGCTTTCCGACACCTCGGAGAAGACGGACGACACCGCCTTCACCTACCGCGCGGGCCTGACCTACCAGTTCGACAATGGCATCGCGCCCTACGTCTCCTACTCCACCAATTTCGCGCCGAACACGGGCGTCGACGCCAACAACAACAGCTTCGATCCCACCACCTCGCGCCAGATCGAGGGCGGCGTGAAATTCGCTCCGCAGGGCTTCGACGGCTTCTTCACCGCCTCGGTGTTCCAGATCGACCAGGAGGACGGGCTCGTCACCGACGAGAACAACCCGTTCTACCAGGTGCAGACCGGCAAGGTGCGTGGGCGCGGCTTCGAACTGGAGGCGGTCGCCAATCTCGGCGCCGGGCTCAAGGTGCGCGGGGCCTATTCCTATCTCGACATCGAGAACACCGGCGGCGACCCGGAGACGGTTGGGCTGAAGCTCAGCGGCAATCCCGAGCACAGCTTCTCGGCCTGGGCGGATTACGAGTTCCAGCCGGGCACGGCGCTGGCCGGGCTCGGGATCGGCGCGGGTGTGCGCTATATCGGCTCGTCCTTCGGCAATTCGCTCAACACCATCGAGAACAGCGCGGCGACGCTGGTGGACGCCAAGATTTCCTATGAGCTGGAACATCTCGGCACCCGCTTCAAGGGCTGGAGCATGCAGCTCAACGCCACCAACCTGCTGGACGACGACTACATCACCTGCGATGCCGGCTATTGCTACAAGGGCCAGCCGCGCACCCTCGTCGCGGGCCTGAAGTACCGCTGGTGAGAACGGACGGCCTGCAGGGCGCGGCATTCGGGCCGCGCGTGCCGCCGGCCGCCTTTTCGCGGCGCCGGCTGCTGGCCGGCGGCCTTGCGGCGGCGGTCTTCGCCGCGGGGAGCCTGCCAGCGGGGGCGGTCTTCGCGGAAGAAGGCCTCGCGGCACGTTTCGCCGGGCCGGCCTCCGCGGCGCCGCCGCGTGTCGCGGTGCTGGACTACGGCCTCGCGGAAACCATGCTGGCCTTCGGCCTGCCCCCCGTCGCGCTGGCGGAGGCCGACGACTGGGAGACATGGGTGGTCGAGCCCGCCTTGCCGGAGGCCATCGTCAATCTCGGCGCGGCGCAGGAGGCCAATCTCGAACTTCTCGCCGCGCTCGCGCCGGACCTCATTCTCTCCACCCCGTGGCTCGCCCGCAGCGAGGCCCGGCTCGCCCGCATCGCCCCGGTCGAGACCTATGCGATCTATGCGCCGGGCGTGACCTCACCCTATGAGGCGAGCGTGACCCAGACCCGTCGCCTCGCGGCCCGCCTCGGCCGCGCGGCGCAGGGCGAGGCGCTGGTCGCCGCGGCCGGCGCGCAGATGGACGCCATCCGCGCCCGGCGCACCGCGCGCGCCCCGGAGCCGGCGCTGCAAGGGCCGGTGCTCCTCGTCAGCTTCCTCGATGCCCGCCATGTCCGCGTCTATGCGCCGAACGGCCTGTTCGGCGAGGTGATGGCCCGCTGCGGCGTCGCCAATGGCTGGACGGGCGAGACCAATTACTGGGGCTTTGCCGCGGTGGGCATCGAGCGGCTGGCCGAGATGAACGCCGCCCGCCTCATCGCGCTGGAGCCGGTGCCGTCCGACGCCGCCGAGGTACTGGACCGCTCTCCGCTCTGGAACAGCCTGCCCTTCGTGAAGGCCGGCCATGTGCAGCGCATTCCCGCGGCGCTGATGTTCGGCATGCTGCCCTCGGCCATGCGTTTCGCCCGGCTCCTCGACGCGGCGCTCGACGCCCCGCCCGGCAACCGGCTGGGCTGGGCCGCGCCGCGGCAGGGGATGCACGCCCATGGGTGACGCGCCCCATGGCTGAGCCCCGCCGCCTCGTGCTGCCGGCGGTGGCCGGCGGGTTGCTGCTGCTCGCCGCCGCGATGAGCCTCGCCGCGTTCGGCCGTCGCCTGCCGCTGCCGTTGGTGCCGGGCGCGCTCATGGCGCCGGACCCTGCCGACATCCGGCAGATGCTGGTCGCCTACAGCCTCGCCCCGCGCATGGCGAGCGCGCTGATGGCCGGGGCGATGCTCGGCCTTGCCGGAGCGCTTCTGCAGGCGGCCTTGCGCAACCCGCTGGCTTCGCCCTCCACGCTCGGCATCGCGGCCGGAGCCAATCTGGCGCTCTCCGTGGTCACGCTCTGGGCGCCCGGCCTGCTGGCGTTGGGACGGGAATGGGTGGCGCTGGGGGGCGGGCTCGCCGCCGCCGGGCTGGTGCTCGCGCTCGCCTGGCCGAGGCGCCTGGCTCCGCTCTCTGTGGTGCTGGCCGGCATGGTGAGCGTCGCCTGCGGGGCACTGGCGGCGCTGCTCGCTCTGTTCAAGACCCATTATCTCGCGGGTCTCTTCATCTGGGGCGGCGGTTCGCTGTCCCAGCAGGACTGGACCATCCCCGCCTTCCTCGCCCCCCGTCTCGCACTGGGCACGGGCCTTGCCGTGCTGCTGCTGCGCCCGCTCACCCTGCTCGGGCTGGACGATGCCCATGCCCGCAGCCTCGGCGTGCCGGTGGCGCTGGTCCGGCTTTGCGCGCTGGCGCTGGGCGTCGGGTTCGCGACCTCGGTGGTGAGCGTGGTGGGCGTCATCGGCTTCATCGGGCTGGCGGCGCCCGCGCTCGCCCATGCCGCCGGGGCGCGCCGTCTCGGGGAGCGCATGCTCGCCTCGGCGGTCATCGGCGCCGGGGTGCTCTGGCTCACCGACAGCACTGTGCTGCTGGCGACCGGGGAACTCGGGGAGATGGTGCCGACCGGCGCGGTTACCGCGCTGTTCGGCGCCCCGGTGCTGCTCTGGCTGCTGTCGCGGCCCCGATTGGTGGCGCTCGCCCCGCCGGAACTCGCCGAGCCCCTGCCGCGCCACGGCCGGCCCCGCCGGGTACTGGCGGGACTCGTCCTTGCGCTGCTCGCGGTAGTGGCCGCCTCGCTCATGATCGGCCGCGGGCTGGAGGGCTGGAGCCTCGACCATGGCGCCGCGCTCGACGCGCTGCTGCCCTGGCGGGGCCCGCGGGCCTTCGCCGCTCTGGCCGGCGGGGCGATGCTGGCACTGGCCGGCAGCCTGTTGCAGCGGATGACCGGCAACCCGATGGCGAGCCCGGAGGTGCTCGGCGTCAGCGCCGGTGCGGCGTTCGGGCTCATCGCCGTGCTGCTGGTGGATTCCGCGCCGGGGCGGAGCCTTCAGCTCGGCGGCGCGGCGCTGGGCGCGGCGGTGGCGCTCGCCGCTATTCTCGCTTTCGCCCGGCTCGATCGCGGAGCGCCGGAACGGGTGCTGCTGGCGGGCGTAAGCCTCGGGGCGATGTTCGACGCCCTCGTCACCGCGCTGCTGGCGAGCGGCGATCCGCGCGCGGCGCTGCTGCTCGGCTGGATGACCGGCTCGACCTATGCGGCGGAGCCGATGGATGCCGCGCTCGGCCTCGGCGTCGCCGCGCTCGGCCTCGCCAGCCTGCCGCTGCTGGGGCGCTGGCTCGACATCGTGCCGCTCGGGCCCTCGGTGGCCGGGGGGCTGGGCCTGCCGGCGCGGGTGAGCCACGGCGTCATCCTGCTGGCGGCGGCGGGCCTGAGCGCGGCGGCGACGCTGATCGTGGGTCCGCTCACCTTTGTCGGGTTGCTGGGCCCGCACCTCTCCCGCCGTCTCGGCCTCGGCCGCGCGCTGCCGGAACTGCTCGGCGCCGCACTGGCCGGCGGCCTCGTCATGGTGCTGGCCGACTGGGTGGGCCGGCTCGTCGCCTTTCCCTGGCAGATCCCCGCCGGCCTTGCCGCCACCTTCATCGGCTGCCCGGTGCTGATGCTGCTTCTGGCCCGAACCCCGTCCCGCTGAACGGCAGAGATGATGACACACGCCACCGACGCCCCCCTCGCCACCGAGGCGACCCCCGCTTTGATCGCCGACACCGTGCAGTTCGATCTCGCCTCCGCGAAGGGCGGCGAGCCCTGGCGGATCTTCCTCCATGTCCCGCGCAGCGAGCCCCCGGAGGCCGGCTGGCCGGTGCTGCATCTGTTCGACGGCAATGCGGTGATCGCCACCGCCGTCGATGCGTTGCGGATCCAGTCGGCGTGGCCCTCCGGCACGGGGGTCCATCCCGGCGTGATCGTGGCGGTCGGCTATCCGACCGACGGCGCCTATGACGGGGTGCGCCGCTCGTGGGATCTCGGGCCGCCGCCCGGCGAAACCTATCCGCCCTTCACCAAGGACGGTCCCCCCGTGCGGACCGGAGGCGCCGACGATTTCCTCGCCTTCCTCGAAGAGGAGCTCGCCCCCGAGATCGCCCGGCGGGTGAAGGTGGACCCGTTGCGGCGCGCGGTGTTCGGCCATTCCTTCGGGGGGCTGTTCGTGCTGCACGCCCTGTTCCGCCGCCCGCAGGCCTATAGCCGGCTCATTTCCGCGAGCCCGGCGATCTGGTGGGAGGGCGCCGGCATCGTGGCACGCGCGGAAGGCTTCCTTGCCGAACCCCCCGCGGGCCTCGACGCCCGGCTGCTGCTGCTGGCGGGCGAATATGAGCAGAAGCTGGCGCCGTTCCAGATCGGAGCGCAGGACGCGGAGAAACGGCAGGCAGCGTTCAAAGACAGCCGCATCGTCGACTACACCGCCGAGATGGCCGGGCGTCTGGCCGGCGTGCCGGGCCTCGCGACCTCCTATGAGCTGATCGGCGGGGAGACCCACATGTCGATCCTGCCGCAGGCGGTCAACAAGGCGGTGCGCTTCGCCTTCGGGGTCGACGGCGCCGCCTGACGACGACAGGCCGGCATCGCCTGCGCGATGCTGGCCTCATCGTCCACCTCACTGCACTGATCGGTCAGTCGCGCGCCAGCGCTGCGACGGGGTCGAGCAGGGAAGCGTTGCGGGCCGGCAGATAGCCGAAGACGAGGCCGATCACGGTCGAGCACAGCACCGCCGCGACGATCGAGACTGTGGAATAGACGAGCTGGAAACTCGCGCCGAACAGCGCGAAAGCCGCCCCGAATCCCAGCGCAAGCCCGATGCCGAGCACGCCGCCGATGAGGCAGACCAGCACCGCCTCGATGAGGAACTGCTGCAGGATGTCCGCCCGCCGCGCCCCCACGGCCATCCGAACCCCGATCTCGCCGACGCGTTCCGACACGGACACCAGCATGATGTTCATGACCCCGATGCCGCCCACGACCAGCGAAATCACGGCGATCGCGGCAATCAGCAGGGTGAGGGTTTCGGTCGTGGCGGTGATGGTCTTACGGATGTCGTCGGTGTTGATGATGAAAAAGTCTTTGGAACCATGGCGTTGTGTAAGGAACTGGGTCACCGCCTGCTCGGCGAGGTCGGTTGAGGCATCATCGGCGACGCGCACCGTGATGCTGCGCAGCGACATCGAGCCGAGGAAGCGGGCCTGCACCGTCGTATAGGGCAGGTAGACCGAGAGATTCTGGCTGGAGCCGAATCCGCCCTGCTGGGGCTGGGTGACGCCCACCACCCGGCACGGCACCTTGCCGACCAGAATGACCTGCCCGACCGGGCTGCCTGGAAGATCCGAGAACAGCGCCTTGCGGGTGTTCTCGTCGATCACGGCGTCCTGCGAGCGGTTGATGATCGCCTCGGCGTCGAAGAACCGGCCCTCCGCCAGCTTGGTGCCCTTGGCGATGAAATATTGCTCGCTGACCCCGTTCACCAGCGCGCTCGCCTCCTTTGAGCCCACCCGGACGGTGGATGAGGTCGAGACCGTCGGCGTCACCGCCGCCACATAGGGCAGCGTCGCCAGCGCATCGGCATCGGCCACGACCAGCGTGGTGATCTTGGCCGAGCGGACATCGCCGAAATCCTTGCCAGCAAAGATTTCCAGCGTATTGGTGCCGAGCCCGGAGATGTTCGCCAACACCCGCTGCCGCGAGCCTTCGCCGAGCGCCACCACGCACACGACCGAGGCGATGCCGATGATGATGCCGAGCATGGTGAGCACGGTGCGCAGCCGGTTCGCCATCATCGCCAATACCGCCATGCGGAAGGCCTCGCCCACCCGGCCGATATAGGCGCGCATCCGCTCGAAACGGCTCGGCGGAACCGTTGTGGAGGGCGCCTCGTTCTCGACTGGCGGCGATGCCTCTTCGCGGCGGCGGTCGGCGATGATCTCGCCGTCGCTGATTTCGACGATGCGCCGTGCCCGGTTCGCCACCGCCATGTCGTGAGTCACGATGATGACGGTGCGACCTTCGGCGTTCAGTTCCTCGAGAATCCTCAGCACCTCCTCGCCGCTGCGCGTATCGAGCGCGCCGGTCGGCTCGTCGGCGAGGATGACGGCGCCGTCATTCATCAGCGCGCGGGCGATGGAAACGCGCTGCTGCTGGCCGCCGGACAGCTGGCCCGGCCGGTGGCCGAGACGTTCGGCCATGCCGAGCCGTCCGAGCAGGGCGGCCGCCCGTTCGCGCCGGGCCTCCGGCGAACGGCCGGCGTAAATAGCGGGAATCTCGACATTTCCGAGCGCGGTGAGCTCGTTGAGCAGGTGATAGCGCTGGAAGATGAAGCCGAAATGCTCGCGCCGCAGCGCCGCCAACTCGTCCGGCCCGAGGGCACCGGTCTCGCTGCCGGCGACGCGATAGCTCCCCGTGCTCGGGCGGTCGAGGCAGCCGAGAATGTTCATGAGCGTGGACTTGCCGGAGCCCGACGCGCCGACGATCGCCACCATCTCGCCGGCCTCGATGGTGAGGTCGATGCCCTTGAGCACCGTGAGGACACCTTCGCCGGACGGGTAGTCGCGGCGGATGCCGGAGAGGCGGATCAGCGGTTCGCGGGGAACGGAACCGGCTGCGGTGTCTCCGCGTCGTGTCACGGCGTGCATCGGCTCAGAACCCCATGGGCGGGGGTGGCCCGCGGCGCGGTTCCGTGCTCGCGGCCGCCTGCCCGGCAACCGCTGCGCCGATCACCACGCGTTCGCCTTCGGAAAGCCCCGAGCGGATTTCCGCGGTCACCTTGTTGTTCAGGCCGACCTCGACCGGGCGGACGCTGACCTGCCCGTTGCCGTCGAGCACTCGCACGACGACCTTGCCGTCGGCTCGCGTGTCGAGGGCCGGGGAGGGAACGACGAGCACGCCCTGCGCGGCGCCGAGCACGATGTGGACCTCCGCCGTCATGTAGGTGCGCAGCGTGCCGTTCGGGTTTGGAACGGTGAAGATGCCGTTGTAGTAGATGGCCTCCGAGCTCGATGAACTGGAGGACGAACTGGAGCTCGAACTCGTGGTCGAGGACGAGAAGCTGGAATCGCTGCGGATCGATTCCGGTGCGGGCTCGATAGCCTGGAGCGTCGCCTCGATGCGCTTGGTGGCATCGCCGAGAATGGTGAAATAGACCTTCTGACCCGGCTTCACATGCACCACGTCGGCTTCCGAAATCTCCGCGCGCACGATCATCGTGTCGAGTTCGCCGAGGATCATGATGGTCGGGGTCGACTGGTTGGCATTGACCGTCTGGCCTTCCTGGCTGGTCACGGCAAGCACCGTGCCGTCGATCGGCGCGGTGATGCGGGTGTAACCGAGATTGGCCCTTGCGGTCGCGACCGCGACCTCGGCTTCGGCGATCTGGGCGTCCAGCGCAGCGATCTGGGCACGGGTCACCGCCACATTCGCGACCGCGGTGTCGTAATCGGTACGCGAGACCGCGTTCTTTTCCACCATCTGGCTCTGCCGCTCCAGCGTGGCCACGTTGAGTGTGAGGGTGGCCTGCTTCTCGGTTTGCTGGGCCCGGACATTGGCGAGCGAGGCTTCCGCAGTCTTGAGGTCGTTCGATTGGGTGGTCGAATCGATTTCGGCCAGCAGGTCGCCGCTCTTCACGGTATCGCCGACCGCGAACTTCACCGCGGTGATGCGCCCGGAGACCTGTGCGCCGACGGCGACGAGCTTGACCGGCTTCAGCGTGCCGGTGGCGAGCACGGTCTGTTCGACATTGCCGCGTCCGACCACCGCCGTGAGGTAGGATGGCGCAGCGGGGCGTGCATAGCGCTTATATCCATACCAGCCGCCGGCGGCGAGGGCTGCGAGAAGGATGAGGAGGACGATGCGCCGGCCGGTTCGGCGCGGGAGCGTGGCAGTTCCGTTCATTGCGTTCCGTAACGTTGCGCAAGGGCCTTCATGGCCGAAGGAGGAGCCGGGCCGGCGCCCGGCGGAAGACAGTCGCTTCGCATTTGCGAAGCCAATCGACGCGAGATGTAACGGTAATCCGTCTTTGTTGCAGCCATAGCTCGCAACATTTCTGAAGATTGCCGGGGTGAAAAATGCGACGGAATCGACGAGCAACCGCTCCGAAGAGCAGAAGGCCGCGTTTCTCCTTTTTTCTGTGACCAAGACTTCGGCTTCAATTCTATGCCGGAACGCGATATGTTCCCGATTTGATCGCGGATGCGGATTTTGCGCCGCGATGAGGAAGACAGGTCCGGTCATGGCGAAACGCAGCGGCAGCGCGGATCTTCCGCTCCATGGCGGCCGGGTGCCGGCCTGGTTGGGCGACCGGATGACCCGACTCGGCACCGTGATCACGCAGGCCATCATCCAGCATTACGGACGCGACGAATTCCTGCGCCGCCTCGCCAACCCTTTCTGGTTCCAGTCCTTCGGCGCGGTGATGGGGATGGACTGGCACTCCTCCGGCATCACCACCAGCGTGCTCGGCGCATTGAAGCGCGGACTGGCACCGCTGTCGGGCGAACTCGGCCTGACCCTATGCGGCGGCCGCGGCAGGCACTCCCGCCGCACGCCGGACGAACTCGTTGCGGTGGGCGAGCGTGTCGGGCTCGACGGCGGTGCGCTTGCCCATGCCAGCCGGTTGGTCGCCAAGGTGGACAGCGCCGCGGTTCAGGACGGGTTCGATCTCTATCTGCACGGTTTCATCATCGCCGATGACGGCGCCTGGGTCGTGGTGCAGCAGGGCATGAATGAGGAGCGGCGGCAGGCGCGGCGCTACCACTGGCAGTCCGAAGGGCTGAAGAGCTTCCTCGACGATCCGCACAGCGGCATAGATGGTGCCTCGCGCGGCGATATCATCAATCTCGCGGATCGCCGTGCGCGTTCCTCGCGGAACGGGCAGCTCTCTCTGCTGTCTGATCTCGGGCCGGACGGGATCGCGCGCGAATGGGGGGCGCTCGCCCGGCAGGCGCCGAACACCGCGCCGGAGCCGGAGGAAGCGCCGCAGCTCCTGCTGCCTCATCTCGTCATGCCGGCGCGCCACGAGGTGCGGGCCGAGGATATGGTGCCGCGCCGGCTCCACGCTGCGCTTGCCGCGGCGGCCGAACGGGGGCCGAAAGACTTCGCCGAGCTGCTGCTGGTGCCCGGTGTCGGAGCACGGACGGTCGAGGCGCTGGCGCTGGTGGCCGAGGTGGTGCATGGCGCGCCGTGCCGGTTCAGTGACCCGGCGCGATTCTCCTACGCCCATGGCGGCAAGGACCGGCATCCCTTCCCGGTGCCGCTGAAGGTCTATGACGAGACTATCCGGGTCATGGGAGCGGCGGTTGCCAAGGCGAGGCTCGGTCGCGAGGAAGAACTGGCCGCACTGCAGCGACTGGACCGCGAGGCCCGCCGCATCGAAGGGCTTGCCGGCGGGCGGAGCTGGGACGACATCGTCGCGGACGAGCGCGCCCGCTCGCCCGGCTATGGCGGACGCAGCGTGTTCGGATGGGAAGGCCACGCCGCCGGGTCATGAGACCGTGCTCAGGAGCGCGTCCTGCCGGCGGCGTGAATCCTGGAGGTCAGGCTGGCGAAATCGAAATCGCCATCGGTGCTGTCCATCGCGGCGCGCAGGAATCGGATGGGAAACTGCACCGCCTCGCAATTCGCCGGACTGAGCACCGACCCGTTGGCCCGGCTCGGTGCCGCCCGTTCCGCGGTGTCGAGCACGGCGGCGATCTCTTCGTTCGAAAGCACACCCTTGCGCCGCAATGCGTCCATGAGGGCGGTAAGCACCACGATAAGGCCTTCGAGCTGCAGATTGGCGGTGTTCATGGAAGCTCCTTCCGGCGTTCAGCGAACCCTGCGCGTGCCCGCGACAAGCGCAAGGGCGGCGATGATGCAGGTCGCGATGATCGTCCTTTTTGCCGGCGCTGTCCCGTCCGCCTCGGACGCCGGTCGCAGGGCATGATCGACCCCCGTCCCGAGCGCGGAGAGGATCGCGGCATCGATGACGGGATGGAAACGCAATGGTCGCCCTGCATGACGCTGCCAGCGCTCCACAAGAGCCATCCACAGCGTCGTCACGGCCTGTCGGTTGGCAAAGCCGAGCGCGGCTTGGAGTGTCTCGCCATAGCGCCGGTGGGCGGGTCGCAGGACGCGTGTTCGGCCGGTAGCGGATGTCGCGAGCAGGCACGCCGCGACTGCGCTCGCGGCCAGTCCCGAAAGGAGGATGCGGGTGGAGCAGGAGGGCATCGGTGGCCTCCGATAATGAGCAATGGGCGGCATGTGCACAGGCAGTCCGACAATCACGCGGGCGGCGTACGTGTTCGCGATCCCACTGCCGCTCTCGACGCATTGGATCGAATGGGCGATACCGACGCTCCAGTCCTTTTCAGCGAGAGAGTGCCATGCCGTCGATCCGTGTCGAACTTCTTCCGGGCCGCACCAATGACCAGAAGCGGGCCTTCGCGGAGGCCGTGACGCGCGAGAGCGTGCGCATCCTCAATTGCGTGCCCGAAGATGTGGAGATCATCTACACCGAAGTGTCGCGCGACGATTGGGCGGTGGCCGGAAAGCTGCTGAGCGATCCCAAGGGCGATTGATCCGTAGCGCTGGCAACAAGAAGCCCCGGCATAGGCGATGTTGGGGCATAGAGCTGGAGGTTCGGGCGGACCGCTTGGGGTTTTCCGGCGCTGCCTCAGGGCGTTGGCGGCTGAACGTGTCCGACACATGAAAATGGCGCCCGTTGCATCGCACCGGGCGCCATTTTCTCGAGCTTACGTCAGTTGGTGACGGCGCGCTTCAGCTTCTGGCCCGGGCTGTTCTTGCCCTTGTAGAGATTGTGGGTCAGCGGCTCGTAGACGGGACGGTGAGCGTTCTTGCGCACCTGCTCCTTGCGGATCTGCTCATGCGTCTTCAGCTGGGCATTGCGGTTGCTGGTGCCGAACTTCTTGAGTTCAGGGGACTGCGCATAGGCAGCCGGCACCGCAACCGAAAGCGCGACGGCGGCAGCGAGGGCGGTGATGAGGTGGCGCTTCATGAAATCCTCCGGTCATTCGACACTGCGGGTCGGCTGACCCCGCGTTCATAGCCATTCAACGCCCGTTGGAGGTTTCCGGTTCCCGTCGAATCCGCCGACTTCCGCTGGGGCATGAACGAGGGACATCGCTCGTGGAGTGGAACGTTCGCAACCGGCGCGGGCTTATTCCGGCGACATCTCAAAGCTGAAGGACAGTCCCATGCGCGATCCCCGTCTGCTCGACCAGAACCCCGTCGTGGTCGATCCCGCCAATGTCGATGCGGTGCTCGACGACCGCCCGACGCCCGTCACCAGCCCGAAGGATCCGCCGCTCGCCGAGGTCGACGATAAGGATGTCGATGCCTCGGACAAGGCCGACGCCGAGGCCCAGAACGAGGAAAGCGATGTGCCGGCAGGCGAGGGCAGGCCGGTCGCGGATGTGGCGCGCGAGGATGCCATGCTGATCGACGTGCGGCCCGACGAGCCGGAGCTCGATCTACCGGTCGAGGACGACGACAAGCTGGCGTAACGACCAGCGTCCTGTATGAGAGCGAAGGCCCGGCGCATTGCCGGGCCTTTTTGCGGGCCTCTATTTGCCGCGTTTCATCGCTTCCGCCAAAGCGGCGGCCAGCGCGCCGGAAGGGCCGGCATTGCGTGCCGTGTCCGGTTGCCGGGGCACGCGGGCCGCTCCCTTTGGCGATGTCCGGTCTTGCTGGGGGCCGGCGTCGCGCGTCTGTGCCGCGCCATCCTTGCGCATGGACAGGCTGATGCGCTTGCGCGGCACATCCACCTCCAGCACCCGGACCTTCACCACGGCGCCGGCCTTGACCACCTCATGGGCATCCTTGATGAAGCGGTCGGCAAGCTGGGAGACGTGGACCAGACCGTCCTGATGCACGCCGATATCGACAAAGGCACCGAAGGCCGCGACGTTGGTGACGGTGCCTTCCAGCAGCATGCCGGGCTTCAGCTGCTTGATATCGTGAACCTCGTCGTTGAAGGTCGCGGTGCGGAATTCCGGCCGTGGGTCGCGGCCCGGCTTTTCCAGCTCGGCGATGATGTCGCGCACCGTGGGCAGGCCGAAGGTGTCGTCCACGAAGACGCGCGGGTCGAGCGCCTTGAGCGCCGCGCTGTCGCCCATGAGGGTGCGCACGTCCCGCCCGCAGGCGGCGACGATCCGCGCCGCGACGCCGTAGGCCTCCGGGTGAACGGAGGAGGCGTCGAGCGGCTCCTTGCCGTTCGGAATGCGCAGGAAGCCGGCGCATTGCTCGAACGTCTTGGGGCCGAGCCGGGCGACCTTGAGCAGTTCCCTGCGGGAGCGGAATGGCCCGTTGGCGTCGCGATGGGCGATCACGGCCTCGGCCAGTGACGAGCCAAGCCCGGAGACACGCGCGAGCAGCGAGGCCGAGGCGGTGTTGAGGTCGACACCCACCGCATTCACCGCATCCTCGACCACGGCGTCCAGGGCGCGGGCGAGGCGGTACTGGTCGACATCGTGCTGGTACTGGCCGACGCCGATCGACTTGGGGTCGATCTTCACCAGTTCGGCCAGCGGGTCCTGCAGCCGGCGGGCGATGGAAACCGCGCCGCGCAGCGACACGTCGAGGTCGGGAAACTCGTTGGCTGCCGTCTGCGAGGCGGAATAGACCGACGCGCCGGCCTCCGAGACCACGACCTTCATGGGACGCTTTTCCGCCGGCATCTCGGCGAGGAGGTCGGCCACCAGCCGATCGGTCTCGCGGCTGGCCGTACCGTTGCCGATGGCGATGAGCTCCACCTTGTGCCGGACGATGAGAGAGGCCAACTCGGCCTGTGCCCCTCGCACGTCATTCTTCGGTTGGAACGGGTAAACGGTGGAGGTGCCGAGCAACTTGCCCGTGCCGTCCACCACCGCGACTTTCACGCCGGTGCGGATGCCGGGATCGAGCCCCATGGTGCAGCGCGAACCGGCTGGCGAGGCAAGCAGCAGGTCCTTGAGGTTGCGGGCGAAAACGCGGATGGCTTCCTCCTCGGCACGCTCGCGCGCCTCGGTCATCAAGTCTATGGAGAGGTTGAGCGACAGCCGAACCCGCCACGCCCAGCGCGCCACCTCCGCCAGCCACTGGCTGCCCGGCTTTCCGTCCGCCGCGATCTGCAGGGCGTTCCCGATCATGCGCTCCACCGGCTTGAGCGGGGAGGCGTCGTCGGCATCGACGTCGAGCGAGAGGTCCAGCACCTCCTCATTGCGCCCGCGCAGCATGGCGAGAACACGGTGGCCGGGGGCGCTGGACCACCGCTCGGTGTGGTCGAAATAATCGGCGAATTTGGCACCGGCCTCCTGCTTGCCATCCACCACCTTCGCTCGGAGCATCGCCTTCTCGCGCATATGGGTGCGCAGCGAACCGAGCAGGTCGGCATTCTCGGAGAGGCTTTCAACCAAGATGTCGCGGGCGCCCTCGAGCGCGGCCTTCACATCCACGACCTCGCCGGTGACGAACGGAGCCGCAAGTTCGGCTGGAACCTTGCCGCGATCGGCGAGGATGGCCTCGGCCAGCGGGCCGAGCCCGCGTTCGCGGGCGATCTCGGCGCGCGTGCGGCGCTTCGGCTTGTAGGGCAGGTAGATGTCTTCGAGCTCCGCCTTGGTCGTCACCGTCGCGAGGCGGCCTTCGAGCTCGTCGGTGAGCTTTCCCTGGGTGCGGATCGACTCGATCACCGCCGTCCGCCGCGCCTCAAGCTCGCGCAGATAGGAGAGCCGCTCCTCCAGCGTGCGCAATTGGGTGTCGTCGAGGCCGCCGGTCACCTCCTTGCGGTAGCGCGCGATGAAGGGAATGGTCGCTCCGCCGTCGATCAGCTCTACCGCCGCGGACACCTGCGGCGGACGCGCCCCGATCTCCTCTGCGATGAGGCGGGCGATCTGGATGTTCTGGGCGGGGGTGGTCGCGGCCATTCCGGTCTCGTCGGTTCGTCACGGGGCGCGAAGTCTAGGTGCGGCAGCGCTGCCTGCCAATGGTCGGCTCCAGCTTGTGGATGAACGCTGCTGCGGACCTAAAGAACCCGCAGGACGGGCTCGCCCGCAGCCGCCCGGCCGATGATTGCGGCGGCGGGATAACCCTCGGCGATCATCCGGGCGACAAGCCCGGATGCCGCTTCCGGCGCACAGGCCACGAGAAGGCCGCCCGACGTCTGGGGGTCAGTCAGTACATGGCGGGCCGCGTCCGGCAGGCCCTCCGGCAGAACGACGCCCTCGCCATAGCTCGCCCAGTTTCGGTGCGACGCGCCGGTGACGTAGCCGGCTTCCGCGAGTTCTCCGGCGTGGGCGAGCAGCGGTAGCCGGTCGCGCTCGATCTCGATCGTCAGCTCCGAGCCGCGCGCCATTTCGAGCCCGTGGCCGAGGATGCCGAAGCCGGTCACATCTGTGATGGCGTGCACGGCCGGATCGCCGCCGAGCACCGTGCCGATGCGGTTGAGCAGCGTCATGCTGGCCACCATCTCGGCATAGGCCGGTGGCGACAGCGCCTCCTTCTTGAAGGCCGCGGAGTAGATTCCGACGCCGAGCGGCTTGGTAAGGATCAGCGCATCGCCCGGACGGGCATCGGCATTGCGGCGGATGGCGCTGCGCTTCGCTGTTCCGATCACCGCAAGGCCGTAGATCGGCTCGGGCGAATCGATCGAATGGCCGCCTGCCACAGGGATCCCCGCCTCGCCCGCCACGCTGGCGCCGCCCTTGAGGATCTCGCGCACCATCTCGATCGGGATCTTGCCGAGCGGCATGCCGAGGATGGCGAGGGCGAGGATGGGCCTGCCGCCCATCGCATAGACATCCGAGATGGCGTTGGTCGCCGCGATCCGGCCGAAGGTGAAGGGGTCGTCCACCATCGGCATGAAGAAATCGGTGGTGGCGATGATGCAGGTCTCGTCGTCGAGCGCCCAGACCGCCGCATCGTCTCCGGTTTCGGTGCCGACGAGAAGATTGGCGAACGGTCCCGCAGCGGGCTGATCGGACAGGAGGTCGCGCAGCACGGCGGGCGCAAGCTTGCAGCCGCAGCCGCCGCCATGGGCCAGGCTGGTGAGGCGCAGAGGTGGGGTGGCGGTCGGGGTGTCGAGCATGGCAGGTCCTCGGGGGTGCGTCGGCCGGATGCGGGGTGACGGGCAGGAAGCGAGTGCTGCGGCAGCGGCAGGCGACGTCCAGTCGACAGGATCATCAACGACCCGCGCATTTCGGCCGGTGCCGTCGCTGCCGAAGCTGGTGCGCGGCGTGTCGAAGCCCCAGGCACGGAATGCCACGCGGTTTTCATCGACGAGAATCGGAAAGTCTACGGGAGCGGCGTGGTAAAGATGGGCTCGCCGGTTCCTCCCCGCATGGCGCACACCAGGTGGCGAAGAAATGCACGATCACCGCGCGGTCGTGCAACGCGTCGAAACGGTATTCGACACCATCGAGATCCCGCGGTGAAAGAGCAGGTGCCTGGGATCCGCCCAATGAAGAGGCGCACGCGCCGGGCGGCGCGAGCATCAGAAACAGCGTCACTGCCGGCAGCAAGGCGTGAGCAGCGATGCGATCCTTCGAGCCCCGGCACGCGGGAGCGACGATCTCGTTCACTATGACGTGCACTTTGCCGTCTCGGCATCAGCATCGTCAACCGATCGGCAGGCTCGGGCGGCTCACATGACGTTGAGGATATTACGTAAAGTCATAACGTTATTTTCGGTGAGGAATAACGAATTTCACTTCGCCTGAAACGCGTTCGAAACGGCTTCAATCTCAAGCGCTTGTGTTGAGTGCTCGACCTTTTGCCTGTTTGACATTGGACAAGGTCAAAAATAGCTTTGGAACCGATCGTACCCCGTCGGGGTCAATCCTGCGGCGACTCGAGAGCTGGTCGGGAGGGACTTGAGATGAACATGGAGCTGTCGCGGCGCGCGTTCTTGCGAACGGCGGGTGCGGGGCTCGCGGGGACCACGTTGGGAGCCATGGGCTTCGGCGCGGTCGAGGAGGCGATGGCGGCGGCCATCCGGCCCTTCAAGCTCGCGAACACCACGGAGACACGCAACACCTGCACCTATTGCTCGGTGGCCTGCGGGATCATCCTTTATTCGAAGGGCGATCTCAGGAAGGGCGAGCGTGCGGAGATCACCCATGTCGAGGGTGACAGCGATCACCCGACCAATCGCGGCACCCTGTGCCCCAAGGGTGCGGCGCTGCTGGATATCATCCATTCGAAGAGCCGCCTCCAGTTCCCGATGCTGCGCAAGGCTGGCTCCGACCGGTTCGAGCGGGTCTCATGGGACGAGGCGCTCGACAAGATCGCCCGGGCCATGAAGGATGATCGCGATGCCAATTTTATCGCGACCAACAAGGACGGCGTGACGGTGAACCGGTGGACCACCACCGGCTTCCTCGCTGCCTCCGCGACCACCAACGAAACCGCGTGGTGCACCTATAAGGTGGTGCGCTCGATGGGAATTGTAGCGTTCGACAATCAGGCACGCGTCTGACACGGCCCGACGGTGGCGAGTCTCGCCCCAACATTTGGCCGTGGCGCTATGACGAACGCCTGGACGGACATCAAGAATACCGACCTTGTCGTGATCATGGGCGGCAATGCGGCGGAAGCTCATCCGTGCGGCTTCAAATGGGTCACCGAGGCGAAGGCCAATCGCGGTGCGAAGCTGATCGTCGTCGATCCGCGCTACACGCGCTCGGCATCGGTGTCGGACTATTACGCACCGATCCGGCAGGGTTCGGACATCGCCTTCCTGATGGGCGTCATCAATTACTGCATCCAGAACGACAAGGTGCAGTGGGACTATGTCAAGGCGTTCACCAACGCCGCCTACGTCGTGAAGGACGGCTTTGCCTACAAGGACGGCTTGTTCACCGGCTATGACGAGACCAAGCGCGACTACGATCGGTCGAGCTGGGACTACGTTATCGGCGAGGACGGTTATGCAGTGGTGGACGACACCCTGCAGAATCCGCGCTGCGTGTGGAACCTGCTGAAGGAGCACGTCTCGGTCTACACGCCCGAGATGGTGAACCGCATCTGCGGCACCCCGAAGGACAAGTTCCTGAAGGTGTGCGAGATGGTGGCCGAGTGTTCGTCCAAGACCAAGACCATGACCTCGATGTACGCGCTTGGCTGGACGCAGCATTCAAAGGGTGCGCAGAACATCCGCGGCATGGCCATGCTCCAGCTCATCCTGGGCAATATCGGCGTGCGCGGCGGCGGCATGAATGCGCTGCGCGGACATTCCAACATCCAGGGGCTCACCGACCTCGGCCTCATGTCGAACCTTATCCCGGGCTATCTCAATATCCCGACCGAAAAGGAGAAGGACTTCGCCACCTACATGTCGACCCGCGGCTTCAAGCCGTTGCGGCCGAACCAGATGAGCTACTGGCAGAACTACAAGAAGTTCTTCGTCAGCTTCCAGAAGGCGATGTGGGGCAAGGCGGCGACCCTCGAGAACGACTGGAGCTATAGCTGGCTCCCGAAGCTCGACGTGCCTTCCTACGACATCCTCCGCGCCTTCGAGATGATGAAGAACGGGCAGATGAACCTCTATTTCTGCCAGGGGTTCAATCCGCTGCAGGCGGTGCCGAACAAGGCCAAGCTCGCCGAGGCGCTCGGCAAGCTGAAGCTGCTCGTCATCATGGACCCGCTGGAGACCGAGACCGCCCGGTTCTGGGAGAACCACGGCGTCTACAATCCGGCGGACCCCTCCGCGATCAAGACCGAGGTGCTTCAGCTTCCCACTACATGCTTCGCCGAGGACGAGGGCTCGCTCGTCAATTCGGGGCGCTGGCTGCAGTGGCATTGGCCGGGCGGTTCGCCTCCCGGCGAAGCCAAGACTGACAGTGCGATCATGGCAGGCGTCTTCCTGCGCCTGCGCGATCTCTATGCGAAGGAAGGTGGCGCCTTCCCGGATCCCATCGTCAATCTCGACTGGCGCTATGCGGACCCGAAGGAGCCGAAGGCGGAGGAACTGGCGAAGGAGATGAACGGATACGTCATTTCCGACGTGATGGATCCTGCCGATCCGACAAAGAAGGTGCTGGAGGCCGGCAAGCAGCTCGCGAGCTTCGGCCTGCTGCGCGACGACGGCACAACGGCCTCGGGCTGCTGGATCTTCACCGGTTGCTTCACCGAGGCCGGGAACATGATGGCGCGACGGGACAATTCCGACCCCGACGATACCGGCATGTATCTGAAGTGGTCGTTTGCCTGGCCGGCGAACCGGCGCATCCTCTACAACCGCGCTTCGTGCGACATCGACGGCAAGCCGTGGGATCCCTCGCGCAAGCTGATCGAATGGGACGGCGCGAAATGGGCCGGCTATGACGTGCCGGATATCGCGCCGACCGCCAAGCCGCATGATGTCGGGCCGTTCATCATGAACCCGGAGGGCGTTTCGCGCCTGTTTACCCGAGGCATGATGCGGGACGGGCCATTCCCCGCGCATTACGAGCCGTTCGAAAGCCCGGTGGTGAATGTCGTTGCCCCGAAGATCAAGGGCAACCCTGTCGCGCGCGTGTTCAAGGATGATCTCAGCCAGTTCGCCGAGACCGCGTCGCCTGAATTCCCCTATGCCGCGACCTCCTATCGTCTGACGGAGCATTTCCACTACTGGACCAAGAACAATCACGTGAACGCGGTCCTTCAGCCGGAGTCCTTCGTCGAACTTTCGGAGGAGCTGGCGAAGGAGAAGTCGATCACCAATGGCGGCTGGGTGCGGGTCTGGTCAAAGCGCGGCTCGCTCTACGCCAAGGCCATGGTGACGAAGCGCATCCGTCCGCTCACCTGCGACGGCAAGACGATCCATGTGGTTGGCATCCCGATCCACTGGGGCTTCATCGGCGCCGCGCGCAAGGGCTTCCCCGCCAATGTGCTGACCCCCTTCGTGGGTGACGCCAATATCGAGACGCCGGAGTTCAAGGCCTTCCTCGTGAACCTTGAAGCGTCCAGCGGACCGGCAACGAGTTGAGGGAGGCGGAGAACCATGTTTCCACCCATTCCGAATCCCTCCGTCGATCCCGCGGCAGCCAAGGCGCGGTTCAGCGACGCCGACCTTATCCGCCGTTCGGCTTCCGAGATCACGCCTCCGGCCCAGCGGCTGACCGAGGTCGCCAAGCTGATCGACGTGACGAAATGCATCGGCTGCAAGGCGTGCCAGTCGGCATGCCTTGAGTGGAACAACCTGCATGAAGAGATCGGGATCAGCGACGGCACCTACACCAATCCGCCGGACCTGACCGAGAACAGCTTCACGCTGATGCGCTTCACCGAGTGGGTGAACCCCGAGACGGAAAATCTCGAATGGCTCATCCGCAAGGACGGCTGCATGCATTGTGAGGATCCGGGCTGCCTGAAGGCCTGCCCCTCGCCCGGCGCGATCGTGCAATATTCCAACGGCATCGTGGATTTCATCCACGAGAACTGCATCGGGTGCGGTTATTGCATCAAGGGTTGCCCCTTCAACATACCGCGGGTCTCCAAGGCCGATCATCGCGCTTATAAATGCACGCTCTGCTCGGATCGCATCGCCGTGGGGCAGGGACCGGCCTGTCAGAAGGCCTGTCCGACGCAAGCCATCGTGTTCGGCACCAAGGAAGAGATGAAAGGTTGGGCGGATTTCCGCATCAAGGACCTGAAGTCTCGCGGCTACGCCAATGCCGGGCTCTATGATCCGCCGGGCGTCAGCGGCACGCATGTCATGTATGTGCTGCATCACGCCGACAAGCCCTCGATCTATGCCGGGCTGCCGGACCATCCGCGCATCTCGCCCATCGTCGAGACGTGGAAGGGCGTGACCAAATATGTCGGCCTCGCCGCTATGGGCTTCGCGGTGGCAGCGGGCTTCATCCACCATCTCATCGCCGGCCCGAACCGGGTTTCTCCCGAGGATGAGGCGAATGCCGAACGGCTGACAGGCGTGGCGCCTTCCGGCTCCACACCCTCCGATGGTCATGAGGCAGGGAGGACGACATGACCGGCACGCCCTCGGACGAACGGCACTCCACCGTCCCGCCGCCGGCCTCTGAAAAATATGATGTGGAAGCCGGGGATGCGGTGCATCCCGGCCGCCCGGTGACGGTGGATCGCTATTCGGGACCCGCGCGGTTCAATCACTGGATCACGGCTGCCAGCCTCGTGCTTTTGGCCCTGTCCGGCATGGCGTTGTTCACGCCGAAGCTGTTCTTCCTTACCGCGCTGTTCGGCGGAGGGCAGTGGACGCGAGCGATCCATCCGTGGATCGGCGTCGTACTCTTTTTCTCCTTCCTCGGTTTGTTTTTCCGATTCTGGCGGGCGAACCTGCCGGCGCGTGAAGATGTGGACTGGGTGGCCCATTCCGGAGACCTGCTGGCCGGGCACGAGGAGAAGATGCCCGAAGTCGGCAAATACAATGCCGGGCAGAAGCTTGTTTTCTGGTCGATGTCCGGGCTCATCGCGGTCCTGATCACCAGCGGCATCGTGATGTGGGACCAGTATTTCTATCCCTTTACCACCATCGAGCAGAAGCGTATCGCGATCCTTGTGCACTCCATCGCGGCGGTGCTCGCGATCTGCGTCTGGATCGTCCACGTCTATGCGGCGATCTGGGTGCGTGGAACCTTCAGCGCAATGACTAGGGGGCACGTCACCGGCGGCTGGGCGTGGCGGCATCATCGCAAATGGTTGCGGGAACTGGTGGCACGACCGGGGAACGGTCGCAATGCGCCGCCGCATTCTCCCGCGGAGTGACGGTTCTTGAGCTTCACGTGCTCGCCGGAACGGGCGGTCGCGCTAGGTTAGGGTGATCGGTAAGCGTGGTCCGTCTCTTTCTCTTGGAGAGATGACAGAGGCGCTGCCCAATTGGTTGCTGGGCTTTATGACACGTGGCCCGTGGGGTTCGTGGAGGTTTGCTTGTCGAGTTCTATCCAGCCGGATCCGACCGCCATTGGCGAGGTCTCGACGCCGCCCTTCGTGGTCCTTCCGGATCCCGCGCAGTTGTTCGCGAGCCGGGCCGATCGGCTCGATTATGCCGCGCCTTACAGTCCGCTTGGCCCTTATCTGCGTTTCCTTGCCGGTCTTTCGCGGGCACAAGCTGCAATCCTTCCGGGTCTGCCCGAACTCGATCCGCCGGCAGACGCGGCTGTGGAGCGCGCGCGCGCGCATGGCATGCCGCCGCTGAACCGCGGAACCATCGAATGTGATGATGCGCTGGAGATAACGCTGCGCCGGCTGTTTTCGGAAGTCGCCCCCCTGCCGAAGCCGGAAGCCGCCGCCGATGCCTTGCAGGCGGTGGCTGCGGCCGACCGGGCCGCCCTTGGCGAGATGGTGGGCGATCTGCTTGGCCACGCCGTTGCCGTAGAGCGCCTCGCCGAGCATGTCTATGTCGCGGCGGCCCTTGAGCTCCATGTTTCGCGCCTTGCAGCCCGCCTTGATGCCGAACGGCTGGTGCCGGTGGGCGATGGCCTCTGCCCGGCTTGCGGAGGGCCGCCGGTCGCCTCGCTCATTGTCGATCGTCCGCATGCCCATGGCAGCCGCTACTGCGTCTGTTCGCTCTGCAACGTCCAGTGGAATTTCGTCCGTATTCGCTGCGTGTCCTGCGGCGAGACCAAGGGCATTGGGTATCAGGGGATCGACGGCGGGCCGGAGACCATAAAGGCCGAAACGTGCGACCATTGTCGGTCCTATGTGAAGGTGTTCTACCAGAACAAGGATCCCAGCCTCGATCCGGTAGCGGATGATGTGGTGAGCCTTGGGCTCGACCTGCTCATGAAGGAGGGCCCCTATCGGCGCGCCGCCTTCAATCCCTATCTGCTCGGCTATTGAGGGTGCGATGAGTGAGGACGCCGTCGGCGAGGACGCCATCAGTGACGACATGTCTCGCGCGTTGCGCGCTCTGCCTTCCGTCGATGTCGTGCTGAGGAGTGGGGCCGCCGAACCCCTGATCGATCGGCATGGCCGCGGCGAGGCGACCCGCGCCGTGCGCGAGGAAATTGACCGCCTGAGGCAGGCCGTGCGGCGTGGCGCGGCCGTGCCGAGGGCGGACACCGTCGCGGAGCTGGCGCTTGCCGCCCTCGAGGCGAGTGGGCGATCCGGCCTACGCCCGGTCTTCAACCTGACCGGCACCGTCCTTCACACCAATCTCGGCCGAGCCCTGCTGGCCGAGGAGGCGATCGAAGCGGCGACGGCAGCCATGCGTGGTGCACTGGCGCTCGAATTCGACCTTGGAACTGGCGGGCGAGGGGAGCGCGACGAACATGTTCGCGAGCTGCTGCGCGAGCTGACCGGGGCCGAGGATGCCACCATCGTCAACAACAACGCGGCGGCCGTGCTGCTGGTGCTCAACACGCTGGGCGCCGGGCGCGAGGCGGTGGTCTCCCGTGGCGAACTCATCGAGATCGGTGGCGCCTTCCGCATGCCGGACATCATGGCGCGCGCCGGCGTGCGACTGGTCGAGATCGGCACGACCAACCGCACCCATTTGAAGGACTATGTAGCGGCTGTCGGACCCGAGACGGGCCTTATGCTGAAGGTCCACACCTCGAACTATCGGATCGAGGGCTTTACCCGCGAGGTAAGCGCTCGCGATCTCGCCCGGCTGGCGGCAGAGCGGCGTGTGGCGCTGATCAACGATCTCGGCTCCGGCACGCTGGTCGAACTCGCCCGATACGGCCTCAAACATGAACCGACCGTCCGCGAGGCGGTAGCCGAAGGAGCGGACATCGTCACCTTCTCCGGCGACAAGCTGCTGGGCGGTCCGCAAGCCGGCTTCATTGTGGGGCGGAAAGACCTCGTCGCGGCCATCAACCGCAACCCGATGAAGCGGGCGCTGCGCGTCGACAAGCTGCGGCTGGCGGCGCTGGAGGCAACGCTGCGGCTCTATCGCGATCCCGATCGGCTCGCGGCCCGATTGCCCACGCTGCGCCTGCTCGCGCGGCCGGAAGCGGAGATCGCGGCACTGGCGGAGCGGCTTCTCGAACCGGTTGCTCGGCATGTCGGCCCTACCTTTCAGGTTGAGGTCGTGTCCTGCCGCAGCCAGATCGGCTCGGGCGCATTGCCTCTCGAACAGATCCCGAGCGAGGCACTCTCCTTTCGCTCCAAGGCCGGGGGTGGTGCCCTGAACCGACTGGCCGCCGGATTGCGGGCTCTGGACGTGCCGGTGATCGGTCGCATTTCTGAAGGTGCGCTGCTCCTCGATCTGCGTTGTCTTGAAGACGAGGCCGGTTTTCTTGCCTCGCTTTCCGGGTTTCGGCTGGAAGAGGGCGGTCCATGATCGTCGGTACGGCGGGACATATCGATCACGGCAAGACGACCTTGGTGCGCGCGCTGACCGGCGTCGATACCGACCGGCTGAAGGAAGAGAAGGCGCGCGGCATTTCCATCGACCTCGGCTTCGCCTATCTGCCGACCGAGGCGGGCGTTCTGGGCTTTGTCGATGTGCCCGGGCACGAGCGCTTCATCCACACCATGCTGGCGGGCGCCAGCAGCATCGACGTTGCGCTGCTCGTGGTGGCTGCCGATGACGGGGTGATGCCGCAGACGCGGGAGCATCTGGCGCTGCTCGATCTGCTCGGGATCACGGAAGGTCTGGTCGTGCTCACCAAGGCCGATCTGGCCGATGACACCCGCAGGGCGGAGGTGGCGGCCGCGATCGAGGCCTTGCTGGCCGATACGGGGCTCGCCGGCGCACCGGTGCTTGCGGTCTCGGCCACGGCCGGCCAAGGGATTCCGGAACTCAAGGCGCGCCTTGTGGAAATGGCTGCCCGCCGTGCGGCGCGCAATGCCGAAGGCCGCTTCCGGCTCGCCGTCGATCGGAGCTTCAGCCTCCCGGGCGCCGGCACGGTGGTCACCGGCACGGTGCTGTCCGGCGTCGTGCGAGTGGATGACCGGGTGATGGTCTCGCCCGCGGGCCTGCCGGCGCGGATACGCTCCATTCACGCGCAGAACTGTCCCGCTGCAGAGGGGCGGGCGGGAGAGCGCTGCGCACTCAACCTCGCGGGCGACGGTATCACGCCGGATCGGGTCGGCCGCGGCGACGTGGTGCTGGCTCCGAGCCTGCACGCGCCGACCGATCGGTTGGATGCCACGCTTGCCGTGCTGGGAACCGAACCGAGGCCGATCGGAACCTGGTTTCCCGTCCGCTTTCATCACGGCGCCACGGAGACCGGTGCGCGGCTGGTGCCGCTCGACGGCGAGACGATTGCGCCGGGCGTGACGGCACGCGTGCAGATCGTGCTCGATCATCCTATCGCTGCCGCGGTCGGGGATCGCTATGTGGTTCGTGATACCTCTGCCCAAAGAACGGTAGGCGGCGGGCGGCTGCTCGATCTGCGCCCGCCGGCCCGCAAACGCCGGGGGCCTGGGAGGCTCGCCCAGCTCGACGCGCTCGCCCTGGCGCAGCCGGATGAAGCACTTGGTGCGCTGTTCGGCATCTCGCCGTTCTTTGTCGAGATCGACGCCTTCACCCGGGATCATGCCCTGTGCGAATCGGCGGCGGATGTTCTGGCAGGTGCGCTCGATCTCGTATTGTTGCCACCGGCGCAGGAACGGGTTGCGCTTGCCGCGGCGCGCTTCGAGACCGTTCGCCGGGACGTCGTGGCGACGCTCGAGACCTTCCACGGGGAAAATCCCGACCTGCCTGGAATGGGGATCGAGAAATTGCGGCTTGCGCTCACGCCGCGTCTTCCGAAGGTCGCCTTCATCGGTGCACTGCGTATGTTTGCCACGGCCGGAGCGGTGGTGATTGACGGAGCCTGGCTACGGCTGCCCGAACATGAGGTTCGCCTCACCGCCGGGGACAAGGCACTCTGGGAAGCGATCGCGCCGCTCCTCGACGGGGAGGGCCGCTACAGGCCGCCGAGGGTACGCGATATTGCCGGCCTCATCGGGAGTGAAGAGCCGGAGGTGCGTCGGCTCATGAAGCTCCTTGCCCGGATGGGGCGGGTGGACGAGGTGGCGCATGACCACTTCTTCCGCCGCTCGACCGTTGCTCACCTCGTTGCGATGGTCGGCGAACTAGCGGCACAGGGCGAGAAGGAAGCCTTCACCGCAGCTGGCTTTCGCGATCGGATCGAGCGCGAGGAACTCGATGCCGGTCGTCCTCAGGTCGGGCGTAAGGTAGCGATCCAGATCCTGGAATTCCTCGATCGTCACGGCGTCACCCTGCGGCGGGGCGATCTGCGGCGCATCAATCCGCACCGGCTTGACCTGTTTGGTGCGTCGCCACAGGAGGTTGGCGAGGTTCGGGATCGACCTGCGGCGGAATAGGGCGGCGCGCGGCATACTGCCTTGCCGGACGCTGCAAGGATCGCCTGGTGCATGTCCCGCCGATCGATTTCTGCGATCGGAAACGGGTCAGGATATGTGAATCTGGAGCACTTTCTCATCGCTCAGGTTATTGTACCTGATCGGAAAGCTTTCCAGAGCTGTTCGACGGAAGACCGACTCGCGCGAGGTCGGATGGAGGAGAAACATCGCCGGTGCGATGTCCGGACTTCAAATCCGGGAGAGGCTGCGAGCCGGTCTCTGGTGGGTTCGACCCCCACTCTCTTCCGCCATCCTCCCGGCTACGCGGACGGCACCGGATGTGCGTGGCCGCAGACGCACCATCGGTGCGGCGCGTCTGCTGGGCCGTGCAGGATCAATAGCGGTATTTGCGGGTGTAATCGAGGATGGCAAAAACGCCAGCCTGCGCGTCCTTGTTCCCGGCGGCGGCCAGCGCCTTGAAGATCCGATCTGCCGACTGCATGTCGCGCAGGTGGAAATAGGACCAGCCGCGAATCATCATCAGGCCTTGATCCTCCGGCACCAGCCGTGCCCGTTCGTCGAGCGCGATGATGGCCTCCACGAAGCGATCGTCCTTGTAGGATGTGATGGCCCGCTGGGCGAGGATGTCGACGTTGAGCTGAGTAGCGCGGCGCGGCGTTTGCGGTGTTTCAGTCGCTGCGATCTGCGCATCGTTGGTCAGATTCTTGCGCATATAGGCGAGCGACTTGCCATAGGCAGCGTCTTCCGCCGTCTTGCCGGATGCGCCATTCTTCAGCGCCAGATCGAAGGCCTCGACCGCTTCCATCGGCCGGTTCAGGTCCATGAGGCACCAGCCGCGCGACACCGCCGCACCCGGCGTGATCCGGCCGGAGCGATAGGCGTTTTGCGTGTTCGCAAGGCAACCGCGGCCCGAACGAGTAGCAACCTGGCCCCGTGAGCGCGTCGTGGAGACACGCGGTTCGGGCGCGCCCTTGCGGACGATGACCGATGTGCCGGCCGGTTCGACGGCAGGGCCTGAGGCCTGAGCCGAAAGGGGCGCCCGCGCTGTCTGCATAGGCACCGCCTGTGCCGCAACGGCAGAGGTACCGTAGGCTCTGGCCGTGGTGCCGAGAGCCGCCGGGAATGCGGGCCCGCCAACGGCCGCCGGCATATTCTGCTGATAGGACATGACGTTGGATGAAGCCGCCGGCTGGCTGCCAACGGCCGCCGGCGCCGTCCCATAGGCCGCGGGTATGCGGCTGGCCGCTGGTGCCGGTGCACCCACGGCTCGGGCAGCGTTGACCGGACCGACACTGTTCATGTCCAGTCCTGCACGCGCCCTAGCCGCAGCGGCGCCCACCGGGTCGATAAGGCGGAGCTGCTGCTGCTGGGCCTGGAGCTGCTGGTTGAGCTGCGGGTTCGCCGCCGCTTTGGCGGCTTCCTCGGCCGCAAGGCGCGCCCGGAGCACAGGATCGGTCAGCGCCATGATGCGCTCCGATCGGCCGCGCCAGCGTGCGACGACGTCGTTCAGCGCCGCGGTCTCGTTGAGGCGAAACAAGGTCAGCGCAAGGCCATAAGCCGAGGGCTCGTCGTTCGGAGCCCAGTTCACGGCCGTCTGGAACCAGGTGAGCGCGATGGGCAACTGGCCGGTGTTGTAAGCGTACCAACCGAGTGCCTGGGCACCCGAGACATATTTCGAGCCCAGCACGATCGGGCTGAAATGATCGATGACCGACTGGTCCAGCAGGATCGGGGGATCGGTGGTGAGCAAGCTGACGACGGTGTCGAGATAGGCCTTGCGGTTCTCGGGGGAAGAGTCACGCCATTGATAGGCGATGGGTTCGGCCTCAACGGCGCGGCCCTGCGCCACCATGGTAAGTACGTAGCCTTCCGCAGCCTTCGCGCCGCCGTCACGATCCAGCGCCAGCTTGAACCATTCGAGAGCCGCAGCCTGCTGGTCGTGGCGATAGAGATACCAGGCAAGAACCAGGGGGTCGCCGGCGCCCTTGGCGGCGCGCGCGAGTTCGCCCATCGCGGTCAATTCGTCCTGGGAGATGAGCGTCTTGGAATCAAGAGCCGCCTGCCCAACCTTGCGGCGCAGCATTTCCTCGCGCAGAGCCTTGAACTCACCGACGCTGTCGGGGTTCTTCCGTTCCAGGGTCATGAGCTGGTCGATGCGCTTGTCGTCCAGAGTGCCCATCGCCTTCTGAATGGTCGCGACCCGCTCGGCCGAATTGGTGCAATTGTTCAGGACATAGGTGTAGGCGTCCTGGGCACGATCCGGCTGGCTGGTCTTCACGAAGGCCTCGGCCACGCGCCAGATGACATCGACGCTGGCACAGGTGAGCAGGGCCGGGGTATCGGTGGCGACCCGCAGGACGGTCGCCCATTGCTGGGCGTCGGACGCGTTCACCAGCCGGCGTCGCGCCTCGGCCTCGTCGAGCCGGGCGAGCAGATCCGCGGGCGGCGTCCATCCGGTCTGGGAGGCCTGGCGCGCCGCGATGGCACTGCGCACGTCGCTGTATTTCCCCTCACCGAAAAGGCGCCACATATTCTCCAGCTCGGCATCGGATTGTGCGATGGGCGCATAGAGATCGGACGGCGGGTTCCAGTCGGGATAGAGGGCGCGCAGGCGGGCGATTTCCGCGTCCATGCGACGGGTGTCGCCCTGCGAGGCGAAATAGCGCAAGGCTGATTCGTCCACCGTTACCTTCGGCCCGGCCTTGACGGCGGCATTGGTGCCGCTCGCGGGCGTTCCCGCCCCGGGGCTGGTTGGCGCGGGATTGCCGGCAGGCGGCGCAGGGGTGGTGCCGGCTGCCTGAGCGGCACCGCTGGTTTCCGGTTTGGGCGTGTCCTGCTTGTCCGCAGACTTGGAGCCGGGCAATTCGATTTGCTGGGCAATGGCCGGCACAACCGCCGTGCCCAGCAAAACCAGAAGGAGAGCTCGGTTCAGAGACATTGCGGATATTTCTCGAGGACGAGGGCCAGGCTGAGGAGATGCAGCGTCGAAGGATAGTACAGCGTCGGCTGGAACTGGCGAAGGTCGTCGGGGATGTTTACGCCATCGGTGGTGCAGGCAAGCAACGCTCCCAACATGCGGTAGCCGGGTTCCGTCAGCCGGGTCACGATCCGCCCGCTCTTGATGTCGACGACGGCGACTCCTCCGTTCGTTGTGAGCCAGTTCCTCTGAAAAGTCGCGAGCACCGTTGCATCCTTCATGCCGGCGCGCAGGAGGTAAAGGACGATCCGCAGTGAATTATAGCCGAAGACGGGTGGGAAGCCGTCGGCGAGTCGGGGGGTGCCGTTCGCATAGGAGATCCAGTCCGGCGGCAGTTTCGCCGGCCCCATGAGGCTCGCCCTGATGATGTCGAGCCCGGATCGGCCGAGAGCGTTCCAGTTGGTCTCCGGCGCCAACTGCGCCATGACCGGCAGAGCCTCGAAAATCCAGTAGGACGGATTGAGAATGGGTCCGTCCGGGCGTTCCGCGGCAGAGAAGCCCTTCGCGCCGGGCAGGAGCAGCGTCTGGTCATGGGCCTGGATCACCATGACCTTGCCGATGGCCTTGGCGATGCGCCGTGCGCTGGTGGTATAGCCGGGTTCGTTCCAGCTCTCGCCGGCCCGCGCGAGCGCATAGGCGATCAGCAGGTCGCCATCGCTCGCGGCATTCACGTCCGTTATGTGAGGACTCTTGCCGGGATCCCATCGCCAGGCGGCCAGCCCGTCGTCGCGTATCAGCAACTCCGTGCGGGTAAAGCTCCAGATTCGCTCGAACGCGGCACGGTCGTCGGCCAGGAAGGCCAGAAGCATACCGTAGCCCTGGCCTTCGGAATGGCTGATCTGGTTATTGGCATCGTCAACGACCCGACCGCTGCTGTCGACGAAACGCGCCAGATACTGCTTCCACGCGTCGTTCGGAATCATGGCATCGCGGGGTTCTGCCCTGAGCGGGTGGATGCTGACCGCCAGCATCAGCGCGCCGGCGAGGAAAGCGGCCAATCGCTTCATCAATTGCGCCCCAGTCGCCGCAGGAGGAAAGCCGTCGAAACCCCGAGCACGCTGCCGCACAGTACCAGGATGAGCGCATAGGTGACGATGTTGACCGACAGCCAGTTGGCCGCGACCATGCGGAAGTTCGCAAGGCCGAGCGGCTCGGTGATCATGAAACGGAACGTCACGATGTTCTGGTTCTCGATCGTCCCTGCGGTGGACTGGTAGACCGAGGCCCGGCCTGCTACCCGATCCCACAGCTCCGGCACCACAAGCTCGGCGAGCCCGGTGGCCAGGCTGTCCGAGGTGCGGCCGGTGACGAGCGTCCAGGTGCGGTTGCCACTCGGCGAACTGCCCTGGGCAAGCAGCACGGTGGTGCGCGAGGGCGGCTCGAACATGGCCTGCTCCTGCCTGCCGATGCGCAGCGAGGCGTAGGAGATGTCGAACGTCTTCTGCATCCAGTTCTCGAAGCCGTTCAGGATGCTGCGCAGGCTGATGCCGGAAATGTTGTCGCGCCAGCGCTCATAGGTGTCGTTGTCGGATGGGCTGGTGGGCGCGCTCGGGCTTTGTCCGCCCGGGTTCTGGTTGGCGTTGCCCACCTGTTCACTGGCACGTTGCCGGTTGCGGAAACGCTGCAGCACGTCGTCATATTGCGCGCTGGTGCCGGAGGCGCGCGCGCCGCCTTCAGCGGGCCCGGCCAACCAACTTACCCGCGACGTTTCGGCAATGCCGACCTGTCCGAGAATGCCGCTGGCCAATTGCCCGACGCCGCCGACGAAGATTGCGGAGCGATCGGCAACGGAGGTGGTCGCGGCGAGAGCCTCCACCGGAACCGGCATGCGGTTGTTCAGCGCAAGGCGGGCCATAAGGGTCGCGGCTGCCGAGGCGGTCGGCAGGTCGGGGCGGGCGAGCACAAGCGCCAGCGGATCTGTCTCCCGGTTATAGGGAAAGGCCGCGGCTGCGAAGGCGGCGAGGTCTGGCACGCGGCCGATGCGGGCGAAGTCCGGCATGGTGAATTCGGACGAATCGAACAGCACGAAACGATCATCGCCGGGCAGGGTCGCGCCGGGCAGGCATCGGTCGTCGGCCTCCGTGTCGAGGACGACTTCAAGCCAAAGGCGGTTGAGACCCGGACGGAAATTGTGGAGCGGAATCTTGATCGGCTGCCGCTGGAACAGGCCGCCGCCACGGGACGTGATCGGCAGATTCGAGGCGATCTGCCCATTCACATAGAGGTCGACGTGGCTGCCGGGCTGCACGGACGCGGTGAAGGCGGCATCGAGCAGGAAGATCGCCTGCCCATAGACGGAGGCATAGAAATCGTCCGGGAGGCCGATGTTGAAGCGCACCCGCAGGCGGCGGCCGGAAAATTCCTGTGTCGGCACGCCGAGATCGGCAAGGCGCACGCTGCGCGCTCCAACGAAGAGGGGAGCATCCGGCGCGGTAAATGTCGCGGTGCTCAGCGAGGTCGGGGACGGCGGCGTTACCGCGTTCAGCCGTTCGATCGCCGCATCCATCGACTGTGCGTTTGGACCGGAGACGACGAGGACCGGACCGTCGATCCGGTTGTCACGCACCAGTCCCGCCACGGCCCGCTGCTGGGCTTCCGTCGGCGGCGCGCCCATCAGCTTGGCAAGCTCGGGCGCCGGCGCCATCACCATGGTGATGACCCCCGGCGTCGCAGGGCCGCTCGCGGAAGCGAGGACGGACACGGTCGGCGTCGCAAAATGGCCTCGGAGCGCAAGACCCTGTACCGCCCGCATCACGCGCGAAAGAGTGGTTGGGTCGGACGGATTGGTCGTGATGACCCGCACGGCAGTCGTGCCGTCGACGTTTACGCCGACGGCAGGAAGATTCTCCAGGCCGCCGACGAGGGGAACGCGGCCACCGGAGAAGGTGAGGCCAGTGCCTGCATTGTCGATCTCGGTCCAGAGCTCATAGGTGGCCTGCACGCCGCAATCCGTGCGGTGCCGTTGCAAGACCTCGAAACGGACCAGATTGGCGCCCGCACGCAGGATGCCCTTGCGGACGGCCATGGAAAGCCGCGACGGGCCAGTCGAGGAGGCGATCGGCGTCTCGATCACCGGCTGGCCGTTGATCGAGACCTTCAGCCTGGACACCTCCGGCATGACGAGGACGGCATTCACATAAGCAAGCATCAGGGTCGCCTGCTTCGCGACCTCGTCCTCGGTCAGATAGACGGTCCAGGAGCGGGAATCATACTCGCCCTGCAGAGAGAGTCGATCGAAGGGGATGATGAAGCGATCCGGCCCCTTCGGCGCCTGCGGCGTGGCCGCCTGCTGCTGGGGGGCGGGCAGGGCCGGGGCACCCGGCATGTGGAATGGCGCATCGGCGGGTGGCGCTTGATTCGGCAGCTCGTTCGGCGCGCCGACGGGCGGCGTCGGACGGGCCAGCGCGTCCGGCGCGCCTGCGGGAAGCTGGAAAGCCGGGCTCGACCCGGAGTTGCCTTCCGATGCCGGCGCATTGCCGGCCGGGGTCATCGTGAAGGGAGAGCCGCTGGTCTGGGCAATCCTGATCCGACCGGTGGTCTCCGGTCGCGTGGCGGCAACCGTTGTAACGACCGGGGAACGGACAGCCGGCTCCTCGCCTGCTGCCGTTGCGGCGGCGGGAAGGAGGGAGACGAGGAGCAGAAGCGGCGAGACGACCGCGGAGGAGATGCGCAACATCGTTCTCACGAGGATTTTGCGGCCGCCGGCTGGCCAGTGCTCGAACGGGAAATCTTGTTGAGGCGGAGGAAGTACGAAAGGCCACGCCCGGTCTGGTAGAGCGCAATGACGAGGAAACGGAACGTTCCGCGGAGCACACCGGGATTATAGCGCCGCGACTCCTGGAATTTGCTCCATTCCGCGGCGTTTGCGAACATGAGATCGGCAATGAGCCGGTGATGGAGCGGCACCTGTGCCTCGAACTGGCAGCCGAACAACTGGCCGTTGCCGTCGCGCTTCATATTGCGGATCTGGACCGGAAGGTCCGACACCTCGATATCCGCCTGCGGCTTGAAACGGATCGCCGCCATCTTGCCGCGCTCGACCTGGGGCAGATTTGCGCCGGCCGCACGGACGCTGGCGCCGCCGATGGACACGTCCTCCACCACTGCAGGATAGCTGACGTCGTCGAGGATGAATTCGCAGCGGCGGAACAGGTTGACGCGATGGGTGCGGCGGCGGTTCTGTCGCTCCGACACCACGCCGAGCGCGCAGCCGGCGATGATCATGTTGAGAATGTTCCAGCCGCCCACTACGGCAGTGACGTCCGCGGTGAAGGGATCGTTGATCACGCGCCAGACCGTCAGTACGGCGGCAAGCGTCATCAGGCCGAAGAGGATGAAGAACGGCTTGCCGATCTCCGACACGTGGCTCTCGGTCAGCGTTTCGCCCTTCGCCGTCACCTTGAAGGTGGGCTTGCGCGGGTTCATCATCACTGAAAGCAATGCCGGCAGCAGGTAGACCGACTGAATGTATTCGTAGAGCTCGGAAATCCATGGCCAGCGGTATCGGCCATAAAGGTAATTCTGCATCAACAGGTTCACGAGCATGTAGGTCGACGTGTAGGCAAGGAACTCAGCGCCGGACGCATTGAAGATCTCGAGGCCGAAGACGAGATAGAAAAGCGGCGAGATCAGGAAGATCATGCGCGAAATGGGGAAGAACCAGAACAGCATGCTCGACATGTAGCAGAGCCGCTGCGCGAAGGTGATGCCACGCTTCAGGGGCGGGAAGCGGAAGCGCAGGATCTGGTACATGCCCTGCGCCCAGCGCGAGCGCTGGCCGATGAAGCTGGCGAAGGTTTCCGGCTGGAGGCCTGCGATCAGGGGCTTGTCGACATAGACGCTGTGCCAACCGCGGGAGTGCAGTTCCAGCGCCGTTTCGCAGTCTTCGGTGATCGAGATGCCGGAGAAGCCGTTGGTTTCGGCAAGCGCCTCGCGGCGCAGCAGCGCGGCGGAGCCGCAGAAGAAGGCTCCGTCCCATTTGTCCAGGCCGCGCTGGATGATGCCGTAGAACATCTCGTTCTCCGACGGCATATGGTCGAAGGTATCGAGGTTGCGCTCCAGCGGGTCCGGATTGATGAAGAAGTGCGGCGTCTGGACCAGGAACAGCCTCTCGTCCTGGCGGAAATAGCCGACCGTCTCATGCAGGAAGCTGCGGGCAGGGGCGTGGTCGGCATCGAACACGGCGACCAGTTCGCCCGTCGAATTGGCAAGGCCATTGTTCAGGTTGCCCGCCTTGGCATGCTCGTTGCGGCGGCGCGTAAGGTAGCGCACGCCGAGCCCTTCGCAGAGCTCGCCGAGTTCGCGGCGGCGGTTCTGCGCCTCCTGCGCGCCCAAGGGGTCGTCCTGATGGCATTTCTGGTCGGTGCCGCCATCATCCAGCAGCCACACCGTGAACTTGTCCGCAGGGTAGTCCATGGCCTTGGCCGCAGCCAGGGTCGAGGCCAACAGCGAGGCGTCCTCATTGTAGGTCGGCACGAAGACGTCGACAGTGGGAAGCTGTTCCGGCGTAAGGGCGGGTGCGGTTCGCGGAGGGGCGGGCGAGGATACGACGAACAGCGACAGGCACAGCATGCCGACGCTGTAGAGCTCCGCCAGATAGAGCATGATGCCGGGGATGAAGTCCTCGATCTGGCTGATCGGCGGCAGCGTGCTCGTGGTGCGCCAGTAGATGTAGCGCAGCACGATGGTGCTGCCGAGCGAAAGCGCGATGAGGCGTGGCACGCCGACCGGAGCAAAGAGCTTGAGCAGGATGATGACCAGAACGACAATGCTGCCGGCGATCAGATGCGCCTGCAGACTGATCGGCAAGGTGATCAGGAACACCGTCAGCGCGCCGGTGATCCCCCACAGTGCCGCTATCCAAGCCTTGCCCATGCCTACTCCCTCACCCTTCCCGGCGCCTGTCTAGCGCAAACCAAATCAAAATGCTTGCGATTTTGAACTAATTTTTGCACATGCAGAGCAGGGGCGGTTTTGGCCAGCCTTGCTGCGTTTCGTACC
Source organism: Ancylobacter crimeensis (assembly GCF_023016805.1). GTDB lineage: Bacteria > Pseudomonadota > Alphaproteobacteria > Rhizobiales > Xanthobacteraceae > Ancylobacter > Ancylobacter crimeensis. The sequence continues at coordinate 380,648 of NZ_JALKCH010000005.1, forward strand.
GTCCAACGGCAGGGTAGAGTCCTCCATGTCAAGTGATTCGCCGTATTGTCGCTCGAAAATGCGCGTTCAGCTATGGACTTGGGATGTGAAGCACCGCTATTCGAGACGTAACGCACCGATCGCTCGACCGATGTTCCGCGGGCTCGGTCTCGGCCTGTTTGCTTGCCTCTCCTTTGCGCTCGCCGGCTGCATGGCACCCTATCCGCTGGTTGGTCACGATCCCCAGGTCGCCACGCAGACGATCGAGGTGCCGGTCAACGAGGCGCTCATTCTGCCGGAACCCGGCGGCCCGCGCACCCTCTCCGTTTTGGAAACGCGCTATATCAATGCGCTCGAGCAGGAAGTCGTGCTGGCAACGGATACGATTGCATCGGGACAGAACGCCTTCCACGTCGTTTTCTTCGGTCCCGTTCCCGGCCGCACGGGGTGGAGCAATTTCAAGGGCTACGACCTTCTCAGCACGGATGCCATCGACGCCGACATGGAGGCGGCGCTGCCCAACGTCTATATGCAGCGTTCCGGCTACTTCACCCAGAACCGCTACGGGCCCTTCGGCTATGCCATCGGTCGCGCCGGTTCGAATGATCTGTGCATCTATGCCTGGCAGCGGATCCAGTCGCAGGTGCAGCTCTATGCCTTTTTGCGGGACCGTGGCGTGATGACGGTGCGTTACCGCATGTGCCAGGCCGGCGCGACGGAAAGCCAATTGCTGCGCGGCATGTACCGCTTTTCCATCAACGGCTATTTCCTCCCGCGCTCGTGGCAGCCCTATGGCCGGCCGATGAGCGAGCCTGAGGGCATAGGGCGCATTGGGGGCCCGCTTGCCTATCCCTCGGGCATCGAGGGTGATGCGACGGTGCTGAACGGCGTGATGGGCCCGGAGCCTGCGGCTGCTCCCCGCCGTGTGGTTCGGCGCGCACCCGCTCCACGGGCGCCGGTCGTGCCTGCCGGTCCGCAAAAGCCTTCGGAGCCCCTTCCGGGCTATCCGATGGTGCCTGCGCCCAACCAGATCACGCCACAGGCTTCGCCCGTTTCGGGGGCTGGAAACACGGCTGCTCCCATGCCGGCAGGCACCCTGCCGAGCGGCGCGGCGGCCGCCAATGCCGGCAATCCCAATGTGCCGCGCGTCATTCCGTTGCCTTCCGGAAACGCCCCGCCGCCGTCCACCGCACCGTCATACGGCAACTGACTCGCGGCTCCCGCTGACTGAGGACCATGCTGCCTGCACAAAGGCGGCCGAAGGGATGCCGGCTGGGGACCGTTCCCCATGCATGTGTGGTTTTGCCCGCCGGGTCGCACCGTCGCGACCGGGTCGTGGCGACATCCATCCCCAGCCCCGTGGCCGGACGGCTTTATGGACCGGTGGGGGCTGGCGTCGACAGATCGGTTTCCCGGCGCATCTGGAAAGGGGCCGGCACGGCGGTAGCGCCACCGGAGGACGGGACGGCTGCCGCCGTCTGCGCGGCGGCGGTTCCCGGAGCGAGTGCCGTCGAACTTTCGATCTGTAGGGGAGGTGCGTCGGTATTGCGGAGAGCCGGTGGAGCCGAAGCCGCCGCAGCGCTCGCGGCCTGACGGGCTGCCGCCTCCTCGGCTGCGGCGGCACTGGCCGCCGGGCCGGGAAGCGGGGCGATGAGTGTCGCGCCGGGCGGCGTCGATCGGTTTGCGATCGGGGTCGGCATCGCGGGGTTTACGGCCTTCAAGGGTGCCCCGGACGTGGCCGGCATCTGCACGGATGGGCTGGGCGCCGGACCTTGGGGCCCCCGTGCGGCTGGCAGCGCTGCGTCTCCGGATGCCGGGCGTGCATCAAGCGAGAGCGTGGCCAGCCGCCAATGCCCGTTCACCGGCTCGAAGCGCAGGTCGAATCCGATCCGCAGCGGCGACGTTGGAAAGAAGCCGATGAGATGCAGCGCCCCGACCGATTCGATTTCCGGAGGCCGGGACAGCTTTGCATCGAGAAGAAGCACCGCTGCGAAATCGAGCGACTGTGCCCGCCAGGAGCGGAATTGCTCGGCAAGCTCGGCCACGGTGTAGCGTTCGCGGAAGGTAGGGGAGCCGAGGTCGCGCAGCACCGAATAATTGCCGGTGATGTTCGCCTGGTTCACCGAGACGAGGGTGCCGCGCAGCAATGCCAACAGGACGGGCGCAGGCGGAACGCCGGACGTGGCGCTCTCCGCCGACGGCGTGGCGGTCGGCTTCTCTTCGGTTGGTTTTGGGGGATGACTGGCACCGGTCGCAGGCTTTTTGCCGGAGGCCGCGATGCGTGTGGGTTGCACCGGCGCGACGGGCACGGCTTCATTGGCGGTAGATGCCGTAGCGGCCGCAACAATCGCGCTGCGGGCCTCAGGCGTGCTCGCCGGGGCGGATGATGACCGGAAAATCTCGACGCCGGATACCGCAACCGGCAGCAGCACAAGTCCGATGGCTGTGCCGAGCGCAATTCGCGTCGGCGCCACGGTCACCATGCGAACACCAGGCCCGCCTTTCCGCCGATCGACCCTTCCTTGAGGCCGAGACCGACGCCCCCGGTGAGGAACAGGCTGTCCTCATAAAGCCGCGCGATGCCGGAGAAGGCGACCGCGTTCTGGCCACCGAACGTGCCCCACTGGGCGCTGACCGCCATGTTCTTGCCCATCGGCAGGTTGGGCGTATCCATCGCCATCGCCATGGCGACGCCTTCCTGGACGCGGTCGATATCATTGTAGATGCCGCTGAGATCGACCAGTTCGTTGACGCTGGCGCTGGCGAGATTGCCGCTCGAATCCGTGGTCACGATCTGGATGGCGCCGGACTGCGCTGCCTTGCTGGCGGAGGAGGTGAGGCCGGGCATGGTGTAGGTTGTCTCGCTCGTACCCAGTGCCATCTGGTAGGCGCGGGTGGTGGTCGCGCCATAGCCGATCGCAGTCGAGCCGGTATAGGCGGCGGTGGTGCCATAACCGATGGCGGTCGCATCGTCCGCCGCCGCATTGGATGACTGGCCGACCGCGGTGGAGCGCTTGCCTGCCGCGATGGAGGCCTGCCCCAAGGCCGTGGAGCCGACCCCATTTGCCGTTGCGTTCTGGCCGAGCGCGGTCGCGTTCTCGGCATTGGCGGTTGCGATCTGGCCGATGGCGGTGCCGCCCGAGCTGTTCGCCGTCGCGTTCTGACCGATGGCGGTACTGTTGGCGCCGTTCGCGATCGCCTCCTGGCCGACGGCGGTAGAGGAGGTGCCGTTGGCGCGAGCATTCTGGCCGAGTGCGGTGGAGGCCGTCGTCGAGGCGATGGCGCCTTCGCCGAGCGCCGTCGCGTTGTCGCCATTGGCCTGAGCATTGTTGCCGAAGGCCGAGGAATTGCTGCCCTGCGCGCCCGCATAGGCGCCGATCGCCGTGCTGGCGGAGCCATTGGCCTGCGCGCCATAGCCATAGGACGAGGCAGCGGTACCCTGTGCGGCGGCGCCGGTGCCGACCGCGGTGGTGTAGTCGAGATTGGCCGCGCTGTTGGCGCCGATGGCGATGGAGCCGGAGCCGTTCGCCGCCGACGTGTCGCCGATCGCCGTGGAAGACACGCCGTTCGCAGTTGCCGCATGGCCGATGGCGACGGAGGACACGCCGTTGGCGGTTGCGGATTCGCCGACCGCGGTCGATGCGGTCGCAGCGGCGATGGAGGAAGTGCCAATGGCGGTTGCGTTGTCCTGCGTCGCTTGCGCAGCCTGCCCTATCGCGGTCGAGCTCACTCCGGAGGCGACGGAGAGCTGACCGAAGGCCGCCGAATCATTGCCGCTGGCCTGAGCTTGCGCGCCATAGGAGGTGGCGGCGGTGCCGCTCGCGGTACCGCCGCAGGACAGTGACTGGGCGGTGAGGTCGCAGGCGACATCGGCGGCGTGGGCGGCCGGCTGAAGGCCGGGCGCCAATGTGAACGCCGCCGCGAGTCCGGCAAGGACCGATACCCCGATAAACGTTCTCGGCTCGCCCGGCTCCATGCATCTTCCCCACTGCGCGCCACGGCGTGGGCGCGGCGTCGCCTGCCGGCCTTACACCAATGCGACTTCCGCCCCACCCGAGCGCTGCTGCGGCATGGTTAACCACAGCCTACGAAACATGATTCACAGCATACAGCATGAACATGTCCATTTGGGTAGCCTGTTTCACCCAGAGCGGATTTTCTCATGTGGGACCGTGTGTTGTGCGCTGCACCACATTTGCTCCCTTGCGCCGCCCGATGCGCCCGACAGATGCTGAAAGGCAAGCAGGAGGGCGCATCATGTCGCGCGATACGGGAGTGCCGGTCGACCTCGCGGCGTTGGAGGCGCTGGAGCGCAAGGTATCGTGGCTCTCGGCCTGGATCATCCATCACGCCAATCACGTACGCCCCAATCGCGACGGCCTGAAGGTCGGCGGCCATCAGGCCTCGTCGGCCTCGCTCTCCACGGTGCTGGCCGCGCTTTATTTCGCGGTGTTGCGGCCGCAGGACCGGGTGGCCGTGAAGCCCCATGCGAGCCCGATCTTCCATGCCATCCAGTATCTGCTCGGGAACCAGAGCCGCGACAAGTTGATGGGGTATCGCGGCTATCGCGGTGCGCAGTCCTATCCCTCGCGGACCAAGGACGTCGACGACGTGGACTTCTCCACCGGTTCGGTCGGGCTCGGCGTGGCGCAGACTCTGTTTGCCAGCCTGGTGCAGGACTATGTCCATGCCCATGGCCTGGCCGGTGGACGCCCGGAAGGACGGATGGTCGCCCTCGTCGGCGATGCCGAGATGGATGAGGGCAACATCTACGAGGCCTTGCTGGAGGGGTGGAAGCAGGGCCTGCGCAATTGCTGGTGGATCCTCGACTACAACCGCCAGAGCCTCGACGCCGTGATCCGAGAGGGGTTGCCGGCACGGCTGGAGGCGCTGTTCCGAGCTTTCGGCTGGGAGGTGGTTACGCTGAAATATGGCGCAAGGCTGCTGGAGGCCTTCGCCGAGCCGGGCGGGGAGCGCCTGCGCGATTTCATCGACCGCTGCCCGAACCAGCTCTATTCGGCCCTCACCTTTCAGGGCGGGGCTGCGTGGCGGCGTCGACTCATGGAGGAGATCGGTGACCAGGGCCCCGTCAGCGCGCTGATCGAGCGCCGCAACGACGACGAGCTTGCCAGGCTCATGACCAATCTCGGTGGCCATGACCTGCCGACCCTTATCGAGGCGTTCGACCGGGCGGGCGACGACCGGCCGGTTCTGTTCATCGCCTATACGGTGAAAGGACACGGCCTGCCGCTCGCCGGACACAAGGACAATCATGCCGGGTTGATGACGCCGACCCAGATGGAGATGTTCCGCCGCTCCATGAAGGTGCGGCCCGGCCACGAATGGGAGCCCTTCGAAGGTCTGGACCTGCCGGACGAGCGGCTGCGCGCCTTTCTCGACCGCGTCCCCTTCAATGCCGAGGGCAGCCGTCGCTACAGTGATCGGCACATCGCGATTCCCGCGGCGCTGCCGGTGCCCGCCCAGCCTGAGATGTCGACCCAGCAGGGCTTCGGCCTGCTGATGGCGGAGTTGGCGCGCCTTGGCGGACCGCTGGCGGACCGCGTCGTCACGACGTCGCCGGACGTGACGGTCTCGACCAATCTCGGCGGCTGGGTAAACCGGCGCGGCCTGTTTGCCCGTGAACAACTCGCCGACCTGTTCCGCTCCGAGCGGATTCCCTCGACCTTCGACTGGACCTTCTCCCCCAAGGGCCAGCACATCGAGCTCGGCATCGCCGAGATGAACCTGTTCATTCTGCTCTCCGCGCTGGGCCTGTCGCACAGCCTGTTCGGGGCGCGGCTGATCCCGGTCGGAACGCTCTACGATCCGTTTATCCAGCGCGGGCTCGATGCGCTGAACTACGCCTGCTACCAGGATGCGCGTTTCCTGCTGGTCGCGACCCCGTCGGGCCTGACGCTGGCGCCTGAAGGCGGTGCGCACCAGTCGATCGGCACGCCCCTGATCGGCCTCGCGCAGGACGGTCTCGCGGCCTTCGAGCCGGCCTATGTCGACGAACTGACGGCGATCCTGTCCTGGTCGTTCGACTATCTGCAGCGCGAGGGAAGCCAAGGGCAAGCCGGTGAGCAGTCCGGCGAGGACGCCGGCGAGGAAAGCTGGCTGCGCGACGAGCACGGCGGCTCGGTTTATCTGCGCCTGTCCACCCGCAGCCTCGCCCAGCCGAAGCGCATCCTTTCGCCGCGGCGTTCGCGCGACATCATCGATGGGGCTTATTGGGTCCGTCCGCCGGGGCCGAACGCCGAGATCGTCGTCGCCTATCAGGGCGCGGTCGCGCCCGAGGCGCTGGAGGCGGTGGGGCTGATGGCCGAGGATCGGCGCGACGTCGGCCTGCTGGCCGTCACCTCGGCGGATCGCCTCAATGCCGGCTGGACCGCCGCGGCTCGGATGCGCGAGCGTGGCCTCGTCCATGCCCGCAGCCATGTCGAGCGGCTGCTGGGCGACATGCCGGCACGCTGCGCACTGGTCACCGTGCTTGATGGCCACCCGGCGACGCTCGGCTGGCTCGGTGCCGTCGCCGGTCATCGCACCCGTGCGTTGGGCGTCGAGCATTTCGGACAGACCGGCTCGATCACCGAGCTCTATCGCCATTACGGCATCGACGCCAACGCCATCGTCGCTGCGGCGGCCGGCCTCGCGCCGGGGCGCCCGATCCGCCATCTGCGCGACCTCGGCGCGGACGCATGAGTGAGGCAAACGCAAACGGCGCCCGGAGGCGCCGTCGCTTTCTTCGAAGGAGGTGAGACGGGTCAGTCTCTCTTGGAAGGTCAGTCCTTTTTAGACTTGGCCTTCTTTCCTTCCTTCTTGCCGTCCTTCTTTGCCCGCTTGCGCTCGGCGCCGACCTTCTGGGTGGCGGTGTCGCCATCGGCCGCCTTCTTCGCGGCTGCACGCGGAGCGTCGTGGTTTTCCCCACGGGGCAATGCCGCCTTCACCTTCTTGTCGATGGTGACGAGGCGCAGCACATTGGTGGTGCCGGGATGGGCGAAGGGGACGCCCGCCGTGATGGCGATGCGGTCGCCGAGGCCGGCGAAGCCGTGTTCCACGGCGATCTGCGCGGCCTTGGTCGCCATCTCGCCGAAGGTGTGGATCTCCTCCGGCATGTGGGCGACATGCACGCCGTAGGACATCACCAGCCGACGCGCGGTGGAGAGCTTGCTGGCAATGCCGAGGATCGGCATCTTCGGCCGCTCGCGGGCGGCGTGCAGCGTGGTGGTGCCGGACATTGTGTAGGTGACGAGCGCCTTCGCGTCGACCGCCAGCGCCGCCTGATAGGCCGCCGCCGTCACCGCGTCGGCCACCGTGCCGCCGGGGGCCGGGCGCTGCGAATCGATGATGACGCGATAGGCCGGGTCGAGCTCCACCTGCTTGATGATCTGGTCCATCATCGCCACGGCCTCGACCGGATACTGGCCGGCGGCGCTTTCGGCCGACAGCATCACCGCATCGGCGCCTTCATACACTGCATTGGCGACGTCGGAGACCTCGGCGCGGGTCGGCACCGGGGCGGTGATCATGGATTCCAGCATCTGGGTGGCAATGATGACCGGCTTGCCCAGCCGGCGGCACTCGCGCACCACGCGCTTCTGCAGGGCGGGCAGTTCCGGGAGCGAGAGCTCCACGCCGAGATCGCCGCGGGCCACCATGATGCTGTCCGAGAGTTCGATGATCTCGTTCAGGTGCTCGACCGCGGCTGGCTTCTCGAGCTTCAGATTGATCTGGGCACGATCCTGGATGAGTTCGCGCGCCTCGATGATGTCGGCCGGCCGCTGGACGAAAGACAGCGCAATCCACTCGACGCCGAGATCGAGCGCGAAAGCGAGGTCGGAGCGGTCCTTGGCGGTCAGCGGGGAGAGCGGCAGCACCACGTCGGGAACGTTGAAGCCCTTGTTGTTGGACAGGCGGGTGCCGGCGATGACCTGGGCTTCGAGGAAGCCGGCGCCCTTCTTCACCACGCGTACCCGCACCTTGCCGTCGTCGAGCAGGACGGTCGAACCTTCGTGCAGCGCTTCGATGATCTCGGGATGGGGGATCGGCACGCGCTTCTCGTCACCCGGCGTCATGTCGGTGTCGAAGCGGATGGTGGTGCCGGGCGTCAGCGTGATCGCGTTGTCGACGAAGCGGCCGACGCGCAGCTTCGGGCCCTGCATGTCGGCGAGCACGCCGATCGGGCGGCCGGCTTCCTTCTCCACCTCGCGGACGAGGTTGTACACGCGGGCGTGGTCGGCCTGGGTGCCGTGGCTGAAATTCTGCCGGAACACGTCCACGCCAGCCTCGAAGAGCGCCCTGATCTTCTCGGGGCTCGAGGATGCGGGGCCGAGGGTCGCCACGATCTTGGTCGCGCGTTCCCGCCTGCTATACATGGATTCCTCCGTTGGGTTGCCGGTTCGCGCCGGCTGCGGCCGATGGTCGGCCAAGGTGCGTCGGGGGCCTGATATGGACCAAAATCGGACGGCTGTCTTGCACCTCTTATCTTGCACTGCAGCGTGTCAGTCCGATGGCAAGAGCGTCTTTCGTAGGGGCTCGGAGTGAGGTGGAAGCCGTCCGGCGGTCCGATTTGGATTTCAGGTGCGATACAATCCGTCCGGCATTGCCCGGATGTCGCACCTTGGCTCTTGCTGGCATTTTTAATTCCATATACCAATAATCACAGGAGCGTTGCGAGGCGCCGGGATCAGGTTTCGAACTCGCATCGCCAGACCCCGGCCGGCGCAGCGGTATGGGGCAGGGGCCCGCAGAAGGTCCGCTACGATACAGGGAGGAGGACGGGATGCAGATATCGGTAATCGTGGAGAGCTCGGCCGGGGAGTCTCGTGTTGGGGGAACGCCTGACACGGTGAAGCGGTATGTCGGGCTTGGTGGGGACGTTGTTGTTGC
>NZ_JALKCH010000006.1 GCF_023016805.1 Ancylobacter crimeensis
TTCGAAAGCTCAACGCCGCTTCCGTCCGCCTTAACCCGGACCTTGACGTTGTAGTCAACAACGCGCTTCACGGGGACCAAGACTTTCATCGGCGCTATCCTCACAGATCCTTCACCAGCCGCAGCGCGTCATAGATCGCCGCGTGGGTATTGCGGGCCGCCACCGCGTCGCCGATGCGGAAGAGCTGGAATGCACCTTCCGGATTGTCGTCGCGGGTCTGCGGGCGGTTGTCGATCATCGCGTCGTAATCCACCGCGCCGCAATTGCGCGACAGCGGCTTGAGCTCGAAATAGAGGTCGTCCAGCGGCCGGGTGCCGTGATTGACGACGATCTGGTCGACCACCCGCTCCTTGCGGACCCCGCCATAATCCGAGCCGATGACCGCGCGGATCTGGTTGCCGGCGCGCTCGGCCGCTTCCAGCCGGAAAGTGACGGTAAAGGTGACGTCGTGCTTCTGCAGCGCGCGCATATAGGGGGTGAGGTTCATGCCCATGACCTCGGGCGCGAAGGCGCGGTCGGGCGTCATGATCTCCACCTTGCCGCCGGCCTCGGCGATCACCTCGGCGGCCTGCAGCCCGGCATTGTCGCCGGCATCGTCGAAGACGAGGACGTTGCGGCCTGGCTTCACGTCGCCGGTCAGGATGTCCCAGGCGGAGACGACGAGGTCGTTTCCGGCGGAAAGCACCTCGGTGTGCGGCAGGCCGCCGGTGGCGATGATCACCACATCCGGATTTTCGGCCAGCACCGTGTCGGCCTCGGCCCAGTTGTTGAAATGGAAGGTCACGCCTCCTGCCTCGCACTGGGCGAGCCGCCAGTCGATGATGCTGATCATCTCCCGCCGGCGCGGATTCTGCGCGGTGAGACGCACCTGGCCGCCGGCGTGAGGGGCCGCCTCGAACACCACGACCTCATGGCCGCGCACGGCGGCAACGCGCGCCGCCTCAAGACCGCCCGGCCCGGCGCCGACCACCACCACCTTGCGGCGGACGCCGGCGGGCGGGATCTCATGCGAGATATGATGTTCGCGCCCCGAGGCGCCGTTGTGGATGCAGTGCGCGGCGCCGCCCTGATAGATCCGGTCGAGGCAGTAATTGGCGCCGACGCAGGGGCGGATGTCGTCCTCGCGCTTTGCCAGGATCTTGCGCACGATGTGCGGGTCGGTGAGGTGGGCGCGCGTCATGCCGATCATGTCCACCTTGCCGGCGGCGATGGCGTGGCGCGCGGTCGCGACATCGGGCACGCGGGCGGCGTGGAAGGTGGGCCAGCGGGTCTCGGCGCGGATCTCGCCGGCAAAGTCGAGATGCGGCGCGCTCGGCATGCCCTGGATCGGGATCACCTCGGTCAGCGCCGCGTCGGTATCGATATGGCCGCGGATGATGTTGAGGAAGTCGACCATGCCGCTCGCCTTGAGGCGGCGGGAAACCTCCATTCCCTCCTCCTTGCCTGTCCCGTTCACCATGTCGGTCTCGTCGGCGGTGTAGCGCACGCCGACGATGAAATCCGGCCCGACCCGGTCGCGGATCGCCTTCAGCACGTCGAAGGTGAAGCGCAGCCGGTTGTCCAGCGAACCGCCATAGGGGCCGTCGAGATCATTGGTCGAGGGCGACCAGAACTGCTGGACCAGATGGCCGTAGGCCTCGATCTCGATACCGTCGAGATTGGCGGCCTTCATCCGTTCGGCGGCGTCCGCGAAGTCCTTGATGACCCGCTCGATGTCCCAGTCCTCGATGCGCTTGGGGAATGCGCGATGGGCGGGCTCGCGGGCATGGGAGGGGGCAATGACCGGAAGCCAGTCGCCCTTGTCCCAGCGGGTGCGACGGCCGAGATGGGTGATCTGGATCATCACCGCGGCGCCGTGCTCGTGACACTCATCGGCGAGATCGCGCATCCACGGCACCACCTCGTCCTTGTAGACCAGCACATTGCCGAAAGCAGGGGGGCTGTCCTTCGACACCGAGGCGGAGCCCGCCGTCATGGTCAGCGCGATGCCGCCCTTGGCCCGCTCCACATGATAGGCCCGATAGAGCTTCTTCGGCAGGCCGTCCTCGGCATAGGCCGGCTCGTGCGAGGAGATCATGATGCGGTTGCGCAGCGTCAGATGCTTGAGCTGATAGGGCTGCAGCAGAGGATCGCTGGACGGGGACGACCCGGCATGGGGCATGGAGAGGAGCGTGGTCATGGGGACCCTGGCGGCCTTCGCAAAGGAGGTAGCTGAGAGGAGTTTAAAATTCTGTACACACCTGTCAATAGTGCAAACATGAGCGTACATTTTAATTCCGGTGGTGCGCAGCGGAGGACATCATGGCGACGGGGATCGGACGCATCGGCATCATCGGCGGCAGCGGCTGGCTGGGGGCCGCCTTCGCCCAGGCTTTCCTCGAAAAGGGCCTCGTCGCGCCCGAGGCGCTGACCCTGTCGAACCGCACGGGCAGCGGCCCGATCGCGGGCGTGACTTGGACCAGCGACAACCAGGCTCTGGTCGAACGCTCGGACATCGTGATCCTCTCCGTCCGACCCGAGCAGTTCCTCGATCTCTCAATGGCCGCAGGCGACCGGGTGCTGCTCTCCTTCATGGCGGGGGTGACGATCGAGACCCTGAGGGCCCGCACCGGCGCGCGCCGCATCGTCCGCACCATGCCCAATGCGGCAGCGACGATCGGCGCCTGCTTCACGCCCTGGTTTGCGACGCCCGAGGTCGGACCGGACGACAAGGCGCGGGTGCAGGCCTTGCTGGAGGCCTGCGGCAGCGCCGGCGAACTCGGCAGCGAGGACGAGATCGACTATGTGAGCGGCTTCACCGGGGCCGGGCCCGCTCTGCCCGCTTTGCTGGCGCGGGCGATGATCCAGCACGCGACCGCACGCGGCTTGCCGCCGGCGCTCGCCCGGCAGGCGGCGCTCAGCGTGGTGACCGGCGCAGCGCAATTGCTGGCGGAAAAGGATGCCGATCCGTCCGCAATCATGGACGCGCTGATCGGCTATCGCGGCATCACCGCCGCGCTCCTCGAAACCGCGATGGCCGGCGGCTTCGAGTCTCTCATCGGAACCGCGCTGGCGGCCGGCGAGGCGCGCGCCCGCGAGATGAGCGCGCGCTCGGCCGGATCAGGCGGGAACGGCGATGCCTGAGCGGGCCGCGATCTTTTCCAGCGCCGCGCGATCGACGACGATGCCCTTTTCGGCAGCGGCGGTTTCGGCGCGGAACTTGGACGGTCCGGGCACATGGACACCGAGCCCGGCGAGTCGCTCCAGATGCGCCCCGATCCGGCCGGCGAGGCCCTCACTCCCGCCGCGCGGCGCAATGGCGAGCACGAACAGGCCGACGCCGGGCGACTCGCTGCCCGACAGGAAGTCGGGCGCGTCGAGCGACCAGTTCGCGCCGGAGAGCCCGGCGGCGAGGATCTCCACCATCAGCGCGATATTGGCGCCGCGCGCGCCGCCGAAGGGCAGCAGGTGGCCTTCGAGCGCGGCAGCCGGGTCCTGCGTCGGCGCGCCGGTCTTGTCGACCGCCCAGCCGGCGGGAATGTTCTCCCCGCGCGCCGCCGCGCCGCGGATGTTGACGAAGGCGCTGGCGCTCGACGCCTGGTCGATCAACAGCGCCGGACCGTTCGGCCCCGGCGCGGCGAAGGCCATCGGGTTGGTGCAGTAGACCGGCACCGGCACGCCTTCCGGCCCCAGCAGCGGCGGGCCGTTGGTGGCGGCGAAGGCGATGAGCCCGCGCTCGGCGAGCCGCAGCGCATAATCGCCGAGCTCGCCGGTGGTGTAGCTGCCCTTCAGCGCCAGCGTGGCCGCGCCGCAGGCTTTCGCCCGCGCCGCGAGATCGTCCACCGCGAGATCGAAGCCGTGCTGGGCAAGGCCGCCCTGCACGTCGACCGCAAGCGCGCCCGGCGCTGTCGCCTCGATCACCGGCTCGGCCGCACCGCGGATGCGGCCGGCGACGAGGGCGTCGATATAGTCATTGAGATGGCCGAAGCCGCAATTGACGTTGCCGCGCATCTCGGCGGCCACCGTCGCCCGGGCGAGCGAGGCCGCCATGCCCGGACGGGCGCCGCAGGCCTCGAGCGCGGCGGTCGCGAAGGCCTGCGCCACTTCCGGCGCCAGGGTGATGCCCGGACGGCTGTCGGTACGTGCCATAGTCACAACTCCAGCGCCACGCGGCGTCCGTCATAGATCGCATAGGGCGCCTGGCGCGGAGCGGCCCCGTCGCCGATCTCGGTGACGGACATTCCGTTCGCGCGCAAGGCCCTGGCGAGATCGTCCACCGCGACATTGGTCGTGGCCGTCACCAGCGTGTCGGCGTCGATCCGGCTGCGGGAACCGTCGAGATGGGAGATGACGGTGGCCCCATCGCCGTGCCATTCGAGAATGCTGCTCTCAACCACGAAGCGCACGCCGAGCGTCGCCAGCGTCTTGCGCAGGGGGCCGTCGGCCGCCGGATGCTGCAGGTTGCGGCCGATCATCGGGTCCGGGGTCACGAGCGTGACCTCATGGCCATCCTCGGCCAGCTTCCACGCCGTGCCGCAGCCGCGCCAGCCGCCACTCTCGTCGAGCAGCAGCACGCGCTTGCCGGGGCGGGCCTGCCGCGCCATTACCGCCTCGATGGAAAAAGCATTGCCCTTCTCCCAGCCCGGCATGGTGTCGATGTCCGGGAAGGCCTTCTGGAAGCCGGTGTCGGGCGGCAGGGAGCCGGTGGCGAGGATGACCGCGTCGGCCTCCACCGCCATCACGTCGTCCGGCTCCATATAAGTGTTGAGCCGCACCTCGACCTGGAGCTTCTCGAGCTGGCGCTCGTACCAGGCGATGAGATCGAGGATCTGGGCGCGGCGCGGTTGCAGGCCGGCGAGGCGGAAATTGCCGCCCAGCCGCTCGGACGCCTCGGCGAGGATGACCCTGTGGCCGCGCTCGGCCGCCGCCCGCGCCGCTTCCAGCCCGGCCGGGCCGCCGCCGACCACCAGAACCCGTCGCGGCCGCGCGGCCGGGGTGAACCGATCGCCGCCCCATTCGAATTCGCGCCCGGCCGACGGATTGATGACGCAGCTGATCCAGTAGTCGCGCGAGCGGCGGCCCCAGCACATCTGGTTGCAGGAGAGGCAACCGCGAATATCCTCCGGCCGGCCTTCCGCCGCCTTGTTCACGAGGTGCGGATCGGCGATCTGGCCGCGAACGATCGAGACAAGATCGGCCGCGCCCTCGCCGAGCACGGTCTCGGCATTGTCCGGCGTGCGGATATGGCTCTCCGCGGTGACGAGCGCGTTCTTCACCACGCCCTTGAGCTGGGCCGCGAGATCGGCGCCCAGCTTCTCGGGATACTGGAAGGTCGGGATGATCTTGTAGAAGTCGAAATAGCTGCCGCTGCCGCAGGTGACGTAGTCCATCAGCTTTTCGTCGTCGAGCCGGCGGATGATCTCGGCGAGATCACGCTTCTGCAGGGCGACCGAGACGTCCGGCTCGTCATTGATGGCGAGGCCGACGATGAAGTCCTCGCCGCAGATCGCCCGCACCCGTGTCAGCACCTCGCGCGAGAAGCGCATGCGGTTCTCCAGCGAACCGCCCCATCTGTCGTCGCGCCGGTTGGACCACGGGGTCCAGAACTGGTCGAGCAGGCCGTGATAGGCCGCCCACACCTCGACCCCGTCGAAGCCGGCCTCCTTGCAGCGCCGGGCCGCCTGCACGAAGCCGTCGATCGTTTCCTCGATCTCGGCTTCACTCATGGCATGGGAGCCGTCGGTGTCGTGATAGCTCGGCATGCCGGAGGGCGACCAGTGCGCATGGAAGGACAGGTCGGAATCGCCGTGGCTGCCGACATGATAGAGCTGCTGGATCGCCACCGCGCCGTGCCGCTTGATCGCCGCCGCCACCTTGGCGAAATGCGGGACCACGCTGTCGTCGGAATGGCGGAAATTGCCGCGGGTCAGGATGGTCGCGCCATGGACCGGCATCGGCTCGACGACGATCATCGCCGCACCGCCGCGCGCCCGCTCCTCGTAATAGCCGATGTGCCGCGGGCCGGGCAGGCCGTCCTCGGCCATGTTGGCGGTGTGGGCACCGAACACCACGCGGTTGCGCAGCGTGTGGCCGCGCAAGGTGACGGGCGAAAGCATCTTGGGAAAACGCGGCGCCATGGGAATCGATCCTCGGGGGTGCGTCGTTGGGCGGTATGGGGCAATCTCGCGTGCGGGCGAACGCGTCGACAGAGGGACGAAACCCTTCGCCGGCAGGGCACCGTGCTCGGTACCGAAGCCGCCCGACGGACTCAGACAGTAGTGTCGAGTTTTTCAACTGTCACGTACATTTTGGCTTGTTCCAAACTGGACGCTGGTCTAGCGTTACCGGACCGCCTCCCAGGAGATGAGGCTGCCGGCCACGTCCGCCTTGGGTTGCCAGGGTCCACATTGCTGGATGAGCGGACGGCACGCGCATGCGAGGGGAAGGGCACCGTCGATGCAGGATCGCCTCAATCTGCCGCTCCAGCGGCCTCGAACCCGGACAAGCTCATGAGCCAGCGTGCGTCCTCGTCCACCGACCCGCGGTTCGCTCCGCTGCCCCCCTTGCTGACGCTGGAGGCCGTCGGCAAGACGTTCGGCAGCCATGTGGTTCTCGACGGGATCGATCTGCGCCTGGCACCCGGCGAAGTGGTCGCGATCATCGGCCCGAGCGGATCGGGCAAAAGCACGCTCCTGCGCTGCATCAACCAGCTCGAGCCGCCGACCAGCGGGCGCGTGACGCTCGGCGGCACCGTAATCGAGGCAGGCCACACGCCCGGCCGGCGCGAACTGATGAATCTGCGCCGCGCCGTGGGGATGGTGTTCCAGTCCTTTAATCTGTTTCCTCACCTGACGGTGCTGCGCAATGTGAGCATCGCCCAGGAGCGGGTGATGAAGCGCTCGCGCGCCGAAGCCGACAAGATCTCCATGCAGCTGCTCGCCCGCGTCGGCCTCGCCGACAAGGCCCAGCAATATCCCAGCCGCTGCTCGGGCGGACAGCAGCAGCGCATCGCCATCGCGCGGGCTCTGGCGCTTGAGCCGCAGATCATGCTGTTCGACGAACCGACCTCCGCGCTCGATCCCGAGCTCGGCCTCGAGGTGCTGGCGGTGATGCGCGAGCTCGCCGAGAACGGCATGACGATGATCGTGGTCACCCACGAAATGCATTTCGCCGAAGAGGTGTCGGACCGGGTCATCATCATGGCCGACGGCAAGATCGTCGAGCAGGGTGTCAGCCGCGACGTGATGCGCAATCCGCAGACCGAGCGGGCCCGGCGTTTCCTTCATGCCGTGAAGGATCGCTGACATGACCGCGGACATGTTCTGGACCCTTGCTTCCGGCGTGCCGTGGACCATAGGCCTCACCGCCGTTTCGCTCCTCATCGGCGTCCTGCTCGGCATACCGCTCTGCGCGCTCAGGATGTCGCGCATCCTTGCCCTCAACCTCGCCGCCCAGGCCGTGATCCTGACGCTGCGCGCCATTCCGCCCATCGTCTGGCTGTTCTTCATCTTCTTCGGGCTTGGCAGCAGCGTCATCGAGCTGTCGCCGTTCCAGGCCGGCGCCGTGGGGCTCGGTCTGATCACGGCGGCGAACATGGCTGAGATCTATCGCGGCGCGATGACCGCGATCCATCCCGGCCAATGGGAGGCGGCCCACGCGCTCGGCTTCACCACCTGGCACCGCTTCGCCGATGTGATCGCCCCGCAGCTCTTCCGCGTCGCCCTGCCCACCGCTGCCGGCTATGCCATCGGCCTGCTGAAGGACACCGCCATCGCCTCCACAATCGGCGTCGCCGAGGTGGCGTTCCAGGCCAGCCACGTTTCGCAGCGCAGCTTTCGCGGGCTGGACGTCTATGCCTTTGCCGGCCTGCTCTACATCCTGCTCAGCCTTCCCATCGCCTGGGCGGCGCGCTGGGCCGACCTTCATCTCAGGGCGAGGGTCGCGCGATGACCGATCTTCTCGATTTCTGGATCGAACATCTGCCGAGCCTCCTGGACGGCCTGTGGGTCAGCCTTGCGGTGACCGGTGCATCGCTCGCCTTCGGCATACCGCTCGGCCTCGTCCTCGCGCTCGCGGTACAGGGCAAGTCGAAAATCCTGCGCTCCCTCGCCATCACCGTGGTCGAGGTCGGGCGCGGCGCGCCGGCGCTGATCCTGCTGCAGTTCGTCTATTTCGGCCTGCCCAATGCCGGGCTTGCCCTGGATTCCTTCCCTTCGGCGGTGATCGCGCTCGCCTGGTGCACCGGGGCCTATACCAGCGAGATCATCCGCGCCGGACTCGAGGCGGTGCCCCACGGCCAGCGCGAGGCGGCGACCGCGATCGGGCTCACGGGCCTCGACGCCCTGCGGTTCGTGGTGCTGCCGCAGGCGCTGCGGGTGTCGGTGCCGGCGCTGCTGGGCTTCGCGATCCTGATGCTGCAGGCCTCCTCGCTGTGCTTCGCCATCGCCCTGCCGGAACTCGTCAGCCAGGCCTACCTCATCGGCTCGACGACCTTCCGCTACATGGCGATCCTCGTTCTCGCGGGACTGCTCTACGCGGCCATCTGCATTCCCGCGACCATTGCCGTCGCCGCGCTGGAGCGCCGGCTCGGCAAGCATGCCTGACGGCCGCCCCTCGCGCGCCGCGCCTTTCTGAAAACGTGCCGTCCTCAAGAAAAAACGCCGCGCCTGCCTTCCGCAAACCCAAGAGGGAAGAACGACAATGACCACGTTTCGCAGTGTTCTGGGCATGACCGCCCTGGCGCTGGCCGTCACCACCGGATCGGCCTTCGCACAGGACTGCAAGCCCGCGCACACCTTCAAGACCGTGGCGCCCGGCAAGCTGACCGTCGCCATCTATGAATATCCGCCCTTCTCGACGATCACCTCGGACGGCAAGATCGGCGGCGTCGACACCGACATCGCCCGCAAGATCGCCGAGGAGAACTGCCTCGAACTGACGCCGGCCATCGTCGATGCCGCCGCGACCGTGCAGTATGTCTTGTCCGGCAAGGCCGACCTCGCCGCCGGCGACTGGTACCGCACCGCCGAGCGCGCCAAGGTGCTGGGCCTGTCCTATCCGACCTATCTCGACCAGATGGGCGTCTATTCCAAGACCGGCTATTCCAAGGTGTCCGATCTGGTCGGCAAGAAGGTCGGCAGCGTGGCCGGCTTCCTCTGGGTCGCGGACCTGCAGAAGCTGCTGGGCTCCAACCTCAAGCTCTACCAGAACCCCGTCGCGCTGGCGCAGGACCTGCAGGCCGGTCGCATCGACATCGGCATCGACAGCTTCGGCACCGGCGTCTACGCGCAGAAGAAGGGCGGCTACCCCGGCATCCAGATCAAGGTCGCCGAGCCCGACGAGCGGGTCAGGGCCTCGATCCAGGCGGCGCAGGTCAATCTGCTGCACACCAAGGGCAATGAAGGCCTCACCCAGGCGCTGGACGATGGCATCAAGAAGATGCACGAGGACGGCACGCTCAAGGCGATTCTCTCCGCGCATGGCCTCGATCCCTCCGGTGCCGACGTCGGCGAACCCCGCGTCGTGCAGTGATCCCACACCGGGAGGGCGGTGGGGAAACCTGCCGCCCGCCGGCTTCCACGTGAGCACGGACCGGCGCCGCCGGAGCGCAATGTCTGGCCGGGAACGCGCCGTCACGGCCCGGCCCGAAGAACGGAGTGCGTGCAGTGAACGAGACGGGGTGGCGCGGTTCGCCGGATGTCTGGCTGGAGGTGGCCTATCAGAGCCTGATCGAGGGCGGCGTCGAGGCCGTGCGCATCCAGCCGCTCGCCCGAAAACTGCAGCTCTCCCGCACCAGCTTCTACTGGTTCTTCAAGGACCGGGAGGAACTGCTCGCCGCTCTGGTGGATCGTTGGCGCTCCAAGAACACCGGGAACCTCGTCGAGCGCACCCGCGCCTATGCCGAGACCATCGTCGAGGCGATGCTGAACGTCCACGATTGCTGGCTCGATTCCCGGCTGTTCGATTCGCAGTTCGAGCACGCGATCCGAAGCTGGGGCCTGCAATCGCCCGAGATCGCGGCCGAGATCGACCGGGCGGACGCCATCCGCCTCGAAGCGCTGGCGCAGATGTTCGTCCGCTTCGGCTACGACCCGCTGGTGGCCGACGTACGCTCGCGCGCCTCCTATCTGGTCCAGATCGGCTACATCTCGATGCAGGCCAATGAGGAGCTCGCCACACGCATGCGGCGGATGCCGGCCTATGTCGAGATCTTCACCGGCATCGCCCCCACCGCACGCGACTTCGAACGCTTCCATGCCCGCCACGGCTTCGTTCCCCCGGCCGACTGGGCTCAGCCGCAGGACAATGACGCATGAGCGCCAGCCCGATTCGCGACGCAGCTTTGCAGGCCTTCCTCGACGCCGCCCGCGCCGCCTATGAGCACCAGCTCCGCGACCCGGAGGGCCGACGCTCCGTGGGCGAGATCTTCGCGGCGCTGGAACAACCCGCGGCCACGCGATCGACACCGGGCGAGCGGCTTCCGGTCTGCATCCATCTCGACGCCGCCCTCGCCGCGGCGGATCCGGCCTTCGCCGGGCTGGTCGCCGGCTTCCGGGCGATCGAACCCGGCCTCGTCTGGCGCCGGCGGGCGGGCAACGCGACGGCGAGCGCGAATTTTCCCGACGGCCATGCCAATGCGATGATCGTTGGCCCCGGCGGGCTGGAGGAGCGCGGCGACGTCTGGCTCGGCGTCTCACTGCTGGGCCCGCAGGTGCGCTATCCCGACCACGACCATCCGCCGGAAGAAACCTATCTGGTGCTCTCGGAAGGCACGTTCCGGCAGGACAAGGCCGGCGTCGAGGGCGACTGGTTCACCCCCGGCATGGGCGGCACCTTCTACAACGTGCCCGGCATCCGCCACGCCATGCGCGCAGGCGCCGCACCGCTCTTCGCGCTCTGGGCGCTGAAGCCGGCGGCCTGACCCCACCGGCACGGAAAGGCGCGAAACCCTTCGGTCCCGCGCCTTCCCGCATTCAAAGCAAGCCTTCCGGCCCGTTCACACGTCGAAGGTGACGCCCTGTGCCAGCGGCAGGGTGCGGCCATAGTTCAGCGTGTTGGTGGCGCGGCGCATATAGCCCTTCCAGGCATCCGAGCCGGATTCGCGCCCGCCGCCGGTTTCCTTCTCGCCGCCGAAGGCGCCGCCGATCTCGGCGCCCGAGGGTCCGATATTGACGTTGGCGATGCCGCAATCCGAGCCGCGCGCGGAGAGGAACAGCTCGGCCTCGCGCAGGTCGTTGGTGAAGATGGAGGAGGACAGGCCCTGCGGCACGCCGTTGTGCAGGGCGAGCGCCTCCTCGAATTCCGAATACTTCATCACATAGAGGATCGGGGCGAAGGTCTCCTGCTCGACCGGGCCTTCCTGCCGGCCGATCTCGACCAGAGCGGGCCGCACATAGAAGGCCTCGTCCGCCGCCGCGACCCGCTCGCCGCCGGTCACGCTGGCGCCGAGCGCGCGGGCGGCGTCCAGCGCGCCCTGCATCTTCTCATAGGCGCCGGCATCGATCAGCGGGCCCACCAGAACGCCGTTCTCCAGCGGGTTGCCGACCTTCACAGAGCCATAGGCGCTCTTCAGGCGCGGCAGCAGCGCGTCATAGACGCTTTCGTGCACGAACAGGCGGCGCAGCGTGGTGCAGCGCTGGCCGGCGGTGCCGATGGCGGCGAAGGCGACGCCGCGCAGGGTCAGGTCGAGATCGGCACTCGGGCAGACGATCGCGGCGTTGTTGCCGCCCAGCTCGAGGATGGAGCGGGCGAAGCGGGCGGCGAGCTTCGGCCCGACCTGCCGGCCCATCGCGGTGGAACCCGTCGCCGAAACCAGCGGCACCTTCGGATGATCGACCAGCACCTCGCCGATGGCGCGGTCGCCGGTGAGAACGGCGGAGAGGCCCTTCGGCACGGCGTTGCCGTCGGCAGCGAAGCGGGCCAGCGCCTTCGCGAAGATCGCCTCGGTGGCGAGCGCGGTCAGCAGGGTCTTCTCGGAGGGCTTCCACACGATGGCGTTGCCGCAGACGAGGGCGAGCGCCGCGTTCCACGACCACACCGCGACCGGGAAGTTGAAGGCCGAAATGATGCCGACCACGCCGAGCGGATGCCACGTCTCCATCATGCGGTGATCGGGACGCTCGGTGGCGATGGTGAGGCCGTAGAGCTGGCGGGACAGACCGACCGCGAAGTCGCAGATGTCGATCATCTCCTGCACTTCGCCGAGGCCTTCCGAGGTCACCTTGCCGACCTCGATCGAGACGAGGCGGCCGAGCTCGGCCTTGTGCGCGCGCAGTTCCTCGCCGAACAGGCGCACCAGTTCGCCGCGCTTGGGCGCCGGCACGCTGCGCCAGGCGAGGAAGGCGTCATGCGCCGCCTCGATGGCAGTGGTGGCGGCGGCGGCATCGACCGGCGCGACATGGGTGAGCACCTCGCCCGTCACCGGCGAGCGGGCGGGAAGGCCGCTTTCCGCGAAGCGCCCAGCCGGCACCCCGAGCTTGGCAAGGATGTCACGGGCCTCCGCGCGCAGGGAGGGGACGTTGATCGGGGAGGCGTCGGACATGGTCTTCCTTTCAGGCGTGCGCGGCATGCGCGGGAGAAGAAGCAGCGGCCGGAGAGGCCGGCCGGATCGAGATCGCGGAGTCGAGCGCCGCAAGCAGGGCCTGCGCCGGATGGCGCAGCTCCAGCCCGGCAAGGCGCCCGGCCTGGCAGCGGCAGGAAAAGCCGGTGGCAAGCGCCGTGCCGGGCGCGAGCGAGGCCAGCTGTCCGGCCCAGCTCATGTCGAACAGCCGGCGCGACATTTCAAGATGCTCGCGCTGATGGCCGAACAGCCCGGCCATGCCGCAGCAGCCGGTGGCGACGCCTTCCAGCGGCAGGCCGAAATGGGCGAACACCGCCCGCCACTGCCCGGGACTGCGCGGAACGGCGGTGCGTTCGGTGCAATGAGAAAACAGGGCGAAGGCTTGTCCGGCCGCGGCGACGGCGGCCGGGGCGATGCGCCCGGCCTCGATCTCGCGCAGCAGGAAGGCCTCCAGCGCCATCACCCCTTCGCCCTCCGCCGGCGGCGGGGCGATCTCGCGATAGTCCTGCGCCGGCATGAGCGCCACCACCGGCTCGATCGCCACCACCGCGACGCCGCTGGCCATCAGCCGGCGATACTCGGCCAGCGTGGCACGGGCGAGCGCCTCGAAGCGCGGCAGGTCGCCGACCATATGGGCGGCCTTGCCATTGGCCGGCGGCGCAGCGCGATGTACCTCATAGCCGAGGGAGGCCAGCAACCGGTCCGCCGCTTCCACGACACGGCCGTCGAAGCTGGAGGTGAAGCTGTCTTCGAGCAGGATCACCGCCCGCTGCCGGAGCGGCTCCGGCAGGGCGCCCAGCCGGACGAGGCCGGCGGGCGTGAGGCGGCGCCCGGCCTGTGGCGGCCGGAAGGCGGGCAGGTCGACGAGGCCGAGCGCGCGGTCGAGGCGAAACGCGCTGGCGAGGCGGCACGCCAGATTGGCGAGGCGCGGCAGCCGGCGGCCGGCCGCGAACAGGCTCTCCGCCCGCGCAATGATCTGCTCGCGCAGGGGCCGGCGGCGGGTGGCGTAGTAGCGGGCGAGAAAGCGCGCCTTCATGACGGGAATGTCCACCTTGATCGGGCACTGGCTGGTGCAGGCCTTGCACGACAGGCAGGTGTCGAGCGAAGCCTTCAGCGCATGCTCGATGGCGGGCAGCCCCTCGGCCGGCGAGCCCTTTTCCTGCGCCGAGGCGAGCCGCCCCCATTCGCGCAGCAGCGCGGCGCGGCCCTTGGGCGACTGGGTGCGATCCCGGCTCGCCTTGTAGGACGGGCACATCGGGTCGGCGGCATCCCAGTTGAAGCAGGCGCTGTTGCCGTTGCAGGACACCGCCTTCGCCACCTCGCCGGCGAAGGGCGCGGCGATGGCCCCGTCGCTCTCGCCCCGTAGCGGCACGGCGTCGATGCGGTCCACCGGCGGCGCACCCTCGGGCCGCGCAAGCTTGCCGGGATTGAGGATGTTGGCGGGGTCGAAGACGCCCTTCAGCGCACAGAGTTCGGCATAGAGGGCGGTGCCGAAGAAGAGGGGAGAGAATTCGCCCCGGAAGCCCCGGCCGTGCTCGCCCCAGATCAGCCCGCCATAGCGCCGGGTGAGCGCGGCGACGCCGTCGCTGATGGGGCGGATGAGCGCCGCGTCGCGCGGATCGCGCAGGTCGAGCGCGGGGCGCACATGCAGGCAGCCGACATCGGCATGGCCGAACATGCCATAGGCGACGCCGTGGGAGTCCAGCAGGGCGCGGAAATCGGCGACATAGGCCGGCAGCGCCTCGGGCGGCACCGCGGTGTCCTCGACGAAGGGCGTGCCCTGCTTGGTCGGGGAGAGCCGGCCGAGCAGGCCCACCGCCTTCTCGCGCAGCGACCACACCTCGGCGATCGTCGCGGGGTCGCGCAGCACCCGCCAGTCGATGACGGCGGCGGTATCCGCCTCGAGCAGGCCGGTCAGCGCGGCAAGGCCCGCCTCGACCTCGGCCGCGCTGTCGCCGACGAACTCGACCACGTTCAGCCCGCCCACCGGCACCGGCGCGGGGCCGCCCAGCACCGGTTCCAGCGCGGTCCAGACCGGATCCTGCCGGGCGAGGCCGAGAATGGTGTCGTCGAGGATCTCGATGGCGGACGGATCGGCGGCGATCAGCCGGCGCACATCGGCCAGCGCCGCCGGGAAGCTCGCATAGCGCACCGGCACCACCGCGCTGAACGCCGGGCGCCGCACCAGCCGCAGCGTGATGCCGGTCGTCACCGCCAGCGTGCCTTCCGACCCCGCCAGCAGGCTGGACAGGCGAAACAGCCCGTCCGGCCCGATGACGCCCTTGAGGTTGTAGCCGGTGAGTCCGCGATTCATCCGCGGAAACACCGCGTCGATCTCGCCGGCGTTCTCCCGCGCCACCCGCAGCGCCTCGCGATGCACGCGGCCGACGATGTCGTCGCGCCGGGCGATCGTCTCGGCCTCGTCGAGCGCCATCGCCCGCGCGGTCCACGAGGTGCCGTCGGAAAAGACGAGGTCCAGCGCCTCGATATAGTCCGAGGTCCGTCCATAGCGCCGCGAGCCCTTGCCCGAGGCGTCGGTGCCGACCATGCCGCCGATGGTGGCGCGCGAGGCGGTGGAGACCATGGGCGGAAAGAACAGGCCGTGCGGCTTCAGGAAGGCGTTGAGCTGGTTCAGCACCACGCCCGGCTGGACCATGACGCGCAGACCCTCGTCATCGAGGGCGCCGATGCCGTTCATGTGCCGGGAGGTGTCGAGCACCACGCCGCGGGTCAGCGACTGGCCGTTGGTGCCGGTGCCCCCGCCACGCGGACCGAGCGGGATGGGCCCGACCGGATCATGCCGCGCGAGCCGCACCGCGAGCGCGATGTCGCCGGCATCGCGGGGAAACAGCACGGCGGCGGGACGGAGCTGGTAGATGCTGTTGTCGGTGGAGAACACGGTGCGGGTGCCGGCATCGGCGGCGATATCGCCCCGGAAGCCGGCACGGGCGAGCGTCGCGAGGAACGCGGCGACCGGGGCTTCCGCGAGCGAAGCCTGCCGCGCGTCCTCATGCTCCCGCCCCGCCATCGCCCCGCCCCCGCCGCTCAGGCCGCGGCGGCGCGCAGCCGCGCCTCGACCGCGTCCAGCGAGGCGCGTTCGGCACGCGCATAGAGCGCCAGCTCGTCCGCCACGCTTGCCCCAAGCGCCGCCTCGAAGGCCGCGCGGTTGGAGCGTTCGGCATAGTTCTGCTGCTGGTCTGTTCCGAGATTGGACTGGAAGATGCCGGCCGCGCTCACGGGCAGGAAGTCCTCATAGATGATCGGGTCGATGCGCACGATACCCTCGGCGATCAGCGTGTCGAGCGCGGCATCCGCGCGGCCGGCGCCACGCGCACCGGCCTCCGTCAGCGAATAGCGGAAGAAGGCCAGCCCGTCCCGCCGCATGGTCTCCCAATCGTCCGGGAAGCGGGCGAACACCTCGCCCAGCTCGCGGTCATAGTCGCCGGCATTGCGCCCGCCCGCGCCGACCTGAACCTCGCTGCGCACCGAGGCCAGCAATTCGTCATAGAGACGGCGCCCCTTGGGGGTGAGCGCAACGCCGCGCTGCTCGATCTCGCCGAAGCGGGCGGTGTGGGTGCCGGTGGCCGAGCCCCCCTCGTCGTCGCGGAAGGCGATCGCCTCCTCCAGCGCCTTGAAGCTGGTCTGCCGCAGCAGGATCGGGCAGGCGCGGCGGGGCGGCCCCTCGATGATCGCCTTGGGCGAGATGCCCCGCCCCGGCATGCCGGCCTGCACCGCGTCGATGTCGAGCGTGCGCGGGGTCAGGTGGTTGATGTGCGGACCCCTGAAGCTCACCACGTCGGCGATGAGGCGGTGGGCGTCGTGCAGCTTGCGATAGGTCGCGAGGTCCACCGTGGCGTCGGAGTGCCAGCGGAACGTCTCCAGCGCCTGCGCGACGAAGTCCTGTGCCTCTCCCGTGGTGAGGCCGCCCGCCCGCTCCCATTGTTCGATCAGCTCCAGCGCGCGCGGGGTGAAGATGGCGCGGCGGGCGAGGATGGCGGCGGCCTCGGCACGCAGCGCCTCGTCCTCGATCAGCTCCAGCCGCAGCAGCGAGGTGAAAACGCGGAACGGGTTGCGGCGCAGCGCCTCGTCGTCCACCGGGCGAAAGGCGGTGGAATGCACCGGCACGCCGGCAACCGAGAGGTCGTAATAGCCGACCGGATACATGCCCATCACCGCGAAGAGGCGGCGGATGGTGAACAGTTCCTCCGCCGTGCCGAGCCGGATCGCGCCGTGACGCTCGACATCGAGCCGCTCCATCTCGTCATTGCGCTCCATCGCCGCGGCGAGAGCGGGATCGGCTTCGAGAGCGGCGGCGTTCACGTCGCGCACCAGTTCCATCAGCGTGCCATATTGCGGCACCTCGGCCCGGTACATGTCCGACATGGCGCGCGAGAACAGCGTGCGGATCTCGTCGGGATGGAGGTGGCGGTCCGGCATCGATCGGCTCCTCGGAAGCGTCGCTGGATCAGGCATCGCGCGGGGGACAGGTGCACCGCACCATTCGCCCTGCGCATGATGGGGCGGGACGCTATCAGCGAAAAGAACCGCACGCGAACGATGGCTCTTCAACAGATCATTCCTTCAGGGAATAATCTCTCTTACCGATCCGCCTCGGTCACCGCCAGCAGCCAGTCGCGGAAGGCGATGAGCGGGGGATGGGCGGTGCGGTCGCGCGGCCAGGCGAGGTAGTAGGCCTCCTCCCCGGTCATCGGCGCGTCATAGGCGGGCACGAGCCGGCCGTCCCGCAGCTCGTCCTCGATCAGGAAGGTCGGCAGCAGGGCGACGCCGAGCCCCGCCATGGCGGCCTGCGCGGCGGTGGCGAACTGGTCGAACAGCATGCCGTGCACATGGTCCGCCGGCACCCCGTTGAGCCGCATCCAGCGCTCCCACGCATCGGGCCGGGTGGTGAGGTGGAGCAGCGGCGCCTCGCGGATCACCGTCGGCTCGACAAAGCCGTATTGCGCCTTGAGCGCCGGGCTGCAAGCCGGGATCACCGTCTCGCGACGGAGCAGCGCGAGCTCGGCGCCCTGCCAGTCCGCCTTGCCGAAATGGATCGCGGCATCCGCCGTCTCCAGCCGGAAGTCGAACACGCTCAGCTTGGTGACGAGGTTGATGGTGATGCCGGGAAAACGCTGCAGGAAGTCCGGCAGGCGCGGGGCCAGCCAGCGCGTGCCGAAGGTGGGTAGTATCGCGAGGTTCAGCGTGCCGCCGAACGGGTTGGCGCGCAGGTTGAGCGAGGCGGTGCTGATCTTCTGCAGCGCCTCGCGGATCTCGCGCACATAGGCGTGGCCGCCGGCGGTGAGGCGGATGGTCTGCCGCTCGCGGTGGAACAGCTCGACGCCGAGCTGCTCCTCCAGCGCCTTGATCTGCCGGCTCACCGCGCTCTGCGTGAGGTTCAACTCGCGCGCCGCCGCGGTGATGCTCTCATTGCGCGCCGCCGCCTCGAAGGCCATGAGCAGCGGCAGGGAGGGGAGGAAACGGCGCGGCACCTGCATGCGGATCATCCGGGCGAGCCGCCCGGCGCGGTCCGGCCGGGGGCGGGGAAGCGGCACGGCACCCCCGGACCGGCGACGGCCGCCTCAGAAGCGTTCCGCCACCACATGTGCCGCCTGGGCGCCGGCCTCGTAATAGGCGGCCTTCACGTTCCTGAACAGCTGTGCCTTCGGCTCGGTCACCGGCAGCGGCAGATCCGCCTCGGCGATGTCGCCCGCAATATAGCCGGCCAGCACCTTGCCGAAAGCGGTGCCCGGCGCGATGCCGCGGCCATTATAGCCGGAGAAGCCGGCCACCTTGTCGGCGAAGCGGTGGAAACGCGGCACCGCGTCCGTGGTCATGCCGATGCGGCCGAACCAGGCATATTCGAACTCCACCGCCCCGAGCTGCGGGAACAGCCGGCGCAGCGAGCGCTTCGCCCAGCCGGCATGCACGGCATGGCCGGTGTTGCGCAGGGCCCCGACGCTGCCGAACACCAGACGGCCGGCGCGGTCCATGCGGAAGGAGGAGAGGATCTCCTTGGTGTCCCAGCAGCCTTCGCGGTTGGGCAGGATCGACTTCAGCAGATCGGGGGAGAGCGGCTTCGTCGCGAGGTTGAAATAGGGAAGGAAGATCTGCTCGTCGCGCACCACTTCCCACGGGCCGGTGGAATAGGCATCCGTCGCCACGGCGATGAAGCCGGCGCTGACCGAGCCGGAGGCGGTCGAGACCTTCCAGCCCTCGCCCTGCCGCACCGTGGCGAGGACCGGACTGTGGGTGAAGATCCGCGCCCCGGCCGAGAGGGCGGCGGAAGCGAGGCCGCGCACATAGGCGAGCGGCTGCAGCGTGCCGGCACGCGGATCGAGCAGCGATCCGGTGTAGGCGCCGGGCGCGCTTCCAACACGCCGCGCCGTCTCCTCCGCCGAGACCAGCTCGACCGGCGCGCCGCGCGCGGCCCATTGGCGGTGGCGGTCGCGAAGTTCCGTGAGCCCCTCCTCGCCGACGGCGAGATGCAGCGTGCCCTGTTTTTCAAGCTGGCAGTCGATGCCGTAGCGCTCGATCACCTCGCGCACCAGCAGCGGTGCGCCGCCGAGAAGGTCCAGCGCCCGCTCGCCATGCACCGCGCCGAGCACGCCGGGAATGTCGTCCGGCATCACCCACATGCCCCCATTGATGAGCCCGACATTGCGGCCGGCCCCACCGAAGCCGACCTCCTCGGCCTCCAGCAGCACCACGCTGATGCCGCGCTCGGCGAGGTGCAGCGCGGTCGACATGCCGGTGAAGCCGCCGCCGACCACCACCACATCGGCGGTGAGGTCACGCTCCAGCCGCCCGGTGGGAGGGGCCGCGGGAGCGGAGGCTTCCCAGAGTCCGTGCGTTCGCGGGTCGTTGCGCATGGCGGTCGTCCGAATGAGAAAGGTCCCGCGTTCCCCGCGGGCCGGTTCCCCACCAATAGACCCCGGCCTCATTCCGAAGAATAAACAATTTGGCAAAAGGTCATGCGCAACGGGAATGAGCGCTCCGCCGCCTTGCGGCTTGCCAGCCCGGGTGCCGCGGCCTCATCCTGTCGGGCCTCCCGCATGAAAGGGTCTGCCGGTTCCATGAGCCTCGAATCCGTTCGCGCCTTCCTCGCCGAGAACGCCCCCGACATCGCTATCGTCGAGCTCGACACCAGCACCGCGACCGTCGCCGAGGCGGCGGCGGGCCATGGCGTGAGCCACGGCCAGATCGCCAAGACGCTCTCGTTGAAGGTCGGGGACCAGCCCTTCCTGGTGGTCGCGCGCGGCGATGCCCGGCTCGACAACCGCAAGGCCAAGGCGGCGTTCGGCGGAAAGGCCAGCATGCTGAGCGCGGAGGAGGTGGTGGAGGTCACCGGCCACCCGGTCGGCGGCGTCTGTCCGTTCGGCCTCGCCAGCACGCTGAAGGTCTATTGCGACGTATCGCTGAAGGCGTTCGACGAGGTGGTGCCCGCCGCCGGCGCCCGGAACGCGGCGCTGCGCATCGCGCCCGAACGCATGGCCGCGATCACCGGGGCCGAATGGGTGGATGTCTGCCAGACCATCGAAGGCTGAACGGCACGCGATAGCCGGCCCGCCGCGAACCCTCGGCGCGGGACCCCGCGACGGGCGCCCGAAGGACACCGCATCGAGGGCTTCCCATGCCGAGGGCTGCCGGCGTGACCGATCCGGATTGCCCCCCGGCACCCGGACCCGGTTCGCACCGAAGCGAACCGGTTGCAGCTTCGCACCTGCCGGGCGGCTGGCAAGGCCAATTGCACGCAGGAGCTGCGGAACCGTGCGGAATGTGAGCCGAAGCCGCCGCGGTCGTCGGCTGCGCGGTATTTTCGTACTCAAGATCCTGTAATCGCTCAAAAAGGCGGGTTGCGGCCTGCCGCGCGCGGGAGCATAAGCCGTGCCAAGGATTGATGCTGCCGACGAACACCGTCCCGACGCGCCTCGACCCCGCGCCGCGACCCGCCTTTTGGAGACGAACGATGCCCGCCTATCGCTCCCGCACCACCACCCATGGCCGCAACATGGCCGGCGCCCGCGGCCTGTGGCGCGCCACAGGCATGAAGGACGGCGATTTCGGCAAGCCCATCATCGCGGTGGTGAACTCCTTCACCCAGTTCGTGCCCGGCCACGTGCACCTGAAGGACCTCGGCCAGCTGGTCGCGCGCGAGATCGAGAATGCCGGCGGCGTGGCAAAGGAATTCAACACCATCGCGGTCGATGACGGCATCGCGATGGGCCATGACGGCATGCTCTACTCGCTGCCCTCGCGCGAACTCATCGCCGACAGCGTCGAATACATGGTGAACGCGCACTGCGCCGACGCGATGGTGTGCATCTCCAACTGCGACAAGATCACCCCCGGCATGCTGATGGCTTCGCTGCGCCTCAACATCCCCTCCGTGTTCGTCTCCGGCGGCCCGATGGAGGCCGGCAAGGTGGTGATGCACGGTAAGAAGGTCGCGCTCGACCTTGTGGATGCCATGGTCGCGGCCGCCGACGACCGCGTGACCGACGAGGACGTGCAGGTGATCGAGCGCTCGGCCTGCCCGACCTGCGGCTCCTGCTCGGGCATGTTCACCGCCAATTCGATGAACTGCCTCACCGAGGCGCTGGGCCTCTCGCTGCCGGGCAACGGCTCGACGCTCGCCACCCATTCCGACCGCAAGCGCCTCTTCGTCGAGGCCGGCCACCTCATCGTCGACCTCGCCCGCCGCTATTACGAGCAGGACGACGCCTCGGTGCTGCCGCGCTCGGTCGCCTCCCGCCCGGCCTTCGAGAACGCGATGGCGCTCGACATCGCCATGGGCGGCTCCACCAACACGGTTCTGCACATCCTGGCCGCCGCCAATGAGGGCGGGATCGACTTCAACCTCGACGACATCGACCAGCTCTCGCGCCGTGTGCCGTGCCTCTCCAAGGTCGCGCCCGCCAAGAACGACGTCCACATGGAGGACGTGCACCGCGCCGGCGGCATCATGTCGATCCTCGGCGAGCTGGACCGTGGCGGCCTCATCAACCGCGACTGCCCGACCGTGCACGCGCCCACGCTGGGCGAGGCCATCGACCGCTGGGACATCACCCGCACCTCCAGCGAGAGCGTGCGCGACTTCTTCAAGGCCGCGCCGGGTGGGGTGCCCACCCAGGTCGCCTTCAGCCAGTCCTCCCGCTGGGACGAGCTCGACACCGACCGCGCGAACGGCGTGATCCGCTCGGTCGAGCATCCCTTCTCGAAGGATGGCGGCCTCGCCGTGCTGAAGGGCAACCTCGCGGTGGACGGCTGCATCGTGAAGACCGCCGGCGTCGACGAGAGCATCCTGACCTTCACCGGCCCGGCCAAGGTGTTCGAAAGCCAGGACGCGGCGGTGAAGGGCATCCTCGGCAATCAGGTGAAGGCCGGCGAGGTCGTCATCGTGCGCTATGAGGGCCCGAAGGGCGGCCCCGGCATGCAGGAGATGCTCTACCCGACCAGCTATCTGAAGTCGAAAGGCCTCGGCAAGCTGTGCGCGCTGGTCACCGACGGGCGCTTCTCGGGCGGCTCCTCGGGCCTGTCCATCGGCCATGTCTCTCCGGAAGCCGCCAATGGCGGCACCATCGGGCTGGTGCGCGACGGCGATCCCATCGAGATCGACATCCCGAACCGAATCATCCGCCTCGCCGTGCCGGAAGAGGAGATCGCCGCCCGCCGCGCCGCGCAGGACAAGGCCGGGTGGAAGCCCGCCGAGCCCCGCGCCCGCAATGTGACGACCGCCCTGAAGGCCTATGCCGCCTTCGCCACCTCCGCCGACAAGGGCGCCGTTCGCAAGCTGCCGGAATGAGATGGACGTGAGATGGAGAGGACGGGGAGCGCATCCGCCTCCTCGCCCTCCGCCTCCTCGCCCTCCGCCTCCTCGCCCTCCGCCTCCTCGCCATCCGCCTCCCTAGCCGGCGCTCGCGCCGCACCCGATGCCCGGCACGCATTCCTTCCCCGCCAACCCGTCCATAACAGCGGAAAGCCGGGACCGCGACCGACCGGGAACACCTCTTCGCCGACCGGGAACACCTCCTCGCCGGCCAGGCGCCGGATGGCTGCGGGGCGGCCGGCGCAGCCCGTTCTCATTCTCCCGCTCGCCGCACCCGGCTCTCCGCTGCGCTACGGCCGGGGCGACGGCCCTGTGGGAGCGGCACCTCCGGCGAACCCTTCCTTCCTCGCGGAACCGGGTGGCATTGCCGCCGCGCGGGCCTATGGTGATCCCACCGCGCCAGAGCCATCCATCGTTTCACGGAATCGATGGATGGCTCTGGCGTACCGACTGATCGCATTGTCTTCATGCGAACCGGTATCCACGTCGCTCGAAAATGCTCTATCGCACGGAGCCGCCCGATGACTCGCATTCCCGCGCTGTTCTCCCTCACCGGGCGGGTCGCGCTCGTCACCGGGGCCGGGCGCGGGCTGGGCTTCGAGATGGCGAAGGCACTGGCGCTCGCCGGGGCGAGCGTCACCATCACCGGGCGCGACGCCGGGCGGCTGCAGGCGGCGGCCGCCGCCATCGGCGAGGCCAGCGGACAAAGCGTGGCGACCGCGGCCTTCGACATCGCCGACGGCGAGGCCGGGCGCGAGGCGATCGCCGATCTCGTGACCCGTCAGGGGCGGCTCGACATCCTCGTCAACAATGTCGGCGCCCGCGACCGTCGCCCGCTCGCCGCCTTCACCGAAAGCGAAGCCCGGGCGCTGCTGGAGGCCGACCTCGTCGGCCCCATGCTGCTGACCCGCGCCGCAGCCGACATCATGGCCGGGCAGACCCATGGGCGGATCATCTTCGTCACCTCGATCGCCGGCCATGTCGCCAATCGCGACGACCCGGTCTACACCACCGCCAAGGCGGGTCTCACCGGGCTGATGCGCGCACTGGCGGTGGACTATGCGCGGCTTGGCATCACCAGCAACGCCATCGCGCCCGGCATGTTCGCCACCGAGACCAACCGGCACCTCGTCGAGAATCTCGATTTCGCCCGCTTCGTCGATGTCCGCGTCCCGGCGGGCCGCTGGGGTCGGCCGGAGGAGATCGCGGCCGCCGCCGTGTTCCTCGCGTCCGACGAGGCCTCCTTCGTCAACGGCCATGTGCTGGTGGTCGATGGCGGGCAGACGGTGCGGATGTAGCCGCTCGAGCATGTTCGAGCGACGTGGATGCCGGTTCGCGTGAAGAAGATACGATCAGCCGATGCGTTCAAGCCTTTCATCGGTTCCGTTAAACGGTGAAGGACGCTAAAGCACCGTCGCGGCCGCCGCCGGCGAATCCGCGAGGGTGTGGGCCATGTAGTCCAGCGCGCCACGCAGCGTGGCGCGGTCCACCGGGCCACCGAGACAGATGCGCACCGCCTCCGGCGGGCGGCCGTCGGCGGCGAAGACATCGCTGCCCACCACCCCGATGGCACCCCCCTGCCCGCCCGTTGCCTGCCCGCCGCTTGCCTGCATGTGCTGGGCGAAGGCCGCGCGGCTCCAGGGCTGGGGCAGTTCCAGCCAGAGATTGAAGGCCAACGGATCGGCCCGCACGCTGCCGGGCGGGAGCTGCGCCTGCGCAAGAACCTCCGCCGCGATCTTCTGGCGCGCCGCGCTCTCCTCGCGGATGAAACGCAGCAGTGCGTCGGCGGTGCCGTCCTCGATCCAGCGGGTCGCCAGCGCCACGGTGAGCGGCGAGGCCATCACGTTGCCGGCGCGCAGCACGGCGGCGAAGGGCCAGCCGGCCCGCGCCTCCGGCGCCACCACATAGGCCGCGCGCAGCCCCGCGCCGATGCATTTGGCGAGGCCCGCGACGTGCCATGTCAGCTCCGGCGCCAGCGCGGCGAACGGCGGCGGCCCCTCCGGCGGAATGAAGCCATAGGCGTCGTCCTCGATGAGCGGCACCCCGTGGCCGCGCACCACCTCGGCAAGGGCCTCGCGGCGCGGCGCGGGAAGGGTCAGCGTGGTCGGGTTGTGAAGGGTGGGGTTGAGGTAGAGCGCCCGGGGACGCAGGGCGCGGCAGGCCTGCGCCAGAGCGTCCGGCACGATGCCCTCCTCATCCATCGGCAGGCCGACGAGATCGAGCCGCAGCCGGGCGGCCAGCGCCCGCAGGCCCGGATAGGTCAGCGCCTCGCAGAGCACGACCTCACCCGGCTTCGCCAGAAGGGTGAGGATGCCGAGCAGCGCCGCATGGGCGCCGGGCGTGACGAAGACCCGCTCAGGGGCCGGCGCCAGCCCCCGGCGGCCGAGCCACCCCAGCGCCGCCGCCTTGTCCGCCGGCGCGCCGCCGAAGCTCTGGTAGCGCAGCAGGCCGACGAGATCGCGCCCCACCTCCGCCAGCCCCTGCTGCATCCGCTGCAGCAAGACCGGATCGTCCGGCTCCGGCGGCAGGTTCATGGTGAGATCGACCATGGCGGGACCAACAGGACGCGGCGGCTCCCGCCGCTGGCGCAGCACGAAGGTGCCCTGCCCGACGCGGGATTCCACCAGCCCGCGCTTCTGCGCCTCGACATAGCCGCGCGCCACGGTGGTGAAGTCGATATCCAGCGCCTTGGCGAGCGCGCGCTGCGGCGGCAGCCGGTCGCCCGCCGCCAGCCGGCCGGCCGTCACATCCTCGGCGATCGCATCGGCGAGGGCGACATAACGCGGCCGGTCGGAGCGGGAGAGATCGGGAATCCAGTCGGCCATGGAGTCAGCACCCTGTCGTCAGCACCCGGTGGTCGGCGCTCTCTCGCCGGCAGTCCGTTCGCAGGCGGCGTGCGGCTGGAACGATGCCGGCGACTGGATTGACCGTATAATGTTGCAAGCCGGTGCTGTCATCACGACACGCCAGCTTCGCCCTCTCCCGGCTATCGAAGGCTCCGCGACCGGCCTTGCGGCTGCCGCCTGCCGGCATCGGGCTTGCGCATGGCGACGGCCTCGACGGGAGGACACGAAGCAGCCATAGAGCCGTCCGACCAGATCAACGCGCCTGATCGGCAGGACATCGCTCCGGAACGGATGGTCCGCGGCATGTTCCGATGGCGAAAGGCGCTCGACTTTCGCGGGAAAGCTCTGGACCTTGTGTCCGCGACGACAGGAAAGGTGTCCGATGTCCGATTTTGCCCAAGAACTCCGCGCGGAGAATAGCGAGAACTGGAACGCCGCGGTTCAGCATCGTTTCGTCGAAGAGATCTTCCGCGGCAGCGTATCGCCGGAGGTGATGCGGCGCTATCTGATCCAGGACTACCAGTTCATCGACCGTTTCACCGCGCTCATCGGCGCCGCGATCGCCAGTGCTGACCGTTTTTCCTCGCGCATCCGCTTCGCCCGTTTCGCGGCGATGATCGTGAGCGACGAGAACACCTATTTCCAGCGCGCCTTCGACGCGCTCGACGTGCCGCAGGCCGAGCGCGACGGACCAGTCCTCTCCCCGGAAACCACGGCCTTCCAGGCGCTGATGCAGGAGGCGGCGCGCAGCCTCGACTACGCCTCCTGCCTCGCGGTGCTGAACGTTGCGGAAGGTCTGTATCTCGACTGGGCCGACCAGCCCGGCCGCCCCCTGCCGCGCGACTTCGTGCACGCCGAATGGATTACGCTGCACAACAATGAAGGTTTCCGCGATTTCGTCGGCTGGCTGCGCAGCGAGCTCGACCGGGTCGGCGGGGCGCTCAACCCGGAGCGCGCCGCCCCCGCGCGCGCCTTCTTCCGCCGTGCAGTGGAACTGGAACGGGCTTTCTTCGACCACGTCTACTCCTGAGCCGGTGTTCCTTTAAGACAGGGCGGTTCACGTCTCTGCGAACGGATATCTGCTGCCGAACCGTCATTCGGCTCAGAATCGTCCTGCCTTATCCGAAGGTTCATCTGCTCTTTCGCCACGTTTATCTTGTCCGGTACGTTGACCTTCGAACATAAACTGACTACACCGATTCTGAGTGAAATGGAGAAGATGAATGTCCGAACAAGACGCGTCGAACGCCGATTATCTTGGCCTTACTGCCGATGTCGTCGCCGCTTTCGTGGGTAACAACTCGGTTCCGGCCACCGAGCTGCCTGACCTGATCGCGAAGGTTCATGGCGCGCTCCTCCGTCTCGGGGCTCCGGTTCCTGTGGTAACCGAAGAAGTGCTGAAGCCGGCGGTTCCGGTGAAGAAGTCGGTGACTCCGGAATTTATCGTCTGTCTTGAAGACGGGCTGAAGTTCAAGTCGCTGAAGCGTCATCTGCGGACCAAATACAATATGACGCCCGAGGAATACCGCGCGAAGTGGGGTCTGCCGAACGACTACCCCATGGTCGCCCCGAGCTATGCTGAGGCGCGCTCCAATCTCGCCAAGAAGATGGGCCTGGGCCAGCAGCGCAAGAAGCCGGTTCCGCCCCCGGCCCCCGCCAAGCCGCGCGGCCGTCGCAAGGCGACCGCTGCCTGAGTGGGCCAGCCGCGCGAGCCGCATCCACCGGGATGCGGTTCGGCCCTCCATCTTTACAAAACGGCCGGCGTGGACAGCGCCGGCCGTTTTGTTGTCGGCCGCCCCCGTCGGATGCCTGCGGCAATCCCCGGCCGACGCATGGCTGCCTCCCACATGGCAGCAGCCCGCGCCCCATGCAGTCCGAAGGCCGTCGACAGGTGGCGGAACGGGCCTGCGCGAACATGCGACGCTCCGGCGTTCAGCCGAGCAACCGCGCGGCTTCGCGACACATCAGGCGCAGTGGAGACCCAGGACGGACCGTCAGTTTATATTTTCTCAAATGTAAATCTTACAGGCAGTTCTTTTTAATAATTCCACTTGTCCTTACAAATATTTAAGTTGATTTTTCCGCATGCGGACCGGATAGCTCGCCAGCCATCTTGCTGACAGCTTCGTGAACCATGCGCGTCACATTCCCGCTCAATCCCGACCGAATTGCAGATCTGGTGAGGCCGACCTTCGTCGCCCTGCTCCTCTTCACGGCTGCCGTGCTTACGCTTGGGCGTGCGCAGGCCGAAATCGTGCTCACCGACGTGGCTGGCCGCACGGTGACGCTGGAGGCACCGGCCCATCGCCTGCTGATCGACGACGGGCGCTTCCTCACGGCGCTGTCGCTGCTGCACCGCGATCCCGTCGCCGTGCTCGCGGCGTGGCCGCGCGACATCAATCGCTTCGGCGAGCGTACCTATGCCGACTACGCGGCGCGCTTCCCGGCGATCGACCGGCTCGCCAAGGTCGCCTCCTCGGCCGGCAAGCTGTCGGTCGAGCAGGTGCTGGCGGCGCGGCCCGACGTTGCCGTGTTCTCGCTCGGCTCCCAGCCGTCCGATGCCGACCGCGCCACGATGGAGGCGGCCGGCATCAAGGTGATGGTCATCGACTTCTTCATCCACCCGCTGACCAACACCGAGCCGAGCCTGCTGCTGCTCGGCAGGGCGACCGGCGCGCAGGAGGCGGCCGAGCGTTTCCTCGCCTATCGCCGCGAAAAGCTGGAGGCGATCCGCGCCCGCATCGCGGCCTCGCCGAAGCCGGCCCCCACGGTGTTCCTGGAGCCGCACGCCGCGCAGACGGATGACTGCTGCAACTCGCCGGGCAAGGGCAATGTGGGCGACCTCATTG
This sequence comes from Ancylobacter crimeensis, assembly GCF_023016805.1. Classification (GTDB taxonomy): domain Bacteria; phylum Pseudomonadota; class Alphaproteobacteria; order Rhizobiales; family Xanthobacteraceae; genus Ancylobacter; species Ancylobacter crimeensis. Next base: position 28,060 of record NZ_JALKCH010000006.1, read on the forward strand.
CCTTCGCCGGCGGCGACAATATCGGCGCGGCCGTCATTCCCCGCGCCTTCGGCAAGCTGAACCTCGAATATGTCATCGCGCAGGACCCGGAGGTCTACATCGCGACGGGGGGCGCCCACATGGCCGGCACGGCAGGCCTGACGGTGGGACCGGAATTCCCGCCCGACGTGGCGCGCCACACCCTTCAGGGCGTCGTCGCCCGCCCCGGCTTCGCCGCGCTGAAGGCGGTGCGCGAAGGCCGGGTTCACGGCCTGTCGCACCAGCTCCTCAATTCGCCGCTCGACATCGTCACCGCGCAGATCCTCGCCGCCTGGATCCGGCCCGACCTCTTCAGCGAAGCCGAGGCCGACGAGGTGCAGCGCACCCTGAACGAACGTTTCCTCGCCGTGCCGGTGGCCGGCCCCAACTGGATCGACCTCGACTGACGGACCGACCTCGAACGACGGCTCAACCTTGCCTGACGGCTGAAGCCATCGCCGCCCCCGCGCCCGACCTCGCCGCGCGCCCGGCGGCGGCCACGCCGCCTCACCTCATGGAGACCCCTCGCATGTCCCTCGCCCTTCTCGCCCCCCGCCTGTCCCTGCGGGCCGGCCTGCTCGCCACCGCCGCCTTCCTGCTGATGCCGGCCTACGCTGAGGCCGAGCCGCAGGTGGTGAAGTCGGTGAAGCCGGCGGACGGGCTCTATGAGGTCGTCGTCGGCAATGACCGGGTCTATGTCGCCGCCACCGGCCCGCGCGGATCGGACCAGGGCAAGATCCTCGCGCTCGATCCGAAGACGCTCGAGGTGAAGGAAACCATCGCGCTCGGCGACGATCCCGTCTTCGGCCTCGGCATCAACACGAAGACGAAGACCCTCTACGGCACCCAGACCCGCGACGGCGTACTCGCCATCATCGACCTCGCCACCGGCAAGGTGGTCGGCACGGTGAAGAAAGGCGAGAAGTCCCATGTCCGCGAGGTTCTCGTGGATGAAGACGCCGACCGGGCCTATGTCAGCATCTTCACCCGCGGCGAGACCGCCGGCGAGGTCTGGGTGGTCGACGGCGCGAAGAAGGAACTCGCCGGCACCATCACCGACCTGCCGGCCGGCGTCTCCGGCCTCGCGCTCGATCCGAAGGGCAAGCGCCTCTTCGTCATCACCATGCTGAACAACGAGGTCCACATCGTCGACCTCGCCTCCGGCAAAGTGGTCAAGGACATGCCGACGGGCGGCAAGGGTTCGATCAACGTCGCCTACGACCCGAACGGCAACCGCCTGTTCATCGCCAATCAGGAGAGCAACGACCTCACCGTGCTGAATGCGGATGACGGCACCGTGCTCGCCACCATCCCCACCGGCGAGGGCGCGCTCGGCGTCGCTTATGACCCGGCCCGCAACCTGGCCTTCGTCGCCAATCGCCGCGGCGGCTATGTCAGCATCGTCGACGGCAAGGAATTGAAGGTCGTCGCCAATGTCGTCACCGGCTCGATGCCGAACACCGTGGCGATCGACAAGGCGGGCGGCGGCATCTTCGTCACCAACAAGGTGAAGACCGGCATGCGTCCCCCGCGCCCGGCGGAAGGCCCGGCCCCGGCGGGCGCTCCTCCGGCGGGCGCTCCCGGCGCTACCGCTGCGGCTCCTGCGGGCGCGGCTCCTGCGGGCGCGCCGCCGGCCGGCGGTCCGGGCGGTCCCGGCGGCCGGCCTGCCCCGATGATCGACCCCTATGGCGACACCGTCACCCTGGTGACGCCCTGACGGGCAGCCGGTAGCGGAATGGACATGACACAGCAGACGGGGTGCAAGGCGCCGGCCGAGCCGCGCGTGCAACCAGCGGGCGGCCCGGCGGAGAGCGCGCAGAACGGGCCGGCCGGTGCCTCCTTCGTGGTGAGAAGCCGCGGCGCGACGATCGTCGCGCAGGGCTGCCGGCAGGTGCTGCACACCGCCCCCGGCCGGGTGGCGGCCGATGCCGCGCATCTTCTCCGGCACCTCTCCGAAGGCCCTCGCCTGCTGGTCGGCGCCCTGCCCTTCGACGTGGCGGAGGCCCCCCATCTCTACCAGCCGCAGGCCCTCGCACCGGCCGAGGCGCTACGAGCCGCCTCGCAGTCCGCCACCCCTCCCTCCGCCCCTCTTCCCGCAGGCGGCTGGCGGCTGGGCGAGCGACCTTCCGCCGGCGCCTATCGCAATGCCGTGGCGCGGGCGCTCGCCCTCATCGCGGCCGGCGCGGGGGACGACGCAGGAGAACTCGGCGACGCCGGGGCGCTCAGCAAGGTCGTGCTCGCCCGCGGGCTCGATCTGGAAGCCGACCGGCCCATCGACATCGCCGCCCTGCTGCGCCGGCTCGGCGCCGATCCGGCCGTCACCGCCTTCTGCGTGCCGCTGCCCGCCGATGCGCGCATGGCAGCCGCCACGGCGACGCGCCATCTGGTGGGGGCCAGCCCGGAACTGCTGGTCTCGCGACGCGGCGATCGCGTCACCTCGCATCCGTTGGCCGGCTCGGCCCGGCGGCTTGCCGATTCCGCCGCCGATCGCGCCTCCGCCGAAGCCCTGCTGGCCTCGGAGAAGGACCATCGCGAGCATGGCGTGGTGGTGGAGGCGATCCTCGACATGCTCGCCCCGCTCTGCCGCGAGCTCGGCGCACCGGAGGGAACCACCCTCGCCTCCACGCTCAGCATGTGGCACCTCGGCACCCGCATCGAGGGGCGGCTGAAGGATCCTGAAACCTCGTCGCTCGCCCTCGCCGCCCTGCTGCACCCGACACCGGCGGTGTGTGGCACCCCGCGCGCCGCCGCCGCCGCCGCCATCGCCGCGCTCGAGCCGGAGCCGCGCGGCTTCTATGCCGGCGCGGTCGGCTGGTGCGACGCGGCGGGCGAGGGCGACTGGTGGGTCGCCATACGCTGCGCCGATGTCTGCGGCAGCCGGGCCCGCCTCTTCGCCGGGGCCGGCATCGTCGCGGGCTCCGATCCCGTGGCGGAGACAGAAGAAACCGGCGCCAAGTTCGCGGCGCTGCTGGCCGCGCTCGGCGTGCCCGCGAGCGCGCTGCCGCCGCACGACACGCCGGCCACGGCCCGCCCCGCGGAGAACACATGATGACGACCCCTCTGCAACAGGTCTGGCCCCCCGACCTCGCCGCCCGCTACCGCGACGCCGGCATCTGGACCGGCGAGACCTTCCCCGCCTTCCTGCGTGCCCGCGCCTCCCGTTTCGCGGCACGCACCGCCGTGGTCGGTGGAGAGCAGCGCTGGAGTTACGCCGAGCTTGCCGCGCGCGCGACGCGCATTGCCGGCGGCCTGCTGGCGCAGGGGCTCGAACCCGGCGACCGGGTGGTGGTGCAGGTGCCGAACATTCCGGAATTCCTGTCCGTGATCTTCGGCCTGTTCCTCGCCCGACTGGTGCCGGTCTATGCGCTGCCCGCCCACCGGCAGGTCGAGGTGCTCCATCTCGCCCGGGCGAGCGAAGCACGCGGCTACATCATCGCCGCCCGGCATGAGGGTTTCGACTACCGCGCGCTGGCGCGAATGGTCACCGCCGAGCTGCCCGCGCTGGAGCATGTGATCGTCATCGGCGACGACGCTCCCGCCGACGCCGGCTTCACCGCGCTCGACGCGCTGCCGGAGCCGGCCGGCCCGCTGCCTGCCGAGCCCGCCCCCTCCGAGGTCGCCTTCCTGCAGATTTCCGGCGGCAGCACCGGGCTGTCCAAGCTGATCCCCCGCACCCATGACGATTATCTCTATTCGGTGCGGGCCAGCGCGCAGATCTGCGGGCTCACCCCGGACAGTGTCTATCTCGCGGCCCTGCCGGTCGCGCACAATTTCCCGATGAGCTCGCCCGGCGTGCTGGGCGTGCTGGATGCCGGCGGCACGGTGGTGATGAGCCCCTCGCCGAGCCCGGAGGCCGCCTTCCCGCTGATCGCCCGCGAGAAGGTGACCATGACCGGCCTCGTGCCCCCGCTCGCTCTGCTCTGGCTGCAGGCGGCGCCGAACAGCGCGCACGACCTTTCCAGCCTGAAGGTGCTTCAGGTCGGCGGCGCCAAGTTCACGCCGGAGGCCGCGCGCCGGGTGCGCCCGGTGCTGGGCTGCACCCTGCAGCAGGTGTTCGGCATGGCAGAAGGGCTGGTGAACTACACCCGCCTCGACGACCCGGAAGAGATCATCACCGGCACCCAGGGCCGCCCGATCAGCGCCGACGACGAGGTGCTGGTGCTGGACGACGAAGGCCGGCCGGTGCCGGAGGGCGAGCCCGGCCATCTGCTGACGCGCGGGCCCTATACCATTCGCGGCTACCACAACGATCCCGGTGCCAATGCCCGCGCCTTCACGCCCGACGGCTATTACCGCACCGGCGACATCGTGGCCCGGCGGCCCGGCGGTTATCTGGTGGTGCAGGGCCGGGCCGGCGACCACATCAACCGCGCCGGCGAGAAGGTGTCCGCCGAGGAGATCGAGGACCATCTCCTCGCCCATCCGCAGGTGTTCGATGCCGCCGTGGTGTCGCTGCCCGACCCGTTCCTCGGCGAGCGGAGCTGCGCGTTCGTGATTGCCGCCGGCGAGGCGCCGAAGGCGGCGGCGCTGAAGGCCTTTGTGCGCGGGCGCGGGCTTGCCGATTTCAAGGTGCCGGACCAGATCGTCTTCGTGCCGGCCTTCGCCACCACTGCGGTCGGCAAGGTCAGCCGCAAGGAGCTGCGCGCCCGGCTGCGACGCGACTTCCTGGAGGCGCAGGCCGCGAAGGAGACCTCCTCATGAGCACCCCCGGCACCGCATCCGCACCTGGCCTGCCCAGTGTTCCGCCCTACGCCCTGCCGCGCGAGGAGGAACTACCCGCCCCGCGCGCGCCCTTCGCGCTGGAAAAGCGCCGCGCGGCCTTGCTGATTCACGACATGCAGGCCTATTTCCTGCGCGTCTTCGCCCCCGACGCCGCGCCGCTCGCCCCGATGGTGGCGCATATCGCCGCGCTGGCGCAGGCGGCCCGCGCGGCCGGCATCCCGGTGTTCTACACCGCGCAGGAGGGCAACCAGGACCGCCGCGACCGCGGCCTGCAGGCCGAGCTGTGGGGGCCCGGCATGAGCCGCGCGCCCGGCCACCAGTCCATCATCCCGGAACTGGCGCCGGAGGCGGACGATTTCGTGCTGGTGAAGCACCGCTATTCCGCCTTCCAGCGCAGCAATCTGGAAACGCTGATGCGGGTGCGCGGGCGCGACCAGCTCGTCATCTGCGGGGTCTATGCCCATATCGGCTGCCTGCTGACGGCGGCGGACGCCTTCATGCGCGACATCGAGCCCTTCATGGCCGCCGATGCGCTGGGCGACTTTTCCCGCGAGAAGCAGGACGGCGCGCTCGCCTATCTCGCCGGTGTGTGCGGCGTGCCGCTCTCCACCCGCGCGATCCTTGAGGTTTTCGCATGATCGACCCGACCGAGATCCGCCGCTTCGAAGCCCCGGCCGCGCCGCTGACCCGCGAGGCGATGCGCGCCGACATCGCCGCCATGCTGCATGAGGCGCCCGAGGCGATCGACGGCGGAGACAGCCTGATGGACCTCGGGCTCGATTCCATGCGGGCCATGAACCTCGTGCTCGGCTGGAGCAAGGGCGGACTGAACCTCGAATTCTCCGAATTCGCCGAGCACCCCACGCTCGACGGCTGGTGGGCGATCGTCTCCCGCCGCATGGCCGAGCAGGCCGGCCAGCCCGCCGCCGGACGCGCGGACGGATGAGCGGCGCGGAGCGCTCCGCCTCCGGGGCAGACGCCGGCGCGGACGGGCTGCGCCCGCTGACCGAGGCCCAGGAAGGCCTGTGGTTCGCGCAGGAGCGCGAACCGGCCAATCCGCTGTTCAACACCGGGCAATATGTCGAGCTGACCGGCCCGCTCGACCGTGCCGCCTTCGCCGACGCACTGGCGCAGGCCTTTGCCGAGGCCGACGCGCTGGCACTCGCCATCGTCGGGACGCCCGCCGGCCCCCGGCAGCGCGTCGAGGAGGCCCGCCGCCCCCGCCTCGCCTTCCGCGATGTGAGCGTGGCGGCCGATCCGCTGGCCGAAGCCGAAGCCGCCATCGCCGCCGAGATGGCGAGGCCCACCGACCCGGCACGCGATCCCCTCGCCGCCGCGACGCTCTATCGCCTCGGCGAGGCCCGCCACGTCTGGCACCAGCGCATCCACCATCTCGCGGTGGACGGCTACGGCATGATCCTGCTGACCCGCCGCGTCGCGAGCCTCTACAACGCCGCGCGCACCGGCGAGCCGGCCGGCGCGCCGCTCGCCCCGCTCGAGGCCGCCTTCGCGGAGGACGACGCCTACCGCGCCGCGCCCCGGCGCGCGGCCGACGCCGCCTTCTGGCAGGAGGCCTTCGCCGACCGGCCGGAGGCGGCCGGCCTCTCCTCCGTCACGGCGCCGGAGCCCTCGCCGATCGGGAAAGGGGCACCCGCCTTCCGCCGCGCCGCGCTCGATCTGCCGGCCGCGACCGTCGCCGGGCTGAACGCGCTGGCGGGCGAGGCCGGCGTGCCGTGGCCGGATGCGCTCACTGCGCTCGCCGGCGCCTATTGCCAGCGCCACACCGGCACCGCCGAGGCGCTGGTTGGGGTGCCGCACATGGCCCGGCTCGGCAGTCCGGCGGCGCGCAGCCTCGCCATGCTGATGAACGTGCTGCCGCTCCGGGTCACCCCCGACGAGGACGCCCCGCTCCCCGCCTTCGTCGCCGCGGTGGGCCGCGCGCTGGTGAAGGCCCGGCGCCACGGTCGCTACCGTTCCGAGCAATTGCGCCGCGACCTCCGGCTGGTCGGCGCGGGGCATCGGCTCTACGGCCCGCTCATCAATGTGCTGCCTTTCGACGAGACGCCGCATTTCGGGGGACTCGACGCCCGGCTGGAGGTGCTCAGCACCGGGCCGGTGGACGACATCACCTTCACCTTCCGCAGCCATGGCACCGATGGGCTGCGCCTCGAGGTCGACGCCCATCCGCGGCTCTATGACGACCGGCAGACGGAAGGCCATGCCGGCCGGCTCGCCGCCTTCCTAGCGGCGGCCATCGGCGCGTCCCGGCTCGCAGAGGTGCCGAGCGTAAGCCCAGCCGAGCAGCACTGGCTGGTCGAAACGCTCAATGCCACCGACCACGCGGTGCCGGACACAACGCTCGCGGCACTGATCGAAGCCACCATGGCGGCCCGGCCGGACGCCGTGGCGCTGACCTTCGGCGCCGCGTCGATGGACTACCGGACGCTCGATCTCCGTTCGGCCGCGCTCGCCCGGCAACTCGCGGGACGCGGCATCGGGCGCGGCGATCTCGTCGCCATCGCCCTGCCGCGCTCGCTGGACCTGCTGGTCGCCCTGGTCGCGGTGCTGCGGGCCGGCGCCGCCTATCTGCCGCTCGACCTCGAACAGCCGGACGCCCGGCTTGCCCGCATCCTCTCCTCCGCCGCGCCGCGCCTCGTTCTGGCGCAGGCTGCGGACGCCGCCCGGTTTGCCGTCGCGGTACTGGCACCGGAGGATTGGGAGCAAACGGATCGGAAAGACGTGGATGGGGCGCAGGCGGGCGCTCGCCCCGTACCGCCCCGTCCCGAGGATGCGGCCTATGTGATCTACACCTCCGGCTCGACCGGCGAGCCCAAGGGCGTCGTCATCGAGCACCGCGCCATCGTCAACCGCCTCATCTGGATGCAGGCCCACTACGGCATCGGCGCGCGGGACGTGATCCTGCAGAAGACGCCGGCCACCTTCGACGTCTCGGTGTGGGAGTTCTTTCTGCCGCTCATCGCCGGCAGCCGCCTCGTCATCGCCCCGCCCGGCGCGCACCGCGATCCGGTGGCGCTGGCGGGGCTGATCCGCGATCACGGCGTCGGCACGCTGCATTTCGTGCCTTCGATGCTCGCCGCCTTCCTTTCCGAGCCGGCGGTGCGGGGCCTCGCTCTGGCTCGCGTGTTCTGCTCCGGCGAGGAACTGCCGGCGGAGCTGCGCGAGCGCTTCCATCGCACGATGGCGGGCGAGCTGCACAATCTCTACGGCCCGACGGAAGCGGCGGTGGACGTGTCCTTCTGGCCCGCCGGGCCGCAGGACCGCTCCCGGCCGGTGCCGATCGGCCACCCGGTGTGGAACACCCGGCTCTACGTGCTGGACGGGCGCGACCGGGTGAGCCCGCCGGGTGTCGCCGGCCAGCTTCATCTCGGCGGCGTGCAGCTCGCGCGCGGCTATCTCGGCCGGCCGGACCTTACCGCCGAACGGTTCCGCCCCGACCCGTTCCGGCCGAGGGAACGCACCTACGCGACCGGCGACCTCGCGCGGGTGCGGGAGGATGGCGCGGTGGTCTATCTCGGCCGCTCCGACCATCAGGTGAAGATCCGCGGCATCCGCATCGAGCTCGGCGAGATCGAGGCCGCCATCGCGGACACCGGCCTCGTCGCGCAGGCGGTGGTGCTGGCCCGGCCCGATGCGCGCGGCGTGACCCGGCTGGTCGCCTATGCGGTGCCGGCGGCGGACGCCGGCCTCGCCGGGCTGCGGCCCGCGCTTGCCGCCCTGCTGCCGGAGCACATGGTGCCGACGGCCATCGTGCCGCTGCCGGTGCTGCCGGTGACCGCGAACGGCAAGCTCGACCGTGCCGCCCTGCCGGAGCCGGACCTTGCCACCGCCGGCTCCTCCCGCCCGATGACGGAAACCGAGGCGCGCATCGCCCGGCTGGTGGCGGAGCATCTGAAGATCGACGGTCCGGTCGGGCCGGACGACGATTTCTTCGCGCTGGGCGGGGATTCGCTCGATGCGGTCGGGCTGCTCCTGAAGATGCGGCAGGCCTTCGGCCGCGATCCCGGCCTCGGCGCGCTGTTCGCCCATCCCGGCATCGCCGCCCTGGCGCGGCTGATGGAGGCCGGCGCCGGCATCACGGACGATGCCGGGCTCGGCCCTGTCATCACGCTGGCGACGGAAAGCGAAACCGGCGAAACAGCTCCCCCGCTCTTCGTCATCCACCCCGCCGGCGGCATTTCCTGGTGCTATGGGCTGCTCGCGCGCAGCCTCGCCCCCCGCCGCACCGTTCACGGCCTGCAGGCGCCCGCGCTCGACCCCGCCTGTCCGGTGGCGGAGAGCCTCGAGGCACTGGCCGCGGACTATGCGCGGCGCATCCGGGCGATCACCCCCGCCGGCCCGGTCCACCTCGCCGGCTGGTCCGTGGGCGGCATCCTCGCGCAGGCGGTGGCGGTGGAGCTTGCGGAGGCGGGCGTCGCGGTCGGGGCGGTGGCGCTGCTGGATTCCTATCCCTGCGACGTCTGGCGCGCCGAACCCGACCCCGGCGAGGACGGCGCGCTGAAGGCCCTGCTCGCCATTGCCGGCCACGATCCCGACCGGCTGCCGGCCCTCGCCCTGAACCGAGCCGCCGTCATCGCCTTCCTTCGCGCATCGGGCAGCGCGCTGGCCCGCCTCCCCGACGCCGCGCTCGACGGCGTGGTGCGGGTGGTGGCGGGCAACAATCGGCTGGTGCGGGGTCACCACCATCGCCGTTATGGCGGAACGCTGACCCATTTCCGCGCCGCGCTCGACCATCACGAGCGCAGGCTGACGCCGGAGCTGTGGCGCCCCTACGCCGCCGGCCTCATCGTGCACGACATCACTTCCCTCCACGCCCACCTCACCGGCCCGGAAGCCGTGGCGCGCATCGCCCCGCTGCTCTCCGCCGCGCTCGTCGAGGCCGAGGCGTCCCACAGAGCCGAGCTGACCGCATGACCGACCGACACCCCCGCCCGAACGGACTCGCCGGCAAGGTCGCGCTGGTGACCGGCGCCGCCGGCGGCATCGGCGAGGCCGTGGTCCGTACCCTTCACGCCGAGGGAGCGACTGTGGTGGCGACCGATATCGACGAGGGCCCGCTGGAGCGCCTCGCCGCCGAGCTCGGCGACGGGGTCGTCGCCCGTCGGCTGGATGTCCGATCGACGCTCGAGGTGGATGATCTCATCGGACTCATCGATCACCACATCGGACCGATCGGCCTCGCAGCGAATGTCGCCGGCGTGCTCTCCAATCTTGCAATTCTGCAAACAGACGACGCCGAATGGGAGCGCGTTTTCGACATCAACACGACGGGCGTGTTCCGGGTGTCGCGGGCGCTGGCGCGGGTGATGGTGCCGCGAAGGCGGGGGGCCATCGTCACGGTGAGCTCGAACGCCGCGGGCATCCCGCGCCACGCCATGGCCGCCTATGCCGCATCCAAGGCCGCATCCACCATGTTCACCCGCTGCCTCGGGCTGGAACTGGCGCCCCATGGCATACGCTGCAACATCGTCGCCCCCGGCTCGACGCTGACCCCGATGCAGACCGGCATGTGGGAAAATGATCTGGGCGCGCAACGGGTTATTGCCGGCAACCCGGAGGCCTTCAAGACCGGCATCCCGCTCGCCAAGCTGGCGACGCCGGAGGACGTCGCCGACGCCGTCGCCTTCCTGCTCTCCGACCGGGCCGGCCACATCACCATGGCCGACCTCTATGTCGACGGGGGCGCGACCTTGCGCGCCTAAGCCAATGGAATTTCAGATCTTCCCAAGATCCTCATAGGCCCCGTGCAGCGCCAGGTCGCCGGCACCGAAACGGTCGGCCGCGAAATTATGCTGGTGCCAGTAAGGGTAGATATAAGCCGGCCGGCTGACACGATTGAGCCGATCGAGCTCTTCGGAGGTCAGCTCGATAGCTGCTGCGGCGATATTGTCGCGGAAATGCCGCTCCTCGGTGCCCCCGACCACGAGCGACGCGATCCCGGGCCGCGTGAGGGTCCAGGCCAGCGCGATCTGGGCCGGCGTGGCGCCACGGGCGCCGGCAATGTCCGTCAACACGTCCACGATGGCCCAGAGCCTTTCCCGATCCCGGATCGGCGGCTCGCTCCAGCCCGCAGCCTGTCGTGAATCGGCGGGGACACGATCGCGGGTAAACGCGCCCGACAGCAGGCCGGCGGCAAGCGGGCTCCACACCATCACGTCGACCCCCTGGTCGATCGCGATCGGCAGAAGCTCGTATTCCGCCTCGCGCGCCTCGAGCGTGTAGTGGATCTGCTGGGTGACGAAGCGCGGCAGGCCTTTCTGCTCGGCAACGCCAAGCGCCTTCATGATGTGCCAGCCGGAGAAATTCGAGCAGCCGATGTAGCGGATCTTGCCGGCCCGCATCAGAGCGTCGAGCGCCGAGAGCGTCTCCTCCAGCGGGGTGGTGCCGTCCCATTCGTGCAGGAAATAGATGTCGATATGGTCGGTGCGCAGCCGCTTGAGGCTGCGTTCGCATTCGCGGATGAGGTGGAAGCGCGAGGCGCCCTCGTCATTCGGCCCTTCGCCGATCCGCATCCGCGCCTTGGAGGAGATGAGCACGCGCTCGCGGCGCCCTTCCAGAACCTCGCCGAGGATCTCCTCCGAGCGACCCAGCGAATACATGTTCGCGGTGTCGAAGACATTGATGCCGCCATCGAGGCAGACATCCACCAGCCGGCGCGCCTCCGCGACGCCCTGCCGGGCCACCATGGCGAAGTCGCCGACACCCCCGAAGGAGAAGGTGCCCATGCTGAGGGCGGAAACCTTGAGGCCGGACCGGCCCAGCGTCCTGTATTTCATTGGTTCGCTCCGGGATTGAGGATGAGGCAGGTCAGCCTTCAGGAGATCGCGCCAAGCTGCGCCGCGACATAAGCGATGCCGAGTTCGGGGCTCGACAGCACGGGCACTGCGGTGTCCCGCATCTCACCTGCCAGCGCACCGGCCATGGACGCCTGCGCCAGCACGACGACGTCGACCGTGGCGGCGAGCTCGGTGAAGGCGGCACGGATGGCCTTGTCATGGCCGGCGCGGTCGCCTGCCATCAATGTCTGGAACGCCCCGGCGCAGAGGCGCTCGACGACCGTGCAGCTGCGGCCCGCGGCACGGGCAGCCTCCCCGACCAGACATGAGGTCGGCTCCAGCGTGGTCGGCAAGGTGGCAAGGACACCGATGCGCTCGCCCTGCCCGATGGCCGCGAGCGCCATCCCGCGGTCGATGCGGAACAGCGGCGTCGGAAGGAGGGGGCGGATCGCGTCAACGATGCCGCCCAGCGTGGAGCAGGTCACGACGATCGCATCGGCACCGGCCTCTGCTGCGCCGAACACATAGCCGGTGAGGCGACGGATCGTGGCCGGCCCGACCGCGCCGTCGCGGATCGTGTCCTGAAGAAGGCTCTCATCGGCGACGTTGTAGCTCTGCCAGCCCGGCATGGCCTGCTCGACCAGCGGGCGGAATAGGGGAATGAGAGCGGGGACGGTGTGGATCAGCGCAAGACGCGGCATATGTTCTCCGACGATCAACGGACCGGGTGTCGGCCCCTGCAAGCGAACCGCCTCACGCTGCGCCCGTCCTGCGCCGGGCACGCGTGGCCGGTTTCGGGGGCGGCGGAAAACGGACATCGCTCATCCGCGCCACCAGTTCGGCCCCCACGAGGATCTTCACCGGAAGCTGGGGTTCACCGGCATGGATGAGGTCGTCCAGCAGGGTGACGGCGAGGTAACCGATCTTGCGCTTCGACACATCGATGGTGGTGAGGGACGGCTCCATGGTGGAGCTGAGCGGCAGATTGTCGAAGCCGATGATCGAGACATCCTCGGGGATACGAATATCGAACTCCCGCAGCGCCTTGATGAAGCCATAGGCGATGACGTCGTTGGTGCAGAAATAGCATTCGGCGAGATCGGGACCCGCCGCCAGAAGCGCCAGCGTGTCCATATAGGCGCCGTCGAAGGTGGATTCGACCGAGACGACATGGCGCGGATCCACCGGCAGTTCGAGACGCGCCATATTGGCGAGGAAGGCCTCCTGCCGCAGACGGAAATTCGTGGTCTCGACATGGCTCGCCACGAAGCCGATGCGGCGGAAGCCGTGATCGCGGAACCGCGACAGCACTTTGTGGACCGCATCCTCGTTGTTCATGTTGACGAAATTGGCATCGACCACGTCATGGAAGGTGTCGATGAACACCGTCGGCACGCCGGCGGCCTGGATCGTGACGATGTCGACCTCCGACAGCTCGGTGCCGAGCGCGATCACCCCGCTGATCGGCGAGCCCGCCAGCGTCTCGGCAATGGCAGCGGCGTTCTGCGCCTCGAAGCTCACCACCTCAAGGGTGTAGCCGCGGCGGGTCGCCTCGTTCGACATGCCGTCGATATAATCGGAGATGAAGACGCTGTGATCGCGGTTCACCGTGTGGCCATGGCGCGCGATCTTGAGAAAACGAATGGTTTCCGCTGCGTCCAGCCGCCCTTTCGCGCGCGGCACGTATTTCAGCCGGGCCGCGGCCTCGATCACCCGCGCCCGGGTGATCCCGGAAATCTCGCCCTTGCCGTTCAGCACCAGCGAAACGGTGGACGGCGAGACGCCAGCCGCACGCGCAATGTCACGAATGGTCAGAGGTTTCCTGTCGGCCATGGCCCGAACTGATTCCGCCCTTGGGACCGCCATATCCGAGGATGGCGGCATCTTGTTTAGTAAAAATTACTACTCTCTTTTGACCCAATGCCAAGCCCCGATGACCGCCCGCTCTCCCCTTTTTCGTATCGGATTCAGACGCGTGCCCGCTCGGGAAATGGCGTTCAAAGGCGCTGATTAGTGAAGCATTGCTTACACAATGAGCGACTGGTCAACCGTTCGGGCAAAATGGCAGCAGTGATGCCCCATTTCCGCTCGCTACCCTCGCCTCACATCTCCACCTAAGGATCGAGCCCCGCTGCCTCAAAAGCGGCTTGCGCCGCCTCCGTCGCTTTGCTACCAAATTTAGTGAAGCTGGTCCAAATTTACTAAAAAACATATGGGAGGGCGACCATGCGGACCACCGGCGGGCAGCTGGTCATGCTCATTGGCATCAACGTGCTCCTGCTGGCGGCGGGTGCGGCGATTTCCGGTGGCAGCTTTCTCTCCCTTTTCAATCTTCAGTCCATGACCAGCCAGCTTCCCGAGATCGGGTTCCTCGCCATCGGCGTGATGCTCGCCATGTGCGCGGGCAATGGCGGCATCGACCTGTCCGGCATCGCGCTGGCCAATCTGTCGAGCGTGCTGTCCGCCGTGCTGGTGGGAGCGCTGATCTCCAGCACGGACAGCGCGTTCGCTTTCTCGATCGCCTTCATGCTGGTGGCTGTCATCGTCGGCTGCCTGGGCGGCATGATCAACGGCCTGCTCATCAGCCGGCTCAACATCACCCCCATCCTGTGCACTCTCGGCACGCAGATGGCATTCACCGGCATCGCCGTCGTGGTCTCGGACGGGCGGGCGGTGACGGTCGGCAGCCCCGAACCATTGGCCAGCATCGGCAACGGCATGCTGCTGGGCGTGCCGGTCAGCTTCGTTCTGTTCGTCGCCGTCGCGGCGCTGATCGCCGCGTTGCTGAAGTTCACGCCCTTCGGCCTCTGGCTGATGCTCATGGGCACCAATCCCAAGGCTGCCACCTATGCCGGCTTTCCCAAGGACCGCGTGCTGATTGCGACCTATGCCATGAGCGGCATGCTTTCGGGGCTCGCGGGTGTCGTGATCGCCGCGCGCAACGTCAATGTGAAGTGGGACTACGGCACGTCCTACCTGCTGATCGCGATCCTCATCGCGGTCATGGCCGGCGTGCGGCCCGAGGGGGGGTATGGCCGGGTGATCTGCGTCGTCATGGCGGCAATCGCGCTACAGCTCCTCTCGAGCATGCTGAATTTCGGCGGGCTGTCCAACTTCGTGCGCGATTTCGCGTGGGGCGCCCTCCTTCTCGCCTTCCTTGCCGTCAGCCGTTACGACCTCGTCGGCCTGCTCACGCCGGGCCGTCGCAAGAAGCCGGCATGAAGACGCATCTGGAATGAAGACACCGGGCGGCTGCGAATCCCTCACGCGCTGCCCCGGACATATGAGGGAATTTCCAGTGGAGGAAGTCATGGGAGTGAAGTCCAAGAAGGTTCTTGCCGGCTCGCTCATCGCCGCTGCGGTCGCGGTCGGCTCGGCCGGTGCCCTGATGGCGGCCGACAAGCCGGTCATCGCGACGGTGGTCAAGATCTCGGGCATTCCGTGGTTCGACCGCATGGAAACCGGCGTCAAGCAGTTCCAAAAGGACAATCCGGACGTCGTCGCCACGCAGTACGGCCCTGCCACCGCCGATGCCGCGCAGCAGCTCCAGATCGTGCAGGACCTCATCGCCAAGGGCGTGAACGCCCTCGCCGTCGTGCCGATGGATCCTTCCGTGCTCGAGGGCACGCTGAAGCGCGCCATGGATCGTGGCGTCGTCGTGGTGACCCACGAGGCGGACAACCAGAAGAACACGCAGGCCGACATCGAGGCCTTCGACAACGCCGATTACGGCAAGGCGCTGAACGAGCGTCTCGCGCAGTGCATGAGCGGCAAGGGCAAGTGGACCACGTTCGTGGGCTCGCTCGGCAGCCGGACCCATATGCAGTGGGTCGGCGCCGGCGAAGCCAATGCCAAGGCCAATCACCCCGACATGCAGCTCGTCGACCCGAACAACGAGTCGTTCGACGACGCCAACGGGACCTATGAGAAGGCCAAGGAAATCCTGCGCAAGCACCCGGACATCCGGGGCTTCCAGACTTCGGCGGGCAATGACGTGCTCGGCGTCGGCCGCGCCATCGACGAAGCCGGCCTCTCCGGCAAGGTGTGCCTGGTCGGCACCGGCCTGCCGAACCCCTCGGCTGACCTGCTGGAATCCGGCGCCATCACCGCGATCGGGTTCTGGGATCCCAAATATGCCGGCATGGCGATGAATGCGGTCGCCAAGCTCCTCGTCAACAAGAAGGAGCTGAAGGACGGCATGGATCTCGGCGTGCCCGGCTATGAGAAGGTGAAGATCACCAAGGGCGCTGGCGACGGCGTGCTCGTCATCGGCAACGGCATGGTGCTGGTCGACAAGTCGACCTACAAGGACCGGCTGTTCTGATCACAACCTGAAACGTCGGGCCGGAGGCTGAACGGCCTCCGGCCTCGCGGCGCATCGCCGCCTGATCCGCCGTCCGGCCGAAAGGGACCCGCGTGTCACCCCACTCCAGCATCGACAGCGCGCCCGCCGGCGCGAAGGCCTTCCTTGAGCTGCGCCAGATCCACAAGCGGTTCGGCGGCGTGCATGCCCTGCGTGGCGTCAGCTTTTCCATCGAGCCGGGCGAGGCCTATCACCTGCTGGGCGAGAATGGCTGCGGCAAGAGCACGGTCATCAAGGTGATGTCCGGAGCGCTGGTGCCGGACGAGGGGGAGATCATCCTCGAAGGTCATTCGTTCCGCTCGCTCACCTCTATCCAATCTTTGGCCGCGGGAATCGAGACCGTCTACCAGGACCTGTCCCTGCTGCCGAACCTCTCGGTCGCGGAGAATGTCGCGCTGAACGAGCAGTTGGTGCATTCCGGCGGATCGCTCGCCCGGCTGTTCAACACCACCCGGCTGCGGGAAACCGCCGCCACGGCCCTGCGGGCCGTCGGCCTGCCGGACGACCGGGCCTTCCTTGCCACGATCGTCTCCGACCTGCCTCTCGCCCAGCGCCAGCTCGTCGCCATTGCGCGCGCCATCGCCACGCGGGCGAAGATGGTCATCATGGACGAACCCACCACCTCGCTCACCCGCCGCGAGGTCGACAATCTGATCGCCGTCGTCGCCCGGCTGCGCTCGGAAGGCGTCGCGGTGCTCTTCGTCACCCACAAGCTGGACGAGTGCTACCGCATCGGCGGCCACGCCATTGTCTTCCGCGACGGCCAGTGCGTGGCCCAGGGACCGATCGCCAACTACAGCAAGAAGCAGCTCGCCGAGCTGATGACCGGCCGCGAAATCGACGCCGGGCGCTACCGCTCGGCTAAGCCGGGCGCCGCCGAGCTGTTCC
Source organism: Ancylobacter crimeensis (assembly GCF_023016805.1). Taxonomy (GTDB): domain Bacteria; phylum Pseudomonadota; class Alphaproteobacteria; order Rhizobiales; family Xanthobacteraceae; genus Ancylobacter; species Ancylobacter crimeensis. The sequence continues at coordinate 44,845 of NZ_JALKCH010000006.1, forward strand.
ACGTCCGCAACTTCACCCGCCGGCCGGCTTTCGAGGAGATCAGCTTCTCGGTGCGGACCGGCGAGGTTCTCGGCATTACCGGCCTCGCGGATTCCGGACGCAACGAGCTGGCGATGGCGATTGCCGGCGTGAGCCCGGCCGCGAGCGGTACGCTCAGCCTCGAGGGTACCGACCGGCGGATCCGCCACCCGGCGCAGGCCATCGCGAACGGCATCGGCTATGTGCCGGAGGACCGGCTGGCCGAAGGCCTGTTCCTCGACAAGTCGATCTTCGAGAACGAGATCGCCCTCGTCGTGCGCAAGCTCTGCAACGCGCTCGGCATTGTCGACAAGGAGAAGGGCCGCGCCCTTTCGGCGAAGATCTCGCAGGACATGCGGCTCAACACGCGCGACCTCGACCTTCCGGTCGGTGCGCTCTCCGGCGGCAACCAGCAGCGCGTGCTGATCGGCCGCTGGCTCTCGATCCTGCCGAAGCTGCTTGTGCTGCACGGGCCGACCGTGGGCGTCGATGTCGGGTCCAAGGACACGATCTATCGCGTGATCCAGACGCTGGCCGAGGCCGGGATGGGGCTCGTCATCGTCAGCGACGACCTCCCCGAGCTCCTGCAGAACTGCGACCGCATCCTGGTGATGAATGCAGGGCGCATCGTTGCCGAATTTGATGCCCTCGCCACCAATGAGGACCAGCTCTACCAGGCAATGCTGGCTTCCAAGACGGAGAATGCCCAATGAGCTCGGTGGAGCTGGAGACGGCACCCGGCACACGCGGCGGCTTCAGCCTGCGTGAACTGGTGCGCCGCCGGCCGGAAGTCATCACCTTCCTGCTGCTGATGGCGATCTGCGTCATCGTCTCTGTCGTCAATCCGGCCTTCCTGCAGCCGTCCTCGCTCATCGACATCGGCCGTGCCAGCGTGGTGATGGGCCTGTTTGCGCTCGGCGTGTTCATCATCCTCGCGGCCGGCGGCATCGACGTGTCCTTCACCGCGATCGCCGCCTTCACCATGTATTCGCTGACGCTGCTCGTCTCGAAACACGCCCCCTGGATCCCGATGCCGGCGATCATCCTGATGGCGATGGCGGGCGGCGCGCTGCTCGGCACCATCAACGGACTACTGGTGCACAATCTGCGCGTGCCCTCGCTGATCGTCACCATCGGCACGCAATATCTCTTCCGCGGCTTCCTGCTGTCCTTCATCGGCACGGTCTGGATCATGTCGCTGCCCCCGCAGATGGGCGCGTTCGGCCGGATGCCGCTGCTGCAGTTCGATTCCGCCGACGGGCGCACGATCACGCTGCCGATGTATTTCCTCGTGCTGCCGATCGCTGCCCTGCTGACCTGGTGGATTCTCAACCGAACGCTTATGGGCCGCGCGATCTTCGCCGTGGGTGGCAACGCAAGCGTCGCGGGACGGCTCGGCTACAATCTGCGTACGGTCCATATCTTCCTGTTCGCGTATGCCGGCGCCTTGGCCGGTCTGGCCGGCATCATCCACACCTGCGCCAACCGGCAGTCGAACCCGTTCGATCTCGTCGGAACGGAGATCAACGTCATCGCCGCCGTGGTGCTGGGCGGCGCCCGCATCACCGGCGGCACCGGCACCGTGCTGGGCACCCTTCTCGGCGTGTTGCTGGTGGTGGTGGTCAACAGCGTGCTGGTCATGGTCGGCATTCCCAGCACCTGGCAGCGCGTTGTCGTCGGCAGCTTCATCCTGCTCGCCGCCGCCTTCTTCGTGACCGCGCAGAAGAAAAGCTGAGCTTTCGGAGACACGTGAAATGAAGAAGTTTCTCAACGATCCCGTCGATTTCGTCGATGAAATGCTGGACGGCATCTATCGGGCCCACCCGAAGCAGCTCACCTATGCTGCCGGAGACCGGCGTTGCATGGTGACCGCGCGCCCGACGGCGGGCAAGGTCGGTATCGCCACAGGCGGCGGCTCGGGCCACCTGCCGGTCTTTCTCGGCTATGTCGGCGACGGCATGCTGGACGGCGCGGCCGTGGGCGGCGTGTTCCAGTCGCCGAGCGCCGAGCAGATGTACGAAGTCACCAAAGCGATCGATAAGGGCGCGGGCGTCCTCTACATCTACGGAAACTATACCGGCGACATCATCAATTTCGACATGGCTGCCGAACTCGCCGATCTCGACGGCATCCAGGTGAAACAGGTTGTCGGCAATGACGACGCGGCCTCGTCCATCGTCGGCGAGGAGCACAAGCGCCGCGGCGTTGCCGGCATCTTCTTCCTGTTCAAGGCGGCCGGCGCCGCGGCCGCCGAGGGCCTTCCGCTCGACGAGGTCGCCCGTATAGCCGACAAGGCCCGTCTCGGCACCCGCACCATCGGCGTCGCCCTGTCGAGCTGCGTGGTACCGGAAGTCGGTCATGCCACCTTCTCGATCGGCGAGGACGAGATGGAAATCGGCATGGGCATCCATGGCGAGCCCGGCATCAGCCGCAAGAAGCTCGCCCCGGCCGATGCCGTGGTGGACGAGATGATGGAGCGGATCTTCGCCGAACAGGATCTCGGCGTCGGTTCGCAGGTCGCGGTTCTGGTGAACGGTCTTGGCGGGACGCCGAAGGAAGAGCTCTACATCCTGTTCCGTCGCGTTTCCCAGCTTCTGGAGGAGCGCGGCGCCACGGCCAGACATGTCTTCATCGGCGAATATGCCACCGCGATGGAGATGGCGGGCGCCTCGATCTCGGTGCTGACCCTCGACGAGGAGCTCGACCGCCTGATCGACGCGCCGGCCAATACGCCCTTCTTCCAGCACGTGAAGCTGTGAGGCGTGCCATGGACCGTCTGAACGCTGCCGACCTCATCGCCCTGTTCGACGCCTGGCGCGCCATGTTCGCCGAGCAGCGCGAGTTCCTGATCGCGCTCGACGGCAAGGTCGGCGACAGCGATCTCGGCATCACCATGAGCAAGTCCTTCGCCGCCGCGGCCGAGACCGTCACGGCGGAAGGCGCCGGCGCGGGCATCTCGAAGCTGCTGCGCAGCGCCGGCGTGATCATGGCGAAGACCGCACCCTCGACCATGGGTACGCTGACCGCGACCGGCTTCCTGCGCGGCAGCAAGGCGCTGGAGGGCAAGGACGCCATCGGCACCGCCGAGGCCGCCGCGCTCTGGCGTGCTTTCGCCGACGGCGTGGCGGAGCGCGGCAAGGCCAAGCTCGGTGACAAGACCATCCTCGACGTTCTCGACCCCATGGCCCGTTCGCTGGAAGTCTCAGCAGCGTCCGGCACGACACTGGACACCGCACTCAGGGATGCCGCCACCGCCGCCGAGGAGGCGCTGGAGGCAACCAAGTCGATGCAGGCGCAGCATGGCAAGGCCGCTGCCTTCCAGGCGAAGACGGTCGGACTGCAGGATGCCGGTGCCACGGTCGCCGTGCTACTGATCCAGACCATGCGCGACACGGTGGCCGGTAGGACCTGAGCAGCTGAGTATCGGGAATAAAAAAGGCCGGCCCCGATTGCGAGGCCGGCCTTTTTCGTGGTGCGCCTCGCCTCAGTCGCGAATGACGCGATAGGCCGCCTGAAGCGTCTCGAAGGCCGCGAACCTCTTGTCATGCCACGCGCGCGTCGCCGCCGCCGGGCGGTAGGTGATGCCGAGTTCGGACATCGCAGCCATGGCCGCCTCGACATCCGTGAACCGGCCCGCCGCCACCGCACCAAGGATCGCCGACCCGAGCAAAACTGGCTCGGGCGAGGTCGTCGCCGCAACATTCACGCCCGTCGCATCCGCCAGCACCTGACGCACCAGCGGGCTCTGCCCGGCGCCACCGCTGACCACCACCGTTGCGCTCGGCGCACCCTTTGCTGCCTGCGCGGACAGGATCTGGCGCAGGCCATAGCCGAGGCCCGCAAGGCCCGCCATGTAAAGCCCGACAAGGTCGTCCAGCCCGTCCTCCATGCCGAGCCCGGCAATGATGCCGCGGGCATGAGGATCGGCGAAGGGGCGCGGTTGCCAAGGAATTCCGGCACCACATGGATGGTGCCGACGAGGCGTGCGATGGCCTCCGCACCGCCCTTGGCTTCGGCCTGCTTCGACAGCCAGCCGGTGAGGCTGAGGCCATCCGCACACGCCAACTCGCCCGCTCGGGGGCGGGCGGGATGCATGTCGACCAGCCGGTCGATCGCCGCACCGGCTCCCGACTGCCCACCTTCGTTCAGCCAATAGCCCGGCACCATGGCGGAGAAATAAGGCCCCCACACGCCCTTGATGAACACCGGCTCGCGCGTGGTCAGCATGGCACAGGCCGAGGTGCCGAACACATAGGCCAGCCGGTTCAGGACATCGCCCTCACCGCCGCGGGCCCCGACCGTGCCGAGTCCGCCGGCGTGAGCGTCGATGAGACCGGTACCGACGGGGGTACCCGCCAAGAGGCCGAGTTCGGAAGCCGCCTGCTGCGTCAGCCCCGTTCCGAGCGGGCTGCCGGCTGAAGTCACTTCGGTGCCGATGCGCGTGAAATTCTCGTCCGCAAGTACCCCGAGGCCGATCTTGCGAAAATAATCGCCGTCCCACCGCTGTTCATGAGCGAGGTAGGTCCACTTGCCGGTCACGGTGCAGACCGAGCGCGCCAATGAGCCCGTCGCCTTCCAGGTGAGGAAGTCGGTGAGGTCGAGAAACTGCCAGGCTTTTGCGAAGGTCGCCGGCAGGTTCTCGCTCAGCCAGAGCAGCTTCGGCGTCTCCATCTCCGGCGAAATGGTGCCCCCGACATAGTCGAGCACCGGACTGCCGAGGGCATTGATGCGTTCGGCCTGCCCGGTGGCGCGATGATCCATCCACACCATGATGTTGCGATTGGCGTCGCCATGCGCGCCCACCGGCAGCGGCATGCCGCCTTCGCCAAGAACCACTAGCGAGCAGGTGGCATCGAAACCGACGCCCGCGATGTCCCCCGGAGCAACACCTGCCGTCGCCACCGCCTCGCGCACGCTTTCGCCGATGCAGCGCCAGATCTCGTCGCTGGACTGTTCGACGATCTCGCCGGGCTCCTTCCACAAGGTGATCGGCCGCTTGGCGACCGCCAGCAGCGTGCCGCTCTCGTCGAAGATGCCCGCGCGGACGCTGCCCGTCCCCACGTCGATGCCGGCGAAGCAAGTGCTCATGGTCTAGAGATCCGTCCCGTTCGGAAGGATGACGAGGTCGCGAATGGTAACGTTGCGCGGCCGCGTCAGCATGAAGACCACCGAATCGGCAACCTCCTGCGGCTGCATCAATGCACCCGCTTCCAGCGCCTCGTCGAGCTTTGCCTTCGGCCAGTCCTTGATGAGCGCCGTCACCACCGGCCCGGGCAACACGGCGCCGACGCGCACGCCATGCTTCGCCACCTGCCGGCGCACGGTGTGGACGAAGGCCTGCACCGCGAACTTGGATGCGGTGTAGACCGGCTCCCACACCACAGGAACCACCCCGGCAATGGAGGAAGTGAAGATCACGTCGCCGGTCTTGCGCTCCACCATGTGCGGCAGCACCGCCTGCACCGAGCGGAAGGCGGCGTTGACGTTCAGGTTCAGCACGCGGTCCCAAACGTCCGGATCGGCCGTGACGACATCGCCGCCGATATAGGCGCCCGCATTGGCGTGGAAGATGTCGAGCCGGCCGTGCCGTTCCAGGATCGCCGGCATCATCGATGCCACGCTCGCCGGATCGGTGAGGTCGACAACGAGCGGGCTCGCCGCGCCGCCGAGATCGGCCACCGCCGCCTCCAGAGCATCGGCCGCGCGGTCGACCAGCACCACGCTGGCACCTTCCCCGATCATGGCGCGCGCGCATTCGAGCCCGATGCCGGAGGCTGCGCCCGTTATGGCCGCTACCTTGCCCTCAAGCCTGTTACCCATGTTCTGTCCTCAATCCTCGAATGACCGCCCGGCGGCGCTCGCAAGCGCCGCCGGCAGCCTTCAGTCCGGCAGACCTCAGTCCGGCATGCGGATCTGCAGTTTCACATCTGTGGGCAGGCCCTTGGCCGCGCGGTCGAACGCCTCGATGCTCTGCGCGAAATCGAAGGTTTCCGAGATCAGCGGCTTCAGATCGACCTTGCCGGACGCGATGAGATTCACCGCACGGTCGAAATTGTTCGCATAGCGGAACACGGTCTCGATGCGGGCTTCCTTGATGATGGAGGCCGGCACGTCGAAATTCACGGGCTCGACCGGCAGGCCGACCAGCACAAGCGTGCCGCCAGGGCGCAAAAGGTTGAAGATGCCGTCATAAGCGCGGGGGCTGCCGCTTGCCTCGAAGATCACGTCGGCACCCCAGCCATCCGTCTCGGCCGCAATGACGTCGGCAAGCTTCTTCTCGGTGATGTTCACCGGGATCACGCCGGGATACTGGCCGGCGATGGCCAACTTGGGGGCCGAGAGGTCGGAGATGTAGACACGCGCGCAGCCACCGGCGAGAGCGGCGAGCGCTGTCATGATGCCGATGGGGCCGCAGCCGATCACGATGGCGACATCGCCGGGCGTGATATGGGCACGCGTCGCGGCCTGCAGCCCGACCGCGAAGGGCTCGACCATCGCGCCCTCGGCGAAGGAGACGTTGTTCGGCAGCTTGTAGGTGAAGGCGGCAGGGTGCACCACCTCGGGCGTCAGCACGCCGTGCACCGGCGGGGTCGCCCAGAACTGCACGTCGGGATCGACATTGTAGATGCCGAGCTTGGTGGCGCGCGAATTCATGTTCGGCACCCCCGGCTCCATGCAGACCCGGTCGCCGATCTTGAGGTTCTTCACATTCGAGCCGACCGCGACCACGGTGCCAGCGGCCTCGTGGCCGAGAACCATCGGTTCGCGGACCACGAAGGAGCCGATGGCACCATGGGTATAGTAGTGCACGTCGGAGCCGCAGACGCCGACCGTGTGAATGGAGATCTTCACGTCATCCGGGCCGACCTCGGTCGGCAGCTCGATGTCACGCAGGGCGAGTTCGCCCTTCTTTTCCAGAACCAGTGCAATCACGGGTCTATGTCCTGTTGAGAGATGCCGGCGCCCGGTCAGAGGGCAAGGCCATTGGCGTCGAAGAGATAGATATGGCGACCCTCGATGCCGACACGCAGCGTGTCGCCCGGCTTCACATCGGGGCGACCGTGGACGACGATGGCGACGATGTCGCCTTCGCTGCGGCTGTAGAGCTGGGTGGCGCCACCGAGATTTTCGGCGAAATCCAGCGTGAGGGACAAGAGCGGCTGGGCCGCGTTGAGCTCGAGATGCTCCGGACGCAAGCCTACGATGACGGTGTCGCCGGCCTTGACGCGACCGGTGCTCACCGTCTCGACCGACAGCGTGCCGCCGACGAAAGAAGGGTTGGCGAGCGTGAGCGAGCCAGAGCCGACGCCGGTGACGCTGGCCTTGATGAAGTTCATCTTGGGCGAGCCGATGAAGCCGGCGACGAAGGTGTTGGCCGGCCGGTCATACAGCTCGGTCGGTGTTCCGATCTGCTCCACCAGCCCGGCCCGCAGCACCACGATGCGGTCGGCCAACGTCATCGCCTCGACCTGATCGTGCGTGACATAGACCATGGTGGTGCCGAGGTCGCGATGCAGCTTGGCGATCTCGACCCGCATTTGGGTCCGCAGCTCCGCGTCGAGATTCGACAGCGGCTCATCGAACAGGAAGATCTTGGGGTGGCGCACGATCGAGCGGCCAATCGCCACGCGCTGGCGCTGGCCGCCGGAAAGCGCGCGCGGCTTGCGGTCGAGCAACGGCTCTAGATGGAGGATGCGCGCGGCTTCCGTCACTCGCGTCTTGATCTCGGCCTCCGGCACCTTCGCCATGCGCAGGCCGAACGCCATGTTCTCGAACACGCTCATATGCGGGTAGAGCGCATAGGACTGGAACACCATGGAAAGCTCGCGCTTGGCGGGCTCCTCATAGGTCACGTCCTTGCCGTCGATATAGAGATGTCCCTCGGTGACGTCCTCGAGCCCGGCGATCATCCGCAGCAGCGTGGATTTTCCGCAGCCCGACGGACCGACGAAGACCACGAACTCGCCCTTCGCCGCGGCAAAGCTGACCCCCTTGATGACGCTCACATCGCCATAGGTCTTCTTGATGGTGTCCAGCTGCAAAAAGCTCATCGGGCCCAAGCTCCTAAATCAAGGATCGCCACATCCGCACCAGAGGGGCGCGGGTGTGGAGCGTCAAACTCATCGTTCGAGCAGCGCCGCGGCGCAGCTCTCGTCCGTCACCAGTCGTTTCACATAGCCTCCCCGGAGGATCGCGCGCACCACCGGCACCTTGTGCATGCCGCCGGAAGCGAGGATCGAGCAGGGGATGGAGCGAACCTGCGCCGGCGACAGCGCCAGCACACGCTCGTTCAGGGGATGATCCACCGGGCGGCCGTCCGCATCCAGGAACACACCCAGCAGATCGCCCACCGCGCCGGCGGCACGCAGGCCGTCGAGATTCTGCGAAACGGTCTGGGTCTTCACCAGCAGCGAGAGCGGACTCATGTCGCCGCTCGACAGCAGGACCGCATCGACCGAGCTCGCACGGTTCATGGTCTCGCGGATGCCGTGATGGGCGAGCAGTGCCTCCCGGCTCTCGGGCGTCGGGAAATAGAGCGGGGCGGCGAAGTAGTAGCACTCCGCCCCGATGGCGCGCGCGTAGCCGGTGGCGACCTCGAAGGTGCTCGATCCCGAACCGCGGGTAAGTCCGCCCATCAGCGAGCATACCCAGGTATCAGCCAGCGTACGGGGTGTGATGCGCTTCAGCCCGGCCACCAGCGTGGTGCCGAGCCCAACGCCGACACCCATGCCAGGGCGCAGCAGGCGATCGAACATCGACCCGGCCGCCTCTCCGATGACGCGCTGCTGCTCGGCGACATCCGCCAGGCTCGGCACCACGCACGCCTCGGACAACCCGTAGCGCTCGACGAGCCGATGTTCGAGATTGACGCATTCGGCGAGCGGCAGGCGGATGTCGATGACGACCGAGCCCTCCGACCGCACCTGCCCCAACACCTTGTTTACCTTCAGCCGGGTGATGCCAAGCTTGTCGGCGATCTCCTGCTGGGTAAGGCCCCCGACGAAATACAGCCACGCCACCCGCGCACGCACCTGCGCGGCATCCAGCTCCTGGGCGGAGAAGACGTTCGGCGCATCGTGGCTGTAGGTCATGGCCATCTCCCGCTCAGGCGAAGCTGCGCTTGAGGAGCTGGGCCGAGGCTTCCACCGCCTTCAGGATCGAAATGTCGTCCTGCTCGAAGGGATAGAAGACCTCGAGAAAAACCGGCCAGCGGGCGAGCCCGGTACGCCGCAGCATCGCTGCGGCGGCCTCGGCATCGACGCGGCCGGGAACCGTGAAATCCCAATGCCGGTCAAAGGCGAAATCGGTCTGCTGGATGTGGACGGCCGTGATCACGTCGGAGAGGCCGGTGAACCACGGTTCCATTGCGCCGTGATCGGGCCCGTAGAGAGGCTCGAAGGTTCCATGGCCCCAGTCGACGCAATAGCGCCACGGCACTGCGCTGCCGGCGACATCCGTCATCATGCCGCGCGCCTGGTCGACGGTCCATGGCCATTCCCGGCGCAGCGGCGTCGGCTCGACATAGAGCCCGGTCAAGCCTTCCACCTTCGCTCGTTCCGCCAGGCGCAGCATCCGGGCGACGAGATCGTCGTAGTCACGCGCGTCGAGCGCCTCGGACTCGGCACCATCGGGACGGGAGGCGATGGCGCCGAGCGGGCCGCCGACCTCGAGAATGCCGGCGAGAGCCGCCACGCGATAGGCGCGGCCGAGCCAGCCTTCCGCATAATCGCGCACGGCCGGATCGGGGTGGAGCAGCTGGTTGTAGGTGTAGTGCGCCAGGCCGATGAAGGCGCTGTGCACGGTGATGCCGTTCTCCGCCGCGGCACGGCGTATGGCGTTCGCATGGCGATCCAGCACCTCATCCGGCCACATCGGGTCGATGAGGTCGTAGCTCAGCTGCACGAGCTCGAGACCCAGCCGCTCGCGGACCAGAGGCGCCCAGAGCTCCGGCGTCACCCAGCGCTTCACGCAGAAGGACAGGTTGATGCCGAAGCGGATGGGTTCGCGCGCCTCCGTCACTTGGTCGCTCCCATGGTCAGGCCGCGCACCATGTGGCGGGAGACGATGAGCGCGAAGATGGTGACCGGCAAAACGATGACCGTGCCCGTCGCCATGATCTTGCCCCAGGGCAGCTCATAGCCGGACATGAAGGAGGTCGCGACCACGGGCGCCGTCTGCACGTTGCGGCGGGTCAGCACCAGCGCATAGAGCAGCTCGTTCCACGAGAAGATGAAGGAGAAGATCGCCGACACGGCAATGCCCGGGGCGCCGAGCGGCAGGTAGATCTTGCGGAAGATGGTGAACTGGTCCGCCCCGTCGAGCCGCGCCGCCTGTTCGAGATCCGGCGGGATCGACTTGAACTGGTCGGTGACGATCCACACCACGATCGGAACGTTGAAGGTGAGATAGATCAGGATCAGCACGATATGGGTATCGAGCAGGTTCGCATACATCGCGATCAGATAGACCGGCAGCGCCAGCACGATGGGGCTCGTCATGCGGTTCGAGATGAACCAGAACCACAGGTCCGACTTGCCCTTGAATTCATACCGGGCGAGCGCGAAGGCCGCCGGCGTTCCCAGAGCGACCGCCAGCAGCGTCGTCGAGGTGGCGACGATCAGCGAATTGATGATCGCGTTGACCACCTTCGCGTCGGCGAAGATGTCGGCATAGTTCTGCAGCGTCGGCGTGAAGAACCACTGCGGCGGGGATGCGAGGATCTGCGCCTGGGTTTTGAAGCTCGACGAGACCATCCAGTAGAAGGGGAACAGCGAGAACGCGATGATCAGGACCAGACCGATCGCGTGAAGGAGGATTCCCGACTTGCTGCGCATCAGTTGACCTCCCGGTAGAGCACGCGGATGTAGAGACGGCTGATCAGGATGGTGAGGATCAGCAGCAGGATCGCCTGGGCAGAAGCCGTCCCGAGGTCGAAGATGCGGAACCCGACACGCTGGATGTAGATCGACACGAGGTCGGTCGCCGAGCCGGGTCCGCCGCGGGTCATGACGAACACCATGTCGAACAGCTTCAGCACGTCCGCCGAGCGCATGATGAGGATGGCGGTGAGGCTCGGCAGCAGGAACGGCAGCTGCACGTAGCGCAGCATCGCCAGCTTGGAACGGGTCTCCAGCCGCGCCGCTTCCTCGATCTCGCCCGGCACCATGGACAGGCCGGCGAGCAGGATGAGGGCGCAGAACGGCGTCCACTGCCATACATCCATGATGACGATGGCGGCGAACGCCCCACCCTGCGAGCCGAGCCAGTCGATCCCGCCGATGCCGACGACATCGAGGAACTGGTTGGCGACCCCGAATTCCCGGTTGAAGATCAGGCGGCCGATCAGGCCGACCACCGCATAGGTGGTGGCGAGCGGCACAACCAGCACCACGCGCGCCAGCGATTTCAGGAGGCCCAGCCCGGGCTTGTGGAGCAGCAGCGCGATGATGAGGCCGAGCACAAGCTGGATCGGCAGCACGGTGATGTAGAACCGCGCGGTCAGCAGGAGCGAGGCCCAGAAGGTACTGTCGGAAAGGACGTTGATGTAGTTGTCGAAACCGACGAAGGGAAAGCCCTCGCGCGGCCGGGCGATGTTGTACTGGCGGAACGAGGTGACCAGCGCGAAGATGGTCGGATAGATGCCGATGACGAAGAGCGTCAGCACGGCCGGCGCCAGGAACCAGAACGGAGTCCAGCGCCCGTAACCCCGGTTGGGTTTCACGGTCGTTTCCCTCATGACGGTTGGCTCTCCCCCGATGTGACGCAGAGCGCGCCGGTCATTCAAGATTGGTGTGGTTCGCCCGCATGGCGGCGGCCGAAACTCCGAGACGTTCCCGCAGATTGAGGATCAGCACTTCGAACAACACGTAGAGCGCACCCTCATAGAGCGAGCCCATGGGCAGCACGGAGGTCGACGCCCCCTGATCGCTCGCCATGGTCTGCGCCGGCACGACGAGCACGGTGTCGGCGAGCCTGGCCGCTCCCCCCGTGGGTTCTGCCGTGACCAGCAGAGTGCGGGCCCCTGCCGTGCGGGCGACACCCATCAGTGCGGAGATGGTCGCGAAATTGCCCGGTCCGGCCGAGACGATGAGCAGGTCTCCGGGACCGACCGGCGGCGTCGTCATGTCGCCGACGACGGACGACTTCAGGCCGAGATGGAAGAGCCGCATCGCGAGGCCCTTGATCTGCAGGCCCTCGCGCCCGACGCCGTGCAGCGCGATCCGATCCGCCTTGGCGATCTCGTCGATGGCGGCGTCGAGATCGCTGCCACGCACCTTGTCGAGGCAGCCCCGGAGTTCATCCAGAGCCCGTCCGAACAAAACCGACATGTCCAATCATCCAGAATGATGGCGGGACCGGCCCCGGACCGACCCGAAAGGCTCGCATAAGCGCGAGCCATTGTCCGAAGGCTCGCCGCCAGCCCCTGAGGACCGGCGGCACGCTTCGCTCTCAGCTCACTGGAGGAGCTTCTTCTTGCCGTCGTAATAGCCTTCCTTCTGCAGGATGGCTTCCATGCGGGTGCCGATCTCCTTGGAGCCCACCTCGGGAGAGACCTGACCCAGTTCGATCTTGGAACCCCACTCGGCGACGACCTCGGAGATCGCGGGCCAGGCGGGGAAGCGGGGACGATACTCCGGCACACCCTTCTCCCAGGACGCGACCATCGGCTCGACGAACTTGTACTTCGCCTTGATGTCCGGATCCTTGTAGACCGCCATGCGACCCGAAACACCGCCGGCCTCGACATACGCCTTGGCGATCTCTTCCGAGGTTGCCCACTGGATGAAGAGCCAGGTCGCCTTCTGCTGCTCAGGGCTCGCCTGCGAGGCGACGGCGAGCGAGAAGCCGCCTAGCGCGGGCAGACGACCGGCAGGGCCGGCGGGCTCGGGGGCGACGGCGAGGCAGTCGCCGAGCTTGGAGGTCGCGGGATCGACCAGCGTGTTGTAGAACGCCGACCACTCGGTGATCATCGCCACCTGGCCCTGCGCCAGAGCGTTCACCGCCTCGGCGTGGTCGAAGGAGACGACGCCCGGCGGCATGTACTTCAGCATGTCCTGGCGGAACTTGAGGCCGGTCTGGCTGCCTTCGCTCATCAGGTTGGACTTGAAGTCCTTGTTGAGCAGCGAGCCGCCGAAGGGCCACAGGAAGCGCATGAAGCTGTCGGCGGACTGGGTCTCGCCACGCAGCGACTGCAGCGCATAGGCATACTGGTTCTTGGAGGCGTCCGTCAGCTTGGGAGCATAGGCAGTGGCAAACTCCTCCCAGGTCGCCGGCGGCTTGTCGAAGCCCGCTTCCTTGAGCTTGCACGCATTGTAGAACAGCAGGCCGGAATAATTGTCGAAGGGCAGGCCGTAGACGGTGCCGCCCCAGGTGCCGAACGCGTTCAGCAGCAGCGGGAAGAAGCCGTCGAGATTGAGGTTCGGATCGGTGGTCGCCTTGTCCTTGGCGAGCTCGCTCACCGGCACCAGCCAGCCATTCTCGGCGAATTCGCCGATCCAGACGAGGTCCACGAGCGCCATGGTGAGGTCGCCGCGCGAGGTGAAGTTCAGCACTTCCTTCTCGCGGGTGTTCTCATAGGGCACGATCTCGTAATTCACCTTGATGCCGGTGCGCTTCTCGAACTCCGGGAGGAGTTTGATGATGGCGCGGTAGCCCGGCCGATCGAGGAAGATGCCGCTGATCTCGGTGCCCTTCAGGGGCTTGGCCGCCTCGGCGAGCCAGTCGGCCGAGGCGGCCGCCGGCACCGCCAGCGTCGCTGCCGCAAGGGCAAACGCACTGACGCAATGTTTCAGGAAGCGCTTCATTCGTTCCTCCTTGCATGTCGAGCGTCCGCGCCTGGACGACATCGACCCCCGAGACGGCAAGAAGCCGCCCCTCCCAAACGGTTGAGGACCACATTTGCCTGATGCCTTCGCGATCGGGAGCGGATCCACCTGCCGGGCAAACAAGCCGCGGCACATGACCACGCAGACCCACCCCGTCGTCCGAAGCGGATGAAGGATCAGTGACTTAAGAAGGTGTAGCCCTCTTTTTGTGTTCACATCGATACATTTGTATTTTGGAATTTGCAATGGCATAGCCAGCAGGAATGTGATCCGATTTCGTCGCTCGGGCGCGACCGGAAAAGATTGGGGAGACTCTCGATGTCGGCAGGCCTCACCGCGGACGACCCGCTGAAGCAGCGACGGGCCTTTGCCGAGGATCTCGCGAGGGCCGCCGGCCGTAAGGCACGCACCTTCTTCGTTCACCGCGAAACTCTCGTGACCGACGTCAAGACCTCCTCGCAGGACCTCGTCAGCCAGGCCGACCGCACCGTCGAGGCCTTGCTGCGCCGCGCGATCCGCCGGCAGTTTCCCGAGGATGCCATCGTCGGGGAGGAGGATGTGCCGGTCGCCGGCCGCTCGGGCTATGTCTGGGTGCTCGATCCCATCGACGGGACCATGCCGTTCCTGGTCGGACAGCCGAACTGGTGCGTCTCCATCGCCATCGGGCGGAACGAGCAGCCGGTGGCCGGCGTCGTCTACGCGCCTGTCCTGCGCGAACTCTACTCCGCCGTGGAAGGCGGCGGGGCGACGCTGAACGGCGCGGCATTGCGGGTGAATCCCGACTGGACGCTGGCCTCGACCAATGTCGGTTTCGGCGCCACGCAGAAGGCAACCGTCGAGGAAACGGCAGCCTTTGTCGCCGGATTGTATCGCGAGGGCGGCGTGCTGTTCCGGGTCGGATCCGGGGCGCTGATGCTCTCCTATGTCGCCGCCAACCGGCTCGCCGGCTATTACGATCCCCATATCAGCAGCTGGGACTGCTGGGCCGCCATGGCGATCATCCGCGAGGCCGGCGGCCGGGCCGAATTTTCCGGCGACCTGCACCGCCCCGGCCGCCTCTGGGCCGGCAATGAGCGCGTCATCGCCGATCTGAAGCGCCTGAGTGGCGAGCCGGGCTGAGGCGGGAAGGCCTCACTGCCCGTCGCAGGCGCGTGCCGCGCCCGTGCCGACCGGCTGCGACAGCGGATGGCCCGAATCTGGAAATGGATCGAGCCGGCCGAGGGTTACCGTTCCGCCGTCGGTCTCCATCGTGCCCCCGCCATTCTGCAGGAAGCAGAAATTCTCGAACGGGACCGGAACGGGAAAACCCCGGATGCCGAAGCTCGTGGGCTCGGGATAGATGTATTCGTTCATTGGCGCGGTATATCGGCCCGAAATCAGGCCGTTGGGCAGAGACTGGTAGCTGCTGCCGACCACCAGCGCCAGCACATCGCGCCGTACCGCCCGTGCGTCATCCTTGGCCGGCCAGGTATTGCGGAACCGGCCGAGCTGGGGGCCGTTGGAAGGGCTGAGGCCGGTTCCGGTGGTGAAGGAGGTTCCGAGCTCGTTTCCGCTGGCGTCGCGCGGACTGCGACCGCTGTCGACGATGCGGACCTCGACCTTGCGGCTCGGATCGGTGGTGAAGCCGACGATGCGGAAACGGGTGGTTTCCTCCTGCGGGATATCGCCGAAAGCCTCGCCCTTGGTGCCCTGGATCGCCTCCTCGATGGCGAGATAGACCGGCTCGGCCTGCGGGGAAGTGTAGATGCCCAATTCGGCGGCCAGCGCATAGGCGGCGATAAGGAAGCTGTTCGCGCCATCCGGCACCAAGATACCCTGATAGGTCACGTAATCCCCGACGCGCAGCGGTGCCGGCCGCCGAGGATCGCAGCCCGGAACCGGCGGCGCATCCGCCGCGGCCGGAATCGGCCCGCAAGTGAAGCGCAGTCCGACCACGCCGCCCGGTCGGTTGCCCGCCGGGCATGCGGCATCGCCGCCGCCCGGCCTCGCGACGCAGACCGGAAAACCGGTCTGAGCGTGGATGGGGCTGTTCTCCGGATCGAGGGCGAAGCGGCGGTCGAGCACGATGGCGGCCTTGGCTCCCTCCCCGTTGCGCAGGCCATAGATCCCGGTTTCGTCATTGAGCCGAACCCGCGCGCCGTCGGTCCGGCCATGCGCGCCGACCCGCAGTTCCCCGGTCGCAGCGTCGATGGACTGGATAAAGCCGGCCCCGGCATGCAGGGCGCCCTGCGAGATGCGCACGACGCCGGCGACATATTGGCCATTGGCGATGTTGCCGATCACCTCCGCCTCGAATGGCACTTTGGGTGGGGTCGCATCGAGCAAAGCGAGCCCGCTGGCCGTTCCCACGGCGCCGCCGGTCGGCCCGCGGAACAGGTCCTGAACCGTCATGTAGCGTCCGGGCATCGTCACCATGAGATTGCGCGGCAGCAGGATCGGCTGGTTGGAAACCACCATCGTGCCCGCGCTTAGGGGATCGCCCGGCGTGGTCAGCGCAAGGGATTCGATGAAGCCGGTCGTGGCGAAAGACGGCGTCTGCGCCTGTGCCGCCCCGACCGGGCCCAGCAGGGCAAGCGCCAGAAATCCCGCGGTCAGGCGGTCTGTCATGTTCAGCCTCCCTTGAGGTTGGATGTGCCCGGCGGCACCGGCTCCGGCCGGGCCGCGGGAATGACCATGATGTCCGCCTGCCAGCCGAGGAATCGCCCGCCCGCATGGCGCAGCGGCGCAAGCTGGAGTGGCGCGAAGTCGCCAAGCCGGTCGGCGGCCTCGATCAGGGCGTGTTCGTAAAGACGCGGGCCCGCGCGCGAAAGCAGCTCGACGAGCAGCGTGCCGGCTATGCCGCCGAGCCGTTTCCACGGGCCCCCGTCCTCCTCGTCGTCGCGCAGCAGCGCCGCCGGGACCGGCAGCACGACGCGCTGCTCCCAGGTCGACGGCACGGCATCGCGCAGCGTCGACACGGACGACAGGGCGAGGCCGAGGCAGCCGCGTGCGGGCGCCTGCCCCAGCGCCGCGCGCAGTTCGGCCGGCCCTGCAAATCGCCTGAGGGGGGACGATGCACTGGCGCCGTCCTGATTGTCCGCCGCGAGGATCCAGCGCTCCCCGCCCTGCGAGCATCCCGCCATGGTGGCAGCGAGCGCCGCCTGCTGCGCGGTGGAGGATGGCAGCAGTTCAACGCTCCATTCCGCGGCGGCCGGCGTGGCCTCATCCGGCGCAAGCGGTGCGACGATGGCGATCCGATGCGCCGCCAGCAGCCGGTCGACCGGCCCGCGCGTCGGCCACAGACCGCCGACCACGGCAAAGACCGGAACCTCGGCAAGCCGGGCGGCGGCCGCCTCCGCGCCATAGGCGGTATCGACGTCAACCAGATCGAGACGGCGCCCGAACGGTCCGCCCGAGACGTTCGCTGCGCCGAGAGCCTGCTTCAGACCGGCGAGCACATCCCGCCCGACCTCGCCGGACGGCCCGCTGAGCGGCAGCAGCGTTCCCAGCGTGATCGCGTCGGCGCTCACGCCGGGCGGCAGATCCTTCGCCGTGCCGAGCCGATGGAGATAGGCGAGGAGTGCCGCGGCCTCGGCCGGCGCCAGCCGGAAGCGCGGCATGACCGCATTCAGGCTCGTTCCATCACGTCCTGCCCCGGTCGCGATGGCGGCCAGCACGGCGGCCTCGTCGCGAAATGCCGGCGCGTCGCCGCGCGGGTGCATGAGATCGGACCAGACCAGCGGGGGAATGCGCACCGCGCCCTCCCGGCTGCCGGCTCCATCCGCGCCGTGGCAGCGGGCGCATGCGCCGAAGCCCGCGGGAAGGCTGGTGGTGCCCGGTGCGAAGGCGGCGATGCCCTGATAGAGCGCGCGTCCGTCCGGCGCCGCACCCGCGCCCGTTGTCGCGACTGCCGCCATCGTTGCGGCGAGGAACGCACACAGGATGGCGGGGTAACGTATCATGGCGCGGCCTGCAGCAGCAGTTCGGCCAGCCGTTGCGGCGTGACCTCCGGCGACAGCACGCTCGTTCTCGTCCATTGGCGACGCGACGGATAGCCGATCCAGAGTGTGTCGGAATGCGTGTCGGGGTCGGTCCCTCCGGCCTGGAAGGCGCTCCAGACCGGTGTCAGTTCCTCGAAAGAGCCGGTCAACATCAGCCAGCCCTCCTGCCGGCCGAGGCGGGCGTCGAACTGGGCGGCATAGGCGCGGATCTCGCCGGGCGTGTCGGTGAGCGGATTGAGCGAAACCGAGAGCAGCAGCGGCCTCGCGCCGGCCTCGGCGCGATTGTGCAGTTCCTCCTGCAAGGCCCGCAGCAGAGCGGTCTGGGGCGGGCAGATGCGGGTGCAGCCGGTGAAGAAGAAGCTCACCAGCACGGGCCGGTCGCCGAACAGTTCGCTGAACCGGATCGCGCGACCGTCCTGGTCGAGTACATCGACCGCAGGCAGGCGCGGGCCGGGCGACATCCATGACACGCCTGCCGTTGCCGCCGCCGTGAACAGGACGGACAAAGCGAGGGATGTCGCGAAAAGCCGTTTCATGGCCGTGCCCCGCCGAGCGGCAGCGCGCCGAGGAAGCCGTCGGTGTAGCCGAGATTGGCCGATATGCTCGATGCCAGCAGATCGTAGCGTCCCGGCCGAGGCAGCCGAACCTCGGCCTCATAGAGGGCGCCGTCGGTGCGGCGCAGCTTCACGCGCTCCTGCCAACCGCTGTGCCGGTCGAACACAAGAAGCGTCAGATCAGAAACAGAATCAACAGGCTGAGCGCTTTCCTTCGGAGGATCGAGCCGCACTTCGATGGTCGTATACAGCGGATCGGCGCGGTCGGCCGGGCGGGCGCCGACAAAGGCGGGGCGCGGCTTGGGCACCTCGGTCGGCGGCGGTCTCCCTCCCTCCAGCTCCACGCTTGCACAGGCCTGAAAGCGCGGCCGCGGGGCGGCGAGGACCAGCGTATAGGCCCCGCCGTCCTGCGCCCGGATGACGCCGCGATAGAACCCCGGCGCCACCTCGCGCACGGAGGGATCGAAGATGTCGAGCGCGATGGCGGCGCGGCGATAATTCGAGAAATTCCCGCTCGGTGCCATCATGCCTTCATTGTAGCGATAGACGGCGCCGTCGGTCGGATTGGCGAAGAGCAGGCCGTCGCCGCCGGGGGCCGCAACGGTCAACGCCGCACCCGATCCGCCGGGAGCGGCACGGCCGAGTTGCACCGACACCGGCGCCAGCTTGCCGGCCCGCAGATCGGCGATCGACCAGAGGGTGGCGCGCCCTTCGGAAGCGCCGATCGCATAGATGAAGCGCTCGCTCACCAGCAGCGCATCCGCCGCGGCCGGCGCATCGAGGGTCATGGTCACGGTGCCCTGCGCCAGATCGACCACCGAGGCGCGGCCCGCTCCCATCAGCAGCGCCCGGCGGCCTCCATCGAACACGGACATGGCACTAACATCATGATATATCGAAATCTTTCGTTCCACAGCAGAGTCGCCACGCGCCAGATCGAGCCAGAACAGCGTGCCGTTGCGCGCCGCCACCAGCACCGTGCGGGCAAGAGGGCTGTAGCCGGCGACGGCGGGCGGTTCCGGCAGGATCCAGCGACGCTCGCCATCGTTTCCATGCAGGATCACGGTCCCGTCGCGGTGCAGGCTGACCACGCCGGGCAACGACAGCGCATCCTCGCCGAGGCGCTGCGGCTGGGAGAATAGAGCAATGGTTCCAAGGTCTTGACCAGACGAAAGTGCCGTATCCGGCCGGGCGATGTCGAGGCTGGCGAGCCCTCCGTCGACGAAGGCGAGCCAGAGGCGGCGGCTCGCGGGGTCATATCCCAGCGTTCGCGCCGGGCCGGGAAGGTCGAGGGTGCGGGCGATGCGGCGGGCCTGCAGGTCGAAGGCAAGCAGGCGGGCGGGCTCGTCGAGTGCGACCCAGGCCTCGGCACGTTCGGGGATGGTAAGCCAAGCCCTTGGCGTGCCTGGCAATTCCGTGATGCTTTCGAGCTTCGACCCGCTCAGCCCGACAAAGGGATTGATGATGGCAAGCGTCCGGTCGGTGTTGAGCGTCACCAGCCGGTAATCGTTGAGATCGAGGCTTGCGCGGGCGCCAAGCCCTGGGCCGGTAAGGGCTTTTACCCGATCCGCGCAATTCTCCTCGGCATCCAGCACGCTGCTGCGCCGACGTTGCAGCCAGGCGGCGACCTGCCCGCCATCGAGCCGCAGCGGAGCGCCGCCGAGGCCCTCGCTGAGGCGCACCTCCAGCGTTGCGAGCCCCGGTTCGCCGGCCTCTGCCAGCGGCCTTATGGTCCAGGCGACATGCACCCCGCCGTCATCAGCCTCACCGCTCTGGGCCCCCTCCGCACGGGCCGCAGACGGGTGGGTGGTGAGTGCAGTGAGGAGGACGATGAGTCCAAAGCCCGCCGCATGGGCGAGCAAGCGCCGAACAGGTCCCGCGGGCGACCCTATGGTCCGCGCGCGGGCCATGGTCAGGCGACCCAGAGCAGGTTGGAGAGGACCAGATAGGGAAACGGCCGTCGTCCCATCAGCGTGCCGTCGAAGGTCACCGCGTCGATCGTATCGGTGCCCTGAGCCCGCACACCGACGAAGGCGGCGTTGGACGGGGTACCGTGGGGCAGCACCGGACCCATCGGGCCGTTGGCGGAGACGGAGGCGACCCAGTTGGGCGAGCCGGTGAAGCGCACCCACAGGATCGCGTGCAGCCGGCGCTTCCACAGCGCGTCGGAATCGCCCGCCGCCGTCACATAGGCGCCGACCTCGCGGAGCGGGGTGTAGAATTTCAGCTTGATCGGCGCCGCGTCGGGCAGCAGGTCCGCCGGCGGCACGATGGCCACCAGCATGGAGGAGCGGTCCGGCAGGTTGACGTTCATGCTGGTGGTGTCGCGAGCGAAGGCCTGCACGCCTTGGTCGTTCACCACCACCGGCCTGCCATTGGCCTCGTAGATGTCGGGCAGGCCGGAGACGGGCATGCCGACGATGCTCTGGCCGGTCATGGCGTCGGTGCCCCAGTCGAGGCTCTGCGCGCCGGCGCTGAAGCCGGTCTCGTCCAGGATCTGCGTGACTGTGGGCACGGGGACCTCCTCGCGTTGGACCAGCCGGGCACGCTTAGCGGGCAGGCGTCGGGGACGTTTCATCGTTCTGAACCCTGAGCAGGCCCCACAGGCCGCCGTCGAACAGGAAGCTCGCCTGGCTGCGGAACAGGTAGTCCATGGGGCGCGCCTGCCCGCCGCCGGCGGGCACTTCCAGCGTGATCCCCATCATCGGGCCGAAGCCGTTATAGACGCCCTGCCGGATGCTGGAGCCGGCCTCCCGGTTGAGGACATGGGAACCCTTGTCCCAGGGAAAGGGGTTCCAGACATGGCCGCTGAGGGCGAGACCCTGCTGGCGGGTGTGGCCGCCGGGATGGACGATCTCGAGCCGCACCACCTCGCCGGGGCGGGCCCGCATGACGGGGGTCTCCGGGTCGCAGGGATGGGTCCGCGCCAGGATCGGCGAGACGCCGGACCGACAGCGCAGCACGCCGCCCACCGTCTCCTCGGCGGAGCTCAGCATCAGGCTCTGGTCCTGGTCGTTGCGGTCCTCGAAGGCGAGGGAGGGGTCGCCGCCGGTGCGCGCCCAGAGCGGCTCGGTGGCATAGTTGATGGCCTTCACCCCGTAATCGTCCGGCTCCTCCGCGCCCCACAGATTCGGCACCGGCATGTCGCCGCGCCGGGCATTCACCGCGTCCTGCATGACGAGGGCATGGTCGACATAGAGGTGCTTGCCCGCCGCGTCGCAGATCTCCGCACTCGGCCCGCCGGTCTCGCGGCGCTCGATCACCCCGGTGAGGGGATTGCGCCAGCGGGTGGCGAAGCGGTCATCGGCGCAGACCCGCGAGCCCACCGGCCCCACCACCAGCGCGCCGACGAGACCATGGGCGGGGTGCTTGATCGGATCGCCGAAGCTGCGCAGCGGCAGCGCGCCGAACTCGACCGGGGTATTGGCGCCCTGCGCCGTGGCGAGGAAATCGGTGAGGCTCCAGATCATGGAGCCGCGGCAGTTGAACTCCAGCGGGCCGTCATGCACGCGGTTTCCGGTGCAGGGCGGCACAAGCGAGCCGGCACGCTCCCGATTGGTGGCGGCCGTGCTGTTCTGACCGACATTGGAGCCGTCGCCGAACACCGGGTTCTGCGCCACCCGCGGCGCCGACAGCCCGACCGTGCTCGACATGCGGAACTGGTTGATGTTGAAGCCGTCGGTGATCATCGGCAGGAAATTGTAGAAGGCGCGGTTTTCCGGCAGCGGCACGGGGCCGCCGGCATCGTCCGGCAGCGGGCCGTCTTCGAGCACGGGGGGAAGCTGGTTGCGCAGGCCGATATAGAGGCACTGGCCCGCCGCCGCCCGCAGCACGAGGGGCGTCAGCGGCCGGCCGGCGACGAACTGGCCGCGCAGCTCCGCCAGCACCTCCGCATTGGGCCGGCGCGACCAGCTGGTGCGCAGGCTCTCGCAGGCGGCGCGGTCGTCGCAATCGACCGGGTCCTGGTCCAGCACATAGGCGAGGGCCTGCGGGTCGGTGATGCCGAAGCGGCTGTTATAGGTGATGCCGGTCGGGGACGGCGCCTCGCAATCGCCGTGGAGGTCGCACACCCGTACCGCGCTGATGCCGAAGAAGCGGAAGGCGTCCTTCTTCTGCAGGGTTTCGGCCGGGCAGAGCTCCTCGACATTGCCGCTCGTCTTCGGCACCCGCAGCCGCGTGTCGAGCGCGGCGAGCGGCGGGCGTTGCGGGTCCGTGCGGGCCTCGCCGGGAGCAGGGGCGGTGTAGCTGCGCATCACGCCCCACAGCCCGTCCCAGAGCTGGTCGACCGAGGAGCCGAAATAGAGGTAGTCGGCTCGCGGCATCTGCACCGGATTGACAGTGACGTCGAACTCGAAATGCTCGGAAATGCCGAGCGGCTGCGCGTTGGTGAAGCCGGAATCGTTGATCGCGGCCCCGTTCGAGGCGCCGGGCAGGCGGAACCACTTCACCCCGTTCATGGTGAAGATGTGCTGCGCCTCCTGCGCCCCCTGGATGAGGCGGATCTGCACCGGGTCCCGCTCGAAGGTCGGCAGGATGGGCGTTGCCGGGTCGCCGAAGGCGCGCCACGGTTCGAGACGCTGGAGCCCGGCCGGGCAGCCCGCGCTGACGAGGCTCTCCGAATAGAGCGCGCAGTTGAAGTTGCGGCGCCACTGCTCGACATCGGCCAGCACCGGGTCGAGCAGGGATTCGGCCGGGGTGCCGGCGAGCAGCGCGCGGGTCTGCGGCAGCACCACGGCAGGCAGCGGGTTGCGGGCCAGGTCCTCATCCTTGCGGGCGAAGACGGCGGTGCTGAAGCCGTTGGCGGGATCGCCCCGGCAATCGGTGTCGCCGGGCTGGCAAGGGGTCGTGCCGTCGGCCCGCGCCCTCGCCTGCCGGTAGTCCCAGCCGCCGATCGCGGCATTGGGACTCGCCTCCGACAGGCGCAGCGCCAGCGGCTCGTGGCGGTAGTTGAAATACTGGCTGCCGGGATCCTCGCCGGAAATGCCGAGCGGGTGGGCCAGCGCGGTCGCGACATGGCGCTGGCCGAAGCGCACGCGGGTGGTGTCGCGGATGGCGGAATCGCCGAGCGGCTCGGGATTGATGGGCTCCAGCGCGGTGTTGTAGGCGATGCCGAAATCGGCGATCGCCAGCGCGAATTCACGGCGGGTGTCGTAGGTGTAGCGGTCCTGCGGGCAGACGATCTGGCCGCTTGCGTCGCGTGAGGGGGCGGCGCGGTTGAGGCCGGAGGCGGGCTGCGACGGGTTGGAATCGCTGTCGCCGATGCAGGCCGGGGCGGTGATGTTCACCTTGGTCGCGGTCGGCCCGCCATCGGCGCGCAGCTTGAGCGGCACCCGCGGCTCGACCGGGCCCTCCAGCCGGTTGCCCGGCCGCAGCAGATTGAGCGCGGTCTTCGCGGCGAGGTTGGAGCCGCCGATCAGCTTGTCGCAGAAGGCCGGGCGGCCGGGCGTTCCCGGCGCCCCGGCGCAGGCCAGCACGCCGCTGGCGGGGACCCCGGCCCAGTCGGTCCTTTCCGGCTTGGTGGTGAGGGTGGTCCACACCGAATTGGCCGGCTCGATCACCAGCCCGGCATAGAGCCCGTGCTGCTGGTGGGAGCTGGGGCCGAGATGGTCGTGGGTGAAGACGGTGCGCAGGGTGTTGTCCTTGCCGGTCACCGGATTGACGATGGGGTCCGCCCACCAGCGCTGCACCGTGCGCTGGGCGCCGCAGAGCGGGTGCTCGTGATTCAGCCGGGCCTCGTAGTCGTGGTCGCTCTCGCCGGCCTCCTGCGCCGGGCACAGGCCCTTCTTCAGGATCGGGCCGTAGATGGGGGTGTCGACGCTGCCGGCCGCGGCCTCGTAGATGTCGCCGCCGGGCCGGAACAGGGGATGCGGCCGGGGTTCGAGACGCGCCGGCTGGCCGGGGGCGTGGGGCGAGCGGTTATAGGCGAAGATGCGCTCGCGCACCTCCTCCGGCGAGAAGGTCGCGTCCTCATAGTTGAAGCCGTTGGCCGAGCCGTCCGAGGAGGTGACGTCGAACTTCACCAGATGGATGTGCTGGCCGATGGTGTCGGTCGGCGTATAGACTTGGAAGTCGTCGGCATTCAGCGCGTTGGGCATGAAGTTCGACGACTTGAAGACGATGCACTCGCCCGAATTGGCGCGGAAGAACAGCGGCTCCGGCAATTTGGTGCGGGTGTTGGGGTCGATGACGTCCTTGATGTCGTTCTCGAGGATGACGATGCGGCCCTGCGGGTCGAACCAGCCATGCTTGTTGTAGGTCAGCTCGGTCTGGATGAAGGCGGCGCGGTAGTCGCGCTGCGGGATGCCCGCCGGGCAAGGATTGGCGAAGGGCGCCCCGGCGGCGCGCGGCCGGTCGTTGACGAAGAACAGCGCGGGCGTCGTGCGCGGCTTCTGCAGGGCGCTGAGCGTCGCCGCCCATGAGGTGCGATAGGCGGTGTCGGGCGCCCACCAGCGCTCGTGCGGCTGGCCGGAGGTCGGCACCGCCACCGGGGTAAGGCCCGGCGCCACCAGCTTGCCCTCGTGGAACGACATGGCGCGCTTCTCGTCCGCCGTGCCGCTATGGGGCACCGGGTCGATGCGGATGCTGGCCCAGTTCGCCGCGAAGGCCTCGACCGCGCCGGGATCCTGCCGGGCGACGCGCTGGGCGATGACCTGCGCGGCATCGCCACCCTTGCGGATCGCCTCGTCATAGACCGGCTGCGAACGGTTCAGCGTGCCGTCGGCCACCACGTGGCGCGGCAGGCCGCCATCGACGATCTGCGCCGGGTCCGGCTCGACCGCGAGGTTGGCGGGCGGGTTCTCGACATCCATGTCGAGCACCGGCTGCGGCGGGCGGTGGCCGGCCTTGCCGGGGATGTAGAACGGATAGCCGCGGAAGGCCGCCGTCGGCATGGGCGCCAGCGCGCTGCCGGGGATCGGCACCAGAGCCGGGGATTGCGTGCCTTCCGCGATTTCGGGATCCGGCAGGTTCATCATGCCGGGGTCGTTGCCGGGGCCGACCGGCCGGTCGGCATGGAAGAAGCCGGGGCGGCCGTCGTCGAACGCATCGTGTACCCGCCACAGCTCCCACATCCCTTGAGCGAAATGCGGGTAGAGGTGGCAATGGAAGATCGAGTCGCCCGGCGTGTAGTTGCGGTTGCCGGCTCCTCCGAACTCGATGCCGTAGCTGAAGGTTGCGCCGGGGGAGATGGTCTGGCTGTCGAGATAGCTCGAATCCGGGTTGCTGGCGTCCTGCATCCACTGGTGGGCGTGCAGGTGGAAGACGTGGGTCTCCTTCGGCCCGGCATGAAGGTTGCGGAACCGCACCGGGTCGCCGAGATAGGAATGGTGCACGTTGGAGGGATCGTCGGGGTAGAGCGCGCCGCTCGCCCGGTCGTCGTCGTCATATTTCAGCAGCAGCGCCGGGTCGCCATTGGCCCAGGAGGAGAGGAAGAACTCCTCCGCCCGGCATTCCGGGCAGTTCTTCGCCGGCCAGACCCCGCGCATCGCCGGGGTCGACATCACCAGCGATCCCATGCTGGAGACGCCGTAATTGATGCCCATGCCGTCGCGCAGGCTGTGCAGCGGATTGCCCTCGTCCTCCAGCTCCGGGAAGGCCTGCTGGGCGTGCACCTCGTCGTGGAAGATGACGGTGAATTCGCGGAACGAGCGCTGGCAGGTGTTGCCGAAGGCGGCGCCGGTGCACTGGGCGGATTCCGGTTGGCCGGGATGCTTTTCGTCCAGCACGACGATGGCGTTGAGATCGGTGGCGACGATCCGGTTGTCCGCATCCAGCATGCCGAGCACGGGCTGGACGCGGCCTCTTATGCTGGCGGTGCGGTCATAGTCGATCGCGCCATAGGGATGGCCGCCGCCGCTGTTGCCCCGCAGCGCCTGCAGCACGTCGTAAGTGACCTGCGAGCGGTACCATTTCGAGCCCTCCGGCTCGACCGTCACGGCGCCGAACAGGCCGAGACCGATCTGCCCGCCATCGCCCTCCCCGCCCACCGGAGCCCCGGTGGAATAGGCGAAATAGGTGCCTTCGCGGCCCGCCTTCCACCGCGTCACCACGGTCTGGCCGGGCTTCGCCAGCGAACCGATGTCGAAGCTCGCGCGCACATCGGCGCCGGTGGCGGGGTTGAAGCCGATGCCCTGCTGCGCCGGCAGGCCGACATTGCCGCCATCCCCGCCGCAGGCCGCGTCGAGCGGGCATTCGGCATCGAGGATCGGCACCAGTTCGAAGCCGGTGATGTGGAAGGACGCGGCGCGGGTGAGCGGGGCATCGACGCTCACCTTTTCCGGCCGCGCCAGAGCGCCGTCCTGCGGAGTGCCGCGCAGCGGCGCGGCATAGTCCGGCAGGCGCCCGCCATTCTCGCGCGGGATGCCGCCTTCCTCCGATTTGGCATCGGCGAGAAGGTTGGTGAAGCGGACGTCGAGGCAATCGCCCTCATTGGCGCGCAGCACGATGGGCCGGGGCCGCTTGTCCGGCCTCAGCCGGACGTGGCCGGGCTCGAGACGCGCGCGGCCGTCGGTGGGAACCACGTCGCTCTTCAGCGCGAACATCATGCCCGCGGGCACGTAGGAGCCGAAGCGGTTCAGCAGATAGGCCTGTTCGAATGCCACCACCTCCGCCACGGTCCTGCGCTTGCACGCGGGAGCGGCCGGGGATGGGGCGGAGGATGTGGCGGCGGGGGCGACTGCCGCTTCCGCCCGGCGCGGCATGGGGAAGCCGGCTGCCAGGCCCGACAGAACGGCACCCGTGAAAAGCGCGCCGATGAGCGGCCTGCCGAAGGGACACAGCATGCGATGAGGAACCATCACGCCCTCACAGATCGTACTCTTTGAAAATGTACGGACGATTCACTGCGCAATACACGACGTCAGCAGAACAACGCCGTTCGATCCGGCCATGCCTTCGGTCGAAGGATACGCCCGCAGGCACCAGTCGCAGTTACCCGGAAAGCCCGGGAATAGAGACACACAATCATCGACATGCGCGAAAAACGCGGCGAACACAGGTCGATAAAGATCACAAATTACGACTTGTTGGCGGTTTATCGCACTTTTCCCCTGATCCCGCAAGCAAGACGAATCCGAAAACGCTGGGGTAGGCAATATACTGGATCCTTCCTCTGCGAATGCCTTCCGCAGAGGGATGAAACCACTCTTCCATCAATGGTTTGACTTGCCTTTGCGACATGCTCGGGCACGTCGCGGCGCAACACTCGAAACGGTATTCCGATGCGTTAAAGCTGGTATCGGATGAACCACGCCAGCGCGCGGCCCGACCGGGGTGCTCTCTCCGGCTTGCGCGGTCGCGGCGAGGGGCGCGCAGGCAGGGTCGGTCGACGGCACGCAAGCAGGGCGAAAACATGGGCGATGCCGGTATCGAACGGATAGGCCTATCGCTCTGCGCACGCTCCCAAAGGATAGCCGGATGCCCGGATTTGTCCCTTTGGATCGAGGTTCCGTGCGGGAATTCCATTAAACTCGGAGAGGTTTTTTCAACACCCGTGCAGCGCGTCTCCGACCGACGATCCCGATGCACAGCGTAGCCATTGCGCGTGAGGCAAGATGTTCATTTCGTCTTCGACGTCGTTCAGGAGAAATCAGATTTCCGCCGGCCCCAACTGGTCTCAGGAACCGCCGGCACGCGATCATTTCAGCCTTTCCGATATTACCTCCTTTTTTCTCCGCTACTGGATGACGATCGCCATTCCGATGGTGTTCGCGGTTCTGGTCTGCGGGTTCTACCTCAAGGTGGCGACCCCGCTGTTCACCGCCCGTGCGCAGATCATCATCGACCCTCGCGTGCAGGAACAGTGGAACAGCCAGACCGGCAACGCCGTGCTCGCGCTCGACACCGCCCAGGTGGAGAGCCAGATCGCGGTGCTGCGCTCCGAACGCATCGCCAAGGCGGTGATCGCCGAGCTCAATCTCGGCGAGGATCCCGACTTCCAGCCTCGTCCGGGCATCATGCGCCGGATGCTGGCGCGCATCTGGAAGCCGCAGCCGATCCAGATGTCCCCGGAGGCGAAGGAACGTTTCATCATCGAATCCTTTGCCGGCAATCTCGATGTGCGCCGCTCCGGCCTTTCCTACGCCATCGACATCTCCTTCAGCTCGACCAATCCCGAGCGTGCGGCAGAGGTCGCCAATGCGACGGCCGAGTCCTATATCCGCCACCAGCTCGCCGCGCGGTCGGAAACCGCCCGCGTCGGCGGCGACTGGCTGGAGGCGCGCACGCTGGAGCTGCGCACCCAGATGAGCGCGGCGATGCGCGCGGTGCAGGAGTTCAAGGCCCGCCGCGACTACCGCATCGCCCGCCCCTCGGAAGGAACCGGCGCACCCGCCGCGAGCCCCGGCAACCCCGATGCGGCCCCCGCCGATGGCGGCAAGCCCCCCGCGACGCTGGAAGAGCTGGAGACCACCGCGCAGATCTACCAGCGGGTCTATGAGAGCTTCCTCCAGGGCTTCACCGAAGCGGTGCAGCGGCAGTCCTTCCCGGTCGCCGATGCGCGGGTGTTGACGTCGGCCACGGCGCCGTTTTCCAAGACCGAGCCGCGCGGTACCATGGTGCTGGCGCTCGGTCTGCTGATCAGCGCGCTGTTCGGCACCGGCGTCGGCCTGCTGCGCCACCAGCTCGACCACACCATCCGCTCGCCGCGGCAGATCCGCAGCGAACTGGGGCTGGAATATCTCGGCAGCCTGCCGGGCTCCATGCCCTCGCCCACCAGCGCGTTGCGAAGCTGGCTGAAGCGGCTGCGCACGAAAGCGCGCCGCCGGACGCAGGCGGCGCTGCCGGCGACGCTCTCGGCCACCACCCAGACCGCGCCCGCCGCGGGTCTGCTGCCCCTCCCCGGCCGTCGCGCCCGCGAGGCGCTCATCGAGATCCGGGAGCGCGTCGACATCTGCATGCGCCCGGCCGAGCGCTTCACCCTCGGCATCACCTCGCATCGCGAGGGCGAGGGCAAGACCGTGCTCGCCTGCCACCTGGCCGGCATGTTCGCGATGAGCGGCCGACGCACGCTGCTGATCGACGCCAACACGACCAACCCGACCCTGACCCGCGCCACCGACTCCACCGACCGGCCCGGTCTGCTGGAGGTCATGAAGGGTCATGCGCGGCTGGCGGACGCGCTGGAGAACCTGCCGGGCTCGGGGGTGGACGTGCTGCCGCTCGGCCACTCGACCCGGCCCGCCGCCTTCCACCAGGAAAACGCCACGGCCCTGCGCGCGGTTCTCGCCGGCGTGATGAAGGACTACGACGTGGTGCTGGTCGACCTGCCGCCGATGACGCCCTCCCATGGCGGCCTCGCGCTGTATGTCTGCCTCGACGCGCTGCTGCTGGTGGTCGAATCCGGGCGCATCACCCGGAACGTGCTGGAGGAAGACATGCACTGGCTCCAGACGCTGCAGGCCAGGCTGCTGGGCGCCGTCATCACCAAGGCCGGGCAATAAGGCCCCGGCAGACGGAACAGGAGGCGGCCGACGTTTCGGGCGCAGACGATTTCCGTCGCCGCCATATCCATCCGCCCGTCTCCCCGGCCACGGCTTCTCCGGCCGCGCCGCGCAGCAAGCCCGAGCGGAGCGCGGCGCCTTATGGACAATCATCGGTCCGGGCGCTGCCACCTTCCGACATCCGTTTCCACTCCCGCCGGACCGACCCGCATGGCGGGCAGCAACCCGTAGGGCGGCCGGTGGCGGCCTCTCTATGGCGGCTGGAGAGGTTGCAGCCGTGCGGTTGCCGGCGATGGTCCTTGCCGGCGAAGCGTCTGCGCAGGCGATGCCCCGACGACAGCGGCACCCCTCCGCTCCGTCACCGCCATGACTGCGGCGGCGGGGCTACGTCTTCGGCAACAAGGCCGGACACAGGCGCTGGGGGAAGCGGCGGGGGATGGTCACTTTCGGGTGTGTCGCACCTTCGTCGGCGCCTATGGACCCCCTCCGCGCGTGCCATGGAGGAGGCGCGCGTCTCGCGGCGGCCCGGGGCTGCATGCACGATCCTGGCCTTCTGCGCCTTCGGCTCGGGCCGGAAAACGTTGAGGCCGACACCATGAAGATGGTGCCGGCCTCACAACATGACCCGGCATAAAGGCCGGACGCGTCATCAACGGAGCATCGACGGCCGTGACCGGCGATGCGGATCATGAAAACGAAAAAGGCAATATAACAACGTTTGAAAAGGCACGGGTCTTTAAGAAACACGCAAGGCACCTATCATCGAAACGCCGGGGACATCGGCAAGATGTCATCAGTTGCCGGTATCGTCCGGGAACATGTTGGCCGTGAGGAGGGCAACCTCCGTCCGGTTCTTGGCCTTCAGCTTCTTCATGATGTTGCGCACGTGAACCTTCACGGTGCTTTCGCACATGTTGAGCTGATAGGCGATGACCTTGTTGGGCGCACCCTTGCGCAGGGCGCGCGCCACCATGAGCTGGCGCTGCGAGGTGAAGATCGAATTGTCGTCGGTGGGCCGCATCTGCGGCGCGGCGGGATTGTCCGCCATCGCCATCAGGCTGGTCGCCGGAACGAAGGTGCCGCCGAACTTCATCAGCTGCAGGATCTGCGCGATCACCTCGATGGAGATGCTGGTCGGGATATAGCCCTGCGCACCGCTCTGGATGGCGTTCATGACGTGCTTGGGCGACTCCCGGTCCGAGAGGATCGCGAACTTGACCGGCGGCTTGCAGGCCTTCAGATCGGCGAGCTCCTTCTTCACGTCGAAGCTCGCCGTCAGGTCTTCGGAGAGGTCCGGCGCGGAGATGATGACCAGCGCGGTCGTCGACGCGTCGGAGGACTGCCGCCATTCCGCCACGCTTCCATAAACGCGCAGGGCATTCGCCTGGTCCACCGAACGCAGCGCGATCGATAGGCACTGGCCAAGCAGACGCCGGGGCTCGATCAGAGCAATGCAGGCATCTGCCTGACCTGCGACGGGAATATTATTCGCTTTCAGAGCCTTCAGCTCAGAATTCGCACCGCTGTTTCGCGGCGCGACATCGATGTAACGCGAAACCCTGTCGATCGTTACATCAAAATTGGCGCTTTCCATGCTTTCGTACCCCCCGGGGATGCGCATGCTCCACATGGATCAAGCCATCGAAGGCCCAGGACCGTGTGGATATTCATGTCGCAATTATGCTTATCCGGAAACCAGCAGGAGGCTTCCGACCTTACCAAATTACTGAGCGTCTGCCGCCAACCGCATACGCGGAACACGAGACAGGACAGGCGGGTCCGCAACTTCGTAGTAGGACCCTAACCAACTCGACGCGAAAATGTTCCGATAATTAAAACGAAAATGCAACTAATTTTTTCGAGGACATTGCTGAAGGGAATGAGCCCACATGTTCATACCCTGCCGAAACGCTCTGCACGGAAGAGAGGGTCGCGTCTGACGCGACGACCCCCAGTTGGGTCCGGACCCGAGGACGGGATGGACCATCCAGATGCACCCTTTGGCGAATAATCAGGCAGCGGAGCCTAATCATTTGGCGGTGGGCGACTCACATCTCGCTCACAAATTATGAGCGATATTTCCACTTTATAAATCCAGATCCGCATCGACTTTTGAAAAATTTGATTTTCGAAATATATCAGAATGAATGATTGACAGCCACTCAATTCGCTTGCGGCATCATCCGAAAGATATCGCCGTCCCACACCCTTCGGATTATTTCGAAGGCCACATTTCATCCATAAGACGTGGAATATTTCTCATGGAGGAATGGTTTTTACTTTCGTGAAATTGTATGGGCGCCTGGAATAACCGTGCCCCTTGGGCAACACCGTTCGGCTCAATGCCGCACGGAAACGGGCAATCAGGCTACCACGCGAGCGTGTGCAGACGCTCCACCCCGGACGGCAGGACACTCTCGTCCAGGCAGCCCGCATCCTTCCGGCCATCATCCGCCTGGTCATGCAGATGACGGCCGAAGAAAGCGGCCAGGCAGGAATCGGCCAACGCCTTGGTGCGGATCGGGTCAACCCGAAACCAGGTGCGCCAGTATGCGGGTGCCGCAGCGAGGTCGGACAAGTTTTCGTGAACCGTGCGCGGAAAGCGGATGGCGAGGCTCTCCGGCCGTTCGATGAGGCGGCGCTCCTCGATGAGATCGCGACGGGTCAGCCGTGCCTCGTAGCGCCGCTCCGGCACCGGATCGTCGAGCACGGGATCCGCCGGAAAGGGGAAGTCGCTCAGCATCAGCAGATAGGGCACCGCGACGCCCCCGCGCGCCGCCATGCCGAACAGCCAGCCGTCGAGATTGGCGACGGCGACGATGCGCGGGTCGCCGATGCTGGCTTCCGCGGCCGTCGAGCCGCCGAACGACCAGCCGAAGGCGCCTACGCGATCGAGCGGCAGGCCGGCCAGCCATGCCGGCGCATCCGGCTGCCGTTGCAGAGCGGCGAGGCGGTCCAGCACGCTCGACAGCCGCGCCGCCTGCAGCGCGACCTTCACGTCGCCGTCCCCGAGCGTCGCCTCATAGGCCGAGCCCGAGCTGAAATCGAACGCCAGCGGCCGCATTCCGCTCTGCGCGAGTTCCGGCGCCTGCTCGATGTCGTCCAGCGCCACCACGACGAAACCCCGCGCGGCGAGATCCGCCGCCGTCGCAGCGTTGTCGCGGCGGGTCTTGCCCGAGCCGGGGGTGTAGAGCAGCAGACGGCGCTCCCGCCGGCCGGCGGCGGCCGAATGCCAGACATCCACGGTGATGAAGGGGGTCGATCGCGACGTTCCATCATCCGGCAGGCGAAGCGTCTCGTGGAGGATGTCGCGGGGGCCGGCGACGGCCCGGCGGGCCTGCGAGAGCAGCGTGGCGGCGAAGGTGGCGATCGGCCGCCCCGCCTGCCCGCTCACGCGCCAGCTCTCCGGCCGGCCAATTCCGGCAAGGCCCAGCGCGGCGAGGGCCAACCCGGAAAAGGCGAGGATCGCGACCAGCACCGCAAGCACGATCGCGGACCGCCATCGGCCTTGCCGTTGCCGGCCCGCGGGCATCGCCCGCTCACTCGGCCGCCAATTGGGGCGAGCGCGGCTTCCTTGCCGGGATCTGCCGGAGCAGCGGTTGCAGATGCGCCGCGATGATCCGCGCGCCCTCGCCCTGGAACATGTCGGCGTGCCAGCCCGGTATCGCGTAGGATTTCGGAACCTGCGGCAGCAGGGGAGACCATCCCATGTCTTCCCCGAGATCGGCGGTGATCATCTCCTCGCTGCGCAGCAGCACGATCGGCGCCTTGATCGGACGGGGCCGGTAGGCGTTGCGGGCGCGCTCCAGCGTCGCCAGGAACCAGCGGTTCCCCCAGTCCTCCTGGTTGTAGGCGCGGTCCTCGATCATCCCGACCCGGCCGGCGAGCCGGAGAACGCCGGTGCGGCGGATGCTCGGATAGGTCGCCAGCACGTCGGCGAGCCCGGTCTCGCGCGCCGAAAGGCGCGCCATGTGCCGCTTCAGCATGTGCCAGCGATAGGCGCGCTGGAACCGGGCGCGCCGGGGCGCGGGCAGGTCGGCGATGAAGCCCGGCCGCCAGGTATCGGCCAGCACGACGAGGGAGACGACCTCCCCCGCTTCCTCGAGCTGCCGCGCCGCCTCATAGGCCAGCGCGCCGGCCACGCACAGGCCGAACAGCACATAGGGCCCGTGCGGACGGGCGGCGCGGATCAGCGCGACATAGTCGGTGGCGAAGGCCTCGAGCGGACGCTCCTCGATCACGCGCGGGCTGTTGGGGTCGAAGAGCTGCACCCCGATGAAGGGATGCGCCGTCCCGATGGCGAGCGCGACATTGCGATAGGCCAGCGTGTTGTTGATGGCGATGATCGGCACGTCCTGCCCTTCGGGCTGGATCCGCACCACGTTCCAGCTCTCGATCCGGGGCGGGGCGTCGCGACCGGCCGCGGCGGGCAGGCCCGCCTGCGCCGCATCCGCGCGCGCCGCATCCGCGCGCGCCGCATCTGCGCTCGCCTCGTCCGCCTGGGCCCCTTCCGTCAAGCCATCGATATGGGCGGCGAGCTGGCCGAGGGTCGGCGCCTCGAACAGGGTCAGCGGGTCGATACGGTGGCCGAAATGCTCGCGCACCCGCGACAGCATGCGGATCGCCAGCAGCGAATGGCCGCCCAGCGCGAAGAAATCGGCATCGGCCTTCGGCTCCGCGACACCGAGCACATCGCGCCAGATGGCGGCCAGCGCCTGCTCGGTCGCCGGGCTGGCGACGCGCGCGGGGACCGCGGATGCCGCGCCGGGATGACCGGCGGCCGCCGGCTTCACCTCGCGCGGCGGCACCGGTTTGCGTTCGGGCGCTACCAGGCTTTCCAGCGCGAAGTCGGGCTCCAGGGTGGCCCGCTGCATGGTCGCGTGCCACAGCGCGAGAAAGGCGCGCCCGGTCTCCTCGCTGAAGATGTCGGGGTTGTATTCCATCGCCATGCGCCAGCCATCCGGCCAGCGCACGACGAAGAAGTTGAGGTCGTAGAGCGAGCCCGCCGAAACCGAGGGCACGCCATCCAGATGGAAGGGGCCATAGCTCCTGGCGTCGAGCGCGCCCTTGAGCATGGTAAAGTTCACCGAGATCAGCGGGGTGCGGGCCGGATCGCGCGGGGGATTGAGCAGTTCCACCAGCCGATGGAAGGGCATGGCCTGATGCACCAGCCCTTCGCGCACCGTGTCGTTGGTCCGCGCCAGCAGCTCGGAAAAGCGCGTCACATGCCGCGTATCGACCCGCAGCACGACATTGTTGATGAAGACGCCGACGAGGTTCTCCAGATCCGCGTCGTCGCGCCCCGCCACCTGCGTGCCGATGGTGATGTCGCGCCAGCCGCTCACGCAGCGGAGCATGGCGACGGTCGCCGCGCAGCCGAGCGCGAAGGGCGTGACGCCGAGCCGGCGCGCGGTCTCCTCCATCCGGCCGCCCATCTCGGGCGAGAGCATTTCGGCAAGGATGATGCCGCGATGCGAGGGTCGGTCGGGCTTGGGGAAGTCGCCGGGCACTTCGAAATAGGGCGCGTGGACCAGCTGATCGTACCAGTAGCGCTCATGCCGGGGCGCCTCGACCGCGAGATATTCCTTCTGCCAACGGGCATAGTCGCCATATTGCAGCGGCAGCTCGGGCAGCTCCGGGGCACGCCCCTCCTCGATGGCGGCGAGGCATTCGCCGAATTCGTTGGCCATCACCCGGATCGACCAGCCGTCGAACACGATCTGGTGCACGGTGAGGAGAATGTTCACCCGGTCGTCGGCCATGCGCAACAGGGTGATGCGGGTCAGCGGCAGGGCATAGAGGTCGAAGGGAAGGTGCGATTCCCGTTCGGCGAGCTGCCGCGCGGTCTGGGCCCGGCTCTCGGGCGGCAGGTGCCGCAGGTCGACGACGTCGAGCGTGAGGGTCAGCTCGGGCACCACCTCCTGCATCGGCTCGCCGTCGACGTCCACGAAGCGGGTGCGGAGCGCCTCGTGGCGCGCCACGATCATATTGAACGCCTGTTCGATCGCCTCGTCCCGAACCGGCCCGGTGAGATCCCAGCGCAGCGCCACGTTGAGGGCGGCGCTGCCGGGGTCCAGCGCATTGATGAACCAGCAGCGCTGCTGCGACGACGAACACGGAAAACGGAGCAGATCTTGCGACCCGCTCTCCGGCACGTCCGGTACGAAGGCCTGGGTGGCGTCCGTCTTCATGGCCGTTTCATTCATGATGTCAGCCCCCCACGGCCCGACGATCAATTTGCCTCGCCGATGGCGCGCCCGGCGCTGCGGCGGAAGCTGCTGAGCCTCGGTGCCGCCGTCACGCCGCTGCGCGCGATCTCCTCGGCAGCACGGGCGAGGCCGGCGATGGTAGGATGTTGCATGACGTGCCGGGCTTCAAGGCCCAGTCCGTTGCTCAACATGCGCGCGGCGATCTTGAACAGCTGGATCGAGTCGGCCCCGAGCTCGAACAGGTCGTCCTCGACGCCGACCTCGCGAAGCTGCAGCACCTCGCACCAGATGTCCGCCAGCTTCTGCTCCATGGCGTTACGCGGGCGCAGCACGGTACGCTCGGCCGCTACCGCCGTCCATTCCGGCCGCGGCAGGGCCTTGCGGTCGAGCTTGCGGTTCAGGGTCTGGGGAAGCGCGTCAAGCTTCATCCAGAGCGCCGGACGCATGTAGTCCGGCAGAAGTTGCCCGACATGGCGCTGCAGCGCGGCCGGCAGGCCTTCCGCGCCGAGCCCTTCGACATCCGGTGCCGCGACATAGTAGCCGACGAGGCGCGCCGCCTCGCCTTCGCCCACCAGTGCCACCGCCGCGGCGGCGACGCCGGGGCACCCGCGCGCTGCGGATTCGATGTCCTCCAGCTCGATGCGGAACCCGTGCAGCTTGATCTGCAGGTCGCGCCGGCCGAGATGCTGGATGCGCCCGTCCGGCAGCCGCCGGGCGAGATCGCCAGTGTGGTAGAACCGCGCCGCCGCGCCGGTACCCGGCTGCTCGGTGCGGAACGTCGCCTCGGTGAGCGCGGGCTGGTGGAAATAGCCCTTCGCCAGTCCCATGCCCCCGATCACCAATTCGCCCGCGACCCCGAGCGACGCGACATGGCCGCTGGCGTCGACAACATGGAGCTGCGTGTTCTGGATCGGCTCGCCGATGGTGACCGGACCGGTGCCCGGCTGCACGCGCCCGGCGCTCGACCAGATCGTGGTCTCCGTAGGGCCATAGACGTTCCACAGCTCGCCGGCCCCGCCCGAGAGCTGGTCGGCGAGGTCGCGCGGCAGCGGTTCGCCGCCACACAGCATGACGAGGCCTTGATAGGGCCGGAAACCGGTTTCCAGCAGCATGCGCCACAGCGAAGGCGTCGCCTGGATGTGGGTCGGCCGTTCGGCGTCGATCAGGTCCTTCAGGCCGAAACCGCTGCGCACCGCGTCGCGGTCGGCGATGATGACCGTGCCGCCGGTCACGAGCGGCAGGAACAGCTCCAGCAGCGCAATATCGAACGACACGGTGGTGACGGCCAGCAGCGTCTGGCCGGCGCGGAAGCCCGGCTTTTCCGCGAAGGACCACAACAGGTTCGACAGCGCCGCATGACTGATCTCGACGCCCTTCGGCACCCCGGTCGAACCCGAAGTGAAGATGACATAGGCGCTGTCCTCCGGCCGCACCCGCACCGGCGCAGGCTCGGCCGCCGCCTGCGGGCCGGCCACCGGCACCGCGACCGAGAGATCGACCAGCGGAAGGCCCGGCACCAGATCGGCGGCGCGGGGATCGTCGCTTACCAGCGCATCGAGCTCGGCCGTGCGGGTGACGAGACCGAGCCGCGTCTCCGGGTGCTCGGGGTCGAGCGGGACGAAGGCGTGCCCGGCCTTCACGATGGCGACGAGGCCCGCCACCAGATCGGCGGAGCGCTTCATCAGGATACCGACGCGGCCGCCGGGCTGCGGTACCAGCTTCTGCAGCCGGGCCGCCAGCACGTCGGAGGCCGCATCGAGCTCGGCATAGGAGAGCGAGCGTTCGTGCCAGCGCACCGCCACCGCCTCGGGCGTACGCGCCGCCTGCGCGCGGACGAGGTCCGGCAGAGGCGTGAGGTCGACGTCCACAGCCGTCGCGTTGAGGGTTTCTGTGATCCAGCGAAGGCTCACCGCGTCGAAGATCGGGAGCTCGCGGACCGGACGGCCGGCGTCCTCGACCAGGGCGCGCAGCACCTGCTCGAAATGGCCGAGCCAGCGGGCGACGGTGCTCTCGTCGAACAGATCGGTGCTGTAGTCGCAATCGAGACGGAGCCCGTCGGGCCCTTCGATCACATTGAGGAAGATGTCGAAATTGGTGAACGCCTTGGCGTTCGGCGTCACGGCGGCCTCGACCTCGCCGAAGCGCAGCCTGTCGCCGAGCCGCTCGAGGTTGAACTGCACCTGCGTCAACGGCAGGCGCGCGCGGTTGCGCGGCAGCGTGAGTTCGCGCACCAGCGTGCCGAAGGTAAAGTTCTGGTGCTCGTTGAGCTCCACCATCGCCTTCTGCACGGTCTTGAGCAGGCCGCCGGCCGGCGCATCCGCCTCGATGAGCGTGCGCAGCGGCAGGAAGTTCACGCAGTGCCCGACCAGCGGGCCGCCCTCCGCCAGGCTCTGCCCGGCGGTCGGGATCGCCACCACCTGATCGGATTGCCCGGTCAGCCGCCACGTCACGATCTGGAACGCGGTGGCGAGCGTGGTGAACAGTGTGGCGCCTTGCCTGGCTCCGGCCTTCTTCACCGCGCGGGCGAGATCGGCGTCGATCTGCGAACGGTAGGTCGCGCCGCGAAAGCTCTTCATCGCCTCGCGCGGCCGGTCGGACGGCAGCTCGGCATCCGGCGGCAGGGTGTCGAAGCGCTTGAGCCAATAGGTGCGATCAGCCGTGCCGCTGCCGGCGAGGGCCGCTACGTCGGCGGCATAACGGCGGAACGGCAGCGGCGTGTCGAGAGCTGGGGCCGCCTGACCGTAGTGCCGCGCCATCTCGTCGAGGATTATGTTCATCGACCAGCCGTCGCAGACGATGTGATGGCCGGTCAGCACCAGCACATGAGACGCCGGCGACAGCGTCGCCAGCGCCGCGCGCAGCAGCGGGCCGCGCACCAGGTCGAAGGGGGTGGCGGCGTCGTTCCTCAGGATCGCGGCAAGCTCGCCTTCCGGGTCGGGCACGCCGGACAGGTCGATCGCCTGCAACGGCACATCGAGCGTGTCCTCGACGATAAAGGTCTCGCCCCCGGCATCGAACCGGCCGCGCAGGGCGTCGTGCCGTGCCACCACCGCATTGAGGGCGCGCCCGAGCGCTTCGGCGTCGATGGCGCCGTCGAGACGCACGCTCACCGATTCATTGAAGGCGCAGGAGGCTTCCGGGCCGATCTGCGCCGCCAGCCAGATCTCGCGTTGCGGTTCGGTGGGCGCGATGGCGCGAGGCAAGGGAGCGGAAACGGGAGCCGCCGGGGCCGCGGCGTGGGCCGGTGCGACCGGCGCAGCCGCGCCCGCGCCCTTCGCGCCGGGGAGGATGCCGACCTCCTGCAACGCATCGAGGCTCTCGCCGAAGATGCGCACCACCTCGTCGATTTCCTCCGGCCCGTGGCAGGTGGTGAGGAATTTGGGAAAGCCGTCCTGAATGTGCAGGCCGAGCGAGCGGGCCTGCGGGAAGAACAGCGAGCCGAAGCGGTCTTCCTCGTGGAAATTCAGGTAGAACCAGCTCGAATAGGTTTCGGCGCGCGTGGCGATGCCACGGCGTTCCAGATCCGCATTGATGCGCCCGACCAAACCGGCGGTGCGCGCGGCAAGACCCTGCTGGAGCGCGGGGCCAGCCGCCTTCAGATGCAGCAGCACGGCGCGGGCAGCGGCGAGGGCCATCGGGTGGCGCACGAAGGTGCCGGCGAAGAAGGTCGGCGCCACCTCCGGCACTGACTCGTCGCCATAGCGCCACTGGCCGCCGTCGAGCGCGTCCATGAAGCGGGCCTTGCCAGCGAGCACGCCGATCGGCAGGCCGCCGCCGATCACCTTGCCGTAGGTGGCGAGGTCGGCGCGGATGCCAAGCACCGCCTGCATGCCGCCCGGATGGGTGCGGAAGCCGGTCACCACCTCGTCCATGACGAAGGCGGTGCCCGCTTCCTCGGTGATGGCGCGCAGCTCGCGCAGAAAATCGACCGGAACGAGGCCGGGATGGCGGCTCTGCACCGGCTCGGTGATGACGCAGGCGATGCTGTCCGCATTCGCACGGATCCAGGACAGGCTGTCCGGCGAGGCGAAGGGGAGCACCACCATGTTGCCGACCGAGCCGGTCGGGATTCCCGGCGCCACCGGCAGCGCGCGCGGCGGCGCGGTAAGGCTGCCGCCCTTCACCAGCACCTCGTCGAACTGGCCGTGATAGCCACCGCCGAACAGCACGACGCGGTTGCGACCGGTAACCGTGCGGGCGACGCGCATCGCCGCCATCACCGCTTCCGAACCGGTGTTGCAGAAGGTCACGCGCTCATTGCCGGTGAGCTCGCGCACCAGATCCGCCACCTCCCCGGCGAGCGGGGATTGCGGGCCGATGGCGAAGCCTTCGGCCATCTGCGCCGCGACGGCCTCCAGAACGAAGTCCGGTGCATGACCGAAGGCGGTCTGGCCGTAGCCGTTCACGAGGTCGACATAGGCATTGCCGTCCACGTCCCAGATCCGCGAACCCTTGGAGCGGGCGCAGACGACGGGGAACACGAGTTCCTTCCACTCCGCGCGGAAGCCGGCGGCCGCACGCGGATCGGCCAGCACGCCGCGATGCTGCTGGGTGTAGGCCTTCGAGCCGGCGGCGCGGGCGCTGAAGCGCGTCTCCAGATCGGCGATGAAGGCCTTCTGCCGGTCGGTGAGCGGCACGGGGGCGGACTTTGCCGCGCGATAGACCTGGAAGCGCAGCGGCTGTTCGCCGGAATCGGCAGGGGCTTCAGAGGCGAGCGCGGCGGGGGCAGGAACCGCAGGCGGAACCGACACCGCGGGCGGAACCGACACGGCGGCTGGAGCGGGTGCCACGGCCGGGACCGCCGCTGCCACCGCTTCCGCAGGCAGAAGGACGGCGGGAGCGCCCTGCAGGGCGGCGATCTGCTGGTTGATGACCTGCTGCATCGCCCCGAGCTGGAGACGGAACAGATCGGCCATCCCGCCGGCACCGCCAGGCACGGCATGCGCCGCTGCGAAGGGAACGGGCGCTCCTGCGAGAAGAACGGGCGCGGCCGGCGCCGCGGGGACCGGCGCAGAGACCGGGGGCACCGCTGCCACCGGGGTCGCATCCTCCGCGGGCTCCGGCATCTGCGCGACGAGGTGGCAGGCGAGATCCGCGATGGTCGGCAGGTCGGCGAGCAGCTGGCGGAAGGTGACCGGTACCTTGAAGCTCTGCTGCACCCGCGTCGCTACCTGCGCAAGGAACAGCGAATCGAAGCCCAGTTCGAGGAAGGAGGTATGGCGCTCGCCAGCCGGAATGGTTTCACCGGACAGGTCTTCCAGCACCGCAACAAGGTCGGTTTCCACCGCGGCGGCGCGTGCCGCGCCTCGGCTCTGGGCCTGCGGGGCAATCTGTTCGGCAATGGTGGCCATCGAAGGAGTTCCCGTCTCGAAAAGGGGAGCAGATGAATCAGGTGTGGCGCTGCCGGAAATCGCGTCATGCAACGGCTGTGGCTGCGGGGTCGAAGCAATCGGAGTCTGTGATGCAGGCGGGGGCGGCTCGATCCAGTGCCGCTCGCGCTGGAAGCGATAGGTCGGCAGCGACACCCGGCGGCAGCCGGGCCCGGTGAGGACGGCCCAGTCCGGGGCGACGCCGCGGACCCAGAGCGCGGCGACGGCTTCGCGCAGCGTGAGGGCCTCCTCGCCGGGCGTGCCGAAGGTCTGGATCACGCCGGCATAATCGTCCTTCGCCAGCGTCTGCCGGGCGAAGGTCGTGAGCACGCGGCCGGGCCCGATTTCGACCAGCAGCGGCTGGCCGAGCGCGGCGATGGCGTCCAGCGCCTGGCTGAACCGCACCGGGGAGCGGCATTGCCGGCCCCAATAGGTGGGCTCCGGCGCCGAACCGGCGTCGATCCAGGTGCCGGTGACGCACGACAGGAAGGGAATGGCCGGCGCCTGCGCCGGCAGCGCGGCAAAGCACGCCGTCAGCGGCTCGGCCACGGGCTCCATCATCGCTGAATGGAAGGCGTGCGAGGTCCGCAGCCGCTGGGTCGCGATCCCTCGGCCGTCCAGCAGCGCCTGCAGCGCGTCGATGCCGGCATGTTCGCCGGCCGCGACGGTCTGCCGACGGCCGTTCACCGCGGCGATGGTGACCCCTGCGGGCAGCAGCGGCTCCAGTTCCTCGACCGCCAGCCGCACCGAGAGCATGGAGCCGGCGGGCTGGGCATGGATGAGCTGCGCGCGCCGGGCAATGGCGCGGGCAGCATCCTCGAAGCGGTAAACGCCGGCGAGCGTCGCCGCCACCAGTTCGCCGAGGCTGTGGCCCGCCATGGCGTCGGGCCGGATGCCCCACTCCATCAGCAGGCGGGCGGTGGCGTATTCGATCAGGAACAGCGCCGGTTGGGTGTTCAGGGTGACGTCGAGCGCACCGGTGTCCGGCCCGGAGGGAAACAGCACCTCACGGATGTCGGTGCCGGTGACCTCCGCGACGCAGGCGGCGCCGCGATCGACGATGTCGCGGAACAGCGGTTCGCTCTCGTAGAGCCCGCGCCCCATCCCGACCGCCTGCGCGCCCTGGCCGGGGAACAGGAAGACGATGGGCCGCTTCTCCTCGACCCGACCCGCGGCGGGCGCCGCCCGCAGCTTGGCCGCCAGCTCCTCATGCGAACGCGCGACCACGGCGGCGCGATGGTCGAAGCCCCGGCGGCCGGCGGCGAGCGTGTGCGCGATGTCCTCCAGTCGCTGCTCGGGATGGGCCAGCGCATGGTCGGCAAGCGCCGCCGCGGCCTCGCCAAGCGCGGCCGGCGTGCGGGCGGAAAGCGGGAACAGCAGAGCCCGGCCCTCGCCGCGCGCGGCACGGATGGCGGCGCGCGGGGCTTCCTCCATCACCACATGGACGTTCGTGCCGCCGACGCCGAAGGCACTGGTGCCGGTGCGCCGCGGCGTCGGGCCGGCAGGCCATTGCCGCGCTTCGGCGCTGATGAAGAACGGGCTGGCGGCGAGATCGATCTCGGGGTTGGCGCGCTCGAAATGCAGCTGCGGCGGGATCTCGCCATGGTGCAGCACCAGCGCGGTCTTGATGAGCCCGGTGACGCCGGCGGCGGCGTCGAGATGGCCGACATTCGCCTTCACCGAACCCAGCGCGCAGGTGCCGTTGACATCGCTCGTCGCGCGAAAGGCCTTGAGGAGCCCGGTGAACTCGATCGGGTCGCCGAGCGAGGTCGCCGTGCCGTGCGCCTCGACATAGCCCACGGTGTCGGCGGTGATGCCGGCGAGCTGGTGCGCGGTGGCGATGGCGCGGGCCTGCCATTCCGGGCTCGGCGAGGTGAAGCCGACCTTGCCGGCGCCGTCATTGTTGACGCCGCAGCCGCGGATGACCGCATAGACCTGATCGCCGTCATTGAGCGCGTCTTCCAGCCGGCGCAGCACCACGAGGCCGGCGCCGCTGCCGAACACGGTGCCGCCGGCGGCCGCGTCGAAGGGACGGCAACGCCCGTCCGGCGAGACCATGCCGCCTTCCTGGTGCATGTAGCCGCGCTGCTGCGGGAAGGAGATGGAGGCCCCGCCCGCCAGCGCCATGTCGCACTGATAGGTCTGGAGACTCTGCACCGCCTGCGACACCGCCAGCAGCGAGGTCGAGCAGGCGCTCGCCAGCGTCATCGCCGGGCCGTGCAGGCCGAGCTTGTAGGCGATGCGGGTGGCGACGAAATCGTGGCCGGCGCCGACCAGAAGCGGATATTGCCCGACCTGGAACTCGTCGGTGAAACCCTCGATGATGCGCCGGTTGGCAAGGACGTGGCGCAGAAAATAGGTGTTCATCGAGCAGCCGGCGAAGACGCCGATCAGCCCCTCGAACGCCGCCGGGTCATGGCCGGCATCCTCCAGCCCCTCCCATGCGCATTCCAGCAGCACGCGCTGCTGGGGGTCCGTCAGCGCGCTCTCGCGGGCGTGCATACCGAAGAAGGGCGCGTCGAATCGATCGACGTCGGTCAAAATGGGCCGGGCCGCGACATAGTTCGGATCCCGGTGCACCTCCGCGCCGAACGTGTCCTCGATCTGATCGGGACCGAAGGCGGAGATGCTGTCCACGCCGGCCCGGATGTTCTCCCAGAACTGGCGCACCGAAGGGGCGCCGGGGAAACGCCCGGCCATGCCCACGATGGCGACGGCGCCGAGGTCCAGCAATGCGCGCAGTGACTCGTCGGGCTGGTCGAAGCTGTGCATGTTCATGGCGTCCTCCCGAGCCGGTTGTCGCGCATGCGCCTGAGCGCCGCCTGGCGGGAATCGGCCCGGGTGGCCAGGTCGCCGCCGAGGACGCCGCCAAAGTCGCCGCCGCGATCGCCGGCGAGGCGCTCCCCGGCACCTGCGCCGGGATCGAGCCGTGCCGCGAGGCTGGCGACGGTCGGGTGATCGAAGAGCTCCACCAGGCGGAGCGGCGTACCGGCGATCTCGCCGAGTCGGGCGTGGATGTTCATCAGCCGTAGCGAGGTACCGCCGAGTTCGAAGAAGTTCACGTCGCGCGGCACATGGGTCAGGCCAAGCACCTCACCCCACAGCCGGGCGAGCCGGGCCTCGATGCCGGACATCGCCTGCGCGGCAGCCGCGGATACGTCGGGGGTTTCGACCTCCGGCGTTTCGGCGAGGCCGACAAGTGCCTTCCGGTCGGTCTTGCCGTTCGCGGTCAGGGGCAGCTCGTCGATCAGGCGGAAACCGGAGGGCACCATATAGGCCGGCAGCGAACGACGCAGGCGCTCCGTCAGCGCGGATGCCAGCGTCTCCCGTGCCGCCGGCATGGCCGGCTTCACGAAGGCGACGAGGCGACGACCCGCCGCGGGACTGCCGCA
The DNA here is from genome assembly GCF_023016805.1 of Ancylobacter crimeensis. Lineage (GTDB taxonomy): Bacteria > Pseudomonadota > Alphaproteobacteria > Rhizobiales > Xanthobacteraceae > Ancylobacter > Ancylobacter crimeensis. Next base: position 89,631 of record NZ_JALKCH010000006.1, read on the forward strand.
GGCGACGATCGCGGCGTCGGCGACCTCGGGCTCCCGGCGCAGCGCGCTCTCGATCTCCTCGATCTCGACCCGGTTGCCGTCGATCTTGACCTGCTGGTCCAGTCGCCCGAGAAACTCGAAGGTACCGCCGGGCCGGCACCGTGCGAGATCGCCGGTGAGATAGAGCCGCTCGCCGACGGAGGGGACCACGCGGAACTTCTCCGCCGTCAGCTCCGGCGCATTGAGGTAACCGAGCGCCAGCCCCGCGCCGCCGACGCAAAGCTGCCCGGCCTCTCCCGCCGGGACCGGATGGAAATCCTGGTCGAGGACATAGGCCGTGCTATGGGCGATGGGCCGGCCGATCGGCAGTGCGCCGCCCTCGATCCGGTCGATGATGTGGCAGCAGGAAAAGGTGGTGTTCTCGGTCGGGCCGTAGCCGTTGACGAAGGTGCAGTGAGGCAGCGCGGCGCGGGCGCGGGCGATGTGAGCCGGCGAAACGACGTCGCCGCCGGTGAGAATACGGCGCAGCGGGCGCAGGCCCTCGAGCCGCTGGTCGACCAGCAGATGGAACAGCCCAGCCGTGAACCACGCCGTCGACACGCCATAGGCGGCGATCGCGGCCACGATGTCGTCGAGCGCCGGCTTCGCCGCCGGCACCACGCCGAGGCTGCCGCCATTGAGCAGCGCGCCCCAGATCTCGAAGGTGCTGGCATCGAAGGCAAGCGGTGCGAGATGAAGGATCACCTCGTCCGGCGCGAAGCGGGCATAGGTCTGCCCGCTCACCAGCCGGGCGATGGCCCGATGCGGCACCACCACGCCCTTTGGGCGCCCGGTCGAGCCGGACGTGTACATCACATAGGCCGGGTCCTCGCCCGATACGCATTCGGGCAACACCTCGGCCGACAGCGCGGCGGAGGCGTCACGGGCCCCGGCGAGATCGACGAACCGCTCGCCGGCCGCCTGCGCGATGCCGGGCGAGAGCTCCGCATGCCCGACAACCAGCACGGGCGCGGCGTCGCCCAGCATGTGGGCAAGGCGCTCGGCCGGGTAGGCCGGGTCCAGCGGAACGAACACCGCGCCGACCTTGAGGATGGCGAGGATGGCGAGGATGGCATCGGCCGAACGCCCGGTCAGCAACGCCACGCGATCGCCGGCACCGACATCGCGCTCCAGCAGATAACGGGCAAGTTGATTGGAGCGGAAATCGAGATCCGCATAGGTAAGGCGCAGCCCGCCTTCTCTTATTGACGTAGCGTTAGGTGCCGAATGAACCTGCCGGGCAAAAAGTCCATGAACGGTCATATTTTGTCTGAAATAAAACATATCAAATCCATGGCAACGAAATGTACTTCCGGTAATCTCCTTCACGACTGGCCGCACGGGGAAAGAGCACCCGGCCACGACCTCATGGTCCGCGACCGATGCCCAACTTGCATCCTCGGAAAACGTCGAGTTGGCTACGCCTTTCAGCCAGTTTCCGATGATCGGAAGGATAAGTCTGCCGACCCCCCTACCTCCTCGCTATCCTTCGGTATGGATTTCGGCCCCACGCCGCGAAAACGGGGAAGGCGCAACCTGTCTCCTCGCCGTTAGGTCAACTTGTCACAGTCTTCCGCAGCGATATGCGAAGCGCCACCGCCCGGGCCGGACCCTCCACCCTTCGGCGGATCGGCCTTCGGGCACGCGAAATCATCTCCCGGCCAACGAACATCTTCACGCAGAAGGGATCGGGCGCGTATCCGGCTTCGATTGCGATGCCGACCTGTCGGGGCGCATGTTGCCGTCGGCGGCCGCCCGGCTTTCCGGCATGCGCCCTTCCCCCGACCTGTCGCGCCCACCGAGAGCGACGCAGGATGATCCCGCAGCCGCGGATGGAGACCAGCATGCACGGCCTGTTGCTTCGACTTGTCGTCGCGCTGCTGGTTCTGGGCTCCCTCGGCCGGGTGGCGCTGGCTGAAATGCTGTGGGGCGTCAACGGTCATCCGCTGGTTTCCTACACCGGAGTGACGATCGACGAGCAGATGGACCTGATCCAGCATCTGGGCCTGCGCTCCTACCGCGTCGACGTCACGACCATCGACCAAGTCGACCGCCTGGCCGCTCTCGTCGAGGCCGGGCGCAAGCGCGGCGTCTCCATCCTGCCGGTTCTGGTCGCCTCCGACGATCTCGACACCACCGACGAGACGACGCTGCATCGCGACGCTTTCGCCTTCGCCTCCGCCCTTGCGCGCCGCTTTGCCTCCACCATCGACGTGTGGGAGCTCGGCAACGAAATGGAGAACTATGCGCTGCTCGAGCCCTGCGAGATGCGCGACGACGGAACGACCTATCCCTGCGAATGGGGCACCGCCGGGGGCATGGGTCCGCTCGACTATTACGGCCCGCGCTACAAGAAGATCGCGGCCGTGCTGCGCGGCCTCTCGGAAGGCGTGAAGGAGGGCAACCCGGCGGCCCGCCGCGCCATCGGCTCGGCAGGGTGGGGCCATCTCGGCATCTTCGACCGCTACCATGCCGACGGCATCGAATGGGACATTTCGGTCTGGCACATGTACGGCCAGGATCCCGAACCCGCCTTCCAGCGTCTCGCCGCCTTCGGCAAGCCGATCTGGGTGACGGAATTCAACCATCCCTTCGACAGCACGCAGAACGAGGCCGACCGCGAGGCCGGGCAAGCCAAGGGCATCGTCCACTGGATGGAACGCCTGAAGGCGCTGAGCGCGACCTATCGCGTCGAGGCCGCGCAGATCTACGAGCTGTTCGACGAGGCTTACTGGGCCCCCAATCCGGAAGCCCATATGGGGCTCTACCGCCTGACGCCACGCCCCGATGACGGGGGTTGGGCTCCCGACGCACCCAAGCCGGCATTCCATGCCGTGCAACAGTTTCTGGCGTCCGGAAACCGCTGAATCACCCAGGCTACGTCGCTCGTGGTGCACTGCGGCAAACCCGAACTGATAATCCGCCATCTATGGGATTAGACCGGGCCGCGGACGATAACCAGGCTACGCCTAATGCGCTCCTTTACGCGACGGACGCTCCAGTCTGAAATGACTGCAACGGAATTCAAACTAAATCTCACCGAAAAAGAGAAATTTAGCATCCAATCAATGGCATACCGGCAGAAGCGTATTGCTCTTCGATTGCGTAGGTAAAATAGTATTTAGTCGGCGATTTTAAGTATTAAAATTCCCCGGGGCGAGCACATCATGGACGCGGACATCAACCTTAACGCATTTGCCCTCGTAAAGGGCGGCCATCTCGGCTCCCAGCGTCAGCCTTCCATGAACAATGATTGCGTTGGCGGTGGTGGAAAGCGTTTCATGGATCTGACGCTTGCCACGATCGGCCTGCTTTTCCTGTCGATTCTGATGATCGTCATCGCAGCGCTCATCCGCTGCACCATGGGTGGCCCGGCGATCTTCCGTCATGTTCGCGTGGGTCATGGCGGCATTCCGTTCGAGTGCCTGAAGTTCCGCACCATGGTCGTGGACAGCGAGGCTGTGCTTGCACGGCACCTCGCCGCCGACCCCGCAGCCGCGGAGGAATGGCAGCGTACCCGCAAGCTGAAGAAGGACCCCCGCGTCACCTGGCTCGGCCGGGCGCTGCGGACGTCGAGCCTTGACGAGTTGCCCCAGCTCATCAACATCATCAAGGGTGACATGAGCTGTGTCGGCCCCCGTCCTATCATCGCGGACGAGCTGGAGCTCTATGGCACCGATGCCGCCAAATACCTCGCCGCCCGTCCGGGTCTGACCGGGCTGTGGCAGGTCAGCGGGCGCAGCACCCTCAGCTATGCCGAGCGCGTCGCGCTCGATGCGGAATATGTGAACGCCTGGTCGATCTGGTCGGATGTCGAGATCATGGCCCGCACCGTGCCGGCCATGCTCAAGTCACACCAGACATCCTGAGCGAGCGGTCCTGCACCGGCCGGTCCCTGCGCTCGCCGGGCTTCATTCGGCCCGCAGCAGCGAATCGGCGATCGCTCCGATGAGATAGGCGATCTGGTAGAGAACCATCAGGATGAGCCCGAAACCGATCGCCTCGCCAATACCTTGGCCGGTATAAAGTCCATAGCAGATACCGCCCGAGAATATCGAGGGGCAAAACAGGAACAAAAGATAGGCCTGGAAGATAAATCCAGAAATGATGCCGAATACAAATGTCGACATGACCAGCATTTATCTCTATCCGGCGGTCCAGGTGACGCCGGGAGAGCATAGGTAGCTCACGGGAATTTTACAACAGGATTGTCGACCCCTCGCTGTCAGGATACACGTCGTGCAGGTCACCTTGATTGGCGTAACGGTTTGCGCCCTGCTGCTGCTCATCGGTCGCACGCCCGGTGCCTCGCTCATTGTCGCCCTGCTCGCTTCCTCCGCATTCGGCAGCACCTCCATCGCTTCGCTGGGCGGTCTCGGCACGCCGCTGATCTACATCGTCTTCGAACTTGTCATCATCCTCGTCGTGCTGCTGCGCCGGCGCTTCATCGACGATCTGGCCCACACCTTCCGGCTTTATCCGATCTGCTGGATCCTGCTCGCCTTGCTCATCTATTCCGCGGGCAGCGCGGTGATCCTGCCGCGGCTGTTCGCCGGAACGACCGGGGCCTTCGTGCCGGTGCAGGGGCTGATCTCCGAGGTTCCGCTCGGTCCGGTGCCCGGCAACATCGCCCAGAGCGGCTATTTCGTCGTCGGTGGATTGACCTTCCTGGCGGTGTGCCTGCTGCTCGCGGTGCGGGAGCACGAGGCCACGGCGGCGCATGGCGGCGCATCCGGATCCAGCGCGGCAGCGGGCGACGGCCATCTCGCCATGCTGCTGGCGATCCGCAAGGGCTTCATGTTCTGGATCATCCTGAACACGGCGACCGGGGCGCTCGACCTCCTGGGCAAGATGGCCGGAGGCGGCGACCTGATGCTGCCGCTGCGCACCGCCGCCTACGCCTTCCTCACCGATACCGAACATGCGGGTTTCTTCCGCATCGCCGGCCTGTATTCCGAAGCCTCGGCCTTCGGCGCCGCGGCACTGGGCGGGCTGGCCTTCTCCTTCACCTATTGGCGCGCCACGCGCTCGCGGATGGCGCTCGGCCTTGCCATCGGACTGCTCACCCTGACATTGCTGTCGACCTCCACCACGGCCTATGCCGGTCTCGCCGTCATGTCGGCGGTGGCGATGGGAACCGTCGCACGCTCGGTCCTGTCCGGGCGCCTGCTGCACACGGATGCGGGTTGGATCGGCCTGCTGCTCGTCGTTCTGGCCGTGGTCCTGACCCTGCTGCTGGTGGACAGCGCCGCCTTCGACAAGATCGACACCCTCCTGCGGGTCACGATCCTGGAAAAGTCCGGCTCGGCGTCCGGCGTCGAGCGCGCCTACTGGAACCAGCGCAGCCTCGACTCCTTCTTCACCACTTCGATGCTCGGCATCGGGCTCGGCAGTTCGCGCTCATCGAGCTGGGTGATCGCGGTGCTCTCTCAGCTCGGTCTCATCGGTTCGCTGCTGATCGGCGTCCTCGTCGCCGCTCTTGCCCTCCCGCTGCGCCGGCACGTCTGGGGCGACCCGCCTCTGGGCTCGGAGGCCCGCAGCGTAGTCGCGCTGCACGACAGCTCCCGCGCCATGGCCCTCGCCATGCTGCTGGCGGCTACCATCGGCGGCGGCGCGGCGGATCCGGGCATCCTCTTCTTCATGGCGCTCGCCACCGTGCTCGGCTGCCGGCGCTATCTGGAGCGCGTCTGCAAGCCCGCTCAACCGGTGGAACATCTGCCGCTGTGGTCGCCCCGCGAACATGCGCGGGGGCAGATCGGACAGACCGGCTGATCGCAACCGACGCGCGAAAAGCCGGAAGACTATCCGTTTTGGCTACGCCTTTCGGGTGAAGCGGCGTTCGACAGGCACTGTTTTCGGCTTCTAGGTGGAGGCCGGCACGCGATCGAACCCCGATGTGGCGGCACATGGCTGCTAGACTGCAGGGATCGGCCCTGTCTCCCGCAGCGGCTGCATGGGGCAGGTGCAATCCGCTCTTCATGGGCGGCCTGCCCGCCGAAGGCGCTCATCCGGGTACGAGACGCGAGGACTTCATGATCGGCCTGCGACGGGCACTTTTCTTCTCCATCACCGAGCGCTACGTCGCCATCGCCCTGAACTTCGTCATGGTGGCGACCCTCGCCCGGCTGCTGACGCCCGAGGAATTCGGCTATTCGGTCATCGGCGCGGCAACGATCGGCTTCGTCGAATGCCTGCGCGATTTCGGCACCAGCGGCTATCTGGTGCAGGCGCAGACCGTCACCCGCCAGGCGACGCGGACCGCCTTCACCGTCATGCTGGTGCTGTCGCTGGCGGTGGCCGGCACGCTGTGGCTGGGTGCGGAAACCATCGCCTCCTTCTACCACAAGGAGGGATTGACCCATTACCTGCACGTCACTGCGCTCGGCCTGCTGTCCGGGCCGTTCGCCGCGCCTTCGCTCGCCCTGCTGCGCCGGGACCTGCAGTTCCGCTCGGTGGCGATCATCAACGTGGCGAGCGCCGTCACTCTTACAGGCGTCACCGTGCTGCTCGCCCTGGCGGGCGCCAGCTATATGAGCTTCGCCTGGGGAATCCTGGCAGGCGCCTATGTGACGGCCGGGCTCGCCATCCTGCTGCAGGGCGATATCCGCATCTTCTGGCCGAGCGTTTCCGACTGGCGTGCCGTGCTGTCCTTCGGAGGCTATTCGAGTGCAGCCGGCATGTTCGGAAAGCTTCAGGAATTCGTGCCCTCGCTGATCGTCGGGCGCCTCATCGGCTTCGATGCCGTCGGCCTGTTCAGCCGGGCCGTCATGGTCTGCCAGTTGCCCGACAAATGCCTGCTGAGCGGCCTGATGCCCGTCGCCCTCCCCGCTTTGGCGGTGGAGGCGCGCGCGGGGCGCAGCCTCGCCGCCGCCTATCTCAAGGCAACGACCTTCATCACCGCGGTGCAGTGGCCGGCGCTGCTGCTGCTCGCCTGCCTCGCCCATCCCGCCGTGCTCATCCTGCTGGGCGGGCAATGGGAAAGCATCGTGCCGCTGGTGCAGATCATCGCGCTCGGCCTGCTGGCGGCTTTTCCGAACGTACTCGCCTATCCGCTGCTGGCCGCATCCGGCGGCATCCGCCATGCGATGCTCTCCGCGCTGCTCACCCTGCTCACGAGCTCGATGCTGGCGCTGCTGACCGCCCGCTGGGGCCTCACCGCAATGGCGCTCGGCGTCGCGGCGACGGTCTCCATCCAGGCGGTGATCTCGTTGCGCCTGGTGCGCATCTATGCGCCCTTCGAACTGCGGGAAATGTTCCTCAGCCTGCGCAAGAGCGCAATGGTCGCCGGCATCTCGACGCTGGTGCCGCTGGCCGCCTTCGCCGTCAACGGATTTTCCTTCGCATTCTCGCCGCTGGCCGGCATCGCGATCGGCATCGGTGCGGTGATCGCGTGGATCATCGCGATCCGGCTCACCCGACATGCCCTTGCCGCCGAGCTGAACCTCGTGCTCGACGTCGCGGCCCGGGCGCTCGGCAGCCTGCTCGGCGACATCCGCGGCCGGCTCGCCGTCACCCGGCGCTCGCAGGCCGAAACCTGAGCTACGCCGTCACCGGGTCTTTCGCGTCGATCCCGGCCATCAAGCCGAGATAGGTCACGGCAATGCGACGCCAGCTGAAATAGGCGGCGCGCTCCCGGCCGGCGGCCGCCAGGCGCCGATGCAACGGCGCATCGGCCAGCACACGCTGCACCGCTGCCACCCACGCTGCATCGTCATCGGGATCGGCGAACAGCGCCGCCTCGCCGCAGACCTCCGGCAGGCAGGGCGCGTTCGAGGAGATCACGGGACAGCCCCAGCTCATCGCCTCGACGACCGGCAGTCCGAACCCTTCGGTACGCGAGGGAAAGAGGAAGCACAGGGCCTGCTTCAGCACGGCAGCGAAGTCATCGTCGCTGATGCGGCCGAGCAGGCGGATGTTCGGCGCTCCCTCCCGCTGCACCCGTGCCTCCAGTTCCGCATCGAGCTGGCCCATCATGACAAGGTCGACGCCGAGAGCGTCGAGCGGGCGGGCGAGGCGGATCAGCAGGTCAGGGTTCTTGTGCGGCTGGTTGCGCAACAGGCAGAGTGCGAAGGGACGCTCGCCGCCAAGCCGGAGCGTCGAACGCTCCGGCTTCCATCCGCGCGCATGGTCGCTGCCATTATAGGTCACCACGATCTTCTCCGCCGGCGCCACGCCGAAGCGGACCAGATCGTCGCGCGACAGGCTCGACACCGTGGTGACGGCCGCGGCGCGCCGGCCGAGCAACGGCAGGACGACGCGATGCGCCAGCCGGAAGCCGCGCGAATAGCTCGCCGGCGAGGTGAAGGTCTGCAGATCGTGGATGCAGACGATCTGCCGCCTCACGCCGACGGGTGCAAGATTGCAGAAGCTGAGCAGACCTCCCGGCACATGGCGTGGCAATTGCGCCTGCACCCAGAACTGCGGGAGGCGGGGGCGGGCATATTCGGGAACGAGGCGCGTGGGGATCGCCTGCAGCCCGAGATCGCCGGCCGGCGGCCGGGGCATGACGAGGTCCAGCGAAAGGCCAAGGGTCAAGGGGTGCCCCTCGTCGAGTAGCGCGTCCAGCGCCAGCGTCACCTCCCGCGCATAGCGCGCAACCCCCGTCGGGCTGAGAGTGGTGAAGTCGCCATTGATGGTCCATCGGCGGGTCATCGGCGGCGTCTGCGGGAGGCGCCGGCCGCCCTCGTCCTCGTCAGGCCTGAACATGCAACCTCGCGCAAGCCGGAGCGTACGGAACCCCGGCGCTGGATCCTTGCCCCATTCTGGTCCCAGCCCGCGTCCCCTCCGGCAACGCATTGCGGCCGCTGGGGCAGGAAAAGCGGTAGCAGTGCTGACGCAAGGGAGAAGGCAGGTCACTTTTGGTCATGCAACCCCACCTTAGGCGTGCGCCACCCCGAGGCAAACGGGTGGGAGAATGAGGTGCCGGCAAATCCTGCCGCGCAAGCATATTTTGGCTGGATCATCGCTATGCGGCGTCACTGGGCCATCAATGGCCGGTTCCTGACCCAGAAGGTCACAGGTGTCCAGCGCTATGCCCGCGAGATCGTGGAAGCGTTGGACCGCCGGATCGCTGCCGGAGATCCGCTGACACGGGGCCTCGATGTCGAACTGCTGGTGCCTGCCGGCGCGGCGACCACGCTCCATCTCACGGCGATCCGGCCCCGTGTGGTCGGGCCGGCCCGCGGGCCGCTGGCCTCCGGGCATCTGTGGGAACAGTTCAGCCTGCCCCGCGGCCTCGAAGGTGGTCTCATCAGCCTCGGCAATGGCGGGCCGCTGCTTCATCGCCGGCAGATCGCCTGCATACACGACGTCAGTACGCGCAGCTTTCCGCAGAGCTATTCCGTGCCCTTCCGCCTGCTCCAGCGCGTCATGGTGCCGGCCATCGGGCGCGCCGCCGCCATGATTTCAACGGTGTCGCACCATTCGGCGGGCGAGCTGACCGAGCGCGGTCTCTGTGCCGCCGACAAGCTGCTGGTCGCCCCCAATGGCCACGAGCACACGCGCCACTGGCACCCGCAGCATACGCCCGCCACGCGCGCCGTCGCCGGGCCGGGCACCATCGTGCTGCTCGGAAGCCCGGCGCCTCACAAGAACATGGACCTCCTGCTCGGCATCGCCGATCGCCTCGCGGCGCAGGACCTGCAGCTCGCCATCGTAGGCAATGTGGACGGGCGGGTGCTGCGCAATGGCGGCGACCGGGCGACAGGCGAGAACATCCATTGGCTGGGCAGGCTGTCGGACGATGCGCTGGCGGCGCTGCTGCAGGATTCGCTCTGTCTCGCCTTCCCGTCCTTCGTCGAGGGCTTCGGGCTGCCACTGCTCGAAGCCATGGCGATCGGCTGCCCCGTGGTGACCTCCGACACCGCCAGCATGCCCGAGGTCTGCGGCCCGGCGGCGCTCTATGCCTCGCCCGGCAACCCCGACGCCTGGATGGACCGCTTCGCGCGACTGCGCCGGGAGGAGGGCTTGCGCGAGCGGATGATCGCGGCAGGACACAAGCGTACCCAGCGCTTCTCCTGGCACGTCTCGGCCGGTCTCTATCTCGAGGCGATGGCTGCGCTCGACGGACTCGCCGAAGCCCGGTGGGGAGCCGGGAAGGCCGGCGGAATCGCACACAGGATCCTAGTCTGAACGGGCACCGGGACGACCGCCCCCTTCATCCCCTGTCTGTCCCCGAAAGAGATCGGGCGACCCGTTTGCGCGGGCCGCCCGGTTTTTCTTGGATCATCGTCTGTCAGACGGAATTCCGCATGGCCACGGCCCGCTCCATCGCCTGCTCGATCTGAACGCGGAAACGCTCGGGTGAGAAGCGGGTCGCGTTCAACCAGCAGGCATCCGGTGAGATGTCGCTCTCATTGACCTCGAAACAGCCGATCGCGTCCTTGATGGACTCCACGGTCTGCTGGCGGAACAGGAGGCCGGTGGGCTCTGTCGACGAGCCCAGCGGGCGGACGATGTCGCGCGCTCCGCCTCTCCCGAAGGCGATGACCGGCGTGCCATAGGCCTGCGCTTCGGCCATGGCGATGCCGAAATCCTCGCAGCCGGCAAAGACCAGCGCCCGTGCATGGCCCACGGTCGAGACATAATCGGGACGCGGCAGGTAACTCGTGAACTCGATGTTGCTACCGGTCGCCAGGGAGCGCAGCGAGCGGGCCTGCTGGCCGTCGCCGACCACCACCAGCCGCCGCGTCGGCATCTCGTTGAAGGCCCGGATGACGAGGTCGGTGCGTTTGTAAGGCGCCAGGAACGAGGCCGTCACATAGTAATCGTCCTTGGTTGCGATGTATTCGCTTCCGGAAGGATCGATCGGCACCGGCGGATGCACCACCTCGGCATCCCGCCCGTAGATACGGCGGATGCGGTCGCGCACATAGCAGGAATTCGCCAGCATCACGTCCGGGCCATGGGCAGTGCGAGTGTCCCATATGCGCAGATTGTGCAGCATGTGGCGGAACAGCAGCCCCTTCGGCCCATAGCCGAGCCGCCCCTCGCTCAGATAGGAGAACTGCTCGTCCCAGGCATAGCGCACCGGGCTGTGCACATAGCACAGATGGGGCTGGTCGGGCCGGGTAAGCACGCCACGCGCGAAGGCCGCCGACGATGAAATGACCGCGTCGTGCTGCGTAACGTCGAACTGCTCGATCAGAAACGGGCAGAGGAAGAAGAGCGAGCGGTAGTATTTCTCGATCAGCGGCAGGCGGTCGGCCGCGGAGGTGTGAAACGAGACGCCGGGAAAGAAGTCTTCCTTTACGTCCGCCGTCAGGAAGTCGAACAGCGTGTAGACATCCGTCGATCCCGTGATCTTGCACAGCTCGGCAAGCACCCGCTCGCCGCCTCGGAACGACGGACACCAGTCATGGACGAGGGCGATGCTACCCACGGAGGTGAAAGGAGAGCTGTGTCCTGCAGAAAGCGTCGCCGGTCCTTGGGTCGTGAGGGGACGGGCTGTCACTGCGGCTGCAGGCGGCTCGACCGCTACATCGCTCATAAGCCGAAAATCCACGTGAAAAATGATATGATGAAAACACCGCTGGTCCGCGAAGGTTTTCATCCGGACACCATCGGAGAAAGAGCGAAGGCGGGCGCGGTGGAAGCGCTTTAGGCGTATCTGCATCCTCCGAACGGATGTGCCCCACCTCCTTCTCGCAGGTATGGCCTTTTGCGCATCCAGGTTCAGTCGGATTGATACGAAAACCGCCGCCTGACGCGGCCCCTTCCGTTGCGGTGCGGCCTATCCTCCGGAGATTATTCATTGACCCTGCCGCTGGCAGATTGCCGAACCCGCGAGTGAACCGCATGAAACTTGCCGTCGTGATCCCGACGCTGGGTCGCAAGGCGGTCGTAAGCCGTCTTCTTTCGTATCTCGAAGAACAACGTAGGCTGCCCGACCACGTCTTCATCACCGCGCCCGATGAAAGCCACATCGAGAGCGGGCAGGCTTTTTCCTACCCCGTGTCGCTGGTTCTGGGCGCGCGCGGCCTGTGTGCGCAGCGCAACCGGGCGCTGGAGCAGGTCGTGGGCGACTTTGACGTGGTGACCTTCTTCGACGACGATTTCCTGCCGGCTGTCGACTATCTCGAGGAAATCGAGCGCGCGTTCACGGAACATGCCGATTACGCCGTGCTGATGGGCGACGTGCTGCGCGACGGCGCGCGCGACACCGGCTGCAGCTTCGAGGAAGGCTTCGCCATCCTCCGCCAGGCCGCGATCGACCCGCCGCCCTATCACGACCCGGTCGATCATCCCGGTGCCTATGGGTGCAACATGTCGATCCGGGCAAGCGCGATCGGCGACGTGCGGTTCGACGAGAAGCTGCCGCTCTATGGCTGGCAGGAAGACATCGACTTCACCGCCCAGATGCGCCGGCATGGCCGCATCGTGCGCCTCGCCTCGCTGCTCGGGGTTCATCTCGGGATCAAGAGCGGTCGCGTCAGCGGCGTGCGCTTTGGTTATTCGCAGGTGGTCAACCCGGTGTATCTCGCCCGCAAGGGCACCATGCCGGTACGATTCGCGGCAGAGCTGGTCATCCGCAATCTCTGCGCCAATGTCGCCAGGAGCCTGTCACCGGAACCCCATGTCGATCGGCGCGGGCGGCTCAAGGGCAACCTTATTGGCATCCGCCATTTGTTCACGGGTCGCGTCGAGCCCGAATATGTTCTGGAGCTGTAAGGCAATGGACCATCAACGCCACACACCCGGACAGAGCAACCCGCCGGCGGCCGGGCGGTTTCCGCTCCTTCACGCCGTGAAGCGCACGACAGCCCTCGCCATCGCCGTTGCCGCCATCGCCCTGTGGACCAGCACGGCGAGCGCGTCGGACGTGGCGGCCGCGAGCACCGCGAGCACCGCGAGCACCGCGAGCAATGAATATCGCCTCGGACCAGAGGACAAGATCCGCCTGAAGGTTCTCGAATGGCGGGCGACGCAGGACGAGATCTTCGAATGGCAGTCCATGACCGGTGAATTCGCGGTCAATCCGGAAGGCCATCTCGAGCTGCCGCTCATCGGCACGGTACAGGCCAGCGGGCGCACATCCGCCGATATCGGCCGCGAGGTGGGCGAAAGCCTGCAGCACCTCATGGGCCTTGCCGAGGTGCCGCGTGTCGCGATCGAGATTTCCTCGTTCCGCCCCTTCTACGCAACCGGCGAAGTGGCGAAGCCGGGCCCCTATCCTTACCGGCCCAAACTCACCGTGCTGCAGGCGGTCGCCATCGCCGGGGGAATCCAGCGTCCAGCCGATGCCGGCATGATGCGGCTCGGGCGCGACGTCATTTCCGGCCGCGGCGAGATCACCGTGCTCGGCCAGGAGCTCGACGCGCTGCGCGCCAAGCTCGCCCGGCTGCAGTCCGAGCTGGACAATGCCGCCGATATCGCCTTCTCGCCCGAACTCATGAAGCGAACGGATGAGCGCGCCATCACGCTGCTGATGCAGCAGGAACGCCAGATCTTCGTCGGCCGGCGGGACGCCTTCAAGTCGCAGAACGATGCGTTGGTGAACCTGAAATCATTCCTCGACAAGGAAGTCGTCACCCTTCAGGGCCAGCTCGATGCCCAGGACAAGCAGATGGCGCTGGTCAACCAGGAGCTTCAGACCATCTCCGGCCTGGTGGAGAAGGGCTACGCGGTCTCATCCCGCCAGCTTGGGCTGGAGCGCACCGTCGCGCAGATCCAGGGCGACAAGCTGCGGCTCGAGACGGAGCTGCTGCGCGTGCGGCAGGACAGCAGCCGCGCCGACATCTCGATGAACGACCTGAAGAACACGCGCACCAACGAGCTGACCGCCGACCTGCGCGCCACCCAGGCCAAGATCGACGACACCCGCCAGAAGATGAAGACCGCCCAGCAGCTTCTCTACGAAGCCAGCGTGGTCGCGCCCCACCGGTATCAGCAGCGCAATCGCGGCCTGCAGACCGAGGCAAGCTATGTGATCGTCCGAAACACCGGAACCGAAATTACCGAGATCGACGCCACCGAGACGACGCTGGTCCAGCCCGGCGACACGCTGAAGGTGACCCTGCCCCTGCCGGATGACCCGGACGACCCCACCCTCGACTCCGGCAGCGCCCCGCTTCAGACGCTGGGTGCCCAGCCTTGAAGATAGAGGGCGGCATATGTTGTCTGGCGTCGCGCTAACGGCAGCACAAAGCCAAAGCAGCGGGCGTCTGGAAAACGCGGGGCGGTTCACAGCTCTATGCTGGTGACGCCTCGTCAGCTTCATATACTCAACCGTTATCGACGCAATGTTCCGGCACGAAAGCCGCTTTAGGAATGACAGCGTGGATACCCCAGTTGCCATCCGCAACCTGCGTGATGCCGAAATCGACGGCGGTGGACATGAAGGTCGTGGCCGCGTCCTCGTCTAGAGTCCACGCATCCATGAGGAATTTTCGCGTGGCACGAAAGGCCGAGCGTAGCGCGAGATCGAGCGACGAGCGCCTATAGACCTCAGCCTGCGCGTCCTGTCCGAGATCTCGCAGATAGTCGGGATAGCTGAACCCGTGGATGACGAACTCCGCCGGAGTTTCCAAGAGCGGGCAGTTGAGGCCGGAAAGGAACGGCTTGCTCGCCGTCTCGCCTTTCTTGTGCAGGATGAAGCGGAATGTACCGTTCAGCGAGCATTCCAGCGCCGTACCATTCACCTCGCCATCGCCCAGCGCGAGGTGTCCATCGCCCACCGAAAACAGTGCGCCGGGCACCAGCACGGGCAGATAGAGCGTCGATCCCTTGCCTGCGCGCCAATTGTCGAGATTGCCACCGAAATTGCCCGGTGGGATGGAATCGACCAGCACATGCTCCTTTGGCGCGACCGCCATGCAGCCGAAATGCGGAAACAGCGGCACCCTTATGTTTGGCATCGGGTCGAAGGTCTTGGTGACAGTCGAGTGGTCGACCGGCACGCCGGGATAGTCGATAATCGGGTGGCGGATACCGTAGGGGTCGGTCTGTGGTGTCCAGCGGAACGAATAGACCGCGCGGGCGGTGTCGCCGTCGGGCTCCACCTCGAAAATGGTGACGACCTCGCGGAAATCCGCGCTGTCGAGATAGTCCGAATATTGGTAGCCCCACCAGGTGGAGGTGTTGCTCGCGAAGCATCGACCCTCGAAGTCAGGGTTGGCGCTCGGCCGGGGCGCGATGTCGAGTATCTGGACTTCCAGTATGTCGCCAGGCGCCGCGTCCTCGATGAAGATCGGTCCCGTCAGGATGTGGACGCCGAAGCCTTCTCCCGCGCCGCGGCCGAGCAGCGAGGCATCGAGCGGGCCTGCACCGCGACGTTCGACATTCTTGCCCTCGGCGGTCCAGTGGAACACACTTTCCGCACCGGCATCGCCGCGGATCATGCGGTCATGATCGTCCGAGGCGTGTTGGGTCAATGTCTCGATCACAACCTCCGAGCCTGACGGGACCCTGAGAACCGGCGGGATATCGCGGCTCAGAAAGCCCCAGTGGACCGTTTCCGCGTGAGCCCGCATCCGTAGCGGCTCGCCTTCGCGCGCATGGCTCTCCTGATGAGGAAGCGGCCTTGGGGCGTCCGCTGTGATTGACTGCCCGGCGTGATGGGTTCCAGTCGGTCGCCCGCGATTATACGGTCTGGCTATCGCGGGCTCCTGCGCCATCGCACGACACGCGCGGGGCGTGAGGCCGAAGGCGGCGCGGAACAGGCGGCTGAAATGTCCTTGGTCGCTGAAACCGCACTGGAACGCGATCTGCGCGATGCTGGCGCTCTTCTGGTCCTGCGACTGCAGGGCCGCGCGCGCTTTCTCAAGCCGGCGCGTGCGCACGAAATCCGAGAAAGTCGTGTGATGAAGCTCGAACAGCTTTTGCAGGTAGCGTTGCGACATGCCTTCGCTCGCTGCGACATCGCGCATGGCGAGTTCAGGTTGGGACAGCTTTGCCTCCACAGCCGCCGTCACGCGCTGGAAGTGCGAGGACTGCACCTGCGTTGCGCCCGCTTTCTCCATACGGCGATCAAGACGGAGGAGTGACGACAACAGCCCCATCAGTGCCGTCTCCAGCGGGGCGAGTTCCATCGCCTCCAGCGCGTCGAAACGGTCATGGATCGTGCCGAGCAACTGGCGCGCGGACTGGCCAAGGACCCCGCCGCCGAGCCGCAATGGCGAGGGGCAGGCGCTGCTGCCGAGCGCACCAAAGATCAGGTCCCGTCGTACCCGCAGAACGAGGAGATCGACCTCGCCGTCAAGGGCCAGGCGCCAGGGCAGCGCGCCGTCGCTAATGTGGAGTGCCGCGTCCTCGCTGAGAGCGTCGGGAGAGGTCCGGTCGAACATCACATAAGCGCTCGCCCGGGTGGCAGCAGCAGGGCGGTACGCGAGGTCAGTCGGGCCGCTGCGGATGCGGGCGAAAAGCGACCCGCTGGGTGCCGTCCGTACGTCGATGGCGGCCCAGACGGGCGTGTCGGTGTCGCCCGCCTCCTGCAGGCCGAGATCGGCCAGCGCTTCGGCCCATTTGCCGCGCTGCGCCGCCAGCGGAATCGTCGCGAGGCTGACATTCATCGCTTGCCACCCTTTGGTCGCCGGCGGCATCGCCACCGTCAGGGAAGCTTAACAAAATCGCGGCGCTCGATTGGGATGGGCGCGATCAAAGATTGTGACGATCGCGCATCGCTGGGGCCGGACCAAGGGCCGGCGCATGGCCTCAACCCGTTGGTAATCCGTATTTTACGGCCGCCGCCACGTCGGTAGCCTACGCGGCGCCTCGGCGAAGGCTCGAGTATTAGCATGTAGCGCCGAATAAAATCGCGCGCTAGCGTCTTTGGGCGAGAGATGGAAAGGGACTTCGCCAAAATATCTGGCAACTCAGTCGAAGCGCACTTCAGACCTTAACGGAATTGACGCTTCGTCTCTTTCGTCCGACGCGTCTGTGCCGATGCGAAAAGCACGCGGTACCATCGAAAAACAATCAAAACAATTAAGACCGCCCGATGATTTCGGGCGTCTGGGAGGAAGCTTGGATGTCGATACATTACATCTATGTGGGGCGAAATGAACTTGTTGCCCTTGTCGTCGGTCTGGTGACCGGTACGCTCTACTCGTGGCTAGAACTGCCCATTCCGGCGCCGAACGTGATCGGCGGCATTATCGCGATCATCTTCACCTTCATTGGCTACGTGATCGTGCAGAAAGTACGCGGACAGGTCGCTTTCGGGCCGCCGCCAGCGATCAACAAATCCTTCGCTCCGGGAGAATGACGATGCTCAATATTGCCATTGGCTCCATCGAACTTCAGGCCGCAGCCGTCGGTCTGGTGACAGGTCTTCTTTACACGACCGTACGCGCTCCCATACCCGCGCCGAATGTTCTTGGCGGAATCTTCGCGATCATCGGCACGTTCATCGGCTTTGCGGCGGTCGCCGCAGCGCGCGGACAGCTCACCTTCGGGTGAATTAAAACTCAAGAAAAGACAGGAGACGACCATGAATGCGGTGACCCCAATCAAGGCCGAAACGACCTCCCACAAGGTCCATCATCTTCCCGCGACGCTGGAAACCATCCAGTGGGGCTATTTTGACGGCAGCGTCGAGCCGGTGCTTCGGGTCAATTCCGGCGA
The DNA here is from genome assembly GCF_023016805.1 of Ancylobacter crimeensis. GTDB lineage: Bacteria > Pseudomonadota > Alphaproteobacteria > Rhizobiales > Xanthobacteraceae > Ancylobacter > Ancylobacter crimeensis. The sequence continues at coordinate 107,211 of NZ_JALKCH010000006.1, forward strand.
CTATGTCGAGATCGAGTGCCTGTGCCACCACGCCGGCGATGCACCCGACTATCTGATGGATGACGTTATCCGGGAGATCTACGAGAAGGTGCCGGAAGAGACCCGCTCTCCCGGCGTGCATATCCTCACCGGACCGATCTATATCGAAGGCGCGGAACCCGGCGACACGCTCGAATGCCGCGTGCTGCACATGGCGCCCCGGCTGAAATACGGCGTCAACTTCGTCGCGCAGTGGGGTCTGCTGCACGAGGAATTCGGCCGCAAGGAGCATGTGCTGATCTATGAGGCCGACGTGCACAAGAACGTCGCCCGGCCGGTGTTCCAGTTCGAGTATGACAGCCCGGAGAAGGGTGTGCCTGGTCGCATCACCACGGTGCCGGCCTCGGAGCGCAAGCATGCGCCCGAAGGCATCGCGGTGCCGCTGCGCCTGCATTTCGGCACGGCGGGCGTCTGCCCCGCGGAGGACGGGCGCCTCAGCACCGTGCCACCCGGCTCCTGGGGCGGCAATGTTGACAACCGCGAATTTGTCGCCGGAACCGCCATGTTCTATCCGGTGAACCGCAAGGGCGCGCTGTTCTGGGCCGGCGACACCCATTTCGCGGAGGGCGATGGCGAGGTGAACGGCACGGCCATCGAGGCGCATGTGAACGCCACGATCCAGCTCATCCTCCACAAGGGCAGAGGCGAGCATAACCCCGGCCGCACGATGAAGAATCCGGTTCTGGAGACGCCAGAACTCTGGATCACGCACGGTTTCAACGAAGATCTCGACGAGGCCGCGCGCGAGGCCGTGTTGGAGATGATCGACCTTCTCGTGCGCGAATGGGGCATCACCCGGGTCGAGGCCTATTCGCTCTGCTCTGTCGCCGGCGATCTGCGCGTGACGCAGGTGGTCGATGGCGTGAAGGGCATCCACATGGCGATGCGGCGCGATATCAAGCGCTGACAGAGTGCAGGAAAGGCTGGGCGGCGCGGTGCATCCGAGTCGCCCAGCATGACGATTAGGCTCTCTATCGTGCGGTGGCCTTGCATGCGTCGCTTCGCGGTCGTGGTTGTAACCAGGTGAAGGCCATGATCTGGTCGAGCGTCATACCGTCCTCGCCATAGACCTCCAGCAGCACCGACGATACCGAGGCGAGCTTGAAACGCTGCTTGACCACGCGGACGGAGACGAAGAAGGCCGCGGCGGGCGGCCAAGAGCCTCTCTCTCTCTCTCTCTCTCTCTCTCGACCTCCGACCCGTCACGAAGCGCAGCGCCGCCCTCTCACTCTGGAGGGCGACGCTCCAGAACCGCACAAGTGAAAAGACACAAAGCCGGAGGCACGGATGTCCGCATCTCCGGTTTTCCGGAAATCAGGTTGCCCGATCGAGCCGCGCATCCTGGTTCGGCTTGTCGCAGGCGATGGCGATGATGCCCTGCACGAAGTCGAAGATGCTCTCGGCCTCGCGCCCTTCCTCGGCCAGCACCGTGTCGATGATCTTGGCGGAGTCGGCCTTGGAGAAGCCCCGGTTGCGCAGGAATCCCCATCCGACCTCTCACTCTTACCGGCACGGTGAGGTACCGGGAGATGCGTTACGTCGAGCGGAGCCTTCCTTCCGCCGCTCCCAGAACCACCGGTGGATGACGATGACGTCATTGATTGTCCGAGCCCGCCGAGCTGACCGCCTGAGCTCGGATAGGCCACAGATCGGCATCCGGGGACTGCAGGGCAAATGACGCATAGGCCATTTTCGGGCGTTGTCGACCTCGCATTGCACCTGGCAGAGGCGAGGAAGGGCGCCGTCAGCGCGCCATGCTATCCGGCGACTTTCGTGCCGATGCTTCCGTTTTGCTTCCAGCGCGCGCAGCCAAGAGCTTCGGAAGCAGAAAACGCCCCGAAGGGCGCTTGCTAAATATCTGATTTTTCTAGGAAAATTGGAGCGGGCGATGGGATTCGAACCCACGACCCCAACCTTGGCAAGGTTGTGCTCTACCCCTGAGCTACACCCGCACCGCTCCTGTTCGCCAGCGCCGGGCGGCGCGTCGAACGTGGCGCCTCTATGCCCCACGCCGCCGGCGAATGCAACTGCCTTGTCACGTCACTTTCCACAGCCAGTGGAAAAATCGAATGCGACAGCGCCGCGATCCGACAGCCGAGCAATGAAAACGGCACGCCTTGCCGCTTGTCTCTCCCAATGGAATATGGGAGGCCCTGAGGGCGCCCCTCCCGGCGTGGTGCGCGAAATCCGGCGACCCTGCGAAGGAAGAAGGCATGCGTGAACTCACCGTGGCAGCCACCCAGATGGCCTGCGACTGGGACATTCCCGGCAATATCGCCCGTGCGGAGAAGCTGGTACGGGAGGCGGCCGGCCGCGGAGCCCGGTTGATCCTGCTGCAGGAGCTGTTCGAGACCCCCTATTTCTGCCAGGACCAGCTCTACGAGTTCCTCGCCCTCGCCAGACCGGCGGACGACAACCCCCTGATCGCGCATTTCTCGGCACTGGCGCGCGAGCTTGGCGTGGTGCTGCCGCTCAGCTTCTTCGAGCGGGCGGGACAGGCCGCGTTCAACAGCCTCGCGGTGATCGACGCGGACGGCTCGGTGCTCGGCATCTACCGCAAGAGCCACATTCCCGACGGGCCGGGCTATACGGAGAAGTTCTACTTCTCGCCCGGCGACACCGGCTTCCGCGTGTGGGACACGGCGGTCGGGCGTGTCGGCATCGGCATCTGCTGGGATCAGTGGTTCCCCGAATGCGCGCGCGCCATGGCGCTGATGGGCGCGGAGATTCTGCTCTATCCCACCGCCATCGGCTCCGAGCCGCACGATGCGGAGCTCGATTCCGCCGCGCACTGGCAGCGGGTGATGCAGGGCCATGCCGGCGCGAACCTCATGCCGCTCCTCGCCTCCAACCGCATCGGGACCGAGCCCGGGCGGGCCGCCACCTCGCTCACCTTCTACGGCTCCTCCTTCATCGCCGGGCCGACAGGCGAAAAGGTCGCCGAGGCCGGACAGGAGGAAGCCGTGCTGACGGCGAGCTTCGATCTCGACGCCATCGCCCGGCAGCGCCAGTCCTGGGGCGTGTTCCGCGACCGCCGGCCGGAGCTCTACACGCCGCTGCTGAGCCTCGACGGGCGCCATGCACATGCCGGTATCGGATCGCGCTGAGAGAGGCCGCAACCCCATGACTTTGCTCACTCTCCCCGCGGCCGATGGCTTCCGCATGCCAGCGGAATGGGAACCGCATGCCGGCACCTACATGATCTGGCCGATGCGTCCCGACAATTGGCGGGCCGGAGCGGTTCCCGCGCAGCAGGCCTTCGCGCTGGTGGCCGGCGCCATTGCGCGGTTCGAGCCCTGCACCATGCTGGTGCCGCCGGCCGGGCTCGCCAGCGCCCGTGCGACCCTGCTGCCCTCCGTGACCGTCGTCGAGATGGCGAGCAACGATTCCTGGTGTCGCGACAGCGGGCCGACCTTCGTGACCGACAAGGGCGGCCGCGTGCGGGGAATTCATTGGGATTTCAACGCTTGGGGCGCGCTCTATCCCGATTTCGAGCAGGACCGCGCCCTCGGCGGTGAGGTGCTGGCGCGGGCCGGCGTACCCGAATATCGCGCCCCCTTCGTGCTGGAAGGCGGGTCGATCCATGTCGATGGCGAAGGCACGGTGCTGACCACGGCTGAGTGCCTGCTCAATCCCAACCGCAATCCCGCGCTCTCCCGCGAAGAGATCGAGCGCAGCCTGCGCGACTATCTCGGGGTGTCTTCAGTCATCTGGCTGGAGTCCGGTCTGGTGGACGATGAGACCAGTGGGCACATCGACAACATCGCCTGCTTCGTGCGGCCGGGTGTCGTCGCACTGACCTGGTGCGAGGATCCTGCCGACCCGCAGCACGCCATCTCGAAGGACGCCTATGAGCGTCTGACCCGCGCCCGCGACGCACAGGGGCGCACGCTGGAGGTGGTGAAGCTGCCGCTGCCCGGCCCGCTCTACCGTACCCCGGAGGAAGCCGTCGCGATGGAGGTCGCCGCGGGCGGCACCATGAATCGCGGCGTCGGCGAGCGGCTGGGCGGCTCCTATGTGAATTATTACGTCGGCAACGGCTTCGTGCTGATGCCTGCGCTCGACCCGCGCCATGATGAGGAGGCGCGTGCCATCCTCGTCCGGCTGTTCCCGGATCGCGAGGTGGTGGCGCTGCCGACGCGCGAGATCCTGCTCGGCGGCGGCAACATCCACTGCATCACCCAGCAGATGCCGGCCGGCACGCCCGGCTGAGCTGTCAGGCCGTCAGCCGCCGGATCAGGGCCTCCACCGCCATGCCATAGCCCGTCGGGCCCAACCCGATGATGCAGCCGACGGCCACTGCCGAGATCGGCGAGTGGTGACGGAAGGCCTCCCGGGTGAAGACGTTGCTGACATGGACCTGGATCGCCGGCCGGCCGCTGGCGGCGAGGGCGTCGGGTATGGCGATCGAGGTGTAGGACAGGCTGCCGGCATTGATCACGAGGCCGTCGGCCTCCCGCGCGCCCCCACGCCGGCAGGACTGGATCAGGTCCACCAGCTCGCCCTCATGGTTCGACTGGGCGAAATCAAGGCTCGCCCCCAGCGCCTGCGCGCGCCGCCGGCAATCGGCCTCGATGTCGGCGATGGTGAGCGTGCCATAGGGGCCGGAGGGGTCGAGCCCGTACAGATTGGTGTTGGGACCGCTGATGACCGCGATGTGCATGATTGATCCGTCAGGCCTCAGGGAATCTGGTCGTCGGCGCCGATCGCCCTGAGCCCGGCCCGCGCCACCTCGACATCCTGCGCACCGGTGCCCGAGCCGACACCGATGGCGCCGATGCAGTGGCCGTCGATCACGATCGGCAGGCCGCCCTCCAGATTGGTGAGGCGCTGGCCGGCGGCGAGCGAGAGCTTCACCTCGTCGGCCGGGTTGAGCCGGGAGCTGGGCTGCCGGTGCGAGGCGGCGGTGACGGCCTTGGACAGCGAGGTCTCGCGCGAGAGCAACTTGGCGCCGTCCATGCGGACGAAGGCCAGCAGGTTGCCGCCCTCGTCCACGATGGTGATGTTCTGCGGCACGCCGAGTTCCTCGGCCTTGTCCAGCGCGCCGCCAAGGGCTTTCAGCGCGCCGTCATGGGTGAGCCGCAGGCTCGGGCGTGTCACGGGCATGTGGCCTCACTTGTCGCCGGGCACGCCGTAGGACGGCGCGGTGGAGGGATCGAGCGCGCGCGTCACATAGGCGTCCATCTGGGGCTGCCACAATGTCCACAGCCCGGCGAGCTCCGCGATGGGGTCGCCCTCCGTCCAGTCGACCCTGAGGTCGGCGACCGGCCAGCCCACCTTGTCCACCAGCAGCATGCCGGCGGAATGGACCGGGCCTTCCTCGCCGCCCGCCGCCACCGCCGCCGCCATGGCGGCGAGGATGCGCTCGCCCAGCGGCGCCTCAGGCTCGGCCTCGAAGGCGGCGACCATGGCCTCTGGCACGGCGGTGGAGGCGAGCAGGTTGCCCGCCGCCGCCACATCCCTGCCCACCGCGACAGCATGGGTGCCGAGCGTCCTGGCGCCGGAATGGAAAGCGACATGCCCTTCGCGGTCCAGCACCACCACCTGCCGGTAGTCGAAATGTGGCGCCTCCTCACGGAAGCGCTCCATCACCGCATCGGCGGAAAGGCCGGACGCCATCAGGTCCAGCCCCTTGGGGCCGAGCATGGGGTCGGTGATGTTCTGCGTCGCAACCACGCCGACCCCGGCGCGGGCATGGGCGCAGCGCGCCGCAACGCAGGGCGAGGAGGACGACACCGCGATGCCGAACATGCCGGTGCGCGCGCAGCGGGCGGAAACGGAGAAGGTCACGCTGCGCTCCCTCAGGCTTCGTCGGGGATGACGGCGGTAGCCTCGATCTCGACCACCCATTCGGGGCGGGCGAGGGCCGGCACCACGAGGCCGGTGGAGACCGGGAACACGCCCTTCAGCCACTTGCCCATCTCGCGATAGACCGCCTCGCGATAGCGAATGTCGGTGAGATAGACCACGATGCGGCAGATGTGCTGCATCTCGCCGCCGGCTTCCTCCAGCAGCATCTTGATGTTCGACATCGCCTTCTCGGCCTGCTTTCCGGGATCGCCGACATGCAGACTCTCGCGGGTGTCGAGGTCCTGCGCGATCTGGCCGCGCAGGAACACCATGGTCCCCCGTGCCACCACCGCCTGGCAGAGATCGTTGTCGAGCTTCTGCTCGGGATAGGTGTCCTTGGTGTTGAAGGGGCGGATGCGCTTGTGGACGGGCATGGTCGACGCTTCTCTCCAGTGTGATCCTCAGACCGGCGACGCCGGCCAGTCCTCGACGGGCGTGCCGAGACGGGCGGCGATGCGGGCCATCATGGCCCCGGCCGCCGCCAGCTCGTCCCGCCCGATCCACTCATCCGCCTTGTGGGCCCGCGAAATGTCGCCCGGCCCGCACACGATGGTGGGAATGCCTGCCTTTGCGTAGAGGCCCGCTTCGGTGCCGAAGGCGAGCGTGACCGGCTCGCCTTCCATCTGCGCCAGATCGCAGGCAAGGCGCGTGGCGCGGCTGTCCGGCGCGGTGGCGAGCCCGGGATAGGCGCTGATCGGCTCGACCGCGACATCGGCCTCCGGCGCCTGAGCCTTCAGGGCGGCGCGCGCCTCCTCAACCAGCGCGTCGAGCCGGGCGACAAGCGCCGCCTCATCCTCGCCGGGAATGGTACGCACCTCAAATTCCAGCACCGCGCGATCGGGCACGAGGTTGAGCGCACCGCCGCCATGAAGCGAGCCGACATGCACGCTCGACCATGGGGGATCGAAGGCGGCATCGCTGCGCAGGCGCAGGTCGCGGCCGAGATCGGCCAGCGCCACCGCCATGCGCGCAGCGGCCTCCACCGCATTGGCGGCCCGGTGCGGCAAGGCGGAGTGTCCGCCGCGACCGGTGAAGACCAGTCGGCGCGCCAGCTTGCCCTTGTGGGCGCAGGCAACGTTGAGCCCGGTCGGTTCGCCGACGATGCAGAGCGCCGGGCGGGCGGGGAGCGCGGCCACCGCGGCCACGAGATCGTCGGCCCCCGCGCAGCCCAGTTCCTCATCATAGGAAAGAGCGATGTGGATCGGCGTTTCGCTGGCGGCGGCGATGAAATCCGGCACCGCGGCAAGAACCGTGGCGATGAAGCCCTTCATGTCGGTCGCGCCACGGCCGAAGATCCGACCACCGCGCGTGGTCGCGGCGAAGGGAGGGCTTGACCAGTCCTGCCCCTCGACCGGGACGACATCGGTGTGGGCCGAGAGCACAACGCCCGGCCGGTCGAGCGGACCGATGGAGGCGAGGATGGCCCATTTGTCGCCGGCCGCATTCGGCAGCAGGTAGCTCGGCACGCCATGGCTGGCGAGATGGGCCACGATATAGTCGACGATGGCGCGGTTGGAATGGCGGCTCACGCTGTCGAAACCGATAAGATCGGCGAGCAGCGCCTCAGTGCCCACCATCATCCGGGCCGGGGTCGCGTCCGCCGCCATCGCCATCAGCGCACCTTCGTTCAATGCCGCGTCCCCTGCTTTCCCGCCTCGTTCGTCCCGACTCTCGCCGCCCTCGACTGCGCCTCCGGTCGGAATGACCGTGAACGAGCGCTCCCCTCACGCCGACAGGCGGCGATAGGCGCGGCGGGAATAGACCAGCGGTTCCTCGGCATGGGTTTCCACCGCCACCACCTCGCCGGCGACGATGCGATGCGTGCCGAAATCGAACAGGCCGGCGATGCGGCAGTCGAAGCGGCAGAGCGCACCGACCAGCAGCGGCGATCCGGTCTCGCGGATGTCCCATTCGCCGGCGGCGAAGCGGTCGTCGCGCAGCTCCGGGATCAGGCCGGCGAAGCTGTCGGCGATACGGTGCTGCTCATGGCCGAGGATGTTCGCGGCGAAGACGCCGTTGGCGATCAGCGCGGGCAGCGAGCGGCTGTCCCGGTGCACGCAGAATAGCACCGAGGGCGGCTCCATGGAGAGCGAGCACAGCGAGGAGACGGTGAGCCCCGCGCGCCCCGCCTCGCCGTCGGTGGTCACCACGGTGACGCCGGCGGCGGTGCGGCCCATGGCCTCGCGGAAAAGGGCGGGATCGATGGTCATTGTTTCTTCGCTCCGAGAACCTTGTCGGACAGGCCGGCCGCCTTGCGCACGAAATCGAGCGGGCCTTCGAAATCGAAGGCACCATACACCGCCGCGAGGTGGTTGAAGTGCGGAGCCTGCGCGAACTGCACGAAGGTGAGCCGGTGGCCGGCATAATCGGAGTTCAGGAGATCGCGGGCAAAGGCGAGCAGCTTGCGCCGGTCCTCCGCCTCCCACTCCTCGTTGAGCGAGTAGAACTTCTTCAGCCACTCGCCGGAGCCCGGCGCCTCGAAGGCGGCGGCGTTCGGGGTGACGCAGATCTGGCCGCCGCACAGCTCGCGGGCGATGTGCATCATGGCGGGAAGCTGCGAGCAGGCGTGGACGCGGCCGGCATAGAGCAACGACTGGTTGGGCATCAAAAGGCCGCCGGGGCTCTTCTCCGCCAAGGTGATCGAGGCGGTGAGGTGGGCGTTGATGCCCTCGCGATAGCAGACGAGATCGGCGAGCTTCTCGCGAACCGACTGCAGCTTGTCGAGGCCGGTCTGCTTCGCGTTCCACATCGCAGCGCCGATCATCATGTCGGCGACATAGAGCAGGCGCTGCACATAGGGGAAGGCCGAGTAGCGGTGCAGCGTGGCGCGGATGTACTGCGCCGCCTTGGTGTGACGGTAGAAGAACACGTCCTCCCACGGGATCAGCACGTTGTCGAACACCACCAGCGCCTCGACCTCGTCGAAGCGGTTGGCGAGCGGGTAGTCCTTCGGGTCGGAACGGCCGGCGAAGCCCGAGCGGCAGATATGCTTCACGCCCGGCGCGCCCATCTTCACGATGCAGCCTACCGCGTAATCGGAGAGCTTCTCGTTCGCCCAGGCGCCGACGGTCGGCTTCAGGAAGGCCTGGTCGGCATAGGCGGCGGCGGTCTCGTATTTGGCGCCGCGGATGACGATGCCGGCGTCTGTCTCCTTCACGACATGCACCATCATGTCGGGATCCTGATCCTGCGGGGGCTTGGAGCGGTCGCCCTTCGGATCGGTGTTGGCCGAGACATGGAAGATGTCGTTGTCGAAGATGTTCTGGACATGCCGGTCGACATTGTCGGCAAAGCGCGGGTCGAACTCGGCCAGCACGTCGCGCCCGTCGATCAGTGACCAGACCTCGCCGATCGTCTCGTCGCCGACGCGGGTAACGACGCCGCCGATGTCCTTCATCACCAGATCGACCGCGGTAACCTTGTCGGTCCAGTCCCTGGTTTCTTTCGGCGGCTTGTAGAATATGGTGTTGCGCTTGTTGTCCTCGACATAGGTGAGGCGGTCCTGATAGGCGGCCTCATGCTGCATGTCGTACATGCGCGCCTTCACGTCGATGATCGGACGGAAGGCCGGATGACCGGTGATGTCCGACACCCGCTCGCCGTCGATCCAGACCTCGCGCCCGTCGCGCAGCCCGTTGCGATATTCATCACCCGTGCGGATCATGTGCCCATCCTTTTCTCGTGGGCAAATCTTGTGCGATACGAATGGATCGGTAAAATATTTTTCGTCGTTCCTTGAGATAATATTTTCCGATGAACCTATCGCTCCGCGCCCTGCGCTACATCGTGGCGACCGCCGATTGCGGCAATCTCACCGAGGCGGCGCGCCAGCTCAACGTCTCGCAGCCTTCCATCTCGGCGGCCATCGCCCAGTTCGAGGCGGAATGCGGGGTGCAGATCTTCGTGCGCCACCACGCCAAGGGCGTGACCACCACCATCGCCGGCACCCGCATCATCAACGAGGCGCGGCTGCTGCTGAACCATGCCCGCGACTTCGGTCAGAACGCGCGCGACATGACCAACGAGGTTCGCGGCGAAATCTCGGTGGGCTGCTTCTGGACGCTCGCCACCCATTTCATGCCCGGCCTCATCTCGCGCTTCACCCAGACCCATCCCGGCATCAGCGTCAATCTCGACGAGGGCGACCAGCAGCTCGTCCTCGACGCCCTCATTGCCGGGCGCACAGAGATCGCGCTCTCCTATGATTTCGCCCGCCCCGAAGAGATCGTGGCCGACAGCCTGGCCGAACTGCCGCCCTATGCGGTGCTGCCCCCCGACCATCCGCTGGCCGCGCGCGAGAGCGTGACGCTGGCCGACCTTGCGCCGGAGCCCTTCATCCTGCTCGATCTGCCCTATTCGCGGGACTATTTCGTCCGGCTGTTCCGCTCCGCCGGGCTGGAGCCGCGCATCGCCTTTCGCTCGCGGGTCTATGAGCTGACGCGCGGCCTTGTGGGACAAGGGCTCGGCTACACCATCCAGAACGTCATGCCCCGCACCCAGCTCACCGCCGATGGCGGGCGGGTCGCCTCGGTGCCGATCGTCGATGCGCTGGAGCCGGTGCGCCTCGTCGCGCTGCGGCTCAAGCGGCAGGCGGCACGCCCGGCGGTCGAGGTGTTCGCGCGCCACCTCGCCGCCAGCTTCAGCGAAGGCGGCCTGTTCGCGCCGGGCACCCTCTCCCCGCGCCACACGCTGCGTTGAGCGGGATAGGCCGGCCCGATGCGCTGGATCGAAAAACGGTCTGCCGCAGGGCATTGCCGGGAGGCGGGAGCGCTCGCTAGCCTGACGGAGCAGGCTGCGCGAGTGCGCGGCACATTGCGAGAGTGCGCGGAATGACGGCAATCATGGAGACAGGAACGGAGAAGGGGATCACGCCCCGTCTCCAGCTCATCCGCCCAGTCGACCACCGCGTGACGCCGTGGAAGAACGGCGCCGGGGTGACCCGCGACGTGCTGCTGCTTCCCGAGGGGGCGGGGCATGAGGATTTCGATATCCGCATCAGCCTCGCGCCGATTCCCGTCGAGGGACCCTTCTCGTCCTTTCCCGGCATCGACCGCCACATCACGCTGCTGCACGGCTCGCGGCTGGAACTCGTCTTCGCCAACGGCACCCGCACCCTTCTGCCGCTGGCACCGCTCTATTTCGACAGCGCCCAGGCGCCGACCTCCCGCCTGCCGGACGGGCCGGTCGAGGTGCTGAACATCATGACCCGACGCGGGCGCTGGACGGCGCAGGTGATGCCGCTCACCGACCGCTCGGCATCCCTCCTCGCCGCGCCAGCCGGCGGCCATGTCGTGCTCCATGCGGCGGCCGGAACGTGGCGGGTGAGCGGGGAGCGCGGCGCAATCGAGCTCGCGCCCGGCGACACGCTGGTGACCCATGGCGAGGTCACGCTCAGCGCCGCCCCGCACGAGGGAAGGGCAGGCGCGAGCGCCCTCGCAGGCTTCCTCGCCCCTGTCCGGGACGACGGCGCCGACCCATGAGACCTTCCGGCTGCTTGCATCGCCCGGGCGGCATGGCCATTGCTTCGACCGGGGCGAGGTTCCGGGCTGCGGCCCGACAGGTGAGGAGTCAAGGGGCGTGAGAGCTGCACAGGACGGACGGACAGAGCATAGGATCGGAGCGATGTCGGCATGAGCAAGGAAGCCCTCGTCTTCTACAGCGCCGTCGACGATCCGGCCGCCTGGCGCGAGGCGCTCACCGCCGAGCTGCCCGAGCTCGATTTCCGCGTGGCGCCCGAGATCGGCGATCCGTCCGAGGTGAGCTATGCGCTGGTGTGGTCGCCGCCGGCCGGCTTCTTCGCGGGCTTTCCCAACCTGAAGCTCGTCACCAATCTCGGGGCCGGCGTCGATGCGCTGGTGCGCCGCGATGACCTGGTGCCGGTGCCGATCTCCCGGCTCAACGATCCCGGCATGGTGCAGATGATGGCGAGCTACATCATCTTCGCCGTCACCCGCTACGCCCGCGACATCCCGGTTTTCGAAGAGGCGCAGCGGCGCGGCGAATGGACCTATGTGCACCCGCGCGCGCTCTCCGAGATCAGGGTCGGCGTGCTGGGGTTGGGCGAACTCGGCGGCCCGGCGGCAGCGGCCCTGGCACGGATGGGCTTCACCGTCTCCGGCTGGTCGCGCAGCGCCAAGCGGATCGAGGGCGTCACCAGCTTCACCGGGCGCGACGGGCTGGAGCACATCCTCTCCGACAGCGAGATCGTGGTGGTGCTGGTGCCGCTGACGCGCGACAGCGAGGGCCTGATCGGCGCGGCCGAGCTGGCGCTGATGAAGAAAGGCGCGAAACTGGTGAACGCCTCGCGCGGCCGCCTCGTGGACGAGCCGGCCTTGATCGCGGCGCTCGCGAGCGGCCATCTCGGCGGGGCGACGCTGGATGTCTTCGTCGAGGAACCGCTGCCCGCAAGCCACACGCTCTGGACCACGCCGAACGTGCTCATCACCCCGCACATCGCCAGCATCACCGTGCCCTCCGGCGCCGCCCGCGACGTTGCGGAGAGCATCCGGCGCGTGCGTCGCGGCGAACCGCCGCTGCACGAGGTGCATCCGATGCGGGGCTATTGAGGCACTGCCAAGGGTGGCAGAAGGGGCGGCCCGCGCCGCCGCCCCATTCTCTCTGCCCGGTCAAGTCTCGCCCGGCGCGCTCCTAGGTATAGACATAATCTCGGACGAAGCGGAGCCCGTGCTGCGACAATGCTCGAGCGGGACCGCGCTGAATGGCGCACGGGCCGCGGGCGTTGTACGAACCCTTGCGGCATGCCTCAGCCTCTGCCGGCGCCCACTTCATTGCCGCGCTGCCAGCCATCGCCAGCGAATACCTTGATACAGGTGGCCCCTATTCAGTTTTCCGGTAGTTCCCGGTCGCCTTCCTGCAAGTAAATCCCGGCCCTGCGACGCTGTTACCGTTTTGCCGCAAGTTTTTGCACGGACCGCGCACCTTCCTCAGCGGCCGTCATGCCCCGCGTCTGGCATAGCAATTGCTTTTCAACTTGAGACGGTTCACCGCGCTGGCGGTTCCGTCCATGGGCTCTCGCAAACATTTCGGCCGGGCCTTCCCGCCGCATGGATGCGCGGAGGCTTCGCCTGCACCCTTGGCATGATCTGAGGAATTGACCCAATGCTGAACACGTTTTTCCGCCGGCACGTCGCCGGCGCGCTGTGCGGGACGGTGCTGGCGGCGCTCGCCTCGCAGGCGGCCTTCGCAGGCAAGATCTCCATCGGCCACACGATCTGGGTCGGCTACGGCCCGCTCTATCTCGCCAAGGAGCTCGGCTACTTCAAGGAAAACGGCGTCGACGTCGAGTTTCAGGTGGTGGACGATTCCGCGCTCGCCATGGCGGCACAGGCCGCCGGCAAGCTCTCCGGCACCGCGACCACGATCGACGAGATCCTGAAGTACCGCTCCGACAAGTTCTGCTTCAAGGCGGTCGGCGTGTTCGACGAGAGCCATGGCGGCGACGGCATGGTGACCACCAGCGCCATCAACAGCCTCGACGACCTCAAGGGCAAGACGGTCGCGATGAACGAGGGCTCGACCTCGCAGTTCTGGTTCTCCTACCTGCTCAAGAAGAAGGCCATCCCGCTGAAGGAGATCGAGGTGCTCAACATGAGCGCCGACGCCGCCGCGGCCGCCTTCATCGCCGGACAGGTTCCCGCCGCGGTGACCTGGGAGCCCAACCTCACTCTGGTGAGGACCAAGAATGTCGGCAAGGTGCTGACCTCCAGCGCCGATACTCCCGGCGTCATCGTCGACGTGCTGGAGCTGTCCTGCTCGGTGATCGAGAAGCAGCCCAAGGACGTGAAGGGCTTCCTCGACGCGCTCTACAAGGCGGTCGACTACATGAAGGCCAACCCGGAGAAGGCCAACGCCATCATGGCCAAGGGCGTCGGCGGCTACCTCAAGGATCCGAAGGACTTCGCCGACGCCGCCGCGGGCGTGAAGTTCTACGACAAGCCGATGACCATCGACTATCTGGGCACCAAGGAGAAGCCGGGCCCGATCGCCGACGTGATCAAGCTCGGCAACGAGATCTGGTCCGATCTCGGCAAGATGAAGAGCACCGTCACCTACGATCAGGTCGTGGATTCCGGCCACCTCAAGTGAGGACGGGCGGGCGTCTGCCCGCCGCGCACCATCTGCCGCCGGCCGGCTCCCTCGCGGCGCCGGCCGGCACCGCCCTCCGATGCCGACGGAAGAGCCATGGCCCGCAAGACCTCCCTCCTCGACCAGTGCCTGACGCCCAAGGCCGAGATTCCGACGGCCCTCAAATTCACCGTTTCCGCCGTCACCTGGGTGGCGGTGATCGGGGTGTGGTCGATTCTCACCTATGGCGGCTTCATGCAGGACATCTTCCTGCCCTCGCCGACGCAGGTGACCGACGCCTTCTTCCGCCTGCTCGACGACGGCACCCTGGGCCAGCACATCTGGGCGAGCGTGCAGGTGGTGGTCACCGGCTTCGTCATCTCCTCCATCGTCGCCGTCCCGCTCGGCCTGCTGATGGGCACGTTCAAGGTGGTGCAGGCCGCGCTCGAGCCGCTGGTGAACTTCATCCGCTACCTGCCGGTCACGTCCTTCGTGCCGCTGTTCATCCTGTGGATCGGCATCGGCATCGAGCAGCGGATCATGGTCATCATCTTCGGCACCTTCTTCCAGCAACTCGTGATGATCGCGGACGTCTCGCGCAGCGTGCCGAAGGATCTGCTGAACGCCTCCTACACGCTCGGCGCCTCGCGGCGCGACGCGCTGCTCCACGTCCTCACCCCGGCGGCGCTGCCCGGCATCATCGACACGCTGCGCGTCACCATGGGCTGGGCCTGGACCTATCTCGTGGTCGCCGAACTGGTCGCCGCCTCCTCGGGCCTCGGCTACATCTCGATGAAGGCCATGCGCGGCTTCCAGGTCGACGTGATCTTCCTCGCCATCGCCATCATCGGCCTTCTGGGACTGCTCACCGACCTCGTCTTCCGCCTGTTCCGCATGCGGCTGGTGGCGTGGGCGAACTGAGCGGCGAACGGAGCCGGCGAACCCTTTTGCGAGAGATTTCCCGATGAGCGTTGCAGTCGCCCCCAAGACCGGCCCGTACCCGGCCCAACCGGAACCGGCCGGCCCGCATCTGTCGATCAAGGACGTGCGCCTCGAATACAAGGCGCGCACCGGCAAGAGCGTGCTCGCCATCGACCGGATTTCGATCGAGGTGCCGGACAACGAATTCGCCGTCATCGTCGGGCCGTCCGGCTGCGGCAAGTCGAGCCTGCTCTACCTCGTCGCCGGCCTCGCCGAACCGACCGAAGGGCACATCCTGCTGGACGGCACCGAGGTGAACGGCCCAGGCGCCGACCGGGGCATGGTGTTCCAGTCCTACACGCTGTTCCCGTGGCTCACGGTCCGCGAAAACGTCGAGTTCGGCCTCAAGCGCCGCAAGGTGCCGGCGGAGGAGCGCGAGCGGATCGTCAGCCAATACCTGAACGACACCGGCCTCGCCGCCTTCCATGACGCCTATCCCAAGCAGCTCTCCGGCGGCATGATGCAGCGCGTGGCCATCGCCCGGGCGCTGGCCAATGATCCGCGCATCCTGCTGATGGACGAGCCGTTCGGCGCGTTGGACAGCCAGACCCGCACCTCGATGCAGAAGCTGCTGCTCAAGGTTTGGGAGCAGCACCAGAAGACGGTGCTGTTCGTCACCCACGACATCGACGAGGCGATCCTGCTGGGCGACCGCATCTATGTCATGACCGCCCGGCCGGGCCGGCTGAAGGAGGAGATCGTGGTGCCGATTCCGCGGCCGCGCTCGCTCGACATGGTAATGGAGCCGGAATTCATCGCGGTGAAGCGCCGGATCCTCGAACTGCTGAAGAACGAGATCAAGGACGACGAGCACTGAGCCTTCATACGCGGCCCGCCCTTCGGGAACAGGCCGCGGATCCGGCGATGGCGGGTCGATGCGCTTACGCCAGCCGCGCCACCGCCCGTCGGGCCATCACCCATGCGAGACGGGCGCGATAGGCGCCGCTGCCGTGGATGTCGGCGATCATGTCCTCCGCCGGCAGTTGCAGGCCGTCCAATGCCGAGACGATGAAGCCGGCTTCCAGCGCCGTCTCGGCCTCCTCCCAGCGGAACACCCCGGACTGGCCGGCCCCGGTCACCGCCACGCGAACGCCGTCCGCCGTTTCCGCGACCATCACTCCGGCCATGGCGTAGCGCGACGCGGGGTTGGGAAACTTCTCATAGGCTGCACGGCGCGGGATCGGAAACCGCACCGCGACGATCGCCTCGTCCGGCTCCAGCGCGGTCTCGAAGAGGCCGAGGAAGAAGAGCCCCGCCGGAATCTCACGCCCGCTGGTCAGGATCACCGCATCGAAGGCGAGGCAGGCGGCAGGATAATCGGCGGTGGGATCATTATTGGCGAGGGATCCGCCGAGGGTGCCGCGATTGCGCACCGCCGGATCGCCGATAAGCCCGGCGAGGCCAGCCAGCGCGGGCAGCACCGCACGCAGCCCGGCATGTTCGGCGACATCGGCATGCGGTGTCATCGCTCCGATCGTCACGCTCCCCGGCCCCACCGCGATCCCCCGCAGAGATGCGATCCCGGCGAGATCGACCAACCCGCCCGGTGCGGCCAGGCGCTGCTTCAGCGTCGGGATCAGCGTCTGCCCCCCGGCGAGGAATTTGATGTCGTCACCGGCCGCGACGAGCACGCGGGCCGCATCAAGGCTGTCCGGGCGATGATAGTCGAAGGGAAACATCGGTCGCTTCTCGCGGGCTCAAGCGGCGGAGACGGTTGGCGCGTCGGCATCCGGCGCACCGCCGACGATCTGCATTCCGCCCATGGCCTGTGCGCCGGCCATGATGGCGTTGACGATGTTGTGGTAGCCGGTGCAGCGGCAGAGATTGCCCTCCAGCTCCTCCCGAACCACCTCCGGCCCGACGGATGGCCCGTTGCGGCGGGCAATGTCGAGCCCTGCCATGATCATGCCTGGCGTGCAGAACCCGCATTGCAGGCCGTGATGCTCGCGGAAGGCGACCTGCATCGGATGCAGCGCGCCTGCGGTGCCGATGCCCTCGATGGTCAGCACCTCGTGGCCGTCCGCCTGCACCGCCAGTACCGTGCAGGCCTTTACGGCACGCCCGTCGAGATGGACCGTGCAGGCTCCGCACTGGCTGGTGTCGCAGCCCACATGGGTGCCGGTAAGGCCGAGACCCTCGCGCAGCACATCAACGAGCAAGGCCCGGCCGTCGATGTCGATGCCGTGCGGCGTCCCGTTCACGGTCAGGGCGATGGCCGGCATCGCTGTTCTCCTCCTGCTTGCGCTCCCGCACGCACGTCGCAACGCCCGTGCCAGCCTTTCGGCAGGCGGCGATCGGTTTCACGCCGCTCCCGGCCACCGGAGGACACCGTCGATGCGATCATCTGCATCGAAATACGGCGCCATCTGCCCAATGATTGATCGTGACAAGCGTTGGATATGACGTCTGATTTCGACAATGGAATATGGTGATACGGCACATAGGATGATGACGACCGATAGCACGCAGATGACGCGATGGCCGGCGACCACGGCTCCGTCTCTCCTCAACAGATCCGCCAACCGCCGGCAGCATCGGTGGCGCCGCACGCATTGCCGCCGACAGAAGCGGAAGGAACAGCCGCGCCTGATTATTTAACCGATTGACACTCTTGCAAAGACAGCAGATTTTGTCTGAATGGTACTATAGATAGTATGACATTCATCATCGTGAAACCCGGACATCGGGACACGTCCGACCCCCACAGGACGCGCATGAACCCGTTTGACCTCCCCACCGAGATCGTGGATCCGGCCGTCCATCGCCGCACGGTGACCCACCTTGCCGAGCGCGGCATCGCGGTCGAGGATTTCGAGCGCCGCCGGCACGCCTCGTTCCGGAAGGGGGTGACCGACCGGCTCGCCGCCCATGACGAACGCATCACCGCCATGAACCGCGACGCCGGCGTCGCGACGGCAGCCTGAGGAGACGGGGATGGACAGCACCGGCGAACGGCGCGGCGGCGTCACGCCCTATCTCGAACTGCGCGCGGCGACCCGCGACCGCGACCGCTCGCTGCGCGACAAGGTGATGTCGCTGGAAGAGGCGGCGAAGCTCGTCTCCGATGGAGAGCACGTCTCGCTCGGCGGCTGCACGGCCTCGCGCACCCCCTTCGCGATGATCTGGGCGCTGATCCGGCGGGGCGTGAAGGACCTCGCCGTCTCGCGCTCCATCATCTCCACCGAGGGCGACCTGCTGTTCGCCTCCGGGGCGTCCCGCCACATCATGACGAGCTGGTTCAGCCAGGGCATCGTCTGGGGCGTCTCCAAGGTCATGCGGGCCCACACCGAGAGCGGCCGCGCCCGCTTCGAGGAGTGGAGCCACATGGCGATGGGCCTGCGCTACAAGGCAGGAGCCATGGGCGTGCCCTTCATGCCGATGCGCTCCATGCTGGGCTCGGGCGTGCTGGACCGCGCCGAGGGCGCACGCACCATGGAATGCCCCTTCACCGGCGAAACGCTGCTGCTGGTGCCCGCGCTCAATCCCGACGTCGCGCTCATCCATGTCCAGCGCTGCGACGCCTATGGCAACGCCCAGCTCGACGGCCTGACCTTCATGGATGTCGACATGGCGATGGCGGCGAAGCGCGTCATCCTCACCACCGAGCGCATCGTCTCCAACGAACAGATCCGCCGCGCGCCCGACCAGACCAAGATCGGCTTCTTCACCGTGGATGCCGTTGTAGAGGTGCCGTTCGGCTCGGCGCCCCATGAGTGCTACGGCATCTATGAGCCCTTCTACGGCCATATGGATCTCTATGCGGCAATGACCGCGAAAGATCCCGATGCCGGTGCCAAGGCCTATCTCGAGCGCTTCTATCACGAACCGAAGAACTGGGCGGCCTATCTGGAGCGCATCGGCATGGCCGAGCTGCTCGACGCCCGCCGCCGCGGGAGCAGCATCTATGACGACTGAAACCGCAAACGCGCCGGATGCCGCGGCCTATACCGGATCGGAACTGCTGGCGGTGATGAGCGCGCGGCTGCTGGCGGACGGGCAGACCGTCTTCGCCGGGGTTGGCATTCCCCTTCTGGCCGCCATCCTCGCCCAGCGCACCCGCGCGCCGGGCCTCACCATCCTGTTCGAAGGCGGGGTGATCGGCCCCTTCGTCGAGCCCGGCAAGCTGCCACCCTCCACCAATGAGCAGCGCTGCGCCCGGCGCGCCAACATGCTGGTCTCGATCACAGACGTGCTGCTGATGCTGCAGCGCGGCTATGTCGATGTCGGCTTCATGGGCGGTGCGCAGATCGACCGCTACGGCAATCTGAACTCCTCCTTCATCGGCGATGCCGAACGTCCGAAGATCCGCCTGCCCGGCACCGGAGGAGGCAACGACATCGCCAGCCTCGCCGAGATGATCGTTGCCATGAAGCACGAGAAGCGACGCTTCGTGGAGAAGGTGGACTTCATCACATCGCCCGGCTTCCTCGACGGCGGAACCAGCCGGCGCGACGCCGGCCTGCCGGCGGGCGGCATGTTCCGGGTGGTGACCGATCTCGGCATTCTCGGCTTCGATGCCGAGACGCGCGCGATGACCGTGCTGGCCCTGCATCCCGGCGTGAGCGCCGAGACCATCAAGGCCAAGACCGGCTTTCCGCTGCCCGTGCCGGCGGATGTGCCCGTCACCATGCCGCCCACGGACCATGAGCTCGGCATCCTGCGCGAACTCGACCCCGAGCGGCTCTACACCGCCTGATTCTCCGTCTCCGGCCCCACAGCGGAAAGACCTCCCATGCCAGCACCCGTCTCCTACGGCATCGCGATGCGCAACTTCACCCGCTTCCCGGAAATGCCGGATGCGCGCGCGCTGATCGACTATGGCGTGCGCATGGAGGAATTCGGCTTCGAATCGCTGTGGGTGTGGGACCACATCCTGCTCGGCACTGACCCCAATTTCCCGATCATCGATTCGCTCTCGCTGCTCACGGCGGTCGCGGCCCTTACCTCGAAGATCCGCATCGGCACCGGGGTTCTGGTGCTGCCGCTGCGCAACCCGGTGATCCTCGCCAAGCAGCTGTCCTCGATGGACCTGATCTCGAACGGGCGCCTCACGCTCGGTGCGGCGGTGGGCTGGTACAAGCGGGAGTTCGACGCCGTCGGCATCCCCCATGATCGCCGCGGCAGGATCATGGACCGCAACCTCGACATCCTGCGCCGGCTCTGGACCGAAGAGAGCGTCACCGGCGAATGGGACGAGCTGAACCTGCGCAATGCGGTGATGTTCCCCAAGCCCGTGCAGAAGCCGCATCCCCCGATCCTGGTCGGCGGCTATGTCGACGTGGTGCTGAAGCGCGCGGCGACCAAGGGCGACGGCTGGCTCACCTATTTCTACACGCCGGAGGGCTATCGCGAGGCCTGGGCGAAGATCTGCGCCTATGCCGAGGAAGCCGGCCGCGACCCGGCGGACCTCGACAGCCTCAACCAGCTTCCGATCTATGTCGGCCCGCGCGAGGAAGGTATGCCCCTCATGACGGAGTGGCTGAACGCGGAATGGGACCTGTCCAAGGGCAGCCAGTCCACTTTCGACAGCGCCATCGTCGGCACGCCGGAGGAATGCGCCGAACAGATCGCCGCTCATGTCGCCACCGGCGTGAAGAACATCTGCTTCGTGCCCTGGCGCTACCATCGCGAGCAGGTCGAGGCGCTGGCGCGGGACGTGCTGCCGCTGCTGCGGCGCTGAACGAGGGCGGCGCCTCCGGCCCTTGCGACAAAACATCGCTTTGACCCGGCCGTTTCTGTTGACTTCGCGACCTCCACAGCTGAGCATTGCTCTAAAGAAAAGCTTGGGGAGGTCCCGTGCGCGTCCTGTCGGGAATGGCCGGTTCCGCGGCCATCGCGATCTGTATCTTCACCGCGTCCATCTCGGACAGCGGTCGTGCTGCCCCTGCCGTCAAGGCGGGCATGGCGGGCGGATTCGATGTGGTTGAGAGCGCGCGCAGCCTCGTCGGCAGCTGGCTGACCCGTATGTTCAGCGCCGACACCGCCCGCCACGGCCCCGGACCCGGCTGATCCGGCCGTAGTGAGATTCTGCGCGGCCCTTATCGCCTGGGCGACGACACACAGAGATTCTCCACACCGAATATTACGCGGATTGTTCGCGCAGCGCCGCGAGGCTGCCGATCTTTGCCCGCTTCCCGGCCGGCGCCTCCAAGCGCGGCGTGAGCACGGGCGCGGCGAGCGAAGCCCGCCTCTGCGCTTCCGGCGCATCGCCATACAGCGTGGTGCGCTGGCGCGGAATGCGCCCCAGCCCGTGGATGACGGCTTCCATCCGGGCAGGCGGAAACTCCTGCCCATGGATGCCGCCGGCTGCGCGACTGATGGATTCGTCCATCAAGGTGCCCCCCGCATCGTCGGCGCCGGCCTGCAACGCGGCGGCAAGCCCGCCTTCGCCGAGTTTCACCCAGGACGCCTGCACATGGCTCACCACCGGATCGAGCGCCAGCCGCGCCACCGCGTGCATCAGCAGGGCCTCGCGGCGGCTCGGCCCGGCACGGGTGCCGCCCTTCAGGAACAGCGGCGCTTCCATGTGAAGGAACGGCAGCGGCACGAATTCAGTTAGCCCGCCCGTCTCCTGCTGGAGATGGCGCAGCCGGAGCAGGTGCCGGGCCCAGTGCACATAGCCATCGACATGGCCGAACATGATGGTCGAGGTGGTCTTCAGCCCCACCCGATGCGCGCTGGCGATGGTGTCGAGCCAGTCCTGCGTCGTGAGCTTGTCGGTGCAGATGAGGCGGCGCACCTCGTCATCGAGCACCTCCGCCGCCGTGCCGGGCAAGGTGCCCAGCCCGGCTGCCTTCAGCATGGCAAGAAATTCCGACACCGGGACGCCCAGCGTCGCCGCACCGTGCCGCACTTCCAGCGCGGAGAAGGCATGGACATGGAGGTCCGGCACCGCCGCCTTCACCGCGCGGACGATGGAGAGATAGGTGTGGCCTGAATAATCCGGGTGGATGCCGCCCTGCATGCACACCTCGGTCGCCCCCCGCGCCCACGCCTCGCGGGCGCGGCGGCGAATCTCGTCGAGATCGAGCTCATAGGGCCGGCCGCGCAGATGTTCCGCCGCCTTGCCTTTCGAGAAGGCGCAGAAGCCGCAGCGATAGGAGCAGACATTGGTGTAGTTGATGTTGCGGGTGACGACATAGGAGACGCGCTCCCCGACCCTGTCCCGGCGCAGAGCATCGGCCGCCACGAACACCGCTTCGGCTTCTTCCCCGCGTGCCTCGAACAGCCGGACGATCTCCACCTCGCCTAGCGTGCTCCCGGCGAAGGGCTTTTCCAGCAACGTGGCGAGCGCGCCCGCCGGCCCGCGGAGCATGGGTGCGGCGGGCGTCGAAGCCGCGCCGGGCCACTCCACCACCGTATCGCCGAAGGTATCGCTCCCGCCCACGCGCCACAGGCTCTCATGGGCCAGCCCGGCGGCATCGGCGCGGCGCTGCACCCGTGCACGCAGCGCGGAATCCAGCCAGACATCCGGCTGCGCGAGGTGCCGCGGATAGATGGCGAGGCGTGGCGCCAGCACCTTGCCAGCACGCCGTGTCGCGGCCGCGAGCGCGGCCAGCGCCGGCCATGGCGCCTCGGGATTCACGTGATCCGGCGTCACCGGGGAAACGCCGCCCCAGTCATTGATGCCGGCATCGATGAGCGCCGCCAGTCCGTCCGGCCGAAGGTTTGGCGGCGCCTGCACGCTGATGCCGGGCCCAAGGATCAGCCGCGCCACGGCCACGGTCCAGAGATGGTCCTCCAGCGCCGGCTCGGGCGCATCGGCCATCCTGGTCCCGGCCTTGGCGCGGAAGTTCTGGATGATGACTTCCTGCACATGGCCGTGCCGCTCATGCGAGGCCCGGATGGCGAGCAGTGCCTCGATCCGTTCGACCCGCGTCTCGCCGATGCCGATCAGGAGCCCGGTGGTGAAGGGCACCTTCGCGCGCCCGGCCGCCTCCAGCGTCGCGAGGCGCACGGTCGGCTGCTTGTCCGGCGAGCCGAAATGCGGACCGCCCCGCGCGGAAAGCCGTGCGGCCGTCGTCTCGATCATGAGCCCCTGCGAGGCGGAGACCTGACGCAGCCGGGCCAGATCGGCCTCGTCCATCACACCGGCATTGATGTGCGGCAGCAGTCCCGTTTCTTCCGCCACGCGCTTCGCCATGGCGGCGAGATAGTCGAGCGTCGTGGCGAAGCCAAGCGCGGCGAGTTCCTCACGCGCGACGGCGTAGCGCAGCTCGGGCTTGTCGCCGAGCGTGAACAGCGCCTCGTCGCACCCTACCCGCGCTCCGGCCTGGGCGATCGCCAGCACCTCGTCGGGGGTCAGGAAGGCGCGCTGGCCCCTCCTCGGCGGGTGGGCGAAGGTACAGTAGTGGCAGACGTCGCGGCAGAGCTGGGTGAGCGGGATGAACACCTTGCGCGAGACGGTGACGAGGCTGCCAAAGCCGGCATCGCGTACCCGCGCGCCCGCACGCATCAGCGCGCCGAGGTCGTCCAGGCCGGCCAGTTTCATTGCGTCGGCTTCCGGGAGCCGGCCGCCGCCGGCAAGGCGGCCGGCAACCTCGTCGAGAGATCCGCTCGCCAGCCCCGCCATCAGGCCATCATCTCGGGCAGCGTCACCATTTCGATGCCGGCGGCCTTGAGGCCCTGCTGAACCGCGGTTGCGACCGCGACCGCGGTGGGCTCGTCGCCGTGGATGCAGAGCGAATCGAACTGCGTCGCCAGCCGCTTGCCGTTCACCGAGAGGATCTCGCCGGTTTCGACCATGCGTACGGTGCGCTCCGCCGCCAGCGCCGGATCGCGGATCACCGAGCCGGCAATGGCACGGGACTGAAGGTTGCCATCATCGTCATACATCCGGTCGACGAAGGCCTCGCGGGCCAGCTTCAGGTCGAGCGCCAGCGCGGCCTTCTCCATCTCCGAGCCGGAGAGCGCGAGATAATAGAGGGAGGGATCCACCGTCTTGATCGCCCGGCCGATCGCCATGGCATAATCGGCATTCACCGCAGCCATGTTGTTGAGGGCGCCATGAGGCTTCACATGCGTTACCTTGATACCGGCATAGCTCGCCATGGCGGCGAGCGCGCCGAGCTGGTAGGCCACGAGATATTCGAGGTCCGACGCGCTCATCTGGATGTTGCGGCGACCGAAGCCCCAGATGTCGTTGAAGCCGGGATGGGCTCCGATCGAAACACCGTTCTCCTTCGCCTTCAGGCAAACCCGGCGCATCACCGTCGCGTCGCCGCCATGCTGGCCGCAGGCGACGTTCACGCTCTTCACCAGACCGAGAATGGCATCGTCATTCCCGATGTCGTAACGGCCATAGCCCTCGCCCATGTCGGCGTTAATATTGATGCGCAGGGTCATGGCGAGTCTCCATTGGTTCGGCCTATGGATATGATTAACACATTAAATTATCATGTCTTTCAAGAGGAAACATACTATTCTTAGTATGACTTTCCCAGCGGCAAGGCGCCTCCCTGGCCCAAATCGGGCGATGGTGGGCGCCGCCCACATCGCATCCGATCGAGGAGGCTCCCCTGTCGGCTCGCAGCATCGCTGATCTTGCCCGTTTCCTGCCCGTCGGCGACACCGCCTTCGCCATCGAGTTCGGTGCGGCGATCGACCCGGCGCTGAACGCCCTGGTGCATCGCGCCGCCGCGCGGATCGCGGCCGACCCGCCGCCCGGCGTGATCGAGACGGTTCCGACCTTCCGTTCGCTTCTGGTGCATTACGACCCGCGCATCGCCGGGGCCGAATCCATCCAGGCCGCGCTCGGCTCCTGCGATCTGGGCGATACGGCGACGGCCGCGCCGGCGCGAATCTGGGTGCTGCCGGTGCTGTATGGCGGCGAAGCCGGGCCGGATCTCGCCGACACCGCCACCACGCTCGGCCTGCCGCCGGAGGAGGTGGTCGCACTCCACTCGGGCGGTCTCTACCGCGTCTATGTGCAGGGCTTCCTGCCCGGCTTCGCCTATCTCGGCGATCTTGATCCGCGCCTCGACCTTCCGCGCCTTTCGACGCCACGGGTGCGGGTGCCGCCCGGCTCGGTCGCCATCGCCCAGCGCATGACCGGAGTCTATCCCATCGAATCGCCCGGCGGCTGGCGGCTGCTGGGCAACACGCCGGTGCGCTTCTTCGATGCCGCGCGCGAGCCCCCGACCCTGTTCGCCCCCGGCGACGGAGTGCAGTTCCGGCCCGTGATGGCGGACGAGCATGCGGCGATCCGCGCGGCGGTGGCACGCGGCGCCTATGAACCCGAATGTCGCGACGGGGAGGCCGCCCGATGAACACCGCGCCCGGTGCCGGGCTGCGCATCCTGCAACCCGGCCCGCAGACCACCGTGCAGGATCTTGGACGCAAAGGCCACCAGGCGCTCGGCGTGCCGGTGTGCGGCGCGCTCGATCCGGTGGCGATGCGCCTTGCCAATGCGCTGGTCGGCAATGCCGAGGACGCCGCCATCATCGAATGCCGCCTCGCCGGCCCGGCCTTCGAGGTCACCGGCGCGCCGCTGCGTCTGGCGCTTGCCGGCGCGGAGGCGACCATCACGGTGGAAGCCGGCGGCACGAGCCTCGCCTTTCCCGCATGGCGCGGCTTCGACGCGCCCACCGGCGCCACGGTGCGCATCGGGCCGCTGCGCGGGTCCGGTTGTGCGAGCCTTGCCGTCGCCGGCGGCATCGCTGTCGCCCCGGTGCTCGGCTCGCGCGCCACCGATCTCAAGGGGCGGTTCGGCGGCCATGAAGGGCGGCCGCTCGCGGCGGGCGACCTCTTGCCGGTGGGGACCGCCGCCGCCGATGGTCCGTGCCTCGAACTCCCGGCCGCGCCGCCGCTCGCCTTTTCCGGGACGCTGCGGGTGGTGCTCGGCCCGCAGGCGGACGCCTTCACCGACGAGGGTATCGCCGCCTTTCTGGGCGGGCCGTTCGAGGTGACGCGCGAGGCCGACCGGATGGGAATGCGGCTGTCGGGACCCGCCTTCTCCTTCGTCCGCGGTGCCGATATCGTGTCGGACGGCATCGCCACCGGTTCGATCCAGGTTCCGGGCTCCGGACAGCCGATCGTGCTACTGGTCGATCACCAGACCATCGGCGGCTATGCCAAGGTCGCGACCGTGATTTCCGCCGACCTTCCCGCCGCGGGGCGACTGCTGCCGGGGGCCTCGTTGCGCTTCGTCGCAGTGTCGGTCGCCGAGGCGGAGGAGGCGAGGCGGCAGCTCGAAGCGGAAATCGCGCGGTCGATCGGCACCCTTGCCCCCGTGCGGTCGCCTGTCAGCCTCGACGAGGCGGCGCTTTATGCGAGCAACCTCATCTCCGGCGCCGTCAGCGCGCTGGAAGAGGTTCATCCTTTCGATTGAGGCGGATGGCACAATCGGATTACGTGATACAGAAGACAGGACAACCCTATCGACTCGAACCTGCCCGTTCACGATTGCGCAGCGGACCTTCATGCCCAAGGATTCCACCGTCCTCGCCAATCCCGACTACCGCCGCAGCCCGGTGCCCCGCTATCTGCAGATTGCCGGCGTGATCCGCCGGCGCATCGAGGACGGGGTCTGGCGGCCGAACGAAAAAATATCGACTCTCCAGGAGCTTGAAGCCGAGTTCCAGGTCGCTCGCGTCACCGTCCGGCAGGCGGTCGAGGTGCTGGAGGCCGAGGGTCTGGTTCGCCGCATCCAGGGCAAGGGCACCTTCGTTGCCGGACAGGTGGAGGAAAAGCGCTGGCTCAAGCTCGACCTCAAATGGCGCTCGCTGGCCGGCACCATCGGCATGAACGTGCCGCGCTTCCTTCCCGTCCCGACCCCCGCTCCGGCCCCTGTTCTTCGCCCGGAGGACGGCACACCGGCGAGCGCCTATCGCTATTTCGAGAGCGTGCAGTCGCGGCGCGGCCAGCCCTATTCCTTTGCCCGCGTTCATCTGGCCGAGGAGGTCTATCGCCTCGCCGAGGAACGTTTCGGCCGCGAACCGACCATCGCGGTCGTCGCCTCGCTGCCGGAACTCGATGTGGAGCGGGCGCGGCAGAGCTTCATCGTCGGCACGGTGGAGCCGCGCATCGCCAATCTGCTCGCCACCGGTATCGGCTTTCCCACCGTCGAGGCGCATCTGGTGGTAACGGATGCGGGCGGCACGGTGATCTATGTCGCTGACATCATCTATCGTGGCGACTGCGTTCAGCTCGACGTCGACCTGCTGCGCGGCGAGTGACAATTCATTGAAATATAAGAATTAACCTCTCCGGAAGAGCCGAAGGAAAAATCCTTTCAGCATGGCGAGGAACAACGCTCCGCCATCGAGCGCGGCGGGTTTCGACGCGGCCGGGACGCCGGTCAGGGCGGCGGCGAGATTGGCGGCGAAGATCTCCGTCAGCCGGCCGGCGAGATCGCGGGCGATGGTGCCGCGGCTCATCTGGGCGAGCGGGCCCTTCAACTCATAGGCGATCTCCACCGCGACGGCAGTGGCAGAACCGTCCTGCAACGGGGCGAGTCTGTAGGTCAGTTCCGCCCGCACCCGGCTGGCGCTGCGGCCATCGACGCCCTGTCCACGAATGATCCCGCTGAGCGTCGCCTCATCCGCCATGATGGTTCCGGCGCCGCGGAAGGTCGCCGCCATCGGGCCGAGCTTCACACCCATCTCGGCCTCGAAGCTGCGCCCGTCGGTGGGCGCCGTCAGCCGCGCGCCCGGCAGGCAGGCCACCACCTTCTCCGGTTGCTGGAAGACATTCCAGACCTCGCCGAGCGGCGCCGGCACCTCGAAGTGCTGTGTCATCCGCACCGGATTGTGTAGTGTTTCGAAGGATATGTCGGCACTCGCCGCCGGTGCGGCCTTCGGCGTCACGGCGTCTTGCGCCTGCTTGCTGACCAGCGTCCCGGCGACCGGCAGCGTCAGGGGCGAGACGAAGGCGGACGGGGCGACCTCGGTCCCGCGCGTCACCACCGGCGCCGCGCCGGCATGTCTCGCCGCCACGCTCTCCACCGCCCGCACGATGCCGACATAACCCGTGCAGCGGCACAGATTTCCGGCGAGCTCGTGCCGGATCGCCTCCTCGCCGGCGCCCGGGCGGCGCAGCACGATGTCGCGCGCCATCATCAGCATGCCGGGCGTGCAGAAGCCGCATTGCAGGCCATGCTCGACGGTGAAGGCCTCGCGTAGCTCGGCGGCGACGGGATCGTCCGCAAGGCCTTCCAGCGTGGTGATCCTCGCTCCTTCCAGCGCCGCCGGGAAGGCGATGCAGGAGCGGGCGGGGGCGCCGTCGATCAGCACGGTGCAGGCCCCGCAGACCCCGTGCTCGCAGCCGAGATGGGTGGCGGTGAGCAGCAGGTTCTCGCGCAGGAAGTCGCCAAGATGTTGACGCGGCTCGATATTCGCCGAGATGGCGCGCCCGTTGACGGTGAGGTTGACGAGGCTCATGCGGACACATGCGACGTTTGGGCGGCGGACAGCGCATCGGCCACCACCGCGCGGAACAGGCGCGCCCTCGCCGGGTCGGCGGCGATGCCGATGCCGGCAAGGGCGGCGTCGAGGACGGCGGAATCCTCGATATCCCGCCCTTCCAGCACCAGATGGCGGGTCTCCGTGGCGCCGATCACCAGGCGGGCGATGTTGCGGGGCGGGTCGATGAGCACCGCGGCCATGGCCTCGGCGAACTCGCCCACCTTCCGGCAGGATTTGCGGTAGCCCCAGCGGGCGTCCGGGCTCAACCGGGGAACGAAAATCCCGCTGATGATCTCGCCCTCTTCAAGCGTCGTGTCGAAGGCGCCGCGGATGAGGTCCGGCACGCGGGATTCGCGCGGTCCAGTCAGTGCAGTGAGGTGGATGATGGCACCAAGTGCGGCCAGCGTGGTCGGCCAGTCCGCCGCCGGGTCGGCATGGGCGAGGCTGCCGCCCATCGTGCCCCGGTTGCGCACCGCCCGGTAGGCGATGCCGGAGGCGATGGCGGGCAGGATGCCCCCGGTCGGGTCCGGCACCGCGCCGTCCTCGATCTCGGCATGGGTGATGGCCGCGCCATAGAGCACCCCGTCGGCCCGCTCCTCCACCCGCCGCAGTTCGGCGAGGCGGCCGACATCGACCAGCGCCGCCGGCCGGGCGAGGCGCAGGTTCAGCATCGGGCCGAGGCTCTGGCCACCCGAAAGGGGCTTGCCCCCCGCCGCGCCGAGGCCGGTCAGCGCCGCGGTGAGATCTGCGGGGCGGTGGTAGTCGAAACGCGCGGCCTTCATGGCGCGCTCCCCGCGCCCGCCAGAGCCTCGCGAAGCCGGCGCGGGGTCATCGGGCAGGTGGTCACCTCGACGCCGAGCCCGGCCAGCGCGTCGTTGATGGCGTTGCCGATCGCCGCCGGCGGGGCGATGGCGCCGCCTTCGCCGATGCCCTTCTGGCCGAACCGGGTGTTGGGCGAGGGCGTCTGCATATGCGCGATCCGCACCGGCGGCATCTCGCCGGCGCCGGGCAGCAGATAGTCGGCGAAGGTCGAGGCCAGCGGCTGGCCGTTGGCGTCGTAGGTCATCTCCTCATAGAGCGCGGTGCCGATGCCCTGCGCGGTGCCGCCATAGATCT
Organism: Ancylobacter crimeensis; assembly: GCF_023016805.1. GTDB lineage: Bacteria > Pseudomonadota > Alphaproteobacteria > Rhizobiales > Xanthobacteraceae > Ancylobacter > Ancylobacter crimeensis. Next base: position 136,685 of record NZ_JALKCH010000006.1, read on the forward strand.
GGCCGTCCACCACCATCGGATTGATGAGCACCCCGCCATCCTCGACGATGACGTAATCGAGGATCTCGACCTCGCCGGTCGCCGGGGTCACCGCCACCACGGCGGCATGGCTGGCATAGGAGAAGGTGCCGGTATCCACCGTCGGCCGATAGCCGGCAACAAGATCGAGCCCGCCGGGGTCGGCGTCGGCCGGCAGGTTCTGCGGGGCGCGGTAGAAGGTGTGGGCGATCTCGCGGAAGCTCACCGATCCCTGCGGCCCGACGACCTGCGCCGCCTCGATCCGCACCGCGTCGCGCGGGGCCTGCAGCAGATGGGCGCCGATGCCCTTCAGCCGCTCCGCCATCGCCTCGCAGGCGCTCGCCACCGCGCCGCCGGCCATCACCGCCGAGCGGGAGCCCCAGGTGCCGGTGGAATAGGGGGTCAACGCGGTATCGCCATGCACGACGTTCACCCGCTCGGGATCGAGCCCCAAGATTTCGCAGGCGATCTGCGCCAGCGTCGTCTCCATGGACTGGCCGTGGCTCTGGTTGCCGACCCGGATCTCCAGCGTGCCGTCCGGCGTCATCCGGGCCCCGCACTGCTCGAAGCCCGGCACCATGGGGATGCCCCAGCCGTGATAGACCGAGGTGCCGTGAGCACCCTGCTCGCAATAGACCGCGTAACCGAGCCCGATGCGCCGCGCGTCTGTCTCCCTTGCGGTCTCCCCTTTGGCCTCGCTTGCCTTCTGCCGCGCCCGCACCGCGGCCTCGCCGATCATCTCCCGCGCCCGCCGGAGGCTTTCGGGATAGTCGCCCATGTCGAAATCCTTGCCGGTGATGGAGCGGAACGGCATCTGTTCCGGCCTCACCAGGTTGCGCAGCCGCACCTCCACCGGGTCGAGCCCGGCCGCGCGCGCCACCGCCTCCACCATGAACTCGATGGCGGTACAGACTCCGGTGCGGGCGACCCCGCGATAGGGCACGATCGGCGGCTTGTTGGAGCACACCGACAGCGCGGTGCAGCGATACGCCGGGATGTCGTAGGGGCCCGGCAGGTTCGACACCACCTGCGCGCCTTCGAGGCAGGCGGAAAACGGATAGACCGAATAGGCCCCGGCATCGACATGGGCCCTGGCGTCGAGGCCGAGGATGCGGCCCTGCGCATCCGCCCAGGCGGTCATGACGTAATGGTGCTCGCGGCAATTGGCGGCGGCGATCAGGTGCTCGCGCCGGTCCTCCAGCCATTTCACCGGCCGGTCGAGCCGAAGCGCCGCCCAGGCGCAGCACACCTCCTCCGGCTGCAGCAGGCCCTTCCAGCCGAAGCCGCCGCCGACATCGGGCGCCACCACGCGGATCCTGCGCTCCTCCAGCCCGAGGCATTCGGCAAGACCGGAGCGCACGATGTGCGGCATCTGGGTGGAGGTCCACAGCGTCAATTGCTCGACATGGCGCTCGAACAGCGCGATGCAGCCCTTGCCCTCCAGCGGAGCCATGCATTGGCGCGCCGTGCGCACGGTACGTGTCACCTTGACCGGAGCGGCGTCCAGCATCGCCCGGCTGGCCTCGAAATTGCGCTCGGCCTGCGAGACGAGGAAGACGTTCTCCGGCCAGTCCTCATGGATCAGCGCCGCGCCGGGCGCGACCGCACCGAGGATGTCGTGATTGGCGGGCAGCTCCTCGAAGACGACCTCGATCTCCTCGACGAGGTCCTCCGCCTCGGCCCGGCTCTCGGCCAGCACCATCACCACCGGCTCGCCGGCGAAGCGCACCTTCTCCGCCGCCAGCGCCGGCTGGGCGGAGACGCGGAAGCCGGGCAGCCCGGTGCGGGCGAGAATGTCCTTCACGCCACCGCCGGCCGGACCCGCCATGTCGGCATGGGTGAAGGCCCGGCCCCTGAGATGGTCGGGAATATGGATCGCCCGGATCCGGCCATGGGCGATGGGGGAGCGGTAGAACGCGGCCTCGAGCTGGCCCGGAAATCGCATGTCGCCGATGAAGCGGCCGCGGCCTTCCAGCAGGCGCGCATCCTCCTTGCGGCGGACCGGCGCGCCGACGCCGCGGGTCGAAGGAGAGCCGGCGGCGGGGTGGTCCGCGACACTGTCTGCGCCGTTCAGGACACCGTTGGGAGCACTCATGCGCGGTTCCGTAGAAACGTTCTGATAACGGCTTGTGGGACGCACTATCCTATTTAATTATCGAGCTTATCAAGACTTAAGTGCTGATGATCGTATAAACAGTATCAATCTCCCGGACCGCCCCTGACGGCGGCCGGGACAGGTGGAGACCGGGTGATGAAGTTCGGCGTCGGCCAGCCCTTCCGTCGTGTCGAGGACCTGCGCTTCATCACCGGCACCGGGCGGTTCACCGACGACCACCATTATGACGGCGAGGCCCATGGCTTCGTGCTGCGCGCGCCGATGGCCCACGGTCTCATAAGCCGCCTCGACCTCACGGCCGCGCGCGCCATGCCCGGCGTGCTGGGCGCGTGGTCGGCTGCGGATCTCGATGCCGCCGGCCTCGGCACCCTGCCGGCGGTGGTGGTGCTGGAGCATGCCGAGGGCGGCCGGATGCCGACCCCGGCGCGCCCCCTGCTCGCCCGCGACAAGATACGCCATGTCGGCGAGCCGGTCGCCTTCATCGTGGCGAAGACGCTGGCGCAGGCGGTGGAGGCCGCGGAGGCGGCGGTGCTGGAGATCGACGAGCTGCCGGTCGCCATCGATCCTGCGAGCGCGCTGGCGGACGGCGCGCCGCTGCTGTTCGAGGAAGCGCCGGGCAATCTCGCTGTGCACTGGGCGCTGGGCGACGCCGCCGCCACCACCGCCGCGCTCGAGGCCTCCGACCGGGTGGTGGAGCTGGAGCTGGTCAACAACCGCATCGTGGTGTCCTCCATGGAGCCACGCAACGCCATCGGCCTGCACGATGCGGAGAGCGGCCGGTTCACCCTCGTCACCGGATCGCAGGGCAGCCACATGATCCGGGCATGGCTGTTCGAGCCGGTGTTCGGGCTGAAGCCCGAGGCGCTGCGGGTCGTCACGCCGGATGTCGGCGGCGGCTTCGGCATGAAGGCGGTGCCCTATCCCGAGCAGGGGCTGGTGCTGTTCGCGGCCCGGGAACTCGGCCGGCCGGTGCGCTGGCAGTCTTCGCGCTCGGAGGCGTTCCTCTCCGACACGCAGGGCCGGGACAATGTCTCGAAGGCGTGGCTCGGCCTCGGCGCCGAAGGCCGCTTCACCGCGCTGAAGGTGGAGACGCTGGCGAGCGCCGGCGGCGCGCTCTCCGCCTTCGGGGTCTATTGCCCGACGCTGTCCGGTCCGCCCATGGCGCCGGGCGTCTACCGCATCCCGAAGGTCTCGACCGATGTGCGGATCGCCTACACCAACAATGCGCCGATGGACGCCTATCGCGGCGCCGGCCGGCCGGAGGCGGCCTATCTCATCGAGCGGCTGGTGGACAAGGCGGCGCGCGAAACCGGCATCGCCCCGGATCGCCTGCGCGCCCTCAACATGATCGCGCCGGAGGAGATGCCCCACACCACCGACACCGGCGTGACCTATGATTCCGGCGACTTCGCCGCCGTGATGCGGGCCGGGATGGCGGCGGCGGACTGGGACGGCTTCCCCGACCGGCGCGCGAAAGGCGACGGCAAGAGGGATGGCCTTCTGCGCGGCATCGGGCTCGCCTATTACATCGAGCGCACCGGCGTGCCGGGCAAGGAGGGCGCGGTGGTGGAGATCGGCGCCGAGGGGCGCATCCTGCTCCATGTCGGCACCCAGTCCACCGGGCAGGGGCACGAGACGACCTATGTGCAGATGCTGGCCGAGCAGCTCGCCGTCGATCCCGCCCTCATCACGGTGAAGACCGGCGACACCGACCAGCCCTTGCCCTCCGCCGGCGGCACGGTCGCCTCGCGCACCATGGTGCATGGCGGCGGCGCGCTGCGGCTCGCCGGGGCGGACGTGATCGGCAAGGGGCGGGCGGCGGCGGCGCGGCTGCTCGACGTGGCGGACGAGGCCGTGACCTTCGATGAAGGCATGTTCCGCGCCGAGGGCACCAACCGGACGATGGGGCTGATCGACGTCGCGCGGGCGGCGGGCGGGCTCACCGGGGTCGGCGATTTCGAGCAGAACATCGGCACCTTCCCGAACGGCGCCCATGTGTGCGAGGTCGCGGTGGACCCCGAGACCGGGCGGATCGTGGTGGAGCGCTACACCGTGGTCGACGATTTCGGCCGCACCCTCAACCCGCTGGTGCTCTCCGGCCAGATCCATGGCGGCATCGCGCAGGGCATCGGGCAGGCGATGATCGAGCACACGGTCTACGATCCCGACACCGGGCAGATGCTCTCCGGCTCCTTCATGGATTACGGCCTGCCGCGCGCCGACGACCTGCCCTTCTTCCAGGTCGCGACGCAGAACGTGCCCTGCACCACCAACCCGCTCGGCATCAAGGGCGCGGGCGAGGCGGGCGCGATCGGCGCGCCGCCGGCCTTCGTCAATGCGGTGATGGACGCGCTGGTGCCCTACGGCATCGCCCATCTCGACATGCCGCTGACGCCCGCGCGGGTGTGGGAGGCGATCGAGGCGGCGAAGACGAAGTGATCTAAGGCGCGTCGGGCAGCGTGCCTTCCACCGGCACCCAGCCTTCGGGAAAGCGCGCGAAGAGCGGACAGCCATAGACGGCGCGGACCGGGGGCACGGCGAGCCCCTCGCCCGCCAGTCCGGCGACGGCCTCTTCCCACGCCCGTGTCTGCTTCATCGCCACCACGATGCCGGCGACCTCCGCACCCAGCCGCGCCAGCAGTCGCACCGCGGCGCAGGCGGTGGCGCCGGTCGAGATGGCGTCGTCGACGATCACGACGCGCCGGCCTTCGATCAGCGGCAGCAGGTTCGGATCGACCCTGAGCCGCTTGCCGCCGCCGGGCGAGGTCAGGGAGGAGACGGGCTCGGACAGTTCCTCGCGGTACCAGAACTTGGCGGAATAGCCGAGCGGGGCGTAGCGCGTCTGGCCGAGCCGTTCCGCCACCTGCGCGGCGAAGGCGAGGCCCAGCGTCGGCAGGCCGACAACGAGCTCCGTGCCGAGATCGCGTGCGAGCGCCGCCATATGGCCGGCGAGCGCCCCCACCACCTGATGGCTCGCCTGATTGGCGATGAGCGAAGCCACCGCCCGCTCGCCCGGCGGGACGGCGCGCAGCGGCAGCACCAGTACCCGGCCATCCGGCAGCCGCGCCGGATAGCCGAAGCGATAGGGCGGGGTATCGGCGACCCCGGCCGGCACCCCGTCATGCAGCGCCTGCCAGTAGCCGAGCGTCGGCTCGGTGAAGTCCGCGCCGGCGCCGGTCCCGCTCACAACGCGCCCGCCGCCATCTCGCCGGCCATGAATTCGGCCTGGCGGATGGCGAGCGCCACGATGGTGAGCGTCGGGTTGCAGGCCCCGCCGGTGGCGAAGCCGGAACCGTCGGCGATGAAGAGGTTCGGCACCTCCCATGCCCGGCCGTTGCCGTCCAGCACGCCGTCCTCGGCGTTCGCCGCCATGCGGTTGGAGCCGATATTGTGGCTCGCCGGATAGGCCGGCGCCTCGACGCAGCGCTTCGCCCCGGCCGCCTTGTGGATGGCGGTGAGCGCCTTGTAGCCGTGATTGCGCATCCTGAGGTCGTTGGGGTGGTCGTCATAATGGATGTTGGCGACCGGCACGCCGAAGGCATCCAGCTCGTCGGTCAGCGTCACCCGGTTGCCGGCCTGCGGCATGTCCTCGCCGGTCATGAAGATGCCGGCCATGTTGCGGTACTGCTCGATGACCGAAACGAAGTCGCGCCCCCACCAGCCGGGATCGAGGAAGGCCGCGGTGGTGGGCAGGCCCATCGAGTTCATCTCGATGAGATAGCCACCGGCGAAGCCCCGCCCGGGGTCGTGCGGCAGGTAGTCGGTGACGAGGCCGGCCATCAGCTCGCCGCGATGCATGTTCACCGGCTTGTCGAAGATCGACCACACCGTCTGCACCACATGGCGCAGATAGTGCCGGCCGACATGGCCCCAGCCATTGGCGAGGCCCTGCGGGAAGCGGGCGCTGGCGGAATGCAGCAGCAGGCGCGAGCTCTCGACGCAATTGCCGGCCAGGACCACCGCGCGGGCCTTCTGCCGGTGGGTGACACCCTGCGCGTCGACATAGACCACAGCCGAGGCCTTGCCGCCGTCGTCATGCTCGATCCGCACCGCGCGGGCCTGCGGGCGCAGCTCCAGCTTGCCCGTGGCGAGGCCGCGCGGGATCTCGACATTCAGCGTCGACCAGCGCGAGCCGACCTTGTCGCCGGTGATGGTGAAGCCGTCCTGCATCGTCGCAGGGCGGCCGTCATAGGGAATGGAGTTGATGGCATGGCGGCCGGTGGAAACGGTGAGGCCGAGCGCCTTCGCGCCCGCATGCATGACCTTGAAATTGTTGTTCGGCGGCAGGGGCGGCAGGCCGTTGGTGCGGGTGACGCCCATCTTGGTCTCGGCGAGGTCGTAATAAGGCTCCAGCTCGGCGAGGGTGAGCGGCCAGTCGATCAGGGTGGTGCCGGGGATGTCGCCATAGACGGTCCGCGCGCGCAATTCGTGCTCGGCGAAGCGGTAGCAGCAGGCCGACCAGTGCACCGAGGTGCCCCCCACCACCTGGCAGCTCCAGCTCGGCGACGTGGGGTGGTCCTTCGCCGCCCGCCAGGTGCCGGAGGCGGTGCGCTTGTCGAGCCAGGTGAGCATCTCGTAGCCGGCCCATTCGTCATTGACGAAATCCTCGGCGGTCAGATGCTTGCCGGCTTCCAGCAGCACCACTTCGACGCCGCGCCGGGCGAGCTCATGGGCGAGCGTGCCGCCGCCCGCGCCGGAACCGATGATGACGACGACGCCGGAATCGTCGTGTTCGTAACGGGTCATGGAAGGACGTCCTGAAAACGGAAGGGTGCGGGCGGGGTTCAGTAGTCGCCGGGCTGCGGGGTGGGCAGCCAGTCGAGATCGTCGAAGCCGCGCGTCACATAGCCCCCGAGATGGACCGCCGCGCCCTCATAGCCGAACGCCTCCCACACCTCGACGTCGTCATAGAGGAAGCGGACCGTCAGCCGCTGCACCAGGGTGAAGGCCGCCGTGCCCTCCAGCCTCTTCAGCACCTGCTCGCGGAAGCCCTCCGACAGCTCGGCGAAGGGCAGGGGCATGGCGCCGTTCACGCCGTCGACGAAGGCGGCGAAGCCCTGCGCCACCACGGGCGAGGCTGCCGCCGCGGCGTCGAACCGGGCGATCACCCGCCGGTAGATCTGCTCGCGCAGCCCCTGATGGGGGTAGAGCGTGCGGGTGACGGCGAGCAGCGCCGTCGCCATCGGTGCATCGAACACCTTGAGCCCCCCGGCCCAGTCCGGGCCTTCCGGCACGTCGGGAAGCGGCGGCAGCTTGGGATCGCGGTGGGCGATCGCAGGGCGGACGGGCTCGGACATGGCTTTCCTCACGAGAACGGCGCGCGGGCGCGGCGGCGGCAGAGGGCCGGCGCCAGCGCCGGACGACGCGAACGGAATGGACGAGCAAACATCGGGCCGCCGCTCATGAGGGCAGGTCCAGCCGCTGGCCGGCGGGCAGCCAGGCATTGAGGGCGGCGGTGTTCTTCGCGAGATCGCCGGCATGGCTCGCCTGCGCCCGGCGCTCGGCCTCCAGCAGGCGGGCGCGGCTTGGCTGGAAATGCGGCACCACATGGCGCGCGAACAGCTCGTAATGGCGGCGGCTGGCCTCGGTGTTCACCCAGTCATGGGCCAGCATCAGGATGCAGCCGAAATCTCCGGCCCGCGCGGCGAGGCGTTTCAGGAAGTCCACCGCATCGTCCGGGGTGCCGACGACCCCGATGCCGCCCTCGTTCATCCAGGCGATGCGTTCCTCGAAGGTGGCGCCCTGCGCGGTGATGGCGGGCATGGCGATGGTGCGCTGGGTGTATTCGCAGAACGCATCATAGCCGTAGCGCATGTCCTCGATCGCCTGCCGGCGGGTCTCGGCGACATGGATGTTGACCACCAGCCGCCAGCGGCGCGGATCCGGCACATGGCCGGCGGCGCGGGCCTCGGCGGCATAGACGTCCCAGTGCAGCGGCGGGGCGGGCTCGCCTTCCTGCGGCGAGATCACGCCGGTGGAGAGCAGCCCCAGCCCGTGCCGGCCGGCAATGCGCGGCCCGGCCTCCGAGCGGGTGGCGGCGACGCAGACATCGAACAGCGGATCGGTGAAGGGGGCGAGCTGGCAGACCGCGTCGACCAGCGTGTAGCGGTCGGTCTTCACGCTCACCGGCTCCGTGGAGGTGAGCAGGCGCATCAGCACGCCGAGATCGTGGTCGAGCGCCGGGCGCAGCTCGCGCGGATCGAGGCCGAACATGGCGGCGTCGCTCGGCAGGCCGCCGGGCCCGAACCCCGCCATGAAGCGCCCGCGCAGCAAATGATCCATCAGGATCATCCGTTCCGCCACATGGTAGGGGTTGTGATAGGGCAGCGGAACGATGCCGGTGCCGAGCCGGATCGAACGGGTCTGCGCCGCCGCATGGGCGAGGAAGATCATCGGATCGGCGACGATCTCGCTGCCGGCGGAATGGTGCTCGCCGACCCACGCCTCGTCATAGCCCAGCGCGTCGATCCACTGGATCGTCTCCAGATTGCGCTGGAGCGAGGTGGTGATGTTCTGCGTCGGCGGCGAATTCCACGGCGGCATGAAGATGCCGAAGCGTGTCTTCCTGTTCATGCCCTCCTCCCGTGCCGGTTCATCGCCGCGCCGGCATGGCGCTGCGCGGCAGCACGCAATGGATGCCCTTGTTGAGGTCCACCGTCTGGGTGACGCGCAGGTCGGCGGCCAGCGAACACAGCGTGTAGGCGTCCTGCGGGGAGAGGCCGGACCGCTCCGCGATCCACGCGATCATGTCGCGCAGCGCGATGCGGGCGGCATCGTCGAGGTCCTCGTCGAAGCCCATCGTGATGAAGCTGTCGGCCCGCTCGGCGCGCGGGGTCGTCAGCGTCATGCCCTTGTGCAGGTGGAACGCGAAGGTGCCGGTGAGCGCGGTCTCCAGCGCTGTCAGGCAGACCTCGCCGTCGCCCTGTACGCCATGACCGTCGCCGACCGAAAAGTTCGCCCCCTTCACGAAGACCGGGAAGAACACGGTCGCGCCGACGCCGAGCTCCTTGTTGTCCATGTTGCCGCCGAAGACCCGCGGCTGGGTGGAGGACAGGCGACCCCATTCCGGCGCCGGCGCGACGCCGAAATTGCCGAAGAACGGCAGCAGCGGCAGCTCCTGGCCCCAGGGCAGCAGAGCGAGGTTTCGCGCGGTGTCGATGGGGATGTGAAGCCGGCGCAGGGTGGGGAAATCCTCCGGCAGCGTGCCCCAGAACGGCATCTGGATGTTCCAGCCCCAGTTGGAGCGGAAGGCGATGTCGAGGATCCGCACCTCCAGCACGTCGCCCGGCTCGGCGCCCTCCACCGCCACCGGGCCGGTGAGCAGATGCGGGCCGGGGCCGCGGAAGGCGTGGTCGAACACGGCTTGATGCTCGGGCAGCATGGCCATGCCGGAGGCAGGGTCCGGCATGTCTTCCGGCTCGCCGGACAGGGTGTCGATGACGACGGTGTCGCCGGAACGGATGGTGAGCACCGGCGGAATGCTCGCATCCCACAGGCCCCACTGCACATTGCTGGGGGTAGAGGGCAGATGATGCTCGGCCATGGCGGTTCCTCCTCAACCCTTGACGGCGCCGAGGGTGAGTCCCCGGACGATGTGACGCTGCAGCACGAAGACGACGGCGAGCACGGGGACCAGTGCGGTCATGCCGACCACCGCCATCTCGCCCCAGCGCACGCCCTGGCTGGTGATGAGCTTGGGGATCGAGACCGGCAGCGTGGTCACGCTGGAGCCGCCGAGCATGAAGGCGAACAGGAACTCGTTCCACGCGAAGATGAAGCACAGCACCGCCGTCGCCACGATCCCGTTGCGCAGCAGCGGGAACACCACCCGGCGGAAGATCTGCACCCGCGACCAGCCTTCCAGCGCCGCCGCCTCCTCCAGCTCCACCGGCAGGTCGCGGCAGAAGGAGCGCAGCACCCAGACATAGAACGAGAGATTGAAGGTCATGTAGGCCAGCGTCAGCCCGAGGAAGCTGTCGAGCAGGCCGACCTTGGCGTAGATCAGGTAGAACGGGATGACGAGGCAGACCGGCGGAGCCATGCGCGAGCCGAGGATGAAGAGGAACAGGTCGTCCTTGCCCTTCATCTCGAACCGCGCGAACGCATAGGCCGCCGGCGTGCCGATGAGGACGACGAGGGCCGTCGACACCGTGCACAGGACGAAGGAGGTGAGGAGGCTCCAGTGGAAGCCCTGCTCGATCACATAGGCGAAGTGGTCGAGCGTCGGGGTGAACAGCCACTGGGTGGGACGCGCGAACATGGCGTCGTTCGGCTTCACCATCATCGTCGCCATCCAGAAGATGGGGAACAGCACGATGAGGGCGTAGACGACGACGGCGGCGGTCCAGAACAGGCCGCTCCGGCCTCGGGAACGCTCGGTGATCTCGGCCATGACGATGATCTCCCCCTCAGAACGCGTTCAGGCGCTTCTTGGCGACCTGGTAGAAGACCGAGCAGAAGGCGAAGAAGGCGATCCACACCAGCACCGCCAGCGCCGAGGCCTCGCCGATGTTCCAGAACTCGAAGGTCATCTTGTTGGCGAGGATCGACGGCGTCTCGGTGGAGGTGCCCGGCCCGCCATTGGTGAGGATGTAGATGGTGTCGAACACCTTGAAGGCGTCGATGAAGCGCAGCAGCCCGATCACCGCCAGCAGCGGCGTCATCAGCGGCAGGGTGATGTGCAGGAACATCTGGAAGGGGTTCGCCCCGTCCACCGCGGCGGCGCGGTAGGGGCCGAGCGGCAGCGCCTGCAGGCCGGCGAAGAAGGCCAGCATCATGAAGGGCGTCCACTGCCAGATATCGACGAAGATCAGCGCATAGAGCGCCAGATCCGGCGAAGCAAAGACCGAGGTGTCGGTGAGGATGTGGAAGCGCTCCAGCACGTTGTAGGAAAAGAACCCCCACGAGCCGGCCAGCATGATTTTCCACAGGAGCCCGACCACGATCGGCGCCATCATCGCAGGCATGAAGAGCAGCGGGATGAGGAGGGAGCGCCCGCGCACGTTCTGGTTCAGCACCAGCGCCCCGGCGAGGCCGAGCATGAACTCGATCGGCACCGCGATGAAGACGAAGGTCGCCGCGACCCCGATAGAGTTCCAGAACCGGCCGTCGGTGAGCAGGGTCAGGTAGTTGTCGAAGCCGACGAAATCCTTCACCCGGCCGAACTTCGCCTCGTGGAAGCTCAGCCAGATGGCGTAGAGGAACGGCACCAGCGACACCACCACCAGCATCAGCATGGCCGGCGCGATCAGCAGATAGGGATACCATGCGGGCTCGCGCGGCGCGGCGCGCGCCGGTGCGTCGAGGATCGTGTCGCCTGCGCTGGCCATGGAACCTCCGGTTGCGATGCGGGCGGAATCGGCTCCCGCCCCTCTCGTGCCGTGCCGCCCCCCGCGTGCGGGGAGCGGCGTCGCGGGTTTGGATTCAGCCCGTCACCGGATGCCGATCACAACGTGCAGGATTTGCCGCCGCACAGCTTCAGGAGCGTCGCCTGGCCCTCTTTGGCGCCTTCCTCGGGCGTCATCTTGCCGAGGCCGACCTGCTGGGCGATGCCGCTCATGGCGTCGAACATCTCCGGGTACTTCTCCATCTTCGGGCGCGCCACCGCGACGTCGAGCGAGGACTTCATCGCCGCGAACAGGGTCGGGTTGGTGCTGTCCTTGATGGCGGGAAGCGCCCACGAGCTCTCGCGGATCGGCACGCCGCCCTGGCCCATCTCGATCAGCTTGTCCTGCTGGCGCTTGTCGGCGAGCCATTGCAGGAACAGGAAGGTCGCCTGCGGCTGCTTGCTGGCGGCGTTGATGACGGTGACCGAGGGCTCGGCGTCGGCATGGCGGTGCGCCTCGTTGCCGGCCTTGGCCGGAACCGGGCCGTAGACGAACTTGCCCGCATAAGGAGACACGCCCGGCTTGTCGATGCCCAGCACGAAGTCGGACCACGCCAGCGACTGGGCGGCGATGCCGTTGCCCATCACGGTCGGCACGTCCACCAGCGAATATTCGGCGATGCCGGGCGGGGCATAGGTCCACAATTCGCGCCACATCTTCAGCGCGGCCACGACCTGCGGGGTGTCGAAGGTCGGCTTGCCGTCCTTGTCCAGAACGTCGCCGCCATAGTTCTCGATGAAGTTCACCCAGAGGTTCGAGAAGGTCGAGCCGCCCTTGATGCCTTCCAGCACGATTCCGTAGAAATCGCTCTCCAGCGGCTTGCCGGCCAGCATCTCGCCCTTCTTGCGGGTGAAGAACTGGGCGATGTCGCGCATCTGCTCGATGGTCTTGGCCGGGGCGAGGTCATAGCCGTACTTCGCCTTGAACGCCGCCTTTTCGGTCGGGTCGTTCAGAAGGTCGGCGCGCGCCCAGTAGACGTGGTTGTAGTTCCAGTTGATGAAGCCGTACTGCTTGCCATCATAGAAGGCGGTGGTCTTGTAGGGCGCGGCGATGAAATCGGCGGCGTTGAGGCCGGGGTCCATCAGCTTGGGATCGGCGACGAAGCCGTCGAGCGGCAGGATGACGCCGGCGGAGAGCATCGGGCCGAGCTGCGAGCCGTGCAGCATGATCGCGTCGTAATGGCCGCGGCCCGACAGCATGTCGGCCTGGCCCTTGTTGATCACCTCGAAATGGTTGAGCAGCTCCCACTCGACCTTGATCCCGGTCTCCTTCTCGAAGTCCGGCACGATCTTGGAGAGCGTCTCCTGCAGCGGGGTGATCTCGTCCAGCACCCGGATGGTGGTGCCCTTGTAGGGCGCGGCGGCCTTGGCATAGAAGGCGGCCTCGTCCGCGAGCGCGGGCCGCAGGGGCGGCGCCAGCACGGTCGTTGCCGCCAAGGCGGCGGCGAAACACCAGATCTTACGCGTCATCGCACTGTCCCTCTGTGATGCCCTAGCGGCTTGTGTCCGTCGTCAGTTGCCGGGAAGCGCCCGGCCGCTCGCGCCGTCGAAGAGGACCATCCCTCCGACGGGAAGTGTAAGGCCGGCAGCCCGGCCGATGCCGCCATCGGCGCCGAAGCGCTGCGAGATGGCCATGGAGGTCTTCACCTTGGCGAGCAGCCCGCCGAGATCGGCGGTGACGATGGCGTGCTTTCCGAAGGGTTCGTTGGAATAGATCTCGGCCTGCACCGCGCCGGGTACCTCGGGCGCGGCGAAGCCCATTGCGTCGGGGCGCACGCCGAGCGTCACCGCCGGTGTCGTCGCCTCGCCGGCGGCGGCCGCCAGCGCACCCGCCAGCGGCACCCGCAACTCGCGGCGCATGAAGAACAGCGCACCGCCCTCGCGCAGGAGCTCGCCCTCAATGAGGTTCATCGGCGGGTCGCCGATCAGCTTCGCCACCCGCGTCGTCGCCGGGCGCAGCCAGATGTCCTCCGGCGTGCCGACCTGCTCGATCCGCCCCTCCGCGATCACCGCCACCCGGTCGCCGACCGACAGCGCCTCCATGCCGTCCGGGGTCGACCAGATCGTGGGCACCGTCCCGGCGGCGAGGCGGCGGCGGATTTCCCCGCGCAGCTTGTAGCGGAGCTTGGCGTCGAGATGGGAAATCGGCTCGTCCAGCAGATAGAGTGCGGGCGACTGCACCAGCAGGCGCGCCAGCGCCACGCGCTGCTTCTGGCCGCCCGACAGCGCGCCCGGCAGGCGCGCCGCGAGATGGGCCATCTCCAGAAGCTCCAGCACCTCGTCGACGCGCTTTTCCGCCTCCGCCGCCGGCAAGCGGCCACCCGGCGCCTGAAGGGGAGAGAGCGCGTTGCCGCGGACGGTGAGGTGGGGATAGAGCGCGTAGCTCTCGAACATCAGCGCCACCCGGCGCTGGCCCGGTGCGAAGGCGTCGAGCGTCCTGCCGCCGAGCGCGACCGATCCCGCGTCCGGCCGCTCCAGCCCGGCCAGGAGCCGGCACAGCGTGGTCTTGCCGGCGCCCGAAGGCCCGGTGAGCGCCAGCACTTCGCCGGGAGACACGTCAAGGCCGATATCGGTCAGCACTTCGCGGGCGGCCCCCCCGACGGCGAAGCTCTTGGCAAGGCCGCGCGCGATGAGACCGGAATGGGCAGCGGTCACGATGCAGCCTCCAGATTGGTCTGGCTGGCGGCGTCGAACACCAGCAGCCGGCCGACATCGAGCCCGACGCTCACCCGGTCGCCGGCCCTGAAGGCGGCGGGACCGGGGATTTCCGCCACCATCCGCCCGCCCTTCACTCCGCCGGCATCGTCCAGCACCACGGTCAGCACGTCGGCATCGCCGCGCGGCTCGCGATAGGAGACGACCCCCTGCGCATCGCCGGCCGTGCCGGGAGGAAGCAGGCGCACATGCTCGGGTCTTATGCCGGCGACGATGGCACCGTCGGAGAGTTTCGCCCGCCGCGCCGCCGGCAGCGTGACGGCCCAGCCCTCGCCGACCACGCGGGGACCGTCCCACGCCGCCTTCATCAGGTTCATTGGCGGCTCGCCGATGAAATTGGCGACGAACAGGTTGGCCGGGCGCTCATAAAGGTCCTGCGGCGCGCCCACCTGCTGCAGCACGCCGTGATTCATCACCGCCACCCGGTCGGCCATGGCGATCGCTTCGGTCTGGTCGTGGGTGACGAGGATGGAGGTGACCTGCCTCAGCTTCTGCAGCCGCTTGATCTCGGCACGCAGCTGCACCTTCTGGTCGGCATCGAGATGGGAGAGCGGCTCGTCGAACAGGATCACTTCCGGGTCGCGCACCAGCGCCCGGCCGATCGAGACGCGCTGCATCGCCCCGCCGGAGAGGCCGCGCACCGACTGGTCGGCCATCTGCCGGAGGCCGAGAAGCTGCAGCACCTCCCCGACCCGCGCCGCCGCCGGCTGCCCGGCCATGCCGCGCACCTTGAGAGGAAAGGCGACGTTCTCCCACACCGTCATCTGCGGGTAGAGGGCGTAATCCTCGAACACCATCGCGATGTTGCGGGCGCCGGGGGCGAGGCGCGAGACCGGACGCTCGCCGAACCAGATCTCGCCGGACGACACCTGCTCGATGCCCGCCGCCATCTTCAGCGTGGTGCTCTTCCCGCAGCCCGACGGGCCGAGCAGGGCCAGCATCTCCCCCGCCGCGCAGGCGAGATCGAGATGCTTCACCGCATCCACCGCGCCATAACGCTTGAAAACCGACTGGAAGGCGATCGACGACATAGGGCTCTCCGGGGCTCCGGCGCTATGTCGATGGATTATCCAAGTTCTGTGCCAAAGTGTGCTGGTCTATAGACACTTATGAATGGACGCAGCGTAAGGACCGACGATCGCTCCCCGCTGCCTGCAAATGCGCCGGACTGCCTCGAATCTATGCTGCGGCGGCGGACCGGCGTCAGCTCCGGCCGGACCCCGGCACCGCGGTGCGCAGCATGGACCAGAGGGCCCCGAGCCGCTCCTTGGCCGCCGCGGCCTGTTCCTGCGCCGCGGCCTGCGCCTCAGCGCGCCGCGCCGCCTCCGCGTCCGGCACCGGATCGGCGGCAAGCGCCGGCTCGCCGGCCAGCAGGCGCGCCGTGCAGGGGCCGGGCTGCATCCCGGCCAGCGCCGCGAGGTCGTCCGGCGTGTCGATGTCGAGCGCGATGCCGCGCGAGCCATGGATGCGCGGGCGCACCCCGCGAGCCGAGGCGGAGGCGGAATGGCGGGCGAGGCTGCCCGGCCCATAGGCCGCCGGCAGCAACGCCGGCGGGCTCGCCAGCAGCGCATTGGTGCCCCCGCCCGCCCGCGCCGGGGCCAGCGTCACCGCCGGGCTGCGGCCGGGCGTGCCCGCACCATGGGCATCGATCAGCCCGACGATCTCGGCCGCGGTGATGCAGGGCAGGTCGGCCGGCAGCACCAGCATGCCCTCCGTCCCCTGTGCGGCAAGGCGCCGCGCCGCGCCATCCACCGCCGCGTTGAGCCCGGCTTCCGGGCCCTGCCCGCCGGCCGGGGGAGCCGCTTCCGGCTCCACCACCGCGCCGTGGCGGGCCGCGATCGCCGCCGCGCCGGGTTCCGAGGTCACGACCCTTATCGCAACCAGCCGTTCCGGACGGAGCACGGCAGCGGCCGCGAGCGCGGCGAGCACATCCTCCAGCATGGCGCTCGCAAGGCCGGGGCGCGCGGCGAGCGGCAGGGCCTCGGCCAGCCGGCTCTTGGCGGCATCGAAGGCCTTGACCGGCACCACCGCGCAAAGGCCCCCGGCGAGGCCCGCATTCCCGTCACTCATGAAGCTGCCCCCGCCTGCCATCCCAGCGCCTCGAGAACTCGGCGGGCGAGGCGCGTCCGGTCCTCCAGCGTGCGCATCCATGTGGGCGCCGCCACCGCGCGCATGCCGGCGGGCACGGCGAGCCCTTCATCGGCTTCGTCGACGACCAATATGTCGACCAGCCCCTCATAATGCCGCGCCACCGTGGCGGCCGAAGGCTCCAGCCCCAGCTCGCGCATCATCTTGGCGGTCGGTCCCTTCACCGCCTGCCCGGCGATGATCGGGGAGACCGCCAGCACCGGCACCCGGCGATTCTCCAGCGACGCGCGCATGCCCGGCACGGCGAGGATCGGGTCGATCGACAGATAGGGATTGGACGGGCAGATGATGATGGCCGCCAGCGCCGGATCATCGAGCGCCGCCGCGACCCCGGGCGCCAAGCGCGCGTCCTCCGCCCCGTCGAAGGCCAGCGCCTCCACTTCCGGCTCGCAGCGCCGGCCGACGAAATAGGGCTGGAAGTCGAGCCAGCCCTCGCTTTTCGTCTTCACCCGCGTACGCACGGGATCATCGCTCATCGGCAGGACGGCCGAGCCGATGCCGAGACGGCTGCGCAGGCGCTCCGTCACCGCGGACAGCGTCTCGCCCGCCGCCAGCAGCCGGCTGCGTTCGACATGGGTGGCGAGGTCGCCGTCGCCGAGCAGGAACCAGTCCTCCCCGCCCAGCGCCTTCAGCGCCGCCATGAAGGTCCAGGTCTCATCCTTGCGGCCCCAGCCGCGCACCGGGTCGTCGAGGCCGGCCAGCGTATAGAGCAGGGTGTCGATGTCCGGCGAGACGTGAAGGCCGAGATGGACGAAATCGTCGCCGGTATTGGCCAGCACCGTGAGCCGGCCGGCCGGCAGCACCCGGTCGAGCCCGAGGGCGAGCTTTGCCCCGCCTATGCCGCCCGACAGGGCCAGAAGCTGCGCATCCGCGCTCATCGAAACAGGTCCTCGCCCGCAGGCCGAACCAAATCACCCGCGCAGCCATGGGGATAGCGCGATGCGAGGCCGCGCACCAGCACGATCGGCCGCCCCTCGCCGGCCTGTCCCATCAGCAGCGAGGCGGCGGAGGCGATCTCGTCGGCGAAGCCGATGACCGTGACCTCCAGCGTGCGGCCGAAGAGGTCGCTCTCGCCTCGCTGGTCCACCAGCGCCGGCAGCCCGGCGACGCCGAGCGCGATGCCCATGGTGCCCTGCCGCCACGCCCGGCCGAAACTGTCATTGATGACGATGCCGGGCGCGATGCCGGTGCGGGCGGAGAGGTCGTCCCGCAGCCGCGCCGCGCTGGCGTCCGGGTCCAGCGGCAGCAGCAGCGCATGCTCCCGTTCCCCGGCCGCGACATTGGAGCGGTCGATGCCGGCATTGGCCATGACGAAGCCGAGCCGGTGCTCGACGATGAGCACGCCCGCCCTGGCCCGCACCACCCGCGTGCTTTCGGACAGCACCAGTTCGACGAAGCGCGGGTCCTTGCGCACGGTGGCGGCAAGTTCCAAAGCGGGCGCGGAGGGCACGACCGTTTCAAGATCGACCAGCCGGCCCTCGGCCTTGGAGACGATCTTCTGCGCCAGCACCAGCACATCGTCCGGCGCGAGGCTGCGCCCGGCGCGCGCCAGCCCGTCCAGCACCAATGCGGCGAGATCCTGGCCCGGCCCGACGAGCGGCACATCCGGCAGGGCGAGGAGTTCGAGGGAGGCGGACGGCTGCATCGCGGGGTCTGGAGGCCTCATCGGGCGCCGGCGCCGCTCAGCCGTGAAGGGCTCGCAGGCGCGGCAGGATCTCGGTGGAATAGAGCTTCAGGAATCGCTCCTGGTCGGTGCCGGGAGCATGGAACACCAGATGCCGGAAGCCCAGCGCGATGTAGTCGCCGATGCGCGCGACATGCTCGTCTGGGTCGGACGAGACGATCCAGCGCTTCGCCGTCCGCTCGGCCGGCAGGGCGTCGGCGAGACGCTCCATTTCCAGCGGATCCTCCACGCTCATCTTCTCCTCGGGCGAGAGCGCAAGCGCCGCCCACAGCCGCGTGTCGTCGCGGGCGCGGGCAGGGTCGGGATCGAAGGAGACCTTCATCTCGATCATCCGGTCGTAACCCGCCGGATCCCGCCCCGCGGCGGCGAGGCCCTCCGCGACGTTGGGCAGGAGCGTGTCGCGATACAGTTCCCAGCCCTTGCCGGAAGTGCAGATGAAACCGTCGCCGGCGCGACCGGCATATTTGGCGATCATCGGTCCTGCGCCGGCTATGTAGATCGGCACCGGCTGTTCGGGTCGGTCATAGATGGTGGCGCGCTCGGTGCGGTAATAGTCGCCCTCGAAGGTCACGCGCTCCTCGCTCCAGAGCTGGCGGATGAGGCGCACCGCCTCGCGCAGCCGGGCCGAACGCTCCTTCATCTCCGGCCATGCGGCGCCGGTCGCCGGCACCTCGTTCAGCGATTCGCCGGTGCCGACGCCGAGGATGATCCGGCCCGGGAACATCTGGCCGAGCGTGCCGAAGGCCTGCGCCACCATGGAGGGATGATGACGGAAGGTGGGTGTCAGGACGCTGGTGCCCATCACGATCCGCGAAGTCGCGGCTCCCACCGCGCCCAGCCAGGCGATGGCGGAAGGCGCGTGCCCCCCGGTGTGCCTCCAGGGCTGGAAATGATCGCTGACAAACACCGAATCGAAGCCGGCGCGTTCCGCCGCAACTGCGAAATCGAGCAGGGTCCGGGCGTCGAACTGTTCCGCAGATGCTTTGTAACCGAGCCTGAGCACACGATCCTCCCTCCACCAGCGGCCGCTGTGGCGCGCAGGATAGAATGATCTGCATATATAGCACAATCATTGAATTTTTATTTTTATATCAGGCTTTTACAAAAGATATCGCTCCGGTCCCCCGTGCCGGGACGAAGGCAATGAGGAGCCGGGTCGGCAGAGCGGCCACATGTGCCATTTTTCTGCCGCACTGCATCTATTCGAAACCGAAAAACTTTCGTTCGAACCTCTTGCAAGCGCGATTATGTCGTTTTAGGCTTTAATTCGAACATAAAACGAAAGCCTCCCATTTTAAGGGACGGCGTGCCGGGAGAGGACGCGTGACGCTGAGAACGCTCGATCCGTTCTATGACCTCGCCATCATCGGCGGCGGCGTGAATGGCTGCGGCATCGCCCGCGACGCCGCAGGCCGCGGCGCTTCGGTCGTTCTGCTGGAGCAGGGCGACCTTGCAGGCGCCACCTCCTCCGCCTCCACCAAGCTGATCCATGGCGGCCTGCGCTATCTGGAGCACTACGAGTTTCGGCTGGTGCGCGAGGCGCTGCTGGAGCGGGAGGTGCTGTGGTCCATCGCCCCGCACATCATCTGGCCGCTGCGCTTCATCCTGCCCCACCATGCAGGGCTGCGGCCGGCCTGGCTGCTGCGGCTGGGGCTGTTCCTCTACGACCATCTGGGCGGGCGCAAGCTGCTGCCGCCCACCCGCACGCTGGACCTGAAGCGCGATCCCGCCGGCGCTCCGCTGCGCACCGACTATTCCCGCGCCTTCGAATATTCCGACTGCTGGGTGGAGGATAGCCGGCTCGTCGTCCTCAACGCACTCGATGCCGCCGAGCGCGGCGCCGACATCCGCTCCCGCACCCGGGTGGTCTCGGCCGAGCGCCACGAGGCCGAGGGCGAGACCCCCGCCCACTGGCGCCTCGGCGTCGAGGACGGGATCGACGGCACCCGCTCGGAGGTTTCTGCCCGCGTCCTCGTCAACGCCGCCGGCCCGTGGGTACACGAGGTTCTGGCGAAGGTGGTGCGCGCCAACGCCCCGGCCTCGGTGCGGCTCGTGCAAGGCAGCCACATCGTGGTGCCGCGGCTCTATGAGCACGACCGCGCCTACATCTTCCAGAACGCCGACGGGCGCATCATCTTCTCGGTGCCCTATGAAGGCGATTTCACCCTGATCGGCACCACCGACCGCGACTACACCGGTGCCCCCCACGAGGTGAAGGCGAGCAGCGAGGAGATCGCCTATCTCTGCGCCGCGGCCAGCGAATATTTCCGCAAGCCGGTGACGCCTGCCGACGTGGTGTGGACCTATTCCGGCGTGCGCCCGCTCTATGACGACGGCGCCTCCAAGGCGCAGGAGGCGACGCGCGATTATGTGCTGGAGCTCGACGAGACCGCCGGCCAGCCGCCGATGCTCTCGGTGTTCGGCGGCAAGATCACGACCTATCGCCGGCTCGCCGAGCACGCCATCCAAAAGCTGAAGGCTCATCTGCCGGGCGGCGACAAGCCGTCCTGGACCGGCGCCCAGCCCTTGCCGGGCGGGGATTTCGACGTGCGGGACGTCGGCCGGGTGATCGGTCAGGTGCAGCGCGCCCATCCGTGGCTGGATGCGAAACTGACCCGCCGGCTGGTGCGCGCCTATGGCACCCGCGCGCTGCGCCTGCTGGACGGCGCCCGCGGACCGGCCGATCTCGGGCGCAGCTTCGGCACCGACCTGACCGAGGCCGAGGTCCTCTACCTCATCCGCGAGGAATGGGCCCGGAACGCTGCCGACATATTGTGGCGACGCTCCAAGCTCGGCCTGCGGCTCACCGCCGAACAGGCGATCGCGCTGGAGGACTATGTCCGCCAGACCCTTGCCGGCGGTACCGCGCGGCTTCGAACCGCGGGAGGAGTGCGATGAGCCTCGTTCTCGAACAGGTCCGCCGCGATGTCGCCGGGCAGACCCACATTCGCGACATCTCGCTGGAGCTCGCCCGCGGCAGCCTCAACGTGCTGCTCGGCGCGACGCTGGCCGGCAAGACCTCGCTGATGCGCCTCATGGCCGGGCTGGACGCCCCCACCTCCGGCCGCATCATCGCCGACGGCAAGGATGTCACCGGCCTCCCGGTGAAGCACCGCTCGGTGGCCATGGTCTACCAGCAGTTCATCAATTATCCGGCGCTCAGCGTGTATGAGAACATCGCTTCGCCGCTGCGCATCCAGAAACTGCCGCGAGCCGAGATCGATGCCCGGGTGCGCGAGGCGGCGCGGCTGCTGCGCCTCGATCCCTATCTCGACCGCCGGCCGCTGGAGATGTCGGGCGGCCAGCAGCAGCGCTGTGCCATCGCCCGCGCGCTGGTGAAGCGGGCCGACCTCGTTCTGCTCGACGAGCCGCTCGCCAATCTCGACTACAAGCTGCGCGAGGAACTGCGCGAGGAACTGCCCCGCATCTTCGCCTCCACCGGTGCCATCTTCGTCTATGCGACGACGGAGCCGACCGAGGCGCTGCTGCTGGGCGGCGACACCGCGACGCTGCGCGAGGGCGCGCTCACCCAGTTCGGCCCGACGCCGCAGGTCTACCGCCATCCGGTCGACCTCGACACCGCCAGGGTGTTCTCCGACCCGCCGATCAACACGCTGGAGATCGTGAAGGCGGACGGGCGGGTGCGTCTCTCCGGCGCGGCGCCCGTTCCCGCGACGGGTGTCTTCGCCAGCGTGCCGGACGGCACCTATACGCTCGGCGTCCGGGCCCACCACCTCGAACTCGCCACCCCCGGCACGCCGGCACCCGCCGGGGCGCTGAGCCTCGATGCCGAGGTCTCGGTCTCCGAGATCACCGGCTCGGAAAGCTTCGTCCATGTGGATGTCGCGACCGGGGCCGGAAGCCGCCGCCTGACCGCGCTGCTGCCCGGCGTGCGCCGTCTGGAGCCGGGCGCGGCGGTCGCGGTGCACATCGACCCGCTGCACATCCTGCTGTTCGACACGCAAGGCCGGCGCACCGGCCGGCAGCTCGAACAGGCCGCCTGACGCGCGGGCCTTTCGGCCGCCGCCAACGACAAGACGACCCCGGACCACCGGGCACCCGACCCGCCGAACCGCCCGAGGAACGCCCATGGCCAGCATCACGCTCGACGGCCTCGCCCATGCCTACCGGCCCGATCCGCAGGGCCCGAAGGACTATGCGCTGAAGGAGATCAACCATGTCTGGCAGCAGGGCGGCGCCTATGCGCTGCTCGGACCCTCGGGCTGCGGCAAGACCACGCTGCTCAACATCATCTCCGGCCTCGTGATCCCGACCCGCGGGCGCATCCTGTTCGACGGGCGGGACGTGACGCGGCTGCCGACCGAGGCCCGCAACATCGCGCAGGTGTTCCAGTTTCCGGTCGTCTACGACACCATGACGGTGCGCCAGAATCTCGCCTTCCCGCTGAAGAACCGCGGCGTGCCGGCCGAACGCATCCGCGCCCGCGTCGAGGAGATCGCCGACCGGCTCGGCCTGTCCGCCAGCCTCGACCGGAAGGCCTCGAACCTCACCGCCGACGCCAAGCAGAAGATCTCACTCGGCCGCGGGCTGGTGCGCCCGGACGTCGCCGCCATCCTGTTCGACGAGCCGCTGACGGTGATCGACCCGCACCTGAAATGGCAGCTGCGCTCGATGCTGAAGGAGATCCATCGCGCGCTCGACCTCACCATGATCTACGTGACCCACGACCAGACCGAGGCGCTGACCTTCGCCGACAAGGTGGTGGTCATGCATGACGGCGCCGTGGTGCAGACCGGCACGCCGGAAGAACTCTTCGAGCGGCCCGCCCACACCTTCGTCGGGCATTTCATCGGCTCGCCGGGCATGAACGTGCTGCCCGCCACGGTCGAGGGATCGACCGCGCGGATCGGCGACACCACGCTGGCGCTGGCCCACGCCTATCCGCACCTGCCCGCGGGCGCCCGGATCGAGCTCGGCATACGCCCGGAATTCGCCACCCTGGCGGCGCCGGGCGACGGTGTGCCGGCGAAGCTGAATCGCATCGACGACATCGGCCGCGCCCGCATCGCCCGCGCCGAGATCGCCGGCCGCCCCTTCGCCGCCATGGTGCCGGGCGAGGTGCGGCTCGACGGCTCCGAGGCCGGCATCCGCTTCGATCCGCGCCAGATCCACATCTATGCCGACAGCCATCTCGTGACCGGCGAGGCCATCCGCTGATGGAAAAGACCCTCAACAATCGTGCCTGGTGGCTGGTTGCCCCGGTCTTCTTCGTCGTCGCCTTCTCGGCCGTGGTGCCGCTGATGACGGTGGTGAACTATTCGGTGCAGGACACCTTCGGCAACAACCAGTTCTTCTGGAACGGCCTCGGCTGGTTCGGCGAGCTGCTCGACCCCTCCACCGATCTCGGCGGCCGCTTCTTCGCGGCGCTGTGGCGCAATCTGCTGTTCTCCGCGATCATCCTCGCCATCGAGGTGCCGCTCGGCATCCTCGTCGCGCTCTCCATGCCCCGCGACGGCTGGAAGGTCGCCGCCACGCTGGTGCTGATGGCGCTGCCGCTGCTCATCCCATGGAACGTGGTCGGCACCATCTGGCAGGTCTTCGCCCGCACCGACATCGGGCTGCTCGGCTGGGTCGCGAGCGCGCTGGGGCTCGACTACAACTACACCGGCAATGCGCTGCACGCCTGGATCACCATCGTGGTGATGGATGTGTGGCACTGGACCAGCCTCGTCGCGCTGCTCTGCTATGCCGGCCTGAAGTCGATCCCCGACGCCTATTACCAGGCCGCCCGCATCGACGGCGCCTCGCGCTGGGCGATCTTCACCACCATCCAGCTTCCCAAGATGAAGCGGGTGCTGCTGATCGCCGTGCTGCTGCGCTTCATGGACAGCTTCATGATCTACACCGAGCCCTTCGTGCTGACCGGCGGCGGGCCCGGCAACGCCACCACCTTCCTGTCCATCGACCTCGTGAAGCTGGCGCTCGGCCAGTTCGACCTCGGCAAGGCCGCGGCCATGTCGCTGGTCTACAACCTCATCGTGCTGGCCGTGTGCTGGGTCTTCTACACCGTGATGACCCACGCCGGCTCCGGCCGCGCCGAGACGGAGATCGCGCAATGAACCGTTCCTCGCGCGGCGCCACACTGGTGATGGTGCTCTACCTCCTCTTCCTCATGCTGCCGATCTACTGGCTCGTGAACATGAGCCTCAAGACCAATTACGAGATCACCAGCGGCGTCACACTCTGGCCGCGGGCGATCACCTTCGAGCACTACATAAAGATCTTCACCGATTCGAGCTGGTATTCCGGCTACATCAACTCGCTCAGCTATGTGGTGCTGAACACCATCATCTCGATCGGCCTTGCTCTGCCGGCGGCCTATGCCTTCTCCCGCTACCGCTTCGTCGGCGACAAGCACCTGTTCTTCTGGCTGCTGTCGAACCGCATGGCGCCTCCGGCGGTGTTCGCGCTTCCCTTCTTCAACCTCTATTCGGCGATCGGGCTTTTCGACACGCCCTGGGCGGTGGCGCTGGCGCATTGCCTCTTCAACGTGCCGCTGGCGGTGTGGATCCTCGAGGGCTTCATGTCCGGCGTGCCGCGCGAAATCGACGAGACCGCGGCGATCGACGGCTATTCCTTCCCGCGCTTCTTCGTGAAGATCTACATGCCGCTGATCGCCAGCGGCATCGGGGTCGCGGCATTCTTCTGCTTCATGTTCTCCTGGGTGGAGCTGCTGCTCGCCCGCACGCTCACCGCCACCAACGCCAAGCCCATCGCCGCCATCATGACCCGCACCGTCTCGGCGGCGGGCATGGACTGGGGCCTGCTCGCCGCCGCCGGCGTGCTGACCATCATCCCCGGCGCGCTCGTGATCTGGTTCGTGCGCAACTACATCGCCAAGGGCTTTGCCCTGGGGCGGGTCTGAGGAGGCCCTGTCATGGACGAGACCAGCCTTCTGCCCGACAGCCTCGCCTGGATGGCGTGGACCTGGCAGACCGCGGCCTTCTTCGCCACCATCGCGCTGCTGCTCGCCATCTTCACCGTCCTCGCGGTCCGCTTCCCGGAGCGCGAGCGGGTGGGCGTGCTGCGCATCCCGACCACGCGCGGCGACCGCCTGTTCATCACCCTTCTCGGTAGCGCCTTCATCTGCCTTGGCTGGATGGCCTTCGCCAGCGCCGATCTGCGCGGTGACCTGACCTTCGCGCTGCCCATCTGCCTCGTCTACGCGCTGGCGGTGTTCCGCTTCGTGTGACCCCGAACCCCGCCGGCGCCAATCGGCGGAGCCCCTGAAAGAAACGCCGGCGAGAGGCCGGCCACTGGGAGGAAAGACCGAATGCTCCAGATGAACCGCAGGATGCGGCTGATGCTGGCGGCGAGCGCGATGGCGCTCCTCGCCGGGAGTGTGGCCGCGCGCGCCGACGAGGCCGCCGCCAAGAAGTGGATCGACCAGGAATTCCAGCCCTCGACACTGTCGAAGGACGAGCAGCTCAAGGAACTGGACTGGTTCATCAAGGCGGCCGAGCCGTTCAAGGGTATGGAGATCAATGTCGTCTCCGAGACCCTGACCACCCACGAGTATGAATCGAAGGTACTGGCCAAGGCCTTCACCGAGATCACCGGCATCAAGGTGACCCACGACCTTCTGCAGGAAGGCGACGTGGTGGAGAAGATCCAGACCCAGATGCAGTCCGGCAAGAACATCTATGACGGCTGGGTCAACGATTCCGACCTGATCGGCACCCATTTCCGCTATCATCAGGCCATCGCGCTGAGCGACTGGATGGACGGCGACGGCAAGGACGTCACCTCGCCCACCCTCGACATCAAGGACTTCATCGGCACCAGCTTCACAACGGCCCCGGACGGCAAGCTCTACCAGCTTCCCGACCAGCAGTTCGGCAACCTCTACTGGTTCCGCTACGACTGGTTCACCAACCCGGACTACAAGGCGAAGTTCAAGGCCAAGTATGGCTATGAGCTCGGCGTTCCGGTGAACTGGTCCGCCTATGAGGACATCGCCGAGTTCTTCACCAACGAGGTGAAGGAGATCGACGGCGTCCGGGTCTATGGCAACATGGACTACGGCAAGAAGGACCCCTCGCTCGGCTGGCGCTTCACCGATGCGTGGCTCTCCATGGCCGGTTCGGGCGACCGCGGCCTGCCCAACGGCAAGCCGGTCGACGAATGGGGCATCCGCATGGAAGGCTGCCGCCCTGTCGGCTCCACCGTGGAACGCGGCGGCGACACCAACGGCCCGGCCGCGGTCTACTCCATCGTGAAGTATCTGGAGTGGCTGAAGAAGTACACGCCCGCCCAGGCCGCCGGCATGACCTTCTCCGAGGCCGGCCCGGTGCCGGCGCAGGGCAACATCGCCCAGCAGATGTTCTGGTACACCGCCTTCACGGCCGACATGGTGAAGCCCGGCCTGCCGGTGGTGAATGCCGACGGCACGCCGAAATGGCGCGTCGCCCCCTCGCCCAAGGGCGCCTACTGGAAGGACGGCATGAAGCTCGGCTACCAGGACGTGGGATCCTGGACGCTGCTGAAGTCCACCCCGGTCGATCGCCGCAAGGCAGCCTGGCTGTACGCCCAGTTCGTGACCTCCAAGACCGTCTCGCTGAAGAAGAGCCATGTCGGCCTCACCTTCATCCGCGAGAGCGACATCTGGGACAAGAGCTTCACCGAACGCGCGCCCAAGCTCGGCGGCCTGATCGAGTTCTACCGCTCGCCGGCCCGCAAGCAGTGGACCCCGACCGGCGTCAACGTGCCGGACTATCCCAAACTCGCGCAGCTCTGGTGGCAGAACATCGGCGATGCCTCCTCGGGCGCCAAGAGCCCGCAGGAAGCCATGGATGCGCTCGCGGCGGCGCAGGAATCGGTGATGGCGCGCCTCGAGAAGTCCGGTGTCCAGGGTGAATGCGGTCCCAAGCTGAACGAGAAGCACCCGATGGAGTATTGGGTCGATCTTGCCAAGAAGGAAGGCAACCTCGCCCCTCAGCCCAAGCTCGCCAATGAGAAGCCGCAGGGCGAGACGGTCGACTACGACACCCTCATCAAGTCCTGGCCGGCCACCCCGCCCAAGCGGGACTGATCGAACAGGCTGATCGACAGGAGGCGGCCCCGCCGGGCCGGGGCCGCCTCGAACCATGCCGGCCGACGGTGCATCCTTGCCGCCTCGCTTCGGCGACGGGCTCCGCCAGATGGGTTTCGCCAGATGGATTCCGCATGACGACCTGCATCCTCGCCATCGACCAGGGCACCACCTCGACGCGCGCCATCCTGTTCCGGCCGGACACCTCGGTCGCGGCCAGCGCACAGCAGGAATTTCCGCAGCACTTCCCGGCCTCCGGCTGGGTGGAGCACGAGGCGGACGATCTCTGGCAGACCACGCTGGACACCTGCCGGGAAGCGATGGCGCGCGCCCATGCGAGCGCCGCCGACATCGCGGCGATCGGCATCACCAACCAGCGCGAAACCACCGTGGTCTGGGATCGCGCCACTGGCCGCGCCATCCACCGTGCCATCGTGTGGCAGGACCGCCGCACCGCAGAGCTGTGCGCCGCGCTGAAGGCGGACGGCCATGAGCCCGAGGTGTCGGCCCGCACCGGGCTCATCCTCGATCCCTATTTCTCCGGCACCAAGATCGCCTGGATCCTCGACAACGTGCCCGGCGCGCGGGCGCGGGCGGAGCGCGGCGAACTGGCCTTCGGAACGGTGGACAGCTTCCTGCTGTGGCATCTCACCGGCGGAGCGGTGCACGCCACCGACGCCACCAATGCCGCCCGGACGCTGCTCTTCAACATCCATACCGGGGCGTGGGACCCGGAGCTGCTCGCCTTGCTGCGCGTGCCGGCCTCGCTGCTGCCGGAGGTGAAGGATTCCTCCGCCGATTTCGGCACCACTCTGCCGGAGCTGTTCGGCGGGCCGATCGCGATCTGCGGCATCGCCGGCGACCAGCAGGCGGCAACCGTGGGACAGGCCTGCTTCGAGCCGGGTATGATCAAGTCGACCTACGGCACCGGCTGCTTCGCGCTACTCAACACCGGCACCACGGTCGTCGCCTCGAAGAACAAGCTGCTCTCGACCATTGCCTACCAGCTCGACGGCGTCAGGACCTATGCGCTGGAAGGCTCGATCTTTGTCGCCGGGGCCGCGGTGCAGTGGCTGCGCGACGGACTCGGCATCATCCGTACCTCGGCCGAGAGCGAGGAGCTGGCCCTGGCCGCGGACCCGGCGCAGGAGATCTATCTGGTGCCGGCCTTCGTCGGCATGGGCGCGCCACACTGGAATCCGGACGTGCGCGGCGCCCTGTTCGGGCTCACCCGCGCCACCACCGGCGCCGAGATCGCGCTCGCGACGCTGGAAAGCGTCTGCTACCAGACCGCCGACCTGATCGACGCGATGCAGACCGACTGGCGCGATGCCCGGCACGCTACGCCCGGCGAGGCGGCACCCGGCGAGATGGTGCTGCGGGTCGATGGCGGCATGGTGGCGTCGAGCCTTGCCATGCAGCGCCTGTCCGACCTGCTGGCCGCGCCGGTCGATCGCCCGGTGGTGAAGGAGACCACGGCGCTCGGCGCCGCCTATCTGGCGGGGCTGCGGGCGGGACTGTTTCCCCCGCCCGCGCGCTTCGCCGACGGCTGGCGGCTCGACCGCCGCTTCGTGCCGACCATGGAACCGGCCCAGCGCACGCGCAAGCTCGCCGGCTGGCACGATGCGGTGCGCCGGCTGACCATGCCCTGACGGGAAACGAGGCTCGTCAGACGATGCGGAAGATCGTCGCGAAGCCGGAAATGTCGAACACCTCGCGCACATGCGGCTGCAGGCCGGACAGGCTGAGGTCGCGCTGCGCCGCCTTCATCTGCTTGCCGGCGATGAGCAGGGAGCGTAGGCCCGAGCTGGCGATGTAGTCGACCTGGCTCATGTCGATCACGATGGCGCCGGGCACGTCCCGGATGGTGTCGCACAGAGAAGCCTCGAAGGTCTTGGCGTGCACGGTGTCGAGCCGCCCCTTCACCCGAACCACGGTGTGGTCGTCCTGCTGCTCGCTGTCGATCTGCATCGGAAAGGCCCTTGGGTCTGCGAAAGGCGGGTTCTGCGGCGCCGTCATCCGGCGGTGTCGAGCCGGGTGCCGAGTATCAGTCTGTTATTGCCGTCGACGTGGCAATACGAAAATTCGTCCAGCAGGTGGCGCATCAGCTGGATGCCGTGGCCGCCGACTTCCGCCTCCTCGATCGAGGCGGCATTCACCACGTCCGGCTTGCATGTCGGGTCGAAGGGCACACCGTTGTCGGTGATCCGCAGGCGGGCCAGACCCGTCGCGCGCGCATAATCGAGCCGGATCTGCGCGCGGGCCTTGCCTTCGGCGGGAAAGGCGTAGGACAGCACATTCACGAGCGCTTCCTCGAGGCCGAGCTGGAGCTTGAACAGCACCGCCTCCGGCAGCCCGTCGCGATTGGCGAGCGCCTCGAGCCAGCCGGCCGCGCGCGGCAATTCGTTGAGCTCCGGCGCAAGGGCGAGGCTGTCGCCGCCGGCGAAGCCGTCACCGGAATCCGCGCCCACCTCGTCAGCCAACACGGCCTCCACTTTCTTCCGTTGCGACACTGGCAACGGTCGCGCAGGATATGCAAACGCACTAAGAAGATACCACGGTGAGCGGATCGCCGAATCGGTATGTCTGCGGACAGGATGGCTCTTGTGCTGCATCGCCGCCAGCTTCTCGGCGCAGGCGCCGCCGGCCTGGGTGGGGCCGTGCTTGGCCGGCTACGGCTGGCGCGGGCGGCCGAGGGCTTCCGCATCCTGATGGTGACGCGCGGCCCCGACACGGATATCGAGCGCGGCTTTCGCGATTACCTCGCCTCCGAGAACGTGCCGGCCGCCATCAGCGCGCTGCGGCTCGATCTCGGCGCGTCGGATGCGTCGTCCACGCCTGGAACATCCGCGCCTTCGCTGCGGACCCGGGTCGAGGCGATGACGCCGGACCTCGTCTACACCGCCTCCAGCCCGCCGACGCTCGCCGTGGTCGGGCCGTATGACGCCCCCGATCCGCAGGCCTATGTGCGCGACCGGCCGGTGGTCTTCGCCAACATCACCTTCCCGATCCAGGCCCGCATCGTGCCCTCGCTGGAGCATCCCGGCGGCAACGTCACGGGCGCGATCTCGCTGGTGCCGACCGACATCCAGCTCCGCGCAATGCAGTCCTACCGCCCCTTTACCACGTTGGGAGTGCTGCATTCCGATGGGCGGGGCGAAACGCTGGCGATGATTGCCGAAGTGAAGGCGTGGTGCGAGCGGGCCAGGATCACCGTCGTGGAACGCGTCATCCCGCTCGGCGCGGATGGGCGGCCCGAAGCCGGCAATGTCGCCGGCTTCGTCGGCGAAATGGCGCAGGCCGGTGCGCAATGGCTGTACCTCGCTCCCGAGCCCTTCTTCGAAACCGTGTATCACGACGCCAATCAGGCGGCGCTGGCTCACGGCATCCCGGTCTTCGGCTCCTCCGAGGAAGCGGTGCGCTTCGGCGCGCTGGCCGGGCTCGTGGCGCGCGGCTATTCCATCGGTCAGCTCGCGGCCAGCAAGGCGGTGCAGATCCTCGTCGAGAAGGTTCCACCCGGCACGATCGCGGTGCAGCCGCTCAAGCGGTTCTCGCTGACGATCAACATCACCGTGGCCAAGAAGCTCGGCATCTACCCGCCGATCGAGATGCTCAATTACGCGGAGATCATTGCGTGAGCGTCACCCGCAGGCTGGTCGCGATCGCGGTGCTGGCGCTGGTGGCGCTGGCTGCGGTCGTGGCCACGCTCGGAGATGTCGCGGGACGCGAGGTCGGCCAGAAGGTGGGGCGCGGGCGCTCCACCTATCTGCTCGGCGTGCTGCGCACCGCCGCCGAAACCAACCTCTCCTTCGGCGTGCCGCTGGAGCAGATCAGCACCATGCAGGCGCTGATCGAGCGGGAGAAGATCTCCAACCCACAGATCCTCGCCATCGACATCTTCTATCCGGAAGGGCGCGCGGTGTTCAGCACGGATCGCGGCGCGCTCGGCGAACCGGTGCCGGCGAGCTGGGTGGAGGCGCTGCAGCACCACAGTCCCTGGCGGCTCGACGAGCATGGCGAGATCATCTTCGGCACCAGCATCGAGAACGATATCGGCGAGACCGGCGGGGGTATCGCCATCACCACCTCGGACGCCGAGCGGGCCAATCGGGAGGCGGCGCTGCGGCTGGACCTCATCGGCCTCACGCTCGTGGTGGCCGGTGCCGGCGCGCTGTTCGCTGCTCTGCTGATGGGCGTTCTCGCCCACACCGTGGAGCGCCCCTTCGCCCGCGCCCTCAGGACGCTGACCGGCACGATGTCGCACGCCGCGCCGCGCAGCCGGCTCGGCGCGCTGGCCTTCGAGGCGCGGCAGCGCTGGCGCGAGGCACATCGCGCTGCGGAACGTGCCAATGACCACCTCAGGGCGATCGACGATGCCTGAACGCCCGGGCTTCCTGTTCCGCCACGCGGCGACGCTCGCCTGCGGCCTTGCGACCTTCCTCGTCGTCGCCCTGCTCGGCTGGGTGGGGGCGAGCTTCGCGCTCGCCCGCTTCACCGACACCATCAAGACCAATTCCTCCGACGACGTCGCCGCCATCGGCACCTCGGTCGCCAACGCCCTTGCGCAGCAATTCGAGCGGGCATTGACCTATGGCGTGCCGCTGGAGAAGCTGCCCGGCATCGAGGCCTATCTCGCCCGAACCGCCCACGACATTCCCGGCGTCGCCCGCATCGTGGTACGGCTCTCCAACGGGCAGGAGCTGCGCGCCGATTCCGAAAGCGGCAACGGCGATGCCAGCCGCGAGACCGTGTTCGCCCAGCTCATCGCGGACGGCGTCAATCACGGCCAGATCGAGGTGCTGACCGACGCCAGCGAGCTGACCGGCTCGCTCACCGCCCTGCATCGCATGATCGCCCCCCTCGTGCTCGGCTTTGCCACGCTCGCAGGCCTTCTCGCCGCCTTCACCGTGGGGGCGGGTGTCGATTCGCGGCGCGCCGAGCTGACGCTCCATCTGCGCCGGAATGCGGAAGGGCGCTTCGGGGAGGGCAGTCCCGTCCCGATGCTGCGCGGGCGCGACCGCATCGCCCGCACCTTTCGCGCGCTGCGCAACGGGGAACAACACGTGCTGGAGGAACAGGCCGCGGTCGAGGCCTATGCCGAAGAGCTGCTGGGTGTGGATTTCGACGACCAGCTCCGCCCACGCATCGAGGCCGCGGTCCGCAGCCTTCACGGTCGGACGGCGGCGCCCGGGGCCGTGCGCGAGGACGGGCGCTGATGCTGCTGCGCACCCGGATCACCCTCCTCGTCGCCATCGGCTTCGTGCTGGTGCTCGCGGTGCTGACCATCGCCAACCGATTGAGCGACCAGCAGGACGAGGCCCGCTTCGCCTCCATCGCCACGCTCTCCCGCTCGGCGCTGTGGGAGGAGATCGTGCGCGGCGCCAGTGGCAGCCTCACTGCTCTGCAGGACGATCTGCAGGACAGCCCCGCCTTTCGGAACGCCGCTCATGCCGGAGACCGTGCCGGCATGTTGGCGGCGTTGTCCGCACAGGGCCTCGCGGTCGGCCCCGGCGATACCGGGACCATGGTGGTGCTGATCGGCTCCGACCGCGAGCCGGTCGCGACCTTCGGCGCCTTCGACGCACCGGCGCCGGCCGGCGCCGCACAAGGCGGCGGAGCGGATGGAGGGACAGCGGCTCGGGCGGGAACGACCACCGCAACCGCCACCGCCCTCCTCGATGCCGGCACGCTGGACCGGGTGCTGGGCGGCCGCCGGGTCGCCGGCCTGCGCCAACTCTCCGCGAACGCCTATGTGCTGCTCGCCGCCCGGCAGATCGACATCGGCAACGGCCCGACGGCGCTCCTCATTGCCCGCAGCACCGAAGAGATCCTCTCCCATTTCGCCGAGCTGACCGAAGCCGGTGCCACGCTGGTGACGCTGCGCGGGCGCACGGCCGGTTCGACCGATGCCGAATTGTGGCAGCAGGCGGTGCCGGAACTCGGCAACGGTTTCACCCCCCGCATGCCCCTGGTGGAGCAGATCGGGATCGACGGGCGCTATTTCAGCTTCATCAGCGTTCCGATCACCGACATCACCGGCAGCGTGACCGGCGCGGTCGCCACGTTGCGCGACATCACCGACACCTTCGGTCCGTCGCGCTTCATAGCGCGGACCTCGCTCATCGGCGCGCTGGCGCTGTCGCTCATCGGGATCATCGGCCTCAACCTCTATCTGTGGCGAGGCTTCCGTCCGCTGGAAAGCGCGATCGGCGCACTGCAGGCCATCGCCCGCGGCGATCTTTCGGCCCGGCTGGAAGCGACCGGCACGCGCGACGAGATCGGCCGCATCGCTGAGGCGGTGGACACGTTTCGCAGCAACGCCCGCGCGCTCGCCGACGCCCGCGTGCAGCGCGAGCGCATCCGCCGCCGGCAGGAGGCGGTGATCCGGCATGAGCTGGAGGGGCTCGCTGCCGCGCTCGATTCGGTCGGCCGCGAAGGCGTGCTCTCGCTGCTCGACCGCAAGGCCGGGGAGGGCGCGCCGGAGGATCCGCTGCGGCGGCTGGCGGGGGTGATGCGCGATCTCTCGCGCCGCATCGTCGAACAGCACCAGACCCTGTCCTCCATGGTGCACGAGCTGCGCGAGGCCCTGATCACCAAGACCAAGCTGGCCGGCCTGCAGCAGGAGCTGGAGATCGCCCGGCAGGTGCAGCTCGCCATCCTGCCCCGCGACGTGCCGCGCGACGCCCGGATCGAGGTGAGCGGCCACATGACGCCGGCCAATGAGGTGGGCGGCGACTTCTTCGACTATTTCATGCTGGACCGGAATACCCTGGGCTTCGTCATCGCCGACGTCTCCGGCAAGGGCGTACCGGCGGCGCTGTTCATGGCGATCTCGCGCACGCTGCTGAAATCGACCGCGCTGTTCGAGCCCTCGCCCGCGCAATGCCTGCGCCGCATCAACGACGTGCTCGCCGCCGAGAACGACCAGATGCTGTTCGTAACCCTCGTCTACGGCGTGCTCGACCTGAGAAGCGGCCGGGTGACCTATGTCAATGCCGGGCACAATCCGCCTTATCGCATCGACGCCGGTCATCCGCCCTTCACGCTGCCCTCGACGGGGGGCATGGCGGTGGCGGTGGTGGAGGACTTCCCCTATGCCGAGGGCGAGCTGACGCTCGCGCCCGGCGAGACGCTGTTCCTCTTCACCGACGGGGTGACGGAGGCCTTCGATCCCGACGGGGAGGCCTATGGCGATGCCCGGCTCGTCGACGTGCTGGACGCATCCTGCACCCCGGACACCTCGCCCGCCGCCCTCACCGAGGCGGTGCGGGCTTCGGTACGCCGCTTCGAGCGTGGCGCACCGCCGGCCGACGACCTCACCTGCCTCGTGGTGCGCTATCGCGGACCGGGCGAGGCGAGCGTGAGCTGAACGGCACGCGGTGCATCAATGGTTGAAATGCAGCGTGACGTGGGCAAACCCGTCGCGCGTGCCGGCGCGCACCCGGTCGGCCAGTCGCTCGATCAGCACATGGGAAACATTGGCGATCGCCGCGTCGATGGCCGCATCGTCGGCGTCGAACAGGGCGTTCAGGTCGGGCGCGGCGACGGCGGGACGAAGCACGAGCGGCGGGCCGCTGTGTACGATGTCGACATCGAGGTTGAACTCGTCGAACCGCGCCTGGATCGCGATGGGATGGCGGCCTTCGCCGGCACCGGCGATGAACTCCGCCGCCTCCAGCGCGGCCAGCGTCGCACGCTTGACCACCTCGCGCCGCGCTGCCCAGGCGCCGCCCTGGATTTCCAGGAACTCGACGATGGCCTGCGAGGCTTCCGCCGGCGAAGATGGCAGCTCGCGCCGCGCCTTCATGGCGGTGCCGAGCCGGAACAGAAGGTTCAGCGACACCGCGGTGATGCCGGCCATGACGAAGCCGCTGCCGACCATGTGGTGCAGCGCCTCCGGCACGTTCGCGACGATGCCGGGCAGCAGCATGACGCCGAGCCCGATGGTGATCGAGATGCCGATCATGAACACGCCGCGGCTGTCGAGTTCGCGCGAGGCGGCGAGTTCGAGGCCGGAGACGATGAAGAAGGCGGCGGCATAGATCTCGACCCCGCCGATCACCGCGTCCGGGATCAGGGTCAGCGCCAGCGTCGCCAGCGGCATCAGCGCCACCAGAAGGATCATCGCCGCCGCAGCCAGGCCGACATAGCGCGAGGTGCAACGCGTGGCGTGGGCGAGGCCGATATTGGCGGAAGAGGTGGCATTGGTCATGCCGCCGAGGAAGCCGGTCGCGATATTGGCGATGCCGGCGCCGAGGATGCTGCTGCCCACCATCTTCATGTCGGCGCGGTGCCAGTCGGCATCGTCCATCTTGTCCATGATGACGACGCTGGCGAAGGTGTCGAGTTGCACGAGCAGGGCGACGATGCCGACCACCACCAGCGCGCTCGCCGGAACGGAGAAATCCGGGCTCGGCAGCTTCGGCAGGGCGAAGACCGGCGCCGAGGCGAAGCGCTCCGCTCCCTCGACATAGCCGCACAACGCCGCGACGATCACGCCCGCGAGGATGCCCGCCATGAGGCTGAACAGCTTCATCGGCCGATTGCCCCAGATCGAGAAACCGACGATGACCGCCAGCGTGACGCCGGAGATCAGTATGCTTGGCAGGTCGACCGCAAAGGTCGCGTTGAGGCCCAGGGAATGCTTCAGCGCGCCGGAGATCAGCGTGAAGCCGCCGACGCACACCACCACGCCGATGACGGTGGGCGGGAAGAGCGGACGCAGATGAGGCAGCAGCCGGCTGATGACGATGCCCGCTATGCCCGCGGTGATGCCGAGCGGCACCAGGCTGCCCAGCCCGTAGGCTGCCACGATGGAAGCGACGAAGGGCGCCATCACCGGATCCGGCAGGTGGACGATCAGCGCGCCGGCACCGATGCGCCCGCCGAAGGACTGGAAGAACGTCGCGATCGCCATGCCGATGATGGTGCAGGCGAGGAAGGACTGGGTGTCCTCCAGCGAAAGCCCCGCCATCTTCGCCGCCACCAGCGCATAGGACGACAGCGCGATCGCCATGCCGGCATGCTGCACGCCGAGGCCGAAGATGAGCCCGGCACCGGGACGGTCATCCGCGCCATAGGCCAGGTCTGCCGGCTTGCGCCGCTTCCGGGACGGCGGCAGCCGGAAGGCGGACAAAAAGCCCCCGGCGGCGGGCGAATGAGCGGCGGACGAGCGAGAGAACATGTTGATCCTGCGGCAGATGCGGGCGTGACAGGGCGGAGCGGCTTATATCCCTGGAGGTAAACACTCACCCGACGCGAGGCCGGAGGCAATCGCCGGGCACGCGCATGATTGCCGCAGCGCGCATGCCGTACCCGTCAGCCGCCCATCGGCTGCGGCGCAAGCACGGGACCGAGCACGCGCAGTCGGTCGCGCTTGCGCACCGGCACGGGCTTGTAGACCTGCTTGGTCGCCTCCACCACATGCACCCCGGCGAAGGGCAAGGCGAGGCGCGCGCCGGACCGCTCCCATGCGACGGCGGTGCGCAGGAACCAGTTGCGCGCCAGCGGCGGCACATAGAGCGCCTCGCCCCAGCCGACGGGGGTGAACAGCGCCTCGCGCAACAGCACGGTGAGCTGGCTGCGCGAGAAGGGACGGCCATGGCCGAAGGGCGTACCTTCCGCTCGCGCCCAGACGCTGCGCCGGTTCGGCACCACGCACACCAGCCGTCCGCCGGGGGCGAGGATGCGCCAGACCTCCTTCAGCACGTCCGCCGCATTTGGCGTGTTCTCGAGAAGATGCACGGCGATGACGCGGTCGATAACCGCATTGGGCAGCGGCATCTCGGTCTCGTCGACGAGGGCGGCCAGTGTCGGTGCGGCGGAAGGCCAGCGCGTCACGCCCTGCGCGCCGGGCATGAAGGCCAGGGCCCGCTCGCACTCCTCGCGGAAAACGCCGAGATAGGGCGTCGCATAGCCGATGCCGAGAACGGACAGGCCGGTCACGTCCGTCAGCCGCGCACGGATGGCGCGGCCGATCAGCCGGCGGGTGACGACGCCGATCGGCTGGGCGTAATAGCTGCGAAGATCGACGACATCGGGATACATGGCTCTCTCTATAACGTGGCCCGCGCCTTGAAATCACCACGCATTTGCGCCACATAGAGCGGCGTGTACGGGTCCTCCCCGTATCGGGGCCGCGTTGCCCGATTTCCGCTCCGCTCGTCATGCGCTTTGCGCGGCCGTATCGGCGCCGGTTTTCGGCCCCCCTGTCATCCGAAGAGAGCCGACGTCCCAGGCCACGCGGGGTGTCTACCATCCCCCCGCGTCGAGCGGTGCGCGTGCCGGTTTGCCCGGCAGCTCGCCGCCCTTCGCATTTGAAAGTATGCACTTGAACAGCTTTGCCGAGCTCGGCCTTGCCGAGCCCATTCTCAAAGCGCTGGCCGAGGCCAGTCACGAGACCCCGACTCCCATCCAGGCCCAGGCCGTACCCCATGTGCTGGCCGGCCACGATCTGATCGGCATCGCCCAGACCGGCACCGGCAAGACCGCTGCCTTCGCCCTCCCGATCCTCCATCACATCGCCACCGAGCGTCGCCGCCCCGAGCGCCGCTCCGCCCGCGTTCTGGTGCTGAGCCCGACCCGCGAGCTCTCCGGCCAGATCCTCGACAGCTTCCGCCTCTATGGCCGCCATGTGCGCCCGACGACCGCGCTCGCCATCGGCGGCGTGCCGCTCGGCCGGCAGGCCCGCGCCATGATGGCGGGCGTCGATGTCCTCGTCGCGACCCCCGGCCGCCTCGTCGACCTCGTCGAGAACAATGCGGTGCGGCTCGACCTCGTCGAGATGTTCGTGCTCGACGAAGCCGACCAGATGCTGGACATGGGCTTCATCCATGCCATCCGCGCCATCGTCGCCAAGCTGCCGAAGGTGCGGCGCAACCTGTTCTTCTCGGCCACCATGCCGAAGGAGATCGAGAAGCTGGCCAGCGCCCTGCTGACCGATCCGGTGCGCGTCGCGGTGACCCCGGTCGCCAAGACCGCCGACAAGATCGAGCAGAAGGTGATCTTCACCGACCGCAACGGCAAGCCGAACCTGCTCGCCGAGGTGCTGTCCGACGCCACCATCGACCGCGCCCTCGTCTTCAGCCGCACCAAGCACGGCGCCGACCGCGTGGTGAAGGGGCTGGCGAGCGCCGGCATCGGCGCCGAGGCGATCCACGGCAACAAGTCGCAGCCCCAGCGCGAACGTGCTCTCGCGGCCTTCCGCGATGGCAAGGTGCGGGTGCTGGTCGCCACCGACATCGCCGCCCGCGGCATCGACGTGCCGGGCGTGAGCCATGTGGTGAACTTCGACCTGCCGAACATCCCGGAAAGCTATGTCCACCGTATCGGCCGCACCGCGCGCGCCGGCCGCGAGGGCATCGCGATCTCTTTCTGCGACGGCGAGGAGCGGGCCTATCTGCGCGACATCGAGCGCCTGATCCGCCTGCAGATCCCTTCCGAGGATCGCCGCACCGACCGGCGCGAGGATGCCGGCGAGCCGCGTGGGGACGGGCGTGGCGAAGGTCGCAATCAGCGCCGCGACGGTAGCCGCCCTGGCGGGCGTCCCGGTCCACGCAACGGCGAGGCCGGCAATCGCTTCCGTTCCGGCCCGCGCCAGGGCGATGGCGAGAACGGCGCCCGCTCTCCGCGCGGCGAACGCCCGCAGGGCGAGCGTCACGGCGAACGCGGCCATGGGGAGCGCAACCATGGGGAGCGCAGCCATGGGGAGCGCAGCCACGGCGATCGTCCTCACGCCGAGCGTCAGCCCCGCCAGGACGGACATGCACGTGGCGATCATCCGCGTGGCGAGCGTCATGAGCGCGGCGGCGATTTCGCCGGCGTGCGCTTCATGAAGCCGCGCGGCGAGCGCCCGGCTGGCAAGGGCGGCGACGCCCCGCGCCGCGACGGCACCCATGCCGGACGCCGTCCCGCACGTTGACACGAGACAAAGTGCCGCCGCCGGAGTATTCCCCTGCGGCGGCCGCAGCCTTCTTGCCCGAACGTCTTCCGACCTTCGCGGCGAAAAGGCTTCGGCTTGAAGAATTCAGACTGCCATCCGGTCGATGCGGCGATGCCTCCCGACCGGAACGGCGCTGAGATGTTCTGACGAGGAGGCCAGGAATGGCGAAAGAGGAACTGCTCGAGTTCGACGGCACCGTGACGGAAGTGCTTCCGGACGGCAATTTCCGGGTCGTGCTCGACAATGAGCACGAGATTCTCGCCTATGCGGCGGGCAAGATGAAGAAGAATCGAATCCGCACGATCGTCGGCGACCGCGTCGTCGTCGAGATGTCGCCTTATGATCTTGAGCGCGGGCGCATCAATTTCCGCCACAAGACGGGGGGTCCGACCCCGCCGATCGGCAGCGGCCAGCGTCGTCCGCCTCCGGGTCGCCGTCGCTGAGCGGACAACCACGGAACCTCCGGCGATCAGCGGCCGGGCGCGATCTCCCTGCGAGAAGCGCCGGTCGGCATCGCGCGCGAGGAATCGGCATCTGTCCTGCGTGACGCCGCGCCGCGGCGTGCGCCCGTTCCCTCGCCCTCTGCCGTCGTCCCGATGCCGAGCGCGTCGGCAAGATCGGTCGGCCGATCCGGTGGTTCGGCGAGATCGAGATCCGCCGCAACATGGCCGAGATGGGCGTGCATCAGCCGCGCCGCCTCCCCGGCATCGCCTTGCTCGATGGCGGCCACGATGTTGGCATGGTCCTCCGGCGGGCAGCTCTCATGGCCGCCGCGGGCGTAGAGCAGGATCGCCAGCGAGCTGAGCGCCTGCAGTTCGGTGAGCAGTCGCTGGAACACCGTATTGCCCGCAAGCTCGGCCAGGCGGACGTGAAATTCACCCGTCAGGCGCACCAGGGTCGCGCGGTCGCCCGCCGCTCGGGCCCTATCCTCGCGCGCGAGATGAGCCCGGAGGATGCCGGCCTGACAGGCGCACCGCCCCGCGACGAGGGCGGCGATCTCAGGCTCCACGATGCAGCGGGCTTCCAGCACATGGCGCGCGCCTTCACGCGTCGGGGCGGCGACGAAGGTGCCGCGGTTGGCATGCTGTTCGACGATGCCGTCCTGTGCAAGCCGTGCCAGGGCCTGCCGCACGATGGTGCGGCTCACGCCGAAAAGCTGGGCCAGCCGCTCTTCGGTCAGCTTCTCGCCGGGCGGCAGCCGCCGCTCCAGAATGGCATCGAGTATACGGGTGCGAATGACTTCCTCGGCTCGGCCCCGACCCGCGGTAGCTGCGTCTGTCGTCATGCCTCTCGATCGTCCTCGAGTCCCGTCCGACCGGGCGGAATCGCCTCATCGACGGAAACGTGCTTCCATCAAGTGTTCGACGCATTTTCCACGAAAGTCCATCGACCCCTGGGAAAGCTGCCGCCATCGGGAACCGACCGGGCATCATTCACCCTCCGTTGCCGGCAGCCGGCCTTCAGCCGACTGGCCAATCGGCGAGGCGCCAGGCGGAATCCCAGAACATCCATTCGAGCTGGCAGGCCCGCCGATAGGCGGCGTGCATCGCCACGAGGGTGAGGGGATCGGCCTGCGCGGCGGCACGATCCGTGGCCGCGATCGCCGCGCGCACCACATCGTGGAACTCCTCGCCAGCATAGGTGTCGATCCACGCATCGTAGGGGTTCGGCCGCACCGCGCGGGCAAGGATGTCGCGGCCGACTTCGGCATAGATCCAGAAGCAGGGCAGCGTTGCCGCCAGAACCACCGGATAGGGCTCGGCAAAGCCTTTCGCGACAAGGAAATTCACATAGTGATCGCAAACCGGCGAGAGCGGGGTCTGCGTGAAATCCTCCGGAGCGATGCCGAAGCGGACGAAATAATCGTCATGCAACGCGCGCTCCACCACCACGGAATCGTGCGCGGCACGGGAAAACTGCACGATCTCGGCGGCCTCCGGCGCCTTGGCCGCCGCCAGCGCCAATGCGCGCGCAAAGGCGATGAGGTAGTGCGAATCCTGGATGATGAAGTGTCGGAAGCGGTCCAGCGGCAGAGTCCCGTCCGCCAACGCCGTCACGAACGGCATGGTGCGGATCGCCTCGAAGATCGGCAGGGTACGGGACCAGGCGGCGCTGCTGAAGGTTTCGCTCATCTCGCACCCTTTCGACGCGAATGCTGATCCAGGCGGATCGTCTGACGCCCAGCCGGTCGGTCATGACGGGCGCCTTCGCCATGCCGGACGGTGCGATCGTGGATCGCACGGGATATCGGACATGACAATGGCCGGGCAGGACCCGGCCATTTCAAAGAATGTAAGGCGTGGCGCGAAGCGCGCCGACCCTGTCAGTGCGTGACGCGTCCGGCAGCCTCGATGGCAAGCGCTGCGGCCTTGAGATCGCCGAGATAGGTCGCGCGCTTCTGCCGGGTGGCATCGTCGCGGGCGTCCTCGAGATCCTCTTCCGCATTGCGAATCATCTGCGTGAACTGTTCCATGCTGGTTTCCGTCAGCGGAACGGTCATTTCTGCGAGCACCGTCAGTCCCTGCGGGTTGGCTTCGGCGAAACCGCCCCGCACGAACAGCTTCCGCAACGCACCGTCGCCCTTGATCGTCAGCACGCCCGGCTTGAGCGTTGAAACGAAGGGCGCATGGCCGGCGAGCACGGTGAACTCGCCCTCGGCACCCGGAACGATCACCTCAGTAACCGAGCCCGAATAGACGAGCCGCTCGGGCGAAACGAGTTCGAAGGGAAAGCTGGCCATCGTCTACTCCGTGACACCCGGCGCGTGGGACGGGTCGTTGGGCTCCGGCAGAGCGCCACGCGCCGCTGCCGCCCGCTCGAAATGCTCGACCGCCGCGGCAAACTTATCGCGGCAGCCCGGATTGCAGAAACCGACCACCACTCCCCGATAGAGGGTCAGCGAATCGGCCGAGATCGGCTTGCCCGACCACGGACAGCTCTCATTCACCGCGTCGGCAAGCGAGAGCTGTGCCATGTCCGGCATCACGCCGCCTCGGCGGCCAGCTTCTTGCCCTTCTCGATCGCCTCGTCGATGGTGCCGACCATGTAGAAGGCCTGCTCTGGGAGGTGATCATACTTGCCGTCCACCAGCCCCTTGAAGCCCTTGATGGTGTCGGCGAGGTCGACGAGCTTGCCCGGCGAGCCGGTGAAGACTTCGGCGACGTGGAAGGGCTGCGACAGGAAGCGCTCGATCTTGCGGGCGCGGGCCACAGTGAGCTTGTCCTCTTCCGAAAGCTCGTCCATGCCCAGGATCGCGATGATGTCCTGGAGCGCCTTGTAGCGCTGCAGGGTCTGCTGCACCCGGCGGGCGGTGGTGTAGTGCTCCTCGCCGATGACCTGCGGCGAGAGAATGCGCGAGGTCGAGTCGAGCGGGTCGACCGCCGGATAGATGCCCTTTTCCGCGATCGAGCGCGACAGCACGGTCGTGGCGTCGAGATGGGCGAAGGAGGCGGCCGGAGCCGGGTCGGTCAGGTCGTCGGCCGGCACGTAGATCGCCTGCACCGAGGTGATCGAACCCTTGGTGGTGGTGGTGATGCGCTCCTGCAGCGCACCCATGTCGGTCGCCAGCGTCGGCTGGTAGCCCACCGCCGAGGGAATGCGGCCGAGCAGCGCCGACACTTCCGAACCCGCCTGGGTGAAGCGGAAGATGTTGTCGACGAAGAACAGCACGTCCTGGCCCTGGTCGCGGAAATGCTCGGCGACGGTGAGGCCGGTCAACGCGACGCGGGCACGGGCGCCCGGCGGCTCGTTCATCTGGCCATAGACCAGCGCGCACTTCGAACCGGCCGAGGAGCCGCCGTTCTCGTGCGGATCGACGTTCACGTTCGACTCGATCATCTCGTGATAGAGGTCGTTGCCCTCACGGGTGCGCTCACCCACGCCGGCGAAGACGGAATAACCGCCATGCGCCTTCGCGATGTTGTTGATGAGCTCCATGATGAGCACGGTCTTGCCGACGCCGGCGCCGCCGAACAGGCCGACCTTGCCGCCCTTGGAATAGGGCGCCAGCAGGTCCACCACCTTGATGCCGGTGACGAGGATCTCGGCCTCGGTTGACTGCTCGGCATAGGAGGGGGCCGGCTGGTGAATGGCGCGCATCGTCTCGCCGGTCACCGGGCCGGCCTCGTCGACCGGCTGGCCGATGACGTTCATGATGCGGCCGAGGGTGGCGTCGCCGACCGGCACCATGATCGGGCCGCCGGTGTCGCTGACCTCCTGGCCGCGCACCAGGCCTTCGGTCGAGTCCATCGCGATGGTGCGGACGGTGTTCTCGCCGAGGTGCTGCGCGACCTCCAGCACAAGGCGGTTGCCCTGGTTGGTGGTCTCGAGCGCGTTGAGGATTTCGGGCAGGTGATCGTCGAACTGGACGTCGACGACGGCGCCGATGACCTGGGAGATCCGTCCCTTAGCGATGGCCATTTCAGTCTCCTAAATCTTATCCGCTGTCGACGTCGATTACAGCGCTTCCGCGCCGGAAATGATCTCGATGAGTTCCTTCGTGATCATGGCCTGGCGGGTGCGGTTGTAGGTGAGCGTCTGCTTCTTGATCATCTCGCCCGCATTGCGGGTCGCATTGTCCATTGCGCTCATGCGCGCGCCCTGTTCGGAGGCGCCGTTCTCGAGCAGAGCCTTGAAGACCTGCACCGCGAGACTGCGCGGCAGCAGATCCGCGAGAATCTCGCTTTCGTCGGGCTCATATTCATAGACCGCCGCAGCGCCATCCGCCGGCTTCGCTTCCGGGAAGGTGGCGGGAATGATCTGCTGCGCCGTCGGGATCTGCGAGATCACCGACTGGAAGCGGCTGTAGAACTGGGTGGCGATGTCGAATTCGCCGGCTACGAACATGGCCGAGATCTTCTCCGCGATCGCCTGGGCATCGGCAAATGTCACGCCCTTGTTGGCGCGCAGTTCGACGAAGTCGACGATCTGGTTCGGGAACAGCCGACGCAGCGGGTCATGCCCCTTGCGGCCGACGCAGAAGATCTTGACGGTCTTGCCCTGGTTCATCAGGGCGAAGGCGCGATCGCGCGCCATGCGCACGATCGAGGAGTTGAACGCGCCGCACAGGCCGCGCTCGGCGGTGAGCACGAGCAGCAGGTGCGTCTGGTCCTTGCCGGTGCCGGTGAGCAGGAGCGGCGCGTCGGGCCCGCCCGCGATCCCCGACGCGATGTTGCCGAGCACGCTTTCCATGCGCTCGGCATAGGGACGCGCCGCCTCGGCGGCCATCTGGGCGCGCCGCAACTTCGCGGCGGCGACCATCTGCATCGCCTTGGTGATCTTCTGCGTCGCCTTAACCGAGGCGATGCGGTTGCGTAGGTCCTTCAGGCTGGCCATGTGAGCCGATCCGCTTCCGCGCCGCTCAGGCGAACGACTTGGCGAAGGCGTCGAGCGCCGCCGTCAGCTTCGCGGTGGTGTCCTTGGACAGCTCCTTCGAGGTGCGGATGGTGTCCAGGATGTCGGCGTGCTTGGAGCGCAGGAACAGCAGCACGCCATCCTCGAACTCGCGAACCTTGGAGACCGGGAGCGGATCGAGATAGCCGTTGGTGCC
The DNA here is from genome assembly GCF_023016805.1 of Ancylobacter crimeensis. Classification (GTDB taxonomy): domain Bacteria; phylum Pseudomonadota; class Alphaproteobacteria; order Rhizobiales; family Xanthobacteraceae; genus Ancylobacter; species Ancylobacter crimeensis. The sequence goes on from NZ_JALKCH010000006.1 coordinate 181,292, forward strand.
GGCGAAGATCACCACCACCTGCTCCTCGACCTTGAGGGGCGAGAACTGCGACTGCTTCAGCAGCTCGGTCAGGCGGGCGCCGCGGTTCAGCAGCTTCTGGGTCGAGGCGTCGAGGTCCGAGCCGAACTGGGCGAAAGCGGCCAGCTCGCGATACTGGGCGAGCTCGCCCTTGATCTTGCCCGCGACCTGCTTCATCGCCTTGATCTGCGCCGAGGAGCCGACGCGCGAGACCGAGAGGCCGACATTCACCGCCGGGCGGATGCCCTGGAAGAACAGGTCGGATTCGAGGAAGATCTGGCCGTCGGTGATCGAGATCACGTTGGTCGGGATATAGGCCGACACGTCGTTGGCCTGGGTCTCGATGACCGGCAGGGCGGTCAGCGAGCCGGCGCCGTTCTCGTCGTTCAGCTTCGCGGCGCGCTCCAGAAGGCGGGAGTGCAGGTAGAACACGTCGCCGGGATAGGCTTCGCGGCCCGGCGGGCGGCGCAGCAGCAGCGACATCTGGCGGTAGGCCACGGCCTGCTTGGACAGGTCGTCGTGGATGATGAGCGCGTGCATGCCGTTGTCACGGAAGAACTCGCCCATCGCGGTGCCGGCGAACGGCGCCAGGAACTGCATCGGGGCGGCGTCCGAGGCGGTGGCCGCGACGACGATGGAGTAGTCGAGCGCGCCCTGCTCCTCGAGCACCTTCACGAACTGCGCGACGGTGGAGCGCTTCTGCCCGACCGCGACATAAACGCAGTAGAGCTTGGCCTTCTCGTCGGTACCCTGGTTGATGGGCTTCTGGTTCAGGATGCTGTCGAGCGCGATGGCGGTCTTGCCGGTCTGGCGATCGCCGATGATGAGTTCGCGCTGGCCGCGGCCCACCGGGATGAGGGCGTCGATCGCCTTCAGGCCGGTCTGCATCGGCTCGTGGACCGACTTGCGCGGAATGATGCCGGGCGCCTTCACGTCGACGCGGCGACGCTCGGTGGATTCGATCGGGCCCTTGCCGTCGATCGGATTGCCGAGGGCGTCGACGACGCGGCCGAGCAGGCCCTTGCCGACCGGCACGTCGACGATGGCGCCGGTGCGCTTGACGGTCTGGCCTTCCTTGATCTCGCGGTCGGAACCGAAGATCACGATGCCGACATTGTCGATTTCGAGGTTGAGGGCCATGCCGCGCACGCCGCTCTCGAACTCGACCATTTCGCCGGCCTGGACATTGTCGAGGCCGTAGACGCGGGCAATGCCGTCACCGACGGAGAGGACCTGGCCGACCTCGGAAACTTCGGCTTCCTGGCCGAAGTTCTTGATCTGCTCCTTGAGGATCGCGGAAATTTCAGCGGCGCGGATATCCATCAGCGAACCTCTTTCATCGCAGTGCGGATCGAATTGAGCTTGGTCCTGAGCGAGGCGTCGACCAGGCGCGAGCCGATCTTCACCTTCAGCCCGCCGAGCAGGGAGGGATCAACGGAGACGTCGAGCCGGACATCCTTGCCGGTCATCGCGTCGAGGGCGCCCTTCAGCGTCGCCGCATGGGCGTCGGAAAGCGGCTGGGCGACGGCCACCTCGGCGACCACCTCGCCCTTGTGGGCGGCGACCAGCGCGTTGTAGCCGCGGATGATCGCCTCGACGGCGAACAGGCGGCGATTGGCGGCAACCGTCTTGAAGAAATTGCCGGACAGGCCGGAGATGCCCGCCTTGGCGAGGAGAGCGGCGATCGCCTTCTCCTGTTCCTCGGACGTGAAGACAGGACTGCGCACGAGACGCTTCAGGTCGTCGCTCTCCGCGAGCAGAGCCACGAACGCGTCGAGGTCGGCCTTCACCGCATCGATGGCACCAGCCTCGCGCGCAAGCTCGAACAGAGCATTCGCGTAGCGTCCCGCCACCCCGGAAATCAATGTCTCGGCCACCGTGCCTCTCTCGGCTTGGCTCGGCCCGCGTCGGTGCTTGCGCGCCGCATCGGGGCCATGAACATTTGCAAGGGTTTCGACCGGACCCGGAAATTCGGAAAAGCCCCCATCCCCGAACGGTCGGCGGGTTCCCTAACACGGCTTCCACCGTGCTGCAACACGATGCGGCGACCGTGGAGAGACTCCAGATGACGTTGCGCAGCCTTGCTCATGCGCCGTCGCCGGAAACGAGCAAATTCATGCCCTTGGACCGAGTGCGGCGCATTGCTGCACCGCGCCGTCGCACCACCTGCTCAGTTCCGCGCGACCCGGAGCGCCGCCGCTGCGGCAACCGGCCCCAGCACCAGCGCGCCGAGCGCGAGACCGAGAAGGATTCGAAACGGCGTGCCGAAGGGCACCGGGCCGGTTATCGCCGCGGTGGTCGCGGCCACGCCGAAGATCAGCACCGGAATGGTGAGCGGCATCACCAGGACCGCCACCAGCAGGCCGCCGCGCCGGAAGGCACCGGCGAAGGCCGCCCCGATCAGGCCGAGAAAGGTGATGGCGGGCGTCCCCGCCAGCAGGGTCGCGACCAGCGCGCCGGTCGCCTTCGGCTCGATGTTGAGAAGCAGGGCCAGCAGCGGTGCCGCCGCGACGAGCGGCAGGCCGGTCGCGATCCAATGGGCGAGGCCCTTGGCGGCGGCGACCAACTCGAGCGGCAGATCCAGCGTGAACATCAGGTCCAGCGAACCGTCCTCGCCATCGGCGGCGAACAGGCGGTCGAGCCCGATCAGCGAGGCGAGCAGCGCGCCGATCCACAGGATCGCGGGCCCGATCCGCCCGAGCAGGGCAAGGTCCGGCCCGATGGCGAAGGGCGTTACCACCACGACCGCCAGGAAGAAGACGACACCGAGCCCGGCGCCGCCACCCGCCCGCAGCGCGAGCGCCAGATCGCGGCGCAGCACCGCCAGGAAGGCCCCCATCATGCCGGCACCTCCTCGACCGCGATGCGGCCGAGCCGGAGTTCGCGGGTGCCGGACAGTCCCAGCGGGGCATGGGTGGCGGCGACGATGAGGCCGCCGCGCGCCAGATGAGCCTGCATGATCTCGGCGAAGCGCGCCTGCGCGCCGACGTCCAGCGCGGTGGTCGGCTCGTCGAGCAGCCAGAGGGGGCGATGCGCCACCAGCAGCCTGGCAAGCGCCAGACGGCGCTTCTGTCCCGCCGACAGGACGGCGACGGGAAGACCGCCGAGACCGCCGAGACCGACGGTCTCCAGCGCCTCCTCGACGCCGAGCCCGCTGCGACCGAGCACGTCGCGCCAGAAGGCAAGGTTGCGCGCGGCGGGGAGCGCCGCCTTGTGTGCGTCGAGATGGCCGAGATAATGCGCCTGCTCCGCCACGCCCGCCTCCGGATCGGCGCCCTCGCCTTCGAGCCGCACGGCGCCGGCCGTGGGCACCGCAAGACCGGCGATGAGGCGCAGCAGCGAGGATTTACCCGCCCCGTTCGGCCCGGTGACGAGGAGAGCGGTGCCGGCCTCGACGGTGAAATCGAGCGCGGCGAACAGCCGGCGCAGGCCGCGCGTACAGGCGAGGCCCTCACCGACCAGGCGCATGATCCCGCCCGTTCCGGTCCCCTGCCACCTCCCGGCGCGCCACATCGCAATGCGCAATTCGTCGATGCACCGCACCAACCCCCTATGATCGTCGTTTGAAATAGCTCTATATAGATTTTCGAACGACGCGCCGTCCCACGGAAGCCCGACGAGCTATAGCCCGCCCGTGTGCTTCCCTCCAAGCCCGCCCTGGGACCCGGTCGGTACGTCGCTGGGACCATACAATCGGGGACCTGTCCAAAGTGACCGCGCTCGACAGCTTCAAAAGCCGCAAGACCCTCACCGTCGGATCCAAGACCTACGTCTATTTCAGCCTTCCCGACGCCGAGCGAAACGGCCTCGAGGGCGTGTCCGCGCTGCCCTTCTCGATGAAGGTGCTGCTGGAGAACCTGCTGCGCTTCGAGGACGGCCGCTCGGTCACCAAGAACGACATCGTCGCCATCAAGGATTGGCTGGTCAATCGCGGCAAGGCGGAGCGCGAGATCGCCTACCGCCCCTCGCGCGTGCTGATGCAGGACTTCACCGGCGTGCCGGCGGTGGTCGACCTCGCCGCGATGCGCGACGCCATGGTGAATCTCGGCGGCGACCCCAAGCGCATCAACCCGCTGGTGCCGGTCGACCTCGTCATCGACCATTCCGTGATCGTGAACTTCTTCGGCAACAACGCCGCCTTCGGCAAGAATGTCGAGGAGGAGTACAAGCAGAACCAGGAGCGCTACCGCTTCCTGAAATGGGGCCAGTCGGCGTTCGACAATTTCCGCGTGGTGCCGCCGGGCACCGGCATCTGCCACCAGGTAAACCTCGAATATCTGGCCCAGACCGTCTGGACCCGGGATGAGGACGGCGAAACCCTCGCCTATCCGGACACCTGCGTGGGCACCGATTCGCACACCACCATGGTAAACGGCCTCGGCGTGCTCGGCTGGGGCGTGGGCGGCATCGAGGCGGAGGCGGCCATGCTGGGTCAGCCGGTCTCCATGCTCATTCCCGAGGTCATCGGCTTCAAGCTCACCGGCCGGCTGAACGAAGGCATCACCGCCACCGACCTTGTGCTCACCGTCACCCAGATGCTGCGCAAGAAGGGCGTGGTCGGCAAGTTCGTCGAGTTCTTCGGTCCCGGCCTCGACCACCTCTCGCTGGCCGACCGCGCCACCATCGGCAATATGGCGCCCGAATACGGCGCGACCTGCGGCTTCTTCCCCGTGGATTCGGAGACGATCGCCTATCTCGACGAGACCGGCCGCAGCGACGAGCGGATCGCGCTGGTCGAGGCCTACTCCAAGGCGCAGGGCATGTGGCGCCACGAGGGCACCGCTGATCCCGTGTTCACCGACATCCTCGAGCTGGACATCTCCTCGGTGCTGCCCTCGCTCGCCGGCCCCAAGCGCCCGCAGGACCGGGTGCTGCTTTCCGGCACCAAGGCGGGCTTCCTCTCGGCGCTGGAAGGCGAGTTCAAGAAGGCCGGTGAGGCCGCCAAGCGGGTGCCGGTGGAAGGCACCGACTACACGCTCGGCCATGGCGACGTGACGATCGCCGCCATCACCTCCTGCACCAACACCTCGAACCCCAGCGTGCTGATCGCCGCCGGCCTGCTCGCCCGCAACGCGGTCGCCAGGAGGCTGACCTCGAAGCCGTGGGTGAAAACCTCTCTGGCGCCCGGCTCGCAGGTCGTCGAGGGCTATCTGAACGCCGCTGGCCTGCAGCATGACCTCGACGCGATCGGCTTCAATCTGGTCGGCTTCGGCTGCACCACCTGCATCGGCAATTCCGGCCCGCTGCCGGAGCCGATCTCGGAAGCCATCAACAAGAACGACCTCGTCGCCGGCGCCGTCATCTCCGGCAACCGCAACTTCGAAGGCCGCGTAAACCCGGATGTGAAGGCGAACTACCTCGCCTCGCCGCCGCTGGTCGTCGCCTATGCGCTGGCGGGCTCGCTGCAGATCGACCTCACCACCGAGCCGCTCGGCACGGGTTCGGACGGGCAGCCGGTCTATCTCAAGGACATCTGGCCCTCGAACCAGGAGATCGCGACCTTCATCCGCGAGAACGTCACCAAGAAGATGTTCCAGGAGAAATATGCCGACGTCTTCAAGGGCGACGAGAACTGGCAGAAGATCGCCGTCCCGCAAGGCGAGACCTATGCCTGGGACGACCGCTCCACCTATGTGCAGAACCCGCCCTATTTCGAGGGCATGGGCATGGTGCCGGAGCCGGTCACCGATATCCTCTCGGCGCGGGTGATGGGCCTGTTCCTCGATTCGATCACAACCGACCACATCTCTCCGGCCGGTTCGATCAAGGAAGCGAGCCCCGCGGGCGTCTATCTGCGCGACCACCAGGTGCGCCCGGCCGACTTCAACCAGTACGGCACCCGGCGCGGAAATCATCAGGTCATGATGCGCGGCACCTTCGCCAATATCCGCATCAAGAATCAGATGCTGGGCGGCAAGGAGGGCGGCTTCACCCGGCACTGGCCGGACGGCACCGAAATGCCGATCTACGACGCCGCCATGCTCTACAAGAGCGAGGGCGTACCGCTCGTGGTGTTCGCCGGCAAGGAATACGGCACTGGCTCCTCGCGCGACTGGGCGGCCAAGGGCACCAAGCTGCTCGGCATCCGTGCGGTGATCGCCCAGAGCTTCGAGCGCATCCACCGTTCGAACCTCGTCGGCATGGGCATCGTGCCGCTGGTGTTCCAGGGCGAGGATTCCTGGCAGACGCTCGGCCTCAAGGGCGACGAGATCGTCACCATTCGCGGCATCGAGGGCGACCTCAAGCCGCGCCAGACGCTAACCGCCGAGATCCGGTTCGGCGATGGGAGCGTGAAGAACGTGCCGCTCACCTGCCGCATCGACACGCTGGACGAGCTGGATTACTTCCGCAATGGCGGCATCCTGCAATACGTGCTGCGCAATCTTGCGGCGTGACGTGATGGGGAGGGTGGCGATCGGAGCCGAGCCGCCGCCCTTCCCACCTCACCTTTCCGTGCAGCGGCGACACCCGAATGTGACTGGTGCCGCCGGCCGCCCCGGCCTTAATGGCAACGAAGCTGCTGAAGCGACAAGCCAGTGATCTGCCTCCGGGAGCCGCCTTGCACCTGATCTCCGCCTCGACGCCGGGTCCGGCTGCGCACAGCGCCACCCGATCTCTCCGCCCCGCATGGCTCATACCGCCATTGGGGCTGGCGATGTTCGTCGGCATGCTGGCGAGCGTTCTCGCTCCCTTCGCCGCATGGGCCGACAGCACTGCACCAGCGACGCCCACCGGGCCTGGCGCCACCAGCGCCATTCCCGTTGCGGTGGTCGAACTCTACACCAGCCAGGGCTGCTCCTCCTGTCCGCCGGCCGACACCCTTCTCGGCGCGCTGGCCGCGACACCGGGTTATGTGCCCCTCACGCTGGCGGTGGATTACTGGGACTATCTCGGCTGGAAGGACACGCTGGCCAAGCATGGCCATTCGGTGCGGCAGAAGGCCTATGCCCGGATGCGCGGCGACGGCAAGATGTTCACACCCCAAGTGGTGATCAACGGCCAGATGATGACGGTCGGCAACGACAAGCCGGCGCTCGATGCCGCGCTCGCCAAGGCCCCGCCCCTCACGGTGCCGGTCAGCGTGATGCAGTCGGACAATGATCGTCTCGCCATCACCATCGGTAACGGGCTCGGCGCCGGAGAGGTGTGGCTCTGCCCGGTCAGCCGCAGCGAGACCGTGAAGATCGGTCGCGGCGAGAACGAGGGCACGACAGTCGACTACCACAATGTCGTGCGCGGCTGGTTCAAGCTTGGAGACTGGACCGGCGGCAAGGCCCGCTTTACCGCCAGGCTGGACGAATTGCGCGGCGAGGATGTGGATGCGGTGGCGGTGCTGGTGCAATCGGGCACCGCGGTCGCCCCTGGCCCGATCCTCGGCGCGGCGCTGATGCCGATCTCGCGCTGACGCCCCTCACCCCTTCCGCTCATGGCCCGCCTATGTGCAAAGAAAAAGGGCCGTGCGAACGGCCCTGAGAAACATTGGTCGGGGGATTGAACCAAGAACATATCGGAGGCCGGTCCGCCGGACACCCAGGGGGCTGGGGGCTGGGGAACCGGATGCCCTACGGACCGGCCCACGCGATGGTGACGTTATCGGCCGCCCGCTTGGCGTCGGAAGGGCCGAATTCGGGCGACTTCATGAAATCGGTTACGAGCGCGTGATGTGCCGATGATCGCACGGGGTGACTTGATGCCCGGCGAGAGCGGAGTGATCATGACCGGCCGGTGACACGTCGCCCCGTGCGTCGCCCGTCGGGCCGGCCGCTGATGGCCGCGCGCACGAATGCCGCGGCGAAGCGAGGAGGGGAGGACCGCGTGGCGGACATCGAACCCATAGCCTTTCCCGGTCAGGCTGCCGCGGGCGAGCGCCCGGCCTGCGTAACCTTCGACCGGCGCGAACTGGACCGCATCCTCGATCTCTACGGACGCATGGTGGCCATCGGCGAATGGCGCGATTACGCCATCGACTTCCTGAAGGACCGGGCGGTGTTCTCGATCTTCCGGCGCTCCACCGAATATCCGATCTACCGCATCGAAAAGGATCCCCGCCTCAGCCGCAAGCAGGGTGCCTATGCGGTGGTGTCGCAGACCGGGCTCATCCTCAAGCGCGGCCACGACCTCGCCCGCGTCATCGCGGTGCTCGACAAGCCGCTGCGCGCCGTGAACTGAACACGTGGGGGCGGCGCACTCTCTCTGGACTTCCGCCCTCCGCTCATGGCACATAGCGGCGTGCCCACGTACCGAGCCGGATTCTTGCCCGACAGGATTCTCGCGACGCCGGATCTTGCATGGTCGAGGGCCCGCTGCGGGTGTGGCGGAACCGGTAGACGCGGCGGACTCAAAATCCCCTTACGAAAAATTTCGAACGAAAAAATATCAATAAAATCAAAAACATTTGCAATTTCAAACGCGCCTGATACCCTTACACATGTCTTACACATTTTGGCATATGAATGGAGCTCGAAACGCACAGTCTGATGGATGGCAAACTCCACGTTTACAAACGGGAGAATAGTCGGTTCTGGCAGTGCTCGACCTACATGGGTGGCCGCAACCATCGCGCGACCACCAAGGAAGAAAGCCTTCTACTCGCTCAAGAGTTTGCGCGCGAATGGTATATGGAGCGTTACGTCGAAGAGCGTCACCGCAGGCGTAATGGCGCTCCGCTGAACGGCACCGTTCAGCGCTCTTCGGTCGGAACCGACACGCCGCCCGATAGGCGGCGCAGGCGAACGCCGAGCGGCCCAACATTCGATGAGGCCGCCGACACCTTTTTCAAGGAGTACGAAATCAGCGTCGCTGGCGAGCGCAACGCCGCCTATGTGGCGCAAAAGCGTATGCAGATCGACGTGCACCTGAAGCCATTTTTCGGCGCCGGTAAGCCGGTCGCCGACGTAACGGAAGGGAAAGTTCAGGACTACCGCGTGCATCGCCTGACTTCGCGCATCAACCCCAAGACGGGAGAGGTGCGCCGCCCGGCGCGCAGCACCCTGCACAGCGAAATCGTCACCCTTCGTCAGATCCTCAAAACGGCGAAGCGCAAGCAGTGGATCGAGGTGGTACCCGACCTGTCTGCCGCTTACAAAACATCAGGGAAGGTCGAGCACCGAGCGTGGTTCTCGCCCGAGGAATACCGGACCCTCTACGAGGCAACCCGCGAACGCGCCAAGGACCCACCGAAGGAGCGCTGGCGCGAGGTGTGCGAGAATTTCCATGACTACGTGCTGTTCATGGTCAACACCGGTCTCCGGCCCGACGAGTCCGCCCGGCTCGAACTACGCGATGTCAAAGTGGTGAAGGATGAGGAAACGGGCGAACGTATTCTTGAGATCGAGGTTCGCGGCAAACGTGGTGTCGGTCACTGCAAAAGCATGCCGGGGGCCGTTCACCCGCTTGAACGACTTCGCAAACGCAAACAGCTATCGCCTACCTCCAAGATTTTTGGCAAAACGCCCCGCGAATTGATGAACACGGTTCTGGACGAACTGGAACTGAAGTTCGATCGCGATGGGCATGTGCGTACCTGCTACAGCCTGCGCCACACTTATATTTGTATGCGCCTTCTTGAAGGAGCGGATATCTACGCACTTGCCAAGAACTGCCGTACAAGCGTTGAGATGATCGAAAAACACTACGCTGTTCATTTGAAGAACATTATTAGCGCAGCCTCAGTCAATACGCGAAAAATCAAGCCGAAATCAGTGAACCCGAACAAACTTAAGCCAAAGTCACGCAAGTAAATTCAAGCAGCGTTTATCGGTTGCGCCACCAGCAAGGCCGCTATATAGCGTGGATCTGATATGCGGGCGTGGCGAAACTGGTAGACGCACGGCACTCAAAATGCCGCTCCCAAAAGGAATGTCGGTTCGATTCCGACCGCCCGCACCATTTCCCACTCTCTATCGGCATGCAGCCTCCCTCGAACGGGGGAAGGCCCCGAACGGATCATGCCGCCGTTACCGCCAGTCATTGCCATGACGGAAGGGTCCGTACGGCTCCGGTAAAGGGATGATGGTGTCGGTTCTGGCTTGTCCGGACTTAAGCCCTTCGGACGCACAAGACACTCATCAAAGCCTAAGCAGCCGCGCCTGCCTGGTCCAAATTAGTAGCGGCGACTATGGAGCGAAAGCCCTCCAGCAGCTCGCGGTGATGTTGAACGAGATAACGTTCTATCTCCGGGTTACCGATCAATTTCGCCAGAAAACCGGAAACGATGACGAGATGGAGAATGTCGTCACCATAGCTGCTCTCGATCTGCTTAAAATCCTGATGAAGGGAGGCCATCTCACGCTCCATCCGGGCCATCTGTTCGGCTGTTAGTCCGGCCACTTTCTTTGGCCGCTCCGATTTCGCTAGATCTTCCTGCCTCGTAGCGGCAAGCAACGACCGGGCATAGGTAGCGGTCCAATTTCCCGCAATCTCCATGAGTTCGACCACCTCGATCTGCCGCATTGGTTTCATTCGACGCAACGAATCGAATGTCGCCGGATTGACCGAGCGATCCCTAAGAAGTTCGATGACTTCAGGGCAGATGCCGTCCAGAAGCGTCCGGCGCCGTTGTATCTGCCCAATATTTAGATCGAGCGCTTTGGCCAGCTTCTCCTCGGAGACCCCGTTTTTGATGGCCCTCAGGATCATGTAGTGCTCCTGAATCGTGGCGAGGCGATTGATCCGTTTGTTATAGGTAAAAGCCTCATCGTCATGTGCAATGAGGCAGCGGACCTCCCTGGTACCCAATTCCTGCAAGATCGCCCAGCGCATGTGGCCGTCAAGCAACACATGACGATCCGATACGTTAGGGAGGCGTGCCACCATCAGCGGCTCGATGATCCCAACCTCTTTGACAGAGGCGGCTATCCGCCGAAACTTGACCCCTGAACGCTGGGCCGCCGTGACTTGCCGACGTGGCAAGATCTCGTCAACGGGTAGGATGATGATTTCACGCTCAAAGGCGCTGCGGACTTCCCTTTCCATCAGACAAACTCCCTGCCCAGCCGCTCCGCCAGCGGGCGTGGCATCGTGTGGATCGCCTCGGCTCTGAGCAGGGTCACAAAGTGCTCGTCCGCCAATAGGCGCTTGAGCGCGTTCACTGCGAACAGAAGGCGTCCTTGAGCGAGCGACGCCTTGCGCACCATATACTTCTGCCGGTCTGTCTCCTTTTGATAGGCTCGGACGAGAGCCGCTGCCGAGAGCGGCTGCTTGCTGGCCTTGCCAGCCCCGTGATCGACGATCCGTTTGCCGAGCAAATTGCGCTGCTCGACGATGCGCCGAATTGCCAGCACCTGGTTGCCTGGCAGTGCTTGGCGTTCATATGCATCAGCCAGGACGCGCTGCACCTCGCCATCTTTAGCGCGCGCGATCTCCATAGCTATGGCCGCCGGGATAATGCCTCGTTCCACGCCTGCCAGGAGACGCCTTTCCCCATGATCGAGTAGGCATGAAACGGCGTAGACATACTCATCGCTAAAGTCGGTCTTTGCCGCGATCTCGGCCGTCGAGTAGCCCCGATCCCGTAGGGCACCGATTTCCTCGATCAACTCCAAAGGTGAGTGCTGCCGCCTCGCCAAGTTCTCGACCAAACTCATAACATAGCAATCTTCGACAGAAGCCTCGATGACGATCGCCGGAATCTGGCGTTGCCCGAGGACGACAAAGGCCTCCAGCCTTCCTTGACCGCAGACCAGTTCATATCCTTTACCATCGCATCTCGTGCTGACAGTGATCGGCTTCTTCAAGCCGAGACGCGCAATACTGGTCACGAGTTCATTGAAAATCTTCTTGTTCCGGGTCCTTGGATTAAGAATGTGGATTTGGTCAACTGGAATGGAGACAATCTGCGAAGCCGCTGGACTCATGCCGTCCTCCTGACCGGGACCCGGGCTGAAAGAGACTGGAAGGCGTCGAGAGTATCGACGCGATATGCATCCAGATAGACGCCGTTGGCGGGCGCGATACGAAGCCGCTCGACGGGAAAATCGACTCGCGGCAGCAGGTAGTAATCGAGAAGCTCGCGGTTATTCTCGCGCATGCGAACCGCGATAGTGATGTCCGGCCGAAGCCCGGCATCAAAGCGGATCTTCCAGCGGGAAGTCCCTCCTTCCGTGGTAAGACACCTTGCGATTACGACCGACACAGTGAATTCGCCGTTCACACAGAGGAGCTCGGACGCCGGATCGACCTGTACGCTTCCCCCGGCTATTTCGATTGCTTGTATGACAGCGGTGATTTGAGCGGGATGAAGGGTTCTCAAAAAGCGGTTCGTCTCGATATAGCGATAGTCGCGTTGAGGGCTATAGCCGATCAGTTCATAAGCTCTGAGCAAGCTGCCGAAGCGTGACGAATATGCCGAGCTCGATGGCATGTCGTCACGCTCGTCGATGATTAGCGCCGTCAACGTGCTCGTTTCCCGAAGCAGATTGGCAAGCCTCTGCAACATTTCATTATCCGAGAGGCGCTGGCTTCGCGCGGCGATGAGCGCAGCGGCCAAGCCGAATGTATGAGAATCAATCAGTGGCTCGAAAGCGTTCTCGGTGCGAACGATCTGGTCCGGTGGATTGCGAACCCGGTGCTCTTTTAGTTTAAAGGACACGCGATTGAAGACATTGTGACCGACATATTTCTCGTTGGTCAGCACCTGATGCACGGTTCCGCGCGTCCACGGGCGCCCCAGATCGGTTAGTTTGCTCTCGTCATTCAGCACCATCGCGATCTGTTTTTCATTGAGATGAGCATCCACAAATAGACGATACATGCGGCGTACTGTGCGGACTTCTTCCTCTGGCCCTGGCACCAAAACGACACGATCGGTCTGAAGGCTTTTTCGCTCTCCCAACCGTAATTCTGCCTTTGGAAGACCGTGCTCATCGACTAGTTGACGACGAAGACCGTAGCCAGCCAGTCCTCCTTGTCGGAAGCCGAGGCTTATCAGCCGACACTGTCCATCAAAGACTTTTCGCGATAACTCGCGACAATATTCTCCTGCCATTGCGCGTTTCATGCTCTTGATAATGGTGGCGGTCAGACTACCGTCATTCTCGAATTCCTCCGCGCAATACCGAACATGAATTCCCGCATTCTTGCAGATCGCCTCCAGATAAGCCGCCTGATCGGGATCCTGGAAGCGGCCCCATCGGCTCACGTCATAAACAAGAATGACGCGAAAGCTCGCTGAACCCGAGACGACATCCTCTATCAGTCGTTGTAGAGCTTCACGACCGTCAAGTTTAAGGCCGCTTTTACCTTCGTCGGCGTAAGTTCTTATAATGTCGAAGCCGCGTTCCTCGGCGTACTTGGCTATCGCTGCGGCCTGGTTCTCGGTCGAGTATTTTTGATGCTCTGTCGACATGCGCACGTACTGCGCCGCCCGGACGGAGGCGGGCTCATCGGCGCCCGGAGATGATGGTGTCCATCGAGCCACATCGATCAGCCGCTAAAAGGGGAGGTATCCCCAAAATTTACCCTGCTGGGCCTCGACTCATAAGCAAGGAACACTGGGAATGTCGCTCACGGATAAGAACCGAAATGATAGGTCCCAAAATGGAAAAAATGTTCCTGGGCAACGCTTGGGATCGGGGGGCTTCGCTGCGGCTATTTCGCGGGCATTGCGCGAGGAATTCGGAATGACAGGGGCCGCCGTAAAGACAATTTCTGTATTAACGACCGCCAATGAGCGGGCAGTGAAGAATTGGCTCAGTGGCAAAAACGGACCAAGCGGAGAATTCTTGATCCTATTATGCCGACACTCCGATCGAGTGATGGAGGCGGTTTTGATACTGACTGGGCGGGCAGATCTGGTGATGAACAAAAGCCTCATTGATGCGAAGCGGAAGCTGCGCGAAATGTTAGCAATCATCGACCGTATGGATTAGCGGCTATGACCTGCTCCGCGCCCCCTCTGATCGATGATCACTGCTAGCGATTACCTTCGGCTTCCGACAGTCACGTCTCCTCTTCATCCTTCACACAGGGCCGAGGGAAAGACGCTGACCCTGACGGCTCGCGTCGCCCCGTCAATCTCCAGCCCGCTCCATTCGCCGCCTCGAGGCGGCTCCCGTGTCGTCGATGACCGGACGCCTGGTGCGAGCCGTCCTTCGTCACGCGTCCTCGGCCGAGGACATGTTCAACAATGACGAAAGGACCTCCCATGACCGCAACCCCGAAAGACACGCTTGAGCTATCCTGGAGCGACTTCCTCGATCGCTATACGCCGATGACGAATTCGCTCTATCCCGCCGCTGCCTTCGACGGACTGATGTTCGAGACCTATGGCGAGGAATGGGATTTCGTGCGCGCGCAGCCGCGTGAACGCGTATGGACCATCATCGATGACGGTGATTGTTTCGCCGTCATCAACGGCCTCTCCATCAGCAACCGTCTCGGCTATCTCGTGACCATCGAGCCCGTTGCAACGGGCCTCTCGGTCTTCGTGGACCTGGAAGCGGGCTGATCCCCACGGAGCATCGCCTGGTCTACCGGGCCGAGGGCGACCGATTGCTGATCGCCCAATGCCGCTACCATAACTGACCCCGCAGGCGACGGAAACGCCGGAGGCGACGCACGGTCAGGTACAGCAGCACGAACGGGGACACATACAGCGCCAGCAGCACCCCGGCCGTGCAGAACCGCGAGGAAAGGGCGCCCCATCTGCTGTCGGGTGCGCTCATCCTAACGCTTCGTGCCCTTGTCGGCTTCCTTGCGTACCTGGTCGCATTGGGTCTGCAACGGGCTTTTGTCGTCGCCCAGATCAACCGCGACATGCCCGGTGACGAGCAACTTCGCGGCCGTAAAAAGGCGCTCGACAGGGCCCATCTTTTCCAGCGCCTTGGAAAGGCCGTCCGGTTCAATACCCGGGCGGGGTTTGTTCACGTAGCTGTCGCCCCGATACTCGACCCCATCTACGGTAGCGACCATCGCTTTTCCATCGTCGCGCCCTGAAATGCCGTTGTTACAGGTCACTGAACCTTCTTTTATCTTTTCAAAGGCCAGCGCCCCGTCGAGCTGGATGGAAACCGAGTTGCCCCGGTTATCGACAACGGTGAAATCGGATAGGGAATCGGAAATCAGATGTAGTTTGTCGGACATAGAGCCTCATAGAAGTAGCAGATTATATCAATAAATACGTTTCTCAATAAAAGAAAACCGGGCTTTTGGCCCGGCTTAAGTAACATTTGGGAATTTTAGCGGAGAGGATGTCTCCAGTTATTATCGTAGATAGAAAACATTAATTCTTTACTAAACTTGAGTTATATTTATTTCTCCAAAGAAATAATGCAAAATTATCCACATAATTAAACGGTAATTAACCATTATGACCTAACAATCACCCTGTACCGCCTCCGCGAATGAGAGGCGGGCAGGGAGATAAGTGTATGACTTACGATGCATGCATCGTGATGCGGAAAGGGCGCTGACCATGCGCCCGACGCAGGGAGATTACGGCGAGCGCTTCGGCCGCGCCCTCGGGCAGGCCAAAGGTGCGCTGCACGGCGAACGGCCCGACCCGCTGCAACAGGCCAAGGACGAGCTGGCGCACCAGATAGAAGGCCCGTTGGCCCTGCTGCGCGAGCAACGGGCCCAGCTTCGCGCGACCGCGCCGAACGACCCGCAACTGGCCGCGATCGAGCGCCGCGAGGGCGACCTGCAGGCGCTCCTGCAGCAGGTCGAACAGAGTGGAAACCTCGCCACCATTGCCCAGCTCAAACACCAGATAGCCGAATCCACCCGCGCCGCGACCGACACCGCGCAGGCCGTGCAGGCCTCGGGTGTTGGTGTGAGCGCCGCAGGGAACATCGCCCTGCATATGGCGAGCGCCGAAACCCGCCGCCTGCTCACCGAGGGCAGCGCCCGTATCACCGAGCGAGCGGGTGAAATGCTCGCCTGGGGCAAACAATACGGCGTGGATCTCAGCGAGCAGGAAGAACGCGAGCGCGAGCTGAAGAAGAAGGAACAGGAGCTGCGCGACAAGGGCGATATCGTCGGCGCCCTCGGCATCCATGGCGACCGTCTGCGCAACCAGATCAGCGGCTATGATGAGCTGCTGGATAGCGACAAGGTGCCCCCGGCCGCTAAGGACAGGATTGCCGCCCGCAGGCGTCAGTCTCTCAGGGAATTGGAAAGTGTGAACCGCGAGCGGGAGGCACAGGACAAGGGCGCTGGCGGACATGGCCAGGCCACACGGCGCACCGCCGAGGCGGAAGCGGCGCTTACGCAGGTCTATGGCGGGAGTGACCTCCGTACCGCGCAAGCATTGGAACGCAGGGCCGATGAGAAGAAATTACGGCTTGGGACAGATGCCCAGCAGGGTGAGGGAACCCGTACCGTGACGGCGGCGCAGAAGGAGGAGGAGGCGGCAGTAGGTATGAAACAACGTGATACGGCCTATGCTGCACTGGGGGCCGCGTCCGACGACGATATGCAGCTCGCCCTGGCTGCGCCGGATGCCGTGAAGGCACAGGCGAAACAGGCGGCGATTCCCGCCGCAGCGGCGGGTGCGGCCGATAGCTCGAAGACCGCCGACCTCTCCGGCGACGCCAAACCCGCGCCCGTCCAGACCGCCGATGCGGGCAAGCCGCAGTCCGGTCGCGGTGCGGCCGTCTGAGCGGCAGACCTATAAGCAACGTCCCAAAATCTGACGTGAATGGCGGCGAATTTTCCAGAAACTGGCAGACTGAACGGAAGCCTCCGACCAAGGAGGAGGCTGATTATTACCGACCGCGACCTGTCGACGAGGTCGGCGCGGGAGACGGCGCAGGACCGTCCGCCGCTCCAGGACAGTCCAACTCAACCGCAGTGAATTGAATCGGTCCTGTCTTGATATCCGCGCCACGCATCACCACGAGCCCGAGCGATTCCGGTAGCTGCTCGTTCTTGAGAACAACGCGACACTCCGACATATCGGAGCCATCGTTCTTCTCATTTGATTCGATTATTTGATCACGCATAATTAAATTTAATATATACTTCTTAAGTAAACTACTTTTATTATTTAATGCACGGACCATCGTAGCCGAGCCGCAGACAGAACTGACCGAGCGCCGGGGCGCTCATCGTGCCCAACTGATAGAGCAGCAGATAGGGCGCGATATCCTTCGCGGCCGCCAGACGCGCAAGCTGCACAGCGCGTTCGAACGTCACGAATTCAGGCGTTGTCGTATCGTATGCGCCATGGTGCGAAAGCTCCTAAGGCAAGACGGCATAGGGGCCGCCCGTTGCCTCTGCCGGCGCGGCCGTCAGCGCGAAGATGGTCAGGGGCCCGTCTGTCCGGCTTACGCGTGCAGTGACTGGGTTTTTGCGTAATGGAACCCGCCCTGTCCCCGGCAATGGGGGCAGGTTTTCTCCGTCAGGGAGAACTGTACCGGGCTTCTTCGCTGCCAGATGGTTTCAATGTTCCGGTGCAGGCTCGTGCCGCAATCGGCGCAGTTGGCGACGACAGTGAACCGCGCCTGTTTCGGATTGGGATGTTTGGCGTCGAGCAGGCTGCGCGACAGCGAGGCATGCTTGTCCGTCGCCAGTTGGATCTTGGCGAAGGATGCCACCACATCACGCAGATCGTCGGCAAAGGTGCTCAGGTCGACATGAAGATACATGAACGGTGCTCCAGATGCCTACGCGGCATTGAGGGGACAGGGGAAGCGGAGGCGTTTCAGCGCGGCGGGGTCGAGCGCCGCACGTCGGCGTCACGGTTGGCGATCGCCGTGCCGGGCGTCGGTGCTGGCGTGAGTGCGCCTGTGTCCTCCGGGGCCGGGTTCGGCGGCGTGGTCGAGCCCGTCTGCTCGGGCGACACCGCATAGCGCTTGCCCGCATTGCCGCCCACGATGAAACAGGCCTTGGTCGCAGGCAGTACATGTCCGTCGAGCGTGATGCTATCGAGCGGCGTTTCCGCATAGCAGGCGACAACACCTTGCGCCTGCGCCCCGGCGCTGATCGCCGGAATGCTCTCCGGCTTCGCCTGCCCCTGATAATGGCCGAGGTCATAGGCCAGCTCAGGCCTTAGCGGCATGACCTTGCCTGTGATGCCGGTATAGCTGCTGTCGCCCTTCGCGGCCGCGCGGCGGATGGCCAGCATGGTCTGCAGATCCTCGCCGTTGGCGACGGCTTCCATGGTGCCTTCGCTGTCCACCTGGTTGCCGATGCCCATCTCCCGCACCGTGAGCGAGCCATAGAGGGTGCCGGAGAGTTTGCGTTCGGCGGCGGCATCGACCGCAGCGGCGCAATACTCCCACACCTCGGGGAACCCGTTCCCGCGTGCTTCCTGTCGGGCCTTCACCTGAGAGGTGCCGCCCAGCACGCAGACCAAGCGTGTTTCGTCCAGGGATATGGCATTGATGTATTTGAGCTCGCTAAGCCTGTCCTTGATGGCTTGTGCCTTTTCGGCTTCGACAGCCTTCGTATTCCGTGCCGCTACTTTGGATTTTGACGCCATATCGCCTCCGTATCCCGGTTGGATACATGACGAGTACACGAGAGCGGCAAGGCTGAGTGTGACGATTTGCGGAAGATTGCGGCGCAGCGGCCTTGGGCGTGAAGCTGTATCAGCCATCCAAGCTCCCCATCGATTGCTGGTAGCATAGGGCGTGTCCCTCCGTTGCGGAAGTAAATCCTTCTGCTGCCGATGCGGGCAAGTCGCAGTCCGTTCGTGATGCGACCGTCTAGGCATCAGAATCGCGCGGAAGGAGAGAGATGACCCTGAACTGTAACAATGGCTATGTAATATGAAAAGAACGGATGGCGTAGTGTCATCCGAAAATAGGTAATTACGGAGTGTTTATGGCAGAGGATAAGAGCAATGATTTTAAGAATGTAGAGGTTATTGCATCGGACCCGGAAGGGAACCGCATCGATTACAGCACCATTAGAGGGGAGCAGGCTCTGCTTTGCGCGGATGGATCATCGATGCATATGGACTTCGCCGCCGCACTCGCGAAGGCTGACAAGTCCCAGATTGATTGGAGTGTTCGCAAGGACGGGCGTCATATTCCGGTGTCCGAAGCGGAACTCGAACCGGTGCTGAAGGGCATGGGGGCAGCCCTTGGGCCTGCCATCAAGGACCGTGCGAGTTTGGAGGCCCATACGCTTGTACGTGACGGGGTGATGTCGGTCTCCATTGATGTTGAACAGGGGCCGCTCTCGGCCGCCAGCGCCAAGGTCAGGGAAATCGCGGATAAAACGCGGTGAAAAGGGTGCCAGCTAGGGTTCCCGGGGCTGCGCAAGCCGTAAAATGCTTCCCCGTCCCGAATTAGGAATCGGCCCAGGGATCATGCAGCGGCACGCCCAGCCCCTCGAAATCCGCAATGTTGCGCGTGGCGATGGTGAGCCCGTGGACAAGGGCGGTGCCGGCGATCAGCGCATCGGCAAGATGCAGCGTACGGCCACGTTCCGCCTGCCCCGCCCGCAGGACCGCGGCGGTTCTCGCCTCTGCCGTGCCAATCCCGAGAATCCGGTCGCTGTAGAGTGCGAGGAACTGCGCGATCGCCTCCGACAGGGCGTTGCGCCGTGTGCCGGAGGGTAGCCGTTCCAGCCCGTAGGTCAGCTCATGCAGCGTGACGACGGAGATATAGCCGTCCTCGAGCGCGTCGAGAAAGCGCATCACCTGCTCGCTGCGCGCGGGCCGGGTGATCTCGGAAATCACATTGGTGTCAAGGAGCACGCCCGTCACACCGCCTCATCGGGCGCGAAGGGGTTCGGGCGGTCGGGTTCGTCCCGCGCCGGCAGCTCTAGCGCCTCGCCTTGCGGCAGATGCATCCGCAGCCATTGGCCGAGCGGCGGGCGTGCGACCTGCAATCGCTGCCATTCGGCTTCCGAGACGACCATATACCCTTGCCGGGTGCCGATCCGCTGAGGCCCGTCCCTCTCGACCCGACGCAGCAATTCCGACAGCCGGGCCTTGGCCTCCGCTATCGTCCAGGCCCCTTGCGTCAGTGTATGTGAGCGACGTTCCATAAAGAAAATATAGTCCAGACTAGTCTGGTGCGCAAGCGGTTTTCCTTCTGGTGAGCGGAGGCTCAGCCCCGCCGGTAATGCGAGAGCATGTCCGCCATCTCCTTCAGGAGCGCGAACCCAGTCGCGTCCTGTGAGATGCCTAAGCCAGCCTTCCGGGCCACGAGCCGCATCTCCCTCCAGGAGTTGTGCTGCGGCTCGTAGACATGCATGAACGCTTCAACGGCATACATATTGACTTGGCGAAGCTCGAACTCGCCAAGGCTGTCCAGATAGCGCTCTAGGTTCTGCACCTGAAATGCATCCATGGTCTTCTCCAGCGACGACGGGGAACATGGGGAACGTGAGGGGGAGCCTCAGCGCGTCGGGGGCGAGCGCAGCACGTCGGCATCGCGGTTGGCGATCGCCGTGCCGGGCGTCGGTGCTGGCGTGAGTGCGCCTGTGTCCTCCGGGGCCGGGTTCGGCGGCGTGGTCGAGCCCGTCTGCTCGGGCGACACCGCATAGCGCTTGCCCGCATTGCCGCCCACGATGAAACAGGCCTTGGTCGCAGGCAGTACATGTCCGTCGAGCGTGATGCTATCGAGCGGCGTTTCCGCATAGCAGGCGACAACACCTTGCGCCTGCGCCCCGGCGCTGATCGCCGGAATGCTCTCCGGCTTCGCCTGCCCCTGATAATGGCCGAGGTCATAGGCCAGCTCAGGCCTTAGCGGCATGACCTTGCCTGTGATGCCGGTATAGCTGCTGTCGCCCTTCGCGGCCGCGCGGCGGATGGCCAGCATGGTCTGCAGATCCTCGCCGTTGGCGACGGCTTCCATGGTACCTTCGCTGTCCACCTGGTTGCCGATGCCCATCTCCCGCACCGTGAGCGAGCCATAGAGGGCGGCGGAGAGTTTGCGTTCGGCGGCGGCGTCGACCGCAGCGGCGCAATACTCCCACACCTCCGGGAACCCGTTGCTGCGTGCTTCCTGCATAGCCTTGAGCTTGGGGGTGAGGCCCTGTGCGCAGTTCAGGCGGGTGTCGTCCAGGGATATGGCATCGATGTATTTGAGCTCGTTCAGCGCATCCTTGATGGATCGTGCCTTTTCGGCTTCAACAGCCTTTGTAATCCGTGCCGCTCGTTTCGATTTCGACGCCATATCGCCTCCGTATCCTGGTTGGATACATGACGAGTACACGAGAACGGCAAAGCTGAGTGTGACGATTTGGAGAAGATTCCTCTGTGATCCGGCGGCCATGGGCTCAGGCTCCGCATCCGAGGGCGAGTTTGCGCCGCTTTACTTCCTCTGCGGCCTTCTCCAGCTCCGAGGCGGCCGTTCCGAGCTCCATGCAGGTGCCGACGCCAATCGAAAGACAGGCCACACCCGCGCATACGAGGACCGTGCCGAGGCGGTCGCCCTCGGGCTGCTGGTTGGCCAATGCGGCGCAGCCGAACAAGGTTGCGGCGGTGCCCGGATAGGTCGCCAGCAGCTTGCCTTTCATGGCCCCGATGCGGGCCTGCGTTTCGATAAGATCGGCGCAGCTCTCTGCGAACGCGCCGCCGCCTGAAAGCACCAGGGCCAACAACCCGATGACGCTGGAGCGCGTCAGGCTGCCGCGACGTGATCGAAAGAGAGAGTTCATGGAGGTCCCCGTCACAGCCCCTAAATGGCCGTGTTCCGGGGGTAAATTATGAATAATGCACCAAAATAGGCAATTTTGATGCATGATATTCTATCGAATCACTCTCAATACATTGTCCATATCGGAGCATTTATCCGAAAAATACTGACATAAACCGCTTGAGAGTTTTTTGATGCAACCGTATTGCCTATTTTGGTGCATCGAAAACATGAGTCATGAAACAGCCATCCTCTCACCTGTTCGACGGCGACGGTCAGCGCAAATATTGTGACTGGAGTGAGTACGTGCGGCTTCGCGCGGTCGCGCAGCATTTGCCGCTGCACAAGAGCCTCTTCGTGCAACTCGTGGCGGTCAGCGGGTGCCGGATCTCCGAGGCGTTGGAAGTGAGCCTGTCGCGGGTCGGGACCGGATATGTCGTGCTGCGCACCCTCAAAAGGCGCACCACGGTCTACCGCCTCGTGCACCTGCCCGCACCGCTGGCGGCGCAGCTTCGCGCGCTCGCTAGGGGCGGCATGCCCGACCAGCGGCTATGGAGCGTCAACCGCAGCACGGCCTACCGCTGGGTAAAGCGCGCAATGCGGCTGGCCGATGTGCATGGCCGTCAGGCCTGCCCGCGTGGCCTGCGCCATGGCTTCGGCGCGCGTAACGTCATCGCCGGCACCCAGCTCAATTTCATCCAGAAATGGATGGGCCATGCCAGCCCGCGTTCGACCGTCATCTATATGGATGTGAGCGGCCCGGAAGAGCGCCAGTTGGCGAGCCGGACATGGTAGTGACCGCTCCCTATTCCAGGGGCTCATCCCGCATGAGCGTTTCGTAATCCATCCCGCCGGAGAAGACGCGCACGATCACGATGGCGCTCTCGGTGATGCGGTAGAAGACCACGATGCGGCCGAACATGGGATAGATGCGCAGCCCCGGCTTGATATCGGACCGGGCAGGCCCGAGTTCCGGGTGCTCGCAGAGCGTCCGGCACCGCTTCCTGATATCTTCCACGAAGCTGAAGGCGCGACGCGGATTCTCCGGCTCGATGTAGTCGTAAATTCCGTCGAGATCGTCCAGCGCGGCCGGGCGGTAGGTCAGCTCACGCATGATCGTCCGGAACGGCGAGCGACTTTTTCAGGCGCTCCGCAAAATGCGTTTCCACCTCGGCCTCCGCCAAGGACGGGCGAGGGTCGTTCTCGGCCTCGTCGATCTTGGCGCGGATACGCGCAAGGCGTTCAGCGTGGTGCTGCTCCTGCTCTTGCCATGCCCTCATGGCTTCACGGATGACCTCGCTGTTCGAGGCGTAGCCGCCACCCTGCACCTTGGCGCGGATCATCCGCACCATGTCGGCCGGGAGCGTGATGCTCAGGCGTTCAACGTTCTGCATGATAACCTCCATCCCACATAATGCCATTTTGTATTACTTTGTGCCACTCTTTTCGCGGCCATGCCCCAAGCTGCGCTCCCGCATGCCCGGCTGCTGATAGCTCAGCGGCATGTTCGATCGGCCTGCTGGTGGGCTGAGCCCGCAGCAGTGCCGCCCCTGTTCCTCTGCGTTTTGAGGGTGCGCCCGAAAGCTTGAACGGGCCCCGTATGCCCGGCGTCGGCCGCTTGTCCCGCTCCTGCCCGCTCCATTCGCTGCGCTCCCGTGTTGGGGACAAGCGGCCTCATCCGCCGGGCTCCTTTGGTGCCGTCCTTCGGGACGCGACCCATCAAACCAAAGGAGACAAACGATGGCTTACAACCGCAACACCCAGACCCGCCAACAGGCCGAATCCAAGCAGGCCGAAGGCAGACCCGTTTACCTCAACGCCCTCGTCGGCCGTGAAGGCAAGGACGACAAGGTCCACTGGAAGACCATTGGCGCGGCGTTCCCCGCCAAGAGCGGCGAAGGTTGGGACCTGGTGCTCGATGCCCTGCCGATCGACGGGCGCATCTACCTGCGCACCCCGACCGCCAAATCCGAAGCGTAGGGAGGCGGCGATGCAAACCCCCTTCCACAAGGAGTTCATCGCCACCCTCGGGAGTATCGGGCGCGATCGCGCCCGGTACGACCGGTTCGGTGACTTCCTGGAGCTGGCCTATTGCGCCGTCGCCAAACAGACCGCCGACGCGCCGCGCGCCGAGCTGCTGGAGGCGCGGTACATGAACGTGGTGAGGCGCTACCCGGCCGACGACATACGCGCGCTGCCGAAGCTACTGGCCCTCATCCAGCTCGCCCTCATCGAGGGCGGCTGTGACTTCCTCGGCGGCATCGCCGCCGAGCTGGGCGCGCTCGATACCGAGGCCGGGCAGTTCTTCACGCCCTACGAGGTATCCCGCCTGATGGCGGAGATCTCCATGGGCGATGCGCCTGCCGTCATTGCCGAACGCGGTTTCGTCACGCTCGACGAGCCCGCCTGCGGGGCGGGGTGCATGGTCATCGCTGCCGCCGATGCCCTCACGGCGACCGGGCACGATATCGGCCAGGCGCTCTATGTCGAGGCGGCCGACCTGTCGGCCACGGCGTTCAAGATGGCCTATCTCCAGCTCGCCGCGCGCGGCGTGCCCGCCCTTGTGCGCCATGCCGACAGCCTCAGGCCCGAATGCTTCGAGGCGGCATGGACGCCTGACATGGTGGGATTCCTCGCCTGCCATGGCGAGGCCTTCGCCCGTTGGCGCAGCGAAGCCCGCCCGGCCGAGCCCGCCCTGCGCGCCGGGCAACAGCTCCTGCTGCTGTAGCGGGGCTGGTCAGGTTCGAGGAATGTGGCGGCGCCTATGGCGCCCTACCGGGTAGGCCCTTTGTCCGCGGCCTTGCGTGCGCCCTCGCAGGCAGTCTGCAACGGGCTTTTATCCTCGCCCAGATCGACCGAAGCATGCCCGCCCAGCAAAAGCCCAACCCCAATAGGAAGGAGGTTGTCTTTCAATTTCTCCGGCATCTGCACATCGCCCTGCGGATGAGCGCCGTTACCACAAATTATGTCCTTGGCCTCGGCCCTGATATTGGAAAGATCCTTGAGGTGGACGGTGGCGGAATTTCCGTGATTGTCCGTTATGGATGCTGAACGGGATTTGTCGGTTTGGTTTAGCGAAATGTTGATGTCATCTGACATAAATATCCTTTATTGTAGTTTATCAAAATAAAGATCGATTAATATCGAAATATTAACGGCATAATATTTCATTTTCATTAAGATGGGCGTGTCCGTCATGGGAATGCAATTCCGCCATCTATGCTGCCGTCGCAGTCGCGGTCCTGTTGCCAAGCTAAGCAAGGTTTCCGAAGATGGGGCGATCTTCCTGTGTGGGGCTTCGATGCGCGATTTTCATCTGCGAATTTTAGCGGTGGCTGGCCTTGCCTCGTCGCTCTGCGGTTGTATCGATCTTGAGAACGATTTGGATCTCAAGATAGGCGTAGGTAATCGCAACGCATATGTTCAGGAATATGCGATCCATACGAGGGATTTTTATCAAAGAATAGGATACGATAAGAAACAATCCGGCGTGATAGCCTTGGCGTTCACTTCCTTCGTGCCGGATAATGATCGGAAAAAACTCACGCGGGAGCAGGTGCGGAATATATTCGCTTGTTCAATATCGGAGGGACGGCCGAATATCGTTCGGAAACACACGAAACTGGTAAATGACGCAATAGAAGTAATTGATGTCGGATATCAGGGTTCGATGAGAGCTGGTAAGTCTGGAGACATTAATGCTGCGGATGAAGCTGTTCGAGCCCGTTACGGATACGATGTTATGGGTTGGCACGATCGGAATCGTCCGCGGATAGAAGCGGCCGTGCGGGAGTGGCGGGCGCAGGAATGCGCGACACAATATCAGACACGGAATTTCATTCAGGAGATCGGTGAGAATCTCGTGCCTTAGCCATGCGGGCGAAGAGCTGGCCGCTTTTCACGACGATGCTGCCGACCACGACCATGATGACGAAGACCAAGGCATACCATTTAAAGAATGATACCCATTTTATTAGGTTTTCGCTTGTGGTGAGGACCGCGCTGGGCTCGACGAAATCTTTCCCCGTGAGCCCCTTGTAAACGAGGGCGCGGTCTTCAGGCGTCGCGGCGATGGGCGGCGGCTCGATGATGGCCTCGTATACCGCAAGCAGCGCAAGGCCGACGAGGCCCGCGCCCCCGAGAAGGCGGATGCTGTTGCCGTAGAGGGTGAAATGCCGCGCGCCTGCTGCACCTCGAATGAGGCTGAGTGCGAACCATAGGAACAGCGCGAAAAGAGCGGCGGCAGTCGCATTGCCAGTGACGTATTCCAGTCCCCGAGCGAGGCCGTGGCTGCCTTCTCCCGCCGATTTCAGGGCGTTGCCGATGGAGTCAAAGACGTTTTCCATGCGCCCCCCCGCGCTTAGCGTCCGATGTCGCGATATTGAACAGCAATAAGGCTATCGTCGTGTTTGGCCCGGCCAATTATCACTAGGAATGCCAGCCTGCAAAGAAATACACGCCGATTCCCACGACCTCGACAACGGCAAGTCCCGTTTTCTTGCTGGCATCAAGGGCAATAGGGACGTCCCATGTTGCCGCCGCCGACCTTGTTCGACCGCTTCATTGGCAGCCTGCCCGTGTTCCTGGCGCTGTGGGAGGGGTTCATCATCACCCTCATTCTGTGGTTCGACGGCAAGGCCCCCAACCAGTTCCTGCCGTTCATCCTCGGATTCCTCGCCATCGTCTCGAACGGCCGCCGTAACCACGTGGTGGCGGATGCGCGCTGGCAGGAGGAAAAATCCGTCGCCCTAGGCCGACCGCTTCCCGCACCGTCACGCTGGCGCTTGCTCGTGCTTGTGCCCTTCTGGGCGGCGGCGCTGTTCCTCGCCTACCACTTCACGGCCGGGCTCATGGGCTAAAACGGCAACGAGCTGGTGGCGCAGGCGTTCGAGATGACCGCGGCCGCGGCCCTGCATCCGCTGGCCCTGTACGGTGGCGTGGGGGTGCTTGGAGCCGCTATCGGCCTTTCAGGCCTGCGCCGCCTCCTTCGCCGCCGTACGCGCCCGAAGGCGGCGCGCGCCCCCAAAGGCTGGGACGGCACGGTCCGCGTGATGCGTCCCGCACAGACGGATGACCACAGTAGAAATCAATAGAAATAATAATCTGCTAGTCTATAGTAATACGTAGAAATGCGAAGCATTTCCGGGGTGTTCCAACCTCAGCAAAAGCGGTTTGTGTGACCGTTATTCGCACTCCTCGACCTATCCGGTCGGGGAGGCATCGGCGTATGTTCAGGCACCTTGTGCTAAAGGTCGGTGCGCCTCTCTTTTGCAGGTTTGGAAACTCCCCGATCACCATCGTCCGGGAGACCTATGCCGTCGAGTCATTGCAAAGGATTTTCACTTGTCGAATTGAGCATCGTGCTCGTGATTCTCGGCCTGCTCACAGGTGGGATATTGGCGGGGCAATCGCTCATCCGCGCGGCTGAGCTGCGCTCTGTAGCAACGGAATATCAACGATGGATTTCCGCTATTAATGGATTTCGTGACAAGTACATGGCAATCCCCGGTGATATGGCCAATGCGACGCGTTTCTGGCAGCGGATGCGTAACACGACCGATTGTGTGACCAATTCCAGCGCGACCGTCGTCGATACGGGTGTATGTGATGGCACGGGCGACGGGATGATCGCGTGGGATAACAGCGCCACGGGAGCCACGCATGTCAACGAAATGCACCAGTTCTGGAGGCAACTGGCCGCCGCAGGGTTCATTGACGGGAACTATACAGGGTTCGCCATCAATAATTCGGCTAGCGTAGTTCCGGGAACCAATTCGCCGTCATCGAAATTGACCCATGCAGGATGGGGAGCCGGAGGAAAATACAATTGCGGAAGCAATGGAAGCCAGTGTTTTTACGGTACGACAGCGTCAGTTTATAGAAATTACCTAGCATTTGGTGCTTACACCGGAGGAAATATTCCAAATACGGCTGTATTATTGCCTGATGAAGCCTGGAACATTGACGTGAAGCTGGATGATGGAAAGCCGGGAACCGGCTTTATCATACCCCAATGGCGCGCTGCGAATCAGTGCACAACATCCAGCAGCAATACCGACTATACGGGTACATACAACATGTCTAGCAGCACTGTGTACTGTTCTTTTCTGTTTGTGAACCCATTCTAGCAGGTTGATTTAACGGAAAAAGCTCGGGTGAGATCGTGGCGCCCTTGCCCGAGCCCCAGATGCGGGATGCGCGCACGATCAGGAGAGGCCTTCACCTGTCGCGCCTGTAAATCCACTCCCGACACGCTGCGCGTGCAGAAGGATGGCTTCGGTAAAAATAAATAGAAATAATAATCTGATAGTCTATAGTAAAACGTAGAAATGCGAAGCGTTTCCGGAGTGTAGAAGCTTCTGTAAGAGCGGTTTGTGTGACCGTTACTCACACTCCTCGACCCTGCGGTCGGGGAGGCGTCGGCGTATGTTCAGGTCCTACGACTAAAGGCCGGTGCGACCTTACTCTTACAGGTTCTTCTAACTCCCCGATCACCATCGTTCAGGAGGCCTATGCCATCCAGTCATTACAACGGATTCTCCCTTGTCGAATTGAGCATCGTACTCGTCATCCTTGGATTGCTCACGGGCGGGATACTGGTGGGGCAAAGCCTGATACGCGTGGCAGAGCTGCGCAGCGTGACGGCGGATATGAGCCGTTATCTGTCGGCATTCCATGCGTTCCGCGACAGATACATGGCCGCGCCGGGCGACATGACGAACGCCACCCAATTCTGGGGCTCGGTGACGAGCGACGGGGCAAGCTGCCCGAACGGGCTCGGCACCGGCACACACACCTGCGACGGCAACGGTAACAACCGGCTCGATACATCGGACGGCGTTTATTACGAGGGAACACGCTTCTGGCAGCACCTCGCCAATGCGGGGCTCATCGAGGGAAGCTATACCGGGGTGGTCGGGACTTCGCCGCGCTTCGTCATCGGGGAGAACCATCCAGCGGGAAAACTGTCGAACACGGCGTTCCGGGCCACGGCCTTCGGCGGGGCGACCTACGGCACCGGCTATACGGTGGTCTGGGGGCCTCAGACCAATGCGGGCATCGGGTTCTTCTTCGGCTACGGTGCCAGTGCGACCGGCCCGGCGCTGGCACCGCAGGAAGCCTGGAACATCGACGCCAAGCTCGATGACGGCAAGCCCGATTTCGGCACGGTACAAGGCGGCGGAGAAAATGCCAATTCCGCCTGCTACACGGCCTTCCCGTCGCCGGGGGACTACAACCTCACCGACAGCAACGTGCTGTGCGCGCTCACCTTCACGCTGGCGCGGAGGTGAGAGCGATCATGCATCCGCGTCACGGATTCTCCCTTGTCGAACTGTCCATCGTGCTGGTCATCCTCGGCCTGCTCACGGGCGGCATCCTCGCCGGGCAGTCGCTCATCCGCGCCGCCGAACTGCGCAGCGTCAGCGCCGAGTACAGCCGTTACAGCAGCGCCACCCATGCATTCCGCGATAAATACCTGGCCCTCCCTGGCGATTTCAGCAACGCGACACGGTTCTGGGGCAGGCAGACAAGCACGGTGGATTGCGCCGCCAACGGCGGGGCGGCCGTCACGACTCCCGGCGCCTGCGACGGCGACGGTAGCGGCATCGTCAATCGAAAGGACGTCGGCGCCGGCGTGAGCACCGAGTTGTTCCAGTTCTGGCGTCATCTGGCGCTCGCCGGCCTGATCGAGGGCGAGTACTCCGGCCTCACGGTGGACAACGGCATAACCCCCACGGCCCAGAATGTGCCAAGTTCCAAACTAGGCAAGGGTCTGTGGTTCACCATCAAGCGCGTGCTGAGCGAGGAGGGCAGCGCCCCAGCCTATTTCTTCGATATCCCTTATGGCCATACGCTTCAGGTCGGCACGGCACGGGCCAGCGGTTCCAATATTGCCCCACTGTTTCGTCCGGCGGAGGCATGGAACATCGATACCAAATTGGACGACGGCCGACCCGGCCGGGGCAAGGCCATTGCGATCCAGTGGGACACGTGCACCGACGCTGCGGACAATACCAACCTCGACGCAGCCTATCTGCTGGGCGACAATAGCCTGCTGTGCGCGCTGCTGTTCGACAAGGCCTATTGATCCATGCCTTGCTGAACCAATTGTGGCGCCGCACGATCGGCCGGCCGGCAGCAGGCCGACGATCAGGAGAGATCTTCACCCGCTGGCCCACGCCGTGCCGATTATCGCGAAAGAGCCCTTCCAGGTCTGGGCGCTCACCGTGGCCTCCGACCAGACGGGCGAACTCGCCTGCGAGGATGGCAATGGTCGCCCGGTCTACACCAAGCGCCTCACCTTCACCGACTTCCCGGCCGAGGGTATCCACTTCTTCCTTACCGACGCCGTACTGCTGCTCCCCAGCGAGTATTAGCGGCAGCAGGGGTGCGGCGCAGGCCACGCCCTTTCACGGCCCCCGCCTGTTGAGCGCCGTCGGGCGCGATCGTGGGCCGCTCACCCATCGCGGTCGTCTTTTAGGGGCAGTTTGTCCAAAGACGCATGCTCGGCCGCTATGCGCGACGCCGCGATCGCATCGATATCGGACGCAGAAAGGCTGGTGGTCGCGAATGCCTTACGACGGGAATCATGCCGCGCAGCAAGCGCCCGCAACGCATCGTCATCAAGCGCCCCGACCTTGTGAAGCGCAGCAGCCGAGACGAGGATCGCTTCTGAGCAGGCGTGTCTGGACCGGTGGCTCGTCATGCGGATGCATCCCTATCCTTGCGGCGCGGGCTCTAAGGTGATGCGCAGGCGCGTGCCCGTCGCCTCGGCGTAGCGCTTCAGCGTGCGGGTCGACGGCATAGTGCGCCCGCTCTCCAGCCGGCTCACCGCGCTCTCGGTCGTGCCCATCTTCGCGGCCACTTCGGCCTGCGTCAGATGCGCCCGCGCGCGCGCCTGGATCATCGAGGTGATCAGCGCGAACTCCTCCTCCAGCGCCTCATATTCGGCCCGGTAGGCCGGGTCCTTCATGTCCTGTGCGTGCACCTCCTGTGCACTGATCAGCTTGACCTTGCTCATAGCACCTCCTTTGCCCGCTGCCGGGCCAGTTCCAGTTCCTTCCGTGGCGTCTTCTGGGTCTTCTTCTCGAATATCCTGACGATCACGACCCGCCGGCCGGCGCTGTCACATAGATCGCCCGCGCGATGCCATCCCTGCCGGTGATCCGCAGCTCCCACAGCTTGCCCTCGAGCGGCTTCACCCAGTCGCGCGGGAAATCCTGGAAGCCGTTCTGGCGGATGACAGCGAGCATCCGTCCCAGTCGGGCCTGCATGCCCAACGGCAATGCGGCTTCTTCAGCCTGCGCCGCCGGCAGATATTCCACTGTCCACATGCAAAAGAACTTAGCAAAAATGATAAGTCGTGTCCAGCTTATTCAGGCGGACCCGACGGCACGGGCCCCGACGCGTCTCCGGCCGGGCCTTGCTTGATCACTTCGCCGATCGCGACGAGAAGTGCGTGGGTACGAGCGGTCAGCGCCTCTGGATAAGGGAGCAGGAAAGATTGGGCGCCCTCCACATGCAGTCGCAACATCCGGCCGCTCTCCTCCGGTTCCAGCACGACCCTTGTTGCACGAGCCCGATCGTCGTTAGGGCAACGTCCGCTGCGACCAGGTGCTGCATGATCTCCGGCAACATCCATGCGAGCGCTTCGGCAAAGCACGGATGATCCGTCACATAGGGGCAGGACAGCGGCATGTGCTTCAGCGCCCGTTGGGCTTCCTCCCACACCGCTCGCCATACCTCGGCGGGTATCCCGTCCCGGGGGCTGGCTATAGCGTTGCGCCATCAACTCCCGGCCGCGCGCGGCAAGCTCGGTCACGTCCAGACAGCCATGGGCGCGATACGACCAGTCGAACAGGTGCAGCACGAACGGGTCAGGCCGCTCCCGATAGCGCATGAGCGCCTGTATCGCTTCGCTGTTCCAGGGCATCGGCCGGATTCTAAGCCGTGCAGGTGGATAATGCAGCCATACATCTGTGCCCCGATCGTCAGCGCCCACACCCGGCGAGGATGACCGCGAGCCATGACGGCGCGCGCCCCCTCGTCAATCTCCAGCCCGCTCCATTCGCTGCGCTCCCGTGTCGTCGGTGACGATGGGGCTCGTTCGCCCCATCAAACGTCCCGCGTCCCCGCAAGGGGCGTGTTCAACAATGACGAAAGGGCCGACATGACCGACAGCGATTACACTTTCAGCACCACCCTCCAATGGGCTCAGCTCCCTATCCGCATCCGCTTCGCGCCCGCAAAATTCGGCGGGGTCATCTCCCACTTAGAACTGCGCTCCGACGGGCCGAACCCCATCACCTCGACGGGCTATCGCTCGCATTTCGTGCCCTGCGGCACCATCGAGGCCGAAGGCGGCCCCGAGGCCTTCACACGCGCATGGCTCGCTGAGGCCGAGGCCTCTGAGGAGTGGCAGGAGCATCTTGCCCGGTCGCGGCAGGGCGACCTGTTCGGGGGCGGCTGGAACGCTTTCACTCCGTGAACTGTGTACCGTCCTCAAGCCCAGAGGGCTTCGGTCCGCCAGTTCGTGGGGAAGCCGGCGCTCTTGAGCGACAGAATGGGATTGGCCGGCATGGTGTCGAGATGCTCCACCAGCCGTTGCCCCCATGAGCTGGACGGGTTCACCACCTTCAGCATGCAGCGCATGATTGCCAGTGCGGCGTAAAGACGGGTCTGTCCGTGGATGTCGCCGTCGAGGTGGTCGAGGTCAGGGATTGCCCCCAAGGCTGGCCAGCGGGGCTGCGCCACGAGCGGTTTATTCCAGAGGCGGGAATGGTGCGCGCAGATGTTGCGCACGTCATTCAGGCACCGCAACCACGCCTCGAAGGCCTTGCCGGCCGAGAGGCCATAGCGCGCCGCGATGGTGTCTTGGTCCGCAATGGTCATGCCGGCGTAAAAATGCGAGAGCGCGCCAAAATCCAGCAACTCGACCGCTATCCAGATAGGTGGGTCGCTACTTGAATACCTCGCCTTGAAGTGCTTGGCGAAGTCCTCTTTCGAGCGGCGGAATTTGTCGTCCAGTCGGTCGAGCCATTCCTGGTGCGGGGTGAATGTCGCGCCCTTCTTATTGCGGCGGGCAAAATTGCCATGGAGCACCTGAGGGTCGCGGTGCGCCCAAGCCCCGTGCTGGCCGAGCAGCAAGGCTATTTCCGTCCGCAGGGCGATCTCGATGCGTTCCAGCGCATCGAGGACGATCATGCGCAGCTTCTTATCGAAGACATACAGGCCGAGGATGGTCGGGAAGTCGGTTCCGTCTTGAAAGTCATCGAGCACCTGCGTTGCCGGAAGGCCCGTGGCGGCGTCAATGACCTGCTGCGACTTGCGGAACGGAAACCAGTACGCGCTGAGCCGATAATACCCTATGCGCGCGAGGCAAGATTTTGCCTTGCCTATATCGGATATCACCATCCCCCTCGAAACTAAGAGGGCTACCTGCTGGTCAGTGGTGAGGTATGGCTTCCGATAGATGGTCACGGGGGTAAGAGAATAAGGGACTTAAAAACGAAGACCGACCCGTACACAAATGTGCAGAGGGGCCGGCCATGTCGTTTTCTATAATGGCAACCGGACTCGTAATTGCAACGAGAATTAATTCACAACACCATGAATATGATAGCAACGCTGCAGGTCTGCAGCGTTGCTATCATATTTTATATGTCCAGTCAATGCGTCTAACTGCCTTGAAATCTGATGACTTTTTGTATATTTGAAACGCGCTATCCGTTGCAAAAAAGAAAGTGAAACGCGCAGTGGCCGATGAGCCGATTTCCTATTACGAGCGCCGGCTTCAGCGCGAAATTGAGCAGATCGATGTGCGTATCCGCGAGCTGACGCAGGAGAAAAGTGCCCTGCAACGTCAGCTCTTGAAGGCGCGGCAGGAAGCGAGTGGCCTTAGCGAGGTCAGTCGCAGGAACAGCGTCATGCGCATCATGATCGAGAACAGGGTGCTCGATGCACTGCGCTCTGCCAACAAGCCATTGTCGTCCTACGAGCTGTTCCAGAACGCTCGCTATGCGAACTTTGAGCTGAAGGAGAATACCTTCCGCACCTATCTGCATCGGTTGAAGCAGCGGGGTCTCATTGCGAGTGCAGGGCAGCCCGGCCGTTGGCGCGCTATCGCTCCCCAGCCCTCTCCTACTTCCAAAGCGACGGATATTTTCAGCTAATCCGGCTTTGCCGAGTTGCAGCCTAAAAGTGAAGACCGAACGGGCGAAGCTCGACGCCTCGAAATTCAATACCCAGATACCGACGGCAGGTTCCAAAGAGCTTTGCCGACGCGAGTTGCTTTGAGGCCGAGTCGATCAAGGATGGCCCGAGGAACCGTGCATCGGGGGCGGCCCCGAGGCCTCCGAGGAATGGCAGGAGCATCTTGCCCGGTCGCGGCAGGGCGACCTGTTCGGGGGCGGTTAGGCATCCTCCTCGATGGCGAGCTGCGCGACCTGGCGCGCACCTGCATTGAAATGCGCGGCGATGACATGCCCGAGGGCGACGGCCGCCACGCACAGCACGACGGATAGCCCGACATTGAGCGCTGCGCGCAGCGAGGCCCCCGCCCGCAACAGATCGAGGGTCTGGAGGCTGAAGGAGGAAAAGGTGGTGTAGCCCCCGCAGATGCCGATCATCACGAACAGCCGGACATTCTCCGAAACGGGGAAGCGGCCCGAGGCAAGGGTCAGGGTGCCGAACAGGCCGATGAGGAACGATCCGCTGATGTTGATAAGGATGGTGCCCCATGGCAGCGAGCGGCTGATGGGCAGGGCGGCGACGGACACCGCGTAGCGCAGGAAGGTGCCGAGCGCGCCGCCGAGGATGACGATGAGGGTGGTGGTGAAAGACATGGTGGCTCCTGCTCTGGCGGCACGAAACGCCCGGCATGAGGCCGGGGAGGTGCCGTTCGGTTGCTAGGAGTCATCAGCCCACGGCGGGCGGTCGAAGGGGGAACCCCATCCCCTTGCCTACATATTACCCGCAGCCGCAGCAATGGGCAATCGTCGTGCAAAATTCAGGAGTTTTGCACGAACTTCTAGACCCAGCAAAATCAACACGTTACTTTGTGCATAAATCAGGTGCGAAAGTGATGGGGTTTTATGGGCGTGATCTACGGCTATGCGAGGGTGTCAACGGACGGGCAGATGCTCGATGCGCAGCGGGCCGCGTTGAGCGACGCCGGAGCCGTGCGCGTGTTCGAGGAAACCGCCAGCGGTGCCCGCACCGACCGCCGCCAGCTCGCCCGCGCCATCCAGCAACTCGCCTCCGGTGACGTGCTCATGGTGACGCGCCTCGATCGCCTCGCCCGATCGCAGCGCGACCTTCTCAACATCCTTGCCGCGATCGGGGAGCGCGGAGCGCTGTTCCGTTCGCTGGCCGACGCATGGGCCGACACCACCACGCCGCACGGTCGCCTGATGCTTACCGTGTTGGGTGGACTGGCCGAGTTCGAGCGCGAGCTAATCCGCTCTCGCACGGTCGAAGGCCGCGAGCGTGCGAGAGCGCGGGGTGTGAAGATGGGCCGCAAGCCGAAGCTCACGGCGCACCAGCGGGCCGAGGCGCTGGAACGCCGGAACAAGGGCGAGGAAAAGGTCAAGGACATCGCCAATAGCTACGGGGTGAGCCATTCGATGATTTCGAGGTTGCGGGCGTGAACATCGTCAGAACGGTTTGGTGAAGATCAGCGCGCAGCCGATGCTGCTACTGCTGAACAGGTAGGTGGCGCTTGTGTCGGTATTGGCCGTGGCCGTGGTGCAGGTCGTGATGCGCCCGCCCATGATCGCACCGTTCGCAGGTTGCCCATCGTCCAGTTTCACATCGATGTTCCATGCCTCCTCGGGCTTCAGGGCTGCGTTCGAGGTGATGTCGTTCGTATATGCGAGCCCGAAAACATAGAGGTTCCGACTGGGATTCAGCGGAAAGAAGTTCGGGGAGTTGAGATTGGTGTAGGTCATGCTCCATCCGGCTTTGCTAAGCCGAGAAGCGGGAACATTGGTTCCGATCAGTGCCGTGTCGGAGTCGCCACCATTGATACCAGTGAAGGTCCCCTCAACGAGCCCGGCGAGTGCCAATTGCCGCCAATATTGAAACATCTCGCCACTATCACCATTGGCGGAACCTGTGGGGCGAGCGCAAGCGCATGCATCTGTCACCACCGACCATCCGCCGTGCCTTGACCGAGAACACGATTCCCGCCACGCACAAACTCGCGCGTTTCGTCGGCATCGACGCCTACACCGCCGCAGGCGGAGCCGTGATGCGTGACCTGTTCGACATGCAGAATGAAGGTTTCCTCACCGACAGCGCATTGCTGATGCAGCTCGCTACCGACAAGCTCACCGCCGCCGAAGCGGAGGTACGGGCCGAGGGTTGGAAATGGGTACGCTCCGAACTGGAGACCGACCACTCCATCCGCTACGGGCGTATCGTTCCGTTGCAGCCTCTCACGACCGAGGACGACGAGGAGGCGGGCGAAGAGGGGGCGGAATACGACAAAGCCGAGACCTATCGCGAGAGTGACGACGACACCTGCGAGGAAGATGCAGAACCGGAAGAGGATGACAGCATCCCGCCCGTCTATGGCCCCGAGGACTTGGAGAAGGCAGGCGCGCTGCTCCGCATCACCCGTGACGGAACCCTCGATATCCTGCGCGGATTGGTGCATCCCGACGACCAGCAGCGACCCGAGCGTCAGGGTGCATCCGATACCGTGAAGCCCGATGCTGCGAAGGGCGAATATGCCGCGACCATCGTGGAGGATTTGACCGCCCACAAAACCGCCGCGATACGTCTTGAACTCTCCTGCGATACCGCCATGGCACTTGCCGTGACCGTCCACGCCATGACGCTCGAACTGCTTTACCCCTATGCGACGACAAGAAGTTGCATAAAGCTGCGCGTGGAGCGGGTCGAGCTGACGGGCCGGGTGAAAGCGCAGGAGGATTGCCCCGCCCATGCCGCCTTGCAGCAGCAGAAAGAGCATTGGGTCGGTATCCTCCCCGAGAACGCGGCCGACCTGTTCGAGTGGTGCATCAAGGCCGATGCGATGACCCTGTTCAACCTGCTGGCCTTCTGTACGGCCATGTCGGTCACGGCGGTGCGCGAGCGGCATTGGAAGGGAACGCCGCTTCATCTGCGACATGCCGAGCAACTGGCACAGGCCCTCAAGCTCGATATGACCAAGCACTGGCAGGGCACCGCCGATGGCTTTTACGGGAACGTGCCGAAGGCCGCACTGGTCCATGCCGTGAGCGAAGCGAGCGCGCCCATGGCGGTATCGGTGTCCAATCTCAAGAAGCAGGAAGCCGCCCGCTATGTGGCGAAGGCCATGGCGGGAACGGGGTGGTTGCCCGCACCGCTGCGCAGCGTAGAATCCGCGACCGTCGAGGGCGGGCAGGACGAAGCACGCATCGACATTTCTCAAGCCATTGCCGCCTGACCGGGTGTCGTCGATCTGGCCGGGTAAGGCCCGGCCAGCTCGGTTGACCCGACCGTTTCGCGCCAGAAGCAGACATTCCCCAGCGCGTGTCTGAACGTCCGGTATGGGGCCGGTAGCAGACTGTCCGCTATTGGGGACTTCAAACGAGAAGCGGACCTATCGCCGATGAGTGACCGAGGCAGAAATTGACCCTTCTCGGACTCTCAACGGGTCCGGTTTCTGGCTGTACAACTTGTCTATCCCACGGGACCGCCTCTCCCACCGCGCGAGACCCGGTCCGCCTCAGGCCTACCGACGATCAGGCGATGGTGCTGAGGTTGTTTCCTCATCATGTTCGCCTCATCTTACTGCCGATGTGGGGGCTATCTCCCTGCTATCTCACGCGGGAGGCGACGAGGAGAATGCTGGAACAAAAGGTTGCGTTCGTAGCGTATTCGTCGCGTGACCCGGCCGTCGCGTCTATCATCTTAGAGGGAGTGCGGCGTGCGAACGCGGTCGCCGCTCAACCCATCCGTTACGAACCCTGGGTCTTCAACGATATCCCCGGCAACCCACTGATCTCCCCGATCCTCGCGAAGATCGAAGAGGCGCCGTTCGTCGTTGCGGACATCAGCTACCTCAACCTGAACGTCATCTACGAGGTGGGATTCACCGTCGGCCGCGGGAAACGCGCCTTCCTGATCCGACATGCCGAAACGGCCGGTGATAAGAGCGTCGCCAAGGAGGCCGGGATCTTCGACACGCTCGGCTACCACGAGTACGCCACGGCCGAAGACATCAGGAACAGGTTGACAAGCCACGTTGACGAAACCTCGCTCCCATTCAACCTGACGCTTGATCGGAAGGCGCCGGTTTATCTCATTGAACCCCCGACCCGAACAGCCGCCGCGACGATGGTAGTGTCTCGTGTAAAGAAGGCGGGCTATCGATACCGCAGTTTCATGCCCACCGAGGACACCCGTCTGGCGGCAGCCGATGCCGTGCGGCAGGTGGCCGCCTCGGCTGGGGTCGTCCTTCTACTGCAGCAACCCGACGTCGAAGGCGCGGATGTGCACAACGTGCGAGCACTCTTCGTCGCGGGCTTGGCTCATGGAATGAACAAGCCGACTCTGATTCTGTCGCCGGCTGGTTATGAAGCACCCCTCGACATCCGCGATGCCGTGAGGACCTATCGCTTCCCTGACGACATCGTCGAACGGGTCGCAGATTACTGCCCTGGGATCAACGATCACCTGCAGCAAGCGGACCCGGCGCCGATTGAAACCGGTGGCCTGCTGCAAAGTATGTCCATCGGTGACCCGACCGCCGAGAACGAGATGACGACGCTGTCACAGTATTTCTTAAAGACGAGCCAATACGACCGGGCATTGCGAGGGGACGTAAATCTCGTGGTTGGTCGAAAAGGGTCAGGAAAGACGGCGCTATTCATTCGTGTGCGCGACAAAATCCGTATGGACAAACGCAATATCGTCGTGGACCTTAAGCCCGAGGGCTATCAGCTGCTCAAACTTAAGGATGACATCCTGTCCTACCTGACCGAGGGAGCACGGCAGCACCTTATCACAGCTTTCTGGGAGTACCTCATCCTGTTGGAGGTGACATACAAGCTTCTCGAGAAAGACCGCAATACCTACAAGTTCAACCACGAGATCAACGAGCTCTATCTGGAGCTCGACGCCGCATACAGGGTGGATAACTTCTCGGCGGAAGGAGATTTCTCGGAGCGCCTCCTCACACTCTCTCAAAGGATCAGCGAGCAATACTCCGCCCGATACGGCCGCGATGACGCACGCAAGCTCACCACGCAACAGGTCACCGAACTCCTCTATACCCACGACCTTCGCAAGCTCCGCGACCGCGTCTCGCGCTATCTCGAGAAGAAGGAGAGCGTCTGGGTGCTCTTCGACAATCTCGACAAGGGATGGTCGACCCAGGGAGTCGACGTCATCGACGCCATCGCGCTGCGCTGCCTGATTGACGCCGGCCGCAAGGTCGAACGGGAGATGCAGCGAGCAGGGCATCTGTTCCGCTGCATCGTCTTTGTCCGGAACGACGTCTACGAGCACCTGATGGCCAACTCGGCTGACTACGGCAAGGAGATGCGTGCGACCCTGGACTGGACTGATCCGGACATGCTGCGAGAGATGTTACGCCTTCGCCTCGTCTCAGGTCTTGACGGCAAGGCGGCCGAAGTGTCTTTCGAGCAGATCTGGCCTACAATCTGCACCTCTCACTATCATGGCGAGGAAAGTTCGACGTTCATCATCGACCGCTCCCTCATGAGGCCCCGCAACGTACTGAAGATTTTCAATCACGCCCGCGGCTTCGCCAGTAATTTCAATCGGGCGCGGATCAGTGAAGGCGACATCGAGAAGGGGATGCGGGCCTATTCTCAGGATCTGCTGATTGAACTCGATCGGGAGCTCGGCGACGTTTTACCCTCGGCCAAGGACTTACTCTACCACTTCATCGACGCGCCAAGCGTCCTTGACACTGCGGCCCTGCACAACATCGTACGCGAGGCTGGCATTGAGCAAGAGGTTGCTGAAGGCGTGGTCGACTTTCTTCTCTACTACGGCGTTCTCGGCGTGCGCACCGAGAACAGCGACCTCTTCATCTTTAATGTCGCCTATGACCTAAAGGCATTGAAGATTAGAGCCAAGCGGGGAGGCGCCGATACGCTTTATCTAATCAATCCGGCGTTCGGTCCTGCACTAGGTCTGAAGGAGTTCAAACAGGAAGTTGTCGATCTCGACGAACCGGCGCTACCGCTCTGATCTTCGAGGTGAATGCCCGATTCAGCGATATCTGCCGAGACGAGCTCGTCAGGCTTTCTCTTGGAGCTTCACCCCGGGGATGGGAGCGGACGGGCGAACGGTTGCTGCTGCTACCGATAGCCAACGACGCCACAACTAGCCGGTTTCGAACGAAGCTCCAACGTCAGCTCTGCCGCCACCTTGATTTCACACGTCCTAATAAAATCGGCATTTCTGTCGACGACTCAGCGCGGGCTTCCGGATGAGCGATACTATCGAGCAACAATCCTCAGCGCATTCAATGTCTCTGGTGTAATTGTTCCTGTCGGCTTCAATCCATAATCTGTCTGCAGACGCGTCAGTGCCTCGCGTGTCTGCGGGCCGACCTTACCGTCAACAGGCCCGTTGAAATATCCGAAGGCAACCATCGCGGTCTGAACCTGACGAACGATAGCCGCAAACTTGTCGGTGTTTCCAGGAAGGGGGACCGGTCCGGTGCGCGTCGGCGGAACAGGGTTTGGTCCAATCTCCACAGGCGCGGACAGAGCCGGTGCCGGCGTCGTCGCGTAGCTTCCTGTTGCTGGTGAACCGCTGATGGTGGGGGCCGGTGCGGCCGGTCGTGTTGGTACAACTGGCGGCGGCGCATAGAGGGGCGTCGCGTAGGAGGGTGAGGGGCTATAGCTCGGACTATAGTAGCTGCCGCCAGTCGAGGAGCGGTGGCTCGTGTGGCTGCTATGGCTTCGATGCGAGCTATGACTGCGATGTCCGGCCAACGTATAAATGTGGTCGAGTTTGAAGATGTCGAAGAGCGATTTGCTCTTCTGGGGGTCAAAGCCTGGCGGCGCGCTGAGCGGAAGGGCCAGGCCTTTTGACGGGAGAAGGCCAGCCGCGAGCAGCGAGGGAATGGCAAAAAGCCTGCGTTTCATATGCGAGCGAGCCTCTGGAAGCCTCGATCCTCTGGATACCACTCAAAGAACCCACCGCAAATGTCCCGCTCTTGGCAGCCGCTGCACTCCCCCAGATAGCGTCGTTTCCAGTCTGAGATCGTCGACGGCGCGCGATCGCGATAAGGCTGTGGGACCGTGCAGCGAGGAAAGTTGAAGAGCACGGCTTCGACGTTTCGCGCTTTTGCGATATTCAGGGCATCTGCAATCGGCGTGAACTCGGTCGAATGGTCGAAGAAAAGCCGGTCCCAATTCTGCCGGCCGAAGCCGATGCTCTCCAGCTGCATGAGAGCCCAGCGGTTGATGAACGGCAAATGCATGATCACGAAGCTGGCGAGGCGCGCAAGTAAGGCAGCGTTCTCGCGCATGATGACCGTACGCAGTTCGATCGATGCACCGGCACGGGCGAAGATGGGAAGGGTCTCCATCAGCTGGAGGAAAGCCCCCGACTTGCCGACGATGCGATCGTGCGTGGCGGCGTCGGCCGCATAAAGCGGAATGCCCCACAGCACGCGGTCGCGCATGCCAGCCAGAGGATCCAGATCGTCTTCGTCGATATGCTGGGCGTTGCTCAGTACGTGAAATCCGAGGTCCGGTCTGTGCGTGAGGACCCTCTGCATCATCGGCAGGAGCGCCGCCTTATAGAGCAGCGGCTCTCCCCCTGAGATGCCGATTGTCGTGCCGGCGGGCGCGAGCAGCGCCGCCGCCTCGAAGAACGGCAGCAAATCCGCGTGATGATGCTTCGGTGGCTGAGAGCACATTAGGCATAGCTGGTCGCAGCGCTCGGTGATCAAAAACGTGTTGTGGGGTGATGTTGCCCGGATCAGTCGCTGGGCAGCCCGTCCGCCAGGCAACGCCAGCACTACGTCGCCGTCAACCTCTTCGGCGGTCGTACCGTCGATGACGAGTGTGCCCCGGGGGCTCGCATAGGTCAGACGCTGACCCGCCACCTCAACCAGGTCTCCATCAAATTCCGTACGCAGGCCCGTTCTATCGAGTTCGTATGCCCGCACCTCGGCGTTAAGCCGCATGACGAAGGGTTCAGGCTGTGACGATCGAGCTGCGAACCTGAGCGGAATCATTGGTGCTCTCGCACGAGATGTTCGGGCCAGCTCTCCAGGTCCGCCCAGCGGCTCAGAGAGAAGCGCGTCGCCTCATCACGGCGATACAAGAGCTCGAAAACCTTATCGAACAGGCTTGTGTGGCGGCGGCAAAACCATGTGGCTTGCTTGGGGAGGTCAATGCGGCCGTATCGCGAAATGTCGTCGACCAGATCAGAGCCGCAGAACGGCTGATAGGGACAATGGATGCAGTCCGGGTCGAAATTGTTGCACGAGGCCGCGTTGAGCGTAGCGACCTTCTCGGTGTCGATGCCATGGTGGACATGGCCGACTGACAGATCGATCCGACCGATGCGCGACTGCATGCGGGCCTCATCCGTTGGATACAGCACGCCATCGTGGTCAATGACGAGGTAGTCCGACGCGAAGAAATTGGGGTTGCGCAGATCGACATGCTCGTCGGCGCCAGCGCGCAGCACACGCTTGAGACACTGACTGAAATAATACTCCTCAAGGATAGTGCCTGTACGGAAGTTCCGCTCGATCAGATGCTCGATGAAGGCCGCATGCCAGGCATTCCAGCGATCAAGACCCACATCAGGGTCCCTGCCGCGACGGGCAAAGCCTTGATGATTGATCGGACGGAGATAAATCGATCGCAAGCCGCGGTCCACGAAACTGCTGATGATTTCGTCGACCGCAGGCGGGCGTTCAATGTCGATGGTTGGCAGAGCCGAGACCTTGCTCGAACCGAACTGCTCGATGGCTCGGTCAAGGTTGCCAAAGAATGCATTAGTAAGCTCGGTTGACCGGGTACGTTGGCGCTGGTGCGTCACTGCATCGCCGTCGAGCGAAGTGCTGATGAAGGTATCCGGTGCCGCCAAATAGTCCCATGCCTCCGCGCTCACCGCTTGCAAGTTCGTGCACACGACGAACTCGGCTTTGCCGAACCGTTGGCGGCAAAAATCCCGCACGCGCTCAAGGAGGTCGAGGCGTAGTAGCGGCTCACCTCCCTGGAATTCGATCTTGATTTCCGGGGCTGCCAGTCCCCCGATAAAGGCCAGCACGGCGTCGAGGGTGTCTTCGGTCCAGTCGAAGCCACGCGCACCTTCGGGCGCCCGCGACACTTGGCAATAGCTGCAGGTCAGATTGCAACGAAGCGTCGGGACGAGGATTACATATCCCAGTTGGCGGCGGGGTGCCTGGCGCGCGCACCAGCGATAGGCGAAACCGAGATA
The DNA here is from genome assembly GCF_023016805.1 of Ancylobacter crimeensis. Classification (GTDB taxonomy): domain Bacteria; phylum Pseudomonadota; class Alphaproteobacteria; order Rhizobiales; family Xanthobacteraceae; genus Ancylobacter; species Ancylobacter crimeensis. Next base: position 224,275 of record NZ_JALKCH010000006.1, read on the forward strand.
GGAGAGATCGAGTTCTCGCTGAAAGGTATGGCCGCCTTCGTGGAGAAACGCTTGGTCCTCGTCGGTGAGAGCATCAAAGGCATAGCGATGCAGAAAGTCTTCGGTTCCCTTGAAGAATCCCCCGGCGTCATCAGCGAAAAGCAGTGAGCCGCAGCCGAGGTCGCGAAAGCGAAGAGGCCAGATGTTCACCTGAGCACCACATTCAGCAAAGCCTCGCGCAGGGGCAGCGTTTCGGTATAGATTTTTTCACGGTAGATCGCATGTAGCACGACAGATCGAAGATGTTCCGGCGCTGATTGCTTTCCGGCACTTGCCCGAATGCCATCCTGTGTCCGCTCAAAAGCGATATCGGGAAACTGGCCTTGCAGGCGAATCAGAGCTGCATCGATGAAGTTGGCGAGCGGCGATGGAATATCGATTTGCATGACGGCGCGTGCACCAAATGACCAAGATCCACCGCGTCCATATAGAAACGGCCAAGCGATCCCAATCTACAATCTCGGCGAGAATTGGCCAGTCGTTATTTCTGATATTCTGAAGTGCCGATCGGCTTCCTGACGCAACCCTGCCCAGCTACGTTGACTACAAAGCCGTCAATGACCCGATCGCATTGCCGGTCTCCAAATCTAAGTTGATGCTCGCGAACACGGGCGATGACAGCGGCGACGCCCGCGTCAGTTGCGGTAGCCTAGCCCTTTAGGCGCTTGATGAAGCGCTTCAATACCACCCGATCTTCGTCAATCAGGAAGAAGGAATCGACGGCGAGACTGGTGCCGTGGTAGCGGCTCACCCGGTCGTTCGAGAGTTGCGACGCCACGTATTCTATGCTCGGATTGAAGCGGCGCAACGTCCAGCCTGTCGCCTTAAAAAGCGCCTCGACATCGACGCTGTACTCGCACGCCAGGGCCATTTCGGCCAATGTCCTCGCGTCGACGAGCGGATCGGTGCCGAACGCGATGCCATCAAAGGTTAGGTAGAGCTCGAGATTGGGTCGAAAGGACGTCACGTCGGAACCCATCGCATGAGATACCTCGACAAGGCTGTCCACGCTCAATTCGGCGATGGCTTCACCAAGTTCTTGCTCAGAACTCTCGCTGAAAGCGTCGCGCAAAGTATCGCCGTCGACGGAATCTCGCATACCCTCAGCGTCCTGCTCGACTGCCCATAGTGCGATCCGCCGCGCCAGCAAAGAAAGCTGAAGATCGAGGCCCATAAGGCCGCGGGGATCGTCAGGTGCCATCTGCGGCTCCTTGATCGTCAACAGTAGAGGCTGCCTACTGATTGTGGGTGACGGCGATCCTCCCAGCCATGCGTCGAGCCCGTCTACAACCTTCTGGCAGATCGCCGCGAATGTGCGGATATCGTCACCGACAAGCTGGACCGTCTCGCCGATTCTAGCGTCTGCGGCCTGCACGGCGAACTTGTCGTCGATCACACTAAGATTGTGTCCGATGATGTGGCGCTTCTGGATATTCAGTTCCAACGCCGCCATCTCCGGTTCGGCTAGGCTATCGAAAGGATCGAGGCCCAACTCCGCGAAGCGCCGCCCACTCTTCTCCACATTTTGAAAGTCGTTGCCGACCTTGGGCCTCGTCTCGATCCCAGCTTGTACCTTGCCGTACAGATACACGGTCTTCATGGTTGCCTCGAACGCTGTGAGGACATCCTCATGTGCGTTGCCGAGCAAGCGATACGCCAGCTCTTCCTTGCTGTCGGTAAGTGCTTCGGCCATCGATGCCTGATTCCCGACCAGCTCGGCCTCGCGCGCGAAATGCAGGCGGAGGTTCGGAGCGCCACAATCGGGACAGAAAAGGCCGATCGCGAAGACACCATAGTCGCGGCCGCAGTGATCGCAGACCAGTTCACGCATGAGATCCCGGCGTGCGAAGCGCGGCGCCGGCGGCGGCGCACCGCGGGCTAGCTTCATCGAGATGCTGATCGGGCCTTTCCGGGATGTCCGACCACCGAACGCTGACGTCAACATGCCAACGATTGCATCCTCGACATCCTGCATTGCCGCATGCTTCACCACCTCGATAGCCGCGTCGCGATCCTCGGGATGTAGGAAGTCATCATCGGTGCCGACCGCGCCGGTGTAAGGGCAGACACACTGCCTAGAGCGCGGCTCAAGTTTCATGCGGGCGCGCAGGCCGTCGGTCAAAGGTACCTCGGCCGCAACCGGGCCGATCACGAAGTGGCGCGGATGGGCATTTTCATTAGGTGAGAAGCGATAGACTCGCCCGTCCGGAGTCCGTGGCGGGGGCACACCGAGTTGCATGTGGTCATCCGTGCCGCCGGTCCTGTACCGGCCAAGTTTCTTGAACTTCATGGCCTTTGATCACTCAAAGTGAGAGAGCACAGAACCCATATTGCTCTCCATCATGATGAATGCCGGAAGGGTTGCGGCAAAAACGGCGGCCGGCCTATGCCGAGCCGCCGCATCTTTTGAGAGCTAGACACACTCGTAGAGCGCCAGCAGGTTGTCGTTCCATTTGCCGTCGGCATAGGTCCGGACATACTTGCCGTTCGGGCCGTTCACAACGCCGACTGTGGCGTGATTGCCGCGCACCAGCGTGTAGAAGCCGTGCGTGCCGGCCTCGATTGACGCGATAACCTGGGAACGGGTCCATTTCCAGCCGTCACCGCCAAGATGGGTGATCCCCTCGTAGGTGTCGTTACGCGGCAACTTGCTGATGCATTTCACCTGAAGCAAAGCCATTTGATGTTCCTGCGTTGGAAAGACTAGTTGGGGCGCGGCCGGGGTCGCTCGGTCGGCGGCGGCGACGGGCGCTCATAGGGCGGAGGGGAAGGCCGCTGGATCGGCGGCCAGTTGCTCGGAATCTTGGCCATTCGTATCACCTGTCGTTCTTAAAGCCGGTGAGGCCGGCGGAAAAAGGGTCGCGCAGGGCGCGACCCTCGCTGTCAGCCCTTCGGCGGGAAGGGATCGTTGCCGTAGGAATCGGCATCACGGATGCGCCCGTCCGGACGGTGGATGATCACCTCGCCACCCTCCCGGATCGCCGTCGACCGCGCAGCCTGGCTTGCCTCGGCCTGGGTGTCGTGAACCGAACCAGCGCGCGAGGCGCCCTCGCGGCGGGTGGCCCATCCGTCAGGGTGAGGAACTACATGAATACGCTTGGACATGACCCGTTCCTTCTGTGGGCCGGCACTGTGTCGGCCGATGGGAGAAGGATTCCCGAGTCTGACACCGGCGTCAATAGCCAACATTAACATGTTTGCAATACAAACAAATGTTTGCAGCGTTGACACACCCCTCGCACCGTACCAAACATGGCGTATGATTGGTGATTCACTCTATGTGGCGTTCGGAGAGGCCGTGGCTCTGAGACGCGACCATCTCGGCATGACGCAGGCGCAGCTCGCGGCGCGCGTGGGACTGTCCCGCGCTTCGATTGCCAATATCGAGGGCGGCCGGCAGAACGTACTACTGCATCATGCCTGCAGCATCGCCGCCGCGCTCGGCCTCTCTGACGTGGGCGATCTTCTTCCCGTTCAGGCAGAGGCTTCGCTCGAGGATCAGGCGCTGACGCTCTCGGAGCCGGTCAGCCGGAATGCGCAAGCGCAGATCAACAGTATGATTGCCAAGGCTACCGCCAAGGCGAAGTCATGAGCAAAGTCGAGGAGGCTCGCGAGAAGGCTCGAGCTATCATCCGGGACTTCCCGGTCCGGGCGGCGCCGGTGCCTATCGAGCGCGTCGTGAAGGCACGCGGAATCGTCCTACAGCACGCGCCGTTGGATGATGAGATTTCGGGAATGGCCTATATCCGCGACGGTGTGAGTATCATCGGCGTCAACGCCCTGCATCATCCCAACCGGCAGCGATTCACGATCGCGCATGAGCTCGGACATCATGTCCTTCATCCCGAGCATCTGCGCTCCGAAGTCCATCTTGACAAGGCGTTTCGTGTCCTGATGCGCGACGGCATGACCTCCCAGGGCATTGACCAACTGGAAATCCAGGCGAATGCCTTCGCGTCGGAGCTCCTGATGCCCACCGCCTTCCTAGAGGACTATGTTGACCCCGCCGGTCTCGATCTCGACGATGACGAGCGCCTCGAAGCCCTTGCCCGCAAATTCCGGGTGAGTACCTCGGCCTTGCGCTACCGGCTGGCCCCGCGCGGGTAGAACCATGACCGGCTTTGTCTTCTTCGATACGGAGACGACCGGGCTGAAGAAGGGTTTTGACCAGATCATCCATTTCGCGGCTGTCCGCACCAACCACGAACTGAATGAACTTGATCGCTTCGAGGCATACTCGCGGCTCCAGCCGCATGTCGTACCGCATCCTGCAGCACTGCTGACCAACGGCCTGCGCATCGGCGAGCTGACCGATCCGGAACGCCCATCCCACTACGACATGATCGGCGCCATAGGCCGGAAGTTGACGGAATGGTCGCCAGCAATCTTCGTCGGCTACAATTCCATCTCCTTCGATGAGGAGATGCTGCGACATGCCCTGTTTCAAGCGCTTCATAACCCCTACCTGACCAGCGGCAGGGGCTGCGGCCGTGCCGACGCCATGGCCCTCGCGCTGGCAGCGCATGCCCTTCCGCCCCAATGCCTGATCGCTCCCCTGCGCGCGGACGGTCGGAAAAGTTTCAGGCTCCCCGACATCGCGGAAGCCAATGGCCTCTCCCATGTGCGGGCGCATGACGCCCTTGCCGACGCGCTCGTGACCCTTGACCTGTGTCGGCTGGTCCGGGACCGGGCCGATGATACTTGGCAGCGCTTCCAGCGCTTCGCCAATAAAGCGGCGGTTGCGGATTTCGTGGCATCGGAGGACGGCTTTGTCCTCACGGAGTTCTTCGGTGGTGAAGCGCGCCACCGTTCCGTCGGGCTGCTCGGCTCTGTGCCGGGAAACGCCAATGGCCGTTTCTGTCTCGACCTCACCGCCGATCCCGACCATCTGGCGGAGATGTCCGATGAAGAATTGCGCCAGGAGATCTGCCGCAAGGGGACGCCGGTGCGCCGCCTCGCCACCAACGCCTGTCCGGCGCTGACGGAGTTATGGTCCGCTCCCGCCGAGCTGCTCGGCGATCTCGACGTGGACACGGCCGAGGAGCGGGCCCGGCGCATGAAGGATGATGCCGATCTTTGTGCCAGGATAATCTCGGTCTACACGGCGACATGGGAAGAGCGTCCGCTCTCCCCTTTTCCGGAACGCCAGCTCTACGATGGCGGCTTCCCCGGCGATGCCGACAGTCAGCGCAGATTCGACTTCCACGACGCGCCGCGCGATCAGCGCCTCGGGATTGTCCGGAACTTCGATGATCCCCGCCTGACGACCTTCGGGCTGCGTCTGATCCACGCTGAGCACCGGAGCAGTCTGCCGGAAGCGGAGCGCCTTGCCGCCGACCTCGATCTTGCAGAGAGGCTGGTCGAGGAGCGCGACGGGCCGCTGACGCTTGGCGGGGCCCTCGCCGCCGTCGACGAGTTGATGGCATCCGGCGCTGCCGATCCCATCGGTCTGCTGCCGGATTATCGTGGATGGATCATGGAAAGGATTGAGCGTATCGACCGATTCCGCAGTGAACGCCATTCTGAGGTGAGGTAGAGAGGTAGCAGGCCAACGAAGCCTGGCGAGAAGTTAGAGCGGGTGACGAGTTTTGATCGGTTCGCTGAATGTCTGGTATTCGCGCTAATCACAACTTCCGCTTATGGCGCTCCATGACCTGTGATGCGGTACTCAGCAACGTCTGCTTTCAGGAAACCGCAAGTCCGATCGCTACGGCCGAGATCGGGGCGCAAAGCGGCCATTCGCAACGCCGTGCCGGGGAGGCCGCTTCGGGTCAAATCTGGCTTCGTCGGCTTGAACGAACATACTCCGGTGGCGGCTAAACACTCAGAATGCCGCCCTCCCAAAATACCTAGCAAGGTCCGGGCTGGAGGCAGTCTACCAGAAGTTGAATTTTCTAAGAGAGCACGACGTGTAAATTGCCTGTGGGTGGGTTCGAGACCCTGCTTGTGCCGATGCCTGGTTCGGTCAAGATAGGCGCGTTATATTTCGACTTACACATGCCTTACACATTTACACAAATCCTTACACATTTTTAAAATTTTCAAAAATTCCCCTTACAAATCAATCACTTATTCTAGCATAAGCGGACTCAAAATCCGTTTCTGGTGACAGAGTGTCGGTTCGAGTCCGACCACCCGCACCATTTCATACTTTCCCATGCGGAAGTCTCCTAAAGCCCTGAAGGGCAAGGAGGTTTTTGCGGTTCGATAGCCCTCTCCACGGACATAGGGCAACCTCTCCGCAAACACGAGTCGCAGGACCGCGCGCTTATCCTCCAGGCGATCGGAAGCCCAGAGATTGCAAGGGTTTGCGAGGAACGAAAAAGCGGTTCGATAAGTCTCGTCGAACATGGCGACCGGCTTGCCGCTTCGGCCGATCTTTTCGGCAACAAGGGCCTTCTCAGTCTCCAGATCGCGAATGCGCGCTTCATAGGCAGCGATGACCGAGCGATTGTCGGTCTCGACGATCCGGTCGAGGAATTGCGCGACCTTCTTCTCGATCTGCGCGAGGTCGCGCTTCAGCGCCGACGTGTCGGACTGCGCGGCATTGGTGCGGGCGTTCCAAAGGTCGCGGAACATCTCGAAGGCGAGCACGAAGAGCTCCTCGCTCGGCGTGAGTTCGGCCAGCAGCTTCTCGAAGTCGCCTTCGATGGTCTCCCGGCGCACCGACTTGCGATGGGCGACGCAGCCGCGCGTGTCGCACAGATAATAGGGATAATAGGCGCTGCGGCCCTTTGACCAGCAGGCGGTCATCGGCTGGTTGCAGTGGCCGCAAGTGACGAAGCCCCGGAGCGGGAAGTCCTCATTGATGTCCTTCCGCACCGGCGCGACGGCCGTACCTTGCCGGCGCCGCTGCACCGCCTGCCAGGTCTCGAAGCTCACAAGGGCCTCATGCTTGGCGGGTATGAGATGCAGGTCCCATTCGGGGATGGTGATGCGTCCGGCATAGATCGGGCGGGAGAAGATCTCTTCCACCCGGGTCACCGAGCGCATCGACAAGGCGCTGAACGAGGCGGTGCAGCTTCCCGACGGGCGCCGGGTGTTCAAGACCGAGGACGGCAAGCGCGTCTTCGACGAGCACGGCACCGAAGTCTCGCCGGAGGAACTTGGCGCCGACCAGATTCCCGACGCCAGAAAACGCTTCGAGCCGTTCATGCGCGACCGCGAGCAGCAGCGTGCCCTGATGGAGGAACGCGCGCAGCTTCACAAATTCCAGCAGAAGCTGGACGAGGCCCGCGATAGGCTGGACGACAAGGACCTGACCGCCGACGCGCTCGACGACATGGAAGGCGACATCGACGCTTCGACGCCGGACCGGGTCCGCAAGCTGATGGGCGAGGATCCCACACTGGGTCGGGATGGCCCCCGGCAACGCGACGCCGGAATGGATCTTCGGTCGCAGACGCCTATCGTGACCGAGCCGGCTGCGCCCTGATCCCGACGGCGACGTGGGGGCGGATCATCATCGCTTCAGGGAGACCTCATGACCGAAGCCATCTTCGCCAGGAATATGAGGTAGATCAGCGGACTCTGACCCGCGCTCTCAAAAGGCCGACCCGGCAATGAACGTTTGCGCTGTCAGTGCTTCGCGGGGTTCTTCATGCTTTCCAATTCGCTGATCGGATCGCACGTGAGATGAACGCCGGCAGGAAGAGGCTCCACGCTCAGCATGGTCCCGTACTTTTCTGCAACGCGCGACGACCATTCGCCCAAGGTCTCCGCAGTGACATCATCGGCGTTCTCGTCGGCGAGTGCAGGAAACTGCCGGAGCAGATACGGCGCGCATTCCCTGACGGCCCTAGGAATCTGATGACTATAGATCGGCTCGCCGTACATGAACTCAAGCATTTGGTGAATTCCGTCCATGTGCGAGGTCGACACCATCTTGCCGCTAACAATGCTTATAACTTCCGTTATATGAAATGATTTCCTATTCATGAAGATATTGTACTAAAATTAATCAGACAATTTCAACAAAAACTAAAAGTGACTACAAATCAAACATCTGGCGAGGCCGGACCGGCTGCGCCCCGGCCTCGCCAGCAGCATGGGAGCGGATCATCATCGCTTCAGGGAGACCTCATGACCGAGCCCACGCATCAGATCCTGACCCTCGACGAGTTGCGGGGGCGGCTGGCCCGCTCGAAAGCCAGCGGCATTAATCCGCGTACCGTCGATGACATCTTCGCAGAGGCGGAGGCGATCTTCCGGGAATGCCACCCGGCTGCAACGTCTCATCCCACGGAAATTTCTGGTAAATTACCCCCGCCTGTGGCAGACTGAACCTATGAAGCACAAGACCGACATCTCCGACGATCTCAGCCGCCGCCTTGATGCGCTGGCGGCACGGTCCTCGCTCACGCGCGAGCAGATCATCGAGGATGCGCTGGCGCATGGGCGCTCGCTCGCCTGGCAGGAGAAGTGGATCGCCGGGGTCGAAGACGGCATCGCCGATGCCGATCGCGGCGACTTCGCCACCGAGCAGGAGATCGCCGCGGTGCTGAGCAAATACGGCCCCGCCTGAAAGCCGGGCCTGCGTGCGCATCGTCTGGACCCGTCGCTATCTGAACGAGCTCGCCGCCATCGGCGATTACGTCGCCGAGCACAGCCCGCGGGCGGCGGCGAAACTGGTCAACGACATCCATTCCAAGACCGGCAGGCTTCTTGAAGCCAATCCCTTCATCGGCCGCGCCGGCGAGATCGCCGGCACGCGCGAGCTCGTCATTCCCGGTACGCCCTATATCGTCGCCTATCGCGTCACCGACACTTCGATCGAAGTGCTATTCGTCCAGCACGGTGCGCGGCAGTGGCCGGATGAGGCGTAAAGAGCTTCAGCTTTCGTCCTCATTGTCATCTTCATCCATATCGGCGAGCACCATGCCTTCGACGTCGAGCCGGTCCTGCCGCGCCTCGATGATGGCATCGCGGATCCGTAGCATGCGCCAATAATTTCCCCAGAGCACCCGGCTCTCATGGCGGTAGCTGCCCATCTCCAGCGCGGCAATGGAATACCCCCCGACCAGGATCGTGGCGCCGAGGCCGACAAGGCCGAGTTGTTCCGGCACATAGAGCAGGTCGCCGAACTGCAGGGCGAACAGCGCGAGGCCGAGCCCGCAGGCGAGCGCGACATGGAGCGGATCGCGCCCGACATGGAGCGAAGTGACCGGCGCCAGCGCCTGGTCCTTGTGGCGGGTGCGCAGATAGGTGCCGCTCACCCGCACGCCATGACGATCGGAATAATAGAGACGATGCTTCGTGTCCGTTTGCTTGGCCATGACCGACCTCAGGAGGCGCAGGAGCTGTCGAGGAAGGTACCGGCGGTGAAGGGCAGCGCCGTCAGCGCGGCGGGCTGGTAGGTGCGCAGGCTCATCACATGCAGCAGCATCGGCAGGCGGGCGGCGTCGAAGGCCGAGGATACCGCGCAGGCGCAGCGCGAGGAGTGGTCGATCCCGGCGCTCGGAAGCTCCGGCACGCCGGCCTCGGCCATGGTGCGACCCTGTTCCATCATCTCGTTGAAGCCGGGGAACTGGCCGAGCGGCGAGTTGCGGAACATGTCCATCATCTGCCGGGCGGCGTTGCGCTTGCCGTCCTGCTCGGCCCGCGCCCTCGATTGCGCCTTGATGAGCCCGGCCTCGCATTGAGGGATATAGATGCGGTCGGCGAGACGGCGCTCGACCAGCGGCTGCAGCCACAGCGCGGTGATGCCGGCATAGAGAAGAAGTCCGGCAAGCAGCGCCGGCGGAAAGATCTTGAACGGGATGTCCAGCATGGGTCAGCTTTCCCTCTGAAAGCGGCAATGGGTGGTGACGAGCCTGGCGGCCTCCGGCGAGGTCAGGCCGAGCGCGGCAAGGGCGGAAGACGAGAGCGGGTTGAGGGACGGCGATGCGCCGGATCGGGCACTCGCGAGCTCGACCCAGGGCACGAGGTCGCCGTCGCGGCCGTCGCGGCGCAGATAGCACCATTGCGAGGTGATGCTCCGGTCGGTCATGGAGGCGAATTCGGTGCCGGTGGTGACGGACAGGTCGCGATACGGCACCGTGGTGAACAGCACGAAATTCGACACTTCGTCTCCGGTCCGCACGGCAGCGCCCGTCGTGTGTCGAAACGGGCCGCCCTCTCCGGCGAGGATGCTGGCGAGGACCACGCTGGTCGCAATCCCGCCCATCAGCCAGGCCGCCCCATAATCGCGAAGATGGGCGACCAGCCGCTTCACCGGCGCGCCTCCTTGGGAGCCGGCAGGCGGCGGCGCGGCGCCTCGATCTCCGGCAGGGCGCGGCGGGCCTCGATGACGTCGCGCACCGGACGGTCGAGCATCCGCTCGTCGGGATCCTTGCGCCCCGCCGCGGCATGGATGGTGACGAACACCAAGAGCACCAGCGGCAGCACGTCGAGGGCGATGCCGACGATCCAGATCGGCACGATCGCCGAGGCATGGGTGACCACGGCCTGCAGCGCGTTCTGCCGGGTCATCGTCACCGGCTCGGCCGCCTCGCTGATGGGGAGCGCCGCGGCACGGCGGGCCAGTTCGTCGGCCTTCTGCTTGATGGTCGCGAGGATGCGGGCGACCGCCTCCTTCTGCTGCGCCGTCTTCACCGTCACCGGGATGACGATGCCGCTGGTGAAGGAGCCGAGCGCCTGGCCGACCTGGGCGGCGCCGTCGATGCCGCGCGCCTCCGTCATGGCGGCGTTGAAGCAGTCGACCTGCCGGGCGACCTCCTCGCTGCGCCTCTCGATCGCGACCGGCTTGGTCAGCGCCGCCCGCATCGCGGCGAGGCAGGACCGGGCCGCATCGCCCTTGGCGCCGAGATCGGCCTGCGACCGGCTCACCGCCTCGACGATCGTCCCGGCGGCGCCGGCCAACTGCTGCAGGGTTGCGGCGACGCCGCTGCGGCCCTTGGTCGAGGTCACGCAGCCCGCTTCGGCCTCGCATTCGGCCAGTCCCGCGAGATAGGTACGGAAGGCGTCGAGGTCGGGCAGCAGCGGCTGGATCGAGCGCCCGCTCCCCTGGCTACCGGCGGCGAAGCTGCGCTCCGCCGAGGCGACCACCTCCTGCAGCCCGACCTGCCGGGCCTCGTGACCGCCGAGCGCGGCGACGTTCAGCGCGGCGCTGAGCCCGACGATGCACAGCGTGCCGAACAGCGTCGTCAGCCAGGCGACGAGACGATGGTCGGGATCGAGCATCTGCGGCACCACGTGGAAGGCGAGATGCCAGAAGACCAGGATCGACGACATCACGCCGATCGCGATCGCCGCGCAGAAGGCGCGGTCCCAGAAGGTCTGGGCGTCGATGGTGAGGGCGAGGCCCTCATAGTTCGCCAGCGCCGCCAGGAAGGCGACGACCAGCAGGCCGGCATTGATCAGGCGTGCGTTCATGGCAGCACTCCGAAGGTCCAGTCGGTGATGGGGAGGAAGTCGATGACGGGGCACGGATCGTCGCCGTCGAACGGCGTCACCCGGCGGTCGTGCCAGCCGGAGAAGGCGGACAGGTACAGGCAGCGGTCATAGACCGGGGCCGATGTCGTGCCGTGGTACCAGTACTGGATGCGCAGCGCGGGCTGGCCGAACCAGGCCAGCAGTGCGACCGCGATCGCCGGCACGGCGGCGACCTTGACGAGCGCCGGCCAGAAGGTCGCACGGGCGGTACCATCGAAGACGGGCGTGGTGGAAGCGCGCGACGGCACGCGCCGGAACAGCGACATGGCAGTCTCCATAGATGTGGGGGTTCAGGAAGGGATCAGGCGCGGTATTTGACCGGCAGGTCCTTCAGCGGCGGCGCGCCGGGCATCGGGTCGGCGTGCTGATGCCAGCCGTCGACCATGCGATAGGAGACGAGGTCGACGATGATCGGCGGGTTTTGCTTGTAGAAGACCGCCGCGGTGAAGTCGGGCAGTTGCAGGAACTCGTCGGACCGCAGATTGGGGATATTCTTCTCGGAGAGGCTCAGAGAATGATTGCCGGCGGGGCTTCCCGCCTGCTGCGGCACGCTGTTGCTCTCGACGATCACACTGCGCTGGCCGGACCGCTTGGAATATTCCTCACTGTCCTTGGTGCTGCGGATCGACCAGGCCACGACCACCTCGCTCTGCGTGGTGAAGGCGCTGGCTTCCTTCGCGTAGCGGGCGTAGCTCAGAGTATCCTGTACATAGGTAATGAGCTGTAAGCCCCGCGACCTGCCCATCATGAGGGCGGGAACCGCTGAAGGCATCACGCCCAGAGAGGCGAATTCGTTAGCAACGACAGTAACTTGGGGGAGAAAGCGGTCCGCCTCGATGCACAGGTCGATCAGCGTGTTCATGCACAGCCCGATATGCGGACCATACAGCGTGGTCTTTTCGGGCGGGACGATAAGAAAGACAGTGGTAGGTCGATCGGGGTTCTTCAAGTCCCGCGGATCAAACTCACTGAGCTCGGTTGTCCCGCCGAGCGGCCCGGCCGGATCGTAGAGGTCCAGGGCGGCAATGGCCTCGCTCAGGATGGATTCGGCGAACTTCTCCGCCTTCATCATCCGGCTGAGGAAGCGCTCGGCGCCGCGGCGCACGCTGCCCTCATAGGCGTCGCACAGCAGCATCTCACGGAAGAAGGCCTCGACGTCGGAGGTCGACCCGCTGAGCTTGCGAAAAAGGTAGGGCAGATTGCAGGAGAGTTCCCCGGTCTCGGCCTGCCATAGGGCAAGATAGACGATGCACCAGGTAATCAGATCGCGACCGAGGATTCGGAAGATCTTGTTTTCGCCTCCGCCTCCGCTGTCCGGCTCTGGCAGCAGGATCAGCGCGGCGGCGCGGGCCTTGTCGATGAGCTCGAAGGAGCCGCCGGTGGCATAGTCGACAAGATGGCCGATCGGGTTGAAGTCGTGCGAGGGCAGGCCGAGCTTCCTCATCAGCCGCCAAGGGTCGACATAGACGACGTTCTGCCGGAGTATCTTGCTTCGATACCGTCCACATAACCACGCAAGCTCGGCGCCCTTTGCGGTGGCGATGATGTTGCGGTGAACGCCGAGTGCGAAGCAAATATTCGTAGAACTTGACTCTGTCTTCCCGGCATTTGTAGAGGCTCTAATACTCACTGGAGCCGGGCCTTTGTAGTAAATGATCCTGTCGCCGACGCCGCCGAGCGGAATGCCGTTGCCGTCCTCATTGGAGAAGGACAGGCCGAGGTCTTCCGCATCCGCCGCCGTCGGGAACGAGGTGCGCCCGAACAGCCCGCTAGGCTCGCGCATCGCCTTGAGCAGACGGCTCCAGCGGAAGGCGGCGATGAGCCCGCGGAACGTCACGAGGGCGAACAGCCCGACCAGTCCAGCATAGAGCCAGATGAGGATCGGGCTGGCGTCGATCGAGACCAGGAAACGCCAGATCAGGAAGAGCAGCGCGGCCGACAGCGCCGCGCTCCAGGGGCTGACCGGCCGGCCCATGCTCACCGCTCCGGCTCGCGGTCATGATCGGGCTGGCGGGAACGGTCCTCGCCACTGCGCGCGCTGGCGATGATCTGCCGGATGTTGGCCTCGGCTTCCCGCTCGATATTCCGGAGGTAGAAGGCCTCGCGCTCGGCGACCATGCGCTCGGCTTGCTCGTTGATGATGACGAGGTCCTGCGTCGGGTCCGCCCGCACCTCCGGCGGACGCTCGGACTGGTCGCGAATATAGTTCTCAAGCAGTTCGACCTTGGTGCGCATCAGCCGGAAGCCGTGGCTGCGCTGCTGCGCTCGATGCTCGGCCTCCAGCCGTTCGCCCTTCAGCTCCTGGAGAACCTCGACCTTCCGGCGCGTCTCCGGCGGCAACGCCGCGATCTGGCTGTCGAGATCGTTGTCGCGATTGAAGGCCTCCCGCATGGGACCGCGGCCGCCGGAATTGGCGGAGCCGCCGCCGGATTTGGTATCCTCGGACATGATAGTCACCTCATGATTTCAGGAAGGAGTTTTGAAATGCAGGATGTTCATCACGGCGCATCCCACGACGCCGATGCCCGCCTCAAAGGCGAGATCTTGTCGTCCCTGTCGGCGTGGACCGCCGATTACGAGCTGGAGAGGCTCGATCTCGCCTGGACGGTCGCGCAGATGCTTCTCAAGCATGTGCAGCGCGAGCAGACGCTGGACGTGTATCTGGAGTTCACCGAGAAGCTCGTCGCGATCCTCTCGGACGAAGCGCGGGACATCCGCGCCGTCGTCGGCGAGGCCGTCCGCCGCCATGCGCATTGAGGCGCCGGCACGGTGGAAGCGGACTTTGCGGGGAAATGACGGCCGGTAGGACCATGCCGCCTACCATGACGATGGGAAGCGTTCGATGCCGCCGCAAGAGGGCGGTCGGAGAATTTTTCCGGGGCGGCCGGCTCGGCTACTCCGCCAGCAGGCGATCGAGCGGGATGGGGATGTCACGCCATTCCGCGAGCATTGCCACGCTGCGATCCACCACCTCGGCGCGCACGCCGCGGAGCCGGACATACCGGACGAAGTACCCGAACTCGTCGACTTCCGCAGTCGGCACCAGATGCCGGTCGCGGAGGGTACCCGCGAGCCGGGCCTTATGAATGCCCGGCTCGGTGGCGAAGCCGATCCGATCGAGCGATTTCGCGGAAGGCTTGTTGAGGCCGCCGTCGCGAAGCACCCGAACGGCGCAGGTCACCGACGCGAACGACACGCCACGAACGAAGGCATCGAGGATGACCGCGCTCGCCAGGGCCGAGCCCATCCTGAGACCCGCGTAGGCCGGGTTCACGATGAGCGTACGGACGAGAAGCGCCCCGTCCGCATCGGGATGCGCAAGCACGGTGCCGAATACCTCGTCGCCGTTCCGGGCGACCGCCATGCACGCCGAGCGGGCGAAGGCGTCGTCCGGGAGGCTGTCGAACAGGAAGTGCCGCTGATCGGACTGGATCATGCGGGCCTGCAGGCGCCGCCCCTCGGCGAAGAGGTCGAGATTGGCGCCGACGGCACCGGTCTCGATCGCAAAGCCGAGGTTCAGGTTTTCGTGCCGGGTCGACGACCGAGCCGCCGCCGGGCTGATCGCCTCCCCCGGCCGCGACGCGGCCGGGGGGATGGTGGGGACGAGGGACCTAGACATCGGCGCCCTCCTTGCTGTCCGCCGCGAACAGGCGGTCGGCGAGCTCCCGCCGGAGATCTCGGTTCTCCTGCTCCAGGAAAATCAGCCGCGCCAGGACATCTTCGACGTTGAGCCGCAGATGGCGCTCCCGTCGGGTATCCAGGTCTTCAGACCGAGGCAGGTCGTCATTCAGAGGATCGTTCGCGAGGTCCGAATAGGGACAGTCACGACAGATCTGACAGAGGGTTGCGCCTACAGCCGCGAGCTGGCGGCAAGCAGGAAAGTTGGAAATTTCACCACGCATAGGGACCTCCTCTTTGGTGCGAGAGGAACTTGCCCAGAATTTCTTGAGAACAACATGCCAGAAAAACATCGTAACTGCTAATAATTCGTTACGAGGTTCCGATACGATGTTTATATGTTGCAATTTTACTTCATTATGTATATAGTTACCTCATTGAGGTACGCAGGCGTTGGTTTTAGACTTCTACATTGTTCAGATCGAGCGTGATGAGGCTACGGGGAAGCCCGTTCGCGAAGAATGGTTCAGGGACAAGCAGCGCGACCGGGAAAACGGCCCGGCGCTGATCGAATACGACGTGCAGTCGGGAAAGCCGATCCGCCAGGAGTGGTACACGGCCGGACGCATGCATCGGACCAGGGGACCGTGCGCCCAATCTTTCGACGTCGCCACGGGCGCTGTCACCAGCGAGCGCTGGTGCTTTCATGGGTACGGCCATCGCAACAAGGGCCCAGCGTTTGTCACCTACGACGCCCAGGGCAATGTCGTCCGCCAGGAGTGGATGAAGGACGGGCAGCTTCATCGCCCGCACGGCCCCGCGATCGTCGAACGGGACCCCCAAACCGGAATAGTGACACGAGAGGAATGGTATCGCTGGGGAGAGCGCCATCGCTCCGACGGCGCCGCGATCGTGCTGCGCGATCGAAGCTCGGGTGCGATCACCGAGGTCGGATATTTTGTCGACGGAGCGCGTCAGCCAAGTTCCCGGGCGCCAAGACCCGATTGAAACCCTAGGATGAAGTGCTAGCGTTACGCGGGTTGTCCTCAATCTGGATTCTGCCGTGGCGAAGCTTTCCTTTGAGCAGTTCATGACGCTCAGGCGCCCAGAGCCGGAGCATCGACGAGCACTGAGGGATGCCCTGCGAAAGACTTTCCGCACTAAAATAAGATGGCGAAAAATTCACGCCCAATTATTTAATTGGCATAAAATAAAACGGTCTGAGGATGATTTTGCGATATTTGGAAGTAATATCGCCCGCGAAGATCCGCATGTCAATGATCACATTGCTCTGCTGATCATATACTGGATGCATCAAGACAATACATTTTTTCACGACAAGGAACGCCTGCGCGAACAGGCCAGCATGATCGCCCAAGCGATCTGGGGCCGCGCGCCGGAGGAAGAGTTTGCGAATTTCGAACGCGAGCAGCTAGAGCGTGAGAAGTTGCGACGCGCCGCGAAGATTGAGCACGCAAACTCGCGAAAATCGTCGGCACCCTTGCCGAAGCCTGGCGATCAGAACGCCCCGATTTCAACGCCTTCGGCGCCGTTCGAATGGCCCCCCTACGTCTCGGAAGCGGATGCCCGCTCGCCGGACGCCCATGAGGGCATTTGGCTCAATCCGTTCAATCACTATTCGATCCCGTTCTCGCATCGGCAGACCGAGAAGGCGCGCCTCGACGCCTTCATGAAGGATGACCGGCCCTTCCTGATCTGCGCGCTCGTGGCCTCCTCCGGCGCGGGAAAAACCCGCCTAGTGTCCGAATGGATGCGCCCCTATGTACCGGTCGATGGCAACGATACGGACTGGGATGCTGGGTTCGTCCGGAGCCGCGATCCGAGTAGCTGGAAAGAGTGGGAGATCACCCGCAAAACCCTCATCGTCATCGACTACACCTATGGCTATGAGAGGGTGATGAGGGCCATCGCCGAAAAATGCCTCCGCCATGGTGGCCCCAAGGTGCGGGTCCTCGTCGTCGATCACGTCTACCCCGACATACTTCATGACGACTTCTTCTGGGGCAGTTCGTTCACCGATCAGAAGCGGATCGACGGCCACAAGAGCCGTGTGTTGTATGAAGCCTCCCCGATCGAAATCAAAGCCGAGAAGCAAGATTCGCGCTTCATCCGCGAAATCATCGCCACAGCGGCACGGACGGAGGCTCGGGAATTTTCCCCCGACGACGCGGCCATCGTCGCCGCCGAGAAGATATTGGACCGGATGTCCGGTAGTACGCGGGCCGGCTCTCCCGACGCCGTTCGCCATCCGCTGTTTGCCGCCCTGCTGGGGCAAGCCATTCGGGATTCCAAAAGAGACATCTCGAAGTGGAGCCGGAGGGATCTCATCCGGCATTATTTCGACCGGCGGACGCGCTTGCCCTGGGTGCAATCGGACGACAATCCCCACGCAGCGACGATCGGTATATGGGTGGGCGCCTATGTGTCCATAGCCACCTTGTTGCGAGGTGTAGACTTTTCGGATCTTGAGGAAAATCTTCCGAGGAAAATCCTATCCGATCGGTCGCCCATCCGTCTTTCGCACGTAGCGGCCCAATCGGCAAACAGGATTGTTTCCTCGTCTGATCTTGAGATCCTGAAACCGTTTGAGCCCGACATTCTCGGAGAAAACTCCCTTATTTTTTTCTTACAGGAAGTGAAGAATGACGACGATTTATTAGCATCATTTATCAATATGATTTATTCGATTTTTATGAATGACGATGAAGAAAAATGCGCGCTTAATTTCATAGAAACGATACAACGACTTACACGAAATCTACTGAATGACGATCGGGCGCTTAGCGAGGTCCGGAGCGCGTGGTCGACGCTTCTGCATTTCCTCGATCCAGAGCGCTTCCCTACGGATAGCCTGCTCCGACATGCAGTATCCGTCAGCGGTGCGGATGTCGTCAGACAAGGCCGTGGATCCCTGGAAGCCAAGCTCATAAACCGCTTCGCCGATCGCGTGAACGTCGCCGATCTGCACACCGCGAGCGCAGGGCCGCTTTGGCGCCAGTCCTGTACCGCGCTTGTGATTCACTATGACTGGCAAGCGTCCAAAGGACGATTGAAGACGGGTGACGTCGATATTCTATTCGCGAGCCTCGCTCGATTTAAAGACAAGTCGGAAACTCGCTGGCCCGCGCTTATGTTGGCGGCCTCCGAAGGTTGCCTGGACTCAGCGAAGGTCAACCAAGGCATGACGGTCGATGGTTGGACCGCCCTGATGGCGGCCTGCGCGGCAGGCCACACGGACACAGCCGCCCTGCTGCTCGACCGCGGCGGCAAGGTCAACCAAGGCGCGACGGATGACGGCAGGACCGCCCTGATGGGGGCCTGTCAGGGAGGCCACACGGAGACCGCGGCGCTGTTGCTCAATCGCGGCGGGGAGGTCAACCAAGGCATGACGGACACTGGCTGGACTGCCCTGATGGGGGCCTGCACACGAGACCACACGAAGACCGCTGAGCTGCTGCTGGACCGCGGTGCCAAGGTCAACCAGAGCACGACGGATGATGGCAGAACCGCCCTAATGGTGGCCTGCGCGGGAGGCCACACGGAGACCGCTGCCCTGCTGCTCCACCGCGACGCAGAGGTCAACCAGGGCACCACCGACAATGGCTGGACCGCCCTGATGGCGGCCTGTGAGGCAGGCCGCACGGAGACCGCTGCCCTGCTGCTTAATTGGGGAGCCGATCCGGATATTGCATCAGCCGACAACGGCCTCACTGCGCTGATAATGGCTTGTCAAGCCAAGAATCATCAACTCGCAATGAATATATTAAATAAATCTTCCAGATCTATTAACAATTCAATGAATGATGGAATGCATGCTCTTTTTATTTCTGCATACATAGGCGATTTAAAAATGATAAATTTAATAATATCTTACGATATGGACATAGACAAAATATGAGTATCGGGATTTACAGCCCTTCACGCAGCTTCTGGGCATGGATATATTGAAATATTGTCAATATTAATTGATAATGGAGCTGATGTAAATAAAACAAATAATCAAGGGATATCTGCCCTCATATTGTCGTCTACAATGAATCAAATTGATTCTATAAAGTTTCTATTGAGATTGAAGAATATAGACATTAATGCGGTTGATTTTGAAGGAAATACGGCTCTAGATTACGCTTATAATGAATATAATTCTGATATTGCAATGATTTTGATTGGTTCGGGAGCTAAACATGGAAAGGAAATCATTAATATATAGAAGGGTAGAAATTGCGTCATTTGATATTTCACCGTTAATTTTCTCAAATTATCCTGACTAAATTGTCCGGATTGGACAATTATTGTATTTTATCTACCCTTGATCAAGCTCGAGATCCGTTCTGCGTCTAACCAAATGTTTCTGAATATCTTTTTCATGCCTAAACATTATAGGTGGACTGTGCACTTCTTCGTCAAGAGCGCGCCACGTCGTGTCGCGAACCTTGGCATGCAGGCCGCGTACACGCGAAATTTTAATGTACAGGCGAACCATCTCGTCTCGCTGCCTCTTACGAAGTGCTTCCCGTTGTTCGGTAATGCCTTGTTCAAGGCGGAGCATTTCCAACTTGGCTTGTTGAATGAGTTTGTGACGTCGGCCCGTGACCCAATCCCACATGCCAATTAGGCCGCGCCGCACGCGTTGCGTCTGCTTGCGCGTCTCTGCCTCGCACAGGGCAATCTGCCTCTGTTCCACTTCGCGCCGCTCCCGTCGTTGACGCGCTACGATCTGCACGCGTTGTTCCAGCAAAGGCTGCAGATCGGCAGATTGCTTTCGTTCGATTTCCTCCAGCAGCCGTTGTGCCACCGC
This sequence comes from Ancylobacter crimeensis, assembly GCF_023016805.1. Lineage (GTDB taxonomy): Bacteria > Pseudomonadota > Alphaproteobacteria > Rhizobiales > Xanthobacteraceae > Ancylobacter > Ancylobacter crimeensis. The sequence goes on from NZ_JALKCH010000006.1 coordinate 244,184, forward strand.
ACTCGTGGTCGATACGATCTCGGCTTGCGTATCGACGACGGATCGATAGCGGGATGGTACGCCGAGCCGAGCCTGCAATTCCTTTCCCTTGACATCTAGCCAACGGCTCAGCGAATAGACATTCCCCTTATAGTCCAAGGCGACGAAGCCGCGTCGGTCGCCCTGCGCCAACCAAAAGCCACGCTCCTTTAGCGCCGCCGTAAATGCTTCGGCACTGTCCGACTGTGCCCAGCAGCGCTTCATAACCGCCTTGATCTCGCGCGGATCGCGCTTCGCGTTCTTGGCCTCGTGCCATTCTGTGAGGCCGAAGTTCAGCGGATCGGCGAAAGACGGATCGGCGAGTCCTTTGGGCAGATCCCAGTCATGCGTCAGGTAGAGCTCGCGGGACAGCTCGGTCAGGCGCTCCTTGAAGAACGGCAGATTGACCGCCCGCATCTTCTCCACATTGATGCGGGACCACACGCAGTGGGCATGACGGCGACCTTGCTTCTCATGGAATAGGACGACCTTCGGCTGGCCACTGAGGCCGAGCTTCTCCGCGATTTGATCGATGGCGGCTTCGAAGTCGGCCACCTGCACAAACGCATCTTTGGGTGGGCTGAGGCTGACCGAGAACAGGTACTGTCGGCAGCGCGTCGCCCGGCTGATGGCGTACATCTCCGCGAAGGCGCCGGCCACGTCGGCAGCGATGCAGCCGTCGACGGAGACGACTTCGACATGGTCGTTGTCGCGTGTGTTGAGGAGGTGCAGCGCGAGCTGCCGGCCGCCGCCGCGTTGGCTCGCCTTAAGGATCATCGTGCCCCCCCGTCAGCCGGGCGGAGTCCAAGCCCACGCAAGAGGCCGTCGCGAATCTCGGCAATGTCCAGGCAGGCGCCGCGGATGTCGGCGAGGACGTCGGGCGTCAGGGGCAGCACCCCGATCCGGGCCGCGTCGGCGAGTTCGTTCAGCGAAGGGAGGGCCTTCGAGGCGCCAAGTTTCGCCAGGATCTGTGCAAGAAGCTTCTGGCGCTCAGCGGGACCCAGACGACCGGACGTTTGGCTGGTGGTCTCCGCCTTGGTATCGGCTCCGAACAGGCGGGACCGGATGTAGGCGCTCAGGCTGCGTCCGGCGGCGTCGCATTCGAGCTGGTGGCGCTCCTCCGGCGTCAGGCGCAGGGATATCGGTGCGGCGGCATGACCGCGCAGATGAATGGGCTTTTTCATGTGAGGATGAGGGGAAAATCGGCCGCCTTGCGCGCGGCGGCCGAGGGTGGTCAGGCGGAAAAGCGTGAAATCAAAGCCGGCAGCGCCGTCACGGGGACGGCGGGGAGACGTTCAAGCTCGTATCCTTGAGGATATGAGTCCAGTTCGCGAACTCGGCAAAGAGTTCTGACAAACGGTTTGAATTCTCGCCGGACTGGCGCACCATTTCTGTCCCTTCATTTTCCATGTCACCCGCGAGTTTGAAGGGCATGGAGATCTGGGCGGTCCGATAGCTCTCTCCGCGCATGTGGATCAGGCTCTCGGCGAGGACCGCCTTGAGCTGGGCACAGAAGTGCGGTCGATCTCTCGGCTTCAGGATGGAAGCCGCCGGGCGAGGCCGTCGACGCCACCGCCATCAAGTCCTGTCCGGCCACACCATCAAGGCGCGACGGATCCAACACCCTCAACAAGAGGCGGGCGGTAAGGTGGCGCCCTTGCAGGATCCCATGCCCGAGGTGCCTAATATAGAAGGTCGTCTTCTCCCCGACCCAGGCATCACCCCTCCATGCCCGCTCCCTCGCTCACCCCTGCCGCCGCCGATCGCGGCCTTGCTCTCGCAGCGCGGGCGCTGGAGGCGGGGCGGCGCGGCGAGGCGCTGGCCCTCGCTCGCTCGCTGGCGACTCATGTGCCCGGCCATGCACCGACCCGGCGTTTCCTTGCCGCGCTCCTCGAATCCGCCGGCCGGCTCGAGGAGGCGGAAAGCGAGGTGGCCGCCGCACTTGCCGGTGAGCCCGATCACATTGCGACCCTGACGCTGGCCGGCCGTATCGCCTATCGCGCCGGGGAGCCGCAGCGAGCGCTGGAACGGCTGCGCCGGGCCGCGCACCTAGATCCCTCCGACCCGCGTCCGGCCTTCATGACGGGGGTATTGCTGGCCGAGACCGGTGCGCTGGACGACGCCGCCGAGCAGCTCGCCGCTGTGCTGCGGGCCGATCCAGACCATGCCCCGGCACTCGCGACGCTCGGCCATGTCGCACAGCGGCGCGGCGACGCGGCAGCGGCGTGCCGCTACCTTGAGCGGGCGGTTGCGCTTGCCCCGGTATCGCCCGCGGCATGGTTCGATCTCGGCCTTGCGCAGCAGGATTGCGGCGCTCTTGCTGCGGCCGCCGAAGCTTTCGCACGCACCTTGGCGCTCTGCCCGGAACGGGCGGATGGGTGGGTCAATCTCGGCGTCGTACAATTGGAACGTGGCGTGCGGGAGGAAGCCTTCGCTGCTTTCGGCCGGGCCTACCGGCTCGATCGCTCGACGTTACCTGCCATAGCGCTGGCATTGACGGCTGGACCCCATGGCGCGTTGTGGCTTGATCTCGATGGCCTCACCGGCACATTGGCGGCGGCGCCCGAGCCGTCCCTTGCGGCCTTTACCCCCGCGGACGGCGCGGCCTGAAGCGCTTGCGATAGACCCCCGGCTCCGCCATCACGGCCTGAACCAGCGCGCTGTAGCCGGCCGCGCGGGAAGCATCGAGCGACTCGAACACCAGTTCGGCCGGCTCACGCGGAACGGCGAAGCACTGGACGACCGGCAGGCCCTTCGGCAGCACGCCGCTGAAATCCGGCTCAGTCCACAGCGCCGGAAAATTGATGCCGGCGTCGTTGAAGAGATCGGCATGGACCAGCCCGGTCAGGGTACGGAACGGCAGATCCTCGCGATTGGCGGGATGGGTGGCAAAGAGCGACCAGCCAGGCTCCAGCTCGATGGTCCAGAAACTGTTGAACTTGATCGCGGCGTGGCGGGGATCGTGTCCCGGCATCCCGGAGAGCTGCGCCGGAACGTGGAACGCCAGCGGAGCGCGGGGATGCTCGCGCACGCTCGGTCCCGGAATCTGCCAATCCCATTCGAAACGACCGGCCTCGACCCGGACGTCGCAGGGTAGCGGCATGAGGAAGCCGGTCCGCATCGCCTCGACGAAAGGCGGGCACTGCTTCACCGTCCGTACGGCCTGCCCGGTCAGCTCGGAGCGAGCCGTGACGGGCATGCGTCTCAGCCAGTCCGGCAGCGCGTCGCCCGCCGCCACCGGACGCGGCAGATGATCGGCGAGGGCAGGATCGCAACGGAACACGATCTTCATCGACGCAACGCCTTCCGCTCGGCACTGCCGGTCATCCGGGCCCGCACCTAAGACCGGCAGTATCTCACCCATGGCGTTGCCGGATGCAAGTCGCGGCCCGTCCATGGTCGGCGGTGACAGGAATCGCGGTCCCTACAGGTCGGCGACGGGAGGTGGATGCCGCACGAGACCCGCCACGCCGCCTCTTCTGCCGGCACGAACGCGCGATCCGGCCGCGGCGACGGTCGACCTCTTCAGGACGCGTTCTTCGCCCCTGAACCGGGCGCCACAGGTGGCAACCTCCAGACCAGACCGAACCAGAACCGGGAACACATCAGCATTCTCCGTGCGAGCCCGGAAGCCCTTGGGCGGATCAGCCGACGTTGCTGTCGGGGGCTCCCTTGAGGGCTTCGCCGTAATTGATCAGGCTGTCCCGCGTGATCTCGGAAATGCTGTGTGCGCCGGTGAGGGTCATGGCGACGCGCATCTCCTTCTCGAACAGGTCGAGCATGTGGGTGACGCCCGCTTCGCCAGCCACCGCGAGCGCGTAGACGAAGGCCCGGCCCAGCAGCACCGCATCGGCGCCCAGCGCGATCATGCGCACCACGTCGAGACCGGAGCGGATGCCGGAATCGGCAAGGATCTTCAGCTTGCCCTTCACCGCATCGGCGATGACCGGAAGCGCGCGGGCGGTGGAGAGCACGCCGTCGAGCTGGCGGCCGCCATGGTTCGACACCACGATGCCGTCCGCACCGAACGTCACCGCGTCGCGCGCGTCATCGGGATCGAGAATGCCCTTGATGACCATGGGACCGGTCCAGAACTCACGGATCCATTCGAGGTCCTTCCAATCGATGGAGGGATCGAAATTGGCACCGAGCCAGCCGATATAGTCGGCCAGCCCGGTCGGGTTGCCGCGATAGGCCGAGATGTTGCCGAGATCGTGCGGCCGGCCCATCACGCCGACATCCCAGGCCCAGGCGGGATGGGTCATCGCCTGAAGGACGCGGCGCAGCGGGCCGTGCGGGCCGGACATGCCGGCATGGGCGTCGCGGTAGCGCGCCCCGGGGACGGGCATGTCGACCGTGAAGACCAGCGTGTTGATTCCGGCCGCCTTGGCGCGTTCCAGCGCATTGCGCATGAAGCCGCGGTCCTTCAGCACGTAGAGCTGGAACCAGAGCGGGGAAGGCGAGGCCGCCTGCACCTCCTCGATCGGGCAGACCGACACGGTGGAGAGCGTCATCGGGATGCCCTTCTTGTGGGCCGCCCGCGCCACCTGCACCTCGCCGCGCCGGGCATACATGCCGCACAGGCCGACGGGGGCGAGCGCCACCGGCATCGCCATCCTGCGGCCGAAGAGCTCCGTCTCGAGGCTGAGGGAGGACATGTTGCGCAGGATGCGCTGGCGCAGCGCGATCTCCGAGAGGTCGTCGACATTGCGGCGCAGCGTGCGCTCGGCATAGGCGCCGCCGTCGGCATAGTGGAACAGGAAGGGCGGAACCTTGCGGCGGGCGGCTTCGCGGTAGTCGGTTGCTGCGGAAATGATCATCGGCGTTCCACTATCAACGGCGCCCCCTACGGACTCCCGTTGCCCCATTCCTCGCCCCGCCCCCCGGGAGCTGTGGCAAGCGGTATGCGGCGTCGGGACGCGGTTGTCCAGCCGCAACACGCGCCCCCGCGCTTGGGCTTTCGGGGGGAGTCATGACCGGCGTCGCTGTCTCGTTGCTATGCCTGCGCACGCTCATTGGCGGGGTCGAACATAGGTTCGGCACCGATGGTCGCCGGGCAGCGCCGGCCGTAGATCTCGATAACGATCGCCGTACCCCGCGCGGCGGCCTCCTGCGGCACGATGGCGAGGCCGATGCTGCGGCCGAGCGTGTAGCTCCAGCCGCCTGAGGTCACCATGCCCGCCCGCTGGCCAGCGACGAAGACCGGCGCCGCCGCCGGGGCATCGGCTTCGCCGGCTTCGTCCAGCAGGAACGGCACCAGAACCTGCCGGGGTTGCTGCATGCCGCCCTCCAGCAGCGCCGCCTTGCCGATGAAGTCCGGCTTGCCGAGGTCCACCGCCCAGCCCAGCGAGGCCTCGTAGGGGGTGAAGCCGGTCTCGATATCCGTCTTCCAACCACGATAGCCCTTGTCGAGCCGAAGGCTTTCGAGCGCGTAGAGGCCGAATTCCCGGAGCCCTGATGCCTCCCCCGCCTCCAGCAGCGCGCGATAGAGTGCGACCGCATCGCCATTGCGCACATGCAGCTCCCAGCCGAGCTCGCCCACATAGGAGGTGCGCACCGCCAGCACCTCGATGCCCGCGACATGGATCGTGCGCGCACCGAGCCAGGGGAAACCGTCATTGGAGAGATCGGCCTCCGTGAGCCGGGACAGCACCTCGCGCGCCTTCGGCCCGGCAAGCGCCAGCAGCGTCTCCGTGAGGCTCGCGACCCGCAGCGTCACCGAGCCGTCCGCCGGCAAGGCGTGGCGCAGCAGGTCGTCATCGTGCCACTCCGCCGCAGCGGCCGCGGTGAGGAGGAAGGCATCCTCCGCCCGCCGCACAACGAGGAATTCGCTGAGAATGCCGCCGGCCGCGTCCAGAGCATAACCGAGGCCGGCGCGACCGACCGGCGGCAGCGGGGAGGCGAGGAGGCGGTCGAGGAAGGCCGCCGCGCCGGGGCCGCCGACCTCAAGGCGCGTGAGCCCGGCAAGCTCGATCAGGCCCGCGGCCGTGCGCACCGCCTCCACTTCGCGGCCGACGAGGTCGAACCAGTTGCGGCGGCGGGCAAAGCTGAGAGAAGGGACGGGCGCGACGCCGTCGACGTCGAAATAGACCGCCCTCTCCCAGCCACCGCGCATGCCGAACACCGCGCCGCGCTCCTTCAGCAGCGGATAGGTCGGCGAGGTGCGCTGAGGTCGGCCGGCGGGCCGCTCCTCGTTCGGGAAGGCGGGGGCATACTCGTTCTGGTAGACCTCCACCGCCTTCGCCACGGTGAAGGCCTGGTCGGCATAGCCGGTGTAGCGACGGCGGTCGAGCGACCACAGGTCCCATTCCGGGCGTCCTTCCACCACCCATTCGGCAAGGCATTTGCCGGCCCCGCCGGCCTGCGCGATGCCGAAGCTGAAGGTGTTGCAGTGGAAGAAATTGGTGAGCTCGTGCTCGGGGCCGATATAGGGATTGCCGTCCGGCGAATAGGGAATCGGGCCGTTCACCACCTTGCGGATGCCGGCGCTGGCGAGGATCGGCACCCGCTCGATGATCGCCTCGACGACCGGCGCGACCCGGTCGAGGTCGTCGTTCCAGAGCTGGAAGGAGAAGTCGGCCGGCAATCCGTCGAGCCACATCGGACGGGCGTCCCATTCATAGGGGCCGAGGATGAAGCCGCCGCGCTCCTGCCGCATGTAGTAGGAAACGTCCGGGTCGCGCATCAGCGGCAGCCGCGTGGCGCGTCCCGCCAGTTCCGGCACGTCCTCGGTGACGAGATACTGGTGCTGCATGGCGACGATGGGCAGATGCCGGCCAAGGAGCGCCATCACCTCGCCGGCGCGGTAACCGGCGGCATTCACCACCACTCCGGCGATGATCTCGCCCTTGTCGGTGGTCACCTTCCAGTCCCCGGAGGCGAGCTGCTCCAGCCCGATGACCCGGGTGAAGCGCTGCACGCGGGCGCCGAGGTCGCGGGCGCCCTTGGCGAGCGCCTGCGTCAGCTGGGCGGGGTCGATGTCGCCGTCATAGGGATCCCACAGCGCGCCCTTGAGGTCGTCGAGCCCGATGAAGGGGTGCTTTTCCGGGATCTCGTCGGGCGCCAGGATGTCGAACGCCATGCCGTTCAACGCGGCCATGGCGGCGATGTGCCGGAACTCGGCCATGCGCTCGTCGGTATGGGCGAGGCGCAGCGCCCCCACGACATGGTAGTTGATCGGGTAGTCGACCTCGGCACCGAGCCGGCGATAGAGGGACGCCGAATAGTCCTGCAGCTTCAACAGGGTGAGGCTGGAGGAATAGGTCGGCACATTGCCGGCGGCGTGCCAGGTCGAGCCGGAGGTCAGCTCGTTCTGCTCGATCAGCAGCGCATCGCTCCAGCCCATCAGGGCAAGATGGTAGAGGCAGCTCGCCCCGACCGCACCACCCCCGATGACCACGACACGCACATGTTCGCTCATGACCGCTCCGCTCATTTATGCCTCGTGGCACATTTTCGGGCAGATGATTTCATCAGCGCCGGCCGCCGTCACCGGCCACGGCGTCGCCATCCCCCGAAACATGGCGGCCTGACGGAAAAGGCCCCGGTTCATCGAACCACGGCCCTCCTCATCTCCGTCGGCAAGGATCAGCTTCGGCCGGCTCAGTTTCTCTCGCCGAGCGAGCGGTCCACAGCGGCGATCACGCGGTCGATCTCCTCCGGCGTGTTGTAGTGCACCGGCCCTACGCGGATGCCGCTCCCCTTTTCGAGAATGCCCAGGCGCCTATTGGGCTCGAGACCGTAATTGTGCCCGCTCCAGACCTGGATGCCCTCGCTGTTCCAGGGCGCCACGATATCGGCGGAGGAAGCCTCCTCCACATAAAAGCTCACGGTCGAGACGCGCCGGGCGATGGCGGCGGGATCGGTGATGCCGAGGATTCGTACCCGGTTGAAAGGCTTCAGCCCCTCGATCAGCCGCAAGGTCAGCATGTCGTCGTGCCGCTTCATCACCCTGAAGCCGGCGGCGAGCCTTCCGCGCAGGTCCACCGTGGTGCCGAGCGCCGGTTCGAAGCGGGACAGGCCGGCGATGTAATCGATCGCGGCGTGGACGCCGGCGAGTTGCTCGCGATTGGTGGTGCCGGTGGTGAAGCGCCACGGCAGGTCGCCGGACGCAGCACGCACCTTGTAGGCGCGCAGCCGGTCCAGAACCTCCCGCCGGCCCCAGAAGATGCCGTAATGCGGGCCGAAGAACTTGTAGGCCGAACAGACGAGGAAATCGCAGCCGAGCGCCTGCACGTCGATCAGGCCGTGCGGGGCGTATTGCACGGCATCGACATAGACCAGCGCCCCGGCCTCGTGGGCGATCTTCGAAATGCCGGCGATGTCGTTGATGGTGCCGGTAATGTTGCTGGCATAGCAGACCGCGACGAGACGGGTCCGCGGGTTCATCAGGGCAGCGAGGTCGGCGAGGTCGAACTCGTAGGTCTCCGGCGAGAAGTCGAGCCAGCGCACCACCAGCCCTCTGTCTTCCGCCAGCATCAGCCACGGCGCGACATTGGCGTCGTGGTCCATGCGCGAGAGCACGATCTCGTCGCCCTCCTTCAGCAGCGAGCCGATGCTGCGCGACATGGCGAAGGTGAGCGTGGTCATGTTCTGCCCGAAGAACACCTCGCCGGTCTCGGCGGCATTCACCAGCGTCGCCGCCGCCCGGTGTGCGCCATCGACCATCTCGCCGGCTTCGATCGAGGTGTCGAAGGCGCCGCCGAGATTGGCATTGGTGTGCAGCATGGCGGAAGCCATGCGGTCGACCACCGAGAGCGGCACCTGGGTGCCGGCCGGATTGTCGAGGAACGCGACCGGTTTGCCGTCGCGCTCGCGCGCAAGCCCGGGAAAATGCCGCCGGACGTCGTGCACATCATAGGCCATGAGCGTGTCTCGCGCTGGAATGGGAAGGACTCGTCAATAGGCAGGAGTGAGGCACTAGTCAAGTTACTTGACTTAAGGGATCAGAGCTTGACTGTCGCTGTCAGAAGGTCGGCGGGGTATTGACCCACAGCACGCGGGCCTCTGCGGTGCCTTCGTTGCGATAGCCATGGGGCAGCGACGAATCGAAATAGAAGGAGTCACCCTCGGCGAGCCGGCGCTGATGGCCGTCGACGATGAGGGTGAAGGCTCCCGTCAGCACATAGCCGAACTCCTGTCCGCCGTGGCTGATGACATCCGGGCTGCCGCCCCCGGCCGGAATGACGTGAATGTTGATCTGCAGTAGTTGGTCCGGCCGGTGCGGTACCAGCCGCTCCAGCACCACCTTGTTGCCGGCCCTTATGTGCCCGGTTTCGAGTCGCGGGCGCTCATTCGCCCGCACCACGGTCACGGCTCCCTCGCCCTCCGGCGGAGCGGCGAAGAGCGTGCTCATATTGGTGTCCAGCGCCTGCACCAGCTTGTGCAGCGTTCCGATGGAGGCCTGCGAGCGCCCGTTCTCCAGCTTGGACAGGAAGCCTTCGGTGACGCCGACCCGCTGGCCGAGTTCGGCCAGGCTGAGGCCCATCAGCAGCCGGGCATGCTTGAGCCGGGCGCCGATCCTGACATTCGCGTCGGGCGTTTCCATTGGTACCCCTTAATGTGCCGCGACCATTCCCATGGCATGGCGCAGCATGGCGCGTGCCAGAACCTCGCAACCATCCGCGATGTGCTCCGGCTCGGTCCATTCGTTTTCGTTGTGGCTGATGCCGCCCCGCGAGGGCACGAAGACCATGGCGCCGGGCACGATGCGGGCGAGGTTGCTCGCATCGTGCATCGCTCCGCTCGGCAGCCGACGCGTGGCGGCGCCGATCTCGCAGGCGGCACCCTCGATGACGTCCTGCATCGCCGGATCGAACGCCACCGGCGCGACATCCATGGTCCGGCGCACCGTGCCGACGACGCCCTCAGTGCCGCGCAAGGCTGCAACCGCCTCGGTGATTTCCTGCTCCACCCGCTCCAGCAGACCGACATCCGAATGGCGCAGGTCGACGCTCATCGTGACCCGCCCCGGCACGGTGTTGACCGAGCCGGGTTCGACCGCGACGCGGCCGAAGGTGATGCGGAAGGCGCGATCATGGGCGAGCGCCGCGCCGCGCATTCTCGTGGCGAGGCCGGCGGCGGCCATGAAGGCGTCGCGCCGGTCGGCGGCGGGCGTCGTGCCGGCGTGCCGATCCTCCCCGGCGAGGTCGATCTCCAGCCAGCGCACCCCCTGCACGCCCTCGACCACGCCGATGGGAACGCCCGCGCGTTCCAGCACCGGTCCCTGCTCGATGTGCAGCTCATAATAGCCGGCAATGCGCCCGGAGAACCGCTCGCGTCCGGCATAGCCGATCCGGTGCAGCTCGGACTGGAACGGCACCTGTCCGACCCCGCTCACCGCCATGCCGTCATAAGCCCCGATCGCGCCTATGAAGCCCGCCGAACCGGTGAGGCCAGGCGAAAAACGTACGCCTTCCTCATTGGTCCAGTTCACGAGCGTAATGGCCTGTTCCGTCTCGATCCCGGCCGCGTTCAATCCACGCACCGCCTCGAGCCCCGCCAGCACGCCGAGCACGCCGTCGAACCGGCCGCCATGCGGCTGGGTGTCGAGGTGGCTGCCCACCAGCACATGGCCGGCATCCGGACGCCGGCCCGCACGTGTCGCGAAGACGTTGCCGAACGGATCGACCTGCATCGTCAGGCCTTCTTCCCGGCACCACCGCACGAACAGATCGCGGGCGGCGCGATCCTCGTCGGTGAGTGCCAGCCGGCAGCAGCCTCCGTTCGGCAAGGCACCGATCCGGGCCATGTCCATGAGGCTCGACCACAGCCGCGTCCCGTCGGTCAGGCGGCCGGGCCGCACATGCGCGTTCACAGCGAGATCCACGTCGTCTTGAGGTCGGTGTATTTGTCGAAGGCGTGCAGCGAGAGATCGCGCCCGCTGCCGGACTGCTTCACCCCGCCGAAGGGCGTGCGCACATCCACCGCGTCCACGGTGTTCACGCTCACCGAACCGACGTGAAGAGTGCGTGCGACGCGATGGGCCTGGGCGAGATCATTGGTCCAGACCGAGGCGCCAAGGCCGTACACGGAATCATTGGCGAGGCGCACGACCTCGGCCTCGTCCGCAAAGGTGGAGATGGCGAGAACGGGCCCGAACACCTCCTCGCGCGCCAGCCGCGAGGCAGGGTCGACGCCGGTGAACACGGTGGGGGCGATGAAACAGCCACCGGTCTCGGCGAGAACGCGCTCACCGCCGCAGGCCAGCGTCGCACCTTCACGGCCGATGGCGATATAGTCCATCACCCGCGCGGTGTGCTCCTCGCTCACCATCGCACCCATGCCCGAGGCCGCATCCAGCGGATCGCCCGGCCGGTAGGCATCGACCTTCGCCAGCACGCGGGCGATGAAGTCCTCTGCGATATCGCGATGGACAAAGAGCCGCGACGTTGCCGAGCAGACCTCGCCCTGGTTGAAGAAGATGCCCTGCACGGCGAAGGTCGCGGCACGGTCGAGGTCCTTCGCCTCGGGAAAGACGAGATTGGCGCTCTTGCCGCCGCATTCCAGCCAGATGCGCTTCATGTTCGAGGCGCCGGCATAGCTGAGGAACCGCTTGCCGATCTCGGTCGAGCCGGTGAAGGCGACACAATCGATGCCGGCATGCAGGCCGATCGCCTGCCCCGCCTCGTGTCCGAATCCGGGCAGCACGTTGAACACCCCGTCCGGCACCCCGGCTTCCGCGGCCAGCTCGGCGAGGCGCAACGCGGTGAGCGGGGACTGCTCGGCCGGCTTCAGAATGACGCTGTTGCCGGCCGCGAGGGCGGGCGCGCATTTCCACGCCGCCATCTTGAGCGGGAAGTTCCACGGCACCACCGCGCCGATGACCCCCACCGGCTCATGGTCGATGAGGGCGAACGCACCCTCGCCGGCCCGCACCACCTCACCGTTCAGCTTGTCGCAGGCCTCTCCATACCAGCGGAACACCTCGGCCGAGCCGGGAATGTCCAGCATCGCCGAATCGCGCAGAAGCTTGCCCATGTCGAGCGTCTCGAGCAGAGCGAGCTCCTCGGCATGGACGAGGATAAGGTCGGCGAGCCGCACCAGCACGCGCCGGCGCTCGGCCGGATCGCACCGCGACCAGACCCCGGACTCGAAGCTGCGCCGCGCCGCGATTACCGCGAGATCGACATCGGCCGTTGTGCAGGCGGCGATGTCCGCGATCTTCGCGCCCGTCGCCGGGTTCACATTCTCGAAGCTGCGCCCCTCGACGGCGGGACGGTAGCGCCCATCGATGAAAGCCTCGGTACGGATGGACAGGGCCGCGGCGCGGGCCTGCCAATCGGCGGGGGTTCGGGTGGCGGTGACGATGTTCATGGCGTTTCCCTGTCGCAACCGCTCAGGAGCGGCGCGGCGCGCAGCTAGATGCCGGCGCGCCGCAGGTGGACCAGCAGCTTCTTTTCGAGGAGAGCGAAGGTGAGGCGCAGAAAGCCGACGATGGCCAGATACAGCAGGCCGGCGATCGCGAAGCCTTCATAGGTGAAATAGTAGATGGTGTTGAAGTTGCGCCCCGCCCCCAGCAGGTCGATCACTGTCACGAGGCTGGCGATGGCGGTGGCGTGCAGCAGGAAGATGGTCTCGTTCTCGAGGCTCGGCAGCGAGCGGCGCAGCGCATTGGGCAACACGACGATGCGCAGCGTCTGGAAGGGCGACATGCCGATCGCGCGCGCCGCCTCGACCTCGCCATGGGGAACCGCTTCGATCGCGCCGCGCAGGATCTGGATGAGATAGGCGCAGCTGCCCAGCGTGAAGGCGATGAGCAGGCAGGTCCAGGCCTCGCGCAGCCAGGGCCAGAGCAGGCTGCCGCGGATGAAGGCGAACTGGGCGAGGCCGTAATAGAGCAGATACACCTGAACAATCAGGGGAGTGCCGCGGAACATATAGCTCACCGCTTCGATCAGCGGCGTCGCTACACGCACCTTGCGGGTCACGACCAGCGCCAAAGGAAGCGCCAGCGCGAAGGCGAGTACCGCCGAAAGCACCAGCAGCAGCAGGGTGTTGCCGAGACCGGTGAGGAAGAGCGGGATGTGGTCGGAAAGAACCTGAAAGGCATACATGGCGCGCCCTCACACCCCGGCCGTGCGCGTGCCGCGCGCGAGCCTGCGGCCGAGGGCGCGGAAGGCAAGGTCCGCAAGCCCCGTATAAGCGAGGTACAGCACCATCACGACCAGCATGAAGGTGAAGGGTTCGCGGGTTGAACGGCCGATCGAAAGCGCGGCATAGACCGCATCCTGGAGCCCGATCACCGAAACCAGCGCGCAGGACTTCACCAGCGTCAGCCAGATGTTCCAGTAGCCCGGAAGGGCGAGCCGCATCAGTGGCGGCAGGACGACGACACGAGCCAGCGTCAAGGGCGGCATGCCGACGGCGATGCCGGCCTCGATCTCGCCCTGCGGGATGGAGAGATAGGCGCCGCGGAAGGTCTCTGTGAGATAGGCGCCGAAGATAACCCCGATCGACACGATGCCCGCGGTGAAGGGTTCGATCCGCAGCGGCTCGAGCCGGAGCGCGTCGGCGGTGGCGTTGATGGCGGTCTGACCGCCGAAATAGAGCAGCAGCATCAGCACCAGGGGCGGCATGCCGCGCACCAGCACCGTATAGGCGAGCGCCGCCAGCCGCACCGCCCGGTTGCCGGCGAGCCGCGCCCAGGCACCGCCGAGGCCGATCGCGGTCGCCAGCACCATCGCCCCGAGACTGAGCGCGACGGTCACCAGCATGCCGTGCAGCACGATCGGCAGGAAGTCGGTGAGCACTTTCATGGGAGCGGCTTCACGGCGTCCGGAGCTTGCGGGAAGGGCGAGGCCGGCAGGCCGCTCGCGCGCGGCATGCCGGCCTTCCGCCGGATCACTCGTAGATGTCGAAGGTGAAGTACTTGTCGTTGATCGCCTTGTAGGTGCCGTCGGCACGCATGTCCTTGAACGCCTTGTCCAGCGCCTCCTTCAGCGCGACGTCGTCCTTGCGCATGGCGACGCCGGCGCCCTCGCCGAGGCAGCCGGCATCGCGCACCGGCTCGCCGACCAGCGCGAAGCCCTTGCCGTCATCGCTCTTCAGGAAGGAGTTGGTGATCGCCACCATGCCGTTGAAGGCAAGGTCGATCCGCCCCGAGGTCAGGTCGAGATAAAGGGCATCGGAGTTCGGATAGACCGTGAGCTTGGCCTTCGGATAGGCCTTCTTCACATAACACTCATAGATTCCCGGCACCGCGCCGACCGTGGCACCGCCGAGCGCCGGATCCTTGAAGTCGACCTTCACGTCCGACGTGCCGACGAAGGCGGCGGAGGGACGGTAATAGGGATCGGTGAAGAGAAGCTGCTTCTTGCGTTCCTCGGTGATGCCCATCGAGGAGAAGATGGCGTCGTAGCGGCGGGTCTGCAGGCCGGCGACGATGCCGTCCCAGTCCTGCTGGACGAACGCGCATGTGCGCTTCATCTTCTCGCAGGCGGCCATTGCGATATCGACGTCGAAGCCGACGATCTTGCCGTCCGAGGTCAGCAGGTTGAAGGGCGGATAGGCCGCCTCCGTGGCGAAGACGATGGTCTTGTCCTGGGTCTTGTCCTGCGCTGCGACCGGGCCGGCGAGGGCGCCCATCACGCAGGACAGCGCGAAGCCGAGGGCCAGATAGTTCTTCATCGAGAGTCCCCAGTTTTCATTGAGGCCGCGTTTCAGACGGCGGCCCGGGTCAGGAAGGCTTTCAGGCGTTCGGAACGGGGCGCGCGGAAGAGTTCGCCGGGCGGGCCGGCCTCCTCCACCTCGCCCTTGTGGAGAAACAGGACCTTCGAGGAGACATCGCGGGCGAAGGCCATTTCGTGGGTCACCACGATCATGGTGCGCCCCTCCTCGGCGAGACCGCGTATGACCTTCAGCACCTCGCCGACGAGTTCCGGGTCGAGCGCGGAGGTCGGCTCGTCGAACAGCACCGCCGCCGGCTCCATGGCCAGCGCGCGGGCAATGGCGGCGCGCTGCTGCTGGCCACCGGACATGAAGGCGGGATAGGCGTCGCGCTTTTCGTAGAGCCCGACGCGCTGGAGATAATGCTCCGCGCTCTCCCGGGCCTCGGCCTTCGACCTGCCCTGAACGTGGACCGGTCCGGCCATGACGTTGTCCAGCACATTCATGTGCGACCAGAGATTGAACCCCTGGAACACCATGCCGAGCATGGCGCGGATGCGGCGCACCTGCTTTCTGTCGCCGGCTACGAGTCCCTGCGGACCGGGCCGTAGGTCGAGGTCCTCGCCGCCGATGCGCAGGGATCCGCTGGTCGGCATTTCCAGGAGGTTGAGACAGCGCAGGAAGGTGCTCTTGCCCGAACCGCTGGCGCCGATGATTGAAATCACGTCGTGGTTCGCAGCCTCGAGCGAGATGCCGCGCAGCACGGAAAGCGAGCCGAAATCCTTGCAGATGCGCTGCGCCGCGATGATCGGCTGCGCGCCGGCTGCCTCGCTGTCCCTGTCCACGCCGTGCTGCCCCCCGTCCATTGGGCGGGTACATGGCATCTGTCTGTCGCGTAAGTCAAGTTACTTGACATACGCGATATGCCTATTCACACAAGGCATGGACTGTCGCCGCGCGCTGCGCCGCAGCTCCGAAGCCGCCGCCCTGTCGTCCTGACTTAGCCTTTGCCTTGCCTTGCCTTGTCCCGCCCGTCCCGCCCAATCGAGGCTCCAATGACCGACACGCCCGACCTCGCCGCCCTCTACGGTTCCGCCGCCTCGACCTTCATGGGTCTGGAAGCCTGCAGCGACCTGAACCAACTCAAGGCGCCGGTCGCCTTCATCGGCGCGCCCTGCGCGAGCCCCTACAGCGCGGTGGGCGCCTATTGCCGCCACGCGCCCGACGCGCTACGGGCGGCAACCGTCTCGCTTGCCGCCAATCTCTGGCACTACGATTTCGACCTGGGCGGCCCCATGTTCCCGAGCCGCGAGCTGGCGGCGGTCGATTGCGGCAACCTGCCCTATGACGAGGCGGATGCCCCCGGCAACCGCGAGATCATCCGCAACGCCATTCGTACCATTCGCGCCCGCGGTGCGGTGCCGATCACGGTCGGCGGCGACGATTCCATCCCGATCCCGGTCCTGGAGGCTCTTGGCGAGACAGGCGAGCGCTACACCATTCTCCAGCTCGACGCCCATATCGACTGGCGCGACGAATATATGGGCGAGCGACAGGGCCTCTCCTCCACCATGCGCCGCGCCTCCGAGATGAAGCACATCGAGCGCATCGTCCAGGTCGGCGCGCGCAGCATCGGCTCGGCCCGCCCGCAGGACTATCAGGACGCGCTGGACTGGGGCGTGCGCTTCGTCACCGGATATGAACTGCACCGGCAGGGCGTGGAGGCCGCACTCGCCCTGATCCCGGAAGGCTCCAACATCATCGTCACCACCGACGCCGATGTGATGGACCCCGCGCTCGTGCCCGGAGTCATCGGCCGCTGCCCCGGCGGGCTGAACTATTACCAGATGGTCGATCTCATCAAGGGTGCCGCCGCGCGCGGGCGGATCGCGGCGATGAACTTCGTCGAGTTCATGCCGGAACGCGATGTCAGCGGCCTCGGCGCGCTCAATATCGCCCGTCTCATCATGACCGCGATGGGCGTGCTGGCCCGGCAGGCTGCCCGCTGACGATGCCGGCGCGCCCGGCCGGGCCGGGCGCGCCGCTCCTCAGCCGCGCGGCGACAGGTGGATGCCGGCGAGCATGCAGCGCACCGACCCGCCGGCAAGTTCGATGGTCGGCACTTCCAGCGGCAATAGCTCGACGGAGCGCTCCAGCACCCCGCGCTGTTCCGCGGTGAGGCTGCGGGCGGCGCGGGCGGACAGGGCGAGAATGCGCCCCCCGCGCCCGTCGAGCTCTATTGCATTGCCGGCAAAGTCCTCGATCTGGCGATGGCTCAGCGCCACCACCGCGCGCCCGGCATCGGACAGCCGGTCGGCGACCTCGGCACGCCGGCGCGCATCGCGGATGGTGTCGAGCCCAATCAGCGCAACCTCGGTGCCGACGCACATCAGCACATTCGTGTGGTAGATCGGCCGGCCCGCCGCATCCGCCGCATCGAACACCACCGGCTCGAAATTGAAGTGCGTGCAGAAGCGCTCCAGCGCGATCTCATTGGTCCGGTTCGACCGGGCGGCATAGGCGACGCGTTCAATATGGTCCAGCACCATGGCGCCGGTCCCTTCGAGATAGACCTCGTCCTGCTCCAGCCCCGAATAGTCGATGATGTCCTGCACGCGGTAGCGCTGCTTGAGCATCTCCACCACATCCGCGCGCCGCTCCCGCCGCCGGCTGGGCGAGAACATCGGATAGAGCGCGACATGGCCGCCCGAATGAGTGGAGAACCAGTTGTTGGGGAACACCGAATCCGGCGTCTCGGTGCCCTCGTCCTCGAACAGGTGCACGTCGACGCCCGCTTGTGCCAGCGCCTCCGCGACCGCGCTCACCTCCCGATAGGCATGGGAGGCGAGGCTTCCGCGGCTGCCGGTGACCGGGCACTGGAAGGCATTGTCCGCCGCCGTCGCCTCATTCGGCGTGAAGTGATGCGGGCGGATCATCACAACCGCACGGGGAGCCTGCACGGAGCGCTTGGCGTGGGACGGGACGGGACGGCTCAGGATGGCGGCGGCGTGCATGGTTAAAACCCCTCGCTGGCGATGAACGATGCGAGGGGGATGCTAGGACTACGCAGTTTGCGCCTAGAATCTCCATCCTGTATAAATTTATCAATCCTTCTGAACATTTTGCTCAGTATGAATGATCGATCCGATATGCACGTCTTCGACGATCTCGATCATCGCCTGATCGCCATCCTGCGCGAGGACGGGCGGGCTCCGGTGTCGAAACTGGCGACCATCCTCGGTATCACGCGGGCCACGGTGCAGAAGCGGATCGACCGGCTGCTGGAATCAGGCGCCGTGCTCGGCTTCACCCTGCGGGTGCGACAGGACTATGACGCCTCCGCGATCCGGGCGGTGATGCTGATCGAGGTGACCGGCCGCTCCACGACCGCGGTGATCCGGACGTTGCGCGGCCTGCCGGAGCTGCATGCGCTGCACACCACCAACGGTGGCTGGGACCTGATCGCCGAGATCCGTGCCGCGAGCCTCAGCGATTTCGACCGCGTGCTTCGCCAGGTGCGCACCATAGACGGGGTGCTGAACAGCGAAACCAGTATCCTGCTGAGTTCGGTCTGAGTTACCGGGGGAAGCGAGCCGGCTGCAGACGAAAACGGCGCCGGTCACGAGGACCGGCGCCGCTGGATCTCAAGCCGTTCGGTAAGGTCGATCAGGCCGCAGCGGAGGCCGCGGTCGAGACTTCCGAGATGGTCTTCAGAACCTGGGAAGCGATCTGGTAGGGGTCGCCCTGGGAATTCGGGCGGCGGTCCTCGAGATAGCCCTTGTAGTCGTTCTTGATGAAGGAGTGGGGCACGCGGATCGAAGCACCGCGGTCGGCCACGCCGTAGGAGAACTTGTTCCACGGCGCCGTCTCATGCTTGCCGGTGAGGCGCATGTGGTTGTCCGGGCCGTAGACGGCGATGTGGTCGTCGAGGTTCTTGTCGAACTGCGCCATCAGCGCCTCGAAATAGGCCTTGCCGCCCACTTCGCGCATATACTTCGTGGAGAAGTTGCAGTGCATGCCCGAGCCGTTCCAGTCGGTGTCGCCGAGCGGCTTGCAGTGCCACTCGATGTCGATGCCGTACTTTTCGGTCAGGCGCTGCAGCAGATAGCGGGCCATCCACACTTCGTCGGCCGCCTTCTTGGAGCCCTTGCCGAAGATCTGGAATTCCCACTGGCCCTTCGCGACTTCCGCGTTGATGCCTTCATGGTTGATGCCGGCCTCGAGGCAGAGCTCGAGATGCTCTTCCACGATCTGGCGGGCGACGTCGCCGACATTCTTGAAGCCGACGCCGGTGTAGTACGGGCCCTGCGGCGCGGGATAGCCGTGCTCCGGGAAGCCGAGCGGACGGCCGTCCTTGTAGAAGAAGTACTCCTGCTCGAAGCCGAACCAGGCGCCTTCATCGTCGAGGATCGTGGCGCGGGCGTTGGAAGCATGCGGGGTGACGCCATCCGGCATCATCACTTCGCACATCACCAGAACGCCGTTCTTGCGGGCCGGATCGGGGTAGCACGCGACGGGCTTCAGCACGCAGTCGGAGCTGCGGCCTTCCGCCTGCATGGTCGACGAGCCGTCGAAACCCCAGAGCGGAAGCTCCTCGAGCGCCGGGAAATGGTCGAATTCCTTGATCTGCGTCTTGCCGCGCAGATTCGGGACGGGGGTGTAGCCGTCCAGCCAGATGTACTCGAGTTTGTACTTCGTCATTGCGGGTCTCTCATAAGCTCGGAGCGCGAGGCTTGCCGATGCCGCGCAAGGGGCATCGCCACCGCCAGAGGCTGGCAAGACATAAGCAGGAAGCGTGCCAGATGGGACGACCCCGCGCCCGCGCCGTGATTCGCACGACGCCCGGCCATGGAACAGGCGGCGCCGATCCCCGTTGACCAAGGGTCTCGCGGGACGGTGAGCGGCGAGAGGTAAAACGCAGGGCTGCCATGTCGCAAACGGAGAGGCGGCAGCGGGCGACCGACCCACGGTACGGCGAAGCAGGGTTTGCCCACTTGGAAGGCAGGCCGCCTATCCGATCGGCACAGAAGCGCGGCAGACGTCCAATTTGTGGGCGCACAAATATTCGGCGGATGCTCGTATCGACAGGTCGGGGGCGGAGATTTGCCGGGAGCCGTGGCAATATGGATTGTGCTGAAATTTACGGCAAATACTGCTTTTAGATTAGGCAATCTGCTGCACAACGGGGCATTGAATGCTATATAGGGTTCAAGAGCTGACGCCACGCTGCGCAGCACGTAAGGAGTAAGACGATGCCGACACCGACCATCGCCCCCGAAGGGGCGCAGATCTTCCAGTTCCCGAAGGGCGGCCGCGCCGGCCTGACGGGCGCCCGCGCAAAGGCCCCGCAGCCCTTCGAGATCCCCTCGCTGCAGATCGCCGCCGCCCTCGATGGCAGCTGGTACCATGCCGAGGCGATCCAGGATGCCGAGCACGCCGCCGAACACGAGCGCAAGAACTGACGACATGCGCGTATCCTGTCTCCCATGAGGGGCCGCTCCCGTGAGGTGCGGCCCTTTTTTGTGGGGATCAGGCGCCGAAGATCGACCAGCCCAGCCGCCGGGTCAGCGCTTCCAGCGCGATGCGGCCGAGATGGGAATTGCCGGCGGCATCCAGCCCCGGCGCCCACACCGCGATCGACGCCTTGCCCGGCGCGATGGCGAGGATGCCTCCCCCCACCCCGCTCTTGCCCGGCAAGCCGACGCGATAGGCGAACTCGCCCGAGCCGTCATAATGGCCGCAGGTCAGCATCACCGCATTGATGCGCCGCGCTCGTTCCGGAGGCACCACCGAAAGCCCCGTCACCGGATGCTTGCCGCGCTGCGCGAGGAAGCGGCCCGCCATGGCGAGCTGGCGGCAGTTCATCGCGATCGCGCAATGGTGGAAATAAACGCCCAGCGTGAAATCCACCGGGTTCTCCAGCACCCCATAGGCCTTCATGTAATTGGCGAGCGCCGCATTGCGGAAGCCGGTGCGCTGCTCGGAGGCCGCCACCGCCTCGTCGATGTGCACGTTCTGGTCGTCGGCGAGAAAGCGCATGAAGCGCACGATCTCGCCCAGCGCCTCGCGCGGCTGGTGGCCGGAGAGGATGGTGTCGGTCACCGCGATGGCACCGGCATTGATGAAGGGATTGCGGGGAATGCCCTTCTCATATTCGAGCTGGACGATGGAGTTGAAGGCGCTGCCGGAGGGCTCGCGCCCCACCTTCTTCCACAATCGGTCGCCCGCCTTGCCGAGCGCGAGCGTCAGGGTGAACACCTTCGACACGCTCTGGATCGAGAACGGCACGTCGCAATCGCCGGCCGCCGCGACATTCCCCTCGGTGTCGATGACGGCGAGCCCGAACTGCCGGACATCGACACGGGCCAGTTCGGGAATATAGGTCGCGACCTCGCCACGGTCCGGCCGGGCGCGCATCTCCTCCGCGATCTCCTCGACGACGCGCTGGATGTCCGTCATGCGGTACGTGCCTCCTTCGGCGGGCCTCCCCCGCCGATACCGCAAGCCGGCGCCGGCGTCACCTGTCGGCCAGTCCCTCAGGCACCCGGCGCGCGCGGCAGCACGAAGCGCGCGATGGCCTGCGCCACGCCGTCCTCGGCATTGGTCGCGGTCACCGCATCCGCCTTCGCCTTCACCGCATCGGTGGCGTTGCCCATGGCGATGGCGAGCCCGGCCTTGGCGAACATGGGCAGGTCGTTCGCCATGTCGCCGATCACCGCAACTTCGTCGAGCGCCACGCCGAAATGGCGGGCGAACACCTCCACCGCATGGCCCTTGTCGGTGCCCGGATGGGTGATGTCGAGGTAGTAATGCTGCGAGCGATGCGCCGAGGCGGTGTCGCCGAGCATCGCCTGAAGATCGGCTTCGCACTGCGCCAGCATGTCGTAATCGCTCGACGTGCCGACGATCTTGCCCGCCCGTCCGATGCTGTCGCCGAAATCGCTCACCGCGATCGCGTCGAAGGCGACGGTCCGGGTCTCGCGGGCGACATAGGGGTTGGCCGGGTTGGTGACGTACCACTCATTGTCGGCGAACACCCAGATGTCGGCGCCGCGCGCGCTCATCACCTCGATCGCGGTGCGGGCGGCCGCGAGCGGCACCACATGCTGCTCGATGACGGAAAGGTCCGGCCGCACGATGCAGGAGCCGTTGAATCCGCCGAGGATCTCCAGCCTCAGGGGCTCGATCAGCAGCGTCATGCCCCGCGGCGGCCGGCTCGACACCGCGGCGAAGTGGCAGCCCGCCGCGCGCAGCTTCGCCACCGCCTCCACTGTCGCGGGGCTCACCGCCTTTTCGCGGTTCACCAGCGTTCCGTCGACATCCGACACCATCAGCCGGATCGGCGAGGTGGGGCTCGCAGTGCTGGACGTCGTAGCGTGGGAGGTTGCATCACTCATGGCATCAGCCCCTGTTCGAGCGGCAGCCACTGGAAGCCGTCCTGCGCCAGCAGAACCTCCGCCATCACCGGGCCGCTGGTGCCGGCGACATAGCCATGGATGTCGAGCAGGCCTTCCGAGGTCGCCTGCAGGATCGGCTCCACCGCGCTCCAGCCGGCCTCGATGTTGTCGGCGCGCTGGAACAGGGTCGGGTCGCCGCTGAGACAGTCATAGATGAGCGTCTCGTAGCCGGTGGAAGGCGCCGCCTTGAAGTAGTCGGCATAGCGGAAATCCATATCCACCTCGGAGAGCCGCACCCGCCGCCCCGGCACCTTGGCGGCGAAGCGCAGCGAAATGCCTTCGTCCGGCTGCACATTGATGACCAGCACGTTGGGCGAGAGTTCGCAATCCGGCTTGTCGCGGAACAGCACGCCCGGCGCCCGCTTGAAATGGATCGCGATCTCGGTGCGCCGCACCGCCAGCGACTTGCCGGTGCGGATGTAGAAGGGCACGCCGTTCCAGCGCCAGTTGTCGACGAAGCACTTCATCGCGACATAGGTTTCGGTGCGGCTTGAGGGGTCGACATCCGGCTCGCGGCGATAGTCCGCGACATGCTGGCCGAGCACGGTGCCCGCGCGGTACTGGCCACGCACCACGTAGTTCGGCGCGTCGGACTTGCGGATGCGCCGCACCGCCTCGATCACCTTGGCCTTCTCGGTGCGCACCGCGTCGGCGTCGAAGGAGTTCGGCGGCTCCATTGCGGTCATGGCGAGAAGCTGGAAGATGTGGTTCGGCACCATGTCGCGCAGCGCGCCCGTGGCGTCGTAGAAGCGGGCGCGCTTTTCCACGCCCACCGTCTCGGCCGCGGTGATCTGCACATGCTCGACATGGTCGCGGTTCCAGATCGGCTCGAAGATGCCGTTGCCGAACCGGAAGGCCATGACATTCTGGACCGTTTCCTTGCCGAGGAAATGGTCGATCCGGTAGATCTGGCTCTCTCCGCCCACCGAGAGCAGCGTGCGGTTGAGAGCGCGCGCCGAGGCGAGATCGGTGCCGAAGGGCTTTTCGATGACGATGCGGCGGAAGGCCTTGTCGCCCTCCTGCATCAGCCCGGCAGCGCCGAGCTGCTCGGCGATGATGGAGAAGAAGCGCGGCGCCACGGCGAAATAGAACACCGCATTGCCGTCGCCGGCTTCCTTCATCCGCTTTTCCAGCCGCTCGCGGATGCGGTCATAGGTTTCCGGATTTTCGAAATCGCCGGACAGATAGTCGATGCGCTGGACCAGCCAGTTCCAGATCGGCTCCTTGATCTCGTGGCCGGCCGCCGCGAGCTGGTGCACCGATTCGGTGAGGTGGTTGCGGAAATCCTCGGTCGAGCCTTCGATGTGGTCGACACCGATCACATCGAAATGCCCGTCCAGCACGCCCTCATGGGCGAGATTGTAGAGCGAAGGCATCAACAGGCGCTTGGTCAGGTCGCCATAGCCGCCGAAGATGAAGAGCGCGGAGGGCGGTGCGGGCGCGGCATCCGCCGGGAGCACCGCCTGGCCGTAGCCGGCGGGCAGGACTGCCTGGTCGTTCATGTGCGCTCAACCTTCCTTGACCGGGGTGACCGGCTGCTCGACATGGCCGCCGAACTGGAAGCGCATGGCGGACAGCAGCTTCTCGCCGAAGGTGTGGTCCTGCCGCGAGCGGAACCGGGTGTAGAGCGCGGCGGAGAGCACCTCGGCGGACACCGCCTCCTCGATCGCCGCCATCACGGTCCAGCGCCCCTCGCCCGAATCCGCCACCGCCCCGGAGAAATCGGACAGCGTCTCGTTCTTGGCGAGCGCGATGGCGCACAGGTCGAGCAGCCAGGACGACACCACGCTGCCGCGCCGCCACACCTCGGCGATGTCGGCCATGTCGAGGCTGTAGCGCTCGTTTTCCGGCAGCTCGGTCGAATCCTTGCGCTTCAGGATCTCGAAGCCCTCGGCATAGGCCTGCATCATGCCGTATTCGATGCCGTTGTGGATCATCTTCACGAAATGGCCGGAACCGGCCGGGCCGGTGTGCAGGTAGCCC
Source organism: Ancylobacter crimeensis (assembly GCF_023016805.1). Lineage (GTDB taxonomy): Bacteria > Pseudomonadota > Alphaproteobacteria > Rhizobiales > Xanthobacteraceae > Ancylobacter > Ancylobacter crimeensis. The sequence goes on from NZ_JALKCH010000006.1 coordinate 268,249, forward strand.
TGCTCGACACGGTGGTCGCGGCTTTCGCGGCCGGGGGTCGCGGGGATCTCGCCGCGGCCGGGCGCCAGTGCCGCGAAGATCGGATCGAGCCGGTCCACGGAGGCCTTCTCGCCGCCGATCATCATGCAATAGCCGCGCTCCAGTCCCCACACCCCGCCCGAGGTTCCGACATCGACATAGACGATGCCCTTCTCGCGCAGGCTGGCGGCGCGGCGGATGTCGTCCTTGTAGAAGCTGTTGCCGCCGTCGATGATGACATCGCCGGGCTCCATCACGGCGGCCAGCGCGTTCACGGTCTGCTCGGTCGGCGCGCCGGCGGGCAGCATCACCCACACCGCGCGCGGCGCATCGAGCTTGCCGACCAGATCCTCCAGCCCTGCAGCCCCGGTCGAGCCGTCGGCGGCAAGGTCGGAGACCGCGGCCTCGTTGCGGTCCCACACCACGCAGGAATGGCCGGCGCGGGTGAGCCGCCGCGCAATGTTACCGCCCATACGCCCGAGACCGACAATTCCGAGTTGCATCCATTCCTCCATCGCCGCCGGGGTAGCGGCCGACCGGCCGGCACGGCCGGCTGAAAACCGACGCGCAGCAATGACATGGCTGTGCGGCAGGCGCGCGACACTACGCCACGCGCGCGGGGCCGACGCAAGTTCCCGCGGGGTTCGCCGCAGCGCTGTGCAGAAAACCGGCCGGACTCCGCGGCTTTGCGGGCTGCATCAATGTCACACGCGCTCAAATGCGACGAAAACACCCATACGGGCGGGAACCGGAACGCTTCATCCTGCGTCATGTGGCTGCGTCGCCCCTCCGGCCCGGCATCCTGAGGTACCTCCATGCACCGCATGCGCACCCGCCTGATCTCCGTAACCGGCGTTCTGCTGGCAGGCCTTCTTGCGATCCATGCCTACGGCCCTGCGCTGGGTGACGAGGCCTGCGCCGGGATCCTGCTCGGTACGCTGGCGCTCGCGGTCGCGGTCTTCCGCCGGCTCGATCCGGACTGGCTGCCGAGCCGCCGCGACCACTGATGAGCTCGCGGGCGATTCGCCCGGAATCAGCCGGAGAACTCGGTCTCGTGGCGCAGCACGTCCTCGGCCTCCGGGTTGAGGGGCTGGGCGCTGCGGCCGGGCACGACCAGCGGCTCGGGCTCGGCGCGGTCGATGCCGTAGTCCACGCCTTCCGCCTCCTGCCGCAGCAGCCGCTCGTAATCGCGCTCGCGCACGGTCTCGATGACACCCTTCGACGTCTCGGCATCGATGCCCGCCGCCCGCAAGGTCGATTCGCCGAAGGCAAGGGCCGATTCCAGCGTCTCGCGCATCTCGTAATCGACCGCCATCGCCCGCAGCTCCAGCGAATGGGTGCGGTCATAGGAGCGGACATAGAGCCTGGCGTCGGGCATGTTGGTCCGCAGGATGTCGACGATCCGGTTGGTGACCTCGCGCTTGTCGACGCAGACGGCGATGACCCGCACCTTCTCCGCGCCCGCGGCGCGCAGCACGTCGAGCCGGGTTCCGTCGCCATAGAAGATGCGGAAGCCGAAGCGGCCGGCCCCCTGGATCATCTCCACATCATTGTCGATGATCGTGACCTCCAACCCCTGCGCCAGCAGGCATTGGGAGACGATCTGGCCGAACCGGCCGAAGCCGACCACCAGCACCGAGCCATGCGCGTCGGAGAAATCATCGGCGTCCGGCACGACGGGCGCGGGCTCCAGCCGGCGGGCGATGCGCTCGCCGATGAGCGAGACCGGCGGCCCGAGCAGCATCGACATCGCCGCGCAGGCGGACAGCATGTCGGACTGCCGCGAACTGATGAGACCGAAACTGAGGGCAACCGGGAACAGCACGAAGGAGAACTCGCCCGCCGAGGTCAGCACCGTGGCCGAGCGCACCGCATCCGCCCGCGTCCCCTCGGAAAAGCGGAACACCGCCCACACCGACACCGCCTTGACGAGGGTGATGAGCACCGTTCCGGCGATCAGCAGACCGGCATTGCTGATGACGACATCGGCATTGATCGACATGCCGACGCCCATGAAGAACAGCGCCAGCAGCAGTCCGCGAAACGCGTCGAGATTGGCTTCGAGCTCGTGGCGGAAGGCGGATTCGGACAGCACCACGCCCGCGAGGAACGCGCCGAGCGCCATCGACATGCCGACGGAAGCCATCAGCGCCCCGGCGCCCAGCACCACCAGCAGGGCGGCCGCCGTCATCGCCTCGCGCGCGCCGGTGCGGGCCAGCATGCGGAACAGGGGATTCAGCGCATAGCGTCCCGCCAGCACCACCGCCGCGACCGCCAGCACCACCAGCCCGACATCGGCCAGCGCCTCTCCCCAGCTCTCCTGCTCGTGCACGCCGGGCGCGATGAGGGGCATCATCGCCAGCAGCGGCACCACCGCCATGTCCTGGAACAGCAGCACCCCGAAGGCGCGCTGGCCATAGGGCTGATTCAGCCCGTTCTTCTCCTCCAGCAATTGCAGCGCGATGGATGTGGCGGAAAGCGCCAGCGCGAGACCGGCGACGAAGCCGCTGCGCCAGTCGAAGCCATAGCCGAGATAATGCACCAGCGTCGCGATGGCGGTGCCGCTGATGATGAGCTGCGCCGTGCCGAGCCCGAAGATTGCCTTGCGCAAGGCAAGCAGGCGCGAGGGTTGCAGTTCCAGCCCGATGATGAAGAGCAGCAGCACCACGCCGATCTCGGCGACGGTGAGGATGCGCTCCGGTTCGCTGAACACCTTGAACCCCGAGGGCCCGATGGCGACGCCGGCGATGAGATAGCCGACGATGGGGGACAGTCCGAGCCGCTTGGTGAGCGGAACCGCGATGACCGCCATGCCGAGGAAGACCAAAGCGCCGAACAGCAGGCTGTGGGCGTCTTGATGCATGGGCGGCTCCCTCGCTTGTCGTCCGCGGGCCTTCGGACCTTCCGTCTGTGACCGGACGGCATGGCGGAAGGATGGTCGCGGGGCACCGTCCGTAACGGCAATCGTCCATAGTGTCGGGCGGGCGGGCGAACGCCGTCAACCCGTCGCTCGCGGCCGGGCAGGAGCCAAACGGGCGAGCCGCATGGCTGCGTGCTATCGTTCCGCCATGTTCCGCACCTGGATCGAGCGCTGGCGCCTCGTCCCCGATGGCGAGCCGCTCGCCACGCCCCTCGCCCGGCTACTGCCGGTGCGCCGCGACGGCGCGCCCGCCATGCTCAGGATCGCCGACGGGGAGGAGAGGCGCCGCGGCGCGGCGCTGATGGCGTGGTGGGCGGGGGACGGCGCGGCGCGCGTCCTCGCCCGCGACGGGACGGCGCTGCTGCTGGAACGGGCGACCGGAGGCGGCGCGCTCGCCGACATGGCGCGCGAGGGGCAGGACGACGACGCCTGCCGGATTCTCTGCGCCACCGCCGCGCGGCTGCATCGTCCACGCGCCCTGCCGCCTCCCGAGCTTGTGCCGCTCGGGGTGTGGTTCCGGGCACTGGAGTCGGCCGCGGCGCGCCATGGCGGCCTGCTCGTGCGGAGCGCGCAGGCGGCGCGCGGGCTGTTGGCCGAGCCGTGCCGGCTGCGTGTGCTCCATGGCGACCTGCACCACGGCAATGTGCTGGATTTCGTGGCGCGCGGCTGGCTCGCGATCGACCCCAAAGGGTTGCTGGGCGAACCCGGCTTCGACCTCGCCAATCTTTTCATCAATCCCGATCTCGCCGATCCGGCGCGGCCGGTGGCGAGCGTGCCCGGCCGCCTCGCGCGCCGCGTGGCGGTGGTCGCGGCGGCGGCCGATCTGGAGCCTCGACGGCTGCTGCTGTGGATTCTGGCGTGGGCCGGACTATCGGCGGCGTGGTTCATGGAAGATGGCGACGACACCCGCGCCGCCATCGCCCTCGCCCTTGCCCGGCTTGCCGCCGGGGAACTGGACCGGTGACGGCCTGCCGGTCTTTCGTTCACGAGGCAAGGGCATTTCCGGTGAAGACCGGTTCACCGGAAATGCCCTCGGTCTCCGTTTCCACGCATTTTCTTCACGCGAACCGGTATCCACGTCGCTCGAAAATACTCCAGGCCCGGCACGCGCAAAAGCCGCCGTCACGGAGAAGACGGCAGCTTTTCGTCAACGATGCGAGGCTCAGTGATGGGCCGGGGCGACGGCGTGGGGAATCGCGGTGCGGCTCACCGGCTTGAGGGTGCGGAAGGCTTCCAGCACATGCGGCTTCAGGCCTTGGCCGTCGGTCTTCGCGATGTGGTCCTCCATGCGGGCGCGCATGCGCGGATCCCAGAACTTCTCGATATGCCCGGCAATGCCCGGCACCACCGTCTCCTTGCGCTGGGCGTCGAAGAAGGTGCCGATCTGGTTCGCCATATAGACGAGGCGGCGCATCGTTTCTTCCGGGTCATGCGACATGGGCGGTCTGGTCCGTGCTCTGCGTGTCGTGCGTAGGGGTGGTGTCTTGCTTAAGGCGGTCTTGGGTCTGCGAATCGTCCGTCAGCACCCGGTGCGGGTGGGTGAAGACCTCGAATCCGTCGTCGCGGGCGACCGCGACCAGGGTGATGCCGGCGGCTTCCGCGGTGCGGACCGCCAGCGCCGTGGGGGCGGACACTGCGACCAGCACGACGGCGCCGAGCATCGCGGTCTTCTGCACCATCTCGATCGACACCCGGCTGGTGAGCAGGACGATGCCCCCCTCCGCCGCACGGCCCTCGCGGACCAGATGGCCGACCAGCTTGTCGAGCGCATTATGGCGCCCGACATCCTCGCGCACCGCGATCAGCCCGGCCTCCGGCTCCCAGAAGGCGGCGGCGTGGACCGCGCGCGTTTCCCGGTTCAATGCCTGCGCCGGTCGCAAGGCGGCGATGGCGCGGGCGATCTGCGTGCCGGTGAAAGCGCGGCCCGCCCCGACCTGCCGGGCAGGGCGCACCGCGATCTCCAGGCTCTCCACCCCGCACAGGCCGCAGCCGGTCGGACCGGCGAGGCGCCGGCGCCGGTCGGCGGCATCGGCGGCGCGCTCGCCCGAAAGCCAGAGCCGCACCTCGACGCCGGGAAGGCCTTCCTTCTCGAAGGACAGGGTCTCGATCTGCTCGATCTCGGACAGATCGCGGATCACCCCTTCGGTGAGGCTGAAGCCGACGCCGAAATCCTCGAGGTCGGCCGGGGTTGCCATCATCACGGCATAGGTCGAGCCGTTATGGACGATGGCGACCGGCACTTCCTCGGGGATGGTCCGCTCGCCGGCCACGACGCCATCGCCGGTGACGGCAAGACGCGGGGCACGGCGAACGACCGGGATCATCGCGATACGCTCCGCCTCACTCCGCCGCCGTCGCGATGCGACGGCTCTGGCGCGAGAAGGCGTCGTATTCTTCCTGCCACTCGGACGGGCCGTTGGAACGCGAGATCTGCACCGCCGTCACCTTGAACTCGGGGCAATTGGTCGCCCAGTCGGAGAAGTCCGTGGTGACGACGTTAGCCTGCGTGTCCGGGTGATGGAAGGTGGTGTAGACGACGCCCGGCGCGACGCGGTCGGTGATCAGCGCGCGCAGCGTGGTGGCGCCGGCGCGGCTGTCGATCCGCACCCAGTCGCCGTCACGCACGCCGCGCAGCTCGGCATCGTTCGGATGAAGCTCGAGGCGATCCTCCGGGTGCCAGGCGACGTTGGCGGTGCGGCGGGTCTGCGCGCCGACATTGTAGTGCGACAGGATGCGCCCGGTGGTGAGCAGCAGCGGGAAGCGGGCCCCGGTGCGCTCGTCGGTCGGCACATATTCGGTGATGACGAACTTGCCCTTGCCGCGCGCGAAGCCGTTGATGTGCATGATCGGCACACCTTCGGGATTGGCTTCGTTGCACGGCCACTGCACCGAGCCCATCTCGTCGAGCCGGGCGAAGGACACGCCGGAGAAGCTCGGCGTCAGCGCCGCGATCTCGTCCATCACCTGCGAGGGGTGGGTGTAGGTCCAGCCCATGTCCATCGCATTGGCGAGGAGCTGGGTGACTTCCCAGTCGGCATAGCCGTTCTTCGGCGCCATCACCTTGCGCACGAGCTGGATGCGGCGCTCGGCATTGGTGAAGGTGCCGTCCTTCTCCAGGAAGGTGCAGCCCGGCAGGAAGACATGGGCGAAGCGCGCCGTCTCGTTCAGGAACAGGTCCTGCACGATCACGAGGTCCATCGCCGCGAGGCCCGCCGAGACGTGGCGGGTGTCGGGGTCGGACTGCAGGATGTCTTCGCCCTGGATGTAGATGGCCTTGAAGGTGCCGTCGACCGCGGCGTCCAGCATGTTCGGGATACGCAGGCCGGGCTCGGGATCGAGCGGACGGCCCCACATCGCCTCGAAGGTGGCGCGGGTGGCGTCGTCGGAGATGTGGCGGTAGCCGGGCAGCTCATGGGGGAACGAGCCCATGTCGCACGAACCCTGCACGTTGTTCTGGCCGCGCAGCGGGTTCACGCCGACACCGCGGCGGCCGATATTGCCGGTCGCCATGGCGAGGTTGGCGATCGCCATGACGGTGGTTGAGCCCTGCGAATGCTCGGTGACGCCGAGGCCGTAATAGATCGCCGCATTGCCGCCGGTGGCATAGAGCCGGGCCGCGCCGCGGATGAGATGGGCCGGCACGCCGGACAGCTTCTCGACCTCTTCCGGCGAATTCCGCTGGTCGGCTGCGAACTCGGCCCAGTCCTGGAATTCCTCCCAGTCGCAGAACTGGCGGACATAGTCCTCGTTCACCAGGCCTTCGGTGACAATGACATGGGCCATCGAGGTGACGACGGCGACATTGGTGCCCGGCTGCAGCGGGAGATGGAAATCGGCCTTGATGTGCGGCGAGCGCACGAGGTCGATGCGGCGCGGATCGAGCACGATCAGCTTCGCGCCCTCGCGCAGCCGCTTCTTCATGCGCGAGCCGAACACCGGGTGGCCGTCGGTCGGGTTGGCGCCGATGACGAGGATGACGTCGGAATCCTCGACCGAATCGAAGTCCTGCGTGCCCGCCGAGGTGCCGAAGGCCTGGTTGAGACCGTAGCCGGTCGGCGAGTGGCAGACGCGGGCGCAGGTGTCGACATTGTTGGTGCCGAAGCCGGCGCGGATCAGCTTCTGGACGAGATAGGCTTCCTCATTGGTGCAGCGCGAGGAGGTGATGCCGCCGATGGCGCGGCGGCCATAGGTGTCGCGGATATGGGTCAGCTTCTGCGCGGTGAAGCTCAGCGCCTCGTCCCACGAGACCTCGCGCCACGGGTCGGAGACCTTGTCGCGGATCATCGGCTTCAGGATGCGGTCCTGGTGCATGGCATAGCCCCAGGCGAAGCGGCCCTTCACGCAGCTATGGCCGCGATTGGCCTTGCCGTCCTTCCACGGCACCATGCGCACCACTTCCTGGCCGCGCATCTCCGCCTTGAAGGCGCAGCCGACGCCGCAATAGGCGCAGGTGGTGACGACGGAATGCTCCGGCTGGCCGATCTGGATCAGCGCCTTCTCGGCCAGCGTCGCGGTCGGGCAGGCCTGCACGCAGGCGCCGCAGGACACGCATTCCGAGGTGAGGAAGGCTTCCGACTGGCCGGGCGAGACGCGGGACGAGAAGCCGCGGCCGGCGATGGTCAGCGCGAAGGTGCCCTGCACTTCCTCGCAGGCCCGCACGCACCGGTTGCAGACGATGCACTTGGCCGGGTCATAGGTGAAATAGGGGTTCGACTCGTCCTTCGGCATGGTGAGCTCGGAGGCCGGGGCGAAATGGTTCGCGCCCTCCATGCCGTAGCGCACCTCGCGCAGGCCGACCGCGCCGGCCATGTCCTGAAGTTCGCAGTCGCCATTGGCGGCGCAGGTCAGGCAGTCCAGCGGGTGGTCGGAGATGTAGAGTTCCATCACCCCCTTGCGGAGCTGCTTGAGCCGCTCGGTCTGGGTGTGCACCTTCATGCCCGGGCCGACCGGGGTGGTGCAGGAGGCCGGCGTGCCGGCGCGGCCCTCGATCTCGATAAGGCAGAGCCGGCAGGAGCCGAAGGCGTCCAGCATGTCGGTGGCGCAGAGCTTGGGGATCTGCGTCCCCATCTCCATCGCCGCGCGCATGATCGAGGTGCCCTCGGCGACGCTGATCTCAACGCCGTCGATGGTGAGGGTCACCATCTTGTCGGTTTTCGGGGCGGGCGTACCGTAATCGATCTCATGAACGAGAGACATGATGCGTCCTCCTCACTCGGCGGCTTCGAGGGTGCGCGGGGCGGCACCGAAATCTTCGGGGAAGTGCTTGAGCGCGCTCATCACCGGATAGGGCGTGAAACCGCCCAGGGCGCAGAGCGAACCAAGCTTCATGGTGTGGCAGAGGTCGGTGAGCACCGCGAGATTGGCCTCGCGCCGCTCGCCCCTCATGATGCGGTCCATCAGTTCCACGCCGCGGGTCGAGCCGATGCGGCAGGGCGTGCACTTCCCGCAGCTTTCGACGGAGCAGAACTCCATGGCGAAGCGGGCCATCTTGGCGAGGTCCGCGGTGTCGTCGAACACCACGATGCCGCCATGGCCGATCAGCGCGTCGCGCTTGGCGAATTCCTCGTAGTCGAAGGGCAGGTCGAAGTCCCAGGTCGGCACATAGGCGCCGAGGGGGCCGCCCACCTGCGCCGCCTTGACCGGGCGGCCGGAGGCGGTGCCGCCGCCGATGTCGTTGATCAGCTCGCCGAGCGGGATGCCGAAGGCGGTCTCGAACAGGCCGCCATAGCGCACATTGCCGGCGATCTGGACCGGCATGGTGCCGCGCGAGCGTCCCATGCCGAAATCGGCATATTTCTGCGCACCGTCGGCGAGGATGTGCGGGACCGCGACGAGCGAGAGCACGTTGTTGATGACGGTCGGCTTCTGGAACAGGCCCTTGTGCGCCGGCAGCGGCGGCTTGGCGCGCACCGTGCCGCGCCCGCCTTCCAGGCTGTCGAGCAGCGCGGTTTCCTCGCCGCAGACATAGGCGCCGGCGCCCATCCGCACTTCCATGTCGAAGGAGTGCTGGCTGCCGGCGATGTTCACGCCCAGCATGCCGTGCTGCCGGGCGACCTCGATCGCCTTGGCCATCGCGGCGATGGCGTGGGGATATTCCGAGCGGGTGTAGACGAACCCCTTGGTGGCGCCCACCGCGAGGCCGGCGATGGTCATGCCCTCGATGAGCTGGAAGGGGTCGCCCTCCATGATCATGCGGTCCGCGAAGGTCCCGCTGTCACCCTCGTCGGCATTGCAGACGATGTATTTGCGGTCGTCCTTGGCATCGGCGACGGTCTTCCACTTGATCGCGGTCGGAAAGCCTGCGCCGCCGCGGCCGCGAAGGCCGGACTTCTTCACTTCCTCGATGATCTCGGCCGGGCCGAGCTGGAGCGCGCGCTCCAGCCCCTTATAGCCGCCGAGGCGGCAGTAATCGGTGTAGGAGGCCGGGTCGATGATGCCGCAGCGCGCGAAGGTGAGGCGCGTCTGCTTCGCCATGAACGGATGCTCTTCGGGCTTGCCGATGCGCAGCTCATGCGCGCCGCCCTGGAACAGGCCCGCAGCCACGAGGCCATAGACGTCGTCCTCGGTCACCGGACCATAGCCGATGCGCCCGTCGGCGGTCTCGACCTCGACGAGCGGCTCCAGCCAGAGCATGCCGCGCGAGCCGGTGCGCACGATCTCGATGGCGGTGCCGGTCTTGCGGGCGGCGGCCTCGATGGCGGCAACCACCTCGTCGGCGCCGCAGGCGATGGCGCAGGCGTCCTTGGGAATGAACAGGCGAACGGTCACGACTGCGCCTCCGTGATCAGGGCCTCGAGGCGGCGCTCGGTGAGGCGGGCGACGATGCGCCCGTCGAGCATGGCGGAGGGAGCGGTGGCGCACAGGCCGAGGCAGTAGATGGGCTCCACCGTCACGCGGCCGTCGGCCGTGGTTTCGCCGAGCTTGCAGCCGAGGCGATCCTCGGCATGGGCGGCGAGCGCGTCGCCGCCGGCGGCCTGGCAGGCCTCGGCGCGGCAGAGCTTCAGCACATGACGCCCGGCGGGCTCGTGGCGGAAATCGTGGTAGAAGGTGATCACGCCGTGGATCTCGGCGCGCGACTGATTGAGGGTTTCGGCCAGCATCGGGACCACCTCCTCCGGCACATGGCCGAAGGTTTCCTGGATCCCGTGAAGCATCGGCATGAGGGGGCCTTCGAGATGCGCGAACTCGTTGATCACCTCGCGGGCACGCGCCTCACTCCAGGGCTCGTAATGCGGCATCTCTCTCCCGGCCTTCTTTTAAAATTTTCCAAGGACACCATGAAGCTTCCTTGAAACTGAATCAATTCGGGACTTCCGTGCTGCAATAGAAAAATTCTATCGTGAACACGGCGGACGCTGCGTCCGTCGCGCCTCCGGTCGAAGGAACCAATCCCCGGGCCGCCGATCCGTTCCACTCCTGTTCTTGACGAAGCGGCAGCGGCCCTTAAGCTGGCGGTATTGGAAGCAGGCACTTTCCCAGGCAGGCAGGCATGGTTCAGCGCGTGGCGACGGTCGCGTTCGAAGGGGTGGAGGCGCGCCCGGTCGACGTGCAGATCCAGGTCGCGCCGGGCCTGCCGGCGTTCAACCTGGTCGGCCTCGCCGACAAGGCGGTGAACGAGGCGAAGGAGCGGGTGCGCGCCGCTCTCATTGCCTCCGGTCTTGCCCTGCCGGCGCGGCGCATCACCGTGAACCTTGCGCCGGCCGATCTTCCCAAGGAAGGCAGTCATTACGACCTGCCCATAGCGCTCGGGCTGATGGCGGCGATCGGCGCCATTCCGGCCGACGCGCTGGACGGCTACACCGTGCTCGGCGAGCTGGCGCTGGACGGGCGGCTGGCCCCGGTGGCCGGCGTGCTGCCGGCCGCGATCGGCGCGGACGGGCGCGGCCACGGCCTCATCTGCCCCGCCGCCTGCGGGCCGGAGGCCGCGTGGGCGAGCCCGGACCTGCCGATCCTCGCCGCGTCGACGCTGATCGAACTGGTGAACCATTTCGCCGGCCGGCAGGTGCTGGAGCGTCCGCATCCCGAATTGACGAAGGGCGAAGCGCTGCTGCCCGATCTCGCAGATGTGAAGGGACAGGAAAGCGCGCGGCGCGCCTTGGAGATCGCCGCGGCCGGTCGGCACAACCTGCTGTTCATCGGCCCGCCCGGCGCCGGCAAGTCGATGCTGGCGCAGCGCCTGCCCTCGATCCTGCCGCCGCTCGGCCCGGCGGAGTTGCTCGACGTGTCGATGATCGCCTCCGTCGCCGGCACGCTGGAAGGCGGTGCGCTCACCGCCCGCCGGCCGTTCCGCGCGCCCCACCATTCGGCCAGCATGGCGGCGATGGTGGGCGGGGGCATGCGGGCGCGGCCCGGCGAGGTGTCGCTGGCCCATAACGGCGTGCTGTTCCTCGACGAGCTGCCGGAGTTCCAGCCGGCGGTGCTCGATTCGCTGCGCCAGCCGCTGGAGAGCGGGCAGGCGGTCATCGCCCGCGCCAACCACCGCGTGGCCTATCCCGCCCGATTCCAGCTCGTCGCGGCGATGAACCCCTGCCGCTGCGGCCATGCCGGCCAGCCCGGCCACACCTGCCGGCGCGGACCGCGCTGCGCCATCGATTACCAGGCCCGGCTGTCCGGCCCGCTGCTGGACCGCATCGACCTGCATCTGGAGGTGCCGGCGGTCTCCGCCGTCGATCTCGTGCGTCCGGCCCCGACCGAGAGCAGCGCCGCCGTCGCCGCCCGGGTGGCGCAAGCCCGTGCCTTGCAGGCCGCGCGGTTCCGCGCGCTCGGGCGGCCCGACCTGTCCACCAATGCCGAGGCGAACGGTCCGCTGCTCGACGCCATCGCCAGCCCCGACGACGCCGGCACCGCGCTGCTGGCCGACGCCGCCCGGCTGATGCGGCTGTCCGCGCGCGGCTATCACCGCGTGCTCAAGGTCGCCCGCACCCTCGCCGACCTCGCCGGTGCCGAGACCGTAGGCCGCGCGCATCTCGCCGAGGCGCTGGCCTATCGGGCGAGCGCGGACCGCCAGGCGGCGGCGTAGCGATCCGCCGCCCCTTACGCCCGGAACAGCCTGAAGATCGTCGCCCGCAGCCATTGATGCAGCGGATCGGCGTCCATCCGCGGGTGCCAGGTCAGCGCGACGGCGATCGAGGGCGTGGCGACCGGCAGGTCGAACAGCGCGATCCGGTCATCCGGCGCCGGCCCGCAGAAAGAGCGCGGCACCAGCCCGACCAGATCCGAAGCCGCGACCACAGCGAGCACCGCCTGATAGGTCGGCACCACCAGCCGCACCATGCGAGTGAGGCCCAACAGCGCGAGCGCCTCGTCGACCGGACCGGTGAAGCGGGCGTGCCGGGACGCGACGACATGCTCGCAGGCGGCATAGTCGCCGACCGCGACCGGATCCGGGCCCAGCAGCGCGTGGCCCCGCCGCACCGCCCCCACGAACCGGTCCCGGAACAGGATGCGCCCGCGCAGCTCGGCGGCCTCCCCGCCCACCACGCCGATATCGAGATCGACATCGGCATCCCGCAGCGCCTGGATGTTCTTGTCGGGCTTCGGCACGAAGCGCAGCCGCAGGCCCGGTGCCGTCGCGGAGATCGCCGCGCTGAGCCGGGCGGCGTGGAGCAGCACGAAGGCGTCATTGGCGCGGATCGCGACGTCGCGCTGCACCCGGCCGAGGTCCAGAGCCGGCGGCGGCGACAGCACCTCGCTCACTGCTGCCGCCAGCCGGTGCACCTCGTCGGCGATGGCCTCGGCGTGGGGGGTGGCGACCATGTCGCGGCCGGCGGGCACCAGCAGCGGGTCGCCGATCGTCGATCGCAGCCGCGACAATGTTCGGCTCATGGCCGAGGTGCTGAGGCCGACGCGACGCGCGGCGCCGGTCACGCTGCGCTCCCGCAGCAGCGCGTCGAGCGCCCGCAAAAGATTGAGGTCTACATCGATCATCGCGCACCGAGGCTAGATACCCATGCCGTTATACGCAAGCATGGGTTTTCATCTGTGCGTCTGGTGCAACCATCCATGCGGGGGTATCCGTCCGGTCATGGAACAGCGCACGCCGACACCGACGACCGATGCCCCCCATGCAGCCCCGTTCGAAGACGGGCTGCCCTCGCCGCGGCGCCATCTCGCCGTCGCCGTGCTGCTCATGGCGCTGATCCTCGTGGTGCTGGACGGCGCGATCGCCAATGTCGCGCTGCCCTCCATTGCGGCCTCGCTCAATGCCGACGCCAGCCACACCGTGTGGGTCGTCTCGAGCTATCAGCTTGCCGTGCTGGTCGCGCTGCTGCCCTGCGGCGCGCTGGGCGAGATCTTCGGGGCGCGGCGGGTCTATCTCGCCGGCGTCGTGCTCTTCGTGCTGGCCTCGGCGGGCTGCACCTTCGCCGGCAGCCTGCCGGTGCTGGTCGCCGCCCGCTTCGTCCAGGGGCTGGGCGGCGGCGCGATCATGGCGCTGGCGGCGATGAACCTGCGCCTCGCGGTGCCGCAGCGCATGCTGGGCACCATCATCGGCTTCAACGCCGTCACCGTCGCGGCGTCGTCCGCGGCTGGCCCGGCCGTCGCCGGGGCGATCCTGTCGGTCGCGCACTGGTCCTGGCTGTTCGCCGTCAACATTCCGCTCGGCCTCGTCATCCTTGCCGGCGGGCGGGCCCTGCATGCGCGACCGGGCAGCCGGAAGCGCATCGACGCGCTGACCCTGCTCCTCAACACCGCGATGTTCGTGCTGCTGTTCTGGGGAGCCGACCGGATCGCGGAGGCCCCGCTGCAGAGCGCGGCCCTGATCGCCGCCGCGCTCGCCTGCCTCGGCGCCATCCTGGCCCGCGAGCGCGGCAACCCAGCCCCCATCGTGCCGACCGACCTCCTCGCCTCGCCGGCCTTCCGCATCGCCGTCATCGCCTCGGTGATGTGCTTCGCCGGCCAGATGCTCAGCTATGTCGCTCTGCCCTTCTATCTTCAGCATACGCTCGGCATGAGCCCGGGGCTGGCCGGCCTCTACATGATGCCGTGGCCGATCGCGACGGTGATCATGGCGCCGATTTCCGGCCGCCTGTCCGACCGGATGGGCACAGCCTGGCTGTGCACCTGCGGCGGCACGCTGTTCGCAGCCGGGCTGCTCGCCGTGGCGCTGCTGCCGGCCGATCCCTGGCACCTGGTCTTCCTTCTGGGAACCGTGGCGGCGGGTGCCGGCTTCGGCACCTTCCAGACCCCCAACAACCACATCCTGCTGCTGTCGGCGCCGAAGCACCGCAGCGGCGCGGCCGGCGCGATGCAGGGAACCGCCCGCCTGACCGGACAGACGCTGGGCGCCATTTCCATGTCCGTCATCTTCCAGACCGTGGCGTTGGGCCCGGCACCGAAGATTGCCCTGTTCATCGCCGGCCTGTGCGCAGTCGCGGCGGCGCTGGCGAGCTTCACCCGGCTGCGCTTCGACAGGACAGCGGTGCCGGACAGCGGGGAATGACGGCAAGGCGGCCACTCTGCTCCTCATGAGGACGGATTGAAAATGCCGGCTCTTCCCGCTCTCGGCAGTGTGGGAGCGCCCAGCACGCCGAATCAGCGCGCGGGAAGCCGTGTCGGGAGCCGGGAATCATCCTCACGGTGTCGGATGTCGTCCCGTCCATCGTGTCGCCGTCGCGTGGGGTCGCTCTTCCGCGCCCGGCTCCCGGCCTGCCGCGCGAGAGCGAGGACCCGCGGCTCCAGATCGCGGCAGGCGGCCGGGAACCTTGCAGGCCGGCCAACCGGCTGAGCCCTTGCGCGCCGGTGGGGTGGATAGGGCGGTCGAACCCGTCGTTCGGACGGCGCCGGAGCCGAGGTCCCGCCTACCGCCCGCGACGACGCGCCGGTATCGTCCGCGCTGCGGCGCCACGCGCTGTCACATGCGCGTCGGAGAGCTGTGTTCCTGTCCTTGCGTCGGGAACCGCTGGCCCTGATGATCGGGTGGGTTCGTCGAACCGTTCCGCTTTTCGGGATTCCTTGCGATGACGCATCCTCGTGCCGGCGACACCATCGGGCCCCTGGCGGACGTTCTCCCGGCGCAGGGCGCATCCGCCCACACACATGCTCCCACCATCGTTGCCCCTAACCTCCTTGCCGCCCACGCTTTTGCCGCTCAGGAGCATGCCGCGCGCAGGATGGAAGAGCGTGCCCCGCAGGCACCGCGCGCGGTGCCGTTCCGGCAGATGTTCACGCCCGCCCACCTCAAGCCGCTGATTGGCCAGACCCTGGTGACCCTGAAGCCGACCCGGCTCGCCCCGGCGCTGCGCTCCTATTCGGGGCTGCGCTACCGGGAGAGCCGGCGCGCCGCCGGGCCGGCGAGCCTCGGGCAGATCGGCCCGCTGGAAGTGCGCCTCGCCTGCTCCGCCGCCGAGGTGCGCCGGGCCCAGCGCCTGCGCTACGAGGTGTTCTTCGAGGAAATGTCGGCCGTTCCGGCCCCCGCCGCCCGCCTTGCCCGCCGCGACTTCGACCGCTTCGATGCGGTGTGCGACCATTTGCTGGTGCTGGACCATGAAACCGCCGGCGAGCCGAAGGTGGTCGGCACCTATCGGCTGCTGCGGCAGGACATCGCCGACCGCCACGCCGGCTTCTACACCGCCGGCGAATTCGCCATCCGCGCGCTCATCGCCCGCCATCCGGGCCGGCGCTTTCTGGAACTCGGCCGCTCCTGCGTGCTGAAGCCCTACCGCACCAAGCGCACGGTGGAGCTGCTGTGGCACGGCATATGGGCCTATGTGCTGCGGCACGGGGTCGACGTGCTGTTCGGCTGCGCCAGCCTCGAGGGCACCCGCCTCGCCCCGCTCGCCCAGCCGCTCGCCTTCCTGCACCATTTCGCGCGCGGCGAAGAGGAATGGAACGCCGCGGCGCTGCCCGCCCGCGCGGTACCGATGGACCTGCTGCCGCGCGAGATGATCGACCAGCGCGCCGCGCTCAATGCCTTGCCGCCCCTCATCAAGGGTTATCTGCGGCTCGGCGCGCAGATCGGCGAGCACGCGGTGATCGATCACGCCTTCGGCACGACCGACGTGTTCATCTGCCTGCCGATCGAGCGTATCAACCCGCGTTATCTCGGCCATTTCGGCATCAATGCGGAGCGCCACGCGGCCTGAGGCGGCCCTCGCGCCGGCACGCTTTGCCGGCCCCTTGCGCCCTGTCGAGACCCCTCCCATATCCCGTGCGTCCGGGGTGCCTTGTCAGGGCCCCGGCGAAGCAAAGTCGCTTCACGAGGACTTTGGGACCATGTCGCGTATTCCCTCTTTGTCGAGCCCCTTCCTGCTCGGCTTCGACGAGGTCGAGCGGACCCTGGATCGCGTCGTCAAGGGGTCGGATGGCTATCCGCCCTACAATGTCGAGCGCCTCGCCCCGGGCGGCGAGCCGGAACGGCTGCGGATCACGCTGGCGGTGGCCGGCTTCACCCGCGAGCAGCTCGACGTGACGGTGCAGGAGAAGGAACTCGTGATCCGCGGCCGTCAGGCCGAGGATCCCGACCGTATCTTCCTGCATCGCGGCATCGCCGCACGGCAGTTCCAGCGCACGTTCGTTCTGGCCGACGGCATGAAGGTGCTGGGTGCCGACCTGCGCAACGGCCTTCTGTCCGTTGATCTGGCGCGGCCGGAACCGGAACGGGTCGTCAAACGTATCGAGATAGCGACCGACGATTGAAACATCCCGGCCGGGCCTCTCCGGGAGGAGGGGAACGGGCCGCGCGGGATAGAGAGGGAGCCGATTATGACCAGCCAGTTCGCATTCCACGGCACGCCCGCCTCCAACGAGGTCGCCGGCGCGCTGTCCCGGGAGGATTTCGCCAGCCTCGGCGGCGGGCAGGTCGCCTATGTGCGTTCCATCCGCTCGGAGGACGTGCCGGGGATGTTCCCCCAGGCGCCGGAGATCGCACCCGGCATCGAGCTCTTTACCCTGCATGCCGCCGACGGCACCCCGATCGTGCTGACCGACAGCCGCGAGGCGGCGATCGCCAGCGCGCTGCAGAACGAGCTGGAGACGGTCGGCCTGCACTGACCGTCCACCACACTGCACTGATCGGACCACTGGTTTTCGAAGGCATCGGCCTTCCCGCGGCCGGTGCCTTCTGCATTTCAGCGCGCGGCGCGCTTCGCCTCGATCACGTCCCAGATCATCGCCGCGATGTCCGGCCCGCCGAGCCGGCGAATGGCGCGGATGCCGGTGGGGGAGGTGACGTTGATCTCGGTGAGATTGCCGCCGATCACGTCTATCCCCGTGAAAATCAATCCCTTTTCCCGCAGCGCCGGACCCAGCCGCTCGCAGATCTCGCGTTCGCGCGGCGAGAGGTCCGTTTCACGTGCAACACCCCCACGCACCATGTTGGAGCGCAGATCGCCCGCGCTCGGCACCCGGTTGACCGCGCCCGCAAAGACACCGTCCACCAGGATGATGCGCTTGTCGCCGTCACTGACTTCGGGAAGGAATTTCTGCACCACCCAAGCCTCACGGAAAGTGGTGGCGAACAGGTCGTAGAGCGAGCCGAAATTGAGATCGTCGCCGGTGAGACGGAACACTGCCGCCCCGCCATTTCCATAGAGCGGCTTCACCACGATGTCGCCCTGCTCCGCCCGGAACGCCTTGATTTCCTCGAGGTCGCGGGTGATCAGCGTCGGCGGCATCAGGTCCGGGAATTCGGTGACGAAGATCTTCTCCGGCGCATTGCGCACATGGCCGGGATCGTTCACCACCAGCGTCTTCGGGTGCACCCGCTCCAGCAGATGGGTCGCGGTGACATAGTTCATGTCGAAGGGCGGATCCTGCCGCATCAGCACGACATCGAAGCTGTCCAGCCGCACGCGCTGCTTCTCGCCCATGGTGACATGGTCCCCGGCGACATCCCGCACGCTGATCGGCTGGACGGTTGCATAGACTTCGCCGTCGCGCATCGCGAGGCGATCGGTGGGGTAGTAGGAGAGAGCATGGCCGCGGGCCTGCGCTTCCAGCAGCAGGGCGAAAGTCGAATCGCCGGCGATGTTGATCCGGTCGATCGGGTCCATCTGGACAGCGACGTTCAGCGTCATGGGAGAAGCCTGGAAAATGCGCCCGGCCGGGCTGGGTGAGGTCGCTTCCTGTTTAGTCGCTTGCGACCCATTCCGCCATCGCCGCGCAACCGCGTCACTCCGCCTCGAACGCGCCCTCGATGTGAACCGGTGGCCGATCCGGCGCGACCAGCACGACATCGAGCCGCATGTCGAGGCCGGCGAGGTCCGGATGGGCGGCGGCGAAGATCTCGGCCGCACCGACGATGCGCCGGCGCTGGCGCGGCAGGATGGAATAGGCGGCGCCGGCAAGGCTCGAACGTGCCTTCACCTCGACGAAGACCAGCAAGTCGCCTCGCCGTACGATGAGGTCGATCTCGCCGAGCGGGGTACGGACCCGCCGCGCGATCTCGGTGAAGCCCTGTTCCGCCAGCAACGCAGCGGCACGGCTCTCCGCCTCCACGCCGCGGTTGAAGGCGGCGCGTCGTCTCTCAACGCTCACGCGCGCCGCCCCGTGGCTCACGCGCGCCGCCCCGTGCGAGGGCCCGGGCATAGACCTCCCGCCGGGGCCGGCCCGTGGCTGCCGATACGGCGGCCGCAGCATCCTTCACCGAGAGCGTGCGCAGAGCCTCGTTCAGGGCAGCGTCGATCTCGTCGTCGCTGGCGACCGCCTCCTCAGGTGGCCCGATGACGAGCACGATCTCGCCCTTCGGCGCGCCGGCCGTCTCATAATGGGCGGCGAGATCGGGGAGTGCGGCGCGGCGCACCTCCTCGAAGGCCTTGGTGAGCTCGCGGCACACCGCGGCAGGGCGAGGCCCGAGGCCGGAGGCGAGATCGGCGAGGCTTTCGGCGAGCCGGGGCCCGGTCTCATAGAGCACCAGCGTCGCCGGCAGGGCCTTCAGCTCCGCGATCCGGCTGCGCCGGGCGCCGCTCTTTGGCGGCAGGAAGCCTTCGAAGAAGAAGCGATCGGTCGGAAGCCCGGCAGCGACGAGCGCGGCAAGGCTGGCCGAGGCACCCGGCAGCGGAAACACGCGGTAGCCAGCGTCGATCGCCGCGCCAACCAGCTTGAAGCCGGGGTCCGATACCAGCGGCGTGCCGGCATCGGAGACGAGCGCCACCGCGGCCCCTTCCGCGATGCGGGCCATCAGCCGCGGGCGCATGCTCTCGGCATTGTGCTCGTGATAGGCGACGAGCGGGGTCGCGATGCCGTAGCGGTCGAACAGCCGGCGGGTGATGCGGGTGTCCTCGCAGGCGACCACGTCGGCCCCGGCCAGCGTGCCGAGCGCCCGCAGGGTGATGTCGCCGAGATTGCCGATCGGCGTCGCCACCACATGAAGGCCTGGCGAGAGGCGCTCGGCCGGGATGATCTGGCCGGCGAGCTGGAAGGAGGGCGGGCGCAAAGGTGCATCGGTGCGGGTCATGGACATCGTTCTAAAGCCCTTTCCGATCGGGTGGAATCATCCGATCGACAGGAAGGCGCGCCAGATGCAAGCCATGGAGCGTTTTCCGCCCGCGTGAGCCTATCAACTTCGGCAGAACACGCTTGAGCGGCCTGCGCGATCTGCGTCGTGTCGCGCGGCCACAGTCCGGGCGGATTCCGGCCTGCAAGCCGCATTGCGCGCGGGGAACACTGGCAGAACGCCCCGGCGCTCCCTAAAAAGAAGAGAGCATCCGTATCCATGGGAGGCCATTCTGAATCCGTCCGCCTTCCTCGCCCGCGCCGCGCAGGTGCTGCAGCCGATCATCGCCGGTACCTCTTTCATGCTTCTCGCCGCCTGCGGCAGCACGATCGACAATCCGCCGCCCCAGGCCGGATTCTCGCCGGCTCCCGCCGCGGCGCCGGTCGCGCCCCAGCCCCAGCCGTCGAATGGCGGGGTCCGGGTTGCGCTGCTGCTTCCGCTCAGCGCGAGCGGCAACGCCGCGGCGGCGGCGCAGTCGCTGCGCAACGCCGCGCAGCTCGCCCTCGACGAGGTGAAGGGCGGCGGCCTCGATCTGGTGGTGAAGGACGACGGCGGCAACGCGCAGGGGGCGCAAGCGGCAGCACAGCAGGCGATCGACGAGGGTGCGCGCGCCATCATCGGCCCGCTCTTCGCGCCTTCGGTCGCCTCCGCCGGCCAGGTCGCGCGGTCGCGAGGCGTGCCGGTCATCGGATTCTCGACCGACACCAATGTCGCGACGCAGGGCGTCTACCTGCTCAGCTTCCTGCCGCAGAGCGACGTGCAGCGGGTGGTCCGCTTTGCCGCCAGCCGCGGCAGGCGGTCCTTCGCTGCGCTCATTCCCGCCAATGCCTATGGCAGCGTGGTGGAGGCCGCGTTCCGCGAAGTCGTTCCCACAGCCGGCGGCCGAGTCGTCGGGCTGGAGAAATACACGTCCGGCAATGCCGCCTCCTATGCCGATGCCGCCCGGCGCCTCGCGCCCAGCGCGGCGCAGGCCGACGCCATCTTCATTCCCGATGCGGGTGATGCGGTGCCGCAGGTTCTGGCGGCCCTGCAAAGCGCAGGCGTCAGCCTTGCCGGGAAGCAGCTCATGGGCACCGGGCTCTGGGACAATGCGAGGCTCGCCGCCAATCCGGCGGTTGCCGGCGGCATCTTCGCCGCCCCCGATCCGGCCGGCTACCGCGCCTTCGCCGAGCGCTACCGCGCCCGCTTCGGCAGCGCACCGGTCCGCACCGCCTCGCTGGCCCATGACGCGGTCTCGCTGCTCGCCGTCATCGTCGGCAGCCAGGGTCCGATGGGGATCAACGATACCGCGATCCAGAGCCCGTCGGGCTATACCGGGGTGGACGGCATCTTCCGCTTCATGAGCGACGGCACCAATCAGCGCGGCCTCGCCGTGCTTCAATTCGCCAACGGCACCAGCAAGATCGTCGATCCTGCGCCGACGAGCTTCGCAGGCGGAGGGTTCTGACGCACATCAGGCGGCAAGGTCCGCGACGATGGCGTCGAGGACCGGGAAGCCGAGCGGGGTCACGCGCAGCCGCTGGTCGGAAAGCTCCTCGACCAGCCCCTCGCTCACCAGAGCCGCGATGCGTGCAGCCGCGATCTCGCGGCCGGAGAGCCGGGCGAAACGCTCGAGCGAGATCCCCTCGCCGAGCCTGAGGCCCATCAGCAGAAGTTCGTCGCCCTGCTCGGCGCGGCTTAGCGTCTCGTCGAGCACAATGCCGTGCCCGGCACGCTCCACGGTCTCCAGCCACCCCTCGGGCGCGCGCTGGATGACGGTCGCGCGGCGGCCCTCGGGCGTGTCGAGCCGGCCATGGGCGCCGGGGCCGACGCCGGCATATTCGCCATAACGCCAGTACAGCAGGTTGTGCCGGCTCTCGGCACCCGGCCGGGCGTGATTGGAGATCTCATAAGCCGGCAGGCCCACGGCGCGGGTGGTTTCCTGCGTCACATCCCACAGGGCGCGGGCGACATCCTCATCCGGCGTCACCAGCTTCCCGGCCCGGTGCAATGCGGCGAACGGCGTGCCGTCCTCGATGGTGAGCTGGTACAGCGAGAGGTGCTCGCACCCTTCCTCCACCGCGCGCCGCAGTTCCGCCGCCCAGGCTTCGGGCGTCTGCCGCGGGCGGGCATAGATGAGGTCGAACGACACCCGCTCGAAGGCGGCGCGCGCCACCGCCACAGCGGCCAGCGCTTCGGCGGCGCTGTGCATCCGCCCGAGCGCCTTGAGCGAGGCGTCGTCGAGCGCCTGCACGCCGAGCGAGACGCGGTTCACGCCCGCCGCGCGATAGCCGCGAAACCGGCCGGCCTCGACGCTGGTGGGGTTGGCCTCCAGAGTCACCTCCGCCCGCGCATCGAGCGGCCAGGCCTCGTCGATCGCCGACAGGATGGCGCCCACCGTGGACGGCTCCATCAGCGAGGGCGTGCCACCGCCGAAGAACACGCTGGCGGTGCGCCGCTGCCCGGTCAGCCCGCGCAGATGCGCGATCTCGGCACGAAATGCGGCGACGAAGCGCGCCTGGTCCGGCGGCGCATGGCGGACATGGGAGTTGAAGTCGCAATAGGGGCATTTGGCGAGGCAGAACGGCCAATGCACGTAGACCCCGAAGCCGGGATCGAGCGGCGGCACGACCTCGCGGGCACGCAGGCTCTCCCGCCGCAGGGCGTCAGCCAAAATCGGCACCCAGACATGCCTCCGCGAGCGCCATGAAGGCGCGCGCGCGATGGGAAAGGCCCCGGCCGATCGGGGGCAGCCCGTGCTTCTCGGCACCACTCATCTCGCCGAAGGTGCGGGTGTGTCCGTCCGGCTGGAACATCGGGTCATAGCCGAAGCCGGCCGGCCCGCGCGGCGGCCAGACCAGCGTGCCCTCGACCACGCCTTCGAAATCCTCCACACGCCCGTCCGGCCAGGCGATGCACAGCGCTGAGACGAAATAGCCGCGCCGCTGGGCCGGGTCTTCGGCTTCGGCCTCGCGCAGCCCTTCCTCGACCCTGGCCATCGCCATGGCGAAGTCCTTGTCGGGACCGGCCCAGCGCGCGGTATAGAGACCTGGCGCGCCGCCCAGAGCCTCGACGCAGAGCCCTGAATCATCGGCAAAGGCCGGCAGCCCGGAGGCATTCGCCGCCGCGACCGCCTTGATCCGTGCGTTCTCGCCGAAAGTGAGGCCGGTTTCCTCCGGCTCGGGCAGATTCAGGTCGCCGGCGGAGACGGTCTCGATGCCATAAGGCGCCATCAACCCGCGCATCTCCTCCAGCTTTCCGGGATTGTGCGTGGCAATGACAATCTTGCCGGTCAGGCGCCTATGCTCGTTCATTTCAGGCTACTGCCAGCTTCTGCAGGTCGACGAGGCGGCCGACACCCTTGCGGGCGAGGGCGAGCATTGCATCGAACTCGGCTTCGGTGAAGGGTGTCTTCTCCGCCGTGCCCTGGATCTCGATGAAGCCGCCGGAGCCGGTCATCACGAAGTTGATGTCGGTATGGGCCTCCGAATCCTCGGCATAGTCGAGGTCGAGCCGGGGCTCGCCGTCGATGATGCCGCAAGACACCGCGGCAACGTTGTCGCGCAGCGGGATGGTCGAGAGCATGCCCCGGCTCTTCATCCAGGTCAGGCAGTCATGGAGCGCGACCCAAGCCCCGGTGATGGAGGCGGTGCGGGTGCCGCCATCGGCCTGGATGACGTCGCAATCCACCGTGATCTGCCGCTCGCCAAGGCGTTCCAGATCAACGATGGCGCGCAGCGAGCGTCCGATCAGGCGCTGGATTTCCTGGGTACGGCCGGACGGCTTGCCGGCGGTGGCCTCGCGGCGGGTGCGCTCGTGGGTGGCGCGCGGCAGCATGCCGTATTCGGCTGTCACCCAGCCACGGCCCTGGCCCTTCAGCCATGGCGGCAGGCGCTCCTCCAGCGTGGCGGCGACCAGCACCTGGGTCTCGCCGAACTTCACGAGGCACGAGCCCTCGGCATGGCGCAGCACGCCGCGCTCGAAGCTGACGGCGCGCATCTCGTCGGGGGCACGGCGGGACGGACGCATGGCAATTCTCCTCATTGACCGGCGGCCCTTGTACGTGGCTGGAGCCATGCGCTCAAGGCTTGTGGCGGCACGCGGCATGATGCGCTGCGATGCGCCGGGCCTTCCATCAGGTCGGCTCCCTTGAACGGACGGGCGGAAAGCCGAATAGTGTGAGGAATCGCAGACCTGTCGGAGCGGCACGCCCCTATCATGGCCCTTGACCCCCTCATCGCGTCGCGCGCGCCGGAACTCGCCCGGCTCGATGAACGCTCGCGCGAGATTTTCCGGCAGATCGTCGAAACCTATCTCGCCACCGGCGAGCCAGCGGGATCGCGTAACATCTCGCGGCTGATCCCGATGACGCTGTCGCCAGCTTCGGTGCGCAACGTGATGGCGGACCTCGAGGCGGCCGGGCTGATCTTCGCGCCGCACACCAGCGCGGGCCGACTACCGACCGAACGCGGCCTGCGCTTCTTCGTCGATGCGCTGCTGGAGATCGGCGACGTCTCGGAAGATGAGCGCCGTTCGATCGAGGCGCAGGTGCGCGCCGCCGCACGCGGCAAGACGGTCGAGGGCGTGCTGTCGGAAGCCTCGACGCTGCTCTCGGGCCTGTCCCGCGGGGCCGGGGTGGTGACTACCACCAAGAGCGATGCGCGCCTCAAGCACATCGAATTCGTCGCGCTCGACCCGAGCCGGGCATTGCTGATCCTGGTATCGGAGGACGGTGAGGTCGAGAACCGCCTCGTGCCGCTGCCGCCGGGCCTTCCGGCCTCGGCGCTGGTGGAGGCGACCAATTTCCTGAACGCCCGAACCCGTGGGCGTACCCTTGCCGAGTTGCGCGGCGAGGTGGAGCGAGCGCTCGCGGCGCGCCGGGCCGAGCTGGACGAGGTCACCGCGCGCGTGGTCGAGACCGGGCTCGCCAGCTGGTCGGGCGGCGACAAGGCCGAGCGGCGGCTGATCGTCCGCGGACAGGCCAAGCTCCTGCACGACCTGAGAGCCATCGAGGATCTCGACCGCATCCGCCTGCTGTTCGACGACCTCGAATCCAAGCAGGAAGTGGTCGACCTGCTGGGTCGGGCCGAGGAGGCTCAAGGGTTGCGGATCTTCATCGGCTCGGAGAACAACCTGTTTTCGATGTCCGGTTCCTCCACCATCGTCGCGCCCTATCGCGACGGCGCGGGGCGCATCGTCGGCGTGCTTGGCGTCATCGGGCCGACCCGCCTGAATTATGCGCGGATCGTGCCGATGGTGGATTTCACCGCGCGGGTGGTGAGCCGGGTGCTCGGCGGACCAGGCGCCGACGCAGCATGAAGCGTGCCCCCATCTGCTCCAAAACCGCCATCGCGGCTTGATTTTTCGCCCGTACGACCCGATATGGCGACCGACCGCACGGCTGAACGCACGCTATCGTGAAGCCGTCCCGGATCTCGACTTTCACGAGGTATCCATGACCGAAGAAACCCGCAACCCGGCGGAAGAGCCCGAAACCGCGGCAACGCCGGACGAGGCAAGCCCGGCAACCGATGCGGCCGGGGAGATTCGTGAGGAAAAGGAGCGTCTCGAAGCTGAGGTCGCGAGCCTGAAGGACAAGTTCCTGCGCGCCTATGCCGAGGCCGACAATGTGCGCCGCCGCGCGGAACGCGAGATTGCCGACGCCAAGGTCTACGGCATCACCAGCTTTGCCCGCGACGTCCTGACCTTCTCCGACGATTTCGAGCGCGCTTTGGGCGCGATCGACGCCGAGGCGAAGGCGAAGGCCGAGGGGGCGCTGAAGACGCTGTTGGACGGCATCGAGATCACCAGCCGCTCGCTCGCACAGACGCTGGCCAAGCACGGCGTCACGCGGATCGAGGCGGAAGGCGCCAGGTTCGACCCGAATCTGCATCAGGCCATGTTCGAGGTGCCGAACCCGGCGGTTCCGTCCGGCACCGTAGTCCAGGTGATCCAGCCGGGCTACACGATCGGCGGGCGCGTGCTGCGGCCGGCGCTGGTAGGCGTTGCCAAGGGCGGCCCGAAAGCTCCCGCCTCGGAAGAGGCCGCGAACAGCCCCAATTGACAATGGCCGGCGGCTGCCCGCAGGGTGCCGCCGGAGCTACCCGGCGCCTCAGCGCAGCTGCACGCCGTCGCGCGCCTGCCGCAGCTCGGCGAAGCTGGCGTCGAAGCCGTCCGCCGGGGCGACACCGACCATGCGGATGAAGCTGGTGCGGCCGAAGCTGATCCACTGCGCCACCTTCATCGGTGCCTCGTTGCGGATGTTCACCGCGCTCGCCACCATTTCGACCCCCGGCGATCCGTTGATCCGCAGCGGGCCGCCGCGATCGACATGAAGGTCCTTCACGCCCGGCACGCCCGCGATGGAGCGTTTCGACAGGCTCTCGCGATCCTCCTCCCGAATATCGCCCTGCGCAATCGAGACGATGAAATAGGGCTGGCTGCTGGCGCCGACATCGTCGCTCGGCCCCTTGGTGGCCAGCACCGTCTTGGCTCCGAAGACCTTCACCACCCGATAGCCGTCCGGCAGCGACAAGGTGAACGGCAGGCGGGACAGACGCTCCAGATCGGACGGCGGATCGCGAAACACCACGCTGCGCAGGGCGGTCTCGACCACGCTGTCGGGATAGATGTCGGCGGCGAGCTGCGGGAACTGCGCGGTGACAAGCGCCGCGCCCTTCTCCCCGCGCACCAGCATCAGCCATTTGCGCAGCGTAACCGGCCCGACATTCTGCGAGCCCTTGAGAAGCCACCCCTTCGCGCCGTTCGGCAGATCGACGTCGACGTGCTGGGCGATGGTGATGCCCTGCTTGGCCAGCATCTCGTCGGAGAAATTCTCCTTCACCTCGTCAAAGGCTGGCAGGGGAATGTCGGCGACGAGGATAGCTGATTTCGCCGCCCGGTTCTCAACGCCGGTCGGCCCGTCGGTGACCTCCACCATGCCCGCAGGCGGCACCAGCCCGGTATTGCCGTCGCCCGGAAAAACGGGGCCATCGGCGCGGGATATCCCGGTCTGGGCCAGAAAGGCAAAGGCAGCAACGAAAAGACCGATCCAGTAGTGGCGCATGACGTATCCCTGCTACGGCCGGCCACCTGTGCGGGGACCGGCTTCAGGCGGGACGCACCCGCCGCAGCGTGAGATTGATGCGTCCGCCCTGTTTCAACAAGGAGCTATCCGCCACGATTCGGTCGATACCGTGGAAGGCGAGACGGCTTGGCCCCGACAGCATGAGCACGTCGCCCGATGCGAGACGGATCGACCGGGTCGCTGCGGTGCGCGCCGTGCCGCCGATGCGGAACACTCCGGTATCGCCGAGCGAAACGGAGACCACCGGCGCGCCGAACTCCTCCTCGTCGCGGTCCTGATGAAGCCCCATCCGTGCGGCGGGGTCATACCAGTTGATGAGGCAGGCTTCCGGCGGGGGTGCGTCCGGGGCGAGTTGTGCCCACAGCGCTGTCAGGGTCGCGGGCATCGCCGGCCACGGCCGGCCGGATTCCGGGTGGAAAGGCTGATAACGATAGCCGGTCTCGTCCGACACCCACCCCAGCGAACCGCAATTCGACATCCGCACCGAAAACGGCTTGCCGGTACGCGGCATGCGGGGAACGAAGAGCGGCGCTTCCGTCAGGATCTGGCGCAGGGCCACCACCAGCGCTTCCTGGGCCGGCCGGTCGAACCAGCCTGGCCACCACAGGCAGCCCGGCACGACCTCGACCGGGGAAGGCGCTTCCATCACCTCAGAGCCGCCGCAGTGCGACCGCCTCGACCTGATGGTCGCCGCCCTTGCTCAGGATGAGGTCGGCGCGCTGACGGGTCGGGAGGATGTTGTCGCGCAGATTGACGAGGTTGATGGTGCGCCAGATGCCGCGCGCGGTGGCGTCGGCCTCCCGCGCGGAGATACCGGCATAGCGGTGGAAGTAGGCGGCGGGATCGCGGAACGCCGTCTCGCGCAACCGCATGAAGCGCTCGACGTACCAGCGCTCGAGAAGAGCCTCGTCGGCATCGATATAGATCTTGAAGTCGAAGAAGTCGGAGACGAAGGGAATCCCCTTGCCATCCTTCGGAGGGCGGCTGGTCTGCAGCACGTTCAGCCCCTCGACGATCAGAATGTCGGGCTGATCGACCTCGACCGTCTCGTTGGGCGTCACGTCATAGTTGAAATGGCTGTAGACCGGCGCACGTGCCGGCCGCTTGCCGGCCTTCACGTCGGTGAGGAAGTGCAGCAACGCCGGAAGGTCGTAGCTCTCCGGGAAGCCCTTGCGTTGCATCAGCTCTTCGCGTTGCAGCACCGCATTGGGCAGCAGAAAGCCATCGGTGGTGACAAGCGAGACCTTCGGCGTATTTGGCCAGCGCGCGAGCAGGGCCTGAAGCACGCGCGAGGTGGTGGACTTGCCGACCGCCACCGAGCCGGCCACGCCGATGATATAGGGCTTCTTGCCGCCCTCCTCGGGGCCAAGGAATTTCTGCATCGCGCGGAAGAGCTTCTGCGTCGCGCCCACATACATGGAGAGCAGGCGCGAGAGCGGCAGGTAGATCTCCTCGATGTCGTCCTGCGACAGCCGGTCGTTGAGACCCTGCAGCCGGCTGATTTCCTCGGCCGTCAGCGGCTGGGGGGTGTCGGCGCGCAGCGAAGCCCACTCGGCGCGCGAAAAATGGCGGAAGGGCGAAAGCACTCCCGTGTCGACCCTGGCTTCCATCGGCATGTTCCTCGCGGGGTCGCCCGGGCATTGCATCGCCGGGCGTTGGTCCACCGTATACCACAAGCCGGGCACGGGATGCGCGGCGAAAATGGCTAGCGGGCCGTGCGGCCGGCCTTTTCCTCCAGGCCCGACTGTGCCGTGCGCCGGGCAAGCTCCGCATAGACGTCATCGAGGGCAATGCCGCGGGCATGGAGCAGGACGGCGAAATGGTAGAGCAGATCGGCAGCCTCGGAAACCACCGCTTTCGAATCATCCTGCACGGCTGCGAGAGCGGTCTCGACCGCTTCCTCGCCGAGCTTCTGGGCGCATTTGACGACGCCTTTCTCCAGCAGCGTGCGGGTGTAGGAAGGTTTTTCGCCGGGTTTGCCGCCGGCGGCACGCTCGGCCACCGTGGCTGCGAGATCCTCCAGCGTCACGCGATCGGTCGGGTGGGTCATGGTTCCTCACCTCCCGTGGCCCGCACCGGCAGGCCGGCCTCGGCAAGGCGCTGCTTGGCGGCGCCGATGGTGAAGGTGCCGAAATGGAAGATCGAGGCCGCCAGCACCGCCGACGCTCCGCCATCGCGGATGCCCTCGACCAGATGGTCGAGCGTGCCGACACCGCCGGAGGCGATCACCGGTACATGCACGGCATCGGAGATCGCACGTGTCAGCGCGAGGTCGAAGCCCCTGCCCGTGCCGTCGCGGTCCATCGACGTCAGCAGGATCTCGCCGGCACCGAGCTCCACCACCTCACGGGCGTAATCGACGGCGTCGATGCCGGTGCGGTTGCGGCCGCCATGGGTGAAGATCTCCCAGCGCGGCGCCTCGCCCTCGGCCGACACCTGCTTGGCGTCGATGGCGACGACGATGCACTGCTCGCCGAACTTCTCCGCCGCCTCGCGCACGAAGGCGCGGCGCGACACCGCGGCGGTGTTGATCGAGACCTTGTCGGCCCCGGCATTGAGCAAAGCGCGGATATCCTCGACCTTCCGCACGCCGCCGCCCACGGTGAGCGGCATGAAGCACTGCTCCGCGGTACGGCTCACCACGTCGATCAGCGTGCCGCGGGCCTCGTGGCTGGCCGTGATGTCGAGGAAGCAGAGCTCGTCCGCCCCGGCGGCGTCATAGGCGCGGGCGGCCTCCACCGGATCGCCGGCGTCGCGCAGGTCGACGAACTGGACGCCCTTCACGACGCGGCCGTCCTTCACGTCGAGGCAGGGAATGACACGAACCTTGAGCATGGATGCGGCATCCTCGCTGTTCCGGCTCACAGCGGCAGCCCCGCCAGCACGGCGAGCGCCTCGCGCGGGTCGATGCGCCCGTCATAGAGCGCGCGGCCGGAGATGGCGCCCTCAAGCTTGCGCGCCCGCGGCTCGGTCAGCGCCCGCACATCGTCGAGCGAGGCAAGTCCGCCGGAGGCAATGACCGGGATGCTGATCGCTTCGGCCAGCGCGATGGTGGCGTCGAGATTGAGGCCCTTCAGCAGGCCATCGCGGGCGATGTCGGTGTAGATGATCGCGGCAACGCCGGCATCCTCGAAACGCCGGGCGAGGTCGAGCGCGGAGAGGTCGGAGGTCTCCGCCCAGCCCTCCACCGCGACACGTCCGTCCTTGGCATCGAGCCCGACCGCGACACGTCCCGGATGGCGCTTCGCCGCCTCCCGGACGAAATCCGGATCGCGCACCGCGGCGGTGCCGAGGATGACGCGGGTGACACCCTTCGACAGCCAGTTTTCGACGGTCGCGAGATCGCGGATGCCGCCGCCGAGCTGCACCGGCATCCCGACGGCCTCCAGGATCCGCTCGACCGCTTCGGCATTTACCGGACGCCCCTCAAAGGCGCCGTTGAGGTCGACAATGTGCAGGTAGCGGAAGCCCTGCGCTTCGAACAGCGCCGCCTGCTGGGCGGCGTCATGGTTGAAGACGGTCGCGCGGTTCATGTCGCCCTGCTGCAGGCGCACGCACAGGCCGTCCTTGAGGTCGATGGCAGGAAAGAGGATCACGGCGCCCACGTCAGGAAGTTGGCGAGAAGAGCGAGGCCGAGGCGCTGGCTCTTCTCGGGGTGGAACTGGGTGCCGGCGACGGTGCCGCGCGACACGATGGCGGTGACGGGCTGGCCATAGTCGCTCACCGCGACCACATCCGCTTCGTCCCTCGCCGCGAGGTGATAGGAGTGCACGAAATAGGCGTCGAGCCCCTCGGCTCCGGTGGGAATGCCGGCGAGCAGCGGGTGCGGCCGGCGCACGGTGAGCGAGTTCCAGCCCATATGCGGGATCTTGAGGCTCGCATCGGCAGGCTCCAGCTTCACGACGTCGCCGCCGATCCAGCCGAGACCTTCGGTCACGCCATGTTCGAGACCGCGCTCGGCCATGAGCTGGAGGCCGACGCAGATGCCAAGGAAAGGCCGGCCGTTCTTCTGCACCGCCTCGGTCAGTGCCTCCACCATGCCCGGCACGGCGTCGAGGCCGCGGCGGCAGTCCGCATAGGCACCGACACCGGGCAGCACGATACGGTCGGCGCGGCGCACTTCCTCGGGATCGGCGGTCACGACGACCCGCGTGCCGGTGCGGGCCTCGCTCGCCGCACGCTCCAGCGCCTTGCCCGCGGAATGCAGGTTGCCGGAGCCATAATCGATGAGGGCGACGGTGTTGCTGCCTGCGGCAGATGTGCTTGGCGCGGTCATGGGCGACCAGCCTCCGGAAAAAGCCCGAGAACGGGCGGCGCGACATCACGTCCTGCGAAGGATCTGGGGTTGGCAGCCGCCGGCGGCAGCGTCGGACGGGAGCCGACGGTATCGGTCGACTGCCCGGCGCCCGACGCCAGCCATGCCTCGAAGAAGCGGCGTTCGGCAGCGGGCAGGTCCGGAGCGACGACCGTTCCTATCTCCTGATAGCCGGCGCGCCGCAAGGTCCAGCGCCGCAGATCGGCCAGCAGATGCCCAACGAGGAGATGCGGTAGCAGGTCCAGAAAGGCGACCGGCCAACCCGAGGCGATATGGGGAACCAGCACGAACCACGCGCCGGCGAGCACGACATAGCCGGCGAAGGCGATCCAGAGCCGATGCCACAAAAGCACCAGTGGCCCCAGCACGAGCCCGGCCCGGCTGAAGCGTTCACGTACGAAGACGACGCCATCCGGCCATTCGCTCCGGTCCGGCTGCTCTCCGGCCGGAGCGGGTTGGAAGACGGTCCAGCTCGTCATTGCCATGCTGCCCTCCCTGCCGGCTCGTCAGCCACCGAGGCTGCCTTTGGTGGATGGTATCTCGCCGGCTGCCGCCGGGTCGACCGCCACGGCAGCGCGCAGGGCGCGCGCCAGCCCCTTGAAGCAGCTCTCGGCGATGTGGTGGGCGTTGGCCCCGTAGAGCGTCTCGACATGCAGCGTCAGACCGGCATTGATCGCGAAGGCCTGGAAGAACTCGCGCACCAGCTCAGTGTCGAACTCCCCGATCTTCGGTACCGCGAACTCGACCCGGAAAACGAGGAACGGCCGGCCGGAAATGTCGAGCGCGACGCGCGTCAGCGTCTCGTCCATCGGCAGATGCAGGCTGGCATAGCGGGTGATGCCACGCATCTCGCCCAGCGCCTGCCGCACCGCCTGGCCGAGCGCGATGCCCACATCCTCGACGGTGTGATGGAAATCGATGTGCAGGTCGCCCTTCGCCTCGACCGTGAGATCGATGCGCGCATGCCGCGCGAACAGGTCGAGCATGTGGTCGAAGAAGCCGACCCCGGTCGCGATCACCCCCTTGCCGGTGCCGTCGAGGTCGACCGACAGGTTGATCTGGGTTTCCTTGGTGGCGCGGGTAATGGCGGCCTTGCGCATGGTCGATGCTCCCGGAAGAGCCGGCGTCTTATCAGTTGAAGCCCTCTCGCGCCATATCTCGTGACGGCCGCCGATTGCGTTGATGGCGCGAGGGATTAAGTAAGGGCTCTCGACCGGAGCCTTTCATGAGCCACGCTCAGACCCACGACCCCAGCACCATCTACGGCACCACCATCGTTTCCGTGCGCAGCGGCAACCGCGTCGCGATCGGCGGCGACGGGCAGGTGACCCTCGGCACCACGGTGATGAAAGCCAATGCGCGCAAGGTGCGCCGGCTCGGCCGGGGCGACGTGATCGGCGGCTTCGCCGGCGCCACCGCCGACGCCTTCACCCTTTTCGAGCGGCTGGAGGCGAAGCTCGAACAATATCCCGGCCAACTGCAGCGCGCCGCGGTCGAACTCGCCAAGGACTGGCGCACCGACCGCTATCTACGCCGGCTGGAAGCCATGATGATCGTGGCGGATGCGAATATCACGCTGGTGCTGACCGGCACCGGCGACGTCCTGGAGCCCGAGGCCGGCATCGCCGCCATCGGCTCGGGCGGCAGCTTCGCTTTGGCGGCGGCGCGGGCGCTGGCGGATAGCGGGAAAGATCCCGAGGCGATCGTGCGCAAGAGCCTCGCCATCGCTGCCGACATCTGCATCTACACCAACGGCAATCTCACCGTGGAGACGATCGGGGAATGATCGCCGAGCGCACCCTGCGTGCTGCCCTCGATCGCGGTATCCTCACCGTGCCGCAGGCGGAAGCGCTACGGGTACTGGAGGCCGAACTGGACGCCGCGGCGCCGGCCGTGCCGATTTCCCACGACGACGAGCGGCTGCGCTTCATCACCGGCTTCGGCGATATCTTCGTCACCATCGGGCTCGGCCTGTTCCTGACGGCGCTGTCCTATTTCGCCGACCGCACGCTCTCCCTCCCGGCCGGCTGGGCAGCCATCGCGGCGGCGAGCTGGCTGCTGGCGGAATACTTCACCCGCCGGCGGCGCATGGCCCTGCCCAGCATCGTGCTCCTCATCGTCTTCGCCGGATCGGTGATGGCCGCCGCCAGCCTGCTTCTGACCGGAAGCACCGGCGGCTGGCTGTTCGGATTCGCAAACGCGCCCCATGGACTCGAACTCGCCGGTGCGGGTGTGGCGACGCTCGCCGCGGTCACGCTGCACTATGCCCGCTTCCACGTGCCGATCACCATCGCGGCGGGCGCGGCGGCGCTGGTCGCCATCATCGTGGGGCTGGCGGGAGCGCTGATTCCGGCGCTGGCGGAAGGCCCTTCGCCGCTACTGCTGATCCTGTGCGGCCTCGGGGTGTTCGCCCTCGCCATGGCCTTCGACATGAGCGATCCGCACCGGGAGACACGGCGCACCGACATAGCCTTCTGGCTCCACCTTCTCGCCGCGCCGCTGATCGTGCATCCGCTGTTCAACGGCCTTACCGGCGACGCTTCATCCGGCGGCGTGCCGGTCTGGCCGGTGCTCATCGCCTTCCTGCTGCTCGGCGCCGTCGCGGTCCTGATCGACCGCCGGGCGCTGCTGGTCTCGGGACTGGTCTATGCCGGCTATGCGTTCGGTGCACTGGTCCGCTCGAGCGGTCTCACCGGTCTCGAAACACCGCTGACCTTGCTGGTGCTCGGCGGCTTCGTCCTTCTGCTCAGCGCCGCCTGGCATCCGCTCCGCCGCGCCGTTCTTTCCGTCCTGCCCCCGGGGCTCGCCGGTCGCCTGCCGCGACCCTGAACCCCGTATCCTGCTATCCGTGAGCCACGACCGGACATGACCAACTTCTCCCCCCGTGAAATCGTCTCGGAGCTCGACCGCTACATCGTCGGTCAGCATAATGCCAAGCGCGCCGTGGCCATCGCCTTGCGCAACCGCTGGCGACGCCAGCAGCTCGAGGGTCAACTGCGCGAGGAGGTTCTGCCGAAGAACATCCTGATGATCGGGCCCACCGGCGTCGGCAAGACCGAGATCTCGCGCCGCCTCGCCCGCCTCGCCAATGCGCCGTTCCTGAAGGTGGAGGCGACCAAGTTCACCGAGGTCGGCTATGTCGGCCGCGACGTCGAGCAGATCGTGCGTGATCTCGTCGAAATCGGCATCGGTCTGGTGCGCGAGACGCGGCGCAAGGACGTGGAGGCCAAGGCCCATCTGGCTGCCGAGGAGCGCGTGCTGACCGCTCTGGTCGGCGCCACCGCCTCCTCCGGCACGCGCGAGGCGTTCCGCCGGAAGCTGCGCGACGGCGTGCTCGACGACAAGGACATCGAGATCGAGGTGACCACCCCGGCGCAGGGCATGCCGATGTTCGAGATTCCCGGTATGCCGGGGGCGCAGATGGGTGCCATCTCCATCGGCGACATGCTTGGCAAGGCCTTTGGCGGCCGTACCAAGGCCCGGCGCGTGACCGTGAAAGAGGCCCATCCGCTTCTGCTGGCGGAGGAGGCCGACAAGCTGATCGACCAGGACGCCATCGTTCAGGAGGCCATTCGGGCGGTGGAGGAAAACGGCATCGTCTTCCTCGACGAGATCGACAAGATCGCCGGCAGCGAGCGGCGGGGCGGGGCGGATGTCTCCCGCGAGGGCGTGCAGCGCGACCTGCTGCCCCTGATCGAGGGCACGACGGTCTCCACCAAGCACGGGCCGGTGAAGACCGACCACATCCTCTTCATTGCGTCGGGTGCGTTCCACGTCTCGAAGCCCTCCGACCTGCTGCCGGAACTTCAAGGCCGCCTGCCGATCCGGGTCGAGCTCGAGGCGCTGACCCGCGAGGATTTCAAGCGCATCCTCACCGAGACCGAGGCGAGCCTCGTCAAGCAGTCGGTGGCGCTGATGGCGACGGAGGGTGTCACCCTCACCGTGACCGACGACGCCATCGAGGCGCTGGCCGACATCGCCGTGGAGGTGAATGCGACGGTCGAGAACATCGGCGCCCGCCGGCTTCAGACCGTGATCGAGCGCGTACTGGACGACCTGTCCTTCACCGCGCCCGATCGGGGTGGGGAGACCATCGTCATCGACGGCGCCTATGTCCGCGACCGGGTCGCCGATCTCGCACGCAATGCCGATCTCAGCCGCTTCATCCTGTAGGCGGACGGCCGGTCAATGCCCGCCGGGCCGGCTGAGGATCTTCAGGCGGCCCAGCAGTTCGGCAATTGCCTCCTGCGGCAGGGTGGCGATTTCCTGCGCCAGCAGATTGGCGAGCTCCGTCGCCTCCGGCGTCAGGCCGGCCGTGTCGACCACCACGCGGGGATCGGACAGCTCGGCGAGGGTGCGCAGGGATTCCGCCTCGTCCCAGATGACGTTGAAATAGGCCATGATGCGCTGAAGCATCATGAAGCTCGGCTGCCCTCGCTTGCCGTGCTCCAACGCCGAGAGATAGGCCGCCGAAACACCGAGTTCGGCCGCCATCTCCTTCAGCGTGACGCCGCGCTCCGCGCGCAGCTCCCGCATCCGCCGGCCGAAAGGGGTCATGCCCGGTTCCTCACGGCTGGTAGCCGCGCGCCCGACGGATGCGCACATAGAGCGCACCTTCCCCGCCATGGCCGCGCGCCGCTGTCTCGAAGCCGATCACGACCGAGCGCAGGGCCGGCTCGGCGAGCCATTGCGGCACCACCCGGCGCAGCACGCCGCGTCCGCCGTCGAAGGAGAAGCCGGCCTCGCCCGACCCCTTGCCGGTGATGACGAGGACGACGCCATAGCCGGCGTGCTGGGCACCAATGAGGAAGCTATGCAGGCGGTGATGAGCGGCGGCCTGGGTCAGGCCGTGAAGGTCGATACGCGCCTCGACCTCATGAACACCACGGGACAGGCGGCGGCGCAGCTTCGGCTCCATCGGCGCCAGCGGTGGCGCGGAGGGAGCGGGCGCCGGCTCGGGCCGGACAGCAGGTGCGGCTTTTCCGGCCGTGCTGGCCGGCATTTCTGCAGGAGGCGAAGCCGTTTCGACCGGCTTCGGCGCATCGGGCGCCGCCGGAGGGGGCGGGGCGTGGAGCCGTTCGATGTCGCGCGTCACATATTTCCACAGGGCGCGCTCATCGGGATTGAGCGTTCGGCTGCGGCGCCGACCGTTCTGCCAACCGCTCATCGCAGGGCACCCGACAGGCCGGACGCTGCCGTATCGATGCCGTGGGGTCGCCGCGGCGGGCGGGGCGGGGCGGGCGCGCGTTGCGGATCGAGGAGCCGCGGCAGCAGCATCACGAAATGACCGCGCTGCTGGATGCGTCCGGCAATGGCGCCGGCCTCCTTACCGGTACCGAGGAAGATGTCGGCTCGCGCCGGCCCCACGATGGCGGAACCGGTATCCTGTGCGATCATCAGGCGGCGGAACGGAGTGACCGGATCGACGCTCTCCATCGGCAGTTCGGCATCGATGAAGAACGGCGTGCCGTAGACATGCAGCGCCCGGTCGACCGCGATCGAGCGGCCGGCCGTGAGCGGCAGCTTCTGCGCACCCACGGCACCGTCCCCGGCGCCGAGCTCGCTGGCGACGCGAAAGAAGACATAGGACCTGTTCTGCCGCATCAGCTCGCGACCTTCCATCGGATGGTCCGTGATATAGGCCCGGATCGTATCCATGGAGACCTTGTCGCGAGCGAGAATGCCGCGTTCCACCAGAATTCGCCCGATCGGCGTGTAGTTCTGGCCGTTGTGGCCGTCATAGTTGAGGCGAAGCACCTCGCCGTCCGGCAGCCGGACCCGAATCGAGCCCTGGATTGCGGCGAAGAAGGCATCGACCGGGTCCTTGATCCACACCAGTTCCAGTCCGCGATCCTTCAGCGCCCCATCCTCGATCGCACCGCGATCGTAATAGGGGACCAGCTGTTCATCCGGCGTGCGCCGGAAGGCCTGACCGCGATTGGCCGGCGTGCCGGCCACGGGCGCGCTCTGGATGAGGTCGGGCGGCCGGCGATAGAGCGGGGTGGCGAAGACATCCGAGGGTGTGGTCGAGCCTTCGACCTCGGGTTCGTAATAGCCGGTGAGGAAGCCGGTCGGCTGGTCGATGGGGGCGATCCGCACCGGGCGGAAAGCCCGCTCGAAGAAACGCCGGGCCGCGCGCTCGGACAGCTTCGCCGGCAGTCGCAGCGCCGAGCGGCAGATCGGCTTGAGGGCGGTAAAGACCGGGCGGGGCGGATCGACGAGGTCCGAGCCGGCGAGGATTGGCCCGCAGCTCTTGCGGAAGGTCGCCAAGGCGGCGCGGTGGTCGTCTACGCTCCAGCCGGGGATGAACCCGTAAGCGATCGGTTCGATCGCCGCCTGAGGCATGCGGAAAACCTCGCGTGCCGCGCCGGTCCCGGCACCGAGGGTGACGAGAAGCGCGGCAAGGGCGGCCTGGAGGATCAGGCGAAAGGGAGAAAAGCGGGTCGGGGTGTACACCCCGTCACCGTGTCACGAAGCGGCTTCCGTCGCCACCAGCTTCCAGTTCGGATCGCGGGCGCCAAGGTCGCGGGAGAAGGTCCACACATCGGTCACGTCGCCCACCTTCTCGGGATCGCCTTCGACCACCTCGCCCGACGCATTGCGGGTAACGGAGATGAGCTGGGAGACGAAGCGCACGGCGACCTGGGCGGTGCGGCCCTTCACCTGCGCGTCGATGAGATCGGATTTGGCAATGGCGACGAGATGCGTCTCCATCGTTTCGCCACGCGCTTCGCGCTCGGCCATGGCGCCTGCAAAGCCGTCATAGACGTCCTTGGCGAGCAGATCCTTCAGGATCCGCCGGTCGCCGGCGGCAAAGGCATTGACGATCATCTCGTAAGCCGCACGGGCGCCTTCGACGAAGTGACGCCCGTCGAATGTCCGGTCCTGTGCGGCAATGGCGTCAAGACCATTTGCGACCGCCGAACCGATGTCGGCGATCCCCGACCAGCGCGGAGCGGGGGGGGCGGGCTCGGCAGGGTCCGGCTCGGGATCGCGCGGCCTGGCGGCATCGCCAGCTCCGGGAAAGCTGACCACCTTGCCCGGCTGCTCGCCCGGCGCCGGCGCCTTGGTGGCGTCGCGGCGCGAATAGGGATCGTAAGGCGGCCGCTCGCGCCCGGTGCGCTGGCCGAGGACGCTGCGCAGCCGGATGAAGATGAACACGGCCAGAGCCAGGAAGATGATCGTATAGATATCGAACACGTCGCCAATGCCGCGTTGCGCCGCCAGTGAGCCCAATGCCCGCCCGCGGTCGAAGTTCCATTGCACCCGTCACCCGCCGCGCCGCTTGGCGGGCCTCGGGCTTCCTGCCTATTTACGCGCTTGCGGAGATTTCGCCACCCCGCAAACTGCCCTTGGGTCAGTCACATGCCGGACAACCGGCCCGCACCTGCTCCGGCAGCGACACTAGAACAGATGCGGGCAGGGTGCCAACGCGCCGAAATGCGGGCCACAGCGTGGGCGTGCCCGGGGTCTTCCTTCGCCGCCTTGTTCCCAGCACGAAGCCGTGATAGCGACGCGGCTCCGGGCTCGGCGAGACGAGCCGGCAGCCGCCCACCCGCCAGGATGAACCGGCGGGGCGACCACGGAGACATCCCCATGACCGATGCCGACAACGCCGTGACCATGCCGACGCTGCATGTCGTCGCGCAGTACACCAAGGATCTCTCCTTCGAGAACCCCGGCGCGCCGGCCACGCTCTCGCCGAACGGGCAGCCGCAGATCGGCATCCAGATCAATGTCAACGCCCGTCCGGCTCGCGATGGCGAGTTCGAGGTCGAGCTGAAGATCGAGGCCAAGGCCGAGACGAACGGCAAGGTGCTGTTCAATGTCGAGCTGGTCTATGGCGGCCTGTTCCGCGTGCAGAACGTTGCCGAGGAGACGCTGCACCCCTTCGTCATGATCGAATGCCCGCGCATGCTGTTCCCGTTCGCGCGGCAGATCCTGGCCGACACGGTGCGCAATGGCGGCTTCCCGCCCCTGATGATCGACCCGGTCGACTTCGTGTCGCTCTATCGCCAGCGCATGGCCCAGACCCCGCCCTCGCCGGTGATGGCGTCCTGAGGATCCGACCTGCCGGGCCGCGCCCGACCTGAGTGCGGCTCAGGCGTCTTCGGCCGCCGGCGCAGGGTCGAGATAATCCTTCCAGATGGCGGCGTCGCCGAGTGTCTTCACGAAGGCCGCGTGCGCCGCCATTTCTTCATCCGACACCCGCACCTTGAGCGGCACCGGCCGCAGGAGCGGCTCAGCGGACTGGGTGCGTTCCTCGCGCCGCACCACCGTCTCCGCGCTCATCAGGATGAGCGCCGCCTGGCGACCGCCGGCCAGCTCGCTATAGACCTCCGCCAGAAGCTCCGAATCCAGCAACGCCCCGTGCTTGGTGCGTCGTGAGGCGTCGATGCCATAGCGCGAACACAGGTCGTCGAGCCGGTTCGACGCATTGGGATGACGCCGACGGGCGAGGGCGAGGGTGTCGATGACGCGGTCGAAGGTCAGGGGCGACTGGCCGATCCGGGCGAGCTCGGCATTGATGAAGCCGATGTCGAACGCCGCATTATGGATGACCAGCGGCGAATCCGCGATGAAATCGAGAAACTCCTGCGCCACCTTGGCGAAGACCGGCTTATCGCGCAGGAACTCGCTGGACAGCCCGTGCACGTTGAACGCCTCGATCGGCATGTCGCGCTCGGGATTGATATAGACGTGGAAATTGGCTCCGGTCGCGATCTTGTTCAGCATCTCGACACAGCCGATCTCGACCAGCCGATCGCCACGCAGGGGATCGAGGCCCGTCGTTTCGGTATCGAGAACGATCTCGCGCATGCCTCACCTGTCTTCCTTCGCCCGGCCGGGCAACGAGCCGAGGATGTCCTCGACGATCTTGGCCACCTGCCGGCGCGCCACCTCGACGCCTGACCCGGTATCTATGACGAAATCGGCGCGTGCCCGCTTCTCGGCATCGGGTATTTGGCGCAGCACGATGGCCGCGAATTTCTCCGCCGTCATCCCCGGCCGCTCGAGAACCCGCTCGCGCTGGATTTCCGAGGGCGCCGAGACCACCGCGACCGCATCGACCCGGTCCTGCGCGCCGGTCTCGTACAGCAGCGGGATGTCGAGCACCGCCAGTGCCGCACCTCTATCCGCCGCCTCATCGAGGAAGCGGGATTCGCGCGCCCGGACAAGCGGATGCACGATGGCCTCCAGTCGCTTCATCGCGGCCTCGTCGCCCAATACCCGCGCGCCGAGCCGGCTGCGATCAATCATCCCGTCGACCGCGACGCCGGGAAACGCCGCCTCGACGGGTGCAACGCCTTCCTCGCAATACAGCGCGTGGACGGCCGCATCGGCATCGTGAACCGGTATGCCCAGCTCCCCGAACAGCCCGGCGGTCGTCGATTTTCCCATCCCGATCGAACCGGTGAGCCCCAGCCGGAAAAGACGGGGCGGGCGGGCGACGGCCATCAATGCAACTGACCCTTGGCCGCGAGGTCGGCAATGACGTATGCGCGCAGCTCCGGCGTCACCTCGGGCCGCACCCCGAACCAGCGCTCGAAGCCCGGTACCGCCTGGTGCAGCAACATGCCGAGCCCGTCTACCGTGGCGAGGCCCCGCGCCTGCGCCGCGCGCAACAGGGGCGTTTCCAACGGCACATAGACTGCATCCGTGACCACCGTGTCAGGCGACAGCGCAGAGAGATCGAGATCGAGCGGCGGCTGGCCATTCATGCCGAGCGAGGTGGTGTTCACCAGAAGGCGGCAGCCCGCCAGCGTGCCGCCGATG
This sequence comes from Ancylobacter crimeensis, assembly GCF_023016805.1. Lineage (GTDB taxonomy): Bacteria > Pseudomonadota > Alphaproteobacteria > Rhizobiales > Xanthobacteraceae > Ancylobacter > Ancylobacter crimeensis. The sequence continues at coordinate 308,777 of NZ_JALKCH010000006.1, forward strand.
TCCCGCCACGCGACGGGCAGGACCCGTGGGCCGAACTGGGCGCGCAGGATCTCCGCGCGCTCCAGCGTGCGATTGACCACCACCACCCGGTCTATGCCGCGATCGAGCAGACCACGGATAATGGCCCGCGATGCTCCACCCGCACCCAGTACCACGGCCTCGGTGAGCACCTGATCCCATCCCGGCGCACCGGCGTCGAGGTTGGCGAGGAAACCGTACATGTCGGTATTCGCGCCATGGAGCCGCCCGTCCTCCAGCCACAGTGTATTCACCGCGCCCAGTTCCTCGGCTACCGGATCGCGTTCCGCACAGGCCCGAAAGGCGGCTTCCTTGTGGGGAATGGTGACATTGCCGCCGACATAGCCGGCCGCGGCCAGCCCGAATAGAAAGCCGTCGATATCCTCGCTCGGAACATCCGCGCGCTCATAGGTCCCTCGGAGGCCGTGCAACCGCAACCAGTAGCCATGGACCAGCGGCGAACGCGAATGGGCGACGGGATGGCCGATGACGCAAGCACGAGCGACGCGGCTACTGGGGGACACGGCGCTCTCCTCCGGTCAGATGAGGGCGCCTTCGTGGCGCAGAAAGGCCAGCAATGGCAACAGCGGAAGCCCGAGAATGGTGGAATGGGCACCCTCCACCTTCTCGAACAGGTGAATGCCGAGCCCCTCCAACTGATAGCCGCCGACGCTGGTGAGGATCGCGTCGCCGACGGCGTCGAGATAGGTGTCGATCACCTCGGGCGTGAGAACCCGCATGGTGAGATGGGCGCTGTCGGCAAGCGAAAAGACGATCTCGCCGTCACGCGCCAATGCAATCGCCGAATGAAGTTCATGGGTCGCGCCCGACAGCCGCTGGAGCTGCGCCCGTCCGGCGGCGCGGCTTTCCGGTTTGTGGAAGGCTTCCTCGCCGAAGGCGAGCGTCTGGTCGGCGCCGAGTACCAGCCGGCCGGGATGATCGGCCGCGGCGGACAGCGCCTTTTCGCGCGCCAGCAGCACCGCCACCTGCTTGGGCCCGGAGCCCTGCGCGCGGGCGACCTCCTCGACCGCACGCTCGTCGATGGCGGCGACCACCACCTCGAAGGGGATGCGGGCCGCATCGAGCAGGGCCCGGCGGGCGGCGCTCTTCGATGCCAGCATCAGCGGCGCGGGCGCCCGCCACAACGAGCTGCTCACGAGGAGAACTCCTCTGAAATCCGGCGCCGATGCTCCTGCAGCAGCCCGATGATGGCCGCCGCGGTTTCCTCGATGGAGCGGCGCGTGACGTCGATCACCGGCCAGCCGGCACGGGCGCAGAGCTGGCGCGAATGGGCAACTTCCTGTGCCACGGCGTCTTCGTCGATATAGGATTCGTCGCCCTGGAGCGCGTTGAGGCCGAGCAGCCGGTTGCGGCGGATCTCCACCACCCGCTGCGCGCTCGCGACCAGCCCGACGACCAGCGGATGCTTGAGTTCGTAGAGCCCCGGGGGGACCGGAACATTCGGCACCAGCGGGATGTTGGCCGTCTTGATGCCCCGATTGGCGAGATAGATGCTGGTCGGCGTCTTCGAGGAACGCGAGATGCCGAGCAGCACCACGTCCGCACCTTCCAGCCCCTCGGTGTGCTGGCCGTCATCATGAGTGACCGTGAAATTCATCGCGTCGATGCGGCGGAAATACTCGCCGTCGAGCTGATGCTGGCCGCCCACCCGCGGGGTCGGCTCGCCGCCAAGATAGGCCTGGAACAGCCGCACCACCGGCGCGAGAACCGAAAGCACCGGGATGCTGTTGCGGGTGCAATAGGTTTTCAGCCGGTCGCGCAATTCGCGGTCGGTCAGGGTGTAGAGCACGATGCCGGGCTGGGCCTCGATATCGACCAGCACGCGGTCGAGCTGCTTCTGGTTCCGCACCAGCGGATAGATATGCTCGATAGGACGGGCGGAGCTGTATTGCGCCGCCGCGGCACGGCCGACGCTGATCAGCGTCTCGCCCGTGGAGTCGGAGACGAGATGGAGATGGAAATAGCTCTCCGATGCCAGGTTCGTCTCGCTCACTTGCTATCCACAGCCCTGTGGGTGACCTGTCGAAAAAGCCACGTGGTGGGACGTCTGACAAGGTCTGTCTGGGGACAGCGGGGTTTCATGTCCACAATAGAACGCGATGTGGACGATCCTATGAAGGTGGGCTGGGGAATCGAGGATAACTCGCCACAGCCTCGCAACACCGCGGCCACACTCGTTAATTTTTGGTTAACGAGGCGCGCCCGACAAGGCCTGGCGTGGGGATTGGTTGTCGATAGGCCGTAACCCGGCTAATCCGCACCCACAAACTACAAAGACTCCATAGGAAAGAGATTTATAAAGTATGAACGGGGTAGTGGAGGAATGCCTGCCGGACAGCCCGCTGCTCCAGGCACTCAACGGTCGGGTACCCGCGCGGGTTCCGATCTGGATGATGCGTCAGGCGGGGCGCTATCTGCCCGAGTACCGGGCGTTGCGGGAGAAGGCCGGCGACTTCCTCTCGCTCTGCTACAACCCCGATTTCGCCACCGAGGTCACGCTCCAGCCGATCCGCCGTTTCGGCTTCGACGCGGCGATCCTGTTTTCCGACATTCTCGTGGTTCCTCATGCTCTTGGCTGCGATCTTCGGTTCGAGCAGGGCGAAGGGCCACGCCTCTCGACCGTCACCTCGCTGGCGGATCTCGACGGCCTTCGCTCCCAGCTCGACCCCGACAAGGTGGGGCGCGTCTATGAGGCGGTCGCGAAGATCCGGGCGTCTCTGCCACGCGAAACCGCGCTTCTCGGCTTCTGCGGCGCTCCCTGGACGGTTGCGACCTATATGGTGGCCGGGCGGGGCGGCGACGAACAGGTGCCGGCCCGACGGGCGGCCTATCGCGACCCGGTCTTCTTCGCCGCTCTGATCGACCGGCTGGTCGAGGCCTCCGCCACCTATCTGATCGCCCAGTTCCGTGCCGGCGCCGATGCGGTGCAGATCTTCGACAGCTGGTCCGGCGTGCTCGATCCGGAGGAATTCCGGCGATGGGTGGTCAGTCCGATCAGGAGGATTGTGAGTGCAGTCAGGGCGGAGATTCCGGGCGCACCCATCATTGCCTTCCCGAAAGGCGCCACCCTCTCCGGGCTCACCGAACTCGCCTTCGCGACCGGCGTGAACGGCATCGGGCTGGACTGGACCGCGGACCGCCGGAACGTGCGTGCCGCGCTCGGTGCCCGCTTCGCGCTCCAGGGCAATCTCGATCCGCTCCGGCTCATCGCCGGCGGGCGTGCGCTGGATGAGGGGATCGACGCGCTGATGGCGGATTTCCGCGGCGCCGCCCATATCTTCAATCTCGGCCACGGCATCCGTCCGGAAACGCCGATCGCCCATGTCGAGCAGATGCTGAAACGGGTCCGGGGTTTCTGAACATGGCCTATGAGTGGATCAAGGCGCTGCACGTCGTCGCCATCATCTCCTGGATGGCGGGCATGCTCTATCTGCCGCGGCTGATGGTCTATCATTGCGACGCCCCGGCGGGGTCCGCGCAGTCGGAGACCTTCAAGGTCATGGAGCGCCGGCTGCTGAAGGCCATCATCAACCCGGCGATGATCGTGGCGTGGCTGTCCGGCCTGACGCTGGCCTGGCAGGGCGGCTGGTTCTCCGATGGCTGGCTTCACGTGAAACTGGTGCTGGTGCTGGCGATGAGCGCGGTGCACGGCATGATGTCGGGCTGGGTGCGGCGGTTCGGCGAGGACCGCAACACCCGTTCCGCGCGTTTCTATCGGATCGCCAACGAGGTCCCGACCGTGCTGATGGTCGCCATCGTGATCATGGTGGTGGTGAAGCCGTTCTGATTTCCCGTTCCCGCTTTTCTCGCGTCCCGCCCTTGCGGGGAATCGCTGCGCCGCCTATGTTGACGGCGCTTTCCACAAAGCTGGCTGGCGCACGCGTCCTTTTCCGCATCTTCTCCAGATGGCGGCAGTGCACCGGGACAGGGACCCAAGCCTTGCGGCGGTCCGCTTCCACAGACCAGCTCCTCCTTCTTCCTTCCCAGTCCCGGCCCGCGCCTTGTGCCGATCCGGCCCTGCCAAACTTCCGAGGCCTTTTCCCATGGGGGAAATGAAGCTCCAGGACCTCAAGTCCAAGAATCCGGCCGAACTCCTCGTGTTCGCCGAGGAACTGGAGGTCGAGAACGCCAGCACGCTGCGCAAGCAGGAGCTGATGTTCGCCATCCTGAAACAGCTCGCCGCCCGTGAGACCGACATCATCGGCGAGGGCGTGGTCGAGATCCTGTCCGACGGTTTCGGCTTCCTGCGCTCGCCGGACGCCAATTACCTTCCCGGCCCTGACGACATTTATGTCTCGCCCTCGCAGATCCGCCGCTTCGGCCTGCGCACCGGCGACACGGTGGAAGGCCAGATCCGCAGCCCGAAGGATGGCGAACGCTATTTCGCGCTGCTCAAGGTCAACACCATCAATTTCGAAGACCCGGACAAGATCCGGCACAAGATCAACTTCGACAACCTGACCCCGCTCTATCCCGACGAGCGGCTGAAGCTGGAACTCGAAGACCCGACCCGCAAGGATTTCTCCGCGCGCGTCATCGACATCGTGGCCCCGATCGGCAAGGGCCAGCGCGGCCTGATCGTCGCGCCGCCGCGCACCGGCAAGACGGTGCTGCTGCAGAACATCGCCCAGTCGATCACCACCAATCATCCCGAGTGCTACCTCATCGTGCTGCTCATCGACGAGCGGCCGGAGGAAGTCACCGACATGCAGCGCTCGGTGAAGGGCGAGGTGGTGTCCTCCACCTTCGACGAGCCGGCAGCACGCCATGTGCAGGTCGCGGAAATGGTGATCGAGAAGGCCAAGCGGCTGGTCGAGCACAAGCGCGACGTCGTCATCCTGCTGGATTCGATCACCCGTCTGGGCCGCGCCTACAACACGGTGGTGCCGTCCTCCGGCAAGGTGCTGACCGGCGGTGTCGATGCCAACGCCCTGCAGCGGCCCAAGCGCTTCTTCGGCGCGGCCCGCAACATCGAGGAAGGCGGCTCGCTGACCATCATCGCCACCGCGTTGATCGAGACCGGCTCGCGCATGGACGAAGTCATCTTCGAGGAGTTCAAGGGCACCGGCAATTCCGAGGTGATCCTCGACCGCAAGGTGTCGGACAAGCGCGTCTTCCCGGCGATCGACATCACCCGCTCCGGCACCCGCAAGGAAGAGCTGCTGGTTGCGGCCGACCAGCTCAAGAAGACCTATGTGCTGCGCCGCATCCTGAACCCGATGGGCACGGTCGACGCCATCGAGTTCCTGATGGACAAGCTGCGTCAGACCAAGACTAATGGCGACTTCTTCGATTCCATGAACACCTGATCGAACGGCGGAGTCCCGCGGTGGTGAGAGAACAGACGCCCGGCGAGAGCGGGGCGTTTTCATGTGTGGGTGGGCGTACTGGCAAGACCGGATGGGCGCCTTCAGTCTCACGCTGACCCACCCCTGGGCGGGTTATGCGAATCCGCCGATCGCAGGATCCTCTTATTTCGTAGGCGGAATGAGACGTGGTCACGCGTGAGATGCAATCGAAAGATGCACGCAGCGCTGTTACACCCGAAAAAATCCCGGCCCCACAAATGACTCAGGACGGCAGAAACGGATGCCGTCCGATGCTTTCCCCGCAATTCATCATTTTGGCGCCAGAGCGGATTTCTGTTCATTATACGGGGATAGCGCGTCTCAAGCCCGATTCTTCCACAGGTCAGCGTCAGCGTGGGAGGTCTGAGCCGCCTTTCGGTCGAACGGATGAAAGGTCCCTGCTCATGAGGCCCCGGAATCCCGCGACAGGGCATCCGTCAGCCGATTCGGATCCGTAACGGGAAGCGAACAGATCTGGCCGGCACAGAGGAAGGCGGCGCCGCCCGGTGTCGCCTCCGCCTTTGCTCGCGCCGGGTGATCCGGGGCGAGCGCCGTGGCCGATGTCGCCCGGCTCAACGTGATGTCGATGCGCGGCAGCCGGCCGGCTGCCTGCCACAAGGCATCCGCCTGCGGGCCGGCGCCGACCACGACGATTTCGGGCGCCCTCAGCCGGGTGTCCAGCGCGTTGAGCAGGCCGGCATGGCTGTAGAGGTGCGGCGCGGCGCGCGGCAGCAGGGCATCGAACAGCCGGTCGAGCCGCGCCAGCCATGCCGTGTCGCCCGTGACGGCGTGGAGCGCGGCGAGGTTGCGGGCCTGGAGTGCGTTGGGGTTCGTCACGGCATCGTCGGCGGTGGAATCCGGGCGGAGGATCAGGCCCTCGGCGTCGTCCGCGGTCATGTAGTAGCCGCCCCCCGCCTCGCCGCCGGCACCGATCTCCGCATGGTGGGCGTCGAGCGCGTGCGACCAGGCGGTGGCGCGCTCCAGATAGAACCTCTCGCCGGTCGCCTCGTGCAGCGCCAGAGCGGCGCGCACCATGGCGGCGTAATCGGCCGACAGACCCGGAAACACCAGCCGTCCGGCGCGCCAGCTATGGCCGAGACGATCGCCGCGCGTCAGCGATCCGGCGACAAAACGGAAAGCGCGCGCCGCAGGCTCCAGCCATTCCGGCCGCTCCAGCCGCAGCGCGGCGCGGGCCAGCGCCGCGATCATCAGGCCATTCCAGTCGGCCAACACCTTGTCGTCGCGGCCCGGCCGGACACGTGTTTCGCGAACCGCGAGCAGCCTGTCGCGCAGCACGGCGAGGCGCACCTCGTCCGCTCCCGAGAGTTCGCCGCCCTTCAACCGGTTCGGGATCGAGACGCCCTCCCAATTGCCGAAGGGTGTGATGTCGTAGTGCCGGGCGAAGAACTCGGCATCCTCGGCACCGAGCGCGGCGAGCAGCTCCTTGAGGGTCCAGACATAGAAGCGGCCCTCATGGCCTTCCGAATCAGCATCGAGACTGGCGGCGAAGGCGCCCTCCTCCGTCACCATCTCGCGCAGCAGCCATCCGACCGTTTCCTCCGCCCGTTGGCGGAACAGCGGGTGGAAGGTCTCGTTCGCGGCGAGCGCCAGCAGCTCGAGGAGCTGCGCGTTGTCGTAGAGCATCTTCTCGAAATGCGGCACCAGCCAGCGCTCATCGACCGAATAACGCGAGAAGCCGCCGCCGATATGGTCGTAGATGCCGCCCTGGCTCATGGAATCGAGCGCATGCAGGGCCTCGTCGCGGAAGCGCTCGCGTCCCGTCCGCTCCCATGCCCGCCACAGCAGTTCGAGAAAGGGCGTGTTGGGAAATTTCGGGGCGCCCTGCACGCCGCCATGCTCGGGATCCATGATGCCGAGGATGCGGCTCGCGACATCGTCCAGCTCGTTCGGCCCGATGACGACCGTGCCGGCCGGGCGCGCCTTCTGGGTGAGGCGCTGCAGCAGCGCTTCGCGGTTGGACGAAATGCGCGGGTCGCCATTCACATAGGCCTGCGCCATGGTGCGCAGCACGTCGGCGAAGGCGGGCTGGCCGTAGCGCGCCTCCTTCGGGAAATAAGTGCCGCCCCAGAAGGGAGCGCCGTCGGGGTCGAGGAACATCGTCATCGGCCAGCCGCCCTGCACGCCGAGCTGCTGCAGCGCCGACATGTAGATCTGGTCGATGTCGGGCCGCTCCTCGCGATCGACCTTGATGTTCACGAAAAGCTCGTTCATCACCGCGGCGGTGGCGTCGTCCTCGAAACTTTCATGCGCCATGACGTGGCACCAATGGCAGGCCGCATAGCCGACGGAGAGCAGGATGGGCCGGTTCGTCGCCCGCGCCTGCGCCAAGGCCTCCGGGCCCCACTGCCACCAGTCGACGGGATTGTCCTTGTGCTGGAGCAGATAAGGACTGGTGGCGTCGGCGAGCCGGTTGGTCGGCCGGGGCGCGGTGGCGTGGTCGATCGGATGGTCAGTCACTTGGCATCCTCGAAGCGTCGGGGCCGGCGCAGCCTGCCACCCGAAAGAACATCGAGATAGGGCGTAGCGCGTGGACGCACAGCAGAAAACCGGAACCGACGTCGCAGCCGACGTGCCGCGCGACACCATCGCCGCGGTCTCGACCGCGAGCGGACGTGCCGCCGTCGCCGTCATCCGCCTGTCCGGTCCGGCGGCGGGTGCGGCGCTCATGGCACTGGCGGGGCGCTTGCCGGAACCGCGCCGGGCTTTGCTGTCGACCTTGCGGGATGCGGCGGGCGAGCATCTCGACCGGGCGCTGGTGCTGTGGTTCCCCGCCCCGCGCAGCGCCACCGGCGAGGACATGGCGGAGCTGCACGTCCATGGCGGGCGGGCCGTGATCGCCGCGGTGCTGGAGGCGCTGTGGCGCGTGCCCGGCGTGCGCCCCGCCGAAGCCGGCGAATTCACCCGCCGCTCCTTTCTCAACGGCAAGATGGACCTCGGCGCGGTGGAGGGCCTTGCCGACCTGCTCGCGGCCGAGACCGAAGGCCAGCGCCGCCTCGCCCTCGCCCACGCCTTCGGACGGTTGGGCGAACGGGTGGAAGCCTGGCGCGGCCGGCTCATACGAGCCATGGCGCTGATCGAGGCCGGCATCGACTTTGCCGAGGAGGAGGACGTGCCGCGCGAGGTGCGTGCTGCCGCCCGTCCGGAGGTCGAGGCCCTGCGCGCGGAACTGGCCGAGGCGCTGGCGGACCGGCGCGGCGAACTGGTGCGCGAGGGCGCGAGCGTGGCGATCGCCGGCCTGCCCAATGCCGGCAAGTCGTCCTTGCTGAACGCGCTCGCCGCGCGCGACATCGCGATCGTCTCCGACGAGCCGGGCACCACGCGCGACATCGTAGAGGTTGCGCTGGATCTCGGCGGCCGCAAGCTGGTGCTGATCGACACCGCCGGGCTGCGGGACGAGGGCGTCGGCAAGGTCGAGGCCGAGGGCATCCGCCGGGCGCGGGCGCGGATCGCGGCGGCGGACCTGGTGTTGTGGGTGCACGATGCCGGCACCGGGGCGGCCCCGCAGGCCCTGCCCGCCATGGAGCGCACGGGCGCGGCGGAGCTGTGGTTGCTGGCAAACAAGAGCGACGCTCCCGGTGCTGTCTCGCCCGAAGCACCGTGGGCGCAGCGCCGTCTCGCGCTCTCCGCCCGCACCGGCGCGGGCATCGCGGACTTGACGAGCGCGCTCGCTGACTGGCTCGCCAGGCGCGCTCCGCCGGCGGGTGAACACCCGGCCCTTATCCGCGCGCGCCACCGGCAGGCGGCGCAGGCGGTGATCGAACATCTTGATGCCGCGCTGGCGCGCTGGGAGACCCAGGACGAAGCGATGCTGGCGGAGGAACTGCGTCTCGCCGCCAATTCCCTCGCCCGGCTGGCGGGCCGGATCGATGTCGAGGATTTGCTCGATGTGGTGTTTCGCGAGTTCTGCATCGGCAAATAGCGTTTCACGTGAAACGGTCGATTCGGAACCGTGACGGCTTGCTCGCGTCTCTCCGCTTGACGCGGGCCGCGGAAAGCGGTTTCCACAGGTCATGAGCCACGTCACTCCCCTCCCTGATGCCACCGATCGCTACGACGTCATCGTCGTCGGCGGCGGTCATGCCGGTACCGAGGCTGCCGCAGCTGCGGCGCGCAGCGGCGCCCATACCGCGCTGGTGACCCACAGCCGCGCGACCGTCGGCGCCATGTCGTGCAATCCGGCGATCGGCGGGCTCGGCAAGGGGCATCTGGTGCGCGAGGTCGATGCGCTGGACGGGCTGATGGGCCGCCTTGCCGATGCCGCCGGCATCCAGTTCCGCGTGCTTAACCGGCGCAAAGGCCCCGCGGTGCGCGGCCCGCGGGCGCAGGCGGATCGCAAGCTCTATGCGACAGCCGCACGGGCAGCTATCGATTCGGAGCCGAACCTTGACCTCATCGAGGGCGAGGCCGACGATCTGGTCGTCACCGATGGCCGCGTATCCGGTCTGGTGCTGCGCGATGGCCGGCAGTTGCGGGCGGGTGCCGTGGTGCTGACGACGGGCACCTTTCTCACCGGCCTCATTCATATCGGCGATCAGCGCATCCCGGCGGGCCGCATGGGCGAGCAGCCGGCGCTTGGGCTTTCCCGCACGCTGGCCCGGCTTGGCCTCAGCCTCGGCCGTCTGAAGACCGGCACCCCGCCGCGGCTCGATGGGCGCAGCATCGACTGGGCCTCGCTGGAGATGCAGCCGGGCGATACGCCGCCGGAGCCTTTCTCGATGCTGACGGCGGCGATCACCACCGCTCAGATCGCCTGCGGCATCACCCGCACCACAGATGCGACGCATGAGGTGATCCGGGCCAATCTGGCCCGGTCGGCGATGTATTCCGGTTCGATCACCAGCGTGGGACCGCGCTATTGCCCGTCGATCGAGGACAAGATCGTGCGCTTCGGCGAGCGCGACGGTCACCAGATCTTCCTCGAGCCGGAGGGTCTGGACGATGATACGGTTTATCCGAACGGCATCTCCACCTCCCTGCCCGCGGAGGTGCAGCAGGCGCTCTTGCAGACTATTCCGGGTCTGGAACAGGTGCGCATGGTGCGGCCGGGCTATGCCATCGAATATGACCATGTGGATCCGCGCGAGCTGGAACCGACGCTGGAAACTCGGAAGATGCCCGGCCTTTTCCTCGCCGGACAGATCAACGGCACCACCGGCTATGAGGAGGCGGCGGCGCAGGGGCTGGTCGCGGGCCTCAATGCGGCGCGCCGGGCGGGTGGTGCCGACGGCGTGACCTTCGACCGGGCCGAGGCGTATATCGGGGTGATGATCGACGATCTGGTGAGCCGCGGGGTTTCCGAGCCCTACCGTATGTTCACATCCCGCGCCGAGTATCGTCTCTCGCTGCGGGCCGACAATGCGGATCAGCGGCTGACCGCGCGCGGCGTCGCCCTCGGCTGCGTGCGGCGTGAGCGTGAGGTCGCCTTTGCCGCCAAGAACACCGCGCTCGAAGAGGCGCGGGCTTTCGTCGAGACGCACCGCCTCACGCCCAAGGAAGGCGAAGCCCACGGTCTCGTGCTCAATCAGGACGGCCAACGCCGCAGCGCCTATGAGCTGCTCGCCTATCCCTCGATCGACTGGGCCAGCATCTGCCGGATCTGGCCGGAGGCGAACCGCTTTGCCCCCGCCATCGGGGAGCAGATCGAAATCGACGCCACCTATGCGGTCTATCTCGATCGACAGGCCGCGGATATTGCGAGCTACCGGCGCGACGAGAACGCCGCACTGCCCGCGGCCATGGACTATGCCGGGTTGGCCGGCCTGTCCAACGAGCTCAAGCTGAAACTCGATTCGATTCGGCCCCGTACCATTGGTCAGGCGGCGCGGATTGACGGGATGACGCCGGCGGCGCTCGCGCTGCTGGTGGCACATGCGCGTAAGGGAAATGCCGCGGCCGTGGACAAGGATGCGATCTGATCTCGCAGTCACACGCCGTTAACGCTATAGAAAGGCATGGTTCCGCCCCTCGATTTGCCCTCCGATCGCGCCCGCGCGCTGGCCCTCACCCCTGTTTCACGTGAAACAGAAGACCGGCTGGTCGCCATCGTCGCGCTGCTGGAGAAGTGGCAGAAGACGATCAATCTGGTCGCACCGGCGACGCTGCCGGAAATCTGGACGCGCCACATCGCCGATTCGCTTCAGCTTGTCGCGCTGGCGCCGGGCGCGGTGCGCTGGGTCGACCTCGGCTCCGGGGGCGGTTTTCCGGGCCTCGTGGTCGCCGCAGCGCGGGCCGACGATCCCGGCATGGATGTCACGCTGGTGGAAAGCGACAGCCGCAAGGCGGCCTTCCTGCGCGAGGCGGCACGTATCGGCGAGTTGCCTGTGACCGTGCTGCCGAACCGGATCGAGGCCGTGGCCGAGCGCATCGCGCCGGGGGTGGAGGTGGTTTCGGCGCGCGCGCTTGCGCCATTGCCGAAACTTCTGGAGCTCGCCGCGCCCTTTCTTGCGCAAGGCGCGCGAGGGCTGTTCCTCAAGGGTCAAGATGTTGATAACGAATTGACCGAAGCCTCTAAATCTTGGAAGATTCAGGCCACAACGCATCCAAGCCTCACCCATGGCGAGGGGCGCATTCTTGTGGTCGAGCACGCCGGGAAGCGGCACATATGACATGTGCCGTGCCGCTTCGGGCGATGCAGCTTGATGCCTCCGGCGTGAGGCGAGGATTGGCACCATGAGCGAGCTTCCCCCGCATCTGGCTCCCCGCGTTCTGGCGCTCGCCAACCAGAAGGGCGGCGTCGGCAAGACCACGACCGCGATCAATCTCGGCACCGCGCTGGCCGCGATCGGCGAACGGGTGTTGATCATGGATCTCGACCCGCAGGGCAATGCTTCCACCGGTCTCGGCATCGAGCAGCGGGAGCGGCGCGTGTCGAGCTATGACGTGCTGGTGGGCGACGCGCCGATGAGCGAGGCACTGCTGCCGACCGCCGTGCCGCGTCTGTCGCTGGTAGCTTCGACCATGGACTTGTCCGGCCTGGAGCTGGAGATCGCGGGCTTCAAGGATCGTGCGTTTCGGCTCCGAAACGCCATCCGCGCCATGAGCGAACCGACTGGTACGAGCCCGTTCGACTACATCCTGATCGATTGTCCGCCTTCCCTGAACCTCATCACCATCAACGCGATGGCGGCGGCCAATGCGATCCTGGTGCCGCTACAATGCGAGTTCTTTGCCCTTGAGGGGCTTTCACAGCTCCTCAAGACGGTGGAGCAGGTGCGCACCACGCTCAACCCGCAGCTCACCATCCACGGGGTGGTGCTCACCATGTTCGACGCCCGCAACAACCTGTCCAACCAGGTGGTCGAGGATGTGCGGCAGTTCCTTGGCGCGAAGGTGTACGAGACGATCATCCCGCGCAATGTGCGGGTTTCCGAAGCGCCGTCCTACGGCAAGCCGGCGCTGCTTTACGACCTGAAATGCACCGGCTCGCAGGCCTATATTCGTCTCGCTTCCGAAATTATCCAGCGCGAGCGCGAACTGAGGGCCGCCTGAGCGCGCGTCTGTAAGAGGAGAAGCCGATGGCCATGCCGGATGAGAACGGACGTTCCCGCCTCGGACGCGGGCTTGCCGCGCTGATCGGCGATGTGCGCGAGGAAAACGCTGCGCCGGAGCGGCCCCACGCCGGCCAGCGCCGGGTGCCGGTCGCATTCCTGCGGCCCAACCCGCGCAATCCGCGCCGCACGTTCGGTGAGGCGGAGCTGGCCGAGCTTGCGGAATCGATCCGTGCCCGCGGCGTGATCCAGCCGATCGTGGTTCGTGCGGCCGGGCCGGAGAGCTTCGAGATCGTCGCCGGCGAGCGGCGTTGGCGGGCGGCGCAGGCCGCCGCGCTGCACGAGGTCCCGATCGTCGTGGTCGAGGTGAACGACCGCGAGGCGCTCGAGATTGCGATCATCGAGAACGTCCAGCGCGCCGACCTCAACCCGCTGGAAGAGGCGATGGGCTATCAGGCGCTGGCGGATCAGTTCGCCTATTCGCAGGCCGATGTCGCCCGCATCATCGGCAAGAGCCGCAGCCATGTCGCCAACACGCTGCGCCTGCTCAAGCTGCCCGATGAGGTGAAGACCTATCTGGCCGATGGCCGCCTCTCCGCCGGCCATGCCCGCGCTCTGCTGACGCAAGAGGATCCGGCCGCGATCGCACGGGCCATCGTCGAGCAGGGCATGAATGTGCGCGAGGTCGAGGCACTGGCGCAGGAACTGAACCACGCCCGCGCCGAGGCCGAAGGACGGCCGGCGCGGGTGCGCGCGCCCGTCGATGCCGATACCCGCGAGATGGAGCGCCGCATCGCCGATGCGCTCGGCCTGAAGGTCGTGCTGAAGCATGACGGCGAAAAGGGCGAATTGCGCATCCGCTACACTTCGCTGGAGCAGCTCGACGAGCTCGCCCGCCTGCTCGGCGCCTGAACGGCCGGGGGTCGGTCAGCTTCCCCGCCGGGCCTGGATCGCGAGCTGCAGGAGGGCGCGCTCGGCGATGGCCGGGCCGAGGCCGGCATTGCGGCGGGCGCCGAGCAGCGCATCGTCCAGCGCCAGCAGCGCGGTCCGCAGGCGCGCGGTGTTCCAGCTCTTCAGGGCACGCTCCACCAGCGGCTTGCGGCGGAAATGCACCGCTGGCCGGATACCTTCGATGACCCGTTCGGCCGCCGTTCCGGCCTCGACCTGAAGCCGCATCTGGTGCAGGGCCAGCAGAGCGCGCTGCACCGCGCCGAGCACGACATCGGGCCGCATGCCCTCCCCCATCGCCTTGGCATAGGCGTCCGCCATCGGCGCTCCGCCGCCCGCGAGCGCGTTGTCGGCGATCTCATCCAGCGCCAGGCTCGAGGCGTCGCCGACGATGGCGCGGACATGCTGGCTGGTGATGCGCGTCTCGCCCTGCGCGTAAAGCAGAAGCTTGGCGATTTCCCCGCGCGAGGCCAGCCGATCGCCGCCGAGCAGGCCGGCGAGCTCAGTGCGGGCGTCGCGCTCGACGCTCATGCCCGCCTCCGTTGCCATAGCGTCGATCAGCTTGACGACATCGCGCTCGCCATCGGCATAGCAGGCGATCGCGAGCGCGTGGGGCGAGCCCTCGCACAGCGCGCGCAACGGGGCGCCGCGCTTGAGGTCGCCGGTCTCGATCACCACCACCGCCTCGGCGGGCGGCGCGGCGAGCAGGGCCTCCACCGCCGGCAGCACGTTCCGCGCGCCGACCCGCAGCGAGACCACCCGGCGGCCGCCGAACAGGGCGATGGTGCTCGCCTCCTCCACCAGCCGGCCGGGACTGCCGGAAATCTCGTCGCCGTCGAGCTTCACCCGGCCGAACGGATCGCTCGATCCCGTCTCGGCGCGACGCAGATAGGTCTCGGCACGTTCGCGCACCAGTCCGGCGTCGGGCCCGAACAGCAGCACCACCGGACGTAGCGGGTCGATGCGGGAGAGGGCGGCATCGGCGTCCTGCGGGCGCACGGCAACCATGAGCCGGCTCAGCTCTTGGGCGGCACGGCCGGCGTGGCCGGAGCGGGAGCCGGCGGCTGCGGATTCGGATTGGTGACGAAATAGGAGGCGAGCTGGCTCTTGATGGTGTCGGCGACCACCGTGGCGGCCCGGTTCTGCGCGTCGCGGATGGCGCGGGCGCGGGCGAATCGCTGGTAGCCGCTTTCCAGCGACGCCTTGCCGAAGGCGTGCCCCGCCTTGATCGGCTTGGCGGGATCGCTACTGAACGACAACTGCCAATTGGCGTCGAGGCTCACCATCTCGACCTGCGGCAGGCCGGAAATGCTGTCGATGATGACCGGGGCGCTGCTGTCGGTCACCTGAAGCGTCAGCCGGTAGGGCGCGCCGGTCGGATTGCCGGCGCCTCCGGTGAGGCTGAAGATGAGGTCGTTGCGCACCTCGTTGCCGAGCCGGCCGGGGACGAAGACGATCTCGACATCCTGCAGCTTCTGCCGCAGATCGGTGCCGCCCGGCGTGGACTCGGCATACATCGGCTGGAAGCAGCCGGCGAGGCCGATGGCCATCAGGCCGACGGCGGCAAGGCCGAAAGACCGGCGGACGAAGGAGCGGCGGGCGGAGCGGGTGGCGCTGCAGCCCGCGGATGTGCGATCAGGCGACGACATTCACGATCCTCTGCGGAACCACGATGATACGCTTCGGCGGGCGACCGTCGAGGGCCTTCACCACCGCGTCGAGGGCGAGCACCGCGCTCTCCACCTCGGCCGGGCTCGCCGCCTTGGGCACGGTGATGTCGGCGCGGCGCTTGCCGTTGATCTGGATCGGCAGCGTGACGGTATCCTCGGCGAGCAGAGAGGGCTCGCTGGCCGGCCATTCCGCCTCTGCGACCAGGCCGTCCCCGCCGAGCACGGTCCAGCACTCCTCGGCAAGGTGCGGCACGCTGGGGGCGACCGCCCGGACCAGGAAGCGGGCGGCTTCATGCAGGGCGAAGGCGAGGTCGTCGCCGACGGTGCCGCCCCTGCGGGCGGCCACCACCGCATCGCCGAACACGTTCGCGAAGGCGTGCACCCGCGCCACGGCCACGTTGAAGCGCAACCGCTCGATGTCGTCCGCCATCTGCGCAGCGAGCTTGTGCGACGCCCGGCGCAAAGCGAGGGCGTCCTCGCCGAAGGTGCCGGGTTCGGCCGGCGCGGCCGGTCCGGCCAGCGCCACCACGTCGCCGACGAGTCGCCAGATGCGCTGCACGAAGCGCCAGGCGCCCTCGATGCCGGCGCTGGTCCATTCGCTGTCGCGCTCGGGCGGGGTGTCGGAGAGCATGAACCAGCGCGCGCAATCGACGCCATAGGTGTCGGCGACGATCTCCGGCGGGACCACGTTCTTCTTGGACTTGGACATCTTCTCCGGGGCGCCGATCGTCACCGGCTCGCCGGTGCCGACTTTCACCGGGCGGCCTTCGGCGTCCCTTTCGACCTCCTCGGGGAACAGCCACTTGCCCGCGGCGTCCTTGTAGGTCTCGTGGACGATCATGCCCTGGGTGAACAGGCCGGCGAAGGGCTCCTCCACCGAGACGCGACCGATCTTCTTCAGCGTGCGGGTGAAGAAGCGCGAATAGAGCAGGTGCAGGATCGCGTGCTCGATGCCGCCGATATACTGGTCCACCGGCAGCCAGTGGTCCGCCGCCGCCTTCTGCAGCGGGCGGGTGCCGGGCTCGGAGGCGAAGCGGGCGAAATACCAGGACGAATCCACGAAGGTGTCCATGGTGTCGGTCTCGCGCGTCGCAGGCTGGCCGCATTGCGGGCAGGCGACATGCTTCCAGCTCGGATGGCGATCGAGCGGGTTGCCGGGCGCATCGAAGGTGACGTCGTCGGGCAGGCGGACAGGGAGCTGGTCCTCGGGCACCGGCACCGGACCGCAGGCGGCGCAGTGGATGACCGGGATCGGGCAGCCCCAATAGCGCTGGCGCGAGATGCCCCAGTCGCGCAGGCGGAAATTCACCGCGCGCTCGCCCACCGGCTCATTGCCCAGCCGTTGGTCTTCGAGACGCGCGGCCACCGCCTCCTTGGCCTCGGGAATGGTGAGACCGTCGAGGAAATGGGAGTGGTAGAGCGTGCCCTCGCCGTCATAGGCGACATCGGCCACCGCGAAGCTTGCCGGATCGGCGCCCGGCGGCAGCACCACGGGCGTGACGGTGAGACCGTATTTGCGGGCGAAGTCGAGGTCGCGCTGGTCGTGCGCCGGGCAGCCGAAGATGGCGCCGGTGCCGTATTCCATCAGCACGAAATTGGCGACATAGACCGGTAGGTCCGGCCCGCCGAGCGGATGGCGGACGGTGAGGCCGGTGTCGAAGCCCATCTTCTCCTGGGTCTCGATCTCGGCGGTCGAGGTGCCGCCGCGCCGGCATTCCTCGACGAATGCCGCGAGCGCCGGATTGCCGCCCGCGAGCTGCTCGGCCATCGGGTGGCCGGGCGAAAGTGCCAGGAAGGAGGCGCCGAACAGCGTGTCCGGGCGGGTGGTGTAAACCTTGATGTCGGCGGGCGAACCCGCCGGGGCATCGGCCGGCGGGTTCGCCAGCGCGAAGCGCACATGCAGGCCCTCGGAGCGGCCGATCCAGTTGCGCTGCATCAGGCGCACCTTGTCCGGCCAGCGCTCCAGCGTGTCGAGCCCGTCCAGAAGTTCCTGCGCCAGCGCGGTGATGCGGAAGAACCACTGGTTCAGCTTGCGCCGCTCCACCAGCGCGCCGGAACGCCAGCCGCGGCCGTCGATCACCTGCTCATTGGCGAGCACGGTGTTGTCGACCGGGTCCCAGTTGACCTCGCTCTCCTTGCGGTAGACGAAGCCGTTCTTCAGGAATTCGAGGAAGATGCGCTGCTGCTCGCCGTAATAGTCCGGGTCGCAGGTCGCGATCTCGCGGGACCAGTCCAGCGAAAGGCCGAGCAGCTTGAGCTGCTCGCGCATGGTGGCGATGTTCTCGTAAGTCCAGACGCCCGGATGGGTGTTGCGCTCGATGGCGGCGTTCTCGGCCGGCAGACCGAAGGCGTCCCAGCCCATCGGGTGCAGGACGTTGAAGCCCTTCATGCGCTTGAAGCGGGCGACGACGTCGCCCATCACATAGTTGCGGCCATGCCCGATGTGGATGCGCCCCGACGGATAGGGGAACATCTCCAGCACGT
Organism: Ancylobacter crimeensis; assembly: GCF_023016805.1. Classification (GTDB taxonomy): domain Bacteria; phylum Pseudomonadota; class Alphaproteobacteria; order Rhizobiales; family Xanthobacteraceae; genus Ancylobacter; species Ancylobacter crimeensis. Next base: position 326,774 of record NZ_JALKCH010000006.1, read on the forward strand.
AATATTTCGGCCGGGGGTCGTCATTGCGGGTGCGGAAGATGCCGCGCTCGTCCCAGACCTTCTGCCAGCGGGGTTCGGCCTCGCGGGCATTGTAGCGTTCGGTGCTCATCGGGTGTCTTCGCAAAAGCCAGTCTGAGTTCGGACGAAACACCCTTCGGCGACACGCACGGCATGGAGCCGCCCGCACCGCGCCGCAGGCGTTCGGATGCGGCCGGACTAGGCCATGAGACACGCCCCCGGGTCAACATCCGCGTGTTGGTGTGCCGGGCTGCGGATCCGGCCGCGGCCGCCGCGGCGGTCAGGAACGGGCGGCGGCGGCCCCGGCCGAGAAATTGGCGCCGCCCTCGCCCCGGTCCACCCCATGATCCTTGGTCCAGGCGTGGATGGCGTTCCGGCCCGCGGCCTTGGCGGCATAGAGCGCGCGGTCGGCCGCGATCAGCAGTTCGCCGGGCTGGCCGACCCGTTCCGCCGGCACGCCGGCATAGCCGATGCTCACCGTGAGCAGGCGGAAGGGCGAGCGGGCATGGGCGATGGCCAGATGCTCGACCGCCCGCCGCAGCCGGGACGCGATGCGCGCGGCTTCGCCTTCCCCGCTGCCCGGCAGCAGGGCGACGAACTCCTCGCCGCCGATCCGCGCGAGAACGTCGCCGGTGCGGACCTCGCGGGCGAGCGCCGCCGCTACCCGGCGCAGCGCGCTGTCGCCGGCGCTGTGGCCGTACTGGTCGTTGAATTCCTTGAAGTGGTCGATATCGATCATCAGCAGGGCGACCGGCACCGGCTCGTCCCAGCAGCCGCGCAGCGCCTCGTCGAAGGCGCGGCGGTTCGGCAGGTCGGTCAGGGGATCGCGGCTCGCCAGCGCCATCAGCTTCTGGTTGGCGCCGCGCAGCGCCGTCTCGCGCTCGGTGAGGCGCTGGGACATCTCGCCGACCGCCACCACCAGCGGCTCCAGCTCGGTGATCCGCGTGGCCGGCATGGCCGAGCCGGCCTCGGTGTCACGGCCGAATTCTGCGAGCCGGGCGGCGAGCTGTCGCACCGGCCGCACCACCAGCCGGTCGCCGGCGAGCCACAGGCCGAGGAAGATGAGCGCGCACACCGCGAGGAAGATCAGTCCGGCGCGGAGCGTCGAATCGCGCAACTCGTCGGTCAGCGCCGCCGCGCTGAGGCCGACGGCAAGGCGCATATTGCTTTCCGGCAGTCGGGTGAAACCATAGATCCGCGTCACGCCGTCCGGGCCGGGGCCCTCGAAGGTGCCGCTGGAACGCGACAGCATCTTGTCGCCGAGCGGCGTGTCGCGCAGCGAGCCGGCGCTGCCTGGGGAGGGGGCGGGCGAGCTCTCGATCAGGTTGCCCTCGGCGTCGATCATCAGCAGCGCGGCGCTGATGTCGAGGTCGGAGATCACCGTGATCGGGAACAGCATGTCGAGCTGCACGCGGGCCATGATGACGCCGTCGACATCGCCGTCCTCGTTCACCACGGGCTCGGCGACCACGATGCTCGGCGTGTTGCTCACCTGGCTGAGGGTGAGGCTGGACAGGTTCGGTATGCCCTTGAGGGCGAGCTGCATGTAGTCGCGGCCCGAAAGATCGAGTCCGGTATTGTCCGGATTGGTCGCGCAGCGCACCCGCCCGGCGGTGTCGGCGACGGCAAGGCCGGCGATCTGCGGCACGAGGTCGAGCGCCCCCTGGAGTTCCGCGCAGTGCGGGGCGGCGGCCAGCAGTGCCTGGGTGTCGAGGCTCAGCGTCTGCAGGGTGGCGCGCACCGCGGCGATGGTCTCGCGGTATTGCCCCATGCCGCGATCGGTGAGGTTGAGGGCGCGGGTCTGTTCGGCCCTGATCAGGGCGTCGCGTTGGCCGGCGATGATGCCGGCCCGCTCGACGACGAGGAAGGCGAGCCCCACCGCCACCAGGAGAACGAGCCGACCGCGCAGGCTCACGCGCCGCCGGATGGGGGCAGGCAAAAGCTGCGGATCAGGTTTCTGCTCGGCCGCGGACATCATGGGCTCGGTGCTGCCGGAACCCGGCAAGGTGACGCTCGGTTCGATAAAGGGCACGACACGCGCAACTCCGCAAGAATTCCGAGCGGCCCGTCCCTGGGGTTCGCCCGACCGTCCAGCCCTTTGGTCAAGGTGTGGCAACGGCATCGTAGCCCGACGCCGTGAAGGAGAGGAGGCAGAATCCGTTGCCGAACGGGTCGGCGAGGCCGGCGATCCGGCCCCATGCCGCGTCGACCGGCCCGCGCTCCAGAACGGCGCCGGCGGCGCGGGCGCGGACGAGGGCGGCGTCGAGGTCGTCCACCACCAGGTCGAGATGCACCGGGGTCCAGTGCCGGCCATAGTCGCGGACGGCGCCGTTCGCCGTCGCCTGCGAGCCTGAGGGCTTCACCAGCAGGTAGATGGCGGAGGAGCCGCCGAGCAGTTCGACACCCCCTTCGCCGAAGCGCCGTCCCTCGGTGAGGCCCAGCGCTTCGGTATAGAAGCGGCGCCCGGCCTCGAAATCCGGCACGTCGATATTGACAAGGAGCTGCATGGTTTCCATTCCCTGCGGACGACATGCGGGCCCCGCCCCGCCGATCCGCGAGGAAGGCTGCCATGGATGCCGACGCCGCCGAATCCGCTCAGGTGAGCGCCCATCTGGCGGAGGTCCGCACGCGGATCGCCACCGCCACCCGCGACGCCGGACGGCCTGAAGGTAGCGTGCGGCTCATCGCCGTGTCCAAGACCTTCGATGCCCCCCATATCCGCCCGGCTCTGGAGGCCGGCCAGCGGCTGTTCGGCGAGAACCGTGTGCAGGAAGCGAGGGCAAAGTGGCCGGAGCTGACGGCGGACCATTCCGATGTCGAGCTGCATTTGATCGGACCCCTCCAGACCAACAAGGTGCGCGATGCGCTCGGCCTTTTCGACGTGATCCACACGCTGGACCGCGAATCGCTTGCCGTTGCGCTCGCGAAGGAGATGGCGCGGCTCGAAGGCCGGCCGGCGCCGCGGCTGCTGGTGCAGGTGAACACCGGCGAGGAGCCGCAGAAGGCCGGCATCCCGCCGCTGGACGCCGACGCCTTCCTCGCCCGCTGCCGCGAGACGCACGGGCTCGTCATCGACGGACTGATGTGCATTCCCCCGGCGGACGAACCGGCCGCGGCGCATTTCGCGCTGCTCGCCACCATCGCCCGGCGCAACGGCCTCGCCACGCTCTCCATGGGGATGAGCGGCGACTACGAGACCGCGATCCAGCTCGGCGCCACCCATGTGCGGGTCGGCAGCGCGATCTTCGGGCATCGCTGACCGCTCGGACGACGGCGGTCAGCCCACGATGATCCGGGTGCGCGGCCCGAGACGGGTCAGCAGCCGGGCGAGGTCCGCCGGGCGGAAGGCGACGCAGCCGGCGGTCGGCTCGAATGTCGGACGAGCGATGTGCAGGAACACGGCCGAGCCGCCGCGGCCGGTGCGGGGGCGCTGGTTGTGGTCGAGAATCACCACCAGGTCGTAGAGACGGTCCGCCCGCCACATCTCCTCATGCGAGGCGCGGAAGGGCAGGCGTACCGCGCGGTTATAGCCGGGGTGGCCGGGCGCGTCGCACCAGCCGTCGTCGCGTCGCATCGCCCGTCCGGGCAGCGGGCTTGCCGGACGATGGCGCTGGTCGGGCCGCCAGCGCAGCGCGACGGGGTGCCAGACGCCGGCCGGCGTGGCGCCGTCGCCCTCCCGCTTCAGCGCCCGGATTCCGGCCGGACCGAGAGCGACGGGAAACGCGCGGCCCTCCATGAGGACCAGGCCGCGCGCGCGCTCGCCGGGTCGGCGCACCACCCGGATGTGGCCGGCCGGGGCGGCCTTCGGAGCGGGCGGGACCGGAAAGCTCTTCTTCTTTTGGCGTTTTGCGTTCACGATCACGTCACGAGGGAGGCTGGCCGGGACGGTTATGAGGGCGGCGCTTGCCGCTGGCCTTGTCGCCGTCCTACAGCATGTCGAGGTGGCTTCGCAGGATCCGCCCATAAGAACATGCACCAGCCTCTTGAATCGAGGCTCATTTTCCGCGTTCCGGCGTTTCCTTCCCGCGGAATGGACCCTAAGTCGGAGACGGGACGGAGGTGGTTCCGTCCAGGGCTGGTGTGCACGGGCGGAGCGGCAGATGCGGCGCCGGCCGCACGACACGATTGATGAGAGGTCGCCGGATGTTTCAGGCGACGCACGGTTCAAGCTACGCAGGGTTCAGGCAGATGACGAACGCGCAACGTATTCTGGTGGTCGAGGACGACAGCGAGCTGCGCGAGGCGCTGGTCGAGCAACTGGACCTGCTCGACGAGTTCGAGACGGTGGCGGTCGGCACGGCGCAGGGCGCGATCGACCAGGTCGGCGCCGGGCGGATCGACCTTGTGCTGATGGATGTGGGCCTCCCCGACATGGATGGCCGCGACGCGGTGCGTGCCATGCGCCAGGGCGGCTTCAAGGCTCCGGTCATCATGCTGACGGGCCATGATGCGGACAGCGACACCATCATGGGGCTCGAAGCGGGGGCCAACGACTATGTGGCGAAGCCCTTCCGCTTCGCCGTGCTGCTGGCCCGCATCCGCGCCCAGATGCGCTCCCACGAGGCGAGCGAGGACGCGGTCTTCACCATCGGGCCCTACACCTTCCGGCCGGGGGCCAAGATGCTGGTGACCGAGCGCAACTCCAAAATCCGGCTCACCGAGAAGGAGACGGCGATCCTGCGCTATCTCTACCGGGCCGGAAAGAAGCCGGTGGCGCGCGAAATCCTTTTGCAAGAAGTCTGGGGCTACAATTCCGGCGTGACGACCCACACGCTGGAGACGCACATCTACCGTTTGCGGCAGAAGATCGAGAAGGATCCGTCCCATCCCAATCTTCTCGCGACGGAGGCGGGCGGCTACAAGCTGTTACCTTGACGCTCGGAAACGTGATTCGCACGGCTGCGAATCACCTTGCGAGCCGCCGCGACGCATCGCCGGAGTCCGCCGTCAGCCGCATGAGCATCGAAGACGATATCCAGCTTCTGGATCGCATCAAGACGCTGAATCTGCTCGGGCGTGAGGCGCTTCGCATCATCGCCATCGGCGCCGAGGCGCGCGTGGTGAGGGGCGGCGACATCCTGTTCCGCGAGGGGCAGGATGCCGATTCCGCCTATGTGGTCGTGAGCGGCAGCTTCCAGCTGACGCGCGAGGATGCGCTGTCCGGCATGGTGCGCCGCGAGCCGGTGAGCGTGGGCCCCGGGACGCTGCTCGGCGAGATGGCGCTGATCACCGCGACCCGTCGCCCGGCCACCGCCATCGCCACCGAAATGTCGAATGTGCTGCGCATTCCCCGCAGCATCTTCATGCGCACGGTGGAGAGCTTTCCCGATGTCGCGGTGCGCATCGCCCGCGAGCTTTCGAGCCGCCTCGGCGAGACCATGACCGGACTCGATTCGGTGCGTCGGCAGCTCGAGGCGATCGAGGGACCGCCGGTCGATCTGGCCACGATCGACGTCGACGCGCTGCTGAAGCCGCCCGCACCCCGGCCGAAGGTATCCGCCGGGCCGACCCCGTCCCCCGGTGCCCCGTCCGCGCCGCCCGGTGCGGCCAATGGGGCCGCCTCCGAGGGCATTGCGCCGGAGAGGGGTGCGCCGGGCGCCGCCGGTCCGGCGAAGGGCAAGGACGCGGCTGCAACCCGTCCCTCGACAACGTCCAGCCGTGCCGGCAAGCCGGCGCCGGATGCCGGTTCGGCCTGATCGCCATGGTGCTGGCGAGGGCATCGGCGCTTGCGGTGACATCCTCGATCGCGCTCGACGAGGCGGAGATCGAGGAGAGTTTCGTGCGCGCCTCCGGCCCCGGCGGGCAGAACGTCAACAAGCTCTCGACCGCGGTGCAGCTCCGGCTCGACGTGCGCGCCTCGCCCAGCCTGCCGGAGGGGTTGAAAGCGCGGCTCGCCACCCTTGCCGGGCGGCGCATGACGCGGGACGGCGTGCTGATCATCATCGCCCAGCGCTTCCGCACGCAGGAGCAGAACCGGCAGGACGCTCGGGAGCGGCTGCTCGAGCTTCTCAAGGCAGCGGCGGTGGTGCCGGTGACGCGCCGTCCCACGCGCCCTACCCTCGGCTCCAAGATGCGCCGGCTGGAAGGCAAGGCGAAGCGTTCCGGCATCAAGCGGCTGCGCACCGACAAGCCGCGCGGCGCGGACGATTGAGCATCGGGCTGCCGTTTTTGCCGCACCGCTTTTTTGAAACGCTTGAGAACACAGCGAATCCATATTCTTATGTCTCTGCTGCGTCGCGATATGACGCAGGGCGCCTTTGCCGCGGAGAACCATGGACGCTGCCATCCTGATCGTGCTCCACCAGGAGCATTCCTCGCCCGGCCGGGTCGGGCTCAGGTTGCTGGAACGCGGTTTCCGGCTGGATGTGCGGCGCCCCTGCCTCGGCGATCCGCTGCCGGAGACGTTGGCGGCCCATGCCGGTGCGATCATCTTCGGCGGTCCGCAGAGCGCCAATGACAGCCATGACTATGTGAGGCGCGAGATCGACTGGATCGGCGTCGCGCTCAGGGAAGAAAAGCCGTTCCTCGGCATCTGCCTCGGCGCGCAGATGCTGGCGCGCCACCTCGGCGCCCGCGTCGCCCCGCATCCCGACGGGCTTGTGGAGATCGGCTATTACCCGCTACGGGCCACCAGCGCCGGCGCCGGCCTGTTCGGCGGCGCGGCGGCGCCGTGCGGTACGGCGCAGCACGGAAGCTGGCCGGATCATGTCTATCACTGGCACCGCGAAGGGTTCGAACTGCCCGCCGGCGGCGAATTGCTCGCCGAAGGCGAGACCTTTCCCAACCAGGCCTTCCGCTTCGGTCGTCGCGCTTTCGGCCTGCAGTTCCACCCCGAGGTGACGCATCACATGATGTGCCGCTGGACGGTACGCGGGCATGAGCGGCTCGATCTGCCCAATGCCCGCCCGCGTAGCGCGCATTTTCTCGATCGGCTTCAGCATGACGGACGGGTACGGCTGTGGCTCGACGCCTTCATGGACCACTGGACCGGCCGCCGCCATATCCAGCCCGCGCTCCCGGTGCCCGCCTGACAGGCAGGCCCCGCCGCAGCGGAACCGCCGGCCCCGCTGCGGGTTGACGCGCGGGCGGGTGCGGCAAGCGGGGGCACCCCGTCCGCAGCCGCGGCCGGCCCCCGTGCGGACCATTCCATGAGCTTCGTTATTCGCATGGTCTTCGCGGTGAGCGCGGTGGCGCTGATGCTCGTTGCCGCGACGCTTCTCGTCACCGTGCCGGTGCAGGTTGCCGGCTGGACCTTCGCCGGCGAGGTGCCCCCGCACGAGGCGATGCTCGACGTGGTCGGCTACCTGATCGTCGCCCTCGCACTGTTCGACGTGGCGAAATATTTCTTCGAGGAAGAAGTGCCGGCCGGCCGGGAAAAGCGCACTCCGGCCGATGCCCGCCGCGGCCTCACCAAATTCGTCTCCACCATCATCATCGCGATCTTCCTCGAAGCGCTGCTGCTCACCTTCGAAACGGCGCGCGACGACATGACCCGGATGATCTACCCGGTGATGCTGCTCGGCACGGGCTGCGCGGCGCTGCTCACGCTCGGCGCCTTCCAGCGCCTCAGCGCAGCGGCCGAGCGTGATGTCGGGCCGGCAGAGGCGGAGCGAGACAGACGCGACGCTCCGCGGATCTAGATCATTTGCGAGCGAAGTGGATACCGGTTCGCGTGAGAAAAATGCGGCCAGTCAATACGCTGGAATCATTCATCGATTCCGTGACACGATGAGTGGCTCTAGGGAGCGTCGTTCGCCGGAGGATTGGAGTTGGCCGGATCGTCCACTTCGCCGGTCCACAGATCGATCACGGCCTCATAGAGCCGATCGACGATGTCGATGGCACGGCCGGCATCTTCGAGCAGGCCCCGCAATGGCCGTTCGTGAGGAGCCCAGCGGTCGCGGATGTAGGCGGCGCCGTCGAACGGCCGCTCGGCGAAGCCGCCCTGCGTGAGGCGAGCGCGGGTTTCGACGAGTGCGCGGATTTCCGCGAGCGGCAGCGGGTTCATTCCCGGCACGGCGAGGCCGATCAGCTCCAGGTCGTCGAGCTGCCGCGCGAGATCCTGCCGGCAGCAGCGTTCCGCGAGATCGTCGCGGCCGAGCTGGCCCAGCGCCGAAACGATCAGATCGCAGATCAGCGCCTCGATGCGGTTGAAGGCGACGAGGAAGGTGCCGAGGGCCGCCTCGAAGTCGCGCCGACCGCGCGGATCGTCGGGTGGCGGCTCGTCATCGCCGCCGTCGAAAGGAGGAAACGGATGCGATGTCATCGCTTCACAATCCGGATGTGATGAACGGGTGGGGAGGTGAAGATGAAACGGAATAAACGGCAACGGGAGTCGCGTGCGCCGGATGAAAGCAAGACAGATGCCAGATTATCCGACGGCTGATCACGCGTTTACGTCGCATCGCGCAACACGTTCAAGACAATTGTCCGATTCCATCACGAAAATCCCTGCCGCAACGTGATGTGCGACAACCGTTTCAACTGCAACTGGACAGAGGCCTCACCGCACAACCGTGCGATACGGGAGCATTCATGCGGCCGTTGGCAAAATACTCGGATCGGAAATGCCAGGGGCCGCCAGCCCTGAAAAGCAGCAACGCCGTTCCGCACGAGCCACCCCGTCGGCTCCGTCGACGGGCGCTCAGAGACCCATGATGCGCAGGCCGCGACCGGAACAGGCGGTAACATCGCGAGGTTCGCGTCGCGGCTGAGTGCCTATGAGGTGGGTTCGATTTTAAAGGAAGGCAAAACGGGAGAATCGCCAGAAACATCAATGGCGATCTGGTGGAGCCGAGGGGATTTGAACCCCTGACCTCTGCAGTGCGATTGCAGCGCTCTCCCAACTGAGCTACGGCCCCGTCCAGGCCGCGCCTTGTACGTTTGTGGCGGCTCGCCTGTCAAGCGGCTTCCCGTTCTTGTGCGCGGCAAGGCGTTCCGTGCGCGTGCTCTGTGGATGATGCGGGGTTGAAGCCGGGCCAAGGGGTCATTAATCCTCATCGGGCGCCGCTTCACGGCGCAACATGCCGGCGCCGTGCCCTGCGGATGCCGGCCTCCCCGTTCGAGGATCGCGATGTATTCGGTGCTCTGGCTGATCGATACCCTTATCTCCCTCTATGTCTGGATCCTCATCGCCTCGGCCGTGCTGTCCTGGCTGATCGCCTTCAACGTGGTGAACCCCTACAACAAAGTGGTTCGCGGCCTCGGCGAGTTTCTGTGGCGGGTAACCGAACCGGTGCTCGGCCCGATCCGCCGGGTACTGCCCAATCTCGGCGGCATCGACATCTCGCCCGTCATCCTCATCATCGCGCTCTATTTCATCCGCAACCTGCTGTTCGAACTGCTGGTCTGAGGGTACGTCCATGGCGGCGGACGAGACCCTGCCGCCCTGGAGCGCGGTCGTCGGCGGGCTGACGCTGGCGGTCCGGGCGACGCCCCGCGGCGGGCGGGATGCGATCGAGGGCATTGTCGAACTGTCCGACGGACGGAGGGTCGTGAAGGCCCGCGTCGCGGTGGCGGCGGAGGACGGCAAGGCCAATGCGGCGCTGGCGAAGCTGGTCGCAAAGGCCGCCGGCGTGCCGGCTTCGGCGGTGAGCCTGACGCATGGTGCGACCGCCAGGCTCAAGATCTTTCACATCGCGGGCGACCCGGCGGCGCTGGCCGCGCGCCTTGGGGCTTTGCTCACCACGGTGTGATCGGCGCGGTTCAGCCGTGCCAGCCGAAGGCGATCTTGTCGAGCGTGCGGCCGCCGAAATTCTCCGAGGAGCGCGCGACGGCCCGACCGCCCAGCGCCCGGTAGAAGCCGACGGCAGGCTCATTATCCGCCAGCGCCCAGATGGCGAGGCCTTCGAAGCCAGCGGTGGAAAGTTCCTTGCGGGCGTCGCGGAACAGCCGGCGGCCGAAGCCGAGGCCCTGATATTCCGGCTTGAGGTACAGTTCGTAGATCTCGCCCTCGAAGGGCAGGCTGCGGGCACGGTTGCGGCCGAAATTGGCATAGCCCACCAGCGAATCGCCCAGCGTGAGCACCAGCACGCGGGAGCCCCGGCTCAGCGCCGACTGCCACCAGGCCGGACCGCGCCGCTGGATCATCTTTTCGAGGTCGGAGCCCGGGATCACGCCGCGATAGGCGCCCCGCCAAGCCGAGTCGTGGATCTCGGCCAGTTCGGCTGCATCTGCCGGGCGGGCCCGGCGGGTCTCGATCAGAAGCGTGCCCATGGCCGAATGGGAGCAAATGCGCCGCCCCGGATCAAGAGGGCAGTTCGCCCAAATGTGCATCGCGGTCGAGACGATTTCGCAGGCGCATCCTGAAAAACACAACGCCCGGCCGGAGCGATGCTCCGGCCGGGCGTTTTCGTGCGGTGTCCGGCGAAGCCTGTCGGGGCGTCAGACGCCCTCGGCCTCCTTGCGGCGCTCCTCGCGTTTGCGCTCGTTCGGGTCGAGCAGGCGCTTGCGCAGGCGGATCGACTTCGGGGTGACCTCGACCAGTTCGTCGTCCTGGATCCAGGCCAGCGCGCGTTCCAGCGTCATGCGGATCGGCGGGGTCAGGCGTACCGCCTCGTCCTTCGAGGTGGTGCGGATATTGGTGAGCTTCTTGCCCTTGAGCACGTTCACTTCAAGGTCATTGTCGCGGGTGTGGATGCCGATCAGCATGCCCTGATAGACCTTCCAGCCCGGCTCGATCATCATCGGGCCGCGATCTTCCAGGTTCCACAGCGCATAGGCCACCGCTTCGCCCGCTTCATTGGCGATCAGCACGCCATTGGTGCGGCCGGCGATCTCGCCCTTGTAGGGGGCATATTCGTGGAACAGCCGGTTCATGATGGCGGTGCCGCGGGTGTCGGTCAGCAGCTCCGACTGGTAGCCGATGAGGCCACGCGTCGGGGCATAAAACATCAGGCGAACGCGATTGCCGCCGGAGGGCCGCATCTCGATCATCTCGGCGCGGCGCTCGCTCATCTTCTGAACGACGGTGCCGGAATATTCCTCGTCGACGTCGATCAGCACTTCCTCGATCGGCTCCAGTGTCTCGCCGGTCGTCTCGTCCTTCGAGAAGACGACGCGCGGGCGCGACACGGCGATCTCGAAGCCTTCGCGGCGCATCGTTTCGATCAGCACCGCAAGCTGGAGTTCGCCGCGGCCGGAGACGTAGAAGGAATCCTTCTCCTGCGATTCCTCGATCTTCAGGGCCACATTGCCTTCCGCCTCGCGCAACAGGCGGTCGCGGATGACGCGGCTCGTCACCTTGTCGCCCTCGGTTCCGGCGAGCGGAGAATCGTTGACGATGAAGGTCATGGTCACGGTCGGCGGATCGATCGGCTGCGCCTTCATCGGCGTTTCGACCGCGGGGTCGCAGAAGGTCTCCGCCACCGTGCCCTTCTGCAGGCCGGCAATGGCGACGATGTCGCCGGCGACGCCCTCCTCGATCGGCTGGCGCTCGATGCCGCGGAAGGCGAGGATCTTCGAGACGCGGCCCTGCTCGACCAGCGAGCCGTCCTGCGCCAGCACCTTGATGGTCTGGTTCGGCTTCACCGTGCCGGAGGAGATGCGACCGGTGATCATGCGGCCGAGGAAGGGATTGGCTTCCAGCAGCGTGCCGATCATCTTGAAGGGGGCGTCCTCCACCGTGGGCTCCGGCACATGCTTGAGCACGAGGTCGAACAGCGGCGCCATGCCCTGGTCCTGCGGGCCCTCCGGCGAATCCGCCATCCAGCCATTGCGGCCCGAGCCGTAGAGGATCGGGAAGTCGAGCTGCTCGTCATTCGCGTCGAGCGCGGCGAACAGGTCGAACACCTCGTTGATGACCTCCTGCGCGCGGGCGTCGTGGCGGTCCACCTTGTTGATGGCGACGATCGGCTTCAGCCCGACCTTCAGCGCCTTGCCTACCACGAACTTGGTCTGCGGCATCGGGCCTTCGGCGGCATCCACCAGCACGATGGCGCCATCCACCATGTTGAGGATACGCTCAACCTCGCCGCCGAAATCGGCGTGGCCGGGCGTGTCGACGATATTGATGCGGGTATCCTTCCAGACCACCGAGGTGGCCTTGGCGAGGATGGTGATGCCACGCTCCTTCTCGAGGTCGTTCGAGTCCATCACCCGCTCGGCGACGCGCTGGTTCTCGCGGTAGGAGCCGGACTGCTTCAGCAGCTCGTCCACCAGCGTGGTCTTGCCGTGGTCGACGTGAGCGATGATGGCGATATTGCGAAGCTTCATGAGGAAAAACACCAAAAAGCGGGCCCGAGAGGATTTCGGACCCGCGTGAATTGTCGCGGCGCAATATACAGGCAAAGCCCCGAAGATCAACGCTTCACGCCGCTCGCGCGGGTGAGGCGAATAGCGCGCCGCCGGAAAGCGGTATCCCGCTCAGGAATGCTTCAGCTCCCAGAGCGTCAGGATCTGCGGATATTTGAGGATCTCGCCATCGGGAGTCCGCAGCCACGCGATCTCGCGATCTGCCGGCGACTGCGTCATGGCGAAGGCCACGGCGTCGTCGAGCGAGTTGAACTCATAGCTGTCCGGCCATTGGTCAGGAGCATCCACGCTGTGGGATGCCGGCCAGTATTGCAGCTTCGCGGGGGCGCCGGTCGAGATTTGCGGCATCGTCATCGGTCTCCCTCCTCGCAGGAATTGCGTGGTTTGGCCAACCGGCGCACCTACCGGCACGCCGGTCGCGAATAACGCGGGAGGAGCAAAAGGGTTCCGCGACGGGCACCCGTCACGTGCGGGTGGCGCAGTGCGGTTGGCGTAATCGCCTTGCATGTGGCGTTGCTCCACGTCAGCCTGAACCTCAGCGTCAGCCTGAATTCTCAGCGTCAGCCTTAACCTCCACACGGGAGACCGTCATGAGCACGCCGAAGCCCGAGAATCCGAAAGCGCAAACGCCGCCGCCCGCTGCAACGCCCGCCCCGGAACCGACCGAGGAGGAGATCGACGAAACACTGGAAGACAGTTTCCCGGCCAGCGATCCGCCCTCCTTCACCCCCGTGACCGGCGTGCGCGAAGGCGAATAGGCTCAGACCCAGATTCACCGCCTCCGGCCCTGTGTCGCCTCGCGCGCGAGGCGCTTCCGGCCGTGATGGAACGGATCGGCCCGGTGCCGGTTGGCCCTCCAGACAGCCTCATGCAGCGCATTGCGCGGCTGCATCCACGGCAGGAGGACAACATGGCGAAGATGAACGAAGCCGAAGCCGTCGATCACGTCTGGGAGATGATGGAAGATCTGCGTGTGTGCATGCTGGTCACCCGGCAGGGCGCGAGCTTGCGCGGGCGGCCGATGCACGGTTTTCCCTCGCGCGAGGAGGGTTGCGTCTGGTTCCTTACCGACCGGCGCGGACATGTCGATGACGAACTCGACCGCGATCCGCAGGGTGCGTTGATCTTCGCCAAGGCGTCAAGCAACGATTTTCTCTCCGTCTCCGGCGAGTTCGAAGTTCTGGATGACCGGGCGAAGATCGACGAGCTCTGGAACGACGCGGCGCGCGCGTGGTGGCCGGACGGCAAGGGCGACCCGAACATCCGGGTGTTGCGCTTCCTGCCAGAGGGCGCGGAATACTGGGACGGCACCGCCAGCTCGATCCTCATCACCCTCAAGATGGCCGCGGCCCGGCTGACCGGCAAGCGGGCCGATCTCGGGGAGAACCGCAAGGTTTCTCTGGATTGACAGTGCCTGTAACGCAAACGGCCGGGCGAGCCCGGCCGTTTTTTCGTCATGTCGAGCCTCAGGGCGATCAGACGCCGACAGACTTAACCGCCGATCTTGCGCGCCCGGTTGCCGAGCGTGCGCAGCCGCAACGCGTTCAGCTTGATGAAGCCGGCAGCGTCGCGGTGATCATAGGCCACCGCCCCTTCCTCGAAGGTCACCAGGTCCTGATTGTAGAGCGAATAGGGCGAGGACCGGCCCACCACGTCGACATTGCCCTTGTAGAGCTTCAGATGAACCTCGCCGGTGACGAACTCCTGGCTTTTGTCGATCAGCGCCTGCAGCATTTCGCGCTCGGGCGAGAACCAGAAGCCGTAATAGATCAGCTCCGCATAGCGGGGCATGATGTCGTCCTTCAGATGCGCTGCGCCGCGATCCAGCGTGATGCTCTCGATGCCGCGATGGCCCTGGAGGAGAATCGTGCCGCCGGGCGTCTCGTAGACGCCGCGGGACTTCATGCCGACGAAGCGGTTCTCGACAAGGTCGAGACGGCCGATGCCGTTCTCCTTGCCGAGCGCGTTCAGCTTTGTCAGCAGCGTAGCGGGCGACAGGCGCTCGCCGTCGATGGAAACCGCGTCGCCCTTCTCGAAGCCGACAGTGACGTAGGTCGGCTTGTCGGGGGCGGCCTCGGGCGAGATGGTGCGCTGGTAGACATATTCCGGCGCCTCGTCGTCCGGGTTCTCCAGCACCTTGCCCTCGGAGGAGGAGTGCAGCAGGTTCGCGTCCACCGAGAAGGGCGCCTCGCCGCGCTTGTCCTTGGCGATCGGAATCTGGTGGCTCTCGGCAAATTCCAGCAGCCGGGTGCGGGACGTCAGGTCCCATTCGCGCCAGGGCGCGATCACCTTGATGTCGGGTTCGAGCGCATAATAGCTGAGCTCAAAGCGCACCTGATCGTTGCCCTTGCCGGTGGCGCCATGGGAAACCGCATCGGCGCCGACCTTGCGGGCGATCTCGATCTGCTTCTTGGCGATCAGCGGGCGGGCGATTGAGGTGCCGAGGAGGTAGAGGCCCTCATAGAGCGCATTAGCCCGGAACATCGGGAACACGTAATCGGAGACGAATTCCTCGCGCACATCTTCGATGAAGATGTGTTCCGGCTTGATGCCGAGCAGTTCGGCTTTCTTGCGGGCCGGCTCGAGTTCCTCGCCCTGGCCGAGATCGGCGGTGAAGGTCACCACCTCGCAGCCATAGGTGGTCTGCAGCCATTTCAGGATGACCGAGGTGTCGAGACCGCCCGAATAGGCGAGCACCACCCGCTTCACGTCGCTAGCCATGTTCCATTCCGCGCTGATGCACTTGATGCCCCGTCCGGGCCCGATGTCGGCGCGGACTATAGGCATGCCGGCTTCGCGCGCAAGGCCGCGCAAGGATCAAGTTGCGACAATGGAGGCAAGTGGCGGAGGCAAGCGGGTCCAGGCTGTGGCGGGAAGCGGACGGCGTCAGCGCCCGTTTCCGGGCAAGGGGCCCGGCAGCGGGCGCAGGTCGCTCGGTACCGGAGCGTCGGGCGGAAGAATCTCCGCCTGGATGATGCGCGCCCCGCGACGGTGGGGCCGTACCCTCGTGGGCAGCTCCAATGGGATGGGGCGAGGCACCGCATCCCGCGGGTCGGGCGCCGGGGTGAAGCGACCGCGATCGATCGGCTTCCAGTAGCCTGCGCTCCAGCCGCCGATGATCCAGTAGACCAGTCCGCCGCAAAATCCCGCCGCCACCGTGTAGAGGCCGGCATTCGGATCGGCGGGCGAGCGGCCGAAGGGCTGGAGCATCTGCCCTGCCAGCCAGCCGCAGATGCCGACATTCATGACATGGTAGAGCAGCGAGCGGATGGCGAAGACCTCCGCGCACAGGATCGGAATGATCGCCAGCGCCCAGATGAACATGATGAGCGCCGACAGAACAACGAACACGTTCGACGCGGCATGGACGAAGGCGAAGGGCTCCGCCGTAGCGACGATGCGCGGGACCGCCCGCATCACGTCGAAATAGCCGAGCGCCACGATTGCCATCGTCACGCCCATGCCCACCATGATCCCGAATGGGACGACCAGGAAGCGCAGGAGCAACCGCAGCAGCTTGTTCATCGGCTATTCCGCGGCCGCCAGCGCACGCAGGGCGAGACGCTCGCGCGCCGAAAGCCGCTCCGTCTCGCTCTTGAGCTGGCCGCAGGCGGCAAGGATGTCGCGCCCGCGCGGCGTGCGCACCGGGCTCGAATAGCCGGCGCGGAACACGATATCGGAGAAGGCTTCGATGGTTTCCCAGTCCGAGCACTCGTACTTCGTGCCGGGCCACGGGTTGAACGGGATGAGGTTGATCTTCGCCGGGATGCCCGTCAGCAGGCGCACCAGCGCCTTGGCGTCGGCCGGGCTGTCATTGACGCCCTTGAGCATCACATATTCGAAGGTGATGCGCTTGGCGTTGGAGGCCGCGGGATAGGTGCGGCAGGCCTCCAGAAGATCCTTCAGCGGATATTTCTTGTTGATCGGCACCAGGACGTCGCGCAGATCGTCGCGCACCGCATGGAGCGAGATGGCCAGCATAGGGCCGACTTCCTGGCCGAGGCGCTCGATCTCGGGCACGACGCCGGAGGTGGAGACGGTGATGCGGCGCTTGCCGATGCCGAGGCCCTCGCCGTCGGCGAGGATCTCGATCGCCTCCGCCACCGAGTCGTAAGCATAGAGCGGCTCGCCCATGCCCATGAAGACGATGTTGGTGACGAGGCGGTCGCCCTCGGTCGGCAGGCCGGGGCCGATGGCGCGTTCCTGCCCCGGATAGTCGCCCAGCCGGTCGCGCGCCACCATCACCTGCGCGACGATCTCGGCCGCGGTGAGGTTGCGCACCAGACGCTGGGTCCCGGTGTGGCAGAAGGAGCAGTTCAGCGTGCAGCCGACCTGCGAGGAGACGCACAGCGTGCCGCGGTCGCTCTCGGGAATGTAGACCATCTCGACGTCGTGCGGTCGGTCGCCGGCGATCTCGGGCGGCAGGCGGAGCAGCCATTTGCGGGTGCCGTCAGCGGAAACCTGCTCGACCACGACCTCCGGGCGGGCCAGCGAAAAATGCCGGGCGAGCTGCGCACGCAGGCCCTTGCCGACATTCGTCATCTCGTCGAAGGAGGTTGCGCCGCGCAGATAGATCCAGTGCCAGAGCTGGGCGGCGCGCATGCGCTGCTCCCGCTCGGGAAGGCCGAGCGTGGCAAGGGCATCCTTCAGGCGGGCGCGACTGAGGCCTGCCAGGGACGGCAGAATCGCACCGCCGCCTGCTGCGGCCGGAAATGATGTCGTCGCGTCCGACGGCGCGAGGCGCGGCGCGGTGTCGAGGATCGTGGTCATGAATCTGAGGAACCGTTTGAGTGCCTCATAACATATCCGGCCGCTGAACGCGACTGTCGGCGCGTTGCTCGGGGGTGCCGAAATCCGTGAGGACCCGAAAATCCTTTTGCAGCCGGCTGCGGCAAAAGGGATCGATCTGGCATGACGCGTGCTTACCCATCCTGAAAACTCAGCGTAAGGGGACGGCATGGCCGTATTTTTCGTCACCTATGAGCTCGGCGCATCCACTCGCGAGCCGGCACTTCTGGCCGCCATAAAGCAGATGCCGTGGACGCAGCTTACCGAACATGCATTTGCCGTGGCGACGAGCGAGAGCGACGAGGACCTGTTCGACCGCCTGCACGAATTCGTGGATGATGGCGACAGCCTCTATCTCGCTGTGATGAAGATGCCCTATCGCGGCATCGGCCATCGCGAGGTGAACTACTGGCTGGAGAAGCATTTGCGCTGGTGAGGCGGCGCGCCGTTCCACATGCGCCGTCCCGGCTCCGGATAGGAAAAGACCCCGGCCATCGCGTGCCGGGGTCTTTCTTTTTCAAGGCCTCGCCGTCGGCAAGGGATCAGTTGTTGTTCCGGTTGCCGAACAGCTGCAGCAGCATCATGAACAGGTTGATGAAGTCGAGATAAAGCGTGAGTGCGCCCATGATGGCCTTGCGGCCGGCGACGAGCGTATCGTCGCCCTCGAAATACATCTCCTTGATGCGCTGCGTGTCGTAGGCAGTGAGGCCCGCGAAGACCAGCACGCCGACCACCGAGATCACGAACTGCAGCATCGAGGAGCCGAGGAAGATGTTCACCAGGCTCGCGATGATGATGCCGAACAGGCCCATGATCAGGAACGAACCCATCGCCGACAGGCTGCGCGGCGTCGTGTAGCCGTAGAGGCTGAGCGCGCCGAAGGTTGCCGCGGTGATGAAGAACACCCGCACGATGCTCTCATGCGTGTAGACGAGGAAGATGGTGGAGAGCGAGACGCCCACCAGCGCCGCATAGACCCAGAACACCGTCTGAGCCGCCGCGACGCTCATGGTCTGAATGCGGAAGCTAAGGAAGAACACCGCAGCGAGGGGGGCGAGCACCACCACCCACTTCAGCGGGCTGACGAACAGCGCATAGCCGAACTGGGTGAGCATGATGCCGCCGGCCACCTGCCCGGCCGCCTGGCTGGCATCATTGGTCACGGACAGCATGAAAATGCCCAGCGCCGCGGCGCCGGTGATGGCGAGGCCGAGCGTCATGTAGTTGTAGACGCTCAGCATATAGGAACGGAGGCCCTGATCGACCGCGGCCTGCGTCCGCGTCGCCGTTGTGCCGAAGCGCGGCGCGGCGGCGTTGCGATCATAGTCGGACATCGTGTCGGATCCTTCTTGAAAATCCCCAAACGGACCCGAGCCGACCGAACGCCGGAGCTTGAGCCCTGTTTTTCCAAGCGGAATATGGGCAACGCCGGCGATACTCGCAAGTGAACTTTGCGTCAGAGATGACGCTACGGCATCCCGGCGAACCTTCGGACCTGCCCTTGCGCTGGCGGCTTACAGATTGCGCAGCAACCGGGCAGGCTTCTGCCCAAGCGCCCGTGCCGTACCGATGAGCCCGAAGCCGACGGTCAGCGCCAGCGCGATGCCGGCAGCTCCCAGCGCCGCCGGTGCAGAGAAGGAGAATCCGAGCTTCATCACCTGAGTGACGATGATGAAGGCCGCGAAGGTGCCGGCCCCGATGGCCACGACGGCGGTGGCGAGGCCGAGCGCGGCATATTCGAGGCCGTAGGCCAGCAGCAGCCGCCCCCGCGTCGCGCCCAGCGTCTTCAGCACCACCGCGTCATAGACCCGCTGGTGCTGCCCGGCGGCAAGCGCGCCCGCAAGCACCAGCACGCTCGACATCAGCGTTACCAGGCTCGCGGCCCGGATCCCGAGCAGGAGCTGTCCCATGATCTCGCTGATCTGGGCGAGGGCATCCTTCACCCGCACCACGGTAACGCCCGGAAAGGCGCTGCCGACATCGCGTGCCACCCGCCCTTCGGCCTGTACGGAATCCTCCGGCAGCTTGAGCGTGGCGAGGGCTGTGTGCGGGGCGCCGCGGAAGGTGTTGGGTGAGAACACCATGACGAAATTGATGGCGAGCCGCTGCCAGTCCACCTTGCGCAGATTGGCGATCTTGGCGGTGATCGGCCGGCCCAGCACGTTCACCACCACGGTGTCGCCGATCCTGAGGCCGAAGGCGTCGGCGATCTCCTTCTCGAAGGACACCAGCGGCGGGCCGGCATAGCCGGGGTCCCACCACGAACCTTCCACGATGTTCGAACCCTCCGGCACGGCGTCGGCATAGGTGATGCCGCGGTCCGAGGACAGCACCCAGGCGAATTCCGGTGGCGGCTTGAGGTCTTCCACCGGCCGGCCGCCCAGCGTGATCAGGCGGCCGCGCAGCATCGGTACCATTTCCACCTTCCCGCCATCCGCCTCCCTGTTGAGGAAGGCTGCGAAACGGTCGGCCTCCGTGCTCTGCACGTCGAGGAAATAGAAGCTCGGCGCCTCGTTGGGCAAATTGGCGGTGAGTTCGCGGGTGAGGCTGCGGTCGATCAGCGCCAGGATGACGATCAGCGTCAGGCCGAGGCCGAGGGACAGCACCACGGTCGGTGTCAAAGCGCCGGGACGGTGGATGTTGCCGAGCGCCAGCCGGGCTTCCGTTGCGCGCGGGCGCGGCAGGCGTCGGGCGAGCGCCATGAGGCCGCTCGCAACCAGCCGCAGCGCGAGAAGAACCGCAGCCGCGCCAATGAGATAGTAGACCGCGATCCGCCGGTCCTCGGCGGCGAGCACCGCCAGCAGCGCCAGCGCGCCGGCGGCGGTGAAGGTGGCGAGGCGATAGGCGAGCCGCGGCTTGCGGCGGCCGCCTTCCACCCGCTCGCGGAACAGGGCGGAGACGGGCACGTCATGGGCCAGACCCAGTGGCCACAACGCGAAGGCCAGCGCCACCAGCAGGCCATATCCCACCGCCAGCAGCAGCGCCGTTGGCTGCAGGCTGGCCTCGATCGGAATGGGGATGAAGCCGCCGAAACCCCACACCACGAGATAGGGCAGAGCGGCGCCGACGATCAGTCCGATGAGGAGACCGATCAGTGCAATGAGTCCGATCTCGACGAGATAGATCGCGAACACCGTGCCGCCGGGCGCGCCGAGCGACTTGATGGTCGCGATCACCGCCCGCTTGGCGTCGAGATGGCTCTTCACCGCATTGGCGACCCCGACCCCGCCGACCAGCAGCGCGGTCAGCCCGACCAGGGTGAGGTATTGGGTGAAGCGGTTGACGTCCTTCTCCAGCCGGGGGGCGGCGGATTCGCGGGTGCGCACCTCGAAGCCGGCATCGGGGACGGCCTGCTTCACGTCTTCGACGAAGGCCGCGAGCCGGCCCGGGTCGTTCAGCTTCACCCGGTAGGACCAGCGCACGAGGCTGCCGGGCTGCACCAGCCGGCTGGCATCGAGCGCGGCGCGGGAGATCATCAGCCGGGGGCCGAAGCCGATGCCGGTGGAGAGCAGGTCCGGCTCGGCCTTGAGTGTGGCGGCGAGCCGCAGCGTCGCCTCGCCAAGCTGGAAACGGTCCCCCGCCTTCAGGTTGAGTCGTTCCGCCAGCAGCGGATCGACCACGGCGCCATAGGCCCCGTCCTTCTGCGCGAGCGCGTCGGACAGCGGGAGCGCGGGTTCGGCTTCCAGCGTGCCGGCGAGCGGATAGGCGCCGTCCACCGCCTTCACTTCGGACAGGGTGGAGGCGAAGCTCTCGCCCTGGCCGATACGGGCCATGGCACGCAATGTCGCGACGGTGGAGACCGTTCCCTCCCGTCCCAACGCGGCCATTTCGGCCTCGTTCGCCTGTCGCTGGACCAGACTGAACGCCGCGTCTCCGCCGAGGATGGCGGCACCCTGCCGGGCGAGGCTGTCGGTCAGCGCGCTGGAGAAGGAGCCGACGCCGGCGATGGCGGCGACGCCGAGCGTGAGGCAGGCGAGAAACACCGCGAAGCCGCGCAGCCCGCCGCGCAATTCGCGCAGCGCGAAGCGGACCGCGATGCGCAGCCCGCCCGCCTGCATCGGGGACGATGGGGCGCTGGCCAGCGCGCGGGTCCCGTCCGAGGCGGCGACGCTCATGCCGTCACCGTTTCAGGTATCGCGTCCGGCGCCGTTGCCGTCATGGCCGCTTCCGCCTCGATATGGCCGGAACGCAGCCGCACCATGCGGTCGCAGCGCCGGGCGAGGCCGAGGTCGTGGGTGACGATGACCAGCGTGGTGCCGCGCGCGGCACGGCTGGCGAACAGCAGATCCATGATCTGCTGGCCGATCGCCTCGTCGAGATTGCCGGTCGGCTCGTCGGCGACGAGGATCGCCGGTTCAGGGGCGAGGGCGCGGGCCACCGCCACGCGCTGCTGCTCGCCGCCGGAAAGCTGGGCCGGGTAGTGGTCGAGCCGATGGCCGAGCCCGACCGCCTTCAGCTCGGCGCTCGCGCGCTCGAAGGCGTCGGAGCGGCCGGCCAGCTCCAGCGGCACCGCGACGTTTTCCAGCGCCGTCATGGTCGGGATGAGGTGGAAGGCCTGGAACACGATGCCGACATGGCGACCGCGGAACCGGGCCAGCGCATCCTCGCTCAGGCCGGTGAGCCGTTGCCCGGCAACCTCGACCTCGCCGGAATCAGCGCGTTCCAGCCCGGCAAGCACCATCAGCAGGCTGGATTTTCCCGATCCCGAGGGGCCGACCAGTCCCACCGCCTCGCCGGCGCCTATATTGAGGGAGACGCCCTTGAGGATGTGGACCCGCGCCGCGCCGGAACCGAGCGAAAGCTCGACATCGGACAGGCGCACCGCCGTTGCGGCGTCGGGCCCGTCGGCGGCGGGGAAGCAAGAGGAATCGCGCTGCATGATCTCTGGTCTCGCGGACGGCATCGGCACCGTCATCGGCATCGAAAGAATGAGCCGGCTACGGGTTCGCTCCGCAGCATATGGTGCAGCGCACCCGGGGCGAAAGAGGGCGGATGCCGGCAGGCTGACGTTGCGGCGCGCATTGTTCGCCTGGCTCGTCGGGGCCGTTCTGCTGCCGGCGCTGGTGCTGGGGGGGTCGGCAAAGGCCGACCCCGTCAGGCTCGTGGCCTTCGGCGATAGCCTCACCGCCGGACTCGGCCTGCCGGCGTCGGAGGCCTTTCCGGCGAAGCTGCAAGCGGCGCTGAAGGCGAAGGGACACGACGTTGTGATCGAGAATGCCGGCGTTTCCGGCGACACCAGCTCGGCCGGACTGGCGCGGCTCGACTGGTCGGTGCCGGACGGCACGCAGGGCGTGATCCTCGAACTCGGCGCCAATGATGCGCTGCGCGGGCTCGACCCGGCGCTGACCCGGAAGGCGCTCGACGACATTCTCGCCGGCCTCAAGGCGCGCAACATTCCGGTGCTGTTCACGGGGATGATGGCGCCGCCCAATATGGGCGCCGACTATGCGGGCCGGTTCAACGCAATCTATCCGGCGCTGGCGGGAACATACGCGGTCGCGTTCTACCCCTTCTTCCTCGACGGAGTCGCCGGCCAGCCCGGCCTGAACCAGCCCGACGGCATGCATCCCACCGCCAAGGGGGTGGATGTGATCGTGGAACGGATGCTGCCGGCGGTGGAGGCGTGGCTGGCCGCGATCAAGGGCGGGTGAGGGATGGGCCGGGCCGCGCGCGGACGGGCCGCACGCCGGCCTTCGGGCACCGGCGTGACGACCTGCGGGTGGGCGTGGTGGCCAGGGATCAGGCGCCTTCCTTCTCTCCCCGTTGCGGGGCAGCTGCCGGCGGCGGGGCTCCCTCACCGACCCGCTGCGCGGGCCACCTCTTCCCAATGGGGAGGGAAGAAGGGGCAGCTGCCGGGGCCGTAACGGCAGGCGATGGGACCGGATCGAAGGCCGGGAGCGGGGCCTTCTCCCTCTGCCCGATGGGGGAGGCCGGTATCTCCGATACGTCCTTCCCGCGGAGACGAGGCCGCGGAGCCGGGAAACGCCTTCCGCCGCGAGCGCCGCCGTGCCGCCGGCGGCGGGCCGCCCATCCGCGTTGCGGCAAGGTCTCGCCACCCCGCGCCAAGGTCTTTCCGCCGTCTCGCCGATTTGCCGCAAGGTTACGGCCTTTGCGTGCGCGGACGTTCGCGCGATCCCGGATGCTTCGCCTATGGGCGGGACGGCGGGCGCGGCGCGCACGAACAGAGCGCCGCCCGGACCCCGCGCCGCCCGCTACCTCCGCTGCGTCACCTTGCCCGGGCGGGACGGGCGGCCTATCTATGGCCACCCTCCTTATCGAAGACGTTCCGGAACATCGCCATGAAGTACCGTCCGCTCGGCCGTACCGGCCTTGAGGTCAGCACCATCTGCCTTGGCACCATGACGTTCGGCCAGCAGAACACCGAGGCCGAGGGCCACGCTCAGATGGACTATGCCCTCGACCGGGGCATCAATGTCCTCGACGCCGCCGAGCTCTATTCGATCCCGCCCAAGCCGGAGACGCAGGGTTCCACCGAGCGCATCATCGGTTCGTGGCTGAAGGCGCGGGGTAACCGCGACAAGGTGATCGTCGCCACCAAGGCGGTGGGCCTGACGGAGATGACCTGGTTCCGCAACGGGAATGTTCCCGGCAAGCCCAACCGGGCGCAGATCCGCGAGGCGGTGGAGAAGAGCCTGAAGCGGCTGCAGACCGATTATATCGACCTCTATCAGCTCCACTGGCCCGGCCGTCCGGTCGCCGTCTTCGGCTCGAACCCGACCCGCTGGCAGGACGCGCCCGGCGAGGAAACGCCGATCCACGAGACGCTGGAGGCCTTCGCCGAACTGGTGAAGGAAGGCAAGCTCCGGCATTTCGGGCTTTCCAACGAAAGCGCCTGGGGCACGATGAGCTGGCTCGCGGAGGCGGAAAAGCGCGGTCTGCCGCGCGTCGCCTCGGTGCAGAACGCCTATCACCTGCTGAACCGCACCTATGAGGTGGCGCTGGCCGAGGTGAGCCTGCGCGAGGATGTGGCGCTGCTGGCCTATTCGCCGCTGGCGCAGGGCTTCCTGACCGGGAAGTATCAGAACGGCGCCCGGCCGGAGGGCGCCCGCACCACGCTGTTCAACCGCGGCCAGCGCTACCAGACGCCCGGCGCGGAGGAGGCGATCGACGCCTATCTCGCGGTGGCGCGCGAGGCCGGCCTCGATCCCTCGCAGATGGCGATCGCGTTCTGCCTGTCGCGCTCCTTCATGACCTCGGTGATCATCGGCGCCACCACGATGGAGCAGTTGAAGACCGACATCGACGCGATCGACGTGACGATCACGCCCGAGGTGGAGGCGGCGATCGACGCCGTGCACCAGAAGGTGGGCAATCCCTGCCCGTGAGGCGTTCTGTGGTTCGCCACGGATGAGAGATGCGCGCCCTCATCCCCGGGCTCGGCCCGGCGATACACGTCTTTTCCAGGGTGATTCATCGTTTCACGGAATCGATGAATGGCCCTTCCCGGCCGAAGGCGTCGATGGCCGCGACCCGGCCATGACGCTGTGCGGGCGGGTTCGATGGGCGACGGGATTGCGCGCAGAGGGCGCGCCAATCCCGGCCGATCCCGGCTCCCGGGCTCACCTCCCGCCGGGATGACGGTGGGAGAGGGAGGTATGCCCGCCCTGCTCCGCCCGCCCTATTCCGCCAGCGTGCCGTCGGCGGCGTGCTCGGCGTTCTGTTCGGCGGCCTTCGGCTCTTCCGCGTAGCGCGTGAGCAGCGGGGCCTGGGCGAGGGCGAAGATGAAGGTGAGCGGCAGATAGCCGAAGGTCTTGAACGCGACCCAGGCGTCGGTCGACACCGAGCGCCAGACAACTTCGTTCAGCACCGCCATCACCAGGAAGAACACCCCCCAGCGTATGGTGAGGCGGCGCCAGCCCTCGGCCTTCAGCTGGAACACGTCGCCGAGCACATAGGTCATCAGCGGCCGGCCAAAGGCGAGCCCGCCGAGCAAAGCGACGGCGAACAGGCCGTTCACGATGGTCGGCTTCATCTTGATGAAATGGTCGTCCTGCAGCCACAGCGTCAGCGTGCCGAACACCAGCACCACCGCGGCGGAGACCAGCGGCATCACCGCGATCTTGCGGGCAAGAATCCACATCAGCGCCAGCGCGACGAAGGTGGCGACCATGAAGGCGCCGGTCGCGGCATAGATGCCGGCCTTGCCGTTGGCGACGAAGAAGACGACCAGCGGCCCCATCTCCAGCGCGAACTTCACCAGCGGATGCATGCTGCGGCGGGGGGCGGGCGTGGTCGTCATGCGGCGTCGGTCCTCGGGTTGACGAGGGATGTTGTGGCGCGCGGGCGTGGCCGGATCAAGACGGCGGGGCGCCTCATGCCGCGCCTATTCCAGCCCGACGATGGCACGGGCGAAGTCGCGGGCGGCGAAGGGCTGGAGGTCGTCGATCCCCTCGCCCACCCCGACGAGATGCACCGGCAGCCCATGCTTGGCGGCGATCGCGACGAGGATGCCGCCGCGCGCGGTGCCGTCGAGCTTGGTCATGACGAGGCCGGTGACGCCGGCGACCCGCTTGAACGCCTCGACCTGAACCAGCGCGTTCTGGCCGACGGTGGCGTCCAGCACCAGCACGACCGCATGCGGCGCGGCGGGCTCCTGCTTCTTGAGGACGCGCACCACCTTTTCCAATTCCGCCATCAGCTCGGTGCGGTTCTGCAGCCGGCCGGCGGTGTCGACGATGAGCACGTCGGCGCCTTCGGCCTTCGCCTTCGCATAGGCGTCGAAGGCGACTCCGGCCGCGTCCGAGCCCTGCTCGCGAGCAACGATGGCGGCGCCGGTACGGTCCGCCCACACCTTGAGCTGCTCGATGGCGGCGGCGCGGAAGGTGTCGGCGGCGGCCAGCACGACCTTCTTTCCCTCGGCGCGCAGCTTCGAGGCGACCTTGCCGATGGTGGTGGTCTTGCCCGAGCCGTTGACGCCGACCATCAGCAGCACGAAGGGCTTGTGCGCGGAATCGAACACAAGGGGCACGGCCACCGGCGCCAGCGTCTTCTCGATCTCGCCGGCGATCAGCGCGCGCACCTCCTCCGGGTCGATGTCCTTCTCGTAGCGGCCCTTGCCGACCACGGCGGATATGTTTTCCGCCGTCTGCACGCCGAGATCGGCGCGGATGAGGATGTCCTCAAGGTCCTCCAGCGTCGCCGCATCCAGCTTCTTCTTGGTGAAGAGGTCGGTGATGCCGGTCGTGAGGTTGCTGGCGGTGCGGGTCAGGCCCTGGCTCAGGCGCTTCCAGAAGCCGGGACGTGCGTTGTCGGTCTCGCTCATGTCGTTTCCGAAATGATCCTCTAGGCCGCGACCAGGCGCGTGCCGTCATGGCCGGCGATGCGCAGGCTTGCGATCGTGCCGGGAGTGAGCGGGCGGGCGAGGCGCACCGCGGTGAAGCCCTCCGTGCGGCCGATGCCATCGGTTTCCGCCAGAACCTGCCGGCGCGCCCCTACTTCGCCCGCGAGGTGGCGCTGCAGCGCCTGCCTGCCCTTCTCCCGCAGCAGCTTCGCCCGCGCCTTCACCACCTCGCGCGGCAGTTGCGGCATGCGCGCGGCGGACGTGCCGCGGCGGGGCGAGAAGGGGAAGACGTGCAGATGGGTCAGCCCGCAGGCATCCACCAGATCGAGCGAATTGCGGAAATGCGCCTCGGTTTCGGTCGGGAAGCCGGCGATGATGTCGGCGCCGAACACCATATCGGGACGAAGCGCGCGGATCCGCCGGCAGAAGGCGATGGCGTCGCCGCGGGAATGGCGGCGCTTCATCCGCTTCAGGATCAGATCGTCGCCCGCCTGCAGCGAGAGGTGGAGATGCGGCATCAGCCGCTCCTCCTCGGCGATGGCGGCGAGAAGGTCGTCGTCCGCCTCCACCGAATCGATGGAGGACAGGCGCAGTCGGGCAAGCTCCGGCACATGGCGCAGAATGGCGCGCACCAGCGTGCCGAGCCGGGGCGTGCCGGGCAGGCCGGCGCCGTAGGAGGTGAGGTCGACGCCGGTGAGCACGACCTCGCAATAACCGTTCTCGACCAGGGCGCGGACCTGCGCCACCACCTCGCCCATCGGCACGGAGCGGGAATTGCCGCGGCCATATGGGATGATGCAGAAGGTGCAGCGGTGGTCGCAGCCATTCTGCACCTGCACGAAGGCGCGGGTACGCCCTTCCATCCCATCGATCAGGTGCAGCGCGGTCTCGCGCACGCTCATGATGTCGCCGACGAGCGCCTTTTCCTCCGCCCCGAGGCCGAAATCGAGAAAGGAGCGCGTCGCCGCCCAGGTCTCGGGCTTCGCCTTCTCGGCATTGCCGACCACGCGGGCGACCTCGTCCATGCCGGCGAAAGTCTCCGGCTCGGTCTGGGCAGCGCAGCCGGTGACGACGATGCGGCGGTCCGGATTGTCCCGCTTCAGCCGGCGGATCGCCTGCTTCGCCTGCCGTACCGCCTCGGCGGTGACCGCGCAGGTGTTGACCACGATGGTGCGCTCCAGCCCGGCGCCCTCGGCGGCGCGGCGCATGGCTTCCGATTCCAGCGTGTTGAGCCGGCAGCCGAAGGTCATCACCTCGACGCCCGCAGCGCCGCCGGCGAGGGAGGGGATGAGCGTCTGTTCGGCGGGTGCGGGGCTGTCGGGGGCGAGCGAATCCATGTCCATGCGGTCGTCTCAGGCGGGCGTGCCGGACGCCAGCCCGAGCATGTCGGGGGCGAGCACGCCCTCGAATTCGGTTTCGGCCGGGCCAGTCATCAAGATGTGGTCGTCGGCGGCGCGCCAGACGATGAAGAGATCCCCGCCGGGCAGGCTCACCCGCACCGGCCGGTTGTCGGCCCGCGGGCTGCGGCCGGTACGCATGGCGTTGACCGCCGCCGCGCAGGCCGCCGAGCCGCAGGCGCGGGTGAGGCCGGCGCCGCGTTCCCACACGTCGAGGCGGATATGGTCGGGCGCCAGCAGGCGGGCGATGCCGATATTGGCGCGGTCGGGGAACAGTTCGTGCCGCTCCAGAAGCGGGCCGAGCCGGGCAAGGTCCACCGCCTCGGCCTCGTCCACGAAGAAGGTGGCGTGGGGGTTGCCGACATTGGCGAGCGCGGGGGAGGAGAGGTTCTCCAGCGTGAGGTCGACCGCATCGGTGTGCGCGACGGCGTGGGCGAGCGGAATCTCCTGCCAGCCGAAGCGCGGCGCGCCCATGTCGGCGGTGATGCCGTCCGGCACCATGCGGCAATCGAGCAGGCCGGCCGGGCTTTCGAACACCAGATGGTCGCGCCCGGTGCGCACCGATTCATAGAGTGCGATGCAGCGCGTGCCGTTGCCGCAGGCGCCGGCCTCCGAGCCATCGGCATTGATGATGCGCACGAAGGCGTCGGTGCCCGCCCGCTTCGGCGGATAGAGCGCCATGATCTGATCGAAGGGCAGCGCCTCCGGCCGGGCGAGTGCGCGTGCCTCCTGCGGCGGCACCATGACCGGATCGGCGCGCAGGTCGAGAACGACGATCTCGTTGCCGAGGCCGTTCATCTTCACGAAGGGGCGGTTCGCCAGCGTCGCCATCGGCTCAAGGCTCGCATTTCGTCAGGATCGGCGCGGCGGAGGCAGGGATGGGGACGAGCCTGCCGCTTCCCGTGCATCCGGGTCGGTTTCCGGCCCCTTATATGGGAAAGCACCGCGTGAAGGCCAGCCTTGCGTCAGCGGGGCGTCGCTGACGCGCCAGACGTGATCCGCATGCCGAAAAATTCGGTGTGTCCGGGCCATCGCGAGGGCGCGGGGAGAATGCTAGAACAGCGCTGCCACGTGCCAGCGGACGCCGATTTGGTGAGATGATGACAGCAGGCTTGCCTTCGCCTTTCCCGACCTTCCGCCGGATCCGCGCCTTTGGCCCGCTTTTGGGCCATGTGCTGGGTCGATGGGGCCTCGCCGGCGTGCTCGCACTGGGACCGGTCGCCCCGGCGCTTGCCCAGACCGCCGATGCGCCCAAGGTCGACGCGCCCAAAGCCGCCCCCGGGAAGACCGAACCCGTCCCCGATGCCGGGCAGACCCCGCCGCCGGGCGTCGCTCCCGCGGTGCCGGACGATGGCGACCTGTCGAGCCCGCCGGTGGTCGACCCCAAGGCGGTCGAGACGCAGCCCGTGCCGCCGGCGCCACCGGCCAACGCGCAGGCCGACGACCCGATGAAGCGGCCGGACGGCTTCGGCGAACTGGTGCAGATGCAGCCCAAGCCCGTGCTCACGGTGAAGGGCCAGTCGAGCTGGGACGACGGCTTCCAGACCATCGTAAAGGCGGTGACCGCGGTGGATGCGGAGCTGGCGCGGCTGAAGCTGAAGCCGCTCGGCGCGCCGCTGGTGGTCTATACCGGCACCGACGATGCCGGCTTCGACTATGAGGTGGCGATGCCCTTCGCCGGGGCCACCACGGAGAAGCCGGGCGAGGGGTTCGCCTTCTCCGCCTCCCCGGCGGGCAAGGCGCTGCGCTTCACCCATCGCGGTTCCTATGATGCGATGGACCCGACCTATGAGCAGATCGCCAATCTGCTCGACGCCAAGGACCTCGAGGCGCAGGACCTCTATGTCGAGGAATACCGCTCCGACCCGCGCACCAGCTCGCCGGACGACCTGGTCATCGACATCTTCGTGCCGCTGAAGTGAGCGGCGCGGGGTTTCCCCCGCCCCGCCCGTCTCAACCGTGCCGGCCCTCAGAGGCCGTGGGTGCGGTCATAGCCGTTGAGGGCGGGCGGCGCCCAGCCTTCCGGCAGTCCCGCGGGCCGATAGACCTCGACCACGAGGGGATAGCAGGCCACCGTGTCGGAGGAATGCTCGGAGGAGCAGTCCCCGCCCGGACAGGCGGAGAGCACGGCCAGAAGGTCGATCTCGGCGAAGAACTCCAGATAGTCGCCCGGCCGCACCGGGCTCGCCTTCATGAAATACTGGCCGGTGTCGCGAGTGAAGCCGGTGCACATGAAGACGTTCAGCACGTCATGCACATGCCCTTCCGCCTCATGCAGCGGCAGCCCGGTATGGGCGGCGAGCGCGCGGGTGAGGTTGGAGTGGCAGCAATGGTGGTACTGCCCGCCATGGCTGAGCAGGTTGTGGGTGTAGGGATCGCAGCGGGTGCCGATCACGTCGTGCACCGAGCCGCCGAAAGCGTCGAAGCCGTACCAGTCCAGCGTGTCGTGGGTGATGGTGGCCATCGGACGCAGATAGGGGAAGCTGGAGAAGAGCTGGTCGCCGAGCCCGACATGAGTGCCGTTCAGGGCCCGCGTCTTGCCGGAATAGAAGCGCTCCTTCAGGTCGTTCGCGTTGAACAGGTTGAGATCACCGACCTGCGGTCCCTCGCGGCTCACCATCCGGCAGAAATGGCCGGCCGGCACCGTCCACGCGGAAGCCTCGCGCGGCGGCACGATGACGGTTTCCACCAACTCCATCCCCTCGCGCAGCGCGCGATAGGCGGCAAGATCGGGGCGCGACAGGGTCTCGACCGGGTAGCACACCACGGGGGCGATGGCGCGGCGGGCCTCGGCATCGGTCGGGGCGGTGGTGATGGGCGCGGGCTTCACAGGCGGGCTCCGTGGCGGGCGAATCGGGATGGGGACGGGAAAGGCCGGTGCGCGGCTTCCGTGCGCCCTTTGATGGCGCTCGCCGTCGCGCGGGGCAAGAGGCGTCCTGCCGTCGGCCGATACCCACAGCGACGCGCATTCCCGCCGTCACGACGGAGGCGCGTGAGGCCGTTCCTCGTATAATCGATTGGAATGTATGGAGATTTGAGCGCCGGCTCGAAAATGGTGCCGCGGAAGGGATTCGAACCCCCGACCCACGCATTACGAATGCGTTGCTCTACCAGCTGAGCTACCGCGGCATCCGCGGCTTCTGTAGCCGCGAAGGCCTGTCATTTCAAGACGGCGGCCCGGCTTTTGCGCAGGGGGCGGTTTCCCGGCGCGTCAGCCCCATGGGCCGCGGGGCGGCCGGGCTTCGCCGCCGCCCCATGCGTCGGAGCGGGGACGCCCGGCGCTGCCGGCGGTCCACGGGCCGGCCGGCACATCGGCATCCGCGTCGGGGAATCCGTTCCAGCCGGCCTCGCTGCCGGACGAGGAACGGGCGCGGGGCGTGGCGGCCATCTGCTGGGCCATCTCGCGCAGCGCGGCGATGCGGTTGCCGGTGTCGGGATGAGTGGAGAAGAGATTGTCCATCCGCTGGCCGGAGAGCGGGTTGATGATGAACATGTGCGCGGTGGCGGGGTTGTGCTCGGCCGGCATGTTCGGCACCTGGTGGGCGGCATTGGAGATCTTCGCCAGCGCCGAGGCGAGCCAGAGCGGCTGGCCGCAGATCTGCGCGCCGAGCTTGTCGGCCTCGTATTCGCGCGAGCGCGAGATCGCCATCTGCACCACCATGGCCGCGAGCGGAGCGAGCACCATCATCAGGATGGTGCCGATCGCGCCGAAGGGGCTGTTGTTCTCGCGGTTGCCGCCGCCGAAGAACATGCCGAAATTCGCCAGCATGGAGATCGCGCCGGCGAGTGTGGCGGTGATCGTCATGGTGAGGGTGTCGTGGTTGCGAACGTGCGCCAATTCATGCGCCATCACGCCCGCCACTTCCTCCCGGGACAATGAATTGAGCAGGCCCGTCGTCGCCGCGACCGCCGCGTTCTGCGGGTTGCGCCCGGTGGCGAAGGCGTTGGGTTGCGGGTTGTCCATGATGTAGACGCGCGGCATCGGCAGCCCGGCGCGCTGGGCGAGTTCCTCGACCAGCCCGTAGAAATCGGGCGCGCTGGCGCGGTCGACCGGGTGCGCCCCATACATGGAGAGCACCATGCGGTCGGAATTCCAGTAGCTGAACAGGTTCATGCCCGCCGCGAGCACGAAGGCGATCAGCATGCCGCCGCGGCCGCCGATGAGGAAGCCGACCGCCATGAAGAGGGCGGTCATGCCGGCGAGCAGGATGGCCGTGCGCAGATAGTTCATGGTCTCCTCCGGCAGCGGCCGGTCGTTCGAGAGCGAAGCGGATGCGGGCGGGACAGCACTCCGCAGGCATTAGGATGGGGTGCGCGGGCGCAGGTTCAAGCCCATATCTGCCGCAGCGGAACATGGCTCCGACTTGACCCTCGCCGGCAAGGGTGTTTGCAATACCGGCCATGACCGGGAACACAGACGGGCCGGACCTTCCGGCCGATGCCGCGCGCGGGGCTGCCCAACCCGCCCGCATCCTGCCGCCGGCGGCCGAGCGTGCGCTGGCGGAAGCGGCCGCGCGGCGCGCAGAGCGCGACGCGAACGAGGCACCGCGCGAGATCAACGGCCGGGGCGGGCCGGAACCGGTGCGCTATGGCGACTGGGAAGTGAAGGGCATCGCCTCGGATTTCTGAGGGCGCCGAACGCGGGAGTCAGGATCAGCAGGCAAGCGTCAGTCGCCCGCGGTGCCGTCCTCGACGGCATCGCGGACCTGCTTGCGGATCTCCACCCGGTCGCGCGAGGCGACGTTGAGCAGTTCGGCCGCCCGCCAGACCAGATTGTCCTCGAATTCGGTCAGCCCGCCATCGGCATAGGCGACCTCGAACATCATCTCGATGACGCGCTTGCGGCCGTCCTCGTCGAGGGCGCGATTGAGGATGCTGGTGAAGCTGTAGAGGTCCACCGCCTCGGCATCGCGGGCGATGGCGGCCTCGACCAGTTCCTCGGCCTGGGCGGGCGTCAGCGCGAAGCGCTCGGCGAGGAGGCTGCGGAGCTTGTCGCTTTCCGCCTTGCCGACCATGCCGTCTATGGTGACGACATGCACCAGCAGCGCCGCTGCGGCGAGCCGGTAATCGTTTTCAGCGAAGCTTTCCCGGTGTCCCCCGGCGATCTCGGCGATGAAATCGGTCAAGGCGCGCAGCATGGCCGGGCTCGGCTCCTCGCGGGGATCGGGGTTGACGGCGGCCGGCCGGATGCAGGCCCACCCGTCGTCGGTAGCCGAAAGCCGGGGGGCGTGCAACGCCGGTCGGGACAAGGTGCGGTCTCTGGCGCGGTCTTTGACGCGCAGTGATGCGCGGGTGCATCGGCCAGGGTGCACGAAAAAGCCCGGCAGGGCCGAGGCTCCTGCCGGGCATCCGTCCAGCGGTGAGGGCCGGGCGTCGTTCGTCAGTCCAGGTAGGTGGCGTGGCGGGCGATGTGATCGGCAAGGCCGAGGGCATGCATCTTCACCAGGTGCTCGGCGCGCTCCGTGTCGCGGGCTTCCAGCGCCTGGATGATGGCGAGGTGGTCCTGGATGGAGCGGGCGGCGCGGTTTTCCTCGCCGATGGTCTTGCGGCGGATCATCCGCATATGGGTGAACAGGTTCTCGGCAAGGTTCACCAGCATGCCGTTCCCCCCCATGGCGATGATCGTCTGGTGGAACTGGATGTTGATCTCGGAATACTCGTCCAGCTTGGCGTGCAGGGTTCCATCCTCGAAGGTGGTGAACATCTGCCGCAGCCGGGCAATGGCCTCGTCGCTGCAATGCTGGGTGATGAGCCGTGCGGCGAGGCTTTCCAGCGCCGCCCAGACCTGGATCATCTCGATGACCTCGGCTTTGGTCTTGCGCACCACATAGATGCCGCGGCGGGGCACGGAATGGACGAAGCCTTCCCGCTCCAGCTGTGCCATGGCCTCGCGCACCGGGGTGCGGGAGACGCCGAGGCTCTGCGCGAGCTGCCGCTCGTCCAGCCGCACCTCGTGGGGCTGGTCGTAGATGTTCAGCGAAACGATGACCTCCTTGAGCGCGCTGTAGGCGCGGTTCTTGAAGGTGGAGGTGTCCTCCAGCGGGGCGACGGCAAGTTTCGAGGCGCCTTGCTGGCGACGGAGCTGCGGATCGAAGCTCATGAAATGGCCTCCGGGCTCAGCCGGCGGAGTCGCGCCGGCGCGCGGGGGCGCTGCCGGGATGCGCGATGGCGACGCGCGTGGTGATGGGCATTGGCACTGTCCTCCCGAACCCGAAGCCTGTGCAAAGGGGAGCGCGTGTGTCTGGACGAAGTCCCGGCCGGGGTCGATCTGCATTGGCGCCTGTCCGTTCCCGGGAAGATCGGGGCCCGTGGAGCCGCCGATGATCACGCGTCGGGATCAGGCCGTCCGGCCGGTGTCTTCGACGGAGGCCCGGCCGGCGCGGGGCATGGTGCCCGTGTGCCGCCGGTGGAGGGCTTCCGCGTCCTGCGAATGCCCGAGCTCCGCTCTCCGGGGAGGATGAGGGATCGGGTGAGGGAGGAATCCCGCACCGGGCGGCAGCTCCGCATCCGCGCATCGGCGGGGAGGCGAAGGGGTATCGTGCGACGGGCCGTTGTGGTCCGCCGCACCGCTTTCAGGCCCCTGGTCAGGCCGGCTGGGCGACGCGCAGGCGGCTCATGGCGTTGGAGATGAGCGGCCAGACGAGGGCCAGGATGCCGAGACCCATGATGGTCGACACCAGCGGATTGGCCCAGAACACGCTGATCGATCCGCCCGAGGAGAGCAGCGACTGGCGGAAGGCTTCCTCCGCGCTGTCGCCGAGTACGATGGCCAGCACCAGCGGGGCGAGGGGGTAACCGGTCTTCTTCATCGCATAGCCGGCTATGCCGAAGACCAGCATCATCACCACGTCGAACACGTTGTTGTTCACGGTGTAGGCACCGATGGCGCAGATCACCAGGATCACCGGGGCGATGATCGAGAAGGGAATGCGCAGGATCGCCGCGAACAGCGGAACCGTGGTGAGCACGACCAGGAGACCGACGACGTTGCCGAGATACATGGAGGCGATCAGGCCCCACACGAACTCCTTCTGCTCCACGAAGAGCATCGGGCCGGGCTGCAGGCCCCAGATCAGCAGGCCGCCGAGCAGCACCGCCGCGGTGGGCGAGCCGGGCACGCCGAGCGCCAGCATGGGCAGCAGCGCCGAGGTGCCGGCGGCATGTGCGGCGGTCTCGGGGGCGACGACGCCCTCGATCTCGCCATTGCCGAAGTTCTTGCCGTTCTTCGACACCCGCTTGGCGATGCCATAGGCCATGAAGGAGGCCGGGGTCGCGCCCGCCGGGGTGATGCCCATCCAGCAGCCGATGATGCAGGAGCGGATCGAGGTCGCCCAGTAGCGGGGCAGCGTGGCCCATGTCCTGAGCACGACCTTGGCGTCGATCTTGGCCGCCTTGCCGCGGAATTCGAGGCCTTCCTCCATGGTCAGCAGGATTTCGCCGATGCCGAACAGGCCGATGACCGCGATGAGGAAGTCGAAGCCGTTCAGAAGCTCCTCGAAACCGAAGGTGAGACGCAGCTGTCCGGTCACCATGTCGAGGCCGACGGCGGCGAGGGCGAAGCCGATCATCATCGACACGATGGTCTTGGTGGGCGGTTCCTTGCTCATGCCGATGAAGGAGCAGAAGGCAAGGAAATACACCGCGAACTTCTCCGCCGGGCCGAATTTCAGCGCGAAGGCGGCGACCAGCGGGGCGACCAGCGTGATCATGATGATCGCGACGAAGGCGCCGACGAAGGACGAGGTGAAGGCCGCGGTGAGCGCCTCGCCGGCCTTGCCCTGCCGGGCCATGGGATGGCCGTCGAAGGTGGTGGCCACTGACCAGGGCTCGCCGGGGATGTTGAACAGCACCGAGGTGATGGCGCCGCCGAACAGCGCGCCCCAGTAGATGCAGGACAGCAGGATGATCGCCGAGGTCGGCGACATCGAGAAGGTGAGCGGCAGGAGGATCGCGACGCCGTTCGCCCCGCCGAGGCCGGGCAGCACGCCGATGATGACGCCGAGCAGGATGCCGACCACCATCAAGAGGATGTTGAACGGGTCGCCGGCTATGGCGAAGCCGTGCCAGAGATTGATAAAATTGTCGAACATGAGCGTTTCCCTCGAAGGTGCCGGAGGCCCGTCACCGCAATGTCGGCCTGCGAATGTCGGCGTGGCGTCGGTGTCAGAGCCCCAGCAGGGCTTCGACCGGCCCCTTGGGCAGGGGGATGAGGAACCACTTCTCGAAGACGAAGTAGAAGGCCGCGGGCACGCCGATGGCGATGGCGGCGGTGATCGGCCAGCGATAATGGCCGAGCCATTTCATGAAGACCGCGATGAGGATGATCGACGGCACGTAGATGCCGAGCGGCTCCACCAGCAGGCAGTAGATGGCGGTGGGGATCAGCACCTTGAGGACCTGGCGGATCTGGCTCCATTCGGAGCAGATCGCGTCGGGGTCCTCTCGCAGCGCGCTGAACAGGTTGATCAGGCTGCAGACGGCGATGAACAATCCGACATAGAAGGGGAAGAATCCGGCCTCGGGCCCGTCCGAGCCCCAACCTATGCCGACCTTGCTGCTTCCATAGATGACGATGGCGCCGAGCAGCAGGGTGAACAGGCCGACTCCGATCTCTGCGGAGCGCTGTTTCACGCCGGCGGCCGCGCCGTGAGGGGCTTCTTGCATCACGATCTCTCCGGGGAAATTCGGCGTGCACGGCCCCGTCCGGCGGAAGGGCTTCCGCCGGCACATCCTGCACACGCGACTCATGTCTCAGGTCCCGGGGGCCTCTGGCGCTCGGGGATGTCGCTGCTGCCGGCTCCGGCTGTCGCTGCCTGCCGGCGGACGGATCGCCCGCACGGCACCGCAAGCCGTGGCGCCGCACGCTCCATGAGGAGCGCGCGGCGGATTGTCGGTCAGTTCGCGGCGAGGAAGCCGGCTTCCTGCATCAGACCCTTGTGGGTCTTCTCGGCGCCTTCGACCCAGGTCTTGAACTCGTCGCCCGCCATGAAGGTCTGGTTGAACGCGCCATCCTTCATCAGCTGCTGCCATTCCGGGGTCTCACGGACCTTCTTGAACAGATCGACGAAATAGGCGACCTGTTCCTTGCTGACGCCCGGCGGCATGAAGATGCCGCGCAGCATCAGATATTCCACGTCGATTCCGGCCGACTTGCAGGTCGGGATGCTCGACCAGGACAGATCGCCGACGATCTTGTCGGTGTAGGTGAGCTGCTTGTCGTCGAACACGCAAAGCGGGCGCACCTTCTCGCCGCGCCACTGCGACACCGCCTCGATCGGGTTGTTCACCGAGGAATCGATGTGCCCGCCGACCAGCTGCACCGCCACTTCGCCGCCGCCCTTGTAGGGGATGTAGGTCAGCTTCTTGCCGATTGCCTTTTCAAGAGCGACCGTGATGATCTGGTCTTCCTGCTTGGAGCCGGTG
Organism: Ancylobacter crimeensis; assembly: GCF_023016805.1. GTDB lineage: Bacteria > Pseudomonadota > Alphaproteobacteria > Rhizobiales > Xanthobacteraceae > Ancylobacter > Ancylobacter crimeensis. The sequence continues at coordinate 363,953 of NZ_JALKCH010000006.1, forward strand.
CCGCCCATCTTGAACTGGCCGTCCGGTGCCGCCTTGATGGCCTCGACATATTCCTGCGCGGTTTTGTAGGGCTTCTCGGCATTCACCCACAGCACGAATTCGTCTAGTGCCAGCATTGCGACCGGGGTCAGATCCTTCCAGTTGAAGGGGATGCCGGTTGCCAGAGGGGTGGTGAACAGATTCGACAGGGTGATGACGATCTTGTGCGGATTCGCCTTGGAATTCTTGACGTCGAGGAAGCCTTCGCCACCGGCGCCGCCGGACTTGTTGATGACGATGAGCTGGGTCGGCATCAGCGAATGCTTGGCGATGATGCCCTGGAGGGTGCGAGCCATCTGGTCGGCGCCGCCGCCCGTGCCCGCGGGCACGATGAACTCGACCGGCTTGGTCGGCTCCCATGCCGCGGCGGGCTGGAGGGTCATGGCGGAAAGACCGAGCGCCGCAGCGACGCCCAGCCCGAAGGCATGAAGATGCTTCATCTAGCGTTTCCTTCCCATAAGGGTTTCTCAGAGTACCGCTCGTTTTGCGTCGGCATCTTTTGCGCGCGATCCTTGCCGGACCTTTTCGCGTCCAATGACCGAGAGGCCGCTCCGGTGAGAGCCTGGAACGACATGCCCGGTTATTATGTAGAATAAGGTGTACCAAGAATCCGGGGCTGCCAAGTACTAAATCCGGATACCGATGTTGCGTCGCACGGTCGATTTACTTGACGCCATAAGCATTTCAGGCATCTGGAACAAGGTGTTTAGTATGCCAAATACAGTATGCCGTAATGCCTCATGCCTTATTATTCAAGCATTTGATCCTGCTTGAGAATTATCCCAAGAAAAGCGATCGGGGCGCCCGCACAGGCTGTCCGCGCCGCCTCGGCGGGGTCCTTCCCATGCGCCAACGCGGGAACAACAAGAACGTGCACGGTATCATCCGGCGACAAAGTAACGCGCATGAGACCCTGCGGAATGCCTCCGGCGTTGTTCCTGGGAGGTGGCGCGCGTGCGCCGCAGCGACGAATTTTCTCTGGGGAAGCCGGAACGGCAGCTGCGGAAGTTTATGCCGATGGGTGACCTGCAGCCGGGTAGCGCTGTCTCAATTTCGATCGCGCCCCGTCGCGGCGCGGAATCATTTTTGCTAAATACCCCGTGACGGCGGCTCGGCCGGCACATGGCTCCGGGTTCGCGCACACGCCCGCCACATGACGAGCGCAGAGGAGATCTTTCATGACCAGCCGCGTGATCCCGGTAGCGCCTTTCGTTCTCACGGTCTTCGGCGCGACCGGCGACCTGGCGCGGCGCAAGCTGCTGCCCGCGCTGTTCCACCGCGACCTCGCCGGGCAGCTTCCCGATGAAGCCGAGATCATCGGGGTCTCGCGCCGCGATCTCGATCAGGACGAGTTTCGCCAGTTCGCGCGCCAGGCATTGATGGATCATGTGCCGGCTTCCGAGCTTCAAGGCTCCGAGGTGAACCGGTTCCTCGACCGGCTGCGCTATATCGCGGTGAATGCCGAGGGCGGCGAAGGCTGGACCGATCTGGCGGACGCTTTGGCCGGAGAAGGCGAGCGGATCCGCGTCTTCTATCTCGCCACGGCCCCGCATTTGTTCGGCCCGATCTGCGAGCAGCTCGGCGCCCATGGCCTGGCCGAAAATGCCCGCGTCGTGATCGAAAAGCCGATCGGCAAGGATCTCGCCTCGGCCCTCGCCCTGAACGAGCAGATCGGGCGCTACTTCTCGGAAGACAGCGTGTACCGGATCGACCACTATCTCGGTAAGGAGACGGTGCAGAACCTGATGGCGTTGCGCTTCGCCAATGCGCTGCTGGAGCCGCTCTGGAACAACGCGCATATCGACCATGTGCAGATCACGGTAGCCGAGAGCCTCGGGGTCGAGGAACGCGCCGGCTATTACGACACCGCCGGCGCGATGCGCGACATGCTGCAGAACCACATGCTCCAGCTGCTCTGCCTCGTCGCCATGGAGCCCCCGCACTCCCTCGACGACGACGCGGTGCGCGACGAGAAGCTGAAGGTGCTGCGGGCGCTGAAGCCGATCGACGATCACAATGTCAACGCCCTCACCGTGCGCGGCCAGTATCGGGCCGGTGCATCGTCCGGCGGCGCGGTGCCGGGCTATCTGGAGGAGTTGGGCTCCGACCGCAGTCGCACCGAAACCTTCGTCGCGGTGAAGGCGGAGGTCGAGAACTGGCGCTGGGCCGGCGTGCCGTTCTATCTGCGCACGGGCAAGCGCCTCGCCTCGCGGGTTTCGGAAATCGTGGTCGAGTTCCGCCATGTGCCGCATTCGGTGTTCGACAAGAGCGCCGGCCCGATCGAGGCCAACCGCCTCGTCATCCGCCTGCAGCCGGATGAAGGTGTGAAGCTGTGGCTGATGATCAAGGATCCCGGCCCGGGCGGCATCCGCCTGTCCCATGTTCCGCTGGACATGAGCTTCGCCAAGGCGTTCAAGGTGCGTAATCCCGACGCTTATGAGCGGTTGCTGCTGGACGTGGTGCGCGGCAACCAGACATTGTTCATGCGTCGCGACGAGGTCGAGGCGGCCTGGAAGTGGGTCGATCCGATCCTCAACGCATGGCGCCACCTCAAGGAGCCGCCGCGGCCCTATACGGCGGGAACCTGGGGGCCGTCGGCCGCCATCGCGCTGATCGAACGCGATGGCCGCACCTGGCTGGAGGAAAGCGAATGAGCACCGCCCCGGAATTGCATGTCGAACGCTTCGCAGATAGCGCTACCCTGGCCGCCACGCTGGCCGGGCGGGTGGCGTCCTGCCTGCGCGAAAGGATCGCGCGCGGCGGCACGGCGAGCTTCGCCGTCTCCGGCGGGCGGACGCCGGTGCATTTCTTCGAGGCGTTGTCGACCCAGGATCTGCCGTGGGCAAAGGTTGCCTTCACGCTGGTGGACGAGCGTTGGGTGCGCGAGACCTCGGACCGCTCCAATGCCCGGCTGGTGCGCCAGCATTTGCTGAAGGGACCGGCGGCGGCGGCGAAGTTCGTGCCGCTCGCCAATGACGCGCCGACCCCGGAGGAAGGCCTCTTCGCGCTGAACGAGGCTCTGGAGGCATTGACCTGGCCGCTTGCTTGCGCGGTGCTTGGCATGGGCGATGACGGGCACACCGCCTCGTTCTTCCCGGGCGGCGACCGGCTGGAGGAGGCGCTGGATCCGGAGGGCGGCCTCGGCCTCCTGCCGATGCGGGCGCCGGGGGCCGGCGAGCCGCGCATCACCCTGACGCTGCCGGTTCTTCTGGCCGCGGATGCGCTCTTCCTGCACATTGAGGGCGAGGAGAAGCGGCGGGTGTTAGCGCGTGCGCTCGACGAAGGCCCGGCGAGCGAGATGCCGGTGCGTGCCGTCCTGCGCGCGCCACGTCCGCCTGAGATCTTCTGGTGCCCGTGATCCGTCGCAGGACGGTGGGCGATCCATCCCGCTGACGGGTGGTCGGCCTATCCCGTCGACAGGTCTGGATGCGTTGCCGCCTCGCCGGTCCGTTCCGGTTTCCGCAGCCTTTTACGAAAAGCCAGGAGGTCCCGATGACCGACCCAGCCGTTCCGTCCACCGTCCACGCCCGCATCGGCGAGGTGACCGAGCGCATCGTTCATCGCTCCCGAGACAAGCGCTCGCGCTATCTGGAACGGATCGCGGTGGCGGCGCTGAAGGGGCCGGGCCGGCAGAAGCTCGGCTGTGCGAACCAGGCACATGGCTTCGCCGCCTGCGGCCCTTCCGACAAGGCGATGCTGCGGGCAGGCGGCGGCGCCAATCTCGGCATCGTCACCGCCTATAACGACATGCTGTCCGCTCACCAGCCCTATGAGCGCTATCCCGATCTCATCCGCGCCGCGGCGCGGGCGGCGGGCGGTGTCGCGCAGGTTGCCGGCGGCGTGCCGGCGATGTGCGACGGCGTCACCCAGGGCGAGGCCGGCATGGAGCTGTCGCTGTTCTCCCGCGACGTGATCGCGCTGGCGACCGCGGTGGCACTCTCGCATCAGACTTTCGACGCCGCGGTGTTTCTCGGCATCTGCGACAAGATCGTGCCGGGCCTCGTGATCGGCGCGCTGAGCTTCGGCCATCTGCCGGCGGTGTTCATTCCGGCGGGTCCGATGACCTCGGGTCTGCCCAATGACGACAAGGCCAAGATCCGCCAGCTCTTCGCCGAGGGGAAGGTCGGGCGCGAGGCGCTGCTGGAAGCCGAGAGCCAGTCCTATCACGGGCCGGGCACCTGCACCTTCTACGGCACAGCCAACACCAACCAGATGATGATGGAGATCATGGGCCTGCATCTGCCCGGCGCCTCCTTCGTCAATCCCAACACCCCGTTGCGCGACGCACTGACCAGTGCCGCCGCCGAGCGGGCGATGTCGATGACCGCGCTCGGCAACGACTACCGGCCGATCGGGCGGATGCTGGACGAGCGTGCCTTCGTCAATGGCGTGGTCGGCCTCCACGCCACCGGCGGCTCCACCAACCACACGCTGCACATCGTCGCCATGGCGGCGGCGGCCGGCATCACCCTGACCTGGGACGACTTCTCCGACCTCGCCGATGTCGTGCCGTTGCTGTGCCGGGTCTATCCGAACGGCAAGGCCGACGTGAACCATTTCCACGCCGCCGGCGGTATGGGTTTCGTCATCCGCGAACTGCTCGGCGCCGGCCTGCTCCACGCCGATGTCGAGACGGTGTGGGGCGGCGGGCTTGCCGATTACGTACAGGAGCCGGTTCTGGCCGAGGACGGCGCGCTCGGCTGGCGCGAGGCGGCGCGGGCGAGCGGCGACGAGGCGGTGCTGCGTGGCGTCGAAGGCGCCTTCCAGGCGACCGGGGGTCTCAAATTGCTCGCCGGCGATCTCGGGCGCGCGGTTATCAAGACCTCCGCCATCGCGAAGGAGCGTCACATCATCGAGGCGCCGGCGCGGGTGTTCCATTCGCAGGAGGAACTGCAGATGGCGTTCCGGGCGGGGGAGCTGACCGGCGATCTCGTTGCGGTGGTGCGCTTCCAGGGCCCGAAGGCCAACGGCATGCCGGAGCTGCACAAGCTGATGCCGCCGCTCGGCGTCCTGCAGGACCGCGGCCACAAGGTTGCGCTGGTCACCGACGGCCGGCTTTCCGGGGCTTCGGGCAAGGTGCCGGCGGCGATCCATGTAACCCCCGAGGCCGCCGATGGCGGCCCGATCGCGCTGATCCGCGACGGAGACGTCGTGCGGCTCGACGCGGTGGCGGGCACGCTGACGGTCCTGGTTGATCCGACCACCTGGGCCGAGCGTGCGCCGGCGCGGATCGACCTCGCGCCGTCCCATATCGGGGTCGGACGCGAGTTGTTCGGCGCCTTTCGGGCGGCGGTCGGGACGGCCGATACCGGAGCCACGATCTTCGCGGTGGCGTGAGCAAAGGCGTCACCGCAATGTGATGGCCCTCCCGCGCTTGCGGCGTCCCGCTGTCGGGCCCATGTCGAGAAGATCAGGAGGATACATGCTGACCTTGTCTCGCCTGAAAGGCTGGCTGACCGTCGCTTTGCTCGCCGGTTTTGCGCTTTCGATGAGCGGCGCGGAAGTTTACGCCTTCAAGATCATCGGCAATGGATGATCCGGCTCTCGCGCACCCGTTGGACGGGTGCGCGATCTTTTGTTGGCAGCTTGCCTGATAACGTCTTTGTCTTGTTGGCGAAGACGCGATCTCAGCCTTGTTCGCTCGCCTTGCTGCGGGTGCGCCCCAGAAAGGCGATCAGAGATTCGCAGGCGCCCATGATGTGGTCGTGGGTGAGCCGCACCGCCATCTCCACATCGCGCGCCGCGCAGGCTTCGATGATGAGGCGGTGCTCTTCCACTGCTTTCTGCATGCCGGAGGTGAGCACGAGCTGGGCGCGCGAATAGCGATCCACCCGGTCGAGCGCGGCGCTGATGCTCTGCAGATAGAAGGGGCGGCCGGCTTCCTCATACAGGCTGTAATGCAGGCGGCGGTTGAGTTCGCCCCATTGCGCGGAATCGGGTTCCGTGGCGAAGGCATGCGCAGCCTCGCGCGCCTTGTCGAGCGCCTCCTCTGACAGGCGCGGAATCGAGTGGCGCAGCATCTCCGGCTCCAGTAAGGCGCGGAACTCGAAGATCTCGCGGATCTCGGCAATGGACAGCGTCGTCACCACCGCGCCGCGATAGCGCTGGGTGGCGACGAGGCCCTGCTCCTCCAGCCGGGTCAGTGCCTCGCGCACGGGGATCCGACTCACATTGAACAGCCTGGCGATGTTCTCCTGCCGCAGAACCTCGCCTTCCTTGATGTCGCCTCGTGATATCGCCTCGCGCAGCGCCTCGAAGATCACGTCGGAAGCGGACGCCATCTGGGCGATATTGGTGGTGTTCAGCTTCATAGCGCCAGTTCCCCTGCCGGCCACCATACGGGCGGGCGGCTTGGCTGCAAAAATATCTCGAATGGGATATTGCAAATTGGATCCAAAAATTGCAAGCTCTCTTCATCGCCATTCGCTGCGCCGCCCGCGCTTGCCATCACAGCTTTAGGAGAGGCCCATGTGGTCCGGTGTGCTGCCTGCCGTCACTGCCAAGTTCACTGAAGCCGACGCGCTCGACCACAAGGAGATGGAGCGCTGCTTCGCGTTCCAGATGGATGCCGGCGTGGATGGTCTCATCGTCAACGGTTCGCTCGGCGAAGGCCCGATGCTCTCCCATGACGAGCGCATCGCCGTGCTGAAGACCGCCAAGTCGGTCGCCGGCAAGAAGCCCGTGCTGATGACCATCGCCGACGCCGCCACCCGGGATTGCGCCAGCCTCGCCGCCCGCGCCGCCAAGGAAGGCGCCGATGGCCTGATGGTGGTGCCGAGCCTCGTCTACCACACCAACCCGAAGGAGACGGTCGCCACCCTCTCCGCCATCGCCAAGGCGGCCGATCTGCCGGTGATGATCTATTCCAACCGGATCGCCTACCGGGTCGACGTCACCGTCGAGATCATGGAAGAGCTCGCCAAGGACAGCCGCTTCGTCGCGGTCAAGGAATCCTCGGACGACATCCGCCGCACCGTCGACCTGCAGAACGCCTTCGGCGATCGTTTCGACATCTTCACCGGCGTCGACAATCTCGCCTATGAGGCGCTGGCGCTCGGTGCGGTGGGTTGGGTTGCCGGCCTCGTCGTGGCCTTCCCGCATGAGACTGTCGCGATCTACCGCCTGATGAAGCAGAAGCGCTTCGACGAGGCGCTGGCGATCTATCGCTGGTTCCGCCCGCTGCTCGACCTCGACGTCTCGACCTATCTGGTCCAGAATCTGAAGCTGGTCGAAGCCATCGTCACCGGCACCACCGAGCGCGTGCGCGAGCCGCGCCTGCCGCTGGAAGGCGAACAGCGCGCCAAGGTCGAGCGCATCGTCGCCGAGGCTCTGGCCAGCCGGCCGGTGCTCGCCAAGGCGGCGTGAACGACCTGAGACGAAGAGGCGGCCCACGGGCCGCCTTTGCCTTTCTGCGACAGCCTTTTCCCAGCCCGGGACGGGACATGAGTGACGAGATCGCCATCGTCGGAGCCGGCATTGTCGGCCTTGCCATCGCCTTCCATCTCCAGCGCGACGGCAACAGGGTTCGGCTGATCGAGCGGGGAGGGGTGGCGGAAGGCGCCAGTTTCGGCAATGCCGGGGCCTTCGCCTTCACCGACATCCTGCCCCTCGCTTCCCCGGGTATCCTGCGCAAGGCGCCGAAATGGCTGATGGACCCGCTCGGGCCGCTCGCCATTCCGCCCGCCTGTCTTCCCAACATCGCACCCTGGCTGCTGCGCTTCTGGCGCGCCTCGCTGCCCGACCGCTACCGCCATTCCATGGAGGTGCAGGGCCGGCTGATGGCTTATGCCGCCGATTCCATGACAACCATGGTGGCCGAGGCCGGGCTTGCCGACCATGTCCGCAGCAACGGCAACCTCGAGCTCTATGAGAGCGAGGCGGAGCTGGCGGCGTCCATGGCCGGCTGGCAGGCCCGCGAGCGCGCCGGCATCGGCTTCGAGCATGTGCGCGGCGCCCGGCTCGCCGAATTGCAGCCCGGACTATCGCCGCGCTTCGTCGCCGGCACCTTCACGCCCGGCTGGAAGAGCGTCGCCGATCCCTATCTCTTCGCGCTCGCTTTGTTCGACGCGGTGATGCAGCGCGGTGGCGCCATCGCCCGCGGCGAGGTCGTTGCGGTGGAGCCGGCCGGCGAGGGCGTGACGCTGCGCCTCGCGGACGGCACGACCCTCGCCGCGCGGCAGGCGGTGATCGCGGGCGGGGCCTGGTCGCGGCCGCTGGCGAAGAGGCTGGGCGACGCCATCCCGCTGGAGACCGAGCGCGGCTACAACACAACTCTGCCGCCGGGCGCCTTCGACCTGAAGCGGCAGGTCACCTTCGGTGGCCACGGCTTTGTCGTCACCCCGCTCTCAACTGGCATCCGCGTCGGCGGGGCGGTGGAACTGGGCGGGCTCAAGCTGCCGCCGAACTTTGCCCGCTCGGCGGCGATGCTGACGAAAGCGGCCGCCTTCCTGCCCGGCCTCAGGACCGATGGCGGCAAGCAATGGATAGGCTTTCGCCCGTCATTGCCCGACAGCCTGCCGGCAATCGGCGCCTCGCGCGCCAGCCCACGCATCTTTTATGCCTTCGGCCACGGCCATCTTGGGCTTACCCAGAGCGCGGCGACAGGACGGCTGGTTGCCGACCTTGCCACTGGGCGCACGCCCGGCATCGACCCCTCGCCTTTCCGCCCCGACCGCTTCTGAGCGGCAACCGAGACACGACCATGGCGCGACACAGCTTCTTCTGCATAGACGGCCACACCTGCGGCAATCCGGTGCGTCTCGTGGCCGGCGGCGGCCCGAACCTCCAGGGCGCGAACATGATCGAGAAGCGCGCCGATTTCCTCGCGCATCACGACTGGATCCGCACCGGCCTGATGTTCGAGCCGCGTGGCCATGACGTGATGTCCGGCTCCATCCTCTACCCGCCGACCCGGCCGGATTGCGATGTCGCCATCCTGTTCATCGAGACCTCCGGATGCCTGCCGATGTGCGGCCACGGCACCATCGGCACGGTGACCATGGCGATCGAGCACGGGCTGGTGACGCCGAAGACGCCCGGTGTGCTGATGCTCGACACGCCGGCCGGCTTGGTGAAGGCGGAGTACCGGCAGGAGGGACAATATGTGGAGGAGGTCCGCATCACCAATGTTCCGGCCTTCCTCTATGCCGAGGGGCTAACGGCGGAATGCCCGGGCCTCGGCGAAGTGTCGGTGGACGTCGCCTATGGCGGGAATTTCTACGCCATTGTCGGCCCGCAGCCGGCCTTCCGCGACATGGACGATTTCAGTGCCGGCCAGCTCATCGCCATGAGTCCGGCGCTGCGCGCGGCGCTGAATGCGAAATACGACTTCGTGCATCCGGAAAAGCCGGCGATCCGCGGGCTCTCGCACATTCTCTGGACCGGGGTAGCGAAGCATCCGCAGGCCCATGCCCGCAATGCGGTGTTCTATGGCGACAAGGCCATCGACCGCTCGCCGTGCGGTACCGGTACCTCCTCGCGCATGGCACAGCTCGCCGCCAAGGGCGAACTGAAGGTGGGCGACGAATTTATCCATGAGAGCATCATCGGCTCGCTGTTCCGCGGCCGGGTGGAAGCGGCAACCCGGGTGGGCGACCGGGACGCGATCATCCCCTCCATCGGCGGCTGGGCGCGGATGACCGGCTACAACACCATTTTCATCGACGACCGCGACCCCTTCGCCCACGGCTTTACCGTGGTGTGAGCGGTAAAGTGCAGATGGCGCGCGGAAGAAATCCGGCTTAATATCCTGAAATGCTTATCTATCCGTAGAAACCGGATGCGTCGGACAGTGTCCGGTTTTCTATCAGTTGCCGGCTATTCATCGTTCTTTTTCAGCCAGTCATGGGCAAGGGTGAGGTCCTGGCGGAAGCGGCGGGTTTCCTCGGCCTGCCGTCCGGCGTCGGGCAGGCGCAGCAGATAGGCCGGGTGCACGGTGACGAGCAGGTGCCGATCCGTGCCGAGCGGCAGAACCTGTCCGCGCAGATCGGCGAGGCGCGGCTTTTCATCGGTCAAGGCGAAGAGCGCACTCGCACCCATCGCCACCACGACCTTCGGTCTGACGAGATCGAGCTCACGGCCGAGCCACCACCGGCATTGCCGGATCTCGCCGGCATTGGGCGTGCGGTGGATACGGCGCTTGCCGCGCGGCTCGTTCTTGAAGTGCTTCACTGCATTGGTGACATAGGTGCGCGCCCGCTCGATCCCCGCCGCCTGCAGGTTTTCGTCGAAGAGCTGGCCGGCCGGGCCGACGAACGGGCGGCCGGCAAGATCCTCGCGGTCCCCGGGCTGCTCGCCCACCACCATGAGCGGCGCGCGTTCCGGCCCCTCCCCGAACACGGTCTGCGTCGCCTGGCAATGCAAGGGGCAGCGGGTGCAGCCTGCGGCCTGCTTGCGCAGGGTGTCGAGCGTTGCGGGCACCTCGGGGCCGGGCTCTGGCGCGGCCTGCCGGGCCTGCAACCGCTCGTGGAACAGCGGTGCCGGCTGGTCCGAGGCCTCTGCCATCGCGGCGACGCGGCCACCGGCGCCGGCGATCAGTTCCGGGATCAGCGCGGCCTCGGGCAGGTTCTTCCAGTATTTCTTCGGCATCTCCGCGCGCATCGCTTCGATCTTCAGTCGGGCGGGGTTGAAGATCGAGGCGTAATAGGTGAGCCACAGCGCGTCGGTGGGGTCTTCCAGCGCCGGCTTCTCCGCCGGCTCCGTGCTGGTGTGGAGCGTGCCGTCGCAAAAGGCGGCCGTGCCCTTCGGTGTCAGGATCAGCCAGTCCATGTCGGCGAAGCGGCGGGCGAAGAACGGGGCAATGCGCACCACGATGTGATGGTCGGGCTCGAACCAGGCGATGAAGCGCCGGCGCGGGGAAATCTCCTGTGGCCCGATCTCGTGAAAGCGGACGAAGGCCGTCATCTTGTGGCAGTCGCGGCGCACCGCCTTCTCGAGCTGGCAGGCGGCGGCGACATCGGGATCGGGCGCCACCGCGAGAAGCTCGCGCTCGGTCTGCAGGCGAACCAGCAGCCGATAGAGCAGCGCGAAGCGGGCAGGATCGCGATGGCAGATGACGGCTTCCGCCATCTCCATGAAACGCGCCGGCACGGTGGGTGGGGCCGATCGCTCCGCGGTTGGTGCGGCGGCCGGGCGAGGCTCCTCCGGAAAGAGACCTGGCGCCGCCGGCTCGGTGCTCCAGTCGACCCGGTGCGGCGGCACGCCGGCCAACAAGAGGCGCCGCGCGGCCTCGCGCCATTCGCGCAGGTCGCCGCGGCCCTCGAGTTCCACCCGTTCCATCACAGCAGCACCAGCTGTTGCGGTTCCGGCAGGAAAAGCGCCCGCAGATCGGCGCGGTCGGCAAGGCGGCGGGGCGTCCAGCCTTCCATGACGATGAAGGGGCGCGCCTTGCGCAACGGCACCCGCAGCCGGGCGAGGTCGTCGAGGCGCAGCCGTTTCTGCCGGCGGGCGATGAGCAGCGCATCCACCGTGCGCACGCCGAAGCCGGGCACCCGCAGCAGCATCTCGCGTGCGGCACGGTTCACGTCGACGGGGAAGCGGTCGCGATGGGCCAGCGCCCAGGCGAGCTTGGGATCGAGGTCGAGATCGAGCATCCCGTCCGGGCGCTGCGCGGTCACCTCGCCGATGGCGAAGCCGTAGAACCGGTAGAGCCAGTCCGCCTGGTAGAGCCGGTGCTCGCGCATGAGCGGCGGCTTCACTGGCGGCAGGCGGGAGGACGCGTCGGGGATGGGGCTGAAGGCCGAATAATAGACCCGCTTCAGGCCATAGCTGCCATAGAGCCGCGCGCTGGAGCCGAGGATGGTGGCGTCGGAGGCATTGTCGGCGCCGATGATCATCTGGGTCGATTGCCCCGCCGGGGCGAAGCGGCGACGGGTGCGGGTGCGCAGGGTCGGTTCGCCTGCCTCCTCGATGCTGAGCCGCACATCGGCCATGGCGCGACGGATGCCGGCGGGTCGCTTTTCGGGGGCGAGGGCCGCAACGCCGGCATCGGTCGGCAGCTCGACATTGATGGAGAGCCGGTCGGCATAGAGCCCGGCCTCGGCGATCAGTGCCGAGGCGGCGTCGGGAATGGTCTTGAGGTGGATATAACCGTTGAAGCGATGGGTGAGGCGCAGCTCGCGCGCCACCCGCACCATCTGTTCCATGGTGTGGTCGGAGGAGCGCACGATGCCGGAAGAGAGGAACAGCCCCTCGATATAATTGCGCCGGTAGAATTCCAGCGTCAGCCAGACCACCTCCTCCGGCGTGAAGCGCGCCCGCTCGACATTGCTGGAGGAGCGGTTGATGCAATAGGCGCAGTCGAAGATGCAGAAATTGGTGAGCAGGATCTTCAGCAGCGAAATGCAGCGCCCGTCCGGCGCATAGGCATGGCAGATGCCGGAGCCTTCGGTCGAGCCGAGCCCGCCGCGGGTGGAATCCCGCCGGCTGGTGCCGCTCGACGCGCAGGAGGCGTCGTATTTGGCGGCATCCGACAATATGGCGAGACGTTCTTTCAGGGATCGGCGCGTCATATATGTTCACTATATGTTCTTTTCACGTGAAACAAGGGACTATCGCGCCGGCCATCTTCACGGATGTGCGCGTGGTGGTGCGGCCTGTCGTCATTCGTGATGGGCCCGACGATGGCATTTGCGGGCGATCCACATCAGAAGGAGCGGATGGGCGCTGCGTGCAAATGCGGGCAGCGCGGCAGAATTCAGTGAGCGGCCATGAGTGCTGGAGACGCCTGCCTGCCGCGTGACGAGCGGCGGATGCAGGATGAGGACGCGCGCCGCCTTGCGGCCTCGCGCCGAGCGGTGGGTGTCGTGTTTTTCGTGGCCGGGGCGGGCATCGCCCTGTGGGCCGCCTATATCCCGCTGCTGAAAGTCCGCGCCGATCTCGACGATGCGCGCATGGGACTCGTGCTGCTCTGCGTCGCGCTGGGGGCGCTGGGCGGCATGCCGGTGGCGGGCCTGCTGCGACCGCGGCTCGGCGCCATCCGGGCCGGTCGTCTGGCAGCGGCGGCCTTTGCCGCGAGTGTCGTGACGCCTGCGCTCGCCACCGGCATGGCGTCGCTGGCGCTGGCGGGGGCGCTGCTCGGCCTGTGCTTCGGCTTCCTCGACATCTGCATGAACGCGCACGCCTCGGCGGTCGAGCGTGAGCTCGGGCGGCCGATCATGTCCTCCGTCCATGCCTTTTTCAGTATCGGCACCTTTGCCGGCGCGCTCGCGGCCGGAGGCCTGATCGGGGTCGGACTGCCGATCGGCGGCGGCCTCGGTGCAGCGGCGTCGGGCCTCGCCGTGCTGGCGCTCCTCGCCTCGCAGCGCCTCTGGCTTCCGGAGGAGCATCTGCGCGAGGCCGGCGCGCCGCTGTTCCAGCTTCCCACCCGCAAGGTGCTGGGGGTCGGGGTGCTCACCGCCATGTGCTTCGTGCTGGAACTGGGCGTGATGGACTGGGGCGCGCTGTTCCTCATCCAGGTCATGCACGCGGCCCCGGCCCATGGTTCTCATGCGCTGGCCGCCTTCTCGCTGGCGATGGCCGGAGGGCGGCTGTCCGGCGACCGGCTGGTGGCGCGGCTTGGCGACATGGCGACGTTGCGGCTCTCAGCTTTGGTCGCCGCGCTGGGGCTGGCGGCGGTGGTGCTCGCCCCCTCGCCGGTGGCGGCATTGCCCGGCTTCTTCCTTGCCGGGCTCGGCATCGCCAATCTGGTGCCGGTGTTCTTCTCGCTCGCCGGCCGGCTGCCCGGAATCGGACCTACGGCGGGCGTGGCGATGGTGGTGACCCTCGCCTATGGTGGCGGCCTGCTCGGGCCGCCGCTGATCGGCTTTGTCGCCGATGGCTGGGGGCTGCGCAGCGCCTTCGTGCTGCTGATCGGCGGCGCGTTCGCCATTGCACTGCTCACCCGCGCCGCGATGCCGGCCGGCATGGGGCGCTGATCGCTCAGGCGTCGCCGCGGCGGTGATGGCGGCAGGCGCCATGGTCGGCCAGCGTCTCGATCACCCGGCAGACCCCGACCTCGCCATGCGAGCAGCCCTCGATCATCCGGGTGAGCTCGGCCTTCAGCGCGGTGAGGCTGGCAATGCGTTCCTCCACCTCGGCGAGCCGGTCGCGGGCGATGGCGTCGGCCGCCGCGCAGGACTGGTCCGGCCGGTCCTGCAGCGCCAGCAGCGCGCGGATCGCCTCGATCTCGAAGCCAAGCTCGCGGGCATGGCGGATGAAGGCCAGCCGGCGGATGTCACCCATCGCATAGGCGCGGCGGCCGCCATCCGTCCTCGGCGGGGCCGGCAGCAGGCCGATCTCCTCATAATAGCGGATGGTCGGCACCTTTACGCCGCTCGCCTGCGCCGCCGCGCCGATGCTGTGCGCGCGGGTATCGATGGTGGATGCGGGATGCTCGCGCATGTCCTGTTCCTGCAGTTTGGGGCTTGCTCCTCCAGTCGCTAGAGGATGTAGCCTGCCGGCACGATCCCGCAAGATGCGCCGGACGCTTCGTCCGAGCGGATCTTTGTCCAAAAGCGATGCGCCATGTCTGACCCCAACTCCACTGATCACAGCTTTACTGGGTACGACTCCGTCCCGACCGACGCGCTCCTCGCCACGCGCTTCCGCGTCGCCGGCATGGACTGCGCGTCCTGCGCGGCGAAGATAGACACGGCAGTGCGGCGGATCGACGGGGTGGACGATGTCCGCGTCTCGGTGACGGCCGGCACCATGACGGTGCGCCATGCCGGCGCCGACCTGGCGCTGGTGGAAAAGCGCGTCACCGGCCTCGGCTATCGCATTGCCCAGATGGATGCGACGTCGCCCGCCGCGGCGCAGCCGCCCGGCCCGGTCTGCGGCCACGCCCATGGCGATACCTGCAGCGGGCACGACCACGACCATCATGATCACGGGCATGGCCATCACGACCATGCTGGTGATCATCATGCGGGCCACACCCACACCCACACCCACACCCATGCCCACACCCATGCCCACGCCCACGTCGCGGCACAGGCAGAGCCGCTGTCCGGTCTTCATGGTCACGATCACGGGCTCGAGGAAGGCCCGTGGTGGCGCAGCGCCAAGGGGCGGCTGACGATCGCCTGCGGGGTCGCGCTGGTCGCGGCTTATGGGCTGGGCCGCTTCATGCCGGGAGCGGACCTCTATCTGTTCACCGCGGCGATGCTGGTCGGCCTCATCCCGATCGCCCGCCGCGCCATCATGGCGGCTTTGGCCGGGACGCCTTTTTCCATCGAGATGCTGATGACCATTGCCGCCATCGGCGCGGTGTTGATCGGCGCCGGAGAGGAAGGGGCCATGGTCGTCTTCCTGTTCCTGGTCGGAGAAATGCTGGAAGGCGTCGCAGCGGGCCGGGCCCGCGCCTCCATCCGCTCGCTTTCCGCCCTGGTGCCCAAGACGGCGCGGCTGGTGGAGGGCGCCACGACCCGCGACATCCCGGCCGAATCGGTCGGTGTCGGCACGGTGTTGCTGGTCCGTCCCGGCGAGCGCATCCCGGCCGATGGCGAGGTGCTTGAAGGCTCCAGCGCGGTGAACGAGGCGCCCGTCACCGGTGAGAGCGTGCCGGTGCGCCGGGCGCCGGGCGATCCCGTCTTTGCCGGCACCGTGAATGGCGAGACGGCGCTTACCATCCGCGCGACGGCGACGGCGTCCGACAACACCATCGCCCGCGTGGTGCGGCTCGTCGAGGAAGCACAGGAGGCGCGGGCGCCGACCGAGCGTTTCATCGACCGTTTCTCGCGCTGGTACACGCCGCTCGTGGTGGTGCTCGCGGCGCTGGTGGCGGCGGTGCCCCCGCTTTTCGCGGGCGGCGCCTGGGACGAATGGATCTACAAGGGCCTCGCGATCCTGCTGATCGGTTGCCCCTGCGCACTGGTGATCTCGACCCCGGCCGCGGTGGCGGCGGCGCTGGCCCATGGCGCCCGCAACGGCCTGCTCATCAAGGGCGGCGCGGTGCTGGAGCAGTTGCGCACCATTACGGCCGTCTGCTTCGACAAGACGGGAACCCTTACGCTCGGCCAGCCGACCGTGACCGACATCGTGCCGGCCAGCCAGCCGGCCGATGAGGTGCTGCGCCTGTCGGCGGCACTGGAAGCGGGTTCGACCCATCCGCTCGCCACCGCCATCCTCGCCCGCGCCACTGCTGACGGGATCACGCTTCCCGCCGTCGGCAATGCCGGCGCGCGGGGCGGCGAGGGTGTGGAGGGCACGGTCGAGGGACGTACGCTATTCCTCGGCTCGCCGCGCGCGGCGGCAGCTCTCGCGGCGCTGCCGGAGGGGATGGACGGCCGGATCGAGGCGCTGAACGCTGCGGGCAAGAGCATTGCCGTGCTGGTCGTGGAGGGAACGGTGGCCGGCCTCATCGCCTTGCGCGACGAGCCGCGGCCCGATGCGGCGGCCGCGCTTGCGGAGCTGAAGGCGCATGGCCTGCGCACGTTGATGCTTACAGGCGACAATGCGCGCACCGCGCAGGCGGTGGGCGCGGCGCTGGGCATCGAGGTGCGGGCCGAGTTGATGCCGGCCGACAAGAGCCGGATCGTTCATGAATTGCAGGCCGAGGGCTTGCGCGTCGCTAAGGTGGGCGACGGCATCAATGACGCGCCCGCCCTTGCGGCGGCCGACGTCGGCATCGCCATGGGCGGCGGCACGGATGTCGCGCTTGAGACCGCCGATGCGGCGATCCTGCATGGCCGGCTGCGTGATGTCGGCGCCATGATCGCGCTGGCGCGGCGGACCATGGCCAACATTCACCAGAACATCGCCATCGCGCTGGGACTGAAGGCGGTGTTCCTCGTCACCACCATTGCCGGCATCACCGGGCTGTGGCCGGCGATCCTTGCCGATACCGGCGCGACGGTGCTGGTGACCGCCAATGCACTCCGGCTGCTCGGCGGGCGTCGCGCCTCCTGAGCGGAGGTGAGAGGCCGGACGCCGCCGCTCCGCCCGGCCTCATCGCCTCATTTCTCCAAAGTCTTCAACCACTTCTTCGCCTGCGCGCGCACATTCTTCGGCGCGGTGCCCCCATAGGAGACGCGGCTCCCAACCGACTTCGCCACCGAGAGCACGCCGAACACCTCCGGGGTGATCCGCGGCTCCACCGACCGCATCTCGGCGAGGGTGAGCTTGTGCAGGGGGGCGTTCCTGCCCGCCGCCAGCGCGACGATGCGCCCGGTCACGTGGTGCGCCTCGCGGAACGGCAGGTTCAGCACCCGCACCAGCCAGTCGGCGAGGTCGGTGGCGGTGGAATAGCCGGAGCCGGCTGCCGCCTTCATCCGCGCCTCGTCCGGCACCATGTCGCGGACCATGCCGGCAGTGGCGGCGATCATCAGCGAGAGGGTGGAGAACGCGTCGAAGGCGCCTTCCTTGTCCTCCTGCATGTCCTTGGCATAGGCCAGCGCCAGCCCCTTCATCACCATCAGCAGTCCGGAGAAGGCCCCCGCAATGCGGCCGATCTTGGCGCGCACCAGCTCGGCGGCATCCGGGTTGCGCTTCTGCGGCATGATGGAGGAGCCGGTGGTGAAGCGGTCGGACAGCTTCATCAGGCCCGTCAGCGGCGAGGTCCAGATCACGATCTCCTCGGCGAAGCGGGAGAGGTGCATGGCCGCGATGGAGGCCGCCGCCAGCGTCTCCAGCACGAAGTCGCGGTCGGAGACGGAATCCAGCGAATTGGCCGTGGGGCGATCGAAGCCAAGGCTCGTTGCGGTCGCGAAACGGTCGATCGGGAACGAGGTGCCGGCCAGCGCGGCGGCGCCGAGCGGGCACTCGTTGAGGCGCCGGCGCGCATCGGCGAAGCGGCCGCGGTCGCGGGACAGCATCTCGACATAGGCGAGCAGGTGATGGCCGAAGGTCACCGGCTGGGCGGTCTGCAGGTGGGTGAAGCCCGGCATGACCGTGCCGGCATGCTCAAGTGCCTTTTCCGCCAACGCTTTCTGCAGGTCGGCGAGCTGGACGTCGAGGGTGTCGACGGTGTCGCGGACATAGAGCCGGAAATCCGTCGCCACCTGGTCGTTGCGCGAACGG
This sequence comes from Ancylobacter crimeensis, assembly GCF_023016805.1. Taxonomy (GTDB): domain Bacteria; phylum Pseudomonadota; class Alphaproteobacteria; order Rhizobiales; family Xanthobacteraceae; genus Ancylobacter; species Ancylobacter crimeensis. The sequence goes on from NZ_JALKCH010000006.1 coordinate 381,989, forward strand.
GCGGTGTGGAGGCGGCCGGCGGCCGGGCCGGCGAGGGCGGCGAGGCGCGATTCCACATTCATGTGGATGTCTTCCAGCGCCCGCTGGAAGGTGAAATCGCCGGCCTCGATCTCTGACAGGATCGTGTCTAGACCCGCCGTGATCTTTTCGGCATCACTCGCGGTGATGATGCCCTGTGCCGCAAGCATGGCCGCATGCGCCTTTGAGCCGCGGATGTCCTGTGCGTACAGGCGTTGATCGAATCCGATGGAGGCGTTGATCTCCTCCATGATCGCGTCCGGGCCGGTTTCGAACCGGCCGCCCCACATCTTGTTGCTCATGCGACTTTTTCTCCGCGAGGCGGGCCTATGACCGAACGACCTGATGAGCCCCTTCCGCCAAAGTCGGGCCGGGGGATCACGCGCGGTCGCTTCGCCCTCATCCTTGCCGCGGCGCTGGTGGCGGGCGGCGCCGTCGGGCTTGCTGGCGTATACGGGATGGGAGGGCTGGCGCGCAACGGCGATGCGTCGGCGAACGCGACCGGGCCGGAAATGGCGGTGGCCGGTCAGTCCAGTCTGGTGGATGGTGAGTGCAGTTCGGCGAGCGAGACCGCGCGCCGCATCCAGCCGCTCGTGAAGGGCGAGGTCGCCGCCTTCTCCCCCACGCTGACCCCGCGCCGGGTGCCCGACCTCGCCTTCACCGACGGTGCCGGAAAGCCGTTGAGGCTCGCCGACCTCGGCGGCAAGGTGCGGCTGGTGAATGTGTGGGCGACCTGGTGCGCCCCCTGCCGCAAGGAGATGCCGGCGCTCGACCGGCTGCAGGGCGAGCTCGGCGGCGACGATTTCGGCGTGGTGGCGGTGAATGTCGACACCCGCGATCCGCAGAAGCCGCGCGACTTCCTCAAGGAGACCGGCGTTCAGCACCTCGCCTTCTATGCGGATGAAAAGGCGCAGGCCTTCCAGGACCTGCGCAGCGCCGGCCGCGGTTTCGGCCTGCCGGCGACGCTGCTGGTCGATGCCAAGGGCTGCGAGATCGGGTTCATGGCCGGGCCGGCCGACTGGGCGGGGCCGGATGCGCTTGCGCTGCTGCGCGCCGCGCTGGGCACGGCGGCGGGCGGCTGAGCGCGCCGGCGCGTGCAAATCTTGGTTCGGCCCTTCGGCATGGAAGCCGCCCGCGGAAATCTCGCGCTCCCGCCAAAATCGCTCTAAAACGTGCCGGTTGCGCGGGCCGGATTGCGCGGGTCCGGCGCGCGCCGCAGGGAGGCTGCCGATGGTCGTGCTCAACCGCATCTACACCCGAACCGGCGACGACGGCACCACCGCGCTCGGCAGCGGGGAGCGGCGGGCGAAATCGGACCTGCGCATCGAGGCCTATGGCACCGTCGACGAGACCAATGCCGCCATCGGGGTGGCGCGGCTGCATCTGGCCGCGCTTCCCGAACTCGACGCGGTGCTCGGGCGCATCCAGAACGATCTGTTCGACCTCGGCGCCGATCTTGCGACGCCGGAGAGCGGTGAGCCTCTTGGCTATGAGCCGCTGCGCATCGTGGCCGGGCAGGTGGACCGGCTGGAGCGCGACATCGACCGCTTCAATGCCGGGCTGAAGCCGCTGCGCTCCTTCGTGCTTCCGGCCGGAAGCCCGGCGGCGGCGCATCTCCATGTCGCGCGCACCGTCTGCCGCCGCGCGGAACGGCTCTGCGTCGCGCTCGCCGGCACGCCGGGCGAGGAGGTCGGCGCCGCGGCGATGCGCTATCTCAACCGGCTGTCGGACCTGCTCTTCGTGGCGAGCCGCTTCGCCAATGCGCAGGACGGTCCCGGCGACGTGCTGTGGGTGCCGGCGGCGGGGCGCTGAGACGGGTCGCGTCCCGGCGCCACCGTGCGCCCGCCCGCCGCTGCGCATCCCCTCTTCCTCTTTCGCCGGTTCGGCGGCACAGTTCATCGGCCGCGCCGCTGCGGCAGCAAACCCGGCTCCGTCCCCGCCTCCGAGACCCGCGACGATGTTCCTGCCGCTCAATGACGAGAACCCGCTCGAGGAGGTGCGCCATGCTTATGTCACCTGGGCGCTGATCGCCGCCAATGTCGCGGTGTTCCTGCTGGTGCAGCAGGGTTGGACCGGCGCCATCGAGACCTCGACGGCCTTTTCCTACGGCACGATTCCCGCCGTGCTCAGCCATATGGCGGTGCTGCCGGAGGACTTCATTCACCTGCCGGCCGAGGCGACGCTGGCGAGCTACATGTTCTTCCATGGCGGTTGGGGCCATCTCATCGTCAACATGGCCTTCCTCTGGGTGTTCGGCGATAATGTCGAGGATGCGCTGGGCCATGCCCGCTATCTCGCCTTCTATTTCCTCACCGGCATTGCCGGCGCCATCGTCTACACCCTCGGCCATCCCGCCTCGGAGGTGCCGCTGATCGGGGCTTCGGCGGCGGTGTCCGGGGTGGTGGGCGCCTATGCCATGCTGCATCCCAATGTGCGGATCTGGGTGCTGGTGCTGATGCGCATTCCGCTGCGCCTGCCGGCGATCTGGCCGATCGGGGCGTGGATCCTCTACCAGGTCTGGAGCGCGGTGACGCAGAACCAGGCCGACACCGCCTGGCTCGCCCATCTCGGCGGGCTGGTGGCGGGCGGGCTGCTGGTCATTCCGATGCGCCGGCGGGGCGTGCCGCTCTGGGTCACGACGCGGGACGGAACGCCGCCCGCTCCGCCGCCCTCGGCGGCGCCTCCCGAAGGCCCTCCGTCCGGCCCGCCCTCCGCCCAATCGCCACGTTGACAGGCTGCGGGGGCGCCCATAGGTTCGCGCCGATTTCCCGAGCGAGACGTATCCGGCCAGGGAGCTTCGAGGCGGCGCGGCGCGGGCGTCGTCCGGCTTCTTCAAGCGTCGGTCGGGTGCGTCGGTCCCTCCTCCGCGCCCTGCCGCGCCGCCCTTTCGGGTGGTGGGAGTTCCGACATGAAGATCCTCGTCCCCGTGAAGCGCGTTGTTGACTACAACGTCAAGGTCCGGGTTAAGGCGGACGGAAGCGGCGTTGAGCTTTCGAA
>NZ_JALKCH010000007.1 GCF_023016805.1 Ancylobacter crimeensis
AGAGAGCTGGCTCGGGAAATTTGGACAGGTCGGATAAGTGGAGTTTCTGCCTGAAGGCGGCATGATGGCCGCGACAGGAGAGACCATGGCGAAACGACCGCGGCGGAACCATACGCCGGCCTTCAAGGCGAAGGTGGCCCTTGCAGCCGTGCGGGGCGAGAAGGCGATCGTCGAGCTGGCGCAGCAGTTCGATGTGCATCCGAACCAGATCACGCAATGGCGCAATCAGCTCCTCGATGGGGCAGCGGGCGTGTTCGACGGCGAGGCGAAGGCCGCAGCGCCGGTTCCGACGGTCGACGTGAAGACGCTGCATGCGAAGATCGGGGAGCTGACGCTGGAGAATGATTTTTGTCCGGCGCGCTCGAGAAGGCCGGCCTTCTGAGCGCAAAGCGATGATCGACCGCCATCATGACCTGCCGCTCAACCGGCAGGCGAAGGTTCTGGGGATCAGTCGAGGCAGTGTTTACTATCTGCCTCGCTCGGTTCCGGCTGCCGATCTGGCCCTGATGCGCCGGATCGACGCCCTGCACCTGGAATATCCCTTCGCCGGCAGCCGCATGTTGCAGGGCCTTCTCAATGCCGAGGGTCATGTCGCAGGGCGCCTGCACGTCGCCACGCTGATGAAGCGCATGGGGGTCGAGGCGCTTTATCGCAGGCCGAGGACCTCGAAACGGATGCCGGGGCACGCGATCTTCCCCTGAGCGAGGAGCAGGCCGAAGCGCTGCGGTATTCGACCTACCATCTTCGAACGATCGTCAGGAAGCTGTGCGCCCACTATTTCGCGGAGCACGACGAAGCTAATCGCCTCTGTCAGGCATCCTCCTGACTTCCTGCGTAAGCTCCCGCACCTGGTACTCAAGATCCTCGACACGTCCCCACAGCTCGCGAGATTGCTCGACCTCTTCAACCAACTGTTCAAGCGTCTTGAACTGGTCGAGCGACTTCTCCAGCCGCGAAACAATCTCCGCGTTCATGGAGCGGCCATTCTCGCGCGCTGCCTCGGCAAGGCGGTCCCGCATCCCGTCAGGCAGGCGGAGCATGACCTTGTCGGCAAGGTCGCTTGGGGCAGGTGTTTTAGCCATGGAATGAGCAATCTCGCGCGCTTGCAACTCGACATACATTGACAGCATGCCGCCATCAGAGGCAATGTTGTCGTGTCGCTTCTAGTCGACATATCGGAGAATTTCGCATGCCTGAGGGAACTGACCGCAAGGGCCGGCGCGGCCTGTCGCTTCGTCTGCCGCCTGAGATGAAGCGTTGGCTCGACGAGCGTGCTGAACGAAACGGCTCTTCGATTAACTCCGAGGTCGCGCGTTGCATCCGGGCCAAGATGGATATGGAGCCCATCGAGCGCGCCGCCGCCGAACGCTTCGTCCGAGATATTGCAGAGATCCGTATTGCTGCCGAGGATATGGAGCGCATCTGATGCCACGCGGTCCCGCCACCTTCCGTCAGCGCGACCTCACTGCCGCGATTCGCGCCGTCAAGGCAGCCGGCGAGGGCGTCGCGCGCGTGGAGGTGGACCCGGACGGCAAGATCATCATCGTCGCCGGCACGCCGTCTCCGGTCGAACCCGAAACGGGCGCAGTGCCCGACCTCGTGCTCTAGCGCCATGCCGCGTCCCCGTCCGCCTCACCTCCACCGGGAGACCACCCGCCACGGCACGACCGTGTGGTATGTGCGAAAAGGGCAGGGGCCTCGCATCCGCATCCGCGCTGCCTTTGGAACACCTGAGTTCGAGGCGGAATATCAAGCCGCGCTGGTTGGCGCTCCGCGTCAGAAGCGGGGAGAGCCTGAAGCAGGTACTCTTGCGTGGCTACTGGCGCGCTATCGCGAAACGACGGATTGGTCCGCTCTTTCACCGGCAACGCGACGCCAGCGCGACAACATCTTCGTGCATGTGCTCGACAAGTCCGGGCACCATCCGGCATCGAAAGTCACCACCGAGCACATTCTCAACGGTAAGGAGCGCCGTGCGGCTACGCCAGCGCAGGCGCGTAACTTCCTTGATGCCATGCGCGGCCTGTTTCGTTGGGCGAAGAAGGCGAGGCTGGTAAAGGTCGATCCGACCGCAGGTGTCGATAATCCTCCGCGCAAGGCAGGGGAGGGGTTCGTCGCCTGGACGGAGGACGATGTCGCCGCCTTCGAGGCGCATTGGCCGATCGGGACGCGGCAACGGGTTTGGCTCGACGTGCTGCTCTACTCCGGCCTCCGGCGCGGCGATGCGGTGCGGCTCGGGCGGCAGCATGTGCGGGAGGGCGTCGCCAGCCTCAAGACCGAGAAGAGCGGCGGTACGGTTGAGGTGATGCTGCCGGTCCTCGATGTGCTTCAGGCGACTTTAGATGCCGGCCCTTGCGGTGACCTGACGTTCATCGTCGGGGCCAATGGCCGGCCGCTCACCAAGGAATCATTCGGCAACGAGTTTGCGGCGGCTGCCCGCTCTGCCGGCATCGTCAAGTCCGCGCATGGCGTGCGGAAGATCGCAGCGACCCGCGCGGCCAATGCAGGTGCGACGGTGGCGCAGCTCGAAGCGATCTTTGGTTGGACCGGAGGAACGATGGCCTCGCTCTACACGCGAAAGGCAGATCGGAAGCGGCTGGCAAAGGCCGCGATGCATCTTCTGGCGAACGATGCCGGAACATCTATTCCCGCACCTTTGCATCCGGTGCGGGAGAAAGGGGAAAAAGGCTAATGAAATCAGCACCAAATCAGAAGAATGGTGCGGTCGAGAGGACTCGAACCTCCACGGTGTTACCCACTGCCACCTCAAGGCAGCGCGTCTACCAATTCCGCCACGACCGCATCATCCGCGCCGGTTTTGCTGAAGCAGCAGTGCCCGGCCGGCGGCGCATCGTCTAACAGATCGGTTTCGCGTCGACAAGGCCCGTCGCGCGCTTCGTCGGCCGGCGGCGGCGCAGCCTGTGGATCATTCGAGACAGATGGATCTGGAATGATTATGTGAACGCCCATGAGCGAGCCTTCCACCCTTCCGCGATCCGTCGTCCCCGAGGCCAATGCCGAGGCGCCGCGTCCGCAGACGGCGCGCGGCGAGCTGCCGGCCCGGATGCTGCCCGTCGCTTCGTCGCCCCCGGTTTGCTGGCGCGTCTCGTCCGGGCTCATAGCCTATCCCGATGCGCTGGTGGAGATGGATCGTCTCGCGGCCGCGATCGCCGAAGGGACCGAGCCTGAAACGGTGTGGCTGCTGGAACACCCCCCGCTCTACACCGCCGGCACCAGCGCGCAGGCGCGCGATCTGGTCGAGCCGGACCGTTTTCCGGTGTTCGAAAGCGGACGGGGCGGGCAGTTCACCTATCACGGGCCGGGCCAGCGCATCGCCTATGTGATGCTGGATCTCAAGCGCCGCACGCCGGACATCCGCCGCTATGTCGCCGCGCTGGAGGCATGGATCATCACGGCGCTCTGGTCCTTCCATGTGCGGGGCGAACGGCGCGAGGACCGAGTGGGGGTTTGGGTGCGCCGCCCGGAAAAGGCCGGCCCGACGCCGCAGGAGATGGCGGAAGACAAGATCGCCGCCATCGGCATCCGCGTACGGCGCTGGGTGACGATGCATGGCATCTCGCTCAATGTGGAGCCCGACCTCTCCCATTTCGGCGGCATCGTGCCCTGCGGGGTAAGCGAGCACGGCGTCACCAGCCTGGTCGATCTCGGCCTGCCGGTCGGCATGGCGGATGCGGACCTCGCCTTGCGGGCGGCTTTCGAGGACATCTTCGGGCCTACGGCCGAAGAGTAGGGAGGCGGGCCGGCAAAGGGCGCGGTGACGGGCATGCTCCTCGGCCGGCGCCTGTTTCCTCGGCCGCATGTCGGCAGCCGGCACGGCTCCGCAGCGGGCCATGGATGGACCCTGCGGGGGGATGTTTCGCGCGGGCCCGTTCCGGGCCGGTCGCCCGCAGGGCGTGCCCGCTTCGACGGGCCGCTGTATCGGCTGGCGGGTCACACCGTCGGCAGCACCGCGACGCCGGCATCGTCATGGGCGGGCACCTCGGTCGCGCTTTCGGCCGGCAGGGTGTCGATGTGCGAGACGCGGGCGGCCAGCGGGCCCTCGCGACACAGTTCGACGATGGCATCGAGCGCCTCGCGCTGGCCCTCCAGCACGCACTCCACCCCGCCATCGGCGCGGTTGCGCACCCAGCCCGTCAGCTTCTTCGCACGCGCCTGCCCGGCGAGCCAGACGCGATAGCCGACGCCCTGCACATGCCCGTGAATCATCAGGCGAATCCGTGCCATGGCCGACCTCCTCCGTTGTCGCCTCGACCCGGCCGGCAAAGCGGGGGAGGGCGTGTGATCCAGCCTCGTGCCCAGCCTACTTGTTGCCGATGCACCGCGCCCCTCGAATAAAGCACTGCGCGGGCCACGGGCGAATTGCCTTGGCGGGCGGCGCTTCCTAAGGAGGGAACCGTCGCCGGGTATTCTTCCGGCGGCGCCCCTCGACATTCCCCTGCGCACCGGTCCGGTCCCGGCGGCGCGTCGCCCTTCACCCCTCGCGGGAGAGCCCATGCGCGACGACCAAGACCTCGCCGCTCCGGTCGCAGCCCGCCTGCAGGAGGGCGTCGATCACGAGTTCGACCCGGCGCTGGTGGAACGCGCCCGCGAAGCCGTCGATTCGGGCGACCGCGAAACGCTGCGCGGCCTCGTCGTCGACCTGCACGAAGCCGATCTCGCCGCCCTGCTCGAGGCGCTCGACCCGCAGGAACGGCCCCGCCTCATCGAATTGCTGGGCAGCGACTTCGATTTCACCGCGCTGACCGAACTCGACGAGACGGTCCGCGTGCAGATTCTCGAGGCCCTGTCGGTCGAGACGGTGGCGCAGGGCGTGCGCGACATCGATTCCGACGATGCCGTCTACATCCTCGAAGACCTCGACGACGACGACAAGCAGGAGATTCTCGGCCAGCTTCCGATGCCCGAGCGCGCCGCTCTGCAGCGCAGCCTCGACTACCCGGAGGAGAGCGCCGGCCGGCGCATGCAGACCGAGTTCATCGCGGTGCCGCCGTTCTGGACCGTGGGGCAAACGCTGGACTATGTCGGCGAGACCGAGGGGCTGCCGGAAACCTTCTTCGAGGTCTTCGTGGTCGATCCCACCTACCGCCTCACCGGATCGGTGCCGCTCGACCGGCTGCTGCGCACAAAGCGCATGGTGAAGCTCTCCGAGGTGGTGACGCCGGACCGCCATGTGGTGAAGGCGACCGACGACCAGGAGGACGTCGCCCGCGTCTTCGAGCGCTACAACCTCATCTCGTCGCCGGTGGTGGACGATGTCGGGCGGCTGGTCGGGGTCATGACCATCGACGACGTGGTCGACGTCATCCAGGAAGAGGCAGACGAGGACCTGAAGGCGCTCGGCGGCGTCGCCGGCGACGAGGAGCTTTCCGACAGCGTCTGGGCGATCGCGAAGAGCCGCTTCGCCTGGCTGCTGCTTAACCTCATTGCCGCCAATCTCGCCTCCTTCGTCATCTCGCTGTTCGAGGGCGAACTTCAGAAGATGGTGGCGCTCGCGGTGCTGATGCCGATCGTGGCAAGCCAGGGTGGCAATGCCGGCACGCAGACCATGACGGTCGCGGTGCGCGCGCTGGCCACCCGCGAATTGCGCGGCAGCAACGCCCGCCGGGTGGTGGCGCGCGAGGTGCTGGTCGGCCTGTTCAACGGCGTCGCCTTCGCCGTCATCATGGCGGTGGTGGTGTTCGCCCGTTTCGGGCTGGCCGATCTCGGCGCGGTCATCGCGCTCGCCATGATCATCAATCTCGTGGCGGCGGCGCTGGGCGGCATCCTCGTGCCGCTGGGACTGCAGAAGCTGAAGGTCGATCCCGCGGTCGCCTCGGGACCCTTCGTCACGACCATCACCGATGTGGTGGGCTTCTTCGCCTTTCTTGGTATTGCGGCGCTGTGGTTCGGATGAGATTCGATCGGAATTGCAGGCAGTTCGTCCTGCGATGTTGTGCCGCTGCCTTCCGGCCGTGGTGACATGTTGGGCAAGGTCGTGGACATTAAGGAGGAGCCCGACTCCCTGTCGGGCTTGGAACCCGTATATCGAGGACAAATGGCGCGCTCGTCCCGCCCGACCGATCGCATGATCCTTGCGGTGGCGCTCGTCATCATGGCGACGGTCGTCGCCATGGGTGCGTTCTCGCTGGTGGTCGCCGAGCGGATCGACAGCAATGCGCGCGAGCGTTGGGCCGGGGTGGTGACGGACGCGCTGGCCCGCCATGGCGAGGACATGCGGCGCGATCTCGCCGGCTTCGCGCATTGGGACGAATCGGTGCTGCGCACCGCCTATTTCCTCGACGCCGACTGGGTGCACCGCAATTTCGGCAAGTGGCTCTACGACACCCGTCGCCATGACCAGTCCTTCATCGTGATGGAGGACCGCGTGACCTACGCCGCGGTGGGCGGCGAGCTGGTGCGGCCCGATACGCCGGCCTTCGACGCCGCGGCCATCATGCCGGTCGTGCGCCGGATGCAGCAGGCCTTCGCCACGCAGGCGGCCAATGGTCCGCACCAGGGCGGGGCCGCCGCGCAGGACACCGTGTTCCGCTCGGCCTATGTGTCGATCGAGGGCAAGCCGGCGCTGGTCGGTGCCATCGGGATCACGCCCGATTATGGACGGGTGGTCTCGCCCAACCGCGACGGGCCGGTCGCGGTGACGGTGCAGTTTCTCGACCGCGGGTTTCTCGACGAGCTGGTCGCGGAGCTGCATCTGATCCGGCCGATGATTTCCATGACGCCTCCGGACAAGAACCGTCAGGGCGTGCTCGTTCCCTTCGCCGATCCGGCGACGCCGCCGGCCTGGCTGACCTGGGTCGCGCAGAAGCCCGGCGAGAAACTGCTGCAGGCCCTGCTGCCCTCGCTCATCGGCGTGGCCCTGCTTCTGCTCGGTGCGGCGGCGGTGGTGCTTTGGTATGCGCGCCGGGCGACCGCCGATCTCGCCGAGAGCGAGGCGCTGGCGCTGCGCCTCGCCTATGTCGATCCGCTCAGCGGGCTGCCGAACCGCGCCGGATTCGTGCGCCGGCTCACCTCCCGCCTGCCGCAGGTGGACGAGGACCACCCGCTGCTGGTGCTGTTCGTCGACCTTGATCGCTTCAAGGACATCAACGACACGCTCGGCCACCAGCTCGGCGACTTGCTGCTCGCCGCGGTGGGCCATCGCCTGCAGGAGGTGGCCGGCCCGAACGGCATGGCGGCGCGCTTCGGCGGCGACGAATTCGTGCTCATGAAGCCGCTCGACCGGAGGCCCGATGCGCAGGCCGAGGCCTGCCGTGAGGTGCAGGAGGCCCTTCGTCAGCCCTTCCGCGTCGCCTCGCATTCGATCATCGTCGGCGGCTCGATCGGCGCGGTGATCGCCCCCATGGACGGCAACGCGGCCGAGGAGCTGATCCGGCTGGCCGACATTTCGGTCTACCGCGCCAAGGCGGACGGACGGGGGAGCGTGCGGCTGTTCGAGCCGGCGATGGAGGCGGAGGTGCGCCGCCGCCGCGAGGTGGAGCTGGAGCTGTCGGCGGCGCTGGAGAATGGCGAGATCCGCGCCTATTTCCAGCCGCAGATGGGCGCTGACGGCACCACGGTCGTAGGCTGCGAGGCGCTGGTGCGCTGGCTGCACCCGCGCCGCGGCCTTGTTTCTCCCGGCGAGTTCATCCCGGTGGCGGAGCATTCCGGCCTCATCACCCTGCTCGACATGTATGTGCTGCGCGAGGCGTGCCGGACGGCGCGGGCATGGCCCGGCATCAAGCTCGGCGTCAATCTTTCGCCCGCCGATTTCCTCTCCCACGACCTTGCGGAGCGCATCGCCGCCATCCTCGCGGAGACCGGGTTCGATCCTTCGCGGCTCGAGGTGGAGATCACCGAGAACCTGCTCGTCGGCAATCAGCCCGAGGCCATCTCGATCCTCGCCCGGTTGCGAGCCATGGGCATGCGGATCGCGCTCGACGATTTCGGCAGCGGCTATTCCTCGCTCGGCTATATCCGGCGTTTCCGCATCGACAGCCTCAAGATCGACCGCAGCTTCACCCAGAATATCGGGCAGACCGACGATGCGCCGGCCATCATCGATTGCGTGGTGCGGCTGGCGCGTGCCCTCGGCGTGAGCGTGACCGCCGAGGGCGTCGAAACCCGCGAGCAGCTTCGCTACCTGAAATCGGTCGGTTGCCACAACATGCAGGGCTTCCTGTTCGGCCCCCCCATGCCCGCGGCGGATTTCGAGGCCTTCGTGCGCCGGCAGGGCAGCGCCGACGACCGCATCCCGCACCGCACCTTCGCCGGCGCATGAACGCGCCGTGAGCGGCCCCGTCGGCCGGCCGGCCCGCGTGCCGGCACCCAGATCCTGCCCCCTCCATCCGACGATCCGGCAGGCCGAATGAGGTGAAGCCAGCGTGTTCTTTCCGATCTCCAAGCTTGCCTGGTTCCTGCTCGTGCCGTCCACCTTCGTCCTCGTGCTGGTCGCGTTCGGCCTCCTCGTCGCGCTGCGCTGGCGGCGCTCGGGGTTGGGCATTGCCGCTGCCGGCAGCGTGCTGGCGCTTCTGGCGGCTTTCAGCCCGGCGGCCACGCTGCTGCTGCGCCCGCTGGAGGATCGCTTCCCCGCCTTTCACGGCGACGGCCGGCCGGTCGACGGCGTGATCATGCTGGGCGGGGGCGAGGAGACGCTGATCTCGGCCTATCGCGAGCAGCCGGCGTTCAGCGGGGCAGGGGAGCGCATCATGGCGCTGTCGCTGCTGGCACGCACCTATCCGCAGGCGCGTCTCGTCTTCTCAGGCGGCAGCGCGCGCCTTGCGATGCCCCCTCCGGGCGAGCGGGAGGCGGATGTGGTGAAGCGCACCTTGCCCTGGCTCGGCATTCCGGTGGACCGGGTTGCGCTGGAGGGACGCTCGCGCAACACGCGGGAGAACGCGCTCTTCACCAAGGACCTGATGCAACCGAAGCCGGGCGAGCGCTGGCTGCTGGTGACCTCGGCCGTCCACATGCCGCGCGCGGTCGGCTGTTTCCGCGCCGCGGGCTTTCCGGTTGAGGCGTTCCCGGTCGATTACCAGACGGGCGGGCCGGGCGCTCCGTGGACGGGTCCGCGCACCGCGGCGGAGGGGTTGCAGACGTTCGACACCGCGCTTCGCGAATGGGTGGGGCTCGCGGTCTATTACTTCACCGGCCGCATCCCGAACCTGTTTCCCGCCCCCTGAGCAGGGTACCGGCGTCAGGTTGGCCAGGCTTCCGCCGGGCTTCACATCATCCCTCGCCGGTTTCCGCCGGTTTGCCGAGCCGGTAGACACCGCGAAAGCCGGAAGGATCCACGGGCTTGCCCTTCCGGTAGATGGCGATGCGCCCTTCTCCCGCAAGCCGCACCGCCGCGCGGCGCACCAGCGGCAAATGGCGCTGCCAGTGGTCGCCGGCTGGCGTGCCGGCCCCCTGCGCAGCGGCGTCGCCGGCTTTCGCGCCGATCTCCCGCGCGGCATCGGCGGGGTCGATGGAGCGCCCCTTGGGCGCCGCGGCGATCAAGGCGAGGATGATGCGCGCGGCATCGTTCTCGGCCGCGTCCGTGGCGGTGTCGGCGCGTGTGCGGGCGGCGTCGGTCATGTCGGCGGCGTCGGTCATGTCGGTTCGTCTTCCTCGTCGAGCACCCAGTGCGAATCCGGGCCGAACTGGCGGTTCATCATCACCAGGAACAGCGCGAGGGTGGTGGCGATGAACACCCAGCCGTTCACATACCAGCCGAGATAGCCGAGCGCGAAGAAGAAGGCACGCTGCCCCCGGTTGAAATGCCGGCCGGCCAGCGTCGCCATGCGCGCGGCCTTGACCACGTGGCGCTGCGCGGCCGGGGTGTCGGCCTCCTGCGGCGGCGGCGTCGATCCGAGCAGGATGGTGGTGTAGTTGAAAAGCCGGTAGGCCCAGGCGAACTTGAAGAAGGCGTAGGAGAAGATCACGGTGATGCCGAAGGTCTTGAGCTCCCACCCCTCCCGCGTGCCGTTCGCCAGCATCGGCAGGTGGGAGAAGATCGCCATCACGTCTTCCGACGCCCGCAGGATGGTGAGGGAGGCGCCGATCGCCAGCAGCGAGGTGGAGGCGAAGAACGCCGTGCCGTTTTGCAGCGCCGCGATGATCTGGGCGTCCACGATGCGATTTTCGCGCTGCACCATGTTCCGCATCCATTGCATGCGGAACACGTCCATCCGGCGGTTGAGCGAACGCCGCTCCGACCACCCGCCTTCCATCAGACGATGATAGGCCAGCCACGCGACGACGAAGAAGCCGAGCGCGATGCAATCAAGAAGGGAGAAGCCGAGACTCATGGTGCGCCCGACATGCCTGTGGGTCAGTTCCGCGTCTTGCGCATCGCGCAAGCCGTGAGCCACGCGCTGAGTGCATGACAGGGTTGCGGCGCCAGAAGGAAATATGACGTTTTTGCAATTGCGAGCGTGTTCACGTTTTATTAGCCTTGATAACAGTTGGCGCCGGCCCGGGGATGGCGCGCCACATGGGCGGACTTCATCCTAATCATTCCGGAACCTCATTATGAATTCCCTTACCGAGCGCTCCTGCTGGGGCGTTGCCCGATGGGCCGTGGTCCTCTTTCTGGTGATCGTCGGCCTCGTCTATCTCTTTGGCGGCTTCGAGGCGACCACCGTCGCAAGCCTGTAAACATTGGGGGCGTTCCCCTCTGTCCCTGCCGGCGGGCCCGGCGGGACGGGCACAAGCACCGGATTCCAGGCCCGGATTTCACACGCCGGCTTCCAAGTGCCAGCTTCGTTGATGGGGATCATCAACGCTCTGCATTTGCCCTGGCTGCCCCGCGCCGGACATGATGCCGGCCTCACAGGCGGGAGAGGGCCATGGCGCTGACGCTCATCATCGGCAACAAGAATTACTCCTCGTGGTCGATGCGGCCATGGCTCGCCATGACCGCCGCCGGCATTCCCTTCGAGGAGGAGGTCGTGTGGCTCGATACGCCGGAGTTCAGCGCCCGGCTTGCCGGGATCTCCCCGGCCGGCCGCGTGCCGGTGCTGATCGACGGCGATGCGGTGGTGTGGGAAACGCTCGCCATCCTTGAGCATCTGGCCGAACGTTTTCCCGATTCCGGCCTGTGGCCGCAGGAGAAGGTCGCCCGGGCCCATGCCCGCGCGCAGGCCGCGGAGATGCATGCCGGATTTACCGGGCTGCGCCGGGATGCGCCGATGAATCTGTGGCGCCCGGTCGAGCCGTTGGCCCTCAGCGAGCGGGGCATGAAGGATCTCGCCGACATCACCAAGGGCTGGCGGACCGCGCGGGAGCGTTTCGGCGCCGGCGGGGATTTCCTGTTCGGTGCCTTCAGCGCGGCAGACGCCATGTATGCTCCCGTCGCCAGCCGCATCCGCACCTATGCCCTTCCGGTTGACCCGGTGAGCGCGGCCTATGTCGAGGCGATCCACGCCCATCCGGCTTTCCGTGCGTGGCATGACGCCGCGCTGAAGGAGACGCGAACGGTCGAGGCCGACGAGGTCGACTGGCCGGTGGTGAAGCGGGTCTGACCGCAGCGGGCCGACGGCACTGGCGGTCCACCCTTCCCCATGTTAGCGAGCGCCATGGCTCTCCATCTGCTCAAGCTCTGCGTCGGCGCCGAATCGATCCAGGATCTCGAGGACTGGATCGCGGAACGGCTCGCCGAGCAGGCCGCGAGCGGGCAGCCGGTACAGCAGACCCATACCACCCGCATGGTGCCGACCCGGATCGACGAGCTGCTCGACGGCGGCTCGCTCTATTGGGTGGTGAAGGGAGAGGTCGCCTGCCGGCAGAAACTGCTGGGTGTGACGCCCTTCGTCGATGGCGACGGCATCCGGCGCTGCCACCTCGTGCTGGAGCCGGTGGTGTACCGCGTCGAGCCGCGCCCGAATCGTCCCTTCCAGGGCTGGCGCTATCTCCAGCCGAAGGATGCGCCCGGCGATCTGTCGGGGGATGCCGGCGGCGGAGAGGCGATGCCCGAGACGCTGCGTCGCGAACTGCGCTCGCTCGGCCTGATCTGACGCATTTTCGGACTCATTACCCACCTCATCGGACCCATCGGCCACTCTCGTGCGTTGTCCCTGCGGAAACCCGCGGAGGGATGAAGCGATGGTTCAGAATCTGGAAATGGAACGCCGTGTCGACAGCCGCCCCGACGGCATCGCGGTGAATGCCGATGGCACGAGCCGCGAGCGCGTGGTGGTCGAGGACGGTGAGGTCGGTGTCGAATCCGCCCCGGCTGCCCGGCAGAGCGTCGAGGTGCGCCCGATGCGCTACGTGCTCGGCATCGGGTTGCTCCTGGTGATCATCGGAATGGTGGTCGCCTATCTCAGTATCTAGATGAGAAAGCGTCCATATATTGTTGCTGGAGAACGTCTTTCAGTGTGACGATACCGGAATGTTGTCGATCAGCCGCGTGCGGCCCAGCTTTGCGGCTGCCAGCAAGCGGATCGGCTCGATCTCGCCGACGCCCAGCGGTGCGAGAGTCTCGGCGTTCCGGGCTTCGATATAATCCACGACGAAACCTGCTTCCGCGACCACGTCCCGGGCACGAGACGTGGCGATGGCGGGCGTGATGCCGCTCGCAATGTCGGCGGCGGCCTGCAGCAGGGCGCGGTGGAGCGCCGGTGCTACCACCCGCTCCTCGGTGCTCAGATAGACGTTGCGCGAGGACAAAGCGAGGCCGTCCGCCTCCCGGATCGTCGGCACGCCGACCACCTCGACCGGCAGGTCGAGATCGCGCGCCATGCGCTTAACCACTTGAAGTTGCTGGTAGTCTTTCTCGCCGAAGAAGGCGACATCCGGTGCCGTCTGCGTGAAGAGCTTGCACACCACGGTCGCGACGCCGGCGAAATGGGTGGCACGGAAATCCG
Organism: Ancylobacter crimeensis; assembly: GCF_023016805.1. Classification (GTDB taxonomy): domain Bacteria; phylum Pseudomonadota; class Alphaproteobacteria; order Rhizobiales; family Xanthobacteraceae; genus Ancylobacter; species Ancylobacter crimeensis. The sequence goes on from NZ_JALKCH010000007.1 coordinate 12,846, forward strand.
TCTCCAGACCAAGCGCCGGGCCCCCGACGGTGATGGTGGTGGCGAAGCCGTCCGCGTACATCCCGGCGACATCGGGCGTATAGACGGCATCGGCACCGGCGGCAGCCAGCTTTTCCATGTCGGCCTCCAGCGTGCGCGGATAGCGGCTGAAGTCCTCATTCGGCCCGAACTGGGTCGGGTTGACGAAAACCGAGGCGATCACACGGTCTGCCCGGGCCCGAGCGGCCTCGACGAGGGCGATGTGACCGGCGTGGAGCGCGCCCATCGTGGGAACAAGGCCGATGCGCTCGCCCGCCAGCCGCCATGCCTTCACCTGTTCGCGAAGAGCCGCGACCGTTCGAATCCGCTTCAATCCGTCATACATTGCCGGCACCGCCATTTTGGCCCGCAGGTTGAGCGGGCGGCGGAACCTAGCAAAGGCGGCACTCGGGTCAACCGCGGTGCCGCCTGCGGGCAGGCAGGTGCAAGGGCTTTCATGGTGTCGTCGAAGATCACGAGAGGCAGCAGAGCGGTTACCGGCGAAGGCGCACTCGATGCCTTTCTGCAGGCGGTCGGCCGGCATGTTCCGATGCCCGGCAGAGACACGCGCCGCAGGCTTATCTTCGGGCTCGATGCGACCATGAGCCGCCAACCGACCTGGGATCTTGCCTGCTCGCTCCAGGCCGGGATGTTCGAGGAAGCCGAGGCGTTGGGCGGACTCGATATCCAGCTCGTCTATTACCGCGGCCTTGATGAATGCCGGGTCTCCGGATGGAGCGGCAGCGCGGAGCATCTCGGCCGGCTGATGGCGCGGATCGATTGCAGGGGAGGCCGCACCCAGATCGGCCGGATGATCCGGCATGTAGGCCGCGAGGCGACGAAAGGACCCGTGAAGGCATTCGTCTTCGTGGGCGACGCGCTGGAGGAGCCGGTCGACGCCCTTTGCGCCGAAGCGGGAGAACTGGCGCTGTTGGGCGTGCCGGCCTTCCTATTTCAGGAGGGGCACGACCGTGCCGTCACCCGAGCATTTCGAGAGGTGGCTCGCATGACGGGCGGTGCCTGGAGCCGTTTCGACGCGGGATCGGCACACCAGCTGCGCGACTTGCTGCGCGCCGTTGCCGCCTATGCTGCAGGCGGGGAGGAGGCGTTGCTCGCCCTTGCCGCCGCAGGCACGGGCAGCGCACGGGCGCTCATCGGCGAGATGCGATCACGCTCATGATCAGTCTTCTGGCCGGTGCGCTCGTCCTGCTGGGCGGCGTCTATCTTCTGAAGCTGATCTCGCGATCGAATCCAGAGCGGCTGGCAAGGTTGCTGCGACGTATCGGCGGCTGGTTGCTGCTCGCCGTTGCGGCCCTGCTCATCTTCCGCGGACACATCGAGGTTGCGATCCCGCTCGGCGTGTTCGCGCTGTCGCTCATCGGGTGGCGGGCGATCAAGGGGCCGGGAGCCTTGGGCGGCACGCGTTCGGCGCAGGACCGACGGTTTAGCCGGATGCAGACGAGCCTGCTCGACATGAAGCTCGACCGGGTGAACGCCCGCATCGAGGGAAGGGTGCTGGCAGGCCCCTTTGCCGGGCGCGCGCTCGACAGCCTGGCGCGCCCGGAACTGCTGCAGCTCTATCGGGATGCGGACGTGGAGAGCCGACGGCTACTCGAAGCTTATCTTGACCGCCGCGCGCCCGGATGGCGTGAAGACACGCAGCGCGACGCGGGCCGGCGGTCCGCCGACCGGCCGGAGCGCGGTGGATCGATGACGGAAGAGGAGGCCTACCAGATCCTGGGGCTTCAGCCGGCGGCGGATGTGGCCAGCATCACGCGGGCTCACCGCAGCCTGATGAAGAAACTGCATCCCGACCAGGGGGGGTCGAACTACCTCGCGGCGCGGGTCAATGAAGCCAAGGACATCCTGATGCGTCGTCATCGGTGACACCGTTCTCAGTTCCGGAACACCATGCAGGAAATGGCGCCGCGCTTTAGCGACTTGCAGGCGCCACGGGCGGAAGATTCGGCGTCGAAGCCGGCAAAGCGGGCGCGGACCATGCCGTTCTGCGTGGTTTCAGTGTAAGGCTCGGCCTTCTTCAGCGCCGCACCGCCCAACGACTTGGCCTTGCTCATATGCGCACGGGCATCCTCCTCCGAGCCGAAGGCGCCGATCTGGATGCCCCAACCCGTGCGGGCGACGGCAGCCTGGATAGCGGCCTGCCGGGCGGTCGACTTGGCCGGCGGCAGTGTGGAGGCGGAGGCAGGCAGGGTGATCGGCCCCGCACTCGCCACCTGAACCGGAGCGCGAGCCGGGCGGGCGACGGGCTGGAGGCTGCCGCCCATGCTGGCGGCGGCGAAGGTGAGGGTGCCGAGCGTGCCAGGCGCGCCGCCCATGGTGGCGACCGGCCGGCTCGGACGCGGTACGGCGACCGTCTTCACGGGAGTGGGAACGATGGGGGCGGCCGATCCTGCTTCCGGCAGGGGCTTGGACGGCGCGACATACATTACGCGGGTCGCGGCGGCGGTCGGGGCCGGAGCCGCGGCCTGAACCTGTGCGGCCGGAGCGGCGTCGTCCTCGGACTCGCCTTCATCCGTAGCGTCGTCGGTCTGTGCGCTGGCAACCCGGGTCGGGGGTAGGGTCGCCGTGACGGAGGGCTCGCGCTCGGCGACGGCCGGGGCGGGAAGCGGCGCGACCTCAGCGGCGCGTGCCATCGGCAACGGCATCTGGGTCGTGCTGTTCTCGGCGATCGGCGCGACGGTCTGCCGCCCGGCATAGGCGCGCGGCAGATAGGAGGCGACAAGCTGTGTCATCTTCTGGTCGCGGGAAACCGCCGTGGCGCCACCCAGCACCACCGCGACCAGATGCCGGCCATCGCGGCGCACATTGGTCAGCAGGTTGAAGCCGGAGGCATTGGTGTAGCCGGTCTTGATGCCGTCCACGCCTTCGACCTTGCCGAGCAGGCGATTATGGTTCCCGATCGCTGCGCCGCGGTAATAGAAGGTCTTGGTCGCGAAATAGGGGTAATAGCGCGGGAAACGCTCCTGGATGGAGCGCCCGAGGATCGCGAGGTCGTGCGCCGTGGTCACCTGCTGCGGGTCGGGCAAGCCATTCGGGTTGCGGAACACGGTGCGGCTCATACCGAGCGAGCGCGCCTTGCGGGTCATCATCGCCGCGAAGGTTTCGGAATCGCCGGCAAGATTCTCGGCGATCACCATTGCGGCGTCGTTGGCCGAACGGGTGACGATGCCCTTGATGGCATCCTCGACACTGATGGTGGTGCCGGGGCGCAAGCCGAGCTTGGTCGGGCTCTGGGCCGCGGCACGCTGCGAGACGGTGAGTTCGCTGTCCAGGCGCACCTTGCCGGCGCCCAACTGCTCGAACAGCATGTAGAGGGTCATGACCTTGGTCAGCGACGCGGGATGGCGCAGCGCGTCGGCATTCTCCGCGTGCAACACCTCGCCGGTATTGGCGTCGACCACGATGTCCGCATAGCCGCGCTGCCAGACGCGGGTGTCGACGACTGCCGGGCGAGAGGCGGTCGCGCGCGGGGTCGCCGCCACGTGCCGGGTCACGGCGGGGTGGGATACCGCCTTCCGCTTCTTGGTCTTTGCCTCGGCGACACCGGTGCCAGCCACTGCCAGCGCCATCAGAACCGCACCGGCACGCAGGCAATACGTGCCGAATTTCGCCGGAACCCGCATGAAACCGTCCCGCTCCGTGCGCCGCAATGCAGCGCCCCACTGTCCACGGCTGACGTTCAGCCGCCTATTCTGGATTGTCCGGGCCAACGCGACGTTGCGCGCCAGCCACAATCCCGATGTTACGGAGAGCGCGGTTACGGAGTCGTAAATCGGGCGGCACTGCGGCAGGACATGGTGGATAAAACCGCCCGGCCTCTTGCGATTTTGCGTCGCACAATTTTGTTGACGGTGATGGTGCGTTGCAGTAATTTAACCGTGCGTTGACCGGGGGTCGGCAACGCGGTGCCGCGCAGGCGGCCGGGAAACGCAATCAGGGAGATACCCCAATGCTGCAGAACATCGAAGAGATGCAGAAGCTCGGGAAAGAGAACGTCGATCTCGCCATGAAGAGCTTCGGCACCGTGTCGAAGGGCGTGCAGGCCATCGCGGTCGAGTTCGCCGATTATTCCAAGAAGTCCTTCGAGGAAGGCACCGCCGCTGCCGAGCAGCTTTTCGGCGCGCGCACCCTCGACAAGGCCGTCGAGATCCAGTCCGCCTACTTCAAGAGCGCCTATGAGGGCTTCGTCGCCGAGGCGACCAAGATCGGCGAACTGTATGCCGATCTCGCCAAGGAGACCTACAAGCCGTATGAAGGCATCATCGGCCGTTTCTCGGCGAAGTGATCCTTTCCGGTCGAGCGACTGCTGAAGTCGTTCCCGTATGTGACGAGGGCTCGGCCGCTGGCCGGGCCCTTTTCGTTTGGCGGTTGTCACGTGCCGCGAGGGGCGGCGGATCAGCGCAGGCGGCGTGCCGTGAGCTGCGGATCGGGGCGGATGCGTCTGATCACGCTGAGGTGAGGCCGCGTCCTTTGGCGACCTCCACGGCCTTTTGCGCCGCGTCATTCGCATCGCCCGGTCTGGCGAAAGCGGCACGTCGACCATATTATATCTGTCATCAATCCCACCCCTCCGGTCGGGATGAGGATAGGAACGCGATGCCCGCTGACGTGCCCACCAGCCCATTCAGCGTCATGATGGCCGATGAAGAGCGGCGCCGGCGTGGAGACAACACGCCCGGCACGGCGGTCATCACGCGCACCAAGCCGCAGGTGAAGCGGCCCAGCCTGTATCGCGTGCTGCTCATCAACGACGACTACACGCCAATGGAGTTCGTCGTGCATGTCCTCGAGCAGTTCTTCAACAAGAACAGGGAGGAAGCGACCACCATCATGCTCCATGTGCATAAGCATGGGGTCGGGGAATGCGGCGTCTTCACCTATGAGGTGGCCGAAACCAAGGTCACGCAGGTGATGGACTTCGCGAGAAAACACCAACATCCTTTGCAGTGCGTCATGGAGAAGAAGTGACGCATAGCGGCGGTTAAACGAAGAGGTCCCGATGCCCACCTTCTCCCGCAGCCTCGAGCAGTCGCTTCACCGGGCCCTCGCGCTCGCCAACGAACGGCACCACGAATACGCCACCCTTGAGCACCTGTTGCTCTCGCTGGTCGATGATCAGGACGCCGCCGCCGTCATGCGGGCCTGCAATGTCGACCTCGAAAAACTCCGTCGGAATCTCGTCGAGTATATCGATACCGAACTCGACAATCTGGTGCAGGACGCCGGCGACGATTCCAAGCCTACGGCTGGTTTCCAGCGCGTCATCCAGCGCGCCGTTATCCATGTGCAGTCCTCCGGCCGCGAAGAAGTGACCGGCGCCAACGTGCTCGTCGCTATTTTTGCCGAGCGGGAGAGCCATGCGGCCTATTTCCTGCAAGAGCAGGACATGACCCGCTACGATGCGGTCAATTACATCAGTCACGGCATCGCCAAGCGCGCTGGCCTGTCGGAAAGTCGTCCCGTCCGTGGCGCGGAGGAGGAAACGGAGACGAAGACCGGGGAGGACAGCAAGAAGAAGGCTGATGCGCTCGATGCCTATTGCGTGAACCTGAACAAGAAGGCACGCGAAGGCAAGATCGACCCGCTGATCGGCCGCGATGGCGAGATCCAGCGCACCATCCAGGTGCTCTGCCGCCGTTCCAAGAACAATCCGCTGTTCGTCGGCGATCCCGGCGTCGGCAAGACCGCGATTGCGGAAGGCCTTGCACGGCGCATCGTCAATGACGAAGTGCCGGAAGTGCTGCGCGGTGCCACCGTCTTCTCGCTCGATATGGGCGCGCTGCTCGCCGGAACCCGCTATCGCGGCGATTTCGAAGAGCGGCTCAAGCAGGTGGTGAAGGAGATCGAGGCTTATCCCAACGCCATCATGTTCATCGACGAGATCCACACCGTCATCGGAGCGGGCGCGACCTCGGGCGGTGCGATGGATGCCTCCAACCTGCTGAAGCCGGCCTTGGCCTCGGGCACTCTGCGCTGCATCGGTTCGACCACCTACAAGGAGTACCGTCAGTACTTCGAGAAGGATCGCGCCCTCGTGCGCCGCTTCCAGAAGATCGACGTGCCGGAACCGACCGTGCCGGATGCGATCGAGATCCTGAAGGGGCTCAAGCCTTATTTCGAGGACTATCACCGCCTGCGCTACACCAACGATGCCATCAAGGCCGCGGTCGAGCTGTCGGCACGCTACATCCATGACCGCAAGCTGCCCGACAAGGCGATCGATATTATCGACGAGTCGGGTGCGGCCCAGATGCTGCTGCCCGAGGCCAAGCGCAAGAAGACCATCGGTGTGAAGGAGATCGAGGCCACCGTCGCCTCCATCGCCCGCATCCCGCCGAAGACGGTCTCCAAGGACGACGCCGAGACGCTTGCCAATCTGGAGACGACGCTCAAGCGTGTCGTCTACGGCCAGGACAAGGCGATCGAAGCGCTCGCCGCCTCGATCAAGCTGGCGCGCGCCGGCCTGCGCGAACCGGAGAAGCCGATCGGCTCCTACCTGTTCTCCGGTCCGACCGGCGTCGGCAAGACCGAGGTCGCCAAGCAGCTCGCCTCCACTCTCGGCGTGCAGCTCCTGCGTTTCGACATGTCGGAATATATGGAGCGGCACACCGTCTCCCGCCTCATCGGCGCGCCTCCCGGGTATGTCGGCTTCGATCAGGGCGGTCTGCTGACGGACGGTATAGACCAGCATCCGCATTGCGTGCTGCTGCTGGACGAGATCGAGAAAGCGCACCCCGACCTGTTCAACATCCTGCTGCAGGTGATGGACCATGGGAAGCTGACCGACCACAACGGCAAGCAGGTCGATTTCCGCAACGTGATCCTCATCATGACCACGAATGCGGGGGCGGCCGATCTGTCGAAGTCGGCCTTCGGCTTCACCCGCTCCAAGCGGGAGGGTGACGACGTGGAGGCGATCAACCGCATCTTCGCGCCGGAGTTCCGCAACCGGCTCGACGCGATCATTCCCTTCGCGCATCTCACGCCCGAGATCATCGGGCTGGTGGTCGAGAAGTTCGTGCTTCAGCTCGAGGCGCAGCTCGCCGACCGCAACGTCACGATCGAGCTTTCCGACGAGGCGACGGCTTGGCTGGTGGAGCGCGGTTACGACCAGCAGATGGGTGCGCGTCCCATGGGCCGCGTGATTCAGGAGCACATCAAGAAGCCTCTGGCGGATGAAGTGCTGTTCGGCCGTCTCAAGAATGGCGGGCATGTGCGCGTCGTGTTGCAGGAAGAGGATGGCGAGACCACCCTCGGCTTCGAATTCCCGGACGGGCCGGTTACGCCCAAGCCGGAGAAGATCGACCCTGTCGCCAAGGCGCCGCGCCGCAAGGTCGCCGGGGCTGCGGCGGGCAAGGCCAAGCCGCGTAAGGCGGGTGGCGCGTCGCGCGGCAGTGCCAAGCCGCCGCTGATCAAGGCTTAAGGACCGGACAGAGCGACTGAAGACGTCGGCAGCCGGCATCCCACGATGCCGGCTGCTTCTTTTTGCGCTTGATCCGGCGGCGTTGCGGGCCCATCAACGGCCCGGAAGCAGAGCATGTCGCATTTGTCCCGACCGATTTCCGATGGCGGCGCATCCACGATGCGCTGGTTCTTTGCCGGCACACGTGGGGCGACCGCAGTGCCTGGGCTCGTGCTGATCGCGTCCTATGCCGGTTTTGGCGGCCTTGCTCATGGCGTGGGACTGCCGGCGATCGCGACGGTTCTTTCCACCATTTTTATCTGGGCACTGCCGGCTCAGGTGATTCTCGTGGGCGGAATCGGTGCGGGAGCGTCGTTGCCGGCGCTCGCGCTGGCGGTCTGCCTTTCCGGCGTGCGCCTGCTGCCCATGGTGGTATCGCTGCTCCCGCTGATGCGTGGGCGACGCCCGAATCTCATGCGGGAGCTGATCTGCGCGCATTTTGTCGCCGTCACCATGTGGGCGGAGGCGATGCGGCAATTGCCGGGCGTGGCGCCGGAGGGCCGCACGGCCTATGCGATGGGGCTTGGCTGCGGGCTGGTATCATTGAGCGTCGGCGGCACGCTCTTCGGTTATTTCCTCATGGGCGCGCTACCGCCGCCGCTCGCCGTCGCCCTGCTGATGCTTACGCCGCTGTCCTTCACAATCCTTCTGGTCCGCAATGCGCAATTGCCGATGGATTGGCTTGCGATCGCCTTCGGTGCCGTGCTGGCGCCCTTCGTCGCCAATGCCCCGGGGGGGCTCGACCTGTTCTGGAGCGGGGTCGGCGGGGGAACGCTGGCCTTCCTTGCCGCCGAGATGATCCGGCGGATGAAGGGCGCTCAGGCGTGAGCGTCGTCGACGGCGAATGGGCCGCCATCTTCATTGTGCTGGTCGTCGGCTTCCTTCCCAATGAGATGTGGCGCGTGCTCGGCGTGCTGCTCGGGCGGGGCATGGACGAGAATGGTGCGCTGATGCGCTGGGTCCGGGCGGTCGCGACGGCTTTGCTTGCCGCCGTCGTCGCCCGGCTCGTGCTCGTTCCCTCGGGCGATCTGGCCAAGCTGCCGCTGGCTCTCCGCCTTGGCTCGCTGGCGCTCGCCGTTGCGGCCTTCCTGCTCGTGCGCCGGTCGGTCCTCGCGGGTGTGCTCGCGGCGCAGGCGCTGCTCATCGGCGGCGCCTGGTGGCTGGGCCTCTGAACGGTTCATTCAGCCGGCGAGAGCGGCGCGCAGGCGTTCGGCGTGCTCGGCGAGAATTTCCGGCTTCTCCATATCGGACTGCGGCGGCTTCAGCGCCACGCCCTCATGGCGTGGAATGATGTGCATATGCAGATGGAACACCACCTGCCCACCCGCCGTCTCGTTGAACTGCTGGACGGTGATGCCGTCGGCCGCAAACACCTTCATCTGCGCCCTGGCGATCCGCTGCGCGACCTGCACGACATAGGCGAGGTCATCCGTCTCGATGTCGAGAATGTTGCGCGCGGGCGCCTTGGGAATGACGAGAGCGTGGCCGGGGGCGCGAGGCATGATGTCCATGAAGGCCAGCGCGCGGCCGTCCTCATAGATGCGATGGGCGGGCAGTTCGCCGCGCAGGATCTTGGCGAAGATGTTGCTCGGATCGTAATGCGGCATGGCAGGACTCCTCACACAGGCTCCTGCTTCGATGGCAACGAACGGTGCGAAGGTCAAGCGCCGCTCACGGTTCTTCCTCGATCGGCTGGCTGCCACGCCGGAAGGGACCGAGTTCGGCAAGTTCGGCATTAGCCTGCGCGACATAGGCGCGTTCGCGCACGAGATAGTCGGCAAAAGCGCGCCTGAGACCGGGATCCGCGATCCAGTGCGCGGAATGGGTCGTCACCGGCAGATAGCCGCGTGCCAGCTTGTGCTCACCCTGCGCGCCCGCCTCGACGGTCTTCAGGCCGTGAGCGATCGCATAGTCTATGGCCTGATGGTAGCAGACCTCGAAATGCAGGAAGGGATGATGCTCGATCGCCCCCCAATGACGGCCGAAGAGCGTATTCGCGCCGATGAAATTGATGGCACCGGCGATCCAGCGCCCCGCCCGCCGCGCCATGACGAAGAGAATCTGCTCCGGCATGGCTTCGGCAACCAGAGAGTAGAACGAGCGCGTAAGATAGGGGCGGCCCCATTTGCGCGAGCCGGTCTCCATGTAGAAGCCGAAAAAGGCGTCGAGGATCTCCTCGGTGATGTCGGATCCGGTGATCCAGCGAATTTCGATGCCGCTTTCGAGTGCTTCGCGTCGCTCGCGGCGGATCACCTTGCGCTTGCGCGAGGCGAGGGCGGCCAGAAATTCCTCGAAGGAAGCATATCCGGCGTTGTGCCAATGAAATTGCTGGTCGGTTCTCGAAAGATAGCCGGCTTCCAAAAAGCTCCTGGCATCCGTTTCGGTGAGGAAGGTCGCGTGAACCGAGGAAGCCTCGCGGTGTCCCGCAAGCTGGGTCAGTCCTTGCGCGAGCGCGGGGCGGGCGAAGTCGGCATAAGGACCATTGCGCACCAGCAGGCGTGGGCCAGTGGCCGGAGTGAAGGGAATGGCGACCTGTAACTTGGGATAATACTCGCCCCCGGCCCGCTCATAGGCCTCGGCCCAACCCTGATCGAAGACGTATTCGCCACGTGAATGACTCTTCAGAAAGGCTGGACAGGCGGCATGGATGATGCCGTTTTCGTCTTCCAGCAGCAGGTGCTGGGGCAGCCATCCCGTCTGCGCCGTCGCCGAACCGGACTCCTCCACTGCCCGGAGGAAAGCATGGGAGAGGAAGGGATCAGGGGACGCCGAATTGATCGTGTTGTCGAGCGAGCTTAATTGCTTACCGGCCGTGGTTGATATCTGGCTTCCGCGCGCGCAGCTATCCCAGATATCGGCCGGAATGTCCGCGATGCGGCTTTCGACGCGGATGCGCAGGGCAGCTTCAGGCATGAAGGCATGATCTTCGTCGGCTGGCCGCGACGGGCGAGGGCCCGGACGCAGGAAGAAGCGGGTCTTCAGTGTGGCGCGCCAAGGCGCGTCATGAAAGCCCGTTCACGTGCTTGCGAAGGCCGTCGTCTCAGGGGCGGAAGCCTTCGAAGATGATCTGGTCGGCGTGGCGCCGCGCCATCTGGCGGTCCTGGTCGGTGCGCACGGTCCAGGTCAGCACCGGCATGCCGCTCACCGCACGCGCCATGGTGGCGACGGGCGAATCAAGTTCCTTCACGTAGTGCGCCAGGAAATGCGGGCGCGTTTCCGGCGCATGGCGCAACTGGCCCCAGGCGAACTTCGTCTCCGGACTGAGGAAGTCCCATTCGGGATCCTCGTAGTGGTGTTCCATGGTGATGCCGCGGGGCATGTGCGGCGCGATGCGGCGCAGGGCGGCAACCAGTACCGGATCGAACGACATCATCGCTACCGGGCCGCGATAACCGGCGAGCCGGGTGCAGGCGCGCTCGACAACGCTGATGTCGCCGTCGAACCCGCTCTTCAGCTCGATAAGCAGCGGGACGCGTCCCTCCACCCGCGTCAGCAGGTCGGAGAGCGTCATCATCGTCTCCGTCGTGCCACGAAAGGTGAGGCTCTGGAGCTGGCGCCCGGTGAGTGCCTTCACGGGGCCCGTCGCGGTCGTGAGCCGATCGAGGTTGTCGTCGTGAAAGACCACGACCTCGCCATCGGCGGCGAGCTGCACGTCGACCTCGATGCCGTAATTGCCCTCGATGGCGGCATCGACCGCCGAGGGCATGTTCTCGATCCGGCCCGCCGCGACGTCGTGCAGGGCGCGATGAGCAATCGGGCGGGCCAGCAGCCAGCCGAGCGAGGGCGTGCGTTCCATGGTTGCGAGGGCCGCCTTGGGGTATGTGGCGTCAGGCGATTTCGACGATCGCCTCGATCTCGACGCTGACATTGAAGGGCAGGGCGGCGACGCCGACGGCAGAGCGTGCGTGGCGTCCGGCATCGCCGAACACCTCCACGAACAGGTCGGAACAGCCGTTCACGACCTTAGGCTGGTCGGTGAAGTCCGGCGTCGAGTTCACGAAGGCGACCAGCTTCACCACCCGCTTCACGCGATCCAGATCCCCGATGGCGGCCTTGATCTGGGCGATGAGATTGATGCCGCACTGGCGCGCCGCGGCGCGGCCGGCTTCGAGATCGACGTCAGCCCCGAGCTTGCCGGTCAGGAGCGTGCCGTCAGCGATGGAAATCTGGCCGGAGATGAAGAGCAGGTTGCCGGATTGCACGCTCGGCACATAATTGGCGGCCGGGGCGGTCGGGGTCGGGATGATGAGTCCCAGGGTGGCGAGCCTTGCATCCACGGAACCGGACATCTTTGATCTCCTGTGGGCCGGGAACGCGACCGTTCCGAATTTTGCCCTTGTTGTCGCCTGTGTTCGGGCGGGATGTTTGGACGATCGTCCGCCGGCTGGCAAGCGGTGTCCGATGTCGGATCGACTTGCCAGTGTCAGATGAGGGAGTTCGTGCCCATGACCGCTGCCAGCCGCCTCTTGCGCCACGCTCACCTGTCCCTGGCAGGGGGCCTGCTGCTGGCGTCGCCGATCACTGCGCAAGCCGCCGATCTGATTCCCCATCGCGCGGTCTACGCCCTGTCGCTGGACGGCTCGAAAGCCGCCAAGCGAGTGACCGATGCCGATGGCGAGATCGTGTACGAGATTCGCGGCAGTGCCTGCGCGGGCTATTCGGTAAAGCTGCGCCAGCGCACCGATCTCGATACCGACGGCGACGGCGACATGTCCAACGACCTCACTACGACGACCTGGGAAGACGCACAGGCGAATACCTATCGATTCCGCATCACCAACAGCGTCGGCGACGACAAGAGCGACGACACGGACGGTGTTGCCGAGCGCAAGGGCAACACGCTTGCGGTCAAGCTTAGCAAGCCGGATGTAGCCTCCTTCAATGCCGGCTCGGATATTGTCCTGCCGACGCAGCACATTGCGAAGATGCTGGCCGCCGCCCAGCAGGGCGACGCGACGCTGGAGGCGCGGGTCTTCGACGGCTCGCCGGATGGGCGCAAGGTCTATGACACACTGAGCATCATCGGAAAGGGCACACGTGACCAGAACGGGGTCGAGGCGCCGTTGGCAGGCCTCGCCGCGCATGCGCGCTATCCGGTGACGGTGAGCTATTTCGAGCATGGGGGGAAGACGGATACCCCTGATTACATCATCAGCTTCGATCTCTACGACAATGGCGTGAGCCGGGCGCTGAAACTCGATTACGGCGATTTCGTCCTGCGCGGCACTCTTACCGCGTACGAGGAACTGCCGGCGGAGCCTTGTCCGAAATAGGAGTTTCCGGCTTTGCCGCGTTCCGGCGCCCGTCGAGGAGAATGCCGGGCGTGATGGCATCGCCGCCGAACTTGCTGCGCAACGCGTCCATGGCGCGTTCCGCGGCGCTGCGCTTGGCCTGGCCGGGGTCGATCAGATCCGGCGGATCGGCCAGCGCCGGGTCGCAGAGTTCGGACAGGCCGACACCGATGAGGCGGTAGCGGGTCACGCCCGTCGCCTCGCGGATGAGAAGATCGCGTGCCGCTGCGAAGATGCGATGGGCGAGTTGGGTCGGGTCCTCCAGTGAGCGCGCGCGCGTCAGCAGGCGAAAATCGGAGGTCTTCAACTTGAGCGTGACGGTGCGGCCCGCAAAGCCCGCTTTCTTCATGCGGCCGGAAACCTTCTGCGCAAGGGCGAACAGATGCTGCTCCAATGCGCGGAAATCGACGACGTCGCTGTCGAACGTGGTCTCCGACGATATGCTCTTGGTCTCCCGTTCCGGGTTGACCCGCCGGCTGTCGTCGCCTCGCGCGAGACGGGCAAGGCGCAGGCCCTCGGCGCCATAGCGGCGGGCCAGTTCCGCCTCGTCGGCCGACTGAAGATCGGCGATCAGCCGGTAGCCGTCCCGACCGAGCCGCTCCTGTGTCGCGCGTCCCACGCCCCAGATCGTGCCGACCGGGCGAGGGCCCAGGAAAGCGCGCGCCTCCGCCTGGCCAATCACGGCGAAGCCACGGGGTTTGTCGAGGTCGGAAGCGATTTTTGCAAGGAACTTGTTGGGCGCGAGGCCGACGGACAGCGTAATGCCGATCTCCCGTTCGACTTCGCCGGCGAGACGGGCGAGGGCGATGGCGGGCGGCTCGCCATGCAGCCGCTCCGTGCCGGCAAGGTCGAGGAAAGCCTCATCGATGGAGAGCGGCTCTACCAGCGGGGTGAGGTGCAGCATGCGCTCGCGCACCTCCCGCCCGACGGCGGCGTATTTCGCCATATTGGGTCGGATCACCACGGCGTCCGGGCACAGTTGGAGCGCCTTGAACATCGGCATGGCCGAGCGCACGCCGTAGATGCGCGCAATGTAGCAGGCGGTCGAGACGACGCCCCGCCGGCCGCCGCCGATGATCAGCGGCTTGTCCCGCAGCGAGGGATCGTCCCGTTTCTCGACGGCGGCATAGAAGGCGTCGCAGTCGATATGGGCGATGTGGAGATCGAACAGTTCGTCGTGCTGCACCGCCCGCGGGCTTCCGCACGCTGCGCAGCGCCCGTTCCGGATGGAGCGGGCGAGGCAGTCACGGCAGAAGCCCGGCTGGCCCGCCATCGTTGATCCTCAGGATTCGCGCCGTCCGGCGCTCTGGTTGGCGAGAATTTCGCGCGCCGCGACGACATGGCCGGGATCGATGCCGGCGTGGCCGGCATATTCGATCAGCAGGTCCTGCCGGGTGATGAGATAGTCGAGCACGCCGACCTGGAATGCCGGCGAACTCACCGCGCCACGCAGATCGCCCGGCGAAAGACCGCTTTCGGCGAGCATGGGGCCGATTCGCTCGGGATCCGAGATCAGGAAGGTGATGGCGCCGATCGCCACCTCACGCGCGGCGAGCGCAGTGGAGATGGGCTTTCGGCCGGTTGGACGTCCAAGGGCCATTTGCGGTTCCGTAAGGAATGGCAGGTAAGGTTGTCATGCTGAAAAAGCTCGCGCAGGCGTGGCTTTCCCGGCAAGTCTTATAGCAGCCGGGCGCCATTGCGGCGAACGGCCGGGGGCGGGCGCCATGCCGAAAACCGTGATGATCGTGGAAGACAACGAGCTTAATATGAAGCTCTTCCATGACCTGTTGGAGGCCCACGGCTATGCGACGGTGGAAACGCGTAGCGGAGTCGAGGCCGTGGAGCTGGCGCGCCGGCACCGCCCGGACCTGATTCTCATGGACATCCAGCTTCCCGAGCGTTCCGGCCTGGAAGTGACGCGCGAACTGAAGGCCGATCCCGAGCTGAGGGCTATCCCGGTGGTCGCCGTCACTGCCTTTGCGATGAAGGGTGACGAAGAGCGAATCCGCGAGGGCGGCTGCGAGGCCTATCTCTCAAAGCCGATCTCGGTAGCGAAGTTTCTGGAGACCGTGCGCCATTTCGTGAACGAAACGTGATCCTGCACGGTATCGCGCCACGGCCCACGAATCGCCACCGCCCTCCGAAAAGCCCGGTTTTCCGTTGCATTCGCTGCAGGTTGGATTAGCGTTGCCCCTGATCGCTAGCCCTGCGGAGTGCTCAGGTCCGCCGCATCTCCTGGGTCCGTAGGGTCTGATCGGCGGACGGCGTCCCGGGTGGCCTCCCTGTGGCGTCGTCCGCCGATCGCCTCATCCCATCCATAGACATCCGACACGGACTGACGGTGTCGCCGCAGCGCCGTTCTGCAGGCAATAAAAAAGGCGCCCTTGCGGGCGCCTTCGATGAGCAGGCCTGAAAGGCTCAGCTCACTTGATCTTGCCTTCGCGGAACTCGACATGCTTCTTCGCGACCGGGTCGTACTTCTTGACGACCAGCTTGTCGGTCATGGTGCGCGAGTTCTTTTTGGTCACGTAGAAAAAGCCGGTGTCGGCGCTCGACACGAGCCGGATCTTGATGGTCGCCGCCTTGGCCATGGCCGGTCTCCTTGATGGCGAGGGGGACGTCCCACGCCGATATACAACGGATCGCGCGACCAGTCAGAGGCCGCTCGTTGCGGCTCGTATCGGGGATCGCGCGGCAATTGTCAAGGAACACGCGCGACACGCCACGCCACGACGCCCACATAAAACAGGAAGAACGCCGCCAGCGTATAGGCGAAGCCATGCGGATCAATGGCGTCCATGCCGATCCCGACGAGCGGCGGGCCAATGGTGAGGCCGATCGCATAGAGCATGACGAAGACCGAATTCGCCGCGGCGAGCTCCGCGCCATGGAATCGGGCACCCAGATGCGCGAGCCCGACGGTGTACAGGCCTGCGACGACACCGATCGACACGAACAGCACGCCTCGGATCGTCCAGCCGTCGATGGAAAGGAAGGGCAAAGCAAGCACCCCGGCAAGGCCGGTGAGGCCGCAGGCGAGAAGCAATTTGCGTCGGTTCATGCGGTCGCTGAGCAGGCCCAACGGCAACTGGAACATCACGCCGCCCAGCAGGGCCAGGGTCATGAGCAGCGCCGCCTCCGGTTCGCCGAGGCCGCGGCGCATGCCGTATATCGCAAGGAAGCTCATCTCGCCGGTCTCGACCGCGCCGAAGATGAAGCCGGCGAGGCTCGCACTCGGGGCGATGCGCAGAAGGGCGAAGATGCTGAGGCGGCTCTTCTCATGTACCTCGGGAGCGCCTGCCGCACCGAAAAACACAGGCAGGGTACCGAGAGAGAACACGACGGCGCCCGCCAGATAGGGTGCCCAGCCGTCTATGCCGACAACGCCCAGT
The DNA here is from genome assembly GCF_023016805.1 of Ancylobacter crimeensis. Taxonomy (GTDB): domain Bacteria; phylum Pseudomonadota; class Alphaproteobacteria; order Rhizobiales; family Xanthobacteraceae; genus Ancylobacter; species Ancylobacter crimeensis. The sequence continues at coordinate 29,030 of NZ_JALKCH010000007.1, forward strand.
ATGGCCGGGCCCGCTGCGACCGCGATCGACATGGCCGTGGCATAGATGCCCATAACCAGCCCGCGTCGCTCCGGCGGTGCGGCCGCGTTGATCCAGAATTCACTGACCACGAACAGGACGCAGAAGGCGGACCCGGCGATCGCCCGGAGCAGGCACCAGACCAGATAATTGTCCGTGAGAGGGAAGGCGAGCAGCGTCAGAACGGTGAGGGCAAGGGCGCCATGCAGCATGGTACCCACTCCGAACCGCCGGACCAGCCCCGTTATGAAAGGGGCCGTCACGATGTTCGCAATCCCGGCGACGGCGGTGTTGACGCCGATGAGCGTGCGCGAGACGCCCCGCCGTTCCATCTCGATCGCAAGCAGCGGCACCGTCAGGCCGAGACCGATGCCGACGACGGAAATGGTGCCGATGGCGGCCGCGATGGACGCGGCCCGCGATTGCCGGGATGTTTCGGAAGGGGCGAGCATGATGCCCGCCTTCTAGAGCATGGGTCGCGAAAACTGAATGACTTTCGCGCGCCCCGCATGCCTCGCCGTCCAGGGAAGGTGCAGGATCGAAACCGGGAGTCTTTCCGTTGCACAGAAAGGAGGCGCGGGCCGCGGCACGCCCACGGTCAGTCGAGGACCTCGCGATAGAACCGGCTTCCACGCATGTAATAGAACGGCACGCCGCGCCGGGCGTAAGGTGGAGCGGACAGGCTGGCCTCGACGTCGTCCAGCACCGCCTGCGTAATGGCGAGAAGGTCCAGCCTGCGTGCCTCGGCGAAGCTCACCCACGCCAGTTCGGTCAGTTCCGCCTCAGGCCCGACGATGCCTTCGATGCGATGGGCGACGGAAGACGCCTCCGCCATGAAGAAGCGGGTGTCGAAGCGGCGCGAGAGGCGCGGTGGTGTGATGGCGCGGGCGACGAAACGCACGGCCTCGAGGTCGGGATAGAGCCCGGCCTCGGCGAAGGACTTCCAGCCCGGCGGCGCCTGTTCCGGGGAGCCGGCGTCGCGGGTGCCGATCAGCAGGCCGGTTTCCTCGCAGGTCTCGCGGATTGCGGCGAGCGCGAGGGCTCGCGACCGCGCCATGCTCGGACGAACCATGCGCGCGGCCAGGCGCCGCTCGCTATCGGCATCCAACATGCCGTAGACAGCCATGCGCCGGTCGCCGGGATCGACACGCCCGCCCGGAAAGACGAACTTTCCCGGCAGGAACACCGTGCGCTCGTGGCGCCGTCCCAGCAGCACGCGCGGCACGCTGCGTCCACGATCGACAAGGATCAGCGTGGCGGCGTCGACCGGACGGCGGTTCGGATGTTCGCCGATGAGCCTTATGTCGGACAGTCGTTCCGCGAGGGTACGTTCGGGCAAGGCGGGACCATTCATGCGGTGGACGCGTCCGTCGAGAGAGATGCCGGCTGGGCGGCACGGGATCGTATTCGTCGCTGTGCTTGTCGAAGCCGTGCATGTAGACGGCCCACTGGTAGCCGATCAGCGCGCCCTTCAGAGGCGGCAGCAGGACAAGACTGAGAATGAGCGTCAGGGGCAGCCACACCACGAGATGCAGCCATATCGGCGGGTGCCAGGCCATCTCGACCGCCAGCAACGCCGGCACGACGATGTGGCCAACCACGGTGATCGTTGCATAGGGCGGCGCGTCGTCGGCGCGATGATGCCAGAGCTCTTCACCGCATTCGGGGCAATATTCGTTGATCTTGAGATAGCTGTGGAACAGTGCACCCTTGCCGCAGGCGGGACAGCGCATGCGAAAGCCGCGCGACACCGCCTCGCCGACGGCGCGCGGCGGCAGCCCGGCGCGCCTTGCAGCCATCGCCCCGGCCGGCACGGGGTGGGGCGGCAGGGCAGCCGTTTTCTCGGTATTCGGCAATTCGGTCATCGGCGTTTCCCCGGACGAGGCGGCCCGCGGCGGGTGGGGGCCGGGCCACGGCCCTTGCGACCACGTGGAGGGCGCCCGCCTCCCGCTACATAGTGGCCATCCGACAGAAGCTCAAACCGCAACGCGCCGGCGACGGGCGCGGCTTCGACAAGCCGCACCTCGACCCTGTCGCCCAACTGATGGGTTTCGCCCGTGCGCTCGCCGATCAGGGCGTGGCGGGCCTCATCAAAGCGGAAATAATCCAGTCCCAGCGTTGCCGCGGGCACGAACCCGTCCGCGCCGGTATCATCCAGCGCGACGAAAAGGCCGACTTTGGTGACGCCCGCGATGCGGCCCTTGAACACCGCACCGATCTGCTCGGCGAGATGGTGGGCGATCAGCCTGTCGATTGTCTCCCGCTCTGCCGTCATTGCGCGGCGCTCGGCTGCCGAAATGCGCGCGGCGATCTCTGCGAGCTGCTCCGGATTGGCGTTTTCGGGCAGGCCGTCGGGGCCGAGATGCAGCGCACGGATCAGGGCGCGATGCACGATCAGATCGGCATAGCGTCGGATCGGTGAGGTGAAATGCGCGTAGCGGCGTAGGTGCAGGCCGAAATGGCCGTAATTCTCATGCGCATATTCGGCCTGCGCCTGCGAACGCAGGATCACCTGGTTCACCAAGGGGGCAAATTCGGTCTCGGCGAATTTCGCAAGGATGGTGTTGAAGTGGGCCGGGCGCACGACATCCACCTTCGGCAGCTTCATGTCGAGCGTCTGCAAGAACTCGCGAAGCGCCGAAACCTTCTCCAGAGAGGGCGCGTCATGGACGCGGTAGAGCAGGGGCGTGCGCTTTTCCTCCAGCGTCTCCGCCGCGGCGACATTGGCGAGGATCATGCACTCCTCGATCAGCCTGTGGGCGTCGAGGCGGTCCGGCACGATGATGCGGTCGACCGTGCCGTTGGCCTTCAGCAGCACCTTGCGCTCCGGCAGGTCCAGCTCCAGCGGCTCGCGGGCGTCGCGCGCCTTTTTGATCAGCGCGTAGGCGGTGTAGAGCGGACGGATCACCTCGTCCAGCAAAGGCGCGGTGGTTTCGTCCGTGCGGCCCTCGATGGCGGCCTGCGCCTGCGCGTAGGCAAGCTTCGCGGCTGAGCGCATCATGATGCGGTGAAAGCTGTGGCTCTTCTTGCGCCCATTGGCGCCGATGACCATGCGTACGGCCAGCGCCGGCCGGTCTTCCAGCGGGCGGAGCGAACACAGATCGTTCGAGATGCGTTCCGGCAGCATCGGCACGACGCGGTCAGGGAAATAGACCGAATTGCCGCGCACCAGCGCTTCCCGGTCCAGCGCGGTGCCCGGACGCACATAATAGGCGACGTCGGCGATGGCGACGGTGACGATGTAGCCGCCCTCATTGGACGGATCCTCGTCGGCCACGGCATGGACCGCGTCGTCATGGTCCTTGGCGTCGGGCGGGTCGATGGTGATGAGGGGCAGCGCCCGCCAGTCCTCGCGATGGGCCATGCTCGCCGGCCGCGCCACCTCGGCCTCGGCCAGCGCCTCGCGGCGGAAGACGTGGGGAATGCCGTGGGCGTGCAGGGCGATCAGGCTCAGCGCCTTTTCGGTGGAGACGGAGCCGAGCCGCTCGCGCACCTTGGCTGTGGGAAGCCCATAGGCATGGTGGCGCATGATCTCCGCCGAGACCAGATCGCCGTCCTGCGCGCCGTTTTCCTGGTCCGGTGGAATGGCCAGTTCGCGGCCCATATTGCGCTTGTCGACCGGCACGAGCCGGCCGTCCTGTCCGTCCGCAGCCTTGCGATAGATCCCGAGCACCTGACTCTTGGACTTCTCGATGAGCTTCAGCACGCGGCCGCTGTGAAGAACCTCGCCCTCCGCATCGGCTATTTCTTCCGTACGCAGCAGCACGCGATCCCCGATCGTCGGCGCAGGGCCCGCAGGACGTCCGCCGATCCGCGTGCTGCGGGCCAGCTTGACGAGGATCTTGGGGGCCTCGCCGTGGGTTTCACTGTCCCAATCGATCGGCTGGGCAATGAGTTCGCCGTCCTCGTCGCGCTCGACGATCTCGGCGAGCACCGCAGCGGGCAGGGCGCCGGGAACGTGCAGCCTGCGCCGCTTGCGATTGACGATTCCCTCGTCGGCCAGTTCGCGCAGCATGGCCTTCAGCGCAATGCGGTCCTGTCCATCCAGCCCGAAGGCGCGTGAAATCTCGCGCTTGCCGACATCCCCCCCATGAGCGGCGACGAAGGCGGTCAGTTCCTCCTTGGTCGGAAGGCCGCGCGGAAGACGGGGTGTTGCGGGAGCCTTTGGCCGGAAAGGCGCCTTGGGCTTGGAAGGCTTGCGCACGGGTGGGAACATCCTCGGGAACGATGGATTGACGCTAGCCGAGAGCGTCATCCGCGTCGACCGGGCGACGCATCGGCGAAAGCGGTGGCGACCATCGGATTGCGTGATGGATGTGCGCTTTCCATCGATGAAGCGCAAGTTTTTGATCGCAGCGCCCTTGCATTCACACATGCGACAAGCATGGTGCGCGGGTCGTGGCGGACGACGCTCAAAATCCCAACGGACAAGAAAATGGACGCCCGCACTCCTCCCGAGCCTTTCGCCGATCCCGCTTCTACCGCCGATGGTCGGCCGCAGCTCGATCACAGCGAGATTCGCACCATCCTGATCGGCGTCATGCTGGCGATGCTGCTGAGCGCGCTCGACCAGACCATTGTGGCGACGGCGCTGCCGACCATCGGCCTCGCCTTTGGCGACGTGGCGAACCTGCCCTGGATCGTGACGGCCTATCTGCTGACGGCAACTGCGGTGACGCCGCTCACCGGCAAACTCGCCGATATCTACGGACCGCGCCCCGTGCTGCTGGCCGGCATCGGGTTGTTCCTTGTCGGCTCGGTTGCCTGCGCGCTGGCACCCGGCATGTTCTGGCTGGTGCTGGCGCGGGCGCTGCAGGGAATCGGCGGTGGCGGGCTCATCTCGCTGGCTCAAACCATCGTCGGCGTCATGATCGCACCGCGGGAGCGCGGTCGCTATCAGGGTTATTTTGCAGCGGTCTTCATTTCCTCCTCCATCGCCGGGCCTGTGCTAGGCGGCTTTTTTGCCGAACATCTGCACTGGTCCCTGATCTTCTGGATCAATGTGCCGCTCGGCATCCTTGCCGCCCTCATGAGCGAACGGGCGCTGCGCCGCCTGCCACCGCATCACCACAAGCATCGGATCGACCTTCTGGGTGCGCTGCTGATGGCAAGCGCGACGGTCGCGCTGCTGCTGGCGCTAAGCTGGGGCGGCGCGCGATTCGCGTGGCTGTCCATGCCGGTGATCTCGCTGATCGGTGCGTCGGTGCTGCTGTGGTCGCTCTTCGGCGTGCGTGTCGCGACGGCCGAGGAGCCGCTGCTGCCGCTCTCCGTGCTCGGCAACCAGGTCGTGCGCACCGGCGTGGTGGCAGCCGCCTTCGCCATGGGCACGCTGATCGGCCTTTCCATCGAGATTCCGCTTTATCTCGAAGGCGTCATGCATTTGACCGCGAGCCAGTCAGGTCTCGCGCTCATTCCGCTGATGGCCGGCGTCGTGGTCGGAGCGACGGGCACGGGGCGCGCCATGGCCCGCGTGATCCACTACAAGCGCATCCCGATCTTCGGTCTGAGCATCAGCATCATCGCGCTCGGTGTGCTGACGCTGGTGGCGACGGGGCTGCATGTCGGCGTGCTGGTGGTGCTGCTGGGCGTGGCCGGCATCGGGCTTGGCACCGTGCTCCCCGTCTCCACCGTCGCGATCCAGAATGCGGTGCCGCTTGCGCAGATCGGCACGGCGACGGCGGCGATGAACTTCTTCCGCTCGCTGGGCGGGGCGGTGCTGACAGCGGGTTTCGGCGCGCTCGTCATCGGGATGGCCGGCGGGCAAAGCGGGGGGCTCGGCGAGCGCCTGCTGCTGCATCATGGCGACGACCGGATGCTGGCCACGGCCTTCCAATGGGTGTTCGGCGCCGCGGCACTGGCGCTTGTCGGCGCGTTGATCGCGGTCCTGATCATGGAAGAGCGTCCGCTACGCACGAGCGTTCATGCCACACCGGTGATGGACTGACGCGAGGGGTAAAAACCTTCCCCCGTGGGAACAAGGCGTTCCCGCGCGGATGAGGCTTCGCCGCGCAGGTCTAGTCCGCCGCCGTCGACGCGGCGGACTACGGCCTCCAGCCTTCAGCCGCCTTCCGCGCGCGCGGCTTGGCTGCGGTCTTTGCAGTGCCGCTCTTGGATGCGGGCTTGGCCTTGGCGGCCGCCGGCTTCTTGGCCGTGCTCGCCTTCTTGGCCTCCCCAGTGCCATCGCTCGTCTTCGCCGCGGCCTTACTGGCGCGCGTGCGTGTGGGCCGCGCAGGTGCCGAACCGGCTTTCGCGGCGAGCAGGGGAAGCGCCTGTTCGAGCGTTACGGTCTCGGCCGGCATGTCTTTCGGCAGTGTCGCATTGACCTTGCCGTGATTCACATAGGGTCCGAAGCGTCCGGGCCGAACCGTGACCATACCGCCCAGCGTCGGATGCTCGCCGATCTCGCGCCCCGCCGGCGTGCCGCGACGACCCGGACCGCGATTCTGCTTATCCGCGATCAGCGCCACCGCACGGTTGAGGCCGATGGTGAGCACGTCGTCATTGGCGTCGAGATTGGCGTAGGTCTTGCCGCTCTGCACATAAGGGCCAAACCGGCCGATGCCGGCGAGAATAGGGTCGCCGCTGTCCGGATTACGACCGATCTCGCGCGGCAGGGACAGCAGTGCCAGCGCGGTTTCGAGGTCGACATCGGTTGGCGCAAGGCCCTTTGGCAAGCTGGAGCGCTTGGGCTTTTCGCCATCCTTGGCCTCGCCGAGCTGCAGATAGGTGCCGAAGCGCCCGTCGCGCAGCGAAACCTCCAGCCCCGTCTCGGGATCCGTGCCAAGCATCCGGGTACCCCCGGCGCCCTGCGCATCTCCGTCGCCGCCCTCGTTCTGCATGGCGAGTGGGCGGGTGTATTTGCATTCGGGGTAGTTCGAGCAGCCAATGAAGGCGCCGAACTTGCCCATCTTGAGCGACAAACGCCCGGTGCCACAGGTCGGGCAGATCCGCGGGTCGGCGCCGTCCTCGCGCGGCGGGAAGACGTGGGCGGTCAGCATCTCGTCGAGAGCCGAGAGCACCTCGGAGACACGCAGATCCTTGATCTCGCCGACTGCTGCTGCGAAGTCGCGCCAGAAATCGCGCAGCACGTCCTTCCAGTCGAGCTCGGCGGCGGAGATGCGGTCGAGCTTCTCTTCGAGGTCTGCGGTGAAGTCATATTCGACGTAGCGGTCGAAAAAACTCTCGAGGAAAGCCGTGACGAGCCGGCCCTTGTCCTCGGGTACCAGACGGCGCTTGTCGAGCCGGACATATTCACGGTCGCGCAGCACGCCGATGACGGAGGCGTAGGTCGAGGGCCGCCCGATGCCCAGCTCTTCCATGCGCTTGACGAGCGAGGCTTCCGAATAGCGCGGAGGCGGCTCGGTGAAATGCTGGTCGGTCTTGATGCCCCTGTTCGCCAGCGCCTCACCGGCCTCCATCGCGGGCAGGCGGCGGTTTTCCTCGTCGTCTCCCTCGGCGGCGTCGTCCCGGCCTTCACGGTAGAGGGTGAGGAAGCCGTCAAACTTCACAACCGAACCGGTCGCGCGCAATTCGAGGTTGCGTCCGCCGGCGTGGGCCGAGATGTCGACCGTGGTGCGCTCGATTTCGGCCGATTCCATCTGGCTTGCGATGGTGCGCAACCAGATGAGCTCATAGAGCTTCGCCTGGTCCGGTTCGAGCTGCCGAGCGACATCCTTCGGCCGACGCGTGAGGTCGGTCGGGCGCACGGCTTCGTGGGCCTCCTGCGCGTTCTTCGCTTTTGCGGTGTATTTGCGCGGAGCGGACGGCACGTAGCGTGGGCCGTAGTCACGGCCGATCACCGAACGCGCGGCGGATACCGCCTCGGGTGCCATGTCCACGCCGTCGGTACGCATATAGGTGATGAGACCCACCGTCTCGCCGCCGATATCGATGCCCTCGTAGAGGCGCTGGGCGACGCGCATGGTGGTCGCCGGGGCGAGGCCCAGCTTACGGCTCGCTTCCTGCTGCAGCGTGGAGGTGGTGAAGGGCGGGTAGGGGTGCCGGCGGCCGGGCTTGGCCTCCACGCTCTCCACCTTGAAATTCGCCGCTTCAAGCGCCTGTCGGAAAGCGGCGGCTTCCTCCGCCGTGCCAACATCCAGCCGGCCGATTTTCTTGCCGTCGGCGCCGACGAGCCGAGCCTCGAAGGTTTCCTGACGGGGCGTGGCGAGGGCGGCGGCAATGGACCAGTATTCGCGGGTAACGAAGGTTTCGATCTCGCGCTCGCGGTCGCACACGAGGCGAAGTGACACCGATTGCACGCGGCCGGCCGAACGCGCGCCCGGCAGCTTGCGCCACAGCACGGGAGAGAGCGTGAAGCCCACGAGATAATCGAGCGCTCGGCGCGCGAGATAGGCGTCGACCAGCGCCGCGTCGATCATGCGCGGGTTCTTCATCGCTTCGGTCACCGCCTGCTTGGTGATGGCGTTGAACACCACGCGGGAGATGGGCTGGTCCTTGAGCGCGCGCTTTTCCTTCAGGATCTCCAGCACGTGCCAGGAGATGGCCTCGCCCTCGCGGTCAGGGTCGGTGGCGAGGATCAGGCCGTCGGCGGCCTTCACGGCGCGGGCGATGTCGGCAAGGCGCTTCTGCGCCTTGGGATCGACATCCCAGAGCATGCGGAAATCCTGCTCGGGGTCGACCGAGCCATCCTTGGCCGGCAGGTCGCGCACATGGCCATATGAGGCGATCACCTCATAGTCCGGGCCGAGATACTTGTTGATCGTCTTCGCCTTGGCAGGCGATTCGACGATGACGACCTGCATGCGCGTCCGCCATGTCCAGTGATTGGGAATGGATCCCGTGAGAAGGCCGGGAAAATGGGGGACCGCTTGGCCCGTGTCAAATGGCCGACCTCATTTGTGCGCGGCCTGGCGACATCCGGGCAACACCACCCGTCGGTTTGTGTCGTGCATAAAACTAATGGTTGTGTTTATTCATATTTGATCGCTAAGGTAGCGCGACAGGGATCGAAATGGTATGGTCCCGCATCTGAGTATGGTCGGGTTGAAGGCGAATGACGGGACAGGTCGAGGATCGATACGCGACGGCCCAGTACATTGCGAGCCTCGTCAGCGAACTCTCTCAGATCGCGAAGAAGCAGCGGTTCGACATGCTGCATTACCTGCTGCAGATGGCATGGCAGGAAGCGCGTGGCCTCACCGAGACGCCGGCGGTGGAGGATCGGTTGCATGGCGGCCCGGCAGAGCGTCGCTCGCGCTGACGCCGGGCGACCGGGCGATCTCCCTTGCCGCGCAACGCGGGTTCACGCCTTCAGCGCCACGCGCCCGGCCTGCCGCTCCAGCCGTCCGGCCAGTTCGAGCTCCAGCAGGATGACCTGAACGTCCGCGGTACGAGCTCCCGACAGGGCCACGAGATCATCCACCGGCACCGGCGTCGGGCCGAGAAGCTGGAGGATGCGCAGCCGCGCATCCTCGCTCGGCTCGCTGTCGTCGATCCCGATATCGGGCTCATCCATGTCCTTCGGCGCCGGCGGACGCTCCAGCATGGGCAGCAGTTCCTCGATCACGTCCTCAGCGCTGCGTGTGAGCGTCGCGCCCTCCCGAATCAACCGGTTGGCTCCCGCCGCACGAGGATCGAGCGGAGAGCCCGGCACGGCGAAGACGAGGCGCCCCTGTTCACCCGCAAGCCGCGCAGTGATCAGGGAGCCCGAGCGTTCCGCCGCTTCCACGATGACCGTGCCCAGTGCCACACCGGACACCAGCCGGTTGCGGCGGGGAAAATCCTGCGATCGTGGCGTCCACCCCATCGGCATCTCGGTGACGACCACGCCATCGGCGAGGATCCGTTCGAGGAGCGGCAGGTTCTCGGGTGGATAGGGCTTGTCATGACCACCGGCCAGCACGGCGAGCGTACCGGTGGCAAGGCTGGCGTCATGCGCCGCCGCGTCGATGCCGCGGGCAAGACCCGAGGCAATGACCCAGCCGGCGAGGCCGAGGTCGCGGGCGATCCGGGCCGTCATGGTTCGCCCCGCAGCGGAGGCGTTGCGTGAACCGACGATAGCGACCATGGGTCGGCGCAGGAGATTGATCCGCCCGCGCACCGCGAGGAGGGGCGGGGCATCGTCGGGTTCGCGCAGCGCGGCGGGATAGTCCGCCTCGCCCAGTGCGACGAAGCGTCCACCCAGCCGGTCGAGCGTCGTCATTTCGCGCTCCACCTCGTCGATGGATGGAATGCGCGGGGGCACCAGCCTTCCGCCACGACGGGCGAGATTCGGCAGGGCCTCAAGCGCCGCCGCGGCGCCGCCGAAGCGGTTGATCAGGCTACGAAAGGTGCGTGGGCCGACATTCTCGGTGCGGATCAGGCGCAGCCAGTCGCGGCGCTGGATATCGTCGAGCCGCACGCCGGAAGCCGGGGATGGCGGAAGCGCTGTGGACATGCGGCGACCCGTCCCGTCACTTCTTTCCGATCTTGCCTTCAGTACCCGCCAGGAGACGCCGGATGTTGGCGGCGTGCTTCATCCACAGCATCCCGGTGAGGATGGCGAGCAGCAGCCCGGTCTGCGTCCCGGCGAAGAAGGCCCCGGCGGCTACGGTTGCTACGCTGGCGGTCAGTGCCGAGAGCGAGGAATAGCGCAGCGCATAGGCGAGGGCGAGCCACACCACGGCGAAGACCAGTGCCGCCGGCCATGCGAGGGCGATGGTGACGCCGAGAAAGGTCGCGACGCCCTTGCCGCCGCGAAAGCCCAGCCAGACAGGGTAGAGATGGCCGAGAAAGGCGCCCAGCGCAGCCACCAGTGCAGCCTGCTCGCCATAAAGGTAGCGCGCCAGAAGCACGGCGAACGTCCCTTTCAGCGCATCGCCCAACAGCGTCGCTGCAGCGAGCCCCTTGCGGCCCGTGCGCAGCACGTTGGTGGCGCCGATATTGCCGGAACCGATGCTGCGGATGTCCTCGGTACCTGCCGCCCGCGTCAGCAGCAGGCCGAAGGGGATGGAGCCAAGGAGATAGCCGATCGCCAGTGCGATGAAGCCCGGGACCAGCGGCAGCGACCAGTTCATAGAAAGCCTTCCATCGGCGCCGTCGGGCGATCAAACGTATTCATACACCGTCCGCCCGGCAACCAGCGTGCGCACTACCCGACCTTCGAAGCGGGCCTCGTCGAACGGCGTGTTGCGGCAGCGCGATTTCAGCAGGGCGGCATCGAGAACCCAGGCCTCGTCGGGCGCGATCACGGCGATGTCCGCCACCGCACCGGGACGCAGGGTTCCCGCATCGAGGCCGAGGAGCTGCGCGGGACGCGTCGACATGGCGCGTATCAGCGTCATCAGGCTCACCGTGCCGCTTCCGACGAGTCGCAGGCCGGCGGCGAGCATCGTTTCCAGCCCGATGGCACCGAAGGCGGCCTCGGAGAAAGGCAGGCGCTTGACCTCGACGTCTTGCGGGTTGTGATCGGAGACGACGACGTCGATCAGGCCTTCGGCCAGCGCGCGCACCAGCACCTCGCGATCGGGCTCGCTGCGGAGCGGCGGGGCAACCTTGAAAAAGGTCCGGTAGCCGACCACATCGCGCTCGTTCAGGCAGAGATGGTTGATCGAGGCGGAGGCAGTCACCGCATGGCCCTCATCCTTCGCCCGCCTCAGCACGTCGAGTGATTCGGGGCAGGTAAGGGAGGCCGCGTGGTAGCGTCCGCCGGTGATCGCCGCGAGACGCACATCGCGTTCGAAGACGATGGTTTCCGCCGCTTTCGGCGTGCCGCCGAGACCGAGGCGCGAGGCGAGTTCGCCTTCGTTCATCACCCCGCTGCCGGTCAGAGTCGCGTCTTCGGTGTGGTGGACGATCAGCGCATCGAAGTCGCGGCCATAGGTCAGCGCCCGGCGCAGCACCTGCGCGGAGGCGATGGAATGGGCGGCGTCGGTGAAGGCGACCGCGCCGGCCGAGGCCAGGAGGCCGATCTGCGTCATCTCGCGGCCTTCGAGCCCCTTGGTGAGCGCGGCCATCGGGTGCACATGGACGATGGCCGTGTCGCGGGCGCGGCGCTTCACGAAATCGACAATGGCGGGATCGTCGATTACCGGATCGGTGTCGGGCTGGCAGACGATCGTCGTGACACCGCCGGCGGCAGCGGCCTGGCTGGCGGAGGCCAGCGTTTCGCGATGCTCGGCGCCGGGTTCGCCGATAAAGGCACGCATGTCGACGAGGCCGGGAACCACCATGAGGCCCGAGCAATCGACGATCTCGGTGCCGTCCGGCAGGCCGGTATTGCCGAGATTGGCGGCGATGTCCTTCACCACGCCATCGGCCACCAGCACGTCGGCAGGACGGTCGAGATCACGCGAGGGATCGAGGACGCGCCCACGGGCGAGCAGGATCGGGCGATCGTCACGCATTGGGCAGGTTCCTCGACAGCGCGTCCAGCACCGCCATGCGCACGGCGACACCCATCTCCACCTGTTCGCGGATCAGCGACTGGGCACCGTCCGCGACCGCCGAATCGATCTCGACCCCGCGATTCATCGGGCCCGGATGCATCACCAGCGCATCCGGCTTCGCGAGGCGCAGCTTGGCCTCGTCGAGGCCCCAGTAGTGGAAATATTCCTTCACCGACGGCACGAACGAGCCGCTCATCCGCTCGCGCTGGAGACGCAGCATCATCACGATGTCCACGTCCTCGAGCCCGGCGCGCATGTCGCGATACACATCGACGCCGAAGCGCTCGATCTCCTTGGGCAGCAGGGTCGAGGGGCCGATCACCCGCACCCGCGCACCCATGGTGTGCAGCAGCAGGATGTTGGAGCGCGCGACGCGGGAATGCAGGATGTCGCCGCAGATCGCGACGGTCAGTCCCTCGATCCGGCCCTTATTGCGGCGGATGGTGAGCGCGTCGAGCAGCGCCTGTGTGGGGTGCTCATGCGCGCCATCGCCCGCATTCACCACGGCGCAGTCGACCTTGCGGGCGAGGAGTTCCACGGCGCCCGAGGCACTGTGCCGCACGATCAGCATGTCGGGATGCATCGCGTTCAGCGTCGCCGCGGTGTCGATCAGGGTCTCGCCCTTCTTCACCGAGGAATTGCCGATCGACATATTCATCACATCCGCCCCGAGTCGCTTGCCGGCGAGCTCGAAGGAGGATTGCGTCCGTGTGGACGCTTCGAAGAACAGGTTGATCTGGGTACGGCCCCTGAGGGTCGCCCGCTTCTTCTCCACCTGCCGGTTGAGCGTTACGAACTCCTCGGCAAGGTCGAGAAGTCCGGTGATCTCTTCGGCGGACAGGCCCTCGATGCCGAGCAGGTGCCGGCGCGAAAGGCTGAAGGATGCTGTCGGGTTCGATGTCATATCGAAGTCGGCTGGTTAGACGCTGCACGGCCGCGGCGCAAGCCATTAGGCTTCATCGAGATGCCTTTCCGCCTTGCGGCATGTGGAAAGGGAACCACGCGGGACATGCCGCGTTTCCCAACGTCAATTCGGCGCCCGACCAGTAGCGGATTTCGCCGAATATGGGCCATGAAAGAGTCACGGTCTATTCAGACGGCGTTCACCCGATCCGGCACAGGATTGTATCCAGTCAGGTCCAGACGGCGCTGATGAAGGAGTAGTTCCCATGATGAATTCGCGTTTCGGCAAGGCGCTTGCCGGTGCCGGCGTTGCTGCCGTCCTTGTCGGCGCGCTTGCCGCGCCGGCCTCGGCCGGTCCGCTCGGGGCGGTGAATATCGGGGCGGCCCCGATGGTCCCCGCCCAGCTCGATCAGGTGCGCTGCAATGGCTGCGCGGTTGCCGGCGGTCTTGCCGCCGGACTGCTGGCGGGTGGTCTCATCGCAGGCGCAGCCGCGGCCGACCCCTACGGTCCGCCCCCGCCGGCCTATTATCCCCCGCCTCCGCCGCCGCCGGCCTATTACGCTCCGCCCCCGCCGCGCGCCTATGCCTATGGCCGCTGCTGGGTCCAGACCGGCCCGTATCAGGGCGATGGTTATTACGGCCGTTGCTGACGACCGAATCCATTTTTCTGAGAAAATGGCCATAGTCCGTTGATTTATAGATAAGACTGGATGCGCTCTACCGCCGCGATGACCATAGGCATGGTGATCGCGGCGGAAAGTGTTTGCAGCGTCAGCATCTCGGCGAGCAATGGTGCGTCTCCGCCCATCTGTCGCGCCAGCACATAGCCATTCGGCGCCGAAGGAACGGAGGCCGCAACGGCGACGACGGTAAGGTCCACGCCGCTCAGACCACAGGCGAGCCCAAGTGCCACGGCAAGAATCGGCAGCACCACAAGCTTGAGCGCGCAGGAGACGAACGTCGCGCGATGCGGGTGCCGAAGGCTGCGCAAATCGAGCCCCGCGCCCACCACCAGAAGCCCCAGCGCCAGGGACGAGCGACCGAGGATGTCACCGAAGGTCATCAGCACCGGTGGGATCGGCAGGTGAATGGCATTGATGATGGCCCCTGCCGCGCAGGACCAGATGAACGGATTGCGGAGAACCTGCGCCATCATGTTGGTCCATCCGGGGGCGGCATTGCGGCCGTGACGGGCCAGCACCATGACGCTCATCGTGTTCAGCGTCGGAATCATCACGGTCAGCGCGACCGCTGCGACCGCAAGTCCCGCCGGTCCCGCGAGGCTGCCGGAGACGGCGAGGCCGACATAGGTGTTCCAGCGCAGGGCGCCCTGGAACAGCGAGGTGTAGCTCGGGCCCGACAGCCGCAGCCGTCGACACCACCAATCGCGCGTGAAAATCAGCGCCGTACCCATGAGCGCGATGGCGCCGAGCAGGGCGATGCACACGCCCAGAACCGCAACGCCGCCGAGATCGGCGCGCGCGATGCTGATGACTAAAAGTGCAGGAAAAAGAATGTAGTAGCTCAGTCGCTCAAGCGCCGCCCAGTGGACATCGTCGGGCAGGAGACTGCGGCGCAGTACGGCGCCGAGCCCGATGATGAGGAAGACCGGGAGCAGCGCCGACAGCACGTTCCCCATGATGCGTCGCCTTCAGCGGGCCGCCGCGAGATGGCGCAGCCGATCGATCGCGCCTTGCAGGATGAAGGCGGCGGCGTGCAGGTCGATCACCGCGGCGCGCTTGGTGCGGCTGACGTCGGCGCCGATCAGGTCGCGCTCCACGGCGGCGGTGGAAAGCCTTTCATCCCAAAGACATATCGGCAGAACGGTCAGCTTGGCGAGATTGCGCGCGAAGGCGCGGGTGGCCTGGGCGCGGGGGCCTTCGGTGCCGTCCATGTTCAGCGGCAGGCCGAGCACCAGCCCGACGGCATTGCGGGCCTGCGCCAGCGCCAGCAGCTTGCCGGCATCGGGCGTAAACTGTTTGCGGGCAATGGTTTCCACACCCGTCGCGATCGTCCGGTCGGGATCGCAGCTCGCCACGCCGATGGTCTTGGTGCCGAGGTCGAGGCCGATCAGCGTGCCGCGCGCGGGGAGTATGCCGAGGGCGTCGGCGAGCGGCAGGACGGGGGCGGGGGGCGTGGCTGTCATGCGCCTGCGCTAGCACGGACGCGGGCGGCGCGCCATCGCCGCGGAATGCCGCGTAAGGCGCGGTCCGATGAGTGCAGTGTGGTGGATGATGAGTCCAGCCACGCGGCCCGCGCTCCGTGGATGGTGAGCGACGTCTCCCTTGTGTCGCGAACGGCGCGCCCTATTGTCGCCCTCCGAACCCGCAACGGAGATGCCGATGAAGATCACCTGGTACGGTCATGCCGCCTTTCGGCTCGATTTCGCGGACAAGGTCGTGCTCATCGACCCGTTCCTGTCCGGCAACCCCGGCTTCAAGTCGAGCCGCGACGTCGCCATTCTCGGCACCACCCACATCCTGCTCACCCACGGCCATGGCGACCATGTCGGGGACACCGTCTCCATCGCCGAGGCGACGGGGGCCGCGGTTGTTGCCAATGCCGACCTTGCGAACTGGCTCGGCGCGCAGGGCGTGAAGAGCCTGCAGCCGATGAACACCGGCGGCACCATCGAACTCGACGGCTTCACCGTCACCATGGTCCGCGCCGACCATTCCTCCGGTCAGCTGGTGGATGGCGCCTCGGTCTATCTCGGCAACCCGAACGGGCTCATCGTCCATGCCCCCGGGGAGCCGACCGTGTGGCACATGGGCGATACCGACATCTTCTCCGACATGGGGCTGATCGCGGAGATCCACCAGCCGGAGATCGCGCTGGTGCCGATCGGAGACCGGTTCACCATGGGGCCCCGCACCGCGGCGCTTGCGGTGCGGCGCTATCTGCCGGGCCTCACCATCGTCCCGTGCCACTACGCCTCCTTCCCGCCGCTGGTGAAGGATCCGGCCGGCTTCGTCGATCTCGTCGGCGGGGAAGCCACCGTCAAGGTGCTGGAGAGCGGCACGCCGGTCGATTTCGCCAAGCCCTGAGCGGGTCGTGAAGATTCCCGGCCCTGCTTCGAACGGGGCCGGGAATGTCCTTTTTCAGAACGGGTTGGCGCCGATTCCTGCCATGCGGTCTTCGCTGCCGGCGCCATGCAGGTCCTGCCGCGCGGCTGCGATCTGGCGGGCCATCAGCGCGGCGATGAAGCCGTGGGATGCCCGGACCAGAGCCGGCGTGGCGATGAAACCCAGTCGCGGATCGGGCCGGACGACCAGCCCGGCGTCTTCGGCGGTTTCCAGCAGCTTCTGCACATGCGAGCGCGAGACCCCGAAGGAGCGTGCCAGCCCCGCCACGCTCATCGGCGCCGCCCCATAGGCCGTCTCCAGCAGAGCGAGCGGGATGATGGCGCCCATGTTGCGATCCGTGAGTGCCGACAATTCGGGGGTGGCATCGGCGGCGCGCCAGCCCTGATAGATCGGCGCCAGCAGAGCGCGGACATAGGCGGCGGCGAAGCGCGAATCGTGAAAACGGCGTGAGGCGCCGCGCAGGTCCGGCGCGATCTCGGCCAGGACCGCGAACAGCGCCTCCCAGCGGGTGCGGTGAAGCGCCATCAGCTTTTCCGTGACCATGAGGCGACGCCGCCGCCGGTCGTCATCTGGCACGGGCGCAAGTAGCCCGAACAGCCGCAGCGTGGCGAGAAAGGCATCGACGCGGCCGGCGCTGCACAGCCCGAGCCTGGCGGCCTCCGCCTTCATTTCGGTCGAGGTGAAACCGATCGGCGCGTTTTCGCGATGGGTGAAGTCGACGACGAGCAGGCCGAGGCAGAAGCGGCCGCGATCGCTGATGATCTGGTTGACGATGAACCGCCCGCGATAGCTGTCCGCGATCACCGTCGCGGCCTGGCGGGCGGTGGCGCAGAACCGCGGATGGGCCATGATCTCGCTGCGCAACGCCGCATCGACGGAAACGCTGTCCGGCAACGCCGGACGGATGTCCGATCCCGCTTCCCAAGCGTGCGCCGGCAGAAGCGCGACGGGCAGCGCAGGCTGGAATGGGGCGGTCACCGCATTCTCCTTCCGTATGTCAGGCTATCCAAAAGAATCGTGTTCATGCTTCAAAAGGATAATACCCGCAGCACTTATGGGTGGCGTCTCGCATGGGCGGCCGGAACAAGCAAGCGTGCGCGGGAGGCCGTTTGACAGGAGCCTGTCGCAGCGGGGCGTGCGTTCGGCGGGAGGTGCCGCGTCGGGGCGTCGCCTTCACCCATGCGGGTGCGACGATGGCGGTGATGCCATGTCGGGGGGCAGCCCGGACGGTCTCGATGGCGTCCCATTTCGGCGGATGGTAAGCTGCTCCCGTATCCGCCCGGCCCTGCGCGCCTCTTGCGCCGTTCCGGGCTCCGTCCTGCGTCGGGAGAAACCGGTGTCCGCTCGCCTGATGTTCACACGCCGCCTCGCGGCCGGGTTCGCCGTCCTGACGCTGACCGGCCTTGCCGCCGCTCCGGCCCTTGCCGACCGCAAGGGGGCCGATGCCTGCGCCGGGAAGCTCTCCGGCGACGGACGCATGATCTACGACCAGTCGGTGGACAGGATCGCCGCGGGTGCGGATGTCGAGGATGTGGTGACCGAGGTCACCAAATCGCTGGCCTATGGCGGCAAGATCGGCCGCCTCAGCGCCCGCAGCAATGCGGAGGCCGCGGGCGCCTGCCTGGTGAAGATCGGGCCCTGACGGACATTGACCGAGGCCCGGACGTTTTCGGGCACGATGGCCTTCCGGTTCCCTGTGCCTTTGCCGTCATTCTGGACACGCCGCAGGCGCGATCCGAAGATCGCGCGCGGTCGCGAGGGCCCTATGCGCGAGCAGCGTCGCCCCGGGTGCGGGCGATCCCGGCTCTGCCGCTGCGCCTCCGGCCGGGAGGACGAGGCAGCGAGCGCTTGCCTCCGGCTGGAGTGGTGGCCGGCGCCGCCTTTCCTGCACCCGATCCCGCCCTCGCGCGTTGCGGTGCGGCGCGCGGCCCTGCTATAGGGCGCGCGATTGGTTTCATGTTTTCAGGATGTCGGGATGTCGGTCGATCAGGCGACGGTTCGGCGCGTGGCGCATCTGGCGCGTATCGCGGTGACGGACGACGAGGTGGCCCATCTGCAGGGTGAGCTGAACGCCATCCTCGCCTTCGTGGACGAGCTGGCGCAGGTGAACGTGGACGGCGTCGAGCCGATGACCAGCGTAACCCCGATGCAGCTTCCGCTGCGGGCGGACGTCGTGAATGACGGCGACTGCGCCGCCAAGGTGCTCGCCAATGCCCCGCTGGCCGAGGACGGCTTCTACGCGGTGCCCAAGGTGGTGGAGTGATCCCGATGTCGAACGAACTCACCCGCCTGACGCTGACCGCCGCCCGCGAAGGCCTCGCGCAGGGCCGCTTCTCCGCCGTGGAGCTGACCGAGGCCTATCTCGGCGCCATCGATTCCTCGGCCGCGCTCAACGCCTATGTGCTGGCGACGCACGACAAGGCGCGCGCCATGGCGCAGACGAGCGACGAGCGCCGCGCGCAGGGCGATGTCGGACCGCTGGAGGGCATCCCGCTCGGCGTGAAGGACAACTACGCCACCGACACCGTGCGCACGACCGCGGGTTCGAAGATCCTCGGCAATTTCGTGCCGCCTTATGAATCGACCGTCACCGGCAAGCTCTGGGCGGACGGCGCGGTGCTGCTCGGCAAACTGAACCAGGACGAGTTCGCCATGGGCTCCTCCACCGAATCGAGCGCCTTCGGCCCGACGGTGAACCCCTGGCGCAAGACCGGCTCGACCACGAAGCTGGTACCCGGCGGCTCTTCCGGCGGCTCGGCGGCGGCGGTCGCGGCGCAGCTCTGCGCCGGCGCGGCGGGCACCGACACCGGCGGCTCGATCCGCCAGCCGGCGGCCTTCACCGGCACCGTCGGAATCAAGCCGACCTATGGCCGCTGCTCGCGCTGGGGCATCATTGCCTATGCCTCCTCGCTGGACCAGGCTGGCCCGCTCGCCCGCTCGGTGAACGATGCGGCGATCCTGCTGCGCTCCATGGCCGGGCACGACCCGAAGGATTCGACGTCAGCCCCGATCGCGGTGCCGGACTACGAGGCCGCGGTCGGCGCCTCTGTGAGGGGCAAGCGCATCGGCATCCCGGTTGAGTACCGGGTGGACGGCATGTCATCCGAGATCGCCATGCTGTGGGATCGCGGCGCGCAGATGCTGCGCGACGCCGGCGCCGAGGTTGTCGAGATCAGCCTGCCGCACACGAAATATGCGCTGCCGGCCTATTACATCGTGGCGCTGGCGGAGGCCTCCTCCAATCTCGCCCGTTATGACGGCGTGCGCTATGGCGAGCGCGTCGCGGGGCGGGACATCGTCGAGATGTACGAGAAGACCCGCGCCGCCGGCTTCGGCCCGGAGGTGCGCCGGCGCATCATGATCGGCACCTATGTGCTCTCCGCCGGCTATTACGACGCCTATTACGTGCGCGCGCAGAAGGTGCGCACCCTGATCAAGCGCGACTTCGAGAACGCCTTCGCCGAGGGCATCGACGCGGTGCTGGCCCCGGCGACGCCGTCCCCGGCCTTCGGCATCGGCGAGAAGTCGGGCGCCGATCCGGTCGAGATGTATCTGCAGGACGTATTCACCGTGACGCTGAACATGGCCGGCCTGCCGGGCATCTCGGTGCCGGCGGGGCTGTCCTCGGAAGGGCTGCCGCTCGGCCTGCAGCTCATCGGCCGGCCCTTCGGCGAGGAAGGCCTGTTCTCGCTGGCGCAGGTGATCGAGGAAGCCGCCGGCCGCTTCCCCGTTCCCGAGGCGTGGTGGGCGTGATGGTACGGCCGCTGCCCGAGGAGGAGCGGCCGCTGGCGCCGTTCCGCGCCGAGATCGACGCCATCGACGCCGAGATCGTCACCCTGCTGGCCCGCCGCTTCGAGGTGGTGCAGCAGGTGGTGGAAGTGAAGAAGGCGGAGGGCCTCGCCGCCCTGCTGCCCGAGCGCGTCGAGGACGTGGTCGAGAAGGTGCGCGCCGAGGCCGAGACCAAGGGCGTGCCGCCCGAGCTGGCCGAGACGCTGTGGCGGCACATGATCGCCTTCGTCATCGCCTATGAGGAGGAGCGGCTGGGCTGAGGCTCGCCGCGTCCTCCCAACGCCGCATGGACGGCGCTGCGGCGGCGTGCTTTAGAGCGCGCGTTTTCTTTCAAGGCGCTTTCCCGTGTTCCTGCCCGAGATCATGGCCGTCGGCGCGGCCGCCTGCATCGCGCTCAGCGCCATGTTCATCAGCGAGCTGAACGGAAGGGTGGGGCTGTTCCGGCTCACCCGCTGGCAGATGAGCGCGGCCTTCCTGATGACCAGCGCGCTCGCCTCCCTGCTGGGAGGATGGGGCAGCATCAGCCTGCACGGCTTGGGGCTGCTGGCGGCGTCCAGCGTGTTCGGCATCATGATCGCCACGACGGCCTATTTCGCCACGATCTATGCTGCCGGCCCGCGCGTGACGGCGCTGCTGTTCTCGCTGACCTCGCCCTTTGCGCTGGCGTTGGGCTATGTGGTGTTCGGCGAGACCGTGACATTGCGCCAAAGCGTGGGCGTCGTGCTGGTGTTGAGCGGGGTGGCGCTGGCGATTCGTGCGCGCAGCCCTGCGCCGGCGGTCGCCGCGGCGGCGGCGGATGCGCCGCCCGTGCCGGCCCCGGCGCGCGCGCGGGTGAACTGGACCGGCATCGGGCTCGGCGTGCTCACGGCCTTCGGGCAGGCGCTGGGCAATCTGTTCGCGCGCCCGGCCATGGCGGCGGGGGTGGAGCCCTTCGCGGCGATGGCGGTGCGCTCGGGGCTCGCGGCAGCCTTTTTTCTGGCGCTGGCGGTGTTTCCCTTCGCCCGTACCGACCGCTCGCCGGTCAAGGCGCGCAATGTGGGCCTGGCGGTGACCTCCGCGCTGTTCGGCACCGTGCTCGGCATGTCGCTGCTGATGGCGGCGCTGCGCGAGGGCGATGTCGGGGTGATCTCGACACTGTCCTCCATGGCACCTGTCGTGATCCTGCCGATGGTGTGGATCCGCACGCGCACCGCCCCGCGGCCGATGGCCTGGCTGGGGGCGGGCGTGGCGATCCTTGGCACGGCGTTCATCAGTATCGGGTGAGGCGGCGCCTCAGCCGCCGTGACGCTGCTCGCAGAAGCGGATGCGGTTGGCGAAGGGGTCGGTGACCTCCATCTGGATGCCCCAGTCCAAGCGGTCGAGCCCGGGACGCATCTGCGGGTTATCCTTCGCCGTCAGTTCGGCGTGGAACAGGGCGATCTGCTCCATGCCGACGAACACGGTCGCGCCCGGGGTGGCGTCGCCGTGATGGGCGGACAGATGCAGCAGCAGTCCGGCCCGCGAGACCTGCGCATAGAGCGGCGCATCGGGGGCGAAGCGATGCTCCCAGTCCAGCCGGAAGCCGAGAAAATCCAGATAGAAGGCACGGGCCTTCGCCTCGTCGAAGATGCGCAGCACCGGGCAGGTGCGCAGGAAGCGCGGGGCGCCGGGCGGTACTTGCTCCGGCACCAGTGCGGCGAGGTGGTTCCAGTCCCGGCAGCCGAACTGGCGGGCGACGAGATCGAGGGCCTGGCCGTGGGCGATGGCGATGCCGCGCTCGGCCAGCGTGCCGCGCAGAACGGCGGCGAGGGCCTTGGCGTCGTCGCGCGAGGCGACATGGGTGTTCAGGGGTGGCGGCATGGTGCGTTCCGCGTCTGCGGCGGTGCGGGAGGTCAGTGCTCGCATTGCTGACGGCATCGCCGGTGGGACGGGGACGACGACTGGGGGAATGTGGTGCGTTCACCATGCCCGGAAGGGCGCGAGCGGCCGGCCGCACCAGCCAAGCCTGACGGTAGGCAGGGCTGGCGGGAGGGTCAAGCGCGGCGCACGGTCGTGGCCGGCGATGCCGGCACGTTTCGTCTCCGTGGCCGGCGATGCCGCGGGTTGCGCCGTGATCGGGCCGGCCTGTGCCGCGCGGTCTTTACCGGCTATGCCGGCACCCAGTCGCGGAACGTCGCGAGGTCGATATTGCCGCCGGAGAGCATCACCCCGGCGCGCCGGCCCCGAAGCGTCGCCCTGTCCTGAAGCAGCGCGGCGAGCGCGGCGGCGCCGGCCCCTTCCGCGAGATTGTGGGTGTCGGTCCAATAGATGCGGATCGCCTGCGCGATCGCTTCCTCGCTCACCGTCACCACCCGCTCGGCGCCCTCGAGCATGATGGCGAGCGCGTCGGGCGAGGGCACACGGACGGCGAGGCCGTCGGCCCGGGTGTCGGCGTGCGCGCTCTCGACCGGGCGGCCGGCGGCGAAGGACAACGCATAGGCCGGTGCACCCTCGGCCTGCACCCCGACGATGCGGGTGGGCAGCCCCAGCAGGTCGCGCACCAGGATCGCCGCGCAGATGCCCGAGCCGAGGCCGATCGGCACATAGAGCACGTCGAGCGGCGGGGCGCCGCGGAACAGTTCCAGCGCCGCGGTGGCGACGCCGAGAACGAGATCGCGGTGGAAGGAGGGGGCGAAGGTCAGGCCGTCGCTCCGCGCCAGCGCCATGGCGTGGGAGCGCGCGGCGTCGAAATCCGCGCCGTGCTCGATGAGCCGGGCGCCGAGGGCGGCCATGGCGGCATTCTTCTCGGCGCTGTTGCCCTGTGGCACGACGATGGTGACCGGGATGCCGACCCGCCGCCCGGCATAGGCGAGCGACTGGCCGTGATTGCCGCGGGTGGCGGAGATGATGCCGGCCTCCGCCCCGCCCTGCCGGGCCAGCCGATCCAGATGCACCAGCCCGCCGCGCACCTTGAAGGCGCCGGTCGGGGTGTGGTTCTCGTGCTTTACCCAAACCTCCGTCCCGGCGCGGGCGCCGAGCAGCGGCCACGCATAATGCGGGGTGCCGGGAAAGGCGGCGCGGACGAGGGCGTGGGCGGCTTCGAGCTCGGCAAGCGTGAACATGCGGGGGTCCGTGAGATGCGGGGCAGGCGAGGGGTCATCCTGCCGCGCCGGGCCACGACGAGCGCCCCGGAACGGCACGGGCGAGCGGGAGGGTGCCGGCGCCTTCACAGAACCGTCAAGGAAGGCTCCTAGCTTCCCGGGCCGTCCGTCGGGTCTGCCCCTTCGGGAAGCGGGCTTGTCGGCGCGTCATTGCGGAGGATTTCATCTGTGAGGCGATCAATCGTCCGGCCCGAGCTTGCGGAGGTCGTCATCCGCCAGCGTGGTCCTGAGGATCGCGTGCCAGGCGTTCCTTGCCTGCGCCATCGGGATGGTTTCGTCCACGCTCCTGACCGTGAAGACGAGTGTGTAGGGTTGCGTGATGTTCCGGCTCGTCGACGTCCAGTCGAAGACCGTGAACGTGCCGAGCGCCGGGTCGACGGCGGTCGGTTCCGTCGCGACCTTCACATCGGACGATGTCCGCGTGCCATCGCGGATGGTTTCGAGCGCCTTATCGATCCGGCCCGGCCGGCCCTGAAGCGTGAATTCCACACTGCTGTCCGGGTGGTTCCGGGCCGTGCCCGCGAGATTGTGCTTGATGGCCTGCTTCATCACCATCGCCCGGAAGCCGACCTTCTGGACATTGCCGGTGACGATGCCGCGTACCGCGACGATGCCGGGCGGCGCGGCAATGCCGATCGGAGCGGTCTGCGCCGGCGCGCCCGCGGACAGGATGGCGATGGCGGACAGGGCCGCCCGGCAGAGAGGCGAGGGGATGCGCGCCATGGCGGCCGGTCCTCGGTGAAGGCATTGCGAATGCTACGCAGCGGAAAGAGAAGGTGCTGCTGCGCGGAGATCTTCCCGAGCAAACCGGCCGAATTGTGGGCTTTCGCACGAACACGGCAGGTTGATGGGAAGAACGGCTGAAGATGACGTCGGGCGCCTCCGGCGGTCGATCGGGCTGGCAGCGTCCTGACAGTGTTCTGCGCGGTGTCTCGGCGCCGCCCCTATTTGTTCCTGCTGGAGATCACACCTCATGAAAATGCTGCCGCTCCTGCGTGCGCGTGCCGCCCGCCGCCCCTCTGCCACATGCCGAATCTTGGTGGCCGGCACTGCCGCGCTGCTGCTCGCCGGGGGCCTCGTGCCCGCCGCGCAGGCGCAGTCGCTGCCGGTCAATAAGGGGCTTGTCGCCATGGGCCGCCTGCCCGGCAGCCTGCGCGACAGCTTCGGCGAGACCTTCGGCTCCGGCTCCGGCATGGCGACGATCGACTGGCAGAAGACCCCGACCGGATATGCCGGCTCGTTCCTGCTGCTGCCGGACCGCGGCTACAATGTCGAGGGCACGACCGACTACAGCACGCGCGTCAACACCCTCTCCGTCGCCTTCGACATGCCGGAGGACGGCACGGCGGCCCAGGCGGCGCTGAAGCTGGACGGCACCTTCCTTTTGACCGACACCACCGGCAAGCCGCTGACCGGGCTGGACCCGGTGACCATCAACACCGCCAACGGCACGCCGCAGGGCGGCCCCGGCCTGCCCGGCGCGGTGACCGGCGCGGTGAGCCTCGATCCCGAGGCGATCGTGCGCCTGCCCGACGGCTCGCTGATGATCTCGGATGAATACGGCCCGGCGATCTACCATTTCTCCGCTGAGGGCAAGATGCTCTCGGCGACCCTGCCGCCGCAGGCCTTCCTGCCGATGCGCAAGGGCAAGCTCGACTTCTCCTCCGACAATCCCGGCCCCGGCGCGCCGCATCCCGACCCGAAGGATCCCGACACCGGGCGGCAGAACAATCAGGGTTTCGAGGGCATGGCCTATGACCCGGCCACGAAGCAGTTGACCGTCGTGCTGCAGAGCGCGACCCGGCAGGACGGCGGCGACAGGAAGTCCACCCGGCAGGACAGCCGCGCGCTCGTCTATGACGCCGCCGATCCCGACCATCTGAAGCTCACGGCCGAATATGTCGTGCCGCTGCCGGTGTTCAAGGACGACGACAAGACGCTGGTCGCGGCGCAGAGCGAACTGACCGCGCTGGGCGACGGCCGCTTCCTGCTGCTCTCGCGCGACAGCAACAATGGCTGGGGCGTGAAGGGCGCGACGTCGCTCTATCGCCGGGTCGACCTGCTCGATCTCAACGGCGCCACCAACATCGCCGGCACCCGCTTCGACGGCCTAGAGCCGGTCGCGCCCAAGGGCGTGCTCGACGCCGCCGTGACCCCGGCCCGCCTCGCCGGGCCGGTGGTGGACATCAACGACAATGCCCAGCTCGCCCGGGTCGGCCTGCACAATGGCGAGCCCCACGACCCCACCGACCTGCCGGAGAAGTGGGAATCCATGGCCATCGTGCCCGCGCTCGACCCCGCCAACCCGAAGGACGTGTTCCTGCTGGTGGCGAACGACAACGACTTCCTGACGAAGACCGGCCATCAGGCCGGGGCCGACTACGACGCCGGCGCGGATGTCGACACCCTCGTGCTGGTGTATCGCCTGACGCTGCCGTGAGAGGCGGGGAGGCCGGGCGACATCCCGTTTCGCCACGTCATGCCCGGTGAAGGCCGCGCCAAGCCCGGCCATGACGCCGTGCGGGCGGGGCGGTTTGCCTTTGCCGTTTACCTCATCCCAAAAACGGGATAACCCGCCTGCGATAGAGACGGCCCGTCCGTTCCGACCCTGCCGAGAGACCGCGCCATGAACATGCATGCCCGCCCCGCCGACCCGAAGAAGCTCATCAAGGGAGCGACCGGCGACTGGGAGGTGGTGATCGGCATGGAGATCCATGCGCAGGTCACCTCCAACGCCAAGCTCTTCTCCGGCGCCTCCACGGCCTTCGGCGGCGAGCCGAACAGCCATGTCTCGCTGGTCGACGCGGCAATGCCGGGCATGCTGCCGGTGATCAACGAGGAATGCGTGAAGCAGGCGGTGCGCACCGGGCTCGGACTCAAGGCCGAGATCCACCTGCGCTCGGTGTTCGACCGCAAGAACTATTTCTACCCGGACCTGCCGCAGGGCTACCAGATCAGCCAGTACAAGAGCCCCATCGTCGGCGAGGGAGTGGTGCTGGTCGACACCGCGGACGGCACCATCGAGGTGGGCATCGAGCGGCTGCATCTGGAGCAGGACGCCGGCAAGTCGATCCACGACCAGAACCCGACCATGTCGCTGGTGGACCTCAACCGGTCCGGCGTGGCGCTGATGGAGATCGTCTCCAAGCCCGATCTGCGCTCCTCGGAGGAGGCGAAGGCCTACGTGACCAAGCTGCGCACCATCCTGCGCTATCTCGGCACCTGCGACGGCGACATGGAGAAGGGCAATCTGCGGGCGGATGTCAACGTGTCGGTGCGCAAGCCGGGCGATGATTTCGGCACGCGCTGCGAGATCAAGAACGTCAACTCCATCCGCTTCATCGGCCAGGCCATCGAGATCGAGGCCCGCCGCCAGATCGGCATCATCGAGGATGGCGGGGTGATCGAGCAGGAGACCCGGCTGTTCGATCCGGGCCGCGGCGAGACGCGTTCCATGCGCTCCAAGGAAGAAGCGCACGACTACCGCTATTTCCCCGACCCGGACCTGCTGCCGCTGGAATTCGACCAGGCCTTCGTCGACGCGCTCGCCGCGCATCTGCCGGAGCTGCCGGACGAGAAGAAGGCCCGCTTCGTGAAGGTCTACGGCCTCTCCGCCTATGACGCCGACGTGCTGGTGGCGGAGAAGGAGACGGCGGCCTATTACGAGGAGGTGGCAGCCGGGCGCGATGCGAAGGCGGCCGCGAACTTCGTCATCAACGAGCTGTTCGGCCGGCTGAACAAGGAAGGCAAGGACATCGCCTCCTCGCCGGTCTCGGCGGCCCAGATCGGCGCCATCGTCGATCTGATCGCGGACGGCACCATCTCCGGCAAGATCGCCAAGGATTTGTTCGAGATCGTGTTCACCGAGGGGGGCGATCCGCGCCAGATCGTGGAAGCGCGCGGCATGAAGCAGGTGACCGACACCGGCGCCATCGAGGCGGCGGTGGACGCGATCATCGCCGCCAATCCCGACAAGGTGGAGCAGGTGAAGGCGAAGCCCACCATGCTCGGCTGGTTCGTCGGGCAGGTGATGAAGCAGACCGGCGGCAAGGCCAATCCGCAGGCGGTGAACGACCTGCTGAAGGGCAAGCTCGGCATCTGAGCCGGACGGGTTCTTTGCCGGTGAGGGGCGCGCATTCCTTGCCGGCAGGGTGGGCGCGAGGCGCCCTTGCGCCTAATCTGGGGTGAGGGGGCGCGCAGACCGCGCCCTCACCGGACGCTTCCCTACCCATGAGGTGCCGCCTTTCATGAGCTCGACCCCGGAAAATGCCGCTGCCTCCTCCACGGATGCGCTCCGTTTCGAGCGGGCCAGCCGGGCCGATGTGCCGGGCATCGTCGCGATCCTCGCTACCGACCGGGTGTTCGGCGAGCGGGACAGCGACGACCCGGCTTATGCCCATCATTACGAGGCGGCCTATGACGCGATCGTGGAAAACGGTGCGACCACGCTCTATGTGGCGCGGCTCGGCGAGCGGATCGTCGGTACGTTCGAATTGATCGTGGTGCACGCATTGTTGCGCCATGGCCGCTGCCTCGCCATCGCGGAGGCGGTGCACGTGGCCCCCGACATGCGCGGGCGAGGGGTCGGCAAGGCGATGATGGAGTTCGCCAAGGCGGAGGCAAAGCGGCTGGGGGCCGGCTCGCTGCAGCTCACCACCCATCTCCAGCGCTACGATGCCCACCGCTTCTATGAGGCGGCGGGCTTCGAGCGGCGCCATCTCGGCTTCAAGGTCGAGCTGATATAGAGCGTTTAGAAAACGCTACAATTCCTTGAATTGAAAGACTTTTCCTGTCAGCCAGGTGATGTCGCCTGGTCGAAATGGCTCTCTGAGGGGCGGGCGGGCGCCCGCCCGCCTCGCAACCGTTTCCTTACGGCAGGCATTTGGCCATGAAGACGTGCCAGGCCTTGGCGCCCTTCAGGTCGTTGGCGGCCTTGTAGGCCTTCCACTGCTCGTTGCAGGCCTTGGTGGCCTGCCGGTCGGCGGCCACCTCAGCGCGGGGCATGCGCGTCGTCTTCTTCGGCGCATCGGAATCGGCGGTGGCGGGCTTGGCCGGCGTCGGCGCGGCGTCGGCCGGCTTTGCTGCGGGAGCTGTGGTGCTCGTCGAGGTGGAGGTCGAAGCCTTGCCCTCGGAAAGGCACTGTTTCGAGAAATCGCGATAGACCATGTCGCCGGTCTGATTCTTCGCCTTCATGTCGTTCCAGCGCGTCGCGCATTCCTGAATCGTGGCGGCTTTGGCCGGGGTGGCGGCAAAGGCCGCGGCGGCGAGAAGGACGGCGAGGGCGGGTGTGCGCCAGGCCCGAAGATCGGGGCGAATCTCGGCTCGAAGAATGCTGTTCGTCATGTGACCTCTCATCATCGCATGCAACTCATCATGAACTGATGCCATTTCTTGGCGGCCTTGCTGTTGCCGCCGTTCTCCGCGATCTTGGCGCGCCATTGCGCCGTGCAGGCCTGCTCCTTTGCCGGATCGAGGCCGGACACGCTGCCGGGCGCCACGGCGAGCGAAGCCGGCGCGAGCGGCGCGCCGTTGCCGTCGGGATCGCTGCTGTCCTTGCCGGAGCGGCCCGATTTGCCACCGCCCCCACCGTGACCGCCCCCGCCTCCACCACCCTTGGCAAGCAGGATGGGCGCGGCGGTTGGCGCGGCCGGCGCCTGATCGACGATCTTCAGGGATGCGGGAGGTTCCGGCGCCACGGCGACGGCGGCGGAAAAGGCCGGCGCAGCGGCGAGCAAAAGAAACGCCAGCGCGGCGGAAGCGCGGCACGGGCGCAAGCCAACATTCCCCAGCATGGAAGCGAACCTTTGCGGCTGTCCCGCGGCCTGGGAAGCGCACGGCCTTCCGTCGCCCCGCGAGGCAACGTTCCGACCCTGCTGCCGCCCCCCGCGTGCAGAGATCTGCCAAAAACATCCGCCCGGCACGGGGAGGCTGTCAATAGGCACGGAATGGGCCGCACGGGTGCCTGCGCCGTCGTGTGGAAGGGGATCGGCCCCGGCTCTCCGCCGCTTCCGGCGCGGGGCGTGGCTTGCCAGCCGCCCCGCCGCGGCCTACCTCTTGTCACCAGGGTGCCGCGGTGCACCGGACCGAGGCGATTTGAAGGCTAGAACAGCATGGCCCAGCCCCAGACCCAGCCGATCGAGCTTCACTACTGGCCGACTCCCAATGGCTGGAAGATCACCATCATGCTGGAGGAGTGCGGCCTGCCCTACACCGTGCATTCGGTGAATATCGGCAAGGGCGAGCAGTTCAAACCGGACTTTCTCGCCATTTCGCCCAACAACAAGATGCCGGCGATCATCGATCCCGAGGGGCCGGACGGGGCGCCGATCTCGATCTTCGAATCGGGGGCCATCCTGCAATATCTCGGGCGCAAGACGGGGCAGTTCTATCCCCGCGACGAGCGCGGCCGGGTGGAGGTGGACCAGTGGCTGTTCTGGCAGATGGCCGGCCTCGGCCCCATGGCCGGGCAGGCGCACCATTTCCGCATCTATGCGCCGGAGAAGATTCCCTACGCCATCGACCGCTACACCAATGAGGTGCACCGGCTCTACGGGGTGATGAACACCCGGCTGAAGGACCACGAATATCTGGCCGGCGCCTACTCCATCGCCGACATCGCCTGCGTCGGCTGGGCGAAGCTGTGGCAGCGGCAGGGGCAGGACATCGCCGAATTCCCCCATTTCGCCCGCTGGCTGGAGGCGGTTCTGGCCCGCCCGGCGGTGAAGCGCGGCCTTGCCGTGAATGCCGAGGATCGCGGCAAGCTGGACCTCGCCACCGACAAGGACGCCCAGAAGGTGCTGTTCGGCCAGCGCGCGCGCTGAAGGCTCACGCTGCGGGCAGGTTCGCTTCCGCGGGGTTCGCTTCCGCCGGCTTCGCTTCCGGCTGGGCGAGCCCCAGCGGCGGCAGCATCATGCGGAAGGTGAAGCGCGTCTCGCGGGAATCCGAAGCGACATCGAGCGTGCCGCCATGGGCCTTCGCCACCTGCGTGGCGATATAAAGGCCGAGGCCGAGCCCGTGATTCGTGGTGCGGCTGCCGCGATAGAAGGGCTGGAACAGCCGGCCGAGGGCTTCCGGCGGGATGGGTTCGCCGCCATTGGAGACGCTGAGTTCGAACACCCCGTTCGTCGCCTGTGCGCCAACGCGGATCGGCTGGTCCGGCGCGCCATGGGTTGCGGCATTGGCGAGGAGGTTCGCCAGCATCTGTGCGATCCGCTGGTGATCGACCGGCACCGGCCGGTCGATCCGGCATGTCGTCTCGATGACCCGCTCGGGATGGGCGGCACGGACTTCGGCGACCACCTGCTCCAGCGTGTCGGTGATGTCCCGCGAGCCGTCCGGGTCCACCGTAATCCCGCCGGCAAGGCGGCCACGGGCGAGGTCGAGCAGATTGTCCACCAGCGCGGCCATGCGTCCGGTAGTCTGGCGCATGGCATCGAGGATGGAGGCCGACTTCGCTCCCACCTGCTCGCGCGCAAGAAGCCGGATCCCGCCCTGCAGCGCCGCGATCGGATTGCGCAGATCATGGCCGAGCACGGCGATGAACTGTTCGCGCAGCTCCGTCGCCTCGCGGGAGGCGGCGAGCTGGGCGTGGCTCTCATGCAGGAGCAGCCGATCCTCGACATGGCGGGCGACGAGCTGGGCAAAGAGGCGGAACATCGCCACGGTGGGCGTGTCCTTCAGCGCCGTCGGCCGCGTGTCGAGCGCGCAGAGCGTGCCGAAGAAGCTGCCGTCCGAAAGCACCACCGGCACCGAGAGGTAGCTGGTGATGTTGTAGAGCTTGGGAATCGGGTCGTCGGCATAAGCGGGGTCGGCGGCCGCATCGTCGAACACCACCTCGCGGCGCGTGGCGCGCACCCGGTCGCAGAAAGTGGTCTCGATCGGGATCTCGTCGCCGGCGACCATGCCGAAGCCAAGCTCGTCGCGCGTGGCGCAGGCGACCCAGCGGGTATCGGTGACGCACGCTACCGCGGCAAAGCGCATGCCTGTCGTCGCGCAGGCCACTTCAAGAATGGAAGGGATGGCCGAGATGGTCGCGACCGCCGCCACCTGAGCGTCGACGTCCAGCGTCACCGCATCGCTCCTGCTAAAGGGCGATCACTCTAGCGATGACGCGGCGCAATAGCCAGCCTTCCCTCGCGACGGCGTAGACAGCGCAACCTCGCGGCGTGGACCGCGAGGCCGGGACGGCGAAGGTCAGGCCGCCGAAGCAAGGCGCAGCGCCGGCGCGGCGCGTTCGACCTCGGCAGCCTTCGCCGCCTCGCGGGCGAGCGGCTCGATGTCGTAGCGGCCGAGGCCCAGCTCGCTCAGCTCGCGATCGTTCAGCGAGGTCAGCTCGCGGCGGATCTGCTCATAGCGGCGATAACGGGCGACAAAGGTGTTGAAGCTGTCGATGATGCGCATGGCACGGGTCTCCTCGATCGACGGCAGCCCGCGGGCCGCCGCCTCATGTCGAGGGGAAAGTTAGTGTGCATTGCACCATAACAGAAGTGCATACGCTGCACAGCAGCAATGCGCCACGCGAGACATGCGTTTAACGCATTGTCATCCGATCCGTATCAGGCGGCGAGCTGCTCCTCCGGCAGCTTGGCGCCCGTCATATAGGCCACCGCGTCGGACATGGTGTGCGCCTTCGGGTCGATGACGCAGAGCCGCCGTCCCAGCCGATGGATGTGGATGCGGTCGGCGATCTCGAAGACGTGGGGCATGTTGTGGCTGATCAGGACGATGGGCAGGCCGCGCCGGCGCACCTCCAGGATCAGTTCCAGCACGCGCCGGCTTTCCTTCACGCCGAGCGCCGCCGTCGGCTCGTCCATGATGACGACACGCGAACCGAAGGCCGCCGCCCGCGCCACCGCCACGCCCTGCCGCTGGCCGCCGGACAGCGTCTCGACCGGTTGGTTGATGCTCTGCACCGTCATCAGGCCGAGCTCGGTCAGCTTGTCGCGCGCCACCTTCTGCATCGCCGGGCGATCCAGCATGCGGAAGACGGAGCCCATCACGCCCGAGCGGCGGATCTCGCGGCCCAAGAACATGTTGTCGGCGATCGACAGGCTGGGCGAAAGGGCGAGGGACTGGTGGACGGTCTCGATGCCGGCCTTCTGCGCGTCGAGCGGGGAGCCGAAGCGCACCGGCTGGCCGTCCATCAGGATCTCGCCGTCGTCGGGAACCAGCGCGCCGGAGAGCGCACGGATCAGGGAGGACTTGCCGGCCCCGTTGTCGCCGATCACCGCGAGGATCTCGCCCGGATAGAGGTCGAAATCGGCGTGGTCCATCGCCGTGACGCGGCCATAGCGCTTCACCATTCCGCGCGCGGCCAGCACCGGAACGGGCGCGGCGGTGTGCAGGGCGGTGGGGGGTGCGGGTTGGGTGTGGGAAAGCGTGCTCATGCCGACACCTTGCGGATCCACTGGTCGAGGGCGACCGCCACGATGATGAGAATGCCGACGGTGAATTCCTGCCACAGCACATCCACGCCGGAGAGCGCGAGGCCGTTGCGGAACACGCCGACGATGAGAGCGCCGATCAGCGTGCCGACGATGGATCCGCGGCCGCCGAACAGGCTGGCGCCGCCGATCACCACCGCGGTGATGCTGTCGAGATTGGCGGTCTGCCCCGCCTGCGGGGAGATGGAGCCGATGCGCCCGATCAGCGCCCAGGCGCCCAGCGCGCAGACGATGCCCGCCGCAACATAGACCTTGAACAGCACCCGCTGGGTACGGATGCCGGAGAGCTCCGCCGCCGCCGGATCGTCGCCCACCGCATAGATGTGGCGGCCAAGCGCGGTGCGGTTCAGCACGTACCACACCACTGCGATGAGAAGCAGCATGAAGAACGAGCCATAAGTGAAGCGCGCGCCAAGGATATCGACCGGCGTTCCGAGCACCTGCAGGAACGGCGCAGCCTTGGCGACATCCTGGGAACGCAGCGTCTCGGACCCCGAATACCAGAGGTTCAGGGCGAAGAAGATCGACCAGGTGCCAAGCGTCACGATGAAGGGCGGCAGCCGCAGCCGCGTCACCAGCAGGCCGTTGATAGCGCCGCAGCCGCCGCCGACCGTGAGCCCGGCGAGGAAGGCGAGGGGGGCCGGCACGCCGAGCGTGACCGCCAGCTTGCCCATGACCACCGAGCACAGCACCATGATGGCGCCGACCGACAGGTCGATGCCGGCGGTGATGACGATCAGCGTCTGGGCGATGCCGATGATGCCGATGATCGTGACCTGCTGGATGATCAGCGACAGGTTGAAGGACGACAGGAAGCGTCCGCCGACGATAAAGCTGAAGCCGATCACGCCCAGCGCCAGAACGATGGCGGGCACGGCGGTCGGGTTTGCGTGCAGCAGGTGCTGGAGTCGTCGAAGCGGTGATTTCGGCGTGCTGTCGAATTCCGCGACGCGGCTCTCGCGCTTCTCGAGAACCTGTTCGAAGCTCTGGATCGGCGGCCGGCCTTCGGCTGGCGCGGATGAGCTGGTGGTGTCGGTCATCGCCATGTCCTCCCGCAAGCCGGCTGCGTACTGGCGTGGCGCGCGCAGCCGGGAGGGCGCAGCACGCCCTCGCAACGGATCACGTTACGGCTCGGATGAGGATGCGGGGGCTCAGCCCCAGCACTTCTTGAGGCCTGCGACCGACGGGGTGGAGGGCAGGCCCTCGACCGGCTTGTCGGTGATCAGCTCGACGCCGGTGTTCACGAAGTCGAGGCCTTCGCTGGGCTTCGGCTTGGCGCCGCTATCGGCGAAGGCCTTCACTGCCTCGACGCCCTTGGCGGCCATCAGCAGGGGAAACTGCATCGAGGTCGCGCCGATCACGCCGTCCTGCACGTTGCGCACGCCGGGGCAGCCGCCGTCGATCGAGACGAGCAGCACGTCCTTCTCGCGTCCGACCGAGCGCAGCGCCTCATAGGCGCCTGCGGCGGCGGGCTCATTGATGGTGTAGACCACCGAGATCTCGGGGTCCTTCTGCAGCAGGTTCTCCATCGCCTTGCGACCGCCCTCCTCATTGCCGAGGGTGACGTCGTGGCCGACGATCCGGGGATCCTTCTCGTCGCCGATGGCGGCAGGGTTGCCGAGATCTACGCCGAAGCCCTTCAGGAAGCCCTGGTCCCGCTGCACGTCGACCGAGATCTGGTTCACGTTGAGGTCGAGCAGGGCGATCTTGGCGGAGCCGGCCTTCTCGCCGAGCGTCTTCGCCGCCCACTGGCCGACCATCTCGCCGGCGAGGAAGTTGTCGGTGGCGAAGGTGGCGTCGGCGGCGCTGGCCGGGTCGAGCGACGTATCGAGCGCGATCACCAGGATGCCGGCGGCGCGGGCCTTGTCGATCGACGGCACGATGGCGCGGGAATCGCTTGGCGTGATGAGTATGCCCTTGGCCCCGGCGGCGATCAGGTTCTCGACCGCGGCGACCTGGGAATCATTGTCGCCATCCAGCTTGCCGGCGAAGGAGCGCAGCTCCATGCCGAGCTCCGCGGCCTTGGCCTCGGCGCCTTCGCGCATCTTCACGAAATAGGGGTTGGTGTTGGTTTTGGTGATGAGGCCGACGATCGGCTTGTCGGCGGCGGAGCCGATGCCGATGCCGGCCATGGTGGCGATGCCGAGCGCAAGCGCGGACACGGCCGCGCGACGGAAAGTGCGACGCATTCTTCCCTCCCTTGGGGACTGTTGAGGAGCGCACGGTTGAGCCCGTGTCATCTTCTTCGATGCATTCCATCAAGCCGCACTCCCGCGTCCGTGTCAATTATTAAATCAACTGGATTTAATAATTGACCATCGGTCTTGTGCGGGCCATGCTTTCCCCGGTAAACCGTCGCCGGAAAATGGACGATGGAGGAGGCGCCAGGGAATGGACGAGTTTGCACCTCCCGTCAGGTCCGCGGGCGACATGCCGGGCGACGCCACGCCGGTTTCCTTCGGCGGGCGCGGCACCAACCAGACCGGCGTCCGGCTCTATAATGAGCGATTGATCCTGTCGCTGATCCGCCGTCACCGGGCGCTGGCCAAGGCCGAGATCGCGCGCCTGACCGGGCTTTCGGCCCAGACCACCACCGTCATCATGAACCGGCTGCAGGCGGACGGCCTGCTCCTTGCCGGGGAGCGCCTGCGCGGGCGGATCGGCCAGCCTTCGGTACCGTTCTCACTGAACCCCGACGGCGCCTTCGGCATCGGGCTGATGATCGGACGGCGCAGCTGCGACCTCGTGCTGATGGACTTCCTCGCGGGGATCCGGGCGCGCGCGCGCATCACCTATGCCTATCCGCTGCCTGCGACGCTGATCGACTTCGCCCGCGCCGAGATCCCGCGCCTCATCGCGGTGCTCAGCGAGGAGCAGCGCGCCCGCATCACCGGCATCGGCGTTGCCATGCCGTTCGATCTGTGGAGCTGGGAGGCCGACCTCGACACGCCGCCGGGCGCGCTCGCGGTCTGGCACGACAATGACATCGCAGCCGAGCTCGGGCTTATCTTTCCGCAATGGCCGGTGCGGATGTGCAATGACGGCACATCGGCCTGCGCCGCGGAACTCACCTTCGGGCGCGGGGCCGGGTTTGCCGACTTCGCCTATTTCTACATCGGCACCTTCATCGGCGGCGGCGTGGTGCTGGGCGGTACGCTGTTTCCCGGCCGCAGCGGCAATGCCGGCGCACTCGGCTCCATGCCGATCCTCTGCCGTGACGGGGCCCGCGGGGGGAGCGTGCAGCAGCTCATCCGCAGCGCCTCGATCTACCGGCTGGAGCGGCGGCTGATCGCGCGCGGGCTGAATGGGACCGATATCTGGCTCTCGCCGGACGACTGGTCGAGCTTCGCCGAACCGCTGGATGAATGGCTGGACGAGGCGGCGGACGGTCTGGCCCAGGCGATCGCGGCGGCGCTTTCGGTGATCGACTTCGAGGCCATCGTGATCGACGGCGCCTTTCCGGTCGCCGTCCGCGAGGCGCTCTTGGCGCGCACGCGCGAGCGCTTCTCCGCCATCGACCGGCAGGGCCTTACGCCGGCACAGATCGTGGAGGGCTCGGTCGGGCGCGATGCGCGGGCCATCGGCGGCGCGGCGCTGCCGCTGCTCGCCACCTTCGCCCGCGATTTCGATGTTCTTTTCAAGGAATGACGGATGCTGAAAGGTCTTGATCCGCTGCTCGGCCCCGAGCTGCTGATGACGCTGCGCGCCATGGGGCATGGCGACGAGATCGCCATCGTGGACGCCAACTATCCCGCCTGCGCCCACGCCCGGCGCCTCGTGCGCATGGACGGGCACGGCGGGCCGACGATTCTCGACGCGATCCTTTCGGTGATGCCGCTCGACCGCGACGTGCCGCAGGCGGCGTTCCGGCCATGTGCGTTCGGCGATTGCGGGCGGATGGAAGAGGTGTTCCGCGATTTCGAAGCGGCGATCGCCCGCCACGAGCCGGGCATCGACCTGGTGCCGATTGCGGGGCCGCCCTTCTATGAGCGGGTGCGGGGAACTTACGCCATCGTCGCCAGCGGCGAGCGTCGGCTCTATGGCAACATCATCCTGCGCAAGGGCGTGGTGCCGCCGGTGGCGTGAATGCCCTGCAGAAAAAGCGGCGAGGCGCGAGCGCCTCGCCGATTCCGGTTCAGCCGGCGACCACGCCGTCCTTCACCACGGTGCGGAAGCCGCTGATCTCGGTCTTTGCGAACAGCCCCGCCTCTGCATAGGGATCGGCCGCCGCAAGGGTCTCGGCGGAAGCGAGGTCAGGCGCCTCATAGACGATGATCGACCCGCGCGGCTTGCCCTCGCCATCCAGCATCGGGCCCGCAAAGGCGATGCTGGCGGCATTGGCGCGCAGATAGTCGAGATGGGCCGGTCGGGTCTGCGCACGCAGCGCGAGGCCGTCGGCGCGGTCATAGGCGGTGAGAACGAACTGCATCGTTCAAGGCTCCGGTAGAGAGGTCGGGACAGGCGGTCGGAAGGCGGCGGCTCACCATTTGCCGGTGTTGGCCATCGAGGCCCAGGGCTCGGCGGGCGCCTTGGCGCCGCCCTTCTGCAACAGCTCGATCGAGACGTTGTCCGGCGAGCGGACGAAGGCCATGTAGCCGTCGCGCGGCGGACGGTTGATGGTGACGCCGGCGGCCTGCAGCTTCGCGCAGGTGGCGTAGATGTCGTCGACCTCGTAGGCGAGATGGCCGAAATTGCGGCCTTCGCCATAGGCTTCCGGGTCCCAGTTGAAGGTCAGCTCCAGCTCGGCGACGCCGGCCTGTCCGGGGGCGGCGAGGAAGATGAGGGTGTAGCGACCCTGCGGAACCTCCTTGCGGCGGACCTCCTCGAGACCCAGCTTGTTCACATAGAAGTCGAGCGACGCGTCGAGATCGGTGACGCGGACCATGGTGTGCAGATATTTCATCAGACGTCCTCGCGATGCGGGGCGGAGCGGGTAGGGTGGCCAACATATGACGGTGGGCGCGG
Source organism: Ancylobacter crimeensis (assembly GCF_023016805.1). Classification (GTDB taxonomy): domain Bacteria; phylum Pseudomonadota; class Alphaproteobacteria; order Rhizobiales; family Xanthobacteraceae; genus Ancylobacter; species Ancylobacter crimeensis. The sequence goes on from NZ_JALKCH010000007.1 coordinate 66,739, forward strand.
ACATCAAGGCGGCACGGGCGGCATTGGCCGAGCTTCTCGGGAATATGCGCGCCGGCATCGCCTTCACCGGAGCCGGCATCTCCACCGAATGCGGCATTCCGGACTTCCGCTCCCCCGGCGGCCTGTGGTCGCAGAACAAGCCGATTCCCTATGACGCCTTCGTGTCCAGCCGCGCCGCCCGCAACGAGGCGTGGCGCCGACGCTTTGCGATGGAGGAGGCCTTCGGCGGCGCCCGCCCCGGCCGCGGCCATGCGGCGGTCGCCGGCTGGCTGGCGGACGGGCGGCTTCTGGGGGTGGTGACGCAGAACATCGACGGGCTGCACCAGCTTTCCGGCGTTCCGGACGAGCGACTGGTGGAGCTGCATGGCAACAGCACCTATGCGGTTTGCCTCGATTGCAACTGCCGCTATTCGCTCTCCTGGGTGCGCAAGGAGTTCGACGACGCCGGTGGCGTGGCGCCCGACTGCATCCATTGCGACGGCCCGGTGAAGACCGCCACCATCTCTTTCGGGCAGGCCATGCCCGCCGGCGAGATGATGCGTGCGCATGAATGGGCGATGGAATGCGACGTTTTCGTCGTCCTCGGCTCTTCGCTGGTGGTCTATCCTGCGGCCTATCTGCCGATCGAGGCGAAACAGGCCGGTGCCCGTCTCGTCATCGTGAACCGCGAGCCGACGGAACTCGATCCGCTGGCCGATCTCGTGATCCACGCCGATATCGGCGACGTGCTTGATGGAGTTTTGCCACACCCGGCGGCTTTTCGTTGAGGGAGGCGAATCAAAGACTCTTTGCGCGCGAGGGGTGGGTGTTATCCTGATCGCTCGCGTGCGGAATGGCGAAGGGTGCGTTGTGGGGACGCGTCCGCAAGTTGCAGGGGCGTGGGGCTGATGTCGTCCGATGGATCTGGATCCCGTTACGAGCCGAGGGGGCGAGGCAAGGACATCCGGTCCGCCGAAGACCTCGGTTCTGACGTCGAGAGCGGAGCCGACGGCCCGTTCGTCGAGATTGCCGGCACCATCAAGTGGTTCGACGTCTCCAAAGGCTACGGCTTCATCGTGCCGGATGCGGGCGGCGGCGATGTCCTGTTGCATGTGACCTGCCTGCGCCGCGGCGGCTTCCAGACCGCTCAGGAAGGTTCCCGCGTCGTGGTGGAGGCGATCGCGCGCGAGCGTGGCTTCCAGGCCATGCGCGTGCTCTCCATGGACGAAAGCACGGCGGTCCACCATTCCCAGCTTCCGCAGGCGCGCACCCATGTCACGGTGCAACCCGTGGGCGGGTTCGAGCGTGCGGTGGTGAAGTGGTTCAACCGGCTGCGCGGCTTCGGCTTTCTCTCGCGCGGCGAGGGCACGCCCGACATCTTCGTGCATATGGAGACCCTGCGCCGCCACGGCTTGACCGAACTGCGCCCCGGGCAGATCGTGCTCGTGCGCTTCGGGCCGGGCCCCAAGGGGCTGATGGCGGCCGAGGTGCGGCCGGATGGTTCCGCGACCCCGTCGTCGCATTGAGGGAGAGCGCCGCAGGGCGCCCGTATTCCTGATGATGTTTCCGTCTTTCTCCCTTCCGCGCGTTTTCGCGCGGCAGTCCGCCGGTACGTCGCGCGTTTTCGGGCGGGTCGCTCCCGCCGGGATCAGGCTTCTTGCGGCGTTTTTTCTTTGCCTGGGCCTCGGCCTGCCGGCGCGGGCGGCGACGGTCGAGCCCCTCGTGATCGATACGGCTGCCGGCGCGGTGCGGTTTTCCGTCGAGATCGCGGTGACGCCGCAAGAGCGCGAGCGCGGGCTGATGTATCGCACGGAGCTCGCCTCCAATGCCGGCATGCTGTTCGATTTCCGCACCCCGCAGCCGGTCTATATGTGGATGAAGAACACCTACATCCCGCTCGACATGGTGTTCATCCGCGCTGATGGCCGCATCGGCCATATCGCCGAGAACACCACGCCTCTGTCGACAGATGTCATCGAGAGCGGCGGACCCATGCGGGCGGTGCTGGAACTGGCGGGCGGCACGGTGAAGGCGAAGGGCATCGCGGTGGGCGATCGCGTCGAGCACAAGCTGTTCCCGCCGAAGTGAGGGCCGTGGAGCTTCTTGCGGCTGCGTGCTGGTCCGGGTTTCGACATGAAAAACCCCGGTGCATCGCACCGGGGTTTTGTCGTTCCCGAAGATTGCCGTGCCTTACGGCGCCTCATCTTACTTGCGGCGGGCGATCGGCACGTAATCGCGCTGGGCGGCGCCGGTGTAGAGCTGGCGCGGCCGGCCGATGCGCTGGCCCGGATCCTCGATCATCTCCTTCCACTGGCCGATCCAGCCGACCGCGCGGGCAAGGGCGAACAGCACCGTGAACATGGAGGTGGGGAAGCCGAGGGCGCGCAAGGTGATGCCCGAATAGAAGTCGATGTTCGGGTAGAGCTTGCGCTCGATGAAATACTCGTCCTGCAGCGCGATGCGCTCCAGCTCGACCGCGATGTCGAGCAGCGGGTCGTCCTTGATGCCGAGCTCGCCGAGCACTTCGTGGCAGGTGCGCTGCATGATCTTGGCGCGCGGATCGTAGTTCTTGTAGACGCGGTGGCCGAAGCCCATCAGGCGGAACGGATCGTTCTTGTCCTTGGCGCGCTTGATGAATTCCGGGATGCGGTCGACCGAGCCGATCTCGCCCAGCATCTTCAGCGCGGCCTCGTTGGCGCCGCCATGGGCGGGTCCCCACAGGCAGGCGATGCCGGCAGCGACGCAGGCGAACGGATTCGCGCCCGACGAGCCGGCGAGGCGCACCGTCGAGGTCGAGGCGTTCTGCTCGTGGTCGGCATGCAGGATGAAGATGCGGTCGATCGCGCGGGAGAGGATCGGGTTCGCCTTGTACTCCTCGCACGGCACCGAGAAGCACATGCGCAGGAAATTGGAGGCGTAGTCGAGGTCGTTCTGCGGGTAAACGAAGGGCTGGCCGATATTGTATTTGTAGGCCATCGCCGCCAGCGTCGGCATCTTCGCGATCATGCGGATCGAGGCGATCATCCGCTGCTGCGGATCGGAGATGTCGGTCGAGTCGTGATAGAAGGCCGAGAGCGCACCGACCGAGGCCACCATCACCGCCATCGGGTGGGCGTCGCGGCGGAAGCCGTGGAAGAAGCGACTCATCTGCTCATGCACCATGGTGTGGCGCGTGACGCGGTAGTCGAAATCCGCCTTCTGGGCGGCAGTCGGCAACTCCCCGTAAAGCAGCAGGTAGCACGTCTCGAGGAAGTCGCCGTTTTCGGCGAGTTGCTCGATCGGGTAGCCGCGATAGAGCAGGACGCCGGCATCGCCATCGATATAGGTGATCTGGCTCTCGCAGCTCGCGGTCGAGGTGAAGCCCGGATCATAGGTGAACATGCCGGTCTGGCCGTACAGCTTGCCGATGTCGATGACGTCGGGGCCGATGGTGCCGGACAGCACGGGCAGATCCCAGCTCTGCTCGCCGACACTCAGTTTTGCGGTAGCCGGCGATGTTTTGGAAACGGCATCCATACGGGAATCTCCCACCTGCGATGATCGAAAAATCGGCGTCGTGCCCTGTGCGGACCGGCGTCTCCTCCTGGCAAGGGTTCTTGGGAGCGTCCCGCACCGCCCCGGTCCAGCCTTGCTTTTGACCAAGTCGTAACCCTTTCACCCCCTGCTCGCAAGCGCAGCGCGCGCGGTATCGGCATGCGGGCGAAAATCCTTTGCGCGCAAGGCTTCGCGCCCTTCGGGAGAGGGCGCGGCAGCCTTCGCGTCCGCACAAAGTCGCAGGATCAGGTGGCGATGGCGCCAGCCTGGTCTGCGAGTCTTGCAAGGCTCTCCTCACGACCGAGCACCGCCAGGACATCGAAGATGCCCGGCGACGTGGTGCGTCCGGTCAGCGCCGCGCGAAGCGGCTGCGCCACCGCGCCGAGCTTGACGCCTGCCGCCTCCGCCACCTTGCGCACTTCTGCTTCCGTGGAAGCAGCGGACCACTCTTCGACGCCGGCCAGCGCCTCCCCGACCCGGCCGAGCAGGGCGCGCGCCTCCGGGGTCAGAAGGGCCGCGGCCTTCTCCTCCATCTTCAGGGGGCGATCGTCGGTGATGTAGGCGGCGCTGTCGATCAGTTCCACCAGCGTCCTGGCGCGCTCCTTCAGCCCCGGCATGGCGGCGAGAAGCTGCGCCTTCTTCTCCGGCGTGAGCCGGGCGGCGAGCGCCGGGCCTTCCGGCAAATAGGGCAGGAGGTCCTCGATGGCGGTCATCAGCTCGGCATCCGGCGTCTGGCGCATGTAGATGCCGTTGAGGTTCTCCAGCTTGGCGAAGTCGAATCGTGCCGCCGAGCGGCCCACCTTGTCGAGGTCGAACAGGCTGGCCATCTCCTCGGTCGAGAAGATTTCCTGGTCGCCATGGCTCCAGCCGAGCCGCACCAGATAGTTGCGCAGCGCCGCCGGCAGGTAGCCCATGGCGCGGTAGGCATCGACGCCCAGCGCCCCGTGGCGCTTGGAGAGCTTGGCACCGTCCGGCCCGTGGATCAGCGGAATATGCGCCATCTTCGGCACGTTCCAGCCGAGCGCGGCATAGATCTGCGCCTGCCGGGCGGCATTGGTGAGGTGATCGTCGCCGCGGATGATGTGGGTCACGCCCATGTCGTGGTCGTCCACCACCACGGACAGCATGTAGGTCGGCGTGCCGTCGGAGCGCAGCAGCACGAGGTCGTCGAGATCCTTGTTGGGGAAGACCACCCGGCCCTGCACCAGATCCTCGATCACCGTCTCGCCCTCGCTGGGCGCGCGCAGCCGGATGGCGGGCTTCGCGCCCTCCGGCGCCTCGGAGGGATCGCGGTCGCGCCAACGCCCGTCATAGCGCGGGGGGCGTCCCTCGCGGCGGGCGGTCTCGCGCATCTCCTCCAGCTCCGCGGCGCTGGCATAACAGCGATAGGCCCGCCCCTGGCCGATCATCTGCTCCACCGCCTCGCGGTGCCGCGCGGCGCGGGCGAACTGGTAGACGACGTCGCCCGACCAGTCGATGCCGAGCCATTTCAGCCCGTCGATGATCGCCTCGATCGCGGCATCCGTGGAGCGCTGGCGATCGGTGTCCTCGATGCGCAGCAACATCTTGCCGCCCTTGGCGCGGGCGTACAGCCAGTTGAACAGCGCCGTACGCGCCCCGCCGATGTGCAGGAAGCCGGTGGGCGAGGGGGCAAAGCGGGTGACGACGGGTTCGGACATCAACGGTTCTCACGGAGCCCGCCGGGGCGGGCGAAGAGGTGGCGCGATCGCGATGGCGCGCAGCGCGCGGAAGGAGCGCGGCATCGGCCACGCAGCCGGAACTGGTGGGCGGGAGCGGAGCGTGTAGCATAGGAACCGGCAGGGGAAAACACACCGGAGCCGCGGCGGGCGCGCGGTTCGCCGGCGACGTGTCAGGGGATGCGGGGTTGGACGGGCGAGGGCGCGCGGGCCGCGGCGAGAGCACGGCAGGCAAGGCAGGGGCGAGCCGCGTGATGGCGCTGGCCGCCCGTGCCGGTGTCGGCACGGGCGCGTGGCCGCTGCCCGGGAGGCTGCTGCCGGCCTGGTCCGGCGGCGGCACGGTTTGGAGCTGCCTGGCCGGCGCCCTGGCGCGGGAGGTGGATGGCCGGCGCGGCTTCGCCTTCCTGCCCGTCGCCTTCGGGACGGGAATCGGGCTGTATTTCGCCGCCACCCACGAGCCGTGGCTGATCGCCGGGGCGGCTCTCGCTTTGCTGCTCGGCGGCCTCGCCTGTCTCGCCCGCGAGCGGCCGGGCCTTTTCCATGCGCTGGCGCTGATGACGGCGGTCGCGGCGGGATTTGGCGTGGCGACGCTGCAGGTGGCGCGCATGGCGCATCCGGTGCTGCCGCGGGCCTATGAGATGATCGGGGTTTCCGGCTTCGTCGAGCGCTCCGAGCAGCGGCCGAAAGGCGGCCGGATCGTGCTGCGCGTCACCGCGCTGGAACGGGCGGAGGTGTGGCCGGTGCGGGTGCGCATCGCCATTACCGGAGCCGCGCCGCCGCCGGTGGGGAGCCATGTGCTGCTGCGCGCGACTCTCGCGCCTCCCGGCGGGCCGGCCTATCCGGGGGGTTATGATTTCGGCCGCGATGCCTGGTTCGACGGCATTGGTGCCACCGGCTTTTCGGTCGGCCGGGTGCAGGTGACGGAGCCGCCGGAGCCGCCGGACCTCGCCCTGCGTCTGCGGGTGGCGGTGGACGCGGTGCGGCAGGCGATGGATGCGCGGATCCGTGCGGCGTTGCCCGGCAGCACGGGCGCCATCGCCACCGCGCTGGTGACGGGCACGCGCGACGCGGTGCCCGCATCGGTCGAGGAGGCGATGCGGATCTCGGGCATCTACCATGTGCTCTCGATCTCCGGTCTGCACATGGCGCTGGTCGTGGCCGCGCTGTTCTGGGGCAGCCGCGCGCTTCTGGCAGCGGTGCCGGGCCTTGCCCTGAGGGTGCCGATCAAGGCCTGGGCGGCGGTGCCGGCGATCGCCGGGGCGAGCTTCTACCTGCTGCTGTCCGGTGCCGAGGTGGCGACGCAGCGCTCCTATCTCATGGCGGTGCTCGTGCTGGCGGGGGTGATGCTCGGCCGGGCGGCGGTGACGCTGCGCACGCTGGCGCTCGCGGCACTGGTCGTACTGGTGCTCTCGCCGGCGGCGCTGCTCGATCCCGGCACGCAGATGTCCTTCGCCGCGACGCTGGCGCTGGTGGCCGGGCATGAGCGTTTTGCCGGCGCCATCTACCGGCTGGGCGGCACGCAACCTGCCGGAAAGGCGCTGCGCTGGGTGGTGGGAATCCTTATTTCCTCACTGGTCGCCGCGCTGGCGACGGCGCCCTATGCCGCCTATCATTTCCACCGCGTCGCGCCGCTGAGTCTGATCGCGAATCTCCTGACGGCGCCGGTGATCTCTTTCGTCATCATGCCGGCAGGTCTGTTCGGGGCGCTGCTGATTCCCTTCGGCCTCGATGCGTGGATGTTCCGCATCATGGGCTGGGGCATCGACGTCATGGTTCGCATCGCAGCCAAGGTGGCGGCGATTCCGGGGGCGGATGGCGGGTTGCCGGCCTTCTCCGCCGCCAGCCTCGTTCTGATGACGCTTGGCCTGATCGCCCTGTGCGTGCTGCGCAGCCGCCTGCTTCTCGCAGGGCCGGCGCTCCTTGCGGCGGGTCTGTTTCTGGCGATGACGACGCGACCTCCCGATATCTTCATCGACGCGGACGGCACGACCGTCGGCGTGCGCGGCCCGGATGGGCGCCTCGCCTTGATCGGCGACCGGCCCGCCGCGACGCTGGCGAACCGTTTCGCCGTGACCCAGTGGAGGGCCTCGCTCGGCGAGCGACCTACATCGGCCACCGTTCAAGGCGGAACGGCCTCGCCGGCAAGCGGTGCGGCCAACACATCCTGCGATCCGCTCGGCTGCGCGCTGCCACTGCCGCATGGCGGGCGGATCGCCTATCCCCTCCGTCGCGAGGCGCTGATCGATGATTGCCGGCTTGCCCGCATCATCGTGACCTCCTTTACCCCTCCGCCGGATTGTGCCGCGACGGTGATCCCGACGCAGAAGGGAAGTCGGCAGGGGGCGCTGGCGTTCTGGGTGGATGCGGTTCAGTCGGATACCGTTCCGTCGGATACCGTTCAGGCTGATGCGCTTCAGGAGGCGAGGGCGCAAGCGGACGACGGTTCCGGAAACATTCACGCCGAAGATGCCGCTCTCTCGAACTCCATGTCCGACGCATCGGGCCTGTCACCTCTTCCGACCGAACCGGCGCCGGCACCAGCCATCCAGATTGTGATGGCCCGACCGGACACATATCAGCGTCCATGGCTGCCTCAACCCCCTCTCCGAGCTCCCGCACCTGCGAGTTCAGAGGACACCGCCGGGCAAACCGAGACTTCCACGATCGAGCCCTAACCCTAATCGGATTTCGGCGGCGCGACATCGAATGTCGCCAGACGGAACGGCGCCGATTGCGCCCCGTCGCCGGGCCTCAATAGCGTCGGAACAATCCCACCAGCCGGCCCTGGATGCGCACACGGTCCGGGCCGAAGATCCGGGTTTCATAAGCCGGATTCGCGGCCTCCAGCGCCACTGACGCGCCCTTGCGGCGCAGGCGCTTCAGCGTCGCTTCCTCTTCGTCGATCAGCGCCACTACGATCTCACCCGTCTCGGCCGTCTCGCAGCGGCGGATGAGGGCAAGGTCGCCGTCGAGGATACCGGCTTCGATCATGGAATCTCCTCGCACTTCCAGCGCGTAGTGCTCGCCGGTGGAGAGCATTTCGGGCGGCATGGTGACAGTGTGGCTGCTCGACTGGATGGCGGAGATCGGCGTGCCGGCAGCGATACGCCCCATGACCGGGACCGGAATCGGCCGGTTGCCGTCATCCTCGACGGGTGCGGCGGCGGGAGTGGGCACCGGGCGCTTGCCGAGACTGCCCTCGATGACGCTGGGCGCGAAGCTGCGGGCGGGCGTCGGGCGAATCGGCTGTACGCTCTCCGGCAGCTTCAGCACCTCTAGCGCGCGCGCGCGGTTCGGTAGCCGGCGAATAAAACCCCGCTCCTCGAGTGCCGTGATAAGCCGATGGATGCCGGATTTCGAGCGAAGATCCAGCGCCTCCTTCATCTCCTCGAAGGAAGGCGGAACACCGCTCTCTTTCAGGCGCTCATGGATGAAGCGCAGCAATTCATGCTGTTTGCGGGTGAGCATGACGGCTCCCTGACCGGCGCGAACGAAAACAAATCACGAACAAACACTAGTCGTTCTTTGTGTGTTCCACAACGGCAATTTTACCGTCCAGCGCAGGGATCACAGGCTCTGCGTATAGGCCTCATAGGCATCGTGCACCACGGAGATGTGCTCGCGCATGGCCTGGCCCGCCCCTTCGCGATCGCCACGCAGAATGGCGGTGACGACGCGCTCATGCTCCTGGTGGGAAAGCGCGAGCCGGCCGAGCGCGCCGATCTGCGCGCGGCGGAAGGGTGAGAGGCGATGGCGCGTCCCGCTCGCGAGCTCGGCGAGATAGTCATTGTGGGCGCCGGCATGAATGGCGGCGTGGAAGGCTTCGTTCCTCTCGCGATAGGCAGTGAAGTCGCCCTGCCGCATCAGGTCCCCCATCTCGGCATGGAGCATCTCCAGCGCGTGGCGCTCCGGTGGAGTGATGCGCGTGGCGCACAGGCCGGCGCAGAGTGCTTCCAGCTCCGCCATGACCTCGAACATGGCCTTCAACCGTTCGAGGCTCGGCCGCGCGACCACGGCGCCCCGATGCGGGCGGGTGTCGACCAGCCCGGAGGCGGCCAGTTCCCGGATGGCTTCGCGGACCGGGGTGCGGGAAACGCCGAAGCGCGCGGCGAGCGCCGTCTCGTCCAGCGTGGTGCCGGGCGGAAGCTGTCCGCGGGTGATCTCGTCGGCGATCTGCACCCGCAGTTCTTCCGCGCGGGTGGTGTGCGGCCGGCCGGCCGGCGCGTCTGGCGCACCGTCTGAGGCACTTCGGGGGGAGGAGGCGATCATGTGCGGCGAAGGATCCCAGCTTTTGGCGAGTCGGGGATGCGTCGGCCAGCATAGCCGGCGGCTTCTGGCGCGTCAGCCCGTCGCGCCGCGCTCAATCCTCCAGCCGGATGATATCGCACCGATCACCCTCCATCCCCGCCGAGGCGAAGGGCGCGCGTACCAGCAGACAGTCGGCGCGGGCGAGGACGCTGAGCATGGAACTGTCCTGGACCGGCAGCGGGCGCACCAGCGCGATGCCGTCTTTCTCGCCGAGGATTTCGGCGCGCATGAAATCCATCCGCTGGTCGTTCGCCTTCACCCCGGCGGCAAGGCGGCCGGGCGCGAGCGGTAGGCACGGCGCGGCGGCATGGCCGGCAAGGCGGCGGATGAGCGGCACGAGGAACAGCAGGGCGCAGACATGGGCCGATACCGGATTGCCCGGCAGGCCAAGGATGCGGCTCGCGCCATGGCGACCGAACATCAGCGGCTTGCCAGGGCGCAGCGCCACCTTGTGAACGGCAAGGTCAACACCCAACGCCGTCAGCGAAGGCGCGACGAGATCATGGTCGCCCACCGAGGCGCCGCCGGTGGTCACGAGGATGTCGACCTCGGCATCGAGAGCGGCGCGCAGTGCCTGACGGGTGGCGGCGTCGTCGTCCGGCAGGGTGCCGAGGTCGCGCACCTCCGCGCCCGCTTCGCGTGCCAGCGCGCCGACCGAATAGATGTTGGACAGGATCACCTGATGGGCGTTGGCCCCGGTGCCGGGGCGCACGAGCTCGTCGCCGGTGGAAACGAGGCCGACGACAGGGCGGCGGATCACCTCGACCTCCGCACGGTCCGCCGCGGCGGCCAGCGCGAGATCGCGCGCGGACAGGCGCCGGCCAGCGGGCAGCACGACCGAACCCGCGGCGAAGTCGCCACCGGCGCGGCGTATGTGGCGGCCGGGCTGGGCGGCTTCCAGAACGGTAACGCGATCCCCGGCGCGGGTCGTGTCTTCCTGAATGACGATGGCATCGGCGCCCGCCGGCAGCACCGCGCCGGTGAAGATGCGCACGGCCTGCCCGGGTTGCACCGCGTGCGGCCAGGGTCGGCCAGCGGCGGATTCGCCGGCCAGGTTCAGCACCGCGCCGACCCCCGCATCGACCGCGCGCACCGCATAGCCGTCCATCGCCGAAACATCGGCGGCCGGCGTCGATCGGCCCGCGATCACCGGGCTCGCGAGCACACGGCCATGGGCGGCGTCGAGCGGTTCGCGTTCCGCTTCGAGGGGAGCAGCGTCCGCGAGGATTTGCGCGAGGGCGTCGGCTACCGGCATCAGGGCCATGGTCGGGTCTCCTTGCCGGCTATGCGCTGGCCTGCCAGTGACCGGAGCGTCCGCCGGCCTTTTCCAGAAGCCGCACCACCTCGATCCGCATACCGCGATCGACCGCCTTGGCCATGTCGTAGATGGTGAGGCAGGCGACGGTGACAGCGGTCAGCGCCTCCATCTCCACCCCGGTCTGCCCTGAGGTGCGCACCATCGCTTCGACGCGCAGGCCTGGCAGTGCTTCGTCCGGGGTGATGTCGACCGCGACTTTCGAGAGCAGCAGCGCGTGACAGAGCGGGATCAACTCGTGGGTTCGCTTGGCCGCCATGATGCCGGCGAGGCGCGCGGTGCCGATGACGTCGCCCTTCTTCGCATTGCCGGCGAGGATGAGGTCGAGCGTGGCCCGTTCCATCGCGACGCACCCCTCCGCCCGCGCGATGCGGTCGGTCACCGCCTTGTCGGCGACATCGACCATGTTCGCGGCGCCGGATGCGTCGATATGGCTGAGGGTCTTCGGATCTTGGGCCATGGCCTAACCGGCGGCGCGCAGCGTATCGGAGGCCGTTTCGGATCGCGCGAGCAAGGTGCGCGTCGCCGCCGCGACATCGGCCTGCCGCATCAGGCTCTCGCCGACGAGGATGGCGCCGACGCCCACCGTGCGCAGGCGCGCGACGTCCGCTGGCGTGAAGATGCCGCTTTCGCCGACCAGCACGCGATCTGCCGGCACTTTCACGGCCAGCCGCTCGGAGGTTTCCAGCGAAACCTCGAAGGTGCGCAGGTTCCGGTTGTTGATGCCGACGAGGCGCGAGGGCAGCGCCAGGGCGCGGTCCATCTCGGCGTCGTCATGCACCTCGACGAGGGCGTCCATGCCGAGGCCCTGCGCGGTTTCGATCAGGTCGCGGGCCAGCGCATCATCCACCGAGGCGAGGATCACGAGAATGCAGTCCGCCCCCCAGCTCCGCGCCTCGAACACCTGGTAGGTGTCGTAGAGGAAATCCTTTCGCAGCGCCGGCAGCGAGGGAGCGGCGGCGCGGGCGGCGGTAAGGAACTCCGGCGCGCCCTGGAAGGAGGGCGTGTCGGTGAGCACCGAGAGGCAGGTCGCCCCGCCGGCCTCATAGGCACGGGCCAGCGACGGCGGGTCGAAATCGGGCCGGATCAGTCCCTTGGAGGGGCTCGCCTTCTTGATCTCGGCGATCAGCGCGGTGCCGCCGGCTGCGATGCGGGCCTCGATGGCGGAGAGGAAGCCGCGTGCGGCGGGCTCGGCCTCCGCGCGCGCGCGGACCTCGGCGAGCGGACGTGCGGCCTTGGCGGCGGCGATTTCCTCGCGCTTGTAGGCGCCGATCTTTTCCAGAATGTCAGCCATGGCGAGCCTTCCGCGCGGGTCAGTCCATCAGTCTATCAGGTTCGCGCCGTTCAGGCGTTGGAGACGGCGATCAGCTTTTCCAGCGCCGCGAGGGCCTTGCCGCTCGACAGGCTCGTGCGCGCGCTCGCAAGGCCAGTCGCGAAGTCGGGCACGGTTCCGCTCACCAGCAGCGCGGCGGCGGCGTTCATGAGCGCGACATCGGCATAGGCCGAAGGCGTCCCCTCCAGCACCGCGCGCAGCGCCCTGGCATTGGCGACGCCGTCGCCGCCGCGAAGCGCTTCCGGCATGGCGCGGGCGATGCCGAATTGTTCGGGCGTGATCTCGAAGCTGCGCACCTCGCCGTCTTTCAGCTCGGCCACCGCCGTGGAGCCGGTCGTGGTGATCTCGTCAAGCCCGTCGGAACCGTGCACCACCCAGGCGTGGGAGGAGCCCAGCGTCTTCAGCACCTCGGCCAGCGGTTCGACCCAGGTGCGGGCGAACACGCCGATCATCTGCCGGTTGACCCCGGCCGGGTTGGACAGCGGGCCGAGCAGGTTGAAGATGGTGCGGGTGCCCATCTCAACGCGCGTCGGGCCGACATGCTTCATCGCCGGGTGGTGCGCGGGCGCGAACATGAAGCCGATCCCGGCCTCGGCGATGCAGGTGCCGATCTGCTCCGGCGTCAGGTCGATCTTGACCCCCAGACCCATCAGCGCGTCCGCGGCACCGGATTTGGAGGACAGAGCGCGGTTGCCGTGCTTGGCCACCGGCACGCCGGCGCCGGCCACGATGAAGGAGGCACACGTCGAGATGTTGTAGGAGCCGGAGGCGTCGCCCCCGGTGCCCACCACATCCACAGCGCCGGTCGGGGCTTTTACGGTCAGCATCTTGGAGCGCATGGTGGAAACCGCGCCGGCGATCTCCTCAACCGTCTCGCCGCGCACCCGCAGCCCCATCAGCAGCGCGCCGATCTGGGAGGGCGTGGCCTCGCCCGACATCATGATGTCGAAGGCGTGGGCCGATTCCTCACGGGTGAGCGACGCGCCGGTCGCGACCTTGCCGATCAGGGCCTTGAGATTTTCCATGTGTCGTCGGGTCCCGGATCGGTTCAGGCGGCGCGGGAGCGGCGGGGGCCGGCATTCCAGGCGCGGGCGAGATCGAGAAAGTTCCTGAAGATGGTGTGGCCGTGCTCGGAGGCGATGCTTTCCGGGTGGAACTGCACACCATGCACGGGCAGATCGCGGTGAGAGAGGCCCATGATGAGGCCGTCCTCAGTCTCCGCCGTCACCTCAAGGGCGCTCGGCAGGGTGTCGCGCTTCACCAGCAGGGAGTGGTAGCGCGTCGCCTGGAAGGCGCCGTTGATGCCGCGGAACACGCTCCCGCCGCGGTGATGCATGGTCGACATCTTGCCGTGCATGGGCACCGGTGCGCGCACCACCTCGCCGCCGAACACCTGCCCGATGGCCTGGTGGCCGAGGCAGACGCCGAAGGTGGGAATCTCCGGCGCGGCCCGGGCGATGAGATCGAGGCAGATGCCGGCTTCGTTCGGCGTCGCAGGGCCCGGCGAGATGACGATCGCCTCGGGACCCATGGCGATGGCCTCGTCGACGCCGATCGTGTCGTTGCGGCGCACCTCGACGCTGGCGCCGAGCCCGCCAAGATAATGGACGAGGTTCCAGGTGAAGCTGTCGTAATTGTCGACGAGAAGGATCATCGCAGGTCCGTTCGGGCGGAGAGCTTACCTGTGGCGGCGTCGCTGCCGGAGTGGAAAAGCTCTAGGGGGTGAACCGGCGCAAGGTCAAGCCGTGCGCCACCGGCGCCATCCCGCTGGGTCGGAATGGCGATGAAGGTTTCACCAGCCACGCCATCGCAGCCCGCCGCGCATCCCGTCCATTTTCACTGCCCCCGGCCCGCGCGCGCCGCGAAGCGCACGGCTTCCTCGCCGGCACGGAACAGGGCCTTCGCCTTGTTCACGCATTCCTGCTGCTCGCTCTCGGGCACCGAGTCATAGACGATACCGGCGCCAGCCTGCACATACATGTGGCCGTCCTTCACCACGGCGGTGCGCAGCACGATGCAGGTATCCATCTCGCCGTCGGCACCGAAATAGCCGATCGCCCCGGCATAGATGCCGCGCTTGTCGCGTTCCAGCTCGTCGATGATCTCCATCGCCCGCACCTTGGGCGCCCCGGACACGGTGCCGGCGGGAAAGCCGGCGGCCAGCGCGTCGAGCGCGTCGTGCTTCGGGTCGAGGTCGCCCTCGACATTGGAGACGATGTGCATGACCTGGCTGTAGCGCTCGACGAAGAAGCTGTCGGTCACGCGCACGGTGCCGATCTGCGCGACGCGGCCGACATCGTTGCGGCCGAGATCGAGCAGCATCAGGTGCTCGGCGCGCTCCTTGGGGTCGGCGAGCAGTTCGTCCTCCAGCGTCTTGTCCTCATGCGGACTGGCGCCGCGCCGCCGTGTGCCGGCGATGGGGCGGATGGTGACGGTGTCGTCGCGCAGCCGGACGAGGATTTCCGGGCTGGAACAGACGAGGGCGAAATCGCCGAAGTTGAAATAGACCAGGAACGGGGCGGGGTTGACCCGGCGCAGCGCCCGGTACAGCGAGAAGGAGGGCAGGGCGAACGGCGCTTCGAAGCGCTGCGACAGAACCACCTGGAAGATGTCGCCGGCGCGGATGTATTCCTTCGCCCGGTCCACCATGGCGAGATAGTCGCCCGGCGGGGTGTTCGACACCGGCTCGACCTGCTGGTGGAACGGATCCTCTGCCGGAGTATTGGGCAGCGCCGCGTCCAGCGCGCGGATCACGGCCTCGATGCGCTCATGCGCGCCCTCTTCCGCCGCCTGGGCGGAGACGCCCGGCTGTGGGCGCACGGGCGTGACCACCGTCATCTCGTTGCGCACGGCGTCGAACACCACCATCACGGTGGGGCGGATGAAGATGGCGTCCGGCACGCCGAGCATGTCGGGCTTGGGCGCAGGCAGGCGTTCCATCTGCCGCACCATGTCGTAGCCGAGATAGCCGAAGACCCCGGCCGACATGGGCGGGCTGCCGACCGGCAGTGCGATGCGCGATTCTTCGACAAGCGCGCGCAGCGAGGCGAGCGGTGCGTCCGGGCACGGCTCGAAGCGGGTGGCGTCCGCCTGCGCCTGCCGGTTGATCTCCGCGGCGTCGCCGTGGCAGCGCCAGATGAGGTCCGGCTCGATCCCGATCATGGAATAGCGCCCGCGCGTGGCGCCGCCTTCCACGGATTCGAGCAGGAAGCTGTTGGGTCGCTCGGCGGCGATCTTGAGGAAGGCCGACACCGGCGTTTCCAGATCGGCGACGAGGGTTTGCGTCACCACCTGCGCCTCGCCGCGCCCATAGGCGGCGGCGAAGTCGGAGAGCGGGGTGCGCTGGGCGGCTGAAGAGCTCATGTCGTCCGCCTCAATTCGTCGCCGTGCCGCCGCCGACGATGGCGTCGAGCGCCGCGCGGTTGACCTTGGCGCCGAGATCGGACTGGAGCTGCACCAGATAAGCGGTCATCAGATCTTCCTGCATCCGCTGGCGGATGGTGGCCAGCACCTGCTCGTCCTCGCCCATGCTTGCGGGGATGACGGCCTTGGTCACCTCGAACAGGATGCGCCCGTCGCCGACATCCGTCGGGGCCGAACCGACCTGGCCCTGCGCGGTCTCGAACACGGCGTTCAGCGCGCCCTGCGGGATGCCGCCATCATTCGCCCGGCCGCGCCGCAATCCGGCGGCCACTTTCACCTGCAAGCCGGCATCGGTCGCCGCCTTGTCGAAGGGCGTGCCGTCGGCGATCGCCTTCTTCAGCGCCTCGAGCCTGGCGTCGAGCTGCTTGGAGGCCTCGTCCTCCTTGAAGCGCTCGAGCGCCTGCGCCTTGGCCTCGTCGAAGGTGCGGTCGCGGGCAGGCGTGATGTTCTCGACCTCGTACCAAACGTATCCGCCATTGTTCGGCAGCGTCAGCGGATCGTTGGAGGCGCCGACATCGGCGGCAAACGCCCCGCGCAGCACATCGGAGCGCGAGGGAATCTCCTCGATCGGCGTGCCGTCCGGGGTCTTGCCCGCACTGTCGGTGTTGAGCTGGATGAGCTGCAGCCCGAGCTTCTGGGCGGCCTCGGGCAGCTTGGCGCCGCCGGCGAGCTCGTCCTCCACCTTGTCGTGCATGTCGGCGAGCTGCTGCTGGGCGCGCTGCTTCTGCAGGTCGGTCAGCAGCTTGGCGGCGACATCCTGGAACGGCTGGGTGGTGCCGGCGGTGATCGTTTCGACATGCACGATGACCGGCCCGAACCGGCCGTTCACCACGCCGCTGGTGCCGCCCTGAGGCAGGCCGAAGGCGGCGTCCGCCACCGCCTTGTCGAAGATGGCATCGCGCGCGACGTTGCCGAGATCGACGTCGCCCGGGGTCAACTGGCGCGCGCTCACGATGTCGGCGAAGGTGGCGCCGCCCGCGATCTTGTCCGCCGCCGCCTTGGCCTCATCGGCGTTCGGGAAAACGACCTGCTGCACCACGCGCTTTTCAGGCGTGCCGAAGCGGGCAAGATTGGCCTGATAGGCGGCCTTCAGATCGGTGTCGGACACCTGCACGGAGGCCGCCAGCGCGTCCGGGGTGAGCGCGAGCACCGCGACATTGCGGAATTCCGGCGAGCGGAACGCCGCCTTGCGGGCGTCGAAGAAGCTCTTGAGCTGTTCGTCGGTCGGGCTGGCGATGGTGTCGAGCGCCGCCGGCTCCAGCACGACATAGGAGACGGTGCGCTCCTCGGTCTCGTAGCGCCGGAAGGCGTCGCGCATCGCCTGCGGCACTTCAAAGCCGCCGCCGAGCGATTCGATGAGCTGCTGGCGCAGCGCGAGGCGGCGTTCGGCCTCGACGAATCGGGCTTCCGTATAACCGTTGGAACGCAGGACCTGGTTGAAATAGTTGGGGTCGAACGTGCCGCTGGGCCCGCGGAAGGCCGGGTTCTCCGAAATGCGCCTCGCCATCTCCTCATCCGACAGCGCGAGGCCGAGCTTGCGGGCGCGCTCGTCGAGGCTGGCTTCGGCGAGGCGCTCGTTCAGCACCTGGTCGGGCAGGCCGAAGGAACGGGCCATGTCCGGCGTGATGCCGCGCTTGATCTGCTGGCTGATCTGCTGGACCCGCTGCTGATACAGGTTGCGGAATTCGGGGATCGTGATCTCGGTCGAACCGACCTGCGCCAGCGTCTGGCCGCCGAAGCCGCGAAACACATCCGCGATGCCCCAGATGCCAAAACTGACGATGAGAAGAGCCATCAGGATCTTGGCGATGAAGCCGGAGGCGCTTTTGCGCAGCGTCTGCAACATGGAAACGTTTCTCGTTATGTGGCGGCGGGGCGGCCCCCTCCGCGAAAGGCGCGCATCATAGGGATGGCGTGGTGCGGTCGCAACGTCGCAGATGCAGGCATTTGCAGCCACCTCCGGGCTTTGTTACCTCGGGGTAGCCAGGGGAACAGGCGGCAAGGCCGCACAGAGGTGAGGAAACGCTAATGAGCACCAGACGTCCGCTTATCGCCGGCAACTGGAAGATGAACGGCCTCGCCGCTTCGGCTGCCGAAGTCGAGCGGATGATCGGCGGCGCCGGCCCCATCGCCTCGGCGGGCGTCGATCTCCTGATCTGCCCGCCCGCCACCCTGATCGCCCGCCTTGCGGCGCTGACCACCGGCTCGCCCATCGCCATTGGCGGGCAGGACTGCGATCCGCGGCCGAATGGCGCGCATACCGGGGATATCGCTGCGGAAATGCTGGTCGATGCCGGTGCGGCTGCCGTCATTCTCGGCCATTCCGAGCGCCGCGCCGACCATGGCGAAACCGACGCCGTCGTGCGCGCCAAGGCGGAAGGAGCTCATCGCGCCGGGCTGCTGCGCATCGTCTGCGTCGGCGAGACGCAGGCGGAGCGCGATGCAGGGCAGGCGGTCTCCGTCGTCGCGCGGCAGCTCGCGGAATCCGTTCCCGACACGGCGACCGGCGCCGATCTCGTCATCGCCTACGAACCGGTTTGGGCGATCGGCACCGGGCTGACGCCGACGCCGGAGGACATCGTCGAGATCCATGCAGCCATGCGCGGCCTGCTGCGCACGCGCTTTGGAGCAGAGGCGGAAGGCATGCGGCTTCTGTATGGCGGGTCGGTGAAGCCCGACAATGCGGCGGTGATTCTGAACCTGCCGGATGTAGATGGCGCACTGGTGGGCGGGGCGAGCCTGAAGGCGACGGACTTTCTCGCCATCGCTGGCGCCTGCGCCGGCCGGTGACAGGCGGCGCAGGCCGAGCTCAATCCTGCGGGCGGGAGCGGGCGGCGCCCGGCGGCAGGTCGTCCAGATAGACATGCGCGATCCGCAGCGTCGCGGCGTGCCCCGCCTCAACGGCTGCCCACATCTCGGCGATGGCGGCATCGAATGCGGCGCGCTGGGTCGGGTAGGGTGAGCCGCGGTCCCCGTCGTGAACCACATGCCAGTGGTCACGGTGCGGCTGGATGCAGAACATCTCGTCCTGAGCCGCGTTGCTCTTGCGCAGCGGGGCGGCATTCTCCATCTCGGTGGCGGTGAGAACGATCTCGTCCATCGGCACTCCTTTCGAGGTTCCTTCCCTGCCGTCATGCGGCAAGGAAAAACGTCCGGCCCCGCGAGCGGTTCCCGAATGGGGTCCGGTGAAGCCTCATCCTGGGGGTTATTGCCCGGGTGGGCGCGAGAGCGGGCGGTCCAACTGGAAATGCCGGCCGGGATCGTGTAGGAACCCGCCCGACCCCTGCCGGCAGTCCTGTCGGCGTCGGCCGCCCCGGCGTGCCGCATCCGGAATTTCGAAGGCAGAAGATGCAGACCGTACTGATCGTCATCCACCTGATGGTGGTGCTCGCCTTGATTGGCGTCGTGCTGATCCAGCGCTCGGAAGGCGGTGGCCTTGGCATCGGCGGCGGTGGCGGGGGAGGCGGCGGCTTCTTTTCGGCGCGCGGCACGGCGAACGTCTTGACGCGAGCGACGGCGATTCTGGCGGCGCTCTTCTTCCTGACCAGCATCGGGCTCACCGTGCTGGCCGGCTGGGGCCGTGGCCCCACGACCATCTTCGCTCCCGCCGCGCAGCCCGGCCCTTCCGCTCCGACTCCGGGCGCGACCCCTGACGGAGCTGCGCCGTCCGGTACGGTTCTCGACCAGCTCAAGGGCATCCAGCCGGCGCCGTCCTCGCCGCAGGTTCCCCAGTCCCAGTGATGTTTGCCTTATCGCCGTGTCCGCACGGCGATACCGATCCGTCCGACGAGGGGCCGCTTGCGCAGCCTCTCGTCGAATCGCGTTTTTGCAGCTAGAGATCGAATTCCATGGCGCGCTATATTTTCATCACCGGCGGCGTCGTGTCCTCGCTCGGCAAAGGTCTGGCTTCCGCCGCCCTCGGCGCGTTGCTCCAGGCTCGTGGTTACAAGACCCGGCTGCGCAAGCTCGACCCCTATCTGAACGTCGATCCGGGCACCATGAGCCCGTATCAGCACGGTGAGGTCTTCGTCACTGACGACGGGGCGGAGACCGATCTCGATCTCGGCCATTACGAGCGGTTCACCGGGCGGTCCGCCAACCGGCAGGACAACATCACCACCGGCCGGATCTACCAGGACATCCTTTCCAAGGAGCGCCGCGGCGATTATCTCGGCGCCACGGTGCAGGTGATTCCGCATGTCACCAACGCCATCAAGGAATTCGTGCTCTCCGGCAATGAGGGCTACGATTTCGTGCTGGTGGAGATCGGCGGCACCGTGGGCGACATCGAGGCGATGCCCTTCCTGGAGGCCATCCGCCAGATCGGCCACGAGCTGCCCCGCAAGCACTGCATCTACATCCACCTCACTCTGCTGCCCTTCATCCCCTCCGCGGGCGAGCTGAAGACCAAGCCGACCCAGCACTCGGTGAAGGAGCTGCGCTCCATCGGCATCCAGCCCGACATCCTGCTGTGCCGCACCGACCGCGAGATTCCGCGCGAGGAGCGCCGCAAGCTCGGCCTGTTCTGCAATGTGCGCGAAAGCGCGGTCATCGAGGCACGCGACGCCGACAACATCTACGCCGTGCCGTCCGCCTATCACGAGGCGGGGCTCGACGGGGAGGTGCTGGCCGCCTTCGGCATCGAGCCGGCCCCGGAACCCGATCTCGGACGCTGGAAGAAGGTCGAGTCCGGCATCCGCAACCCGGAAGGCACGGTGACCATCGCCGTTGTCGGCAAATATACCGGGATGAAGGACGCCTATAAGTCGCTCATCGAGGCACTCGCCCATGGCGGGCTCGCCAATAATGTGCGGGTCAATCTCGACTGGATCGAGAGCGAGATCTTCGAGCGAGAGGATCCCGCTCCCTTCCTCGAGCATGTGCACGGCATCCTGGTGCCCGGCGGCTTCGGCCAGCGCGGGGCGGAAGGCAAGATCCGCGCGGCGCAGTTCGCCCGCGAGCGGCGCGTGCCGTATCTCGGTATCTGCTTCGGCATGCAGATGGCGGTGATCGAGGCGACCCGGAATCTCGCCGGCGTGGCGGCCGCCAATTCGACCGAGTTCGGCCCGACGGACGAGCCCGTGGTCGGCCTGCTCACCGAGTGGTTGCGCGGCAACGAACTGGAGAAGCGCGGCATCGACGGCGACCTCGGCGGCACGATGCGGCTTGGGGCCTATCCCGCATCGCTGGCGGAAGGCAGCCGGGTCGCGGAAGTCTATGGCACCACCGAGATTTCCGAGCGCCATCGCCACCGCTATGAGGTCAATCTCGGTTATCGCGACCGGCTGGAGGCCTGCGGCATGCGCTTCTCCGGCGTCTCGCCGGACGGGCTGCTGCCGGAGATCATTGAATACCCGGATCATCCCTGGTTCATCGGCGTGCAGTTTCACCCGGAGCTCAAGTCGCGCCCGTTCCAGCCGCACCCGCTTTTCGGCTCCTTCATCGGTGCCGCGGTGGTGCAGAGCCGGCTCGTCTGAGACGACGAAGGGTCGGAATCTGAAAAGGCCGGGCATCGCCCGGCCTTTTTCATGCGTGGGGCGATTGCGGCGCAGCACTGTGCCCGGCAGGCCACGGGCGGCGAGGATGTAGCGGATTCAACCTTCGCATCCGTCGCGCAGGCCGAACTCTGTCGTATTCATACCGTTCCGGAGGCTTTGCCGGCTCGAACGCGTTGAGTCGCTTCGCCCCCTGTTTGAACAGGAGGAGACCCGATGGCCCGCGGCCTCGATCATGTGGTGCATGCCGTTCGCGACCTTGAAGCCGCCGGCGAGCTTTACGACCTGCTCGGTTTCACCGTCGGCAGCCGCAACCGTCACCCCTGGGGTACGCATAACCGCATCGTCCAGACGCCGGGCTTCTTCATGGAGCTTCTGGAGGTTGCCGAGCCCGAGCACGTTCCTGAAGCGACCGAGACCTTTTTCTCCTTCGGTGCCTTCAACCGGGACCTGCTGGCGAGCGTCGGGCCGTGCCTGTCCATGCTGGTGCTCGAGGGCAAGGATCCCGCGGCGGAAAAGGCGGAATTCGACGCCGCCGGTTTCGGCGGGCTCGACCTCTTCGATTTCCAGCGCACCGGGCGGCGCCCGGACGGAAGCGAGGTCGAAGTGGCGTTCTCGCTGGCCTATGCCCGCGACCCCTCATCGCCGCACTGCGGCTTCTTCACCTGCACCCAGCACCGTCCGGAAAATTTCTGGTCGCCCGACATGCAGCGCCACATGAATGGCACCACCGGCGTCGCCGGCGTCATTCTGGTGGCGGACGATCCGGCAGCGCATGTCCCGTTCCTGTCCACCTTCGCCGGCGTCGCCTTCCGCCGGGCCGTCGACGGCTGGCACATCGCGCAGACCCCGCGCGGAGCGATCGAGGTGATGACGCACGATCTGTTCACGCAGCGCTTCGGGGCGGCGCCGGCCGCCGATGCGGGCCTGCGGCTCGCCGCCGTGCGTTTCGCCGTGAAGGACATCGAGCAGGCCCGCAAGCGCCTAGCCTCCAGCCGCATGGCGGCCGAGGAGATCGAGGGCGTGATCGTCATCGGCCCGAAGGCGGCGCTCGGCGCGACGCTGGTGTTCGAGCCGCAGGCGACGCCGGGAGCCTGACTGGCTCTGAACAACGTCTCGGCAGGCAAAGAAAAACGCCCGGACCGCGAGGTCCGGGCGTTTCGTATGCCGGGGGCTGATCAGTCGGTGACCGCAGGAGCCCGCTCGCCACGGACGGGCAGAAGCGCGGTGACACGATTGCGCAGCCCGATCCAGGTGGCGATGTTGTTGTAGGTCGAGCCTTCCAGCCAGCCGATGACTGCAGCGGCCACGAAGGGCAGGGACTGCACCGCGAGCGCGAAAGCGAAGAGGTCGATCTCCGTCACGTGGTGCCAGTTGGTGACGCGCAAGCCGATGGCCGAGAGCATGAGCCCGCCGCCGACGATCGCTTCCGGCAGGGCCGGGAAGGCGCGGGCGGCGCCGGCCAGCCAGGAACCCTTGGCGGTGCGGGCGAAGGCGAGGTCCTTGTAGCGGAACCCGTCATAGACCGCCTTGGCGACCGTGAACTGCACCGCCATGGCCGCGACGGCGGCGCCGATCATGCGCAGCGGCGTGGTGGCGACGCGCAGCCGGTACAGCGCGCAGAAGTGCAGCACATAGATGCCGAAGCAGAAGATGATCGGCACGGTGAGGATGCGCTGCGGCACCGCGATGCCGAAGCCGAGCACGAAGGGCACCCACAGCAGCGAGAGGATGGCGACCAGCGCTCCCACGCTTTCGGAGCCGAGCCAGCTCACCCAGCCGATGGTGAATTCGCGGCGCTGGGCATTGGTCAGGCGGGTGTGGCCCGGCAGCATGCGGCGCCAGTGCTTCTTCACGATCTGCATGCCGCCATAGGCCCAGCGATGGCGCTGCTTCTTGAACGAGGCGAAGTCGTCCGGCAGCAAGCCCCAGCCATAGCGCTTGTTGGTGTAGTGACTCTTCCAGCCGAGTTCGATGATCGAGAGACCCAGATCGGTGTCCTCGCAGATCGTGTCGCTCGACCAGTCGCCCGCTTCCATCATGGCGGCGCGGCGCATCAGGCACATGGTGCCGTGCACGACGATGGCGTCATGCTCGTTGCGCTGGACCATGCCGATGTCGAAGAAGCCGGCATATTCGGTGTTCATCGCCTCGTGCAGCAGGGTGGCCTGCGGCTCGCGGTGATCCTGCGGCGCCTGCACGATGCCGACGGTGGGATCCTCGAACACCGGCACCAGATCGCGCAGCCAGTCCTGGCTGACGACGTAGTCGGCATCGATGATGCCGATGATCTCGGCGTCGGGCGCGGTGTGCTCCATGGCGACGCGGAGCGCGCCGGCCTTGAAGCCCTCGATCTTCGGCAGGTTCAGGAACTTGAACCGGTCACCCAGCAGTTTGCAGTGCTCCTGGATGGGCTCCCAGAACGCTGGATCCGGGGTGTTGTTGATGATGACGATGCATTCGAGGTTCGGCCAGTCGAGCCGCGCCACGCCGTCCAGCGTCTGCTTCAGCATCTCTGGCGGCTCTTTATAGGCCGGGATGTGGATCGACACCTTCGGGGTGCGCGCCGGCATCGGATGCGAGCCACGCAGCAGACGGCGCGGGCTCTGGCCGAAGGCGATCGTGGCCAGTTCCTCGACGCGGTACATCATCACGATGACGAGCGGCACAAGCAACACCAGCGAGATGACGAAAGTCACCTTGTTGCCGCCCACGACGTAATGGGTGAGCCAGTGGTCGGTGACCGTCGCGATCCAGTAGCCCACGAGATTGGCCGCCGCCGACATGACCGCCGCCTGCGGCACGGTGAGACGGGCGAAGCGGAACAGCGGCAGCGAGAAGGCGATGCCGAGCAGAAGGGCGATGGCCGCCGTCGCGGAATAGGTCGCGGGGGTGAGCGGGCCCGACAGCGGGAATTTCAGGTGCCGGTTGGCGTCGAGCATGCCCCAATACTGGCCGACGCTGCCTTCGAAGCTCTTCCAGGGTGCGTCGAACGCTTCGATCAGATTGTAGTCGATGCCGAGCGCATCGGCGCGCGCTGCGAAGGTGCGGATGACCTTTGCCTGGATATCCTCGCCCGGGACCGCGGCGTCGCGGTTGTAGCCGGCGCTCGGCCAGCCGAACTCGGCGATCACGATGCGCTTGCCGGGATAGGCGGCGCGAAGGCGGTCATAGATCTCGATGGAGCGCTCCACGACCTGGCTGGCCGGAACGCCTTCCCAATAGGGCAGAATGTGGGCGGCGATGTAGTCAACGGCCGAGGCAAGCTCGGGATGGTCGAGCCATACGTCCCAGGTCTCGCCCGTGGTCACCGGTACGTTCACCTCCCGCTTCACCTCACGGATGGTGTTGATGAGCTGCTCGGGGGTGCGCTCGGCGCGCAGGATCGACTCGTTGCCGACCACGATACCGATGACGTTGGAATTCTTCTTCGCCGCATCGACCGCGTTGGCGACCTCGCGCTTGTTGCGGTCCTCGTTCTCGTCGAGCCACGCGCCGACGGTGACCTTCAGGCCCTTTTCCGCGGCGACGCGGGGAACCATCTCGAGGCCGCCGGTCGAGGCGTAGGTGCGGATCGCATGGGTGTAGGGCGCGACCGCGTCCACATCCTTGCGGATCTGCTCCTCGGTCGTTCCCTCGCCCTTGTCGGGATTGGCATCGCGCGCATAGGGCGCGAAGGACATGCTCTGGAAGCGGTCCGGCACGGCAGGAGCCTGCGTCTCTTCACGGAGAGCGAGCCACATGAAGGCATGCACGGACGTGACCACCGCGATGACAGCGGCCGCGACACGGACGGCGGGGCGCATGGACTTAACCCACAGGATGGAGTGAAAACGAGAAAGCGATAATACACAACGAACGCGTATGCAGCATAGCCGAGGATTTAGGCGCGCTCAAAACGTGTGCGCCCGATCGTCGCGAATGTGCCCAGAACGCTCGTGCCCCTGTATTTGTTCCCCGCTTGTGGCGAGCGCGTGACGCCCTCGCGGCTGCGGGGTGATATCACTGCGCTGCGGCAGGGGCAGGGGTGGCCGCTGCCGGCGGAGCCGGAGGCGGCGCGTCGGGATTCACCCAGCAGGCATGGACGCGCTCGGAGAGCTTTTCCTGTGCCTTGGGGTCGAGATTGCCCTGCCGCACCAGGCAGCGAAAGGCGATCTTCAGGTGCTCGGTCGGGCAGCCGAAGCGCTCATAGAGCTCCATGTGCCGGCGGGCGGTGTCGATGTCGTCGCGCCAGAGCAGCATGGCGATCCGCCTGCCGCTCCACACGCATTCGGGAAGCCCGGCATTGCCCGGAAGCTTTGCGGCTTCGGCATATTCCTCGATGGACCGGCGCTGGGCCTCCTTGGCCTGCTGCTCCGGGGTCTGCTCCGCCGGCTTCTGATCGCCGGTGGTGGACTGCGCCGAGGCCGGAAGGGCGCCGGCCGTCGCGAGAAGGAATCCGCTCATGAGGAGAGCGGCCAGGACACGTACGGAACAAGCCATGGGAAATACGTCACGCACCAGAGGACTGTGTGGAGCCTGACTTTAGGAGAAACTGCCGATTTTGTCAGCATGACGGCGCCCCTATCATCTTGTGCACAGGTCTCATGCAGTCCGGGCATGATAGGTATTCCGCGCGGCGCGGCAGAGGCGGATCGCACCTCGATGCAACTGCCCTCTTCACAGCGCCGTATTGCACGGCTATGCGGCGCGGTGGACCTTCGCGGCGGGCTTGTGTCCCGTCCTGACCAGATGGGGAGTTTTCCCGCATGCGCCTGCCTTTCGCGCTCGCCGGTCTCGTATTCGCGGCGATCCTCGCCGCCTGGGCGTGGCTCGGTGCCGCGGTTCCGGCCCCGCCGTCGCCGCTCGCCGCGGGGGAGAAGCTGCCCTGCGTCTCCTATGCGCCTTTCCGTCCCGGCCAGTCGCCGTTCATGGCGGGGCTGCACATTCCGCCCGAGCAGATCGACGACGATTTCGCCCATCTCGCCAAGATCACCCAGTGCGTGCGCACCTATTCCACCGAGATGGGGCTCGACGTCGTGCCCGCGCTGGCGCGCAAGCATGGCCTTACCGTGCTGCAGGGCATCTGGCTCGGCCGGGAGAAGGACAAGAACGCGATCGAGATCGAGCACGGCATCAAGGCCGCGACGGAAAATCGTGATGTCGTGAAGGCGCTCATCGTCGGCAATGAGGTGCTGCTGCGCGGCGAACTTTCCGCCACCGACCTCGCCCAGACCATCCGGCAGGTGCGCGAGACGTCCGGCATGCCGGTGACCTATGCAGACGTGTGGGAGTTCTGGGAGCGCAACCGCGATCTCGCCAAGGATGTCGATTTCGTCACTGTGCACATCCTTCCCTTCTGGGAGGACATCCCGGTTTCCGCCGACAAGGCCGCCGCCCACATCGCCGAGATCCGCGACCATGTCGGAACGGTGTTCGCCGGCAAGGACATCCTGATCGGGGAGACCGGCTGGCCGAGCGAGGGGCGGATGCGCGAGGGGGCCGAGCCGTCCGCCTCCAACCAGGCGAAGGTCATTCAGCAGCTTCTGGCGCTCGCCAAGGAGCACAATTACCGGGTGAACGTGGTCGAGGCCTTCGACCAACCGTGGAAGCGTGCGCTGGAAGGCACGGTGGGCGGCTATTGGGGGTTCCTCGACGCCTATTCCCGCGACTTCAAGTTCGGCTGGGGCGACGCGGTGTCGAACCATCCCCATTGGCTGCGACAAGCGCTGGCCGGCATCGTCTTCGCCGCACTGATCTTCGGCGCCGCGGTGCGGGGGGTGGATCGTCGCGGGCTGCCGCTCTCGTGCCGGCAATGGGGGGCGGTCGCCTTCCTCGCCTTCGCCTCGGGCATCGGCATCGGCTGGGCCTTCGCGCTGGTGCCGGTGCAGAGCCGCGACTGGGGGCTGTGGGTGCGCGGCATCGTGATGCTGCTTCTCGCGCTCGCCGTTCCGCTCGTGACCACCTACGGCATCGGCGCCGGTGCCCGGCAGGTTGGGCTCGTCACCGCGCTGGAGCCCACCGCGCGGCGCGCGGCGAGCTGTGTCGAGCGGGCGGTCGCGTTCCTCCAGGTGGCGGCTCTGGTGCTGGCGGCGCAGATCACGGCGGGGTTGGTGTTCGATCCGCGCTATCGGGACTTCGAGTTCGCCGGCCTGACGCCGATCCTCGTCGGCCTTGCCGCCTATGCCTTCGTTGCGCAGCCGCGTCCGGCGGGCGGGGAGCGTCATGCCGACTGGATCGCCGGCGGGTTCTTCGCGCTCGCGGGGCTGTTCGTCATCGTCAACGAGCGCCTCGCCAACTGGCAGGCGCTGTGGACCGGGACGCTGCTGGTGCTGTTCGGCCTCGCGCTGCTCAGGCTGGCGCGCGCCACGACCTGGCAAACGAAATGAGAAGAAGGCCGATGGCGAGACCCGCGGTGTTGGCGTTGTAGAAAACGACGCCCATCGCGCTCGCCATCAGCGCCAGGGTGAACAGCGACACCGAGGGCCGGACGAGGTGGAGCGCTGCGAGGATGAGCGCGGCGATCCCGAAGGCGGAAACCTCGATCAGCGAAAGCGTGGCCGCCCGCACCCGGCAGGTGCCGGTGACGACCGAGGCACAAGCTTGCCCCACCGCGGACTGCTCCAGCACGCCATAGCGCAGATAGGTCGCCCAGCCGAGCGCGCCCACGCCGAGCGCGACGACGAGGTTACTGATGCGGGGGCCGGGCAGGAAGGTGCGGGTGCTCACATCTCGTCTCCCGATGACGGCATTCGTCCTTCGATTGGCACGAACGCGGCGCGACGGCAATGTTTCCCTCAGCCTGATGCGGGCGGGCGCGGCAGGCGGGGCGGCCGGGTGGCGAGGATGACGCCGCCGAGAATGAGCACGAAGCCCGCCGCATGGAAGCCGTGCAGCCGCTCACCCAGCAGCAGCGCGGCCAGCACCACGCCATAGACCGGCATGAGGTAGCCGAACATCGCGGTGATGGTCGGCCCGGCCTCGCGCGTGCAGTACTGGAACATCAGGAACACCGCGACGGAGGGGATGGTGGCGAGGAAGGCGACCGCGCTCCACGCTTCGAACCCCACCGGGCCTGGGCGCGTGCCGAAGAAATGTTCCGCCAGCGCGAAGGGCGCCAGCAGGATCAGCCCGGCGATGTTGGTGGCGGCGAAGGTCGGCACCGGGCCGATCCGCACCAGGGGGCCGTCGCGCAGCATCAGCGCGTAGAACGCCCACGAGATCGCGCCGGCGAGGAAGGCGAGATCGCCGATGTTGAAGGAGAGATGCAGCAGGCGCCCCGGCTCGCCCTGCAGCGTGATCAGCACGATGCCGCTGAAGCCGGCGATGGCGCCGAGGATGCGCAGCAGCGGCAGCCGCTGACGCATCACGATCGCATCGAGCACCACCACCATGATGTTGGAACTCGCATAGATCAGCGTCGCATTGGTCGCCGTGGTGTATTCGAGGCCCCAATAGGAGTTGCCGCCGCAGAGCACCATGACGATGAAGCCCATCAGCACGATGGTCTTCCACTGTGCCGTCAGCACCGCGCGATGGCGAATCAGCGAGGGCAGGGCGATCGGCAGCAGGATGGCGAGCGCGAAGAACCACCGCCAGAAGGCGAGCTGCCACGGCGCGATCACGCCCCCGACGCTGCGCCCCACGATGATGTTGCTGGTGAAGAACAGCGGCGTCGCCAGCAGTGCCAGCAGGATGAGCGGCCGCCGCAACGGCGAGAGCCGGACGGGCTGCGGGGCGCAAGGCGTGGCCGGAGAGGCAGGCGAAGCGGCGGCAGCGGTCGGGGCCGGGCGCGTGAGTGTGGCGTCGGATGGCATCGGAATGTCTGGACAGAGAGGTGAGGGGCGCGGCCGTGCGCGTGCCGTGCGACGCTTGGATCAGCGTAGATCATTTTCGTGGTGGGCGGATACGGATTCGCGAGAAGAAAACACGATGCGTCCGCAGCCGGCCTCGCGTCCCTCGGTGTGGCTGGCGTCCCGCGGCAGTCTGGCGTCCGCGGTGGGTCCGGCTTGCGTGGATGGCCTGCCGGGGCGCGCTCTTCCACCCGGGCGCGGCGCGGGCTAAACACGCGGCCGGTCTTCAGGCCGGACAACCCAGAGGTTCCGATGCGCCAGCTTCTCGTCATCGTGCTCGCCGCCGGCGAGGGCACCCGCATGGCCTCCCGCCTGCCCAAGGTGCTGCACAAGGTGGCCGGCCGCTCCATGGTGGGCCATGTGATGGCGACTGCCGGCAACGCCGAGGCCGGCCGCATCGCGGTCGTGGTCGGGCCGGAGCGCGAAGACGTCGCCCGCGAGGCCCGCGCCGCCGCGCCGGAAGGGACGGGCGTCGACGTCTTCGTGCAGGCCGAGCGGCTCGGCACCGCTCATGCCGTGCTCGCCGCCCGCGCCGCACTGGAAGCAGGCGCCGACGATGTGGTGGTGATGTATGGCGACACTCCGCTGGTGCGCCCCGAAACCATCGCCGCGCTGCGCGCCCCGCTGGCGCAGGGCGCCGGCGTGGTCGTGCTCGGCTTCCGCCCGGAAGACCCGACCGGCTATGGCCGCCTGCTCACCGAAGGCGGCGCGCTTGCCGCCATCCG
Source organism: Ancylobacter crimeensis (assembly GCF_023016805.1). Lineage (GTDB taxonomy): Bacteria > Pseudomonadota > Alphaproteobacteria > Rhizobiales > Xanthobacteraceae > Ancylobacter > Ancylobacter crimeensis. The sequence continues at coordinate 96,380 of NZ_JALKCH010000007.1, forward strand.
CGAGGAGAAGGACGCCAGCGACGAGGAGCGCAAGGTGGCGCTCTGCAATGCCGGGCTGATGGCGTTCGACGGCCGGATCGTGCTCGACCTGCTGGAGCGGATCGACGACGCCAATGCGAAGAAGGAATTCTATCTCACCGATGCCGTGGCCATCGCCCGTTCGCTCGGCCGCGACGCCGTGGTGGTGGAGGCGGATGCGCAGGAGGTGGCGGGGGTCAACACCCGTGCCCAGCTCGCCCAGGCCGAGGCAATTCTGCAGCAGCGCCTCCGTGCCGCCGCAATGGCGGCCGGCGCGACGCTCGTTGCGCCCGAAACCGTGTTCCTTTCCCCGGACACGAAGCTCGGTCGCGATGTCGTGATCGAGCCGAATGTGGTGTTCGGGCCGAAGGTGATCGTGGAGGACGACGTCACCATCCGGGCCTTCAGTCATATCGAGGGCGCCCGTGTAGGGCGCGGTGCGACGGTCGGCCCCTTCGCCCGCCTGCGGCCCGGCGCGGTGCTGGGGGAGGGGGTCCATATCGGCAATTTCGTGGAGATCAAGGCCGCGCAGCTCGGTGCCGGAACCAAGGTCAACCACTTGTCCTATATCGGAGATTCGACGGTCGGCACGAACACCAACATCGGCGCCGGCTCGATCACATGCAATTATGACGGCTTCGCCAAGCACCGCACCACGATCGGCTCCGACGTGTTCATCGGCACCAACACGCTGCTGGTCGCACCCGTCACGGTCGGCGACGGCGCCTATACCGCGACCGGCGGGGTGATCACCGATGACGTTCCGGCAGATGCTCTTGCCGTTGCCCGTGCCCGGCAGGTGAACAAGGAAGGTTTCGCAAGTCGTCTTCGTGCCCGACTTTCGGCCGGACTTTCGCCCAAGAAGGAAGACACGAAAGGACATCCGAAGTGATTTCGGATGTGAGGTGACGGTCGGTTAAATCCTGTCCGCGTAACTTCATCGGATTCTGACAGGAGCTGGCGCACAGACCATGTGTGGCATCATCGGCATCGTGAGCGATGCGCCCGTTGCGGACCGTCTGGTCGAGTCTCTCAAGCGCCTCGAATATCGGGGCTATGATTCGGCGGGCATCGCCACGCTGGAGGGCGGTCGCATGGATCGCCGCCGCGCGGAAGGCAAGCTGCGCAATCTCGAGGCGTTGCTGCTGGGCCAGCCGCTGAAGGGGCGCATCGGCATCGGCCACACCCGCTGGGCGACTCATGGCCGCCCCAGCGTCGCCAACGCCCATCCCCATGCCACCACGCAGGTGGCAGTGGTCCATAACGGCATCATCGAGAATTTCCGCGAGTTGCGCGAGGAACTCGGCGGAACGGGGTGCAATTTCGAGAGCGAGACCGACACCGAGGTCGTCGCCCACCTTGTCAGCCGCGAACTGCGCGAGGGCCGCACCCCGGCCGATGCCGTGGCCGCGACCCTGCCGAAGCTCAAGGGCGCCTTCGCGCTCGCCTTCCTGTTCGACGGCGACGAGGACCTGATGATCGGCGCCCGCCGCGGCAGTCCGCTCGCGGTCGGCTATGGCGACGGCGAGATGTTCCTCGGCTCGGACGCTATCGCGCTCGCGCCTTTCACCGACCGCATCGCCTATCTCGACGACGGCGACTGGGCCGTGCTGCACCATGACCGCGCGGATATCCGCAATGCCGCCAACCGGCCGGTGCGCCGTGAGATCCAGAAGACCGCGGCCACGAGCCTGATGATCGAGAAGGGCAACCATCGTCATTTCATGGCGAAGGAAATCCACGAGCAGCCGACCGTGGTGGCGCAGACGCTCGGCCACTATCTCGACATGGCGAACGAGACGGTGCATCTGCCGGGGGATGTGACGATCGACTTTGCGCGACTGGAGCGCATTTCCATTGCCGCCTGCGGCACGGCCTATTATGCCGGCCTCATCGCCAAATACTGGTTCGAGCGCTATGCGCGCCTGCCGGTGGAGATCGATGTCGCCTCCGAGTTCCGCTACCGCGAGGCCCCGCTTGGCGATAACGGGCTGACCATCGTCATCTCGCAGTCCGGCGAGACGGCGGACACGCTCGCTTCTCTGCGCTACGCCCGCGACGAGGACCAGAGCGTGCTCGCGGTCGTCAATGTCGCGACTTCCACCATCGCCCGCGAGAGCGACGCGGTGATGCCGACGCTCGCCGGGCCGGAAATCGGCGTGGCCTCCACCAAGGCCTTCACCTGCCAGCTCGCCACGCTCTGCGCCATCGCGGTCGCTGCGGGCCGGGCGCGCGGCACCGTTTCGGCGGAGGAGGAGCGGGCGCTGGTCGGCGCGCTGACCGAGGTGCCGCGCCTGATGAACGAGGCGCTGGGCCTTTCCGACGAGATCGAGACGCTGGCCCGCACCTTCGCCAAGACACGCGACGTGCTGTATCTGGGTCGCGGGACCTCCTATCCGCTGGCGCTGGAAGGCGCGCTGAAGCTCAAGGAAATCAGCTACATCCACGCGGAAGGTTATGCGGCGGGTGAACTGAAGCATGGGCCGATCGCGCTGATCGACGAGAACATGCCGGTCGTGGTCATCGCTCCGCACGACGCGGTGTTCGACAAGACCATGTCGAACATGCAGGAGGTCGCTGCGCGCGGTGGGCGGATCGTGCTCATCACCGATGCCAGCGGCGCGAAGCAGGCGGCGCTTCCCACCGAGGCGACGCTGGTGATGCCCGACATGCACCCGGCCATCACCCCGCTGGTCTATGCGCTGCCGATCCAGCTTCTCGCCTATCACACCGCCGTTCACATGGGCACGGATGTCGACCAGCCGAGGAACCTTGCCAAATCCGTCACCGTGGAGTGAGCGGGGAGGCGGGTTTCGTCACCTGTCGGATTGCGAGAGTGGCCGGGTTCGTCCCGGCCATTTTTCGTTGCGGCGAGGTGAGTTGTTAATCTTAACGAAACGTTAATAGCTGGCTATTGGTCGTGCACACACGCAGGAAATGAAAGCTCGCAAGCGATGTTGGCGGATCTTTCAGATCCATATTCTCGAACGTTTTTATCGTTAAGATAGCCGGCAAATGATAAACGTGTCTCAGCCCCGGCCACGATAGGCCGGCACGCCCTGGTCCGGCAGCCAGATGCCGTCCGGCACCGGCCCGCTCTGCCAGAACACGTCGATGGGGATGCCGCCGCGCGGATACCAGTAGCCGCCGATGCGCAGGAAGACCGGTTCGAGCAGCTCCGCGAGCCGGCGGCCGACCGCGACGGTGCAGTCCTCATGGAAGGCGCCGTGGTTGCGGAAGCTGCCGAGATAGAGCTTCAGCGACTTCGATTCGACGAGCCAGTCCTTCGGCACGTAATCGATGACGAGATGGGCGAAGTCCGGCTGTCCGGTCACCGGGCAGAGCGAGGTGAATTCCGGGCAGGTGAAGCGTGCGACATAGAGCGTGTCCGCCTGCGGATTGGGCACGCGGTCCAGCACTGCCTCCTCCGGCGAGGCGGGAAGCCGGCTTTCGTGACCGAGCTGCAGGGTGGAATCTGCGTATCCGTTCATGCGTTCGTCTCCGACGGATGGTGTTTTAGTGCGCCTCTGGCGTCCGGCACCTCTTTCGCATGTCATGGGGCTCGGCTAGAAGCGCCGGAACGTGAGATCGGGCCATCAGGGAGCCGAGAGACATGACTGCCATCGTCGATATCATCGCGCGTGAAATCCTGGACAGCCGCGGCAATCCGACCGTCGAGGTCGATGTCGTGCTCGAGGACGGCTCCAAGGGCCGCGCCGCCGTTCCCTCGGGAGCTTCCACCGGCGCCCATGAGGCGGTCGAGCTGCGCGACGGCGACAAGAGCCGCTATCTCGGCAAGGGCGTCATCAAGGCGGTCGAGGCGGTGAACACCGAGATCTTCGACGCCATCGGCGGCATGGATGCCGAGGATCAGGTGGCGCTCGACCATGTGCTGATCGACCTCGACGGCACGCCGAACAAGGCGCGTCTCGGCGCCAACGCCATTCTCGGCGTCTCGCTCGCCATCGCCAAGGCGGCGGCGGCGGCGCGCGAGCTGCCGCTCTACCGCTATGTCGGCGGCGTCAATGCCCGCATCCTGCCGGTTCCGATGATGAACATCGTGAATGGCGGCGCCCATGCCCACAACCCGATCGACTTCCAGGAATTCATGATCCTCCCGGCGGGTGCGGAGAGCTTTGCGGATGCGCTGCGCACCGGTGCGGAGATCTTCCACACGCTGAAGAAGGCGCTCAAGGACGCCGGCCACAACACCAATGTGGGCGACGAGGGCGGCTTCGCGCCGAACCTGCCGTCCGCCGACGCGGCGCTGGGCTTCGTGACGAAGGCCATCGAGGCGGCTGGCTACAAGCCCGGCGAGGACGTCTATATCGGCCTCGACTGCGCCTCGACCGAGTTCTTCAAGAACGGCAAATACGACTATGAAGGCGAAGGCGTGGTGCGCTCGATCGAGGATCAGGTGGCGTATCTCGCCGACCTCGTGGCACGCTATCCCATCGTCTCGATCGAGGATGGCATGGCCGAGGACGACTGGGCAGGCTGGAAGCTGCTCACCGACACCATCGGCTCCAAGTGCCAGCTGGTCGGCGACGATCTGTTCGTCACCAATGTGGAGCGCCTCTCGGCCGGCATCAACCAGGGCGTGGCGAACTCCATCCTGGTGAAGGTCAACCAGATCGGCTCGCTCACCGAGACGCTGAACGCGGTCGAGATGGCCCACAAGGCCGGCTACACCGCGGTGATGTCGCACCGCTCGGGCGAGACCGAGGATTCGACCATCGCCGACCTCGCGGTCGCCACCAATTGCGGGCAGATCAAGACCGGCTCGCTGGCCCGCTCCGACCGCACCGCGAAGTACAATCAGCTTCTGCGCATCGAGGACGAGCTCGGCCCGCAGGCCATCTATGCCGGCCGCGCGGCGCTGAAGGCGCTGCGCTGAGCGCCGGCCGCACATTCCGCATCCGCAAAAGGCCGGGCTCGTCCCGGCCTTTTTCATGAGCGGCCGTTTTCGTCGTGCTGAACGCCGTCTTTCCAAACGCGGTTAACCGGGCCTCAACCCTCGCGCGCTAACCTCGCGTGCATGATCATCCGTACGCGCTGGCGCGCCATCCTCCAGACCCTCACGCTCCATGTCGGAGCGGCCTCCCTCATCGGGTACTTCGCCCTGCAAGGCTATGGCGGACAATACGGCCTTGCCGCCAAGCGCGACCTCGAACAGCAGTACCAGTCGCTCAGCACGGAGCTGGACGGCCTGAAGACGCAGCGCGAGGCGCTGGCCTTCAAGGTGGACCTGCTCGCCACCAGCCGCATCGATCCCGACATGCTGGACGAGGAAGCGCGTTCGCTGCTCAATCTCGTCAATCCCAAGGATCTCGTATTGCTGCGCCAGAACGCCACGAAGAGCCGGCTGCAATAGGTTTTGTGCGGCGTTTGTACCGGGAAAGCGAAGGAAATGGCGTGCTTCCAAAAGGTTAACTTGATTTGAGGTAATCATTCGATTTAACTCAAATCGAGTTGATATATGAAAACCCCTGCGCCCGCAGCATGTTGTGCGGCGCAGCATTGCGTTGTTCGTGTAGCGTCCCGTCTCCGATTGCGCTAAAACCCTGCGACATCGGCCAATGATTGGGGATGCTTGATGGCTCTCGCCGCGAAGAAGTCTGCCGCCGGCACCGCCGCCGCAGGGAAACCTGCCGCCCAGAAGGCGCCCGCGCGCCGCTCCGAGAAATCCGCGGTCAAGTCGATCGCCGAATTCTCCAAGGCCGAGGAGCTCGAGGCCTATCGCGAGATGCTCGCCATCCGCCGCTTCGAGGAAAAGGCCGGCCAGATGTACGGCATGGGCCTGATCGGCGGTTTCTGCCACCTGTATATCGGCCAGGAAGCGGTCGTGGTGGGCATGCAGAAGGCCCTGAAGTCCGGCGATCAGGTGATCACCGGCTATCGCGACCACGGCCATATGCTGGCCTGCGGCATGGACCCAAAGGGCGTGATGGCCGAACTCACCGGCCGGCGCGGGGGCTATTCCAAGGGCAAGGGCGGCTCGATGCACATGTTCAGCGTCGAGAAGGGGTTCTTCGGCGGCCACGGCATCGTGGGTGCCCAGGTATCCCTCGGCACCGGCCTCGCCTTTGCGGACCACTACCGCCAGAACGGCAATGTCTGCCTGACCTATTTCGGCGACGGCGCCGCGAACCAGGGCCAGGTCTATGAGAGCTTCAACATGGCCGAGCTGTGGAAGCTGCCGGTCGTGTACATCATCGAGAACAACAAATATGCCATGGGCACCGCGGTGAACCGCGCCTCCGCCCAGACCGATTTCTCCCGGCGCGGCACCTCCTTCAACATCCCCGGCGAGCAGGTCGACGGCATGGATGTGCGGGCGGTCTATGCCGCCGGCCAGCGCGCGGTGGAGTTCGCCCGCTCCGGCAAGGGCCCCTACATTCTCGAAATGCTCACCTACCGCTATCGCGGCCACTCCATGTCCGACCCGGCCAAGTACCGGTCGAAGGAGGAGGTGCAGAAGATGCGCACCGAGCACGACCCGATCGAGCAGGTGCGCGCCCGGCTTCTCGAAAAGAAGTGGGCCAGCGAGGAGGATCTCAAGGCGATCGACGCCGAGATCCGCGACACAATGAACGCGGCGGCTGATTTCGCCAGCTCCGACCCGGAGCCCGACGCCTCCGAGCTCTACACCGACATCCTGCGCTGATCGCGTCGGCCGGGGGCAGCCATGCTGGTCGAACTGTTCTGGGCGCTGCTGGTGGCGGGGGTTTCCGCCATGGCGGTGTTGTGGGTCTTCTCGGCCCGCATGGCTTTTGATTTCCTGCGTGCCGCCCCGGCGGCGGAACGCAATCCCGGTCGCTGGCTTCTGGTGCCGTTCTGGCCTTTCGCACTGTCCGGCCTCGCCGGCGGCGAGGCGGAGCGGCTGAAATTCCAGAAGCTGCTCATCGGTCTTTTCGCCGCCTTTCTCGTCACCGCATCTTCGGCAGCCGTCTACAGCAATCTGACGTTCGTGCCGCCGGCACAAACGAATCAGTGACGCGCGATCTCGCCGCACGCCTTTTGGGGAACGCCGCCATGCCGGTCGAAATTCTCATGCCCGCCCTGTCGCCTACCATGGAGAAGGGCAATCTTGCCAAGTGGATCAAGAAGGAGGGTGATGCCGTCAAATCGGGCGACGTCATCGCCGAGATCGAGACCGACAAGGCGACCATGGAGGTCGAGGCGGTCGATGAGGGCACCCTCGGCAAGATCCTGATACCCGAAGGCACGCAGGACGTTGCGGTCAATACCCCGATCGCCGTGATCCTCGCCGATGGCGAGGATGCCGCCGCGCTCGACGCCGCACCGAAGGCCGCCGAATCGGCAGCTCCGGCAGTGGCGCAGCAGCCGTCCCCGGTCGCGGACGCGGCGCCCGCCGCACCGGCCAAGGTGGAATCGGCACTTGCCAATCCGCCGCAGCCTGCCGCGCTGCCCGAGCCGGATGTGCCGGCCGGCACGGAGATGGTCAGCCAGACCATACGCGAGGCGCTGCGCGACGCCATGGCCGAAGAGATGCGCCGCGACGGCGACGTCTTCATCATGGGCGAGGAGGTGGCCGAGTATCAGGGCGCCTACAAGATCACGCAGGGCCTGCTGCAGGAGTTCGGTGCTCGCCGGGTGATCGACACTCCCATCACCGAGCATGGCTTCGCCGGTGTCGGCGTGGGCGCCGCGATGGCGGGACTGAAGCCGATCGTCGAGTTCATGACCTTCAACTTCGCCATGCAGGCGATCGACCAGATCATCAATTCGGCGGCCAAGACGCTCTATATGTCCGGCGGACAGATCCAGTGCTCGATCGTGTTCCGCGGCCCCAACGGTGCCGCCGCCCGCGTCGCTGCCCAGCACAGCCAGGACTATTCCGCCTGGTATAGCCACATTCCGGGTCTGAAGGTGGTCGCGCCCTACACGGCGGCGGATGCCAAGGGCCTGCTCAAGGCGGCGATCCGCGATCCCAACCCGGTGATCTTCCTCGAGAACGAAATTCTCTACGGCCACTCCTCGCCGGTGCCGAAGCTCGATGACTTCGTCGTGCCGCTCGGCAAGGCCAAGGTGGCGCGGCCGGGCTCCGACGTCACGCTGGTGGCGTGGTCTATCGGCATGAGCTACGCCCTCAAGGCGGCGGAAGAGCTGTCGAAGCTCGGCATTGAGGCCGAGGTGATCGACCTGCGCACCATCCGCCCGCTCGACATCGCCACCGTCATCGCCTCGGTGCAGAAGACCGGGCGTTGCGTCACGGTGGAAGAGGGCTGGCCGCAGTCGGGCGTCGGCTCCGAGATCGTCGCCCAGCTCATGGAGAAGACGTTCGATTATCTGGACGCGCCGGTGTTGCGCGTTACGGGCAAGGACGTGCCGATGCCCTATGCCGCCAATCTCGAAAAGCTCGCTCTGCCCACCGTCCAGGACGTGGTCGAGGCGGTGCGCGCCGTCACCTATCGCTGAACGCTGAGGACGGAGATCGCCCATGCCCATCGAGATCCTCATGCCGGCCCTGTCTCCCACCATGGAGAAGGGCAATCTGGCGAAATGGCTGAAGAAGGAAGGCGACAAGGTCGCGCCCGGCGACGTGATCGCCGAGATCGAGACCGACAAGGCGACCATGGAGGTCGAGGCGATCGACGAGGGGACGCTGGCGAAGATCCTCGTGCCGGAAGGCACGCAGGATGTGCCGGTGAACCAGCTCATCGCCGTGCTGGCGGCCGATGGCGAGGATGTGAGCGCGGCGGCCTCCGGCGCCGGCTCCGCGCCGAAGGCCGAAGCGCCGAAGGAGGCGCCCAAAGCAGAAGCGCCGAAGCCAGAAGTGCCGAAGGCTGAAGCTCCCGCTCCTGCTCCCGCCGCGCCGGCGGCTCCTGCCGCTGCTGCGACTGCGGGCGGCAATCGCGTTTTCGCCTCGCCGCTCGCCCGGCGCCTTGCGAAGGAAAAGGGCATCGACGTCGCCGCCGTGAAGGGCTCCGGCCCGAAGGGCCGCGTCGTCGCCGCCGACGTCGCCTCGGCCAAGCCGGGCGCCGCGCCGGCCGCGAGCGCCCCCGCGCCGGCTGCAGCCAAGACTGCAACGGCTGCACCTGCAACCGCTGCACCTGCGGCCGCGACCCCGAGCGCCGCCGCGGTGCTGGAGCAGGCCAAGGCCTATTACGAGCCGGGCACCTATGAGGAGGTCCCGCTCGACGCCATGCGTCGCGTCATCGCCCAGCGCATGACCGAAGCCCGGCAGACCGTGCCGACCTTCTATTTGACCGTGGATTGCGACGTCGACGCGCTGATGAAGCTGCGCGAGGAGCTGAACAAGTCCGCGCCCGAAGTGAACGGCAAGCCGGCCTACAAGCTCTCGGTCAACGACTTCGTCATCAAGGCCTATGCGCTCGCCTTCCAGCAGGTGCCGGAAGCCAACATGGTGTGGGGCGGCGATCGCTACCTCAAGCTGAAGCATTCCGACATCGGCGTCGCGGTCGCGATCGACGGCGGCAAGGGCCTGCTCACCCCGATCATCCGCAAGGCCGAGACCAAGACGCTCTCCGCGATCTCCAACGAGACCCGCGACCTCGCCACGCGCGCCCGCAACAAGAAGCTGGCGCCGAACGAGTATCAGGGCGGCTCCTCGGCGATCTCCAATCTCGGCATGTTCGGGATGAAGCATTTCACCGCCATCATCAACCCGCCCCACGCCACCATCCTCGCGGTCGGCACCTCGGAGCAGCGGGCCGTGGTGAAGGGCGGCCAGCTCGCGGTCGCCACCCAGATGACGGTCACCATCTCCTGCGACCACCGGGTGATGGACGGAGCGATGGGCGCACAGCTGCTCAGCGCCTTCAAGGCGATCATCGAGAAGCCGATGTCGATGCTGGTCTGACGCGCCAGCTCCACCAAACCCGTATCGACCGGCCGGGCCCCGTGCCCGGCCCCTCGCTCCGCAAGGACGGAACCCGCGCCATGTCCCAGACCACCTATGACATTCTCATCATCGGATCCGGGCCGGGCGGCTATGTCGCCGCCATCCGCGCCGCCCAGCTCGGGCTGAAGGTCGGCGTGGTGGAGCGCCAGTATATGGGCGGCATCTGCCCGAACTGGGGCTGCATCCCGGCCAAGGCGCTGCTGCGCTCGGCGGAGATTTTCCACTATATCGAGCACGCCAAGGATTACGGCCTCGTCGCCGAGAAGGTGGGCGTGGACATCGCCGGCGTGGTAAAGCGTTCGCGCGGCATCGCGGCGCAGATGAGCGGGGGCGTCGGCTTCCTGCTGAAGAAGAACAAGGTCGACGTGATCTGGGGCCCGGCGACCATCACCGCGCCCGGCAAGGTTTCGGTGGCCGCTCCGGTCGAGCCGGGTCCGAAGGGCACGCTGCCGCCGGGCGACTATGCCGCGAAGAACATCATCATCGCCACCGGCGCCCGCCCGCGCGTGCTGCCCGGCATCGAGCCGGACAAGAAGCTCATCTGGACCTATTTCGAGGCGCTGGCCCCGGCGAGCGTGCCGAAATCGCTGCTCATCATGGGCTCGGGCGCGATCGGCGTCGAATTCGCCTCCTTCTACAAGGCGATGGGCTCCGACGTCACCATCGTCGAGCTGCTGCCGCAGATCCTGCCCGTCGAGGACGAGGAGATCGCCGATCTCGCCCGCAAGCGGTTCGAGAAGCAGGGCATCAGGATCCTCACCGGCGCCAAGGTGTCGAAGGTCGCCAAGGGGACGGACAACGTCACCGCCACCGTCGAGACCGCGGACGGCAACAGCCAGACCATCACCGCCGACCGGCTGATCGCCGCCGTGGGCGTGGTCGGCAATATCGAGAATCTCGGCCTCGAAAAAATCGGGGTGAAGACCGATCGCGGCTGCGTGGCGATCGACGGGCTGTGCCGCACCAATGTGCCGGGCATCTACGCCATCGGCGACGTCGCCGGCCCGCCCATGCTGGCGCACAAGGCCGAGCATGAGGGCGTGATCTGCGTCGAGGCGATCGCCGGCAAGCACGCGCACCCGATGAACAAGCTGGAGATTCCCGGCTGCACGTACTGCATGCCGCAGGTCGCCTCGGTGGGGCTCACCGAGAAAAAGGCGAAGGAAGCCGGCTACGAGATCAAGGTCGGCCGCTTCCCCTTCATCGGCAACGGCAAGGCGGTCGCGCTCGGCGAACCGGATGGTCTGGTGAAGACCGTCTTCGACGCGAAGACCGGCCAGCTTCTCGGCGCCCACCTGATCGGCGCGGAGGTCACCGAGCTGATCCAGGGCTTCGTCATCGCGATGAATCTCGAGACGACCGAGGAAGAGCTCATCAACACCATCTTCCCGCACCCTACGGTGTCGGAAACGATGCATGAGAGCGTGCTGGCCGCATACGGGCGCGCCATCCATATGTGAGGGACGGGCAGGGGCGGCTAAGGCTCGTGCCCTGCAACCCTGCACGCGGTCATCCCGGCCGCAGTGTAGCGGAGAGCCGGGATCGTCGGCGATTGTCCGGGTGCGCCTTCCTGTGCCGCAGGCACATCGTCCTTCGCACGCCCGAAGCTTCCGCATGCCGGAGGTCTGTGCGCTCCCGGATCGGCCTGCGGCCGTGCGGGATGATGACTTTCAGGAGCAGGTCGGGGACGGGCGCAGCCTCCGTGTCCATCGTCACGCTGTGACGCAATCCCCCAACGCTGCCGGACCCGCCGCACACCGTCATGCCCGGCGAAGGCCGGGCATCCATGATTCTGCACACAGGTCCTTTGCACGCGGGCGCTTTGCACCTCGCACTTATGAAGGCGTGGATGGCCGGGCCGGAGCCCGGCCATGACGGCGCGCAGCGGCTTGTAACGCGCTACGGGCGCCTCGCACCCTCATGCCGGCCAGTAGCCCGCTCTCACGGCCGCGCAAGTGGCCGCCAATGGCTCGTGTCCCTGCTGACGGCCGCCTGCTTCCCGGCTTTCACTGCAACCGGTCGGTTCGCACCCGCCAGCCGCCATCGCCGTCGGCGGCGAGCATCTCCGTGACCTGCGGATGGCGCAGCGGTTCGCCGGAGGTGTCGAGCTCGAGATTCTGCTCCGAGACATAGGCGACGTATTCCGTCTCCGCGTTCTCGGCGAGCAGATGATAATAGGGCTGGTCCTTGGGCGGACGGATACCCTCGGGGATCGATTCCCACCACTCGTCGGTGTTGGAGAATTCAGGATCGACGTCGAACACCACTCCGCGGAAGGGGTAGTGGCGGTGACGAACCACCTGTCCGATCCGATATTTGGCGTTGCGTTCTTTCATCTCCGCCTCCCGGACGGCGCGACCGGTTAAGAGAATGAGGGCCGCTTGTCAAACGGCCCATGCCTCGATCGTCATCCGCTCCCGTCGCCGCTGGAAATATGCAACCGCCATGCCCGGCCATGCAGCAGCGGAGGGCGACAGCGGGCCCGCTCCATGCGACACAGCGCGTAGCACTCCCGAACCCGCACGCCCCCGATTCACGCCTCACGATTCCCATGGCCGACGTTCTCGCGCTCGCATTGCCGTTCTTCGGCGTGATCTTTCTCGGCTTCGGCTGCGGGCGCTTCTCGCGCATCCCCGAAAGCGGACTCGCCTGGCTGAGCTTCTTCATCATCTACATCGCCTTGCCGGCGCTGTTCTTCTCGCTGGTGGCGAAGACCCCGTTCCACGAGTTGACCAATGGCCGTTTCATCCTGGCGACCACGCTCTCCACCGCCACCTGCTTCGCGCTGTCCTTCGCCATCGGGCTCTGGCTGCGGCGCGGGGATGTCGCGGAGGCATCGATCGCGGCGATTCTCGGCTCTTACTCCAATGTCGGCTATATGGGCCCCGGCCTCACCCTCGGCGCGCTGGGGGCGGCAGCCTCGGTGCCGACCGCGCTGATCTTCGTGTTCGACAGCCTGTTCTTCTTCACCATCGTGCCGCTGCTGATGGCGGTGAGCGGCCGCGACCGGCACGGGCTCGCCGCCACCGTCCTGCTGGTGCTGCGCCGCGTGCTGACGCATCCCTTCAACGTCGCGACCTTTCTCGGCGTGGCATCGGCCTATTTCGAGTTTCAGCCGCCGCTCGCCATCGAGCGCATGCTGGATTTCCTGCGCAACGCCGCCGCGCCCTGTGCGCTGTTCACGCTCGGCGTCTCGGTGGCGCTGCGGCCGATGGACCGGCTGCATGGCGAGGTGCCGCTGCTCATCGCCATCAAGCTGCTGCTGCACCCGGTGCTGGTCTTCGTGGTGCTGAGCGTGGTCGGCGCCGGCCATGGCGGCTTCCCGCCGGTGTGGCTCGCCACAGCGGTGCTGATGGCCGGCCTGCCGCCGGCGCTCAACGCCTTCATCATGGCGAAGCAGTACGACACCTATGTCGAGGCGGCCTCGGGAGGCGTGCTCATCGGCACGGTCGTCTCGGTCGCGACGGTGACGGCGCTGCTCTATGCCGTCCAGCACGGCATGCTGCCGGCCCCGCTGCTCGCGCCCTGAGGCTTCACAGCGGCTTGCCGGCGGCGAGGCGGGGAATGTCGCGCGTCGGGCCGACGCCCTGCCGCATCGCGGCGAGGCGCAGGCCCGGCACCTTGCCGAGCAGCCACAGGCCGAGGCCGCGCAGCCCCTGCACCGGTACGAGATCGCTCAGCAGCGAACGGTTGACGAGATCGACCGCCAGCGTTCGCCCGTCGATATCGCCGCGCCGGCGCCGCTCATAGCCCTCGCTCACCTGCGCCCCGCCGATGTCGGCGCCCGCGCGCACGGCGTCGGCCACGAGGTCGGCCAGAGTGGCGGCATCGCGGATGCCGAGATTGAGCCCCTGCGCACCGATGGGCGGAATGACATGGGCGGCCTCGCCCGCCAGCACCAGCCGCGGCGCCGACAGCCTGCGGGCGGTGCGCGCGCTCAGCGGAAAGGCGCCGCGCGGCGATTCGAGCCGCATGCGCCCGAGGATCGAGGCGGAGCGCCGTTCCATCTCGCGGCCGAAGGCGCCGTCATCCAGCCCCTGAAGGCGCTCGGCCTCCTCCGGGGAAACCACGCACACCACCGAGGATCGCTCGCCCGGTAGCGGTACCAGGGTGAAGGGGCCGGTTTCGGTGTGGAACTCGGTCGAGATGTTGCCGTGCGGACGCTCATGGGCGAGTGTCGCGGTGACGGCGACCTGCGGATAGGCGCGGCTGCGCATCTCGATGCCGGCGATCTGCCGGGCGCGCGACTGCCGCCCGTCGGCCGCCACCAGCAGGGCGGCCTCGAGGCGCGCGCCGTCCTCGGTTTCGACATGCAGACCCTCTGGCGCGACCTCGAAATCCGCCAGCGTGCCGGTGATACGGCTTATGCCGGGCGTCGCCGCGACGGTAGCGTCGAGCGCGGCGTTGAGGTCGGCGTTCTCCACATTCCAGGCGAAGGCCTCCAGACTGGCTTCGGAGGCGCGGAAGGCGACCTCGGGGGCCCGCACCAGCCGGCGCGTGCCGTCGATGATGCGCATGACGCGCAGCGGCGCCGCGCGCGGCCGCAGTCGCTCCCACACGCCGAGCGCTTCCAGCACGCGCACCGAGCCATCCATCAGCGCCGTGGTGCGTGTATCCGCGGGGCGATCCGGGGCGAGCAGCGCCACCTGCGCCCCTGCCGCCGCAAGACCCAGCGCGGCGACGGCTCCGGCGGGACCGGCGCCGGCGACGATCGCACGGGGCCGGACGTGAGAAGGGACGGGGGAGGCGGCTTGCGAAACGGCTTCCATTGGCACGGCACCACCCTTCCTGTCCTTCTTGCGCGCCGGGATTGTGCGGCGGCTCCCGAGTGTGGGATAAGCAGTCTGCGCGCGCGAGGCAAATGACCAGGTCAAGGCGGAGCCGATCGTGCGTGTCGCGCGTTTGACGAGCAGCGTGCGCCCGTGGGGAGAGAAACAGTGCCGGTGTCCTCCAAGCTCAGCGAAGCCGCTCCGCCGGTCCGGCAGACGCTGGCCTTTGCCGTGCACGTCTTCACCGCGACGGGCGCGGTCTTCGGGCTGCTGGCCCTGATGTCCGCCGTGCGTGGCGACTGGGCGACCATGTTCGCCTGGCTCGGCGCCGCCCTGTTCGTGGACGGGATCGACGGCTCCATCGCCCGGCGGGTGAAGGTGGTGGAGGTGCTGCCGCGCTGGTCGGGCGAGATTCTCGACCTCGTGGTCGACTATCTCACCTATGTGCTCGTGCCGGCCTTTGCCGTGGTCAGCGCCGGGCTGATGCCGTTCTGGATGGCGATCATCGGCAGCGCGGCGATCCTGCTCACAAGCGCGCTCTATTTCGCCGACACGAGGATGAAGACCGACGACAAGTATTTCCAGGGCTTTCCGTCGGTCTGGAACCTCGTCGTGTTCTATTTCTTCCTCGTGCCGCTGCCGGGCTGGGCGATCTTCGCCATCATCCTGGCACTGTCGGCCGCGACCTTCCTGCCGATCAAGTTCGTGCACCCCTTCCGGGTGGTGCGCCTGCGCTGGCTGACGCTTTTGCTGATGAGCGTGTGGGGCGTGCTCGCGCTGATCGCGGTGCTGACGGATTTCGAGGCCCCCCGCTGGGCCAGCATCGGCCTGTGCGCCATCGCGCTCTATTTCCTGCTGTTCGGCCTGGTTCCTTCCCGCCGCAAGACGCTCTGACGGCGCTACGCTCTGACGGTGATCGCGCGGCGCGGTTTCGCCGTGCTGCGATGGACCGGCCCGGCACCTTCAGCATCACGGAGCACATCTGCCCGCCATGCTCGATCTCCTGACCTCCACCGAAGCCTGGGCGGCGTTGCTGACGCTGACCGCGATGGAGATCGTGCTCGGCATCGACAACATCGTCTTCATCTCGCTGCTGGTCTCGCGTCTCGATCCCCAACGGGGCGAACAGGCCCGGCGCGTCGGCCTCGCGCTGGCGCTGGTGTTCCGCATCGGCCTGCTCACTTTGCTGAGCTGGGTCATCGGGCTCACCGAGCCGGTATTCAGCCTTGCCGGCCGCGATTTCTCCTGGCGCGACCTCGTCCTCATTGCCGGTGGCCTGTTCCTCATCGCGAAGTCGACGGGCGAGATCCATACCGCCATCGCCATCGGCGAGGAGGGAGAGGAGGAGGAGGAAACGGCGTCGGCCGGCACGTCCTTCTGGTGGATCGTCGCGCAGGTGGTGGGAATCGACCTCGTTTTCTCGGTCGATTCCATCATCACCGCCATCGGCATGGCGCAGGACCTGCCGGTGATGATCGCGGCGGTCGTGGTCGCGGTCGGCATCATGTATCTGGCGTCCGGCGCTGTCGCGCGCTTCATCGCCGCCTATCCGACCACCAAGATGCTGGCGCTCTCCTTCCTGCTGCTGATCGGCATGTCGCTGATCGCGGACGGCTTCGGCGTGCATGTGCCGCGTGCCTATATCTATTCCGCCATGGCCTTTTCGGCCGTGGTCGAGATCTTCAACGTCACCGCGCTGCGCCGGGCCCGGCGCCGGCGCGCCAGCAGGGTCAAGGAGTGAAGCATGGTCGCTGCCATCCGCGTTCATGAGACAGGTGGTCCGGACGTCCTGAAGCTCGAGGAGGTCGAGCTCGGCAAGCCGGGTCCGGGCGAGGTACGGGTGCGCCACACCGCCATCGGCCTCAATTTCATCGACACCTATTTCCGCTCCGGCCTCTACCCCGCGCCGAACGGACTGCCCTTTACCCCCGGCAACGAGGCGGCCGGCGTGATCGAGGAACTGGGGGAGGGCGTCACCGACCTCGCCGTGGGCGATCGCGTCGCCTATGGCTCGTCGCCGCTCGGTTCGTACAGCGCCGCGCGCATCATGCCGGCCGGCCCGCTGGTGAAGCTGCCGGACACGATTTCCGACGAGACCGCCGCGGCGATGATGCTGAAGGGCATGACCGCGCGCTATCTGCTGCGCCAGACCTTCAAGGTGGAGCCCGGCAACACCATTCTCGTGCAGGCGGCGGCCGGCGGCGTCGGGCTGCTTTTGTGTCAGTGGGCGGCGCATATCGGCGCCACCGTCATCGGCACGGTGGGTTCGCAGGAGAAGGCCGAACTCGCCCGCGCCAATGGCGCCCATCACACCATCCTCTACCGCCAGGAGGACTTCGTCGCGAAGGTGAAGGAGATCACGGGGGGCAAGCTGTGCGACGTGGTGTATGACGGCGTCGGCAAGGACACCTATCCCGGCTCGCTGGACTGCCTGCGCCCGCGCGGCCTGTTCGCCAGCTTCGGCAATGCGTCCGGCCCGGTGGAGAATTTCAGCCTTCTGGCGCTGTCGCAGAAGGGCTCGCTCTACGCCACGCGGCCGACGCTGTTCACCCACGTCGCGACCCGGCCCGCGCTGCTCGAAAATGCGGCGGACCTGTTCGACGCGGTGGCGAAGGGCGTGGTGAAGGTCCCGGTCAACCAGACCTATCCGCTGGCGCGCGCCGCCGACGCCCATCGCGATCTCGAAGCGCGCAGGACCACGGGCTCCACCGTTCTCATCCCCTGAGCGCGGGGCCTTCCCCGCGGGTGCTGTCGCCGCCCGCGGGCGTTGTGGCGACGTGTCGCCGCGATGTGCTACCGCCATGGCCTCGCGGCGCTGCTCAATTGGGCACATGATCCCGCGAATCTTGGAGTAAAGTCGCTCCAGTGTGCGGCCCTGCCGCCCTTCGCGTGACATCGATCGGGGGATCGAAAGCTGATGACCGCTAGCGACACCGGGCCGGCGCTGCTGGAAGCGGCGGGGCTGACCAAGCGGTTCGGCGCGCTGGTCGCCAACGACACGGTGAGCCTCGCCATCCGGGCCGGGGAGGCCCACGCGCTGCTGGGCGAGAACGGCGCCGGCAAGTCCACGCTGGTGAAGATGCTGTGTGGCCTTATCCAGCCGGACAGCGGCGAGCTGCGCTATCGCGGCGAGCCGGTCGTGTTCTCCGACCCCGCCACCTCGCGGGCACGGGGCATCGGTGTCGTGTTCCAGCATTTCGCGCTGTTCGACGCGCTGACCGTGGTGGAGAACGTCGCGCTCGGCCTGCCGAAGCCGGAGCCGCTCGGCGTGCTGGCGAAGCGCATCGAGGCCTGCGTCGGGCGCTACGGGCTCAGCGTCGAGCCGTGGCGCCGGGTCGGCGAGCTTTCGGTCGGCGAGCGCCAGCGGGTGGAGATCGTGCGCTGCCTCCTCGGCGATCCGCAGGTGCTCATCCTCGACGAGCCGACCTCGGTGCTGACGCCCGACGAATCCGAAGGCCTGTTCCGTACGGTTGACTTGCTCACCGCGGAGGGACGGGCGGTGCTGTTCATCTCGCACAAGCTGGACGAGGTGCGCCGGCTCTGCCAGCGCGCCACCGTGCTGCGCGGCGGGCGCTTCATCGCCGAGGTCGACCCGCGCCGCGAAACTTCCGCCAGCCTCGCCCGGCTGATGGTGGGCGCCGACGTTCCACGCACCGCGCCGCTCGTCGCCCATGAGCTTGGCGAGCCGCGCCTGCTGGTGAAGGCCCTCACGGTCGCTGGCGATGGCAGCCGCGGCTCGGCGCTGCACGACATCGACCTCGAAATCCGCGCCGGCGAGATTCTCGGCATCGCCGGCGTCGCCGGCAATGGCCAAACCACGCTGTTCGATGCGCTGTCCGGCGAGCGGACCTCCGATCCCGAATCCATCGTCATCGACAAGGTGGCTGCGGGCGGCCTGGGGCCCACCGAGAGGCGGGCGCTCAAGGCCGGCTTCGTGCCGGAGGAGCGGTTGGGACACGCCGCCGCGCCCGATATGCGGCTCTCCGACAATGTGCTGCTCACCACCCATGGCGATGGCGGCATCGTGAAGGGCGGCGTCATCCGCCGGGCGGCGCTGCAGGCCCGCTTCGCCGAGATCGTGAAGCGGTTCGACGTGCGCTTCGGCGGCAGGGACCCCAAGGCACGGCGGCTGTCCGGCGGCAACCTCCAGAAATTCGTCATCGGCCGCGAGGTGTTGCGCGAGCCGGTCCTGCTCGTGGTGGACCAGCCGACCTGGGGCGTCGATGCGGCGGCGGCGACCTTCATCCGCACCACGCTGCGGCAGAAGGCGGCCGAGGGCTGCGCGGTGCTCGTGATCAGCCAGGATCTCGACGAATTGCTGGAATTCGCCGACCGCATCGCGGTGATGTCGGAAGGCAGGCTCACCGCGCCGGTGCCGGTGGCCGAGACCTCGCGCGAGGCGATCGGCCTTGCCATGGGCGGGGCGGCGCAGGAGAGCGTGCATCAGGGGGAGGGTGCCCATGCGGTTCAAGCTTGAGCGGCGCGAGACCGTCTCCGGCCTCGGGCTCGTCGCCGCTCCGGTTATTGCGGTCCTCGCCACGCTGCTGATCGGGACCGCGATGTTCCTCGTGCTCGGGCTCGACCCGCTGGCGGCTTTCCGCATCTATTTCATCGACCCGCTCACAGATCCCTACACGCTGCAGGAACTTGTGGTGAAGGCCTGCCCGCTGCTGCTGATCGGGCTCGGCCTCGTCTTCTGCTACCGCGCCAATCGCTGGAACATCGGCGCGGAGGGGCAGTATGTCGCCGGGGCCGTGCTGGGCTCCATCGTTGCCATCGCCACCAATGGCGGGGAGGGCGGCTGGTGGATCCTGCCCGCCATGCTGGCGATGGGAGCGATCGGCGGGGCGCTGTGGGGGCTGGTGCCGGCCTTCCTGCGGGTACGCTTCGGCGCCAGCGAGATCCTCACCTCGCTGATGCTGGTCTATGTCGCCCAGCTCGGGCTGGACTATCTGGTGCGCGGCCCGTGGCGCGATCCCGCCGGCTTCAACTTCCCCAAGAGCGTCAGCTTCGACCCTGCCGCCACCGTGCCGCTGCTGATGGAGGACGGGCGCATGCATGCCGGCATCCTCATCGCTATCGTCGTGGTGATCGTGGCGGCCTTCGTGCTGGGGCGGACGCTGGTGGGCTTTTCCATCGAGCTCGGCGGCTCGGCGCCGCGCGCGGCCGCCTTTGCCGGTTTCGACGAGCGGCGGGTGACCTATGGCGTGTTCGCGGTCTCGGGCGCACTGGCGGGGCTGGCCGGCATCATCGAGGTGGCGGGGCCGATCGGGAACCTGCAACCCTCCATCTCGCCGGGCTATGGCTTCACCGCCATCATCGCCGCGGTGCTGGGGCGGCTGAACCCGTTCGGCGTGGTGCTGTCGAGCCTCGTGCTGGCGCTCACCTATATCGGCGGCGAGGCGGCCCAGATCAGCCTCAAGATGCCGTTCGACGTGACCCGCGTGTTCCAGGGCACCATGCTCATCGCCATCCTCGCCGCCGACGTTCTGGTGCGCTACCGCGTGCGCCGGGTGGAGGCGCCCGCCCGCGACGCCGCGAAGGTGACCGCCCATGCATGATCTCACTATCCTGTCCGCGGTGCTCGCCAGCGTCGTGGCGGCGGCGACGCCGCTGCTGATCGCGGCCCTGGGCGAACTGGTGGCGGAACGCGCCGGCACCCTCAATCTCGGCGTCGAGGGCATGATGATCATCGGCGCGGCAGTGGGCTATGCCACCGCCTACGGCTCGGGCAGCCTCGTGCTCGGCGCGCTGGCGGGCATCCTCGCGGGCACGGCGCTGTCGTTGGTCTTCGCCGGGCTCGCGGTGTGGCTGGCGGCGAACCAGGTGGCCTCCGGCCTCGCCACCACCATTCTCGGGCTCGGCCTTGCCGGGCTGATCGGCGCGCCCTTCGTCGGCACCAAGCTCACCGCCGTGCCGCAGCTCAACATTCCCGGCCTTACCGACCTGCCGGTGATCGGCGAGGTGCTGTTCGGACAGGACGCCTTCGCCTATCTCTCCATTCTGCTGCTGATCCTCGTGTGGATTGGCCTCGGCCGTACCCGGCTTGGACTTGTGGTGCGCGCGGTGGGCGAGAGCCACAGCGCCGCCCATGCGCTCGGCCATCCGGTGCGCAGGATCCGCACGCTGGCGGTGATGTTCGGCGGCGCCTGCGCGGGGCTCGCCGGGGCCCAGCTCTCGCTCGCCTACACGCCGTTCTGGGCCAGCGACATGACCGCCGGGCGCGGCTGGATCGCGCTGGCGCTGGTGGTGTTCTCGGCCTGGCGCCCGCTTTGGCTGCTGGCCGGGGCCTATCTGTTCGGCGCGGTGTCGATCCTGCAGCTTCACGTGCAGGGCTTCGGCCTCGGCATCCCGTCGCAGCTCCTCTCGGCGCTGCCCTATCTTGCGACGATCAGTGCCCTCGTGGTCATCTCGGCGCTCAAGAAAGGGCACGGCGCGCCGGCTTCGCTCGGCGTGCCCTTCGTGCCGGACCGCTGATCGAGCCTCATACGCCGGAGCCTCCTGCGGCCACGCTCCGGCACCAGACCTTCCGGCCGGCAATGGGAACAATCGGAGACATTGATGCGCAAGATCCTCTCGATGGCGGTCGGGCTGTCGGTCGGCCTCGCCGCCGGGCTCGGCCTGATGGGCGGAGCGCAGGCCGCCGAGAAGCTGAAGGCCGCCTGGGTCTATGTCGGCCCGGTGGGCGATTTCGGCTACAGCTACCAGCACGATCAGGGCCGCAAGGCGGTGGAGAAGGCGTTCGGCGACAAGGTGGAAACCACCTTCGTCGAGAACGTGCAGGAAGGCCCGGACGCCGAGCGCGTGATCGAGCAGCTCGCCCGCGCGGGTAACAAGCTGATCTTCACCACCTCCTTCGGCTTCATGGAGCCGACGCTGAAGGTCGCCAAGCGCAACCCCAGCGTGCTCTTCGAGCACGCCACCGGCTACAAGCGCGCAAAGAACGTGGCGACCTACAACGCCAAGTTCCATGAGGGTCGCTACATCATCGGCCAGATCGCCGCCAAGATGTCGAAGTCCGGCACGGTGGGCTACATCGCCTCCTTCCCGATCCCGGAGGTCATCGCCGGCATCAACTCCTTCATGCTCGGCGCGCAGTCGGTCAATCCGAACATGAAGGTGAAGATCGTCTGGGTGAACTCCTGGTTCGACCCGGCCAAGGAAGCCGACGCCGCCAAGGCGCTGATCGACCAGGGCGCCGACATCATCGCCCAGCACACCGACAGTCCGGCCGCCATGCAGGCCGCCGAGCAGCGCGGCGTGAAGGCGTTCGGCCAGTCGTCCGACATGATCAATTTCGGTCCGCACGCCCAGCTCACCGCCATCGTCGACGACTGGGCGCCTTATTACATCGACCGGGTGAAGCTTACGCTCGACGGCAAGTGGACCTCCACCGACACCTGGGACGGGCTGAAGGAAGGCGTCGTGCACATGGCGCCCTACACCAACATGCCCGACGACGTGAAGACGATGGCCGAAACCACCGAAGCCGCCATCAAGTCCGGCGCGCTGCATCCCTTCAAGGGCCCGATCTACAAGCAGGACGGCACGCTTATGGTGAAGGAGGGCGAGGTGATGTCCGACAAGGATATCCTCTCCCTCAACTGGTATGTGAAGGGCATCGACGACAAGGTGCCCGGCCAGTGAGATGCCCGGCCAGTGGGACGCCCGGCCTGAAGCCGCGCGGCCCCATTGCCGGCCATTAACCCCGCAGGCCTGGCGAATCCCCTTCGCCGGGCCTGCGCTCAGCCTCCCGCATGCGCCTGTCTTCGTCACGGGCCCCGAAACGGTCTGCCCCGGAACCGTGTGAGACGGCCCCACCCGCAGGTTGCTTCCGTCTTTCTGGCGCTTCCGTCTCTGCCTCGCGGCCGCCTTACCGCCGACGGCCCCGGCGAGGCTTGGGGTGCGGCGAGGTCGGCACCTTGCCAAAGCGGTTGCGTCCGTGCAGCTATCCCACCCGTGCCGGTATCCTCGTCCGGCCTGTGGCAGGGAGATGAGATGAGCTGGACCCGGCTGTTCGTTGGCGAGCTGTTCCCGTTTTTCGTGGTTCTGGCGGGCATGGTGCCGCTGTTCTCGGGCGCTCTCATCGGCTGGATCGCGCTGCGGTTTCACGTGGTGCGGATTTTTCCGCGGCAGGACCTGCAGGCCGCGTTTCTGGGCGCGATCACGCTGCCCTTCGCGCTGTTCCTCGCTTTCATGGTCAACGACATCTGGAGCCGCGAGACCCGCTACGCCCAGACCGTGCTTCAGGAGGTGCAGAAGCTCGACGCCATGCTCGACATGACGCGGGTTTGCGCCGAACCGTGCGACCGGGTGGACGAGGCGCTCGGCGCCTATGCGCGGGCTCTGTCGGTCTATGAATGGGACGAGGGCTGGGTTTCGCCGCAGCCGGAGGTCTCAAAGGTTTTCAGCGGACTGGTAAGCGCGATTGCCGCGGTCGGGGCGGACGACAAGGTGCCCACCTATCTGCGCAGCGGGTTGCTGACAGGACAGACCGAGCTGCGCAGGCTGCGCACCGATCGCTATTTCATCCTGCATGCCGATCTTGCGCCGCACCGCTGGATCGTGGTGCTGGTGCTCGGCTTTCTGGCACAGGTCGCGCTGGCGTCGCTTCATGTGGGCAAGAGGGGGCCGCTGCTGCTGGCGATGGCGACCTTCTCCCTCGCCTTCGCAGTGACGTTCGGCTACACGGTCGCCCTCGCATGGCCGACGGTGGACGAGAGCATCATTCCCTCGGAGGAGTTGCGCCGCGTGCTGGAATGAGCGGCGCCCCGTCGTTCAGAAACCGACCGCGGTGCCGTGCAGGTCGTAGGCGTCGGCACGCTCGATCTTGACGGTCGCGATCTCGCCGACCCGCAGCGGGCGGCGCGAGGCGACATGCACCACGCCGTCGATCTCGGGCGCATCCGCCTTGGAGCGGCCGATAGCGACGGTGGGGCCGACGGAATCGATGATCACCTGCTGGCGGGTGCCGACCTTGCGGCGCAGCCGCCGGGCCGAGACCTTCTGCTGGGTGGCCATGAAGCGATCCCAGCGCTCCTGCTTCACCTCGTCCGGCACGGCGAGGCCAAGATCATTGGCCGGGGCGCCGGCGACCGGCTCATATTTGAAGCAGCCGACGCGATCGAGCTCGGCTTCGTCGAGGAAGTCGATCAGCTCCTGGAACTCGGCCTCGGTCTCGCCGGGGAAGCCGACGATGAAGGTGGAGCGCAAGGTGAGGTCCGGACAGGCTTCGCGCCACGCCTTGACGCGGGCCAGCGTCTTCTCCTGCGCGGCGGGGCGCTTCATGCGCTTCAGCACGGTGGGCGAGGCGTGCTGGAACGGGATGTCGAGATAGGGAAGGATCACCCCGTCCGCCATCAGCGCGATCACCTCGTCGACATGGGGGTAGGGGTAGACATAGTGCATGCGCACCCACGCGCCGAGGCTGCCCAGCTCGCGGGCGAGGTCGAGGAAGCGTGCGCGCACCTCGCGGGTCTCGCCGTCGCGGCTCTTCCACGGGCTCGACGCATATTTCAGGTCGACGCCATAGGCCGAGGTGTCCTGCGAGATGACCAGCAGTTCCTTCACCCCGGCAGCGACCAGCCGCTCGGCCTCACGCAGCACATCGGAAGCGGGGCGGCTCACCAGATCGCCGCGCAGCTTCGGGATGATGCAGAAGGTGCAGCGGTTGGAGCAGCCTTCAGAGATCTTGAGATAGGCGTAGTGGCGCGGGGTCAGCTTCACGCCCTGCGGCGGCACCAGGTCGAGGAAGGGGTCGTGCTTCGGCGGCACCGCGCTGTGCACGGCTTCCAGCACGCTCTCATATTGCTGCGGGCCGGTGACCGCGAGCACGCCGGGATGCACGTCGCGGATCTGCTCGGGCTCGGCGCCCATGCAGCCGGTGACGATGACCTTGCCGTTCTCCTTCAGCGCGTCGCCGATGGCGGCGAGGCTTTCCGCCTTGGCGCTGTCGAGAAAGCCGCAGGTGTTGACGATGACGAGATCGGCGCCCTCATGCTGGCGGGACAGCTCGTAGCCTTCCGCGCGCAGCCGCGTGACGATGCGCTCCGAATCGACGAGCGCCTTGGGGCAGCCCAGCGAGACGAAGGAAATGCGCGGCGCGGAGCCCGAGAGCTCGGCGGCAGCCAGATGATCGGCCATGAGGAAACGGACCCGGCATTGTACAGGATCGCGAGGCGTTAATGGACGCCGGGCGCGCCGTCAACTCCGCCCCGCCGCCGCCCTGCCATGCAGAACGATGGGTGCCGCTTTTTCCGCCTGCGTCCCGGAACGGCCACGAGGCCGATCCGGGGATTCTGCGCGGGTAACTCAGGCCGCTTGCCCGGTGCTCTGCAGCTCGAGCACGGATTCGAACAGCTCGACTTCGGGATGACCGAGATAGAGCGGCTTGTTGCCGCCGGCGCTGCGATGGGCGTTGCGGAAGGCGTCCGAGCGGGTCCAGTTCTCGAAATCGTCCTTGCTGCGCCAGATGGTGTGCGAGGCGTAGAGGGTGTGGTCCTCCTTCGCCGGGCCGCGCATCAGGTTGAAGGCGACGAAGCCGGGCACCGTGTTGAGGTGGCTGTCGCGCTCCCGCCAGACGCGCTCGAAATCCTCTTCCGAGCCGGTACGGACCTTGAAACGGTTCATCGCGAGAAACATGCGCATTTCCTCCTCATCGCGGGTTCCGGCCAAGCTACGTAGCGGAAAACCGTCGCCCGGTCGATGTTTCGGGCGGAAAGCGGATGGGGACAGGAGGCGACAGGGCGAAAGGACAGCGGCAGGGTGCGAGACGGCGCCCCCTGCCGCCAGCCTCACGTCAGCTTGCTCACTTCAGCTTGCCGACATCGATGCCGACCGTGATGGCACCGATCGCCTTGCCATGATCGGTGATGGTGATGCTGGCCTGCGCGATCTTCTTGCCGTCGTCGTCTTCCACCTTGTCGACGAAGATGGTGTGCGGGCCGACGCCATAGGACTTCTGCCACTTGGCCTCGTCGGCCTGCCACATGTCCGAGGTCATGTCGGTCTGCCCGACATTGAGGCCCCGGTCATCCATCACGAAAGCCTCGGTCATGACACCGCCGGCAGCTTCCTTCTTCTTGGTGAGGAAGGCGGCGAGCTCGTTCTTGGTGGTGCTGTCGATGAGCTTGGCGTCCTTGGCTTTCCAGTCGGCGTCGAGCTGGTCGATGTCGCTCTGCATCAGCTTGGCGTGCAGCTTGTTGGACGCGAGCACGGCCTTAATGACGACCGGATCGCTCAGCCACGGAACGACTTTCGCCTTCACATACTCGGTGACGGGTTTGACGTGCGCCTCTTCCTGCGCAAGCGCAGGCATGACAAAGGCCGTGCAGGCCGCGAGGGTGAGCGCGGCCAGCCTGATTTTGGCGTTCATGGTTTCCTCCACGGACGATCATGACGTCGTCCTGCGTGTAACTCTGCCAAATTCGTGGCATTGCGCAATGTGAAACTTTGGATGCATTATGGTGCGAAGCAATATGGCTGCTTTCTATTGGTTCGCACACGCGAAATGATTGAGTTGCTTTTTGTCTATTTCTGGAATTTCTCAGGATTTATATGAGAAAATCTAAAATCTCACGCGATATCTCTGCGAGATTGTCCCGCGCATACGTAGAATGCGTACCATTACGCTAAGTAAAAATCCCTGAAATCGGGTACGGCCGGCTGGATGAACATTGTCGGCGTGAATTCCGCATCGCTGGAATACAGAATTTTTCGTATCATCGACCGAATGAAATATTACTGACGGCGTGAGCGGAACCCTTGAAGGCCTCCCGCGTTGAGAAGCGCTTTCACGCGCGTGCGTTCTTCTTCCGCGAAGCGTCGGTCGAAGACGGTGGGTTTCGCCAAAAGGTGATATCCAAACGTCGCATTGCCGTGTAACCCTAAGCTCAGCCCCGGCACGACGCTCCGACCTCGCGTGCACATAAAGGGGAGAAAGAACAGGTCGCACCCTGCAGGGAGAGGTTCACGCCAATGATCACCCAACGCGCTGCTTTCACGCCCGACCCGGTCGTCGTACGCATCGGCCACGAGGATATCGACGTGCGCGGCCTGAGCTGTGCCATCGACCTCATCCGGTCGCTGCGGCACGACCGGCTCGGGAATTTCGCCGAGTTGTTGCTCGCCCAGATGGAGGCCGCCCGCGAGCCCGCCCAGCAGGCGGAGGCCTGGCGCGCTTTCCGTACCTGGTCGACTGCCTGCGGGCTCGATCCCGACACCCGCCACGCGGCTTGACCCGCCACCGTTGGACTGACTACCCACCTCACTGGACTGATCGGCCGCCGCCGTCCCCGCCGGTACGGCGGCGTCATTGCGTCCGCTTCACCTCCGCGCAGCTTGCAACGGGCAATGCTGTAGGCTCTAGGATCGGGTGTGCGCCCGAATCGAAACGCCCTGAACGAGGAGCGGGTCGCGGCCATGCCGGAACCGGAAGGCGCCGGCGCTAGCAGCCGTTCCTGCACGGTGCTCCCGCCTTCGCGCCCCTGTCTTTGAAGCCTCTTTGCCGCGACCTCGACAATGTTCTTCGGCAGGATACGTGGCCTTAGGAGCACGTGGTGCCGGACGCGAGACGCGGGAAGAGCGACCTTGCCTGCAAGGTGCGGCCCGCCGATGAGAGGTGACGTGAACAGGAAACCAGCCCTTCCCAGCCTTTGTGCGCTCATCGCCACCGCTGGCTTTCTCGTTACGAGTCTGCCCGCTGTGGCACAGGACCGCCCGACCGTGTTGCTGCTTGATGGCCTTGGCGTCTATATGGAAAATCCGTATGTCGGCGTGTCCTCGCTCGCCGGTTCGCTACAAAGGCAGGGCTACCGGACGGTGCTCGATTCGCATTTCATGAACCGCTCGGCCGGCGAGGTGCCGGCGGTCATCATCGGTCATTCCATGGGCGGCGCTTCTGCGCTCACCTTCGCGCGCCGCATGGTGAGCGCAGGGCAGCCGGCACCCCTCGTCATCACCATTGATGCCGGTCCGGTGCCGCTCGCTTGCGTGAGCGAGTGCATCAACATCCACGGACCCGGCTTCCCGGACGTCGCCGGCGCGCGGAACATCGATGCCTGGAAATCGGGTGCCAACATGGTCGCCCATGCCATGCTGGCGACGAACCCCGTGGTGCAGCAGATCGTGCTCGATGCCACTGCCCGGTACATTGCCCGTCATGCTACACGACCCGACCGGGCGGCACAGCCTGCAGCACCGCCTTCTATTTCGCGACGTGGCTGATTCGCCACGTGGCGTGGCGCGCAAGGCGCCGTCCGCGGGTATGGCAGGGTCGGAATGGATGTGGCGCCTGAATCCTCCTCGCTGGCAACCTCGGACGACGGAATCGCATCCCCGGCGCGTTGGCGCATGTGGCTGCGTGGTGGAGAGGTCGCGCTCGTCGCCCTTGCGGCCATGGTGGGCGCCGGCGCGGGCGCGCTCGTCGCGCTCATGGCGATCGCGACGCAGAAGCTGCACGAACTGGTGTTCCATATCCCGATCGGTGTCCGGCTCTCGGCTCAGGCGGACATAGACCCGTGGCTCGGCCTGCTCGGCCCGACGGTCGGCGGCCTGCTCTTCGGCCTCGTTTCCTGGTTGGTCTTTCGCAATCGCAGCCAGCCGATTGATCCGATCGAGGCAAACGCCCTTCACGGCGGGCGTATGTCGCTGCGCGACAGTGCCATCGTCGCGGCGCAGACCGTGATGTCGAGCGGCGTGGGTGCGTCGGTTGGGCTCGAAGCCGGCTACAGTCAAGCCGCCGGCGGCCTTGCCTCCTGGCTCGGGGTGCGCTGCCGGCTGCGCCGTGCCGATCTGCGGTTGCTGGTCGGATGCGGAGCGGGCGCAGCGATCGGCGCTGCTTTCGGTGCACCGCTGGCGGGCGCATTCTACGCCTTTGAACTAATCCTCGGCAGTTACGCCATCGGCGCCTTCGCTCCCGTGATGGCGGCGACCTTTACGGCCTCGCTGACACGGTCGCTGCTGATGGGCCCGGTCAGCGGCGAAATCCTGCCGCATGTGGCGGTCGCAGGCGGCGACTTTCCGGCGCTATTGCTTCTCGGCTTGCTGTCAGCTTTTACCGGCATCGCCGTGATGCGGGGCGTGACGCTGGTCGAGAGCCTGTTCCGTCGCTCCGGCCTTTCTCTGGCGGTGCGTCCCGCAATCGGGGGCGCGGTCGTCGGGTTGCTAGGGCTGGTCTCGCCGGCGGTGTTCTCGGCAGGGCACGGCGCCGTCTATCATTTCCTCGTCAGCCCGGTGACGCTGGAGGCGCTGGCGATCCTGCTCCTTGCCAAGGTGCTGGCGTCGTCCGTTTCCATTGGAGCCGGCTTTCGCGGCGGCCTGTTCTTCGCCTCGCTGTTGATCGGCGTATTGTTCGGCCGTCTCTATGGCGCGGTGCTCGCTATTCTCTGGCCCGCCATGCCCATCGACCCGACACTCCTCGCCCTCACCGGCATGGCGGCGCTGGCGGTGTCGATCATCGGCGGGCCGATGACGATGACCCTGATGGCGCTGGAGATGACCGGACAGCTCGACCTGACGCTTGCCGTGCTCGGCGCGGCCGGTGTCGCATCGATGGCGACACGACGCCTCTTCGGCTTCTCCTTCGCGACGTGGCGTTTTCACCTGCGCGGAGAGACGATCCGTTCGGCTCATGACGTCGGATGGATGCGCGAGCTCACGGTCGAGCAACTCATGCGCCGCGAAGTGCCGATGGTGCGGGCCGATCTCAGCGTGGCCGATGTCCGCGCCGCCTATCCGCCGGGCGCGACCGGCAGCCTTGTCGCAACCGACGCGGAGGACCGTTATCGCGGCATGGTCCCGCTCGCCGCCCTCTATGCCTCGGATGCCGACCCGACGGCATCCATCGAACCGCTGCTGTGTGTCACGGATCGGGTCTTGAGGCCCGCCATGAGCATCCGCGATGCGCTGAATGCGTTCGAGGAAAGCGAGACGGAGGCACTGGCCGTCGTCGAAGGCGAGGCGCGCAGGGTCATCGGATTGCTGACCGAAGCTCATGCCATCAAGCGCTACAGCGCCGAGGTGAGCCGGCGGAACCGCGAGCTGACCGGGGAATAGTGCCCCGAGCTGCTGCGTTGCAACAAAGTTTGGTGAGGAGCGGAACCATAGACGCTCGCGCTGGCTTAAGCGTCCGCGGCCGACAGGGGACCGCGGGGACGAAGAGACGCATGCATCGTCGAGATCTGTTGCGCGGCGCCGCCCTGGTGCCGGGATTGCTGATGACCGGGCTGCCGCTTGCCAGCCTGTTTTCCGGCGAGGCCAGGGCGCAGGACAACGGAGGCCAGAGCTTCGACAGCGGGGTCGTGCGCAGCATGGCCCGCGACCTCGCGTCCAAGCCCTACAAGAAGGCCGACCAGACGCTTCCCGCGGAACTGCAGAAGCTCAGCTATGACGATTACCGCAACATCCGCTTCAATACGGACCGCTCGCTCTGGCGCGGGCAAGGGCTGACCTATGAGGTGCAGTTTCTGCACCGTGGCTTCATCTTTGGCGATCGCGTCGACCTGTTCGAGGTCGCGGAGGGCAAAGCACAGAAGATTCCCTACACGCAGGATCTGTTCAGCTTCGACCACGGCGTGCCCAGGCCCGATCCCAAGCTCGATCTGGGCTTCTCCGGTTTTCGCATTCACGGGCCGATCAACCGTCCCGACTATCTCGACGAGATTATCGTCTTCCAGGGCGCCAGCTACTTCCGCGCCGTCGCCAAGGGGCAGGGCTACGGCACCTCCGCGCGCGGTCTTTCGATCAAGACCGGCGCGTCCGACGGCGAGGAATTCCCGGTCTTCCGCGATTTCTGGATCGAGAGGCCGCGGGCAGGGGCGGATTCAGTTGTCGTTCATGCGCTGCTCGACAGCCCGAGCGCCACTGCCGTGCATCGTTTCACGATCCGTCCGGGCGAGACGACGATCACCACGGTCGAGATGACCGTCTTCCCGCGCAATGATGTCGACCAGATCGGCCTCGCCTCGCTGACGAGCATGTTCCTGTTCGGTCCCAATGATCGCGACGACATCGATGATTTCCGCCCCTCGGTCTGCGATGCGCAGGGGCTCGCAATGATCAACGGCAATGGCGAGCGGCTCTGGCGTCCGCTGACCAATCCGCACAGGTTGCAGATCAGCGTGTTCGCGGACACCAATATGCGCGGCTTCGGGCTGATGCAGCGGCAGCGGTCCTTCTTCGACTACCAGGACCTTGAGGCCCGTTACGAGCGCCGTCCGAGCGTATGGGTCGAGCCGATCGGCGACTGGGGCGAGGGAGCCGTGCATCTGGTCGAGATTCCGACCAAGGAGGAGGTGCACGACAACATCGTCGCGTTCTGGCGCCCGAAGGAGGTGCTGAAAAAGGGCGGCGAGTACAATTACACCTACCGCATTCACTGGACATGGGACACGCCGGACCGCGATCCTATCGCGCGGTTTGGCTCAACGCGCGCCGGCGGAACCGATGACCGGCGGCTCTTCGTGCTCGATCTGGTCGGTGAAAAGCTGAAAGGCATCTCGCTGGACGGGGTCGAGGCGCATGTCACGACGAATGCCGGCGCCATTTCCGACATCGTGCTGCAGCCCAATCCCGATATAGAAGGCCTGCGTCTGTCCTTCGCGTTCGATATCAAGGGTGCCGATATCGCTGAACTCCGCGCGCAGGTGGTGCGAGGCGAGGAGCGGCTCAGCGAGACGTGGATCTATCGATGGACAGCGTGAGCGCGATCCGGCGGGTGCCGCCTCATCTCGCGCTTGCCCCGGCGCTCCCACTTGATGCGCCGCTCGACATGCCGGTTCAGAACCTTGCCGTCGCGCCCCATGTCGAGCGCCTGAAGGTGCCCGGCGTGCTGTTCTGGCGGCGTCTCTTCGTCATCGGCGGGGCAGTCGCGCTCACGGTCATTGCCGCCTGGCAAATGTATGAGGTGCTTGAGGTCGGAGGGCTCACGGCGCTGGAGGGCATCGTGCTGGCGCTGTTTGTCGTGCTGTTCGGGTGGATCGGCTTTTCCTTCACCAATGCACTGGCGGGGGTCCTCGCCATCCTGTCGCGACGCCGTGACCTCGGCATCGATGCGGCACTTCCACTGCCGGAAGTCACCGCGCATACGGCGCTGCTGATGCCGACCTACAATGAGCAGCCGGTCCGCATCTTCTCCGGGTTGGAGGCGACGTGGGAATCGCTCTGCGCGACGGGTCGGCAGCAGGCTTTCGACCTGTTCATCCTGAGCGACACCACCGACCCGGATATCTGGGTGGCGGAGGAAGCGGCGTTCCTGGCCCTGCGGGAACGGCTTGAGCCGGGTACCCGGGTGTTCTACCGCCGCCGTGCGAAGAATACCGATCGCAAGGCCGGCAATATCGCCGACTGGGTCACGCGGTTCGGCGGTGCCTATGAGATGATGCTGGTGCTCGACGCCGACAGCCTCATGACCGGCGACTGCATCGTGCGGATCGCGGCAGCGATGGAGGCACATCCGCGCGTCGGCCTGATCCAGACGCTCCCGGTCATCGTGGGCGGCCGCAGCCTGTTCGGGCGGATGCAGCAATTCGCCGGACGGCTTTACGGGCCGCTGATCGCGCAGGGGCTGGGCTGGTGGCATGGGCCGGACAGCAATTACTGGGGCCACAATGCCGTTATCCGCACCCGCGCTTTCGCCGGCTACGCCGGCCTGCCGCATCTGAAAGGGCGAAAGCCGTTCGGCGGGCATATTCTCAGCCATGATTTCGTCGAAGCCGCGCTGATCCGGCGGGGCGGCTGGGCCGTGCATATGGTGCCTTGGCTGCATGGATCCTATGAAGAGGCGCCGCCTTCGCTGACCGACCTCGCCGTGCGCGACCGGCGCTGGTGCCAGGGCAATCTTCAGCACGCCGCGGTGGTGTCGACGCGTGGCCTGCGGAATCTCAGCCGCCTTCACCTGCTGACCGGCATCGGTTCCTACATCACGGCGCCGCTCTGGCTGCTGATGCTGATCGCCGGCTTGCTGACCTCGCTGCAGGCCCGCTTCGTGCCGCCGGATTATTTCACCTCGCAGTTCTCGCTCTTTCCGAATTGGCCGGCGCAGGATCCCGTGCGCGCTGCGTGGGTGTTCGTCGGCACGATGGCGGTTCTGCTGCTGCCGAAGCTGATGGCTTATGTGCTGATGCTGGGAAATGCGGAGGAGCGGCGCGGCTTTGGCGGCGGGTTTCGCGCGTTGCTCGGCGTGTTGGTCGAGACGCTGATCGCCGGCCTCGCTGCCCCGGTGATGATGATGGCCCAGTCGGCGGCCGTTGTGAGCATCCTTGCCGGTCGCGACGGCGGGTGGTCGCCGCAGCGGCGAGGCGATGGCAGCGTGCCGTTCGGGGAGACGGTGCGCCACTTCGCGCCGCACACTTTGTTCGGTATCTTGTTGGGAGGCGCGGCGCTCGCGATTTCGCTGCCGCTGTTTCTCTGGATGACCCCGGTCATTCTCGGGCTCATTCTTGCGGTGCCGCTGGTCCACGGCACCTCGCGGCAGGGGATTGGCAGCTGGTTCGGAAGGCGCGGAATTCTCGCCATCCCGGAGGAGCGTTCGCCGCCTCCCGTGGTGGAGCGGGCGGCAGCGTTCTATGACGAACGTGAAGGCGAGACGCAGGAATATGAGGCGGTAGAGCGCCTTGCCGGCGATTCTCTCCTGCTTGCGGCCCACCGCGATATGCTGGCTTCCGGTGGTGAACGACAAAAGGGCGACTATAGCCCCGAGCGGCTGGTCGCTGCCGCGAAGATTGAGGATGCGGCTGATCTGGCATCCGCGCTGTCCGCCCTCACGCCTCGCGAGAAGGCCGCCGCCCTGGCCGATCGCGCGTCGCTGGAGCGGCTGATCGCATTGGCGGGAGACGGGCGGAAGGCCTAGTGAAGCGGGGCGGGTCTCTTCTGGAGGGGCGTGAAGAGAATTGTCGGCGCCTCATCGACCGTTTCATCGTCGATCCGAGGATGGCCTCGCTCTTCATGACTGACGATCCGCGTCCCGGGCGACGTTGCTCACATCAAGCTCATCAATAGCTAGGTGGTGACCGGCGCGGCCCATCTGGTGCCGCAAGAAGGCCGCGGAACTGCTGGCGAGCCATGTTGCCGACGCCTGAGCGGCACGGCGACTTGTCCACCCGTTCGGCATAGCGAGCGGGGCTGGTATGCGTTGACGGGATATAATTAGTATCCTATCTATTTGCCTATGAACGATACCACCCATCTCCGCACCGAGTTCACCGCCGCGCTCATCCAGGCGAGCCGGCAATGGCGCCGTACGGTCGAACGCGAACTCGAGGAGTTCGGCGTGTCCGAAGCGTGCGCCGCTCCGCTGATCTGGATCGCCAGATTGGGCGGCGGCGTGCGGCAGGTAACGTTGGCATCCTATGTGGGTATCGAGGGCCCCTCCATGGTGAGGCTCCTCGACCAGCTCGGTGCCGCTGGCCTTATCGAGCGCCGCGACGACCCGACCGACCGTCGCGCAAAGACGGTGTGGCTCACCGAGGAGGGCGAGCATCTCGCCGCCCGGATCGAGGTGCTGCTGGTTGGTGTCAGGTCGCGTGTGCTGGCAGATGTCAGCCGGGATGATATTTTGACGGCGATGCGCGTTCTGCGGGCTTTTGAAGACGCTCCCCAACGCTCGCTGCAGGTGGATGAGGCGGCGTCGTGAACGTGTTCGATTCCTTTCCGAGCTGGCGGGACTGGCTCTTTTCGGGGAAGGCCTTCCTTGCCTCGATGCTGGCGCTTTACATCGCGCTGGCGTTCGACCTGCCGCGCCCCTACTGGGCGATGGCGGCGGTCTACATCGTCTCGAACCCTCTTGCCGGCGCCACCAGCTCGAAGGCCCTTTACCGTGCCCTCGGCACTGTGATCGGCGCGACGGCCGCGGTGATCCTCGTCCCGCTGCTCGTCAATGCGCCCGAGCTGCTCACGCTGGTCGTCGGCCTGTGGACCGGTACGCTGCTCTACATCTCCCTCCTGCACCGCACCCCGCGCAGCTATGTGTTCATGCTGGCCGGGTATTCCCTCCCGCTGATCGCGCTACCGGTCATCGGCTCGCCGGAAACCATTTTCGACACCGCCGTGGCGCGTAGCGAGGAGATCATCCTCGGCATCACCTGTGCTGCCGTCGTCGGAACCGTCGTGTTCCCGCAGAGCATCTCCAGCGCGTTGGCCGAGCGGTTGTCCGCCGTGCTGAACGACGCTGCGGCCTGGGCGGACGAGATTCTGCGCGGGGAGGGCGCCTTGCCGGCCACACCTCTGCGCCGCCAAAAGCTGGCATCCGACATTGCGAGCCTCGATCTCATCATCAGCCAGCTCTCCTACGATGCCGGCGCGCGTGATGCCGAACGCCATGCACGGGAGCTGCGCAGCCGGCTGCTGATGCTGCTGCCGCTCTTCTCCTCGCTTGCCGATCGCCTGCATGCGCTCAAGGACATGGATGGGGCGCTTTCTCCCGACCTGCACGGCACGCTGAACGATGTTGCGGACTGGCTGGCGCGGGGTGACAGATCCGATGTCGCGACCGCTTCGGCGCTTGTGGCGCGGGTCGAAGCGCTTCAACCTCACGATAGCAACGACTGGGATTCGATGATCCTGTCCAGCGCCCTTGAGCGGCTGCGCGAGATCGTCGAGCTGTGGCAGGACTGCGTTGAACTGCGCACCGCCGTGGCGGCGGGCCGGGCGGCCGCGAACTGGCGGCCGGCGTTCCGCAAGCGTCGCCTCGTCGCCAGCGCCCAGCACCACGACCATGCGCTGCTGGTGTTCTCGGCGGGCACGGTCGTGCTTGGCATCATCGTCGCGACGGCGTTCTGGATCGTCACCGGGTGGAGCGCGGGTTCCGGTTTCGTCATGATGGCCGCGGTCGGCGGTTCGTTCTTTGCCGGGCTCGACCAGCCGACACCGCGCATCCGCACCATGTTCCTGGTTACGACGGCCTCGGTCATCGTCTCCGGCATCTACCTCTTCGGTATCCTGCCCCGCGTGCATGATTTCGAGATGCTGGTGCTGGTCTTCGCACCCGCGTTCCTGCTGCTCGGCCTCGTGATGCTGAAGCCGCAGCTCAATATGCATGCGCTGCTGATCGCCGTGAACACGGCGTCCTTCGTCGCGCTGGAGAACCGCTATAGCGCGAGCTTCGCCGACTTCGTGAATGGCGGTCTTGCCGCCTCTGCCGGCGTTGGCTTTGCGTTGGCCTGGAGCATGGTTACGCGTCCTTTCGGCGCCGAGCTGGCCGCGCGGCGGCTGCTGCGGGCAGGCTGGGCGGACTTTGCCGAGATCGCCGCCGGCCGGAAGCTGCGTGACCCCGAGAAGCTCGCCGGGCGCGTGTTGGACCGTCTTGGCCAGCTCGTTCCGCGTCTCAGCGCGCTGCCGGATCGCGAGCTGGCGAAGGTCGACGGCTATGCCGAGGTGCGCATCGGCTTCAACATCATCGAGCTGCAGAAGGCGCGCGGGAAGCTGGCGCCGGGGGCGGCGGCGATGCTGGACGACGTGCTGGCCGCGGTCGCGGATTTCTATCGCGAGAGGCTTGCGCAAGGCCTCTCCGTTGAGCCGAAGGAAAGCCTGCGGGCCGAAATCGACCGCGCGCTCGCCCGGATTTCCGCAGAGGGCCCGCACGCACGGATTGCCGCCGATGCCCTTGTCGGGCTGCGGCGCGTGTTCTTCCCTGACAGTCCCGGTCCGTCGGGCACCTATGTGCCGCAGGACACGGGGCCGCTGCTGATGGCGGCGGAGTGAATGAAATGACCGCTGAGATCGATATTTACGGCGTCTATGTGCCGACGCTGCTCGCCCTGATGGTGCTCGCCTTGCCGCTGAGCGTCGTGGTTCGACGATTGCTCGCCTGGTGCGGCGTCTATTCCTTCGTGTGGCATCGCGGACTATTCGATGTCGCGCTCTACGTTATTCTTCTGGGGGTTCTGTCCTCCACATCCCACTGGTGGCTGCCATGACTGTCTCGTTTCGCTCCTTTGTCCGTGTCCTCGTCACGCTGATCGTCGTGGCCGGGGCCGTCGTGGCAGGCGTCGAGCTGTGGCGCCACTATATGGACGATCCGTGGACCCGCGATGCCAAGGTGCGGGCGGATGTCGTCGGCGTGGCACCCGACGTCTCCGGTTTCGTCAGCGAGGTGCTGGTTAAGGACAATCAGACCGTGAAGGCGGGCGACATCCTCTTCCGCATCGACAATGCGCGCTACAAGATCGCGCTCGAACAGGCCGAAGCAACCGTCGACCAGAAGCTGGCGACGCATGAGCAGGCCGTTCGCGACCGTGACCGCTACGATAAGCTCACGAATGTGGTGTCGCAGCAGCAGGCCGAGCAGGCCCGCGCGACCGAAGCGACGGCGGCTGCCGCCTATCGCGAGGCCGTCGCCAGCCGCGATCTTGCCAAGCTCAATCTCGAACGCACCGAGATTAAGGCGCCGGTCAACGGCGTCGTCACCAACCTCAATCTCCAGCCCGGTGACTACATCGCGCAGGGCTCTGCGAAGGTGGCGCTGGTCGATACGGATTCGCTTCGCATTGAAGGCTATTTCGAGGAAACCAAGCTCTCCCGCATCAATGTCGGCGATCCCGTGCGCATCCGGCTGATGGGACAATCCCATGACCTCAAGGGCCGGGTCGTCAGCATCGCCGCCGGCATCGTGGATCGCGAGCGCTCGGACGAGGCGGGACTGCTCGCCAATGTGACGCCCACTTTCAGCTGGGTGCGTCTGGCCCAGCGCGTTCCGGTCCGCATCGTCCTCGACGAGGTGCCGGCCGATGTGAAGCTGGTTGCCGGTCTGACCGCGACGGTGCAGGTGATGAACAGCGACGGTTCCGACAAGGGGGTGCGTTCGTTCCTCAGCTGGCGTTGAGCAGCCGGAGCGTGTGAAGTCCGATCATGCGCTCCTCGTCGGTTGCGATGACGAAGATGGCGGCGCGGCTCTCATCCGTCGAGATGAGGGGCGCGCCGTTTTCATTTGCCGGCGTGTCTATGGCGAGCCCCATCCAGCCGAGTTCGTCGACGACGCGCCGGCGGATCTCGGGATCGTTCTCGCCGATGCCAGCAGTGAAGACGAGGCCATCGAGCCCGCCCACCGAAACGGCCAGGGCCGCGATTGACTGCGCAACCTTGCGACAGAAGAAACGGATGGCGAGCGCCGCACGGGGGTCGGAGCTCTCATGCAGTTCGCGCATGTCGTTGCTGATGCCGGAAAGGCCGAGCAGCCCGCTTTCCTTGTAGAGCAATGAGCCCACATCATGGGCCGACATGCCCCGCTGCTCGATGAGGTGCAGGATCACGCCCGGATCGAGCGCGCCGCAGCGGGTTCCCATGGGCAGGCCATCTAGCGCGGTGAAGCTCATCGTGGTCTCGATGCTCTGGCCGTCCTTCAGCGCGCAACAGGAGGCGCCGGAGCCGAGATGGCAGATGACCAGCCGACCTGCCGCGATGTCCGGCACCAGGCCGGCGAGGGCGCCGCTGACATATTCATAGGACAGGCCGTGGAAACCGTAGCGGCGCACGCCTTCCTCATAGAGCGCCTCCGGCACGGCAAAGCGGTCCGAGATATCCGGGTGGCCGCGATGGAAGGCGGTGTCGAAGCACGCGACCTGGGGCAGATCGGGGCGACGCTCCATGAGGACGCGGATGGGGTCCAGATTGCCGAGCTGGTGCAACGGTGCGAGCGGGATGAAGCTCTCCAGCGTGCGCAGCACTTCGGCATCGACGCGCACCGGATGCGAATAGGCCAGGCCGCCATGCACCACACGGTGTCCGATGCCGATGATCCGCGCGCCGTGCAGGTTATCGCGTAGCCAGTCGGCAGCGAGGTTCTGGGCGTCGGAAGCGGTCCTCACCTCGTCGGCGCCATAGGCGCGATCGACCAACTGCGCGCCTTCGGGGTCCTTTGCGGAGAGATGTGGACGCGATCCGATGCCGCTGAAATGGCCGGAGAGCAGGACCGCGAGATCGGCGCCTTCGACCCGATAGAGCTTGAACTTGATGCTCGAACTGCCGGCATTGATGACGAGAATGCTTTCGCTCATGTCCGTGCTCCGCCCGCTGTCGCTCACGATCCGATCGGCCGTCCGGTGGCCCGGCTGTAGGCATAGAGTGCAGCCACGGCGCAGGAGGCGAGGCGGGTGTGCAGGTTATCCGCCCGGCTGGTGAGGATGATCGGAACCCGCGCGCCGAGCACGATGCCGGCGGCATCGGCATTGGCGAGGAAGGTGAGGTTCTTCGCCAGCATGTTCCCGGCTTCGAGGTCCGGCGCGACGAGGATCTGGGCACGGCCGGCCACCCGGGAGATGATGCCCTTGATGCGAGCGGCTTCCTCGCTGATGGCGTTGTCCATCGCGAGTGGGCCGTCGATGAGCCCGCCCGTTATCTGCCCGCGATCCGCCATCTTGCACAGGGCGGCGGCCTCGATGGTGCTCGGGATCTTCTGGGTGACGGTTTCGACAGCCGAAAGAATCGCGACCCGTGGTGCGCCGAGGCCGAGCCCGACATGAAGGTCGATGGCGTTCTGGATGATGTCCCGCTTGGCATCGAGGTCGGGAAAGATGTTCACCGCCGCGTCGGTGATGAACAGGGTCTCGTGATAGGACGGCACATCCATGATGAAGACATGGCTGAGGCGGCGGCCGGTCCGCAGGCCGGTGTCCTTCGCCAGCACCTGCGTCAGAAGCTCGTCCGTGTGGAGGCTGCCCTTCATCAGCAGCGCCGCCTGCCCCGAGCGTACCACTTCGACGGCCGCCGTCGCCGACGCCACGCTGTGGGGCGTGTCGATCTGCTCGAAGCCGGAGATATTCAGGCTGGCCTCCGCCGCGACCTTCGCGATGCGCTGCAACGGGCCGACCAGGATCGGCGCGATCAGCCCCGCCTCCGCGGCCTCGCAGGTTGCCCGCAGGGAGGTTTCGTCGCAGGGGTGGGCGACGGCCGTGCGTGTGGGGGCTAGGGTCTTTGCCGTCGATATGAGATGTTCATATTTGTCGTGCGGACGCTCGGCGGCTTTGGTCGCGTACATGGCGGCTCCGGCGGGACGAGACGGATGGGGGCCTTTGGGAAAGGGCACCGATTCACCGCACTATCACCCGACCATGGCAATGAAGGCAAAGGGTTGCCCGCCTTCCGGATGACCGCCCCGTCCGGCGGCTGCCGCTCAGCCCATGCAGGCGTTTTCCTGTGCCGCGTAATCCTTCGGCTTGGGCTCGCTGTTGGCGGGGCGCCCGCGGCCGAGCGCGCCATCGGAGCGCGCCCGCAGATACACATAGATCGCGTCGATATAGCACATGACGTTCTTGTCATTGGCGAAGGAGGGCATCACCAGGTCCTGCGAGGTATCGACGTTTTTCTTGCCGTTGGTGACCGTATTGAGAAAGTCGCTATAGCTCAGCGACTTGAGGGAATCGACGAGTGAGGGAGCATAGGTGGAGCCCAGCCCGTCGGGGCCGTGGCACTGCATGCAGTTGGCGGTGTAGCGCAGATAGCCCACTTGCGTGTACCAATCGACCGTACCGTCCTTGCCGATGTTGAAGGTCGGATTGCCGGATGCATCCTGATATTCGCCGTCGGAGGAGCCGGTCGGCTTCGGATCGCCGCTGCCGTCGGCATAGGCACAGGCCGCGCTGGCCAAAACCAGCAGCGCGACGGTCGCGGTGATCATGTCGCTCTGTCGCATGATAGTCTCCCTTGGAAGACCCGCCGACCTGCGTGGCCGGGGGCCGTGCGGACAAGTCTCCCAAGGAGTAACTGGATCCGCCTCCGGGAAGCTTTGCCATGCGACTTTCCGAAAAATCGCCCCGAGCTAACCCTCGCCCGGGGCCTCTTATTCACGCACGCTTCTGGTTGTAGACGTCGAGGCACACGGCGCCGAGCAGCACGAGGCCCTTGATCACCTGCTGGTAGTCGATACCGATGCCGAGGATCGACATGCCGTTGTTCATCACGCCCATGATGAGCGCGCCGATCACCGCTCCGCCGACCTTGCCGACGCCGCCATAGGCCGAGGCGCCGCCGATGAAGCAGGCGGCGATGACATCCAGCTCGAAACCGAGCCCCGCCTTCGGCGTCGCCGTGTTGAGGCGAGCGGCGAAGATGAGGCCGGCCAGCGCCGCCAGAACGCCCATATTGACGAAGGTGAGGAAGGTCAGCCGCTCGGTCTTGATGCCCGAGAGCTTTGCCGCCTTTTCGTTGCCGCCGACCGCATAGATCTGTCGGCCGATCGTGGTGCGTGTGGTGACGAAGGCATAGAGCGCGACCAGCGCGGTCATGATCACCAGTACGTTGGGCAGGCCGCGATGCGAGGCGATGAGATAGGCGAAATAGATGATGACCGCGAAGAACAGCAGGTTCTTGGCAAGGAAGAATCCATAGGGCTCGGTGACGATGCCGTGGCTCTCCTGCCGCGTGCGGCTCCTCACATTCTGCCAGACCAGCAGCACCGCCAGCAGCGCCCCGATGACGAGCGTGGTGGGATAGAGCTGGCCGCTGTCGGAAAAGAACTCCGGAATGAAGCCTGACGACAGCTTCTGGAACGTGACCGGGAAGGGGCCGACCGACTGGCCCTGCAGGATGGCGAGCGCCAATCCCTTGAAGACCAACATGCCGGCCAGTGTCACGATGAAGGAGGGAATGCGGAAATAGGCGACCCAATAGCCTTGCGCCGCCCCGATCAGCCCACCGAGAGCGAGGCAGATGAGCGCCGCGAGCACGTAATTGATCTCGAACTTCACGATCAGCACCGCGGCGACCGCACCGATGAAACCCGCCACCGAGCCGACCGACAGGTCGATATGCCCGGTGACGATGACCAGCAGCATGCCCAGCGCCATGATGACGATGTAGCTGTTCTGCAGCACGAGATTGGTGAGGTTCAGCGGGCGAAGCAGCGTGCCGCTCGTCACCACCTCGAAGAACAGCATGATCGCAAACAGCGAGATCAGCATCCCGTATTCGCGCAGATTGGTCTTGAGGAAGCCGGCATGACGCGGTTCCTCGGGTAGCGCCACGGTTTTCTCGCTCATGGTTTTTTCGCTCATGCTCTTGTCGCTCACGGGCGTACCTCCGCCTTGCGCATGATGGCGCGCATGATCTTTTCCTGGGTCGCCTCGGTGCCGGGGAATTCACCGACAAAGGCGCCCTCGTTCATCACGCAGATGCGGTCGCAGATGCCGATGAGCTCGGGCATCTCCGATGAGATAACCACGACCCCCCGGCCAGACTCTGCCAGTTCGTTGATGATGCAGTAGATTTCGTATTTGGCGCCGACATCGATGCCGCGTGTCGGCTCGTCGAGGATCAGCACCTTGGGATCGGTGAACAGCCATTTCGACAGCACCACCTTCTGCTGGTTGCCGCCGGAGAGCTTGCCGGTTTCCTGGTAGACGCTGTGGCAGCGGATGCGCATCCGATTGCGATAATCCGTAGCTACCTTCAGCTCGGCCATGTCGTCGATCACCCGGCCGG
Organism: Ancylobacter crimeensis; assembly: GCF_023016805.1. Classification (GTDB taxonomy): domain Bacteria; phylum Pseudomonadota; class Alphaproteobacteria; order Rhizobiales; family Xanthobacteraceae; genus Ancylobacter; species Ancylobacter crimeensis. The sequence goes on from NZ_JALKCH010000007.1 coordinate 138,464, forward strand.
GAGCGACCCGCTCAAGTCCGGCGAGCGTCACATTCTTGCGGATGTCTTCGGCCAGCAGCAGGCCGAGCTGCTTGCGGTCCTCTGTGACATAGGCCAGCCCCGCATCGACCGCGCGGCGCACGGTGGACAATTCCACCTCTTCGCCCTCGATCTCGGCGCGGCCGCTGATCTTTTGACCCCAGGAACGACCGAAGATGCTCATGGCGAATTCGGTGCGTCCCGCGCCCATAAGGCCGGCGATGCCGACGATCTCGCCGGCCTTTACGTTGAAATCGACATTGCGGATGACCTGTCGGTCCGCATGCTGCGGGTGGAAGACCGACCAGTTCGAGACGCGGAAGATGGTCTCGCCGATCTTCGGTTCGCGCTTGGGGTAACGGTGATCGAGGTCGCGATCGACCATGCGGCGGATGATGCGGTCCTCCTCCACCGCACCCTCGCGGCAGTCGAGCGTGTCGACCGTGCGCCCGTCGCGCAGCACGGTGATGCGGTCGGCGACACGGGAGACCTCGTTGAGCTTGTGCGAAATGAGGATGGAGGAGATGCCCTGTGCCTTGAATTCCAGCAGCAGGTCGAGCAGCGCCGCGCTGTCCTTTTCGGACAGGCTGGCGGTCGGCTCATCGAGGATGAGCAGGCGCACCTCCTTGGACAGCGCCTTTGCGATCTCGACAAGCTGCTGCTTGCCGACGCCGAGATCCGTCACCAGCGTGTCGGGCGCCTCGTCGAGCCCGACCTTGGCGAGCAATTCCTTCGTGCGGCGGTGCACGGCGCTCCGGTCGATCACGCCGAAGCGCGCGGGAGGATTGGCAATGAAGATATTCTCGGCGATCGACATCAGGGGGATCAGCGCAAGCTCCTGATGGATGATGATGATGCCGAGCGCCTCGCTGTCGGTGATGTCGCGGAACCGGCGCTCCTCCCCGTCGAACAGGATGGAGCCGCCATAGCTGCCATGGGGATAGACCCCGCTCAGCACCTTCATCAGCGTCGACTTGCCCGCGCCGTTCTCGCCGACGACGGCATGGATTTCGCCCGCCTCGACGGCGAGGGTCACGTCGCTCAGCGCCTTCACCCCGGCGAAATTCTTGCTGATGCAGCGCATGTCCAGAAGCGCGTTCATTCGGTGCTCCGCATGACAATGGCGGTCGAACGGCGAGCCCGTGCCGGCGTATGATACGGCCGGCACGGGTGCTGCCATCGTCAGTTGATCTGGTCTTTCTTGTAATAGCCGCTGCCGACCAGCACCTGCTCCCAGTTGCTCTTGTCGACCACCACCGGCTTCAGCAGATAGGACGGCACGACCTTGACGCCGTTATTGTAGGTCTTGGTGTCGTTCACCTTGACCTCCTTGCCGCTCAGCATGGCGTCGACCATGTCGGCGGTGACCTTGGCGAGCTCGCGGGTGTCCTTGAAGATGGACGAGTACTGTTCGCCCGCGAGGATGGACTTCACCGAGGGCACCTCGGAATCCTGGCCGGTCACGACGGGCATCTTCATGTCGCCCGAGCCGTAGCCCACGCCCTTGAGCGAGGACAGGATGCCGATGGAAAGCCCGTCATAGGGCGAGAGCACGCCGTCGAGCTTCTTGTCGGAGTAGTAGGCGCTCAGGAGGTTGTCCATGCGGGCCTGGGCGGTGGCGCCGTCCCAGCGCAAGGTGGAAACCTTGTCCATCCCCATCTGGCCGCTCGGGATCTTCACCGTGCCGGCGTCGACGAGCGGCTTCAGCACCGACATGGCGCCGTCATAGAAGAAGTAGGCGTTGTTGTCGTCCGGCGAGCCGCCGAACAGCTCGACATTGAAGGGGCCCTTCTTCTCGGGATAGCCGAGGCCCTTCAGCAGCGACTGCGCCTGCAGCACGCCGACCTGGAAGTTGTCGAAGGTCGCATAATAGTCGACATTCGGCGTGTTCCGGATCAGGCGGTCATAAGCGATGACCTTGATCCCTTTGGCGGCGGCCTGCTTCAGCACATCGGACAGCGTGGTGCCGTCGATCGAAGCGATGACCAGCACCTTGGCGCCCTTGGTCACCATGTTCTCGATCTGCGAGAGCTGGTTCGGAATGTCGTCCTCGGCATATTGCAGGTCGGTGCCGTAGCCGCGCTCCTTGAGCACCTTGACCATGTTGTCGCCGTCCGCGATCCAGCGGGCGGAGGACTTGGTCGGCATGGCGATGCCCACCGTGCCCTTGTCGGCGGCACCCGCGGGCGCGGTAAAGGCGAGGGCGCCCAGCAGCAGGGCGGAGAGGGCGGTCGTCAGGCGTTTCATCGTTTTCTCCCTTGGATGAGTCAGTGGCCGCTTTGCGGTCCATCCTGTTGTCGTGGTTCGTCATGTGCGCCCGTCCTCAGGCGCCGCGGGCCTCCTCGGCGGCGAGCGGGAAGGCGGCGTCATAGGCGGCGATCGTCGCCCGGGCTTTCGCGCGCACCTCGGCAGCCGTGGCGCCAGGGCGGTAGAGGCTGGAGCCGAGGCCGAAGGTTCGGATGCCCGCTACGGCATAGGCGGCGAAGTCCTTCTCCCCCACGCCGCCTACCGCGCCGACCACCGTGCCCGCCGGCAACACCACCGAAATCGACTGGATGATGGCGGGACCCAGAAGATTGGCGGGGAAGAATTTCAGGCCGGATGCACCCGCCCGCACGGCGGCGAGCGCCTCCGTAGGGGTGAGAACGCCCGGCATGGTCACCATGCCGTGCCCGCTGGCACGGGCTATGATGTCCGGTGCGACATTGGGGCTCACCATCAGCCGTCCGCCCGCATCGGCGAGCCGGTCGACCTCCTCGATCTCCAGCACGGTGCCGGCGCCGATCAGCACGCCGGCTGGCGCCATGCGCGCAACGGTCTTGATCGAGCGAAATGGGTCAGGCGAGTTCAGCGGAATCTCGATGGCCTCCAAGCCTTCCTCGATCAGCGCTCCGACCACGGCCTCCGCTTCGTCAGGACGCAGGCCGCGCAGGATGGCGACGAGCGAACGCCGGAAGCCGGGCCATGCGACGGCGGGCTGTTTCAGACGGGTGCTCATGTCCGGACTCCCTCGGCTGGGGCGAAGGCGCGCAGGGCGGCGGCGTGAAGGCCGGTGCGTACGCAGCTTTCTGCGTCGAAGCGATGGACATCGCCCGTACCGGCGACGGCGAGCGCGCGTTCATAGAGCGCGGCGGTCGGGCCGCTTGCGACCAGCGCGACACGGTCGAGACGGCCGAAACGGGTCTGAGCGCCGGCGATCTCCAGCCCGATCAGCAGGCCGGACAGGCGGGAGAGCGTGTCGGACGGAGACCGGGCGTGCAGCAGCCAGCCCGCCCGCAATTCGAACAGTGCATTGCTGACCACGGCGGGCGCCGCCAGCGCATCCTCCACGCCGGCGATGAAGGCTGCGCTCTCCGCCGATGTGGTGCCGCCTTCGACGGCGGGGGCCACAACCGAGGTGGAGCGCAGCAGCTGGAACAGTTCCCCTGTCAGAAAGGTAGCGAAGCCGCGCACCGTGTCGTCATCGAGTGCGACCCACTTGGAATGGGTGCCCGGCAGGCAGGCCAACCCGCTGTGTCCTTGCGTCGCGAGGCCGAAAAGCTGGGTTTCCTCGCCACGCATCACATCGGGATGCAGGGTGTCGCTCTGGGCCAAGCCCGGCAGGATCCGAACCGTCCGGCGTGCCGACGGCGCCGGCACGGCCGCATCCATGATGGCGAAAAGCCGCACCGGCAAATGGAGATAGGCAGCCTCCATCCAGCCGCTGCGCGAGCCTACCATGCCGCACATCATCACGGGCACGCCGTCCGGTACGTCGAGCGCGGCAAGGTGGCTTTCCAGAACGACCTCGAAGCCATGCGCACCGGACGTGGCGAGACCCTGCGCACTCCGACGTTCGGCAAGCACATGGCCGGCTGCATCAAGCAGCCACATCCGGAAACTCGAGGTCCCCCAGTCGACGACGATGTGGGTCGCCTTGCCCCTCACGACAGGTCTCCCGACGCCATGCGCGGTTCGGCGCGACCCTGCGTTCCCACATCCAGCAGGAATGTCTGGCCATGACCGGGATCGGCAGCGCGCGCGGCCTCGCCCATGTCCTGCCAGGCGGAAGTCACCAGCAATCGGTCGAAGCGCGGTCCCACGAAGACCGGGCAGCTTGGCTGACGAGCGGGGACGGCGACACGCCGCACCCGCCGGCCCGCCGGCGAATAGGCGTGAACGCACCCGCCGCCCCAGATGGCGCACCAGATAAGCCCTTCGGCATCTGTCACCGCGCCGTCGAGCCCGCCCGGCCCCTCGTGGCGCAGCAGCAGGCGGGGCTCTTCGAGCGGCAGCGCCGTCTCCGGGTCGAGCCCCACCCGGTAGAGCCGGCCCTCCGACGTATCGGCGAAGTAGCCGACGCTGCCGTCGGGCGAAAAACAGATCGCATTCGGTATGGTGAGGCCGGTGAAAAGCAGGCGTGCCTCGCCGCCGCGAAAGGCATAGATGCTTCCAAGACCTCGCTCGGCACGCCGACCCATCGTGCTCGACCAGAGCGTGCCGCTGGGATGGACGCGGGCATCGTTGGAGCGCGTGCGGGCATCCTCGTCTTCAATCGGGGCGAGATGGGTCATCGCGCCGGAGCGTGAATCTCGCAGATGTAGCCCATTCTCGGCGACCAGCACATGGCGTGCGTCGTCGACCACCGCCAGCGCGCTCGCCATCACCGGCAAAGCGTGGACGGTGACCGCCCCGCTGTCGAGCTTTGCCTCGTGCAGGTGCCGGCCGAGAATGTCGAACCACCACGCCGTGTCACTGGCAGCGTCATAGGCGGGCCCCTCGCCGAGGTGACAGCGCGCGGCGTCGAGGACCCGCACCGGCACCTGTTCCGGCCGGCCGGAGGTGAGCGCGGCCCGTGCCTCAGTGGTTGTCACGCGGCATCCCCATGGTCTGCGCGATGCGCTGGTAGCGAACCGCCGGTTCCAGCACGGCGCCCGTCTCCATCTGGCCGACAAGGGCGCGCTGAATCTCCTGCCAGGGGGTCTGGTGCGGCGGGAAGCGATAGCCGCCCTCGGCGGCGAGCGCGTCGCGGCGGCGCGCCAGTTCCTCTTCGGAAATCAGCATGTTGGCGCTGTTGCGCTTGAGGTCGATGCGCACGCGGTCGCCGGTGCGCAGCAAAGCAAGACCGCCACCCGCCGCCGCTTCCGGCGAGGCATTCAGAATGGACGGCGAGCCCGACGTGCCGGACTGCCGGCCATCGCCGATGCAGGGAAGCGTGTGGATTCCGGCCTTGATGAGGTAGTCCGGTGCCCGCATGTTCACCACTTCAGCCGCGCCCGGATAGCCGATCGGCCCGGCGCCGCGCATGAACAGGACGGTCGTTTCGTCGATGGCGAGTTCGGGGTCGTCGATGCGGTGGTGATAGTCTTCCGGTCCGTCGAACACGACCGCCCGGCCCTCGAAGGCGTCGGGATCGTCCGGGTTGGAGAGGTAGCGGGCACGGAATTCCGGGGAAATGACGCTCATCTTCATGATGGCGGAGGAGAACAGGTTGCCGCGCAGTACGCGGAAGCCGGCCTTTTCCTTCAGCGGCTTCTCATAAGGGCGGATGACCGCCTCGTCCTCGATCTTCGCGGATCGGCAATTGTCGCCGATGCTGCGGCCATTGGCGGTCAGCGCATCCTCGACGATAAGTCCTTGTTCCATAAGCTGATTTACGACCGCCGGCACGCCGCCTGCGTGGTAGTAATCCTCGCCGAGATACTCGCCGGCCGGCTGCAGGTTGACGAGGAGAGGCACGTCCTCGCCATAGGTCTGCCAGTCGTCGATGCTAAGCTCGACGCCGATATGACGGGCCAGCGCGTTGAGGTGGATCGGCGCGTTGGTCGAGCCCCCGATAGCCGAATTGACGCGGATGGCATTCAGGAAGGCGTCGCGGGTGAGGATGTCGGACGGCTTTAGATCTTCCGCCACCATCTCCACGATGCGCAGGCCGGTGCGGTAGGCGACCTCCTGCCGGTCGCGATAGGGGGCGGGGATGGCGGCGGAGCCGGGAAGCTGCATGCCGAGCGCCTCGGCGAGCGAGTTCATGGTCGTCGCCGTGCCCATCGTGTTGCAGTAACCCGTTGACGGCGCTGAAGAAGCCACCAGCTTCACGAAGCCGGCATAATCGATCTCGCCGGTCGCCAGCAACTCGCGCGCTTTCCACACAATGGTGCCGGATCCGGTGCGCTCGCCCTTGTACCAGCCGTTCAGCATCGGCCCGACCGACAGGGCGATAGCCGGGATGTTCACGGTCGCCGCGGCCATCAGGCAGGCCGGCGTGGTCTTGTCGCAACCGATGGTTAGTACAACGCCATCAAGGGGATAGCCGTAGAGCACCTCCACCAGGCCAAGATAGGCGAGGTTACGGTCGAGGCCAGCGGTGGGACGCTTGCCGGTTTCCTGAATGGGGTGCACGGGAAATTCGATGGCTATGCCCCCGGCCTCGCGGATGCCCTCGCGGGTGCGCTTGGCGAGTTCGAGGTGATGGCGGTTGCACGGGGAGAGATCGGAGCCGGTCTGGGCGATGCCGATGATCGGCTTACCGCTCTGTAACTCCTCCTGACTCAAGCCGAAATTCAGATAGCGCTCCAGATAGAGCGCCGTCATATCGACATTGGCGGGGTTGTCGAACCAGGCGCGGGAGCGGAGCTTGCGCTCGGGCTGGGGCGAGTTGCCGTGCATGGGAGTGCTCCTCGGTCAGGCGACGGTGAAAGGGGTCGGGCGCGGCATGTTCAGTCCTCGAAATCTTCGACGGTGGTGCGCCGGCCGAGCAGGAAGGCATCCGCCACATGCTGCAGCGGGGTAAGGTCAACATCGCTCTCGCGGGCCGCGATCAGCTCCACGAAGCGCTTGTAGATGTTGGGATATTCGGCCTCTGGCTCGCCGATGAGAGCCTTGCCGTCGAGGCTCAGCGTGGCGCCGCCCTTGCCCAGCACGAGCTGGCCGGCATCGGTCTCCACCCGGATGTCCCAGGTCTGCGGCCCGGTCTGGCGGAAATCGAAGGCGGCGTTCACGGGAAAGCCCGAGCTATCGGAAAAAGCGAGATCTGCGGCGATGGGGGCGTCGCGATTGGCGGGGAAGGCGAGTTCGGCGCGGGTCAGGAAAACCGGCGCGGGGAGGATGTCCGTGAGGATCGACAGGGCATTGATGCCGGGGTCGAAAACCCCGAGCCCGCCCGGCTCCCAGATCCATGCCTGCCCCGGATGCCAGACGCGGACATCCTCCTTCCACTCGATCTCGACGCGGCGCACGCCATGTTCCGCAAGGAAGGCGCGGGCGGGTTTCACGGCTGGAGAGAAACGGGAATGCCACGTTGCAAAAAGCGTTTGGCTTCCGTTCTTCGCAGCCTGGATAAGCGGAAGAAGTTCGCTCACCGTGGCGCCGGGAGGCTTTTCGAGCAGCACCTGCTTGCCGGCCGCCAGCGCCACGGCGGCCTGCTGGCGGCGCACCTGCGGCGGGGTGCACAGCGCCACCGCGTCGATCGCCGGGCCTTCCGCAAGCAGGCTCTCGATGTCGGTGAACCACGGCAGCCCGTCGAGCCCGCCATGTCGGCTCGCTATGGCGACCAGTTCGATGCCATCGGTTTTTGCGATGGCCGGGATATGCTGGTCGCGGGCGATCTTGCCGAGGCCGACAATGGCGAGACGGATGGGGCTCACGGGCGCGTCTCCGGCGTGGGTAGTGAGTGCAGTAAGGTGAGTGATGAGTCCAGCCGCGCCATCACGCGCCTCCCGGCTCGAAACGCCCGTCGACGAGACGGGGCAGGTGCAGCAGATTCCCTTCCGCCACCGCTGCCGGAAGCAGCGCGGCGGGCAAGTCCTGGTAGCAGACGGGGCGCAGGAAGCGGCGGATGGCGAGCGTGCCGACAGAGGTGGTGCGCACGTCGCTGGTCGCCGGATATGGTCCGCCATGCACCATGGCGTGGCAGACCTCCACCCCGGTCGGCCAGCCATTGGCGAGGATGCGACCGGCTTTGTCCTCGAGGATCGGCAGCAGGGTGCGGGCAAGGGCGTGGTCGGCGTCGTCGAGGTGCAGCGTCGCGGTGAGCTGACCCTCGAGGCTCGCCGCCACCGCACGCATCTCCTCTTCGTCGGTGCAGCGGATCACGAGGGAGGAGGCGCCGAACACCTCATGGCCAAGCGCTGGCTCGTCGAGAAAGCGGGCGGCATCCACCACGAACAGCGCCGGGCGGCAGCTATTGGGCCCACCCCCATGACCGCGCGCCAGCGTCTGCGCACCGTTCGCGGCGAGGGCGTCGACCCCTTTTGCATAGGCGTCGGCAATACCCGGCGTCAGCATGGGTGCGGCGGGCGCGGCTTCCAGCGCGGTTCGGGCGCTGGCGATGAAACGGTCCAGCCCTTCGCCGGCAAGGCCCAGCACCAGCCCCGGATTGGTGCAGAACTGTCCGGCGCCCATGGTGAGCGAGCCGACAAAGGCGGCGCCGAGCGCTTCCGCCCGCGCCTCCAGTGCCGCCGGCAGCAGGAACACCGGATTGATGCTGCTCATTTCCGCATAGACCGGGATCGGCACCGGGCGCGCGGCGGCGATGCGGCAGAGCGCGAGCCCGCCGGCCCGCGAACCGGTGAAGCCCACGGCGGCGATGCGCGGATCGGCCACCAGCGCGGAGCCGAGTTCGTGGCGCGTGCCCGTCAGCAGCGAGAACACGCCCTCCGGCAGGCCGCATTGCGCGACCGCGGCCCGGATCGCCCGGCCCACCAGCTCGGAGGTGCCGGGATGGGCAGGATGGCCCTTCACGATCACCGGGCAGCCGGCGGCGAGGGCGGAGGCGGTGTCGCCCCCCGCCACCGAGAAGGCGAGCGGGAAATTCGAGGCACCGAACACCGCGACCGGTCCGACGCCGATCTGGCGCATGCGCAGGTCGGCGCGCGGCAGCGGCGCGCGGTCGGGCAGGGCGCTGTCGAGCCGCGGCTCGTCGGCTCCTCCCATGCGGATCCAGCTCGCGAAGAGGCGGAGCTGCCCGCAGGTACGACCGCGCTCGCCCGTGAGGCGGGCGGCGGGCAGGCCGCTTTCCTGCCCGGCCCGCGCGATCAGTTCCTCGCCGATCGCCTCTATCCCGGCGGCGATGGCCTCCAGAAAAGCGGCCCGCGCCTCCGCCGGCGTGTCGCGGAACACGGGTGCGGCGATGGCGGCCAGCGCCGCTGCCTGCGCCACATGGTCGGGGCCGGCCTCGCTGAAGGCGGGGTCGATCGCCGCGTCGCGAGCGGGATCTATGGCGCGGAAAGTGGCGTCGCTCGTCACCTCCCGCGCGCCGATGAGGATGGCTCCGGTGATGCCTGCCGCGTGGGTCATGGCGCCCTCACTTGCCCCAGCGCAGCACCACCGGGTCGAGCCGGCGGGCGATGTCGATGAGGCCGTCGCGGATGGCCGGGTGCACCGCAGGCTGCGGCGCGCGCATGGTGTCGTGGGCGATGACGCCGCCTTCCTTCATCAGGATCTTGGCGGTCGCGATGCCGGTCTGGCGGTTCTCGTAATTGATGAGCGGCAGCCAGCGCTGCCAGGCCTCCATCGCCGCCTCGCGATTCCCGGCGAGATAGGGGTCGATGATGGTGCGGATGCCGTCCGGGTAGCCGCCACCGGTCATGGAGCCGGTTGCTCCCGCATCGAGGTCCGCCATCAGGGTCACGGCTTCCTCGCCGTCCCACGGGCCCTCGATATCGCCGCCGCCCGCCTCGATCAGCGCGCGCAGCTTGGCGGCGGCCTGCGGCACCTCGATCTTGAAATAGCTGAGGTTGCCGATCTCCCGCGCCATCTTCGCCAGGAAGGGCACGGAGAGCGGAGTGCCGGCGACGGGCGCGTCCTGCACCATGATCGGGATGTCGATGGCGTCGGAGACGGCGCGGTAGAAGTCGTAGATGGCCACCTCCGGCACCCGGAAGGTGGCGCCGTGATAGGGCGGCATCACCATCACCATGGCGGCGCCGAGATCCTGCGCGCGCTTCGAGCGCTCGGCGCAGATATGGGTGGCGAAATGGCTGGTGGTGACGATGACCGGCACCCGGCCCGCGACATGGGCGAGCACGGTCTCCATCACCGCGTCGCGCTCGGCGTCGGACAGCACGAACTGCTCGGAGAAATTGGCGAGGATGCACAGACCCGTCGACCCGGCGTCGATCATGCACTCGATCGCGCGCTTCTGACCGTCGAGATCGAGCCGGCCTTCGGCATCGAACACGGTGGGAGCGACCGGGAAGACACCCTTATAGGGCCGGACGGAAACGGGAGCGGGCATTTCGACAACCTCAGCGGAGCGCGACAGGACGGAGCGGAAGGGCAGGGTGCAGGCACGGCGAAGGAGGGGCGCGAAGGCGGGGCGGGCGTTACTTCACCTCCCCCGCCGCGCCGTGGCGCCGCAGGCCGGTGAAGATGACATTCGCCATCGCCGAGGCTGCCGCCTCGCCGTCGCCATCCTCGATGGCATCGACGATGCGCTCGTGGGCGGCGACGGAAATCTGGAACTCGCGGTCGTCGGCGGGCGCGCTCAGCACGAAGGAGGCGCGCAGCGCCGCCTCCACCACCGCGCCGATGGAGCGCATGAAGGGGTTGCCGGAGGCGATCGCGACATGCAGGTGCAGCGAGAGGTCGGCCTCGGCGAAGCCGTCGGAGCGGGAGCCGTCGGGCTTGCGGCTGTTCTCGCGCGCCATGCGGCCGACGGCGTCACGCATCAGCCGGATATCTTCAACGCTGCGGCGCTCGGCCGCCAGTGCCGCGGCCCGCGGCTCGACCGCGAGGCGGATCTCGGCGAGGTCGCGCAGGAATCGCTTGTTGATGCCGGCGTCGAGATGCCAGGCCAGCACGTCGGGGTCGAACATGTTCCAGGCGGCGCGCTCGCGCACCACGGTGCCGACCCGCGCCTTGGTGGAGAGCAGGCCCTTGGCGACCAGGGTCTTCACGCTCTCGCGCAGCACCGGGCGGGAGACGCCGAACAGCACGGTCAGCTCCGCATCGCCGGGCAGCTTGGCGCCTTCCCCGTAGCGCCCGGCGATGATGTCGACGCCGATGGAACGGGCCACCTCCTCATGGTTCGAATGGGCGCGGCGGGTGGGGATGACGACGATCTGCGAGGTCATGAGGCGGCTCCTGCGGCGTTTGCTGCGGCTGAGCCCGTTGTGGCACGGCGGCGGGGCCGGCGCGCCATGTGGAGCGTGAACTGCTGGAAGCCGATGAAGCCGAACAGCAGCAGACCGGTCGCGATCTTGGCCCACCAGCTCGACAGGGTGCCGTCGAAATTGATGTAGGTCTGGATCAGGCCCTGGATCAGCACGCCGACGAAGGTGCCGAACACGAAGCCGTAGCCGCCCGAGAGCAGGGTGCCGCCGATCACCACGGCGGCGATGGCGTCGAGTTCGACCCCCACCCCGGACAGCGAATAGCCGGACGAGGTGTAGAGCGAGAACACGATGCCCGACAGGCCGGCGAGCACGCTCGACAGGGTGTAGATGAGCACCGTCGTGCGTCCGACCGAAATCCCCATGAGGCCCGCCGACTGCCGGCTGCCGCCGAGCGCATAGACATTCGCGCCGAACCGGGTGAGGTGCAGCAGCACCATGCCGGCCGCCACCACTGCGAGCATCGCCATCGCCGGCACGGTGAGCCGGGCGCCGCCGGACAGGCGGATCGCGTGGTCGGAGAGGTGGCCGTAGAGGTCGGCGGTGATCGGGATGGAATCGGTGGAGAGCAGGAAGGCGGTGCCCCGCGCCAGGAACATGCCGGCCAGCGTCACGATGAAGGGCGGCAGGGCGAAGAACTCGATCGCCGCCCCCATCGCCGCGCCGAACAGCGCGCAGATCACCAGCAGCAGGGCGAAGGCGGCGAAGGGCGGGATGCCCCAGCGCTCGATGGCGAGCGCGAGGAAGATGGTGGAGAAGCCGATCACCGAGCCGACCGACAGGTCGATGCCGCCCGAGATGATGACGAAGGTCATGCCGACGGCGACGATTCCGAGAAAGGCATTGTCGGTGAGCAGGTTCATCACCACCCGGAGCGAGGCGAAGTTCGGGAAGGTGAGGGCGCAGATGAGGAATCCGAGCAGGAACACCACGGTCGTCGCCGCCACCGGCACCAGCCGGGAGACGCTGGAAGATGCGGGGGTCATGAGCGCCTCCGGCTGAAGATGAGACCGAGCGAGGCCAGCCGGGGCGACTGCGCCAGCAGCACCACCAGCACCACCACGGCCTTGACCACGAGGTTCATTTCCGGCGGGAAGCCGGAGAGCAGGATGCCGGTGTTCATCGCCTGGATGATGAGTGCGCCGACCACCGCCAGCACCACCGAGAAGCGCCCGCCGAACAGCGATGTGCCGCCGATCACCACTGCGAGGATGGCGTCGAGCTCCAGCCACAGCCCGGCATTGTTGGCGTCCGCGCCGAGGATATCGGCCGCCGCAACCACGCCGGCGATCGCCGCGCAGAGCCCGCTCCACATATAGACCGCGAGAGTGATGAGCCGGGTGCCGATGCCGGCGAGCGCGCTCGCGCGGGGATTGCCGCCGGTCGCCTCGATCATCAGCCCCAGCGCGGTGCCGCGCACCACGATGAGCGTCAGCGCCAGCATGGCGAGGGCGATGACCACCGGCGTCGGCACGCCGAGCACCGAGCCGCCGCCGAGAAAGGCGAGGCCGGGATCGGTGAAGGTGACGATGCGCCCCTCGGTGATGAGCTGGGCGATGCCGCGCCCCGCCACCATGAGGATCAGCGTCGCGACGATGGGCTGGATGCCGAGCACCGCGACGAGGAAGCCGTTCCACAGCCCGCAGGCGAGCCCCGCCCCCAGCGCCGCCGCCAGCGTGACGACCAGCGAATGGTCGTCCGCCAGGCTGGCGGCGATCGCCCCGCAGATCGCCATGACGGCGCCCACCGACAGGTCGATGCCGCGCATTGCGATGACCAGCACCATGCCGAGCGAGAGGATGGCCACCGGCGCGCCGCGGTTCAGCACGTCGATCAGGCTGCCGAACAGCCGTCCGTCCTGGAGCCGGATGTCGAAGAACTGCGGCGAGACGAAGCCGTTGATGGCGAGGATGGCGGCGAGCGCCAGAATCTGCGCGGTGCCGATGCGGGGCAGCTTCACGGTCATGGGCACCCTCTCACGCCGCGTTCGCCGTCGCTTCGCCGTCCTCGGCGATGGCGGCGAGGATGGCCGGCACGGTGATCGCCGCGCCGGTGAGGCTGGCGACATGGGCGCGGTCGCGCAGCACGATCACCTCGTCGGCATAGGTGACGATCTCCTCCAGCTCCGAGGAGACGACGAGCAGCGCCATGCCTTCCGCGCACAGGGTGCGGATCAGCGCGATGATCTCGGCATGGGCGCCGACATCGATGCCGCGGGTCGGCTCGTCGAGAATGAGCAGGCGCGGCTGCGTGGCGAGCCAGCGGGCGAGCAGCGCCTTCTGCTGGTTGCCGCCGGAGAGCAGGCCGATGGGCCGTTCCGGGTCCGGCGGGCGGATGTCGAGCAGGCGGATGAAGCGCTTCGCGATCTCGTCCTGCTCGGCGCGCGAGAGCGGCTTCAGAACGCCGCGCCGGGCCTGAAGCGCCAGCACGATGTTCTCGCGCACGGTGAGGTCGGCGACGATGCCCTCGGTCTTGCGCTCCTCCGGGCAATAGCCGAAGCCGAGCGTCAGCGCCTCGCGCGGGCCGGTGAGGGCGACCGGCCTGCCGTCGAGCGTCGCGCTGCCGCTGTCGGCGCGCTCGGCGCCGAAGACGAGGCGCGCAGTCTCGGTGCGGCCGGAGCCGAGCAGGCCGGCGAGCCCCACCACAGCGCCACGGCGCAGAGTGAGGTCGAAGGGCGCGACATAGCCGGCCTTGCCGAAACCTTCGAGTCGCACCAGCTCTGGCGCGGCGGAGAGGTCGGCGCGCTCGTGGCGCTCGGCGGTCGCCTCGGCCAGCTCGCGGCCCAGCATGGTGCGCACCAGCGTCATGCGCGGCATCTCGGCGATGGTACCGGTGCCGGCGAGCCGGCCGTTGCGCAGCACCGTGATGCGGTCGCAGATCGCATAGACCTGATCGAGGAAATGGGTGACGAAGATGATGCCGATGCCGCGCGCGGCGAGCTTGCGCATCACCGCGAACAGCACCTCGACCTCATGGGCGTCGAGGCTGGCGGTCGGCTCGTCGAGGATCAGCACGCGCGCCGACTGATCCACCGCGCGGGCGATGGCGACGATGTGCCGAATGGCGACGGAATAGCTCTCCAGCGGCGCGGACACGTCGATGTCGAGATCGAAATCCGCCAGAACGGCGCGGGCCCTGCGGCGCATCTCACGCTCGCGGACGATGCCGAGGAAGGTCGGCTGGCGGCCCAGAAAGAGGTTCTGCGCCACCGTGAGGTTCGGCGCGAGGTTGACCTCCTGGTAGACGGTGGCAAGCCCCGCCGCGGTCGCCTCGCCGGCGGAGCGCGGCATGACCGGAACGCCCTCCAGCCGCATCACGCCGGCATCGCGCTGGACCACGCCCGTCATGGTCTTGATGAGGGTCGACTTGCCGGCGCCGTTCTCGCCGAGCAGCGCATGGATCTCGCCGGCCCGGAGCGTGAGCGACACCGCGTCGAGCGCGGTGAAGGGGCCGAAGGATTTCGAGAAGCCGGTCAGCTCGAGCAGCGGCGCGCCGGAGGCCGGGCGAGCGGAGCCGGCTGCGGCGCTGGGCTGGTCGGCGTGTGGAGCGGCCATGGCAACCTCGGAAACGCGAACGGGCAGGCGGGTTGGCGGGTTCGGGCGGCGGTGGAGAAGCTGTGGGCGGCCCGGTGGAAAAGCCGGCGCCGTCCACAGGGAAGGCGTGGGGAAGATGTGGCTGTCTTCCCTCACGGGCGGAGGCCGATGGAGCGGAAGGCCACTCGCCCCAACCCCCTCCCGCCGGGGAGAGAGAGTGCGTCGCTTTCGCCGCGCCCGTGCTCACCCGCGAGAACCGGTGCCGGCACCCTTTCCCCTTCTTTCCTCTCCCCGGCGGGGAGAGGTGGCCCGCGCAGCGGGTCGGCGAGGGGAAGGACGCTACGGGCGGGGGACGGCCGTCCCCCCAATCCTCTCCCCCTCGGGGAGAGGAAGCGCGTCGCTCTCGCGGCGCTCGGGTCCGCGCGCGGGGACCGGCTTCAGTAGCCGAGGTCCTTCTTCGACTCGTAGATCTTCATCGGGTCGTCCGCCTGGGTGTAGAGCTTCGATTCCGTCTGGATCCACTTGGGCGGGACGGTGCCCTTCGACTTGTAGGCGATGACGGCGTCGAAGGCCGGGCCGGCCATGTTCGGCGTCAGCTCGACGGTGGCGTTGGCCTCGCCGGCTGCCATCGCCTTGAAGATGTCCGGCACCGAGTCGATGGAGACGGTGAGGATGTCCTTGCCCGGCTTCAGCCCGGCTTCCTTCATGGCCTGGATGGCGCCGACCATCATGTCGTCATTGTGCGCGTAGACCGCGCAGATGTTCTTGCCGCCGCCCTCGGCCTTGATGAAGCTTTCCATGACTTCCTTGCCCTTGGCGCGGGTGAAGTCGCCGGTCTGGCTGCGGACGATCTTGATGTTCGAATGGCCGGCGATGCCGTCCTCGAAGCCCTTCTTGCGGTTGGTGGCCACCGAGGCGCCGACGGTGCCCTGAAGCTCGACCACGTTGCAGGCCTTGGCGCCGACCTGGCTCGCCAGCCACTCGCCGGCGACCTTGCCCTCATGCACCGAATCCGAGGTCACGGCGGTGAGGTAGAGGTCCTTGCCCGAGGGGTCTATGTCGCGGTCGAGCAGCACGACCGGGATGTTGGCTTCCTTGGCTTCCTTGAGCACCGCATCCCAGCCGGTGGCGACGACGGGGGCAAGGAAGATGGCGTCCACGCCCTGCGCGATGAAGGAGCGGATCGCCTTGATCTGGTTCTCCTGCTTCTGCTGGGCGTCGGCGATCTTGAAGGTGATGTTCCGCTTCTTTGCCTCGGCCTTGGAAACGGTCGTCTCGGCTGCGCGCCAGCCGGATTCGGAACCGATCTGCGAGAATCCGATGGTCAGGTCGCCGGCGCGGGCGCCGGTGGCGAAGAGCGCGCCGGTGAAGGCGCTGGCGAGCAGAAGTGCCCGGAAAGTCATTGGCGTTTCTCCCGTGAGGATCGCGGCGCGCCATTCTCCAGGGCGCTTGCCGACGCCACGATTTATGTCACGGTCTGGAACGATTGAATAGTCATACTATTTGACTTTTCAGATGAAAAATCACGTGACGCAGCGGCGTGCTGCCTTTCGGCCTGTTCGTCTTTTTTCCATCACTCTGCCGCCGCGCAGCGGGGAAGAACGGGGACTGCGAAGGGCGCGTCGTCCAGCCTGCCGTTCCCGGAAGCGTGGACGATGCCGGCATCAGGACCGGGCTTTGGCTGGGATGACGGCGGGAGGCGCGAGGGACGGGGAGGTCGCCGAATCAGCGGCGGAGCGTGCCTTTCATTCCCCGGCCTGCCGGGCGTCCCATTCCGCGAGGCTCGGGGTCGGCATCTCGAACCGGTCGCGGATGGTGCAGCATGTGCTGCCGCCGAGACGGGCGATGGCATCGAGCGTGGCAGGGTCGATGCGCAGGCGCGCAGGGTCCGCCACCTCGCTGCGGTAATGGGCGTAGAGGATCTCGCCGAGGATGATCTGGCGCGACCGGCCAAGCTCCAGCGTGATGTGGCGGCGGCATTCGAAGGCGGCGGGCGCCTGCGCGATGAAGGGTGAGGCGACCTTCACGCCCGGCAGCGCGGTGAGGCCGGCGGCGGCGAGTTCGTCCACCCCCGGCGGAAACGGCACGGCGCAGACATGCATGGCTTCGGCGATGGCACGCGAGACGATGTTGACGGTGAACACCTCCGTCAGCCGTACATTGCGCGCGGTGTCCTTGAAGCTCATGTCGTCGTGGTTCTCCACCCCCAGCGCGAGGATGGGCGGGTCGGCGGAGAGGCAGTTGAAGAAGCTGAACGGCGCCGCGTTCACCCGGCCTTCCGGGTCCACCGTCGTCACCAGCGCGATGGGGCGCGGCACGATGGAGCCGATCATCAGCTTGTAGCGCTCCCGCTCTGTGAGGGCGGCGAAGTCGAAGGCGACGTGCTCCGGCGAGGCATCGGGCAGGAGTGGCGTGGTCATCGGGTTCCCTTCAGGCGTGAGGCGTAGGGGGCCAGCACGGCGCGGATGTCCGGCTCCGGCGCCTCATCCAGCCGGGCGCGGCGGGCGAGTGCGGCAAGGTGCGCCTCCATCAGCGCCTCCGCACCGGCTGTGTCGCCCGCCGACAGCGCCTCGACGAGGCCGGCATGCTCGCGGCAGCCGCAATCGGCGGAATGCGGGCGGGCATGCGTGGCGAGGCCGAGCGAACAGCGCGAGACGACCTCCGTGACATAGCGTTGAAGCAGCGCATTGCCGGTGAGCTCGGCGAGCAGCAGGTGGAACTCGCCGGCCAGGCGGATCGCGCCGGCGGCGTGATGCTCCTCCGCCTCCCGCTCGGCAGCCAGATGGGCACGCAGACGCGTGAGCCCGGCGGGCTTCATCTGGCCGGCGAGGGTCTGGACCACCACGCGCTCCAGCCCGCGGCGCACCGCGAAAGCCTGTCGCACCTCATCGACGCTGGGACTTGCGACGAAGGCGCCGCGATTGGGCCTCAGCTCGACCAGCCCTTCCACCGCCAGCCGGCCGAGGGCCTCGCGCGCGATGGTGCGGCTGGTGCCGAAAGCCTCGCCGATGGCGTCTTCCGGCAGGCGTGCGCCGGGGGCGAGCTGCTGCTCGAGGATCGCGAGGCGCAGGGCGGCGTGGAGGCCTCCGGTACGGGAAAGACCGGCGGATGACGGGGACAGCGACATGGGCGCCTGCCTCGCTGCATGAAGCGGATGACCGCATGATTGCATGCGATTCATCTCCACTCAAGCGCACCCATTCGGGACGTTCGGTCGATGGATGGCTTTGAATGTGCATACGATCTGTCATGCCGGCTTGCGGCTTGCAGCCGCCGCTCCGCCCGGACCGTAATGTGCGGTCGGGCAGGGCGAAGCCGGCGGGCGCCGAAGCGCTTATTTCGACGGCGGGTCGACCTTCACGCCGTTGGGGCCGATCTGGATCTCGAGCGACTTCTCGTCTTTCTCATGTTCGCGAAAGGCATAGACGCCGGCAATGCCGGCCACGACGACGAGGAAGGCAATGATGGCGTAAAGCACGTTGCGGTCCATGGGGTACTCCACTCCGGTTTCCAAGCCCACCACTAACGGTAACCGGGGATTTTGGTTCCACTGCTGTGATTTGCGGCGCTAAAGGACGGAGATGTCCCTGATTTACAGGCAATCAGACCCTAGCAACATACCGCGCATGACGCTGGGTTCCGTGCCATGATTTTCCCGCTCGACTCTGTCGGGGCAAGGAGAGTGGCATGTCGACCTCGATGTTCGACCGTGCCCGAGCTGCGCGGATGGACGTGATTCAATCCCGCAGGCGGGGCGGTTATCTTCCCAAGGGCCATCCCTATTCGATCCTGCCGACCTGGGTGCCCTATCCCGTCGCGATTTTCTTCATGTGGATCGTCGACGGAACGGCATGAGCGGAGCTTCGGCCGGCATTCTTTCATTCCGGCCCCATGAGCCCTTGAGCGGCCAATCGTATGCGATGATGATCGTGCTGCGGGGGATGCCCGCCGATTTTCATGAGCCGCATTGACACAGGCTTTCCTCTCGCCTTAACTCCCCTCCGCCGGCTGCGCTGGCCGTAAGCGTTCGACGTCAACCAACGCACTCAACGATCCTCGACGGTCGGAGTGCGTTTTTTCATGCCGTCGTTCGGGGAACAGCCGGGAGCAACCCATGGCTTTCCAAACAGTGCGCGATCCGGCGCAGGGGCGTCTCCTGCTCCTCGCCGGCATTCTCTTCCTCTCCTATCTCTGCGTCGCCATTTCGCTGCCGGTGGTGCCGGTCTATGTGAGCGGCGAACTCGGGCTCGGCAATGTCTGGGCGGGCCTCGCCGTGGGCATCGCCTTCCTGTCGACCATCCTCACCCGCGGGTTTGCCGGCAGCCTGTCGGATCGCCATGGCGCCAAGGTCGCGGTAGGACGCGGGCTCGGCTTCTATGTGGTGGGCGCGGCGGCCTCCGCGCTGACGGGGATGATGGCGGGCACGCCGCTCGCCGGCTACGCCGTGCTGATCGCCGGACGGCTGCTCATCGGGCTCGGCGAGAGCCTCGTCGCGGTCGGCATCATCGCCTGGGGCATCGGCCTTGTCGGGCCGGCACGCTCGGGCAAGGTTCTGGCGCTGGTCGGAGCCGCGCTTTACGGCGCGCTGGCCGTGGGCGGGCCGATCGGCCTCGCTCTGTTCGAGCGGCTGGGCTTTGCCGGCGCCATGGCGGTGAGCGCGGCCTTGCCCTGCCTCGGCCTTCTTGCGATCGCGCCCCTCGCCGGCGTGCCGGTGGTCTCGGCGAAGGCGCGCCCGTCCTTCCTCCGCGTGGTCGGGCGCATCGGGCCGCACGGCGCCATCGTGTGCCTGCAGGGCATCGGCTTTGCAGCCATCGGGGCCTTCTTCGCGCTCTATTTCCTCGATCGCGGCTGGGCCCATGCCGGCCTCGGCCTCACCGCCTTCGGCGGCGGCTTCGTTCTGGTGCGCATGCTGTTCGGCCATTTGCCCGACCGCATCGGCGGACTGCCGGTCGCGATCGGCTCGCTGGGCGTGGAGGCGGTGGGGCAGGCGATGATCTTCGCCGCGAACGGGCCGGCGCTGGCGCTGCTCGGAGCGTTTCTCACCGGGCTCGGCTGCTCGATGATCTTCCCGGCCATGGGGCGGGAGGTGGTGCGCCTTGTCGAGCCGCATCTGCGCGGCACGGCGCTCGGCGGGTTTTCGGCGTTCCAGGACCTCGCCTATGGGCTGACCGGCCCCGTTGCCGGGCTGCTGGCGGACCGTGCCGGCTATCGCAGTGTGTTCCTGATCGGCGCCGGTGCGGCACTGGCGGGGCTTGCCGTGGCACTGTGGCTGCGCCGTATGCAGGCCATGGCGGGAGACGCCGCGCAGGGTTCGCCCAGCTGACTGCGAAGTGGGGCGGGGCAGGGCGGGATGGGGCGACGCCCCCGTCGGGTCTCGCCCGGCCCTCAACTCTTCCCGCCGGCCTTGTCGCTGCCGGTGTCCGGTGGACCGGAGCGACGGGAGCGCAGCAGGCGCGGACCATAGAGAATCAGAACGCAAAGAATCCAGACGATGACCAGCCCCACCACCATCTGCACGATGTAGTAGCCGACCCACTCACGCGGCACGAACCAGCCGGCTACGGCGCCGGAGACGAACAGCAGCAGCCGAACGAACACACCCATCGCTTCCGTCCTTTCCTGTGCGGTGTCGCGATCCGGTGACGGAGCGTCCGCGCGACGGAGCATGCCCTTACCGGCGGGCTCGCCGCAACGGGCACGCGTGTCGACGATGTTTCCGTGCCGCTGCGGCTGCCGTTCCGGCACCGTCGGATGGCGGGGCACCGCGCGGCACCGCCTACTTATTCCGGCGATGTCCTTCTCACGATGCTCCGTTGACGGGTCCGCGCCGCGCGCCATGTTTCGTGCAGGGCAGGAGCCCTGAACGCACATCATGATCGAGGAAACGTCATGATCCGGAAGATGATTGTTGCCGCCGCCCTCTTCTCTCTCGTCGGAGCGGGCAGCGCGCTCGCCGCCGAGCAATGCAAGGATGCCAAGGGCAAGTTCATCAAATGCCCCGCGCCCGCCGCCACGATGACCGCGCCTGCGGCCCCCGCCGTGACGAAGGATGCGAACGGCAAGTGCCACGTCGCTTCGGGCCCGAAGAAGGGCCAGTTCGCGGCCTGCCCGTCCTGAAACAGCGCAGGCGGGCCTAGCTCTGAACGGCCAGCCCACTCATGTCCCGCCCTCGCGACAAGGAGCGGGGCGTGAGGGGGTGTCCTCGACGCCTGCCGTCAGGCGGTTCGCCGCCGCCATACGGCCCGGTAGGCGCGGGACAGCAGGACGAGGAACACCGTTCCGACCAGCACCGGCGCAAGCAGGAACGGCCAGGACGCGCCCGCCAGTATGACGACGATCGGATCGGCGCCCGCCGGCGGATGCAGCGTGCGCGTCAGCACCATCGCGCCGATGGCAAGGCCTACCCCCAGCGCAAGGGCGAGCGGCCCCGGCCCGAGCAGCGCCAGCACCGAAAGGCCCACGGCGCTCGAGATGAGATGGCCGCCGATCACGTTGCGCGGCTGCGCCAGCGGGCTGTCCGGCAGCGCGAACACCAGCACGCAGGTGGCGCCGAAGGGCGCGATCAGCAGCAGCCTGTCCAGATAGGCGGTAAGGCCGGCAAGGCAGAAGATGGCGAGGAACCCGCCGAAACCGGCCCGCGCGGCGGCACCGAAAGGCAGCATCGTGAGGCTCTGCATGACAGGCTGCGCGAGGCCTCCACGCTTCGCGGCTTCATCCGCGCTTCGGGCTTGCACGCTTTGGGCTTGCGTGTCGGACATTGGGTGCTCCGCGCTGAACGGGGATGGCTGCGGCAAGCCTGCCGGCCGGGACCGCGAGGAAGCGGCGCACCGCCGGGGATGTCCAATCGATCCCGCGGAAGAATCGATAGGCGAGGTGGATGGCGGGGGTGGCCGGAAGCGGCGAGGATGCCTCGACCGTGCTGCCGGGATGCCCCGCCGGAGTGCGGGCCGCTGACCTCACGCGGCGGTGCATGATCCCGCTTTAGCGCTTGACCCGGCGCGCCCGTAAACCTAGACAGGGCGCCGGTCGCTTGCCGGCCTGGAGACGTGGCCGAGAGGCTGAAGGCACTCGTTTGCTAAATGAGCAGACCCCCAAAAGGGTCTCGAGGGTTCGAATCCCTCCGTCTCCGCCATCCCACCATTGGGGCTGCTCAAAGCCTCTAACATCTTGAAAGGCATAGTCGTTTCCGGGGTTCGAAAACCCGTTTCCGGCGACCATGCCAGCTTGTCGGCGAATGTGAGTTGGAGCACCAGTTTGCGGTATTCCAGCTTACCCATTTCCCAGATTTTTGAAGGGCTTGCGAGGAAGCCCATGGCGAGTTCGAAAAGATCGTCGAAGGTGCCCGCGCGAGGCGTGACCTGTTGGCGCTGTTCGTCCAGCAGCAGCTTCGCGCGCTCCAATTCCGCGATGCGCTTCTCGTAGGCGGCAACGACCGACGACGAGGTGGCGTCAACGATGCGATCCAGCAGCGTCGAAATCTGTTTCTCGATTCTCGCCGCTTCGCGCTCCTGAGTCTGCGCGACGGCGCGCGCGTGTTGATCGCGCTGGTTCCACGCATCGCGGAACATCGCGCGCGCAAGCTCGAACAGGCGCGGGCTTGGCGTCAGGCGTTCGAGGAGTTCCTTGAACGCGCCTTCGAGGCGTTCGCGCCGGATCGACTTACCCCTGCGGGCGCAGCCAGCGGCAAAGCACATGTAGTAAGGATGCTTTTCGCCCGTCTTGCTAGTGGACCAGCAGGAGGTGAGCGGTTTGCCGCAGTCAGCGCAGGCAATCGACCCGCGCAGCGGAAAATCCTCCCTCACGTCAGCGCGGGCGGGCTGCTTCGCGCCCGCCTTGATGCGCTGCTGAATCCGTTCGAAGGTCTGAAGGTCGATCAGCCCTTCGTGTTTGCCCTTGCGCATCGAAACGCCCCAATCCGGCACTTCGATGTAACCGGCGTAGAGTGGCTTGGTCAGAATGTCGGAGACATACTGATTGCGCACTTCGCCCCGCGCGTCCTTCGGGAAGGCCGCGTGGGCTTGAAAGAAGCGCTTCACTTCCGCCTGTAGCTGGAAGCGGCCCGAGGCGTAGCCTTCGAGCCCTTCCTGAATGATCGAGGCCAGTGGTTCGTCGCGGACGAGCACCCGACCTTCGCCGGGTTTGGAAACGAAGCGATAGCCGATGCACGAAATGAAAGGCCAATAGCCGTTAGAGGCGCGAGCGCGCATACGGTTGCGCGTTTGCTCTGCGTTCTTCTGGCGCTGATGCTGCGAGACGCTTGCAAGCAGGTTCTCGACGAGGATCGAATCTGAATCCTCGCCGAACTCGACGGACGGGCTTTCGAGCCGCGCGCCAGCGTCGGCGATGGCGGCTCGTAATTCCAGATGGGCTTTGATGTCGCGCGCCAGACGCGAAATGTCGTCAATTATGACGACGAGGCTTTCCGTCTTTCGCTTGGCACGCAGAAATCCGAGCATCGTGCGGATGCCGGGACGGTCGATCATGCCGCCGGACACGGCCTCATCGGTAAAGACCTGCATGACATCATAACCCTTCATGCGCGCGAACTCGCGGCAGCGGGTTTCCTGCGAGGCGATGCCGTGGCCCTTCTGAAGCTGGGCGACGCTCGACACGCGGCAATAGATGACGGCCTTATCCGATGACCCGGTGCTCATGACTCCCCACTTTCCGCCGCACGCGATGCTGCGTGCGCGGCCTTCCCAATCGATTTTTGGTTGAATTCCTTCGCGCAGGATAGACCGGCGAAGGCGTCTTCAGCCAGCGTGCTTCGCCGCTTACCCACATCGAGCGCCTGCTGCACGGGATGGATATGGAATCCAAGATCGACGAAACCTGTCACGACGCGCCAAACCGCATCGAGCAATTGTCGCTGCTCTTCCTCGGTTAGGTTCTCGCCCTCGACATAGTGGCGATATGCCTCGAAGTCGAAGCGCAGAGCCGGAACCGGGACGGCTTGGTCTGGAATGGGCGGGACAGGCTCTTTCATGTCAGCACCCTTCCTTGTCCGTGTTTCCCATAATACTATTGTACCTAATCGGGGTATGGATTCTCAATGAATGCGCGCCGCGCATACATTCGTATTCTTATGTAATTGAGCAGAGGCGAGATCGTCTCAGGTAAACAGGCGGGTAAATTGGGTATTATCGACGACCCGAAACAGCAGACTGATGCACGCTCGAAGGCCGAGCAGAAGATGCTGTTCCGTGCCGTGCGTCGTTTGATCGGCCAGAGCGTTTGCCTGCCGCTACAACCCGGCGTGCCGTCTCTTGGCGTTTGGCCGCCCGATCCTCGCGCAGGAAGGCGCGGACTTGCGTCCTTACCTTCTCGCCTAGCTGATCCTGCACCTCCAAAACGCCCGGCAGGGCGTCCGGCGACCCCAGCTTCCGGCTTACTTCCTTCGCCTTCACCCCAGCGTGGCGGGCGACGGAATAGACCTCGCCGTTGAGATCAACCGCCACGAAGCCGCGCCGGTCGCCCTTGGCGAGGTAATATCCTTGCTCTTCGAGCGCGTTCCTGAAGCCCGCTAGGCTGTCTGAATGCTGCCACGCTCCCGCGAAAATCTGTTTGATCTCGCGCGGGTCCATGTCCTGCCGCTTGGCCTGTTGCCACTCGGCGAGTGTGTAGTTGAGCGGGTTCTTCCCACCGCCCACCTTGTGGCCGTCCGGCAGCTCCCAGCCGTGTTCGAGGTAAAGCTCCTTCGAGAGCGCGGCGAGTTTGGTTTTGAAGAACGGCAGGTTGACCGCCGTCATCTCGGCGGCGTCGATGCGCGACCACACGACATGCGCGTGCCTGCGCCCGTTCTTCTCATGAATGACGATGGCGCGGGGCTGGTCCTTCAGGCCGAGTTTTTCCTCGGCCCGGTCAGCGGCGGAGATGAACCCGTCGATCCCGACTTCCGCGTCCTTCGGAGGGTTGAGGCTCAGCGAGAAGACCGATTGGACGCACTTCGTGCCTTTGGTGATGGCCTCCACCTCTGCCATCGCGCCGAACAGGTCGCTAGCAGCAAAGCCACGTAGTTCCGTGACCGAGACATGATCGTTGTCACGGTCATTAAGCAGGTGGGAGGCCAGTCGCCGCGCACCCTGACGCTGGGAGCCCTTGAGGATCATTGCGCGGCCCTCGCAAAGGCATCGCACAGCGAGGGCGGGGAATTTTGAACCGCGATGCCGAGCGCCTTCAGGAGGAGCGCCCGCATCTCGTGGATTTCAGCGCAGGCGACCTGCAATTCGTCTTCGAGTTCGGGGGTGACCGGCAGCACCCCCATATTGGCGGCCTTGGCCAACTGATTGAGGTTATTCGCAAGGTGCGAGCGGCCCAGCAAGGCCAGCACCTGCCCGAGCGCCTGATCGTCATGGACGGATGACCTGCGGGCGCGCAGCCGTTCCGGCTGCTCGAATAGGGTGGCCTTGATATAGGCTCCGAGCGGATGCCCCGCCGCCCGTTCGACAAGGGCGGCGCGCTCCGCGAACGTTAAGCGGATCGACAGCGGCGCGGGACGGGGCTGGCGCATAGCCGCCGCCCCTACAATTGAATGTTAGAGCGCTTTAGCTGCCGTTCCCAATCGGTTAGCGTCTCGAAAAGGAGGTTCGAAGTTTCTCCTTCCCTCTCCGCCATTTCCCCTTGATAGTGTTGATCGTTTTACGCCGAGCCTGCACGGTCTCCCGCCATTTCGCTCGGCGATGCCGGGCTCAAAACCATCTTGTATGTTCGCGCGGCGAGGGGTGGCTCCTGCCCGCCGCCCCGGCCGGAATGTCCCGGGTGGCTTGCGGGCTTCGGGCGGGCTAGACCTTCGCGCCGAACCGGAGCCTTATCACCATGACCTCTGACGAATTCCAGGCCGCTCTCGCGAAGCTCGGCACCTCGCCCGCCGCGATTGCCAAGGTGCTGGGCGTGGATATCCGGACGGCGCGCCGCTGGGCGACCGGCGGAAAGGCCATTCCCGATACGGTCGCCAGCCAGATCGCGACGTTGGCGGAGGCGGGGCATATGCCCGTCGAGCCGCCGACAAGGCAGCCCGTGCAGGACACCGATGTCGTCCGCTTCGTCTGGGCGCGGCTGCGGGGCGACGAGCCGGCGTGGACAGTCGCCGAGCACGACCAGATCAACGACATCTATTACCTTCCCGGCCGGCTGGATCGGTACAGTGCGGACGATCTGGAGTTCGGGCCGGTGATCGAGCTGCCCGGGAGCTGATGCCGGGCAGGCCCATGCCTTGGGACGGCGTTTCGCCGGGCTGGCGTGTGGATGTTGTGTCGCCGCGACCGCCGCCGTTCTTGCGTGCTGCCGGAACGGCGCGGCGGAGGAATCGCGAGGCTCCGGCTGTTCAGCAGGCGGAGCTTGTCTCCGCCGTCGATGGAACGACCGCGGGGCGAACGCGACGCATGTTCTCGCATTGACATCCGCCGCGCTTCGCCGCTGCATGCGGGCCGTTCTCTTGCGTTTTCCCGCCTCTGCCACGGAGTCTTTGCCATGACCGCCGCTTCCCTGCCGCTCAAGGATCCCGACCTGCTGCGCCGCCAGTGCTTCATCGATGGGGCATGGGTCGGCGAGGGTGGGTTCGAGGTGCACAATCCGGCGACCGGGGCCGTAGTCGGCATGGTGCCGCGGCTCGGCGCGGACGAGGCTGTGGCAGCGGTCGAGGCGGCGCAACGGGCCTTCAAGCCGTGGGCGGCGAAGACGGCGAAGGAGCGCTCCGCGCTGCTGCGGCGCTGGTTCGACCTGATCATCGCCAATCGCGACGACCTTGCCCTCATCCTCACCTCCGAGCAGGGCAAGCCGCTGGCAGAGGCGCGGGGCGAGATCGACTATGCTGCCGCCTATGTCGAGTTCTATGCCGAGGAGGCCAAGCGCATCGCCGGCGAAACGCTGCCGAGCCATCGTGCCGACGCCCGCATCCTGGTGGTGCGCCAGGCGACCGGCGTGGTCGCGGCGATCACGCCCTGGAATTTCCCGGCTGCGATGATCACCCGCAAGATCGCCCCCGCGCTTGCCGCCGGTTGCACCACGGTGACCAAGCCGGCCGAAGATACCCCGCTCACCGCACTCGCCCTCGCCATTCTGGCGGAGCGGGCCGGGCTGCCGGCGGGCACGGTGAACATCATCACCGGCGAAGCGCGGGCGATCGGCGGCGTGCTCACCAGTCATCCGGCGGTGCGGGTGGTGAGCTTCACCGGCTCCACCGAGATCGGCAAGCTGCTGATGAAGCAGTGCGCCACCACCGTGAAGAAGGTGGCGCTGGAACTGGGCGGCAATGCGCCGTTCATCGTCTTCGACGACGCCGACCTCGATGCGGCGGTCGAGGGGGCGATGCTCTCCAAGTTCCGCAACATGGGTCAGACCTGCGTGTGCGCGAACCGGCTCTACGCGCAGGCGGGCATCTATGACGCCTTCGTCGAGAAGCTCGCCGCCGCGGTCGGCAAGCTGAAGCTCGGGGAGGGCACGCAGGACGGGGTAACGCAGGGGCCCCTGATCAACGAGCAGGCGATCGAGAAGGTGGAGGCCCATCTCGCCGACGCGACCGCGAAGGGGGCGAAGATCGTGCTCGGCGGCAAGCGGTCCTCACTGGGCGGGACGTTCTTCGAGCCGACCGTACTGTCCGACGTCACCGCGCAGATGGTGGTGGCGCGCGAGGAGACGTTCGGGCCGGTTGCCCCTGTGTTCCGCTTCGAGACCGAAGACGAGGTGATCGCGGCCGCCAATGCGACCGAGTTCGGCCTGGCGGCCTATTTCTTCGCGCGCGATATCGGCCGGGTCTTCCGGGTCGGCGAGGCACTCGAATACGGCATCGTCGGAATCAATTCCGGGCTGGTCTCTACGGAACTCGCGCCTTTCGGAGGCGTGAAGGAGAGCGGCTATGGCCGCGAGGGCTCCCATCACGGCATCGACGAGTTTGTCGAGAAGAAATACATGCTGGTCGCGGGTCTGGGCTGAGACCCTATCCTTTGGCTGACGCAAGGGGCGATGCGGCATGACGTACAGGTTGGTCGTCGCCTGACCGCTCGATAGAAGATCAGATAACGCATATCCGAAGGCCCCTGCCGCATGATCGCTGCGTCAGGGGCCTTTCTGTTGGTGAAGTCATCCAATGTAATCCAGTTATACATTTAATATTACGCAAGGTAAATATCGCTAACGCAGCGTAATATATCATTCCGTAGCGGTCGTACGAATACACGCGGTTCTGAGTTGAATGTGCGACAAAACGTGATATTTGTGGATTGTATAAGGTGTACCACCGCGATGACATCGATCTGACTTACCGAACGTCACCTTTCCTGTCGCTGTGCTTCGGCCACGCGCGGGAATCCGGAGGGGACAGGTGAGGCGGGTGCATTGGCGGTAGCACGCCCGCGGCGGCGATAAGCCGTCGGATTCGCCCTAAGCAGCCGGATAAAAAGAGCTGCGGGACCAGCAAGGTGAGGAAACCGATGACCACCATCACTAAAGACACTCCCGAATTGACGGTCCGCAGCTGGGAGCCGTGGGTTCAGCTTGCCTGCGGCATCGTCTGCATGGCGATGATCGCGAACCTGCAATATGGCTGGACGCTGTTCGTCGACCCGATCGACCAGGCTCATGGCTGGGGTCGCGCCGCGATCCAGACCGCCTTCACCGTGTTCGTCGTCACCGAAACCTGGCTGGTTCCGGTCGAAGCCTGGTTCGTCGACAAGTACGGCCCGCGCATCGTTCTGATGTTCGGTGCGGTCATGATCACCTTGTCCTGGGTGCTGAACTCCTATGCCGACAGCCTCACCATGCTGTACCTCGCCGCGGTGTGCGGCGGTATCGGCGCCGGTTCGGTGTACGGCACCTGCGTCGGTAACGCGCTGAAGTGGTTTCCCTATCGCCGCGGCCTCGCTGCCGGCGCCACCGCTGCCGGCTTCGGTGCCGGCGCCGCGCTCACCGTCGTGCCGATCGCCGCGATGATCGCCAGCCACGGCTACCAGACCGCGTTCTTCCGCTTCGGCATCGGCCAGGGCCTGGTCGTGCTGGTGCTCGCGCTGTTCATCTATCCGCCCAAGCTCAAGATCGCCGCGCCGAAGAAGCAGACTGGCCTGCCCCAGACCAAGGTCGACTACCGCCCGGGCGAGACCCTGCGCAAGCCGGTGTTCTGGCTGCTCTATCTCATGTTCGTGCTGGTCGCCTCGGGTGGCCTGATGGCTGCCGCGCAGATCGCCCCGATCGCCAAGGATCTCGGCGTCGCCAACCAGCCCGTCAACATCCTCGGCCTGCAGGCCGTGGCCCTGACACTCGCCATCTCGCTCGACCGTATCTTCGACGGCTTCGGCCGCCCGCTGTTCGGCTTCATCTCCGACCGCATCGGCCGTGAGAACACCATGTTCATCGCCTTCGGCACGGCTGCGGCCATGCTGCTGCTGCTCGTCTATCACGGCAGCAACCCGGTGGTGTTCGTGATCGCGACCGCCTGCTTCTTCGGCGTGTTCGGCGAGATCTACAGCCTGTTCCCGGCCACCGCCGGCGACACCTTCGGCTCGAAGTTCGCCGCCACCAATGCCGGCATGCTCTACACCGCCAAGGGCACCGCGGCGCTGCTGGTTCCCTTCGCCGGCATCGTTGCCGCCTCCTATGGCTGGTACGCGGTGTTCGCCATCGCGGTGGCCTTCAATGCGACCGCGGCGTTCCTCGCCATGTTCGTCCTGAAGCCGGTCCGCAGCGCGCATATCGCCCGTTCGGCCCGCGCGGCCGAGCAGGAGTCGAGCCTCTCCGGCAAGGTGCAGTCCGGCGGCGCGGTCGGCTGATCGCCTGCCTCCAGCATTGAGACGCACGGCCCCGGCAATGCCGGGGCCGTTGCTTTTTGGGGGTGACGGCAACTGGGAAATGACGGCGGACGCTCCACCGGCGGCGCGGTTCAGTCGGCGGTCCGGTTGCGCGGATCGAGCGCCTCTTCGGCGATGGCGGGGATCGCCCGGGCCGGGCCGGCTTCGACTGCCGCCTGAGATGCGGGCAAGCCGATCGGTCTCTCGATCGCCTTCGTCACCGCCAGTGGGCGGGCGGGAAGCGCGCCGGTGTCGCAGTCATCCGTCGCCTGACGGGCTTCATGCTGGCAGATCCGGTTGCGGCCGGCGGCCTTGGCCCGGTAGAGCGCCCGGTCGGCCCGGGCGATGAGCTCGCCGCTGTCGTCGATGCCGTCCAGCGAGGCGCAACCGATGCTTACCGTCACGGCGAGCGACTGCCCATTGACGTTTATCGGTACGTCGGCGATGGCACCGAGCAGCCGCCCGCAGATGTCGGCGGCATCGTCCGGTTCCACGCCGGGCAGCAGCACGGCGAATTCTTCCCCGCCGATCCGCGCGAGAAGATCGTTGCTCCGCAGACTTGTCTCCAGACGGCGCGAGACCTCCCGCAGAACCTCGTCGCCGACCGGATGGCCGTGCGTGTCGTTGATTACCTTGAAGTTGTCGATATCGATGAGCACGAGGCTGAGGCCGCTGCGTCCGCGCCGCGCCACCTCGCTCACCGCCTCCTGTTCGAATCGCCGCCGGTTCCAGAGCCCGGTGAGCGGATCGGACACGGCGAGGTGGCGCAGCTCGCGCTCGGTCTCGCGCTGGCTGGTCACGTCCCATAGCGCCAGGACGCAGTATTGGCCGATCCAGCGATAGCGGAACTGCACGATGCGCTGCGTGCCATCCCGGCAGCGCACGCTCCATTCGCTGAACTGGAGACGTCCCGGTTCGGCGCGGGCGAGCTGGAGCTGCGCCTTCCATTCCGCGCGGGCGGCGGTGCGTTCCGCCTCGTCAGGGAAGCCGCATTCCCACCAGTCGTCGAAATTCAGGATGTGCCGTTCTTCGTAGAGAAAGAGTTCGTCCGAGGCCTTGTTGAAGAACAGGCCCTGCATCTCCGCATCGTAGATCTCGATGCCAACCGGGATCTGGTCCACGATCTTGATGAGGTCGTCGCGCAGCGAGAGCGGCAGCTTTTCTTCCAGCGTGAGCGCATAGGCACCATCGAGAAAGCCGATGCTGCAATGGACGAGGCGATTGGAGACATCCCCGCACAGTTCGATGAAGAAGCCGTGGCGCACCTCGTCGAGCGCCGCGGTTAACTGCGCGCCGAAATCGGCGGAGCTGGCCAGCGGCACGATCTCGGCGACCGGGCGGGGCAGGGCGATTCCCGGCGGAACGGCGAGCAGGATGTGAGCCCGGCGATTCAGTGCCAGCGTCTGGAAGTCGGCGGCGCGGACAATGAGGATCGCCGCATCAATCGCATGAACCCAGTTATGCATACCGCAGATTGTGCGCGGCACCTCGCGGGTTGTCGATCCCGGGCGTGCGGAAAAATCAGGATGTGGGTACCG
This sequence comes from Ancylobacter crimeensis, assembly GCF_023016805.1. Classification (GTDB taxonomy): domain Bacteria; phylum Pseudomonadota; class Alphaproteobacteria; order Rhizobiales; family Xanthobacteraceae; genus Ancylobacter; species Ancylobacter crimeensis. The sequence continues at coordinate 169,420 of NZ_JALKCH010000007.1, forward strand.
CTTGGGAAAGCGAGCGATAGAGGTCGGGCCGCCGGTCGGTCATATAGGCGTTGAGCGCCGTATCGAGCCGCGCGCGCTGTACATCGGCGAAGAACAGGCCGTCTTCCTCGCCCGCAAGCAGGATATTCGCGCCATCGGGGTCGGCCACGCAGCTCAGCCCGAGATAGTCCAGCGCACCCTCGCTGCCCACCCGGTTGGCATAGGCGACATAGACCTTGTTCTCGCACGCCCGCGCCGGGACCAGAAGGTGCGAGACATGCGCGTAGGGCTTCATGTTGGCGGTCGGCACCACCACGAGGTCGGCACCCGCCAGAGCGAGGGTGCGCACCGCCTCGGGATATTCCACGTCGTAGCAGATGAGCAGTCCCACGGTGAAGCCGCCGACCCGTGCCACGCGGCCAAGCGTGTCGCCGGCGGCGAACATCGATCGGTCGAGATCGCCGAAGAGATGGGTCTTGCGGTAGTTCAGCAGCGTCTGCCCGTCAGCGCCGATCAGCAGCGCGGCGTTGTAGATTGCGCCGTCCGGATCGCGTTCGGGATAGCCATAGGCGAGCGCGATGCCGTATCGCCGAGCAATCTCCGCCGCGCGTCGGGCACTCGGCCCGTCCAGGGGTTCGGCGGCACGCGCGGCCGCTTCCCGGCCGATCGCGTAGCCGGAGAGGAACATCTCCGGCGCGACGAGAAGGCCGGCACCGCGTGCGGCGGCTTCGGCCGCGGCCGCGGCCAGCCGATCGAGATTGGCCGCGGTGCTGTTGCCGGGATCGCCGGCGGTCTGCAGCAGCGCGAGGCGCAGGGTGTCGTGTTTCGTCATCTTCACGCCGCCTTGCGCGCCTGGAGCGCTGTCACCGACATGCAGAAGATGTCGAACAGCACCTGCGCCGCGGCATGGGCGGTGTTGCTGGTCGGATCGTATTGCGGGGCCACCTCCACCACGTCGCCGCCGACGACGTTCAGCCCGTTGAGGCCGCGCAGGATCTCCAGCACCTCGCGCGAGGTGAGGCCGCCGATTTCCGGCGTTCCGGTGCCGGGGGCAAAGGCCGGGTCAAGGCTGTCGACATCGAAGGACACATAGGTCGGCCCGTCGCCGAGCACCTGCTTCGCCTTTTCGATGATGGCGGAAATGCCGAGGCCGGTGACCTCCTCGGCGTGGATCACGGTCATGCCGGTCTCGTAGGAGAACTCCCACAGGAACTCGGCGCCGCCGCGAATGCCGATCTGGATGGTGCGCTCGGGGTCGAGCACCCCGTCGAGCACCGCCTTGCGGAAGGGGCCGCCATGGTGGAACTTCGAGCCCTCATAGTCGCCGCTGGTGTCGCAATGCGCGTCGATGTGGAGCATGCCGACGGGCCGCTTCTCGCCGACCGCCTTGAGGATGGAGCCGGTGATGGAATGGTCACCGCCCACCGAAAGCGGCAGCACGCCGGCTGCAACGATCTTTTTGTAGAAGGCCTCGATGTCCTCGTGGCAGCTTTCCAGGCTGAAGCGGCTGCGGAAGGGCAGGTCGCCGACATCGGCGACGTTCACTTCGGCCGCCGGCACCATCTTGAGCACATGCTCATAGGGCCCGATCCGCTCGATGGCGCGCACCGCGCGCGGCCCGAGGCGCGAGCCGGCACGGTTGGTGACGCCGAGATCCATCGGCACGCCGATCAGCGCGATGTCGAGGCCGCCGAAATCGGGAAGATCGGGCGCATCGGGACGATAGGGCGCGCCGAGCAGCGTCGCGGCATTGGCCCAGGGCCAGACGCGGCGGGCGCCGTCCTTGAACTGCAGCTCGGCGACCTTCTTGAAGGTCGGATCGAACACCACGCCGCCGGAGATGCCTTCATATTTGGCGCGGATCTTCGCGAGCTTCTTGTCGTCCCACATGGCAAGCCTTCCACTTCACCGAACAGGGTGCGCAGACTAGCCGGACTGGCGCGACGGCGGGAGCGTGAAAGAGGAGCAGCGCGCCACATTTTTGCGCGGGGCACTCGCTCGAAGAGCGTCGGCCATGGATCGGGATCAGCGATTCCGGCCCGCGCCGGCCGAGCGGCCGATCATCCGGCGCAGGCGCTCGCGCATCTGCATGATGGCCTGCCAGAGTCGCGTGCCGGTGACCCAGTCGGTGATCGCCCGCCGCACGCTTTCCATCAGGTTCATGCCCCAGGCGAACCAGGGAAAGCTCATGAGCTGCGGGCGCCCGGCGTGGAGGATGCGCTCAACCACGATGAAACTGAGCAGATAGGCCATCGCGAGTTCCACAATGCCGCCCCAGACGTGCCCCTCCGCCATGTGGATGAGTGCGATGACCTTGGCCGGCTCGACGATGGCGAACGGCACCGCCAGCAGCAGAAGCACCGTGTAGCGCCCGCGCGCGGCGACGAAGGCTTCGAAGCGCTTCACCAGGCCCAGTGAAGCGACATAGGCGAGGATCGGCCGGTAGACCGGCCGGGCCAGATCGTCCAGCAGGATGAACGCGCCGAACAGCAGCTGCAGCGGCAACAGCAGCAGGCGTATCAGGGGGGTGCGCTTGGGAGAGGTCATGCGACAGCGTATCTGGAGCGGAAGTGCTTATGTGAGCGTGCCGGGCCCCCGCGGCAAGGCCTGCAAGGAACGCCCCGTCACGGGATGTGCGTGCGCCGGCCCAGCGCCGCGGCAAGCCAGAAGGCCAGCGTCAGCAGCAGGCTCATGACCGTGAGCATGATCAGCACCGGCTCATAGGAGCCCGACAGCGACCACAGCGTCGCCATGGCGAGAGGGGCGACCGCCCGGCTGACGGCACTGGGAGCGGCGAGGAGGCCGTTCACCGCGCCATAGGCGCGCGGCGTCAGCATTTCGGGAATGGCGAGGCCGCGCACGATGGTCATGATGCCGTTGGTCGCGCCGAACAGGAGGGCAAGCCCGACCAGCAGCCGCACCACATTCGGGCCGAAGGCGAGCATGCCCATGACCACCGGGAAGATCGGCACCATCAGCACACCGATCCTGCGCACCGAGGCGCGCGGTGCCAGTAGCCAGAGCGCGAGGCGCCCCGCAACCTGCGCCGGCCCGATCACCGCCATCACCGCGACGATGCCCGCCGGGCCGAGCCCACGTTCGCTCAGAAGCGGGTAGAGGTGGTAGCTGAAGGCGGTGAACACCGCCGAATAGAGCGTGAACGCGACCGCCAGCGCCCAGAAGGTCGGCTGCCGCAGAACCCATCGTACCGGGCCGGATTCGCCGGGCCGGGCCCGCTCCGGCGGAGGCGGGGCGGGCTGGTCCCGCGTCGGGTCGATCACGCTGCCGTAGAGCCCGGCGCAGAGCAGGATATTCACCGCTGCCAGCACGAGCAGCGTCTCGCGCCAGCCGACATTCACCAGAAGGGCCTGCACCAGCGGAATGAAGACGGTGGAGGAGAAGCCGCCCCATAGCGTCAGCGCGGTGATGCCCGCCCGCGCGTGCAGCGCCCCGGAGCGGCGCGCCACCACGGCAAAGGCGGGATCGTAGAGCGTCGCCGCCTGCAGGAGTCCGATGCCGCCAACGCAGACATAGAATGCGATCACGCCATGGACCTGCGACCATAGCGCCAGAAGCACCCCGGCGAGCAGCGAGCCGGCCGTCATCACCAGCCGGCCGTGGCCGCGGTCGATCGCGGCGCCGACCGGATAGGCGGCGAGCCCGCCCAGCACAAGGCCCAGCGTCGCGGCGCCATAGATGCCGGTCTTCGACCAGCCGAGATCCAGCCGCATCGCCTCGGCGATGAGCGGGAAACTGTAATAGAGCGAACCCCAGGAACAGACCTGTCCCAGCCCCAGCGCGGAGATGAAGGCGCCGCGCGGGCTGGGCGGGGAAAGAGCGAGCGACATGATGCCGGATTCCGGGCAGGGCAGGAACGACCGAAACACGGGGCGCTCGAGGCGCGGCGCGGCCGGTGGGTAGGGGGGTGGCGGCGGCGCTTCCATAACACGCGTTCGGCGGCGCGTATCTCCTCCTGCAACCGACGCGTCACAAAACCGGCATCGCATGCGAAACCGCTTCCGAACGGCCATTGTCGGCCTCAGGCTTGCCGGATTGTGCGGGTTATGAAGGGCGCATGATGTCTCGCCTCGCCCTGTTCTCGACGCTTCTCGTCGGATTAGCCATTGCTGCCGCCACGCTGGTCCCGATCGGGCTGCGCCCGCATCTGGCGGATTCGGCCGATGCCGAGCGGGCGCTGGCCTTTTTCCTGCTCGGCATCTGCGCCGCCGTGTCGGTGCGGACCGCACTGCATTGGGTGCTACTGACCGGCATCGTATATGCCGGCGCGCTGGAATGGTTGCAGGAATTCGTTCCCACCCGCCATGCCGAACTGCACGATGCCGGCCTGAAGGCCGTTGCCTTCGCTGCGGGCGTGGTGCTGGTGTGGATCGGACGCCGGCTGTCGGAGCGCGGCGCAACTCCGGCGCGAAGCCAATAAAGACTTTGGTTCAACGGGTTGAAGAGGCGGGAAGCGCGGAAGACCGTTCAAATTCCGGCGTACATGCTCTAGCTTGGCATCCAATGGCATAAAGCCATGGGGAACTCATCATGAAATTGAAGACTCTCGCCGCAACGGTCGCCGCGCTGCTGCTCGGTATGGGCGTTGCCAATGCCGAGATCAAGAAGGTGCGCATCGGGACCGAGGGCGCCTATCCGCCGTTCAATTCGGTCGATCCCTCCGGCCAGTTGGTCGGGTTCGATGTCGAGATCGGCAAGGCGCTCTGCGAGAAGATGAACGTCGAATGCACCTTCGTGGCGCAGGACTGGGACGGCATCATCCCCGCTCTGCTGTCCAACAAGTTCGACGCGATCATCGCCTCCATGGCGATCACCGAGGAGCGCAAGCAGAAGGTCGCCTTCACGAACCCCTATTACCAGACGCCGGGCAACTTCATCGCCCCGAAGGACACCAAGATCACCGACATCTCGCCCGCCGCCATGACGGGCAAGACCATCGGCGCGCAGTCCTCGACCACCGGCTCGATCTATCTGGAAGAGAAGTACAAGGGCGCGGACATCAAGCTGTATCCGACGCAGGACGAGGCCAATGCGGACCTCGCCGCCGGCCGCCTCGATGCGGTGCTGGCCGACAAGTTCGTGCTGTATGAGTGGATCGAGAAGTCCGCCGATGGCAAGTGCTGCAAGTTCATCGGCTCTGACCTGAAGGACGTGAATCCCGAAGGAACCGGCATTGCCGTGCGCAAGGAAGACAATGAGCTGCGCGAGGCGCTGAACAAGGCGATCAAGGAAATCGTCGCCGACGGCACCTACAAGAAGATCAACGCGAAATATTTCCCCTTCGACATCTACTGATCCGTTCGGGATCAGAGTGGGCGGCGGCCTGCCGACTCCTCGCCCCAAGGCATCGCCGGCCGGGTGTAGAGTGGGAAGAGCCGCCGCCCAGCGTTTGGAGCCGTTTCCCATGTCTTCCGATACGCTCGTGATCGGTGCCGGAATCGTCGGCACGTCGATCGCCCTCAACCTTGCCCTGCGCGGGCAGGAGGTCACGCTCGTGGACCGGCGCGGGCCGGGGGAGGAGACCTCCTACGGCAATGCCGGTCTGGTTGAGGCCGCGTCCCTCTACCCGGTCGCCTTCCCGCGCAAGCTGGGCGCGCTGATGGACGTGGTGCTCGGGCGCAATCCGGGCGCGCACTACCACGCCTCCGCGCTGCCTGGTCTGGCGCGCTGGATGTTCCAGTACTGGCGCGCCTCCTCGCACGAGCACATCCTGCACTATGCCGAAGTGATGCAGAGCCTGCTCTCGCACAGCGTCGACGAGCATCGCAAACTCGCCGAGCTGAGCGATGCCACCCATTATTTCCGCGAGGGCGGCTGGCTGAAGATCTACCGTACCGAGCAGGGGCTTGAGGCCGAGCGCGGCGAATTTCCGCTGGCGCGGCATTACGGGCTGACGGCGGAGGAAAAGACCGTCGACCAGGCGCTGGAGCTGGAGCCCTCGCTGCGGCCCGTGTTCCGCGGCGCGGCGCTCTGGTCCGATCCGCATTCGGTGTCGAGCCCGGGCGGCGTGACGAAGGCCTATGCGGCACAATTCCGCGCCATGGGCGGCCGGCTGGTCGAGGCGAGCGTGCGCTCGCTCGACCGGGTCAACGGGAAGTGGCGGGCGGAGACGACGCGCGGTCCGATCGTCGCCGACAATGCCGTGGTCGCGCTCGGGCCATGGGCGATGGACCTTCTGCGCCCGCTCGGCGTCGAGCTGCCGCTGCAGGTCAAGCGCGGCTACCACATGCATTACGGCGCGCAGGGAAATGCCGGGTTGCGGCGGCCGGTGCTGGACGAGGAAGGCGGCTACGTCATCACGCCGATGGAGGCGGGCATCCGCCTGACGACGGGCGTCGAGTTCGCCCGCCGCGATTCGCGCAAGACGCCGGTGCAGCTCGAGCGCACCGAAGTGCTGGCACGCGGCCTGTTCCCGCTCGGCGCGCGGCTGGAACCGGAACCGTGGATGGGCAACCGCCCCGCCTTCCCGGACATGCTGCCCGTGATCGGTCCCGCGCCCGGCCGCGACGGGCTGTGGCTTGCCATCGGCCACCAGCATCTCGGCTTCACCCTCGGCCCGGTCACGGGGCGGCTGATGGCGGAACTGATGACCGGAAGCGACCCGGTCGCCGATCCCGCGCCGTTTTCGGCACGCCGTTTCGGGTGATCCGCTGCCCTCGTCCCGGACGGGCCGGGCCATGGAGCGCCGGGCCGGGAGGCCGGTTCGGATGGCTCTCGCGGCGGGATCTTCGCGGGAGGCCGGCGCTCCGTGAGGCGCCGGCGATCCTGTTCCCGCGCTTTGCCTGTGCCGGAACGACATGAGTCGAAGGCGGCAGGCGAACCGGATGAAGGACCGCGGCGGTTGAGACGGTGTGCCGGGTGGGCGGCCTTTCGCGCACCCGGCGTCCGCGTCAGCCGCCGGTGAACCCTGCTGCCGACATGATCTGGCCGAGGAAGGACAGTTCGCTGCCGCTGGTCGGAGTGGTGCGCGAGACGAAGTCGAACACCTTGCCGTCCTTCATGCCGTAGTCGGCGATGCGGGTGACGCGCTTGTCCTTGGGGTCGAAATAGATCGCCAGCACGCGCTGGTCGACGATCTCCGGCTTCATGAACATGACCTTACGGGTCTTCTGCGAGATGTAGTAGAACACCTCGCCATCCACCGTGGCCACCGTCGAGGGCGTGCCCAGCACCAGCAGCACCTGCTCCTGGCTGGAGCCGATGGGCAATTGCTCCATCACATTGTCCGCCGCGACATAGCCGCGCTGCTGCTCCGTCACGAAACCGGTCGGCTGGCGGGGCAGGCCGAGGCTGGCGGTCGCGACCGGCATGTTGGAACATGCTGCGACGGCGAAGGTGGCGATCAGTGCGGAAACGGCGCCCGCGATCTTGAGGCGCCTGTCGGACCCGAATTCGGCCCGCCCGACATTGGCCACGCGCTTCGTCTGCATCCATACCTCGTTCAGTTCGCCGGCCACGGGCCGCATGCCGATGCTCTGCCATGACCGCCGCGGCGAGGGAAGCCCGGAAACGCCCCCACGGCGATTCCGGAACAGCCACGCGCACGCCTCGGGGACCGGACGGCGCGGATCGCGGCTGCACGCATCGGGTTGCCGAGAACGGTCCTGGGCATGTGCCTTTGGACCGGGCCGGGCTTGCCTCGCGCGCACGCCCGCGCTAACCCGCGATGGAACCGGTCGGCCCCCAGGGCAAGCATCGGGAGCGGACAGCCGGAACGCGGCACAGCCAAGGGAGGACGGCCATGATTCTGCGTTTCTTCCGCCGCGACGGTACGGGCGAGACCATCGGGCGCCTCTATGGCGCGATCGTGGCACAGGCACGCGATCCGCAATACTATGTCGCCTACAGGGTGCCGGACACGATCGAAGGCCGCTTCGAGATGATCCTGCTCCATCTCTTCGCATTGTTCCACCGCCTGAAGCGCGAGGACGAGGCGCGCCGGGGGCTCGGCCAGCTCGTCTTCGACCGCTTCTGCACCGACATGGACGCCAATCTGCGCGAAATGGGCGTCGGCGATCTTGCCGTGCCGAAGCGTATGAAGAAGATCGCCGAATCCTTCTATGGCCGCGTCAGCGCCTATGATGCGGGCCTCGCCGAAGTGGAGGACGCCGGCCTCGGCGATGCGCTGCTGCGCAATGTCTATGCCGCCGACCCGTCCCATGCGGCGGATGCCCGTGCCCTGGCCTCTCATCTGCGTGCCATGATCGTGGCGTTGAATACCGTATCGTTCGAGCGCCTCGCCGCAGGCGAAATCCCCTATCCGGAGGTACCGGCGCGCGAGCCCGCCGCCGGTATCGAGCAAGGAATCTCGTCATGAGCGACGCGCTCCCCTTCAGCCATCCCGTCAACGTCGCGAGCCTGCCGGACGACGGCACCACGCTCCGCCTTGCCCCTGACGAGGCGACGCGCGCGGCCATCGCGCAGGATTTCGGCATTCCGGGCGTGCCGGCGCTGAGCGCCAAGGTCACGCTGGTGCCCGACCACAAAGGCGGCGTGCGCGTTGGCGGGCATGTCGAGGCGGTGGTGACGCAGATCTGCGTCGCGACGCTGGAACCGTTCGATGCGCCGGTCTCCGAGGAGATCGACATGCATTTCGTGCCCGAGCATCGCATCGAGGAGCCGCGCCCCGGCGCCGAGATCGAGGTCGGCAGCGATGATATTCCCGACGTGCTGGTCGGCGACGTGGTCGATGTTGGCGGCGTGGTATGCGAGTTCCTCGCGCTCGGCCTCGATCCCTATCCGCGCAAGCCGGGGGCCGTGTTCGAGGGGCCGAACGAGGGGCCGGACAGCGAATCGCCGTTTGCCGCACTGAAGAAGCTCGCCACGCCGCCGGACGAGGACTGATGCGGATTGTTGCGTCCAGCCGTTCGCACGCTATTGTCACGCCCCCGCGACTGAGGCATGCCCTTTCGGGTATCCGGGCGGTGCATGCGATGCGCCTCCCGCGCTTCCGGCGCTCCGCCCGCATCCATTGACCAGGACAGAACCCGCTTAAATGTCATCGCTCGTCCGCATCGCGCTCGACGTCATGGGCGGAGATCATGGTCCGCAGGTTGTGCTGCCGGGCGCCGAGATCGCCCTGACCCGCCACCCGGACATCCGCTATCTGCTGTTCGGCAACGAGGCGAAGATCCGCGAGATCCTCGCCGGCCGCCCGCGTCTCGCCGCGGCCAGCGAGATCATCCACACCGATGTCGTGGTCGAGATGGACGACAAGCCGAGCCAGGCTCTGCGCCGCGGCCGCAAGGTCTCCTCGATGTGGCGCGCCATCGACGCGGTGCGGCTGAAGGAAGCCGACTGCGCGGTGTCCGCCGGCAATACCGGCGCGCTGATGGCGATGGCCAAGGTCAATCTCAAGACCATGGCCGGCATTGGCCGTCCCGCCATCGCCTGCCTGTGGCCGACCCGGCGCGGCGATAGCGTCGTGTTGGATGTCGGCGCCTCGATCGGTGCGAGCGCCCAGCATCTCATCGACATGGCGGTGATGGGCGCCGCCATGGCCCGCATCGTCTTCGACATCGAGCGCCCGACCGTCGGCCTGCTCAATGTCGGGGTCGAGGAGATCAAGGGCGTCGAGGAGGTGAAGGAAGCGGGCGCGGCGCTGCGCGAGGCCGACCATCCCGGCATCGACTATCGCGGCTTCGTCGAGGGCGACGACATCGGCAAGGGCGTGGTCGACGTGGTCGTCACCGAAGGCTTCTCCGGCAATATCGCACTGAAGACCGCCGAGGGCACCGCCCGGCAGGTGGCCGACTATCTGCGCGACGCCATCAACCGGAGCTGGATCAACAAGCTCGGCTATCTGCTCGCCCGCGGCGCCTTCCGCGCGCTGCGCGAGAAGCTCGATCCCCGCCGTTCCAATGGCGGGGTTTTCCTCGGCCTCAACGGGGTCGTGATCAAGAGCCATGGTGGAACCGATGCCGAAGGCTTCGCCTCGGCGGTCGACATCGGATACGACATGGTGCGCTACCAGCTCCTCTCCCGCATCGAAGCGAACATCAGCGAGCGGCCCCGCGCCTCCGGCGGCGACGCTCCTGCTGCGGCCGAGAGCGTTTCCTCGGACGATCTGCAGGTTCAATCGTGAGTACATACCGTTCCGTCGTGCGTGGCATCGGCTCCTACCTGCCGGCCCGCACCCTCACCAATGCCGATCTCGCGCAGATGGTGGACACTTCCGACGAATGGATCGTCCAGCGCACCGGCATCCGCGAGCGGCACATCGCCGCCGAGGGCGAGGTGACATCCGATCTCGCGATCCATGCCGCCCGCGCGGCGCTGGCCGACGCCGGTCTCTCGGGCGACGACATCGACCTCATCGTGCTGGCCACCTCCACTCCGGACAACACCTTCCCCGCCACGGCGGTGACGGTGCAGGCCGGGCTCGGCATCACCCACGGCGCGGCCTTCGATCTGCAGGCGGTCTGTTCCGGCTTCGTCTTCGCGCTGGCGACGGCGGACAATTTCCTGAAGTCCGGCGCCTACAGGCGTGCGCTGGTGATCGGGGCGGAAACCTTCTCGCGTATCCTCGACTGGTCGGACCGCACCACCTGCGTGCTGTTCGGCGACGGCGCCGGCGCGCTGGTGCTGGAGGCGGTGCCGACCGACCCCGCCGACACGGGCGCGCGGGGCGTGCTCACCAGCCATCTGCGCTCGGACGGACGGCACAAGCACAAGCTCTATGTCGATGGCGGCGTGTCTTCCACCCGCTCGACCGGCTATCTGCGCATGGAGGGCCGCGAGGTGTTCCGCCATGCGGTCGGCATGATCACGGACGTGATCGAGGACGCCTTCGCCGCCACAGGCGTCGATGCGCAGAGCCTCGACTGGTTCGTGCCGCACCAGGCGAACCGGCGCATCATCGACGCGAGCGCGGCGAAGCTGGGCATCGCGCCGGAGAAGGTGGTGGTGACGGTCGACGTGCACGGCAACACCTCCGCTGCATCGATTCCGCTCGCGCTGGCCACCGCTTATGCGGATGGCCGCATCAAGCAGGGCGACATGGTGCTTCTGGAAGCGATGGGCGGCGGCTTCACGTGGGGTTCGGCGCTGGTGCGCTGGTGACATCGAAAAGGGGGCGTGCGGCAGCCAACCGAAGCGTTGACCGCAGCACGCGCAGCCGCCTACGCTGCACGGGACAATCACGAGATGCGAGCCGGGCCCGGACCGGTATCGACGTCGGGGCGAGGGGGAGAACACCATGAGCGGTCGGACGATCACGCGTGCGGATCTGTGCGAGGCGGTCTATCAGCGGGTTGGCCTGTCGCGAACCGAATCCGCGGCGCTGGTGGAGACCGTTCTCAGCGAGATCGCCGATTGCGTTGCCCGCGGCGAGACGGTGAAACTCTCCTCCTTCGGTTCCTTCGTCGTGCGCCAGAAGGGCGAGCGCATCGGGCGCAACCCGAAGACCGGCGAGGAGGTGCCGATCGCGCCGCGCCGGGTCATGGTGTTCAAGCCGTCCAACATCCTCAAGCAGCAGATCAACGGCCTCTCCGAAGCCGAGGACGAGTAACGCATAAGGCTTTTTCGCGATGATGCGCATGATGCATCGGAGCGTGCTATCCTGACGGCGAATCCGGCCCGTGCGGCGTATCAGCCGGCGGGTCCAGCGTAACCGAGCACCGGAGGGATGCCGTGTGGCATCCGGCCCAGACCCGGTGCCAGCCGCGGGAGTAGCCGGCCGTGGAGAAGGGACCCGACGCCTTTCGCACGATCAGCGAGGTCGCGGACGACCTCGACCTGCCGCAGCATGTGCTCCGCTTCTGGGAGACGCGCTTCCCGCAGATTCGCCCGCTGAAACGCGGCGGCGGCCGGCGCTATTACCGGCCGGACGATATCGAGCTCCTGCGCGGCATCCGCCATCTTCTCTACAGCGAGGGCTATACGATCCGCGGGGTGCAGCGCATTCTGAAGGAGCAGGGGCTGCGCCAGGTGCAGATCATCGGTCAGGGCGGGGAAATCGAGGCCGAGGCGGCAAGCCCTCCGCCGGTTCCCTCGGCCCCGAGCGGCGCGCCTTCCATCCGCGAGGTCATGGCGGGCACCGAGGCGCCGAAAAGCGGCGGGCTGGGCGGCTTGCTGAACCTGTTGCCCTCGCGCCGGGCGCGGCACAGCGAGGCGCACGCCACTGTGCGCGAGGACGAGCCGGACATCGCCGCCTTGCAAATGAGGGAGACGCGGCAGGAGCCGGTGCTTTCGCGCGATGCCGATCGGCCGGCGCCGCCGTCGGTGCTGGTGCGGCAGGAGGCGGAGCCTTCGCCCGGCCACGCCGCTCGACTCGCGCGACATGCTGCCGGTCGGATGACGCCGGAACACGCCGAATGGCCGGTCGAGCCGGCCAGCGGGACACTGGTTGGGCAGGCGCCGCAACCCGTCCCGCAACCCGTCCCGACAGCGGCTTCACCTTCAACCGCGGCGCCGGCCAACGCGCAACCTGCGCCGGCACCCGCTGCGTTGAGGGACGGTGTCGGGACGGGATCCGTCCATGCGTCGGCGGGTGCGGAACGCCCCGGCCTGACCCATGAGGACCTGCGCCGGCTGAAAGCGACGCTCAACGAGCTGCACGAATGCCGGCACATGCTGGAAAACGCGCTGATGCCCCGGAACTGACACCGGGGCGTTGCCACGCTCGAACGTCGTGAGACCCGCGCATCTGCCTGCCCGCGGGCGAGGCGGGCAGGGCGTCTGCGCCGATCCTGCCGTTCAGTCGACCACGGCCAGCTTGACCTTGGCCACGCCTTTGCTGCGGAAGCCGAGAGCGTCGGCTGCGGCGGTCGACACGTCGATCACACGCCCGCGCACGAAGGGGCCGCGATCATTGATGCGGACCACGACAGACTTGCCGTTGCTGGTATTGGTCACCCGCACATGGGTTCCGAAGGGCAGCGAACGGTGGGCCGCGGTCATCGCGGCGGCGCTGTGGCGCTCCCCATTCGCGGTCTTGCCGCGATAGCCGTAATAGGAGGCCATGCCGCTGCCGGTCTTCAGTGCCGGCTCCTGCGCGAAGGCCGGTGCGGTGCACAGGCAGCCCAGGGCAACAAACACGGCACGCTGCGCAAAAACGGTGGGCACGAGACGACGTGCAGCGATCTTCACGGACGGCCCGAGGGCACGACCGTTCGGCGTGGTCACTATCTGCAATGTACGGTTCCCTTGCCGTGATCCAACCCCTGTTTCGCGGCAGTGGAAGAGGACCGGACCTGAGTTCAGGACGGTCATAGGTCAGCGGGCTGGCTGACCAATACCTCTTCATATGATTGACATCCCCGCCGCTGTCCTAGCCCAAGATGAGGCTGGGATCAACTTCAGGAATTTCGTCTTACTTGACAGGCCAAATGAGGAGAGATTGACAACGAATCTGATGCCAAGATCGGGTCGTCTTTCTGCCTTATTTTCTATAGCCTCTTGGACGATGAAATGCCTTCGCGACATTCCATCTTCCGGCCGGCGGATCTGCGCGAAACGGTGGATTACGCGGCGTTTTCGAGGCGCTGCCTCGGGGCGCTCCCCATAGGTGAGGGGTTTCGGGCCGACCAACCCGTCCGGTCACGAATTCGCCGCCGTCTGGCAGGAGGCGCCCGACATTTTCGGCGCCGCCGGAATTGCCCCATGCGCGAGGCCGAGACGTTGCTTTCGGAGAAAGGATCGGATTGCAGGCGCCGCGATCGGCGGAGCGTTCGGCGCGTGGATGGCCATGCGCTGTGCCACCGACCGATCGACGGCTTCCGCACCGCGCTGCTCGCACGGGGCATCTCCTTGGGCCTGGAAACGCAGGCGGCGGGGGTCGGCAGGCCGCGGGATATCACGGCGTCCAGCGGCTCACGACATCGGCGAGGTCCGGGCGGGGCCGGTCCGGTGTCGTCTGGGTCGGGCGACCGATATGGAGGAAGCCGGCCACCTTCTCCTGCGGCCCGACACCGAGCAGCGCCGCCGCCTCCGGGTCGCGGCCCGGCCATTTCAGCAGCCACTGGCTGACGAACCCCAGCGCAGACGCCGCGATCGTGAGCGCCATGCCGACCGCACCGGCGGAGAGCGCCTGGTTCCACTCCGGCACCTTTGCCGTCCGGTCCGGCCGGCTCACCAGCACCACCGTCAGCGGCGCGCGCATCAGGTAGAGCTGCCACATGTCGCTCTTGCCGGCCGCCATCTCCGGGTTCTGCCGCGCATAAAGCGCATCCAGCCGCGCGCCGAGCTCGGCCCGCGCCTCGCCTTCGAGGATGATGAGCCGCCACGGCGCCAGCCGGCCGTGGTCCGGCGTGCGGATGGCGAGGCGCAGCAGCAGATCCAGCTCTTGCGCCGAAGGCCCTGGCCCGCCAAGGCTGCGCAGTGGCGGCGAACGCCGGGTGGCGAGGCGCTCGATCATGACCGGGCAGGGGACGAGGCTCTCCGGTGCCGGTGCCGCCGTCGCTTCCACCGGCTTGCCGGTGCCGTGATGGCGGGTGGTGTGGTCGTTCATGGTCGGGCGGCCGCTGCTGTGTGATTTCGGTCGGCATCCTAGCCCGGCCGGCGGAGCGCGGCCATGGCAGGCGGTCCGCGGATCGCCGGGTCTCTCCAACGTATAACTTTTCTTATTTGGAGAAGTTGGCACTCTGGGCTGGGCCTTCCGTAGGGAATCGTCCGTGTTCCGGGTCAGACCTGCTCGAGCCGATGCTTTCGCAGTCGCCCGCATGATCTTGGTAGCGCCTCCATGCGTATCCTCATCACCAACAACACGCTCGCCTACCATGCCGGTAGCGAACTCTATGTGTTCGATATCGCGACGCACCTGCAGCGGCGTGGCCACAAGGTGGTTGCGTACAGTTCGCTGCTCGGGCCGCTGGCGCAGGAACTGAGGGCGCATGGAGTGCCCGTCATCGGCGATCTCGAGGCTCTCACCGAGTCGCCGGACGTCATCCATGGCCACCATCACCTCGATGTCGCGGCTGCGGCGCTGCGGTTCCCCTCCGCGCCGATCGTTCATGCCTGCCACGGCTGGCTGCCCTGGCAGGAGGCGCCGCTGAGCCTGCCCTCCATCCGGCGCTATGTCGCCGTCAGCACCCTGACGCGGGAATATCTCGTCACCTCCGGGATTGCGCCAGAGCGCGTCGTCATCATTCCCAATGCGGTCGACCTCACCCGCTTCCGTCATCGCCGCCCCGACGGCGCGCTGCTGAAGAGCGCGCTGGCCTATGGGAACACGTGGGCCCCGGACGCCCCGGCACTGAAAGTGCTGCGCACGGCCTGCGAAAGCCGCGGCATCGCCTTCCATGCGATCGGAGCAGGCATGGGCAACAGCACCGATCGCGCGCCGGAGGTGCTGCCCGGCTACGACATCGTCTTCGCCCTGGGCCGTTCCGCGCTGGAAGCGCTGGCCTGCGGCTGCGCGGTGATCGTCGCCGACCCGCGCGGCATGGATGGCGCGGTTACCACCGAAAGCCTGCCGCGCCAGCATGCCGGCAATCTCGGCCTCGCGATCATCGCCGGCAGGCCGGTGACGATGGAGGCGGCGGGGGCGGCGCTGGATTCGCTCGAGGTCGGCGAGGTCGCGCGCACGGCGGCCCTGGTGCGCGCCGAAGCCGGCATGGAGACGCTGGTGGATCGCTGGGAAGAGCAATATCGCCTCGCCGTCGCGGACGGGCCGGCTGCGCTCGACGATATGGTGGCCGGCACGTCCCGCTTTCTCGTGGGGCTGAAGAAGACGGTCGGCCATTTCGAAACGAACTGGCATCAGGTGGTCGCGCAACTGGACGAGACGCGAGACCGCCTGCACCAGCTCGATGCGGCGCTCGGCGAGGCGCGAGCTGAGATTGGCGCGAGGGAAGCGGAAAGCGCCCGCGCCACCGAGGCGCTGGAACAGCAACGGCAGGAAACCCGGGCCGCACGGGAGGCGTTCGCCGCGATGCAGGGCACGCTCGACGCCCGCATCGCGGATCTCACCCGTCGGCTGGATCAGGCGAACGCACGCCGCAACACCTTCTTCCGCCGTCTGCGGCGCCGCCTGATGCGGCCGATCTACGCGCTGCGGGACCGGGTGAGGGCGTAGCAGGCGAGAGGCGGGGCTCTATGTGCGCAGCGCATTCTTGCTGATGCGACCATCCTTCATGACCACGGCGAGGTTCCGCCCGGGATCCTCCAGCAGGCGGATATCCTCGAGCGGATTGCCGTCGACCACCAGCAGGTCGGCAAGGGCGCCCTTTTCGACCACGCCCAGCTTTCCCTGATAGGGCGCCCGGGCGCCGGAGAGCGCGAGCAGTTCCGCATTCTGCGAGGTGGCCATGCGCAACGCTTCCGCGTTCGAATACCAGTTGGCGAGGTGCGTCAGCATGAGGCTCTGGCGGTCTGTCAGCGCGGGCGAGAACAGCACGTCGGAACCCCAGGCGGTGCGGATTCCGTACCGTTTCACGAAGCCGTAAAGCTGCGGGGTGCCGGCGAAAAGCTGCTGCGCGCGTTCCGCGCCCGATCCGGTCTGCGAGCCGGTGTCGGCCATGGTGAGAAACGGCTGGGTGCTCAGCCAGACCTTCTTTTCCGCCATCAGCCGCGCTGTCTCTTCGTCGATCAGGTGGGCGTGCTCGATGCAGGTGACGCCAGCGGCGATCGATCGCCGGACGCTTTGCGCCGTATAGGCATGAACGGTGACATAGGTGTTCCAGTCGCTGGCGATCTCGACCGCGGCGCGCAGGTCTGCCTCGCCGAAGGTCATCACGTCGAGCGGGGCTCGCGGCGAGGAGACCCCGCCGCTGCCCACCAGCTTGATCTGGGAGGCGCCCTGCGCGAGCTGTTCGCGCACCCGCTGCTTCAGATCCCCGATACTGTCGGCGATCGCCGCGGCGCCCATTCGTTCGCTGAGGCTGAGCTGGCCGGCATCGCGCGGAATTTCGAAGGGCATGCGCAGGTCGCCGTGGCCGCTCGTGGTCGTGATCATCGCGCCAGAAGGAAAAATGCGGGGCCCCTCGATGATGCCGATGTCGATGGCCTGTCTGAATGAGAATGTCGGCCCGCCCACGTCGCGCACGGTGGTGAAGCCGCGCAGAAGGGTGCGACCGGCCTCGGCCGTCGAGGTGGCGAAGATGATGCCCGGATCGCCGCTCATCAGCACGTTGAGCGGCACCGCCGCGTAGATGGCGTGCCAGTGGGCGTCGATGAGCCCGGGCATGAGCACCCGCCCGCCGCAGTCGATGACGCTGGCATCCGTCGGCGGATCGCTGTTCGTGGTGTCGACCACGGTGATGCGGTTGCCTTCGACCAGCACCTGGGCGGCGGCGGTCAGCGTGTCCGCCTTTCCATCGAAGACGCGCACCTGGCGGAACAGTGTCTTCGGCACCGCGGACTGCGCTCCCGCCGGGCTCGCGATTATGCCCGCAATCGCCGCGGCACCGGCTCCGGCGAGGAAACGGCGCCGTGAGAAGTCTTCCAGCTTGAAAGCGATGCCTTCGGGGACGGGTATGCAGCAGGCGCATCCCGGCGGGCGGGCAAGATGTTGGTATTTCCGGCCCAGTCGCATCATGGAATCACTCCCGGCTTCGACGTCGGAACCACCGTGCCCGCAAGCTTAGGACGAAGAGGAGCAGGCGGGCACCCCTGACGCGGGACAGGCGCCGGAACTTCGCCGCTCTGACTTCACGGTTGCGCGAAGCCCGGCGTAGGTGCCCCAAAAGCAAAAGCGCGCCGCCAATGTCTGGCGCCGCGCTTGCCAATATCTTGATTTCCTTCAGGAAAATGGTCGGAGCGAGAGGATTTGAACCTCCGACCCCCAGTCCCCCAGACTTAGCTTCGTTGTGTCCTGCTGATTTCTCGTGTTTTATAAAATGTCGGTATTTCAATTGACTATGGAATTTTTCTGATGCGACACGCTATATTCCATAACCAATAAATCCCCCTGATTTCCGCTTTCGGTGGCGACTCGGTGGCGACTCGAAGTTAGGCTATCTGTCGGAGGTTTCGTTTATGCCAACGATCAAGCTAAACCGAAAGAACGTGGCGGGGCTCCTGCCGGCAGCGCGCGTTGTCACCTACTTCGACACCGACGTTCCGGGACTGGGGCTGCGGATCATGCCGACCGGAACACGGAGCTGGGTGCTGGAATATCGTCCGGGGGCAGGTGGCAGGGGTGTCGCCAAGCGGCGCATCAAGATTGGTGGCACCGAAATGTCGCCAGAGGATGCCAAGGCTGCGGCACTGGACATGCTGGCGGCCATCCGGCAGGGGGGCGATCCTGCGGCTGAGAGGCGGGCAGAGCGGGCGGCCGAAACAGTGGGCGAGCTGTGCGATGCTTATCTCGCGAGGCACGTTGAGCCGAAGCGCAAAGGCCGGACGGCGGCCTACTACAAGCAACTGATCGAAAGCCACATAAGGCCGGCACTTGGAGCGAAGCGGGCAGTTACGGTCAGTCGTGAAGACGTTGACCGGTTTCACCGGCGTGTCGCATCGCCTTCGAAAGAGGGGCGGGGAGGGCGAACCGCGGCGAACCGGGCCCTAACATTACTAAGTGGCATTTATAACTGGGCTGGTGAAATGAATTTGGTGCCAGAGGGGTGCAATCCCTGTGGGCGGGTCGAAAAATTCAAGGAGCAGGCCAAGGAACGCTACCTGACAGCAGAAGAACTCACCCGCCTCGGCGCCGCACTCCGCGAGGCCGAGACCATCGGCCTGCCGCACGCCCCGTCAGATTCAAAGCACGCGCCGAAAGTAAAAAACCGGACGACCCTCAGTCCTCACGCGACCGGTGCCATTCGATTGCTTCTCCTTACCGGCTGCCGGCTCCGCGAAATCCTGAATCTCAGATGGGTTGATTTCGACGATGGCCGCGGCGTGCTGTTCCTGCCCGACTCGAAGACAGGAAAGAAGACAGTAGTACTCTCCAGCGCCGCGCAGGATGTTCTGAAAGGGCTGCCTCGCGTCGGGGCTTATGTCATTGCATCGACGGACCCCGATCGCCCTCGCTCCGACCTCAAGAAGCCCTGGGCGGCCATCTCGGCACGGGCCGGGTTGACCGGGGTGAGGCTGCACGATCTCCGTCATACATTTGCGAGCGTCGGCGCCGCGGCGGGGATGTCGCTTCCCGTGATCGGCGGACTTCTGGGCCACGCGGATGCCGCGACCACGCAAAGATACGCCCACCTGCATGTCGATCCCGTCCGCGCCGCTGCCGACGCGATTGCCAGCCGGATCGCGGAGGCCATCGACAAAGTTGGGGAATGATACCCTGCGTTTCGTTGGCGTTTTTCGACTTTCCTCGCTATCTCGTTAGCTGCGCCATGAGCGCGGCGCCACGCGAAGGGTGCTTCAAATGCTTAAGGTCAAGGATGCCGCTGCCCGGCTCGGGCTCTCCGTTTCAACGTTGAATAAACTCCGGATGAATCCGGGCGGGCCGGCCTTCTATAAGTTGGGCAGCGCCGTGTTTTACGATCCCACAGACCTGGATGCCTGGATCGCGTCCCGGCGGCGCACGAGTACCTGGGACGCCGCGAACGACGCCGATCGTGCCGTGCGGAGTGTGGCGTGATGGTGAACTGGAACCGCGAGTACGCCGCGTACCGCTGGTCGGAAATGGCGCCGGCCGAGCAGGCCAGGATATTCCGGGACGGAGCCCTGAAGCATGTTCGCAACCGCCACGCACGTTTGCGGCAGATAGGCCTGCATGTCGGGGACGATGATGAACCGCGACCCTACCACGTCGAAGCAATCGACCGCCTCGTCGATCTGGCGCTGGTTCAACGCCGAGACGATGACGAGGCGTGCGAGGCGGTGCAGCGGATGCTCTGCGCAGTCGATGGTGAGTGCCGGGGCATCATCCCGGACGAATTTCTGTACCTGCGTGCTGGCGGCCCTCGCGTCCGGGCAAGGATGCTGAAGGAAGGGTTCATCGCCGGCCGATCGGTTGGTGCCCTATACGTCAACGCCGTAAGCAAAGTGGTGTTGCGCGAGTATTTTAAGGAGGCCGGACACAGCCTGCTGATGGACGACGATGAACTCGCAACCATGGCGGACCTGCGCAAAGCCGGGCCGACCGTTCGGCTTTACCGCGGATCGGGGCAGCAGGCCGAGGTGAACAGCGCCCGCCGGCGGGGAATGTCGTGGACCCGCAACCGGGCGACGGCAGAGCGGTTCGCCAACGGTAAGGCATGGGGAGGACGGTGGGCCGCGGTCCTTGAATGTGACTACCCGGTCAAACACATTCTGGCCTTGTGGGAGACGTCCGGCTACGAGCCGGAAGTTGTGATCGACCCCACTAGGGCGCGCGACATCGTCGCTGAGCTACGGGCGTACGTTGAGCCGGCGAAGCGCTCGGCCCCATCTGTCGATCAAACAGCTTACGCATAGCCCATCCCGGCAGCGTCGCGGCAGCTATGGTTGGGGCGAAGGAGCAGTATGTTGCCGACGTGGACGCCGCGATGATGAACCTCCGTCGCGTCTGGCAATCCGCCGATGCGGACTGGCAAGCGGAATATCTGACAGCGAACAACGTCGGCGCGTTGGGCGACTTGCTCAACTGAGCCACACCCACAGCCCCCGACCCTTTTTGGTCGGGCATTACCCCGTCGGGGACTTCAACCATGAGAATCATTGCGATCCGCCCGGCACCGCCGGGTGGCAACGTCGTCGCGTTCGTCGACGTGGAGATCGACGAACGACTCCGCCTGTTCAATCTACGTCTCCACCGAAATCAGGGCGGCGAATTCCGGATATTCGCCCATGGGACGGCCGGGCGGCACTCTGTCGGTTTCGCTCCCGATCTTGCCGTCGAAATCACTCGCGCCGCCGTCGCGGCCTACCGGAGCCAGAGCCCCAATGTCCGCAACGCAGCCTGAAACCACCCATCCTAACCCGATCCGCGAGCACGTCGGGATGCTGCACCGTCTCGCACGCGATGTGGACGGTGTGCTCGTCGTTTCCGTATTTAACGCCGCGCTCGATCGCGATGGTGGCGTCATCACCCATCACCCCGTTGGCGACGTCGACGGCATGGTTGCCGCCATCGAGGCACACAGTGGCACCAGGGGAGCGAACGTTTACTGCGGACTGCAGGTTATGCGTCGGTCCCTCGCCCGGGGCCAGCGTGGCGGCGCTGCTGATGTTGTCGCCGTATTGGGACTCGTCGCGGACATGGACGCGGACACGGGTCGGGCGAGCGGGGGCTATCCGCTTCCGCCAAACATCACCCTGGAAACGTCGCCGGGCAATCGCCAACCAATGTGGCTGTTCGACCGCCCCGTCACGCCGGACGTCGCCCGGGCGATAGCTCGCGGCCTCAAGGCGGTCACAGGGTCTGATCACGGCACTGTCGATCTTGCACACGTCTGGCGCGTGCCCGGCACCTTGAACTGGCCGGGCAACGCCAAGATCGCCCGAGGGCGCAACCCGGAACCTGTGGCGGTGACAGCTATCGAGCCATGGGACGGCACGCTCACTGATCCGGCGGCGTTGGCCGTCGCCGTGTCCGCTCATACTCCAAGCCCCGACGCCGCGCCTGTCGCGCTTGGCGATCTGCCCGACGTCGACGGTGTCGAGGTGACGCCGGAGGTGGCCCGCCTGCTGGCTGCAGACGATGTCGGGGACCGCTCCGCCCATGCGGCGCGCGTCGTGGAACGGCTCGCATTCGATGGGCACCCCGCCAACGTCGCCGCTGCGCTGTTCCTGACGGCGGAAGGTGATTGGCTGAACCGATACAGCACCGAGGACCGCGCGCGAGAAGATTTTGCCCGAATGTGGTCTCGGTTCGGGCAGCCCCATATCCAGTCGCGGGAGGCGGGCCAGGCGATGGCGGATAAACTGCGTTCCAAGGCCGCCAATGATAACACCCCACAACCCGACAAGGCGCAGCCGAGTGCGCCCATGCTAATCCCATCAGGCGATTTCGTGCGGGGATTCCAGCCCCCGGACTATCTGCTGGATGGCATCATGCAATCCGGATTTTTGTATAGCCTCACCGGTCAGACGGGCGCCGGGAAGACTGCGGTTGCCCTGCTGCTCTCTGCATGCGTCGCGCAGGGTTCGCCATTCGCTGGCCGCGAGACGAAACAGGGCCGGGTCTTCTATTTCGCCGGGGAGAATCCCGACGACGTCGCCATGCGGTGGATTGGCCTCACGCATGCACTGGGTTTGAACGCTGAAGATATCGACGTTCATTTCGTGAGGGGCGTATTCAGTATCGAGACCTTCCTCGACCACATCGATCGGGAGGCTGCACGCCTTGGCGGCGTCGGGCTCATCGTTGTCGACACAACCGCCGCCTATTTCGCCGGTGACGACGAAAATTCAAACACGCAGATCGGGCGGTACGCCCGTTTGCTGCGTGACCTTGCGCTGCTGCCACCGCGCCCGACAGTGCTGGCGGCATCGCATCCGGTGAAGAACGCCACGCCCGACAGTTTGCTGCCCCGTGGGGGCGGCGCTTTCCTCAATGAGCTCGACGGTAACCTCACCCTTGCCAAGCGAGGCGAAGCATCCTCCCTGCACTGGCTGGGCAAGCATCGCGGTCCGGATTTCTCGCCCATGCTTTTCGACATGCGGCAGGTCACGGCGCCCGGACTGGTGGACAGCAGGGGGCGAGAGATCCCGACCGTCCTGGCCGTGCCCGTCGGCGAGGCCGAGGTAGCGGAACGCGCTGATGCCGGCAACCGGGATGATGACGAAATCCTCTTGGCGATCCGAGCGAATGGTGCCCGGTCCCTGACGGAACTGGCCGCTGATCTCGGCTGGTGCCTGGAAGATGGTAAGCCCGACAAGCAGCGAGCAGCGAATGCTACCGATCGGCTGAAGCGTCAAGATCTGATCCACTACGCTGCACGGGTGTGGAAGCTCACCCGGAAGGGAACAGATGTTGCCGGGCCGATCGCCGAGCGCGTCCACCAACGCAAAACCGGCGATCGCCTCGCCGGAACTATCGTCGCCAACCACAGGAGGAGGCCGTGGCCGGGATCTCGTAGCGGTCCGGACCGTGGCGCGGCGTAGGCCATGCTACGGGATCATAAATAACCATTTGAACACAATGGCTTACAGTCGTAGCATCGAATATTCGTAGATGTAGAAGCCCATATAGCAGCGGAGAGGGGGGATTTTATCCCCTCTCCCGCCAAGGGTGGAATTCGTAGTCGTAGCGTAGTGTCTTTTTACTAGGGGGCGCGCCAACGCTACGGAGTAAAGATTGTATATCTATATCAATGACTTAACCCCGCAGCACAGCTTGTGGCCGTAGCGCTTCCGCATCACGCATCTGCCGGGCCGCCGCGCCGCCCCACGCCGCCACACACCCCCCCCCCTGGGGAAGGTACTGTCCCCGCCTCGACAGGGAGCGGGGAAGCGCCACCGCGGGGCTTCCGTCTATGCAAAGTTGCCTAGGGGGGTTCCGCGCCTGCTACAATAATACCTCTTTCGGGCGGTTTAGGGCGAAAATCGGGGTTTTTGGATAGGTCCGATCTGAGATCGAAAATTCTGGGGTGGCGAGACGGTGGCCCGGATCACGCCGCCCTGCGGCGCCCCGGCTTCCGGGGCCGATAGTAGGCCTGCATAAGGATCGGATCACGCTCGGCGGCGCGGCACAGCATGGCGATGCGCGCGGGGACGGCGGCGCCGGCCCGATACGCTTCCCACCGGCTGACGGCCATCTGGAAGAAATCGGCGGCCTCCCGGTTCGAGAGGTTCATGGACTTCTGCCACGCATCGAGGTCGGCGCTGGTGAACGGGCGCTGCGCCAACGCCAGCGTGTGCAGGTGGACAGCGTCTATCGCGAGGTCATCATCGTCGCCCCATTCGAGCGACGCGCCGTAATCGCCGACGCGGACCTGCGCGAAGGTCGCCGTCCGGGACAGCGGATCGAGCACCGGGGAGCCCGTGGCGACCCAGCCGGCGAGGTCCACCATATCGGCCGCGCCGTCCGCCCACTGGACGCGGAGAGTGGTGGCGCCGGTCACCTCGACACTGGCGATGCGGGGAAGTTCGGTTGCCATGTCTCTGCCCTCCTCAGGCGGGGAAGCGGGGGTTGATTCGGTTCCACTCGGCGATGATCGCCGCCTTGTTCTGCGAGGCCCAGTCCAGAGCCGGGCGACCGGCCTTGGGCAGCGAGCCTTTGAGAACGGTCAGGCTGGTGATCTCGACAAGGGCCTCGAAGTCCGGGGCGACGATGTGGAAGTGCGGGGGCAGATGGTCATTGGCATACACCCGGACGGTGATCTTGCCGATGGTGTGGAGCTTGCCCATGTCCCTCAACGCTGTTGATGATTAAACATACCCCTGAAATAAGGGGATGTCAACAACATGCCCTTGAAATAGGGGGAATTCTGTGGTTCGGCTATCCACCGCCGGCGAAGGCCACCAGAGCACGAGGCGCCAATGCCGCGCTGGTCATGACCGGCACCGGCCTCCCGTGCGGTGGTTATGAGAGGACAGAGGTTATAACCGGAACTGCTCAGCCGCGCGGTAATAGTGGGACCGACTTTTCTCGAGCGGCCCTATCTACCTTCTGAAACTGCCGGGCTGGGGACTGCCTCCCTCCGCCCGGCGTTTTTTTTTAAACCCCCCGACATGCGGGCGGTCATCAATCATCAATCACAGGACCATCATATGCCCGACGACACGCTCGTCCTGCGGGCCGAAATCCCGCGCCCGCAGTGGCTCGACGACCCGGTAATTTCTGTTGCCGACGCCGCCAAGTTGCTCGAACTGCCCGAGAATACCCTATCGCATTGGCTTAAGATGGCCGAAGCGATTGGTGTGCCGATGCACCGCAAGGTGGGCGGATCCCGCCGCATGACCGCTCATGACGTTTTCCGCGCCGCGATCCTGCGGGCACTCTACCGCATCGATTTTCCGGCATCCAACTGGGTGTTCCGGCGTGCGTACGAGATCACCCACGACCGCGGCCGGACCTGCCTGCCGGGCTTCCTGGACGAGGCCGAGTTCATGCATCCCGCGACAGACGGCCAACCGGAGGTGCGGGTCATTGTCGAAATTTCGCTGATTTGGCTGTCGCTTCATCCCCACCTTGAACGGCTCGCCACTTAGGGACGCCATCATGTTTTCAAAACTGTTCTCGCGGGCTGCACCGGCGCCGCTTGATGAATTGCGGGCGGCGCTGGCCGCTCTCGACGAGCCGGCGCTCCACGCCGCTGTCGCCGCTGCGGAGGCAGGATACCGCGCCGCGCTGCTTGATGACGACGAGGCCGATGTCGTACGAGCCGACGAAGCCCGGCGCGCCGCACAACGCGACATGGATCGCGCTCACGTCCGACGGGACGAACTGGTGGCGCGCATCGCCAATGCGGAAGCCGAGGAACGCCGCGCTGCCGCGAAGGAGAAGGTCGCTGCCGCAATCGCCAGGCGCGATGAAGTTGTCAAGCGCTGGCATACCGATGTCGCTAAAGCGCACAAGCTGCTCGCACCGCTGGCTGCTGATGTCGCGACAGTCGAGGCCGAAATCGAAAAGCTGAATTCGGCCCTGTATTCCGGTTCGGACGTAGACCTTCAGGAAGAGCTTGGCGCCGGCCTCAAGGGCGTTCGGGCGACTGTTCTCGGGACCTTCTGGCCTCGCACCGATTACTCACCTGATGCCCTATTCGCGATTCCTCCGAGCAAGACGACCGCGCCGCTCGGCTGGTTGTCTAATGAAACGACGAAAAGCGACCCGAAGGTCGGGGGGTGATGATGCTTAAACGAGTTGTGTCTGGCGGCGAACTGCGGGCCGCATCTTTCGATCCTGCCTCGAACACTATTGAAGTCGTGTTCGCGACGGAGACGCCAGTGCTCCGGGTTGTGCCGGACGGTTCCACATATTGGGAAGTACTGTCCTGCCAGCCCGGCGCGGTCGATCTGACACGCCTGAACGCTGGCGCTCCACTGCTTGATAGCCATGACATGCTTGGTGGCGTTGACGCGGTGATCGGCAGCGTTGTCCCCGGAACGGCGCGGATCGACAGCCGAAAGGGCGTCGCGAAAGTTCTCCTGTCATCCGCGGCGGGCGATGCCGACCGGGTCGCGAAGATCCGCGACGGGGTTCTGCGCAATATTTCGGTTGGATACACACGCCGAGAATACGTGCCAGAGCGGGCCGGTGACGATGGCATTCCCGTTCGGCGGTACACCAAGTGGGCGCCCTACGAGATTTCGGTCGTAGGTGTCCCGGCCGATCCGGCCGCACAGGTCCGGAGCCTTGGCGGCGAGACCATCGCCGCCCGCGTCGTCCGGGAAGCTGGTGAGCGGCGTGCCGGGTTCATCGAAGAGGCCTTGCGTCACCGGCTTGCCGGCGGTGACCTCTCCGACGGTGCCCGAGAGTATCGGGACCTTACGCTGATCAGCATTGCCCGGGACTTCCTCTCCGAGGCCGGCGCGGACGTTCGCGGGAAGGCCCCCAGCGAAATCGCCGCGATGGCGACGACACGGGCGAACACCACGGTTGATTTTCCGACGATCCTTTCAAACGTCGTCAACACGACGCTCCGGGCCGCCTATGAGGCTGCGCCGGCCACATGGCGCCCCTTGGTGAAGGAAGTGTCGGTGTCCGACTTCAGCGAGATTTCGCGGGTGGCGATTGACGCTGCACCGAGGCTGGATCGCGTGGGTGAATACCAAGAATATCGCCGCGCCGACCTAAGCGACGCCTCTACCGAAAGTTATGCGGTCGCGTCCTACGGCAAGATAGTTTCGATCAGCCGGCAGGCTCTTGTGAACGACGATATCTATGCATTTGGCCGGCTAGGGCAGAACTTCGCGGCACAGGCGGCGCAGATCGAATCCGACTTGGTCTGGGCTCAGATCCTGTCGAACCCCACGATGGCTGACGGCGTGCCGCTGTTCCATGCGACGCACAAGAACCTGGCCGCCGGCTCGGACTTCGACCTGCTCGCGCTTAAGATCTTGCAGGCCCGAATGCGTAAGCAGGTGGCGCCGGCTGGGTGGACGTTGAACCTTTCGCCGAAATTCCTCATCGTCCCGGTCGAATTGCAGACCTCAGCCGAGCAGCTTCTCAAGGCCGAGGTGTTCACGGCCATCTTCGATGACGCGCCGCCACCCTCTCTTCAGGCACTCGAAATTATTTCCGAGCCGCGGCTGGATCTTGGATTTACCGATCCGCAAAACGGCAGGGCTGTTGCGGGAGGGTCCGCGTTCTTCATGGCAGCGGCGCCCGGCAGCATCGACACCGTCGAGGTCGCGTATATCGATGGCCGGCGCGAGGTGAACCTCGAAACGCGGGTAGGTTTCGACATCGATGGGATGGAATTCCGTGCCCGTCTCGATGTCGGGGCCAAGGTCATCGATCACCGGGCATTCGTAAAGAATCCCGGCCAGTAATTAGGGGGCGCCTCCGAGAGGGCGCCGCCGGCCCGTCCGACAACGGTAAGAAGTCCTCGCGGCCCCCACACCACAAAATCGCGACAAGGACTTCGCGGCCGGCAGTTTGTACATGGAGATGACTATGGCTCTACCCAACGCGGCCCGTGCCGCGATCGAGAACTGCCGCGTTGTTGCGGCGCTCGTCAATCCATGCCGCGACTTTTCCGAAACGGTGGCGGCGCACCCTGGAAACCGTATCGCTCGCGTCATCGGCGCGGCACTGAAGAGCGTGAAAGCGAACAGCCCAGCAAAGCGGAACGCCAGCGCTGCGGTGTTGATGCCGATAATTCCGGCCGCCGTGAACGCCAGGGCTTTCACCAGCTTGGGGTTGTCGCGCACAAATTTCGAGAGACTGCGCACAATGGGTGTGAGCGACTTGGCAAACTCGCCAACACTCGGACCCAGCACATCGCCAAAGGCGAGACCCAGATCCTCTAGCGCGTTCTTCAGCCCATCGAGCTGGGCCAGCGGCGTCGCCATGCGAGACGCAAAATCTTTCTCGACCTGCCCGCCGGATCGCATGGTCTCCGCGCGGGTCTCCATCCATTCCTTTCGGTACATGATGAGCGCGCGAATGCCGGCCTGCACCTGGGCATCCTCGAACAGATCGCCGAGATGCGACAGATCCCCCTTGAGGGTCTTGTCGGTTATGTTCGCGATAGCCTCTAACGGCGTCTTACCGGCCTTGATCTGCTTTTGCATCTCCTTGCGGAGATTAACGTGCTGCTTTTGGAATGCCTTGATCGTGGCGGGCGCGTAGATCTTCTGCAGGACGTTCGACATGTTCGTCGCGGCCTGCGCATTATCACCGGTGGCCTTCGCCATCACTTGCAGCGCCGAAGACAGATATTGAACCGCCTTCACCCCTGTCATGCCCAGAGCAGCATATTGCGCTCCGATCGCCGGAAAATACCGGGCCATGTCGGCGAACTCAAACTTGCCGGCATT
This sequence comes from Ancylobacter crimeensis, assembly GCF_023016805.1. Lineage (GTDB taxonomy): Bacteria > Pseudomonadota > Alphaproteobacteria > Rhizobiales > Xanthobacteraceae > Ancylobacter > Ancylobacter crimeensis. The sequence continues at coordinate 197,662 of NZ_JALKCH010000007.1, forward strand.
ACCGGCCGCCGCCATTGCATCGAGGGCACGTGGAATGTCGGTCGTCGCAACTTTCAAATTGTCCGTCAGCGCCCACGTGGTCTGGGCCATTTCATTGACATCGGCCCGGTAGGCCGTGGCAGCCTTGGCGGATGGCCCGATCAGAGCGGCCGCAACGTCAGCACTGGCGCCAGCGCCGGCCAGCACGTCCATTCCGTTTGCGATCGCCATGTTTGATTGGCCGGTCGCCGCGGCAACATCGCGAATCGATGCGGCATAGGCATCCATCGCCCGCTTCGACATGCCGGTCTTCTGCGCCGTGTCCTCCATTTTAGCGGAGAACTCAAGACTCATCTGGATCGGCCCGGCAAACGCCTTGTAGAGGGCGTACCCAGCCGCGGCGGCGTCCAGCATCCGGCCGCGCATCTTGTCGAGGCGCTCATTGTTGCGCGCCTGCATCGCCTGCAACTTGCCGAGCGAGGCGGAAATGGCCCGAGTCGGCGCGGAGATGCGGTCGATGAGGCTGACGATCAGTTTGGATTCAAGTGTTGCCATCAGCCGCACCATTCCGCAGCCGCCATAGCTTCAAAGCGGCGGCATGATATTTCAAAAATTTGTCCGGCAACCAGCTTTCGACCTCCGAAACGGGTGTCGAAAGCTGGCTGGACACGAATGCGATGGCGTCGATCAGGCCGCCGCCGCGGATTCCCCCATGACTGCGGCTGAAGCCTCCGCAAGCGCGGAGTAATCAATAGTATCGAGGCCGAGAATTACGTTCATCGGCACACCGCAAACGGATGCCAACACGGCCGCCGCCTGCTTCGTCGCTCCGGTCACGAGATCAGCGGCGGCGAGATCCCCCACCGTGCTGCGGCGCAGCGTCAGACTTGCGTAGGTCTTGCCGTCAACAGTTACGGGGTATTTGAGATCAACGGTCGACATTCGCATTCTCCTTCGGTGGCATCCTTCGCCTTGGCACCATGGCACTCACCGCGGCTCGCGGCATCGGCGTCGTGACGGGCGTGCTGGCGCGACTGCTGGGGCTGGGACGTACCGCGAAAACGATCCTGCCGGCGTCGCTGGAAGGGTTCAGCCGCGCCAGTCAGAACGTGGCGAAGAACGCCCGCGAGGCCCGCAAGGCCACGGACAAGATGATCGAGGGCATGTCAAAGGCGAAGGGAGTGAACCCGGCTCCTGCGGGTAGCGCACTTGCCGCCGGTGCGGTTGTTGGTGGTGTGATGGCTGGCGGCGCTGCACTGGCGACGGCGGCGACCAATGTTGTCGAACAGAACAAGGAGATGCTGGCGGGGATTCAAGACAATCCCATCCTTGGGGCGATGGATCCGGCTATGGCGCTGGCTGCTGCGGTCTATGGCCCCAATGGGCGGCAGCCCGACGCTCCCTTCGCCGCGCAGCTTCCTCCCGGCATGAAGCTGCCGGCGGCGCCCCCGCTGCCCATGCCGAGGCCGGAGGAACTGCTGAAGCTGGACGAGATCGAGGCGGCGTCGAAGCTGGCGTTTTCCAAGATTGCTCCTGCGCTGGCGGCCGAGGGACCCAAGGTGGAATCGGAGGCGATGTCGATCTGGGAGCGCATTAAAGGCATATTTGGTGCAGGAATATCCGTGCCGATCCATGCGACCGAAGCCGGCGGCACGCCGGTTGACGGGGCGCGGGCACGTGGCGGCCCGGTTGGGGGCGGTGGTTCCTACATTGTTGGCGAGCGCGGCCCGGAACTGTTCACGCCGTCCCGGTCGGGATACGTGCACAGTGCCGGCAAAACCGCCCAGATGCGCGGAAGCGTCTCGATCGGCGACATCAGCTTCACCATCAACGCGGCGCCGGGACAGTCTCCGGACGACATCGCACGGGCCGTTGAAGCCCGGCTCGATCGCAAGCTGGCACGCCTCCGCAGCGGGGCGTTCAACGACGGGGTATACGGCTAATGGGTGTTCGTGTTTCCAATCTGCGCCCCGTCCACGCACGGGTTGGCACCGTGAAGGTGCTGGCGGAATTCGATGCTGACGTTGGGCCGGTGCGGTTCCGGCGGATGCGGCTGGCGCAAGATATCCATGCCGGCCCGTCCGTGATGATGCCGGCCGCATGTGCCGGCATGGCGGCGGCTATCATCGATAGCGGAATCAAGGATGCGGTGCGGCGTGAGGCGTGGCGAATGTACAGGGAGCAGCGGCCGTGAGTGACTGGGATGAAACGATCGGCCTTTTCAAGGAAATCGCTATCGATGATGTTAGATCCCGTGAAGACGCGTTGATCGCGCACATTCGATCACAAGAAAATCAGGCTCTGTCACTATTGAGCTTATGCTCTACGTTGGCGATTGCGTGCGCGTCTGGCGTCGCCGCAGGCTTAGGCACTACGCCGATCGCTTCTCGGCTGATGTCCTATGGCTTCGGCGCCGCCTTTGTATCGCTTTTGATCGGAGCGGGCATATCGTTATGGACACTTAGAAGTACACCCCTCGCATTAGTCGGGCGCGACCCACAATTCTGGAGATGCGCCCTTTTTCATGACGAGAGGAAAGCCGATGCTATATTGGACGGCTACATGCACGCATCGTCGGAGACAATGAAATTTAACGACCACCTAAGTCTTTCGCTTTCTGGTCATCTGAAGTGGGCTCGACTTTTTCTCATTCTGGCGCCAGTCGCTGCCCTGTGCACGATCATCTTGGCACCACCGTTTTTGAGCGTAGCCGATTCAATCATCGCCCTTGGTACTTCGGCTGCCCCGGTGATGGATGTTGGTTTCCCATCTCATGGCCATATTGTCCCGTGGGACCCATGAGTTATCAAACTCACGCGGCTTTCGAGCGGCCGGCTTAGGCGATTCTGATGATGGTGTGGTCGATGGCGCGCTGTCACCACTACCGGACGGATGGGCTGGCTTACTGTCGTCGGTCATATTGGGGGCCTTGGTCGAGATGGACGGCACCCCAATACTATCACCGCACTGAAGCATGTATAGGCCGTCACCTTCTCACCCGTAGCCGCCCGTTCGATCACGGCCTCTCGGACGGGATCAGGTGTGGATGGGGCGGCTAGGGCATAGAGGGCGGTGGCGGGCAAATCCAAAACACTTTTGACTTTGTCTCCGTATAGATCAGCAACCCTCATCATGTTTCTGGCGGTCTGGTCAGACATCCCAAATTCCGCTTCAATCCACGCCAGGAAGTTGCCGTGACCAATATCCTTCTTCTGCTGAATTAGCTCCCGCCCCACCTCTATGATGCTTTCGGCGGCAAGCTGCATCCTCCCTCGGATGCGCTCGGCAGCGGCCCTATCGGCGGCATTGTGCGCACGGCGAGGCGGAAGCCGCCCTCGAGGCGATGCCCCCTACCGTCCTTGCGCTTGCTTTCAATCGGGTCAAGTTGACCCGATTGAACTACCTCCCTTTCCGCCCTTGGCGGATACTGGGTCAACTTGACCCACTTTATCTAGAACCTCCCCGCCCTCGCCCATCCCAGATCCCTTTGGGTTGTTTTCCGTTTTTGATTTCTGGTCAACTTGACCAGAAATCACCACCTCCCCGTCCACCATGACAGACTGGTCAACTTGACCAGCCTGTGTCATCACCTCCCGCCTTCGGGGCGGCCTTCACCCATCCTGTCTCGCTTACTGAGTTTCTGGTCAGGTTGACCAGAAACTATAGCCTCCCCGTCCTCGTTGACGATGCCTTTCAGGCTCACCCGGCTACAAGCTCCACATGCAGCTTTGTCCCGGTGGCTTCGGCGTAGCGCCGGAGCGTCGAGAGCGAGGGGGAAACGCCGCCGCCCTCAAGGCGGGCAATAGCCGACTGCGTGGTGCCGAGGCGCATGGCAAGCTCCGCCTGTGAGAGCTTCGCTGCCATGCGAGCACGGATCAGCGATTCGTATGCCTCCTTGCGACGGGCTCACTCCTTACCCGCCACCCGCGGATGCACGAACGGCAGGAAGCCCTCATCGTAGTCCTCGTGGGCGAAGTAGTCCAAGGCCCGCAACCCCTCCGGCAGGCCGAAGTCTGGACTGTCGCCATCCGGGCCGGACAGCAGTGTGCCGATGACCTGATAGGCTTGCTGGATCTTGGCTTCCAACTGCTCGATGCGTTCTTCGGGAGTCATGCGGTGGCGCTCTGTTATGAAACCTGACCAGAATCAGGAGTATGCCATGGCAAAGCCACCCGCATCCAAGGCCTCAGATGTTGCGCCACCAGAGAGGCGGGCCGCTCGGGATGTCCTCCCGCAGTCATGCCCCTAGGGGGCAGCGGCGCAAGGACGGCGAAGCCGGTCCACGAGCGGACGCCCTCGACGGATTCGTGTCGTCCAGATGCCGGCAAAGAACGCCAGAGGTTCATCGGGCGCGAGCGCGAACCACGACCATGTGTCTGGTCCGCGGGCGCCGGCTGGGGGCTCGCTGAAGCTGGTAAACGGGACGAGACAGCGGTGCGCAGGGCTCAGCCAGCGGCGCCAGTGCGGGCTTGCCGTGTTGCGGATGTTCGTCACGCCCTTGTCGGTCTTCTTGCCCTGCATCGCGAAGGCCGGTGACGGCATGCCCCATCGCGCCATCGCCAGTTCGCGATGGCCATCCGCCGCCGTGCGCACGATCGGCGCCGGATAATCGGGATAGATGCCCGTCTGCGGCGCCAGGTTGCCGGCACGATTGCGGAGCGACCCGACGAGGTCGGTGATCGCGTCAAGGTTCGAGCGATGGCTGTAGAGATTGCACATGCGCGCCAGACTAGCACGTGCAACGCGTCACCGCGCCTTGCGCAGCCGGACGCCTGGGCCGCCATCGCCGCTGTAGGGGCCGTCGATAAACTCTACACCGGCATCCTCGAACGCCTGCTGGATCGCCCGCAGCGTGCTCACGCGGGGATCTGTAACCCCTCGCTCAATGTTCTTCACGGACATCTCGGACACGCCAGCGGCCCGTGCCACCTCTAGCTGCGTCCATCCTATGAGGGCTCGCGCCGCTCGCATTTGTATCGGTGTGATCATGAACTTGAGATAGACTGTCGCGACCGCGCGATCAATGGAAATGACCGCAAGGGTCATTATTGGTGTTGACGCGTCAGATTATGACCGTTACGGTCACTTTCATGGCGACAGCGGCTGTCATCATGAGGTGCCACGGGCACGCTCATGCTTGTCAGGGGCAGCCCGGTTCCTCATAGCCCCTTGGAGGTATTCAATGACGAACACTCGTTCGGCAGCCGCTACCGGCTTGCCCCCAAATATCAACCGCGCGATCGACGAGGCTATCGCCGTGGCGGAACTGACCGGCCCGCAGACCGGTAGCCGCCGAACCCAGCGCGGGGCGCGCTATGACGCGCCGGCAGATCGGCCGGTGGTGGAATTCACCAATGAGGAAGAGGATAGAGATCTCGATCAGGGAGACCTCGAAAATCAGATTTGCCGGGTGGCATACGCGGCCCGACTGGCGCAGATCGCCCGAGACAATGCCGACGACATGGTCGACGAGAATGCGCTGCATATGGCGATCGACCTCGTCGCGCAGGAGGCCGAGGCGGCGCGCGCGCTGTTCCAGCAGATCCATAGCGCTAGGATGTCCACATGACCCGTCGCACCCAGCACCAACCGACGGAGTTTGCGGCCGCCGATGATTACAGAGCGGTCGCCATGGCGGCGAAGGAGAAGGTGCCTGTCACACCCATCCAGAGGATGGCGGCGATCCGGTGGGTCGCGCAAGCCGCACTCGACGCATACGCGTCCCCAGATGAGGATCTGCATAGCACTGACATTGAGACGGAAGGGTTATGTGCCGTCGTCAACGGCATGGACGACGCCTGCCACAACATGTCGGCCTCCTGCTGGGAGGATGTAATTGAAAAACTCAAGATCTGGCGGTGGATGATGGAAAACCCCAGGATGTTTCAGGAGGATGTCCACGCCCCTCACATAGCGCTACTGCTCGACGATGTTCGACGGTTGGCAGACCTCCCGGAATGAGCGCCCGACGGTGCTTGCCGCAAGCCGAATCTAGTTGGGGCCACCGAACAGGCGCAACCCATTGCCCGCGCGCCCCGGCTGGACGCCCCATCGCCTCAAAAGGGTGGTGGGGCACTTCCCTGCGATACCGGGTGATACCGCTTCCGGTGGCGACTCGGTGGCGACTCGGCACTAGAAAAGCAGAAGGCCGCCCTACGGCGGCCTTGTAACTAATTGATTTCCTTCAGGAAAATGGTCGGAGCGAGAGGATTTGAACCTCCGACCCCCAGTCCCCCAGACTGGTGCGCTAACCGGGCTGCGCTACGCTCCGATGCCCTGAGGCCCGCTTCTCTACCTATTCGGGACCCGCAGTGCAAGCGGTTCGCGGCGCGTCGTCCACCATTAGCCCACAGCTTTCGGCTCACACCTGTCCCGGCCGGACGTCATCCGCTTCCAGCGTGATGGCGTCGGGCTGTTCCTCCTCCACCTTGCATTTCGCCATGGCGGCCGCTTCGATGGCGGGACGGTGCCGCTCGAAGCGGGCGAGGCGGTCCGGAGTGTTCACAGCGGGGCCGCTGCCTTCCAGCCGTTCCAGCGCTTCCCAGCTCACGAAGCAATCGATGATGTCCAGCGGCCCGCGAACGCCGAATCGCACGGCACGGCGCTGCAGCACGTCGTCGGGACCCCGACCGGCAAAATGCTCCTGCATGGTGTCTCTCCCATATCGTCAGCCCGGCACGTCTTGCCGGCGCCCTTCTGAGCCAACAACACGCGAAAAGCCTCGAAGTTCGAGCCCTTGGCCGTGCGCGGCGCAATTTTAACGAGCTAGAAACCATGTGACGGCGAGAGTGGCGGCATGTCGGCATATGATCCCGCGTCGAGCATGGCTGCTGAAACCTCCCGGCACAGTCCGGCCGGTGAGGGCGCGTCTGTCCCGGCGGCCGGTGAGACGGGCCGGCTGCACCGGGCGTCGAATGCCTGCGGGCGCCTGCTCCGCCGGCTCTGGCGCAAGCGCGCCGTCCTTCTCGCCGGTACGCTTGCGGGCTCGCTGATCGGCGCCGGCGTGCTGGGCGTGATCCCGCCGCGCTACACCGCCTCGACCCGCCTGCTGCTGGAAACCGGCTCCACCCGTGCCGATGCCGGGCAACTGCGCGGCCGCCTGCAGGTGATGGGTTCACGCGATCTTGCGCGCCAGGTGGTGCGCGAACTGCGCCTCGGCGAACGACCGGGCTTCGGCGGTTCGGAGGAAGCGGCGCTCGAAATCGTGCTCGGCGGACTCGACATCCACCCGGTTGACGGCTCTTATCTCATCGCCGTCGACTATGCCGCCAGCGGGCCGAGGCTCGCGGCGGAGATCGCCAATGCCTTCGCCGATACCTATCTGCTCCGGCAGCAGGCCTCGCTCGACGCGCTGTCCGATCGCGGCACCGCTGCGCCGGGCGGGCAGGTGCGGCTGGTGGCGCGGGCCGACCCGGCCGTCGCGCCCCGCTATCCGCGTCCGGCGGTTCTCCTGATCGGCTCCGGCCTTTCCGGCCTTGTCGTGAGCCTTGCCGTCGTCCTGCTGCGCGGGCGCCGCCGCGTGGAGCCCTCGCGCGGCGAGCCGGCCTTCGCGCCCGATCCGATGCAGCTGCGCAGCGAGCGTCGCGCGCTGCGGCATTTGCCGTGGATCGGGGCGGGCAGCGAACGCCCCGCCGCCCGGCCGGCCAGCCAAAGCGAGGCCGCGGCGTGGTCCTCCGTCTCCGCGCCCTCCTGCGTCGGCGACCTTGCCCGCATGCTGGAGCGACGCGGCGATGATGCCCGTCTGGTGCTCGTCACCGGCGTTGTCGCCGATGGCGCGACGGGGGCCTGCGCACTGCGCCTCGCCCGCGATCTGGCGGCGGAACGTCGGGTGGCGCTGGTGAGCCTCGACACCGGGGCGCTCGGGCTCGACCAGCTCGTGCCCGACCCGCGCGCGCCGGGTCTGACCGACCTTCTGTTCGGGGTCGCCAGCTTTTCCGAGGTCGTGCAGCGTGAATCCGCCTCGCGCTGCCATGTCATCCCGCTCGGCCGCGGCGTGCGCGAGGCGACGACGCTGGTGGATGCCGACCGCCTGACGCTGATCCTCGGCACGCTGGCGCAGACCTATGACCACGTCGTGGTGGCGGCACCGCCCATCGGCCACGCGGAAGGCGCGGCACGGCTCGCGGCGCTGCGGCCGACCGTGGTTCTGGTGATGGCGGAGGACACGGCCGAATCCGACGCCGAGACGCATGCGGTCGAGGCGTTCGACGCGCTCGCCGCGCGGGGCTTCGGTGCCATCGCGCTGGTCGCCTTCCCGGCCCCGCCCGGCCTTCCGCTCGCGGCGTAGAGCATTTCGGAACGAAGTGGATGCCGGTTCGCGTGAAGAAAACGCGACCGGTCAATAAACTGGAGCCATTCATCGATTCCGTGAAACGATGAATGGCTCTCGGGAGCGGACTGTTCAGAGCGTCTCCGGCCGCCGGTCGAAGCGCACCATCCAGCGAATGACGATGCCGGCCGGCACGATCCAGCCGAGACCGAGCACCAGATAGGCAAGGAACTGCCAGCCCGCGCCCAGCGTGGTGACGCGCCCCTGTGCCAGCCCCATGGTGCCGAGCGCCCAGACGATGACCAGCACCACCAGGATCACCGTGCCGATGAACTTCCGCAAACGCGGCGAGAGGCCGCGCTGTTCCTGGGAAGGCATCTGCGGCGGGAGGCCGCGCGGTGGCGCGCTGTCGGGCGGGGAGGGGCGGTTCGACGGCATGGGCGCATCCCGATCGCGTGACAGACGTTGCGGCTGGCGTTGCGGCACGGGACATTTGGTCCGGTTGCACCGCAGGCGGGGCCTCTATATCGCTCGCGGCGTCCCGACGGAAGCAAGGCGCACGCCGAGGCGGGACGACCCGAGGCAGGCGCGGCGAGCCGGACATCGCCGCACGCTCGGGGAAAGGGCAGGAACAGGCCGCGCGAGCGGCGAGGGAAAACGGGATGCCGAGCGTCGATCTCACCTCCACCGGTCATGCGGGCCTTACGGGCGCCGGCGCGGCGCGCAGTGGGCGGCTGCGTCCGGTGCGGCTGTGGCTCTACGCCGTCGCGGCGCTGATCGTGCTGATGGTGGTGGTTGGCGGCGCCACGCGCCTTACCGAATCCGGCCTCTCCATCACCGAGTGGAAACCCGTCACCGGTATGCTGCCCCCGCTGGGCGAGGCGGCGTGGCAGGCGGAATTCGAGAAATACCAGCAGATCCCGCAATACACCCAGCTCAATCGCGGGATGAGCCTGTCCGAGTTCAAATACATCTTCTGGTGGGAGTGGGCGCACCGCCTGCTCGGCCGGCTGATCGGCTTCGTGTTCCTGCTGCCCTTCCTCGTCTTCCTGTGGCGGGGCCTGATCGACCGGGCGCTCGGCTGGAAGCTTGGGGGGCTGTTCCTGCTGGGCGGCATGCAGGGCGCCATCGGCTGGTGGATGGTGGCGTCCGGCCTGGTGAACCGCACCTCGGTGAGCCAGTACCGGCTCGCCATCCACCTCACCTTCGCCTGCCTGATCCTCGCCGCCACCATCGCGGTCGCGACCTCGCTGCGCGCGCCGCCCGACGGCGAGCCGGCCGCGCCGCGCCGCGCCCGGCTGGTGGCGGGCGGGCTGATCGGGGTGGTGCTGCTGCAGATCTTCCTCGGCGGACTCGTCGCCGGGCTCGATGCCGGGCTCACCTACACCACCTGGCCGCTGATGGACGGGCATCTGGTGCCGCCGCTGGAAAACCTGCTGGTGATGGACCCGGCCTGGCGCAACGCCTTCGAGAACGTGCTCACCGTGCAGTTCGACCACCGCATGACGGCCTATGCGCTATGGATGCTGACCCTGCTGCATGCCCTCGACCTGTGGGGCGTTCCCGGCGCCGGAAAGCGGGCGCTGCATCTCTTCGCGCTCGTAAGCGTGCAGGCGCTGCTCGGCATCCTCACCCTGATCAACCACGTGCCGATCGATATCGCGCTGGCGCACCAGTTCTGCGCGACGCTGGTGCTGATCGCCGTGACCGCCCACGCCGTGCGGCTGCGGCAGGCTTGGCGGGTTGCGGGTTGCGGGTTGGCGGGGCGGATGGCCGGCGATTAGAGCCGTTCATCGTTTCACGGAATCGATGAACGGCTCCAACGTACTGACGGATCGCATTTTTCACGCGAACCGGTTGCCATTACGCTCGAAAATGCTTCAAGGGCGCGGTGCGCAGGCCCTGCGTAGCCGATGCCCTCCTATCCGCGCCGGGCGGCGCGCTGGGCGGGGGCGAGGCACGGATGCCGGGCACGGATGTCGGCCGAAAGCCATGCGGGCCGGCCCGCCCATCTGGATCCGGGCACAGCCTCGCCGGGTGCTCGCATCCGGCCTGATGATCACACGCGGTTTCGTCTCCAGGGGCGCAGGCAAGGTGTCATCCCGGCCGGCGGAAAGCCGATCCCGGATCGCATCCCGCCGGCTACCCCCACCTGTCCCGTCAGACGCTACCGGCTCCGCCTCCGGCCGGGATGACGGTCCGCCAGGATGACAACGCTCGACGATGACGGCGCTCTGCACCCCGGCGGATGTGCCGTCCCGCCTTGTGGTCCGCCCCATCCTCCGGCTGAAAAAGACGGCGACTCACGGCCAGACGACGCCGCATAATGGTACCACGCCGCGCGCTCCTCGCCTGCGCCGGTCGTCTCTCCGAGAGGCACCCTTGCCGCCTGCGGTGGTCGCCGATCGCAGCGGCCCGGCATCCGCCCCCAGCCGTCACTCCGCGGCGGTGCGCGGCTTCAACGGACGGCGTGCGAGGACGTCGGCGAGGAAGCGGCCGGTGTGGCTCCGGGGCTCCTTCGCCACCTGCTCCGGCGTGCCGACCGCGACGATCTCGCCGCCACCGTCTCCGCCCTGCGGCCCGAGGTCGATCACCCAGTCCGCGGTCTTGATGACCTCGAGATTGTGCTCGATCACCACCACCGTGTTGCCCTGCTCGACCAGCTCGTGCAGCACCTCCATGAGCTTGGCGACATCGTGGAAGTGCAGGCCCGTGGTCGGCTCGTCGAGGATGTAGAGCGTGCGACCGGTGGCGCGGCGCGACAGCTCCTTGGAGAGCTTCACCCGCTGCGCCTCACCGCCCGACAGGGTGTTGGCCTGCTGGCCGACCTTGATGTAGCCGAGCCCCACGCGCGACAGCGTCTCCAGCTTCTCGCGCACCGCCGGCACCGCCTTGAAGAACTCCGCCCCCTCGTCGACCGTCATGTCGAGCACGTCGGCGATGGACTTGTTCTTGAAGGCGACCTCCAGGGTCTCGCGGTTGTAGCGCTTGCCCTTGCAGACATCGCAGGTGACGTAGACGTCGGGCAGGAAGTGCATCTCGATCTTGATGACGCCGTCGCCCTGGCACGCCTCGCAGCGCCCGCCCTTCACATTGAAGGAGAACCGGCCCGGCCCGTAGCCGCGCGCCTTGGCCTCCGGCAGGCCGGCGAACCATTCGCGGATCGGGGTGAAGGCGCCCGTATAGGTCGCCGGGTTGGAGCGCGGGGTGCGCCCGATCGGCGACTGGTCGATGTCGATCACCTTGTCGAGCTGCTCCAGCCCCTCCAGCCGGTCGAAGGGGGCGGGCGGGTCGAAGGCGCCGTTCAGCCGGCGTGCCACGGCCTTGTAGAGTGTGTCGAGCAGCAGCGTCGACTTGCCGCCGCCCGAAACGCCGGTGACCGCGGTGAACAGGCCGAGCGGCACTTCGGCGGTGACGTTCTTGAGGTTGTTGCCGCGCGCGCCCACCAGCTTCAGCATGCGCTTGGCGTTCGGCTTGCGGCGCTTGGGCACCGGCACGGCGAGAGCGCCGGTGAGATATCTGCCGGTGAGCGAATGCGGGTCGGCGAGAATCTCGCCCGGCGTACCCTGGGCCACGATCTGCCCGCCATGCACGCCCGCGCCGGGGCCGACATCCACCACATAGTCCGCGGCGAGGATGGCATCCTCGTCATGCTCCACCACGATGACCGTGTTGCCGAGGTCGCGCAGCCGGCGCAGCGTGCCGAGCAGGCGTTCATTGTCGCGCTGGTGCAGGCCGATGGACGGCTCGTCCAGCACATAGAGCACCCCGGTCAACCCCGAGCCGATCTGCGAGGCGAGCCGGATGCGCTGGCTCTCTCCTCCGGACAGCGTGCCGGACGCGCGCGACAAGGTGAGATAGTCCAGCCCGACATCGAGCAGGAAGGCGAGCCGCTCGCGGATCTCCTTCAGGATTCGCAGCGCGATTTCGTTCTGCTTCTCGGTGAAGCTTTCCGGCAGCGCGGCGAACCAGGCGAGCGCGTGGCGCACCGAAAGCTGCGCGGCCTCGCCGATATGGCGCCCGGCGATCTTCACCGCCAGCGCTTCGGGCTTCAGCCGGTAGCCGCCGCACGCTGCGCAGGGCACGGGCGAGAAATATTTGCCGATCTCCTCGCGCGCCCAGTCGCTGTCGGTCTCGCGCCAGCGCCGCTCGAGATTGGTGATGATGCCCTCGAAGGTCTTCGCGGTCTCGTAGGCGCGCATGCCGTCGTCATAGATGAAGCGGATCTTCTCCGCACCCGAACCGTGCAGGATGATCATCTGCGCGCTCGCTGGAAGATCGGCCCAGGGTGTGGTCAGCTTGAAGCCATAATGACGGGCGAGGGCGTCCAGCGTCTGCCCGTAATAGGGCGACGAGGACTTCGCCCACGGCGCCAGCGCGCCCTGCTTCAGCGAGCGCGTGGCGTCCGGCACCACGAGGTTGGGGTCGATCTTGCTTTCATGGCCCAGCCCGTCGCAGACCGGGCAGGCGCCGAACGGGTTGTTGAAGGAGAACAGCCGCGGCTCGATCTCGGAAATGGTGAAGCCGGAGACCGGGCAGGCGAACTTCTCCGAAAAAATCACCCGCTTCGGGGTGCCGTCGGCCTCGGTCTCGTCGGCATATTCCAGAACCGCGATTCCGTCGGCAAGGCCGAGCGCGGTTTCCAGCGAATCCGCCAGCCGCCCGGCCATGTCCGGCCGCACCACGAGACGATCCACCACCACGTCGATGTCGTGCTTCAGCTTCTTGTCGAGCGCCGGGGCTTCCGCGATCTCGTGATAGGCGCCGTCGATCCGGACGCGCTGGAAGCCCTTCTTCTGGAACTCGGCAAGCTCCTTGCGGTATTCGCCCTTGCGCCCGCGCACCACGGGGGCGAGCAGGAACAGGCGCGTCTTCTCGGGCAAGGCGAGCGTGCGGTCGACCATCTGGCTGACCGTCTGGCTCTCGATCGGCAGGCCGGTGGCCGGCGAATAGGGCACGCCGATGCGCGCCCAGAGCAGGCGCATATAGTCGTAGATCTCGGTGACGGTGCCGACCGTGGAGCGCGGGTTCTTGGAGGTGGTCTTCTGTTCGATGGAGATGGCGGGGGAAAGCCCGTCGATCTGGTCGACATCGGGCTTCTGCATCATCTCCAGGAACTGGCGCGCATAGGCGGACAGGCTTTCCACATAGCGGCGCTGGCCCTCGGCATAGATGGTGTCGAAGGCGAGAGAGGACTTGCCGGAGCCGGACGGGCCGGTGAACACGACGAGGCTGTCACGTGGGATCTCCAGATCCACATTCTTCAGATTGTGCTCCCGCGCGCCGCGGATCGAAATCACGCGGGCGTCGCGGCGGGAGCTCTCCACGCGGTCCTTCATCCTCGGGCTTCCGGCATCCTTGGGCTTTACGGGAAACGGGCCTCGCATGAGAGGCCGGCCGCATCGGCCGGTACGCTCAGGGCAGGGCGCCGAACTGTTCGAGACAAGCGGCGATGCCGGCAAGGCTTGCGACCACGCCGGCCATGAGAAGAGCCATCGGCAAGGCAAACCCCGCGACATTGCGGGGCTGCGGAACACCACCACGAGCCCGGCGCCGCCTCGTCAGCGAGGCCGGTTCATCGAACGCTCTCCTCATTCCGCCCTCCAAGATAGTGACGACAGGCCGGTCCGTCACCCCGTCCGGCCGCCGCTTCGCCGAATGTGCGCGAGCCTTGCGGGGACCCTAGGAGCGTGTTAGGAACAAAACAAGAACTTTCTTGCCCCCCATTCTCCGCCTTTGCCCCTCGGCGACGTGCGTGTGGACAAGCATAGCGCGCGGATGTGACCGCGGCAGGCGGGTGGGCTAGGATCGCAGCTTGATCGCGCCCCCGGCGGGCGCAGGGACGGAAGGAAGAGCGGGATGGCGGGCAGCGTCAACAAGGTGATCCTGGTCGGCAATCTCGGCCGCGACCCGGAGGTGCGGACCTTTCAGAATGGCGGGCGCGTGTGCAATCTGCGCCTCGCGACCTCGGAGACGTGGCGCGACAAGGCCTCGGGCGAGCGCAAGGAACGCACCGAGTGGCACAGCGTGGTGATCTTCAACGAGAATCTGCTGCGCGTCGCCGAGCAGTATCTGCGCAAGGGTTCGAAGGTTTATATCGAAGGCCAGCTCGAGACGCGCAAGGCGACCGACCAGAATGGTGGCGAGCGCTATTTCACGGAAGTTGTGCTGCGTCCGTTCCGCGGCGAGTTGACCATTCTCGACAGTCGTAATTCCGGCGAAGGCGGCGGTGACGACTTCTCCTCCTCTGGTTCGGATTTCGGTTCCGGCGGCACGGGCTTCGGCGGTGGTGGTGGCGGCGGCTTCGGTGGCGGGCGCTCCGGCGGAGGCGGGGGAGGCGAGCGCCGTCCGGCGCCGGCCTCCGGCGGCGGCGGGCGCTCGGGCGGCGGTGGCTTCGGGGGCGGCAGTGGCGGTGGTAGCGGCGGAGAGTTCGACGACGACATCCCGTTCTGAGGCGCGTCTCCGGGCTCCGGCATGTTCAGCCGACTAGGAAGGCGGCGCGGATGCCGTCGATGACGAACTGCACCGCCAGCGCCGTCAGCACCACGCCGAGCAGTTTGGTGAGGATGGCGTTGCCGGTGACACCCAGCAGCCGATTGGTCCATCCGGCGGCGAGATAGACCGCAAGGCACATGCCGATCACCGCGCAGGTGATGGCGAGCAGCATGGCGAGGCGGGCGGGGTCGCCCTTCGCCTCGCCGGCGAGCAGCATCACGGCGGTGATCGCGCCGGGCCCTGCCATCAGCGGGATGGCGAGCGGGAACACCGAAAGGTGCCGCAACCGGTGCTCGCGGGCGGAACTTTCCACCCCGTCGGTCTCGCGCTCGGTGCGCCGGCCGAACACCATCTCGAAGGAAATGGCGAAGAGCAGCAACCCGCCGGCGATGCGGAAGGCGGGAAGAGTAATGCCCAGCGCTCCCAGCAGAGGCGCGCCGACCGCCCCGAACAGCACCAGAATGCCGAGCGCGATCAGCGAGGCCCGGATCGCGACGCTCCGCCGCTCCTCGCGCGAAAGCCCGGCGGTGACGCCGAGAAACAGCGGAGCAAGCCCGATCGGATCGAGGATCACCAACATGGTGATCGCGGCCGAGAGAAAGTAGTCGAGCATGCTCTGCCTCATGATACGCCCGCCCGCGCGGCGTCGCGGTTCGATCCTAGAGCCATTCATCGTTTCACGGAATCGATGAATGGCTCTAACGTATTGACTGGTCGCATTTTCTTCACGCGAACCGGTATTCGCTTCGCTCGAAAATGCTCTGGACGCTTTTGCCGCGAAGGCCTACGAGGCTACCGCAGGCCGGCGTATGGCCGCTGCCTCGGGGGCGGCACGCCCTGACGGGGCTTGCCATCGCCGGATTGCCATGCCGTTCCGAGCGGTCGGGCAGCGCGCGTGCGCCGGTCCCGCAGCGTGCCGGACCGCGCCATCAGGGCCTGCGGCTCGATCCCAGTGCGCGAAACCGGGCGTGTCGTTCAGACGGTCCGGCCAGCCCATGCCCGAGGCTGGCGGCTCCGCTCGTTTCCGGCCGCCCGCCGGCGACGCTTCCCGGGGTTTCGCACGCAGCTTCGTCGCTGCGTCCTTCGCGCCTCGTGCGACCTTTCGCGTCGACTGACACGCGGTATCTGAATGCTACTTTCGCCACGCTTCGGCCATGTTTCCGGCATCGCCTCAATCGTGCCGTGTAAGACATTGATATATCATGCCTTTTAAACACGCCCGTGGCGGCCGCGCGCTGGCCTTGGAACGCGGAATCGGCTAAAGGAAGCGCTCGCTTCCTCTGAACGAAAAGACTGATCCTTGTCCGATTCCGATAAGAAGCCCGGGGACAGCTCTCCCTCCGACATCCGGCCCGTCAACATCACCGACGAGCTGTCGCGCAGCTATCTCGATTACGCGATGAGCGTCATCGTCTCGCGCGCCCTGCCGGATGCGCGGGACGGGCTGAAGCCTGTGCACCGGCGCATCCTGTTCTCGATGAGCGAGAACAACTACACGCCGGACCGCGCCTACAACAAATCGGCCCGCGTCACCGGCGACACGATGGGCAAGTACCATCCGCACGGCAATCAGGCGATCTATGACGCGCTGGTGCGTCTGGCGCAGGACTTTTCGATGCGCCTGCCGCTGATCGACGGGCAGGGAAATTTCGGCTCCATCGACGGCGATCCGCCCGCGGCCGAGCGCTACACCGAGGTGCGCCTCGCCCGCCCGGCCATGCCGCTGCTGGACGACCTCGACAAGGACACCGTCGATTTCCAGGAGAACTATGACGGGCGCGAGCAGGAGCCGACCGTGCTCCCCGCCCGCTTCCCGAACCTCCTGGTCAACGGCGCCGGCGGTATCGCGGTCGGCATGGCCACCAACATCCCGCCGCACAATCTCGCCGAGGTGATCGACGCCGCCATCGCGCTGATCGACGAGCCGGACATGGAGATTGAGCGGCTGCTCGACCTCGTTCCCGGCCCGGATTTCCCCACCGGGGCGCTCATACTCGGCCGCGCCGGCATCCGCCAAGCCTATCTTACCGGCCGCGGTTCCATCGTGATGCGCGCGCGCGCCACCATCGAGGAGATCCGCAAGGACCGCGACGCCATCATCGTCACCGAGATTCCCTATCAGGTGAACAAGGCGACGATGATCGAGCGCATGGCCGAGCTGGTGCGCGAGAAGCGCATCGAGGGCATCGCCGAGATCCGCGACGAGTCCTCGCGCGAGGGCCTGCGCGTGGTCATCGAGGTGAAGCGCGACGCCCAGGCCGACGTCGTGCTGAACAATCTCTACCGCCAGACCTCGCTGCAGACCTCCTTCGGCGCCAACATGGTGGCGCTGAACGGCGGACGCCCGGCGGTGATGACGCTGCACGACCTGCTCAGCGCCTTCATCGCCTTCCGCGAAGAGGTGATCACCCGGCGCACCAAGTTCCTGCTGCGCAAGGCACGCGACCGGGCGCATGTGTTGGTCGGCCTCGCCATCGCGGTCGCCAATATCGACGAGGTGATCCGCACCATCCGCGCCGCGCCCGACCCGCAGACCGCGCGCGACGAGCTGATGACCCGCCGCTGGCCGGCGCTCGACGTCGCCCCGCTGATCGCGCTGATCGACGATCCGCGCCACCGGCTGGAGGAAGACGGCACCTATCGGCTCTCCGCCGAGCAGGCCCGCGCCATTCTCGATCTGCGCCTGCAGCGCCTCACCGCGCTCGGCCGCGACGAGATCGCCGACGAGCTCGACACCATCGCCGCCGAGATCAAGGAATATCTCGACATCCTGGCCAGCCGCGCCCGCGTGCGGCAGATCGCGAAGGACGAGATGCTCGCGGTCAAGGAGCAGTTCGGCACCCCGCGCCGCACCGAGATCGCGGAAGCCGAGGGCGATTTCGACGACGAAGACCTGATCGCCCGCGAGGACATGGTCGTCACCGTGTCCCATGCCGGCTATGTGAAGCGGGTGCCGCTCTCCACCTACCGGGCGCAGCGGCGCGGCGGCAAGGGCCGCTCCGCGATGCAGACCCGCGACGAGGATTTCGTCACCCGCCTGTTCGTTGCCTCCACCCACACCCCGGTGCTGTTCTTCTCCTCCAAGGGGCAGGTCTACAAGCTGAAGGTGTGGCGCCTGCCCATCGCCGCGCCGCAGGCGCGCGGCAAGGCGCTGGTCAACATCCTGCCGCTGGATTCCGACGAGCGCATCACCTCCATCATGGCGCTGCCGGAGGATGAGGCGAACTGGGCGCGCATGCAGATCATGTTCGCCACCACCAGCGGTTCGGTACGGCGCAATGAGTTGTCGGACTTCACCAATGTGAACCGCAACGGCAAGATCGCGATGAAGCTGGAGGAGGGCGAATCCATCGCCGGCGTGCAGCTTTCGACCGAGGACGACGACGTGCTGCTGACCACGGCGCGCGGCCAGTGCATCCGGTTCCCCACCACCGAAGTGCGTGTCTTCAAGGGGCGCGATTCAATGGGCGTGCGCGGCATCCAGCTCGAGGACGGCGACCGCCTCATCTCCATGGCGATCATCCGCCATGTCGAGGCGACCGCCGAGCAGCGCGCCGAATATATCAAGCAGGCCAATGCGGTACGCCGCAGCCAGACGGGCGGGGAAGGCGGCGTCGAGGAGATCGAGGCCGAGATCGAGGATGCCGAGGCCGCGCCGGGCGACGGTTCGGGCGACAGCGGCGAGATCGACTATGCCGCGATGAGCGCCGCCGAGCAGTTCATCCTTACTCTCTCGGAAAACGGCTACGGCAAGCGCACCTCGTCCTACGAGTACCGCACCACCCGGCGCGGCGGCAAAGGCATCGTCGCCATGGCGGTGAACGGGCGCAACGGCCCGCTGGTCGCCTCCTTCCCGGTGGAGGACAGCGACCAGATCATGTTGGTGACCGATGGCGGGCAGCTCATCCGCTGCCCGGTGGACGGCATCCGCATCGTCGGGCGCGGCAGTCAGGGCGTGATCGTGTTCGACACCGCCGCCGACGAAAAGGTGGTCTCCGTCGAGCGCGTGACCGAAGAGGAGGGCGAGGAGACGCTTGGCGAAGGCTGAGCGTCTGCCGCTCCCGGTGCGGCCTCGCGCCGGGCATCAAGCAAGAAACGGTCCTGCATCATGCGTCGCATCTGCGTCTTTCTCGGCTCCAATCCCGGCCGGCGGCCCGATTACGTCGAGGCCGCCCGCGCGCTCGGCACGGCGATCGCGCAGGAGGGGCTGGGCCTCGTCTATGGCGGCTCCTCGGTCGGGCTGATGGGCGCGCTCGCCGATGCGGCGCTGGCGGCGGGCGGCGAGGTGATCGGCATCATTCCGCAGCGCCTCGTCGACAAGGAGGTCGCCCACAACGGCATCGCCGATTTGCGCGTCGTCGCCTCGATGCATGAGCGCAAGGCGGCGATGGCCGAGCTGGCGGATGCCTTCGTGGCCCTGCCGGGCGGCGCGGGCACGCTGGAAGAACTGTTCGAGGTGTGGACCTGGGCCCAGCTCGGCAGCCACAGCAAGCCCTGCGCGGTGCTGAATGTCGCCGGCTATTATGACGGGCTGCTGACCTTTCTCGACCATGCCGAGACCGAAGGCTTCATGCGTCCCCAGCACCGCAACATGCTGCTGGTGGCGGACACGCCGGCCGCACTGTTCCGCCAGCTTCGCGACTATGACGCACCGAACGTGACCAAGTGGATCGGCCGCGCGGAGCGCTGAAGCGCCTTCACGCGGGCTGCGAACATCTCCGGCCAAACTCATTGAACGAAACGCTGTTCTGATCGCGAAAGGTGGCATCTCTCACGCCCGCATCTGGCGCCCGGCTGGATGCGGCCCTATATCGTGGCGGCCGGGGCGAGTGTCCGAAACGGAGCGAGCCATATGACTGAGACCATCCCTGCCGAAACCAATCTTCCGACCGCGGGCGCGCTGCGCTGCCGGGTGCCGACCACCCATGCCAGCCGCTATCTCCAGCAGCTCTGCAAGCACTGGAGCCACAAACTCGACGTGACCTTCACCCCCGAGGCCGGACGCGTCGTGCTTCCGGACGATGCGGTGCTCACCCTCGCGGCGGATGGCGAGGGGCTGGAAATCGGGCTTGCGGCACCCGATCAGGCGGTGCTGGAGCGCATGACGGGCGTGGTGGAGCGCCATCTCGACCGCTTCGCCTTCCGCGAGGCGCCGCTGCCCTTCGCCTGGCAGCCCGCGGCTGAACCTGCGCCCTGAACCTGCGCGCCGCTTGCGCCTGCGGCCCAGCCCGGCTAACCATCCGGGAGGTCGCTTCGTCAAAGCGGTCCGCACGGTTCCACGCCCGAGAGGCAGCCGCTTGAGCGCACGCATCGCCTTCTATCCCGGCTCCTTCGACCCGCCGACCAACGGCCATGTCGAGGTGGCGCGCGCCGCGGCCCGGCTGGCCGACCGGCTGGTGGTGGCGGTCGGCGTCCATCCCGGCAAGACCCCGCTGTTCTCCGCGCCCGAGCGGCTGGAGCTGCTGCGCGCGGTCTTCGCGCCCATCGCCGCGGGCGAAGGGGCAGAACTCGACTGCGTGACCTTCGACGATCTGGTGGTGGATGCGGCGCGGCGCCATGGCGCGCAGCTCATCATCCGCGGCCTGCGCGACGGCACCGATCTCGACTATGAAATGCAGATGGCGGGTATGAACGCCACGCTCGCCCCCGACGTGCAGACCGTCTTTCTGCCCGCATCCCCGATCGCCCGCCCCATCACCGCCACGCTCGTGCGGCAGATCGCGGCGATGGGCGGGGATGTTTCCGCCTTCGTGCCGGCCGCGGTCAAGGCGCGGCTCACCGAACGGCTCGCGCGACGCTAGAATCCGCGGCCGGTCCGTCCAACGGAGTGATCCATGTTCCGACGCCTGATCCCCGTCCTCGCCGTCGCCGCGCTTCTGGTGGCGGGCGCGGCGTTCTTCCTGCCGCTCGGCAAGGCCGATGCGCAGAGCGCCAAGACCGACGCCGAAAACACCATCCTGATGGAAACGACCAAGGGCCCGGTCGTCATCCGGCTGCGCCCGGACCTCGCGCCGAAGCATGCCGAGCGCATCAGGCAGCTTACCCGCGACGGCTTCTACAACAACGTGCCGTTCCATCGCGTCATCGAGGGCTTCATGGCCCAGACCGGCGACGGCCAGTACGGCAACGGCACCGGCGGCTCGCAATATCCGGACTTGAAAGCAGAGTTCTCCGCCACGCCCTTCAAGCGCGGCACGGTGGGCATGGCTCGCGCGTCTTCACCGGACAGCGCCAATTCGCAGTTCTTCATCGTGTTCGACGACGCCTCCTTCCTGAACGGCCAGTACACCGTGATCGGCGAGGTCGTCTCGGGCATGGAGAATGTGGACAAGCTGAAGCGCGGCGAGCCGGTCCGCAGCCCGGACAAGATCATCTCCATGAAGGTCGCTGCCGACAAGTGAGCGACCTCTCTCGAACCGCGCCCGCGCGGCGCGTTCCCAGACAGTGCTGAAAGGTGAAAAACCATGAGTGACGCCGAAAACACCCTGCTGCTCGAGACCACCCAGGGCCCGGTCAAGATCCGCATGCGCCCGGACCTCGCGCCCGGCCATGTCGCCCGCATCACCGAGCTGGTGAAGAGCGGCTTTTATGACGGCATCGTCTTCCACCGCGTCATCGACGGCTTCATGGCGCAGACCGGCGATCCCACCGGCACCGGCCGCGGCGGCTCGGGCAAGAACCTGAAGGCGGAGTTCAACAAGGGCCGCCACACCCGCGGCGCCGTCTCCATGGCCCGCGCCCAGCACCCGGATTCGGCCGACAGCCAGTTCTTCATCGTGTTCGGCGACGCCTCCTTCCTAGACGGCCAGTACACCGTGTGGGGCGAGGTCACCGAGGGCATGGAGAACGTGGACAAGATCAAGCGCGGCGAGCCGGTGGTGAACCCGGACAAGATCGTCTCCGCCAAAATGGCGGCGTGAGCGTCTTGCGCCGAACGGACCGGGCGCTGCGCCCGGTCCCCGCGACGACCCGTCCCGGAGCGGCCCGCGCCGTCTCCGGGATCGTTCTGTCTGGAGCGTTTTCCCCGCATGTTGCGCGTTCGGAAACCGCGCCCGCTATCTGAATCCCGAGCGCTTTCCGATCCGATGGATGTCACCGGATCGGAAAGCGCTCCAATGCCTGAATTGAAGCCCCATGCGTGTCGACCTCTTCGATTTCGAGCTCCCTCCCGAGCGCATCGCCCTGCGTCCCGTCGCGCCGCGCGACGCCGCGCGGATGCTGGTGGTGCGCCCGCTCGGCACGCCGGAGCTGACAGACGCCCATGTCCGCGACCTGCCGGACCTTCTCGATCCCCGCGACGTGCTGGTGGTGAACGATACCCGCGTGGTGCCCGCGCGTCTCGACGGTGTGCGCCGGCGCGACACCTCGCAGGGCGAAGGCGTGCGGGTGGAAGCGATGCTGCACAAGCGCATCGCCGCTGATCGCTGGCTGGCACTGGCCCGCCCGGGCAAGCGGCTCGCGGTTGGCGACCGCATCGCCTTTGGCGGCGAGGGCAATGCCTGTCTGCTCGGGCGGCTGGATGCGCGGATCGAGAGCAAAGGCGAGGGGGGTGAGGTGGAGTTGCGCTTCGACCTGTCGGGTCCCGCGCTGGACGAGGCGATCGCCACTGTCGGCCACATTCCGCTGCCGCCCTATATCGCCGCGAAGCGCCCCGACGACGCGCAGGACCGCGCCGACTACCAGACCATGTTCGCCCGCGAGGAAGGCTCCGTCGCCGCCCCCACCGCCGGCCTGCATTTCACCCCTCAACTGGTCGAGCGGCTCGCCGCCCGCGGCATCGCGACCCATCGGGTCACGCTGCATGTGGGCGCGGGCACCTTCCTGCCGGTGAAGGCGCAGGACACCACCGACCACAGGATGCACGCCGAATGGGGCGAGGTGTCGGACGAGACCGCCGCCGCGCTGAACGCCGCGCGCGCCGCGGGCGGGCGCATCGTGACCGTGGGTACCACCGCGACGCGGCTCATCGAGAGCGCCGCCGGCCCGGACGGCACGCTGAAGGCGTGGCGCGGGGAGACGGACATCTTCATCACGCCGGGCGTGCGGTTCCGCGCGGTCGGCGGCATGCTGACCAATTTCCATCTGCCGCGCTCGACGCTGGTGATGCTGGTGGCCGCCTTTATCGGCCATGAGAGCCAGAAGCGGGCCTATGCCCACGCCATCGCCGAGGGTTACCGCTTCTATTCCTATGGCGATGCGAGCCTGCTGCTGCCGTGAACGCCCGCCGCTGCCCTGAACGTCTTGCCTGAAAGCCTCTCCCCATGACCGAGCTGTCCCGCTCCGACCAGTTCCGCTTCGACCTGAAGGCCACCGACGGCGGCGCCCGCCTCGGCGAGATCTCGACGCCGCGCGGCGCCATCCGCACCCCGGCCTTCATGCCGGTCGGCACCGCCGGCACGGTGAAGGGCATGTATCCAAAACAGGTGCGCGAGCTGGGCGCCGACATCATCCTCGGCAACACCTATCATCTGATGCTGCGCCCCGGTGCGGAGCGGGTGGCGAAGCTCGGCGGGCTGCACGCCTTCGCCCGCTGGCCGCACCCCATCCTCACCGATTCCGGCGGCTTCCAGGTGATGTCGCTGGCGAGCCTGCGCAAGATGAGCGAGACGGGCGTCACCTTCCGCTCCCATGTCGACGGCGCCTATTTCGAGCTGACGCCGGAGCGTTCGGTCGAAATCCAGGGCCTGCTCGGTGCCGACATCCAGATGCAGCTCGACGAATGCGTGCGCCTGCCGGCGACCCGCGAGGAGATCGCCCGCGCGCTGCGGCTCTCGCTGCGCTGGGCGGAGCGTTCGAAGGTGGCCTTCGAGAGCCAGCCCAAGGGCCGGGCGCTGTTCGGCATCGTGCAGGGGGGCGATGATCCCGAATTGCGGGTGGAATCAGCGCGCGGGCTTGTCGATATCGGCTTCCCCGGCTATTCCATCGGCGGCCTTGCGGTCGGCGAGCCGCAAGAGGTCATGCTGCGCATGATCGAGACGGTGAACCCGATCCTGCCGGCCGACCGGCCGCGTTACCTCATGGGGGTGGGCACGCCGGACGACATCATCGAGAGCGTGGCGCGGGGCGTCGACATGTTCGACTGCGTGATGCCGACCCGCGCCGGCCGCCACGCGCTGGCCTTCACCCGTTTCGGCAAGATCAACCTGAAGAACGCCCGCCACGCCGAAGATCCGCGCCCCCTCGACGAGGAAAGCGACTGCCCGGCGGCGCGGGACTATTCGCGTGCTTATCTCCACCACCTCATCCGCTGCGACGAGATGCTGGGCTCGATGCTGCTGACCTGGGTGAACCTCGCCTATTACCAGACCCTGATGGCCGGCGCCCGCGCCGCGATCGGGCAGGGCCGGTTCGACGACTATCGCGCCGCGGTCAAGGAAGGCTGGGCGAGGGGCGATATTCCGGCGCGGTGAGGGGCCGGGGGCGAGCGGCCCTGCGGCTGTGCCGCTGGCCTGCGGCTCATCCCACATGGAAACGGCCGGGATCGCCCCGGCCGTCATCCTCATGAAAGGCCGACGGCGCGGCCCGGTGGTCCGGGCCGGGCTGCGCCGTCCTGCCTGTCCGCTCAGCCGTGCAGCTTGCCGGCGATGCCCGCGACGTGCTTGCCCTGGTAGCGGGCGGCGTCCAGCTCGACCTCGGACGGCATGCGGCTGCCATCGCCATCGGTGATGGTCGACGCGCCATAGGGTGAGCCGCCCTTCACCGCCTCGACCCCCATCTGCCCCTGGAAGGCATAGGGAAGGCCGACCACCACCATGCCGTGATGGAGCAGGGTGGGAATGAAGGAGAGGATGGTGGATTCCTGGCCGCCATGCTGGGTGGCCGACGACGTAAACACCGAGCCGACCTTGCCGACCAGAGCGCCGGAGAACCACAGGCCGCCCGTCTGGTCGACGAAGCTGCGCATCTGGGACGCCACCGTGCCGAAGCGGGTGCCGGCGCCGAAGATGATGGCGTCGTAATTCTTGAGGTCGTCCACCGTCGCGATCGGCGCCGCCTGGTCGAGCTTGAAGTGGTGCGCCTTCGCCACCTCCTCCGGCACCGTTTCCGGCACGCGCTTCACGTCCACCGTGGCGCCGGCCTCGCGCGCGCCCTCGGCGACTGCGTTCGCCATCGCCTCGATGTGCCCGTAGGCGGAATAATAGAGAACCAGAACCTTGGCCATGTGCGTCGCTCCGCTGGCAGCGGGCGCCGCCCATGCGGCCGCCCGGTTGATGTCGACGCAGAACCTAGCGGCGCCCGATGCGCGCCGAAAGCGGTGAGTTCAACAGAGGATGTTTGCAATTTTGCAAAATGGACGTCTCCACATGCGGGTGTGCGCCGTTCCCCGATGGCACGGCGACGCGGCCGGGCAGGCTGGAACCATTGGTCTCATCATCCACCTCACGCGACTGATCGGCCTGCCTCATGTGCACATGCACGCCTCGATCGCCTCGCCTCCTCTCACGGCCCTTGCCATGAGCGCCGGAAGCCTTTAACCCCCGCTGCGGGAGCCCGTAGCTCAGCCGGTAGAGCACGTGACTTTTAATCATGGGGTCTCGGGTTCGAATCCCGACGGGCTCACCACCTCATCATCCGCCGCAACGCCGTGAAACGGCAGGACAGGGATGCCATGACGCAGCGGCGCACCTCTCCTGCCACCATCGCCGGTGTCGTGTTCGCGCTGCTCCTTCCCAACCTGCCGGCACAAGCGGAAAGCCTTTGGCAGCAAGGGTCGGGGCGTGCGACGAGCCCATCCTACGGCGCCACGCTGCGCGGCCTCGGCCAGCGTGCCTTGCCCGGCGGGCCGCCTTCCGATTCGCTAGAGCGGCGGCTGAACCTGCCCGGTTCGCGCGCCAACCCGCCGGTGCGCGGCACCAATCTCGACGATCCGGCCTGTCCGCCCGCCCGCCCGAACTGTATTCCGACCATGCAGCGCTAGACGATCGGGAACCCGGACCCCTGCGATCCGGTTGACGGTGCGGCGCTACATCCGGCGCCGCGGCCTGATCGACGCGAGGAGGATTCCATGGACGGCAACCGCGACATGAAGCGCCTGAAGGCGGACGCCAGCGGCAATACCGGGCTGAGCGCCGTGCTCGCCGAGGCCGTTCGCACCTTCGCCTCGCCCGAGGATGCGGTGAACTTCCTCACGGCACGCGGCTTCGACGTAAGCGCGCGCGATCTGGTCGAGGCGGCAGCCGAGGAAGCGCGGGAAGAGGTGCCGGTCGGCGAAGGCGAGGGCGGCTACGGCATGCTCATGCGCTACATCATCGACCACTGACGGGATGTTCCGCCACACGAATGCGGAACAGCAGCAGCGGTCGCGATTCGACCGGCGTAAGCCGTTGCTGCGCCTCGATTTCGGCACCCATCTGGCGAACCAGATGGGGAATGTCGATGGCGGCTATCGGATCGGTACATACGACCTCGATGAGGTCGCCGGGAGCCGCGCGTTCCAGCGCCCGTCGTGTGCGCAGCGCCGGCAGCGGGCACTTCAAACCCTTGAGATCGAGGTGGATCACGTCCATCCGGCTGGCTTAGGCCAGTGATCGAATGGCGACAAGGCACTTGACGCCACGCGCCGCTGCGGGCACCTGCGGAACAGGTTCGGGCAGGAGTGCGCGGCATGAAGGTCATCGGTTTTGCCGGGTGGAGCGGGGCGGGTAAGACGACGCTGCTGTCCCGTCTCATTCCCGTGCTCATCGCCCGCGGGCTCACCGTCTCCACCATCAAGCACGCGCACCACGCCTTCGATGTCGATACGCCCGGCAAGGATTCGCACACGCACCGCATGGTCGGCGCCCAGGAGGTCCTGGTTGCCTCCGCGGTGCGCTGGGCCTTGATGCATGAGCTTCGCGATGCACCGGAGCCCGACCTGCCGGAATTGCTCGGGCATCTGGCACCGGTCGATCTGGTTCTGATCGAAGGCTACAAGCGCGACCATCACCCCAAGATCGAGATCCACCGCCCGAAAGTCGGCAAGCCGCTGCTGTTTCCCGAGGATCCGCATATCGTGGCGATTGCGTGCGATGAATCGGCCGACAGCGCAGCGCTTTCGGATGTCGACCTCCCGGTGATCGACCTCAACGACACGGAGGCCGTTGCCGACATGGTTCTGCGTCACGCGGTGCCGATCGAGAGCGTGAAATGGCGGGAGCCGGTTCAGGCGGAGGGATAGCGCGCGAGGATGGCCTCAGCCGCCGCGATATCGTCCGGCGTGTTCACGTTGAGGAACGGGTCATAGGGTTGAACTGCCCACGCAACACGCTCTGCACCTGCTTCTGCTGCAAAACGACCGGCACGACGCTCGTCATTTTCTTCAAGAAGCTCTCGCAACATGCTGCTGAGGCTGACATTCCACAGTCCTATCACGGGGTGAAAACGCTCTCCTGACATTGCGCACGCCGCTTGCCCTTCGCCTAGAGCGGCTTCCAGACGAGAGGCGAGATCGGCCGGCAGAAAGGGAGCGTCGCAGGGTACGCTCAACAGCCATTCGATGTCGGGCCGATACCGGGCGAGGTGATCGAGGCCCGCAAGCAGCCCCGCGAGCGGTCCCGGATGACCCGGCAGCGTATCCACCACGACCGCCATGCCGGCACCGAACCGGGCGGCATCGCCATTCGCGTTCAGCAGCAGCGTTTCAACCTGGCCCGCCAGCCGCCGCTGGATGCGTTCAAGGATGGTCACGCCGCCGAGGCTTAGCAGCCCCTTGTCGCCGCCACCCATGCGTCGGGAGAGGCCGCCGGCGAGAATGAGACCTGCGATCTTTGGCATGCTTCAGGCCGAAGGGCGGCTGATGAGATAGGCCGCGACGCCCACGAAGCAGGCCGCCGTTCCGGCCAGAACGAGCACGGGCAGCCCCATCACCACCAGCAGCCCGAAGCTGAAGGCCATGCTGACGACCGCGAAGATCTTCGCCCAACGCGGCACCGCGCCATTGCGCCGCCAGGCCACCACCGAAGGCCCGAGACGCCGATGAGTGACGAGCCAGGTCTCGAAACGCGGCGATGAGCGCGAGAACAGCCACGCCGCGATGATGAGGAACACCGTTCCCGGCATCATGGGCGTGAAAATGCCGATGATGCCCAGCGCAACGCAGAGCCAGCCGAGGCCGATCATCACCCAGCGCAACGGACCGCTGGCAAAGCGGGTGCGCAGGGCGGGTCGGGCAAGAGAAGCGGGCGGGGGAGGGATCATGTCGCTCATATAAGGCCGGTCCATCGCATGGCCAATACGCTGCGTCACCCTGCGCCGAGCAACGTGACCGCCACATCGCGCTCGAACACATAGAGCAGGGCGCGCAGCGCCTGCCCGCGGGCGGTGACGAGGTCTGGGTCCGCGGCCACGATGCGGGCGGCCTCCGCGCGGGCGGCTTCCAGCAGGTCGCCATGCAGTTCCGGCCGAGCGACGCGGAAGCCGGGAAAGCCGCTTTGCCGCGTGCCGAGCACGTCACCTTCGCCGCGCAGCTTCAGATCCTGCTCGGCGAGATAGAACCCGTCTTCCGAATCCCGCAACGCCTGAAGCCGCGCCTTCGCTACTTCGCCGAGCGGCGGGCGGTACATGAGCAGGCAGGTGGAGGCGACCGAGCCGCGCCCGACCCGACCGCGCAATTGGTGAAGCTGGGCAAGGCCGAAGCGTTCGGCATGCTCGATGACCATGATCGAAGCCTCGGGCACGTCGACACCTACCTCGACAACCGTGGTCGCGACCAGCAGGCGGGTTTGGCCGCTGGCGAAAGCTGCCATGGCGGCATCCTTCTCGGCGCCCTTCATCTTGCCGTGGACGAGCCCGACCCTGTCGCCGAAATGCTGCTTCAGCTCGTCGTGGCGCGCCTCGGCGGCGGCAAGGTCGGAGCTTTCCGATTCCTCGACCAGCGGGCAGATCCAGTAGGCGCGGCGCCCCTCGCGCAAGGCCGCGCCCAGCCGTTCCACGACCTCGCCGATCCGCTCGGAAGACACGGCCCGGGTCTCGATGGGCGTGCGGCCTGCTGGCTTCTCGCGCAGCTCGCTCACATCCATGTCGCCGAAGAAGGTGAGCACCAGCGTTCGCGGAATCGGGGTTGCAGTCATCACCAGAACGTCGACCGCCTCGCCCTTGGAAGCCAGCGCGAGACGCTGGTGGACGCCGAACCGGTGCTGCTCGTCGACGATGGCGAGCGCCAGATCATGAAAATCGACACTCTCCTGAAACAGGGCGTGGGTGCCGATGACGATGTCGATAGCGCCGCTCCGCAAGGCACCGAGCAGTTCCTCGCGGACGCGGCCTTTCTCGCGCCCGGTCAGCAGGGCCACACGCAAGCCGGCAGCGGCAGCGAGGGGGGCGATGGTCTTGAGATGCTGGCGGGCGAGGATTTCTGTCGGCGCCATCAGCGCCGCCTGCCGCCCGCCCTCGACGACGATGGCAGCGGAGAGCAGGGCCACCACCGTCTTGCCTGAACCGACATCGCCCTGCAGCAGGCGCAGCATCCGGTCGCCGGAGCCGATGTCGCGGGCGATCGCTGCCAGCGCCGTCTCCTGCGCGCCGGTGAGGCTGAAGGGCAGGGCAGCGCGCAGACGGGCCGTCAGGCGGCCATCGCCATGGCTCGGCCGGCCGACGCCGCGCACGTTCGACGCGCGAACAAGGGCAAGGGCGATCTGGCCGGCGAGCAGTTCGTCATAGGCAAGGCGTCGCCAGCCGGCGCCGCCCGGCGTCGCGTCGATCGGTTCCGCCGGCTGGTGGATGGAGGTCAGCGCAGCGGCGAACGGCATGGGGGCGGGGCCGTTGCGGCCGGGGCTCTGCCATTCGGGAAGCGGACCCGCGAGCGCCAGAGCGGCCCCCATGGCGCGCCGCACATGACCCTGGCCGAGCCCTTCCACCAGGGCATAGACCGGCTCGACCGAAGGCAGCCTGGCAAAGCCCGCGGCATCGACCACGCGCTCGGGATGGGCCATCTGCCGCATGCCGTCATAAAGCTCGATCCTGCCGGAAAGCCAGCGGGTTTCGCCCGGCGGCAGCAGCCGCTCGACATAACCGCGATCGGCCTTGAAGAAGACCAGCGTCAGGTCGCCGCTGTCGTCATGCACCTGCACGCGATAGGGCGCCCGGCTTCCCGCGGGCGGGGGACGGTGCTGGCCAACCTTAACCTCCAGCGTCACGGTCTCGCCGGGCGGGGCCTCGGCGATGAGCGGGCGTTTGCGGCGGTCCACGGTACCGGAGGGAAGGTGGAACAGCAGATCCAGCACGCGCGGGCCTTCCTGCCGGCCGAGCAGGCGGGTGAAGGGGCGCAGCATCTTGGGGCCGATGCCGGAAAGATCGGCCAGCGCACTAAAATAGGGATTGAGACATTCGGGCCGCATGCGAGAGGCAAGGTGGCCGAGCCGGAAGCCGAGCGCAACGGTGGCGGGGGCGCTTTCCCCGTTGGGCTCGCCACCATGCACCGGGCGCGGGGCTGTGCCACGCCCCTGCCTGCGGGCGGCGGCTGACAGGCGGGAAGGCCTGCGTTAAACAGCGCGTTCTCGCCAAAACGGGGCCGGAGGCCCATATGACCGGCACGACCATATCCAGCGCGGGGCTCGATCCGAGGCGGCGGCGCATCCTGTTTCGCGCCTGGCATCGCGGCACCCGCGAAATGGACCTCCTCATGGGCCGCTTCGCCGACGCCCATCTGCCGACGCTCCCCGAGGGCGACGTCGCCGATTTCGAGCGGCTGATCGAGGTGGAGGACCCCGATCTTTTCACCTGGATCGGCGGGCAGACGCCGCCTGCCGAGCATGATACGGCACTGTTCCGCCGCTTTCGGCAGTTTCACCTGTCGGGCGAGGGGCTGCCGGAAATCTGATCGCCACTACCCGACCCGATTGCTGCCCTGCCCCGGCGAAGTTCCGCAGATTCGCCGCTTCTGGATGTCCGATGGCCACTTCGCCGACCCAACTCGTCTCCCGCCTCGTTCCCGGTCGCGCCACCACGCTCGCCAATGTGCCCTCGGGCATGGAAGGGTTGGTCGTCGCCGATCTCGCCCGCGCGCTCGCCGCACGGGACGATGCGCCGTGGCCGACGCTGACGGTGATCTGCCGCGATGCCGACCGCATGGCCGAGATGGAACGTGCCATAGGCTTCTTCGCGCCAACCGTCGAAGTGCTGTCGCTGCCGGGCTGGGATTGCCTGCCCTATGACCGGGCCTCGCCCCATGCGGACATCATCGCGCGCCGCATGACGACGCTGGCGCG
Source organism: Ancylobacter crimeensis (assembly GCF_023016805.1). Taxonomy (GTDB): domain Bacteria; phylum Pseudomonadota; class Alphaproteobacteria; order Rhizobiales; family Xanthobacteraceae; genus Ancylobacter; species Ancylobacter crimeensis. The sequence goes on from NZ_JALKCH010000007.1 coordinate 228,589, forward strand.
GCTCGCCCGCGTGCGTGGGCGCCAGGGCGGCAGCGTCCTGCTCACCAGCGTGCATGCCGCGCTCCAGCGCGTGCCGAAGCGTGCGTTGGTCGCGACGCAATCTTTCTCGGCCGCGCCCGGTAACGCGCTGGATATCGAGGAGATCGTCGCCTGGGCCGAGATCAACGGCTTCCAGCGCACCTCCACCGTGCGTGACACCGGCGAATATGCGGTGCGCGGCGGCATTGTGGACCTGTTCCCCCCGGGATTGCCGGCGCCGGTGCGGCTCGATTTCTTCGGCGATACGCTGGAATCCATTCGTTCCTTCGATCCGGACACTCAGCGGACCTCGCAGCAGATGCGCGCGCTGGAGCTGGTGCCGATGAGCGAACTCCAGCTTACCACCGAGACCATGCGCCGCTTCCGCATGGCCTATGTGGCGCAGTTCGGCGCAGCCCAGCGCGGCGACCTGCTCTATGAGGCGGTGAGCGAGGGTCGGCGCTATCCGGGCATGGAGCACTGGCTGCCGCTGTTCCATGACGGTCTCGACACCCTTTTCGACTACGCTGCGGGATCGCCGGTGGTGATGGAGGCGCAGGTCGAGGAAGCCGCGCGCGAGCGGCTGGCCCAGATCGCCGATTATTACGATGCACGCCGGGACGCGCTCGAGCAGCAGGGCGGCCACGGCACGCCCTATCGTCCCCTGCCGCCGACGCAGCTCTATCTGACCGCCGACGAATGGGAGACGCGGCGCGCCGATCGATCGCGCATCACGCTCACCGCCTTCGCGGTGCCGGAAGGCCGGGAAGTGGTGGACCTGCACGGCCGGGCCGCCCGCAGCTTCGCGCCGGAGCGCGCCGACCCTGAGGCTAACGTCTTCGAGACCGCGGCGAACTACCTGCGCGATCTCTCCAAGCAGAAGCGCACCATCCTCGCTGCATGGTCCGACGGTTCACGCGACCGCCTCGCGACGGTGCTGGCCGACCATGGGCTCAAGGGCGCGCAGACGGTCGGCACCCGCGATGCCGCCGATGCGCTGCCGAAAGGCGCCATCGCGCTCGCCGTGCTGGGCGTGGAAAGCGGCTTCGAAACGGACAGCCTCGCGGTCATCGGCGAGCAGGACATTCTCGGCGACCGCCTCGTGCGGCCCAAGCGCAAGCAGCGCCGTCCGCAGGACGTAATCGCCGAACTCGGTTCGCTGACCGCCGGCGACCTCGTGGTGCATGTCGACCACGGCATCGGGCGCTTCGTCGGACTGAAGGCAATCGAGGCGATGGGTGCCCCCCACGACTGCCTCGAAATCCACTATGCGGAAGGATCCAAGCTCTTCCTGCCGGTGGAGAATCTCGAACTGCTCTCCCGCTACGGCTCGGAGGACACCGAGGCGCAGCTCGACCGGCTCGGTGGTGGAGGCTGGCAGGCGCGCAAGGCGAAGATGCGCAGCCGCATCCGCGAGATGGCGGCCGAGCTCATCAAGGTCGCGGCCGCACGCCAGCTCCGCGAAGCGCCTCGTCTCGTGCCCGCCTCCGGCGTTTATGACGAGTTCCGCGCCCGCTTCCCCTATGAGGAAACCGAGGACCAGGAGGCCGCCATCGAGGCGGTGTTCGACGATCTCGGTTCCGGCCATCCGATGGACCGTCTCGTCTGCGGTGATGTCGGCTTCGGCAAGACCGAGGTGGCGCTGCGCGCTGCCTTCGCCGTCGCGCTTTCCGGCAAGCAGGTTGCTGTCGTGGTGCCGACAACGCTGCTGGCCCGCCAGCATTTCAAGACCTTCTCCGAACGCTTCAAGGGTCTGCCGGTGGAAGTGCGGCAGGCCTCGCGGCTCGTGACGGGCAAAGAACTGTCGGAGACAAAAAAGAAGCTTGCCGACGGCACGGTCGACATCGTGGTCGGCACCCATGCGGTGCTCGGCAAGGCGATCTCCTTCAAGGATCTCGGCCTCGTCATCATCGACGAGGAGCAGCATTTCGGCGTCGCCCACAAGGAGAAGCTCAAGCAGCTCCGCGCCGAGGTGCATGTGCTTACCCTCACCGCGACCCCGATTCCGCGCACGCTGCAGCTCGCCATGACCGGGGTGCGCGAGCTCTCCATCATCGCCTCACCGCCGGTGGACCGCCTTGCGGTGCGCACCTTCGTGACGCCCTTCGACCCGCTGATCGTGCGCGAAGCACTGCTGCGCGAGCGCTATCGCGGAGGACAGAGCTTCTATGTCTGCCCGCGCATCGAGGACCTCGCCGAGGTGAAGGACTTCCTCGACAAGAACGTGCCGGAGGTGAAGGTCGCCGTCGCTCATGGTCAGATGGCGGCGACGCAGCTCGAGGAGATCATGTCCGCCTTCTATGACGGGCAGTTCGATGTGCTGCTGTCCACCACGATCGTCGAATCGGGCCTCGACATCCCGACGGCCAATACGCTCGTCATCCACCGGGCCGACATGTTCGGGCTGGCCCAGCTCTACCAGCTGCGCGGGCGGGTGGGGCGCTCCAAGACGCGCGCCTATGCGATCTTCACCGTGCCGACCGAAAAGGCGATCACCGCGCAGGCTGATCGCCGGCTCAAGGTGCTGCAGTCACTCGACACGCTGGGCGCCGGCTTCCAGCTCGCGAGCCATGACCTCGACATTCGGGGCGCCGGCAATCTTCTGGGCGACGAGCAGTCCGGCCACATCAAGGAAGTCGGCTACGAACTCTATCAGGAGATGCTGCAGGAGGCGATCGCCAACCTGAAGGCCGGCATCGAGGCGCCGGTCGCGGAGAAGTGGTCGCCGCAGATCTCGATCGGCATGCCGGTGCTGATCCCTGAGGACTATGTCGCCGACCTGCATGTGCGGCTGACGCTGTATCGCCGGCTGGCCGACATCGAGACCGATCAGGAGATCGAGCAGATCGGCGCCGAGATGGTGGACCGCTTCGGAACCCTGCCCGAAGAGGTGGAGCACCTCATGAAGCTGGTCGCCATCAAGGCGCTGTGCCGCCGCGCCAATATCGAGAAGGTCGATGCCGGGCCGCGCGGCATGGTCATTACCTTCCGCGACAACAAGTTCCCGAACCCGGCCGGTTTCGTCGCCTATATCGGCAAGCCGCATGTGGTGGCGAAGATGCGCCCGGATTTGAAGGTCGTCTTCTCGGACGACTGGCCGACCGCCGGTGCCCGGCTGAAAGGCACGGTCGCCATCCTGCGCGAGCTGGCGAAGATCGCCGGGCAGGGAGCCCGGGCGGCCTGAAAACAGCCTTCAGGACGGATGCAAACGGAGGGAAGTCCGCTGGCGGGGGCGGTCCGGTCGGTATACCCAAGCCGCACGGCTCAGGGGGCGCTGTCGCTGTCGGGCAGAAGATCGGCGTCGAAATCGGACCCCATCCCGTCGCCGACGCTTTCCAGATCGTCGCCGCCGGCCTGGTTCATGTAGTCCTGGCTCTTGTCCGCGCCGGGATCGTCCGGCAATGGGCCGTAGTTCAGGTAGTTCGAGTCGTTCTTTGCCGGAAACTCGATCTTCATGCCGCCATTCGGCTGCACCGTGGTGGTGACGCCGTTCTCAGGATTGGGATGGACGGTGACGGATTCCTGCGCCCGCGCGGGCTGGGAGAGCCCCATGCCAAAGGCAGCACCCACCAGCACGGCGGCGGCGATGAAACGGGCGGTGAAGCGCATCGGGATCCCTCCTGCGGGAAAAGCGGGACGTCGCGGACTGTCTGGATATCGGTCCGGGCAGTCCACCTCTCTTAGGAGGCCAATCGAGCCGATCTGTCCAGCCGCCACGCGGCGGGGATAACTGCTTTTCACCGGGTGTAACCGCGGCACATGGCTCATTCCGCATCCCACCATGTCTCCGCGAGCGTGCCGGAGAGAGAAGGCGTCTGTGGCCGGGCAACCTTTGTCCAGCGTGCAAGCCATTGATCCGGCGTGTGGAACAGGGGAACCGAGAATTGCGCCGAGATGAGCACGCGGTCCAAAGCCCGGACGGCGGCAATAAAATCCTCTCTCTCGCGCGCCGCGAGCAGAGCGCGGATCATCGCGTCGGCAGCCGCGTTCCGAAGGCCCATGAAGTTCCGCGTGCCCGGTTGATCGGCCGCCTCCGAGCCGAAATAGAAGGCCTGCTCATTACCGGGCGACAGCGACTGATCCCAGATATAGGGCACGATGTCGTAGTCGTAGTTCTGCTTGCGCGTCTCGAACTGCACGTTGTCGACGAGCCGGATGACGAGATCGATGCCGGCGCGTTTCACCATGCGCTGATAGGCGAGAGCGAGCCGTTCCTGATCCTTGGTGCCGACGACAAGTTCCGGGCGAAGCAGTGCGCCATCCCTCTTGTCGATCATCACGCCGTCGACGAGATGCCAGCCCGCGGCATCGAGCAGGCCGAGCGCGGTGCGCAGCCTCTCCCGGTCCCGGCCCGATCCATCGGATACCGGCGGCTGCCAGGTGCCCTCCATCACAGGGGGCAGCACGGCGTCGGGGAACGGTGCAAGCAAGGCGCGCTCGGTTTCGCTGGCCGAACGGTTACGGGCGGAGAGTTCGGAATTCTCATAGAAGCTGGCCGTGCGGGTATAGACGCCGAAATAGAGCTGCTGATTGATCCATTCGAAGTCGAACAGCTCGACCATCGCCCGGCGCACGCGATTGTCCGCGAAAACCGGACGGCGCATGTTGAAGACGAGCGCGGAGTAGGGTGCCGGCGTCTGCGTGCCCACATCCTCCAGCACGATCCGCCCATCTCGCCGGGCGGGAATGTCGTAACCCGTCTTCCATCGACCCGGGTCCGTTTCGAACCGGATATCGTAGAGCCCGCGCTTGAAGGCTTCGAACAAGCCATTGACGTCGCGATAGAAATCGTAGCGCAGGGTGTCGAAGTTATAGAGCCCGCGATTCACCGCTAAATCGCGCCCCCAATAATCCGGGGCGCGCCTGAGCACGACGCTTTCCCCCGGCTTCACCTCGCCGCACACATAGGGGCCGCTGCCGAGGGGAGCCGTGAAGCTGGTGTTCTCGAAGCTGTTCCAATCGGTCGCATGCTTCGACAGAACCGGCATCAGCGCGAGGATCAGAGGCAGTTCGCGATCCTCCTGTGCCAGCGTGAAACGAATGCCATGCGGACCGATCTGCTCGGCGCGGGCAACCTTTCCGTAATAGGAGCGGTGATTAGGCCGCCCCCTGGCGCGCAGAAGCTCGTAGGAGAAGAGCACGTCCTCGGGGCTTACCGGCGTGCCGTCGGAAAAGCGCGCGGCGGGGTCGAGCTGGAAGGTCACATGGCTGCGGGCATCGTCGGTCTCGATCGAGCGTGCAAGCAGGCCGTAGACGGTGAAGGCCTCATCCGGCGAGCGCGCCATCAGGCTCTCGACGATGTTCCAGCGGATGAAGGGTGGCGGCGTTCCGCGCACGATGAAGGGATTGAGGCTGTCGAAGGTGCCGACCGCCCCCTGCACCAGCCGCCCGCGCCGCGGCGCATCCGGGTTGACGCTTCGATAATGGCTGAAACCGGCCTCGTAGAGGGGCATGCCGTGCATCGCCAGACCGTGCATCGGGCCGCCAGCGGACGCTGCGGCAGGAATCCCTTCATCGCTGTCCGGGGTGGCGGCCGAGGCCCTTGCGACGAGGGGTCTCATCCCGGATACCCCTGCCGCAGCGATCCCGGCGCACAGGATATGCCGCCGTGTGATATCCACCTTTGCGCATCTCCGTCTCGGATCCGGCCCGGTCACGCCTCATGACCGTCCGAATCAGAGATAGTATGTACGCCTCAAGGGAATTCTCCGACGGCCACGGTCTTGCCTCAATTGGTCGTGAGACACCCCTCAACCTGAGATGGCGCCTAGGCGTCCGCCTGACGTCGGCGTGCCGACGGTTTGCTCGACAGGACAACGAAATGATCCGACGTTCGTCTCTCGCGCCGCGTAGTGCGGCCAAGCTCGTCGCCGCGCTTGCGGTGGCCTCGTTCCTCGGCGGCGCCACCGGCGCATTCGCCCAGACGGCCCCGGCGAAACCTGCCGCCAAGCCTGCTGCGAAGCCCGCTGCGCAGAACGCCCAGCCCGCCGCTCCCGCGGCGCCGGCCCAGGCCGCGCAGACCCAGCAGATTCCCGCGGTGGCGATTCCGTGGATCAAGCGCTGTGCGGATGATCCCAATATCAAGAAGCAGGTCTGCAACATGGAGCAGACCATCATCGCCGATACCGGGCAGTTCCTCGTGCGCTTCGGCCTGTTCGAGGTGAAGGACGACCCGAAGAAGATGTTCACGGTCGCGTTCCCGACCGGCATCCTGCTACGCAATGGCTTCCGCGTCGCGCTCGCCGGCGAGCAGCCGCTGACCGGCACCTTCGTGATGTGCGACGACAAGGTCTGCCGCGGCGACCTCCAGGTCGATGCCGCCTTCATCGACCGCATGAAGAAGGCCCCCGGCCTGACCCTGCAGGTCGCCAATGCCGTTGGTCGCGTGATCTCCTACCCGATCGGCCTCGGCGATTTCGGCAAGACCTATGACGGTCCGCAGACCGACCAGAAGCAGTTCGAAGCCCAGGTTCAGAAGATCCAGGACCAGGTGCGTGCCCGCCAGCAGCAGGTGCAGGCCGAGCAGCAGCAGATGGAACAGAAAACCAAGGAAGGGCTGGAGAAGCTCGGCGCCGAGAAGCTGAAGCAGAACCCGCCGGCCCAGTGACGCCAAGGCGTCCGGCCTGAATAGCGATAAGGGCGTCCGCTGCCGCGGACGCCCTTTTTCATGCTTGCCATGCGGCAGCCGGGCAGCCGTCCCGCGCGGTGGAGGCTTTCCTCCACGGCCATTCGCGCCTAAGTGAAGACAGGTGGTACGTCGCCGCTCTTCTTTTCGTCCAGCGGGTCCTGCATGGTCGTCGTCGTCAACACGCTGAACCGCCCCCGTCACCCGGAAAAGGCCAATCGGCCCGAGACCCCGGTTCTGCGCAAGCCGGACTGGATTCGCGTGCGCGCGCCCGGCACGCCGGGCTGGGCCGAGACCGCAAAGATCGTCCGCGCGAACGGCCTCGTCACGGTGTGCGAGGAGGCGAGCTGCCCGAATATTGGCGAGTGCTGGCAGAAGAAGCACGCCACCTTCATGATCATGGGCGACACCTGCACGCGCGCCTGCTCGTTCTGCAATGTGCGCACCGGCCTGCCGAATGCGCTGGATCCGGACGAACCGCAGAAGGTGGCCGAAGCGGTGGCCAAGCTCGGCCTTGAACACGTCGTCGTGACGTCGGTGGACCGCGACGACCTCGCGGATGGCGGCGCCGAACATTTCGCCCGCACCATCCGGGCCATCCGTGCGCTCAACCCGACGACCACCATCGAGGTGCTCACCCCCGATTTCCTGCGCAAGGAGGGGGCTCTGGAGGTCGTGGTCGAGGCGCGGCCGGATGTGTTCAATCACAATCTGGAATGCGTGCCCTCGCTCTATCTCACCGTGCGGCCGGGCGCGCGCTATTTCCATTCGCTGCGCGTGCTGCAGCGGGTGAAGGAGCTGGACGACTCGATCTTCACCAAGTCCGGCATCATGGTCGGCCTCGGCGAGGTGCGGAACGAGGTGCTGCAGCTGATGGACGACCTGCGCTCGGCGGAGGTGGATTTCATGACCATCGGCCAGTACCTGCAACCCACCCGCAAGCACCACGAGGTGAAGGCCTTCGTCACCCCGGATGAGTTCAAGTCCTACGAGGCGATCGCCTATGCCAAGGGCTTCCTGATGGTGTCGTCGAGCCCGCTCACCCGTTCGTCGCACCATGCCGGCGAGGATTTCGCACGGCTGCGTGCGGCCCGCGAGGCGAAGCGCGGAACAGCAGGATCTACGGCGAGCCATCCGACGAAAACGGTGCCCGGCCCCGTGGGGCAGCCGGCCTGACGCCATGCCCTCATTCCGCAACAACAGGCGGGTGCGCCATACCGCCGCCGACATGTTCGACCTCGTCGCCGATGTCGAGCGCTACCCCGAATTCGTGCCGCTGTGCGAAAGCCTGACTGTCCGCCGGAAGGTGGCGAGCGGTGATGGCGTCGATATCCTCGTGGCCGACATGACCGTCGCCTACAAGGTTTTCCGCGAATCCTTCGCCAGTCGCGTCACGCTGGACCGGCCACGCCTCAGCATCGTGGTAGAATATCTCGACGGCCCCTTCAGCCGACTGGAAAACCGCTGGTCGTTCAGGGATCTGCCGGCAGAGGACGGAAGCCCGTCGCCGCTCTGCGAGGTGGGTTTCTTCATCTCCTACGAGTTCCGCTCGCGTACGCTCGGCCTGCTGATGGGCGCCATGTTCGATGCTGCCTTCCGGCGCTTCGCCGAGGCCTTCGAGAAGCGGGCGGATGTGGTCTACGGGGTCGGCACAAGCGCGGGCTGAGTTCAGCGCGCCAGTTCCTTCAGCATGGACAGGGCGGTCAGCACGGAGGAGCGGCGCACGCCCTCGCGGTCCTGACCGGCAAAGACCTCGCGCCGCTCGATCAGCCGTCCGTCGCGCCGCTGCGCGGCAAAATGCACGAGGCCCACCGGCTTTTCCGCGCTTCCCCCGCCAGGTCCTGCTATGCCTGTGACCGACACTCCGATCGAGGTGCCGGCCACGGCGAGCAGGCCGGCCACCATCTCGCGTGCGGTCTGGGGACTCACCGCACCATGGGCGTCGAGCGTCGCCTCGCTGACTCCGAGGACGGCGACCTTGGCGGCGTTCGAATAGGTGACGAAGGCGCGATCCACCACGTCGGACGAGCCGGCGATCGCGGTCAGCGCTCCGCAGACCAGACCCCCGGTGCAGGATTCAGCCGTCGCTGCGGTCCAGCCACGCGCCCGGCAGAGCGCCAGTACGCCCTTTGCCGCTGCTTCGATCTCGCGATCCATCCGCTTCTCCTATTCGTCACACCATGGCAGGCGTACGGTAGCGGTCGCCAGCGCGGCAATGCCCTCGCGCCGTCCGGTGAAGCCGAGGCGCTCGCTGGTGGTCGCCTTCACGCTGACGCGGCTGGGCGGGATACCGGCGATCTCGGCAATCCGGGCCCGCATGGCCTCGCGGTGGGGGCCGATCTTGGGCGCTTCGCACACCACGGTCGAATCGAGATGGGCGACGATTCCGCCCCGCGCGCGCAGCAGGGCGATGGCATGTGCCAGGAAGCGATCCGACGACGCACCCTTCCATTGCGGATCGGAGGGCGGGAAATGGCTGCCGATGTCGCCGTCGCCGAGCGTGCCGAGCACGGCGTCGGTCAGCGCATGAAGAACGACGTCCGCATCCGAATGACCGGCGAGGCCGGCGATGTGGGGAATGGCGATGCCTCCGAGCATGACGTGGTCGCCCGCGCCGAAGGCGTGCACGTCATAGCCCGTCGCCGAGCGCACGTCGGCGAGGGTCAGGGCGATCTGGCGCTCGGCGTCCACGAAATCCTCCGCTGTGGTGATCTTCACATTCGCCGCTTCCCCCGAAAAGGCGAACACCGGATGACCGGCCGCCTCGGCCACCGCGGCATCGTCGGTCAGATCGCTGCGGTGAAGCGCGCGGTGCGCGGCGAGGATAAGAGGAAAGCGGAAGGCCTGCGGCGTCTGCACGCGGCGCAGGCCCTCGCGATCGGGGCCTGCCGACAGCGTGCCGTTCCCGGCGTGGGCCTTGACGGTGTCAGTGAGGGTCAGCGCCGGTACCGCGGCGCCGTGAGAAGCCGCCGCCTCGATCGCCCGGCCGACGAGTTCGGCGGTGAGAAAAGGCCGTGCCGCGTCGTGGATCAGAACGAGATCCGGCGCATCGCCCGCAATGGCCTCGAGGCCCGCCTTGACGGAGGCCTGCCGCGTCTCTCCGCCCGTACAGAAGGCAATCTCTCCCGGCAGGCCGGCAAGCGCCTCGGTGCATGCCGCTTCGTCGTTCTGGTGGATGACCACACGGATACGACGGATGCGGGGATCGGCAGAAAAACATTCCACGGTCCGTCGCAGCAGCGGCTTGCCACCTACGGCACGAAGCTGCTTCGGCACGCCCGCTCCCGCCCGCAGCCCGCGTCCCGCCGCCACCACCACTACATCCGTCGTCATGCACATCGTCCGCGGATCATTCTTTTGACACGGGTGGACGGTCCTGCCGGGTGGCGGCGCGTCTTGCCCTTGGTCACCGTTTAGCGCAAAAGCAAAATGGCGCGATAGCTCCTCGTGTTGCCCGCAGGCCCTCCAGCCGTCGAATGTCGCATTTTGCCGCGGCATGCCTCATATCGCCCGCCTTTTGCGCGAAACGGCATGTCTCGCATGCAGCGGGATGACGTCTTCGCATAAGTGGGGGGTTGATGCGGGTGGCCGATGGCTATTATATGAGCACGCCCATCCGGGCTTATTTAATGTGCACCGAGTGATCACAGCTTGATCCGACCTGCCGCCGACACATCTTTTGGCATTGGAACCGTGAGGCTGCCGAACCCGGTGCTGCTTGCGCCGATGGCGGGCATTACGGACGCTCCGTTTCGGCGCATGGCGCAACGCTTCGGCGCCGGTCTCGTCGTCTCCGAAATGGTGGCAAGCGACGCGTTGACACGCGGCCATGCCGAGACGGTGGTGCGGGCGGAAGGCGAGGGGATCGCCGTCCATGCCGTCCAGCTCGCTGGCAACGAACCGATAGCGATGGCAGAGGCGGCGCGCCATGTGGAAGGCGCGGGTGCTGCCATCATCGACATCAACATGGGTTGCCCCGCCAAGCGTGTAACCACTGGCCTCGCCGGTTCGGCCCTGCTGCGCGACCTCGATCTGGCGACGCGAATCCTCGCCGCCGTCGTGGGCGCCGTCCGTGTGCCGGTGACGCTGAAGACGCGGCTCTCCTGGGACGACACCGCGCTCGTCGCGCCCGAGCTTGCCCGTCGTGCCGAGGCGCTCGGCATCGCCATGGTCACGATCCATGGCCGCACCCGTTGCCAGTTTTACACCGGCAGCGCCAACTGGTCGGCGATCCGGGCGGTGAAGGAAGCCGTGAGCATTCCCGTGATCGCCAATGGCGATCTGACGATGGCGGACGATGCACCGGCCATGCTCGAAGTCTCCGCCGCGGATGGCGTCATGATCGGACGCGGTGCGCAGGGTCGGCCCTGGTTTCCGGGGCAGGTGGCACGGCGACTGGCCGATGGCGTCACACCTGCGGACCCGGACCTCGACACCCAGCGCGACGTGCTGCTGGAACTCTATGATGGCTGGCTGTGCCACTATGGCCGTGACCTCGGCGTGCGCACGGCACGCAAGCATATCGGTTGGGCGCTGGAGGCGGCGGCGATCCGTGCGGGCCGCCCGGCACTCGACGGGCATGCCTGGCGCAGCCGCCTGCTGATGCTCGACGACCCTGCCCTCGTAACCGATGGCATACGTACCGCCTTCGACGATCTGTCCTGGAGATGTGCAGCATGAGATCGGCGAAGTCCGAGCGGTCCGCAGATGGAAGCAAGGCGATGCTGACCGACGCCATCGTCAACGCCCTGCCGCATCCGGTGATCACGGTGGCGGGTGACGACCGTATCGTCGATGCCAATGTCGCTGCCGAGGCCTTCTTCGAAGTCGGCCTCGCGGTACTGGCGCGCCACAAATTCCATGAGTTCGTGCCCTTCGGCAGCCCTCTGCTGGCGCTGATCGAGCAGGTGCGCGCCCGTGGTGCGGCGGTAAACGAGTATCGCGTGGACCTAGGCACGCCGCGGAATGGCGGCGAGCGTATCGTCGACATCCATGTCGCGCCGCTGCCGGAATGTCCCGGCCATGTCGTCATCATGCTTCAGGAGCGGACCATCGCCGACAAGATGGACCGCCAGCTTACCCATCGCGGCGCCGCACGTTCGGTCACGGCACTGGCCTCCATGCTGGCGCACGAGATCAAGAACCCGCTCTCCGGCATACGCGGGGCGGCGCAGCTCCTGGAGATCTCCGCCAGCGACGACGACCGCTCGCTGACTCGCCTCATCATGGATGAAGCCGACCGCATCGTGAAGCTGGTCGACCGCATGGAGGTGTTCTCCGACGAACGCCCGGTGGACCGGGAACCGGTGAATATCCACGCGGTGCTCGAGCATGTCCGCACGCTGGCTTCGTCCGGCTTTGCCCGCCATATCCGCTTCGTCGAGGAATACGACCCCTCGCTGCCGCCGGTGCTGGCCAATCGCGATCAGCTTATCCAGGTGTTCCTCAATCTGGTGAAGAACGCGGCCGAGTCGGTGGGTGACGCGGCGGATGGCGAGATCCATCTGACGACCGCGTTCCGCCCCGGCGTGCGCCTCACCGTGCCCGGCTCGACGGCGCGGGTGAGCCTGCCGCTGGAATTCTGCGTGAAGGACAATGGTCCCGGCGTGCCCGAAGACCTGATGCCCCATTTGTTCGACCCCTTCGTCACCACCAAGCCTACCGGCACCGGCCTCGGCCTCGCCCTCGTCGCCAAGATTGTCGGCGACCATGGCGGCATCATCGAGTGCGACAGCCAGCCACGCCGTACCACCTTCCGAGTCCTGATGCCCATGTATCGCGGCGCCCGCACGGACGCCGAGCAGAGCTGAGAGCCGCCATGCCGACGGGTTCCATTCTTGTTGCCGACGATGACGCGGCGATCCGCACGGTCCTCAACCAGGCGCTGTCCCGTGCCGGCTATGAGGTTCGTTCCTGCGGCAATGCAGCGACCCTGTGGCGCTGGGTGAGTCAGGGCGACGGCGATCTCGTCATCACCGATGTGGTGATGCCGGACGAGAACGCCTTCGATCTGCTGCCTCGCATCAAGAAGGTGCGCCCGGACCTGCCGGTCATCGTGATGAGCGCGCAGAACACCTTCATGACCGCGATCCGCGCGTCGGAAAAGGGCGCTTATGAGTATCTGCCGAAGCCTTTCGACCTGAAGGAGCTGATCGCCATCGTCGGGCGTGCGCTCTCCGAACCGAAGAAGCCGGAAGCCGCGCTGAAGGGCCATGGCGAGGATGCCGACGCCATTCCGCTGGTCGGCCGTTCGCCGGCGATGCAAGACATCTACCGGGTGCTCGCGCGCCTGATGCAGACGGACCTCACCGTGATGATCGCCGGCGAGTCCGGTACCGGGAAGGAGCTCGTCGCCCGCGCGCTGCACGACTATGGCAAGCGCCGGAACGGACCCTTCGTCGCCATCAACATGGCCGCAATCCCGCGCGACCTCATCGAAAGCGAGTTGTTCGGCCACGAGAAGGGCGCCTTCACCGGCGCCAATTCGCGCAGCGCCGGCCGCTTCGAGCAGGCCGAGGGCGGCACGCTTTTCCTCGACGAGATCGGCGACATGCCCATGGAGGCGCAAACCCGCCTGCTGCGTGTGCTGCAGCAGGGCGAGTACACCACGGTCGGCGGGCGTACGCCCATCAAGACCGACGTACGCATCGTCGCCGCGACCAACAAGGACCTGCGCATCCTGATCCAGCAGGGGCTGTTCCGCGAGGATCTGTTCTTCCGCCTCAATGTGGTGCCGCTGCGGCTGCCGCCGCTGCGGGAGCGCACCGAGGATGTGCCGGATCTCGTGCGCCATTTCTTCCTGCAGGCAGAGCGTGAAGGCCTGCCGCGCAAGCAGATCGACGCCGCCGCGCTCGACAGGCTCAAGCGCTATCGCTGGCCGGGCAATGTACGCGAGCTGGAAAACCTGATCCGCCGCCTCGCGGCGCTCTATCCTCAGGAGATCATCACCTCCTCGATCATCGAGGCAGAACTCGCGACTCCGGTCGCCACCTCGGCACCCGAGGAGGGTGGAGGTGATGAAACTTTGGCGTCATCCGTCGAGCGCCACCTTAATACTTATTTTGGTGGTTTTGGTGAGCAACTACCTCCTCCGGGCCTCTATCACCGTATCCTGAAAGACGTAGAATATCCCCTTCTGTCGGCTGCGCTGGCTGCCACCCGGGGCAACCAGATCAAGGCGGCGGAGTTGCTGGGGCTCAATAGAAATACGCTACGGAAGAAAATTCGGGATCTGGACATCCAGATAATCCGCACCAGCAGATAGTTGCGTCACGCGTACTCCGGGTCGGTTCCCATCAGCCGTAGGGTACGCAATGACGCATGCTTTCTTTGCCGGGACGGGCGCAGGTACGCCTTCGTCTCGTCCGCACCGCCTTGAATATATCGACGGCCTGCGCGGCCTCGCGATTGCGATGGTCGTGCTGTACCACGCCTTCGCACGCTGGCCAGACAGCTATCCCTACAAGTCCATCTTCGCGCAATACGCGATATTTGACACCCGGATAACCGGGGTCCAACTATTTTTCATCATATCCGGCTTTGTCATTGTCATGACTCTGGAGAAATCCGGAAGTTTCATGAGTTTTTTGTTCAAACGCTGGATCCGGTTATTCCCGGCGATGCTGGCCTGCTCGCTCATCATAATCGGAACAGCATTTCTTTTTCCCGAAAGACCTGCCGGAGCCCCGAATTTGACGCAAGTCATTCCGGGGCTCACCTTTCTGAGCCCGGCAACGCTCCGCGTGCTGACCGGGGGTCTCTTTGCGGGGGATACCATCGAGGGCGCGTTCTGGTCGCTCTTTCTCGAGGTCCGCTTCTATCTGATCTTCGGCACCCTCTTCTTCATTTTCGGCCGGCGCGTCGCTCTCGTCTCGCTGCTGGCCATCTATCTGCTCGCCCTCGCCGTCCTCATGCTGACGGATGCAGACGGGTTGTTCCATTTCGCTGCACTGGTGAGATATGAGGACAGCGTGGCCCGCGGCGTTGCCGCGCTCGGATTTGGCGAGTTCATCTGGTTTTTCGCCGGCGCGCTCTACTTCGAATATACCTGCACCGGGAAACGGGCCGTTCTGGCTGCGGCTTTCGGGTCCAGCCTGCTGGGTGCCCTTGCCAGCGGGCAGCCGATCGGCGCGTCCCTTTTCATCATTTTCGTGTTTCTGGGAGCCGTACTGATTCCTGCCATCGGGAAACTGCTCTGCCTTTCGCCGTTCCAGTTCATCGGCTTCATCAGTTACCCGCTCTACCTCGTCCACGAAAACATGATGGTGGCCATGATCACGAAGATTGGTCGCGCCTTTCCATTCACGCCTCATCTGCTCATCCCGCTGCTGCCGATCGCATCGGTAGTTGCTCTGGGCTACGTCGTGGCGCGCTGGGTCGAGCCACCGACCCGCACCGCGATCCATCAGTTGCTGACCCGCTTCGGGAACACCCCGCTCATGGTGTGAGGGAAAGCTGCTGCGCATCACCCGGTCTCACGTTGCGATCACGCGCAAGTCACGTGGATGAGCGCGGGAAAATGCGGCCCCCCACTGGCCTATGTCACATTTTTGCACCAGTGTCGTTCCACTGCATCAGGTCAGGCGGTTCGCAGCGAATCGCCGTCTCATGAAGGTGGTGCATGGCCGACACCCAAACACCGGACCGGACATCGCGCGACGCCCTCGACTTCGGGGCGGCGGGCTTCCGGTTTTCCGCGTGGGGCATGCTGGCGCCCATCATGGTGCTGTTGGCGCTGGTCATGGCGCTCGTCAGCTTCATCGTTCTGGTGGGCATCACCCCGCTGGTGCCCTCGCAGGAAGTCGTCATCACGGTCCTCACCATCAATGGCGTGATGTCATTGATGTTGGTCGTGATCATCGGGCGCGAGATCTGGCGCATCGTGAAGGCGCGGCGGCGCGGAAGAGCGGCCGCGCGCCTTCATGTGCGGGTCGTCGCACTGTTCGGGGTCGTCGCCGTGGTCCCGGCGATCCTGGTCGCGCTGCTCGCTAGCATCACCCTGGACCGAGGCCTCGATCGCTGGTTCTCGGTACGCACGCGCGCCATCGTCGACAATGCGGTGTCGGTCGCGCAGACCTATGTGCGGGAGCACGCCTATTCGATCCGCGGCGATATCCTCGCCATGTCCCGCGATCTCCAGCGCATCCGTTCGCTCTGGGATCAGGACCGCAGCCGCTTTCGCCAGGCGATGACGGCACAGGCCGCCTTGCGCGGACTGCCCGCCGCCATGGTGATCCAGAAGGATCTCACCGTCGTCGACCGCGCCACGATCCGGGTGGGACGCGAATTCGTGGTGCCATCCAATCTGGCCCTCAAGGACGCCACGGAGGAGCAACCGCTGGTCTATCTGCCCAACGAGGCGGACTTCGTTGGAGCGGTGATCCCGCTGAAGGATTTCGGCGACGGCAACCTCTATCTGTATGTCGCCCGTCCCATCGACCCGAAAGTCATCCGCTATCTGAACGAGACGCGGGCCGCGGTCGCGGATTACAGCAGCCTCGAACAGCAGCGCATCGGCGTGCAGGTGGCCTTCGCCGTGCTCTATGCGGTGATCTCGCTCACCGTGCTGCTGTCGGCGGTGTGGCTCGGCATTCACTTCGCCAATCGGCTCGTTTCGCCGATCCGTCGGCTGATCGGCGCGGCCGATCTCGTGGCGGCCGGCAATCTTTATGTCGAAGTGCCCGTGCGGCGTTCGGAGGGCGATCTCTCCAGCCTTGCCGAAACGTTCAACAAGATGACGCAGGAACTGCGAACCCAGCGCGACGACATCGTCAAGGCGCGCGACCAGATCGACAGCCGCCGGCGCTTCACGGAAGCCGTGCTGTCGGGCGTCGGCGCCGGCGTCATCGGCATGGACACGGCAGGTCGCATTTCAATCATCAACCGGCCTGCCGAACGCCTGCTGGGCATCGCGGAAGAAGATGCACTGGGGCAGGAGCTCGCGGTCGTGATTCCCGAAATCGGCACGCTCATCGCCGAGGCGCTGGAGCACAGCCAGCGTTCCCCGCAGGGCAATGTGACGGTCAACCGCAACGGTCGCGACCGAATGTTGGCCGTACGCTTCACGACGGAACAGTCGCGCGAAGGCGACAGCGGGTTCGTGGTGACGCTGGACGACATCACCGAGCTGGTGGTGGCACAGCGCTCCTCGGCCTGGGCCGACGTGGCGCGGCGCATCGCCCATGAGATCAAGAATCCGCTGACCCCTATCCAGCTCTCCGCGGAGCGGCTTCGCCGGCGCTACGGCAAGGTGATCGGGGAGGACCGTGAGGTCTTCGACCAGTGCACCGACACGATCATCCGCCAGGTCGGGGATATCGGGCGCATGGTGGACGAGTTCTCCTCCTTTGCCCGCATGCCCAAGCCCGTCGCCGAGCAGCAGGATCTCGCCGAGACGGTGCGGCAGGTCGTATTCCTCATGCGGGTCGGCAATCCCGATGTGAAGCTCGACTGCGAGCTGCCGGATGCGCCGGTCGAAGCAAGGTTCGACCGGCGGCTGATCTCTCAGGCCCTCACCAACATCATCAAGAACGCAACGGAAGCCATCGGCGCCGTCCCGCCGGAAGAGATGACGGCACCCGCGCAGATTCGCGTGCGGCTGCGCGCAGAAGGCAAGGCCGGGCAGGGTGGCACAGCGACCATCGATGTCATCGACAACGGCAAGGGTCTTCCCGTGGAAAACCGGGCGCGCCTGCTCGAACCCTATGTGACGACGCGCGAGAAGGGCACGGGGCTCGGCCTCGCCATCGTCGGCAAGATCATGGAAGAGCATGGCGGCGGTATCGAACTCGACGACGCGCCGGAGGGCAGGGGGGCCTGGGTTCGCCTGACCCTCGCCCTCGACGGTGGACCGTCGGGCGTTTCAACGACCAATGAACGTGGGCCCCAGGCGGCCCGGACCGAATAGGAGAGACGGACTCATGGCGACCGATATCCTCATCGTCGACGACGAGGCCGACATCCGCGGGCTGGTGGCCGGCATCCTGGAGGACGAGGGTTATGGCGCGCGTACCGCCAAGGACAGCGACGAAGCGCTCGCCGCGATCGAATCGCGGCGCCCGAACCTCATCTTCCTCGACATCTGGCTTGAGCGCTCGCGCCTCGACGGCCTCCAACTGCTCGAAGCGATCAAGCGCAACCACCCGGATGTGCCGGTGGTGATGATCTCGGGTCACGGCACGATCGAGACGGCCGTTGCGGCGATCAAGCAGGGTGCGTACGACTTCATCGAGAAGCCATTCAATTCCGATCGTCTGATCCTGGTCGCCAATCGCGCGCTGGAGACCCTGCGGCTGAAGCGCGAGGTTCGCGACCTGAAGCAGCGCGCGCCGATCGCGCAGAAGCTGGTCGGCCGTTCGACCGTGATGAACCAGCTTCGACAGACGCTGGACAAGGTCGCGCCGACCAACAGCCGCATCCTCATCGTCGGCCCCTCCGGCTCCGGCAAGGAACTCACGGCGCGCATCATCCACTCCGCCTCGAGCCGCGCCAACGGACCTTTCATCGTCATCAACGCTGCCGCCATCACGCCCGAACGCATGGAAGTCGAGCTCTTCGGCACCGAGGGCACGAATGGAGAGGGCCGGCATGTCGGCGCGCTGGAAGAGGCGCATGGCGGCACGCTCTTCATCGACGAAGTCGCCGACATGCCGCGCGAGACGCAGAACCGCATCCTTCGCGTTCTCGTCGACCAGAATTTCCTGCGGGTCGGCGGCACCACGCGGGTTTCTGTGGATGTGCGCATCATCTCTTCGACCGCGCGCAATCTAGAAAATGAGATCGCCGAAGGCCGCTTCCGTGAGGACCTTTACCATCGCCTCGGCGTGGTGCCGATCCGCGTGCCCCCTCTCGCCGAGCGGCGCGACGACGTGCCGGGACTTGTTGATTATTTCCTTGATCAGATCTCGCAGGGCACCGGCCTGCCGCGCCGGCGCATTGCGGACGATGCGCTTGCCGTCCTGCAGTCGCACGATTGGCCGGGCAATGTCCGCCAGTTGCGTAACAATATCGAGCGACTGCTGATCCTTGCGACCGGCGATCCCGATGCCGCTGTTACCGCCTCCATGCTGCCGCCGGATGTCGGCTCGCTGGTGCCGAGCCTGCCGACCGGCAGCGGCGGCGAGCATCTGATGGGACTGCCGCTGCGAGAGGCGCGCGAAGTGTTCGAGCGCGAATATCTCGTGGCGCAGATCAGCCGTTTCGGCGGCAATATCTCGCGCACGGCGGAGTTCGTCGGCATGGAGCGCTCGGCGCTCCATCGCAAGCTGAAGGCGTTGGGGATCGGCTGATTCCCGGCGCCTGCCGTCTCAGCCGAAATGGGCCGCGATCAACACGCCCACCTTCGCATGCAGCGCATCCTGCGCGCCGCGATCGGCGCGTGAGCCGGTGAGATAGGAGGCGACGAAAAGCGGCATACCCTGCGGAGGCCAGACGATACCGGTGTCGTTGCTGGTGCCATGGCTGCCCGCGCCGGTCTTCTCACCGATCCGCCAGCCGACCGGCAGCCCGGCCCGCAGCTTTGCGCCGCCGGTGGTGTTGTGCACTAGCCAATCTGTGAGGTGCTCGCGCGACGTGGTCGACAGCACATCTCCCAGCAGAAGCCGGCGGATGGTCTGCGTCATGGCCCGGGGCGTCGTGGTGTCGCGCTTGTCGCCCGGCGCGGCCGCGTTCAACGCCGGCTCGATCCGATCGAGCCGGGTCACGTTGTCGCCGATCGTTCGCAACCAGGCCGTCAATCCCGCCGGGCCACCGAGACGGGCGAGCAGGAGATTGGCGGCCGTATTGTCGCTCGCTGTCACCGCGGCCAGGCAAAGCGTTTCGATATCAAGGCCGACGCCCTGCTTCGATCCGGTAATCGGCGAATAGGGAACGAGGTCCGCCTCTCCAAAGGCGACGTGATTTTCCAGCTTCTCCTCGCCGCGATCCACCCGTGCCAGCGTTGCACCGGCGACCAGCAGCTTGAAGGTGCTGCACATCGGGAACCGCTCGTCCATCCGATGGCCTGTCGCCTTCACGCCCGCCGCGTCGAGCACACAGACGCCGAGCCGCGCGCCCCGCATGCCGGCCTCGAGCCCGGCGAGATCGGCAGCGAATGGCTCGCCGGCTTTCGCAAGAACGCGGGAATTCATCGCAGCGGGCACCATGATCGCCGCCAACGCAACATGCAGAAGGCCTCGCCGCCGGATCATCGGCTGCTCGTTCATGATAGGTCCCCCAGCGTTCCGGATGCGTCGCGACGATGTTGCGCGATGATAGACGGCGCAAATCGGGCGGAGTTCGGGCCGCTCCGCGCTCACATATGCCTGCGGAAATTGCTGCTGCCCCAGCTCTTCCTCTCCATTGCCGCGTCGGTATTCAAATCTGGGAGCGAGTGACGTTCACACCTTTGACGACGCACCTAATGGAAGGTACGATTATAATTAAAGATACATTTGAATTTATAAAATTTCAACAATACTACGCCGATCGAAAGTTACGTCAGGACAGTGCGCAAACAAAAATTCTACGCTAGAGAAACATGCCGAAACGCTGGGACTGAACGTGGAAACAGGTGCCGGATATATATGCGTACGGTTCAGCTCATCGTCTTTGGCTTCTGATCCATGACAGCGACTATCCCGTTCCACGTTCCGCCTGCAAACCCCGTTATTGTCGATGTGTCGGATGTATGCCTGCACCTCAATAATGGTCTGGCACTCGGCGGCATCGTGCGCGTCATCACTCAAATCATCCGACACACCGACTGGCGGGAGGGCAGGGGAGGGGTCACGCTCGTCTTCTTCCACCCCGCGCAGCATCGCTATGTTCGACTTGATCCCGCGCTTTTCGCCGATGATCGCTGTCTTGATCGGCACCACTTCAACCGTGCGACCGGGATGACCGGCATACGGATGAAGACAGCCTCGCGGCGCTATATGGATCGCCCCTTGCGTCGGGCATGGCATCTTTTCAGGCGCGGCCTCAAACGCCGGATTCGGGCCGTGGGCGAGTACCTTGTGCCACCGAGGGGGGTGCTCGGATGGGCCATCTCCCCCTGGACCATGCCGTCGGAAGGGAGGTGCGTCGTTGCTGTGCTCGGAATGGCATGGCTGTTGCCGGAACAGATCGCGCGACTTCGTGCTCTTGCGTCACGACCGGGCGTCGAGGTTGTGCCGCTCATCCACGACCTCATCCCGATTGTCGCGCCGGCCAGCGAACCCAAACCGAACCTGGCCTTTGTCCACTGGTTCGGCGAGATGGCATCGCTCGCAAACCGCTACGTCACCATCTCGCACCACTCCGCCGCCGATATCCGTGGCGTTCTGGGATCGAGGAGTGGCCAGCCTCCCAGGATCGACCGCGTTCCGCTCGCCCACAGTTTCGACTGGGACGGCCACGTCGATCCTTCGCTGGTTCCGGACGGCGAATATGTGCTCTCGGTCGGCTCGATCGCTCATGCCCGCAAGAACCTGCTCGCGCTCATCGATGTCTGGGGTCGCATCGGAGCGCGCATCGGGACGGAGCGCCTTCCGACGCTCGTCATCGCGGGCGACCATGACGGCAAGGCCCGGCAGATCGACGAGCTTCTGCAGCGCCATCCGATGCTCCGGGAGCGCCTGCGGCTCGTCCGCAAGCCGAGCGACCAGCAACTGGCCGCGCTCTATAGCGCGTGCCTTTTCTCGATATTCCCCAGCCTCTACGAAGGCTGGGGACTTCCGCTTGGCGAGAGCGCAAGCTTTGGCCGGCTCTGCCTCTCGTCCCGCGTCACATCGCTGTCGGAAGTGCTCGGCGAAGCCATCGACTATTTCGACCCGACGTCGCTGGACGACATGATCTCCTGCATCGAGCGTCCGATCCTCGACCGCGCTTATCTGAAGCGGCGCGAGGAGGGGCTCCGCACCCTGCCGTTGCGGAGTTGGCGCATGGTGGCCCGGGAGCTTTTCGCGACCCTTGCACAGCACGAAAACGCAATTGAACTGGTCGGCGCGGGGCCGGGGGCCGGCCCGTTCCATGCCGTTCCCGTTGCACAAACCGCCACATCGCTGGCAGGATGAACTGCGGTCTTCGTCGAACCTGCTATAGAGTGTGACTCGCTTGCCCGCGAGCCACCCGTGCCGCGGCGGGTGCGTGCAGGGGTGAGGGTCCGATGAAGGTCGTGATTTGCGGCGCCGGTCAGGTCGGTTTCGGCATTGCCGAGCGGCTCGCCGCCGAGCAGAACGACGTGTCGATCATCGATACGTCGCCGCGCCTCATCCAGGCGATCACTGACACCCTCGACGTACGTGGATTCGTCGGCCATGGCTCGCACCCGGACGTGCTGGCGCGCGCAGGGCTCGATGCCGCCGACATGCTGATCGCGGTCACGCTGCATGACGAGGTCAACATGGTCGCCTGCCAGGTCGGCCATGCGCTTTTCGACGTTCCGACCAAGATCGCCCGCGTGCGCGCCCAGACCTATCTTCAAGGCCAGTGGCGCGACCTGTTCTCGCGCGATCACCTGCCGATCGACGTCGTCATCTCGCCGGAGATCGAGGTGGGAGAGATGGTGCTGCGGCGGCTTTCGTTGCCCGGCGCCATCGACACGGTGAATTTCGCCGACGGGCAGGTCGTCGTCGCAGGCGTACGCTGCGAGGAAGATTGCCCGGTCATCGACACGCCCCTTCGCCAGCTCACCGACCTGTTCCCGGACCTGCGCGCGGTGGTGATCGCCGTCAACCGCAAGGGCCGCATGTTCGTGCCGCGGAGCGCGGACGCATTGATCGCCGGCGACATCGCCTATTTCGCCGCGCAGGCCGACCAGGTGGTGCGCACGCTTTCCATTTTTGGCCACGACGAGGTGCCGGCGCAACGTGTCGTGATCGGTGGCGGCGGCAATATCGGGCTGTACGTCGCGCGCGAGCTGGAACGGCGCAATCCGCGAGCGCGGGTGAAGATCATCGAGGATAACGCAGCCCGCGCCGAGCTCATTGCGCAGGAGCTTGACCGCATCGTCGTGCTTCAGGGCAGCGCGCTCGATCGCGTGGTGCTGGAGGAGGCGTCCGTCGGCGAGGCCGACACCATGATCGCGGTGACCAATGACGACCGCGTCAATATCCTGTCCTGCCTGCTGTCGAAGGAACTCGGCGCCCGGCGCATGCTCTCGCTGCTGAACGATCCGAACTACCCCGCCTTTGCCCGCGGGCTCGGCATCGACGCCTATGTGAATCCACGCCAGATCACCGTTTCCAAGGTGCTCCAGCACGTCCGCAAGGGCCGCATCCGCGGCGTGCACTCGCTGCTGAACGGAGCAGGGGAGGTGATCGAGGCGGAGGCGCTGGAAACCTCGCCGCTCGTCGGCCGTCCCCTCAAACAGATCGACCTGTTCGACGGCATGCGGATCGGCGCGGTCATCCGGGCCGGGAGGGTGCTGCTGCCGCGCGGCGAAACCGTAATCCAGCCGCGTGACCGTATCGTGCTGTTCGCACTGGCGGAAAAGGTGAAGCGCGTGGAGCAGCTCTTCCGCGTCAGCCTCGAATTCTTCTGAGGCGCCATGATCGCGGTCGCCCAGAAAGGCGCGCTCGGAGCCGGCGCGCTCGCGCTCTTCCTGCTCTTTTCCGGCGCCGTGGGGCTGATCCGGCATGAGGTGGCGTCGGTTGCATTCCTGTTGACCGCCCTGCTCACCGTGTTCGGTGCCGGTGCACTGCATCTGGCGACCCGCAATCGGTCCGCCCGGCTTGGGCGATTGTCGTCTTACGGCCTGCTCACGCTGTTCTGGTTCGGGGCCTCGGTGATTGCGGCGATACCGGTGGACGCAACAACCTCGCTCGGCTTCGTAGATGCCTGGTTCGAAGCGATCTGCGCACTGACGACCACCGGCGGCGGCGGGATTCACGCCGTTGCGGACGTACCGCGCGCGACGCTGGTCTGGCTGCTGTCTCTGCAATGGCTGGGTGGCCTGCTGACGCTTATCGGTGCCGTGGCCGTACTGGCGCCCGCTGGCGTCGGCGGTCTGCCGGACCGCATTTCCGGCCTGCCCGAACAGGGCATCAGCGAGGGCACAGCGTTCTTCGAAGACGCGATCGAAACGGTCGTTCCGGTCTATGCCGGCGTCACCATGCTCTGCATGATCGCCTTGTTCGCAGCCGGTCTCGACGGGTTCAACGCCTTCGGCATGGCGACCGCGGCGGTTTCGACCGGAGGTCTGCTGCCGGATGCCGACGGAATGGCGGCCTATGGCACGATGCCGGTAAAGCTGGTCATGTCGTTCTTCATGCTCGCGGGCGGAACCTCCATCCTGTGGCACCGCATGATCGCCACCCGCCGGTTCCGCCAGGCTTTCACGCAACGTGAGAACGTTTCCGTCGTTGTCCTTGTCATCATTCTCGGAATTCTTGTTTCCGCCATACGTTATCAGACCCCGGAAGGGCGCCTTTCCCTGCCTGTGGCACTGGAGGACGGACTCTTCACAGCCGTATCGCTGGTCACTACAACCGGTATCGAACTTCACGCCGGCGACTTCACCTCCCTGCCTCTCACCGTCGTGCTGCTTATCATCTTCATGGGCGGCGCGAGCTTTTCGACCAGCGGAGGCATCAAGCTGCATCGGGTGGGCGCCATGGTGCTCCAGAGCCTGATGGAGCTGAACCGGCTGGTCATGCCGCATGCAGTACGACCGCGGCAGCTCGGCCGGCAGACAGTTCCGCTGCAAGCTATGAAGGCGGTGTGGGTGTGCTTCGTCGTCGCGACGGTAACGCTCGGCTTTCTGGCGGCGGCTATCGCCCCGGCCATGCCCAGCTTCGATGCGGCCTATGTCGCTGCCATGAGCGCGATGACGAATGCCGGGCCGGTCTATGGCGCCGGATGGGAGGCGGGCACGGTCTGGCCGGAATGGGGCGCCTTGCCGGCCTATGCCAAGCTGCTGCTCGGCACCGGGATGGTGCTCGGAAGATTGGAGATCGTCGTCGTGCTGGGCCTGGTCCACGCTGCACTGTGGCGACGTTGATCGCATTGTCGCGCCCGGCGCGAATCGCGAAGCCCATCGGGTCGTGAACGGCAGTCCGAACATCGTCGATACACAATCGAGCACTTCCAGACCGTGTCGCAAAGGCGACGCTATGTTAGCAGTCTGAGGACACCTGCCACGCCGGACGCGAAAGAGTCTTGCGCGACACACATCGTGTGGCATGCTTGCAACGCACTCTGGCATGAGCTGGCGGTCCACGGACAGGATCGTCAGGCCACGTCAGTGCCGCGCCGGCGCAACATCACAACGGATCAAAAAAAATGGCCGCGGATCGTTCCCAGAACCTCCAGGACACCTTTCTCAACCACGTCCGCAAGAACAAGACACCCCTCACCATCTTTCTCGTCAATGGCGTGAAATTGCAGGGAGTCGTGACCTGGTTCGATAATTTCTGCGTGCTGCTTCGGCGTGACGGGCACTCCCAGCTCGTCTACAAGCACGCGATATCGACCATCATGCCGGGGCATCCCGTCCAGCTCTTCGAAGCTTCGGACGAAGCCGTCGACAAGAGCTGAACGGCGACAATCGCTGAACCGGCCAGCCGAGGAAACGGGCTGATTTGGATCCCAAGAGCGTAACAGGCCCCGCCGGCCGCAAGCTTGTGCGAGCTGCGGCTCCGGCCAGCCCTGAAAATATGCAGGGCGATGCCACGCGGGTCGTGGTCGTCGAACCGCATCTGTCCCGCGTCCGGGGCGGGGAGGGCGAAGGGCCACGCCGCACGCCGGAAGCCCGGCTCGACGAGGCCGTCGGGCTGGCACTCGCCATCGACCTCGATGTCGTAGGCCAGCTCATCGTCAGCCTCTCGCAAGTGAAGCCCGCGACCTATCTCGGAACCGGCAAAGTCGAGGACATCGCCGCGCTGGTCGAGGAGACCGGCGCGGGCCTCGTATTCGTGGACGCGCCGCTCACGCCCGTTCAGCAGCGCAATCTCGAAAAGGCGTGGTCCGCCAAGGTCATCGACCGTACCGCGCTCATTCTTGAGATTTTCGGCCAGCGCGCCCGCACCAAGGAGGGCGTGCTTCAGGTCGAGCTCGCCCATCTGAGCTACCAGAAGAGCCGCCTCGTTCGCTCCTGGACGCATCTCGAGCGCCAGCGAGGCGGCTTCGGCTTCCTCGGCGGCCCGGGCGAGACGCAGATCGAGGCGGATCGGCGCATCATCGGCGAGCGCATCCTCAAGATCGAGCGCGAGCTGGAACAGGTGAAGCGTACGCGCGCCCTGCATCGCGCCAGCCGCAAGAAGGTGCCCTATCCGGTGGTCGCGCTGGTTGGGTACACCAATGCCGGCAAATCCACCCTGTTCAACCGCATGACCCGGGCGGATGTCCGCGCGCAGGATCTGCTCTTCGCGACGCTGGACCCGACCCTGCGTGCGGTCGAGCTCAAGGGGGGCGAGCGCATCATCCTGTCCGACACGGTGGGCTTCATCTCCGACCTGCCGACCCAGCTCGTCGCTGCCTTCCGCGCCACGCTGGAAGAGGTAATCGAGGCCGACATCATCCTTCATGTCCGCGACCTGTCGCATGAGGATGCCGAGGCGCAGGCCGATGATGTCGGTGACGTGCTCTCCGACCTCGGCATCGACCCCGAAGATCATGTCCGCCTGATCGAGGTGTGGAACAAGATCGACAAGCTCGACGTCGAAGGCCGGGCCCGCGTGTTCAACATCGCCGAACGCCGCCAGGGCGACGAGCATCCCATCCCGGTTTCCGCGCTGACCGGGGAGGGGATCGACACCCTGCTGTCGGCAATCCAGCAGCGGCTCGCGCGCGAGCGTGTGACCTTGGCGCTCGACCTCGATCCGGTCGATGGCGAGGGGCTGAGCTGGCTCTACCGGCATGCCGAGGTGCTGGATCGCCGTGTCGGCGAGAACGGCCGGCTGCATCTCGTGGTGCGGGTCGATCCCGACCGGGCGGAGAATCTCGAACACCGGTTCGGCGCCCGTCGTACCGGAAGTTCACGCCACCGCACGGCCTGAGAGCTATTCCCGCGTCTTCGCCTGCTGCCAGAGCGCCTCCATCTCTTCGAGACTGGCTTCCGCCGGCATGCGGCCTCCGGCGGCCAGCGCATCCTCGATATGGCCGAAGCGGCGGGTGAACTTGGCATTGGTTCCCTGCAGCGCCGCCTCCGGATCCACCTCCAGGTGGCGTGCGAGATTGGCGAGCGCGAAGAGCAGGTCGCCCACCTCGCCGGCGGCTGCCTCGCGGTTGCCCGAGACGATCTCGGCCTCGACCTCGTCGATCTCCTCGCGGATCTTGTCGAGCACGAGCCTGGCATCCGGCCAGTCGAAGCCGACGCGCGCGGCCTTGCTCTGCAGCTTGATCGCCCGGGTGAGGGCAGGGGCGGCGCGGGGCACGTCGTCCAGCAGCCGGCGGGCGCCCTCCTCCGGCAGCCCGCGGGCAGCGCGCCGGTTCCGTCTGGCCTGTTTTTCCTCAGCCTTGATGGCGTCCCACGCCGCATTCACCGCCGCGACGTCGCGCCCGCCTGCATCGCCGAACACATGCGGATGCCGGCGGATCATCTTCGCAGTGATCGCCTCCACGACATCACCGAAGGCGAAGGCGCCAATCTCCTCGGCCATTCGGGCATGGAAAACGACCTGCAGCAGCAGATCGCCGAGTTCGTCGCAGAGATCGTCGAGATCGTCCCGCTCGATGGCATCGGCGACCTCATAGGCTTCCTCGACGGTGTATCTGGCGATAGAGCGGAAGTCCTGCTCCAGATCCCACGGGCAACCGGTCCCGGGCGTGCGCAGCGCCGTCATGATAGCGAGCAGGCGTTCGATGTCGCGGGAGGGGGTCACGCAGGCTCTCCGGAAGATGGCATGGGCTTAGCTAGGGGGAATGATCCGGCAGCCGCGCGGGTCGTTCAGATCAGCTATGAATCGCAGAAGACATATTATGGAAAATAATAGCATCCCAATTCCGGCAAGAACGTCGGTTCCCAGGCCTCACAGTGTTATCGTCATGCCGTCATAGGCGGGCTCGATGCCCGGCGGTAGCTCGCGGCGCAGCGTGCCGTAATCGAGGTCGACATGCATGTTGGTGAGGATCGCCCGCTTCGGCTTCAGCCGCTCGATCCAGCCGAGCGCGTCGCCCAGCGAGAAATGGCTGGGATGCGGCGTGGGACGCAGCGCGTCGACGATCCAGACATCCAGACCTTCGAGGTAAGACAGGCTCTCCGCGGGAATGTCGTGCAGATCCGGCGTATAGGCCAGCCCGCCGAAGCGGAAGCCGAACGCGGTGATCTGGCCGTGATAGAGCCGGAACGGCACCATGGAAAGCGAACCGCCCGGCCCGTTCACCTTGAGCGTCTCGCCATGGCGGAAACGATGTTCCTGAAGGATCGGCGGATAGTCGCTTCCGGGCGGCGTCTCGAAGCAGTAGCCGAAACGCTGGCGCAGCAACGCGGAGGTCTCCGCGTCGAGCCAGGTGTCGAGCCGCTTGCGATGCAGGATCGTCAGGGGGCGGACATCGTCCAGCCCGTGGGTATGGTCGGCATGCTCGTGGCTGATCACGACGCCGTCCAGCCGGCGGACATCCGCGCCCAGCAATTGCTCGCGCAGGTCGGGCGAGGTGTCGATCAGCACCGTGGTGCGCGCACCATCTTCGCCGATGCGTTCCGCAAGCAGCGAACAGCGACGGCGGCGGTTGCGTGGCTCGCCGGGATCGCAGGCGCCCCAACCCTGCCCGACCCGCGGCACTCCGCCCGAGGAGCCGCAGCCGAGAATGGTGAAGCTCTGCGTCATGGTCGATCCTTTTGCGTCAGGTCGCGCGCGCGAACAGCCGGAAGAAATTCGCCGTCGTCAGGTCGGCGAGAGCCTCGCGCGAAAGGCCGAGCGTGTCGGCCAGAACTCCGGCTGTCTCGACCACATAAGACGGCTCGTTCCGCTTGCCCCGCTTCGAATTGGGCGCAAGATAAGGTGCGTCCGTCTCCACCAGCAGCCGATCCCGCGGAAGAGCCGCCGCGATCTCGCGCAGCGGCGCGCCGGACTTGAAGGTGAAAATGCCGGAGAACGAGACATAGCCACCCAGCGCAACGGCTCGCCGCGCCAGATCCTCGCCGGCGGTGAAGCAGTGGAGCACGAAGCCGAAGGCGCCCTTCGCGCTCTCGTCCTCGAGAATCGCTGCCACATCGTCATCGGCCTGCCGGGCATGGATAACCAGTGGCAGGCCCATGCGCCGCGCCGCCTCGATATGCATGCGGAAGCCTGCCGCCTGCGCGTCGCGGGGGGCGTTGTCATAATGATAGTCGAGCCCCGCCTCCCCAATCGCGACCACCTTGGGATGGTCGGCGGCGGCGAGAAGATCGGCAAGCGGCACATCGGCCTCCTCGCCCGCATTGTGCGGATGGGTGCCGACCGAGCAGAACACGTCGTCGAAACGCTCCGCCAGCGCGTACTGCTCGGCGGCACGACGGATGCGTGTGCCGATGGTCACCATGCGCCCGACACCGGCAGCGCGGGCCCGCTCCACCACGGCGTCGATCTCGCTGGCAAAATCGGGGAAGTCGAGATGGCAGTGGCTGTCCACCACCATGCCGGAAGCCAGCTTTCCGCTCATCTCAGACCGCTTCCGGCTCGACATAGCGGGGAAAGACACCGACCGGGGCGGGCAGGGCCGTGCCCGGGGTAAGCCGCCCTGCCCCGCCGAGCGCGGCAAAGCTGCGGGCGTCAGCCGGCACGGCCAGCAGGTCGAGCAGCTTGCCGGCACTCACCGGAATGATGGGTTGAGCCAGGATGCCGACCTGCCGGATCACCTCGGCCGTGATCCACAGCACGGTGCCGAACCGTTCAGGATCCGTCTTGCGCAGTTCCCACGGCGCCGAGGCGGCGAAATAGCGGTTGGCATCCGCGACCACCGACCAGATGACGGCGATCGCCTGATGCAACTGCCATCCTTGCATCGCCTCGCGCACCTTATCGTGCATGGCGTCGGCACTGGCGAGGATTTCGGCATCGGCCTCCGACAGCGGGCCGGGCGCGGGCAACGCGCCGCCGAGGTTCTTCGCGATCATCGACAGCGAGCGCTGGGCGAGGTTGCCGAGGTCGTTGGCGAGGTCGGCATTGGTGCGTGCGACGATCGCCTCGTGGCTGTAGGAACCGTCCTGCCCGAATGGCACCTCGCGGAGCAGGAAATAGCGCAGCGCATCGACACCATAGGCCCTGATGAGGTCGAACGGGTCGACGACATTGCCGACCGACTTCGACATCTTCTCCCCGCGATTATGGATGAAGCCATGCGCGAAGATGGCGTGCGGCAGTTCCAGCCCGGCGGAGAGCAGGAAAGCCGGCCAATAAACCGCGTGAAAGCGGATGATGTCCTTGCCGATCACATGTAGGGCGGCGGGCCACCACTTTCGGAAAGAGTCGCTGCTTTCATCAGGATAGCCGCATCCGGTGATGTAGTTCGTGAGGGCATCCACCCACACATACATCACATGCTCCTCGTCCTCCGGCACCGGCACACCCCAGGAGAAGGTGGTGCGGCTGATGGAGAGGTCCTGCAGGCCGCCGCGCACGAAGCTCAACACCTCGTTGCGACGGCTCTCGGGCTGGATGAAATCGGGATGCGCCTCGTACCAGTCGAGCAGCTCCTGCTGATAGGCGGAGAGGCGGAAGAAATAGCTCTTCTCCTCCGTCCACTCTACCGGCGTGCCCTGCGGACCGAGCCGAACGCCGTCCGGGTTCACCGTGGTCTCGTCCTCGGCGTAATAGGCCTCGTCGCGAACCGAATACCAGCCGGAATAAGCGGAGAGGTAGATATCCCCCGCCTCCTTCATCTTGCGCCAGATCGCCTGACAGGCGGCGATATGGTCGGCATCGGTGGTGCGGATGAAGCGGTCATAGGACACGCCCAGAAGCGCATCCATCTCCTTGAAACGATCCGCGTTCTTCGTCGCCCAGTCGAACGGGGTCAGCCCCTGCTTCTGCGCCGTCTGCATCATCTTCAGGCCATGCTCGTCGGTTCCGGTGAGGAACCGCACCTCATCGCCCTCGAGACGGCGGAAGCGAGCGATGGCGTCGGCCGCGATCTTCTCATAGGCGTGGCCCACATGGG
Organism: Ancylobacter crimeensis; assembly: GCF_023016805.1. Lineage (GTDB taxonomy): Bacteria > Pseudomonadota > Alphaproteobacteria > Rhizobiales > Xanthobacteraceae > Ancylobacter > Ancylobacter crimeensis. The sequence goes on from NZ_JALKCH010000007.1 coordinate 259,268, forward strand.
GGGCGCCGTTGGGATAATCGATGGCGGTGGTGATATAGAAGGTCGAGGTCACGCGGGCATGTCCCGTTGGCGAACGGCCGGCCGGACCGGCCTCGCTCAAGGGGCCAAAGCGTCCTCGATCGAGGCGAAGATCCGAAAGACGAGCGTCTTGCGGTCGAGATTGAAGGTATCCGCGTCAATGGCGGCGCGGCGAACCTTCTCCCACACCTCCGGCAGGCGTGCAAGGCGAAGCCCGGCCCTCTGCCGGCGGCCGGTGGCGTGATCGCTGATCCATGCCTCGACGGTGGCGGTGAAGCTATCCAGCCCGCCGGCGCGATCGCCCTGCAGCCGCTCGCCCAGCGTGTGCAGCGCCTTGGGATCGGGGGCGGGAAGGGCGTCGAGCAAGGCTTGCGTCGCGCTGCGGATGGCGAGCCCCTCCCCCGACATCAGGCGCAACGCCTCGCGCACGCTGCCCTCGCTGGCCGCCGCGGCTTCTGCGAAGCGCGCGGAATCGAGCCCCTGCATCTCCGCGGCGAGGCCCGTCAAGGCCATCGCGGTTTCGCGTTCGTCGAGCCCGCGCATGTGGACGACCCGGCACCGCGAACGGATAGTCGGCAGCAGCCGGCCGGGCGCGTGGCTCACCAGCAGGAACAACGCACGCGACGGCGGTTCCTCCAGAGTCTTCAGCAACGCATTGGCGCCCTGCGCGTTCATCTCGTCCAGCGTGTCGACGATGCACACCCGCCAGCCGCCGAGCGCGGCTGTGGAGCCGAAGAACGCCTTGAGTTTGCGCACCTGCTCGGCCGGAATCATCGAAGGCAGCTTGCCGCCGTCGCCGGGAACGCGGCGCAACACGAGAAGGTCGGGGTGCGAAAGCGCCCTCACCTGCCGGCTCGCCGGATGGTCGGGCGCGACATCGAGCGTGCCGGCCGGAGCCGCTCCGCCGGACAGCGCGAAACGGGCGATGCGATAGGCGAGCGTCGCCTTGCCGATGCCTTCCGGACCGCCAAGCAGCAGAGCGTGAGGCATGCGGCCGGCATCCCATGCCTCGCGGATCAGCGCCTGCGCCTCGGCATGACCTACGATCGCGCTGCGCTCGCGCGGATGCGGAGCGGCTTCGAAACGGTCGGCTTCGACGACGGCATCGGCACTCATGGGGCGGCGGCTTCCGAGAGCGACAGGCGAACCCGCAGCTTTTCCTCGACCGCCTGCCAGATTCGTGCGGCAACGGTGTCGACATCCGCGCGCGCGTCGATCAGCACGCAGCGAGTCGGTTCTTCCTGCGCCAGCATGCGGAACGCCTCGCGCAGTCGCTGGTGAAAGGTGATGGCCTCGCTCTCGAACCGGTCCGCGGCGCCAGGCGCGCGGGCCTCGGCACGGGCCAGCCCGTCTTCCGGCGGCAGGTCGAGGACGAGGGTAAGATCCGGCCGCGTCTCGCCTACCGTGACCTCCTCCAGCGCCCGGATAAAGCGATGATCCACCGAACCGGCGGCCCCCTGATAGGCCCGCGTGGAATCGGCGAACCGGTCGCAAATCACGACCGCCCCCTGCGCGAGGGCCGGCCGGATGGTGACATCGAGATGATCGGCGCGGGCGGCGGAGAAGAGGACGGCTTCCGCTTCCGGCCCCAACGGCTTGGCGGCGCCGGAGAGCAGGACATGGCGGATGATCTCCGCCCCCGGTGATCCACCCGGCTCGCGCGTGGTGACGACCTCGTGGCCGAGCCCGCGCAGCCGTTCCGCGAGGCGGCGGCTCTGCGTGGACTTGCCGGCGCCCTCCCCGCCTTCAAGCGTGATGAAGACCCCGCGCCCGCCGCGCGCCGCCGCTCGCCCCTCGCCTTCCGGCGACAGCGGCGTCGCCGGAAGGGCGATGCGTGGCTGCGGGTTCATCCCCAGAGGCCCTTCATCCGGTCGTGTCCTTCATGCCGATGCGTTCCTTCACCTTCGCGTAGCCCTGCCGCAACAGGCTCACCGAAAGCTCATAACCCGCATCGAGGGCGCGGCGCCAGAGCGGGCCCTGAGCCACGTCGGCGGCGGCGAAGAGCGGCACTTCAAGCGCGACCTGCTCTCCGCGATAGACCTGAAGCGTGGCGAGTTGCTGGCCCTTGGCGACGGGTGCGGGAACCGGCCCGGTGTAATGGATCTTCGCCGTCAGCTTCTCGCTGCCGTCGCGCGCCACCAGAAGGCTGATCGCGGAAGCGCCCACCAGCGGCACCGAGCCTTTCTCGCCGCCGAACAGCACGGCCTCGCCGACCGGCTCGTCCCTGGCGAAGAGCGGCTTCTGCTCGAAGGTTCGGAATCCCCATTCCAAAAGCTTGCGGGCATCTTCCGCCCGCTCCTTGTCCGACTTGGCGCCGAGCAGAACAAGCACCAGCCGCTGGCCGTTCTGCAATGCTGAGCCGACCAGATTGAAGCCGCTGTCCTTGAGATAGCCCGTCGTCAGCCCGTCCGCGCCCAGGCTCATGCCGAGCAACGGGTTGCGGTTGAGCTGGCGGATCTTGTTCCAGGTGAATTCCTTCTCGGAATAGATCTCGTACTTGTCCGGATAGGTGCGGATGATGAAGGCGGCGAGCCTGGCCATGTCGCGAGCGGTCGTGAGTTGGCCGGGGTCCGAGAGGCCGCTCGCATTGCGGAAGGTGGAGCCGGTGAGGCCGATGCGCTTGGCCTCCTCGTTCATCTTGCCGGCGAAGGCGAGTTCGTTTCCGGCAATCCCTTCCGCCAGCACCATGGCGGCATCGTTGCCGGACTGGATGATCATGCCGCGCAGCAGGTCCGAGACGGCGATCCGGCTGTTCAGCGCGGCGAACATCGCGGTGCTGCCGGACGGTGCACCGCCCTTGCGCCACGCATATTCGCTCACGCTCAGCGTGTCGTCTGCCTTGAGCTTACCCTCCGCCAGCGCCCGGAACACCGCGGCGGCGGTCATGATCTTGGTCAGATTTGCCGGCTGGACCTGGGTGTCGGCGGCGCGCTCGAACAGGATGGTGCCGCTGTCGAAATCCATCAGCAGGGCGGCAGGGGTCGCGACCACCGGCGGCGTCGCCTGTGCCGCCGCATCCCGCGGCACCGAGAAGGCCGCCAGCACCAGCGCGGCGATGGCGAGGACAGCCCGCAGGACGGCGCCCTGCCCCGCACCCGGGCGCGCGATGGAACGCGCTGTAGCCGCGACGCCGGACATGGGAGAGGCGGCACGAGAAAGAAGCTGCACGATCGCCGGCATCGTCAGGTCCCGCTGGAAATGACAAAGGTGGACCGAGTCCGGCCCACCTCGCAAGAACCTGTTCAGCCGACCTGTTCAGCCGGCCCGTCAGCCGATCGGGCGCGTCAGTAGCCCGAGCCGATATAGCCCGACGACGGCGCGAAGCCGACGGCAACCGGCTGCGGACCAACCACCCAACCGGAAGCCGCCGGGCTGGGCGCATAGGCCGCGCTCTGCGACGGCGCGGGCAGCGTCACCGGCTTTGCAGGACGCGGCGCGGCCGAGGCAACGACCGCTGCGGGCGCTGCCGTCACCGGCTTCGCCACGGGCGCGGGAGCGCGCTGCACGGGCTTGGGCGGTGTCACCGAGCCGAGGCTCGCATAGGTTGCGCCATTACCCGGCCGGATGACCGGCTTGGCGGCGGCAACCGCCGTGCGCACCTGCGGAACCGGAGGCAGCGGCGCGGGAGCCGGAGCCGCGACATAGCTGGGCGCCGGAGCGGCGACGCGGGCCGGCGCGGGCGGCGGTTCGGGCACATCCGCGGCGATCTGATCGATGCGATCGGATTCCTGCGCCATCGCGACCTGCGAGGGAGCGACCGCGGGACGCGGCGCCTGCCGCGGCGTGCCGATCGGCGTCTGCACCGGGCTCGGACGCGCGGAGGCGAGAAGCGCGTCCCCGAGATCGAACGGACGATCCGGCGGCGGAGGAGCCATAGAGGGCACCCGCATCGAGGACGGACGGACCGGCATCGGGGAATCGTTCGAGGCGACCATCACCCCGGTGTCGGACGGCAGGATGGCAGGACGCTCATTGCTGAGCGTGGCAATCAGCTTGCGGTCGTCCGAACCGTCGAGCGGCGCGAGGCCGACATATTCGACGCGCACCCGCGCCGTGCCGACCTGCTTGAAGCCGAGCAGTTCCGCCGTGCGGCGGGACACATCCATAACGCGGTTGGCATGATAGGGGCCGCGATCATTCACACGCGCGATGATCGAGCGGCGATTGGCGAGATTGGTGACGCGCACATAGCAGGGCATCGGCAGCGTGGGATGCGCCGCGGCGATGGAGTCCATGTCGAACACCTCGCCATTGGCGGTCAGGCGGCCATGGAAATCATCACCATACCAGGAGGCGAGGCCTTCGGTCTTGTAGTTCTTCGGGTTTTCCTGAGGAACGTAGGTTTTGCCGGCGATCTGGTAGGGCTTGCCGACACGGTAGGCGCCGCCGCCCTTGGGCACCGGCTGGCCGGCCTGCACCACGCGCGGGCTGGCCGAGACGCCGTATTTCGGATCGATCTTGCTGAAAAGCTTGCTGGCCGTGTTCGAGGTGCAGTTGGCGACGAGCAAGCCCGCACCGACCACCAACACGACCCGCGACCATGTGGATACCTGAAAGGACACCGCAAGGCGTCGACGGGATCCGTCCTTCGAGCTCACCGCTTCGGCATGTGCCTCAGCCGCGCGCCCGCTTACCAGAGCCGTGTGCTGCCCCATGCTCCCCGACCATATCTGTCACGTTCCATCTCCGCACCATAGTCCCCTGGTGCTTTCGAAGACGTTACGCGTGCCCAAATTGATCGCCCCGCAAAAACGCGCGGCATCTCTTTATGACACACAAGGCTGGCAGAGTAAGGCGGAAATGCGGCGGAGTATGACTTTGGTTAACGCGCTCGTGAACGCGGTGACGGGAACCGCGCCATCAGAATACCTCTATCGACCAATCATCCGCGACGACCTCGACCTGTCTTCTCCTTAGCACCAGTCGGGCTTTTCGACAGGAGCAGCGTGACGTCATCCACAACCACTCTTGCAACGCGCCGCGGGTTGGGAAAAAAGGAGGCACCGGAGGGGTGGCCGAGTGGTTTAAGGCAGCGGTCTTGAAAACCGCCGTGGGTGCAAGCCCACCGTGGGTTCGAATCCCACCCCCTCCGCCAAGCCCTCGCGCGTCGTTGCCGCATGCGCCGCAGGAATTGCGATCGCAGGAACCGCGTTCGCCACATCCCGGCGCATACGCCCTCCTACCTCCCCACCAGTAACCGCTCCATCGCATCCACCAGCCGGTCCGCGTGCTCTGCCGTCACGCACAGCGGCGGGCGGATTTTCAAGACGTTGCCGTATTGCCCCGCCGCGCCGATCAGGATGCCCTCCTCGCGCAGGCCGTTGATCAGGGCGCTGGCGATGTCGGCGCGGGGGCCGGTTTCGTCGGCGAAGGCGACGCCGAGATAGAGGCCGGCCCCGCGCACCGCGGAGATGGGCGTCCGGCCGGCGAGATGGGTGAGGCGCGCCTTGAGGTGGCCGCCGACACGGGCCGCATTGGCGATCAGCCCGTCTTCCTCGATCGCCTCCAGCACCGCCCGGGCCGCCGCGGCCGCAACGGGGCTGGCGGCGAAGGTGTTGAAATAGCCGAAGGCGGCGCAGAAGCCGTCCAGCAGCTCCGGCCGCGTCACCAGCCCGGCGACCGGATAGCCATTGCCCATCGGCTTGCCCATGGTGACGATGTCGGGCACCACGCCGTGCCGGGAAAAGCCCCACAGCCCCGCGCCGGTGCGGCCGAAGCCGGGCTGCACCTCGTCGGCGATGAACAGTCCGCCGGCGCGCCGGGCCGCTTCCACGGCCGGGGCAAGAAAGCCCGGCGGGTCGGCGAAGACGCCGTCGGAGGAGAAGATGGTGTCGACCAGCAGCCCGGCGAAGGCTATGCCGTCCGCCTGCATCTGCGCGATCGCCCCGGCCACCGCATCGGCGAAGCCCTGAGCGAGGTTATTGCCGTAGATCGCCGGATCGGGCGGGTCCACCACGCGCACATGGGCCGGCGGCGCGCCGCGTTTGTAGGAGGAGGGCGACACCTCGGTCACCGCGGCGGTGTTGCCGTGATAGGCGGTGCGGGTCACAACGAAGCCGATGCCGCCGGAGGCCGAGCGGGCGATGCGCAGCGCGAGGTCGTTGCTCTCGCTGCCGGTGCAGGTCATCACGAGGTTGGACAGCGGCGCGGGAAACGTCGCGAGCAGCTTCTCGGCATAATCCTGCGTAATGTCGCACAGATAGCGGGAATGGGTGTTGAAGCGGCCCACCTGCTCGCGCACCGCGGCCACCACCTTGGGGTGGCAGTGCCCGACGCTCGGCACGTTGTTGTAGAAATCGAGATAGGCGCGCCCATCCGAGGCGTGGATCACGGCGCCCTCGGCCCGCTCGATCTTCAGTGGCACGTCGTAGAACAGTACGGACCCCGCGCCGAAGCTGCGCCGGCGACGCGCCACAAGCGCCGCGATGTCTGGGGGCAACCCCTCCCCCGCGCCGGAAAAGGCGTTGAGCGCGAGGATTTCCAGGGCGGGCGGGTCGATCTCGTGGCTCATCGTCATGCCGCGTCTCCCGCGCTGGCGAGGAAGGCCTGGCCGAGGGCGACGGTGCCCTGCGTATAGGCCGTGCCCATGGCCTGCGCCGTCGGGGTTTCGGCATGCGAGGCGACCCAGGCGGTCAGCAGCATGCGCCGCAGCATGATGAAGGTCGGCAGGATGGCGCAGTCCTCGTCCGGTAGCGGTGCCACAGTTCGATAGCCGGCTACCCATGCTTGCTGAAGCTGGGGAATATACGGCTCCTGCTCGGTGAAGCTGATGGCGGCGGCGAAATCGTAGAGGTACCAGGAGAAGCCGCAATCATCGAAATCGATCACGCTCAGCGTGTCGCCCTCCACCAACAGATTGGCGACCCGCATGTCGGCATGGACGAGGCCGAAGCGGTCCGGCGCGGTGCCATAGGCCTCCACCTTCCGCTTCAGCAGGGCGGCGACCTCTTCGAGCACGGCGCGCCCTTCAGCATTGAGCCCGAGCCCGGCGCGCCAGTCGCCCCAGAGCAGCACCGAGCCGAGCATGGCGTCATAGTCCCAGCGCTTGCGCACGAAGCCCTCCGGGCGCCTCCAGGCTTTCGCATGGGCGTGGAGCCGGGCATTGATGGCGCCGAGCCGCTCGAACCAGCGCGGCAGGTCCTGCCCCTCCGCCGGCTCGCGGCCCGGCACATGTTCAAAGGCCACTGCATGACGGACCGTGCCCTCATCCTCGATGTCGGCGATGAGATTGCCGTCGAGCTGCGGCACCGGAGTCAGCGTCGCCACCACTCGCTCGGCGTTGAGCGCGTTCAGCCAGGCGAGTTCCGAGGCGATCTCGGCGCGGGTGTGGTAGCCGGGCCGGTGCACGCGCAGCACCAGATCGCGCCCACTCTCGGGATCGATCGCGCGGAAGGTGGCGTTCTCGGAAATGGTCAGCAGCCGCACCACGCTCGCCGAGGGCAGGCCCCAGCGCGGCAGCGTCCGGCGCAGGCCGGCTTCGAGCCGGGCGAGAAAGTCTGGGCTGTACATCAACTGCGTCATGATCGGTGCTTCGTCGGGACCGGGCGGCGGGACGCCCCTTCAGGAAACAGGCTCATCGCGCGCCCTCCCCGGCCTGGCGGGAGGTTGCCGTCACCTCGACCTGCGCGCGCTGCAACGCGCGCGCGAGCGCGCCGCCGGGCGGGGTGTCGGTGACGAGGCGATGGATGTCGGGCACGCGCGCCCAGATGGCGAGCGAGGGTATGTCGAACTTGCTGTGGTCGGTGACGATGATGGTCTCCGCCGCCCGGTTCATCATTGCCTTATAGACCCAGGCCGCCGGCGCCTCGGCATCGGCGAGCCCTTCCGCCGTGATGCCGGAGACGCCAAGGATCGCCCGGTTGACGTTGTAGTTCTGCAGGAACTCGATGGTTTCCACCCCCACCATCATGCCCTCGCGCGCATTGTAGCGGCCCGGGCACATGATGATCTCGATGGTCGGGTTCGGCGCCAGCACCGTCGCCACGGAGAAGGAATGGGTGATGACGGTGATGTTCCGGCACTCCGCCGCCATTCGCCGGGCGACATGGGTGGTGGTGGCGCCGGCACCGATGGCGATGACCTCCTGCGGCTCGATGAACCGGACCGTGCGTGCGGCGATCGCCTCGCGCTCGGCCACCATCATGCGGTGGCGCTCGGTCACGGCCGGTTCGGAGGCGAGCGGGCGCACCGCACCGCCATAGGTGCGGTTGATGAGCCCGCGCTCCTGAAGCTCGAACAGGTCGCGCCGGATGGTCTCGGTCGAGACCGACAGGTCGGCGGCCAGATCACCGACGCGCAGCGTCGCGCTGGCGCGCATCTCGGCAAGGATGCGCTCCTGCCGCGCGGGCTTGTCCAGCCTCGCGCGCCGGCCCTTGGGCGCCGCGATGGTGGCGGAATGATCGCTCATGCCGGACGACGCCTCCGGGCGAGCAGGCCGACGAGGCCGCCGCCGAGCAGCAACACCGCCGCGCCCAGCGTCGCCATGGTCCCGAGCGCAGGCACCATGGGGGTATAGCCGGCCACCATCTTGGCATAGAGCCATTTCGGGATCGTTGAGTCAGCACCCGCCGTGTAGAGTGAGAGCGGGAAGTTGCTCCACGACAGCAAGAAGGCGAAGAGCATGCCCGACCAGATGCCCGGCCACAGCAGCGGCAGCGTCACCTCGCGGAACACCTGGATGCGCGAGCAGCCGAGGTCATAGGCCGCCTCTTCCAGTGCGGGGTCGAAGCCATAGACCTGGATGGCGATCACCAGCGTCACCACGGGCACGATCCACACGAGATGGGCGAAGGCTGCCGTCATCCACGAGGTCTGGATGCCCACCGCGTTGAAGCCGAGCAGCAGCGCGAGGCCGAGCACCGGCTGGGGGAAGAAGATCGGCAGGATGATGAGCTTCTGGTAGAGCCGCCTCCCCGTCCAGTCGTAGCGGGCGAAGGCGAGCGCGCCGAAGGTGGCGATCACCACCGAAAGCACGGTGACGACCAGCGCGATCAGGATCGAGGTCTTCACGATCATGCCGATCTCGAACGAGGCCAGCGTCTTGTCCCACCAGTCGGTCGAGAAGGTCTTGATGGGGAAGCCGAAATAGCGGCTCTTGTTGAAGCTCGCCAGCGCCCCGCACAGGATCGGCAGGTAGACGATAACGAGCACGAACGCCGTCCAGCCCCAGATCAGGGCGTTGGTCCGCTTCTGCTTCCGGATGAGCGACGTCGCCATGGCTCAGCGTCTCCCCAGCATGCGGTCGAGGTCGAGGCGGGAGAGCACGTAGAGGATCAGCACGCCGATGAAGGCCGTCACCACCACCGCCAGCGCCGAGCCGAGCGGCCAGTTCTGCGAATAGGTGAAGGCGATCTCGATGTCGTGGGAAATCACGATCACCGACTGCCCGCCGAGGATCTTCGCCTCCGCCGTCGCGCCGATGGCGAGCACGAAGGTCAGCAGCATGCCGATGAGAATGCCCGGCATGGCGAGCGGCAACTCGATCTCGCGCCAGATGAAGAGCCGCCCGGCGCCCAGGTCGCGTGCCGCATCCACCAGATCGCGCGGCACCAGGGCGAGGCCGAGGGTCATGGGAAACAGCATGAAGGGCAGATAGGTGTAGAGCATGCCGAACAGGGTGATGCCGGGCGTGTAGAGCACCTCCGGTCCGCCGGGCAGGCCGAGCCATTTCAGCGTCCCGTCGAGCACGCCGTTCTTGATGAAGAACAGCACCCAGCCATAGAGCCGGACGTTCTCCGATACGAAGAGCGGGAACACGAACAGCACGCTGACGAAACCGGCATAGCGGCCGAACACCATGTTCAGCCCGTAGGCGATCGGATAGGCGATCACCGCCAGCAGCGCGACGGTGAACAGCGCGAAGCCGCAGGACCAGACGAAGGACACCCACACCGTATTCGACGGATCGAACAGCGTGGCGAAATTGGCGAGCGTGAAGGAGCGGAACACATCGAAGCTGCGCGGCGTGGCGAAGGAATAGGCGAGGATCGCCACCAGCGGCGCGAGGAAGCCGAGCCCGAGCAGTACCGCCACCGGCAGTGCGCAGCGGGCGCCGACCGAGAGGCGGCGCGCATGACGCACGCCGTCCATGCCTTCCGGCGCGTGGGCGAGCGCGCGGGGTTGCGTCTCAGTGTGGGCGAGGTCGGCCATCCTCTTCCCCTCAGCCGGCAAGGGTGAAGGCATCGGCGGCATCCCAGCCGATCGTCACCACCGGGTCGCTGCCGGGCGGAAGCGCACGGGCGCGCGACAGCTCCACCAGCATCACCTTCTCGCCGACCCTTATCTGGTACTGGATGCGCGAGCCGAGCGAATATTCATTGTAGACCGTGCCGGTGAGGCGGTTGTCGGCGGTGTCGCCCTCCTTGAGGAAGCGCATATATTCCGGCCGTACCACGACGAAGGCCTCGCCGAGCGCCGCACCATCGGCCGGCGGACGAAGGGTGAAGCGGCCGTCCACGTCCACGCCCCGCCATTCTTCGCCGTCGCGCTTCACCTTGATGGTGTTCACCTCGCCGACAAACTCCGACACGAAGCGGTCGACCGGGGCGCCGTAGATCTCCTCCGGCGTGCCCACCTGCACCAGCCGGCCGGCGCGCATCACGCCGATGCGGTCGCTCATCACCATCGCTTCCTCCAGCGAATGGGTGATGTAGATGAAGGTCTTGCCCGTTTCGCGGTGCAGGTCCTTCAGCTCCTTCTCCAGCGCCTTCTTCAGCTTGTAGTCGAGCGCGGAGAGCGGCTCGTCGAAGAACAGCACCTGCGGGTCATAGGCGAAGGCGCGGGCCAGGGCGACACGCTGGCGCTCGCCGCCGGAGCACTTCATCACGTTCTTGTCGAAATAGTCGGGCGGCAGCCGCACCACCTTCATCAGTTCCAGCGCGCGGGCCTTGCGGGCGGCGGCGGAGACGCCCTTCACCTTGAGCGGGAAGGTGATGTTCTCGCCCACGCTCTTGTGGGGAAACAGCGCCAGCGACTGGAAGACGAGGCAGGTCGGCCGCCTGTTGGCGGGCATGTCGTTGATGAGCTCGCCGCGCAGGGTGATGTAGCCCTCGCTCGGCGTGTCCATGCCGGCGAGCATGCGCAGCAGCGTCGTCTTGCCGGAGCCAGACGGCCCGACGATGGTCAGGAACTCGCCTTCGCGCACATCGAGGTCGATGCTCTCCACCGCGGCGAAGCGGCCGAAGGTCTTGCGCACCCCGACCAGTTGCAGGATCGGCCGGGGCTGCGCCTCGGCGGCGGGAGCGGTCATGGTCTGGAGCATGCGGGCCTTCCTGTCGGCATCAGGCAAGAGCGTTCAACGGCAGGACACGAAAGGCGGAGAGACGAAAGGCAAGAGACGCGGTGTCCCCCGAGCCGGCCGCTGAGAAGGAGCGCGGGCTGCCGGGCGGGGAGCGTTCCGCCCCCCTGCCCGCGCCGGCGCCTCATCCGCGCAACCGCTTGGCCGCGTTCATGATGTCCAGCGCCTTGTCGTAGTCCGGCACGATGTCGTACTCGACCGAGCGGGCCATCTCCTCTTCGAGGCTGTCCCACTGGATGGCGTCCAGCTCTTCCTTGGTGAACAGCTTGAAACAGTCGGGATTGCCCATCTGCGCCACCGGATTGAAGGTGCCTTCTGCGAAGGCGACGGTGTGCGCCACTTCGGGCGCCTGCACATATTTCAGGAAGTCCAGCGCCAGCGGGGAAAGCTGCGGGTTGTTGACCGTGGACGTCACCTCGATCCACGAGATGCCGCCCTTTCCGCCGGTGAGCGGGCCCTTCAGCGGGGTGATGGCGCGCAAATTGGGATGGCCGTCGGCCCGCGCCGGCGAAACCGAATAGGTGCCGCCGGTGAGGTGCAGGTCGATCTCGCCGGAAATCAGCGCCTGGTTCATCGAGGCGATGTCGCCGATCAGCTTCGCCCCCTTGAAGACCCGCTTGGCGGTCTCGTCGAATGTCGCCATTTCCTCCGGCGTGTGGACCTTGAACGGGTCGATGCCCGCCACGATGAAGATGCCGAACACGTTCCAGTCGTCGGATTCGAGGATGCCGTATTTGCCGGCCAGCGCCGGATCGTTGAACAGGTTCCAGCCGGTGTCCTCGGCGGTCTTGCGGCTGATCTTGTCGGTATTCACCACGAAGCTGTACGGCCCGAAGCGCTGCACCATGCCGATCAGCTCGCTGCCGTCGTCGCTCATCGCCCATTTGTAGGGCCATTTGAACGAGGGCAGCATCTTGGCGAAGAACGGCTCGAACTGTTCCTTCGGCAGCGGCTTGATCAGCTTCTCGGGCAGCATCACCTTGCGTGCCCAGGGATTGTTGACGTTGATCAGATCCCACGTGTTGATCTCGCCGGCGCGCAGCCGGTTGATCATGGTCGGGTCGTTGGTCAGGCTCTCGGCCTTCACCGTGGCGCCGGTTTTGGCGCGGAACGGGTCCAGCACCTGCGCGGAGTTGTAGCCCTCCCAGCACAGGATGTTCAGCTCCTTCTCGCGCGCCGCGAAGGCGCTGCCGGAAAAGAGCGGACCGGCGGCCATCGCCCCCGCCCCCGCGGCCATGCCCTTGAGCAGCGAGCGCCGCGAAAGCCCCGGTCCGTACACGCCCGTCATCCCCCTGCCCGCCATAGCCCGATCCCCTGTGGTTCCCGCGCTCCTGCCTGTCGCGACGACACGCGGGTGCCATGCGTCGAAGGCTGCGCTGTGGTTCAGATGTGGAATTATGTTGGAACCTAAACATGCGGTTTTTGGCTTTACAACATCAAATTGGCATCGCACCCTGCTGAAAAGTCAGGCAGCCCAACATTTCGTCATATCAGCGGGGCGCGGGCCACGACCTGCCTCATCACCACGGATCCAGAACGCTTTTCAGGGAAGCCGCTTTCCATGTTCACGCCGCTCACGGGCAAGACCGTCATCGTCACGGGCGCCAGCAAGGGAATAGGGCGCGGCATCGCGCTGCGTTTCGGGCAGGCCGGGCTCAACGTGCTCGTTGTCAGCCGCACCCTCGCCGAGGCCGAGAAGGTGGCGGGCGAGATCGGCGCCAACGCCTCGGCCTTCGCCGCCGACGTCACCAAGACGGACGACACCTTCGCCATGGCCGCCGCGGCGCTGGAGCGCTACGGCGCGATCGACGTGCTCTGCGCCAATGCCGGCATCTTCCCCGCGGCGAAGCTCGGCGAGATGACCGAGGCCGATTTCGACCATGTCATCGACACCAATCTGAAGGGCACGTTCCTGTCCGTTTCCGCGGTGCTGCCGGCCATGAAGGCGCAGAAGAAGGGGCGCATCGTGCTCACCTCATCCATCACCGGCCCGATCACCGGCTTCCCGGGCTGGTCGCATTACGGCGCCTCCAAGGCCGGCCAGCTCGGCTTCATGCGCACCGCGGCGATCGAGCTGGCGCCGTGGAACATCACGGTCAACGCCGTGATGCCCGGCAACATCCACACCGAAGGCATGGACGGCATGGGGGAGGCCTATATCGCCTCGACCGCCGCCTGCGTTCCGATGAAGAAGCTCGGCAGCGTGTTCGACATCGCCAATGCGGCGCTGTTCTTCGCCTCGGACGAGGCCGGCTACATCACCGGCCAGGGGCTTTCGATCGACGGCGGCCAGATCCTGCCGGAATCGCCCATGGCGCTGGACGAGATGGGCGGGCCCTGACGGAAATCCACGCTCTCCCTGCGCTGCACCATTTTTATGATCCGCACCCGCATATAGGTCTTGAGAAACCGGCCGATCACGCTAGTCCAGAAGGGCTCGCCCATTTCCTGAAGCCGGGAGATGGGTTCCCGGCTTCGGCTTCCAGGATCCTGATGGGTGACGCGACCTTCCTGCTGCTGATCAACCTGGCGATCGGCGTCGTGTTCGCCGGGACCTTCCTCGGCATAACCGCGCGTTCCGGCCTCGGGCTCGGGCGCTGGTGCGCGGCCGGATTCGTTGCGGCGGCGGGGGCGGTGAGCGTGGAGGCTCTGGCGCAGGGCATCGCCTCGGTGCGGGTGGTGTCGACGCTCTCCTTCGGCCTGCTGCTCGCCTCGCTCCTGCTGATCGCGGCGGGGCTGCTGCGTCACTACCAGCCGGATGCGCGGGTCGGCTGGATTGCGGGCATCGGCCTTGCCTATGCCGCCGTCAACGGCCTCTTCATCGTCGATCTGCCGCGCGGCGGCTGGGCGCAAGCCCTCGCCTACCAGCTTCCCTTCGCCGTCGTGCTGGCTGGTGCGGCGGTCGTCGTCCTGCGCCATTCGCCGCGGCGGGCGATCGACCTCATCCTCGCCTTCGTGCTGGCGCTGTGCGCCCTGCAATTCGCGACGAAGGCGGTGCTCATCCCCGCCTTGGACTCCGCCGTCAGCGTGCGGGCCTATCTCACCAGCTCCTATATTCGCTATTCGCAGACGGCCGGCGGCATCCTCTCCCTTATGCTGGGTGCAAGCCTCGTCGGCCTTCTGGTGACGGAGGTGCTGGCCGAGAATGCCCGCAGGCTGGAGCGGGACGAGCTATCCGGCGTGCTGACCCGTGCCGCCTTTCTGGAACGGGCGCGCCGCGTCCTCGGCGCGGGCGGCGACCGTTGCGCGCTGGTGATGTGCGATCTCGACCATTTCAAGTCGATCAACGACACCTATGGCCACGCCGCGGGCGACGACGTGATCCGCCATTTCGGCGCCGTGCTGCTGCTGCGCACCGGCGCCCGAGGCCTGTGCGGCCGGATCGGCGGCGAAGAGTTCTGCATTCTGCTGAAGGATGTGCGTCTCGACGACGTAACGCTCTATGTCGAGGAGATCCGGCAGGTCGCGGCGACCACGCGGCACGATTGGCAGGAGGACGAATTCCGGCTGACCGCGAGTTTCGGGATCGCTCTGGTGGAAGCCGGCGAAACGATGGCGGACGCCATGCGGCGTGCCGACCGTGCGCTGTACGATGCCAAGGCGGCGGGGCGCGACCGCTATCGGGTGGCATGGCCGAATATGCCGCTGCATCAAGGTGTTGCGTCAGAAACGTGACAGTCCCGCCCTAGCGGGGGTGGAAATATCTGCGCAAACGCCTATGTAATGAGACCGGTCTACCCAAAACCAATTGCCGCTGAAGCGGTCAGGATAGGATAGAAATTGCAGGTCATCGTACGCGAGAACAATGTCGATCAGGCGCTCCGGGCGCTGAAGCGGAAACTGCAGCGTGAAGGCGTCTTCCGCGAGATGAAGGCGCGCCGCTCCTATGAGAAGCCCTCCGAGCGCCGGGTTCGCGAAAAGGCGGAGGCTGTGCGCCGCGCCCGCAAGCAGGCCCGCAAGCAGGCGCAGCGCGAAGGGCTGATCCCGGCTGCCAAGAAGAAGCCGGCCGGCACCCGCTGATCGACTGTCCTGCCATCCCGATGGCGACATGACCCTCTTGAGGACATTTCGCATTGCCCGGGAAGTTAATCAGGATTTCAATGACCTGCTGCCGTTCTCTCATGCCTGGTGGAAGGTTCCTTCACGAACCGGTCTCCGGCTGTCCCGCTAAGCGGCAGGCAGGTTTCACGCCTCGACACATCGTCGAACATGAAAGGCCGGGCGTGCCCGGCCTTTTTCTTTGAAGGAGAAGCTCATGCCCAACGCACCCGCCCGTGACACGCCCTTCACGCCGCGGCTCAGCGCCAGCGATGCCAAGCGCGAGGCGATCTACAACGCCGCGCAGGAGATCATCGACAAGGAAGCGGCCGCGCGCGATGCCAAGATCGCGCGTCTGCGGGAAGCCCGGATGAAGCAGGAAGCCGAACAGAGCAGCGCGCCCCGCAAGGCCGCCTCCCACCGTGCCACCGCCGCCGGCGCTGCGGCCTGACGCACGCGACGCCAGCCGGCGGGCCCTCATGCCCGCCGGTGGCTTCTCCCCGACGAAAAACGCTCCCGAGCACTTGCCAGCGCCGCCCGGAACGGCGCCCGCGGGCGGATGCCGCCGACGCACATACGATCGGCCTCGACCGCCTGGCCTCGCCACGTCATCCGATTCATCCCGCGGTCGCATCGCCTGCGCCGCCTTGCGCTTCCCCCAAGCAAATTCTGGAATCGACCCTTTCCCGCCGCCGACGGTCCCCCGTCCTGATCCGGCCTACCGTTCCCAATGCGGTTTCCTCTCCGCCGCCCCTGGCGCGGGGTGAAGGCATGGTGCTCACCTGTGCAGGGCATCGCCGCGCAGGCCTCCCGTGGGCCTTTATGCTTTCCTTACCCCCGCGCCGCTCCTTCGGCATCGACCCTTGACGCGCTTCGGGCCCATTCCGGTCCGTACCAACAGCGTCAGGAGAACCGCCCATGGCGGACATCGTCTTTCTGTTCACCGGCATCGCCTCGCTCCTCGTCCTCGCCGTCTATGCGCGGGCGCTGGCGCGGCTCGGCTGAGGGCCGCGTCATGATCGAGCCGCTTCTCGGCCTCGTCGTCGCGGTGTGCCTCGCCGCCTATCTCGTCGTCACGCTTCTCAAGCCCGAGCGGTTCTGAGGGAGCCCTTTTCACATGACCTTCATCGGATGGCTGCAGATCGCAGCCCTGTTCCTCGCCGTGCTCGCGGCGGTGAAGCCGCTCGGCCTCCACATGGTCCGCGTCTTCACCGGCGAACGCACCTTCCTGTCCCCCCTGCTCCGGCCGGTCGAGGCCGGCTTCTACCGGCTCGCGGGCGTCGATGAACGCAAGGAGCAGGGTTGGCTCGCCTATACCCTCTCCATGCTGGCCGTCTCCATCGCCGGCTTCGTGCTGCTTTACGCGATCCTGAGGTTGCAGGCCTTCCTGCCGCTCAACCCGCAGGGCTTCGGCAATGTGGCGCCGGACCTCGCCTTCAACACGGCGGTGAGCTTCGTCACCAATACCAACTGGCAGAACTATGCCGGCGAAGCGACGATGAGCCATTTCAGCCAGATGGCCGGGCTCACCGTGCAGAACTTCCTTTCCGCCGCCACCGGCATCGCGCTGGCGGTGGCGCTGACACGGGCCTTCGCCCGCTCGAAAGCAGCGACGCTCGGCAATTTCTGGGTCGATTTCACCCGCGCCAATCTCTATGTGCTGCTGCCGCTCGCCATCGTCGTGGCGCTGGCCTTCGTCGCGCTCGGCCTGCCGCAGACGCTGGACGCTTCCGCCACCGCGACCACGCTGGAAGGCGGCAGGCAGGTGCTCTCGCTCGGCCCGGTCGCGAGCCAGGAGGCGATCAAGCAGCTCGGCACCAATGGCGGCGGCTTCTTCAACGCCAATGCCGCCCATCCCTTCGAGAACCCCACCGCGCTCTCAAGCCTCCTCAACATCTTCGCCATGCTGGTGATTTCGGCCGCGCTCACCTACAGCTTCGGCCAGATGACGGGCGAGCGCCGGCAGGGCTGGGCCTTCCTCGCGACCATCGCCATCCTGCTCATCGCCGGTGTCGGCGCGGTCTACTGGGCGGAGAGCGCCGGCAACCCGATCCTCGACGAGCTCGGCCTCGATGCCGCCGCCGGCAACATGGAGGGCAAGGAGATCCGCTTCGGCATGGCCGGCAGCGCGCTTTACGCCGCTGTCACCACCGGCGTCTCCGATGGCGGCGTCAATGCCATGCACGGCTCCCTCACCCCGCTCGGCGGGCTGGTGCCGATGTTCCTCATCCAGCTCGGCGAAATCCTGCCGGGCGGCACCGGCTCGGGGCTTTACGGTCTCGTGGTCTTCGCCCTGCTCGCGGTCTTCGTCGCCGGCCTCATGGTGGGGCGCACGCCGGAATTCCTCGGCAAGAAGATTGATGGCCGCGAGATGAAATACGCCATGCTGGCGGTGCTCATCCTGCCGGTCGCGATCCTCGGCTTCAGCGCAGTCTCGGCGATGCTTCCGGCGGCGGTGGCGAGCATCGGTACGCCGGGCCCGCACGGCCTGTCCGAGATCCTCTATGCTTTCACCTCCGCGACCGGCAACAACGGCTCGGCCTTTGGCGGCCTGTCGGGGAACACCCTCTGGTACAACACGACGCTCGGCCTCGCCATGCTGCTCGGCCGCTTCGCCTATGTGGTGCCGGTCATGGCCATCGCCGGCTCGATCGCGGCTAAGGTGAAGAGCCCGGCCTCGACCGGCACCTTCCCCACCCACACGCCGCTTTTCGTCGGCCTGCTCATCGGCATCATCCTCATTCTCGGCGGGTTGCAGTTCTTCCCCGCGCTGGCGCTCGGACCCATCGTCGAACATTTCGCGATGCTGGCCGGCACTACCTTCTGAAGAGACATCCCCATGTCCTCCATGCCCTCCCATACCCATGCCGTGTCCGATGCGCCGGAAGGCGTGCGACGGCCCGGGCTGCTCGATCCGGCGATCATCGTGTCCTCGATCGGCTCCGCCTTCGTGAAGCTTGATCCGCGCCAGCTTGTGCGGAACCCGGTCATCTTCGTCACCGAGGTGGTGGCGGCGCTGGTCACCCTCTTCTTCCTGCGCGACCTCGCGAGCGGCAGCGGCGCCGGCTTTTCCGGCCAGATCGCCGCGTGGCTGTGGTTCACCGTGCTGTTCGCGACCTTCGCCGAGGCGGTGGCGGAAGGCCGCGGCAAGGCTCAGGCGGACAGCCTGAAGCGGGCCCGCTCCGAACTCTCCGCCCGCCGGCTCGGCGCGGATGGCCGCACGATCGAGACCATCCCCGCCACCGTCCTGCGCATCGGCGACCTGGTGCTGGTGGAAGCCGGCGAACTCATCCCCGGCGACGGCGAGGTGGTGGAAGGCGTTGCCTCGGTGAACGAGAGCGCCATCACCGGCGAGTCGGCGCCCGTCATCCGGGAATCCGGCGGCGATCGGTCTGCCGTCACCGGAGGCACGATGGTGCTGTCGGACCAGCTCCGCATCCGCATCACCGTGGCGCCGGGCTCCTCCTTCGTCGACCGGATGATCGCGCTCATCGAGGGCGCGAAGCGGCAGAAGACGCCGAACGAAATTGCACTCACCATCCTCCTCACTGGACTCACTCTCATCTTCCTCATTGCGATCGTCACCCTGTGGGGTCTCGCCGGTTATTCCGGTACGGTGCTGTCGGTCACGGTGCTCGCGGCGCTGCTGGTGACGCTGATCCCGACAACCATCGGCGGCCTGCTCTCGGCCATCGGCATCGCCGGCATGGACCGGCTGGTGCGCTTCAACGTGATCGCCACCTCGGGCCGAGCGGTGGAGGCGGCGGGCGATGTCGACACCCTGCTGCTCGACAAGACCGGCACCATCACCTTCGGCAACCGCATGGCGACCGACTTCCAGTCGGTGCCGGGCATCGACCCGCATCGTCTCGCGGAAGCCGCGCTGCTGGCGAGCCTCGGCGACGAAACGCCGGAAGGGCGCTCTATCGCCGCGCTCGCCAATGGCGAATATGGTGTGCCTACCCCGGCGACGGCACCAGATGTGGTTATCCCCTTCGCCGCCGAAACCCGCCTGTCCGGCGTCGATATCGACGGGCGCCGCCTGCGCAAGGGTGCGGTGGACGCGGTGCTGCGCTTCGTCGGCATCGATCCCGCGGTGGCACCGCCGGAATTCCGGCAGGCGGTGGACCGCATCGCCCGCACCGGGGGCACGCCGCTCGGCGTATGCGAGGGCGACCGGCTGCTCGGCGTCATCCACCTGAAGGACGTGGTGAAGCCGGGCATCAAGGAGCGTTTCGCCCGGATGCGCGCCATGGGCATCCGCACCGTGATGGTGACCGGCGACAACCCCGTCACCGCCGCGGCCATCGCCTCGGAAGCCGGTGTCGATGACTACCTCGCCCAGGCGACGCCGGAGGACAAGCTCGCCTATATCCGCAGGGAGCAGGAGGGCGGCCGCCTCATCGCCATGTGCGGCGACGGCACCAACGACGCCCCCGCCCTCGCCCAGGCCGACGTCGGCGTTGCCATGCAGACCGGAACGCAGGCCGCGCGCGAGGCCGCGAACATGGTGGACCTCGATTCAAGCCCGACCAAGCTCATCGAGATCGTGGAGATCGGCAAGCAATTGCTGATGACGCGCGGCTCGCTGACCACCTTCTCCATCGCCAATGACGTAGCGAAGTATTTCGCGATCATCCCGGCGCTGTTCGTCGCCACCTATCCCGCGCTCGGGACGCTCAACGTCATGGGCCTCGCCTCGCCGCAATCGGCGATCCTGTCGGCGGTTATCTTCAACGCGCTCATCATCGTGGCGCTGATCCCGCTGGCGCTGAAGGGCGTTGCCTATCGCCCGGTCGGCGCGGCAGCGTTGCTGCGCCGAAACCTGCTGGTCTACGGGCTCGGCGGCATCGCCCTGCCTTTCATCGGCATCAAGCTCGTCGACCTCGCCGTCAGCGCCCTTCATCTGGTGTGATCATGCTCAGGCAGCTTCGTCCCGCCGTCGTGCTGACGGCGCTCTTCACCCTCCTCCTCGGCCTCGCCTATCCGCTGGCCATCACCGGCGCCGCCCGCGCGCTCATGCCGGCCGCGGCCGGTGGCAGCCTGATCCGGAAGGACGGCATCGTCATCGGCTCCGCCCTGATCGGCCAGGCCTTTGCGTCCGATCGCTATTTCTGGCCGCGGCCGTCCGCGACCGGCACGCCCTATGACGCCTCCTCCTCCAGCGGCTCCAATCTCGGTCCCACCTCCGCGAAGCTGCGCGAGCGGGTGGCGGGCGAGGTCGAGCGGCTAACGGCGGCAGGCATCGCGACGCCGATTCCGGAGGATGCGGCAACCACCTCCGGCTCCGGGCTTGACCCGGACATCTCGCCGGCCTTCGCCGCCGCACAGGTGGCGCGGGTGGCGAAAGCCCGCGGGCTGCCGGAAGCCGACGTCGCCGGCCTCGTCTCCCGCCATGCCGCAGGACGGCTGTTCGGCTTCATCGGCGAGCCCCGCGTGAACGTGCTAAAGCTCAACATCGCGCTCGACGCGCTGAAGACCTGACGCACGATGGTTGCCAACGCCGCCCGAGACGAGACCCGGCCCGACCCTGACAGCCTGCTGGCCGCGAACCGGCCGGAGGGGCGCGGGCGGCTGACGATCTTCCTCGGCGCGGCGCCCGGCGTCGGCAAGACCTTCGCCATGCTCTCCCGCGCCCGCGCCTTGCGCGCGCAGGGCGTCGACGTGGCGGTGGGCCTTGCCGAAACCCATGGCCGCAGCGAAACGGCGCAACTGCTCGACGGGCTGGAGACCCTTTCGCGTCGGCACGTCGCTTATCGGGGGCGGATGATCGAGGCGTTCGACCTCGACGCCGCCCTTGCGCGCCATCCCCGCGTGCTGGTGGTGGACGAACTCGCGGCCTCCAATCCCGAAGGCTCGCGCCACCCCAAGCGCCACCAGGACATCGAGGAACTGCTCACGGCCGGCATCGACGTGTGGACCGCGCTCAACATCCAGCACCTCGAAAGCCTGACCGACGTGGTCGCCGACATCACCGGCGTGCGGGTGCAGGAGCGCGTGCCGGACCTGCTGCTGAGCAAGGCCGACGACATCGTGCTGGTTGACCTACCGCCGGCAGAGCTGATCGCGCGGCTTAAGGAGGGCAAGGTCTACCTGCCCGACAGCGCCCGGCGCGCGGCGGAGCGCTTCTTCCGGCTCGGCAATCTCACCGCGCTGCGCGAACTCGCCCTGCGCCGCACCGCCGACCGGGTGGACGACGATGTCGTCGACTATCTGAAGAGCCACGCGATCGAGGGCGTGTGGGCCGCCTCCGAGCGGCTCATCGTGTGCGTCGGGCCGGACACCCTGTCCGAGAAGGTGGTGCGCACCGCGAGCCGTATCGCCTCCGGCCTCAACGCGCCCTGGCTCGTCGTCTCGCTGGAGCGGGCCGATCGCGAGCCCTCCGATCCGGCCGATCCCGGGCGCATCGAGGCACTGTTCCGCTTCGCCGAGACGCTGGGCGCACAGACCCGGCGGCTTATCGCCAGCGATTTCGTCGCCGAACTCCTGAAACTCGCCCGCCGGGAGCACGCGACCCAGATCGTGCTTGGCGTTCCTACGACACGACGACGCCTGTTCCGCCTGCGCCCCTCCCTGGCCGATGAACTCGCCGCGCAGGCTGCCGGCATCGGGCTCCATCTCGTTACCGGCAGCGCCGAACCCCGCCCGCCCCGCCGCACGCGCCGGCAGGACTGGATGCCGCGACTGTTGGCAGCATGTGTCGCCTGCCTCGCGGTTGCCGGCGCGACGCTGACGGGGCTCGGCATCGAGCAGGTGGTGCCGCTCTCCAATGTCTCGTTGCTGCTGCTGCTCGCCGTCGTCGTGGCCGCGATCCGGGCGGGCTACGCCTCGGCGCTGCTGGCGGCGGTACTGTCGGGCCTGGCTTATAATTTTTTCTTCATCCCGCCGCTCTACACCTTCACGATCGCCTCGCCGCACGAGGTGTTCGCCTTCGTCATCTTCCTGCTTGCGGCGCTGATTGCCGGGGGACTTGCCTCCCGCGTGCGCGAGCAGGCCCGCACCGCGCTCAGCCGCGCCATCGTGGTGCAGTCGCTCTATGATTTCGCCCGCAAGCTCTCCGGCACCGCGCGCACCGAGGACGTGCTGTGGGCCTCGGTCTCGCAGCTTCACGAAAGCTTCGGCCGTGCCGCCGTGTTCCTTACTCCCTCCGAGGCCGGCGAGCTGGCGCTCGCTGCGGCCTGGCCGCCCGATGCGGAACTCGACGTCTCCGACCTGACCGCCGCCCGCTGGGCCTTCAGCCATCGCGAACCGGCCGGCCACGACACCGGCACGCTGCCGGCAAGCCCCTACCAGTTCCGCCCGCTCACCAGTCCGCATGGGGTGATCGGGGTGTGCGGGCTGCGGTGGGATGCCGGCCCGGTCGATGCGCTGTCGGAGCGGATGCTGCTCGCGGTGATGGACCAGGCGGCGGTCGCGATCGACCGGGCGCGGCTTGCGCAGGAGAGCATCGCCCAGGCGGCGCGTCTCCAGGGCGACACGCTGCGCGCCGCCCTGCTCTCCTCCATCTCGCATGATCTGCGCACCCCGCTCGCCACCATCACCGGGGCGGTGACCAGCCTGCGCCAGCTCGGCACGCGGATGAGCCCAGAGAGCCGTGACGACCTCTTGCTGACCATCGAGGAGGAAAGCAGCCGCCTCAGCCGTTTCGTCGCGAACCTGCTGGACATGACTCGCATCGAGGCGGGCACACTCGATGCGACGCGCGACTGGCTGGACGTGGGCGACGTCATCCGCGCCGCGGTGGAGCGGGGCGCGCGCTATTTTCCCGACCTCGCCGTCGAGACAGCCATCGCGCCGGATCTGCCCCTGCTGCGCGGCGATGGCGTGCTGCTGGGGCAGGTGCTGTTCAATCTCATCGACAACGCCGCCAAATACGCCGCCGGCGCGCCCGTGCGCATCCTCGCGCGGATGGAGAGCGGGCAGCTCGTGCTCTCCATGACGGATGGGGGCCCCGGTCTGCCGGCGGAGGATCTCGAAGCGGTGTTCGAGAAGTTCTTCCGCCGCGGCGGGCCGGATGGTCGGGCGCCCGGCACCGGGTTGGGGCTGTCCATCGCCCGTGGATTCGTGGAGGCGATGGGCGGCTCCATCACCGCCGAAAGCCCCGTGGAAAACCGGCGCGGCACGGGGATCGTGATGCGCTTCCCGGTTTCGCCGCCCGAGACGCCGGAGGCATGCAGCCCATGAATGCCGACCGCATCCTGGTGGTGGACGATGAGCCGCAGATCCAGCGCTTCCTGCGCCCGGCGCTCGGCGCCGCTGGCTATGACGTGGTGGAGGCTGCGACGGGCGCCGCGGCGCTGAAGGCGGCGGCGACGCTGGCGCCGGACGTGATCATCCTCGATCTCGGCCTGCCGGACATGGACGGCAAGGAGGTTGTGGCGCAGCTGCGCGGCTGGTCCCAGGTGCCGATCATCATCCTCTCCGCCCGCGACCGGGAATCGGAAAAGATCGCCGCGCTCGACCTCGGCGCGGACGACTATATCGAAAAGCCGTTCGGCATCGGCGAGCTCACCGCCCGCATCCGCGCGGCGCTGCGCCACAAGCTGCGGCAGGAAGCAGGCAGCGAGCGGGTCTGCATGGACGGGCTGGAGATCGACACGCTGCGCCGCCTCGTGAGCCGAGACGGCGCGCCGGTGAAGCTGACGCCGAAGGAATACGACCTCCTGGTACTGCTGGCCCGCCACGCCGGCCGCGTTGTCACGCACCGCACGCTTCTGACCTCGGTCTGGGGACCGGCCCATGGCGAGGACCTGCATTATCTGCGCGTCTTCATCGGCCAGTTGCGCCAGAAGATCGAGCGCGACCCGGCGCGACCGGCCATCATCCGCACCGAGCCCGGCGTCGGCTACCGCTTCGCCGAAGAGGAGTGAGACCTGAGGCGAGCCGCGTGTAGGGGCTGCCCGCGACAAGGGGATGTGGAAAGCTTCAAAGCGACTTGTGCCCGGGCCCGGCACCACCTATAAGCGCCCTGCCTGCGCGCCCTTCGTCTATCGGTTAGGACGCCACCCTTTCACGGTGGAGAGAGGGGTTCGACTCCCCTAGGGCGCGCCAGCCATTGTTCGCTTCTGTATGTCATTGATTTAATTGACCAATCAGTGACAGAAAAATGAACATGGACCCCAATTGAACCCCAGCTTTGGACCCCAGCCTGGTTAGGCTGAGCCTGCGCAGGGTCGTCGGATGGGACAGGGCTTTCATTCCACCGATCCATTTTCCAGCCTGTTGTGCGCGCTAGTAATGTACCTCAGCGAAACGCAGGTCCCCACAACAGGGTCTCAAATGACACCCTTCGGGCCGGTGATCCGACCTTCCATGTCCATCTCCCCCACGCATCGCCTCTCTCTGAGCTGCTTCTCACGGATACCCTGATACCGGCTCACGAGTTGCTGGCTGACCTCCAGAACGGCCGCCATGTCCTCCTGATCGAGACACGGGAAGTGGTCGCACGGCCAGCATACGGCCTCCTGAACCGGCATATCCTCCCGCCCACGGGACACCTGAAACGCCTTCAGGGCCGCTCCAGCCACCGCAACGGGTGGTCTTTCCGTTCGCCTGTCGAGCCCTTTCAGTGCCGACGACCACCGTTCACGAAGCCATCCCTGCCCTTCCGGGCTGATGACATCGAAGGGACGGGCTCCCCTCTTACTCGGCTCGATCCGTCTGCCGAGGCCCTACCGGATGGCCCAAGGCGATATGCGGTGGCGCTGATAGGTTCCGCCACCCTCAACGCCGACAAAGTCCAGCTCACGCAACACCGTGCGGACCTTGCGAGGGCCAACACCCATGGCCGCCCCGAACTCCGTCACCGTGATCCAGTTCCCCTTGTCGAGGGTGACCGTCTCTCCGGTGCGGCGGTCGAGGATTTCTTCCGTGTAGATCAAGGCGTGTGTCTCCGTTCCCGGTGCGATTGGCACAAGGCGGGTCTAGGCGGCGTGCAAGGGGCCGCGTTGAATGACGGTGAAGTGCCCCGAGCGATGGCTCCAAGGGCGGATTGGGTGGGATTTCAGGGGATCTAAAGGGGATAGATTCCTGACATCCCCTCAAGCGAACATACGAGGATGTTCTTCAAACGTTCTAGTTGCCGTGGGAGCCCCCTGCCGACCCCCTGAGGCCCGCCTCAATCCTCATCCCAAGGATAGCCCTCGGGCGGCTTCGGCAGGCCGTAGGTGAGCGTCCGCTCCGTGACGGCGCGGGAGCTGGTCGGCATGATGGAAGCCGCTTCAATGGCACCCTCAATGGACGCAACAGGCCCCTGCGTTTCAGCCTTCGCCTTCCCCTTGGTCTGCACCCCGTTCTCCATGAGGTTGACCATCCATGGCCCGAACGCCTTCACCTTCTTGGCGGCGGCATTGGCCACGACCTCATCAAGGCCGGCACGGGTGAGGAAGGTTGCCTTCTCGAAGGCGGGAACAGCCCTGCCATCGCTGGCGTCGAAGTCTTCGCGCTGGAGGAGGACACGGTTGCCATCGCTCATCCGCGACCACCAGATGCCCGCGATGGAACAGGGTTTCCAGCTCGGCCACCCGCCCGAGCCATTCCGTGCGCCCACCGGGGGGTGCGCGCCGCTTCCTTCAATTCAGACACGCCGGCATATTTTTTCCATAAATATCCGTTACTTAATAAGGTATCTTAAAGTGCGTCAAACGACACCCTTGCGGAAGCCTCACGCCCACCCTTGAGCCGCTCCCGGCGAGACCCTAGCCTCCCACCATTCAACCCCACCAAGGCATGGAGGCCCGCTTGGAAGGCGAAGACTTGGCGAGGCTGCTGTGCCGGCTGGAGGCGGGCATGAGCCTTACCGTGCCGGATC
The DNA here is from genome assembly GCF_023016805.1 of Ancylobacter crimeensis. Lineage (GTDB taxonomy): Bacteria > Pseudomonadota > Alphaproteobacteria > Rhizobiales > Xanthobacteraceae > Ancylobacter > Ancylobacter crimeensis. Next base: position 285,430 of record NZ_JALKCH010000007.1, read on the forward strand.
AATGGCTGGAAGAGGTGTTTCCCGGTTCCCGCCTCATGCGCATGCAGCGAGTGAACGAGATGGCCGGACGCTACCATTGCCTCTGCCATGACGGCCTCGGGGCCCAGACATTCGAGAAGCCGGCCCATCCGTGGCGGACATGCTGAGGCTCTGGCGGGAGGGGCCGATTGTCGGGGTGAAGGCGTCTATGGTCACCCTGTTGTGGGGACGTGCGTTTCGCTGAGGTACATTACTAGCGCGCACAACAGGCTAGAAATGAACTGCCATCCTCAAAGATCAAAGGGGACCCTGAGGTCCCCTTGGCACGTAGCTCCCTTTCGGGAAACGGACACCCTTATGAGGCCGCGCGCGCCATCTATGTAGTGCCAGCTTGGTTGAGCAAGGCGCCAGCCATCCCGCTCCAGTTAGGCGACCTTGCGCGCGTCTCGGGACACCTCTCGAAGCATGCCCATGATTTCAGAAGGATGAGTCTGGATCAGAAGAAGGAAGGCCCGCACCGCTCCAAGCGGACGGGAGCGGCCCTGCTCCCACTGCCGGATTTGGTGGACGGTGAAACCGAACATCGTGGCAAAACCATCCTGCGACATGCCAAGGCCCGTGCGGATGGCACGAACGTCCATCTCAGCCGGCACGAAGAGCTTTGCGTGCTCCGCTTCGCCACGGGCAATGGCGGTAGCCTCAGCAAGTCCTTCTGCAATCTTGTCAAACGCCTTCGTGCTCATGACCGTGCTCCAACATCCACAACTCGATCCGTATAGGCTTCGAGTAGCCTTTTTGTCATTGTTGCCAACGCGTTACGTTCCGCCTTGGATAGGTTGACCTTTTCCCCCTTGGAGAAGGCAGCAAGTAGGAAGGCCGGAATCTCCGTCCCCGAATAGAAGGTGATGGTTCGATAACCTCCGCTCTTCCCCTTACCCCTGCCTGCCCATCGCAACTTGCGGCACCCTCCAGTGCCCGCTATGGGGTCGCCGGCATCTGGATTGTTGGCAAGGAAATTTACGAGGTCTTCCACCTCGTCCTCGGTCATCCCGGCCTCGTTCGCCTGCCGGATGAAAGCTGCCGTCTGCGATACGCAATGCATATATGCATACTACGTAAAGTACGCAGTTAGTCAATGGTTCCGTTCCAGGCATCCTCCGGTAGCGGCGCTCCCGAGGGGCACAAGGAAGCACCCTCTTGAGAAACTGACAACGGCTACGCACGCAGAGACGCCAAGACCCCCAAGGCAGCGCCTAAACACCGCCTTGGGGTCTTTGTTCATACCACCTCTACGTCCGCCTCCTGTCCGACCTCAGTGCGCTCCCTGAGACTTTGGCGCGAACTCCGGGCGGCCCTGCGACATCAGCCCGAGGAGGTACAGCACCGGCAACGTGTTCTGCCAGATGATCGGCCGGACGATGGCCTTCACCTCGGCCTTGGACATCTGCCGGTTCTCCACCCACGGCCGGGCGATGGCGCTGATGGCCTCCCGCGTGTCGTCGAGAAGGCCCGTTGTCGGGTTCGCGAAGATGTCCGTGGGCTGGCTCGTGGTGCGGCTGTTGAAGCCCCGGATGCCGAACGGCATCAGGGAGGTGTCCACCAGCATCGGGATAAGGCCCGACATGCCGGTGCGCTGGAAGGCCCCAAGGGCGATGCTCTTGACCGAAAGGCGGTCCTCAAGCTGCTTCTCGGACAGGCTCGGGGACACCGCGAGGGTCTGCGCAATGTGGCCCATCATGCCGCCCATATAGGTCGCCAGGAAGGTCGTGAGGCTCTCCCGGTCCCACATATGGAGCTGGTGGAGCATCTGCTTGGAATGCGCCCCTGCCACGAAGACGCGGAACTGAGAGCTGGCTCGGGAAATTTGGACAGGTCGGATAAGTGGAGTTTCTGCCTGAAGGCGGCATGATGGCCGCGACAGGAGAGACCATGGCGAAACGACCGCGGCGGAACCATACGCCGGCCTTCAAGGCGAAGGTGGCCCTTGCAGCCGTGCGGGGCGAGAAGGCGATCGTCGAGCTGGCGCAGCAGTTCGATGTGCATCCGAACCAGATCACGCAATGGCGCAATCAGCTCCTCGATGGGGCAGCGGGCGTGTTCGACGGCGAGGCGAAGGCCGCAGCGCCGGTTCCGACGGTCGACGTGAAGACGCTGCATGCGAAGATCGGGGAGCTGACGCTGGAGAATGATTTTTGTCCGGCGCGCTCGAGAAGGCCGGCCTTCTGAGCGCAAAGCGATGATCGACCGCCATCATGACCTGCCGCTCAACCGGCAGGCGAAGGTTCTGGGGATCAGTCGAGGCAGTGTTTACTATCTGCCTCGCTCGGTTCCGGCTGCCGATCTGGCCCTGATGCGCCGGATCGACGCCCTGCACCTGGAATATCCCTTCGCCGGCAGCCGCATGTTGCAGGGCCTTCTCAATGCCGAGGGTCATGTCGCAGGGCGCCTGCACGTCGCCACGCTGATGAAGCGCATGGGGGTCGAGGCGCTTTATCGCAGGCCGAGGACCTCGAAACGGATGCCGGGGCACGCGATCTTCCCCTACCTGCTGCGTAAGCTGCCGGTGACGCGTCCCAATCAGGTCTGGGCGATGGACATTACCTACATCCCGATGGCGCGGGGCTGCGTCTACCTCGCAGCTGTCGTCGACTGGTTCAGCCGCAAGGTTCTGGCCTCGCGGCTCTCGATCACGATGGACACCGCCTTCTGTATCGAGGCGGTCGAGGACGCCATGGCCCGCTTCGGCAAGCCGGATATCTTCAATACCGACCAGGGCTCGCAGTTCACCAGCCGCGAGTTCACCGGCCTGCTGATCGCAGCCGA
>NZ_JALKCH010000008.1:0-116876 GCF_023016805.1 Ancylobacter crimeensis
CGAGATCGCACCCCAGCTCACCGACGAAATCCGGAAGGCCAAGGGCTGAGGCGTTCCGGCTGGGGCGGATCAGGTCCCTTTCCGGGGCGCGGCCCCGGACCGCAGGCAGGATGACATGATTAGGCCCGTATGAAGGGGCCTGTATGATAAGACGGTCGGCGCAGGGCGATGCCCCGGCGCCGGCCGGGACGGACGATCAGGACGAGCGAGCAGGATTGCAGGCGGGCACCATGGCATTCGAGATCAAGCGCATCGGCATCATCGGCGCCGGCCAGATGGGGAACGGTATTGCGCATGTCTGCGCGCTCGCCGGCTACGACGTGGTGCTGAACGACATCTCGCCGGACCGCATCAGGGCCGGCCTCGCCACCATCAACGGCAATATGGTGCGGCAGGTCGCCAAGGGCCTGTATGACGAGGACGAGAAGCAGCGGGCGCTGTCCCGGATCTCCGGCGCCGACAGCTATACCGGACTGGACGATGCCGATCTCGTGATCGAGGCGGCGGTGGAGAAGGAAGAGGTCAAGCGCCGCATCTTCTCCGAAGTGTGCCCGCATCTGAAGCCGGAGGCGATCCTCGCCACCAACACGTCCTCCATCTCCATCACCCGGCTCGCCTCCACCACCGACCGGCCGGAGCGCTTCATCGGCATTCACTTCATGAATCCGGTGCCGCTGATGCAGCTCGTTGAGCTGGTGCGCGGCATCGCGACCGAGGACGAGACCTTCGATTCATCGAAGGAATTCGTCACCCGCATCGGCAAGACCTATGCGGTGTCGGAGGACTTCCCCGCCTTCATGGTCAACCGCATCCTGCTGCCGATGATCAACGAGGCGATCTACACGCTCTATGAGGGCGTCGGCTCGGTGGATGCGATCGACACCGCGATGCGGCTCGGCGCCAACCACCCGATGGGCCCGCTGCAGCTCGCCGACTTCATCGGGCTGGATACGTGCCTCTCCATCATGCAGGTGCTGCATGAGGGGCTGGCCGATTCGAAGTACCGGCCCTGCCCGCTGCTGGTGAAGTATGTCGAGGCCGGCTGGCTCGGCCGCAAGACCCAGCGTGGCTTCTACGATTATCGCGGCGAGAAGCCGGTCCCGACGCGCTGATCTCAGCCGGATCGGAAGTCCGGGAACAGCGTGCCGGCATAGAAGCGCGGCGCGCCGCGGGCATGGGCGGCGGCGACCTGGAAGGCGGTGACGTCGTCCAGCGTGTCGGCGACGATCTGCAGCCCGACCGGCATGTTCTGTGGCCCCATCCCCGCCGGCGCCGCCACCACCGGATAGCGGCCGAGCAGGTTCCACGGCCAGGTGAGAGCGAAGCTGAGCCCCTTCACCGCCGTGCCGCCGATCCTCACTGCGTCGCTGGCGGGGTCCATGCCGTGCGCGGCGGGGATCAGCGGCGTGCCCAGTGTCGGCATGACGAGGGCCTTGAAGCCGCGGGTGAAGACCTTCTCCTGCACGCTCCGGTGATAGGTGGCCAGCACGTCCTCCGCGGCCACCAGCGCTTGCGGCCCGAGGCGACCCTTCACGCCGTCCAGCATCTGCGCGACATAGGGTGTGAGCTTTTCGCGATGGGCCGCCGCCTCGCCCAGCATGCCGCCCATGCTGGTGGAGAACAGCCCGGCGAGGAAGACCGGCATGTCCCCGGCGCGGAAGCCGAGGTCCACCCGCTCGATCCGCGCCCCCTGCCCTTCGAGCTGCTGCAGCGCCTGCTCGATCGCCGCCGTCACCGCCGGATCGAGCGGCGTCAACCCGGCGCCAGGATCGTAGGCGAGCGTCCAGCCGGCGATGTCGTCATAGCTCGCGGGGAAATCGAGCCGCGGGCGCAGCGAGGAATGCACCGCCGGATGCGGGCCGACCATGTGCTGCGTCAGCAGGTTCAGGTCGTCGAAGGTGCGCGCCAGCGGGCCCTCGGTCTCATAGGGGACCTCGCTGGTCGGGATGCGGCCGAAGGGGGCCTTGAAGCCGTAGAGCCCGCATTGCGAGGCGGGGATGCGGATCGAGCCGCCCATGTCGGAGCCGAGCGCCAGCGTGGTGAAGCCCGCTGCCAGCGCCGCGCCCGACCCGCCCGACGAGCCGCCGGGGCTGAAGGCGAAGTTCCACGGATTGCGGGTGACGCCCCACAGCCGGGTCGCGGTCGTCATCCAGCTGTAGAGCTCCGGGACCGTGGTCTGGATGTGGAACACCGCGCCGGCGGCGCGCAGCCGCTCGATCACCGGATGATCGGCGGTGTCGGGCGGCGCGTCCTTCAGCATCAGCGTGCCCATGGTGGTGACCCACCCCTTCACCGCATATTCGTCCTTCACCGCGATGGTGAGGCCGTCCAGCGGCCGGGGCTCGCCGGCGCGGTAGCGGACCTCGCTCGCCTTCGCGCCGGCGCGGGCCTCGTCGAAATGGCGATAGGTGATGCAGTTGACCCCGGCGTTCAGCGCCTCGATCCGCCGGATCTGCGCCTCCAGAACCTCGACCGGCGAGATCTCGCGGCTGCGGAAGCGGGCCAGCAGTTCGCCGGCGGAGAGGTAGCAGGGCTCATCCGCGGCGTGGGCCTCGCCGATGATGACGGGCGCGAACCGATCGGCCAGCAGTCCGGCACAGGCCAGGCCGGCAGAGCGCGCGAGCAGGCTGCGGCGGTTCAGCATCGTGGCGTCCTCCCGGCGGGAGGAGGCAGCATCTCACATCGGCGAGGCCGGGCAAGGGGCCTGACCTTGCGTCAGCGGTGCCGCATCCGGCCGCGAAGCCGGCGCCAGGGCCGGCCGTCGATCGCGGCGAGCCCGAGGGCGATGAGGCCGAAACCGGCGAGGCTTTCCGTGCTCAGCCGCTCGCCGAGCACCAGCGCGCCGAGCAGGATCGCGCTGACCGGCACCAGCAGCGTCACGAGCGAGATGTTGGTCGCGCCGTTCCGCCCGAGGATGCGGAAATAGAGGATATAGGCGAAGGCGGTCGAGACCACGGCGAGCCCGAGCGTCGCCGCCGCCACATGCGGCGAGGGCACCGCCTGCTGCCAGGGCGGGGTGAACAGCAGCACCGCCGGCAGCAGGATGAGGCTGGCGGCGGAGAGCTGGCCGGCCGCCGTCAGCATCGGCGGCAGGCCGCGCAGCCGGCGGCCGAACACCGCGGTGATACCATAGGAGAGCGCCGCGCCGATGCAGGCGAGCTGGGCGAGGAGATCGGTGCCGAGCTGATCGAGCAGATGCGGGCCGATCATCGTCACCACGCCGGCGAAACCGAGCACGATGCCGGCGAGCCGGCCGCCGGAGATTTTCTCGTCGCGGGTGAAGAGGTGCGCCACCAGCAAGGTGAAGAGCGGCGTGGTGGCGTTGAGGATGGAGGCAAGGCCGCTTTGAATGTGGGTCTGCGCCCAGAACAACAGGGTGAAGGGCACCGCGCTGTTGAACAGCCCCATGAACAGGAACGCCCCGATCGTCGCCGGGCCGACGCGCCTCAGCCCGCCGCGCGCTGCCAGCACCGCGAGCAGCACCAGCGCCGCCACGCTGACGCGGATGAAGACCAGCAGCAGCGGAGGCACCTCCACCACCGCCACCTTGGCGAAGAAGAACGAGCCGCCCCAGATCACCGAAAGCAGCAGCAGCGTCGCCCAATCCAGTGCCGCCATCGGCGCGGGAGCGGAGGCTGGCGCAGGCGCGGGTCTGGCAGGCGGGGCGGAGGACGATGCGGCGGACATGCTCATGCTTCGCAGCAGGCGACGGGAGCGCGCTCGGTAGCACCGCGGACCGCTTCCGGTCGAGAGGGCGCGCAGGAAAGCGGTTGGCGCGGGGATGCGTGGGACGACCCGCAACCCGCCCTGCACCTGTCTTTCCCTTCCCATCGGCCTGCGATGGTCACGCGAGGGACCAGCGCCGGACGGTCCTGGATGACAGGGACAGGGTTCGCACCTCGGCGATAGCTTCCTGTCTCGTCCCGCTTGCGACGTGCATCGTTACGGGATGCGTTTCGGCCTCGCGAGCCGCCGGAAGGGCCATGCGCGATGCCGGCTTGCGCTGGGTCTCGTGCCCGCCGACAGGCGCAGGGAAGGCAGACCGGAACGAGACGGCCGTTCAGCGCAGTATCGGCTCAACCGCGCGCGTCGTCATCCGGTCGGCACCACTGCATCGGTGGCAGGCGGGGACGTGGCCGGGCTTTCCTGGTCTCCTCCGCCCGAAGGCCGCCGACACGGGCGTGCGACGTCCGGGGCCGGCTCAGACGGCGGGGCGAGAGGCGGCAGCACGAAGATAACGGGCGGGCCACGCCCGGGGGCCGGTGCGGACCCACCGGTCCTCATGCGCCGGGACCTCGTCCCGTTTATCGCCCGGTGGGAAGCCGCTTTACGGTGAGCGGGTCGGGGAGCTTTCGTTGACGCGCGACGTGGGACCCGGAACCTGGGACCCGGAACCTGGGACCCGGAACCTGGGACCCGGAACCTGGGACCCGGAACCTGGGACCCGCGATTTGGGACCCGCGGCCTGGGGTGAGCGACCGGCACTCCGGGGGCCACCCGATGCCGGCGCGGAAGGAAGGGGGCATCCCTATTCGCCCGGGCGGCCTAAGCCGATGAAGGTTCGCGCGGCGCCCGGAGGCGATCCTTTCAGCCCTCCCCGTTCGGTATGCGATCCGGTTCCCCGCCGGAGGTGGCCGCAGCCGGGTTGGCGAACGCGGCAGGGACGAGAAGCTTCTCCCGGGCCTGCGCCTCCCACGAAGCCGGATGCGAAGCCGGATGTGTTCGGGAAAAGCCCCGCCCGCCTTGATCCGGGCGCGTTCCGACCCGACTGTCGCTCATCCGCGCCGCCCACGATTCCCCTTGCGCCCCACTCCCACGAGCCCCGCCCGCATGAGCCCCGGCATGACCGCGACCGACGCCCCGCCTTCCCTCGCACCGCCCGCGCACGATCTCTGGGTGTTCGGCTATGGCTCGCTGATGTGGAAGCCGGGCTTCGATTTCGAGGAGCGCGCGCCGGCGCGGCTGATCGGGGCGCATCGCTCGCTCTGCGTTCTGTCGGTGCACTGGCGCGGCACCCCGGAGCAGCCGGGGCTGGTGCTGGGGCTCGATCGCGGCGGGGCCTGCCTCGGCGTCGCCTTCCGGGTGGCGGCGGCAAAGGCGGCGGAGGTGACCGATTATCTGCGCGAGCGCGAGCAGGTGACCAACATCTATCGCGAGGCGACGCGGCAGGTCTGGCTGAAGGATGGCAGCGCGCGGCAGGTGCCGGCGCTGGTGTTCCTCGTCGATCGCGGCCACACCCAGTATGCGGGGGCGCTCGATCGCGAGAAGCGGCTGGAACTGGTGCGGCGCGGCCACGGCCATGGCGGGCCGAACCCGGATTACGTTCGGGCGACGCGCGACCACCTCACGGAACTCGGCATTCGCGATCCCGAGCTGGACTGGATCGCCGAGCGGTTGTGAGGCCCGGCATCCGGCTTCGCTCTCCCCATCCGTCAGAGCGGAGCGAGCGGGCCGCTTTCCATCTCGGGCAGCGCCTGTGCCAGGCTCTCGCCGGGCGGCAGGATGCGCAGGTGGATTTCCTCGGCCCCGAAAAGCCGTGCCGCCTCATGGGCGCCGCCGCCGGAGGGGCCGGCCCACGTCACCACGCAGCGGTCCTTCTCGCGGCGCACCGCGAGGGCCACCGCGCCCGGATAGTCCGGCGCCTCGGTGGCGGCATAGACCGAGTAGACCTGCCGCCTCCCGTCCGGCCCGCGCCACAGGCGGAAGCGGGAGGAGAGGCCGGTAGCCGCGGCTGCTGCCAGCGGACCGTCGTCGAGAAGCGATTCGGTTGGCATCATCATGGGAACAAATCTAGAACACGGTTACAGGACGTCAATGGCGACACGGGGCGCCTGAGCGTCGGGTTGCGCGAGGGCTCTGCCTGACCGAATCCGCAACCGTGTGGTTTTGTTCCCGTATTTTCCGCGTTCCCGCGCTGTTCACGGCTCTTTTACTGGGCCCGGCGGGCCTCTTCCTGCGTCGTCGCCGGCAGCAGGCGGATCTTGGCGTTGGCGGCGAGGTACTTCACATATTCGAGAACCAGCAGCCGCAGCGAGGCCGGGCTGGTCCACCACGGCTCGTTCTTCAGGTTCTGCGACACCACGGGGTAGGCGATCATCTCGATCTCGGGCGCGGCGCGGCGCAGCTCCACCAGCGCGCGCGGCATGTGCCAGGTCGAGGTGACCACGATCAGCGAGCGGAAGCCGAGATGCCGCGCCCAGGCGGCGGTTTCCAGCGCGTTGCCGCGGGTGTTGAGCGCCGACTTGCCGATATCGACGCAGCAGGTCAGCGCGGTCTCCTCGGCCGGCACGTTGCGGGCGATCTCGCCGAGCGTCGTGTCGCGGTGCACGCCGGTGATGAGCAGGCGCCGGCCGCGGCCTTCGGTCAGCAGGTTGGTGGCGTCCACCAGCCGGTCCGAGCCACCGGTGAGCACGACGATGCCGTCGGCGTCGCGGGCGAGCGGCACCTCCTCGATCTGGATCGCCGAGGCGAAGACGAGGAAGCCGGCCAGCAGTGCCAGCACTCCCATGACCGCGAAGAGGGCAAGGAGTTGCAGGATGCGGACCCGCCGCCGCGGCCGGGTGCGGATGCGGGCCGGAGCGGTTGCGGATGCGGGTTCGGGGGCGTCGGGACCGGGCACGGACATGGCACGGCCTCACGCCGGCCCCGGCCGGAGGAAGGCCGGGACGGTACGGGCTGTGCTGGCGTGTGCGCCTCTCGCGCGTGCCTGACGCAATCCTGTTTCCACTTCTGCCGTGACGATCAGCTGATTCGCCGCAGCGTACGGTACACCGTCACCCGCGAGGTGATCGACGTGACGAGCGCGACCATCACCACCGCCCCGGCGATGCCGCCATAGCCGTAAAGATCCAGGTGCAGCGAGCCGACCAGCGTGTCGGTGGGCTGGTCGCCGCCGCCGCCGAGCCAGCCGGGCAGGGTCGAGAACAGGAAGAAGGCCGCCATCGCCGCCACGCCGCCGATGATGCCGCCCCTGAGCCCGACATGCAGGAAATGCTGCTGGAACTCGGCGGCGATGAAGCCGTCATGCGCGCCGACGAAGTGCAGCACTTCCACGATCGGCCGCGCCGCCGCCACTGCCGCGCGGGTGGCGAACACCACCGAAAGCACCGTCGCCGCCGAGACGAGAGCCAGCACCGACAGCCCGATGATCATTGCGGTGCGTCCGGTTCCGGCCAGCCGGTCGCTCCATTGCCGGTGGTCGTCGAGGCTGGCGGAAGGCACTTCGCTGGACAGGCCGTCGCGCAATTGGGTGATGGTGTCGGCGGTTGCCGAACTCGCGAGCGCGACCACCACCATGCGCGGCAGGGGCAGGCTCGCCACGTCGAGACCGGCGCCGAGCCAGGGTTCCAGCAGCGCCGCGGTCTCCGCCGCCGGCATGATGCGGGCGCCGGCGACGCCGGGCACCTTCTGCGCCACCTGCTGCGACTTCGCCAGCGCGGCGTCCATGTCGAGGCCGTCCGCGGGGCGGATCTGGATGGTGGTTTCGCGCCCGATGTCGGCGCTCCATTCGCTCATCATGCCGCGCACCGCTGCCACCGAGCCGATGGTGAAGGCGGCGAGGAAGGTCATGATCGCCACCACCGCGATCAGCGCGCTGGAGGCGATGGTAGAGCTCGGCACGATGGGCTCACGCGGGGTGCGCCGGCGGGTGGAGGCCTCGCGGGACGACCGTTCGCGGGTCTCGGCGTCGTCCAGCACCGCGAGATGCACCGCGTCCTCGTCCGCGCCGCGCTCGGACAGCAGCGGGGTGGTGGCGGAGACGATGCCGCGCATGGGATCGCGCGCGCCGTCCTGCGCGCCCTCTGCCGCGCGATCGCCGTTCCATCTGCCGCCCGACGTGCTCATGCCGCGGCCTTCCCTGTCCCCGCGCTCACTCATAGATGCGCAGCCGTCCATCCTGAAGCACCAGCCGGCGGGCGTCGAACTGGTCCATCAGGGCGATGTCGTGGGTGGCGATCAGCACCGAGGTGCCGGTCTTGTGCAGCTCGACGAAGAGCCGCAGCAGCCGGCGGGCGAGGCGCGGATCGACATTGCCGGTGGGCTCGTCGGCGAGCAGGATCTCGGGGCGCGAGATCAGCGCGCGGGCGATGGCGGCGCGCTGCTTTTCCCCGCCGGACAGCACCGGGGGCAGCACATGCATGTGCTCGCCCAGACCGACCCAGCCGAGCAGCTCGCGCACCTCGGCGGCGTAGCTTGCCTCCTCCATGCCCTGCACGCGCAGCGGCAGGGCGACGTTCTCATAGGTGGTGAGGTGGTCGAGCAGGCGGAAGTCCTGGAACACGATGCCGATGCGCCGGCGCAGTGCCGCCACCTGGTCCGGGCCCAGCGAGGCGACATCGCGGTCGAACATGGTGATGAGGCCGCGGGTCGGCTTCAGCGAGAGGAACAGCAGGCGCAAAAGCGTGGTCTTGCCGGCGCCGGAAGGGCCGGTGAGGAACTGGAAGGAATGCTGCGGGATGCCGAAGGTCACGTCCCTCAGCACCTCGGGACCCATGCCGTAGCGCAGGCCGACATTTTCGAACCGGACCAAGACGTCTCCCTCGCCAGCCCCCGCGGAGCCGCGGCATGACCCCCGCCGGATGCGGGCACGCGCGCGGCGATTCTGCCGGGTGACGTCTAACACACTGCAGCGGCGATGCGGCAAAAAGCGGGGCGGCGGGCCGGGCTGCGATGCCGCCCGCTGGACGGCGCGCCGCGCGCCCGGCATGGTGGCGCAGCGTCGCCGCCGGGGCTTTTCCCACGGCGGCTCCCGTCCGACATCGCCTGCGAGGAATTGATGAGCGAAACCGAAACGAAGCGGCATATCGAGGTGCTGTTCGATGCGCCGCAGATCGCGGAGCGCAACAGGGAACTCGCCGCCGAGATCGTTGCCGCCCGGCCCGAGAAACTGCTCGTCATCGCGGTGCTGAAGGGCAGCTTCGTCTTCGCCGCCGACCTCATCCGCGCCTTGCACGATGCCGGGCTGGCGCCGGAGGTCGAGTTCATCACCCTATCCAGCTACCGCAAGTCGCGGACCTCCTCCGGGCAGGTGACGGTGCTGCGCGATGTCGAGACCGAGGTGAAGGGCCGCGACGTCCTGCTGATCGACGACATCCTCGAATCGGGCCGCACGCTGGCCTTCGCCAAGGACCTGCTCGCCGCCCGCGGCGCCCGCCGGGTGATGGTGTGCGTGCTGCTGGAGAAGCCGGAAAAGCGCGCCGTGCAGATCAAGGCCGATTTCGTCGGCTTCGAGTGCCCCGATTATTTCGTGGTGGGCTACGGCATGGACGTCTCCCACGCCTTCCGGCAGCTCCCCTTCATCGGCTACATCCCGGACGAGGAGTAGCGACCGGATGGCTCTCGCCGCCGCGCCCCGTGCCATTCGGCTTCCCGTTCTTCACGGCATGAAGCCGTGCATCGTCGGGGGGCGGCATGGAGCTTCCTGAGGGAAGACGAGCGACCGGGTCGTGGCCGGTCCGGGCGTCTTCGTCCGGGACGGCATGCCATGGGCGAAGATGCACGGCTCGACAGCGGTAATGAGGCAAGGATGCCGGCCGTTGGTGGCGCCGGGCGCCATCTCATGTCCGTGCGCCGCCGCGCCGCGCCGCTCCGTCTGCTGCCGACCAGCGCGCATCCCTGCAGGCGGCACGCGCGTAGCACCGTACCGCTCAATAATCCCGCAGCAGCCGCTGGAGATAGTCGAGCTCCATCTGCGGGCGGAAGTTCTCGCCGTAGCGGCGGCGCAGTTCCTCCAGTACGCGGCGGGCGCGCTGCATGTCCATCTCGTCCGGCACCTTCACCGTGGTGTCGTCGCCGTAATCGCGCGAGCGCATCGGGCGGCCGAGCGGGTCGGTGCGTTCCGCGCTCTCGCCGGAGGGGCTGCCTGTGCCCTGCCCCGGGCCCTGCTGCTGCATGGCCTCGGCCATCTGGCGGGCGCCCTTGCGCAGGGCCTGCAGGGCCTCGCTCTGGGCGTCCGCGGCGCCGGTGCCGTCGCCCTGGCCGAGCGCCTGCTCGGCCTCGCGCATTGCCTGCCCGGCCTCGCCCAGCGGATCGCCCTGCCCGCGCTGGCCCTGTTGGCCTTCACCCTGCTGGCCCTGACCTTGCTGGCCCTGTCCCTCCTGGCCGTCCTGTCCCTGCTGACCCTGTGCGCCGTCCTTGCCGTCCTGCGGCTGGCCACGGCCGCGCATGGCCTGCTCCATCTTCTGCTTCAGCTCGTTCAGCTTGTCGCGGAGCTGCTGCTGGTTCTGCTTGAGGTCGCCATAGGCCTTGTCCTGATTCTCGCCGCGCTCGTTGCCCTGCTTGTAGGTGCGGTCGCGCAGCTTCTGCTGCTGGCGAATCATGTCGCCGAGCTCGCCGAGCGCCTGCTGCATCCGGCTCTGGCCCTGCTGGCGCTGCTGCTGCTGGCGACCGGCCTGCAGGCCGTTCAGCATGTTCTGCAACTCGCTCAGCATCTGCCGGGCGGCATCGCGGGCGCCGTTCTTCGCCATGTCCTCGATGCGGTCGAGCATCTTGTTGAGGTCCTGCGGGCGCACCGTGCGGGTGTTGGGATCGGGCCCCTGGCTGGCGGTGTCGCCTTTGCGCTGGGCCTGCTCGGCGAGCGCTTTGAGGAAATTGTCCATCGCCTTGCGCAGGTCCTGCGCCAGCTTCTGGATCTCCTGGTCGCTCGCGCCCTGCTCCAGCGCCTTCTGGAGCGCGTCCTGCGCGGCGCGGAGCTGTTTCTCCACGTCGGACATGTCGCCGTCCTCGATGCGGATGGCGACCTCCCACAGATAGTCCACCACGCCGCGCAAATCGTCGTCGTTGCGGGCATTGGCGAGCCGGAAGGCGGCGGTGCGCAGGCCCATATAGGGCGCGGCCTCGGGGGTGAAGCGGGCGGGGGCGATGGCGAGCGCCTCCAGCCCGGCCTGCACCCGCGGACGGGCGCCGGCGTCGAGCGCCAGCGTGCGGCGCTGCTCGATCAGGGCGCGTGCCAGCGGATTGGAGAACCCGCGCGCCGGCACGAGGATGGTGCGCGGCTCGCTCGACGCGGTCTGGCCGGCCTCGTCGCGGGCGGTCAGCGTCAGGTTCATTCGCGCGCCGGCCCATGGGCTTTCGGTGAAGTCGCGGGTGGTTTGGGCGGTGGCGTTGCGGGTGCGCAGCGAGGGCAGCGGCAAGGCGAAGTTCGGCGGGTCGTAGAGCGGGCGGGCGGCCGGCGGCTCGGCGGCGTTCTTCAGCGCATAGAGCGGGCGCGGGGTCGGCGCCGGCACAAAGGTGGCCTGCGCGGCCACCACGCCGTAATCGTCCTCGACCCGGTAGGCGAGGCCAAGCCCGGTGCGGCCGGAGACGGTCGGATCCTTGGCGAAGGAAATGCGCGGCGGCTGGTCCGGCACCGCGGCGAAGCGCCAGGACACGCTGTCGCCGTCCGGCCCGGTGAGGCGGGCGCCGCCGTCGCCGGAAATGACGAAACGCTGCTCGTGCCCGGCCGGCTGGCCGCCGGCCTGTGCCGGGGGATGCGGGGCGGGCGGGCCCGCGCCGGGGTCCGTTGTCTCGGCCGGCGCGGGGGCGAGACCGCCGTCGAGATCGACCTTGGTGCCGTCCAGCCCGATGACCCGGACCATGAGCACGCTGCCCGCCGGCACGGACAGCGCGGCGGCGCGGATCTGGGGATCGGCGGCGGCGGCGTCCTTCTGCGCGGCGGTCTCGTCGGAGCGCAGGCCCGGCAGCATCACCGGGGGGCGGGCGGTGTAGGCGGGCGGCGTGACCCAGGCGTCGATCCGGTAGGGCACCGGGGGCAGCGCCGCATGCCAGTCGAAGGCGCCGGCGATGCGCCGCCAGTGCTCGCCGGGCGCCATGAAGAAAGTGGCGACCACGCCGAGCGCGACGAGGGCGCGGATCGCCCGAGGGTCGAGAGCGGCGAGGCGCGGGGCCGGGATGCCGGCGCGCAGCGCGCCGATCTGCGCCGCCATGCGGGCAAGATGCGCGCGCCACAGCGCGACCGCGACAGGATCGTCCGGACGGCTGGCCAGATGGTCGGACAGTGCGGTGGCAGGGCGGTGCGGCAGCCTCGTCTCGCGGTCGAGCCGGCCGAGCGCTTCCTGTGCGGTCGGCACCCGCACCTTGAAGGCGGGGCGCAGCGCGAGGGCGAAGAGCACGAGGCAGGCCAGCACGCCCACGATGCGGGCGAGCGGCGGCACAGCGAGCCACGCGCCGGACCAAGAGAGGATCAGGAAAACGCCGATGGCGAGGCTGGCGGCGACGATGGCCGGCCAGACCCGTTCCCACAGCAACGCACCGCGGGCCCGGCGCAGAGCGAGGTCGAGCGTGCGTTCCACCAGCCCGGCCTCGGCCGGCAGCTCGCTGCGCAGATCGGGGCCGCGTGCGCCGGCGTTCCGCGCTTGCGGGTCGGGGGCCCCGATGCGGTGCCCGTCCGGGCCGATGCCGTCAGCTCGTGGGTCCGGCGTGTTCACGCGTCTGCGCCCTCCGGCTCGATGTCAGAATGGCCCGCCCGGCTGCGAGCCCGAAAGGTCAAGCAAGCCGCGTTCCATTCAAGCGATGCGCCCCGCCGTCCAGCCACGCTATCACGCAGCGGCAGGCCCGCCACCCCTTGCCGCCCGCAAGAGCCGCACACAACATCGTCAGAAGGAAGGCGCGCAGCGTCAGTCCGCCAGCCAGCCCGGCACGCGGTCGAGCGCGATCAGCGCGTCCGCGTCGAGGCGCGGGCGCACCACGGCATGCGCGCCGCCGCGCACCAGAACCTCGGGAATCAGCGCGCGGGTGTTGTAGGTCGAGGCCTGAACCGCGCCATAGGCGCCCGCCGTCATCACCGCGACGAGGTCGCCGGGCTTGGGGGTCGGCAGGCGGCGGCCGAGCGCCAGATAATCGCCGGTCTCGCACACCGGGCCGACCACGTCCGCGACGATGTGCGGCGCCCCGGCCGCCGGCTCGACGATCGGCAACACCTCGTGATGGGCCTCGTAGAGGGTGGGGCGGATCAGATCGTTCATCGCCGCGTCGACGATGACGAAGGTCTTGCCCTCGCCTTCCTTCACATAGAGCACCCGGGTCACCAGGATGCCGGCATTGGCCACGATGAGCCGGCCCACCTCGAAGACGAGGCCGAGGCCGAGATTGTGGGTATGCCGCTTGATGAGCGCGGCATAGGCGCTCGGCAGCGGCGGATCCGGCTCGCCGGCGACATAGGGCACGCCGAGGCCGCCGCCGAGATCGAGATGGGAGAGCGGATGGCCGGCCGCCAGCAGGTCGCGCGCCAGTTCGGCGAGCAGCGCGGTGGCGTTGTCGAAGGGCTCGAGATCGGTGATCTGGCTGCCGATATGCATGTCGACGCCGGTGATGGCGATGCCCGGCAGCTTCGCCGCCGCCGCATAGACCGCGCGGGCCCGCGACACAGGGATGCCGAACTTGTTCTCCGACTTGCCGGTGGAGATCTTGGCGTGGGTCTTGGCGTCCACATCCGGGTTCACCCGGATCGAGATCGGCGCCGTCATCCCCTTGGCGACCGCGACCTCGGACAGCGCGGCGAGTTCCGGCTCGCTTTCCACATTGAAGCACCGGATGCCGGCATCGAGGGCGGCGGCCATCTCCTCGCGGGTCTTGCCGACGCCGGAGAACACGATCTTGCCGCCCGGAACGCCCGCCGCCAGGGCGCGCTTCAACTCGCCGCCCGACACGATGTCGGCGCCCGCGCCCATGCGGGCGAGCGTGGCGATCACCGCCTGGTTGGAATTGGCCTTCAGCGCGTAGCAGAGCGTCGCCTTCACATCCGAGAACGCCTGCGTGAAGACGGTGTAGTGCCGTTCCAGCGTCGCGGTGGAATAGACGTAGAGCGGCGTGCCGACCTCGCCGGCGAGGCGGGTGAGGTCGACATCCTCGGCGTGGAGCACGCCGTTGCGATAGGCGAAATGATGCATGGTCCGGGTCGGTCGAAAGGCCGCGGCACCCCTGGAGGCGGCGGCAGGAACGGGAAGCGGCGGCAAGTGGAAGAGGCGGGACGGGGATCCGGCCGGCTCAGAGCAGCGGATCGAGCAGGAAGGGCTTGTGCGGCTTCTGGATGCCGGGGTCCTTGCCCGGCTTGCCGTCCGGACCCGGCTGCACCGAGCCCGGCGGCGGCTCCAGCGGGCCTTTCACGCCGCAGCCGCCGAGCGCCGCGGCGGCACCGAGCATCATGGCAAGGGCGAGAATGCGCGGAACACGGCACGAAGCGGGACGGGGCACGGGCGGATCCTCTTGAAAGCAGCCGCACTATAGCCAAAGCGGCGCGAAAGGCGAGACGGCAGCGGCGGATGGGAGACCCGCCGGGCTCAGGCGTCGAAGGTTGCGAGCACCGGCACATGGTCGGAGGGCCGCTCCCAGCCGCGCGCCTCGGTGAGCACGGTGAGGCCGGTGGCGGCGGGGGCAAGGTCCGGGCTTGCCCAGACATGATCGAGTCGCCGGCCGCGATTGGAGGCCTGCCAGTCCGCGGCGCGGTAGCTCCACCAGGTGTAGAGCTTTTCCTGCGGCGGGACGAAGCGGCGCATCACGTCCACCCAGCGCCCGGTGGCCTGAAGGCGGGTGAGCCGCTCCACCTCGACCGGGGTGTGGCTGACCACGTCGAGCAATTGCTTGTGGCTCCACACATCGGTGTCCAGCGGCGCGATGTTGAGATCGCCGACCAGGATCGAGCGCGTGCCGGGCACGGTCGGGTGCAGGGCCTCCCACGCGATCGCCTCGTCGAGGAAGGCGAGCTTGTGCCGGAATTTCGGGTTCTGCTCCGGGTCGGGAATGTCGCCGCCGGCGGGGATGTAGAAATTGTGCACGGTGAGCGGGGCGGAGAGGCCGGCCGCCGCGCCAAGGGTGACGGCGATATGGCGGGCATCGCCCATGTCGCAGAAGCCCTGCCGGGTCACGTCGTCGAAGGGCCGCTTCGAGAGCACCGCGACGCCGTGATAGCCCTTCTGTCCGTTGATCGCGACATGGGGATAGCCGAACTTTCCGATGTCCTTCAGCGGAAATCGGTCATCCGGGCACTTGGTCTCCTGCAGGCAGATGACGTCCGGCTGGAAGCGCTGGGCGAGCTGGCCGAGAAGCTCGATGCGCAGGCGCACCGAATTGATGTTCCAGGTGGCGATGGTGAGGGACACGAAGGGACCTTGAGCGGGCGGAAGGAAGGGGGACCGCGACGCGCGCCGCAGCACGGTGCCCTCTTTAGCAACCCCGGGCGCCGGGATGAAGCCGGCGATGCTGCTGCCCCGCCCCGTCGCGCCTCAGCGATTGATAACGAACAGGCCGGGATCGGGCTGATCGCGGGTGTTGAGGTGGGAGACCGCGACCGTGGTGTCGTAGCCCTGCGGGTCGGTGACCGTCCATTGCCGGAGCTGCGTGGTCTTGGCGTCGAACATGATCATCAGCTTGTAGGTGCCGACCATGGGCTGGTTCTCCTGCAGCACCACGGTGAGGAACACGTCGTCCTGGTAGACGCCGGTGACGTTGGCGTTGCGGGCGAGGTCGATGTTCTCGGCCAGCAGGAAGCGCAGCGGGGTCTGCGAGAGCTGGGAGATGTCTTGCGTCTTCAGCCGCTTGTCGCGGATCGACACCGAGCGGCCATCCGCCACCAGCACGATCTGGCTCGGCGGGGCGTATTCAAACAGAACGCGGCCGGGCTTGAGGATGTAGAACGTGCCGCGCTTGCGGGTGCCGTCCGGATCGACCTGCACGAAGTTGCCGGACATGAAGCGGAAGCTGTTGAAATAGCGGTTAATGCGGTCAACGATCGCGGCCGGGGCCATCTTGCCCGGCGCTGCGGCGAGCTGCACCGGTTCCGCCGGAGGCTCGGCGTCGGCCTGCGCATTCGTCTGCGAGATGGCGGCATCGGCGGGAATGGCGGCGGCTGCCGGCGCGGCGGGCGCCGGACCGGGTGACGGAGCGGCGGCAACCTGCGTCGCCGGCTGGCGGGCGGCCTGCATCGGGCCGGTTTCCTTCGGCAGCGGGGCGGGCAGCGGGCGCGGCGCGACGGCGGGCAGCGTGAGCGGGCCGTGATTTGCCGGGCTCGCCGCGGCGCTGCGGGTCGGCGGAACGGCGGTGCCGGGCGCGGCTCCCGGCAAAGCGGCGGGGGCGCCGACCGGCGGGGCCGCGCCATATTGCGGGGCGGGCGTACCGGCGGGCACGGCGCCCGCGGGCACGGCACCGGGCGGGGGAAGCTGCGCCGGCTGCTGGGCGGGGGCCTGCTGCTGCTTGGTCCACGGGAACAGCTTGCCGAAGAACTCGTCCGCCGCGCTCTGCGCCGAGGCGGCGGTGGGGGCCAGCGCAAGCAGCAGGCCGGTGGCCAGAAGAGCGGCGGTCCGCGCGGCGGCCCGCCTGCCGGCGACAGGAGTCCCGGCGAGGGTCCCGGTGCCGGCGGAGGCCGTCTTCAGCGATGCAGTCTTCAGGCGCATGATCCACTCGTGAGCAAGCCCGTCCGGGCTGAAGCCGTAACGTCAGGCGGTACGCCCCGCCTGTGGCGATCCTGTGGCCCGAACGGAAGCGGTGGTGCGGCGCGGCCCGCCTTCAGTCCTCCGCGCCGTCCCGGTCCATCAGGATCTCGCGCTTGCCGGCATGGTTGGCCGGGCCGACGAGGCCTTCCTTCTCCATCCGCTCCACCAGCGAGGCGGCGCGGTTGTAGCCGATCTGCAGGCGGCGCTGGATGTAGGAGGTGGAGCACTTGCCATCGCGCATCACCACGCCGACGGCCTGATCGTAGAGGTCGCCGCCGTCCTCCCCGCCCATGGCGCTGCGGTCGAACACCGCCCCGGCGTCGTCGTCGCTCTCGGGGTCGGAGGTCACCGCCTCGACATAGTCCGGCATGCCCTGCGCCTTCAGGTGGGCGACGACCTTCTCCACCTCCTGGTCGGAGACGAAGGGACCGTGCACGCGCGAGATGCGCCCGCCGCCCGCCATGTAGAGCATGTCGCCCTGGCCGAGCAGTTGCTCGGCGCCCATCTCGCCGAGGATGGTGCGCGAATCGATGCGGCTGGTGACCTGGAAGGAGATGCGGGTCGGGAAATTCGCCTTGATGGTGCCGGTGATGACGTCGACGCTTGGGCGCTGCGTCGCCATGATGAGGTGGATGCCGGCCGCGCGGGCCATCTGGGCGAGGCGCTGGATGGCGCCTTCGATCTCCTTGCCGGCCACCATCATCAGGTCGGCCATCTCGTCCACCACCACGACGATGTAGGGCAGCGGCTCGAGGTCCATCTCCTCGCGTTCATAGACCGCCTCGCCGGTTTCGCGGTCGAAGCCGGTCTGCACGGTGCGCACGATCGATTCGCCCTTGGAGATGGCCTCCAGCACGCGGGCATTGAAGCCGTCGATGTTGCGCACGCCGACCTTGGACATCTTCTTGTAGCGCTCCTCCATCTCGCGCACCGCCCATTTGAGGGCGACCACCGCCTTCTTGGGGTCGGTGACGACGGGGGAGAGCAGATGCGGGATGCCGTCATAGACGGAGAGTTCCAGCATCTTCGGGTCGATCATGATCAGGCGGCACTGCTCGGGCCGGTGGCGGTAGAGCAGCGACAGGATCATGGTGTTGATGGCGACCGACTTGCCCGAGCCGGTGGTGCCGGCCACCAGCAGATGCGGCATGCGGGCGAGATCGACGATCACCGGCTCCCCGCCGATGGTCTTGCCGAGCGCGATGGCGAGCTTCAGCGCGGTCTCGCCGAAATCCTTCGCGGTCAGGATCTCGCGCAGCAGCACCTTGTCGCGCCGCGGATTGGGCAGCTCGATGCCGATGGCGTTCTTGCCCGGAATCACGGCGACGCGCGCCGAGATCGCGCTCATCGAGCGGGCGATGTCGTCGGCGAGGCCGATGACGCGGCTCGACTTGATGCCGGGCGCGGGCTCCAGCTCATAGAGCGTGACCACCGGGCCGGGCCGCACATTGACGATGGAGCCGCGCACGCCGAACTCCTCCAGCACCCCTTCGAGGTCCTGGGCGATGTCGTTCAGCGCCTCCTGCGGCACCGAGGGGCCGCGATTGGGCGGCGGCGCGGCCAGCAGGTCGAGCGCCGGCATCTGGTAGCGGCGGCGGGCCTCCTCAAGGTCGGCGCGCCCTCCGGGGATCGAGCGCAGCGGCGGCCGGTTGCGCGCGCGGGGCGGCACGGGCAGCGGCTCCGGCGGGCGGTCGAAGGGGTCGTCGGGTTCGGGTTCCACCGGCTCGGGCACGAAGGTATCGAGGGGCGAATGACCGAAATTCGGCTCCGCGACCGCGCGGCGCTGCTCGATCGGCGGTTCCTCGCCGTCGAGGCCGACCATCTCGCGCAGCGTGCTCAGCACCCCGCCCCGCTGCGGCTTGCCGCGGGCGGTCCAGAGCCGGGCCTTCAGCGCCAGCGCGCCATGGGTGACGGCACCGAGGGTGAGCCAGCGGCGTCCGCCCTCCTCCTCCTCGTCCTCCTCGCCGGCGGCGGTGATCTCGAGCTCGTCCGGCTCGCTGAAGCCGATGCCGAGCGAGACCGGCAGCGCGACCAGCGCGCCGGCCAGGCAGATGCCGCCGATGACGATGTAGTCGAAGGAGGATAGCCAGCCGTCGAACAGGGCGGCCGGCACCGAGACCACGCCGTCGCCCAGCACGCCGCCGAGCCCGTTGGGCAGAGGCCAGGTGCCGAGCCGCGGCAGGCAGGCGGCGAAGCCGCAGGCCAGCACGACGCCGGCAAGCCAGGCGGACAGGCGCAGCCGCTCCCGACCGGGCGGGCGGTGCGTCATCATCATCCAGCCGCGCGCCGCCATCGGCAGCACGAGGGTCAGCGAGGCGACGCCGAAAAGCTGCATCATGAGGTCCGCGGTGGCGGCGCCGCTGCGGCCGAGCAGGTTGGCCGGCGCGGCGGCCGCCGAGCGGCTGAGGCTTGGGTCGTCCGCCGACCAGCTCGCCATCGCCACCATCATCAGCAGCGCGGCGGAGAGGACCACGAGGCCGAGCATCTCGGCCGCGCGCCGGCGCATCACATTGCCGACCTCCTCGGGCAGGAACCGCACCGGCTTGCCGGAGGCGACGCCGCCGCGCTTGCGGCGGGGGGCGCGGATCTCCTCGCGGGCGGGTTCGGCCCGCCGGGTCGGCCGGCGGGTGGGGCGCTCGGAGCGTTCATCGTCGAGCCGAGCGGAGCGGGCGGGCTCGGCTCGCCGCCCGCGCGGGCTTTCGAACTCCGGCTCGGCACGGCTGTCCGCCCGCGTGCGCCGGGCGGGGCGCGGGGCGCGGGGTTCCTCGTCATAGGGATCGCGATCGCGCGGCGCACGGGACCAGCCCGCTTCCGCGGGATCGTCGAATGCGGGCTCGAAGTTCCGGTCGCCCGGCTCCGTCCTCCTGCGTGCTGCCATGTCGCCCGCCGGCCTCCCGTCCGCCTATTCGAGCCCGTCGACCAGGCGGGTGAGCGCCGCCTCGGTCGTGGCCAGATCATGCACCAGTGCCACGCGCAGATAGTCCGCGCCCGGATTGCGTCCATCCGCATCGGAACGGCAGAGATAGCCGCCCGGAACGGTGCGCAGCCCCTCCCGCGCCCAGAGCCGCTTCGTGACCGCTTCGCCGCCGCCTTGGCGCCCGACGTCGAGCCAGAGGAAGAACCCGCCATCGGGCCGCCGGTAGCCGAAGCGGCTGGCGAGCCGCCGGTCGGCGAGATCGAACTTGGCGCGATAAAGGTCCCGGCTCGCGACCACATGGGTCTCGTCCGCCAGCGCGGCGATGCCGACATGCTGGATCGGCTCGGGCACCTGCGGAGCGGCGACATTGCGGAAATCGGCGAAGGCGGCAAGGAAATCGCCGTCGCCGGCACAGAAGCCGCAGCGCAGCCCCGGAAGGCTGGAGCGCTTCGACAGCGAGTTGAAGGCGACCACGCCGCGATAATCCGGCCCCGCCACCTCCAGCACGCCGGTCGGCGGGGCGTCGCCGAGCCAGATCTCGGAATAGCACTCGTCGGCGAACAGCATCACGCCATGGGCGCGGGTGAGCGCGACGAGGCGGGCGAGATAGGCGCGGCTCGCGACCGTGCCCTGCGGATTGGCGGGGGAGGCGAGATAGAGCGCGACCGCGGGGCCTAGAATCTCGGGGGTGAGGGCGTCGAGATCCGGCAGCCAGCCGCCGGAGGCGGGCAGCGGCAGCGGCACGCTGGTGCAACCGGCGGCCTCCGCGCCCGCGCCATAGGCGGCGTAGAACGGGTTCGGCAGCAGCACGGTCGGGCGGGCCTGCTTGGTGGACGGGGCGAGCCGGCGGGCCAGCAGGGCGGCGGCGAAAAGGCCCTCGCGCGAGCCGTTCAGCACCAGCACCTCGCGCTCGATGTCGAGCGGGCGCGGCAGGGTGTAGCGCCGGCCGAACCAGTCGGCGACGGCGCGGCGGAATGCGGGCAGGCCCTTGCCGGCCGGATAGCGCCCGAAGCCGGCGAGATGGGCTGCGAGCACCGGGCCGACAAAATCCGGCATGGCATGCTGCGGCTCGCCGACCGCGAGGCTGAGCGCCGGCTTGCCGGGGGCGATGCCGGCGAGCAGTTCGGTGAGACGCACGAAGGGCGAACGCGCCGCCGGCCCCGCATCCGCCGCGGCGGAGGAGGCATTCGGGACGGGGGCGGGCTGCGGAACATGGTTCATGGTTCGCACATCCTAGGAGCCGGCGGTAAAGGGGCTCTTAACCATCCCGCCAGATTCGACGATCGGTATGATCCGGGGCGGCCGTTCCGCCGGCGGGCGATATCCGCGACGCTCCGGCATCAGGACGGATCTGGATGATGCGTGCGGCGGCGGGGCATGCCGGCGGGACGAATCACACCCGGCCGGCGGCCAAGGACATGCGCGCGCGTCCTTCTGGAGGCAATGGCGGGGCCGCAAAAGAAAACCCCGGCCGCAGGGCCGGGGTTCGAGTTCGGGAGGCGTCGGCATGGACGATGCGGGGGCGCCAAGGCGTCGGCGCATCGTCCGAAAGGCTGGCGCGGCGGAGGCGCCGCGCCGGGAAACGGTCAGGAGTGGTAGGCGCGCTCGCCGTGCTCGGAGATGTCGAGACCCTCGCGCTCCTTCTCCACCGACGGGCGCAGGCCGACGATCACGTCCACGACCTTGTAGAGGATCGCCGAGACGACGCCGCACCACACGATGGTGATGAGGACCGCCTGGGCCTGGACGGCGACCTGGTGGCCCATCGCATAGTCGGCGACGCCCGGGCCGCCGAGGGCCGGGGAGACGACGATGCCGGTGCCGATGGCGCCGATCATGCCGCCGATGCCGTGGACGCCGAAGACGTCGAGGCTGTCGTCATAGCCGAGCGCGTTCTTCACCGTGGTGCAGAAGAAGAAGCACACGATGGAGGCGACGAAGCCGAGGACGATCGCGCCGATCGGGCCGGCGAGGCCGGCGGCGGGGGTGATGGCGACGAGGCCCGCGACCATGCCGGAGATGGCGCCGAGCATGGAGGGCTTGCCCTTCACCATCCACTCGATGAAGGTCCAGCCGATGATGGCGCCGGCGGTGGCGACGAAGGTGTTGACGAAGGCGAGCAGGGCGCCGCCGCTGGCTTCAAGGTTGGAGCCGGCGTTGAACCCGAACCAGCCGACCCACAGGACGCTGGCGCCGACCATGGCGAAGGGCAGCGAGTGGGGAGGCATCAGTTCCTTGCCGTAGCCGGTGCGCTTGCCGATGATGAGCGCGCCAACGAGGCCCGCGACGCCGGCATTGATGTGCACCACGGTGCCGCCGGCGAAGTCCAGCGCGCCGATGCCGAACAGGTAGCCCTCGGAGAACCACACCATGTGGGCGATCGGATAATAGACCAGCGTCACCCAGAGGATGGTGAACAGCACGATGGCCGAGAACTTGATGCGCTCCGCGAAGGCGCCGATGATCAGGCCGGGGGTGATGGCCGAGAAGGTCATCTGGAAGGCCATGAAGGCGTATTCGGGGATCAGCACGCCCTTGGTGAAGGTTTCCGAGGTCGTGTCCGGCGTGACGCCGGCGAGGAACGCCTTGGAGAAGCCGCCGATGAATGCATTACCCGAGGTGAAGGCTAGGCTGTAGCCGTAGAACACCCACAGCACCATCATCACCGCGCAGATCACCGTGACCTGCATCAGCACGGAGAGCATGTTCTTGGCGCGCACGAGGCCGCCATAGAACAGAGCGAGGCCGGGGACGGTCATGAACAGGACCAGCACCGAGGACAGCATCATCCAAACGGTGTCGGCCTTGTTCACGGTGCCGGCGACGGCCGCCGGCGCATCGGTGGTCGCGGCGGGCGCCGCGTCCTGGGCGAAGGCCGACGCTGCAGCCAGCGTGGCGACCGCCAGCACGGGAAGGCCCGCGCGTATCCACTTCTTCATCGTCATGAGGTGAGTGCTCCGTCGCAATCGAATGTCAGCTGAAGGGCGCGGGATCAGAGGGCGTCGACGTCGGTTTCGCCGGTGCGGATGCGCACGGCCTGGTCGATCGCGAAGACGAAGATCTTGCCGTCACCGATCTGGCCGGTCTTGGCGGACGTCGTGATCGCGTCGATGACCTTCGGCACCAGATCGCTGGAAACGGCGACCTCGATCTTGAGCTTCGGCAGGAAGCTCACCGCATATTCGGCGCCGCGGTAGATTTCGGTGTGGCCCTTCTGGCGGCCGTAACCCTTGACTTCCGTGACGGTCAGCCCGTGCACGCCGATGCCCGTGAGGGCATCCCGGACTTCCTCAAGCTTGAAAGGCTTGATGATAGCCATGACGATCTTCATGGTTCCTGTCCCCGATTAGCCCCGAGCCGCGACACGCTGGTTCGGGGTCGTTATGTCGGACGCGCCGTGGCGGGTTTGCCCCCGGCCCTGTCGGTCAATCCGGGGGTGAGGAATCAATTCCCGTGCCAAGCGAGGCGCGACAAGGCCGTGCGCGCGTTTCGCCGCAGTTCGGGGTCAGGTGCTTTGAAGGTGAAAAGACCGCGCCCGGCAGGTTTCGCCGGGATCGCCGCGGCCGCGTACCGGACCGGATGCCCAATTCTTCAGCGCGGCTATCCGGGTGCCGCAGTCTCGCCACTGATGAAGGCAAATGCTGCCCATTAATTCATCAGCGGGCCAGCCGGATGAGTCCTTCCTGGGCGACGGACGCCACGATCCGCCCCGCGCGGTCATGGATCAGCCCGCGGGCGAGGCCGCGCCCGGAGCCGGCGGCGGGGCTGTCCTGGGCGTAGAGCAGCCAGTCGTCGATGCGGAACGGGCGGTGCAGCCACAGTGCGTGGTCGAGGCTGGCGGCGAGGATCTCGTCGTTGAACACGCTGGTCCCGTGCTCGATCAGCGTCGTTTCCAGCAACGTCATGTCGGAGGTGTAGGCCAGCATCGCCCGGTGCAGCTCCGGGACGTCCGGCACCGGGCCGACCGTTCGGAACCAGATGTACTGGCGCCCCCCGGCTCCCGTGCCTTCCGGCGGGCGGTCGAGATGAACGGGACGCAGCTCGATGGGGCGCACCCGGGTCCAGTAGGCCCGCACCCTTTCCGGCAGCCGGGCCAGTGCCGCACCGCGCTCGGCCATGGGCGGGATATCCTCGGGCGCCGGAACTCCCTCCGGCAGGGCGAAGCTGTGTTCGAAGCCCGGCTCGCCGCGATGGAACGACACCGACATGATGAAGATCGGCCGGCCGTGCTGAACCGCCACCACCCGGCGGGTGGCGAAGCTGCGCCCGTCGCGCACCCGCTCCACCTCGTAGACGATCGGCACCTGCGGATCGCCGGCCAGGATGAAATAGGCGTGCATCGAGTGGGCGGCGATGTCCTCCACCGTGCGCTGCGCGGCGACCAGCGCCTGCGCCAGCACCTGCCCGCCGAAGACGCGCTTGGCGATCACCAGCCATTCCGGCGGGGGATTGGTGCCGCGGAACAGGTTGACCTCGATCGGCTCAAGATCGA
Organism: Ancylobacter crimeensis; assembly: GCF_023016805.1. Classification (GTDB taxonomy): domain Bacteria; phylum Pseudomonadota; class Alphaproteobacteria; order Rhizobiales; family Xanthobacteraceae; genus Ancylobacter; species Ancylobacter crimeensis. Next base: position 23,834 of record NZ_JALKCH010000008.1, read on the forward strand.
GCAGGCGGTGGAAGCCATCCATCAGCGCGGCGGCCTGCGGATCGATCTCCCGCGCGGGGGCCGGGGGAAGCGTCTCGTGTCCGCTGCTGCGCTCGCCGTCCATCCTGTCCCTCCGGTCCGAATGTCCGAAACGGACATGATTCGTCTGCGTGGCCTGTACCCGTGACCCGTCGCCGTGACCTGTCGCATTGTCACGGCCACCCTAGCTAAGCATAAGGGAGCGCGCGGGCAATCGCGGCGGGTGCACCTGCCGCGATGCCGTGCCGAGGAGAATTGCCGTGCCCCAGAACGATGTGACCGCGCACGCCGTGACGACCCCGTCGCCGTCCGCCGCGCCGCAGCCGGAATCCGGCCGTCCCGGACGGACCGCACCCGCGCGGGTCGACGTGGCCATTGCCGGAGGCGGGCTCGGCGGGCTGGCGCTGGCGCTGGCGCTGCGGCACGGGCTGGGGCCGGACGCCCGCATCCTCGTGGCCGACCCTGCCTTCGCCCGAGGCCCGGCCCTGGGCGATGCCCGCGCCTCCGCCATCGCCGCCGGCGCCCGTCGCCTGCTCGAGACGCTCGGCGTCTGGCCGGCGGTCGCCCCCGAGGCGCAGCCCATGCTGACCATGGAGATCACCGATTCGAAGCTCGGCGACGCGGCGCGCCCGGTGTTCCTCTCCTTCGACGGCGAGATACCGGCGCGCGCCGCGGCCGAAAATGGCGAGCCCTTCGCCCATATGGTCGCCAATGTCGCGCTGCAGGCCGCCCTCACCGCTGCCGCGCAGGCCGCCGGCATCACGATGGTGAATGCCGGCGTCACCGCCTTCGCCGCCGATTCGCGCGGCGCAACGCTCACCCTCGCCGACGGGAGCACCGTCACGGCCGCACTCGTCGCCGCCTGCGATGGCGGGCGCTCGCGGCTGCGCTCCCTCGCCGGCATCGGCACGGTGGGCTGGCCCTATGGCCAGTCCGGCATCGTGCTGACCGTCGGCCATGAGCGCGACCATGAGGGCAAGGCGATCGAGCATTTCCTGCCCGCCGGACCCTTCGCCCTGCTGCCGCTCACCGGCCGGCGCACCTCCATCGTGTGGACCGAGCGCACCGACACCGCCAAGCGCCTGCTGGAGCTGCCGCGCGTGGTGTTCCATGACGAGCTGGAGCAGCGCTTCGGCCTCGCCCTCGGGGCCATCGAGATCCTGGACACGCCACGCGCCTATCCGCTCGGCTTCCAGATGGCGCGCAGCTTCATCGGCCCGCGCCTTGCGCTCGTCGGGGACGCCGCGCACACCATCCATCCCATCGCCGGGCAGGGGCTGAATATGGGGCTGCGCGATGTCGCGGCCCTGGCCGAGGCGATCACCGACGCGGCGCGGCTCGGGCTCGACATGGGCGGGCCGGAGGTTCTGGAGCGCTACCAGCGCTGGCGGCGCTTCGATACCCTCGCCATGGGGGTGGCGACCGACGGGCTGAACCGGCTGTTCTCCAACCGCTCCGACGGTCTGCGGCTGCTGCGCGATGTCGGCATGGGGATGGTGGAGCGGCTGCCGCGCCTGAAGGACCTCTTCATCCGCGACGCCGCCGGCCTTGGCGGCCGGCCGCCGAAGCTGCTGCGCGGGGAAGCGTTGTAGAAGCCGCTTCACGTGAAGCGGAAACCGTTGACGGGAAGGAAACGCTCCGCCCGACGCGCTTCACCAGCGTGCGCCGTCAGCGTGCCGCGTCCAGCGGGCGGGCCTCGTCCACCAGCATGATCGGAATGCCGTCGCGGATCGGATAGGCGAGCCGTGCGCCGCGCGAGATCAGCTCACGGGCCTCGCGGTCATATTCCAGCGCCCCCTTGGTCAGCGGGCAGACCAGTATTTCCAAGAGCTTGGGGTCGATCTCGTGCCCGGAGCGGGGCAGCTCGGTGCGCGGGTCGGAGACGCTGGGGTGGGCCATGGCATTCCTCGTGTCGTGATTCGGCGGCGCCCGTGCGGGAACGCCGCGCCTGACATTGCCACCGGCTCGTGTCAGAACAAAGCCTGCGCTTTCCCCATCGATTCAAGGCCTTCGACGTCGCCCGTTCCGATCCTTTGCCCCGATTCCCCGCTTCGAGCCGATGCCCGTGATGGACCCGCCTCTTCTCGCCCTCGCCTCCGATCCTCGCCTGCCGGGGGAGACGGTCCAGCAATGGGTGTTCCGCCGGCTGCGCCGCACGGTGATGACCGGCCGATTTCCTCCGGGACAGGCGGTGACCATACGCGGGCTCGCCGAGGCGCTTGGCGTTTCGGCCATGCCGGTGCGCGAGGCGCTCGCCCGGCTGGTGGCGGAGCGGGCGCTGGTGCTGCTCGACAACCGCCGAGTGCGGGTGCCGGAGATGACGGCGCGCCGCTTCGAGGAACTGGTGACGACGCGCACGCTTCTGGAAACCGAGGCGGCGGCGCGGTCCCTGCCGCTGGCCGATGCCGCCTTCCGGTCGCGTCTCGCCGTGCTGAACCACGAATCCGATCTCGCCGTGGCGCGGAGCGACACCGACGCCACCATCGAGACCAACCTCGCCTTCCACACCGCCTTCTATGGCGGGCGGCCGGACAATGTGCTGCTGCCGTTGATCGAATCGGTATGGCTGCAGATCGGCCCGTTCATGCGCATGGCACTGATCGACCTCGACCAGCATTACACGGTGGACCGCCACGCCGAGGCGCTGGAGGCGCTGGCCGCCGGCGACGAGGCCGGCTTGCGCCGCGCGATCGAGGCCGACATCCGCGACGGCATCGGCCATCTCTTCGCGCAGATTGGCTGAGCCGACCTATTCCGCCGCCTTCAGCGCGTCGCCGCGCCGTTGCGCGGCATAGGCGCGGGCCGCCGCGCCGAAGGCCTCGAACAGGCCGGCGGAGAGCCGGTCCTGCCAGAACCGCCATTCCGGGTGCCACTGCACGGCGAGGGCGAAGCCGGGCGCGTCCTGCACCCGGAAGGCTTCGACCAGCCCGTCATCGGCCCTTGCCTCGACGGCGAGACGCGGCGCCAGCCGGTCGATGCCCTGCCCGTGCAGCGAGTTGACGCTCCAGCGCCCCGCACCGGCGAGGCCGGCGAGCAGGCCGCCGGGCGCAAGGCTCACCTCATGGGCGTGGCCGTACTGCTCCTCGATCGAGCGGGTGCCGTCCTCGCGGTGGTCGAAATGGCCGGGCTGCTCGTGCACTTTCTGATGCAGGCTGCCGCCGAGCGCGACATTCATCTCCTGAAAGCCGCGGCAGACCCCGAACAGCGGCACGCCGCGCTCGACGCAGGCGCGGATCAGCGGCAGCGAGACGACATCGCGATGCGGGTCGGCCGGCAGCGGGGGATCATAGGGCGTGCCGCCATACAGCGCGGGTTCGACATTGGAGGGGCTGCCCGGCAGGAAGATGCCGTCCACCAGCGCGAAGATCTCCTCCAGCACCGCCGTCTCGCTCATGGAACCGTCGACGTCCGACATCCGGCCCGGCAGCATGACCGGATAGGTGTCGGCGCCGCGCGCGACCGCGAACAGGTATTTCTCGGTCACGCCATGGGTGACATGGCCGGAGCCGGGCTTCACGTCCGAGATGACGCCGATGACGGGACGCGTGAGCTGGCGCATGGGGAGATATCCTGCGTGCGTGGCCTGACTGACGGCCACCTCAATGTGATCACGTTCGATGTGGGAGCGCGGGGGCGCTTCTGTCAACGCCCCGCATGCGGAGCGGGCGCGCAAATGTCGCCGCGCGGCATCGCCGGTGTCGCCTTCGGGAAGCCGCGGCGCCTTGTTCCGCCTGCCCCGTCGTCCTAGAAGCGGGCTTTCCCGAGACATGAGCCGAGAGACGCCCGATGACCGCCCCGCTGACGCCCGAAGACCTGTTCGCCCGTCTCGCTGCGCTCGGCATCGCGGTCTCGACGGTGGAGCATGCGCCGGTGTTCACGGTGGCGGAATCGCAGGCGCTGCTGGACACCCTGCCCGGCGGTCACACCAAGAACCTGTTCCTCAAGGACAAGAAGGGCCAGCTCTTCCTTGTCGTGGTCGAGGAGACTGCGCGGGTCGACCTCAAGAGCCTGCACGGCCCGCTCGGCGCAGCGAGCCGGCTGTCCTTCGGCAGCGCCGAGCTGCTGGAGGAGGTGCTGGGGGTGAAGCCCGGCGCGGTGACCGCCTTCGGCCCGGTGAACGACACGCAGGGCCGGGTGAAAGTGGTGCTGGACGCCGAGCTGATGGAACATGCCGTGCTGAACTGCCACCCGCTCGTCAACACCGCGACCACGGCGATCGCGCGCGAGGATCTGGTGCGCTTCCTGCGCGAGACCGGGCACGAGCCGGTGATCCTCGCCGTGCCGAAGCTCGCCGGGGAGCCGGCGGAGGCGTGAGGGGGGCCGCGTTCCATTTGCGCGGTTGCATTCCGGCACCTTCTGCCCCATCTGATCGCTCGACAGAGCCGCGCTTTTTCCGAGGTGATCCATGCTGCTGAACCAGACCGGAACCCCCGCCGACCCGAACACCGCAGGCGGCGCAGCGGCCGATGACGTGGTGATCGACACCACCACCCGCACCTTCATGAAGGACGTGGTGGAGGAGTCGCGCCGCCGGCCCGTGCTGGTCGATTTCTGGGCGCCGTGGTGCGGCCCGTGCAAGCAGCTCACCCCGGTGATCGAGAAGGTGGTGCGCGGCGCCAAGGGCAAGGTGCGCCTCGCCAAGATGAACACCGACGAGCATCCGCAGGTCGCCCAGCAGCTCGGCATCCAGTCGCTGCCCACCGTCTATGCCTTCGTCAACGGCCAGCCGGTCGACGGCTTCATGGGCGCGCAGTCCGAGAAGCAGGTGCAGACCTTTATCGAGAAGCTGCTCGGCGGCGCGGTCGGCGACATCGCCGAGATCGTGGAGAGCGGCGAAGCGGCGCTCGCCGAGGGTGACCTTGCCGGCGCCATCGAGATCTTCGCCGCGGTGCTCGGCGAGGAACCGGAGAATGTCCGCGCGCTCGCGGGCATCGCCAAGGCCCAGCTTGCGGCCGGCCAGCCCGAGCAGGCCAAGGCGACGCTCGCCAGCCTGCCGGACAAGATCGCGCTCGACCCGGCCATCGCCGCTGTGCGCGCGGCGATCGAGCTGGAGGAGGCGGCCGCTGCGCTGGGCGATGTCGGCGCGCTGGAGGCGAAGGTCGCCGCCGCTCCCGCCGACCATCAGGCCCGCTTCGATCTCGCCGTGGCGCTGAACGCGCGCGGCAGGAAAGAGGAGGCGGTGGACCAGCTCCTCACCATCGTGAAGAAGGACCGGAGCTGGAACGAGGACGGCGCGCGCAAGCAGCTCGTGCAGTTCTTCGAGGCCTGGGGCCCCGCCGACCCGATGACCCTGGCCGGCCGCCGCAAGCTGTCCTCGATCCTGTTCGCCTGACGTTTTCGTCTTTGACGTGCCGGCCTGCCCGCTCGTCCTGTTCCCGTACCTGACCGGAGGCCCGCCATGCCGATCAACCATCCTTATGCGGGACCGGACGAGCTGCCGGAGCTCATTCCGCTGTTCCCGCTCGACGGCGCGCTGCTGCTGCCGCGCTGCCAGCTCCCGCTCAACATCTTCGAGCCGCGCTATATGGAGATGGTGGACCGGGCGCTTGCCGGGGCGCGGCTGATCGGCATGATCCAGACCGACGCGAAGGGCGTCGGCTTGGGCGACCCGCATCTCGCCCCGGTCGGCTGCGTCGGGCGCATCACCGAGATCGCCGAGACCGGCAATGGCCGCTACGTGATGAACCTCACCGGCGTCGCCCGCTTCCGGCTGGTGCGCGAGGTGCCGAGCGAGAACGCGTTCCGCGTGGGAGCGGTGGATTTCGGCGGTTTCACCGACGACTTCGTGCCCGATCGCGGTGCCGACGCGGTGGACCGTTCGGCGGTGCTGCGCACGCTGGCGGACTATCTGGAAGCCAATACGCTGGAAGCGGACTGGGACAACATCAAGAGCACGCCCAACGAGGCGCTGGTGAACGGGCTCGCCATGATGGCGCCCTTCGGCGTACGCGAGAAGCAGGCGCTGCTGGAGGCGCCCGACCTGCGCAGCCGCGCCGACATCCTGATTGCGGTCACCGAGATGTCGCTGGTGCGCGCCACGGCCGAGGGCGGCGACGCCCCGCTCCAGTGACCGGCGGCGACGCCCCGCTCCAGTGACCAGCGGCGATGCCCCCTCCAGTGACCGGCGGCGCGCCGTGCTGCGCGGTAGCCGCCCTACTCCGCAGCCATCGGCGGGTGGTGCGGGCGGCTGAGCGGCAGTTCCTGCTGGTCGGGATGGGGCACGGGCGCGACCCCTTGTTCCGCAGGCTCGTCCCGCTCGCCGATGAAGCGGCCGAACACCCGCGCGAACAGGCCGCGCACATCGTCCATCAGCGTGAACACCGCCGGCACGAAGACCAGCGACAGCAGGGTCGAGGCGATGAGCCCGCCGATCACCGCGATCGCCATCGGCGCGCGGAAGGCCGCGCCCTCGCCGAGGCCGAGCGCGGAAGGCAGCATGCCCGCCGCCATGGCGATGGTGGTCATGATGATGGGCTGCGCGCGCTTGCGGCCGGCTTCGATCAGCGCGGTGCGGCGGTCATGGCCGGTGCGCACCGATTCGATGGCGAAATCGACCAGCAGGATCGCGTTCTTGGTCACGATGCCCATCAGCATCAGGAAGCCGATCACCACCGGCAGGGTCATGGCGTTGTTGGTAAGCAGCAGCGCGACGAAGGCCCCGCCCACCGAGAGCGGCAGCGCCACCAGAATGGTGATCGGCTGCAGCACGTCGGCGAAGAGCAGCACCAGCACCGCCAGCACCATCATCACGCCCGCGCCCATGGCGGTGGCGAAGCCGCCGAACACCTCACCCATGATCTCGGCGTCGCCGGATTCCTTCAGCACCACCCCGGCCGGCAGGTTTTTCGCCGCCGGCAGAGCGTAGACCTGCGCCAGCGCTTCGCCGAGCTGGGTATTACCGGCGAGGTCCGCCTCGATGGCGACGCGGCGGGCGCGGTCGTAGCGGTCGAGGCTGGTCGGGCCGATGCCGAAGGAGATGTCGGCCACCGCCGCCAGCGGCACCGCCGCGCCGGACGCGGTGCGCACTTTCAGGGTCTGGAAGGTTGCAAGGTCCGCCCGCGCCGCCGGATCGAGCTGCACCCGGATCGACACCTGCCGGTCGCCGGCGGAAAACTTGGCGAGGTTCTGCGAGATGTCGCCGATGGTGGCGATGCGCACGGTCTGGGCGATGTCGGCCACCGAGACGCCGAGTTCGGCGGCTTCGGCCAGCTTAGGCACCACGCGGATCTCCGGGCGCTCCAGCGCCGCGGTGGTCACGACATTGGTGAGGCCCTTCACCTTGGCGCGCACCTCGCGCTCCAGCTCCAGCGCGGTCTTCTCGACCAGTGCGCCGTCGGTGCCGGAGACCACGAGGGTGAATTCCCGGCCGCCGGGCCCGGCTCCGCCCGAGGCGCCGAAATTGAAGCGCAAATCCGGGATGGCAGCGATCTCCCGCTGCATCCGCAGCTCGAATTCCTTTTGTGTCGCCGTGCGGTCGGCGCGGGGCACGAGGTTCACGATCAGCGTCGCCTTGCGCACCTCGCCGGCGACGAGGCCGGAATTGCCGGCGCCCGAGGAACTGCCGGCGGTGGCGAACACGCTGGCGACCTCGCCTTGCCGGTGCAGCAGCTTAGAGATGCGGTCCACCGTGTCCTGCGTCTGCGCCAGAGTGGAGCCCGGCGGCAGTTCCATCGAGAGCACCGAGCGGGAGACGTCGGCATTCGGGATGAAGCCCGACGGCAGCAGGGTGGAGAGCCACATCGAGCCGGCGAACAGCAGGATGCCGGCGAGGATGGTGAGGAAGCGGTGGCGGATCGAGGCCTTCAGGATCGCCACATAGGAGCGCATCACTACCCCGTCGGCGCTCTCGCGGTGGCCGTGGTCGCGCAGGAAATAGGCCGCCAGCATCGGGGTCAGCAGCCGCGCCACCAGCAGGGAGAACAGCACCGCCACCGCCACCGTGATGCCGAACTGGCGGAAATACTGCCCGGCGATGCCGCCCATGAAGCTGACCGGCATGAACACCGCGACGATGGTGAAGGTGGTCGCCACCACCGCGAGGCCGATCTCGTCCGCCGCCTCGATCGCCGCCCGATAGGGCGATTTGCCCATGCGCATGTGGCGCACGATGTTCTCGATCTCGACGATGGCGTCGTCCACGAGAATGCCGGTCACCAGTGTCACCGCCAGCAGGCTCACCCCGTTCAGCGAGAAGCCGAGCAGGTTCATGACCCAGAAGGTCGGCAGGATGGAGAGCGGGATGGCGAGCGCCGAGACCAGCGTCGCCCGCCAGTCGCGCAGGAACAGCAGCACCACGAGAATGGCGAGGATCGCGCCCTCGATCAGCGTGCGCATGGCCGATTCATAGTCGGCCCTAGTGTATTTCACCGTGTTGTCGATCTCGGTGATGCGCACCTCGGGATGGTCGGCCTCCAGCCTGCGCAGCGCCGCCTCGGCCCGCTCAGCCACCACCACGTCGGAGAAGCCCTTGGCGCGGTAGATGCCGAAGGCGACCACCGGCTTGCCGTCGAGCCGGGCGAACACCCGCGGCTCGGCCGCGCCGTCGGTGACGGTGCCGAGATCGGCGAGCCGCACCTGCCGCGCGGTGGTGGTTGCGGTCGCAGGCAGGGCGATGCGGGTTTCCGCCAGCTCGGCAACGGTGGGCGCGCCGCCCAGCGTGCGCACGGATTGCTCCTGCGTACCGATCTCCCCGCGCCCGCCGGCAAGGTCGACATTGGTGGCGGCGAGCTGGCTGTTGACGTCCGCCGCGGTCACGCCGAGCGCGGCGAGCTTGTCCGGGTCGAGCGAGATGCGGATCTCGCGATCAACGCCGCCCTCGCGCTTCACCTGTGCCACGCCGCGCACGCCCTGCAGCGCGCGGATCACGGTGTCGTCGACGAACCAGGACAGTTCGTCCGGCGTCATGGTCGGCGCCTCGGCGGCATAGGTGACGATCGCCATGCCCTCGACGTCGACGCGCTGGATCAGCGGTTCCTCGATGCCTTGCGGCAGTTCGGAGCGGATCTTGGTGACGGCGTCCCGCACATCGTTGACCGCACGGTCGACCTGCGTCTCGAGCTGGAACTCGATCACCGTCAGCGAGGCGCCCTCGGAGATGGAGGAGGTGATGTGCTTCACCCCCTGCACGCCGGCGACCGTGGTCTCGACCTTCTTGGTGACCTGGGTTTCCAGCTCGCTCGGTGCCGCGCCGGGCTGATTGACGATGACGGAGACGATCGGCACGTCGATGTTCGGCATGCGGGTGATCGGCACGTCGCCGAAGGTGAACAGGCCGAGCGCGGTCAGCACCACGAAGAGCACGATCGGCGGGATCGGCCGCCGGATCGCCCAGGCCGAGATGTTGAGGGCCATCAGGCGCCTCCGCGCGGGGCGGGGGTGGCGGCGTCGGGCGCGGGCACCGGCGTCACGCGGTCGCCGCCGCGCAGGAAGCCGCCGGCCCGCGCGACCACCTGTTCCCCGCTCGCCAGTCCGGAAGCGATCTCGACGAAGCCGTCGCCCTGCAGGCCCGTGGTGACCGGCCGCTGCTCGATGATCTCGTCCTTCACCACCAGAACGAAGGTGCCGTCGGGCGAGAACTGCACGGCCGAGAGCGGCACCGCGACGCCGTCGCGGCGCGCGATCTCGATGACGCCGCGGGCATAGGCGCCGGGCTTCAGCCGCGGATCGGACGGCAGCGCCACCGCGACGCGGGCGAGCCGGGTGCCGGCGTCCACCTTGGCGCCGACGAGACGCACCGTGCCGGCGACCGGTTCGTCGAAGCCGGCCGGCGTCACCCTCACGCCCATGCCGGTGCGGATGCGGGCGAGCGTGCTTTCCGGTACGTCGGCGTCGAGATCCATGGCGCCGTTCTTCACGATGCGGAACAGCGGCTCCGTGTTGGCCGACAGCACGATGGCGCCGATGCGGATGGTGCGCGCGGAAATGACGCCGGCCTCCGGGGCGCGGATCTCGGTGTGGGCGAGGCGGACCTCGATCTCGTCGCGAACGGCCCGGGTCTGGGCGGCCTCGGCTTCCGCGGCCGTGACCGCCTCCTGCGCGGCGGCGACCTGCGCAACGGTGACACGCACGGCGCGCTCGCGCTGGTCCAGCACCTCCTGCGAGGTTGCGCCGGTCTTGATGAGGGTCCGCGCGCGCTCCACCGCGGCCTGCGCTTCCACCTGCTGGGCCCTGGCCTGTTCGAGCTGGGCCTTTTGCTGGGCGATGGCGGCATTGGCGCGGGCGCCGTTGGCGGTGTTCTGGGCGAGCACGGTGTCGAGCATGTCGCGCGAGAGGCGGGCGAGCACCTGGCCCTTTTCGACCCGGTCGCCCTCCTCGGCGAGGATCTCGACCACGCGATAGCCGTCGATCTCGGGTCCGACCTGGATCTCCTCGCGCGGCACCAGCGTGCCGGTGACCGGCAGCCGCTCGACCACGGTTCGGGACGCCGCGGCGACCACGGTGACCGCGACGCCGCGCACCCGGTCCGGCCCGCTCGGCGCGGCCGCAGGAGCGGGAGTGGCGGCGGGAGCGGCGGGCGATTCGGCGACGGTTGGCGTCGGTGCGGGCGCGGCGTGCTTTGCCGGCAGCAGCGCGGCGGGGATACGGTCGCGGAAGGCATAGCCGGCGACGCCGACCACGAGCAGCGTCATCGCCAGAGCGAGCACGACGCGGCCCCGCGTCGAGGGCGGGGACGGGGGGGCAGGCACGGGCTGGCGCGGTGTCACGGGCTCGCGGGGCGTCATGCCGGGTCTCCCTCCGCCGTGGGGGCAGGTGTCCGAGGCGCCAGCATCCGGCCGAGCAGGTCGGCGATGCCGGGCATCATGGCGCCGAGCGGCAGGCCGGGATCGAACCGGCGGCGCAGCAGGAGCCCGTCGCCGAGCGCATTGATGACCAGCAGCACATGGGCGGGTTCGAGCGCGGCATCCACCTCGCCGCGTGCCTGCGCCGCGCGCAGGGCGGCGAGCAGGGCGCGGTTCGCCTCGTCCTCCACCTCCTGGAAGATCGGGCGCAGTTTCGGGTTGCGGGCGGCCTCGGCGGAAATCTCCGGGCCGAGCTCGGCGCACACCATCTGCATTTCGGGCGCGAACAGCGCGGCACCCATCTGCTCCAGCGCGGCGATGAAGCTCGGCGCCGTGGCGAGATGGTCGAGCAGGGCGGCACGGGCGCTGCGCTCCTGCTCGACGATGGCGATGATGATCGCCTCCTTGGAGGGGAAATAGCGGTAGAGCGCGCCGGGGCTCATGCCGGCGGCGGCGCAGATCTCCTGCATGCTGGTGGCATGGAAGCCGGCGCGGATGAAGCAGGCGATGGCCGCGTCCAGCACGCGGCGCTGCGGGTCCTTGCGCGGGGGGGCGGCAGGGTCGGGGGTGCCCCGGCTGGGGGCGACCGGCGTGGCGAGATGCGCGATGCTCATGCGGATGTCCGGCGTTTCCGAGCTGGAGCGAACGTTCATTCGCATTAGGGGCGGGGTGTGCGCGAGTCAAGAACGAACGTTCGTTCGCGATTCCGCAAGGTCAATAGAACCGCCTGCGGAACTCCCTGCGCATCCCGACACGCGGGAGCGCTCCCGGCGGTGCACGTCAGTTCACCGCAAAGGCCTTAAGCTTCGGTTTCGAAAAGGGTTCGCGCGCTTCAGGCGGTCGGGCCTGCCGCGCTGCGGAAGGGCACGAGGCGAGGAGCGAAGGCGCGCACCACCGCGTCATAGATCGGCCGCTTGAACGGGATGATCAGGCCCGGCGTGTTCTCGATCGGCTCCCAGCGCCATTCGGTGAATTCCGGCTTGAACGAGCCGCCGCCAGGCTTCAGCACGTCGATCTCGGCGTCGTCGCCGGTGAAGGTGAAGGCGAACCATTTCTGCTTCTGGCCGCGATAACGCCCTTTCCACGCTTCGCGCGCCACGGGCTCGGGCAGGTCATAGGCCAGCCAGTCGCTCGTCTCCGCCAGCGGGCGGACCGAGCGGACATTGGTTTCCTCGTAGAGTTCGCGCAGCGCCGCCTCGGCCGGATCCTCGCCGTCGTCGATCCCGCCCTGCGGCATCTGCCAGGAATGGTGGGCGTCGACATGCTCCGGCCCGCCGGTCCGGCGGCCGATGAAGACCAGCCCCTGCCGGTTGACGAGCACGACGCCGACGCAGGGGCGATAGGGCAGGCTCTCGAAGGGGGTGCTCACGGGGCGCGCTCCGGCGGACGGGAGGGACGGGAGGGGCCGGCGCCGCCTGTCGGCAGGGCGAGCCTTCAGCGCGCCACCGTATCCGGCGTGCCGTCGGCACCGTCAAGGTCGGGGCCGAACACGATCGTCTGGTGCTCGCCGGTGGCACCGTCGATGATGGTCACCGAGGGGCCGGCGATGTCGGTATCGTCCGAATCACCGCGCCGCAGCACGGGGGTGTCGAGCGGGACGGAGGATACCGCGGGCGCGGACAGTTCGATGATCGGGGACATGCCGGCCTGCGCCGGGCGCAGCCAGTACCAGGCGCCGCCACCGAACAGAATGGCGAGCCCCGTGAGGCCGAACACCGCCACGGCGACGCCGTTATAGGCCCGGTCGCGCCGCGCCGCGTCTGTGCCGAGGAAGGTGTCGAACTCACTCATAAACGGACATCCAGTTGCTCGATGCCGAGTTATCGCCACCAAGCAAGGCAGCATCTTGGCAAAGAGGCCGGCCACGGGCAGCAATGGACCGATTGCCGGTTCCCACAGACTGCCGCCGGGATGGTTAAAAAAGGCCCCACCTTGCGGCGGGGCCTTTTATCGATGTTCGGTGCGTCCGGCTCAGTTCGGCACGGCGGCCTTGGGGTCGGCCGGATAGGCGGCGTTCTTCTGCACGCCGTGCATCAGGTCGATGGCCATCTTGAGCTGGATGTCGTCCTTCGGATCCGGCGGGACATAGGCGGGCGAGCCCGTCTTCTCGTCGTCGCCGTTCTTCAGGTGGCCCTTCAGCGAGGCCTCGCCGCGCGTGGTGTCGACGCCGGCGGCCTCGGCCTTCTCCTTCATGTCCGGGGGCACGTCCTGCACGATCTCGATGTCGGGCTGGATGCCCTTGGCCTGGATCGAGCGGCCCGACGGCGTGTAGTAGCGCGCCGTGGTCAGCTTGATCGCGGCATTGCCGCTCACCGGGATCACGGTCTGCACCGAGCCCTTGCCGAAGGACAGCGAGCCGAGGATGGTCGCGCGCTTGTGATCCTGCAGCGCGCCGGCCACGATCTCGGAGGCCGACGCGGAGCCGCCATTCACCAGCACGATCACCGGCTTGCCCTTGGCGAGGTCGCCCGCCCGGGCGTTGCGGCGCTCGGTCTCGTCGGCGTTGCGGCCACGGGTGGAGACGATCTCGCCGCGGTCGAGGAAGTCGTCGGCAACGTCCACCGCCTGGTCGAGCAGGCCGCCCGGATTGTTGCGCAGGTCGATGATGTAGCCTTTCAGCTTGTCCTCGCCGATCTCCTTGGCGAGGTCTTCCATCGCCTTCTTCAGGCCCTCGGCGGTCTGCTCGCTGAAGGAGGTGATGCGGACATAGGCGATGTCGCCGCTTTCCACCCGGCCGCGCACCGACTTGATGTTGATCACGTCGCGCATCAGCGTGAGCTCGATCGGCTTGTCCGATCCCTTGCGGGCGATCGTCAGCTTGATCGGGGTCTGAACCGCGCCGCGCATCTTCTCGACCGCTTCGCTCAGCGTCATGCCCTTGACGTCCTGATCGTCCAGCTTGGTGATCAGGTCGCCGGCCTGCACGCCGGCCTTGGCGGCGGGCGTGTCGTCGATCGGCGAGACGACCTTGACGAGGCCGTCCTCCATCGTGACCTCGATGCCGAGGCCGCCGAACTGGCCGCGGGTCTGCACCTGCATGTCGCGGAAGTTCTTCGCGTCCATATAGGTGGAGTGCGGGTCCAGCGACGCCAGCATGCCGTTGATCGCGGCCTCGATCAGCTTGCCGTCGTCGGGCTTCTCGACATAGTCCGCGCGCACCCGCTCGAACACGTCGCCGAAGAGATTGAGCTGCTTGTAGGTATCGGAGGCAGCGGCAAAGGCCGATTCCGGCCCGAAGACCAGCCGCGGCTGCGTAGCACCGACGGCGATCAGGGCACCGGCCGCGGCGCCCAAGAGAAATACAGACGTCCTACGCATCATCCGCGTACCTTTTCGCTATCGCTCGTCGCCCACCAAGCTGATGGATCGATCGAATTCCCATCCTTACGGAACTCGACGTAAAGAATCGGTTGGGCCGTTCCATGGCCGATCGGCGATGCCAGTTGCGGTCCCTTGCCCATGACCGCGACCGGTTCTCCCGACAGCACGAACTGACCCAGCTCAACCGTGATCTTATCCATTCCCGCCAGAAGAATATGGTATCCGCCGCCCGCATTGATGATCAAGAGTTGTCCATAGGAGCGGAAGGGGCCCGCATAGACCACCCAGCCGTCGCACGGGGCGGACACCTGGGCCTCCGGGCGGGTGCTGAAGGACATGCCCTTCTGGGTGCCACCGAAACCGTCGCTGGCGCCGAAGCCGCGCAGCAGCGTACCGGCCGCCGGCAGCGGCAGGGTGCCGCGCGCATCGGCGAAGGCGATGCTCGGGGAGAGCCGGCCGGGATCCTTCAGCGCCGCAAGTTTCGCCGCGGGGCTTTGCGCGGCCTTGCTTTCGGCTTCCCGCGCGGCGTCGGCCGCGCGCCTCGCCGCGGCAATCTCGCTCTCCATCCGCTCCATCAGCTCGTGCACATTCTTCGCCTGCGCGGCGAGGGCGGTGGCGTTCTGGCGTTCGTTCTCCAGCGCCTGCTCGCCGGCCTCCTGCCGCTTCTGCCGCTCGGCGATCAGCGCGCTGATGCGGCGCTGATCCTCCGCCATGGAGCCTTTCAATTCTGCGAGAGCATCCCGTTCCTTCGCAGCTTCGCGCCGCACCCGGTCGAGCGATGTCAGCTCGCTCACCAGAAGGTCGGTATCGGCCTTGAGCTCGGGCAGCATGGCGCCGAGCAGGATGGCCGAGCGCACCGACTGCAGTGCGTCGTCGGGCCGCACCAGAAGCGCCGGCGGGGGCTGGCGGCGCATGCGGATCAGCGCGGCGAGCACGCTGGCGAGCTCGCGCCGCCGGCCGTCGAGCGACTGGCGGATGTCGCCCTCCTCGCGGCCGAGCTGGGTCAGCTTCTGCTCGCTGGCGTCGAGCTTCTCCTCGACGTCGCGGATGCGGGAGGCGGTGTCGATGAGCGCGCCGGCGAGCTTGGCGCGGTCGCCCTTCACCGATTCGATCTCGGCGCTGAGGCGGGCCTGCTCGTCCTCGCTTCCCTTCAGCGCGGCGTCGAGCTTCTCCATCTTCTGCCGCTGCTCGTCCTGTCGGGCATCGAGCGGCGGGGTGCTGCCGGAGGAGTCGGCGGCGGGAGCGGGAGCCTGTGCGGGGGCAGCGGGTGCCGCATCGCCGGCGGGGCTCGCGGCCGCCGCCGCATCGCTGCGCGGGCTCGTGTCGCGCACCCCGTCGGCGGTGTTGTCGAGCTGGCGCGGGGCGTCGGCCTCCTGCGCCTGGGCGCCCGTCAGCGCGGCGAGCAGCAATGCGCCGGCCAGCGCGGCGCCCGGCAGGGCACGGCGACGTGGCAGGAGCGAAAAACGGGCGGGCGGGCGCATGAGCGTCAACAGAACCTGCGGGCCATTAAGCGTTGGTTAACCCTGCCCCGCGCGCGTGTCCGCGCCAACAGATATCGCGGGCATCACGCCGGCGGCGTCGTGGCGCGGCGTCGGCTGCGGGGCATTCAGGCCTTGTGGTAGGGATGCCCGGACAGGATCGTGGTGGCGCGATAGAGCTGCTCGGCCAGCATGATGCGCACCATCTGGTGGGGGAAGGTGGCGCTGCCATAGGCGATGGCGCGGTCGGCGCGTTCCTTCACCTCCGGCCCGAGGCCGTCGGCCCCGCCGATGATGAAGCTGAGCGCCCTCACCCCGTGGTCGCGCAACGCCGCGATATCCTCGGCCAGCCTTTCGCTGGGCAGGTCGGCGCCGGCAGGGTCGAGCGCCATCACCGCGGTTTCCTCCGGCAGGGCGTCGAGGATGGCGGTCGCCTCCTCGGCCATGCGGTCCTGCGGGCGGCGGGCGCTGCTCTCCGCGATCTCGATGATGTCCGGCCCGGTAAGGCCGAGCGCCCGCCCGCCTTTGCGGGTGCGCTCGACATAACGGTCGCACAGCTCTCGTTCGGGACCGGCCTTGAGCCGGCCCACGCTGACGATGATGAGGCGCACGCGAAGATCAGCCGCGACTTGCCGGCGAAGGGCTCGCGGCCGAAGGATTCGCAACCGACGGCTTGGCGGGCACGCCGCCATCCGGGCGAAGCCCCGACCACATCTTCTCGATGTTGTAGAAGCCGCGCACTTCCGGCTGGAACACGTGCACGATCACGTCGCTGGCGTCGATCAGCACCCAGTCGCAGGCCGGCATGCCCTCGACCTTGATGCCGCCGACGCCGCGCTCCTTGAGCGCTTCGACGATGTGCTCGGCGAGCGCGCCGACATGGCGCTGCGAACGGCCCGACGCGACCACCATGTAGTCGGCGATCGTCGTCTTGCCGCGCAGCTCGATGGACACGACCTCTTCAGCCTTGTCGTCTTCCAGCCGGGCGAGGACGAGAGCGAGGATCTCCTCCGCGTCGATGCGCGTTTCGGAGACCGGTGCAGTCGCCGTATCGGGGGCGTCTGCGGAGAGCGCCAGTGTGGACAGGGGTCCTGATCCTCTCATGTGGAGCGCGCCGGGACGTTCCGCGGTCGCGTTGCCAAGCGCCAACATAGCGTGTTTCTGCCTCATTTTTCAACCGTCAGCGGTGCTTTGCCGTGCAAGGCCGCCCGCGGAGCCGGTCCGGGATGTGTGGTTGCGCGGATAAGCGTCGAGGATAGTGGCGATTTCAGGCCGTGCAGGAACACCCAGGCCGGCGGGCGCCGATCGGCGAGGGTGGAGGCGTCGCGTTCCGGGATCCGCCAGCGCGCCAGCGCATGGGCCGCCCGCGCCGCCATGGCGGGGAAGGTGGCGCCCGGACGGTCCACCACCGCGATCGGCACCAGCCCGGCGATGTCGCGCCAGCGCTGCCAGCGGTGGAAGCCGGCGAGGTTGTCCGCGCCCATCACCCAGACGAATCGCACCTGCGGGTAGCGCCGCACCAGAGCCGCCACGGTGTCGCGGGTGTAGCGGGTGCCGAGTCGCACTTCGATGCCGGTCGGCAGCAGAGCGGGATGGCGCGAAACCGCGCCCGCCAGCGCCAGGCGCTCACGGAGGGAGGGCAGCGCGCTGTTGTCCTTCAGCGGGTTGCCGGGGCTCGCCAGCCACCACACCTGGTCGAGCCCGAGCCGGCGCAGCGCCAGCAGGCTGACCTGCCGGTGCGCCTCATGCGCCGGGTTGAAGCTGCCGCCATAGAGCCCGATCCTGAAGCCGGGGGTGACGGCAGGAAAGCGCGGCTCATCCGCGCTCGCCGGCAGTGGGCCGATGGCCGCGACGGGAGGAGACGCCGGCATCGGCGCCTCACGTAACAGGGGACAGGGCCGTGGCCATGGCGGTCACGGCCGGGTCTGGCCGGTGCCGTGAACCCGGTATTTGAACGAGGTGAGTTGCTCGGCCCCCACCGGCCCGCGCGCATGCATCCGCCCCGTCGCGATCCCGATCTCGCCGCCGAAGCCGAACTCGCCGCCATCGGCGAACTGGGTGGAGGCGTTGTGCACCACGATGGCCGAATCGACCTCGGCGAGGAAGCGCCGCGCCGCGTCGGCGTCCTCGGTGAGGATCGCGTCGGTGTGGTGCGAGCCGTTCGCCTCGATATGGGCGATGGCGGCGTCCAGCCCGTCCACCAGCTTCACCGAGAGGATGGCGTCCAGATATTCGGTGGTCCAGTCGGCATCCGTCGCCGGCTTCACCCGCGGATCGAGTGCGCAGACCTCCGGCGTTCCGCGCACCTCGCAGCCGGCGTCGAGCAGCATGGCGACGAGCGGGTCGAGATGGGTCCCGGCCGCCGCGCGTTCCACCAGCAGCGTCTCCGCCGCTCCGCACACGCTGGTGCGGCGCAGCTTGGCGTTGCGCACGATGTCGAGCGCCTTGGAAAGCTCCGCGGTGTGGTCGACATAGACATGCACGATGCCTTCCAGATGGGCGAAGACCGGCACCCGCGCCTCGGCCTGTACTCGCGCGACGAGGCTCTTGCCGCCGCGCGGCACGATGACGTCGATCGCCCCGCCGAGACCGGCGAGCATCTCGCCCACCGCCGCGCGGTCGCGGGTGGGGACGAGCTGGATGGCGTCGCCCGGCAGGCCGGCCTCCTCCAGCCCTTCCACCATGGCGGCGTGGATCGCGCGGCTGGACTGGAAGCTGTCGGAGCCGCCGCGCAGGATCACCGCATTGCCGGCCTTGAGGCACAGCGCGCCGGCATCCGCCGTGACATTGGGCCGGCTCTCATAGATCACGCCGATCACGCCGAGCGGGGTGGCGACGCGCTCCATGACGAGGCCGTTGGGCCGGGTCCAGCGCTCCAGCACCCGGCCGACCGGATCGGGCAGGCCCGCCACCTCCTCCACTGCGCCGGCGATGGCGGCGATGCGGGCGGCGTTCAGCACCAGCCGATCGACCAGCGCGACGCTCTGTCCGCTCGCGCGGGCAGCCTCCACGTCGGCCGCATTGGCGGCGAGAATATCGGCGCTACGGGCGCGGATGGCGGCGGCGGCGGCCATCAGCGCGGCGTTTTTCTGCTCCGGCCCGGCAAGCGCGAGGGTACGCGCGGCGGCGCGGGCCCGCCGGCCGATCTCCGCCATCAGCGCCGGCAGCTCGGCGTCCGGCGGCAGCGCGCGCAGATGCGACGCGGAGCTGGCGGTGGCGGCGAGCGAGGAGGCGGACATGAGGCGGGACCTATGAGCGGGGTTGGCCGCAATGCGCGGCGGGGGTTCCTCTTATCACGGCAGCGGGGCCGGCGTGAAATGCCGTCGCGGGGCCGCGGCCGCGCCCCGCATCGCCATGCCAGGTCCGGCCGCGCCCCTCCACCTGCCGCGCCCCTGCCGCTCCCGTCGTCTCGTCGGCGTCCCGCTCTCCATGGACCGGAAGCCGGCAGCTCACTCGCCGGACCCGCCCGCGTGGCGGCGCGGGTCCGGCGAGACAGGCGTGCGACGAGGCAAGGCCCTCTGCGAGAGCCGGCGCGCGGCAGGAGGCCGTCATGCCGGGGAGGGGTGGGGCCGGCCGGGGTACGCCGAATCATCCGCGCGGGCCGGCCGCCGCCCGGCGAAAGTGGCCGTCCGCCGCCACCCGCCCTTGCCATTTGGCCCGGTTCGTCCGATGTGACTGGGCACGTCGCGTCCACGTCCGGGAGCAGCCAGCATTCTTCTGCGCGCCTACGATATCGCCTGGGATGCCTTCTGGCGCTTCGTCGAGGACGATGGCTGGGCGATCGCCAGCCATATTGCGCTGTCGGCGCTGATGTCGCTGTTTCCCTTCCTCATCTTCGTCACCGCGCTCGCCGCCTTCTTCGACTTCAAGAATCTCGCCGACGAGACGGTGCAACTGCTTCTGGAGGCGTGGCCGGCGCAGGTCGCGGGGCCGATCAGCCACGAGATCCGCAACGTGCTCACCCATGTGCGCACGGATGCGCTGACGCTCGGCGTGATGCTGGCCGTGTATTTCTCGTCCAACGGCATCGAGAGCCTGCGGATCGGGCTCAACCGGGCCTATGGCGTGCGCGAGAGCCGGCCGTGGTACCTGCTGCGGCTCGAATCCATCGGCTACGTGCTCGTTGGCGCGGGCGGGCTGCTGGCGCTGTCCTTCCTCGTGGTGCTGGGCCCGGTGTTGTGGCTGGCCGGCATCAAGCTGCTGCCGGGACTGGCGCCGTTCGGCGGCGTCGTCACCTTCCTGCGCTACGCCGCCACCTCGGTCATCCTCATCGTGGCGCTGCTGGTCGCCCATATGTGGCTGCCGGCGGGGCGCCGCTCGCTGCCGCAGGTGGCGCCGGGCATATTGGTGACGCTGGCGCTGTGGCTCATGGCCGGCGCGGCGTTCGGCCGCTATCTGGCGGAATTCGCCGGGAACTACGTCACCACCTATGCCGGCCTCGCCTCGGTGATGGTGGCGCTGGTGTTCCTCTACACCACGGCGTCGATCTTCGTGTATGGCGGGGAGCTGAACGCGGCCATACGGCGGGCGCGCGAACAGCGGCCGTGATCGCGCGTTGACATCCCGCCTGCCAACCGTCCTCCAGCCGTTGCACCCGGAGCGCCGATGAAGAAGACCCTGTCCTTTTTCCGCCTCGTGGTCGCGGTCGGGCTGTGCCTCGCGGTCGGCGCCATCGGTTCCATGGCGACCGCGCCGAAGATCCCGACCTGGTATGCCGGCCTCGCCAAGCCGGGCTGGACCCCGCCCGACGCGGTGTTTCCCATCGTCTGGACCATCCTCTATGTGCTGATGGCGGTGGTGCTGTGGCGGCTGTGGGAGCGCAACGCGCCCGGCCCGCAGCGCCGGCAGGCGGTGGTGCTGTGGTTCGTGCAGCTCGCGCTCAACGCGCTGTGGTCGCCGGTGTTCTTCGGCGCGGAGGCGATCGGGGCCGGACTCGTCGTCATCGTGCTGGTGTGGCTCGCCATCCTCGCCACCATCCTCGCCTGCGCGCGGATCGACCGCATCGCCGCCTGCCTGCTCTTGCCCTATCTCGCCTGGGTGACCTATGCCACCACCCTGAATGCGGCGATCTTCGCCCTGAACTGAGCCGGCGGCCCGCCGGAGTGCCGTCCCCTGCTGCGGAGCGTGCCGATGGATCTGATCACGCTTGCCAAGTTCGTCGTGCTGCCGGTCGCGCTCGGCGCGGTCGCCATCGTGCTGCTGATGGGCCTCGCCAACATGGCGCGCGGCGGCTCCCCGGAACGCTCGCAGCAATTGATGCGCTGGCGCGTCGGGCTGCAATTCGTCGCGCTCTGCTTCGTGATCGCGACGATCTGGCTGATGCACCATAGCTGACAGAGCCGGCGCGGGCGGGCATGTTCGCGCCGCAAAGCCGGGATCATCTGGAGCCCTCATCCGGTCGGGCGGAATTACCCGATCGGGCAGAAAGGGCTCCCGATCCACAGAACCGGGGCATGTTCCGATTGCGAAGGTCTCCCAACCTTCGCGGGACATGCTCGCGCCGTGCCACGATGCCACCTCTCCGCGCCGAAGGGATTTCGATGAGCGCCGACACCCTGCCCCCGCGCCGCCGTTCGCCCTGGATCGTCATAGCACCCGTTGCGCTGCTCCTGCTGGCGGCGGCCGGCTGGACGGTCATGTGGTTCTACGCCGCCCACAGGGCGCAGGCCGAGATCGACGCCTGGATCGTCCGCGAGGCTGCGCAGGGCCGGCAGTGGAGCTGCGGGGAACGCAGCTTCGGGGGCTTTCCCTTCCGCTTCGAGCTGATCTGCGCCGAGCCGAAGCTGGTGCTGGAGAACACCGGCACCCCCGGCGCCGGCTGGACCGTGACCGCCCGTCGTGCCCATGCGGTGGCGCAGGTCTGGGACCCACAGCACATCATCGCCGAATTCGAGGGGCCCTCCAGCCTCACCGAGGCCTCGACCGGGCGCAAGCTCGACGCCAACTGGTCGCTTCTGCAGACGAGTGCGGTAGGATCGGAGGGCCGCCCCGACCGGGTGTCGGTGTCGGTGAACAATTATACGCTCAGCCAGGGCGGATCGGCCCTGTTCGCCGCTAGACATCTCGAGGTCCATGCCCGCCACCATCCCGGCGATGCCGGCCCGACGCTCGACCTCGCCGCAGGCATGGAAGGCGGTACCGGCCCGGAGAGCCTCGCGCCGGGCCAGCCCCCGGTCGACGGCGAGCTGCAAGCCACCATCACCCAGACCCCCGAATTCCGCTCCATGCCGCCGGCCGACCGGCTGCGGCTGTGGCAGCAGGCCGGCGGGCGGCTGAAGCTGGTGGTCGGCAAGCTCTCGACGGCGGACAGCGTGCTGATGGCGCGTGGCGATCTCGGCGTGGATGAACGTCTTCGCCCGGTCGGCGAGGTGCAGCTCACCGTCGCGGGGTCCGACAAGCTCGTCGCGGCGCTGACCGGCGCCGGGCTGGTGCCGCCGATCCTGACCGGCATCCTGCCCGCGGTCCTCTCCGCCGGCGCCCCGACCGAGGTGGACGGCAAGAAGGGGTCGAGCTTCACCTTCACCCTGCGCGACGGACGGGTGTTCATGGGCTTCATCCCGCTCGGAAAGATCGGCCCGCTCTACTGAGCGGCGTTTCTGCACCGATCGGACCGATCGTCCACCACACTGGACCGATCGGCCTGCCTCAGTCGTGGGCGCGGCCGAAGTCCGGCGCCGCGGTCTCCTGGCCCTGCTCGATGATCGAGCGGCGGATCGCGCGGGTGCGGGTGAACAGCTCGAACAGCGCGTCGCCCTGCTCCCAGCGGATCGCCCGCTGCAGCGCGAACAGGTCCTCCGTGAAGCGCCCCAGCACCTCGATCACCGCCTCGCGGTTGTTGAGGAAGACATCGCGCCACATGGTGGGATCGGAGGCGGCGATGCGGGTGAAGTCGCGGAAGCCGCCGGCCGAATATTTGATGACTTCCGACTGCGTTACCGTTTCCAGGTCGGCTGCTGTTCCGACGATATTGTAGGCGATCAGATGCGGCACATGGCTTGTGATGGCGAGCACGAGGTCGTGCCGCTCCGCGCTCATGCGCTCGACATTGGCGCCCATCGCCGCCCAGATCTCCTCCAGGAGATCGACCGCCCCCTCATCCGCCCCCTCCGGGGGGGTAAGGATGCACCAGCGGTTCTGGAACAGCGTCGCAAAGCCCGCATCCGGGCCGGAATATTCAGTACCGGCAACGGGATGGGCGGGAATGACATGGGCGTAGTCCGGGATCTGCCCGGCCAGTGCCTTCGCCACCGAAGCCTTCACCGAACCCACGTCCGAGATGATGGCACCGGGTGCGACATGCGGGCCGATGTCCTCTCCCACCGCCCCCATCGCGCCCACCGGCACGCAGAGGATGACGACGTCGGCGCCCGTCACTGCCTCTTCCGGGGTGGCGGCGACACGGTCGGCGATGCCGAGGGCCTCGACACGGGAGCGGACCGGCTCGAAATGGTCATAGGCCACCACTTCATCCGCCAGACGGCGGGCAAGCGCGGCGCGCAGGATGGAGGAGCCGATCAGGCCGAGGCCGATGACCGTCAGCCGGCCGACGAGCGGCTTCGGTAGCGGGGGATCAAGAACCATGGCCCTCTCCCATCAAGCCATTGCCGTTCTTCATGAATTCAGAAAGCGCGGCGACCACCAGGCGGTTCGCCTCCTCGGTGCCGATGGTGAGCCGCAGCGCGCCCGGCAGACCATAGCCGTCCATCCGCCGCAGAATCAGGCCGCGTGCGGACAGGAAGGCATCGGCCTCCGGCGCCGTGCGGCCGGGCGTTTCGGGGAAGTGCACCAGCACGAAATTCGTCACGCTCGGCGTCACGGTCAGGCCCAGCGCCGTCAATTCGCGGGTGAGCCGGGGCAGCCATTCCTCATTGTGCGCGATGGCGCGCTCGACATGGCCGGTATCGGCGATGGCGGCGCCCGCGGCGGCAAGGCCGGGCGCGTTCACGTTGAAGGCGCCGCGAATGCGGTTGATGGCATCCGCCACCTCGGCCGGCGCATACATCCAGCCGACGCGCAGGGCCGCGAGGCCGTGGATTTTCGAGAAGGTACGCAGCATCACGACATTGGGCGAGGTCGCGACCAGCTCGATGCCCGATTCATAGTCGTTGCGGCGGACATATTCCGCATAGGCGGCGTCCAGCACCAGCAGCACATGCGGCGGCAGCCCGCGGTGCAGGCGCTTCACCTCGTCGAACGGGATGTAGGTGCCGGTCGGGTTGTTCGGATTGGCGAGATAGACGATGCGGGTGCGCTCCGTCACCGCGGCGAGCAGGGCGTCGACATCGGTGCGCAGGTCGTGCTCGGGCGCCACCACGGGGGTTGCGCCGGCCGCAAGCGTCGCGATGCGGTAGATGAGGAAGCCATATTGCGAATAGACCACCTCGTCGCCCGGTCCCGCATAGGCGGTGGCGAGCAGGGTGATGAGCTCGTCCGACCCGGTGCCGCAGACGATGCGGGCGGGATCGAGCCCGTAGGCGCCGCCGATCGCCTCGCGGAGCCGGGTCGAGGAACCGTCGGGATAGAGCTCCAGCGCTGCGGCGTCGCGAAAGGCCTCCAGCGCCTTCGGGCTGGCGCCCAGCGGATTCTCGTTGGCGGAGAGCTTGTGCACCTTCACGCCGTGTCCGGCCTGCGCCTTGCCCGGCACATAGGCCTCGATCTGCAGCACGCCGGGATGGGGAACGGGGCGGCTAGGGGCGGCGGTGGTCATGACGTGGCTCCGGGGCGGACGGGCGGCGGTTGGAAAGGGAAACGGGGGCGTTGCGGCGCCATAAGGCGTGGTCGGGACGATCAGGGCTTGCCGGCGTGCGTATATCGGCTCGCATGGCTGCCGACGAGTGCGGCGGAGCGCACCGAAGCACCGGCTGCGCGCAGTGCGGCGAGAATCTTCTCGAGCCCGCCGGCGCCGACACCGGCCACAGGGACGGAGACCAGCAGCGCGGCGCCATCGAGCCCGCGATCGGGAACGGCGATAACATCGGCCAGCGGCGCCACGGCGCGGGCGGCATTGGCGCTCCAGCCGGCGACATGGACGCTCCACACCTCCACCTCCGTCACCGCGGCATCCGCGACCGGATGAGCGATGCAGAAGACCGGAAGGCCGGCGGGATGGTCGGCACGCTCCACGAAAGGCAGGCGAGCGATGATCTTTGGCGCCGCCGCCGGCTCCAGCCCGGTCCACCACGCGCCGTGGGCGGCGGAAGAAAAGGCCGGTACGAGACCGAGATCGCCCTTCGACGCCGCGACGGCGGCGACCACGCCGGCGGCGCCCATATGCGCCTCGAAGGGCACGGTGAAGCCGAAATGGAACCGGGCGGTGTCGCGCATTGCGGCCTCGCCGGTGGCGAGGTCGGCATGCACGGCATAGGGGGCCTGCACATAGGTGAAGGTCGAGATGATGACGCGCCAGATGCCCTCGACGGTGTCGAGCGGCAGCCGGCCGCGATGGCGATCCGCCAGCCGGCGCATCATCGCCGCCTCGCGCGCCGGCCGGAAGGCGGAGCCGCCCTCGGTGCCGGCTGCCTGCTTGACCTTAACGAGCGTATCGATGATCTGGCCGCGCTCGATCAGCAATGCGTGCATGTCGGCATCGATCCGGTCGATCTCGTGGCGCAGCTCGCCGAGCGTCGGCAGCGCGGCGCCTTCGCCGGGCTCGACACGGGACGCGGTGAGGGAGGTCGGGGCGGGATCAGCGGCGCTCATGGCGCGTTCTCCGTAGCGCCAAGCCCGGCGCGCTCCAAGCGGAAAGTGAGCCGGGCGCGCGTGCGGGCGGCTTGCAGGCGGCTTGCGAACCTTGCGGAAACGACCACCTCACGGGCGATTTGTGTCGCGTGATATTGACAAGCAGGCGCTGTGACAGCATCCGATCGTCCGGTATAAAGAACCAATTGTCCGATACAACGATTAGATTGGGAAACGCCATGGCCGCATCCGGGGCTGCACCGGCCGAAACGCCGACCGTTGAAGCCGTGGCCCGCGGCGAGGCGGACCGTCCGCATTCCGCGGTGGTGCGGTTCGGCGCCGACACGCCCTTGAGGCTCGATGCCGGCGGCGTGCTGACCTCGTTCCAGGTCGCCTACCAGACCTATGGTATGCTGAACGCCGCCCGCAGCAACGCCATCCTGATCTGCCACGCCCTGTCCGGCGACCAGCACGCCGCGAATGTGAACCCGGTCACCGGCAAACCCGGCTGGTGGGAGACGCTGATCGGCCCGGGCAAGCCCATCGACACCGGGCGCTTCTTCGTCATCTGCTCGAATGTGCTCGGTGGCTGCATGGGCACTACCGGGCCTTCCTCGACCGCGCCGGGCGGGCGGCCCTACGGGCTCGAACTGCCGGTCGTCACCATTCGCGACATGGTGCGTGCGCAGGCGATGCTGGTCGATCATCTCGGCATCGAGAAGCTGCTGGCGGTGGTGGGGGGCTCGATGGGCGGGATGCAGGTGCTGCAATGGGCGGCGAGCTATCCCGAGCGGGTCTTCGCCGCCTTTCCGATGGCGAGCGCCGCGCGGCATTCGGCGCAGAATATCGGCCTCCACGAGGTCGGGCGGCAGGCGATCATGGCCGATCCCGACTGGCGCGGGGGACGCTATCTCGAGGAAGGCACCAGTCCCCGGCGCGGCCTCGCGGTCGCCCGCATGGCGGCGCACATCACCTATATGTCGGAAGCCTCGCTGCACCGGAAGTTTGGCCGTCGGTTGCAGGAGCGGGAAGACCGCACCTTCAGCTTCGACGCCGACTTCCAGGTGGAGAGCTATCTGCGCCACCAGGGCGAGGCCTTCGTCGACCGCTTCGACGCCAATTCCTACCTCTATGTCACACGGGCGATGGATTATTTCGATCTCGCGGCGGATTATGGCGGCGTGCTGGCCAATGCCTTCAAGGGCACGCGCACCCGCTTCTGCGTGGTGTCCTTCACCAGCGACTGGCTGTTCCCCACATCCGGCTCGCGTGCCATCGTCCATGCGCTGAACGCGGCGGGCGCGCCGGTGTCCTTTGCCGAGATCGAGAGCGACAAGGGCCACGACGCCTTCCTGCTGGAAGAGCCCGAGCTCTTCGCCATCACCCGCGGCTTCCTCGATTCCGCCGCGCGCACGCTGGGTGTGTCCTGATGTCCGAACGCAGTTCCGTCCACGATGCGGCAGGCCTCGTCGGCGAGGCCCAGGATCTCACCATGCGGGAGGCCGCGCGCGGCGATGCCGGCAAGCGCATTGACCTGCTCATGGTGGCGGAGATGGTCTCGCCGGGTTCGCGGGTGCTCGATGTCGGCTGCAGCGACGGCGAACTGCTGGACCTGCTGGCCACGCGCCGGGGGTGCGATGCCCGGGGCATCGAGCTCTCGCGCGAGGGCGTCAACGCCGCCGTGGCGCGCGGCCTCGCGGTGATCCAGGGCGACGCGGATGTCGATCTCGCCGACTATCCCGACGATTCCTTCGACTACGTCATCCTGTCCCAGACCATCCAGGCCACGCGCGAGCCGAAAAAGGTGCTGGAGCAGATGCTGCGGGTCGGACGGCGCGCCATCGTCTCCTTCCCCAATTTCGGCTTCTGGCGCATGCGCCTCGACCTGCTGCTGCACGGGCGCATGCCGCGCACCGAGAACCTGCCCTATAGCTGGCACGACACCCCCAACATCCATTTCTGCACCATCCGCGACTTCGTCGAGCTGGTGGACGAGGTGGGCGCGCGCATCGAGCGGGCGGTGGCGCTCGATGCGTCCGGGAACAGGATCGGCTTCAATGCGCCGTGGTGGGTCTGGAACCTGATCGGCGAACAGGGCGTGTTCCTGTTGACACGGCGCGAACCGGACCGTTCCTGAATCGGCGGCATGCCGTTGACCGGTTCCGGGCGGAACCGTAATTTCCGCGAGTGTCGCAGGCGACGGCCGTACGGAGCCGACGGACGGGATGCCCCTAGGCCGTATATGGAGCCTCGGGCCGTTATGCAGGGTGGTCTGGTGTCGATGCGTGCGGCGTTGCAGCGTCTTCTGACCGTTATCTTCGTGGTTCTCGCGGGAACGGCCGTCTCGGGCTGTGCTTCGCGGCCCGGCCCCGAACTTCTCGACACGGCGCTCGAACCCGTGCCGGGTGCAAAGGTGGTGACGGTCTATGTTGCCACGACGCGCGATCGCAACATTCCCGGCAGCAAGGCGTTCGGCGAGGCCTGGGGGCGCCAGACCGGCTATGCCGCCTATCGCATCTCGCTGCCGCCAGACCACAAGCAGGGCCAGATCGAATGGCCGAACGGCAAACCCGATCCGGCGCACAACTTCGTCACGGTGGAGCAGCGCCCTCTCGATCACGCCGCTTTTGCCAGCACCGTGGCGCGGCGCGGCGCTTCCGGCCAGCCGCCCAAGGTCTGGGTGTTCGTCCACGGCTTCAACACCAACTTCCAGGAGGCCGTCTATCGCCTCGCCCAGATGGTGGGCGATTCCGGCACCGACACGGTGCCGATCCTGTTCGCATGGCCTTCGGCCGGGACGGTGACCGGCTATGTGGCGGACAAGGACGCGGCGACCTATTCCCGCGATGCCCTCGCCAACCTGCTGACCGAACTGGCGCAGGAGAAGACCACCGGTAAGATAACGCTGATCGGCCATTCGATGGGTGGCTGGCTCACCGCCGAGACGTTGCGCCAGTTGCGCATCGCCGGACGCGGCAAGGTCCTGGAGCGGTTGCAGGTCGTACTCGCCGCGCCGGATATTGACGTCGATGTCTTCCGGGAGCAGATGGCAGTGGTCGGGCGCATGGACCCACCGCTGACCGTGCTGGTATCCAGCGACGATCTGGCTTTGCGCGTTTCCGGCCGGATAGCCGGCGCGCGCAAGCGGCTCGGAGCTTTGGACGTCGATGACCCGCGGGTGCAGGAACTGGCGTTGCAATACGACCTGCGCATCATCGACATTTCCGGACTGCAGGCGTCGGACGAGTTCAAACACGACCGCTTCGTGGGCCTGGCCGCGATCTATCCCAAGCTGCAGGAGCAGCAGGACAGCCGGCCGGACCTGCAACTGAGACGGGCAGGAGCCTTCGTCTTCAACGCGGTCGGCACCACCCTCTCGGCACCCTTCAGCCTTGCCGGACAGGCGTTGACGGGCGAATGAGCCCGGGGGTGCAGGGCGCACCGCCTGAAGCCCAGTCGGCGCATGGCGGCGCGGCGGGCTGGTGGCGCAGCGTTGCGAGTTGCGTCTTTTTCTCCGTCCTCGCCTGCGTCCTGCTCTGGAGCTGCGGTGCGCTGTGGTTCCAGGTCGTGCCGGACTGGCGCATCCCGGCACTGGTCGGCGCGATGGCCGTCGCCCTCGCGATCGGCTGGCTCGGCTGGCGACATCTGCTGGCCGGCAGCGTTGCATTGGGGCTTGCCGTGCTGCTGCTTGCGGCGTGGTGGTCCACCATCCTGCCCTCCAACGACCGGGAGTGGGCACCGGATGTCGCCCACGGCGTTACCGGCGAGGTGGAGGGCGAGGATGTCACGCTGCACGATGTGCGGTTCTTCGACTGGCATAGCGCGGATGAAGGCACGCCCCGCTGGGAGACCCGGTATTACCACCTCGACCAGCTTCAGGGCGTCGAGCTGTTCAGCTCGGTGTGGAGCAATCCGGCGATCGCCCACACGCTGATCGGCTTCGTCTTCGCGGATGGTGCGCGCGTCGTCTTCTCCGCCGAGGTCCGGCGCGGACGGGACCAGGCGTTCTCGGAAATCGGCGGATTCTTCAAGGCGTTCGAACTGGTGCTGATCGCCGCCGATCCTGACGACATCATCCGCCTGCGCACCGACCTGCGCCGGGAGCGGGTGTCCCGCTTCGCGCTGGACCTGACGCGGGAGCAGTCCCGCGCGCTGTTCCTG
Organism: Ancylobacter crimeensis; assembly: GCF_023016805.1. Lineage (GTDB taxonomy): Bacteria > Pseudomonadota > Alphaproteobacteria > Rhizobiales > Xanthobacteraceae > Ancylobacter > Ancylobacter crimeensis. The sequence goes on from NZ_JALKCH010000008.1 coordinate 53,268, forward strand.
TCCTATGTCGCGATGGGCAACCGGCTGGCGGCGGCGCCGGAGTTCTACCAGACGCTGACCACCAACTGCACCACGGTGATCTTCAAGCTGGCGCGGATGATCGACCCCGGCATTCCGCGCGACTGGCGCATCCTCGTCTCGGGCTACCTGCCGGATTACCTCTATGACCACGACATCATCCGCACCGACCTGCCGCTCGACGAGGTGAAGCGGCAGGCGGTGATCGCGCCGGGCACGCGCTGGACTCCCGCCGCACCGTGATGCGCCCTCAGCCGGCGTGCAGTTCCTCGTTGAGCCAGTCGACCACGAGGTCGCGCACTGCCGAGGGGCGGGCGTCGGGCGGCAGCAGGATGTTGTAGCCGCCATCGGCGGGCAATGCCGCCTCCCCGACCCGCACGAGGCCACCATCGCGCATGAAGCTGCCGATCAGCGTCTCCCAGCCGAGCGCGACGCCCTGCCCGGCGAGCGTGGCGTGGATCGTCTCCGTGTAATGGCTGAAGCGCAGCGTCGGCTGCACCGCGCTCGGCCGGCTGCCGGTGCGGGCGAACCAGTCCGGCCACTGGTGCCAGCCGCGGCTGACGACATCGGTCTCGATCAGGTCGACCTCGCCGGCGGGGAACCGGGCGAGGTCGTGCTCCGCCGCATAGGCCGGCGAGCAGACCGGGAAGATGGTGTCGCCGCGCGAGGCGGTGACCACGCCGTCTGCGAAGGGCGGCGCGCCATAGCGGATGGCGATGTCGACCTCGCCGCGATCGAGGTCGATCGTCGTGTCCTGCGAGACGACGCGGATGTGCACCTTGGGCTGGCGGCGGCGGAAGGCGCCGAGCCGCGGCAGCAGCCAGAAGGACGAGAAAGCGATGGTAGCGCCGATCGTCACCGTATCGGTGGTGCTGGCGCGGATCGCCTCCACCCCGCGGGCGATGCCGGCGAAACTGTCCGCCAGCGTCGTGCCAAGCGCAATGCAGGCCGGGGTCGGCACGATGCTGCGATGGCCGCGCCGGAACAACGGCTGGCCGAAATCGTCCTCCAGCAGCGCGATCTGCCGGCTGACCGCGGCTTGTGTCACGCCCAGCTCCTTCGCCGCCAGCGTGAAGCTGCGATGGCGGATCGTCGCCTCCAGCGCCACCAGGGCGGTGAGGGAGGGCAGGCGCCTGCGGAACTGCATGAGGCCTCGTTTTAGCCTTCCAAGCTCGTCGCATGAGTTTTTATCATGCGGCGTCCAATTATTTCTAGCGTTGAACGGCAAGGGTGCAAGGCGCAGGAATGGAATGGCTCCGGGATAAGAGGATATCATGCTGGATCAGGTCCAATCGCCCATTTCGCTGCTTCTGCGCCAGCGCGCCGAGGGTCACTCCCTGCCGGCCGGCCTCTATATGCGCCCGGACGTGTTCGAGGCCGATCTCGATGTGTTCTTCCGCAAGCACTGGATCTATGTCGGGCTGGAATGCGACGTGCCGGAGCCGGGCGACGCCACGGTGATCGACATCGGCAGCTCCAGCCTCATCCTGCTGCGGGACGACGACAGCCAGATCCGCGTGCTCCACAATGTCTGCCGCCATCGTGGCTCGCGGCTGCTCGATGCCGGCAGCTCGGTGCTGTCCAAGCTGGTCTGCCCGTATCATCAGTGGACCTATGAGCTCTCCGGCGAGCTGATCCATGCCCCTCACATGGGCAAGGGCTTCGACCCGACCTGCCACAGCATCCGGCCGGTCCAGTTCCGGTCGATCGGCGGCCTGATCTATGTCTGCCTGTCCGACAACCCGCCGAAGGACATCGACACGCTGGAGCGCGTCATGGAGGAGCGGCTTGCCCCCTACGACATCCGCAACAGCCGCATCGCCCACCAGACGGATGTCATCGAGGACGGCAACTGGAAGCTGACCATCGAGAACAACCGCGAATGCTATCACTGTGCCGGCAGCCACCCGGAGCTGTGCGTTTCCTTCATCGACCTCGATTTCGGCTATGATCCGGAATCACTGGGCGAAGACGATCGCGCGGAAGCCGAGGAGCACCAGCGCCTCTATGCCGAGCGCACCGCGGCGTGGGAGGCCGAGGGCTACCCGTCGGCGGCGTTCGAGCAGCTCGCCGGCAATGCCACCAATTTCCGCACCCAGCGCCTGATCATCGCCGGCGCCGGCGAATCGCAGACGCCGGATGCGACCGCCGCCTGCTCGAAGCTGATGGGCGCGATGACGCGCAAGGATCTCGGCGACGTCCATCTGTGGGGCCACAATGCGTGGAACCACTTCATGGGCGACCATGCGGTGACGGTCATGGTCATTCCGCTCGCGCCCAACCGTACCCTCGTGCGCACCAAATGGCTGGTGCACAAGGATGCGGTGGAGGGCGTCGATTATGACATCGAGAAGCTGACCAGCGTCTGGATCGCGACCACGGACCAGGATTCGCTGCTGGTTGCCCGCTCGCAACAGGGCATCGAGGATCCCGCCTATCTGCCGGGGCCGTATTCGCGCTTCACCGAAGGCCAGCTCGACAATTTCGCCACGTGGTATGTGGAACAGATGCGCGCCCACGGCTACTGAGACGCCCGACGTCCCCCGACATCTCGGGTTTCGCCCGCGCATCGGCCGCCTTATGGGCGGCCGATTGCGTTCCCGGCGGCGAAAGTGGAGCCCTCGGCAGGGGCGTATCCCCGGGGCCGAGGAAAACGTTGCCTCACACCACAGTCCGCAGGTTCGCCCGGGCGGGTCATCTGCGTATCGGGATCGGGGTGATTGTCGCACGGCCTGCGCCAATGCTGGGGAGCATGGCACGCTGCATAAGCTCTGGCACGACAAACGAGGCGTTCAGTCTCTCGATGATTGTCGCGCAACGAACCGCCAAGGTGAGCGTTGTCTAGCGATGGCAACATGGCACATCGCTCTCTTTTGGAAGGTAGCGTCGATGAAAGTCTTGTCGGTACTAAGGATCGGGCTTCTCGCATTGGCAGCGCTCATCGGCACCGTATCGATGGCGAGCGCCGCTGACGGCTCAATCAGCATCCGAATCGTGAAGGCCGGGTTCGTGGTCGGTGGATCAGCCGGTGACGGCGTGCTGACGTTTCAGGGCCGCAAATATCCGCTCTCGGTCGGAGGGCTGAGCTATGGCTTCACCTTCGGCGCTTCAGAGACACGATTTCACGGAACGGTCAGGAATATCCGACGTCCGTCTGACATTGCGGGGGTCTATGCTCAGGGCGGTGCGGGTGCCGCACTCGGCAAGGGTGCGCAAGTCGTTGTCCTGACAAACCAGAACGGCGCGATTCTGGAGCTGAGCGGCGAGCAAAAGGGCGTCATCGTCAGCCTTGATCTGAGCGGACTGGCCTTGTCGCTGAAGTGAGGGTATCGGCACCCTCGATGAACGCCGTCCGAGTCTGCATCAGCCCGACCGACATCGCCAGCCGGTTGGGCTGTTTTGAGAGCACGCGGCGTCAGGACGGGAAAAAGAAAATCAGCGGGGCACCATGTCCCAGCAGCGCCACCGTTTCAGGGTAGTCAATCTCTTAAGATCATCGAGAGATTTGATTGGTGGAGCCAGGCGGAATCGAACCGCCGACCTCTTGAATGCCATTCAAGCGCTCTCCCAACTGAGCTATGGCCCCACCGGGGGTTGCCGGGATGCAGCGGCCCGAGGGCGCTGCGTCTGGGATCGTCTCCCGGCGGTGCGTCGCGGTGTTTGCCGCGGCGGAGCGTCGTAAACCACATGGAGCCGGAGACTGCAAGGGCCTCCTGTTCCGAAGGCGGCGGCTGGGGACAACTTTTTGTGCCCGATGCCTTCGCCGTGTGCAGGCGGCGCGGCCCTCAGCCGCGTCGCCCGCCTTTCCTCCAGGCCTCAGCCCTCTTCGTCGTCCTCGATGCCGTCGCCGATCAGATCGGTAACGTCGTCGTCCGAATCCTCGTCCTCTTCGAGGAAGGTGTCGTCGTCATCGCTGTCGACCTCGTCCTCGATCTCGATGTCGTCTTCGGTGGAAGCCGCCTTGGCCGGGGAGGCGTTGGCTTCCTCGTCGGCATCCTCCAGCGACACGAGTTCGATATCGCCGGTTTCCTCGGCCTCGGTGTCGGTGGTTTCGGGCACGACGCGGGCGGTCTCGGGTCGCGCGGACCGCGTTACCGGAAGGGAGATCGGCACGATCTGGCCCGTATAAGGCGAGATCACCGGATCCTTGTTCAGGTCGTAGAACTTGCGCCCCGTCACAGGACAGATGCGCTTCGTGCCGAGTTCTGGCTTCGCCACGGGTCTGGCCTCGGATGCTGTGGATGAAGGCGGCTCCCATAAGGCGCGGCCGTTGACACTGTCAAGCAGCAATCGCGGCAACCGGGCCAGGGTGGGCCTCCTGATGCCCGGCATATGGGCGGGCGGGCGGCTCGCGCAAGGGTCCGCATTGTCCGGCACGCATCGCCCCATGACGCCGCAGCACCGATCATGATAGAGAGCCGCTGACCTCAAGAGACGTTTTCGGAAAGTCCGACATGAGCCACCCCGCCTCGCCTGCCGTCACTGCCGCCGCCAATCCTCACGGCGACCTGCCGGCCCGCCCGGCGCGCGCCAGCGCGGGCCGGGCGCTCAACGGTCGGGTGAGGGTGCCCGGCGACAAGTCGGTGTCGCATCGCGCGCTGATCTTCGGCACGCTCGCCGTCGGCGAGACGGCGATCTCCGGGCTTCTGGAGGGCGAGGACGTGCTGAACACCGCCAAGGCCTGTGCGGCGCTGGGTGCCCGGGTGGAGCGGATCGGCGACGGCGAATGGCGGGTGCAGGGCGTGGGCGTCGGCGGGCTGCGCACCCCGGCGGCGGCACTCGATTTCGGCAATTCGGGCACCGGCGCCCGTCTCATGATGGGCATGGTAGCCGGCAATCCCATCACCGCGACCTTCGATGGCGATGCCAGCCTGCGCCGCCGGCCGATGCGGCGCATCCTCGATCCGCTCGCGCAGATGGGGGTGGAGACGCTGGATTCGGCGGAAGGCGGACGCCTGCCGATCACGCTGCGCGGGCCGAAGGATCTGGTGCCGATCGCCTATAAGAGCCCCGTCGCTTCCGCGCAGATCAAGTCCGCGGTGCTGCTGGCGGGCCTTGGCGCGCCCGGGGAAACCAGCGTGACCGAGGCCGAGGCGAGCCGCGACCATACGGAGCGCATGCTCACCCATTTCGGTGCCGAGGTGCGGGTCGAACCCTATGGCGCGCATGGCCGCACCGTAACGGTGAAGGGGCGGCCGGAGCTGAAGCCCGCCCCCATTCGAGTGCCGGCGGATCCCTCCTCGGCGGCCTTTCCGCTGGTCGCGGCGCTGATCGTGCCCGGCTCGGAGGTGGTAATCGAAGGGGTGATGACGAATCCGCTGCGTACCGGATTGTTCTTGACGCTCAAGGAGATGGGCGCCGACATCACGCTTGCCAACGAGCGCGTCGAGGGCGGCGAGAGCGTCGCGGACCTGCATGTGAAGGCCTCGTGCCTCCGTGGCGTCGACGTGCCGGCCGAGCGGGCGCCCTCGATGATCGATGAATATCCGGTGCTCGCCGTCGCCGCGTCCTTCGCCGAGGGTACGACGCGGATGCGCGGGCTCTCCGAGCTGCGGGTGAAGGAATCGGATCGTCTCGCCGCCGTCGCCGCCGGTCTCGCTGCCGCCGGCGTCGATCATCGGATCGAGGGCGACGACCTGATCGTCGAGGGCCGTGGCACGGTGACGGGGGGCGGGCGCGTCGTCACCCACATGGATCACCGCATCGCGATGAGCTTCCTGGTGATGGGTATCGCGAGCGACAAGCCCATGGAAATAGACGACATTTCTTTTGTCGCCACCAGCTTCCCGGCCTTCGTGCCGCTGATGCGGGGGCTCGGCGCCGACATCGCGACAGTGGGGTGAGGCGGTTGTGATCATCGCGATCGACGGCCCTGCTGCTTCGGGAAAGGGTACGCTGGCGAGGCGCCTCGCGGCCCATTACGGCCTGCCGCACCTCGATACCGGGTTGCTCTACCGCGCGGTCGGCCATGCGATGCTGGAGGCGGGGCTTTCGCTCGAGGACGAGGCTGCCGCAGCGCGGATCGCGGCCCGGATCGACCCCGCGGCCTATGACGAGGAGACGCTGAAGGCGGGTCCCGTCGGTGAGGCGGCCTCGCGGGTCGCCAGCGTACCGGAGGTGCGCAAGGCATTGCTTTTTTTACAGAAATCTTTCGCGCACCAGCCCGGTGGGGCGGTGCTGGATGGGCGCGACATCGGCACGGTGATCGCCCCGGAGGCCGATGCCAAGCTCTTCGTGACTGCGTCTGCGCAGGCGCGGGCGGAGCGGCGCTGGCACGAACTTCTCAAGCGCGGCGAACAGCTTGGCCTCGACGACGTGCTTGCCGACATCCGCAAGCGAGACGCCCGCGATTCTGGCCGTAGCAGCGCCCCGCTGGTGCAGGCAGCCGATGCGATGCTGCTCGACAATACCGCGCTCGGGGTCGAGGAAAGCTGGCAGCAGGCGCTCGCGCTCGTCGCCGCGCGGCTGGGAGACAGACGGTGACCAGTCAGTCCGGTGAGGAGGACGATGAGTCCAGATCACCCGACGGCGACCGGCTGGCGCGCGGCCGTGCCCGGCTGGCCGAGATCACGGGTCGCTCCGGTGCCGAGGTGATGGCCGCGCTCGGCGAGGTGGCGCCCGATTTCGCGCGCTACATTTTCGAGTTCGGCTATGGCGACATCTACTCCCGCCCCGGCCTCGACCTGCGCACCCGCATGCTCGCGACCGTCGCCGGGCTGGTGGCGCTCGGTCATGCCAGGCGGGAGCTCGAGGTGCATATCGGCTCGGCGCTGAATGTCGGGGCGTCCCGCGAGGAGGTCGTCGAGGTCATCATGCAGATGGCGCTCTATGCCGGCTTCCCGGCGGCGCTGGATGCGCTGCTGGTTGCGAAGGAGGTGTTCGCCGCCCGCGATGCCGCCCCTGCTCCCGAGGATGCCGGCCGAAGCGACGGGACATGACCACACACCGTCGGGTTCTCGTCATCGGCATCGGCATGGGCGAGCCCTCGCAGCTCACCTTCGCGGCCGCCGAGGCGATCGGGCGGGCGGATCTGTTCCTGCTGCTCGACAAGAGCGAGGCGGCGGGTGCGCTGGTGGCGGCCCGCGAGGCGCTCATCGCCCGCTTCGGCAAGCCGGGCCATCGCATCCTGCGCCGCGAGAGCCCGCGCCTTGAGCGCCCGGCTTTTCCCGCCCCCGGCGAGGGCGTGGCGGGGGCAGGGCCCTATCGCGACAGCGTGGCGCGCTGGCATGGCGCGCGCGCCCGGCTGATGGCGGAGGCGATCGGCGAGCTGCCGCCCGGCGGCACGGCGGCGCTGCTCGTGTGGGGCGACCCGATGCTCTACGATTCCACCCTGCGCGTGCTCGCCGGGGCTCGGGCGCTGGCCCGAGCACCGGATTTCAAGGTGGAGGTCCTCCCCGGCATCTCGGCGCTGCAGATGCTCTGCGCCGCCCATGCCATCCCGCTCAACGGCGTCGGCGAGCCGGTGCTGGTGACCACCGGCCGCAGGATCGCGGAAGCGACGCCGGATGCGCCGGCCTTCGCCGTGCTGCTTGACGACGGCGCCGGCCTGCGAGCGCTCATGGCGCGTGGCTGGTCGGGCAAGGTGTGGTGGGGGGCGATGCTGGGCACACCGGACGAACGGCTGCTGGCGGGACGGCTCAGCGAGGTCGGCGACGCCATCCTCGCCCTTCGCGGCGAGCTGCGGGCACGCAGGGGCTGGGTCATGGATGCCTGGCTGGGGCGTAACGGGGAGCCGGGCTGACGCCGGCCGCGCGGGCCCGGCTGCCGGCAAACACGGTTCCGGTTGAAGCGTGCGAGAATCCGCCTGGATTACGTACTTGTTTAATTTCCTGAGCCGGAAAACCGGATAAAACGCTCAAAGCTCCCGATCCGGGATGGAAAGTACCACCAGCCATGCGCATCCTGTCCTGCATCGTCCATGAGCATACGCTGTGGATGCTTGCGCTTGTCGTGCCTGTCTGCCTGGTCGGCAGCGCCGTCGCCCTCCAGCTCTATCGGCGGGCGCGCCAGCGCGAGGGACTTCAGCGCACCGGCTGGGTGTTCCTGGCGGCGGTGGCGGCGGGCTCCTCGGTCTGGTGTACCCATTTCGTCGCCATGCTGGCCTATCAGCCCGATCTCGCCACCAGCTTCGACCCGGTCGTCACCCTGCTGTCGCTGATGATCGCGATGGGCGGGGGCGCGCTGGCCTTCACGATGGCTCTTGTCGGCCAGAACCGGGCCGGCCATCCCGACGGCTGGCTGAGCACTCTGGCCGGCGGGCTTCTGCTCGGCGGCTCGGTCGCGGCCATGCACTATCTCGGCATGGCGGCAATGGAGATCCGCGGGACGCTGGACTGGTCGTCGTCCTATGTCGTGGCGTCGGTGGCGGTGGCGCTGGCCGGCGGCGCGTTCTGTCTCGCCGCGGAAGCGCGCGGACGGCCATGGCTGGCCTTCGCCGCCTTCGCCGCGACCATTCTCGGCCTGCATTTCACCGGCATGGCGGCGCTCACCGTGGTCCCGCTGGATCTGCCGCTCGGCAATGCGGTGAGCCATGGCGGGCTGGCGGCGGCCGTGGTGCTGGGGGTGTTCATCATCGTCGCGGTGGGGGCGGCGAGCTACATGATCGACACCGACGTGACCGAGCAGGCGATGGGGGCGCTGCGCCGCATGGCGCTGAGCGACAGCCTCACCGGACTGCCGAACCGGCAGAGCTTCACGGACCGGCTGGAGCTGAAGGTTCTGCGTCACCTCGACGACGGGCGCGGCTTCGCGGTGGTGATGATCGACCTCGACAGGTTCAAGGCCGTCAACGACGTGCATGGCCACGAGGGCGGGGACCGGATGCTCGCTGCCGTGGCGGAGCGGATGCGCGCCGTGCTGCAGCCGGACGAGTTCCTGGCCCGGATCGGGGGCGACGAATTCGCCGCCATCGTTCCCCACAAGGGCGTCCAGGAGGGTGCGCACGCGGTGGACGGCTTCATCGGCCGGCTGGAGACCACGCTCGCCCTGCCGATCCGCATCAGGGAGTACGACGTGCTTCCGCATGCGAGCTTCGGGGTGTCGATCTTCCCGCTCGACGGCGACAGCGCGGCGCAGATCCTCGGCAATGCCGACCTCGCCATGTACCGCGCCAAGGCCGATATGCGCCGGGGCGTGTGCTATTACGAGGCCGAGATGGACGAGGCCGCCCGGCTGCGGCGCGAGCTGATCCTGGAACTGCGCCGCGCGGCGGAACGCGAGGAGTTCGAGCTGCACTACCAGCTCCAGGCCGAGCTTCCGACCCGGTCCGCGCCAGTCGCGCTGCCACCGCCGGGCGAGGCGCCGGCCGTGGCGGCGGAGGCCCTCCTCGGCGCCGGAACGAGCACCATCGTCGGCTATGAGGCGCTGCTGCGCTGGCGGCATCCGGTGCGCGGCTACGTCTCCCCGGCGGAGTTCATTCCGCTCGCGGAGGAAACCGGCCTGATCCTCCCGATCGGCGCGTGGGTGCTGCGGGCCGCCTGCCGCGAGGCTGCGGCGTGGCGTGGCTCCTACCGGGTGGCGGTGAACCTGTCCGCGGTGCAGATCGCCCATTGCGACCTGCCGGCGCTGGTGGCGGAGGTGCTGGCGGAAAGCGGGCTTCCCGCGACCCGGCTGGAGCTGGAGATCACCGAGACCTCGATCATCGAGGACAAGGCCCGCTGCCTTGCGGCGCTGGAAGCGGTGCGGGCGCTGGGGGTGACGATCGCCCTCGACGATTTCGGCACCGGCTACTCCTCGCTCGACACGCTGCGCTCCTTCCCCTTCCATCGCATCAAGCTCGATCGCACCTTCATGCGCGACATCGCCACCAGCGCCGAGTCGCGGGCGATCCTGCGCGCGGTGCTGACGCTCGGCCGCAGCCTCGACATCCGCGTGCTGGCGGAGGGGGTGGAGACGATCGAGCAGCTCGCCCTGCTGGCGGAGGAGGGATGCAGCGAGGTGCAGGGCTTCCTGTTCGGCCGGCCGGAGCGGCAGGTGGAGGCGGCGTGCGGCTGCGCCGCAGCGTAGCCCGAAGACCCGGCGGATCGGGGTTCCGGCCGCATCCGCCTTGCCTTTCGGCTCCCCTTGCGCTATGGCAACGCCCGTCCGGGCACCTATATGTGAGGAGCTGTCGGGGTGGGCCGGGGCTGCGTTGAACGCGGCTTCGTCATGGAGGACAAGCCCGCCGCGCCGTCGACCTCGGTCGTCCGTTCCCTGTTTTCACGGCCTCGCGAGGCCGCCGCGTTCCGTACATCGTTCCGCTCGAAGCGTCGTCGGCCCCGTGTCGCGCGGCGTTCGTTCCGCCTCTTCCGGGGCGCGGGGAGCGGGCCGGACGCCGGGTTCGCGGCCGCCGCCTTCAAGATCATCCTCTCCGCCGCGGCATCGCGCCGGGCCAGCGGGTTCGCCCCGCAGGCTGCACCGGGACCGCCAGACCCGGTGCCCGTGGCGGAAACGGGGATGCCTTCAACAAGAACCGGCGCAATCCGACTGGCTCAGGAGCTTCAATGTCGTTCACTCAAACCGCCTCCCCGTCGCGTGATGACTTCGCTGCCATGCTCGAGGAGAGCTTCGGCCAGTCCGAGCTCGCCGAAGGCACCGTCGTCAAAGGCACCGTCGTCGCCATCGAGAAGGACCTTGCCATCATCGACATCGGTCTGAAGACCGAAGGTCGCGTGGCGTTGCGCGAGTTCGCCGGCCCCGGCCGCGACAGCCAGATCCAGGTCGGCGACGAGGTCGAGGTCTATCTCGAGCGCGTCGAGAACGCGCTGGGCGAGGCCGTCCTGTCGCGTGACAAGGCCCGCCGCGAAGAGAGCTGGGTCCGCCTCGAAAAGGCGTTCAACGCCCAGGAGAAGGTCACCGGCGTGATCTTCAACCAGGTGAAGGGCGGCTTCACCGTCGATCTCGACGGCGCCGTGGCCTTCCTGCCGCGTTCCCAGGTCGACATTCGCCCGATCCGCGACGTCGGCCCGCTGATGCACAACCCGCAGCCGTTCCAGATCCTCAAGATGGATCGCCGCCGCGGCAACATCGTGGTCTCCCGCCGCACCGTGCTGGAAGAGACCCGCGCCGAGCAGCGCCACGAGCTGGTCCAGAACCTCGAAGAGGGTCAGGTCATCGACGGCGTGGTGAAGAACATCACCGACTACGGTGCGTTCGTCGACCTCGGCGGCATTGACGGCCTGCTGCACGTCACCGACATCGCCTGGCGCCGCGTGAACCACCCGACCGAAGTGCTGAACATCGGCCAGACGGTCAAGGTGAAGATCATCAAGATCAACCACGAGACGCACCGCATCTCGCTCGGCATGAAGCAGCTCCTCGGCGATCCGTGGGAGGGCATCGAGGCCAAGTATCCGGTGCATGCCCGCTTCAAGGGCCGCGTGACCAACATCACCGACTACGGCGCGTTCGTGGAACTGGAGCCGGGCATCGAAGGCCTGATCCACGTCTCCGAGATGAGCTGGACCAAGAAGAACGTCCATCCCGGCAAGATCGTCTCCACCTCGCAGGAGGTTGAGGTCGCGATCCTCGAGGTGGATTCGGTCAAGCGCCGCATCTCGCTCGGCCTCAAGCAGACCCTGCAGAACCCGTGGGATGCCTTCGCCGAGAAGTATCCGGCCGGCGCCGTGGTGGAAGGCGAGGTCAAGAACAAGACCGAGTTCGGCCTCTTCCTCGGCCTCGACGGCGACGTCGACGGCATGGTGCACCTGTCCGACCTCGACTGGAACCGTCCGGGCGAGCAGGTCATCGACGAGTTCAAGAAGGGCGACATCATCAAGGCGGTGGTGCTCGACGTCGATGTCGACAAGGAGCGCATCTCGCTCGGCGTGAAGCAGCTGGCGGGCGACCCCTTCGCCGATGCCGGCGAGGTCCGCAAGGGCGCGATCGTCACCTGCGAAGTCACCGACGTGAAGGACGGCGGCGTCGAGGTGAAGCTCATCGGCACCGACCTCTCCACCTTCGTGAAGCGCTCCGAGCTGGCGCGCGACCGCGGCGACCAGCGCCCCGAGCGCTTCGCCGTCGGCGAGAAGTTCGACGCCCGCGTCATCCTGTTCGACCGCAAGGCCCGCAAGGTCCAGGTGTCGATCAAGGCGCTGGAGATCGCCGAGGAGAAGGAAGCCGTGGCCCAGTTCGGCTCGCAGGATTCCGGCGCCTCGCTGGGCGACATCCTGGGTGCCGCGCTGAAGCGCGCCAACGAGAAGGCCGACTGAGGTCGGCACAGGATCCGGCGCGCCCGCGTGGCGTGCCGGATCCCCGAAGACAGGACGGCCGGCGTGCGGAGAGCGCGCCGGCCGTTTTCGTGCGGGCTCATGCCCGATCTTCGTTCATCTGCCCCGATCTTCGCTCATCGGGTGGCTGGCGCGCTCACCCCCGCCGCGGCTAGCATTGCGTCGTCATCGGAGGATGAAGGATGAGCCGTTTCGGGACGAGCGCGTTCGGGCAGCTGATCGTGCGGCTGGTGCTGGTGAGCCGCTGGGCGATGGTGCCGCTCTTCGTCGGCCTCGCCGTCGCGCTGCTGCTGCTGGTGATCGCGTTCCTGCGCACGCTTTGGATGTTCGGCACCCATCTGTTCGTCCTGGACGAGACGCAGGTCATCATGGCGCTGCTCTCGCTCATCGATCTGGTGCTGGTCGGCGGCCTGCTCGTCATCATGATCCAGTCGGGCTACGAGAATTTCGTCGAGAAGATCGATCGCCGGCAGGCCACCAACTCGCCGGAATGGATGACACGGATCAGCTTTTCCGGCCTCAAGCTCAAACTGTTCGCCTCGCTGCTCGCGATCAGCGCCATCACGCTGCTCAAGGCACTGATGCGCCTCGAGGTCGATGTCAGCGAGGTGCAGGTGCGCTGGCTGATGGCGGCGAACGTAATCTTCGTGGTGGCCTATGCAGTGCTCGCCCTCACCGACCGCTTCGCTCATGCCGACGAGCGGACGGAGGAATAAGACCGGGTGCAGAGCTCCGCGCGGCTTCAGCCGCGCGGTCGGGCCGGGTTGCCGACGACCGTGACGCCGGCCGGCACGCTGCGCGTGACCACCGCCCCGGCGCCGATCACGGCGCCGTCTCCGACCACGACGCCCGGCAGCAGGATGGCGCCGGCGCCGATCCACACATCCGAGCCGATGGCGATGGGCCGGCCGAATTCCGCCCCGCTTGCCCGTTCGGCGGGGTCGCGGGGATGGTCGGCGGTGAGAATCTGCACGCCCGGGCCGACCGCGGTGCGCGGGCCGATCGTCACCGCCACCACATCGAGGATGACGGCGTTGAAATTGATGAAGACGCCCGCGCCGATGCTGATGTTGAAGCCGTAGTCGCAATGAAAGGGCGGGCGGATGACGGCGCCCTCGCCGACCGCCGCCAGCCGCGCGCGCAGCAAGGCGAGGCGCGTCGCGTCGTCCTCGGCGAGGCTGGCATTGTAGCGGGCCATCCAGGCGCAGGCCGCGCGATGGGCGGCGACGATCTCCGGGTCGCTGGCGACATAGAGGTCGCCCGCCAGCATGCGCTGCATCTGGCTGCGCCCGTCGGCCGCGCCGTCGCTGCCCCCGTCGCGCTCCCCCTCGTCCGTCGTCATGGCCGTCTCCGCCCTGCCTCAGCGCAGATCGGCCCAACCGGCCAGCTCGCGACGGATGACCGTCGCCAGCACGTCGATGCCGCCGGGGGAATCGTTGAGACAGGGGATGAAGTGGAACTTCTCGCCACCATTGTGGTGGAAGATCTCGGCATTCTCGCCGCCGATCTCCTCCAGCGTCTCCAGGCAGTCGGCGACGAAGCCGGGGGTGATGACCGCCATCCGCTTCACGCCGGATTTCGCCAGCGCCTCGACGGTCTTGTCGGTGTAGGGCTGGAGCCACTCCGCCTTGCCGAAGCGCGACTGGAAGGTGAGCTTCAGCTTCTCTTCCGGCCAGCCGAGCCGCTCGCGCACGAGGCGGGCGGTCTTGTAGCAATAGCAGTGATAGGGGTCGCCCTTCTCGAAATATTCTTTCGGGATCCCGTGGAAGGAGGCGAGCACGATCTCCGGCTCCCAGTCGAGCCCGGCGAGCGAGGTCTCGATCGAGGTGGCGATGGCCTCGATATAGGCCGGCTCGTCCGGCCAGGGCGAGGCGACCCGCAGCACCGGCTGCCAGCGCATCTTCATCAGCGCCTCGAAGGCCTTGTCGCAGACGGTTGCGGTGGTCGCCGCGGCATATTGCGGATAGAGCGGCACCAGCAGGATACGGTCGCACCCCGCCTTCTGCAGGGCCTCGATACGCGAAGCGATGGACGGATTGCCGTAGCGCATCGCCCAGTCGATCACGAGGCGATCGTCCTGCGGGCCGAGCCGGGCCGCCAGCTTCTCCGCCTGGGCGCGGGTGATGGTGCGCAGCGGCCCCTCATTGCGCTCGGTGTTCCAGATCGTCGCATAGTCCTTGCCCTTCGCCTGCGGCCGGCGGGACAGGATGATGACGTTGAGGATGAACCACCACAGCGCCCGGTTGACCTCGATGACGCGGCGGTCGGAGAGGAATTCGCCCAGATAGCGTCGCATCGACCAGTAATCGGTGCCGTCCGGCGTGCCGAGATTGACGATCAGCACGCCGATGCGCCCGAAGGCGACGCTCGGATGATGCTCCGGCAGATGCGGGGCCGCCCCGGCGGCAAAGGTCGCCGGCCGGGACGGCTGCGGGTTGGGCGGCTGCGGGGGCGGCGGCACGTTCAGGTTCATGAAAGCCTCGAAATCCTCGGGCCCGGCGCGAGCCCCCAGCCGGGTCTATGCAGGGCCTTATAGGGTAATTTCCCCGCCCTGCCACTGTGTGGCGGCGTCGCGCGGAGAGCGCGTCGGCGCAGGGTATGTCAGGCAGAGGGTGCGTCAGGCTGCCGGGCGCGGGGGGATGTCGAGCCCGCGCTGCACCGCCGGGCGGGCAAGGCCGCGTTCCAGCCAGGCCGGCACGTTCTTCAGCGCGGCATAATCCACCAGATCGGCGGCCCCGTAGAAGCCTATGAGGTTGCGCACCCAGCCGAGCAGCGAGATGTCGGCGATGGTGTAGTCCGCGCCCATGATCCAGTCGCGCCCGGCAAGGCGGGCTTCGAGCACGCCGAGCAGCCGTTTCGATTCGGCGGCGTAGCGGTCGCGCGGGCGCTTGTCCTCGTAAGACGCGCCGGCGAATTTGTGGAAGAAGCCGAGCTGGCCGAACATCGGACCCGCGCCGCCCATCTGCCACATCAGCCACTGGATGGTCTCGAAGCGCCCGGCGGGGTCTTCGGGCAGAAATTTCCCGGTCTTCGCCGCGAGATAGATGAGGATGGCGCCCGATTCGAACAGAGCGAGCGGCGCCTTGCCCGGCCCGTCGGGATCGAGGATCGCCGGGATCTTGCCGTTCGGGTTGAGCGCGAGGAATTCCGGCGTCCAGCTTTCGTTCTTGCCGATATTGACGGTGTGCGCCTCATAGGGAAGGCCGGTCTCCTCCAGCATGATCGAGACCTTCATCCCGTTGGGAGTGGGGAAGGAATAGAGCTGGAGGCGGTCGGGATGCTGCGCCGGCCAGCGGCGTGTGATCGGAAAGGCGGAGAGATCGGCCACGCGGATGCTCCTTCGGGGGAGGGGAGGTCGTGGCTTATCTATGCGCTGGGACGTGCGGTGCCAGTGCGGGGCCGCGTCGAGATGCGTCTGCGATAACGAAAACGGCCGGGCAATGCCCGGCCGCGTCCTCACGTCCCTGATCCTCGCGCGTCAGCGCACTAGCACATTGCGGAACTGCCAGGGGTCGCTTTCGTCGATGTCCTCGGGGAACAGGCCGGGGCGGCCTTCCAATGGGGTCCAGTCGGTATAGTAGCCCTTCAGCGTGCCGAGATAGGGCTTCTGCACCTCGAGGCAGCGGGCATAGTCCATCTCGTCGGTCTCGACGATGCCGGCCTCCGGGTTCTCCAACGCCCACACCATGCCGGCGAGCACGGCGGAGGTCACCTGCATGCCGGTCGCGGTCTGGTAGGGCGCGAGGTCGCGCGTTTCCTCGATGGTGAGCTGCGAGCCGAACCAGTAGGCGTTCTTCGCGTGGCCGTAGAGCAGCACGCCGAGCTCGTCGCGCCCGTCGACGATCTCGTTCTCGCTGAGGATGGTCCACTCGCCCTGGAATTTGCCCTCATTGCCGAACATCTCGTGCAGCGAGAGCACGGCATCGTTGCAGGGGTGGTAAGCGTAGTGCACCGTCGGGCGGAAGGCGACGCCGGCACCCTCGCGCAGCGTGAAGAAGTCGGCGATCGAGATCGATTCGTTGTGCGTGACCAGGAAGCCGTGCTGGGGGCCGAGCGTCGGGCACCAGGTGCGGACCTTGGTGGTGGCGCCGGGCTGCAGCAGGTAGATCGCCGCGCCGCATCCGGAATTGTGGGTGTGGCCGTTCTCCGGCATCCACTTCTCATGCGTGCCCCAGCCGAGCTCGGCGGGCTGGAGCCCTTCCGACACGAAGCCTTCCACCGACCAGGTGTTGACGAAATGGCCGAAGGGACGGGGATCGCGGGCGCGCTGGGTGTCGCGCTCGGCGATGTGCACGCCCTTGACGCCGAGTCGGCTCATCAGCGCGCCCCAGCCATTGCGGCTGGTGGGGGCCGCCACGTCGAGCCCGGTGTCGCGGGCGATGTCCATCAGCGCCTGCTTGACGAACCAGGACACCATGCCGGGATTGGCGCCGCAGCAGGACACCGCGGTCGGCCCGCCCGGATTGGCGCGCTTGGCGGCGAGCATGGATTCGCGCAGCGCGTAGTTGGAGCGGCTGGCGGTGGTGGCATTCTTGTCGAAATAGAAGCCGAGCCACGGCTCCACCACCGTGTCGATATAGAGCGCGCCGCATTCGCGGGCGAAGGTCATCAGGTCCACCGAGCCGGTGTCGACCGATAGGTTGATGACGAAGCCGCGCCCGCCGGAGGTAAGCAGCGGGCCGAGCACGTCGCGGTAATTGTCCTTGGTGATCGCCAGCTGCTCGAAGCGGATGCCGCGTTCGTCGAGCAGGTGACGGTGGTCGTCCACCGGGTCGATGACCGTCAGCCGCTCCTTGTCGAAGGTGAAGTGCCGCTCCAGCAGGGGCAGCGTGCCGCGACCGATCGAGCCGAAGCCGATCATCACGATGGGACCGTCGATATGAGCATAAACCGGCCAGACGGACATTCTTTGGGGACTCCTCCAGGGATGCGCAAAGCTGCGGAAAAACACGGGTGCCGCACGGCACCGCGCAGGACGCGGCACCATGCGTACCGGAAGGTTCGGCGTCAATGGTGACGTGCCGGTGACGCCTGCCCGCCGCCGGCTCCCGGCTGGCGGTACGGCGCAGGCCCCTGCGGCGCGCTCAGGCGCTGCGGCGCTCCGCGGCGGGAGCCGCGAGGCCGGCGCTCTCGCGGGCGATCAATTCGCTCATCGAGGGCTGCGCTGCGATCTCTCCCGTCGGGCTGACGAGGCCGCGCGCCCCCGCAAGCGCGCCCGGCACCAGTTCGAGGCCGAGGAAGCGCGAACGCTCGAACGCGCCGGGCATCCAGAGGCCCGCGGTCGGGGCGGTGGAGAAGCCGAAGCGCTCGTAATAGGGCGCGTCGCCGATCAGCAGGATCGCGCCATGGCCGAGCCGGGTCGCCTCGTTGATGGCGGTCGACATCAGCGCGCCGCCGAGGCCGAGGCTGCGGAACCACGGATGCACGGCGAGCGGGCCGAGCAGAAGCGCCGGGCGCGCCGGGCCGGCGGTGACGTGCCACAGCCGGAGCGTCGCCGCCACGCGCCCGTCCGGGCCGTGGGCGCAGAAGGCGAGGCCTTCCGCCGGGCGGCGGCCTTCGCGCAGCCGCTCCGAGGTCTTGGCGAGGCGCGCGGCGCGGCCGAAGGCGAGGTCCAGCAGGGCCTCGCGCTGCGGGATGTCGGCCGGCGTTTCCAGCGCGATCGCCGGGGCGGTCGCGAAGCTGGTCGCGGCGAAGGCCGGGACCGGCGCGTGGACGGGGGCAGCCGGAGTGGCGGCGGTGAGCTCGAAACGCTCGGAGAAGGTCATCTAAAAGCCTCCAGAACCCGGACACGGGTAACAGAGACGAGGGGAAAAGGTTGCGAGGCAGCCCGGACGATCGCGCCGAAGGCTGTGCCGGGCCGGCGGCCTCGATCCTCGGCGCGCGCGCTTCGCCCGCATCCGGCGGCGCGTGGCCGCGGGAGCAGGAAAGGCGCGTCCTCGGGAGAGGCTCAGCCGGCCCGGAAAGGCTCAGATCACATAGGATCGGAGCGGGTCGAAGCCGTTGAAGGCGACGGCCGAATAGGTCGTGGTGTAGGCGCCGGTCGCTTCGATCAGCACCTTGTCGCCGATCGCGAGCGAAACCGGCAGCAGCACCGGATCCTTTTCGTACATCACGTCGGCCGAATCGCAGGTCGGGCCGGCGAGCACGCAGGGCTCCACCGCGTCGCCGTCCCGCTCGGTGCGGATCGGGTAGCGGATCGCCTCGTCCATCGTCTCGGCGAGGCCGCCGAACTTGCCGATGTCGAGATACACCCAGCGCATGGCGTCGTCGTCGGACTTCGTCGAGATGAGGACGACCTCGGCCTCGATCATGCCCGCCGCGCCGACCATGCCGCGGCCCGGCTCGATGATGGTTTCCGGCAGGTGGTTGCCGAAATGGCGGGACAGCGCGCGGAAGATCGCCTCGCCATAGGCTTCCGCCGCCGGAACGTCCTGCAGGTACTTCGCCGGGAAGCCGCCGCCGAGATTGACGAGGCTCAGCGGCAGGCCGCGCAGCGCGCATTCCTCGAAGATTGCCGCGGCCGAGGCCAGAGCCCCGTCCCACGCCTCGACGTTCTTCTGCTGCGAGCCGACATGGAAGGACACGCCATAGGCGGCGAGGCCGAGGCGGTGGCCGTGCTCCAGCACGTCGGCGGCCATGTCGGGGTCGCAGCCGAACTTGCGGGAGAGCGGCCATTCGGCGCCGGCGCCGTCGCACAGGATGCGGCAGAAGATGCGGGCGCCGGGGGCGGCGCGGGCGACCTTCTCCACCTCCGCCTTCGCGTCCACCGCGAACAGGCGCACGCCGAGCTCGAAGGCGCGGGCGATGTCGCGCTCCTTCTTGATGGTGTTGCCGAAGGAGATGCGATCCGGGGTCGCGCCGGCGGCGAGCGCCATCTCGATCTCGGCGACCGAGGCGGTGTCGAAGCAGGAGCCGAGCTCCGCGAGCACGCCCAGCACTTCCGGCGCCGGATTCGCCTTCACCGCATAGAACACGCGGGTGTCGGGGAGGGCGCGGGCGAAGGCGGCGTAATTGGCGCGCACGACATCGAGGTCCACCACCACGCAGGGGCCGTCCTCGCGTCGGTTGCGCAGGAATTCGCGGATGCGGTCGGTCATGGCACTCTCCCCCGTGACCCGAAGCTCAGATCCAAGGATGCGCCGTCCCGTTCCGCGCCCGTCAAGCGAGCTGAACGCGGCGGTGCATCCGCTCGCGGCCGGCGGAGGGTTCCGACGACCGGTATGGAGCCGTGGCAGCGATACGTCCGCGCGCCCATGTGGAGAGGGAGCGACGTTCGACCGATGCCTTCGCTTGGATGGGGAATGTCCCGATCCGCACGCCCGGCAAGAAGTAGTGCCTCTTCAGTATCGCCCGACCTTTGGAGGGCCGGCAGAGACCAAAAAAGCCCGCTACGTCGTTGCTTCAAGTCACGTTCCCCGCTGAGAGCGAGGTGCGCCGGTTTCGCCTCCGGCTACCGATCTGGGTGGCGACGTTCCGGCCTCTTGTCCGGACTACCGCCGATCGGCACGCGACCACAGGCACGTGCGAATATTGGGCGAGGGGTGATGTAGGAAAATCAGCCCGCAGATGCAAGCGGGTTTTCAAGAAAAATCATTCGGCCGCAGTCCGATGCGCTCGTCGGGGCGCCCCGGGGGATGAAACGGGCCGATCTTGCACCTGAAAATGAAGGGCAGGACGGGGGCGTGCGCCCCATCCTGTGCAGGCACAGCGTGATTCGCTGTCTTCGCGGAGCCGGGGGCGAAAGAGCGCGGCGTATCGCGCTGCCGGCTAAGAATGACGTCAACCTTCCACGAAGGGCTCGATGCTCTTCGCCTTCATCACGAAACGGTAGATGCCGTAGATGGCCAGCAGGGCTAGCGTGCCCTCGAAGGCCAGTTCCCACATCCAGTTCGCGTCGAACAGCGCGGCGATGGCCCAGCCGGCGGCAAGGCCCGCGCCGATCAGTTCGGCACCGAGCAGGATGGCGGCGCTCACCACCGTGGTGACATGGTCCCAGCGGATGCGGCGGGTTGCGCTGGCGGCTGCGTTCATCGTCTCGTCGTTCCTGCTTGCCGGGCGGATGGACGCGCAAGCGCGCCGCGGCCGGGCTCCGGGCTTAAAGGGCGGCCCGCAAACTGCTATGCCCCGGCCCGCCGGTCAAGCATGGCACGCTTCGCGCTTCCGCGAGCGGGCGGGCAGGCGGTCCGGCGCATGTGACGGAGAGCGCTCATGAGCTATGAAAGCACCTTTGCCGGCCACGGGGTGGTGGCCGCCCCCCATCATCTCGCGAGCGAGGCCGGCGCGACGGTGATCGCCGAGGGCGGCAATGCCGTCGAGGCGATGATCGCCGCCGCTGCCGTGATCGCCGTGGTCTATCCGCATATGAACCAGTTCGGCGGCGACGGCTTCTGGCTGATCCGCGAACCTTCGGGGCGCATCCGCTACATCGAGGCCGCGGGCTTTGCGGGCGAGAAGGCGACGCGCGCCTTCTACGAGGCGCAGGGCTTCGACCGGATTCCGAGCCGGGGACCGCTCGCCGCGCTCACCGTGCCGGGGCAGATCGGCGGCTGGATGCTGGCGCTGGAGGCGGCCAAGGCGCTGGGCGGACGGATGCCGTTGTCGCGCCTCTTGGAGCCGGCCATCGCCTTTGCCCGCAACGGCGCCGCGGTCTCGCGCTCGCAGAGCCGGTTGACGCTGGAGAAGCTGGCCGAGCTGAAGGATGTGCCCGGCTTCGCGGCGACCTTCCTTGCCGAGGGAAAAGCGCCCGAAACCGGTACCATCCAGCGCTTCCCACGCCTCGCCGACACGCTTGCCCATCTCGCTTCCGCCGGGCTGGAGGACTTTTATCGCGGCGATGTCGGACGGGAGATCGCGGCCGATCTGGAGCGCGTCGGCAGCCCGGTGACCCGCGCCGATCTCGAGCGTTACCGTGCCGTGCTGCGTCCCCCGCTGAGCGTGAAGCTGGCCGGCATGGAGGTGTTCTCCTCCGCGCCGCCGACGCAGGGGCTGGCAACGCTGATGATCCTCGGCCAGTTCGATCGGCTGGGCGTGGCGCGGGCCGAGAGCTTCGAGCATGTGCACGGGCTCATCGAGGCGACCAAGCGCGCCTTTCTGGTGCGCGACCGCGTCATCACCGATTTCGAGCGGATGCGGCACGACGCATCCTCCTTCCTCACCCCGGCGGCGCTGGAGCGCGAGGCGGCGCAGATCTCGATGCGCCGCGCGCTCGATTGGCCGCAGCCGGCGGGCAAGGGCGACACGGTGTGGCTGGGGGCCGGCGACAAAGGCGGCGTCGCGGTGTCCTACATACAGTCGGTCTATTGGGAGTTCGGCTCCGGCGTCGTTTCGTCGGCGACCGGCGTGCTGATGCAGAATCGCGGCACCTCCTTCGCGCTCGATCCCGCCGCGCCCAACCCGCTGGAGCCGGGGCGGTGGCCGTTCCACACCCTCAATCCCTGCCTCGCCGAACTGGCGGACGGGCGGGTGATCGCCTTCGGTACCATGGGCGGGGAAGGCCAGCCGCAGACCAATGCGGCGGTGCTGACCCGGCACGCCCTGTTCGGCGTGCCGCTGGGCGCGGCGATCGAGCGGCCGCGCTGGGTGCTGGGCCCCACCTGGGGCACCGGCGACATCGGCCTGCGGATCGAGCCCCGTTTCGACGGCGAGCTCTATGACCGTCTGGAACGCGCCGGGCACAATCTCTCCATCATCGACGAGCCCTATTCCGACGTGGTGGGCCATGCGGGGGCGGTGATTCTCCACCCGCGCGGGCGCATCGAGGGCGCTCATGACCCGCGCAGCGACGGCGGTGCGGCGGGGGTCTGAGCCCCCGGTTCCGCAGCGTGCCGGGAGGGGCCCGGCGGCTTCATCGAACGGTCACAGGAACGTGCGAAAGGCCGCGCCCATGGAAAACAGCTCCATCGAAACCGTCCTGACCAATGCCCGCCTCGTTCTGGCGGATGGCGAGGTGCTGGGCACGCTCGTCCATGCGGGCGGCGTGATCCGGGCGGTGGAGGAAGGCGTCTCCTCCCTTCCCGCCGCGATCGACTGCGCCGGCGCCTTCCTCGCGCCGGGCCTCATCGACCTGCACACCGACGCGCTGGAAGGCCATTTCGTGCCCCGGCCCAAGGTGTACTGGCCCGATGCCCGCGCCGCCGCGCTGGCCCATGATGCGCAGGTGGTCGCGTCCGGGGTGACCACCGTATTCGACGCCATCTGCGCCGGCGGCTTCGATCAGGCCAAGGCATCGCGCCGCGCGCTCTATGACGTGATGCTGGACGCGGTGGAGGACGGCACGCGCGAGGGGCTGTTCCGCGCCGATCATCGTATCCACCTGCGCTGCGAACTGACCGATCACAGCCTGCCGGAGCTGGTGGAGGTCGCGTTGGGCCGCCCCACCCTTGGCCTCGCCTCGCTGATGGATCACACGCCCGGCACCCGGCAATGGCGCAATGTGGAGCATCTGAAGGTCTATCTCACCGGCATCGGCAAGGGCGGTGCGGAGATCGACCGCGAGGTCGAGGACCGGATCGTAAGGGCGCGCGGCGCGGTGGCCGGCAATCACGCGCAGATGGTCGCGGTGCTCACCGCCGCCGGGCTGGTGCTGGCGAGCCATGACGACACCACGCCCGACCACGTCGACGAAGCGGTGCGGGCCGGCTGCACCATCTCCGAATTCCCCACCACGCTGGAGGCGGCGCGCGCGGCGAAGGCGGCGGGGCTCGCCACGGTGGGCGGCTCGCCCAATGTGGTGCGGGGCGGCTCGCATTCCGGCGGCGTCGCCATCCGCGATCTTGCGGCCGAGGGGCTGATCGACTGCCTCGCCTCCGATTATGTCCCGGCGAGCCTGCTGCAGGGCGCTCTGGCCCTGACCCGCGCGCCCGGCCTGCCGCTTCACGAGGCCTTCGCGCTGGTGACGGCCCGCCCGGCAGCGCTGGCGCGGCTCGGCGATCGCGGCACGCTGGCGACCGGACTGCGCGCCGACCTGATCCGGTTCGATGTCCTCGGCGGCACGCCGGTCGTGCGGGAGGTGACCTGTGCCGGCCGTCGCGTCTTCTAGTCTCCGCCCGGTGGACGCCGGCGCCGCGGACGTGGCAGAGCGTGTCGTCGCCCGGCCGTCGGTCCGGCCGAATCGCTGCGCGTTGCTGCGCGACCTGTTTCAGGAGGAGGCCATCATGAGCGAGGCGCTTCCCGTTTCGATACGCGCGGCCGAAGCCGGTCCTTCCGCGTCGCGCTATGCGGTCTATTACGCACCCGCGGCGGCGAGGCCGCTCTGGCGCTTCGGTTCGCGCGTCATCGGCTATGATGCCGAGACCGGCGAGGATCTGGAGTCCCCGCCACTGCGCCATTTCGATGCCGAAAGCTGGCGCGCGGTTACCGCCGATCCGCGGCGCTACGGCTTCCACGGCACGCTGAAGGCGCCGTTCCGCCTCGCACCCGGCCATGACGAGGCGGGGCTTCGGGCGAGCTGCGCGCGCTTTGCCGCCAGCCGGCCGCGCTTTGCCTGTGCCGGCGTTGCGGTGTCCTCGATCGGCCGCTTCCTCGCCCTGCGGACCGTGCAGCCCTGCGCCGGCATCGACCGCCTGGCGGCCGGCGCGGTTTCCGCCTTCGATGCCTTCCGCGCCCCGCTGAATGAAGCGGAAATGGAGAAGCGGCTGCGCGCGCCCCTGACCGAGCGCCAGCGCGATTATCTGGCGCGCTGGGGCTATCCCTATGTGATGGACGAGTTCCGCTTCCACATGACCCTGACCGGGGCGATGGACGAGGCCACGCGCAGCCGTGCCGAGGACGAGCTGCGCGCATTGTTCGCCGAGAGCGAGGCCGACGGCCCGCTGATCGTCGCCGAGATCGCGCTCTACCGGCAGGAGGCGAAGCCCGGCGCGCGCTTCCGGCTGATCGAGCGCTTCCCGCTCGGCGCCTGAGGGCCGGTGTCATGGCGAAGCTGGGTGTCGAGCCGCTCATCGATCCGAGTGCCGAGGTAACGGGTTCGACGCTCGGCCGATACACCGAGATCGGCCCGCGCACGCGGCTGCTGGAGGTCGAGCTCGGCGATTATTCCTATGTGGTGAACGACGCCGACATCGCCTATGCGCGGATCGGCCGCTTCGTCTCGATCGCCGCCATGACCCGCATCAATCCGGGCAACCACCCGATGGAGCGGGCCAGCCAGTCGCATTTCACCTATCGCGCTTCGGCCTATTTCGACGATGCGGAAGACGAAGAGAGCTTCTTCGCCTGGCGCCGCGGCCAGGGTGTGACCATCGGCCATGACGTCTGGATCGGCCATGGCGCCATCGTGCGGCGCGGTGGTCGCGGCCGGCGCGGTGGTGACGAAGGACGTGCCCGCCTATGCCGTCGTCGTCGGTGTGCCGGCACGGCCGGTGCGCGAGCGTTTTGCTCCCGCCATCGTCGAGCGGCTGACGGCGCTCGCCTGGTGGGACTGGGACCATGCGCGGCTGCGTGGTGCGCTGGAGGATTTCCGCCGGCTGGATGTGGCGGCCTTCCTCGAGAGACACGGCGCTTGAGGTGACGGTCGCTTACGAGGTACCCAAACACCATATACCGTGTACCGTGATATTTTCCTTTATTTTCCGTAGGTAAGAGATGCTGCTGACGGTTGCGCTCGGCGGAGCCAGCCGCTTAAGTCCGCTTCCTGTTCTTTCGGAGGGAGCGAGCCGATGGCTTTCGGGACTGCGCCACCCGGCAGCGGCGCCGGAGAGGTCGACCGGATTCTCGATCGCCGGCGGTTGCGCCGGAAGCTCGCCTTCTGGCGCGTGTTCGGTGCGCTGATGCTGGTCGGCCTGCTGGCGATTTTCGCCGGCTGGTGGTCGGGCGAGGGCGTGTCGCGCCAGCAGCCCCATGTGGCGCGGGTCTTCCTCGGCGGCACCATCCGCGCCGAGCGCGAGCGGGTGGAGATGCTCGACGACATCGCCAAATCCGGGGCCCGCGCGGTCATCATCGCCATCGACAGCCCGGGCGGCACCGTGGTCGGTTCGCAGGCGCTCTTCGACGCGCTGCGCCGGCTGAATGCCGCCAAGCCGGTGGTCGGCGTGGTGGAGGGCATGGCGGCGTCCGGCGCCTATATCGCCGCGCTCGGTACCGAGAGGATCTTCGCCCCGCGCAATGCGCTGGTCGGCTCGATCGGCGTGCTGTTCCAGTACCCCGACGTGACCGGGCTGATGAAGAGGGTCGGCGTGTCGCTGGAGGAGATCAAGTCGAGCCCGCTCAAGGCGGCGCCGAACGGCCTGACCCCGACCCCGCCCGGCGCGCGCGAGGCGGTCGCCTCCATGGTCGGCGACAGCTACGCCTGGTTCCGCGACCTGGTGGCCGAGCGCCGGCATATTTCCGGGGAGACGTTGGAGAAGGCGGCGGATGGGCGCGTCTTCACCGCGCATCAGGCCCTGCCGCTGGGTCTGGTCGACGAACTGGGCGACGAGCGCGCCGCCCGGGCCTGGCTTGCGCGCGAGAAGGGCGTGCCGGAAGATCTGGGCCTGCGGGAGTGGAGCACGGGCCGCTCGGGCGATGGTTTCCGCTGGCTCCACGCCGCTGCCGCGGGCCTCGACGGGCTGGGTCTCGGGGCTTTTGCGCGCTTTATCGAGAGCGCAGGCGAGGCGGCGACGGTCGGGCGCCTTGACGGTCTTCTGGCCCTCTGGCACCCTCGCCCGGGTGAGTGATGGCCAGTAAACCATTTGAAAAAATTGGTATTTTGGTTAGGACGACACATTTCGTCAGGGGGACTGGGCGTCGATGATCAAGTCCGAACTGGTCCAGCGGATCGCCGAGGCGAATCCGCACCTCTATCAGCGTGACGTCGAGAACATCGTGAATGCGATTCTCGACGAGATCGTCGCGGCGCTGGCACGAGGGGATCGCGTGGAACTTCGCGGCTTCGGAGCATTTTCCGTCAAGAGCCGGCCGGCGCGTACCGGGCGCAATCCGCGCACGGGCGAGCATGTGGCTGTCGACGGCAAGGCCGTGCCCTATTTCAAGACGGGCAAGGAAATGCGCGAGCGCCTGAACGGCGGTCTCGATCTCGAATAAAGGGCGCGGCCGCCGTGGCGTGGCCGCCCGCAATGCTTGAAGGAGCTCGACGTGCTGCGTCGCATCGGCCTCATCCTCATCGTCCTGCCGCTTTCGCTCGTCGCGATCCTGCTCGCGGTGGCGAATCGGCAGGCGGTCGCGGTGAACCTCGACCCCTTTGCCGGAAGCTATGGCATCGAGGTGCCGCTGTTCCTGCTGGTGTTCGGCAGCCTGATCCTCGGCGTCGTGCTGGGCGGGGTCGCGGTGTGGGCCGGACAGCTCCGCTATCGCCGTGCCGCACGCCGCGCCCGCCGCGATGCCCGCGACGCCGAGAGGGAGGCGGGCGAACTGCGCGAGCGCATGGCGGCGATGACCGATCCTGACGGGCGCGGTGTGCCCGGCGTGGCCGCCGGCTATGCCATCACCGACCGGCGCAACGCGGCCTGAGCCGGGCCGAGCCTCGCCTCGATCTCGTCCATATGAGAGCTGCGTTCGCCTGCGTGGCGCCCACCGTCGTCACCCGCCGCCGCTCGGATGGCTGCGGCCCGTAGGTGGCGGCTGTGGCGACGGAGGCCCGTGTTGCGGCCGGCGGGAGGCTGCCGGTTTCTCGCGTGACGATCCCTTCCGTATCGTGCCATCGCTGATGCCGGGGCGGGCATTTCCGGCGTCGCGCACAGCTGTGCAGGGCCGCGGGCTTCACGCAGCGGCATGACGTGCGACACAATGCCATGATTCCGCCTCGTTCTGTCCGCCCTCCAAGGCGGGGCGGTGCCGTCTGCACATCCCGATTCACGCCCGCTCGGCCTCATGTCGTCGGCTTCCGGCAGGGAGATGGATGGCCGGCCTTCGGCTGCGTTTTTTCGAAGCGATTCAAGGGCACGGTGCCGGTTCCGGAGCGATCGGGCGGCATCCGGGTGATGCGCACCCACCGGTCTATACCCGGCTCAGTTTGTTTAAAAATCAGGCGATATGAAAATATTTGAAGCAAAATTTTCGCTCGCATGTTGGGCAGTTGGCTAATCGCGCGCCATATTTTTTCTTGCGAAGTTCGTTTGTTGCCTTTAGAGAAAGGTTTGTCGGATCGCACCCGGCAGAGAAGTGCGACCGCGCTACTGGTTGGAAAGCGCCTAGAGGACATCCCCCATGACCACTTTAGCGCCCTCGGAAGGGGGCGAAGCGCTCGTGCTCGCCCGCACCACCGTCGAAGGCATTCCCGATTGCGTCGTGTTTCCGCACGAGCAGTCACGGGGCATGCGCGTTGCCACGTTGCTCGCCTCGGCGGCACTGGGCGTCGGTGTCGCCGCCATCGGCTCGCGCCATCCGGGTGCCGAACCCCTCGGGATCGGCCTTCTGCTCGGCCTGACCTTCATGGGCGGCCTGCTCTCGACCTGGTCGCCCTGCGGCTATTCGAGCCTGTGCCTGCTGCGGCCGAGCGGCAACTATTCTCCGCGCTCCCTCCTGCGCTACACGCCGACCGTGCTGCTGCATGGCCTCGGCTACGCCGCCGGCGCGGTCGTACTTGGCGGCGCGCTGGGATTTGCCGGCTCAATGGCCGGCTTCGCGGGGGCCTCGCTGGCGGCCGCCATCGGACTGGGCCTCGTCGCGCTGCTCTATGGCGCCCATCAGCTCGGCTTCGTGAAGGTGCCGTATCCGCAGCGCCGTGCGCAGGTGCCTCATGACGCCCGGCAGCGGTTCCCCAAGTGGTTCATCGGCGGGCTCTACGGTTTCTCGCTCGGTCTGAACTACCTGACCTATGTGCAGACACCGATCCTCTATCTCGTCACCGCTGCTGCCGTGCTCAGCGGGTATGTCGTCACCGCGATCGCGCTGTTCGCCGTCTTCAATGCCGGCCGCTTCCTGCCGATCCTGGTGAATTACCTGCCCGTCCGCGATATCGACGTGCAGAACTGGCTGGCGCGCCGCCAGGAAGGCGCCGCGCTGCTCGACGGCGCCCTGCTCGTGGCCTTCGGTGCCGCGCTGCTGACCCTGGCCACGCTCTAGCGGCGGTCACGGTCAGGTCGGAACCCGCCTGATCGACGGAAAGCGCTCGGTTCGACCACGTCCGCGGGCGACAATCGAGCGGCTTGCCCGGAGCACGCTCCGGTGCCGCCGCGGTCCGCGCCCTCTTCATCACTCGTCTCTGTTCGCCGTCGCCTCAAGGAGGAAATGATGACGCACGCCTATAGGTCTACCCGGCATGCCCTGCGCACGGGCACGGCGCTCGCCGGTGCCGCCGCTCTCGCCGCGCTGCTGCTCGCCACGCCCGTTTCCGCCGCCGAGAGCCACGGCGCGGCGATGGCCCGGGAGGCGGCCGCCCATCTCGCCGCCGGCAAGGAGGACGACCCCACCGTCGTCAAGGCGCCGGAGCCGAACGCCCGCCGCGTCTATGTCTATGATGCCAAGCACTTCGCCGCGATCTCGCAGCAGTTCATCATCGATGGCGACAGCGCACGGGTGATCGGCATGGCCGATGGCGGCTTCATGGCCAACCCGGTCGTGGCGAGCGACGGTTCCTTCTTCGCCCTGGCGAACACCGTGTTCTCGCGCATCGCCCGCGGCCAGCGTACCGACTATGTCGAGGTTCTCGACCCGCGCACCACCGACCCGATCGCGGACATCGCGCTGCCCGACGCCCCGCGCTTCCTGGTGGGCACCTATCCGTGGATGACGGCGCTCACCCCGAACAACAAGACCATGCTGTTCTACCAGTTCTCGCCGAACCCCGCGGTCGGCGTGGTGGATATCGCCGGAAAGAAGTTCGATCGGCTCATCACGGTGCCGGATTGCTATCACATCTTTCCGGCGAACGATCAGAGCTTCTTCATGCACTGCCGCGACGGCAGCCTCGCCAAGGTCACCATGGGAGCCGACGGCAAGGACGAGGTGAAGAAGACCGAAATCTTCCACAAGGAATCCGATCATCTCATCAATCACCCGGCCTATTCTCCGAAGAATGGCCGCCTGGTCTGGCCGACCTATACCGGCAAGCTGTTCCAGATCGACCTGTCCTCGGGCGACGCCAAATTCCTGCCCACCGTCGAGGCCCTGACGGATGAGGAGAGGAAGGACGGCTGGGCACCCGGCGGCTGGCAGCAGGTCGCCTATCACCGCGCGACGGACCGCATTTACCTGCTGGTCGACCAGCGCGCGCCGTCGCGGCACAAGGCGCCGAGCCGCTTCGCCCTGGTGATCGACGCGAAGACCGGCAAGCGCATCAAGAAGATCGAACTCGGCCACGAGATCGACTCGCTTGGCGTGAGCCAGGATGCGACCCCGCAGCTCTACGCGCTCTCCACCGGTGCCCGCACGCTGTTCATCTTCGATCCGGAAACCGGCATGGAAACCGGTAAGGTCGACCAGCTCGGCGCGGGCCCGCAGGTGATCACCACGGCGGACATGTAATGCCATGTCGATACTCGCTGAACCGGTGATCTCGATCTTCCTGCGATCGTTCCTGATCCTTCTGTTTGCCGGCGCAGCTTTCTCCAAGCTGCGCCACGGCGAAGAGTTCTTCGGGGTGGTCCGCAATTTCCGGCTGATGCCGGAGTGGCTTGCCCGCCCCTTCGCCGCCGCGCTTCCCTGGGTCGAGCTTGCCACGGCGATCGGTCTGGCGGTTCCGGCGACGGCCGCCCACGCCGCATCGGTCGCGGGGCTTCTCCTCGCGCTGTTCGGCGTGGCGATCGGCATCAATGTCTGGCGCGGCCGCACCGCGATCGACTGCGGATGCTTCCGCGGCGGGCTGAAGCAGTCGGTCAGCGGGCGCCTCGTCCTGCGCAATGCCGTGCTCGCGGCGATGGCCTTCGCCCTTGCCGTCAGCGTCCCGCTGGGCCGCGCTCCGGACCCGCTGGAACTCGGGCTCGGCGTCGTGGCGGCGGCCCT
This sequence comes from Ancylobacter crimeensis, assembly GCF_023016805.1. Taxonomy (GTDB): domain Bacteria; phylum Pseudomonadota; class Alphaproteobacteria; order Rhizobiales; family Xanthobacteraceae; genus Ancylobacter; species Ancylobacter crimeensis. The sequence goes on from NZ_JALKCH010000008.1 coordinate 83,369, forward strand.
TGCCATGCTCCTCTATCTCAGCGCGTCGCTCCTCGGACATCTCCAGGGCGCGCGGTCCAACACCTCCCTCTTCTCGAAAGGATGACGGCGATGACGACGCAGTTTCTTGTCGCTTCCAACATCTTGCTCTGGCTGGCCTTCATCGGCGTCGCGGTCGTCATGCTGGGACTTCTGCGCCAGATCGGCCTGCTCCACGAGCGCTCGTCGCCGATGGGGGCCATGATCACCGATCACGGCCCGGACATCGGGGATGCCGCACCCACCTTCACCCTGCCGGATCATTTCGGCGCGCCGGTGAAGATCGGCGGGGCGAGCGAGCGCCGTCGCGCCACGCTGCTGATGTTCACCGCGCCGACCTGCCCGGTCTGCGACAAGCTCTTCCCGCTGATCAAGTCGATCGCCAAGGCGGAGAAGGTGTCGGTGATCATGATCAGCGACGGCCAGCCCGACGAGCATGAGCGCTTCCTGGCGAAGCACGAGCTGGGCGACATCCGCTACGTGGTTTCCGCCGAGATCGGCATGGCGTTCCAGGTCGGCAAGATTCCCTACGGAGTGCTGCTCGACGCCGATGGCGTGATCCGCGCGAAGGGCCTCACCAACACCCGCGAGCATCTGGAAAGCCTCCTCGAGGCGGACAAGAGCGGCTTCGCCTCCATCCAGCAGTTCATGAGCAGCCGGAAGCACGCGCACGCGGCGTGACGCCGGCCGCTCACCACAGGAACCCTTCGAGATCACAGGGGGAAACAATGCTCGGAAAATCCCAGTTCGACGACATGTTTGAAAAGCTGACCCGCCGGGTGGCGGGCCACACCTCGCGGCGCGGCTTCATCGGGCGGGTCGGCGCGGTGGTGGCGGGGGCGGCCATCGTGCCGCTGCTGCCGGTCGACCGGCGCGGCCGGGTCAGCCGTGCCAATGCGGCGGAAAGCGCCGGCGATCCGCGTGGCAAGTGGGTTCCGCAGGATCATGACGTGCAGGCCTGCGACTACTGGCGGCACTGCTCCATCGACGGAAACATCTGCGATTGCGCGGGCGGCACGCTCACCAGTTGCCCGCCCGGCACCCGGCTCGCCTCCAGCTCCTGGGTAGCGAGCTGCTACAATCCCACCGACAAGCAGAGCTACCTCATCTCCTATCGCGATTGTTGCGGCCAGAACGTCTCCGGCCGCTGCGCCTGCCTGAACACCGAGGGCGAACTGCCGGTCTACCGGCCGGAATTCGGCAACGACATCATCTGGTGTTTCGGCGCGGACGACGACGCGATGACCTATCACTGCACGATTTCGCCGATCGTCGGAAAAGCAAGCTGAGCCATCGGCTGACGACGGCGCGCCGCGCCGTCGTCAGCCGGTCTCGGCACCGTTGCCCTTCTGGAGAAAACCCAATGCGTTCCATCCTCTTCGCGGCGGTCCTGGCCGCCCTTCCGCTCGCCGCCGCCCATGCCGGGGAGGCCGTGGAAGTCGTGACCGGCGCCACCGCCAGCGCCGCCGACGTCAAGATCGCCAAGATGAAGTTCCAGACGCCCGAAGTGAAGATCAAGGTTGGCGAGACGGTGACCTGGACCAACACCGAGCCGCTGCCTCACAACGTTCATTTCAAGGCGGGCGGGCCGGTCGAAAAAGACGTTGAAGGCCCGATGCTGCGGGCGAACCAGACCTATAGTCTGAAATTCAACGCTCCCGGCACCTATAACTACATCTGCACGCCCCATCCCTTCATGACCGGCAAGGTCATCGTCGAATAATCCGTTCGACCGCAGGCAGACCGACATGTGGATTCCTTACGATCTGCTCGGTGCGCTCAAATCCGAGACCGATGCCGAGACGATCCGCCGCTCCAAGGCGGATCGCTCGGCCCGCGACGTGCTCGTCGGGTTCTTCGTGAGGAATCCCGTCACCCAGAGCTGGGACGTGGATGTGCGGATGCCCTGCCTCGATCGGGTGCTGCCGGGTGTCATGCATGGAATGGCCTACGAGATATCGTTCCATGGCGGCGAAGCCGGCAAGCTCGGCGAGATCATCTACCGGGTGCAGGCGTCCGATCCCATGGCCGCGCTGTCGGCGGCTCTGCAGGACGTCGGAAACCGGCTCGCCCGATGGACGCTCGAACTCGGCCGCGGCATGGCCGTCGCCGGCTGGCGGATGGCCGATCCGGCGCATGGCGCGCGCTGGCGCTGTACGCCGTTTCGCCCGAGCGCGCTCGACATCGATCTCGACGCCGTGGGAGACATGCCGGATGATATGAAGCCGGCTATCCGTCTTTATCAGCGCGCCCGCAACGCCGCCGACCCGTCCTGGAGGTTGCTGAACGCATCCAGCCTGCTGCGGCTCTGGCGCGACGGCGCGGCTCCGTTCACGGCGTCCGGGGGCCGGGGACAGCGTCTCGTGACGTTCGAGATGCTGGTGCACAGCGGCGCGCTCGCCTATGCGCCCGATCTCAGGGACCGGCCGCTTGCCGGTTTCGTCGACGAGCTGGTCGGATTGCAGGCGAAGATCCTGTCCGATCTCGCTGCGGGCACGGCGCGCGAGGATGCCGCCGACTGGCGTCTGGTGGCGATGGCCGGCCTTGCCGATCTTGCCGCCCGCGATGTCCTTCTTGCCGAGCTTGCGATGCGCCGTGCCTCGGCGCTCGCGCTGGCGTGCTGACACGGTGGAGCCGATGGGAGACCGTGCGCAAGACAATCGGCTTCGCCGACGGGCCTTCCGTCCCGCGCTGACGGTCCCGTTCCTTGCGGCGCTCTGCGCGCTCGCATCGGGGCTCGGGCTGGCGCAGGCCGGACGCAGCGCACCTCCCGAGCTGGCGGGCGAGGCGGTGCGGTCGACGAAAGCCGCCTTCCGGCGTCCGGCCGACACGCCCTTTCCAGGGACAAATCCCTTCTCCCCGGAGAAGGAGGCGCTCGGCAAGGCGCTGTTTTTCGATCCGCGGCTGTCGCGCTCGGGCAGTGTGTCCTGCGCCACCTGCCACAATCCGAGCCTCGGCTGGACGGACGGCCTGCCCCGCGCCGTCGGCTTCGGCATGGAGATCCTGCCGCGTCGCACCCCGCAGGTCCGCAATCTCGCCTGGGCTGCCGCCTTTCAGTGGGACGGCCGTGCCGACAGTCTTGAAATGCAGGCCCGAATGCCCATCACCGCTCCCGCGGAGATGAACATGACGATGGACCTCGTGATCGCCCGGCTGAAGGCGGCGCCCGGCTATGCACCGCTGTTCCGCGCCGCGTTCGCCGGCGATGATCCGCTCAACGCGGGCAACCTGCTCGCGGCGCTGGCCACCTATGAGCGCACGCTGGTCTCCCCGCGGGCTCCGTTCGACCGCTGGATCGAGGGCGACGAGGCCGCCATCGGGCCGGACGCGAAGCAGGGGTTCGCGCTCTTCATCGGCAAGGCCGGCTGCTCGGCCTGCCATTCCGGCTGGCGGTTCACCGACGACAGCTTTCACGACATCGGCCTTGCCGTCACCGAAGATGTGGGCCGCGGAGCCTTCGCGCCCCCAAGCGTGACGGCGATGCAGCACGCCTTCAAGACGCCCTCCTTGCGCGAGCTCAGGATGCAGGGGCCGTACATGCATGACGGCCAGCTCCCCGATCTCGACGCCGTGCTCGAACATTATGCGCGCGGCGGCGAGAAGCGCCCGAGCCTGTCCTTCGAGATGAAGCCGCTCGAACTCGCCGCAGACGAACGCCGGGCGCTCGTCGCCTTTCTCCAGACGTTGAAGGCGGAGCCCGTTCCGGTCGCTCTTCCTCACCTTCCCTGATGGGAGAACCTCCATGGCCATGATCCCGCGTCTGTTTCCGGGAGTGCTTGTCCTCCTGCTGGGCACCTTTCTGCTTGCCGCACCCGCGAGGGCGGAAGAGTTCGAGGTCCAGATCCACCACACCGAGGTGCTCAATCCCGGCATCTCTCCGCGGGTCGGGGACGTTCTGTCGTTCGTGAACCATGCCGAGATCGCCCACAATCTCTACCTCACCTATGAGGACGGTACCGTCGTGACCCTCGACACCCAGCCTCCGGGGACCACCAAGCGGGCCATGCTGAAGCAGGCGGGCCACGTGATCGTGCGGTGCTGGATCCATCCGATCATCCGGATGGAGTTCGACGTCGCCCCCCACTAGCGGCGAGCGGTGGAGGATGGCGATGGCCCAGGCCAGGAAACCCTCGCGGCGCGAGGTTCTGACGGATGGTGTCAAGGCGGCGGGCGTGGCGTGCCTCGCGGGCCTCTCGCTCACCGCCTATGTCGAATCCTCGCGCCGCGCCGAGGCGCGAGCCCTCCCGCCGCCGGGCGCGCTGCCGCACGCGGCGTTCCTCTCCGCCTGCGTGCGGTGCGGGTTGTGCGTGCGCGCCTGTCCGTTCGACACGCTCCGGCTCGCCGAACTCGGCGATGATGCGCCGCTCGGCACACCGTTCTTCATCGCCCGCGAGACGCCCTGCTTCATGTGCGCCGACGTGCCGTGCGCGCGGGCCTGCCCGACCGGCGCGCTCGACCGCGACATTCCGGGCATCCGCAAGGCCGATATGGGTGTCGCGGTGCTCGTGGGGCATGAAAGCTGCTTGAACTACAAGGGCATCACCTGCAGCATCTGCCACCGGGTCTGCCCCATCCGCGACGAAGCCATCACCCTGGAGATCCAGATCATCAAGGGCAGGCGCATGGTGATCCCCACGGTCCATTCGGACCAGTGCACCGGGTGTGGAACCTGCGAGAAGCATTGCGTGCTCGGGCAGGCGGCGATCCGCGTGCTGCCGCGCGAACTCGGGCTGGGCGGGCACGGCCGCAATCCCGCGGGCAGGCCGGCATGAGAGGCTTTTCCCTCACCGCCGATGCGCGCAGGGAGGCCGTGGCCGCGAAGGGGTGGCTGCGCGCCCACAGATGGTGGTTGCTGCGGCGTGCTACACAGTTGGCCGCGCTCGGCACCTTCATGGCCGGCCCGCCGCTCGGGCTCTGGATCGTGCGCGGCAATTTCGCCTCCAGCGAGATCCTGGGCGTGGTGCCGCTCGCCGATCCCTTCATCTTCCTGCAATCGGTCGTGGCCGGCATGAGGCCGTCCGCCATTGCGGCGCTCGGCGCGGGGCTCATCACCGGGTTCTATCTGCTGGTCGGCGGACGCGCCTATTGCGGCTGGATCTGTCCGGTCAACATCGTCACCGACACCGCCCATTGGCTGCGCGAGAAGCTGGGTCTGACGCGCGACCGCAAGCTCGACCGCCGCACCCGCCTCTGGGTCATGGCCGCCGCCGGTCTCGCTTCGTTGCTGACCGGCACCATCGCCTGGGAGTTCGTCAACCCGGTAAGCATTCTGCAGCGGGGACTGATCTTCGGTCTCGGCGCGGGCTGGACCATCATCGCCGCGGTTTTCCTGCTGGACCTGCTCGTCACGCGCCGGGGCTGGTGCGGCCATCTCTGCCCGGTGGGAGCGTTCTACGGTCTCATCGGCCGCGCCAGCATCACGCGCGTCGCCGCGGCCCGCCGGGCGGATTGCACCAATTGCGGCGCCTGCTTCAACGTTTGCACCGAGCCCCACGTCATCGTGCCCGCGCTGAAGGGCAACGGGTCGACGCTCATCCTCTCGGGGGACTGCGTCAATTGCGGAAGCTGCATCGACGCCTGCCCCGTCGACGTCTTCGAGATGGCGACGCGGATGCGGCCCCGCGAGGCACCGGCCCTCCCCGTCGAATAGGCAGGTCCCACGGCCGGCCCGATCCGGGACGGCCTATCTGTTACATTCGAGAATGTCTTCGCAGATGACCCGGCGCGCATTGCCGGCGTCTTTCGCCGCAATGGCGCGCAAGGCCGACTGGTGAAAGCCGACGGCCTTGCGAATATGGTCTTGCCCCGGCTTCGAGCGGCGAACCGACGGACCGATCCGCATCCAAAGCGGTTCGAGCAGGCTGCCAATGAAGCAGATGCCGCTGGCGTCCGCGATGGTCATGTGAAAATTGTAGTTGGCCTCGAGAAACAGGTCGAGATCGGCGGTCTGCGCGGATGTCTCGATCGCGATGCAGTGCTGCTCCAGCCGTGCCAGATGCTCGTCCGAGCGATGCACGGCTGCGGCCTCCGCGGCGCGGCCTTCGAGAAGCATCCGCAGTGAGCGGATGTCGTCGAGTTCCTTCTGCGTATATTTAGGTACCACCATGGTGCGCAGCGGCGTGCTGGCGAGGCAACCCATGCTTTCCAGCCGCTGCAACGCATCGCGCACCGGCATGAGGCTGGTGCCGAGCGATTTTGCCAGACTTCGCAGGGGCAGCTTCTGGCCGGGGACGAAGCGTCCCACCATCAGGTTACGCTTCAGCAGTCCGTAGATCTGCTCGTGAAGCACCTCTCTCTGCACGGGGGCGAGTTCCGGACCTTCATGCTCCCCGTCCTCAAAGGGCGTGCTGTGCTCGTCCAATGCGTCATCCCTCGCTGCCGACGAATCCGTTATAACACCAAACAAGAGGGTTGACACCTCTCCCCGCTCGCTCAACAGTGTGGCTGTCCTGTGTTATAACAGTGAGCGAGGAGTGACGACGGTGGCTGTCACACTGAATTGCGACATGGGTGAGAGCTACGGGCAATGGCGCTTCGGCAATGATGCGGCGATCATGCCCTTCGTCGACTGCGCCAACATCGCCTGCGGATTTCACGCCTCCGATCCCGCCACCATGATGCGCACCGTCGATCTGGCGCTGGAGCACGGCAAGGCGATCGGCGCCCACCCGTCCCTGCCGGACCGAGAAGGCTTCGGCCGGCGCGAGATGCGGCTGCAGCCGGCCGAACTCAAGGCGGCCTTCATCTACCAGATCGGCGCTTTGTCCGGGTTCCTGAAGGCGCAAGGCGTCTCGCTCGCCCATGTGAAGCCGCACGGCATCATTTACGGGATGGCGGCCCGGGACATGGACACCGCGCGTGCCATAGCCGAGGCAGTCGCGGTCTTCGAGGTGCCGCTGTTCGGCATGGCGGGCACGTTTCACGAGCAGGCCGCGACCCAGATCGGCCTGCCCTTCGTAGGCGAGTTTTTCGCCGATCTCGCCTACGGACCTGCTGGCGAGCTGCTCATTCCGCGCACCCAGTCGGCGGTGGACGTCGCGCGCGCTGCGGCGCGCCTTGGCGGCGCGCTCAGCGAAGGGCGGGTGGCCGCGATCGACGGCACACCGCTCCCAGTACGCTTCGGCACGGTCTGCATCCACTCCGATCCTCCGAACGCCGACGAGGTGGCGAAAGCAATGCGTGGGGTGCTCGACGCCCACGCCGTCTGAGATCCAAGAAGCGGGGCGCAGATCCCGTCTCCCAATCCTTCAAAACCTTCCAGATCAGGAGAATGACGTGAACAAGATTTCCATGGGTCTCGGCCTTGCGCTGGGCGCGCTTGCTGTCGGCGGCGCCGCACATGCCGATTCCAAGGTCAGCTTTCCCGTCGAGCTCGTCGTCGACGGCGCCAAGAAGGATTTCGACTGGAAGCTCCTCAAGGCCGAGGAGGTCACGAAGCCGTGGACGGTCTGCGTGCTGTTTCCGCATCTGAAGGACAGCTACTGGGTGGCGGCGAATTATGGCGTTGCGGACGAGCTGAAGCGTCTCGGCGTCGGCATGACGCTGTATGAGGCCGGCGGCTACACCAACCTGTCGACGCAGCTCAGCCAGATGGACAACTGCATCGCGCAGAAGGCCGACGGCATCATTCTCGGCGCCATCAGTGCGGACGGCGTCGGCGCGCTGGTCAAGAAGGCGAAGGAAGCCGGCATCCCGGTCATCGACTTCGTGAACGGCGTCAACGGCCCGGACGTTGCCGGCCACGCGCTGGTGAGCTTCTACGACCTCGCCTTCACCACCGGCAAATATCTGGTCGAGCAGGCGAAGGACAAGCCGCTGAAGGTCGGCTTCTTTCCCGGACCGCAGGGTGCGGGCTGGTCGGATGATGCGGTGCGCGGCTTCAACGATGCCATCAAGGGCAGCAATATCGACGTGGTGGTGACCCGTCGCGGCGACACCGGGCTCAATGTGCAGCTCGACCTCATCAACAATGCACTGCAGACCTACACCGATATCAACTGGCTGGTGGGCGTCGATATCGCCGCGCAGGCGGCGGCGGTCGCGGTGCGCAATGCGGGCCTGACCGATACCGTGAATGTCGCGGCCTTCGACATCATCCCGCCGGTGTTCGACGACATCCAGGCGGGTGCTACCAAGGCCTCGCCGACCGACTTCACCTCCCTGCAGGGCCGCCTCGCGGCCGACATGGTGGTGCGCCTGCTGGAGGGCCAGCAGCTCCCGGCGCGTCGCGCGGGCCCCAAGCCGGAGATGGTGACCTCCGAGACCATCAAGTCGTTCACCATGACCGACATGTTCGCACCGAAGGGATATTCCGTCACCTTCACGCTCGACGCAAAGAAATGAGCGAGGCGGCGAAAGCGCGTTCCGAAGGCGAGGTCTTTGCCTCGCTTTCGGGAGTCTCTAAGTTCTATGGCTCCTATGCGGCGCTCAAGGATGTCAGCCTCACCCTCAGGCGGGGCGAGGTGCACATGCTGCTGGGCGAGAACGGCGCCGGCAAATCCACGCTGGTCAGCCTGCTCACGGGTGCCAACCGCCCGGATGAAGGCGAGGTCACGCTGCTCGGCCGCCGTGTGGAAGGCCTGACGCCCGCCTATGCGCGGGAGGCCGGCGTGAACGCGGTTCTGCAGGACTTCGCGCTGGCGCCGACGATGACGGTCGCGGAGAACTATGCGCTTGGCCGAGAAGAAACCTGGGGCGGCCTTCTGTCCACCCGGACGATGCGCGAGCAGGCGGTTGCGGCGATGGCGGCGATCGGCGTCGCGCTCGATCCCGACCTGCGTGTCGACCGCCTGAGCCGCGCCGAGCAGCAATTGCTGGAGATCGTCCGGGCGCTGGGCGGCAAGCCGGGCGCTCTCATTCTCGACGAGCCGACGGCAACGCTGAGCCACGACGAATCCGAACGCCTGTTCGCCGCGGTCCTGAAGCTGCGTGCCGAGGGCTGGGCGATCCTCTACATCAGCCACCGGATGGAGGAGATCCGCCGCCTCGGCGACGTCGTCACCATCCTGCGCGACGGCCGATTGACCGGGCATCACCGCCTGAGCGAGGTCACCAACGAGAAGATGGTGGCCGAGATGGTCGGCCGCGACATGGGGCACTTCTACCCCGACATCATGCCGCGTCCCGGCAACGTCGCTTTCGAGACCCGGGCTCTGAAGGCCGGTGGCCGCCTCAAGGATGCCTCCCTGAACGCGCGCTATGGCGAGATTGTCGGCATTGGCGGGCTGGTGGGCTGCGGCAAGGCGGAGGTGGCGCGCGCGGCCTTCGGCCTGGTTCCGGTCGATGGCGGAAGCGTCTGGCTGGATGGCGCGGAGGTGACCGGCGTCGGCCCGAGGGCGATGCTCGCGCGCGGCTTCATCTATCTCCCGCAGGACCGGCGCGGGGAAGCGTTGGCCCTCAACCGGTCGATCGCCGAGAACATCACCATGGAGGTGATCGGTCGGTCGGGCGGGCTCGGGCTGCTCGCTTATTCGAAGCTGTCGTCCATCGTGTCCGATCTCGTGCGGCGGCTCAACATCTCGCCGGCGCAGCCGGACAAGCAGGTGCAGGAGCTTTCAGGCGGCAACCAGCAGAAGGTGGTGCTGGGGCGCGCGCTCTCCCTGCCGCGCAAGGTCTATGTCTTCGACGAGCCGACCTCCGGCATCGACGTGGCGGCTCGCCGCGATTTCTACGACCAGCTTTCGGCGCTGGTCGCCAACGGGGCCGCGATCCTGCTGATCTCATCGGATCTGCAGGAACTCGTCCACCTGTCGCACCGGGTCTACGTCATGCAGGAAGGGGTCTGCGTCGCCCATCTGCAGGGCGAGGCCATCACTGAAGATGCCGTGGTTTCCCACGCCTTCGGCGCCGCAGCGTGAGGATCTGTCCATGAGCTTTTCCCGTTCCGAGGCCGGTCACAAGACCTCCATGGCCGGCGGCCTGCGGGCGCGCCTCCTGCGCTTCGGCGCCCTGCCGGTGGTGCTCGTCATCTGCATCGTGGTGTTCCAGATGGGCAATCCGCGGTTCCTGTCGAGCGCCAACACCATCAACATGATGCAGCAGGGCGTGTTCCTGATGCTCATCGCCTTCGGGCAGATGCTCGTGCTGCTCTCCGGCGGGTTCGACCTTTCGGTGGGCGCCGTGGTGGCGTTGACCTCGATCGTCTCCGCCCAGGCGATGGTCGCGGTGTCGAACGCCTACCCGGACAGCCAGTGGCTGCCGATTGCCGCTGGGTTCGGCGCCATGCTTGCGACCGGCGTGGTCGCCGGGCTCATCAACGGCTTCGGCGTCGCGGTGCTGAAGGTCAACGCCTTCATCGTCACCCTGGCGACGGCCTCGATCTTCAAGGGCGTGACGCTGGTCATCTCGCAGGGGCTACAGGTGAGCGGCCTGCCGCGCGACTTCGTCTATGGCATAGGCTCGGGCCGCTTCCTCGGCGTGCCGATGTCGGTGTGGCTGGCGCTGCCGGTGCTCGTCCTGATCTATCTTCTGGTCCACCACATGCGGTTCGGCCGCTACATCTATGCCATCGGCGCGAATGTCCGGTCCGCGGTCGTCGCCGGCGTCGACATCCGCTTCTACCTCATCGCCAGCTATGTGTTGTGCGCCACGGTCACCGCGTTTTCCGGCTGGCTGCTGACGGCACGCGTCTCCTCCGGCGAGCCGTTGCTCGGTGGCGAGTTCCCGCTCAACTCGATCGCGGCCGCGGTGATCGGCGGGTGTTCGCTGCGGGGAGGCGAGGGGCGGGTGTTCGGCGTCTTCCTCGGCGTGATCTTCATCACGGTCCTCGCCAACGGCATGGATCTCCTGCGCATCGGCTCGAACTACCAGATGATCGTGCTCGGCATCGTGCTGGTCGGAGCCGTGGTTCTCGATCGCTATCGCTCGGGCTCGGGCTCGGGCTCGGGCTCGGCGCGACGCTGAGGCGGCGCCCTCTTCTCAATGCCAAAGGTTGTCGTGATGTCCCATGTGCCGGCCAAGGCCATTCCCCATCTCCATGAAAAGGCGCTTGTCGGAGGGAGCTGGGTTTCCGCGCCGTCCGGCGGAGTGATCGACGTCACCAATCCCGCCGATGGCATGCGGGTGGGGAGCGTGCCCAATCTCGACGCGAGCGGGGCGCTTGCGGCGGTAGCGGCGGCAGAGAACGCCCTTCCTGCGTGGCGCGGGCTTTCCGCCCAGCAGCGCGCCGCGCATCTCCGACGCTGGCACGGGCTTGTGCTCGAACATATCGAGGGGCTGGCCCATCTCCTGACCACCGAGCAGGGCAAGACACTCGCCGAAGCCCGCGGCGAGATCGCCTATGGCGCAACCTTCATCGAATGGTTCGCGGAAGAAGCCAAGCGTGTTTATGGCGACACGATCCCCGCCCCCAAGGCGGGAAGCCGCATCATCGTCCAGAAGCAGCCGGTCGGCGTGGTCGCTGCGATCATTCCGTGGAATTTTCCGTCGGCGCTGTTCAACCGCAAGGTTGCCGCGGCCCTCGCAGCCGGCTGCACGGTGGTGGTGAAGCCCTCCGAATTCACCCCGTTCAGCGCGCTGGCCCTCGCGGCATTGGCCGAGCAGGCCGGCCTTCCCAAGGGGGTGGTGAATGTCGTCACCGGCGATCCCGCGCCGATCGGGGAAGCGCTGATGGCCAGCCCGGTGGTGCGCAAGATCTCGTTCACCGGCTCGACCCGCGTCGGAAAGCTGCTGCTCGCACAGGCGGCCCAGACGGTGAAGCGCACCTCGATGGAGCTGGGCGGCAACGCGCCGTTGATCGTCTTCGACGACGCGGACATTCCGACCGCGGTGCAGGCGTGCATGAACTCGAAATTCCGCAATGCCGGCCAGACCTGCGTGTGCGCCAACCGGATATATGTGCAGGACGGCATCTATGCTGCCTTCAGCCGGGCGCTGGTGGCGGCGGTCGAGCGGCTGAAAGTGGGCCCCGGCCTGTCGGAAGGCGTGACCATCGGGCCGCTGATCAACCGTGCGGCGGTCGCCAAGGTGGAGCGACACATCGCCGATGCGGTCGCGAAGGGCGGGCGGATCGTGCTCGGCGGTACGCGTCATGCGCTCGGCGGCACCTTCTTCGAACCGACCGTCATCGAGGGTGCGACGGACGAGATGGACCTCGCCCATGATGAAACCTTCGGTCCCGTGGCTCCCCTGTTCCGCTTCGCCGACGAGGCCGAGGCCATCGCTCTGGCAAACGCCACGAGCTACGGCCTTGCCTCCTACATCTTCACCGCCAGCCTCGACCGGATGTGGCGCGTCACCGACGCGCTCGAAACCGGCATGGTGGGTGTGAACGAGGGACTCATCTCCAACGAGGTGGCGCCGTTCGGCGGCATCAAGGAGAGCGGGTTGGGCCGTGAAGGTTCGCGCTACGGGATCGATGAATATCTCGAGCAGAAATACATCATGATTTCACCGGCGCTGGCCGCGTGATCGGGGGAGGAACTGCCATGAGCGCTTCCAATTCGCTGGCCCATGCCGACATCACCACCCTGTTGCACCCCTACACGGATGCCCGTGCTCATGAGGCGAAGGGTCCGATCGTCATCGATCGGGGCAAGGGCATCTACGTCTACGACGACAGCGGCAAGGAATATATCGAAGGGCTCGCCGGGCTCTGGTCGGTGGCGGTCGGCTTCGACGAGCCGCGGCTGGTGGAGGCCGCAGCGCGGCAGATGGCGAAATTGCCATATTACCATACCTTCAGCAGCAAATCGCACGAGCCTTCCATCCGGCTCGCCGAGAAGCTGGTGGAGATGACGCCGGAGAACCTGACCCGCGTCTTCTTCACCTCATCGGGTTCGGAAGCCAACGACACCGTCGTCAAGATGGTGTGGTACATGAACAACGCGCTGGGGCGCCCGCGGAAGAAGACGTTCCTCGCACGCACCAAGGCCTATCACGGCATCACCGTCGCCTCGGGTTCGCTGACCGGCCTGCCAAACAACCATCGCGATTTCGATCTGCCGGCCATTCCGGTGCGCCACCTGACCTGCCCTCACTTCTATCGCTTCGGCCTGCCGGGCGAGAGCGAGGCAGCATTCACCGCGCGGTTGGTCGCCGAAGCCGAGCAGGTCATTCTCGAAGAGGGGCCGGAGACCATCGCCGCCTTCATCGGCGAGCCGCTGATGGCCGCCGGCGGGGTGCTGCCGCCACCCGAAGGCTACTGGCAGGGCATCGAGGCACTGTGCCGGAAATACGATATCCTGCTGGTCGCGGACGAGGTCATCAACGGCTTCGGCCGGCTCGGCTCCAGCTTCGGCTGCGTCCATTACGGCTTCACGCCGGACATATTGGTCGCATCCAAACAGATCACCTCGTCCTACATGCCGCTGGCCGCGATCGTATTCAGCGAAGCGATCTACAACGCCATCGCCGACAATACGGCGCGTATCGGCACCTTCGGCCACGGCTTCACCGCCTCCGGCCATCCGGTCGCTACGGCGGTCGGACTCGAGAACCTCGCCATCATCGAGGAGAAGGACCTCGTCGGCAACGCGGCGCGTGTCGGCGCGGTGCTGCAGCGTGAGCTCGCCCGTTTTGCCGATCATCCCCTGGTTGGCGAGGTGCGCGGCGCCGGCCTGATCGCCGCGCTCGAACTGGTGAGCGACAAGGCGACCAAGGCGCCGTTCGCGCCGATCGGCAAGGTGGGCGCTGCCGCCTATGCGGCGGGCCATGCCAACGGCCTCATCGTGCGTGCCATCGGCGACACGGTGGCGCTGTGTCCGCCGCTGGTCATCACGGAATCGCAGGTCTTGGAGCTGGTGGCGCGCCTCGGGCGGACCCTGGATGACGTCGCGGCGCAACTGCCCGACCTGCAGCTCGGTTGAGGGAGACGCCCGGTGATCTACGCCCAACCCACATTCCTTCCTGCCGGCGATCGCTATGTGCTGATCGAGTTCGGCAACGAAATGAATCTCGACCTCAATTTCATGGCGCAGGGCCTCGCCTCTGCGGTGCGACAGGCGGCGATTCCCGGCATCATCGAGACGGCGCCGTGCTTCGCCTCGCTCCTGGTTCATTACGATCCCGAGATCCTCACCTTGTCGCAGACAGCGGATCTGCTGGGAGGCCTCGCCGCCTCGCTCGGCCGTTCGGACGATATCGAGCTGTCGAGCCGGCTGTTCTATTTGCCGGCTCTCTATCTCGATCCGTGGACCCGCGAATGCGTGGAGGATTATTGCGCCCGCATCGCGAAGAAGGTGCCGGACCCCGAACTGCTGGTGCAGGAGAACGGGCTCGACGGCGTAGACCATCTGGTGCGGCTGCATTCCTCCTCGGAATACTGGGTTGCCTCGCTCGGTTTCTGGCCGGGGCTGCCCTTCCTGATGCCGCTCGATCCGCGTGCGCGGCTCACCGCGCCGAAATACAACCCGCCGCGCACCAACACGCCGCAGGGCGCGATCGGGCTCGGCGGAGCGGCCAATTCGATCTATCCCGTCGCGACGCCCGGCGGGTACCAGATCTTCGCGCGCACCCCCGTCCCGATCTGGGATGCGACCGGCACGCGGCGCGGCTTCGACGGCGCCCTGTGCCTCTTCCGGCCGGGCGACCGCATCCGCTTCGTTCCCGTGACACGCGATGAGTATGACGCTGTCGAGGCCCAGGTGAACGAGAACCGGTACGAAGTAACCGTTGTCGAATATCAGAAATTCGTCGTTCGCGACTACAAGGCGTGGTGCGAGAAGCTTCCCGGGAAGAGGGCCTGACATGATCGAGATCGTCAAAGCCGGGCTCGAGACGTCCATTCAGGATTATCCCGGCCGCATCGGCTACTGGAACCAGGGCTTCCCGCCGTCCGGTCCGATGGACAGCTGGTCGTTTCGCATGGCCAACATCCTGGTCGGCAATGCGCCGGGGGCGGCGGGGCTCGAATGCCAGTTCCTCGGCCCCACGCTCGGCTTCCAGCAGGACACTGTGGTGGCGATCACCGGGGCCGACATGAGGCCGACGCTCGACGGCATTGCCTTGCCGCTGTGGCAATCGGTGGCGGTGCGGGCGGGACAGGTGCTTGCGCTTGGCGCAGCCCGTCTCGGGGCTCGCGCCTATATCGCGATCGCCGGTGGCATCGCCAACCCGGAACGCCTCGGTTCGCGCTCCACCTTCCACAAGGCGGGGGTTGGCGGCATCGACGGGCATGCGGTGAAGGCGGGTCAGGTGCTGCCCGTGTTCGACGGCACGGGGACGGCTGGGCTCGTGGTCCCGGAAGCGCTGCGGCCTGAGATCCGAACCGACAGGCGTTGGGAGATCGAGGTTTGCGCCGGACCGAACGACGACTGGATCGACGCGGCCGGGCAGGAGCGTTTTCTGTCCTCGGACTGGAAGCTGTCGGCGAAATCGGATCGTACCGGCTTCCGGCTCGAGGGGCCGGAATGGACCTTTGCGGAGAAGGCGATCAACAAACCGAAGGAGCACGGCTCGCTGCCGTCCAACATCATCGATCACGGGTACCCGCTCGGCGCGATCAACCTCGCCGGCCAGACCCCCATCATCCTCGTCAATGACGGTCCGTCGATGGGAGGGTTCATCAACCCCTACACGGTGCCGTCCGCCGCATTCTGGAAGCTCGGCCAGGCAAAGCCCGGCGAAATCTTCCGCTTCCGCCAGGTGAGCGTCGAGGAGGCGCAGGACATGGCGCGCGCGATCAAGGCGCGCTGTGTCGCCGGCAACCTCGTGACGCTCTGAACACCGAAGGGATACCTCCATGGCCACGCAGATCCTCGCTCCCCTTCCCGGCGTGTTCTATCGCCGCCCCACGCCCGCCGAGCCGCCGTTCAAGGAAGAAGGCGACGCGGTGGCCGTGGGCGACACCATAGGTCTGGTCGAGGCGATGAAGTCCTTCTTTCCGGTGGAGGCCGAAACGGCCGGACGGCTCGTCGCCTATCGGATCGAGGACGGCCAGACGGTCGATGCCGACGACGTGATCGCGGACATTGCGTAATCCGATGGCCATACGGAAGCTGTTCATCGCCAACCGCGGCGAGATCGCGGTCAGGATCAACCGCGCCGCGCGCTCGCTGGGTATCGCGACCGTGCAGGCCGCAAGCGAGGCCGACCGCGACATGCTGGCTTGTCGCCTGGCCGACGAGGTGAGCGTGGTCGGCCCGGCCAAAGCCTCCGAATCCTATCTCAACATCCCGGCCATGATGGCTGCGATCACGGAGAGCGGGGCGGATGCCGTGCATCCCGGCTACGGGTTCCTGTCCGAAAATCCCGCTTTCGTGCAGGCCGTCGAGGCGGCCAGTATCACCTTTGTCGGCCCCGGTGCGGACACCATCGCGCGGATGGGCGACAAGGCGACGGCGCGGGCCGAGGCCATTGCCGCCGGCGTACCGGTCGTGCCCGGAAGTCCCGGGCGCGTCGACGGCGCGGCGGAAGCGCTGCGCCTCGCCCCGGAGATCGGTTATCCGGTGATGGTGAAAGCCAGCGCCGGTGGCGGCGGGCGCGGCATCCGCGTCGCCCGCGACGCGGCCGATCTCGAAAAGCAGCTTCCGCTGGCGATGGCCGAGGCCGGGGCTGCGTTCGGCGACAACGGTCTTTATTTGGAACGCTACATCGAGCGGGCCCGCCATATCGAGGTACAGGTCCTCGGCGACGGGGAGCGCACGGTTCATCTGTTCGAGCGCGAATGCTCGCTGCAGCGCAAGCGCCAGAAGGTATGGGAGGAGGGGCCATCCTCCGCGCTCGCCGAAGAGACGCGGCAGCGGCTCTGCGCCTCCGCCGTGGCGCTGGCCGAGCGGGTGGGATATCGCGGCGCGGGAACGCTGGAATATCTCTATGACGACCAGACCGGCGAATTCTTCTTCATCGAGATGAATACCCGGATCCAGGTCGAGCACCCGGTGACCGAGGCGATTACCGGCATCGATCTGGTCGCGGCACAGCTCCGCATCGCTGGCGGCGAAACGCTGTGGTTGACGCAGGCGGACGTGATCCGCAAGGGCCACGCCATAGAGGTGCGCATCAACGCGGAAGATCCGGCCCGGCATTTCATGCCGTCACCGGGAACCATCACGCGATACGAGCCTCCTGCGACCGGCCGCTTCGATACCTTCGTTTATGAAGGCTACAAGGTCGTTCCGTTCTACGACTCGCTGCTCGGCAAGCTCATCGTGCATGCCGAGACCCGGCAGGGTGCTCTTGCCGCGCTGGAACAGGCCCTCGGCAGCCTCAGCGTCGAAGGCATCAAGACCACCGCGCCGCTGCACAGGACCCTGCTGAAGGCTCCCGACGTGGTGGCCGGCAACGTCAATACCTCCTGGCTGGAACGCTGGATGCAGGCGGCGAAGCCCGCATGAGACGGGGGCAGGGTCCGCACGCTTCTTCCCCTGGAGGTATTGCGAGCGGGGCGAACCGGTAACCTCGAAGGGAGCGAGCGCTCGCGCTCTCTCCCGCGCGATGGCGGACGATGACGGAGCGCCGGCTTGGGCCTAATGCAGCCAGCCGGGAAAGATGACGCCCAGCGCGTCGCCGATCATCTCCATGGCGATGGCGGCAAGGACGATGCCCATCAGCCGCTTGGCGACCGACAGCACGGTCGGTGAGAGTCGTGTGCCGAGCCATGGCGCCAGCAGCATCACCGCGGCGAAGAAGGCGAGATAGACCGCGAGCCCGGTGTAGAAGCCGGCGACCTCGGCCCGGCTGCGCGCGCTGTCGGCATAGACGATGATCGTCGCCATCGTGCCGGGGCCCAGCGAAAGCGGCAGGCCAAGCGGGTAGATGCCGGGATTGTCGGCGGCACGATACTGGGTCTGCTCGCCGGGCGTGCCCTTGTGCGAGGCATGCTCCTCACCATTCAGCATGGAGAGTGCGATCAGCAGCACCAGCAAACCGCCGGCGAGGCGGAAATGCGCGACATCGATGCCGAACAGCGCCAGCACCCAATTGCCGGCCAGCGCGCAGACCAAGGCGCCGATGCTCACCGTGGCAAGGAGCGCCAGCAGCGCGCTGCGCCGGCCCGCCGCATCCAGATCCTCCGTCAGTGCCAGGAAGATCGGAACGGTGCTGAGAGGGCCCATGATGGCGAACAGGGCCGCGAACAGCTTGGCGGCAAGCGACAGGTCGATCATGCAGGCCTCCGGCGCGACAATTCTGTTGAGGTGCCCGATTTGCGGAACGCTGCCAATGGCCGGCGCGGCGAATCCGCCCGAAATGCGCGGTCAGGCCGGCTTCAGTGTCCTGCCCCGCCGGCACGGCGCACCGCATTGGCGTCGAGCCGTTCGATCACGGCCTTGGCGATGAGGGTGAAGAGGGCGACGCCGGCCAGGATGGTGGCCACGGCGAAGGCCGCCACCGCGTTGTTGTCCTGGTAGAGCAACTCGATCTGCAGCGGCAGGGTGTTGGTCTGGCCGCGGATGTTGCCGGAGACCACAGACACCGCGCCGAACTCGCCCATCACCCGCGCATTGCACAGCGCCGCGCCGTAGAGGAGGGCGAAACGGACGTTCGGCAGCGTGACGAGCCGCAGGATGCGCCAGCCGCCGGCCCCGAGCGTGACGGCCGCCTCTTCCTCCTCGGAGCCCTGTGCCAGCATCAGCGGGATGAGTTCGCGCGCCACGAAGGGCGCGGTGACGAACAGGCTGGCGAGGATGATGGCGGGCACCGCGAACATGATGCGGATGTCGTGCGCCTCGAGGAACGGTCCGAGCAGGCCCTGTCCGCCATAGACGAACAGATAGGCGACGCCGGCGATGATCGGCGAGATCGAGAAGGGCAACTCCACCAGCGCCAGCAGCAGCCCGCGGCCTGGGAAGCGGAACTTGGCGATGGCCCAGGCGGCGGCGATGCCGAAGGCGATGTTGATCGGCACCACCACGAGTGCGGTGAAGATCGTGAGCCCGATGGCATAGCGGGTGTCCGGATCGGCGAAGGAGGCAAGATAGGCCGCCGTGCCATGCCGGAACGCCTGGTGGAAGATCGCGGCGAGCGGCGCCACCAGAACGAACAGCGTGGCGAACAGAACGATGCCGATCAGCAGGCGACGCGTCAGCTTCCCGTCGCCGACCCGCAGCGGGCCTGACGCGGTGCGGGTCTTCTCCGTATCCATGGCCGACCCGCTCATTTGGCCAGCCCGTAGCGGCGCTGCTGCCAGAGCTGGGTGAGGTTCACCGCCAGCAGCAGCAGGAAGGCCAGCCCCAGCAGGGTCGCGGCGATGGCGGCGGCGGCCGGGTAGTCATATTCCTCGATACGGATGAAGGTGAGCAGCGACACCACCTCGGTCTTCAGCGGCAGATTGCCGGCGATGAAGATGATGGCGCCGAACTCGCCCAGCGAACGCGCGAAGCCGAGCGCGGAGCCGGTGATGAAGGCTGGCAGGATGGCCGGCAGGATCACGGTGCGGAAGATCCGGCCGTCCGAGGCGCCGAGCGTCGCTGCGGCTTCCTCGACATCGGCGGCGAGGTCTTCCAGCACGGGCTGCACCGTGCGCACCACGAAGGGCAGGCTGGTGAAGGCCATGGCGCAGGCGATGCCGGCGGGGGTGTAGGCGACCTTGATACCGAGCTGGGCCAGCGGCGCGCCGAACCAGCCATTGCTGGCGAACAGTGCGGAGAGCGATAGCCCGGCGACCGCCGTCGGCAAAGCGAAGGGCACGTCCACCAGCGCGTCGAGCAGGCGCTTGCCGGGAAACTCGTAACGCACCAGCACCCAGGCGAGAGCGAGGCCGTAGATCGCATTGAACACCGTTGCGGCGGCGGCGGTGGTGAGAGTGATGCGGAACGCCGAGAGCGTGCGCGGCCCGGTCATGATCACGATGTAGCGGGCGAAGCCGATATCGGCGGCCTGCCACACCAGCGCGCCCAGCGGCAGCAGCACGATGAGGCTGAGATACAGCACCGTGAAGCCGAGGGCGAGCGGGAAGCCGGGGATGACGCGGCTGATGTCGCGGCTCATAACGCGGCCCACATGGCGGCTCTCTCGGCCTCTTCTGTCGTGCAGGGAACCCGGCCCCGGATTGTGCCGGTTCCGGGGCCATGCCGCAAATGGCCGGCAATGTCCAGTGCGCAGGGGAGATCGACGGGCGCCGGGCGGCACCCGTCCTGTCTCATGCGCCGCCCGTCACTGTGCGACGAAGAGGGTGTCGAGCTTGCCGCCGGAGGCGAAGTGCTCCTTCTGGACGTTTGCCCAGCTGCCCAGCGCGTCCTCCACCTTCAGCAGGCGGACGGGGACGAATTTCGCCTTGAATTCCTCGGCCACCTTGGCGTCGACCACGCGATTGTTGAACTGCGCCGCCACCTTCTGGCCTTCCGGCGAATAGAGGAAGGTAAGGTAGTCGGTCGCGATCTGCCGCGAGCCGCGCTTGTCCACCACCTTGTCGACCACGCTCACCGGGAATTCGGCGAGCAGGCTGACCGGCGGCACGACCACCTCGAAGCCCTTGTCCTTATAGGCGTCGCGCACGCCGAGCACCTCGGACTCGAAGGTGATCAGCACGTCGCCCTGCTCGCGGTCAACGAAGGAGGTGGTCGCCGCGCGCCCGCCGGTGTCGAACACCACCACATTGCCGAGCAGCTTCTTGGCGAAGGCGTCCGCCTTGGTGGTGTCGCCCTTGAAGGTCTCGAGCGCGAAGGCATAGGCGGCGAGATAGGTGTAGCGGGCATTGCCGGATGTCTTGGGGTTGGGGAAGACCAGTTTCACGTCGTCCCGTACCAGATCGTCCCAGTTCTTGATGCCCTTGGGGTTGCCCTTGCGCACCAGGAAGGCGGGGAAGGAGTACCAGGGCGAGGAGGCGTTGGGCAGGCGCCCCTGCCAGTCCTTGGCGACGAAGCCCTTGTCGACCAGGAACTGGATGTCGGTGATCTGGTTGAAGGTCACCACGTCGGCGTCGAGCCCCTCGACGATGGAGCGCGCCTGCTTGGAGGTGCCGGCATGGCTCTGCTTGATGGTGAGCTCCTTGCCGGTCTTCGTCTTGTAGGCCGGGACGAACTGGGCGTTGACGGCCTCGAACACCTCGCGCGCCACGTCATAGGAGGCGTTCAGAAGGGTGGTCGGCTCATCGGCACGGGCCGCGCCCGCGCCGAGCGCCCCGGTCACCAGCGGGGCAAGGGCGGCGACGAGCGCGGCATTGAGAAGCTGGCGGCGCGACAGGCGCATGGGACTCTCCGGTCGATAAAATGCATTTCAGAAGAGTGAAATTATCAATTTCACAATCGTAATCGACCTAGCACACCCCTTGTCGCTGAGGAAAGTGCAAAAATGCGTGTCCGCCCCGCGTGGCGATCAGGACGGCCGACGCGCCCGTGGCAAAGGCAGCCGCAAGCCGAGCCGCCCAGCGATGGTGCCGGTGGCGATGAAGGCAAGTCCAAGCCCTTGCGCCACCCCCAGAGGATGGCCGTAGATCAGCCAGTCCACCGCGATCGCGACCAGCGGATAGACGAACGTCAGGATGGCGATGGCCGGCGTCTTCAGGCGCGGAAAGGCCGAATACATCAGCACATAGGCGATGCCGGTGTGCAGCACGCCGATGCCGATCAGCCACGGCCAGGCGGTTGGAGGTATGGGCGCGCTCCAGTCGGCGAAGGGGCCGAGCAGCACGATGCCGGTCAGCGTCTGGCAGAAGGCGGTGACCTCCGGGCGCTGGTCGCCAAGACCCTTGGCCAGCAGCGTGCCGGCGGCGTAGAGCATCGCACCCACCAGCGCCATGCCGATGCCGGCGACCCAGTGCGCATCCGGGGTGGCACCGAAGCCGGTCAACCCGCTCGCCAGCACGACGCCGAGAAAGGCGAGCGCCATCCAGCCGAGCTGTGCCGCGCTCGCCCGCTCGCCCAGCAGCGCCATGCCGAGCAGCACCACGAAAAAGGGCTGGATGTGGTAGACGATCGTGGCGGTGGCAATGGTGGTCATCCGCATCGCCGCGAAGAAGCAGGTCCAGGTGAGAACCGTACAGACGCCGGCGAGCGCGGCGCGCATCAGGTGCCGGGCCTTGAGCCGGTCTGCCCGCAATTCGCCGCGCAATACGCACCATGCGCCGAGGAACAGGCTGCCGAACACGCAACGCCAGAACACGATGCGCACCGGATCGAGTCCCGACTGGGTGGCAAAGGCGCCGACCGTGCCCGCGATAGTCATGGCAAGCGCCAAAGCGGCACCGGGCGGCAGGCTGAAGCCGCGAGCAGGCAGGGGCAGGCCGGTGGCGGATTCGGCGGCGGACATGGGGCGGGCCTCGATTGGCGGAGCGGGGAGTCTCCGCCGCGGCATGTATCCAATCAAACGAATAGATCGGAAGGCTGCCATCTGTCATGCTGATGGAATGACACCACATCTCGACCTCGACTTGCTGCGTTCCTTCGTAACCGTGGTGGAGGCGGGCACGCTGTCGGCGGCGGCCCCGCGGATCGGGCGCAGCCAGTCGGCAGTGAGCATGCAGATCCAGCGCCTGGAGCAGAGCCTCGGCGCTCCGCTGCTGCTGCGGCTGCCGCGCTCGGTCGAGCTGACCCCGGCGGGGGCCGATTTCCTCGTCTATGCGCGTCGGTTGCTGAAGCTCTCGGAAGAAGCAGTCGCCAGCATCTCCCGGCCGGTGGAAACCGGGCTGGTGCGGCTTGGCGTGCCGGACGACTATGCCGCCATGCTGCTGCCGCAGGCCCTCGCCCGCTTCGCCGAGGCGCATCCGCGGGTGGCGCTGGAGGTGGTATGCGAGCCCTCGACCCACCTTCTGCCGGCGATCGGGGAGGGGAGGCTCGATCTCGCTATCGTCACCGGCACCCGCCCGCATCGCATCGAGGTGCTGCGCCGTGAGCCGCTGGTGTGGGTCGCCTCGCCCCATCATGTGCCGTGGATGGAGGATCCGCTGCCGGTCGCGCTGTTCGAACCCGGCTGCTCGGCGCGGATGAACGTGATCGACGCGCTCGGCGCCGCCGGGCGGGCGTATCGCGGCGTGTGTTCCAGCGCCTCCCTGCTGGGGGTGACGGCGGTGGTGGAGGCCGGTCTCGCCGTGGCCGGGCTTGCGGCCTGCAGCGTGCCGCCGCAGCTCAAGGTCATCGGCGAGGCCGAGGGCCTGCCGCCACTCGCGCTGCTGGAGATGTGCCTGCTGCGCCATCCCGGCGCCGAGACACCCGCTGTGCTGCGGCTGGAGGAGGTGCTGCGTCGGGAACTTGCAAGCCTGCGCTGAAGCGGGTTGCCTCGCGGTGCGGGGCAAAGCGTGCTAGAGCCTTTTCCCCGAAAGTCGACGGGCTTTCGCCAAACAGGAAGGCGCTTTTCGTGTCGCTCGACATCAAGATCTGCGGGCTCAGCACCCCCGAGACGCTCGACGCCGCGCTCGGCGCCGGGGCGGATCTGGTCGGCCTCGTGTTCTTCGCGAAAAGCCCGCGCAACGTAACTCTGGACACCGCCAGACGCCTCGCTGCCCGGGCCCGCGGGCGGGCCAGCCTCGTCGCGCTGACCGTGGATGCGACCGATGCCGAGCTCGCCGCCATCATCGAGAAGGTGTCGCCAGACCTCCTCCAGCTTCATGGCCATGAGGGCCCCGAGCGGGTCGCCGCCATCCGGGCCCGCTTCGGGCGGCCGGTGATGAAGGCGGTGGGCATCGCCGAGGCGGCCGATGTGGCTGCCGCTCGCGCCTATGAAGGCGCCGCCGACCGGCTTCTGCTGGACGCCAAGCCACCACGCGGCGCCATGCTGCCCGGCGGCAATGGGTTACCTTTCGACTGGAGCCTGATCGCCGATTTCACACCCGCCGGCCCCGATATGCTTGACGGGCCGAAGCCCTTTATGTTGTCAGGAGGCCTGACCCCGGAGACGGTGGGCGAGGCGCTCCGCCTGACCCGCGCGCCCGGCGTCGACGTGTCGTCCGGCGTCGAGAGCGCACCGGGCGTGAAGGATCCCGAACGGATCGTCGCTTTCGTGCAAGCCGCGCGGGCCGCCGCCCGCCATGCTCGCGGGATCGCGACATCCGTGCGCGCCGTTTCCCGGCGCGCGGCCGAAGACATGAAGACCTGAGGAACGCGCCGTGCCCCTCGGGGTCATTTCCGGGCACGCCGTGCCGCGGCCGCAACGAGACGAGTGAAGCTCCGTGAACGTACCCAACTCCTTCCGCACTGGCCCTGACGAGAACGGGCATTTCGGCATTTTCGGCGGACGCTTCGTCGCCGAGACCCTGATGCCGAACATCCTGGAGCTGGATGCCGCCTATCAGGCAGCCAAGGCCGATCCCTCCTACCGGCAGGAGATGGATGCCGGGCTGAAGCATTATGTCGGCCGGCCGAGCCCGCTCTATTTGGCCGAGAGGCTGACCGAGCATCTCGGCGGAGCCAGGATCTACCTGAAGCGGGAGGAGCTGAACCATACCGGCTCCCACAAGGTCAACAACGTGCTCGGCCAGATCCTGCTGGCCCGCCGGATGGGCAAGAGCCGCATCATCGCCGAGACCGGCGCCGGCCAGCACGGCGTCGCCACCGCCACCCTGTGCGCGCGGTACGGCCTGCAATGCGTGGTCTATATGGGCGCGGTCGATGTCGCCCGACAGGCCCCGAACGTGTTCCGCATGAAGATGCTGGGCGCCGAGGTGGTGCCGGTGCAGTCCGGCTCCAGAACCCTCAAGGATGCCATGAACGAGGCACTGCGCGACTGGGTCACCAATGTGCGCGACACCTTCTACTGCATCGGCACGGTGGCGGGCCCGCACCCCTATCCCGCCATGGTGCGGGATTTCCAGTCGGTCATCGGCAACGAGACCCGCGAGCAGATCCTGGAAGCCGAAGGCCGGCTGCCGGACAGCGTGATCGCCTGCATCGGCGGCGGCTCCAACGCCATGGGGCTGTTCCATCCTTTCCTCGACGACCCCTCGGTCAAGATCATCGGCGTCGAGGCGGCGGGCCACGGGCTCGCCAGCGGCCAGCATGCGGCGTCCCTCACCGGCGGGCGTCCCGGTGTGCTGCACGGCAACCGCACCTACCTGCTGATGGACGATGACGGCCAGATCGCCGAGGCCCATTCCATCTCCGCCGGGCTCGACTATCCCGGCATCGGGCCGGAGCATTCCTGGCTCCACGACATCGGCCGCGCGACCTACATCTCGGCGACCGACGAGGAGGCGCTCGCTGCCTTCCAGCTTCTGTCGCGGCTCGAGGGCATTATTCCGGCGCTGGAGCCGGCCCATGCGCTGGCCAAGGTGATCGAGATCGCCCCGACCCTGCCCAAGGAGCATCTGATGGTCGTTTCCCTCTCCGGCCGCGGCGACAAGGACATCCCGCAGGTGGCCGAAATCCTCGGTAGCCGCCTGTGAGTGCCGACATGACCCGTACCCCGACCCGCCTGACCCACCGCTTCAAGGCCTGCGCCGCCGAGGGCCGCGCCGCACTCGTGACCTTCATCACGGCCGGCGACCCGGACCTCGCCACCTCGCAGGCGATCCTGAACGCGCTGCCGGGCGCCGGCGCCGACGTGATCGAGCTCGGCGTGCCCTTCACCGACCCGATGGCCGACGGCCCGGCGATCCAGGCCGGCGGCCTGCGCGCGCTGAAGGGCGGACAGACGCTGGCCAAGACCATCGCCATGGTGCGCGCCTTCCGCGCCACCGACGATGCCACGCCGATCGTGCTGATGGGCTATTACAACCCGATCTACATCTATGGCGTCGACCGCTTCCTCGCCGATGCCATCGCCGCCGGCGTCGACGGCGTCATCGTGGTGGACCTGCCGCCGGAGGAGGATCGCGAGCTCTGTCTGCCGGCGCTGGCGGCGGGTCTCGACTTCATCCGCCTCGCGACGCCGACGACCGATGACAAGCGGCTGCCTACCGTCCTCGCGAACACGGCGGGCTTCGTCTATTACGTCTCGATCACTGGAATCACCGGCTCGGCGACGCCGGATCCTTCCGCGGTCACCGGCGCCGTGGCGCGCATCAAGCAACACACCGACCTGCCGGTCGCAGTCGGCTTCGGCGTGCGCACGCCCGAGCAGGCCGCCGCCATTGCCTCAGGTGCGGACGGTGTCGTGGTCGGCTCGGCGCTGGTCGACGCCGTGCGCGCCAGCCTGGACGGCGAGGGCAACGCCACCGCCGGCACGGTGGAGGCGGTGACCTCGCTGGTGCGCTCGCTGGCGCAAGCGGTGCGCGGGGTTGGCCGGCAAGCCGCCGAATAAAGCTGCCGCAGAATAAGGGGGCTTTCCCCTACGGAACAGAAAACCCGCCCGGAGCCTCCTCCGGACGGGTTTTCGTTTTGACGGGGCCGCGCTCAGGCCTGCGAGGAGACCGGGCGCGGCGAGACCGCGGACAGCACGAGGTTGGCGATTACCGCCACCACCACATTCGCCGCGAAAGCGAGCAGGCCGACATAGATCGCGTAGGTGTCCCCGCCGAAGACCAGCTTGTGCACCGGCACCAGCCCGTCCGAGAACGCGGTGACCGTGCCCCAGCCAATGCCGACCAGCCAGCCGAGCAGCAGCGCCGGGGCGCGGAACCAGCGGGTGAACAGGCTGAACACCAGCGCCGGGAAGGTCTGCAGGATCCACAGGCCGCCGAGCAGCTGAAGGTCGATGGCGAACTTGGTCGGCAGGAAGACGATGCAGGCCAGCGCACCGACCTTCACCACCAGCGAGGCGATCTTCGCCACCTGCGCCTCGCCCGCCTCGGTGACGGCCGGGTTCACATAGGCCTTCCAGACGTTACGGGTGAACAGGTTCGAGGCGCCGATCGACATCACCGCCGCCGGCACCAGCGCGCCGATGGCGATGGCGGCGAAGGCGAAGCCCGAGAACCAGCCGGGAAACAGCGTCTGGAACAGCACCGGCACAACGTCGGTCGGGCTGCTGACCTTCACCCCCGCCGCATGGGCCATGTAGCCGAGCAGGGCGATGAGGCCGAGCAGAACGGTGTAGGCCGGCAGCAGCACCGCGTTGGAGCGGATGGTGTTGGCGCTGCGGGCCGCGAAGATGCCGGTCAGCGTGTGCGGATACATGAAGGCGGCGAGCGCCGAGCCGAGCGCCAGCGTCGCATAGGGCAGCATCTGCGCATCCTTGAGGATCAGGCCGGTATTGCCGCCCTTCACCTGGAACGCCGCATCCGCCGCGCTGAACACCGCGCCATAGCCGCCGAGCTTCATCGGCACGATCACCACCGCGACGATGACGACCACATAGATCATCAGGTCCTTCACGAAGGCGATCAGCGCAGGCGCGCGTAGGCCCGCCGAGTAGGTGTAGACGGCGAGGATGAGGAAGGCGAGGATGATCGGCAGCTCGCCCTGCAGGCCCATGGCGGAGAGCACCGCCTTCATGCCCACCAGCTGCAGCGCGATATAGGGCATGGTGGCGACGATGCCGGTGAGCGCGACCGCCAGTTCCAGGAAGCGGTTGTTGTAGGTGCCGTGCACCACGTCGGCCGCGGTGATGTAGCCCTTGGAATGGGCCAGCTTCCACAGCTTCGGCATCACGACGAAGATGAAGGGATAGACGATGATGGTGTAGGGCAGGGCGAAGAAGCCATAGGCGCCCACCGCATAGACCAGCGCCGGCACCGCGATGACGGTGTAGGCGGTGTAGAAGTCGCCGCCGACCAGGAACCAGGTGATCCAGACGCCGAACTGGCGCCCGCCGAGCCCCCATTCGTCCAGCTTGGCGTGGTTGTCGGCCCGTTTCCAGCCGCTGGCGATGAAGCCCATCACCGTGACGAGCGCGAAGAAGGCGAGGAAGACCGAAAGCTCGGCCCAGCTATGTACCGCGATCATTCTTCCGTCCCCGCCTTCCAAGCCACATAGGTGATGAGCGAGGTCAGCGGCACCCAGAGCAACTGATACCAGTAGAAAAACGGGAAGCCGAAGAGCTGGGGCTCCATGAAATTGTAGAACGGCACCCATAGGAGCCCTATGAAGGGCAAGATCAGCAGCCAGCGCATGAGCGTTTTCCTCGGAAGGCGTGGTCTTTGACGGCGCGGTTGGCGGGCAAGCCCGTTCGAGCACATATGACAACCGGCATAGGACGGGCCCTTGGCGCCGTCCAGCGCGTCTTTTCTGGTATCGTTACGTAAGCTGATCGCTTTTTTCGCCCCCATAGCCCGGGATGCCGTCATGTTGCTGTCATGGAGGCGGCGCGAAACCAAGCGTCGCGTCTTCCATTGGCGGGCTTTCGGCATTAGATGAGGGCGCGGCCGGCCTCCCGGCCCGCGCGGCGACATTTTCGCCGACCGCCGCCTGTCCACCGTTCGGAGCACGCCCCTTGAACTGGATCTCCAACGTCGTCCGCCCGAAGATCAGCAGCTTCCTGAACCGCCGGGAAGTGCCGGAAAACCTCTGGGTGAAGTGCCCCGAGACCGGGCAGATGGTGTTCCACAAGGACCTCGAGGCCAATCTCTACGTCATTCCCGGCTCCGGCTTCCACATGCGCATGGACCCCATGTCGCGGCTGCGCTCCATCTTCGACGGCGGCAAGTGGTTCGACGTGGCGTTGCCGGCGGTTGCCGCCGATCCGCTGAAGTTTCGCGACGAGAAGCGCTATGTCGACCGGCTGAAGGACGCGCGTGCCAAGACCGGCGCGCAGGATGCGCTGAAAGTCGGCTACGGCAAGCTGGACGGCCTTCCGGTCACCGTTGCGGTGCAGGATTTCGGCTTCATGGGCGGCTCGCTCGGCATGGCCGCCGGCGAGGCGATCGTGACCGGGCTGGAGACCGCGGTTTCGCGCGGCACGCCCTTCATCATCTTCGCCTCCTCGGGCGGCGCGCGCATGCAGGAGGGCATCCTCTCCCTGATGCAGATGCCCCGCACCACCTGCGCCATCCAGGAACTGCGCGAGGCGCGGCTGCCTTACATCGTGGTGCTCACCAATCCGACCACGGGCGGCGTCACCGCGTCCTACGCCATGCTGGGTGACGTGCAACTCGCCGAGCCGGGCGCGCTGATCGGCTTCGCCGGGCCGCGGGTGATCGAGCAGACCATCCGCGAGAAGCTGCCCGAGGGCTTCCAGAGGGCCGAATATCTGCGCGACCACGGCATGGTCGACCTCGTCGTGCACCGCCACGAAATGCGCGACACCCTCGCGCGGCTGTGCCGGCTGATGATGCGGGCGCCGAAGCACACCGAAGCCCGGCTGCCCGCAGACGCGGCGGCGCCGGCCACGGTCTGAGGCGACGGGGCACGTCATGGTCGCGCATGGTGCGGGTGTTCCGGCGGGCGGCCCCGGCGATCCGTCGTCGCTTCCTTCCGACGCGATCCTCGACCGGCTGCTCGCCCTGCATCCCAAGCTGATCGATCTCTCGCTCGACCGAATGTGGCGTGTGCTGGAGCGGCTCGGCCACCCTGAGCGAGCCCTGCCGCCGGTGATCCATGTCGCGGGGACCAACGGCAAGGGTTCCACCGTCGCCTTCATGCGCGCGGTGCTGGAGGCGGCGGGCCTGAAAGTCCACGTCTACACCTCGCCTCATCTGGTCCGCTTCAACGAACGCATTCGTCTGGCCGGGACGCTGGTGGACGAGGCCCGGCTCGCAGCGGCACTGGCGGCGGCGGAAGTCGCCAATGACGGGGCGCCGATCACCTTCTTCGAGATCACTACCGCCGCAGCGCTGCAGCTCTTTGCCGAGGAGCCGGCGGACGTCCTGCTGCTGGAGGTCGGGCTCGGTGGTCGCCTGGACGCGACCAATGTGGTCGAGCGGCCGCTTGCGAGCGTCATAACGCCCGTCTCGATCGACCATGTCGAGTTTCTCGGCGACACGCTGGGAGCCATTGCGGGCGAGAAGGCGGGCATCCTCAAGGCCGGTGCTCCCGCGATCATCGCACGCCAGCCGCGCGAGGCGCTGCGGGCGATCGAGCGCCGGGCGGCCCGCCTCGGCGTGCCGCTGCATATCGCCGGCGAGCAGTTCCATGCATATGAAGAAGGCGGCCGCCTCGTGGTGTCCGATGAGGACGGCCTCATCGACCTGCCGCGTCCCCGTCTCGTCGGCCCGCACCAGATCGAGAATGCCGGCCTCGCGGTCGCGACTCTGCGCGCGGCGGGGTTGAAGCTGCCGATCGAGGCCTATGAGGCCGGCATGCGCGCCGCCGATTGGCCGGCCCGGCTGCAGCGGCTGCCGGCCGGCCCCCTGGTCGCCCGCGCGCCGGCTGGGATCGAGGTGTGGCTCGACGGAGGGCACAATGCCGCCGGGGGGCAGGTGCTGGCCGCCGCGCTGGCCGATATCGAGGACCGGGCGCCGCGTCCGCTTGTGTTGATCGTTGGCATGCTCGCCGCCAAGGATGCGGGGACGTTCCTTGCGCCCTTCGCCGGTCTGGCGCGCGAGCTCATCGCGGTGCCGATGCCGGGCGACCACAAGGGGCAGCCGCCTGAAGCGGTGGCGGCCGCCGCGGCTGCCCACGGCATCGCCGCTTCGATCGCATCCGGCGTCGGCACGGCGCTGGAGGGATTGGCGAGCTTTCCCGCCCCCCCGCTGCCGCGCGTGCTGATCTGCGGCTCGCTCTATCTCGCCGGCACCGTACTGGGCGCCAACGGCACTTATCCCGATTGAACCTTCCGGCGCGGCCCGGCGGGCCAGACGGGCCGCGCCGGCATTCATCCGAGAACGCAGAACGCACGAAAACGCCCGGCCGCGTCGCGACCGTGCGCAGGAACGGGTGGGCCGTGAGGAAGGTCTCGCCCGGCTCAGCGCGGGGCGAGGACCATGATCATCTGGCGGCCTTCGAGCTGAGGCTCTGATTCCACCTTGGCGATGGTGGCGAGCTCGTCGCGGACCTTGTTGAGCAGCTTGTAGCCGAGCTCCTGGTGCGCCATCTCGCGACCGCGGAAGCGAAGGGTGACCTTCACCTTGTCGCCTTCCTCGAAGAAGCGATGGATGGCCTTCATCTTCACGTCGTAGTCATGCGTGTCGATGCCGGGACGCAGCTTGATTTCCTTGATCTCGACGACGTGCTGCTTCTTGCGCGCCTCGTTGGCCTTCTTCTGGTTCTGGTACTTGAAGCGGCCGTAATCGAGGATCTTGCAGACCGGCGGCACGGAATTCGGCGCGATCTCGACGAGGTCGAGGCCAGCTTCCTGGGCCATGCCGAGCGCCTCGCGCGTCGGTACGATGCCCTTGTTCTGCCCGTCCTGGTCGATGAGCTGGACTTCGCGGATGCGGATATCTTCGTTGACGCGCGGGCCTTCCTTTTCCGGCGCGACGGGTCTCATGGGGCGGCGAATGGCGGTCTTCTCCTCTGCCGTTTAAAAAACGCCTCACCTGCCGGCGGTGTCATGGTGGCACCTGATCATCGGACAGGCGTGAGACGGTTGCAGAACATCGTGACAAACCCGCCGGAAGTCAACGGGATGACGCGTTTTGAGGCGGCCGCGATGCGCTGCAGCGCAGCAACTGGGCACGCAAGGCCCCTGCGTCAAGCCCCGCGCCGCGAAAAGCTGCGGTGATTGCCTATCCGTTGCCGGCGCGCATCATGAGGATTAAGCAGCCTCTCGCCCGTGCCGTCGCGGGCCGCCGACAGGAGCCGCCCGTGAACGACGCAGCAGACCGCCCGCAGACCCTTTCCGTCGGCGCCGATGCGCGCCCCATCGCGCTCCGCCTGACCGACGGGGCGGCGAACAAGCCCGGGGTGCTGTGGTGCGGCGGCTTCCTCTCCGACATGCGGGGCAGCAAGGCGGAGGCGCTTGCGCAGTGGGGCCGGGCAAACGGCCGCCGCATCGTGCGCTTCGACTACTCAGGCCACGGGGAGAGTGGCGGCAATTTCGAGCACGGCACCATCTCGCGCTGGGCCGAGGAGGCGCTCGCGGTGCTCGACACGGTCTGCATCGGCCCGCAGATCGTGGTCGGCTCCTCCATGGGCGGCTGGATCGCCCTGCTGCTCGCCCGTGCACTCGCCACCCGCGGCGGCGCTGGCGCCGGCAAATTGAAGGCGCTGGTGCTCATCGCTCCGGCGCCGGACTTCACCGAGGAACTGATGTGGAAGGCTATGCCCGAGGATGTGCGGGCCGTGCTGCTCCATGACGGCAAATGGGTTCGCCCTTCCGAATATGGGCCCGGCATGACCATCACCCGCGGGCTCATCGA
Organism: Ancylobacter crimeensis; assembly: GCF_023016805.1. Classification (GTDB taxonomy): domain Bacteria; phylum Pseudomonadota; class Alphaproteobacteria; order Rhizobiales; family Xanthobacteraceae; genus Ancylobacter; species Ancylobacter crimeensis. The sequence goes on from NZ_JALKCH010000008.1 coordinate 115,311, forward strand.
GGACGGACGGCAAAATCTGGTGCTGGGCACGCCCTTCGCGGTCGGCTGCCCGGTGCGTATCCTGCAGGGAGTGGCCGATCCGGACGTGCCGTGGCAGCATGCGCTGCGTCTTGTGAGCTGCCTCGCGGAGGACGATGTGGTGCTCACGCTGATCAAGGACGGCGATCACCGCCTGTCGCGGGCCGAGGATATCGAGCGGATCATCGCCGCGATCGAAGACGTGACCTGAAGCCGCGCCGGATCTCGGAAAATGCTCTATTCCGGCACGCGCAGGAAGATCAGTTCGGTGGTATCGTAGAGGCGGCGCTCCAGTTCGGTGAAACCCACCGGCGCGACGAAGCCCGGCTCGATTGCTTCCTCGACCACGATGAGCGCCCCCGGCGCCAGCCAGCGGCCCTTGAGCGCGCCGGCGAGCGCCTGTTCGGCAAGCCCCTTGCCATAGGGTGGATCGCAGAAGACGAGATCGAAGGCGTCGCCCGCCATGGCGTCGCCCAGCTTTGTGGCGTCGCGCTGGAAAATGCGGGTGACGCCGCCGAGCCCAAGCGTCTCGACATTTGCGCGGATCAGGCCGCGCGGCTCGGCGGCCTCCTCGACGAAGATCGCGAACGCCGCGCCGCGCGACATCGCTTCCAGCCCCAGCGCGCCGGTGCCGGCGAACAGGTCGAGCACCTGCGCGCCATCGGCAGGATCACCATAGGCATGGGCGAGCACGTTGAACAGCGCCTCGCGCAGCCTGTCCGTCGTGGGACGGGTGGCGAGCGAGGACGGTGTCTTCAGCGCGCGCCCGCGAAAGCGGCCGCCGACGATGCGCATGTCTCAGGCTCCGGCTCAGCCGCGCGGACGTGGGCCGCGTGGACCCTTGCCGCCGCCGAAGCCGCCGCCGCTTCCTTTGCCGCCGGGTCCGCCGCTACGAGCCCCGCCGCCATGACCCTTGCCACCAGGCCCCCTGCCGGGGCCTCGGCTGGCCTGCGGCTTTCCGCCGGCGCCGCCCTTGCCGCCGAAGCTCTTACCGCCCAATCCTTTGCCCGAGGGACGTCCGCCGGAAGCTTCGCCCCCCTCGGTGCCCTTGCCGCCGCGGCCGAAGCGATTCTGTTCGGACTTCACCCGCCCGCTGTAAGGCCGGTCGCTGCCGCCCTCGGAACGCGGAGTACGGGGCCGGAACGGGCGTTCGCCCCCCTCAGTCCCTTCGGGACGCGGGGTGCGGGGACGGAAGGACCGCTCGCCCTGCGGTTCGCCCTCGCGGCGCGGGCCGCGGGAACGGAACGGACGCTCGCCGCCCTCGGCACCTTCGGGGCGCGGGGCGCGGGAACGGAAAGGCCGCTCGCCCTGCCCCTCACCCTCGCGGCGCGGGCCGCGGGAGCGGAACGGACGCTCGCCGCCCTCGGCACCTTCGGGGCGCGGGGTGCGGGGCCGGAAGGACCGCTCGCCCTGCGGTTCGCCCTCGCGGCGCGGGCCGCGGGAGCGGAACGGACGCTCGCCGCCCTCAGCCCCTTCGGGACGTGGGGTGCGGGAACGGAAAGGCCGCTCGCCTTGTCCCTCACCCTCGCGGCGCGGGCCGCGGGAGCG
>NZ_JALKCH010000008.1:116976-216787 GCF_023016805.1 Ancylobacter crimeensis
GAACGGACGCTCGCCACCCTCGGCACCTTCGGGACGCGGGGTGCGGGGCCGGAAGGACCGCTCGCCTTGTCCCTCACCCTCGCGGCGCGGGGTGCGGGGCCGGAACGGACGCTCGCCACCCTCGGCACCTTCGGGACGCGGGGTGCGGGGCCGGAAGGACCGCTCGCCTTGTCCCTCACTCTCGCGGCGTGGGCCGCGGGAGCGGAACGGACGTTCGCGGCCCTCGCCGTCCTCTGGACGGAGATTGCGCGGACGGGAGCGGCGCTCGTCGCGGGTGTCGTCGTCGCGACGAGCCGAACGGGCGCGGAAGGTGCGTTCACCCCCGGTCTCCGGGCGGGCGCCGCGGCGATCATCCCCGCGACGCGGTTCTTCGGACTGCTCCGGCGACTCGTTGGAGCGCACGCGCTGCACCAGAAACTTTCGGCCCTTGCGGTCGGAGAGGATACCGGCCTTCACGGTCTTTTCGGGCGTCGTCTCGGTGCCGATGGGCTTGCGGCGCGGGCGCGCGCTCTCGACATCGCCGGGGCGCGTCTCCTCGGCGCTGTGGCCACGGCCACGGGCGGGGCGCTCCTCCTCCTCGTCGGGAACCGCATGGTCGAAGACCGGGCCCGTGAAGTCGGCGCCGGCGGCGGCGGAAAGCTCCGGTCCCAGCTGGTCGGCCAGCACGCGGGTGCGTACCTCGAGCGCCTCGCCGGCGGGAATCTCCGCGAGCTGGAACGGGCCGTAGGAGAGCCGGATCAGCCTGTTGACCTCGAGGCCGAGTGCGCCGAGCACGTTGCGCACCTCACGGTTCTTGCCTTCGCGCAGTGCCAGCGTCAGCCACAGATTGGATCCCTGTACCCGGTCGAGCGTCGCCTCGATGGGGCCGTACTGGATGCCGTCCACGGTGATGCCGGCGATGAGCGCGTCGAGCTTGTCTTGCATCACCGAGCCCTTGGCGCGCACGCGATAGCGGCGCAGCCAGCCGGTTTCGGGCAGTTCCAGCACCCGGGCGAGGCCGCCATCATTGGTGAGCAGGATCAGGCCTTCGGTGTTGAGGTCGAGCCGCCCCACCGTGACGAGGCGCGGCAGGCCGGGGGGCAGGATCTCGAACAGGGTCGGCCGGCCCTCGGGATCGTAATTGGTCGTCACCACGCCTTTGGGCTTGTGGTAGAGGTAGAGCCGCGTGCGCTCTTTCGCTGGCAGTGGCTCTCCGTCCACGGTGATGGCGTCCTGGGCGGTCACGGTGCGGGCCGGGCTCTCGAGCACCTCGCCATTCACCGCGACGCGGCCTTCCGCGATCCATTCCTCGATTTCGCGCCGCGAACCGAGGCCGGCGCGGGCGATCACCTTCGCGACCCGCTCGGCCTCCTTCGGCTCGACAGGGGCGAGGGCGCGGGGCGCGCGGGGAACGCGGTTCTGGTCCTTGCGGGGCGGCAGCTTTTTCGGCATGGGTGCGATCCGGTATCGGGCCGGCGGTGCTATCACGTTCGGCGAAGCGAGGCGAGCCTTTGACTGAGCAGGAATCGCGCGCCGCGTCCATCGGACTTTCACGGGCCGAGCCTTCACGATCCGGTTTCATGGAGCGCGCCCTCGCCGAAGCCCGCGCCGCCGCCTTGCGCGGGGAGGTGCCAATCGGTGCGGTGATGGTGCGCGCGGGCGAGGTGATCGCCGCCGCCGGCAACCGGACGCGGCAGGATGCCGACCCCACCGCCCATGCCGAGATGCTGGTGTTGCGTGCCGCGGCCCAGCGGCTCGGGACCGACCGGCTGTCCGACTGCGACCTCTATGTCACGCTGGAGCCCTGCACCATGTGCGCGGGCGCGATTGCCTGGGCGCGGCTGCGCCGGGTCTATTACGGCGCGGCCGATCCCAAGGGCGGAGCGGTGGAGAGCGGGGTGCGCTTCTTCGCGCAGGCCACCTGTCACCACGTGCCGGAGCTTTACGGCGGGCTCGCCGAAGCGGAGTGCGCCGAGCTGCTGCGCGCCTTCTTCCGCGAGCGCCGCTAGAGCATTTCGAGCGAAGTGGGTACCGGTTCGCGGGAAGACAATGCGATCGGACAATAGGTTAGAGCCATTCATCGATTCCGTGAAACGATAAATGGCTCCAGGCGGTTCTCAGGGCAGCGCCACCATCATACGCGGGCCGGCCCTGACCTTGATGCGGGCCAGGATCCGGGTGGCGCCGGCATCGGTGAGCACCACCTCATCCTCGCCCCAGGACGCGACCGCGAGCATGTCGCCGGCGACGACCACGCCTTCGGGATAGTCGATGCCGCGCAGACGGGCACCCACCGTGCCGCTGGTGGGATCGAGAAGGGCAAGCTCGCCGCTCTGCTGGTTGGTGACCGCGATCTGCCCACTCCCGTCATCCGCAGCGCCCAGCGGGGCGACGCCATAGGGCATTAGCCCGACCTTGGGGCGTCCGGCCTCCTTCAGCGTTGCGGCGTCTATGATGGAAAGGTCGCCGCTCTGCACATTTGCGATGTAGGCATGGGCGCCATCCGGCGACACCGCGAGCGCGAAGGGCGCGCGGCCAACCGGCACGGCGGCGAGGCGCTTCATCGCCGCGACATCGACGATGCTGACCTCGTTGCTCTCGCGATCCGCGACATAGGCGATGTCGTGGGCCCGATCGAGCGCGAGGCCGGCGGGCGACTTGCCGAGCGCGACCCGCCCGGTCTCTCTTCCGTCAGCGGCATCGACACGGATCAGCGCATCCGACTCCCAATCGCTAAGCACGAGGCTCGCCCCATCCGCGGTCACGGCAATGCCGAAGGGCTCCTTGCCGGCTTTGAATGTCGTGGTGACCCTGCCCGCGGCGACGTCGACCCGCGAGACGAGGCCGAGATCGGGGTGGGTCACATAAACCGTGCGCCCATCCGGGCTGGCGGCGATGGCGGCGGGCACACGCTCCAGCGGGATTTCCGCGCGGATCGTCCGGCTGGGCAGGTCCAGCAGCGTCAGCACGCCGGCCTGCTGGGAGACGACGGCGAGCGTTGTCGGGGCGGTTTTTGCGGCCGCCGCCGCCGGGGCGGCAGGGGCCGTCTGCGCATGTGCCGACAGAGGGACGGATGCCGCTAAAAATGCGAGCAGCACGGGGACTACGGCCGGACGCTGTCCCGCGACAGCCCGAAGCCGGCGCGCCAGGAGAGCCCGGGCGCAACGGTCCATGGTCCCCGGTCTCACGATCGGTCCCTCACGCAGCGGCGTCTCGATCCGTCATCGCCCGGGCGACTGTCTCTCACACTGTTCCTCAAGGCTTGGCCACCTTAGCTTTCAGCCCATCGAGGCCCTTTTTGAAGAAGTCGGTCATGGCGTCGATGGCCGACTGGTCGTCCTGGCCTTCGGCCGGCTCGTTGGTGGTGTCGGCGCGGTAGAAGCGGCCGCCCCAGGTCACCTGGCTGCCGCCATCGGCCGGCTTCACCTGGATTTCCGCGGTGTAGAAGCTCACCGGCAGGGCCTCGATGTTCTCGGTGGACATGCGGTAGGCATAGCGGTGGTCGGCGGCGTCGTATTCGTCGAGGCCTTCGGTGATGTCGCCCTTCTCCAGCGTGATGGTGCGCGAGGCGGTGCCGGCGGTGTTGTCGCCGGTCGCGGTCACCTTCTTCACCTCGGGATGCCAGTCGCCGATGCTGCCGAAATTGCCCATCACCTTCCATACCGCGTCGGGCGGCGCCGGGATGAGGATGCTTTCCTCGACCTTCTGCGGGGTGGGGCCGTGGGCGGTCGCGAGCGACGGAAGGGCGAGCAGCGCGACGAACGCCGCCAGGAACAGCTTCTTCATGTGGATCATCCGTAAGGTCGGGGGGAAGGAGAACGCAGCGGCGTCGGCCGCCGGTCGCGCCGGCGCGCCAATGCCGGCAACAGGGTGTAGACGAGGACGAGGGCGAGCAGAGCCAGACCCGCCGGCCAGCCATAGGTGTCGACGGGCACGGTGGCAGGACGCCGCGTGGTGGAGGCGAGCACCGCCGGTCCTAGGCTTTCCGGTCCGGCCAGATGGAAATAGGACAGGCCGAGTTGGTCGGCGATGGCGTGCAGATGCTCCTCATGCACCGCGCTGAGATGTTCCGTGCCGGTCGCGGCCTCGCCACCGAAGGGCGCGTTGCGCGGATTGTAGCCCGGGCGTTGCTCGGCATCGGCGGGCGGCGGCCCGAAACGGTTCTCCTGCGGCACGTCGGTCTCGGAATAGAAGCCGATCTCACGGCCTTCATCGTCGAATTTCGGGATCGGCGCCGGATCGAGCCCGCCTACGCCGACGATCAGCCCACGAATCGCAGGCTCGGTACGCTCGAAGGGCGGCAGCGAGTCGGAGGGCAGCGGCGGGGCTTCGTGGCCGTCGCTGAGGAAAACGAGATCGGCGTTCAGACTTTGCGCGAGTGTCCAGCTCGCCTGCGCGCCGCGGGCGATGTAGCTGTCGCCCTCCCACGCCATGCGCCAGTCCAGCGCGGCGATCTCGGCATCGAGCGCGGCGAAATTTTCACAGACCTCGGCCGGTTCCAGCAGCAGGAAGGCGCGGCGCTCGGTGAAGATCGCAAGGCCGGCGCGCGAGCGGCACGGCAGGTCCGCCAGTAGGGCCCGCATGGCGCGCTTGGCGCTTTCAAGCCGCGAGGCGGGCGCGCCGTCGAGGGTCGTATCGCGCACATTCATGCTGCCGGTGATGTCCACCACCATCACCACGTCGCGGGTGTGACGCTGCCGGTCGATGCGGGGCGCCACGAGCGCGACGATGCCCGCCGCCAGCGCCAGCAGTAGGAGCCAGAAGGCCGGGTCGCCCCTGAACCGGGACAGAAACCCCGTCATCATGGCAGGCCCTTGGGAAGGCCGGGCAATTCGATCCAGACATTTTTCAGGAGTTCGGGTCCGACCTCCTCGTCCCCTTCCTGGTCGATCTTGGGAAAGTCACGCACCAGCCGCATGGCGATGTCGAGATTGTACTTTGCATCCCACATCTCCGGCTCGAGGGTCAGGGCCCGCCGGTAGCCGTCCTTGGCGAGGCGCACGAGCGGCGCGGCGGCGTCGAACTCATTGCCTTCCAGATGCCCGAAGGCGGCGTGGAGCCGGCTATTGGCCATGTTGTAGAGTGCGGCGGCGACGAGGGGGCGGGGCGCGGTGCGCATGATGTGGGAGAGCACAGGCTGGGCTTCGTCCAGCCGATCGCGCTGGAGCAGGAACGTCAGGCGGGCAAAGGCGAGTTCGGGCCGCGCATCGGCTGGCACCTCCACATTCTTCCCGCCATCGACCAGCGCATGGATATCGGCGTTGGTGCGCATGGCGCGGGCGAGTTTCCAGCCATCGACGGCCGTGACGGCGACCGCGATGGCGAGCACGAGGGCCGTGGCCCAGATCAGCAGGCGGCGCCAGCCGAGGCGGCCGCGGAACCGGGTGGCGAGCGGGGCGGCGACTGCGCGGATCGGCACGGCCGTCATGCAGCCCTCCTTTGGGATTCGGAATCCTGCGTCCGGACAGGGTGAGCCGCGCGCCCGGGGGCGACGGGTGTGGCTCGCAACGGCCGCTCGAAGGGACGCTCGGCGAGTTTGGCCGACAGCAGGAGGCCGAGCGCCAGAATCGCCACCACCAGCAGAAGACGGGCATAATCCTGCCGGGGCACGCGCTCTTCATAGAGCAGCGGATGGGTTTCCTGCCGGTCGATCTCGGCGATCGCCTGTTCCACCGCCTGCGGGCTTTCCGCCTCGAAGGCGCGGTAGGGCACGCCGAGGCTCTTCATGAACAGGTGCAGATGGCGCTCGGGATAGGCCTGCGGGGTGTCGTCGCCGATCGGGGCCGGAGCGAAGATGCTGGGCGCGCCCTTGGACCGCAGGAAGAGCCAGTAGAGATGCACGGGATTGCGCAGGATCTCGTCGCGCAGGAACTCCTGCACCTTCTGGTCGATCACGGCGGCGCCGTCGGACACCAGCAGTAGCGCGCGCGAGGCGTTCTCGCTGGCGGCGTCGAAGCGGGTCAGCGCCATGGCGAGGCCGCGGCCGACATCGGTGTAGGACAGCGCCGGCCGGTCGATGGCGGCGATGGCGGCCTGCACCGCGCCGTGATGGTCGGTCAGCGGCAGCACCGGCATCGGGGAGGTGGAGAAGGCGACGACGCCGATGCGGTCGTGCTCGCGCCGGGCCACGAACTCGCTCAGCAGCCGCTTGGCCGCATGGGATTTCGATTCCTCGCCGCCGGTCGGCGTGGTTTCGGCGAAGGTGTTGTCCATGCTGGAGGAACGGTCGAACAGCAGCACGATGTTGGCGCCGTGGCCCTGCCGTTCGACGGTCTGCTCGCGCCGGTGCAGCCCCGCCAGCGCGAGCACCAGCGCCGCGATCGCGACCATGCCGGACACCCGCAGCAGGCCGGCGACGATGCGGGACAGCTGGTCCGGCGGGGCGAGGGCAAGGGAGGGGGCGCGCTGGCGCAGCAGCGGCAAGTTCAGCAGCGGCAGAGAAATCAGGAAAAGCAAAGCTAAGACAAGGGGATAGTCGACGCCGAAGCCGCCCGGAAACTGTCCCGCAAGCATCCCCTTCATGCCGCGGTCCTCTCGATGGCGCTGAGCCGGCGGGCGAGGCCGGGCACGGCTTTCGGCGCCAGCAGGGTGCCGGCGCTTCCGGCGTCGGCGGCGAAGAACAGGCGGCGGGAGGCGGCGAACAGGGTTTCCAGCTCGGGGGCGGCGGGCCGGTAGTCGGGGTGGTCGTCGAGGAAGCCGGGAAGGTCCTCCGCGAGCACCCGGCGGCCGGCCGTCGCGTCGAGCGCGCGGTGCAGGGCGAGCAGCGCGTCGCGATAGACCGGTGAGTCCGATGAGGTGGACGATGAGTCCAGCTCCGGCCCGGCGCGGCGGATAGCGCGCAGCGCCGCCGCGAAGGGCCGCGCGCGCATCCGGCGGAACGGCCCCCAGCCGAACTGGGCGGCGAGTGCGGCGAGCGCCAGCAGAGCCACCCCGGCGGCTCCGATCGTCGCTGTGACCAGCCTGCGGGTCGGCACGTTCGCAGGGGCGATGTCGCTGCGCAGCCGCAGCGCCTCGCCGGAGGCGGAGCCGGCGACCTCGCGCAGCGGGGTCATGACGAAGCTCCACGCCGGCACCTTCGCATCGGTGCTGCGAATGCCGTCGCTGGCGGTGAGGGTCAGTGCGGGGATCTCCAGCCGCTTCGGCTCCAGCGGGGCGTAGAAGGTCTGGTAGTCGAGCCACAGCCGGTAGCGACGGGTGCCCTCGCGGATGCCGAGATCCTCCAGCCGCACATTCTGCAGGTTCAGCCAGTAGGTGAGCGCCCGCGCCCGCGGCAGGGAGGCGGGCTCGATATGATAGGCGGGATCGAGCGCGATCTCGATCTCGTGCCGGATTGCGTCGCCCAGCAGATAGCCGAAATTGCGCGGCGGATAGAGGTCGAGAGCGCGGAACGGGCCGCCGGCCGGCAGAACCGGCGCGTTCGCGGTGTCCCCGGCGCCGGCGCCCTGGGTGCGCTCCTGCTCCTCGCTCTGGGTGTTGACCTGCGCCTGCGCGGGAGCCGCGATGGCCAGTGCGAGGAGAAGGCCGGCCGCAAGGAGGGGAGAAAGGCGGGCGCGCATGGTTCAGCCCTCCAACAGATGGCGGGCGAGGGCGTCGGCGTCGAGCCGGTCCACCAGATGGAACGCGCGCGCGCCGTGGGCGGCGAACAGCGCGTCCAGCGCCGCGCGCCGCGCACGGGCGGCGGCCCGCCAGCGCGCGCGCAGTGCCGGGCGCATGACGACGAGCCGTCTTGCCCCGGTTTCCAGATCGGCGAGCTGCACGAGGCCCCAGCGCGGCAGATCGCGCTCGGCGGCGCTGTCATGCAGCACAACGGGAATCACGTCGTGCCGCCACAGGGCGTCGAGGAGCCGTCCGATCTCGTCCGCCGGCATCAGGAAATCGGAGATGAGGAAGACCATGCCGCGTCGGGCGGGCAGGCGCTCGGCGGCGGCGACGAGGCCGGCGCTGCCGGCGCCGTCGGGTTCGGCGCGGGCGAGGCGGCTGCGCACCTCGGTCTCGATGCCGCGGCGCCGGCCGGCGGGCAGATCGACATCCTCGCGCGGGGCCGCGCCCGCCCCGTGCAGGGCGAAGCTGTCGCCGATGGCCTGCGCCGAGGCGGCGAGCAGGGTGCAGAGCTCCGTCACCGGGCCTGCGACGAGGCCGCCGAAGCGCATGGAGGCGGAGAGGTCCACCAGCGCCGCGACCGCGATGGCCCGGCGCGGTGCATATTGGCGCACATGCAGCGTGCCGAAGGGGTCGCGCAGCGAGGCGAGCACGTCGAGCCGGCGCGGATCGGGGCTGCGGGTCAGCTCGACATGGCGGCGGAACGCGCCCTCGCCGCCTTCGCCGCCGCCGGCATGGGCGCCGGGACGGATGCCGCGCGGACGCCAGCGCAGCGCATAGGCGAGCGTGCGCGGTCCCGCGGCGGGGGCCTGCGCCGCGGCCGGAGCGGGCCGGAGGCGCGCCGGCCTGTCGCCCGCGGTCCCGACCCTGCCCGCGGTCTTCTCCCAGCCCGCTCCGGCCGCGCCCGCTCCAGCTGCGCCCGTTCTCATGGCGCGGGCACCGTCGCGAAGACGCCGGCGATCAGCTCGGCCACCAGCGCGTCGCGCCGCAATTCGTAGACCGGGTCGAGGAAGATGCGGTGCGCCATCACCTCCGGGAAGACGGCGCGGATATCTTCCGGCACCACCATGTCGCGGCCGTCGAGCCAGGCGCGGACGCGAGCGGCACGCACAAGGTAGGACATGCCGCGCGGGCTCGCCCCGCCCATGACGAGGCGGTCCATCTCGACGCCGGGGATGTCGATGCCATGGCCGGCGGGATCGCGGACCGCATCCCACAGCGCGGTGACGTAGGTCTCCAGCACCGGGCTGGCGGTGACGCCGGTCTGGATGGCGCGGGCGACCGTGTCGAGCTGGGTCGGGTCCAGCACGCCTTCGCGCACCTCTTCCATCAGCGCGTCGATATCATGGAAGCGCGGATCGAAGATCAGCCTGCGCCGCGCATCGGCCTGCGCCGGCATGTCGACCGCGATCTCCATCAGGAAGCGGTCGCGGGCGGCGGCGGGCAGCTCGAAAGTCTCCTCGCGCTCCACCCGGTTGCGGTCGGCGAAGACCTGGAGATGCGGGAAAAAATAGTCGCGATTGAAGGCGGAGACCGTGCGCTCGGCCATCAGCCGCAGCAGCAGCGAATGAACCTGCGGGCGGGCCCGGTTGATCTCGTTGAAGAAGAAGATGGAGAGGTCGCCGGCCTGTTTCAGCAGCGGACCGGGATCGATGCGCGGCTTGCCGTCCTCGCCGAGATGGGCGTGGTAGACGAGGTCCGCCGGCATCAGGTCGATGGTGCCCTCGATGCGGGAGAAGGAGCCGCCGATGGCGCGGGCGACGGCGCGCAGCAGCGTGGTCTTGCCGACGCCGACATCGCCTTCCAGCAGGACATGGCCGCGGGCGAAGGTGGCGATGGTGATGAGGCGGATGACCCGTTCCTGACCGAGCACCGCCTTGCCGACTTCGCGCTCGAAGGCGAGCGCACGCTCGCGCCAGGTCGCGAGCAGGGGGTTGGCGAGCAGGGAGGTGCCGGGCTGCGGGCCGGTCGTGGACGGGGCCAGGGATCCGGCGGCGGGCGAGGCAACGGACTGGGTCTGCATCACGTTCTCCCGGCCTTGCTCACGGCACGGGAGCCGCGCGGCCGCAGGACCCCGGCGGGACGCAGGCGCGCGCCGGCCGCGGAGCCGGGACGGCCTGGTGCGGCGCGGCCGGGATACGGCCGGGGAAGGAAAGGGGAAGGGCGCAAATGCCGGCGGGCGTGCCGGCGGAGGGCGTGCGGGGAAAGGGCGTGCCGGGCATGGCTCTCCCCGAGAAAGGTTCGCCCCGCGGATGCGGCTCGGCACGGACTGCGCATGACGTGACGCCCTTGTCGGGGAAAGGGCACGACCGCGGGTCGGGAGCGACCCGCGGTCGTGCCAAGTGCCCACCGATATCCGTAAGGCCCGGGAAGGCCGACCGGAGGAACGCGTCGCCGGGCCGGAGAAGCACCGGCGTCTTCGGGTGGGATCTCATGAAAGTCGTGCGCGGCCGGAAGAAGGCCCGGTGATGTTCGGTTCACCGGGTCCGCTCCAGCCTTTTGCCGCCATGCATCGCGCAGGCAGATCCGCACGACGCCACGCAAGCCGCCCCTGCCGCGAAGGCGAGCCCTGCGCGAAGGCCGGCGGGCCTTCACGGCAGGTTTCTTCGCGGCAGGTTCCTTTGCGGCAGGTTCCTGCCCCGGCTGGTCCGACCGGAGCCTGTCAGGGGCGAGCGGCTGTCTCACCCGGCGGCCGGGCGGCTCAGTCGGCGATCTTCTTGACGTCGTATTCCCACTTGCCGGTCTTCTTGAAGTTGGCGACCCGCTGGGCGTTCCGCTCTTCCATGCCCCTGATGGACTCGGACTGCTTGGCGAGTTCCTTGGGGTCGTGCTTCGGGTCGAACTTGCTGCCGGCAATGACGGCGGGGAAGCCGGGCTTGGGCTCCCAGCAATTGCCGGGGGCGCGGCAGTTGGTGCCGTCATAGGCGAGCGCCGGGGCAAGCGCGGCGAAGCCGACGACACCCGCCAGGGCCAAGGCGGTGGAGATGGGAAGCAGGCGCGAAATCGAGGTGGTCATGCATCTCTCCTGATCGTTTCCGGGTGGGTACGGCGCCTCGTGGCGCTCTCCTTCGGTGCGGCGGATGTCCTGGTGGAACATCGCGCCGGTGCCGCAGGCGCGCCGGGAGGGTCTGGGCGCGTCTGCGAGGCTCGGCTCGCCCTCAGCCCGTCCCGCCGCATTCGGGCGGCGTGACGTCGGAAGGCTGGATCGGATTGGTGTCGTGGTTGAAGGCCTTGAAGGCCTTCTGCTGCTCCGGCGTCAGCCAGGTCGCATCCTTCACGTCGTCCTTGTAGAAATGGCGGACCCAGGCGATGACCAGCAGCATCTCGTTGAGGTTCAGCGCGCCGTACATCGGGCCCATCTGACCGGTGGCGCCGCCATAGACCGTCTCGAAGATGCCCTTGTTGGTGGCGTTGCCGGGATAGGTCCAGTAGCTGTCGTTCAGGCCCGGCCCGATCTTGCCCTCGCCGTAATGGCCATGGCAGCCCGAGCACATGGTGAGGAACAACTCCTCGCCCTTGGGAAGGCAGAGCTTGTTCTCGATATAGAGATTCTCGCCGGTCTCCAGAAAGTGCTTCACTGCCGGAGTGTCGCGACCTTCCTCGGGAGCCTGGCTGAAGTCCAGCGGCTCGCCGGTGACGGTGTTGGTGAACATCAGTTCGGCGAGGGCGCTGGAATTGTAGGCGCCGTAGCCGAGGGTACCGAACAGCAGGAACGCGGCGGCGGTTTTCGCCAGAGAACGTCTCTTCATCGATAGTGGGCCTTTTCGCGGGGGCTTGGCTCTTGAGGCCTGGCTTTGGCCGGGTGGTGCAGAAACCGGGACGGGGCGCGGGAGGGCAGAAGGACGCGAAATGCGGCCCGCCCGACGCCGCTGTCTCAGCTATTGGGCTTCAGGACCGGGATGCCCTCGTCCGAGAGGATCTTGTCGATCTGCGGACGGGCCTTCTCCAGCGCGGCGTTGATCTCGCCGAGGAGCGCGGTGTCGTCCTTTCGCACCCCGATCGACTGGTCATAGTGCAGCGGGATCTTCGGGCCGCCCTCGGTCGCGGAGAAGTCGTCGGCCATCACCGTGATGGTGAGCGGCACGGTCGAGGTCTTCACGTAGCGGGCGACCTCGGGGGCGAAGGCGATGGCGACGTCGGCGTCGCCCTTGGCCACTTCGCTGACGAGACGGTCGCCCGGGACCTGGACCCACTGGTTGCGGCGGGAGACGAAGTTCACCAGCGAATACATGTAGGCGGCGTTGTCCTCGTAGCGGCCGAGGCGCTTCACCATGGCTTCAGCGGGCGAGTAGAAGCGGAGGGCGAAGCGGGTCTGCTCCTTCACCTTCGGGTCGTCCCACCGGTTGGCGGTGATGTTGCGGTCGGTCCGCGTCACCAACACGTAACCGGTGCGGTAATAGGGCTTGGAGGTGGCGACGCGCTCGTCGCCGGCGTCCACGCCCATCACGACGTCGCAGCTATTGGCGTCGAGCATGTCGCGGACCATGTAGACGCCCGGACGGTCGGAGCGCACGAAAACCGCCTTGCGGCCCATGGCTTCGGCGAGCACCTGGGCGATGCGGTCCTCGAAGCCGGTATCGCCCTTCTCGGAGAAGGGGGCCTCGACATTGGAGGCGCAGATGCGCAGCTCGCCGGGACGGGCGGGTGCGGCGGCGTCGGCGGCCGGCTGCTCGCCGGCATTGGCGGCCCATGCGGGCGCGGCCAGCAGAGCGAGGGCGAGCGCCGCGGCGGCCGTTCCGGTGAAGGATCGCGACCGGCGGCGCCGGGAGGCGGGCATGGAACCGGAGCTGGCGGGGGTCACGCTGACGGTCATGGTCGGGTTCCTTCCTTGGGGCGCGTTCCACCTGAACCTTGCCGCGGCCTCAGGGCTCTCGGGGGCAAGGGATTTTGAAGAGGAGCAGGATCTTGAAGAGAGCTGTCGTGCGGGCCGCGACGTGTCGGCCCGGCGGCGTCGTCACGGTCCGGGGACCGGGAACCACCCGCCGCCGGGGGAGAGGCGGCGGCGGGTGGTCAGGCGGCGTTTCGGCCGACGATCCGGTGAGCGCGGATCAGTTGGCGGCGCGGATCACCTTGGTGGAGTATTCGCCGACGTTCGGATCCGAGTACGGACCCTTGCCGTCGAGCGAGAACACCATCACGCCGCCGCCCATCTGGGTGTAGTGCTGGAGGTTCTTGAACGCGCCCACCGCGCCGAGACCGGCGGTCGGGTCGTTCAGGTCGAACACCAGGCCGACGCCCGCCCAGCCGCCGACCCCGTACAGGATCGCGACATACTGGGTGCCGTTGTGGGTGAAGGTCATCGGATGACCGATCACGCCGGAGGGCAGCTTGAACTTCCAGAGCAGTTCGCCGGTGTCGCTGTCGCGGGCCTTGATGAACCCGTCCAGCGTTCCGTAGAACATCACGCCGCCGGCGGTGGCAAGAGTGCCGCCCCAGGCCGCGAAGCGCTCCATGACTTCCCACTTGAACTTGTTGTTGATCGCGTCATAGGCCTTCACCTGACCCAGACCCAGATAGTTCTGCCGGTCACCCTTCGGGCCGGGATACATGTTCAGGGTGGCGCCGACGAAGAACTGACCGGCACGGTAGGGAAGCATGAAGGGCTCCCAGTCCATGCAGATGTGGTTCACGCCCATGAAGAAGGTCTGGCGCGTCGGATCGTAGCTGTCGTGGCCCTGGTTGTGGTAACCCATGGCCGAGGGGCAGATGTCGCGGCCCTTGTGGTCCATGCGGGTGCCGAATTCCGGGTCGCGCTGCGGCAGGCCGGTCTTCAGGTCGACCTGCTTCACCCAGTTCACGGTGTCGTCGATCTTGTCGGCCGAGACGAGGTCGCCATTGGTCCGGTCAAGAGTGTAGACGATGCCGTTGCGATCCGGGTGGGTCAGCAGCTTGCGCAGCTTGCCGGTCCTGTCCTTCTGCTCCGAGAGCATCATGACGTTGACGCCGGCATAGTCCCATTCGTCGTGCGGGGTCTTCTGGTAGCCGAACTTGGCCATGCCGGTGTCGACGTCGCGACCCCAGATGGTCATGGTCCACTTGTTGTCGCCCGGACGCATGGTCTCGTTCCAGGGCGCCGGGTTGCCCGACCCGTAATAGATCAGGTTGGTGTCCGGGTCGTAGGCGTACCAGCCCCAGTTGGTGCCGCCGCCGATCTTCCAGGCGTCGCCTTCCCAGGTGGAGAGGCCGAGGCCCTTCTGGCCGTATTGCGGGTTGTCCTTGTTGAAGTCGTCGCCGATGCCGATGTCCTCGTCGGAGCCGGTGGCGTAGCGGCGCCACTTCTGCTCGCCGGTCTTCACGTCATAGGCGGTAACATAGCCGCGCACGCCGAGCTCGGCGCCCGAGGAGCCGATGATCACCTCGTCCTTCACCACATAGGGGGCGATGGTCAGGGTGGAGCCGACCTTGATGTCGGAGTTCTCGACCTTCCAGTACTCCTCGCCGGTCTCGGCGTTGAGCGCCACGACGTTGCCGTCGAGCTGGGTCTTGAGGATGAGCGCCGGTACCTTGCCGTCGCCCGGCCAGTAGGCGAGGCCGCGGTTCACGACGTCGCAGCAGGCGACCGCGCGGGCGGTGGCGGGCTGCTTGGGCTTGTGCATCCACACGATGTGGCCCGGGTCGTCGAGATCGAGGGCATAGGTGATGTTCGGGAAGGACGTATGGACATACATCCGGTTGCCGATCACCAGCGGGGTGCCTTCGTGGCCGGAGAGCACGCCGGTGGAGAACGACCAGGCAGGACGCAGCTGCTTGACGTTCTCCTTGGTGATCTCCTTGGCCTCGCTGTAGTTGTTGGCATTGTAGTTCTTGCCGGTCATCGGCCAGTTGTCGGTGCTCTTCGACAGCTCGACGAGCTTGTCGTTGGCCGCCGCCGGGGTGATGCCGGCAGCTCCCACCATCGCGCCGAGCGCGACGACGAGCGACAACGCGGACACCGAAGACGTCAATCGGGTCATCTTGACTTCCCTCGCGTTTCCAGTCCCAGGAGCGCCCGGCTCGATCCTTCGATACGGCCGGGCTGTTATGCCCCGACAGCCCCGATCCGGCGGGCCGCGGTACGGCGCGCTTCGGTCATGGCGGCGGGGTTTCTTATGAATTTCTCAAGTCATTCTTGCTTGTTGCATAATAGTTTGCGCGATCGACGGGACGTGTCTTGAGGAAGCTCGGCAATTAGACCCGGGAATAGATGGTAACGTTCCGGGAAGTTTTGCCTGTTGGTCGCGTGCCGGAAATTTGGAATGAGGAAAAATCAGCCGTATTTGCAGCCGGTTGTGCGGCATTTGCACCCGGTGAAGGGTTCCGCGGCTTGCGTGCGGACGGCAATGAGAGCACCTATAGGTGAGGTGCGGCACTCTGGTGCAGTCAATATTCATAAGAAGAGCATAAGTATACGTCGATGCCGGCTTTTCGTCGCCACGCACGGTTTCTGTCGATATCGCGCATCCTCATGAAGATGCTTGCGCTTTCGGCCGCCTGCCTGCTGGCCGGCTGCGGCGAGCAGGAAGACTCGCAGGCGCGCGGACAGACCGCGTCGCCGCAGGCCCGCGAGGCCGGTCGGGCGGTGGACCGGCAGGATGCCGCACCCCACGGGGGCGACCCGGTTCTTTCCACCCGCGAGAAGGCGCCCACCCCCGCGCCCGACGATCTCGCCAGGCGCAGCCACCTCGGCCAGATGGACGGTGCCACCCCCGGCCGCTGGCTCGCCAGCCGCGAAGCCGGCCATGACGTGCCGGAGATGGACCCGGCGGTGGAACGCTGGAACACGCTGCTGGCCGATGCCGATTCGCGCTTCGACGAGAGCGGCCGGATGATCGCGAACCGGCTGGTCCAGCTCACCGAAATGCTGGCCGAAAAGGACCTCGCCGAGCCCGGGCAGCGGCTGCTGGCCGACCTCTCGGCGCTGGCGGTGCCGGGCGCGCGGGCCGGTTTCGGCACGGTGTGCCAGTATTATTTCAACCTGCGCCGCGGCGGCATGGAGCGCGACGCTGCGCTTGCCCTGCTCAAGACCCAGGCGCCGCCCTCCGCCAACCGGAGCCGGTCCGATCCGCTGCCGTCCAAGCCCGCGGAAGTGGGGCGCCCGGCGGCGGTGTCGCCCGAGGGCATGCCGCCGGACGTGCGGCCGGCCGTGCCCTCGCCTCCGCTACCCTCGCCGGGTGACCAGCCATGAGCCCGACCTCGGGTGTCCTGCGGCCGGCGCGCGGCGGCCCGATGATGCGCCTGCGCCGCGGCGGCGGGCATCTGCTGCGTCGCCTCCTGCGCGAGCCCTGGACCGTGCTGTGGCGTGCGCGTTCGCTGCGGGTGCAGGTTCTCGCGGTGCTGGTGGCGGCCAATCTCGTGGCCGGCCTCGGCGCGGCGGCGCTGGTGGTGGCCAATGCCAGGCGCGCCACCAATGTCGAGATCAGTGCCTCGCTCGCCATCGCCGCGCGATTCGTCGAGGGTCAGGTCCAGCGCCTCGCCGCGCGGGGCGGGGCCAGCGCCTCGCTGGCGGAGCTGCCGCTGCACATCGGCGGGCTGCGCCATGTCCGCATCCGCATCGAGGACGCCAAGGGCCGGGTGCTCGACGTCACGCCCAATGAGAGCAGCCTCGCGCGGGGCGATGACGTGGACGGCGACGGCGAGCGCGATGCCGTCATTTCCGAGGTGCCGGCCTGGTTCACCCGGCTCGTCGACGTGGCGCCGATGAGCCGCGAGATCTCGATCCATGACGGCACCACCCAGCTCGGCCGCGTGCTCGTCTCCGGCGAGAGCGCCGACGAGATCGCCGAGGTGTGGGAGGACATGTCGAGCCTCACCATGCTGGCGCTGGTGGTGAATGTCGCCATCCTCGCCGCGCTCTACATCGCGCTCGGCCGGCTGTTCGCGCCGCTGCGCGACCTGTCCGCCGGCATGCAGGCGTTGGAGGCGGGGCGCTTTCAGCACCGGCTCGGCCGGCCGAGGATGCGCGAATTCGAGGCCATCAACGCCCGCTTCAACGCGCTGGCCGGAGCTTTGCAACTCGCCCGTGCCGACAATGAGCGCCTCACCCGCCGGCTGGTGACGGTGCAGGACGACGAGCGTGCCCGCATCGCCGCCGAGCTGCACGACGAGCTGGGTCCCTGCCTCTTCGGGGTGCGGGCCAATCTCGAATCGGTCGCCCGCCTGGCGGAGGGCGCCGAGTCGGTTCTGGCCGCCCGCCTCGCCGAGCGCACCGCGACCGCGACCGACATCGTGGACCGGATCCAGCTCCTCAACCGCCGGCTTCTGCGCTCCATCCGCCCGATGGCGCTCGGCCATGTGCCGCTCAACGAATTGCTGGCCGAGTTGCTGGCCGATTTCGGCCGCACCGTGCCGGACCGCAGCTTCACCCTCACCAGTACCCCCATGACCCGCAGCTATGAGGAAGGCGTCGGCCTCACCATCTATCGCTGCGCGCAGGAGGGCGTGACCAATGCGGTGCGCCACGGCGCTGCCCGCCATGTGGTGCTGCGCCTCGCCGAGACCGGGCTTTCCGATCGCCCGACCCTGACCCTCGTGGTGGAGGATGACGGCACCGGAATCCGGCCCGGCGCCGAGGCGGGCTACGGGCTCACCGGCATCGGCGAGCGGGTGGCCGCGCTCGGCGGGCGCTGGAGCATCCGCAAGGCCTCGACCCGCGGGCGCTGGCCCGGCACCCGCGTGGAGGTCGAGATCCCGGTCACCGAAGGCGGCCAGGTGGACCGCGAAGGTCCCGCCCGTCCCGGATTCCTGACCGGGCACCTCACCGGATACCGGCCCGACGCGGCGGGTCCACGACGCAAGGAGACCGCCACCTCATGACCAGCGTGCTGGTGATCGACGACCATCCCATCGTCCTGCAGGGCTGCGCGCGGCTCCTCGAGGATGCGGGGGTGGAGAAGGTGCTGACCGCGAGCAGCGTGATCAGCGGCTACCGGCAGTTCCGCCGCGAGAAGCCGGACGTGGTGATCGTCGACCTCGCTTTGCACGGCAACGGGCTTTCGGGGCTGATGCTGGTGCGCAGGCTGCGCAGCCAGAGCGCGCGCACGCCCATCCTCGTCTTCTCCATGCACGGCGACCCGGTGATCGCCAGTCGCGCGCTGGAGGCGGGAGCCACCGGCTATGTGCTGAAGGACACCTCCTCGGGCGGGCTGATCGACGCGTTCGAGAAGGTGCGCCGCGGCCAGCCCTATCTCAGCCACGAACTCGCTTTGCAGGTCGCGATGCTGGGCCGCAGCGCCGGCAGCGCCAACCTCGCCGACGTGACGCCGCGCGAATTGCAGGCCATCTCGCTGCTCGCCGAGGGCAAGACCTACACCCAGATCGCCGACGAACTCGGCATCAGTTACAAGACGGTGGCGAACACCTGCTCGCAGCTCAAGGCGAAGCTCGGCGCCACCAGCCTGCCGGAGCTGATCCGCCGCTCCATCCAGTATGTCTCCTCCTCGCCCGGCGCCGCCGCGCGCTGAACGAAAGGATTGCGGAGAGCCGCTGACAGGCGGTTGACAGCGGACGTCGGGATCGTGTTTTAATCACGCTCAATCGGTGGGCAGCTCTCCGGCTGTCTTCACCGCTCCAACGACATCGGCCGCAAAGGCCAGAGGGCAACAGCGCCCCGCGAACATGCCAGCGTCATGTGCCATCATGACGGGAGGCGTGTCCGTGGGGTTTTTGCGTTCTGCACCCGCGCCGCCACCGGACGACCGAACACGCGATGACAGACCCGATCCGCATCGGCATCCTCTATTCCACCACCGGGCCCTATGGCGCCTTCGGGCGGGACTGCACGGATGGCGCGGTGCTCGCGGCCGAGGCGCTGAACGAAGAGGCGCTGAAGGGGAGGGGCCTGCCGGTCGAACTCGTGCTCGCGGATCCGGCGGGCGAGGCCGGGCGCTATGTGAGCCTTGCCCGCGCGCTGCTGCGCGAGAAGGGTTGCCGCCACATCGTCGGCACCGCGCTCTCCGCCGCCCGCAAGGACGTGACGCCGCTGGTCGAGAAGCACGACGCGCTGCTCTGGTATCTCTGCCCCTATGAGGGGTTCGAGGCCAATGAGAACATCATCTACACCGGCGCCTGCCCGAACCAGCATCTGCTGCCGCTGTTCGAGCACCTGATCCCGCGCCATGGCGGGCGGGTGTTCCTGCTCGGCGCCAATTATGTCTGGGGCTGGGAGATGAACCGGCTCGCCCGCGAATTGCTGGACGCGGCCGGCGGCGAGGTGGCGGGCGAGCGCTTCCTGCCGATCGAGGAAACCGAGATCGGCCGGCTGATCGCCGAGATCCGCGCGGCGCGGCCCTCCTTCATTCTCAACAACCTCATCGGCCCGTCGAGCTACGCCTTCCTCGCCGCGATGCGCGCGCTGGGCCGTGAGGAGCCCGCCTTCCGCCCCGAGGCCTGCCCGGTGGTGAGCTGCGACCTCACCGAATGCGAGCTGCCCGAGATTCCCGACGGCGCGGGGGTGGGCCAGCTCGCCGCGGCCTGCTGGTTCGACAGCCTCGACCTACCCGAGAGCCGCGCCTTCCGGGCGCAGGCGGCGGCGCGGTTCGGGGCCGGGCGGCGTTTCTCCTCCTTCTTCTCCGGGGCCTATGCGGCGGTCCGGCTCTGTGCCGAGGCGATCCGCGCGGCGAGCACCGACGAGCCGGCGGCGGTCCGCCGGGCGGTGTGCGGGCCGGTGCACCCGACGGTGCAGGGGCCGATCCGCATCGACCCGCGCACCAACCATGCGGCGCTGCCCTTCCATCTCGGGCGGATCAACGCGGAAGGCGGCTTCGACGTGATCGCCTCGCGTCCCCCGGTCGCCGCCGATCCCTATCTCACCGGCGTCCGGTCCGGCAGCCGGATCGCCGCGCCCACGCATCTGCGGGTGGTGTCATGAGCGGCGCGGGCGTCACCACCCCCCATTTCGTCGGCCGCCGCGCCCTCATCCTGCACCGCCCGGACGAGGCGGTGGCGCGGCTGGAGCGACAGCTTCGCGTGATCGGGCTGGAGGTCGAGCAGCGCTGGGCGCCGCTGCGGCCGGAGGAGCGCTTCGACGTCGTTCTGGTGGATGCCGACCAGGGCTGGAACGGCCTGCTGCCCTGGCCGGCGGAGGAGGCGCGCTGTCCGGTGGTGGCGCTGCTCGCCTCCGAGGCGCCCGGGCGCATCGCGTTCGCCATCGCGCAGGGGGCCGGCGCCCTCATCGCCAAGCCGGTGAATGCGGCCGCGGTCTATCCGGCGCTGGTGCTGGCGCTCTACATCTTCGCCGAGCGTGCCGCGGCGCGGGCGAAGATCGAGGCGCTTCAGGAGCGGCTGCGGCTGCGCGGCGCGGTGCTGCGGGCGGTGGACATGATCGCGGCGCGCCACTGCCTCGACGAAGAGGAGGCTTATCGCCGGCTGCGCCGCTTCGCGATGGACCGCCGGCTCACCGTGGAGCAGGCCGCGGCGAGCGTGCTGGCGGGGCGCAGCCACCTGCCGGAAGCGGGGTGAGTCACATGTTCCGCACGCTCCTGCGCCGTCCCTCGCTGCTGATCGGCCTCATCGTCATCGCGCTCGTGCTGGCCGGCGCGCTCTTCGCCCCGCTGATCGCGCCCTACCAGCCCGATGCCCAGATGTTCGACGGGCTCTCGCTGGAAGGCGCGCCGCTGCCGCCCTCGCACCAGTTTCCGCTCGGCACCGACACGCTGGGCCGTGATCTCTTCTCGCGCCTGCTCTATGGCGCGCGCACCTCGCTGCTGATCGGCCTCGTCGCCAACGGCATCGCGGTGCTGATCGGCCTGCTCATCGGGACGATAGCCGGCTATTTTTCCGGTCTGGTCGGCGGCACGCTGATGCGCTTCACCGACCTGATGATGGCGTTCCCCGCCCTGCTGCTCGCCATCGTGCTGGCGGCGCTGCTGCATCCGAGCCTGTGGATCGTGGCGCTGGTGATCGCGCTGGTGAACTGGGCGCAGGTGGCGCGGATCGTCTACACCGAGACCCGCTCGCTCGCCGAACGCGACTTCATCCTCGCCGAGCGGGCGATGGGAGCGGGCCATCTGCGCATCCTCGTGCTGCACATCCTGCCTCATCTGGTGCCCACCGCGATCGTGTGGGGCACGCTCGGCATCGCGACCACGGTGCTGCTGGAGGCGACGCTGTCCTTCCTCGGCATCGGGGTGCAACCGCCGGAGCCTTCCTGGGGCAACATCGTGTTCGAGAGCCAGAGCTATTTCCAGCAGGCGCCCTGGCTGGTCTTCTTCCCCGGCGCGGCGATCCTGATGACCGCGCTCGCCTTCAACCTCGTCGGGGACGCGCTGCGCGACATCACCGACCCGACCCAGCGCGGGAGGGGCTGACGCCATGCTGGCCCTTCTCGCCAAGCGCCTCGTCCAGTCCGCGCTCATCCTGCTCGGCGTGGCCGCCATCACCTTCGTGCTGCTCTACGCGCTGCCGGCCGATCCTGCCGTGCTGCTGGCCGGGCGGTCGGCGACCGCGCAGACGGTGGCGAACATCCGTCACCAGCTCGGGCTCGACCAGCCGCTGCTCGTGCAGTTCTGGCACTATCTCGGCAATCTGCTGCAGGGCGACCTCGGCCGGTCCTTCACCCAGAAGACCGATGTCGCGCCCCTCATCCTCGCCCGCCTGCCGGCGACGCTGACGCTGATGGCCGCGGGCATCGCGATGGAGCTGGTCATCGGGGTCAGCCTCGGCATCCTTGCCGCGCTGCGCCGCGGCGGGCTGGTGGACCGGCTGGTCATGAGCCTGTCCTTCGTCGGCGTCTCGACCCCGCAATTCCTGGTGGCGCTGCTGCTGCTCTACGTGTTCGCCGCCACGCTCGGCTGGTTCCCGATGTCGGGCTACGGCACGGCGGCGCACATCGTGCTGCCGGCAGCCACCCTCGGCATCCTCGGAGCCGGCTGGTATGCGCGCATCGTGCGCTCCTCCATGATCGACGTGCTCAACCAGGATTATGTGCGCACCGCTCGCGCCAAGGGCCTGTCGCGCCGGCGCATCGTGCTGCGCCATGCCCTGCCCAACGCGATCCTGCCCGCCATCGCCATGATCGGCATCGACATCGGCCAGTTCATGAGCGGCGTCGTGGTGGTGGAGGCCGTCTATGGCTGGCCGGGGATCGGCCAGCTTGCCTGGCAGGCGATCCAGCAGGTGGACATCCCGATCATCATGGGCGTCACGCTGGTCTCCGCCGCCGCCATCGTCATCGGCAACCTCGTCGCCGACCTCACCGCACCACTGATCGACCCGCGCATCCGTGCGGGCTGAGCCTTCCGAGAACCATAAGCAAACTGAACAGAGGGTATCTGAGCATGCTGAAGACCCTGTCGCGGCTTCCGTCCCTGCCCCTGAGCCGCAGCCGGCTGCTGCGTTCCTCGGTGCTGGCCGTCGCTATCGCCTTCGCCCCGGCCGTGCTGGCGCCCGGCTTCGTGGCCCCTGCCATGGCGCAGACGCCCGGCGGCGACATCGTCGTCACCTACAAGGACGACATCGCCACCCTCGACCCGGCCATCGGCTATGACTGGCAGAACTGGTCGATGATCAAGAGCCTGTTCTCGCGGCTGATGGACTACACGCCCGGCACGCCGAATCTGGTGCCCTCGCTGGCCGAGAGCTTCACCGTCTCCCCGGACGGGCTGACCTATGTGTTCAAGCTGCACAAGGGCGTAAAATTCTCGAATGGCCGCGAGGTCGTGCCGGCGGACGTGAAATATTCCATCGAGCGCGCGGTGAACCCGAAGACCCAGGGCCCCGGAGCCGGCTTCTTCGGCGCCATCGAGGGCTTCGATGAGTTCAGCGCCGGCAAGGCGGACGGCCTGTCGGGCATCACCACCGACGCCGACAGCGTGACCTTCAAGCTCTCCCGCCCCGACGCCACCTTCCTGCACGTCCTCGCGATCAACTTCGCCTCGGTGGTGCCGAAGGAAGTGGTGGAGGCCGAGGGCGCCGATTTCGGCAAGAAGCCGGTTGGCTCCGGCACCTTCATCCTCAAGGACTGGGTGATCGGGCAGAAGCTCTCCTTCGTGAAGAACAAGGACTATTTCCAGAAGGGCGTGCCCTTCATCGACAGCTTCACCGTCGAGATCGGGCAGGAGCCGCTGGTGGCGGTGCTGCGCCTGCAGAAGGGCGAGGTCGACATCGCCGGCGACGGCGTGCCCCCGGCCAAGTTCCTCGAAATGACCAAGTCGCCGGACGCGGCGGGCATGATCGTGGACGGCGAGCAGCTCCACACCGGCTATGTGACGCTGAACACGAAGATCAAGCCGCTCGACAATGTGAAGGTGCGCCAGGCGCTGAACATGGCGATCAACAAGGATCGCATCGTGCGCATCGTCAACGGCCGCGCGACCCCGGCCAACCAGCCGCTGCCGCCGCTGATGCCGGGCTATGACAAGGACTTCAAGGGCTATGCCTACGATCCGGCCAAGGCCAAGGAACTGCTGAAGGAAGCGGGCCTGCCGGACGGCTTCTCCACCGTGCTCTATTCCACCAACACCGATCCGCAGCCGCGTATCGCGCAGGCGATCCAGCAGGATCTCGCCGCGATCGGCGTGAAGGCGGAGATCAAGGCGCTGGCGCAGGCCAACGTCATCGCCGCCGGCGGCACCGAGGGCGAGGCCCCGATGATCTGGTCGGGCGGCATGGCGTGGATCGCCGACTTCCCGGATCCGTCCAACTTCTACGGCCCCATCCTCGGCTGCGCCGGCGCGGTGGCGGGCGGCTGGAACTGGTCCTGGTACTGCAACAAGGATTTGCAGGCGCGCGCGGTCGCGGCCGATTCGATGTCCGACCCCGCGAAGGTGAAGGAGCGCGAGGCGGCCTGGGGCAAGGTCTTCACCGACATCATGGCCGACGCGCCGTGGATTCCGGTGTTCAACGAGCGCCGCATCGTGGCGAAGTCGAAGCGCATGGGCGGGCCGGCGGAGATCTATGTCGATCCCACCCGCGTCATCAATTACGACGCGATCTTCGTGAAGTAAGGCCTTCATTCCCGTCATCCCGGCTGTGCTCCGCGCGCCGGCCGGGATGACCGCATCGTTCTTCCCCCGCGCCCCCGCAACGCGGCCCCGCCGGGCCGCGTTCCCGCTTCCGAAACCGAGGTGCCGGCCATGTGCGTCGCCTGCCATCACACCATCCACCGCGCGTCCCAGCATTTCGGCTGGAATCGCGATTTCCCGCCCGCCCTGACGGCGAAGCCCGGCGCGACGATCCATTTCGAATGCGCGGATTCCTCCGCCGGCCAGCTCGGCGCGGGCTCGACGGTCGAGGACGTGAAGACGCTCGACTTCGGCAAGATCAACCCGGTGACCGGACCCGTCTTCGTCGAGGGCGCCGAGCCGGGCGACGCGCTGAAGGTGACGATCCGCCGCTTCGTGCCCTCCGGCATCGGCTGGACCGCGAACATTCCCGGCTTCGGCCTGCTGGCCGACCAGTTCCTTGAGCCGGCGCTGCATGTGTGGAGCTACGACACGTCGGCGAGCGTTCCCGCGCTGTACGGGCCGGGCGGCCGGGTGCCCCTGAAGCCCTTCGCCGGCACCATCGGCGTCGCCCCGGCCGAGCCGGGACTGCACTCCATCGTGCCGCCGCGCCGGGTGGGCGGCAATCTCGACATCCGCGACCTGTCCGAGGGCGTGACGCTCTATCTCCCCGTGGAGGTGGAGGGCGCGCTGTTCTCCATCGGCGACACCCACGCCGCGCAGGGCGACGGCGAGGTGTGCGGCACCGCGATCGAGAGCCGGATGGATGTCGAGGCGACCCTCGAACTGGTGAAGGACGCGAAGCTCGCCAGCCCGCGCTTCACCACCCCCAGCCCGGTGACCCGCCATCTCGATGCCGCCGGCTATGAGGTGACCACCGGCATCGGCCCCGACCTGATGACCGGCGCCCGCGAGGCGGTGGCCCGGATGGTGGACCTGCTCGCCGCCGAGCACGGCCTCAACCCGGTGGACGCCTACATGCTCTGCTCGGTGTGCGGCGATCTGCGCATCAGCGAGATCGTCGACATGCCGAACTGGGTCGTCTCCTTCTACTTCCCGCGGATCGTGTTCTCGTGACCCTGACGCCGCGTCCGACCCCCGCCCTCGCCCTGCCTGCGCCCGTTCTCGAGGTCGCGCATCTCACCGTGGATGCGCGCACCCCCGCCGGGCTGTCGCGGGTGCTGGAGGATGTGAGCTTCGCGCTCCGGCCCGGCGAGACGTTGTGCCTCGCCGGCGAATCCGGCTCGGGCAAGTCGGTCACCTCGCTCGCCATCATGGGGCTGCTGCCGAAAGCGTCGCTGAGGGTGACCGGCGGCGCGATCCGGCTGGACGGGCGCGACCTCGTCGGCCTGCCGGAACGGGCGATGCGCCGGCTGCGCGGCGGGGAGATCGGCATGATCTTCCAGGAGCCGATGACCTCGCTCAACCCGGTGATGACGATCCGCGACCAGCTCACCGAGGCGATCCGCGTCCATCAGGGCGCGGAGGACGCGCTGGCGCGCGCGCGGGCGATGCTCGAGGCGGTACATATCAGCGATCCGGCGCGGCGGCTCGGGCAATATCCGCACGAGCTTTCGGGCGGCATGCGCCAGCGGGTGATGATCGCCATGGCGCTGTCCTGCCGGCCCAAGGTTCTGATCGCCGACGAGCCCACCACCGCGCTCGACGTGACGGTGCAGGCGCAGATCCTGAAGCTGATGCGTGAATTGAAGGGCGAGTTCGGCACCTCGATCATCCTCATCACCCACGATATGGGCGTGGTGGCGGAGATGGCCGACCGGGTGGCGGTGATGAAGGCCGGCCGCATCGTCGAGCAGGCCGACGTCGTGCCGCTCTTCACCGCTCCGCGCGAGGCCTATACCCGCGAATTGCTGGCCGCCGTGCCCCGGCTCGGCGCCCGCGCCGGCACCGACGGACCGCCGCGCGTCACCCCCCTGCCGACCCGGTTCGAAACCGGCGGGGAGAACGAGGCGGGCGAGGAGACGGTGCTGTCCGTGCACAACCTCTCCGTCTCCTATGGCGGGGCGCGCAACCTGTTCGGCCGGAGGGGCGAGGCGCAGCGCGCCGTCGAAGGCGTTTCCTTCGCGCTGAAGCGTGGCCGCACGCTCGGCCTCGTCGGCGAATCGGGCTCGGGCAAGTCCACCACCGGCAAGGCGGCGCTCGGGCTCATTCCCTTCACCGGCGAGGTGGTGCTGGACGGCACCGCGATCGCCGGTCTCTCGCCCCGCGCCATGCGCCCGCTGCGCCGGGCCGCGCAGATGATCTTCCAGGATCCCTATGCCTCGCTCGACCCGCGCATGTCGGTGGGCGCCGCCATCGCCGAGCCGCTGGTGATCCACGGCATCGGGAACCGGGCCGAGCGCCGGGAGCGGGTCGCTGCGCTCTTGAGGCGGGTCGGGCTCACGGCGGACCACGCCACGCGCTATCCGCACGAATTCTCCGGCGGGCAGCGCCAGCGCATCTGCATCGCCCGCGCGCTGGCGCTGGAGCCGAAGCTGATCGTGGCCGACGAGAGCGTCGCCGCGCTCGACGTTTCGGTGCGCGCGCGGGTGCTCGACCTGATGCTGGAATTGCAGGAGACGATGGGCCTCGCCTATCTCTTCATCTCCCACGACATGGCGGTGATCGAGAAGATGAGCCACGAGGTCGCGGTGATGCGCGCCGGCCGCCTGGTGGAATACGGCACGCGCCGCGCCATCTTCGAGGCCCCGCACGAGGCCTATACGCGCGAGCTGATCGCCGCCGTGCCGATGCCCGACCCGACGCGCCGGCACCTCGCCGAGGCGGGGTGAGAAGGGGGGCGGGTCTGTTCCGGGTGCCTCGATTATTTTCGCGCGAAGTGGATGCCGGTTCGCGTGAAGAAAATACGACCACTCAATAGGTTGGAGCTATTCATCGATTCCGTGAAACGGTGAATGACTCTCGTCGGGGCGTCCTCCTGGCACGGTCTCTTGCCGCTCCGCCCGTCCCGGTCGCCTTTGCGCGCCTGGATGCCGCCATTCCCGGGCTGGCCGGCATGATGTGAGATGGGGTGCTGCAGTGGGCGGGAACGACATCTTGCCGATCCGCTTTCCCGTGGCGCCCTCCGGCCGTCATCCCGGCCCTTGCGGTCTGTCCGGGCAATGGCATCGAGAGCACAGGCGACGACGCCTTCCGCACCCACACCTGCGGTCGCCAGACAGGTCTTCGACCGGCGTGGCGGCAAAGACCCGTTGCCGGCCCGCTTTCCACCTACCTTCCTCAGCCGTCATCCCGGCTGGAGCGCAGCGCGGAGCCGGGCTTGTCCGCCGCATGCGCGTGCGATCCCGGATCGCTCTTCCGTCCGTCCGGGATGACGGCGGAAGCGGCCGGGAGATCGCGCCCTCCCAAATCCGCCCCGCCTCGGGCATGATCCACGCGCCCTTCCCCGTTCCCGGATTCGCCGATGTCCAACCTCACCGATTTCACCGTGCCCGACCTTGCCGGCCGGGACGTGCCGCTCGCGGAGTATCGCGGCAAGGTGCTGCTGATCGTGAACACCGCCAGTAAATGCGGCTTCACCCCGCAATATGAGGGGCTGGAGGCGCTGTGGCGGGCCTATGGCGAGCGGGGGCTGGTGGTGCTGGGCTTTCCCTGCAACCAGTTCGGCGGGCAGGAGCCGGGCGACGCGCAGGAGATCGCCAGCTTCTGCAAGCTGACCTATGACGTCACCTTCCCCATGTTCGCCAAGATCGATGTGAACGGGGAGAACACCGCCCCGCTTTACGTTTGGCTGAAAAGCGAGGCGCCCGGCCTGCTCGGCAGTGAGGCGATCAAGTGGAACTTCACCAAGTTCCTGATCGACCGCGACGGCAAGGTGGTGGATCGCTATGCCCCGACCACGAAGCCGGAAGCGCTGAAGGCGGAGATCGAGCGGCTGCTGTGAGGGTCGCAGGCCGCCGGAGAGCCGGGATCGCGCGGAGTACCCGGTGAGAACGTTGGCAGCATTGCCCTGAGCGGGGTCATGTCCGGCGCAGGCCGGGCATCCACATCTTCGACCGGGCGGGCGGGAGCGGCGTGGATGGGCAGGCGGGCCTCGACCATCGCGGGATGTGGAAAGACAAGGTTGCTGCGCACGGGATTTTTCCCTATGCGTCCCTCACAGATATCGGAAAATTCCAGAAACCGCTCTGGATACGACCTGTCTTCAGGTGGCGCCTCCACCGTCCTTCCAACCGTCCGGCTCTCCATGATCGATCCCACGCTCCCGTCGCACATGCGCCCCGACCGTTCCTTCCAGGGGCTCATCCTCGCGCTCCAGCGCTTCTGGGCGGACAAGGGCTGCGTCATCCTGCAGCCCTATGACATGGAGGTCGGTGCCGGCACCTTCCATCCGGCGACCACGCTGCGCGCGCTCGGTCCGCTGCCGTGGAAGGCGGCCTATGTGCAGCCCTCGCGCCGGCCGAAGGACGGGCGCTATGGGGAGAACCCCAACCGCCTGCAGCATTATTACCAGTATCAGGTCATCCTGAAGCCCTCGCCGCCGGACCTTCAGGAACTCTACCTCGCCTCGCTGGACGCCATCGGCATCGACCTGAAGCTGCACGATGTGCGCTTCGTCGAGGACGACTGGGAGAGCCCGACGCTCGGCGCCTGGGGCCTCGGCTGGGAGTGCTGGTGCGACGGGATGGAAGTCTCGCAATTCACCTATTTCCAGCAGGTGGCCGGCTTCGAATGCGCCCCGGTGGCGGGCGAGCTGACCTATGGGCTGGAGCGCCTCGCGATGTATGTGCAGGGGGTCGAGAACGTCTACGATCTCAATTTCAACGGCCGCGAGGGCGAGGACAAGGTCAGCTATGGCGACGTCTTCCTGCAGGCCGAGCAGGAATATTCGCGGCACAATTTCGAGCACGCCGACACGAGCATGCTTCTGGAGCAGTTCCGCATGGCCGAGAAGGCGGCGGCGCAGTATCTGGAAGCCGGCTGGAACGCCGACCGCACCCGCCACCTGATGGCGCAGCCGGCCTATGACCAGTGCATCAAGGCGAGCCACGTGTTCAACCTGCTCGATGCCCGCGGCGTCATCTCGGTGACCGAGCGGCAGAGCTACATCCTGCGGGTGCGCGAACTGGCGAAGGCCTGCGGCGCCGCCTGGCTCGCCACCGCCGCGGGCGGGGCGGGCGCGCCTTGCGGCGCCAGTGCGGCCTGATCCGCGCAGACGGGGTCGCGGGCGCCACTGGCGGGCGCCACCGCAACGCTGAAACCAACGCTCCCCTTGCGGGTTCTCGCTACACCTCCCGCAACGAGAGCCCGCTTATGTTCGACGCCGAAACCACCGAGCAGCAGGATCTGCGCGAAGGCGCGCCGCCCTGGAGCGCAGGTGCCGTGCCCGCCCTGCCGGCGCTGAAGGACAGCCTGTCCTGCGACGTGGCGGTGATCGGCGCGGGAATCAGCGGTGCCTTCATCGCCGAGCATCTCGCCTCTCTCGGCCAGCGCGTCGTCGTGGTCGATAGGGAGCGTCCGGGCTTCGGCAGTACGGTCGCCTCCACCGCGATGCTGTTGTGGGAGATCGACCGGCGCCTCGTCGAGCTTGCCGACCTCTATGGCTTCGAACGCGCCGCGACGCTCTATCGCCGCAGCCACGCGGCGGTGGCGGGACTGGCCGGGCTGGTCCGCGAGCGCGGCATCGCCTGCGGTCTTCGTGCGCGAACCTCGCTCTATCTCGCGGCGCAGGATATCGGCGCCGCGCAGTTGCGGGCCGAGCATGCGGCCCGCCAGCGCGCCGGGCTGCCCGGCACCTATCTCGACGCGGCGACGCTGTTCTCCACCTTCGGCATCGCCCGTGAGGGCGCGATCCTCTCCGGGGATTCGGCCGATGCCGACCCGCTCCTGCTCGCCCACGGACTGCTGGCGGCGGCGGCGGCGCACGGGGCGCGCATCTTCGCCGGCGAGGCGGTCGCCTATGAGAGCCACAGAAGCGGTGCGCGGATCGGCCTTGTGGACGGCCACGAGATCGAGGCGAAGGCCGTGGTACTGGCCACCGGCTATGTGATGCCGGATATCGTCCGCTCCGATCTCCAGAGCACCGGTGCGAGCTGGGCGCTCGCCACGCCGCCGCAGCCGCCGGGCGGGGTGTGGCCGGGCGAGCCGCTGGTCTGGGAAGCCTGCGAAACCTATCTCTATGCCCGCTCGACCGTCGGCGGGCGCATCGTCATCGGCGGCGAGGACGAGGACGGCCATGCCGACCGCGAGCAGCGTCTTGCCCTCGCGCCGGACAAGGTCCGCGCGCTCCTCGATGGATTGGCCGGGCTGCGGCCGGAGGCTCTGGCGCGGGCCGAGCTGGTCTGGTCCGGGGCGTTCTCGCGCACCAGCGACGGCCTGCCGCTGATCGGCGAGGTGCCGGACAATCCGCACATCTATGCCGCCTATGGCTATGGCGGCAACGGCATCACCTTCTCCTTCCTCGCCTCGCGCCTCCTCGCGCGGATGATCGCGGGCGAGCGCGAGGCCTGGTATGCCGACGTCGCGCTCGACCGCCCGGCACCCTGAGCGCCGTCGGGATGGGGCCGGTGCCGTGACAGGGCGCGGCGCTGCGTGCTAGACGGCGCGCATCGCCTCGCCCGCCGCCGCGCACGGAAAACCCGTCCCATGCCCGATCTCCTCCTCGAACTGTTCTGCGAAGAAATTCCCGCCCGGATGCAGCCGGGGGCGGCGGAGGCGATCCGCAAGCTCGTCACCGATGCGCTGGTCGAGCGCGGGCTGGTCTATGAAGGGGCGAAGGCCTTCGTCACCCCGCGCCGGCTGGCGCTGGCGGTGCATGGCCTGCCGGCGGCGCAGCCGGACCGGCATGAGGAGCGCAAGGGCCCGCGCGTCGGCGCCCCGCAGGCGGCGATCGACGGATTTCTCAAGGCGGCGGGGTTGGCCTCGCTCGATCAGGCGAGCGTCGAGAGCGACCCGAAGAAGGGCGAGTTCTATGTCGCCCGCATCCACAAGCATGGCCGGCCGACGCCGGAAGTGATCGCCGAGGTGCTGCCGGAGATCATCCGCAGCTTCCCGTGGCCGAAGTCGATGCGCTGGGGCAAGGCCTCGGCGAAGCCCGGCGCGCTGCGCTGGGTGCGCCCGCTGCGCTCCATCCTGTGCACCTTCGGCCCGGAGACCGAGGAGCCGGAAGTAGTTCGCTTCGACGTCGACGGGCTGGCTTCGGGCGACGTGACCCGCGGCCACCGCTTCCTCAGCGAAGGCGACATCCGGGTGCGCCGGCTCGACGACTGGCTGACCAAGCTGGAGGCGGCCAAGGTCGTGGCCGATCGCGAGCGGCGCAAGGACATCGTCCTCGCCGACGCCAAGGATCTCGCATTGGCGCAGGGGCTGGAGCTGGTCGAGGATGCCGGCCTTCTCGACGAGATCGCCGGCCTCGTGGAATGGCCGGTGGTTCTGATGGGCGCGTTCGACGCGAGCTTCCTCGACGTGCCCGACGAGGTGATCCGCGCCACCATCCGCGCCAACCAGAAGTGCTTCGTGCTGAAGGACCCAGCCACCGGCCGGCTCGCCAACCGCTTCGTCCTCGTGTCGAATCTGGAAGCCACCGATGGCGGCGCCGCCATCGTTGCCGGCAATGAGCGGGTGATCCGCGCCCGGCTCTCCGACGCCAAGTTCTTCTGGGACACCGACCGCCGCACCAATGCGAGCGTGCCGCTGGCCGAGCGGCTGGAGAAGTTCCGCAATGTGACCTTCCACGAGAAGCTCGGCTCGCAATATGACCGCATCCAGCGCATCGCCGAGCTGGCCCGGGCGCTGGCGCCCGTGGTCGGCGCCGACCTGGCGCTGGCCGAGCAGGCCGCGCTCTATGCGAAATCCGACCTGCGCACCGAAGTGGTCGGCGAGTTTCCCGAGGTGCAGGGCCTGATGGGGCGCTATTACGCCCGCCTCGAAGGCCTGCCGGAAGAGATCGCCGCCGCTGCCGAGGAGCACTACAAGCCGCAGGGCCCGACCGACACGGTGCCGACCGCGCCGGTTTCGTTGGCGGTGGCGCTGGCCGACAAGATCGACACGCTGGTGGGCTTCTGGGCGATCGACGAGAAGCCGACCGGCTCCAAGGACCCCTTCGCGCTACGCCGCGCCGCGCTCGGCGTCATCCGCATGGTGCTGGAGAACGGGCTACGGCTGCCGCTGGCGGAGCTGCTGGCCGGGCGCTTCGGCGCCGGCCTCTCGGTGACCGCCGAGCGCCGCCGTACCGGCGACAGCCTCGACACCGTGCTCGACCTCAGCTTTGAACGCCGGCTGATCGAGACCATCGCGGTCGGCACGCGCGGCATCACCTATGAGCAGGCGCAGGAGGAGGTTAAGGCCCGCGGCACGGCCTTCGCGTCCGAGGCGACCGCGGACTTGCTGGCCTTCTTCGGCGACCGGCTGAAGGTGCATCTGCGCGAGAGCGGAGCGCGGCACGATCTGGTGGACGCGGTGTTCGCCTTGCCGGATCAGGACGACCTGCTGCTGGTGGTGAAGCGCGTGGAGGCGCTGTCGCGCTTCCTCGGCACGGAGGACGGCAAGAACCTGCTGGCGGGCACCAAGCGGGCCGCCAACATCCTGCGCATCGAGGAGAAGAAGGACGGCGTTTCCCATGACGGCGCGCCGGACCCGGCGCTGTTCGTCGAGGCGGAGGAGCGTGCGCTGGGCGCGGCGATGGCCGATGCCGAACCGGTGATCGCGGCACGGCTCGCGGCCGAGGATTTCGAGGGCGCGCTGGCAGCGATCGCGGCGCTGCGCGCCCCGGTCGATGCCTTCTTCGAGAAGGTGACGGTGAATGCGGGCGCCCCCGCGCTGCGCGCCAACCGTCTCGCCTTGCTGGCGGCGATCCGCCGGGTGACCCGCGCCATCGCCGATTTTGAGCGAATCGAGGGCTGACGCAGATTGACGGATCTGCGCGGACCTCGCGTGGATCCTGCGGTGCAGCATGACGTGCCGCGCGCAAGGTGCGGCGTATTGGCGCGGGATGGTTCGGCCGCACGGCCGGCAGGCGGGCGCCCGGCATCCGCCCGGCATCCTGCGCATGCGGCGCAGCATGTCGCGATCGCCGGATGAAGTCGCGTCCTGCCGCTTCCTGCAAGGGGTGCCGGCATGGACGGGAACCGTCGGCTACCTCCGGCTGTTATGTCGCCGGCCGGCCTTTTCGCTCTCCGTGGCCGGCGCCAGAGCGGAGCTTCCCATGCAGATCGACGTCATCACCTTGCAGCCCATCGTGGCGCTGATCGCCGGCATCCTCATCCTGCTGATGCCGCGGCTGCTGAATTTCATCGTCGCGATCTATCTGATCTTCATCGGTGTGGTCGGCCTCATGGGCCATATGGGCGGGATGCACCTGTAAGGTCCGAAAGGGTCTGCCGCCAGCGGAACGCGCCGGCGCGTCGCCGCTGAGGCGGCGTATGTGGTCCGCCGCCTCATGCGCGTCTGCCGTCCGTCCGGCCGGGAGCGAACCGTCGGAAACCCGCCCCGATGCCGGCAGCAACGCCGATCGGGACAGGAATCGCAGCGATTCCGCCGAGGCGCCTCAGCGCCGCATCGCCGCGTCCACGCTCCATGGGCCCGGGCCGGCGAAGAAGATGTAGAAGAACACGAAGCAGTAGAGCGCGGCCAGTTCGCCGCCATTGATGATCGGGAAGAAGCTCTGGGGTGCGTGGACCATGAAATAGGCCACCGCTGTCATGCCCGACACGAGGAAGGCCGCCGGCCGCGTGAACAGGCCGAGCACCAGCAGGATGCCGCCGACCAGCTCGATGATGCCGGCGAGGCCGGGCATGGAGGAGAGGCTCACCCCCGTCATCTGGGTGGTGGGAAAGCCCAGGATCTTGGTGCAGCCATGCTGCAGCAGCAGCAGGCCCGCCGCGATGCGCAGCACGCTGAGAATGCGCGGCGCCCAGGCGGCCAGTGTCGTCGTTTCCGTCATGTCCAAGCCCTCTTGTGTGCGTAAACCCGGCCGGCAGGAAGGTGACCAATTCGGCCGCCCTCTTCAATCCAGCACAGTATGCCGCACTGCAAAAGACGAATTGCGACAGCGGAGACGACGGGCTAGAGACAGTCTTGGAAAAGCGATCGGGATCATGCTGCCGCGGGAGCGGTAGCGCATTGTTTTGACGTGACTTCCGGTCCTGAGCAATTTTCCATTGCACGGGCCGATGTTCATCATTTCCTCGATACGGATTCGCACCACATGACGAAATGGGTCTACACCTTCGGCGACGGCAAGGCGGAAGGCGCTGCCGAGATGCGCAACCTGCTGGGCGGCAAGGGCGCCAATCTCGCCGAGATGTCCAATCTCGGGCTGCCGGTGCCGCCGGGCTTCACCATCTCAACCGAGGTGTGCACCTGGTATTACGCCCACGGCAAGACCTATCCGGCCGAGCTGAAGGGGCAGGTGGAGGCGGCGCTGGCGCACATCGCCGCGCTGACCGGCCGCACCTTCGGCGATCCGGCGAACCCGCAGCTCGTCTCGGTGCGTTCCGGGGCGCGGGCCTCGATGCCGGGCATGATGGACACCGTGCTGAACCTCGGCCTCAACGACGGCACCGTGGACGCGGTGGCCGAGGCCTCGGGCGATGCCCGCTTCGCCTATGACAGCTATCGCCGCTTCATCCAGATGTATTCGAACGTGGTGCTCGACTTCCCGCACCACCATTTCGAGGAGGTGCTGGACGCCTTCAAGGAAGAGAAGGGCTACACTCTCGACACCGACCTCTCTGCCGCGGACTGGAAGGTGATCGTCGGCAAGTACAAGGACCTCGTCCTGCACGAGCTCGGCGCCCCCTTCCCGCAGGATCCGCACGACCAGCTCTGGGGCGCCATCGGGGCGGTGTTCTCCTCCTGGATGAACCAGCGCGCCATCGTCTATCGCCGCCTCCACGCGATCCCCGAGAGCTGGGGCACCGCGGTGAACGTGCAGGCCATGGTGTTCGGGAATATGGGCGACACCTCGGCCACCGGCGTTGCCTTCACCCGCAACCCCTCCACCGGCGAGAACGCGCTCTATGGCGAGTTCCTGATCAACGCGCAGGGCGAGGACGTGGTGGCAGGCATCCGCACCCCGCAGAACATCACCGAGACCGCGCGCATCGCCGCGGGCTCGAACAAGCCCTCCATGGAGACCGCGCTTCCCGAGGTCTTCACCGAGTTCCAGCGCATCGCCGGCGTGCTGGAAGGGCACTATCGGGACATGCAGGACCTCGAATTCACCGTGGAGCGCGGCAAGCTGTGGATGCTGCAGACCCGCTCCGGCAAGCGCACCGCCAAGGCCGCGCTGCGCATCGCGGTGGAGATGGCGCATGACGGCGTGATCACGAAAGAAGAGGCGATCGCCCGCGTCGACCCTGCCGCACTCGACCAGCTTCTGCACCCGATGCTCGATCCCAAGGCAGACAAGGCCGTCATCGGCTCGGGCCTGCCGGCCTCGCCGGGCGCCGCCTCGGGCGAGATGGTATTCTCGGCCGACGAGGCGGAGCTCGCCAAGACCCAGGGCCGCAAGGTCATCCTGGTGCGCATCGAGACCTCGCCGGAGGACATCCACGGCATGCACGCTGCGGAAGGGATCCTCACCACCCGCGGCGGCATGACCTCGCACGCCGCCGTGGTGGCGCGCGGCATGGGCAAGCCCTGCGTGTGCGGCGCCGGCACCATCCGGGTGGATTATGCCAACGGCACCATCACCTCGGGCGGCGTCACGCTGAGAAAGGGCGACATCCTCACCATCGACGGCGGCACCGGACAGGTGATCGCCGGGGCCGTGCCGATGCTGCAGCCGGAGCTTTCCGGCGAGTTCGGCACGCTGATGGGCTGGGCGGACGCGGTGCGCAAGCTGAAAGTGCGCGCCAATGCCGAGACCCCGCTCGATGCCCGCACCGCCAAGAGCTTCGGCGCCGAAGGCATCGGCCTTTCCCGCACCGAGCACATGTTCTTCGATGCCGGGCGCATCAAGTCGGTGCGCGAGATGATCCTCGCCGACGACGAGGCCGGCCGGCGCACGGCTCTCGCCAAGCTGCTGCCCTTCCAGCGTCAGGATTTCGTCGAGCTGTTCGAGATCATGGACGGCCTGCCGGTCACGATCCGCCTGCTCGATCCGCCGCTGCACGAGTTCCTGCCGCACACCGAGGCCGAGATCGCGGAAGTGGCCGAGGCGCTCGGCGTCTCGCCGCAGAAGCTGGCGGCGCGGAAGAAGGAGTTCGACGAGTTCAACCCAATGCTCGGCTTCCGCGGCTGCCGTCTCGCCATCGCCTTCCCGGAGATCGCCGAGATGCAGGCCCGCGCCATCTTCGAGGCCGCGGTGGCCGCGGAGAAGAGCACCGGCAAGCCGGTGGTGCCGGAGGTGATGGTGCCTCTCATTACCGGCAAGCGCGAATTCGACCTGGTGAAAGAGGTCATCGACGCCACCGCGAAGAAGGTGGAGGAAGAAACGGGCGCCAGGCTGACCTATCAGGTCGGCACCATGATCGAGCTGCCGCGCGCGGCGCTGAAGGCGGACGAGATCGCCGAGACGGCGGAGTTCTTCTCCTATGGCACCAACGACCTGACCCAGACCACCTACGGCATCTCGCGTGACGACGCCGGCACCTTCCTCGGCCCCTATGTGTCCAAGGGCATCATGGAGGTCGACCCCTTCGTGTCGATCGACGTGGAGGGCGTCGGCGAACTGGTGAAGATCGCCACCGAGCGCGGCCGCAAGACGCGCCCGAACATCAAGCTCGGCATCTGTGGCGAGCATGGTGGCGACCCGGCCTCGGTGGCGTTCTGCCATGAAGTGGGGCTGGACTATGTGTCCTGCTCGCCCTTCCGCGTCCCCATCGCCCGCCTCGCCGCGGCGCAGGCGGCGCTGAAGACGAAGGCGGCGAGCCAGGCGTGAGACGGATCGGGGCGGCCATGGGCCGCCCCGTTTTGTTCGGCTGTCAGGCGTACTGGATGAGGACCCAGTAGACCGCTTTGCCTTTATAGGGCGGGAATGTGTTGTCCTTGGCAATCGGTGCCGTGGTGGTGTCGTAAAGGTCATCGACCTTCCAGACGCCGCTGGCAGGGCATTTCTCACCAGTTTTGTGCTTAAGCATAGTCCACCTGAATCGACATTGACTCATGGTCGGACCTTGACGCGCGAATCGCTCCGGACGCATAGTCCGGTTGTCCAATGGCGCACGCCGCCCACGGTCCGACCAGGTTCCATGTGGGCTCGGACGCAGGGCTGTTCGGAGGTGCAAGCTCCGGGCAGCCCTTTTTGCATCCTGACGATAGAAGAAGCGACTCTCAGAGCTACGCCAAGTGTTAGTCACGAGTAGTCGACGTAACCACCATTTCTAGTATTTGTGGATTATGGGGATTGCGTGGATGGAGCCTTACTTAGCTTAGGCTTTGCTGGGACCAACGGGGTCTTTCCCGTTTGTGAATTCATAAAACTCACCGCCGCTTCGCTGCCTCATACACCTCGCCGCGTTCGCGCTTGCCCACCGCCACCACCACGACCGTGATCGTCGTGTCCTCCACCCGGTAGACCAGCCGATAGCCCGCCGCGCGGAGCTTGATCTTGTAATGATCGGCCATGCCGCGCAGGGCGTCGGCCTCGACGCGGGGGTGTTCCAGCCGCTCGGCGAGCTTTTTCTTGAACTGCGCGCGCAAGGTGGCGCCGAGCTTCTCCCATTCCTTAAGCGCGGAGGGCAGGAATGCGAGGCTATAGCTCATCGAGCTTTACCTGCACCGTCGTCTCGCCGGCCCGCGCTCGGGCGATCTCGATGAGGGACTGGTCGTCGAGCGCGTCCATCATCGCCTCATAGGTCTCGGCAGGGACCATATAGGCCATGACCCGGTTGTGGTTGAGGATCGCGACCGAACCGCCGCGCGCGCCCTCGACGATGGCGGTGGGGTTCTTCTTCAGTTCGGAGACGCTGACGGCCATCTCCGCTTCGACGCGCTGCATGGCAAGCCTCGTATTGATCCGGAATTCTGGACGAATATAGGGGCTGTCTTCAGGTCAGCAAATGACAAGGTCCGGCTCTACCTTCACCCCCCTTCGCCAGCCCCTTCAGCCGGTACAGCGCCTCCAGCGCCTCGCGGGGGGTGAGTTCGTCGGGGTCGATGCCGGTGAGCGCGGCCTTCACCGCTTCCGCCACCGGGTCGGCGCTTGCCGCCGGCGCGGCGGGCGGGGCCCGGTTCAGGCTGGCGAAGAGCGGCAGGTCGTCGAGAATGCGCTGGGTCGGGGCGGCGCGGTCGGCGCTTTCCAGTTCCGTCAGCACCGCGCGGGCGCGTTCCACCACCGCCGCCGGCAGGCCGGCGAGCTTGGCGACCTGGATGCCGTAGGAACGGTCCGCCGCCCCCGGCACCACCTCGTGCAGGAAGATCACCTCGCCGTCCCACTCCTTCACCTTCACCGTCGCGTTGACGAGGCGCTTGAGGCGCTGGGCGAGCGCGGTGAGCTCGTGGAAATGGGTGGCGAACAGGCCGCGGCAGGCATTCGTCTCGTGCAGATGCTCGAGACTGGCCCAGGCGATGGAGAGGCCGTCGAAGGTCGCGGTGCCGCGGCCGATCTCGTCGAGGATGACGAGCGAGCGGCGGGTCGCCTGGTTGAGGATGGCGGCGGTCTCGACCATCTCCACCATGAAGGTCGAGCGCCCGCGTGCCAGGTCGTCCGCCGCACCGACGCGCGAGAACAGCCGGTCGACGATGCCGATCCGCGCGGAGGCCGCGGGCACGAAGCAGCCGGCCTGAGCGAGGATGGCGATGAGCGCGTTCTGGCGCAGGAAGGTCGATTTGCCCGCCATGTTGGGGCCGGTGACCAGCCAGATGCGTCCCGCCTTGGCCCGCGCGGGAGGCGAGAGGTCGCAATCATTGGCGATGAAGGGGCCGCCGGAGGCGAGCGGATCCCGGCGCAGCGCCTGCTCGACCACCGGGTGGCGGCCGCCCAGAATCGAGAAGTCGAGCCCGTCATCCACCTCGGGGCGGACATGGTTCTCCTCCACCGCGAGCCGGGCGAGGCCGCTCGCGACGTCGATCACCGCCAGCGCGGCGGCGCAGGCGCGGACATGATCGGCGCCGGCCAGCACCTCGCTCGCCAGCCGGTCGAAGATCGTCTGCTCCAGAGCCAGCGCCCGTTCGCCGGCGCTGGCGATCTTGGCCTCCAGTTCGCCCAGCTCCACGGAGGAGAAGCGCACGGCCCCCGCCATGGTCTGGCGATGCACGAAGACGCTCGCGAAGGGCGGCTCGCGCAGCTTGTCGGCGTGCTGGGCGGAGACTTCGACGAAATAGCCCAGAACCGCATTGTGCCGGATCTTGAGGGTCCGGATGCCGCTCTCCTCGACATAGCGCCGCTCCAGAGCCGCCACCACGCGCCGGCTCTCGTCGCGCAGGGCGCGGGTGGCGTCGAGGTCGGCGTCGAAGCCGGCCCGCACGAAGCCGCCATCGCGCCGGTAGGGCGGCAATTCGTCGGCGAGCGCGGCGAGAAGCGTCGCCGGCAAGGCGGGCGGCGGGGCGGCGAGGTCGCGGGCGGCTTCCATCAGCTCCTCGGGTGCGCCCTCGGCGGCGATCATGGCGGCGATCGCCGCGCCCTCCATCAATCCGCGGCCGATGGCGGCAAGGTCGCGCGGGCCCGAGCGATTCAGCGCGATGCGGGCGAGAGCGCGGGCAAGGTCCGGCGCGCCGGCGAGCCGCTCGCGCAGGGCGTCGCGCAGGGCCGGGCGGTCGGCGAGGTGCTCGACCGAATCGAGGCGGCCAGCGATGGCGGCGGGCGCGGTCAGCGGCTCGGCGAGCCGGCGTGCCAGCAGCCGGGCGCCGGCGGAGGTCACGGTGCGGTCCACCGCCGCGAGCAGGCTGCCCGCCCGCTCGCCGGAGGTGGTGCGCAGGATTTCAAGGTTCGCCCGCGTCGCCGGGTCGATGACCATGGCGGCGCCGCCGCTCTCGCGCACCGGCGGGGCGAGCGGGGGGCGGTTGCCGAGCTGGGTGCGCTCCACATAGGCGACGATGGCGCCCGCCGCGGCGAGTTCCGGGCGCGAGAAGGCGCCGAAGGCGTCCAGCGTCGCCACCTGGAAGAAGCCGGCGATGCGCCGCTCGGCGGTGGCGCCGTCGAAGCTCTCCTTCGGCAACGGGGTCACCGCGGGCAGCGTGCGCCACAGTTCGCGGAAGGCCGGCTCGTCATAGATCGCGTCCGGCACCAGCAGTTCGGCGGGCTCGATGCGGGCGAGGTCGGCGGCAAGCCGGGCGGGGTCGGTTTCGGAGACGCGGAAGGTGCCGGTGGAGATGTCGCAGAAGGCAAGTGCATAGGCATAGCCGTCGCCGGCGCCGTCCTCGCCGCTCTTGGCACGGGCGAGGCTCGCCAGCACGTTCTCGCGGCGGGCGTCGAGAAGAGAGTCCTCGGTCAGGGTGCCGGGGGTGACGAGGCGCGTGACGTCGCGGCGCACCACGCTCTTGCTGCCGCGCTTGCGGGCTTCGGCGGGATCTTCCAGCTGTTCGCACACCGCGACCCGGTGGCCGGCGGCGATGAGCTTGTGGAGATATTCCTCGGCCCGTTCCACCGGCACCCCGCACATCGGGATGTCGGCGCCCTGGTGCTTGCCGCGCTTGGTCAGCACGATGCCGAGCGTGCGCGAGGCGGCTTCGGCGTCGGCAAAGAACAGCTCGTAGAAATCGCCCATCCGGTAGAACAGCAGGCTGTCCGGGTTGGCGGTCTTTATCTCGATATATTGCGCCATCATCGGCGAGACGCGCGTCTCGTCCTTCCCTTCCTGACCCTTGCGGGCGTCGGGGGTGTCGGCGTCGGGACGGGGCGGGGCGGAGAGGGCGCTGGCCATGGCCGGACGCTGGCAGCAGAGCGGGCGCGATGGCAAGCCCGAAGCGGCGCCCCGAGGGCCGTTTTCCCCGCAGAAGGGCATCTTGCCGCCAGCCGGCCCGCATTTCCGTCACCGGCAAATGCCGTTATGGAGAAGCCATGGCCAAAGCGACCCCCGATTCCCCTGTCACCAACGCTCCCGACTGGTCGGTCTCGGAGCTCTCCGGTGCGCTCAAGCGCACGGTGGAGGACGCCTTCGGCCATGTGCGGGTGCGCGGCGAGATCTCCGGCTATCGCGGCCCCCACTCCTCCGGCCACGCCTATTTCTCGCTGAAGGACGCGAATGCCCGGCTCGACGCGGTGGTGTGGAAGGGCACCATGGCGCGGCTGAAGGTGCGGCCCGAGGAGGGGCTTGAGGTGGTCGCCATCGGCCGCATCACCACCTTCCCCGGCAAGTCGTCCTACCAGATCGTCATCGACCAGATCGAGTTCGCCGGCGCCGGCGCCATCATGGCGATGCTGGAGGAAAGGAAGCGCCGCCTCGCTGCAGAGGGCCTGTTCGACGCGACGCGCAAGCGCCGCCCGCCCTTCCTGCCGCAGGTGATCGGGGTCGTCACCTCGCCCACCGGCGCCGTGATCCGCGACATCCTGCACCGATTGTCCGACCGCTTCCCGCGCCGGGTTCTGGTGTGGCCGGTCCGGGTGCAGGGCGATACGAGCGGCGCCGAGGTGGCGGCTGCGATCCGCGGTTTCAACGCCATCGCCCCCGGAGGCCCGGTGCCGCGCCCGGACGTGCTGATCGTGGCGCGCGGCGGCGGCTCGCTGGAAGATCTGCTCGGCTTTTCCGAGGAGGCGGTGGTGCGCGCCGCCGCCGAGAGCCGGATCCCGCTGATCTCCGCCGTCGGCCACGAGACCGATGTGACGCTGATCGATTTCGCCGCCGATATCCGCGCCCCGACCCCGACCGCCGCGGCCGAGATGGCGGTGCCGGTACGCGGCGAATTGCTGGCGGAGGTCGGCAGCCTCCATGCCCGGAGGCTCGCCGCGTTCGCCCGTGCCGCCGAGCGTCGCCGTTCGGATCTGCGCAACCTCGCCCGGCATCTGCCGGCGGCGGAAGAGCTGCTCGCCTTGCCGCGCCAGCGGCTCGACATCGCCGCCCAGCGCCTGCCGCGCGCCCTGAAGGCCAATGCGGGGGCGCATCGGCTGCGCCTCACCCGGGCCGAGGCGCGGTTTTCGCCGCAGACGCTGCTGGGGGCGCTTGCCCGCCGCCGCGAACGGGTTGCCGCGCTGGGCGACCGGCTGCCGCGCGGCCTCACCCGCAGCACGGGCACGCACCGCATGCGCCTGACCCGCATAGAGGCGCGGCTGGAGCTTGGGCGACAGGGGCAGGCCAACCGCATCGCGCGCGGGCAGGACCGGCTGGCGGCGCTGGCGGAGCGGCTCGGACGCTGCGCCTCCCAGCAGAGCGAGGCGCGGCGCAGGCGGCTCGATGCGCTGGCGCAGCTTCTCACCGCGCTTTCCTATCGCGGCGTGCTGGCGCGCGGCTTCGCGCTGGTGCGCGACGGCGCCGGCCAGCCGGTGCGGCTCGCGGCGGATGTGGCGCCCGGCATGGCGCTGGCCCTGCAATTCGCCGATGGCAGCGTCGGGGCGATCGCCGGGGAGCCGTTGCCGGAGAGCGTTCCGCCCGATCCCGGCCGGCGCCGCGCCCCCACCCCCCGCCGCGGCCCGCGCCGGACCCGGGAGGGCGAGGAGCCTCCGGCGCAAACGAACCTGTTCGAATAGGGCGGGCGCTGAAGGGTGCGCTTGTGGCGGCGGTGCGCGCCGCCCATATTGACCATCGACCGATGACAAGGATGAGTGCGGCATGAACCGCTTCGAACGTTTCCCGCCCGCAACCGGCGAGGCCGAGATCCGCTATCTGGACGGCGATTTCCGCATCGTGCGGCCCGGCACCTTCGTGCGTTGCGCCGTTACCGGCC
This sequence comes from Ancylobacter crimeensis, assembly GCF_023016805.1. Taxonomy (GTDB): domain Bacteria; phylum Pseudomonadota; class Alphaproteobacteria; order Rhizobiales; family Xanthobacteraceae; genus Ancylobacter; species Ancylobacter crimeensis. The sequence continues at coordinate 159,195 of NZ_JALKCH010000008.1, forward strand.
AGCCGATCCCGCTGGAGGAACTGCGCTACTGGAGCGTCGATCTGCAGGAAGCCTATGCCACGCCGCAGGCGGTGCTGACCCGCCTCCACCCGGACCGCGTTCGCCGCTGAGCCGTCCGGCGGCCCTCAGGCGAGCGCGCGGGCGATGAGGGTGTCGAGCGTTTCCGCACTCTCCGGCTCCAGGACGAGGCGCACCGGCAGAACCTCCAGATGCGGGGCGAGGATGTCGCCCGCCGGGGTGCCGGTCAGCCGCACCGCATCCTTCTCCGTCGTGACCAGCGTGAGGTCCTCCGCCTGCGCGCGGTGCAGCAGGTCGCCGGCTTCCGCCGCACGGAAGGCGTGATGGTCCGGGAAAGGCTGCGTCCGCACCGCGAGCGCGCCGATGCCGCGCAGGGTCGCGAAGAACTTGTCCGGCCGGCCGATGCCGGCGAAGGCAAGCACCCTGCGCCCGATCAGCCGGCTCGCGGCCTCGGCGTCCGGCGCGAGCCGTCCGCGCAGCACGGCGAGCCCCTTCGCGCGGCCGTGGCGTGCCACCTCGTCCCCTGCGGTTCCGTCTCCCACCAGCAGCAGTGCCTGCGCCCGCGCGAGCTGCGGGGCGAGCGGCGCGCGCATCGGGCCGGCCGGAAGGCACAGGCCGTTGCCGATGCCGACCGCAGCGTCGAGGACGAGGATCGACAGGCGCTTCTCGAGCGCGGGGTTCTGGAAGCCGTCATCCATCACGATGACATCCGCCCCGGCCTGGAGAGCGAGCCCCGCGCCGGCGACGCGGTCGCGGGCGACGACGGTGGGCGCGAGGCGGGCGAGCAGCAGCGGCTCGTCGCCGAGATCGGCCGCGATGCCGCGCGGGGTGACGAGCAGCGGCCCCGGCAGCCGCCCGCCATAGCCGCGCGTGAGGAAGACCGGATGCCTGCCCAGCCCTTGCAGCCGGCGGGCGAGCATGAGGGCGGACGGCGTCTTGCCGGCGCCGCCCACCGTGGGGTTGCCGAGGCAGATGACGGGCACCTGCGGGGCATGGCCGGGATGGCCGAGCCGCCGCTCCGCCACCGCGCCATAGAGCGCGCCGAGGGGGCGCAGCAGGTTCGCCGCGAGAGTGGGCCGGGGGTGCCACCAGAAGGGCGGTGCCTGCATCGTTTCACCCGCGCTGCGGCGTTGGGCTGGGCCTGCGCCCGGCCTGCCGTCGTCCGCGGCCGGTCCGGATTCAGATGGCTTGAGCGGTGTCCGACAACGCTCTACCGGGTGGACTCCCGGTCCTTCAATGTGTGCTTTTCCAGGCGGATCTGCACCAGATAGGGATCGAGCGCTGCCATGGTCCGCTCCAGCGCCCCGCCGAGCGCGGCCACGGTGGCCTGCCCGGCCTTCACCGTGCGAAGGCGGCGGGCCTCGTCGGTGATCAGAGCATAGGCCGCTTTCGCCAGGCTGTCGGCGTCCGTCACCGCCTCGGCGCCGTAGCTCTGGTCCAGCCGGCTATAGATCTCGGCGAAGTTCATGACGTGCGGGCCGTGCAGGATGGCACAGCCCAGCTTGATCGGCTCGATCGGGTTTTGGCCGCCATGGCGGATGAGCGAGCCGCCGAGAAAGGCGAGCCGCGCCAGCCGGTAGAACAGGCCGAGCTCGCCGATGGTGTCGGCGACATAGATGTCGGTGCCGCGGTCCGGCAGGTAGCCGCCGCTGCGCAGCACGGCCGGATGGCCGGTGCCGGTGGCGAGCCGCAGCACCTCCATGCCGCGCTCGGGATGGCGTGGAGCGATGAGGGTGATGAGGTCGGGGATGCGTGTCTTGAGGGCGGCATGGGCGGCGATCACCGCGTCCTCCTCGCCGGCATGGGTCGAGCAGGCGAGGAACACCTCGCGCCCGGCGAGCGCCGCCTTCAGCGCCTCCAGCGTCCTGTCAGCCACGGGCGGAGGCGGGGCGTCGAATTTGAGGTTTCCGGTCACCGAGACCCGCGGCGCGCCGAGCCGGGCGAGGCGCTCGGCATCGTCGCGCCCCTGCGCGAGGCAGAGGTCGACGCGGCGCAGCAGGCTTTTCACACTGCGCGCTGTGCGCTGCCAGCGGGCGAAAGAGCGCGCCGACATCCGCGCATTGACCATGAAGAGCGGGGTGCGCCGCTCGCTGACCTCGAGCAGCAGGTTCGGCCAGATCTCGGATTCGACCAGAACCACGAGGTCGGGCCGCCAGTGGCCGAGAAAGCGGGTAAGGAAGCGCGGAGCGTCCAGTGGAACGAACTGGTGGATCACGCCCGGCGGCAGCCGGTCGGCGGCGAGTTTCGCCGAGGTCACGGTGCCGGTGGTGAGCAGCACTTCGAAATCGCGCGCCCTGAGGCGATCGATCAGCGGCAGCACCGCGATCATCTCGCCGACGCTGGCCCCGTGCACCCAGACGAGTTGCCCGGACGGGCGGGCGCGGGAGGCAAGGCCGAAGCGCTCGGGCAGGCGCGTCGGATCCTCCTTGCCGCGCCGGATGCGCGGACGCAGCAGCGCCTTCGCGAAGGGCGTGGCGAGCTGCATGCCGAGCCGGTAGAGCCGCAAGGGCAGCGTGGTCGGTCGCCTAGTCATCGGTGGAGCCGGCAGGGGCGGGCACGCGGGGTCGCGGCGGAGGAGCCTTGCGCCCCACCAGTTCCTCGGCTCGTGCGGTGATGAGATCGAGCTGGCGCTGCAATTCCTGCCGGGCGGCCTCCAGCGTCGCGGTATCGGCGTCGGGCGCCACCAGCACGCCGTCGCCGGCCACCACCGCCGCCTTGCCGAAAGGCAAATGAATCGCGGCGCGGTCCCAGCTTTTCGCGAGGATGCGGTTCGAGGTGGCAATCGCCACCGGATAGATCGGCCGGCCGGAATGCTTGGCGATGGTGACGACGCCGAGCCCGGCGATGCGCGAGATCTTCGGCACGTCGGCGGTCATGGCGACATTGCAGCCGTCCTCCAGACTGCGGATCATCTCCACCGTCGCGCTGAAGCCGCCCTTCACCCGGAAGTCGCGCCCCGCCGCGCCCGAGCCGCGTATGGTGCCGATGCCGAGCGCCTGCGCGGCGATGGCGTTCACGTCGGCGTCGGAGCTGCGCGAGATCATGACCTTGGCGCGATGGTGCGGCTTCACCAGGAACGGCGTGAGGAAATGCTGCCCGTGCCAGAAGGTGAGGATCATCGGCAGCTGGGCGTCGGCCAGCTCATACAGATCGGCCGGCTCCATCACCACGCGGTTGGTGCGCCAGACGAAACGCAGATAGGAAGCCATCGTCCGGCCGAGCAGGGACCGCACGGTCGGCGAGGTACGCAGGCGACGCCACATGCGAAGAGCCGGCCGTCAGTTCGCGGCGCCGGTCGAGACGCCGGTTTCCGGGTCGAGCAGGCGGTGCAGGTGCACGACGAAATAGCGCATATGCGCGTTGTCCACGCTCTGCTGGGCCTTGGCCTTCCAGGCGGCGTGGGCGGTGGCGTAATTGGGGTAGATGCCCACGATGTCGAGATCCTGGATGTCGCGGAAGGTCACGCCGTCCAGCGATTCCAGCTCGCCGCCGAAGACCAGATGCAGAAGCTGGGGATTGGTTTTCGCGCTCATCGTTCCGTCCCGATCGCCGGATCACACATTGTCATGTCGTCCCTCGGCCAACTCGTCCCTTGGCCACGTCGCACATCGCCATCATGAGGTCCCGCGCCGTGCCGCGTCCAGCACGGAGGGGTGCAGCGAAGCGCCCGCGGACACCAGGGCGCCGTGCCGCGGCACGGACGCATTGTAGACGAGCCTGTTGCCGGAGAGCGTCGTGAGCAGCCCGCCCGCTTCGTGCACCAAAAGGTCCGCGGCGGCAAGGTCCCAGTCATTCGCATTGGGCGAGGCCAGCGCGGCGTCGAGCTCGCCGGTCGCGACCCGCGCATTGCGCAGCGCCAGCGAATGCACCCGCTCGCCACGCGCGACGGGCGCGACCGCCTGCACCCGGTCGAACAGCGGCGGCGGCGCGTCGAGCCGGGCTCCGGCCAGCTCCTGCCGGGTGCCGGCCGCGATCGGCAGGCCGTTGCGGGTAGCGCCGCCGCCGGCAAACGCGATGAACAGCTCGTCGGTCACCGGGGCATAGAGCGCGCCGGCGATGGGCCGCCCGTCCTCGACCAGGGCGACCGCGACGCACCAGTCGGGCCGCCCCGCCATGTAGGAGCGCGTGCCGTCGATCGGATCGACGATCCAGAGCCGCCTGCGGCCGAGACGCTCGGGATTGTCCGCCGTTTCCTCGGAGAGCCAGCCATAATCGGGGGCGAGGCCGGTGAGGCGCTCGCGCAGCATGGCGTCGACCGCAAGGTCGGCTTCGGTGACGGGCGAGTTGTTGTCCTTCGACCACGACCGGATACCGCCGCGAAACATCGCGACCGCCACCGCTCCGCCGGCGACCGCCGCATCTGCGAGATGGCGCGCCGCGATGGCGGGGTCGGCGATGAGGTCGGTATCGTCCGTTCGGGGGTAGGGCCGCGCGTCGGCCGCGCCGGGACCGGCGCCGGAAGTTGCGCCGGAGCGCGGGCCCGTCTTGATTTCATCTGCCATCTTTCGGAGTTAAGCGGGCGCACACCCACATGCAAGCCGAATGCGCGCAGCCGTGCCGTGCATCTGGTGCGGCGCAAGCGCCGGGGAGGAAAGGAGGAGCCCGTGCGCCCACCGTCCCCCGGCGAGAAGCGAACGGAAGGGCCGGGATCATCCCGGCTCCCGGGCACCTGCTGCCGTGCCGTTCCATGGGCGCAGCGGAGAGCCGGGATCCCGGCGCTCCACGATCCCGGCTCTCCGCTGCGCTGCGGCCGCGATGACGGGGAAGGGGTAGCGCGGCGATACGCGGCGGCCCCGTGCCGGCAAGGAATCGGCAAGCATGACGCGGCTTTCCGGGTCGGTTCGGACGGCGAAGGAAGTCTCAACCATGTCCCTTAAGCCGATGGGCAGAGGGCCGGCGCCATGGTGTGCCCATGACCGGGGCCGATGAGCCGCGCCGGAGATGATCCGGCGAAGAACCGGCAGGGAGACCGACAATGCGTCACACAGTGATGGGCGGGAGCCTTCCCGCGCAGCCGGCGCCCTGCGCGCCTTTCGCCGGGGCCGCGCCGCTGGTGCTGTGCCAGCGGGACGGGCGAGCCGATGACGGGCTGTGCCGGGTGGAGATCGTCGGGCGGAGCCTCGCGCTCACGCGCCTCGTCGGCGGGCGGGACGCGTGCCGCATCGTGCCGCTCGCCTCCTATGAAGGTATCGCGGCGGTGCGGTTCGGGACCGGGCAAGGGCACGGCGTCGCCCTGCTGCTGCCCCATGCCGATCCCGCGCTGGCCGTCACCCTCCATGCGGCGCCGGACGATGCCGACCTCGTCGCCGCGTGGCGCTTCTGGTGTGCCCGTCTCGCGCTGCCCATGCTGGCGCAAGGACCGGACGGCGCCTATCGGCCGGCGACCACGATGCTCGGAGCGGTGGTGACCGGTGCCGTACAGCGGCGCCGCCGCCTGTCCCGGATCGGCCGCGCCCGCTCCGTGGCGCTGCGACGTGCCAGCTCCGCGCCGGCGCGGCATCCGGTGCGCGCCTGATTCACGCCCGGCCGCGGGCATCGGGACGGCGACACGCTGCGGCGGCCGGTGGACGATCTGCCGCATCCCGCTCCCCGCCTCGCCGCAACCGGGCGCCGAGGCCGTGCTTCCAGCCACCATTCGGGATGGTCCGGCACGTCCCGGGCGATGCCCGCGCCACTGCTGCCGGGCCGGGTCTCGTGGTGATGGGCCGTCATCGCTTCGAAGGCGCTGTCCTTGCCGTCACGGGAGCAGATGCGTGGCGAGCGATGCCGGTGTCCCTCGTACCGGGCCTTGGCAGGGGCCCGAGGCTTCAGGTGGCCGGGCGGGATCCCCAGGATCGCAGGAATGCGCCCACCATATGGCTGACCACATGCTCGACCCGTTCCGGCCCCGGCGCATCGGAACGTCCGAACAGCATCGGCATCACCAGCGGGGCATGGCAGCCCACGAGGAATTGCCAGGCGGCCAGTTCGGGATCGGGCAGCGCTGCCAGCTCGCCCCGCGCCGCGCGGGTGGTGAGCCAGGCGGCGAGCCGGGCGGCACCGGCGGCGGGCCCGGATTCCAGAAACTGGTGGCTGATCTCGGGAAAGCGGTCGGCAATGGCAATGACGATGCGCAGCGTCGCGATGTATTCGGGCCGGATCATCGCCGCGACATAGGACCGGCCGATCTGCGTCAGCCCCTCGCGAACCGTGCCGGCATCCTCGGCGGTGTAGATGCGGTCGGCGGTCTGGTGGCACTCCTCGTCGACGAGGGCCGAGAACAGCTCCTGCTTCGAGGTGAAATAGACATAGAGCGTGCCCTTGGAGACGCCGGCGACGCGGGCGATCTCGGCCATGCGGGCGGCATCGAAGCCAAGGGCGAGGAACACGTTGCGGGCGCCGGCGAGGATCTGGCGGCGCTTTTCCGAATCCAGCGCGCCCATCTCGCCGGCAACGGTGTCGCCCGGTGCGGCTGCGCCGTCGCAGGTCGCGGCGCAGGGCGCCGCCCCGGCCGGTCCGGCGATGTCGCTAGCGGTGCGGAACGCGGTCATGCCTCAAGCGTTTCCCATAAGGAAGGTGCGGCGGTTCGAGGCGCGAACCGCTTAGCGTAGCGCCATCCACGAATAAGCCAGATGCCGCAGCGGGCGGCAAGCCGGGCGACAGCACGAGCACGAGGGGGCCCCGTAAAACACCGTCACAGATTGTTGACCGAACTGTTCAGTTTACCCTTGATCGACGAAACGAGGCCTTCTATGTTCCATACAACCGCGGTGGGGCTCCGCAGGCTCCCGCAAGCCTGCGAACCGGGCTCCATCGATGGTAGAGGGAGGAGAGCGATTCCGCCCCCCAGCTCTCCTCCCTCAGCCCATCCGGCGCCCGCCCGCAGCTGGATGGCCGCGCGCCCTTTGGCGGCACCCCTGTCTTTTCCCGCACGGACGAGTTTGATCGCGCGCCCACTTGGCGGGATCGCGCGGGCAGAGTATTGGTGCGACGGCCTCACTTCGCGGCAGCCGCCAGACGATCCTGATGAACATCCAGCGTCCACATGATGTGCAAGGGTCGCGGCCGGAACGGCTTGCAGGGCAGGCGCGCCGCTTGCCTCCCCTCCACCTCGAACGGCTCTCCATCGGGATCGTGTTGAGACCGTGATGTCCGAATCGATGTTCGAGAGGAAGGGGCGCTCGCTGCCTTTCGCCGCCGAGATCGCCGCCCTCGGCGTCGTCTTCGGCGATATCGGCACCAGTCCGCTCTATGCCTTCCGGCAGGGGCTGCTGGCGATCGGTCCGACGACCTTCACCCAGGCCGACGTGCTGGGCTTCCTGTCCCTCATCACCTGGGCGATCATCCTCTCGGTCACCATCAAATATGTGCTGCTCGTGCTCCGGGCGGACAATGACGGCGAAGGCGGCATCCTTGCCCTTCTGACGCTGCTCGACCTGCAGCGCAGCGCGGTCGGCGGGCGGATGTGGCTGCTGGTTGCCGGCCTGATCGGCGCCGCCATGCTGATCGGCGACGGCGTGCTGACCCCGGCCATGTCCGTGCTTTCGGCGATCGAAGGCCTCGAGGTGGTGGCGCCCGCCCTCGACCACTGGATCGTTGCGGCCACCGTTCTGGTCATCGCCGGCGTCTTCCTGTCGCAGCAGGCCGGAACGGAGAAGATCGGCGCGCTCTATGGGCCGATCATGCTGCTGTGGTTCGTTTCGCTGGGCGGCATCGGCATCTACGGCATCTTCCAGGCGCCGGAGGTGCTGTTCGCCGCCGCTCCGCGGCACGGCATCAACCTTCTGATCGGCCATCCGATGATCGCCGGCGCCATTCTCGGCGCCACCTTCCTCGCCATCACCGGCGGCGAGGCGCTCTATGCCGATCTCGGCCATTTCGGCCGTCCGGTCATCACCAGGGCCTGGCTCTGCGTCGCCATGCCGGCGCTGCTGCTGAACTATTACGGCCAGGGCGCCACGGTGCTGCATGACCGGGTGGCGGTGCGCAATCCGTTCTACGATCTCTCGCCCGACATCATCGACTTGCCGCTGCTGATTCTCGCCGCGGCGGCCACCGTCATCGCCTCGCAGGCCATCATCACCGGCGTGTTCTCGCTCGCCAAGCAGGCCATCGAGCTCGGCTACCTGCCGCCGATGCGGGTGCGCTACACCAGCGAGCACAACGACCAGCACATCTATATCGGCCGGCTGAACTGGCTGCTCATGCTGGCCTGCCTCGCGGTGGTGGTGTCCTTCGGCTCCTCCGACCGGCTGGCCTCGGCCTATGGCATCGCGGTGGCGATGGCGATGGTGTCGACCACCATCCTGTTCGTCGCCTATGTGAAGCGGAGCTGGAACTGGCCGCTGCCCGCGCTCATCCTGCTCGCCGGCGGGCTGGCGATGATCGACGTCTCCTTCGCCCTTGCCAACCTCACCAAGCTGCACGACGGCGGCTGGCTGCCCCTCATGATCGCCGGCGTGGTGCTGCTGGTCATGGTGAGCTGGCGGCGCGGGCTGGAGGGCCTCGGCATCCAGCAGCGCCGCTTCACCGAACCGCTGGACGAGTTCATCGCCCGCCCGCGCCCGCCCGGCACGGCGACCAGCGAGCGCACCGCGATCTTCCTCTCCCGCGCCGGCGCGATGACGCCGGTGGCCCTCAGCCGGCTTTCCAGCCTGCTGAACGTGCGCTTCTCCAAGGTCGTCATCGTCTCGGTGTGGATCGCCTCGCGTCCGCGCGTCGGGGTGGACGACCGCGTCCGGGTCACCGCGCTCGACCCGGACCATGTGCGCGTCGACCTGCGCTTCGGCTACATGCAGCAGATCGACGTGCCGGCGGTGCTGGACCCGGCCCTGCATGCGCAGGGGGTGGACCCTGACGATTCCGTCTATCTCATCGGCCATGAGCGCATCGTGCCGCCGGACGAGATCCGCGCGGTGCGGGACGTGCTGGCCCACATCTTCGCCTTCCTCGCCCGCAATGCGGAGCGCTCGGTCGACCGGTTCGGCCTGCCGCGCCCCCGCACGATCGAGATCGGCTACCCGGTGCGGCTGTGACGGAAGCGGGCGGGAAGGGCGCTGTCGCCGGGATTGCGTCGGGCGCAGCCCGGCTACGTCAAGCGTTCACCTTGATGTGCGACGAAAAAGCCACCACGTCACGGCACGAAGCGCGCGCCCCTCGTCCGGGCCGTGTTAACAATGCCGCCAGACGATCTGACGATAGGGCAGTTCCGGGAGCGGGCGGCCTTCTTCCAGCAAGCAGGACGGGACGGGCCGGCACGGCATGGGTAAGTTGAAGGCGATCGGCGCATTTCTGCGCGCCCGTATCGGATGGCATGCCGTCGGGGTGGTCGCGAGCCTCGTCATCATCGGCATCGCCGCAGTCGTGCTTTACGAGATGCTGCGGAACATAAGGCCGCACGAGGTCTTCGCCGCCCTCACCGCCAAGGATCCCTGGCGCATCGCGCTGGCCGCCGGCTTCGTGGCGTGTGCCTATTTCACCCTGACCTTCTATGACTGGTTCGCGCTGCGCACCATCGGTCGGCCCGCGGTGCCGTACCGCACGGCGGCGCTCGCCTCCTTCACCTCCTATTCCATCGGCCACAATGTCGGTTTCTCCGCCTTCACCGGCGGCACCGTGCGCTACCGCATCTATTCGGCCCACGGCCTCGGGGCGATCGACGTGGCGAAGCTGTGCTTCGTCACCGGGCTCACCTTCTGGCTCGGCAACATGGCGGTGCTCGGCCTCGGCGTCACCATCGAGCCCTGGGCGGCCAGCGCGGTGGATCAGCTTCCGCCCTGGGTCAACCGGTTGATCGGGATCGGCCTCCTCGCCTCGCTGGCGGCCTATGTGATCTGGGTCGGGCTGCGCCCGCGCCGCATCGGGGTCGGCGCCGGCAACTGGACCGTAACCCTGCCGGGCGCCCGGCTGACCGCGCTGCAGGTGCTGATCGGCATCGTCGACCTCGCCTTCTGCGCGGCCGCCATGTATGTGCTGATGCCGGCGCAGCCTTATATCGACCCCATCGCGCTCGGCGTCGTGTTCATCTCGGCGACGCTGCTCGGCTTCGCCTCGCACGCGCCGGGCGGGCTCGGCGTGTTCGATGCGGCCATGCTGGTCGCGCTGCCGCAATTCGAGACGGAGGCGCTGCTCGGCTCGCTGCTCCTGCTGCGGCTGCTCTATTACGTCGTGCCTTTCGCGCTGGCCCTCGTCACGCTCGGCGTCCGCGAATTGCTGGTGAGCCGCGCCGCCCGCCGGATGGACATGGCCGCCCTCGGCCAGTCGGCCGCCCTCTCGCCGACTGCCGCCGCACCGGCCGCGGCCGCCCCCGCTCCCGAACGGCCTGCGCCGACCCGGCTTCCCCTCGCCGGCGAGGCCGCGCGCGAGGCCGCCAAGGAGGTTGCGAAGCCGGCCAAGCACCCGGCGGGGGAGGCCCATGGCGCCACGCCCTGAGGCGTTGCGTCCGGGCCGCTCATATCCGAGCCGCCTTCGTGCGCATCCCGCCTTTTCCGGTGGTCCGGGCAAGCGCACGCACCTGACCGAAAACGGCTTCAGCGCGTCAGGTTCGGTAGCATGGCGTCGAGGCCCAGAAGGCCGTCGAGGCCCTTCGGGATGCGTCTCAGCTTGACGTTGGACGGCAGCTCGACCGCGCCGGGCTGCTGCGGCCCGCGGGTTACGGTGAGCGCTTCGAACAGCGTCTGCGGCTGGTCGCGCAAATAGGTCTGCGCCCGGAGCACGATGCCGTCCGGGGTGATGCAGGCGTCCACCGTGCCGGAGCTGGTATTGGTCCGCCACACGTCGCACACCTCGTCCGCGACGCGGTCGCGCTTCAGCCGTTCGGCCTCCTCGGGGAAGTCGAGGAACAGATAATCCATCGGCAGCTCGACCTCGATCGCATTGCCGCGCACGGCCTTCATGTCGGCGGTCAGCAGGATCTTGGAGGAGCCGCGGTCGAGGAAGCCGGTGACCGACCCCTTGCCGGCCACGCCGACATCCACCCGCAGACGCGGTCCTACCGAGACGATGGAAACCACCACCTTGTCGGCTGCGACGCGGCCGGAGAGCGCATAGTCGGTCCGCGGGCGCGGCACCGGCTCGGCGCGCGCGAGCGGTGCCGACAGCAGCAGCGCGGCAAGCCCAGCCCCCATGGAAAGCGGGATCGCGCGGCGCCGATCCGTGCGGGAGGCGCGCGCGCAGGATGCACCGGCCCGGCCGGTGGCCGGAACGTCGTTATTCGTCATGGGTCCGCCGCCTCGGGGCTTCATCGTCATCAGGAAGCCGTGCACCATGTGTCAACTGGAGGGCTAGGGATCTTTCCGACCGGACGGGATAGAAACGGACTGGAAAGATCACGTGACTCAACAGGTTAGAGTGTCTTCAAGCTGCAGGGCCGGCCGGCCCCCGCTCCGATGCTCTAGCAGCCGCCGGGACGGCGAGAAAGCCGGCCCTTCTTCGTCTTAAGCATGAAAGGCCGCTTTGGTGCCATAAAGGATGGTGCGGGCGGTGGATTTGGGAAGCGATGTCGGCGAACGAGACCCCTACCGGTTCCGGGACTTCCCTCGCGGCGCGCCTCGCCGCGGCGCAGGGCGTGCTTCTGGCCGGCGCGATCGTGCTGGCGGGCGCGGTCGTGGCGGGGGGGCTTTCCGTGGCGGTGGCGCTGCTGATCGGCGCCGGCCTGCTGGTGGGGGCGCTTATCCCCGCCCGGCGGCGGCCCGTGGCGCGGGCGCTGGCGCGATTCGGTACCGCCGAGACCACGCTCTCGGCGCCGGCGCCGGTCGACAGCCGGCTCGGCGCGCTGGTGCAGGCGCTGCCCGAGGCGGCGCTGCTGCTCGATCCCCGCGGCACGGTGCTGGTGGCCAATGCCGAGGCGGCGCGCACGGTGGCGAGCGTGCGGGTCGGCGACCCGGTCTCCTTCGCGGTGCGGGTGCCCGAGGTGCTGGAGGCGGTGCGCTCGGCGAGCGCCGACGGCGAGCCGCGCCGGGTGGAATTCGCCGAGCGGGTGCCGCTCGACCGCTGGCTGCAGGCGAGCGTGGTGCCGATCCGCTTCGGGCCCGCCGGCGAGCGGCGGAAGCCCGACGCGACGCTGCTGGTGCTGCGCGACCTCACCCAGCAGCGCCGGGTCGAGCAGATGCGGGTCGACTTCATCGCCAATGCCAGCCACGAACTGCGCACCCCGCTCGCCTCGCTCTCCGGCTTCATCGAGACCCTGCAGGGTCCGGCGCGCAACGACACGCCGGCCCGCGAGCGCTTCCTCAAGATCATGGGCGAGCAGGCCCGGCGGATGTCGCGGCTGATCGACGACCTGCTCTCGCTGTCCCGCATCGAGATGACGGCCCATATGCGCCCCGAGGCGGAGGTCGACCTCGTCGCGGTGGTGAACCATGTGCGCGACGCCCTCGCCCCGCTGGCGCTGGAGCGCGGCGTCGCCATCGCCTTCGTCCCGCCCGCGGGCCCGGTGATGGCGCGCGGCGACCGCGACGAACTGATCCGGGTGTTCGAGAACCTGGTCGAGAACGCGCTGAAATATGGCGGGGCGGGCGAGGAGGTGACCGTGACGCTCGTCCGCGACGGCGGCGAGGCCATCGTCGGGGTCCGGGACTACGGGCCCGGCATCGCGCCCGAGCACCTGCCCCGCCTCACCGAGCGCTTCTATCGGGTGGACACCGCGCACAGCCGCGAGCAGGGCGGCACCGGCCTGGGGCTTGCCATCGTCAAGCACATCGTCGCCCGCCATCGCGGCCGCCTCGTGATCGAGAGTCGGCCGGGCGAGGGGGCGACCTTTTCGGTACGGCTGTCGGCACGTTTTCCGAAGGACGAGAAAACAGAAGTATCTTCAGCCGCTTAGACTGTCATGAAGGCGTAATGCAGCCGTCATAGAACCTTGGCGCCGGACCGCTATGAGTTCCGCGTGACCGATTTACTCCGTCGCCTCCGGCCATGCCCGGAACGCAGCCGGATTCACGAGCTAAGGAGAAGACCCGTGAAATTCACCCAGATCCTCGGCGTCGCCGTCCTTCTGAGCGGCACCATGCTTGCCGGCTTCGCGCAGGCCGCCGACATCAACGGCGCGGGCGCGTCCTTCCCGGCGCCGGCCTATCAGGCGTGGGGCGCGGCCTACAAGGAAAAGGCGAGCGTCGGCGTGAACTATCAGTCGATCGGCTCCGGCGGCGGCCAGAACCAGATCATCAACCGCACCGTCGATTTCGGCGCGTCCGATGCCCCGATGGCCGACGACAAGCTCGCCAGCAACAACCTGCTGCAGTTCCCGACCGTGATCGGCTCGGTGGTCGCCATCGTGAACGTCGAGGGCGTGGCCGACGGCCACCTGACGCTGTCCGGCCCGGTGCTGGCCGACATCTACCAGGGCAAGATCACCAAGTGGAACGATCCCCGGATCGCCGAGCTGAACAAGGATGTGAAGCTCCCCGCCGCCGCGATCGTGCCGGTCTACCGTTCGGACAGCTCGGGCACGTCCTACGTGTTCACCTCCTACCTTGCCGCCGCCAGCGCGGACTGGAAGTCCAATGTCGGCGCCGCCACCTCGGTGCAGTGGCCGGCCGGCGCGGGCGCCAAGGGCAATGAGGGCGTCGCGGGCACGGTGAAGAACACCAAGGGTGCCATCGGCTACGTTGAATATGTGTATGCCGCCGCCAACAAGCTGGCGACCACCAACCTGCTCAACAAGGCGGGCAAGGTGGTGAAGCCGGACGTGTCGACCTTCATGGCCGCCGCTTCCGCCGCCGACTGGAAGACCGCGAAGAACTTCAACGCCTCGATGATCGACACCGCCGGCGCCGACGCCTGGCCGATCGTCTCGGCCACCTTCATCCTGCTGCCGAAGAACCCCGCCAATGGCGCGCAGTCGGCCGAAGTGATGAAGTTCTTCGACTGGGCCTATGGCAAGGACGGCGACGCCATTGCCGAGAAGCTGCACTACATCCCGCTGCCCGACGCGGTTGTCGGCGATATCCGCAAGGCCTGGCAGGACGAAGTGAAGGCCGACGGCAAGGCCGTGTGGTCGAACTGATCGCCTGATGCGCGAGGCGGGCGGCGCGCCCGGCGCCGCCCGCCCGTCTTCCGTGCCGCCCGTCCTTTTCCGTCTCGTCCGCTTTTCGTCTTCGCCGTCCGTTCCGCCTCGCTCCCTGCGTCGCGGTCTTCCGGGATCAAGCGCTAAGGACCCCGCTTACATGGCCCATATGGATGCCACTCTCGGCGCCTCGCCGTCCGGCCAGCTCGCGCACAAGCCGACCGGGCGCATCAGCGACCCGATCTTCGTCGGCCTGCTCTGGGCCAGCGGCCTGTTCGTTCTGGTCCTGCTCGGCCTCATCATCGCCATGCTGTTCCATGGCGGCCTGCCGGCCCTGAAGGAATTCGGTGCCGCCTTCCTGTGGTCCACCTCGTGGAACCCGGTCACCGAGAAGTTCGGCGCCGGCGTCATGGTGTTCGGCACGCTGTTCAGCGCGATCATCGCGGTGATCGTGGCGCTGCCGCTGTCCTTCGGCATCGCCTTCTTCCTCACCGAGATCGCGCCGATGAAGCTGCGCCGGCCGATCGGCGTGGCGGTGCAGCTCCTGGCGGCGATCCCCTCCATCATCTACGGCATGTGGGGCTTCTTCATCGTGGTGCCGCTGATCGCGGCCTATATCCAGCCCCCGCTCATCGAATGGCTCGGCCCGCTGCCGGTCATCGGCGCGCTGTTCCAGGGCCCGCCGCTCGGCGCCGGCATGCTGACCGCCGGCCTGATCCTCGCCTTGATGATCCTGCCCTTCATCACCGCGATGTTCGTCGAGGTGCTGGAATCGGTGCCGCCGATGATCAAGGAATCCGCCTATGGCGTCGGCGCGACCACCTATGAGGTCTATCGCAACGTCTCGGTGCCCTATGGCCGCACGGCCATGGTCGGCGCGGTGATGCTCGGCCTCGGCCGCGCGCTGGGCGAGACCATGGCGGTCACCTTCGTCATCGGCAACGCGACCCGCATGTCGGCTTCGCTCTTCGCGCCCGGCTCGACCATCGCCTCGACCATCGCCAACGAGTTCCCCGAGGCGCCGATGGGTTCGCTGAAGCTGCAGGCGCTGCTCCAGCTCGGCTTCATCCTGTTCGTCATCTCCTTCATCGTGCTGGCGCTGTCGCGGCTGCTGGTGCGCTCGAAGCTCAAGTCCTGATCCGGGAGCCGCACCCATGGCATCGCTCGCCCGCCGGCGCGCCACCGACCTCGTCGTCAAGGCGATCTCGACCGGCTTCGCCGCGCTTTCCATCGTCCTGCTCGCCTGGATCCTGTGGACGCTGATCTCGCGCGGCCTGCCGGCGCTCGGCCCGCAGGTCTTCACCAACGTCATGGCGCCGCCCGGCGGCAATGGCGGCCTGCTCAACGCCATCGTCGGCAGCCTCCTCCAGATCGTGGTCGCGCTCGTCATCGGCACCCCGATCGGCCTGATGTGCGGCACCTTCCTCGCCGAGAACGGCCGCGGCACCCGGATCGCCGGCACCGTGCGCTTCATCAACGACGTGCTGCTCTCCGCCCCTTCGATCCTGATCGGCCTGTTCGTCTACCAGATCCTGGTGGTGCCGTTCGGCGGCTTCTCCGGCTGGGCCGGTTCGATCGCGCTGGCCATCCTCATCGTGCCCGTGGTGGTGCGCACCACCGAGGACATGCTGAACCTGGTGCCGATCGGCCTGCGCGAAGCGGCCTTCGCGCTGGGCGCGCCGCAGTGGAAGGTGGTGACGCTGGTGACCTGGCGCGCGGCGCGTGCCGGCATCGTCACCGGCGTGCTGCTGGCCCTCGCCCGCGCCGCCGGCGAGACCGCGCCGCTGCTCTTCACCTCGCTCGGCAACAATGGCTGGTCGCTCGACATGTCGCGCCCCATGGCCAGCCTGCCGATTGCGATCTATCAATACGCCGCAAGCCCGTTCGAAGACTGGGTCGCCCTTGCCTGGGCCGGCGCCCTTCTCATCACCGTGGGGGTGCTGACCCTCAATATCCTCTCCCGCCTTTTCCTGGCGAAGATGAAGTGAGCCGGCCATGAACTTCGCACCCGACACCCCCCTCGACATCGCGACTGCGGTGAACCGCGCGACGCCGCCTTCCGGCCAGCCCAAGCTGAAGGTCGATAAGCTGAACTTCTATTACGGCGACAACCACGCCCTGAAGAACATCAATTTCGACATCCCCGAGAAGCGCGTCACCGCGATGATCGGACCTTCGGGCTGCGGCAAGTCCACGCTGCTGCGCGTCTTCAACCGGATGTACCAGCTCTATCCCGGCCAGCGCGCCGAGGGCTCCATCCTGTTCGACGGCGTCGACCTGCTCGGCAAGGGGCTCGATTCCACCGTTGTGCGCTCGCGCATCGGCATGGTGTTCCAGAAGCCGACGCCGTTCCCGATGTCGATCTACGACAACATCGCCTTCGGGGTGAAGCTCCATGAGAGCCTCTCCAAGGCGCAGATGGACGAGCGCGTCGAGTGGTGCCTGCGCAAGGCCGCGATCTGGGAGGAGACCAAGGACCGTCTCCACACCTCGGCGCTCGGCATGTCCGGCGGCCAGCAGCAGCGCCTGTGCATTGCCCGCACCATCGCGGTGCGCCCGGAGGTGATCCTGCTCGACGAGCCGACCTCGGCGCTCGACCCGATCTCGACCTCCAAGATCGAGGACCTGATCGACGAGCTGAAGCAGGACTTCACCATCGTCATCGTGACCCACAACATGCAGCAGGCGGCGCGCTGCGCCGACCTCACCGCCTTCTTCTATCTGGGCGAGCTGATCGAGGTGGGCGTCTCCTCCGACATCTTCACCAATCCGCGCGAGCCGCGCACCCGCGACTACATCACCGGCCGCTTCGGCTGAGCCGCGCCCGCGAGAGGACTGCACCCATGACCGAACACATCGTCTCGTCCTTCGATGCGGACCTCAAGGATCTCGGCCGCAAGGTCGTCGAGATGGGCGGCCAGGCCGAGCGCCTCGTCGCCGATTCCGTCGCCGCGCTGGTGAAGCGTGACGCCGAGCTGGCGCAGAAGGTCATCGTGCTCGACGGCCCGGTCGACCTGCTGCAGCGCGAGATCGAGGAAAAGGCCATCCTCACCATCGCCCGCCGCCAGCCGCTCGCCAACGACCTTCGCGAGATCGTCGCGGCGATGCGCGTCGCCAACGACCTCGAGCGCATCGGCGACCTCGCCAAGAACACCGCCAAGCGCGTGCTGGCGCTGACCGGCGAGTTCCACCCGCAGAAGCTGGTGCGCGGGGTGGAGCACATGTCCGGCCTGGTGCTGGAGCAGCTGAAAGAGGTGCTCGACGCCTATGCCAGCCGCAACGACGCCGCCGCCGTCGAGGTCTGGAAGCGCGACGGCGACGTGGACGTGCTCTACACCTCGCTGTTCCGCGAGCTCCTCACCTACATGATGGAGGATCCGCGCAACATCTCGCTGTGCACGCATCTGCTGTTCTGTGCCAAGAACATCGAGCGCATCGGCGACCACGCCACCAACATCGCCGAGACGCTGCACTATCTCGTGACCGGGCAGATCCTCGCCGACGAGCGGCCCAAGCACGACACGTCGAGCCTCACCAGCGTCGCGTTTCCCAGTTGATCTGCCCGAGCTGAGGCACCCCCGCGGCGCAGGCCGCGGGCTGGTGCCGCCGGAGACCATCGATCATGCCGACCAACATTCTGATCGTCGAGGATGAGGAACCCCTCACCCTTCTGCTGCGCTACAACCTCGAATCCGAAGGCTATGCGGTGGAGAGCGTCGGGCGCGGCGACGAGGCCGAGACGCGGTTGCGCGAGAGCGTGCCCGATCTCGTCATCCTCGACTGGATGCTGCCGGGCCTTTCCGGAATCGAGCTGTGCCGCCGCCTGCGCGCCCGGCCCGAAACCGAGCGGATGCCGGTGCTGATGCTCACCGCGCGCGGCGAGGAGACCGAGCGCGTGCGCGGCCTCGCCACCGGGGCGGACGATTATGTGGTGAAGCCCTTTTCGGTGCCGGAGCTGGTCGCCCGGGTCCGCGCGCTGCTGCGCCGGGCCAAGCCCGACCACATCGCCACCCTGCTGCGAGCCGGCGACATCGAGCTGGACCGCGAGACCAAGCGGGTCTACCGCGCCGGCCGCGAGCTGCATCTCGGCCCCACCGAGTTCCGGCTGCTGGAGTTCCTGATGCAGTCGCCCGGCCGCGTCTTCTCCCGCGAGCAACTGCTCGACGGGGTGTGGGGGCAGGACGTCTATATCGATGAGCGCACTGTGGACGTGCATGTCGGCCGCCTGCGCAAGGCGCTGAACCGCCCCCGCCAGCCCGACCCGATCCGCACCGTGCGCGGCTCCGGCTACTCGTTCAACGAGATGTTCGCCCGGACCCATTGAGGGCGGTCGATCGCCCCGCGATCCCGGACACGGCCGGCGGCCGTTCCGGGATGATGCCGGCCAAGGCCGCTCCGCCACTCCTTGGCCCTGCCTAGCCTTCAGCCTTCATCGCCCTCGCGAAAATTCCGCCGCTTCTGGTTGGACAGGATGAAGTCCGAGATGCGCGGGGCGATGTCGGCACGGAAGCGGGAGCCGTTGAACACGCCGTAATGGCCGACCGCCGGCTGCATGTAGTGCACGCGCTTCTCCTCCGGGATGTTCGGCGCGAGGCGGTGGGCGGCCTTCGTCTGGCCGATGCCGGAAATGTCGTCGTTCTCGCCTTCGATGGTCAGCAGCGCGGTGTGGCGGATCTTCGAGGGATCGACCGGTTGCCCGCGATGGCGCATGCCGCCGCGCGGCAGGGCGTGGTCGATGAACACGGTCTGGATGGTCTGCAGGTAGAACTCGGCGGAAAGATCCATCACCGCGAGATATTCGTCATAGAACTCGCGGTGTTTCTCGGCCGAATCGCCGTCGCCCTTCACGAGGTGGCGGAACATGTCGGAATGCGCCTGCAGATGGCGGTCGAAATTCATGGCCATGAAGCCGTTCAACTGCAGGAAGCCGGGATAGACCGGGCGCATCACACCGGCATGGGGCCACGGCACGGTGGTAATGACGTTGCGGCGGAACCATTCCATGCCGCGGTCCAGCGCCAGATTGTTCACCGCGGTCGGGCTCTCGCGGGTGTCGATCGGCCCGCCCATCAGTGTCATCGAGGCGGGGACGTCGGGGTCGCCCTCGGCCTCCATCCGCGCCACCGCCGCCAGCACGGGCACCGCGGGCTGGCACACCGCCATGAGATGCAGGCCGCCCGGCGCGTCCTTCGACAAGACGCGGATCATCTCGATCACATAGTCGATATAATCGTCGAGATCGAAGCCGCCCTCGGCGAGTGGCACACCTTCGGCGTCGCGCCAGTCGGTGATGTAGACGTCATGATTGGCGAGCATGGTGCGCACCGTGCCGCGCAGCAGCGTGGCATGGTGGCCCGACATGGGCGCCACGATCAGCAGGCGCGGCTGCGGGCGCCGCGGCACATGGGCGAAGTCGCGCCGGAAATGCAGAAGATGGCAGAACGGCCGGCGCCACACCGTCTCGATCGTCACCTTCACGCGGGTGGCATCCACGCTCACCTCGTCGATCCGCCAGTCGGGCTTCTCGTAGCGGCGGGTCGAGCGCTCGAACATCTCGCAGGCCGCGGCCATCGACTTGCCGAACTCGGTGTGGGCGAAGGGATTGGCGGGGTTGCGGTAATAGAGCCGCCCGGCGTCGGCGAGGGCGCGATAGGGGTTGAGCACGGCGTGGCCGGCCTCGAAAAGCCAGTACATGGACTTCGACAGCGCGGTCGTCACTTCCAGTGGCTGGGCTATGTCCCCATCCAGCGCGTCGCCGAATACTCCGATCGCCATGGCCATTCTCCGATCCGCCCGGTCGCCCGGTGCGGCCTGTTGTGCGTTGCACAAGAGATAGGCGCTTCCTGATCCACGTCAACGCGCCATTTCGTTGTAGAACCTTTCGCGCCTCACGGAAGCCGTTACCGCGCCGCGGCCCTGCGACCGAAAGGCGCCGGCTCTGGAGGGCGCCCGCGCCCGGCGCTATAAGGCGGGCATGTCCTTCTCGCTCGACCATCCCATCGGCGAACGCTTCTTCGGCCTGCGCCTCGACACGCTGATCCGCCTGCGCTGGCTGGCGGTGTCGGGGCAGGCGCTGGCCATCCTCACCGTGCAACTCGTCTTCGGCTTCTCGCTGCCGATCGGGGCGTGCCTGGCGGTGGTGGCGTTGTCCGCCTGGCTCAACCTCGCGCTCCGGCTGCGCTATGCCGGCGCGCGGCGGCTGACCGATGGCGAGGCGGCGTGGCTGCTGGCCTATGACATCCTGCAGCTCTCGGCGCTGCTGTTCCTGTCCGGCGGGCTGGCCAATCCCTTCGCGCTGCTGTTCCTCGCCCCGGTGCTGATCTCCGCCACGGCGCTGTCGCCGCGTACCACCATCCTGCTTGGCGTTCTCGCGGCTGCCTGCGCGGCGCTGGTCGGGGTGTGGCAGATGCCGCTGCCCTGGGCGCCGCCGGGGAGCGAGGCCTTCACTCCCCCGCCCGTGCTGCCGGTGCTCTATCTCGTCGGCATCTGGTGCGCGCTCGCCACCTCCATCGCCTTCATCGGCATGCATGCCTGGCGCGTGGCGGAGGAAACGCGCGAGCTGTCCGAAGCCCTGGCCGCCACCGAGCTGGTGCTGGCGCGCGAGCAGCACCTCTCCGCGCTGGACGGCCTTGCCGCGGCGGCGGCCCACGAACTCGGCACCCCGCTCGCCACCATCACCGTCGTGGTGAAGGAGATCGCCCGCTCGCTGCCCGGCGACAGCCCCATGCACGAGGATATCGGGCTCCTGAAGGAACAGGCCGAGCGCTGCCGCGCGATCCTGCGCCGGCTCACCAGTCTCGGTTCCGGCGACGCCCCCTTCGACCGCATGCCGATTTCGCACCTGATCGAGGATGTGGTGTCGCCCCACCGTAATTTCGGTATCGGCATCACCGTCAGCCGGCCGAGCGAGGGGTCGGAGCCGGTCATCGCCCGCAATCCGGGCCTGCTCTACGGGCTGGGCAACATCGTCGAGAATGCGGTCAATTTCGCCGGCAACCGGGTCGAGATCGTCGCCACCTGGAGCGAGCGCGACCTGACGCTGAGGGTGAGCGACGACGGCCCGGGCTTCCCGGCGGAACAGCTCGACAGCATCGGCGCGCCCTACATCACGAGCCGCGGGCGTCAGCGCTGGCGCAAGGCCGGCATGGAGCCGGACGGCGAGAACGCCGATGACGGGCTCGGCCTCGGCGTCTTCATCGCCAAGACGCTGCTGGAGCGCAGCGGCGCGGAGCTTTACTTCGCCAACCGCGTCGCCCCCGCTCATGGCGCCGAAGTGACCGTGCGCTGGCCGCGCGATCTGATCGATATTTCCGATCGAGATCCGCAATGGGCCGGGAACGACCTGGACGACGCTGCGGAAGCCGGCCATGCCGGGGCGGACCGCGGCTGAGTCTCCCCCACCTTTGCCGAAAGCCGTATGCTGCACCATTTTGCACAGGGCGCAGAAGCGTGTACCTTAGGACGAAAGACACAAGGTCGCAGCGGCCAACGCGCGACGCCTGAGGAAAACGCCATGCTCGAAATGACCGCCGACAGTTCCGACCGCTCCCTTCTGATCGTCGATGACGATCGCCCCTTCCTGCAGCGCCTCGCCCGCGCCATGGAATCGCGCGGCTTCGCCGTCACCACCGCCGAGACGGTTGCGGACGGCCTGACCCGGGTCGAAGGCGCCGCCCCGGCCTATGCGGTCGTCGACATGCGGCTCGGCGACGGCAACGGGCTTGAGGTCATCTCGGCGCTGAAGCGCCGCCGCCCGGAAGCCCGCGGAATCGTTCTCACCGGCTATGGCAACATCGCCACGGCGGTGAATGCGGTGAAGATGGGCGCGGTCGACTATCTCGCCAAGCCGGCGGATGCCGACGACATTTGTGCCGCGCTCGACGCGCAGGCGGACTACAAGCCGCAGCTTCCCGAAAATCCGATGTCGGCCGATCGGGTCCGGTGGGAGCACATCCAGCGCGTCTATGAATTGTGCGGGCGCAATGTGTCCGAGACCGCGCGGCGTCTTTCCATGCATCGGCGCACGCTTCAGCGCATCCTCGCCAAACGCGCTCCGCGCTGAAGGACGAGGCTTGAGAAAAAGGGCCCGGTCCGCCTCAGGCGGCCGGGCCCTTCGTCATTCTGCACGACATTCTGGCCTCATCATCCACCACACTGGACTCATCGGCCTGCCGGAATCGGCGATGCGTCAGAGCCCGATGCCGGCCGCCCGCGCGAGCGCCTTGAGGTCGCCGACCGGGCGCGCGCCGATATGGGAGATGATCTCGGCCGCGCACACCGCGCCGAGCCGCAGGGATTGCTCGGGCGAAAAACCACGAGCGTGGCCAAGGAGATAGCCGGAGGCGAACAGGTCGCCCGCCCCGGTGGTATCCACCACCTGCGCCACCGGCTCGGCGGCGACCTCCACCGTCTCGTCGCCGAACACCGCCATCGCCCCCTTCGCGCTGCGCGTCACGACCGCCCGCCGGGCTTCCTGGCGGAGCCGTGCGAGGGCGGCGGCGAAGTCATCGGTCTCGTAGAGCGAGAGCAGTTCCTGCTCGTTGGCGAAGACGAGATCGACCGTGCCCGAGCGAATAAGATCAAGGAATTCAGAACGATAACGTCCGACACAGAAGGCGTCGGACAAGGTGAGCGCGACGTCGCGCCCCGCCCCGTGAGCGATGCCGGCGGCCTTGAGGAACGCCGCCTTGGCTTCCGGCGGATCCCAGAGATAGCCTTCGAGATAGCTGACCGAAGCGCTCGCCACCGTCGCCTCGTCGACATCGGCGGGCGAGAGATTCTGCGCGGCACCGAGGAACGTGTTCATGGTGCGCTCGCCATCGGGCGTCACCAGAATGAGGCAGCGTCCCGTTTCCGGGCCTTCCGGGGCGGCGGGGGTCGCGTAATGGACGCCGGCGGCGCGGATGTCGTGGCCGAAGATCGCGCCGAGCGCGTCGTCCTTCACCTTGCCGATGAAGCCTGCTTTGCCCCCAAGCGCCGCGACGCCGACCGTGGTGTTGGCTCCGGAGCCGCCGGAAACCTCGATCCCTGGTCCCATCGCGCCATAGATCGCGACGGCGCGGGCTTCGTCGATCAAGGTCATTCCCGCTTTCCGCATCCCCTGTTCAGCAAGGAATGCCTCCTCGGCACGGGCGATGACATCGACAATGGCGTTGCCGAAACCGAGGACGTCGAGGCGGGCTGAGGTCACGAGGCGCGTCTCTGTTGCAGGAGGAAAAGGGAGCCGGGGACGGTCGGTCGCCAGCCGGTCCGGCCTATCAGAATGCACCCGGAGTGGCAAACCACGGGGATGATGCGGGACCCCGCACCCATTGGCACCGCAGCGCTTTCCGCGGACGTGCGGCTCGGCTATGGATCGCTTCATGCTGCATCGGATCGCTTCATGAGCCTCATCCGCAACGCGTCGGTCGTCGCCGTGCTGGTGCTGGGCTCGCGGATCCTTGGCTTCACGCGCGACGCCGCCGTCGCGGCGCTGTTCGGGGCCGGCGCCGTCGCCGATGCGGCGGTGGCGGGCCTTGCCCTGCCGCAGCTTTCCCGTCGTCTGCTGGGCGAGGGCGCGCTCAACGGCGCGGTGGTGCCGGCAGCCCTGCGTGCCGAGCGCGACGGCGGGCCCGATGCTGTGCGGCGGCTGGCGTTCGGCGCTGTCCTGCTGCAGTTCGGGATCGGCATGATGCTGGCCGCGCTGCTTTATGTCTTCATGCCGCAGGCGATCCGGTTGCTGGCACCGGGCTTCGCACCGGGGGAGACGCGCTTTGCCGATGCGGTGTGGATAGGCCAGCTCACCGTCGTCTGCCTGCCGCTGATGGCCGTTTCGGGCGTGCTCGCGGCGCTCGCCAATGCGGCGGGCCGCACCCGCCTGCCGTCGCTGTCGCCGCTGATGGGCAATGTCGGCGTGCTGGCGGTGCTGTTTCTGGCGCTCGCCTCCGCCGCCGTGGGAGCGGAGACGCCGGCGGGGGCGCGGATCGCTCTTGATTGGCTCGCCGCAGCGACCCTCGCCGGCGCGGCCGTGCAGTTCGCCGTGCAATGCGCCGCGGTTGCCGGCTGCCGCTTCGCGCCGCGCCTGCCCTCGAACATTGCGGAGCTGTGGAACGGCCTGCGCGCGGCCGCGCCCACCCTGCTCGGGGCAGTACCGTCGTTGCTCAGCGCGGCCTTGCCGCCGCTGCGTTTCATCATCGCCGGCGCGGTGGCGTCCGGCGTGCCGGGTGCGGTTGCCGCGTTGTTCTATGCCTCGCGGCTGGTCGAATTGCCGCTCGGCGTCATCGGCGCGGTGGCGGGTGCGGTGCTGCTGCCCGCCCTTGTCGGAACCGGGCGGACCGAGGCGGCGAGCCGGGGGCTGGAGGCGACGATCACCCTGGCGCTGCCGGCGGCCCTCGGCCTCATCGTGCTGGCCGAGCCGATCGTCACCGTGCTGTTCCGCCATGGTGCTTTCGACGCCGCGGCCGTTGCCGCCACCAGCGAGGCGCTGGCGTTGCTGGCGCTGGCGCTGCCGGTCCAGGCGATGGAGAAAATCCTTGCCGCCATCGCCTTCGCTCATGGAAGCGGCCGGCTCGCCACGGCGGCCGGACTGGCGGCACTGGCGGTCGGTGGGGTGTCCGGCTTCGCGCTGGCCGGGCCGCTCGGGCTTGTCGGCCCGGCGCTGGGACTGCTCGTTTCGAGCCTTGTCGGCGCCGGCCTCCTCGCGGGCGGCCTGATGCGGCGAGGCCTGTTGCCGGTCGACGCGACATTGCGCCGGCGCCTGCCGCGCCTGTTGCCGGCGGCGCTCGTCATGGCGCTGGCAAGTTTCTTCGCGGGCCATCTGCTCGCCGGCCCGCTGGAGCGGGGTGGGGCGGTGGGATTCGGTGTGCTGGCGACGATCGTCGCCCTCGCGGTCGCGCTCTATGCGGGCGTTGCCCAGCTCGCAGGCGCCGTGGATCTCAAGGAACTGAAGCGTGCCCTGCGCGGGGGGTGATGATGCGCAAGGGTGCGCAGCTTCGACGCTTGGCGCGATCCGCGAGATGCTTGCCCGATCTGCAGGGTCATGCGATGACGCGCCCGCCTGTGCCGGCCATCCGGGCCGACGAGGCATTCCGGGCCGATGCCCGGTCAGTTTGAGGACACTCCATGGCATTCCAGCAGCGGGTCTTTTCCGGCGTGCAGCCCACCGGCAACCTGCACCTCGGCAATTATCTCGGCGCCATCAAGCGGTTCGCCGAACTGCAGGACAGCTATGACTGCATCTATTGCGTCGTCGACATGCATGCGATCACCCAGGACATGCGGGTCTGGGGCGGACCGGACGAATTGCGGCGCAACATTCGCGAGGTGACCGCGGCCTATCTCGCCGCCGGCATCGACGCCGAGCGTCATATCGTGTTCAACCAGAGCCAGGTCGCGGGCCATGCTGAGCTCGCCTGGGTGTTCAACTGCGTCGCCCGCCTCGGCTGGCTGAACCGCATGACCCAGTTCAAGGAAAAGGCCGGCAAGGACCGCGAGAACGCTTCGGTCGGTCTCTATGCCTATCCGACGCTGATGGCCGCCGATATCCTGCTCTACCGGGCCACCCATGTGCCGGTGGGCGAGGACCAGAAGCAGCATCTGGAGCTGACGCGCGACATCGCGCAGAAGTTCAACAATGATTTCGGCCCGTCCATCGCCGCGCAGGGGCTCGGCGAGAGCTACTTCCCGCTGCCCGAGCCGCTGATCGGCGGCCCGGCGGCGCGGGTGATGAGCCTGCGCGACGGTTCCAAGAAGATGTCGAAGTCCGATCCGTCGGATCTTTCGCGCATCAACCTGACCGATGACGCCGACGCCATCGCCTCGAAGGTGCGCCGGGCAAAGACCGATTCCGAGCCGCTGCCCTCCGAGGTGGAAGGCCTGCGCCCACGCCCGGAAGCGGAGAATCTCGTCGGCATCTATGCGGCGCTGTCCGGCACCACGCCGGCCGAAGTGCTGCAGCAGTTCGGCGCCGGCCAGTTCTCGACCTTCAAGGGCGCGCTGGTGGACCTCGCGGTCGCCAAGCTCGGGCCGATCGGCGCCGAGATGAAGCGGCTGGTGGCCGACCCCGGCCATATCGACGCCGTGCTGCAAAAGGGCGGCGAGCGCGCCCGCGTTCTGGCGGACGAGACGATGCGCCAGGTGAAGGACATCGTCGGCTTCGTGCGCTGAGCACACCGGACCGGCGTAATCCGGGCGCGCCTGCCGCGTGCCCGGCCTTTGCTTGCCGGCGCCGTCAGTCGATCCGGGGCTCGGTCATCAGCGCGGCCAGATAGCGGCCATAGCTGCTCTTGCCGAGCCTTGTGGCGAGCCGGCCGAGCTGGGCCTCGTCAATATAGCCCTGACGGAAGGCGATCTCCTCCGGACAGCACACCTTCGTGCCCTGGCGTGTCTCCAGCGTGCGCACGAAGCTCGACGCATCGGTCAGGCTCTCGGGGGTGCCGGTATCGAGCCAGGCATAGCCGCGACCCATCAGCTCGACATTCAGCGTGCCGCGGGCGAGGTAATGGCGGTTGACATCGGTGATCTCAAGCTCGCCGCGTGCCGAGGGCTTGAGGTTGGCGGCGATGTCGACGACCTGCTCGTCGTAGAAATAAAGGCCCGTGACGGCCCAGCTCGACTTGGGCTTCAGGGGCTTTTCCTCGATCGACACCACGTTCTTCGCAGCGTCGAACTCGACGACGCCGTAACGCTCGGGATCGGGCACATGATAGGCGAACACCGAGGCGCCGGAGGTGCGCTTCACCGCGTTGCCGAGAAGGTCGCCCAGCCCATGGCCGTAGAAGATGTTGTCGCCGAGCACCAGGCAGGACGGGCCGCCGGAGACGAAATCCGCGCCGATCACGAAGGCCTGGGCGAGGCCGTCGGGCTTCGGCTGTTCGGCATAGCGGATGTCGAGGCCCCAATCCGAGCCGTCGCCGAGCAGGCGCTGGAACAGCGGCAGGTCGAGCGGGGTCGAGATGATGAGGATTTCCCGGATGCCCGCCAGCATG
Organism: Ancylobacter crimeensis; assembly: GCF_023016805.1. Classification (GTDB taxonomy): domain Bacteria; phylum Pseudomonadota; class Alphaproteobacteria; order Rhizobiales; family Xanthobacteraceae; genus Ancylobacter; species Ancylobacter crimeensis. The sequence goes on from NZ_JALKCH010000008.1 coordinate 186,162, forward strand.
AGCACCGACAGCGGATAATAGATCATCGGCTTGTCGTAGACCGGCAGCATCTGCTTGGAGACCGCCATGGTCATCGGGTGGAGGCGCGTGCCCGCGCCGCCGGCTAGGATGATACCCTTCATGGCCGTCTCCTGCGTGTCTTGCATGCTGTCATGTGGTGCCGAGCCGGGCGCATCATGGCGCGGGCCCCAGCAGTCGGTCGAGGCAGGTTTCGAGGCTGTCCCGCCAGTCCGGCAGGGCGATGCCATGGATGGCGGCGATCCGCTCGCCGGCCAGACGTGAATTGGCTGGGCGCCGCGCCGGCGTCGGGTAGTCCGCCGTGGTGATCGGCTCGACCGCGCAGGGATTGCGGCCGCGCTTCCCTGCCCCGGCGAAGATGGCCTCGGCGAAGCTCGCCCAGTTTGCCTCGCCAGCCGGCGGCAGATGGAAAATGCCGCGCAGCTCCGGCACCGGACCCGCCCGCAGCCGCGTCGCGACGGTGAGCACCGCATCGGCGATATCGAGCGCCGAGGTCGGGCCGCCCTGCTGGTCGGCGACGATGCGCACGACATCCCTCGTCTCCGAAAGGCGCAGCATGGTGCGGACGAAATTCGCCCCGAACGGGCTAAAGATCCAGGCGACCCGCAGGATGGCATGGTCGGGCGTCGCCGCCGCGACCGCGCGTTCGCCGGCCAGCTTGCTCGTACCATAGACGCCGAGCGGGTGCACCGGGTCGTCCTCGCGATAAGCTGAGGACTTGCTGCCGTCGAATACGTAGTCGGTCGACAGATGTACCACCGGTACGCCGAGCCGGGCTGCGGCGCTCGCCACGGCTCCGGCGCCGGTCGCGTTGATGGCATGAGCGAGCTCGGGCTCGCTCTCCGCCTTGTCCACCGCCGTATAGGCGGCCGCCGAGACGATGACGTCGGGCTCTGCCGCGGCGAGCGCGCGGGCAACGGATGACGGATCGGCGAGGTCCATGTCCGGGCGCCCGACCGGCAGGACGTCGATGCCCGCCAGCGGTCCGCGTTCGACAAGGGCGCTGACCACCTGGCCGGTCCGGCCCGTGACCGCCACGCGCATCAGGAGCGGCTCCCCGTTTCGCCCAGCGTGCCGAGCCGCTCGCCGCCATAGACCTTCTCGCGCAGCGGACGCCACCAGGCCTCGTTGTCGAGATACCAGCGCACGGTCTTCTCGATGCCGGTGTCGAAGCTTTCCTGCGCCAGCCAGCCGATCTCGGTCTCGGTCTTGGTGGCGTCGATGGCGTAGCGGTGGTCGTGGCCCGGGCGATCCGTGACGAAGCGGATGAGATCGCGATGGCTGGCATTGCGCGGGCGCATCGCGTCGAGGTGAGTGCAGATGGTCTCGACCACGGCGAGATTGGTACGCTCGTTGCGCCCGCCGATATTGTACTTCTCGCCGATCCGGCCGCGGGTCAGCACCATCACCAGCGCGCGGGCATGGTCTTCCACATAGAGCCAGTCGCGGATGTTGGATCCGTCACCATACACCGGCAGGTCGCGGCCCTCCAGCGCATTGAGGATCACCAGCGGGATCAGCTTCTCCGGGAAGTGGTACGGCCCGTAATTGTTCGAGCAGTTGGAGATGACGCAGGGCAGCCCATAGGTGCGGGTCCAGGCGCGAACCAGATGGTCGGACGCCGCCTTGGAGGCCGAATAGGGCGAGGAGGGGTCGTAGGGCGTGCTCTCGGTGAAGAGCCCGTCCGGTCCCAGCGAGCCATACACTTCATCGGTCGAGATGTGCAGCATGCGGAACGCGTCGCGCCGCTCCGGCGAGGCCCGGTCGAGATAGGCGCGCACCGCCTCCAGCAGCGTCGCCGTGCCCATGATGTTGGTTTCGAGGAACACTGCCGCCGCCGCAATGGAGCGATCGACATGGCTCTCGGCGGCGAGGTGCATCACCGCATCGGGCTGATGGCGGGCGAGGAGGGTGTCCATCGCCGCGCGGTCGCGGATGTCTGCCTTCTCGAAGGTGTAGAGCGGCGAGGAGGCGATCGGATCCAGCGAGGCGAGATTCGCCGCATAGGTGAGGGCGTCGACATTGACCACCTCATGGCCGAGATCATCGACGAGATGGCGGCAGACGGCCGATCCGATGAAGCCGGCACCGCCGGTTACAAGCACACGCATGGGGTTGGTCGCGCTCAGTAGGGGGACAGGGTGGTCAGTGTCATCGGCACGCCGTCATAGTCGAACGGGCTGGTGAACGATGAAAGGGTCGGAAGCAGGGCATCCTTGGCCGACAGGGTCGGGGTGAGGTCGCCGAGACCCCAGTCGATTCCGATGTCCGGGTCGTCCCAACGCACGCCGCCCTCGCTCGCCTTGTCGTAGAAGGCGGTGACCTTGTAGAAGACCTGGGTGTTCGGCTCCAGCGTCGCGAAGGCGTGGGCGAAGCCCGGCGGAATATAAAGCTGCGCGCCGTTCTCGGCGGAAAGTTCCGCGCTGACATATTGGCCGTAGGTCGGCGAGCCCCGGCGGATGTCCACCGCCACGTCGAGGATGCGCCCGGTCAGCACACGCACCAGTTTGCCCTGCGCGACGGGTGCGGCCTGGAAATGCAGGCCCCGGATGGTGCCGGCATCGCGCGAGAAGGACTGGTTGTCCTGCACGAACACCATATCGAGGCCATGAGAGGCGGCTTTGCGGGCGTTGTAGGTTTCCGAGAACCAGCCGCGGTCGTCCTGAAAACGAGCCGGGCTAAAGAGGTAGATCACGCGTGCCCCCATCCTGCTGGCCGGACCGTGCGGGACGTGCCGCGCCTTCCGTGAGCGCACGCCGTCGATCCGCAAGTCTTCGCGTAGCGCAGCTAAGCACGGAATGATAGTCGGAGTTGTGGCAACCGCCGGTCGGCCGCGCGCGGATGCAGGAGCTTGGTGAACACGGTGACGGAACGTGGCAATGAGGAACCGGGCGGCGCTTCTTGCCTCGGACGGGTGCTCCATTATGTGAGGATTCTGGCGTCCGGGGTCTTCGCGCACAGTGCCTATGCCCGGGTTTATCTGGGTAGCCGGCTGTATCTGCCGTTTGCACTCGTTCATTACGTGGCCGTCGGCGAGGCCCGGGGAAACCGACCGCATCCCTTCTTCGATCCGCTTTATTCCCCCGCGAACCTGTCTGCCGGCGGCGGTGCGGCGTTCGCGCGGTTCCTGTCGGAACGACGATCCGGCCCGGCTTGTGCGGAGTTCGACGCGGATTGGTATGTCGAGCGTCATCCGCAGGTGGCAGCCTCCGGGCTTTCGGCATGGGAGCATTACCGTCGTCATGGCCTCACGCACGGCGAGGATCCGGCACCCGATGTGTCGCTCGAATGGATCCTGCGCATTCACAAGCGCCGGCGCGGACGGCTGCTGCGCGACCTGATGGGGCTTTTCGCCCGGCGGGTGCGGGAACCCTGGCTTCCGCTCTCCCATGTCGAACTGGCCCGGAACCAGCAGGCCTTCCGCGATACCGTCGACCTCGATTTGCGCCAGGCGCTCCCGGAGCGCCGCCATCGCGACCTGGTGTTCGTGCAGACCAATGGCCGCCACGAGCCGTCGCTGCACGATGGCGCGCGCCGGTTCGACCTGATGCTGAACCTCTATGCCGAGCCGGAGGGCGCGCTTGGCGCCGCCGACTATGTGGTGCGTCAGTCCGGCACCAAGTCGACCGCCATCGCGCTGCTGCTGAAGCATCACCCGCATCTGCTGCTGCGTTATGACCGGGTGCTGTTTCTCGACGACGATGTCGAGATCGCCCCAGAGACGATCGCAACCTTCTTCGCGGTCATGGACAGCGAACGTCTCGATCTCGCGCAGCCGTCGCTCACTGCCGATTCCAGCAGCTATTTTCCCGTGCTCATGCAGCAGGGGGGCAGGGCTGCGCCGTGGCGGCCGGTTACCGCGGTGGAAATCATGATGCCGGCGCTGAGCCGGCGGGCGCTGGAGACATGTGGATCCGTGTTCGCACGCGGCATCAGCGGCTATGGCATCGACATCCTGCTCGGGGCGCAGGTGCGCAGCCTCGGCTGGCGGGTGGGCGTCGTCGACCGCGCCGTGGCGCGCCACGCGACGCCGGTGGATTCCGAGAACGGCACGTTCTACCGCTACCTCAAGAGTCGGCGCATCGACCCGATGATCGAGATGTGGGACATGCTGGACGGCAGTGGCGAGACCAACCGGATCGAGGCCGAGCCGGCAGCCGGGGGCCGAGCCGGCGGGACAGGGGCGGCCGGAGCCTGACGCCGGCTTCCGCCGCCGTCCTGCACATCGGACGGTTGCCTTGCACGCTGTTCCGCGCTCGATTGCGCAGCCGACAAGACGGGAGAGCCTGATGCCGCGTCGTCGCCAGAGCTTCGAGCCGGGCCATGCCCGCAAGTTTCTTGTCGTGGTCGACGAAACCCCGGAATGCGACCGCGCGCTCTACTACGCGGCACGCCGGGCCTCGCGCACCGGCGGCGGGGTGGTGATGTTGACCGTCATGGATCTTGCCGATGCGTCCAGCCAGTGGCTCGGGGTCGGCGATCTGATGCGTGCCGAGGCCAGCGAGCAGGCCAATGCCCGGCTCGAGCATTTCGCCGCGCGGGTGCGCCGCCTCTCCGGGGTCGAGCCCGAGCGCGTGCTGCGCGAGGGCAAGGTGGCGGACGAGGTGGTGCGGCTGATCGAGGCCGACGAGGACATCGCCATCCTCGTTCTCGCCGCCGCTACCGGTTCGGAAGGCCCGGGGCCGCTGATCGCTGCGCTGGCGAGCGGAAGCGCCGCCCACGGTGCGTGGCCGCGGCTGCTGGTGCCGATCACGCTCGTGCCGGGAAGCCTGACCGATGACGAGATCGATGCGCTGGCCTGATGGCGCCCGGCTTTCCCGCCCTTTCTTTGCCCGCGTCGAGCGCCTATCTAGAAGCCTGACAACCCACGCCGGCGGGACCTTGAATCCCGCATGGACGGAGCGAGCCATGTTCATCCAGACCGAAGCCACCCCGAACCCTGCAACCCTCAAATTCCTGCCGGGCCGCACCGTGCTCGGCCAGGGCACCTTCGAGGCCCGCAACCGTGAGGAAGCCGCCGGCTCGCCGCTGGCGCAGGCGCTGTTCGAGGTGCCGGGCATAACGGGCGTGTTCTTCGGCTCGGATTTCGTGACCGTGACCAAGGATGTCGCGGACTGGGCGCATCTCAAGCCGGCCATCCTCGGCGCCATCATGGAGCACTTCGTTTCCGGCAAGCCGCTGCTCGCCGGAGAGGCGTCCGAGGTCGAGGAGGACACCTTCTTCGAGAGCAAGGATGCCGGCATCGTGGACACCATCCGCGAATTGATCGACACCCGGGTGCGGCCGGCGGTGGCCAATGACGGCGGCGACATCACCTTCCGCGGCTATCGCGACGGCGTCGTCTTCCTCGCCATGAAGGGTTCGTGCTCGGGCTGCCCGTCCTCGACCGCCACGCTCAAGAACGGCATCGAGAACCTGCTGCGTCATTTCGTGCCCGATGTGGTCGAGGTGCGGCCGGTCTGAAGACCGCAGAGCCTGAGGCCGGGGACGCCGCCGCATCCTCGCTTCTGTCCCGCCCCGTTCCCATGCCATTGTGGGGACGGAGTGTGACATGCTGATTCTTGCCATCGACACCGCGCTGGAGGCCTGCGCCGCCGCGCTCCACAACGTCGAAACCGATACGACGCTTGCCGTCGAGCGGCTGCCGATGGCGCGCGGGCATGCCGAGACGCTGGTGCCCATGATCGGGCGGCTGATGGAGCAGGCGAAGACCTCGTTCGACACCATCGATGCCTTTGCCGTGACCGTGGGCCCGGGCAGCTTTACCGGGCTTCGGGTGGGGCTGTCTGCGGCCCGCGGCTTCGGGCTCGCCACCGGGCGCCCGGTCATAGGGCTGTCGACGCTCGCGACGCTGGCCGCCCCTCCGCTCGCGGACGAGGATGCCGTCCCGGTGGTTGCCGCGCTCGATGCCCGGCACGAGAATCTCTATGTCCAGATGTTCGGCGCCGGCGGGCGCGTGCTGATCGGGGCGCGTGCGATGAATGTGCGCGACGCCGCGCGCGCGGTCGCGATCGGCCCGGTGCGGCTTGTGGGATCGGGCGCCGCGATCCTCGCCGAGCACTGGCCGGCGGGTCAGCCGGCCCCGCTCAGCGTGGATGCCGAGGCGACGCCGGATCCGGTCTGGCTGGCGCGCCTCGCCGCCATCGCCGATCCCGCCCGCTCGCCGCCGCGCCCGCTCTATCTGCGCGGCCCCGATGCCCGGCCGCAGGATGGCGCCCGGATCGCCCGTTGATGAGCGGTTTGCTGTCGCGCTTCTTTCCCGACCGGCCCCCTGCGTTGCGGGTGGCCACAAGCCGGGACGCCGCGGCGCTGGCAGGCCTCCATGCCGGGGCGTTCCACATCGCCTGGGATGCCGCCGAATTCGAGCGGCTGCTCGCCGACCGGCTCAGCCTCGCTTTCCTGGCTACCGACGGCCCCCAGGGGGCCCCGATCGGCTTCATCCTCACCCGCGGCGTGTTGCCGGAAACCGAGATTCTCTCGGTTGCGGTGGCGCCGCGCTGGCGCGGGCGCGGACTCGGTCGACAATTGGTGGAAGCCGTCTTCGGCCGGCTCGCCGCCGAGGGCTACACCACCGTTTTCCTCGAAGTGGAGGAGGGGAACGCGGCGGCGCGCAAGCTTTATGCACGCGCCGGCTTTCGCGAGATCGGCCGGCGTTCGGGCTATTATCGCACGCAAGGCGGCGTTCCGGCCGCCGCGCTGACCATGCGCCGCGACATCGCCTGAGAGCGGTTTCACACGGCAATCGCCGTGACGTGGTTGCCTAGGTGGGCACAGGCGTCCTAAGGCTGGGGCGGGATGTGAGACGGGCGTGACGATGACCGAGAAGCCGACCGCGATCGAGGAAGCCTGCATGACGCTCGGCCTGCGCATGACCGATCAGCGACGGGTCATTGCGCGTGTGATCTCCGATGCGCAGGATCATCCCGACGTCGAGGAACTGCACCGCCGCGCCGCGGCCGTGGACGACCGCATCTCGATCTCGACGGTCTACCGTACGGTGAAGCTGTTCGAGGATGCGGGCATCATCGAGCGGCACGACTTCCGCGACGGCCGCTCGCGCTACGAGCCGGTGCCGGACGAGCATCACGACCATCTGATCGACCTGCGCTCCGGCACGGTCGTCGAGTTCCGCTCCGAGGAGATCGAGCGGTTGCAGGAGGAGGTGGCGCGCCGTCTCGGCTTCCGTCTCGTCGGCCACCGGCTCGAACTCTATGGCGTGCCGCTCGACGCGCCCGAAAAGGCGCCGCCGTCTCCCTCCACGACTTCGGACCTGTCGAAGGACTGAGCCGTGGAGCGCCTCCATGGTGGCATGGGTGGCGGTCTCGGGCGGCTGCGCGTCGCCTGCGTGCTCGCCGGGGTGCTGGGGCTGGTTGCGATCGGCATCCCCCTGCAGTGGTTCTCGCTGCGCCTCGGGCTGCCCAGCCGGCGCTTCATCCCCCTGCTGTTCCACCGCGCTGCGCTGGCGCTGCTCGGCGTGCGGGTGCGGGTGGTGGGGGAGGTGGAGGCGGCGCGCCCGCTGATCCTGGCGGCGAATCATGTGTCGTGGCTCGACATCCTGGTGCTCGGCTCGTGCGTGCCGCTCGGCTTCGTCGCCAAGAGCGAGATCGGGCGCTGGCCCGGCATCGGCCTGCTCGCCCGCCTGCAGCGTACGGTCTTCGTCGATCGCTCCAGCCGGACCGATACAGGGCGGGTCAATCGGGAGATAGCGGCGCGGCTGGCGGAAGGCGATCCGGTCGTGCTGTTTGCCGAGGGCACGTCGAGCGACGGCAACCGGGTGCTCGCTTTCCGTTCCGCCCTGCTGGGCGCGACCCGCGAGGCGATGGACGGTGCGGGCGGAGGCGGAGCGCTCGTCCAGCCGGTCGCGCTTGCCTATGTCGCGCAAGGCGGTATCCCGCTCGGCCGGCAGCGCCGCCCGCTGGTCGCCTGGTATGGCGACATGGACCTTGCCCCCCATCTCATCGAGGTGATGAAGCGCGGTGCCATCGATGTGGAGCTGCATTTCGGCGCGCCGATCGCTGGCGGCGACCGCAAGAAGGTGACGCTTGCCGCCGAGCGCGCCGCACGCCGCATGCTGGGCGGTGCGCTTACCGGACGCCAGCGGGGATAAGGCGTGGCGCATTCCCTTTTTTCCGGAATCCGGTTAAAGGTAGAGTCGACGTAGCCTCAGGAGCAGAACCCTATCGCGACCTTCCATACGAGCAAGCTGGGCACCAGTGAGCTGGAAACGAGCGGAGGACGGCGATTGCCTTCACCGCGCCGTCGCATGGGCACGCCACAGTCTGCAGCGCGCGGGAGCGCGCCGCCTTCGTCACATCCCTTCATGTCCGGTCCGCTTTCCCGTGCCTGCGGCCGTGCCCACCCTTGAGTCCCATGAGCGAACCCCGGAAGCTTTTCGTCAAATCCTTCGGTTGCCAGATGAACGTCTATGACGCCCAGCGCATGACGGATCAGCTTGCACGCGAGGGTTATGTCGAGACGGACACCGCGGACGATGCCGACCTCGTCATCCTGAACACCTGCCACATCCGCGAGAAGGCGGCCGAGAAGGTCTATTCCGAACTCGGCCGGCTTAGGAAGCAGCAGGAGGAGCTGGGGCGCCGCACGATGGTGGCGGTCGCCGGCTGCGTGGCGCAGGCCGAGGGCGCCGAGATCGTGAAGCGCGCCCATGGCGTCGATCTCGTGGTCGGCCCGCAAAGTTATCACCGGCTGCCGGAGCTGATTGCCGAGGCGCAGAGCCGCGGCACCCACAAGCGCGCCCGGATCGTAGAGACCGAGTTTCCGGTCGAGGATAAGTTCGACTTCCTGGCGCCGCCGACCCGTGCCGCCATCGCCAAGCGCGGCCCGACCGCCTTCGTGACGGTGCAGGAAGGCTGCGACAAGTTCTGCACCTTCTGCGTCGTGCCCTATACGCGCGGGGCCGAGGTGTCGCGGCCGGTGGCCAAGATCCTCGACGAGGTGAAACGCCTCGCCGATGGCGGGGTGCGCGAGGTCACGCTGATCGGCCAGAACGTCAATGCCTATCACGGCGATGACGGTCATGGCTCCCCGGCCGGCCTTGCCGAGCTGGTGCGCCGGGTTGCCGAGGTGCCGGGCATCGCCCGCATCCGCTACACCACCAGCCATCCTCGCGACATGGATGACGACCTGATCGCCGCCCATCGCGAGATGCCGGCGCTGATGCCTTATCTGCATCTGCCGGTTCAGTCGGGTTCGAACCGCATTCTCGCGGCGATGAACCGCAAGCATGACCGCGAGCTCTATTTCGAGGTGGTGGAGAAGGTGCGCACGGCGCGCCCCGACATCGCCTTTTCCTCGGATTTCATCGTTGGCTTTCCCGGCGAGAGCGATGAGGATTTCGCCGACACGATGGATCTCGTGGAGCGCGTCGGCTTTGCGGGGGCCTTCTCCTTCAAGTACAGCCCGCGGCCCGGTACGCCGGCGGCGGGTTCCGGTTCGCAGCTTCCCGAGGATGTGAAGAACGAGCGCCTCTATGCGCTGCAGGCCCTGCTGGAGCGCCAGAAAGCGGCGTTCGATGCGGCCTGCCGCGGCCGGCGCTTCGATATCCTCCTCGAAAAGCCCGGCCGTCTGCCGGGTCAACTCATCGGGCGCTCGCCCTATCTCCAGTCTGTGGTGGTCCTTGCGCCCACGGCCGCGATCGGAACGCTGGCCGAGGTGGATATCCGCGAGGTCAGCACCAGGAGCCTTGCCGGCACGATCATTGGCGGCGAGGCCTTCGGCAGCGATCGGCCGCCGCAGGGCGGCTTGAGACTGGAAGCCGGCATGGTGCCGGTGGAGAAGGTGGAGGCGTGAGCGTGCGGCGACCCGGATCCGACCATGATCGTTCGCGGGCAGGAAAGTCAGACGGAGGAAGGCCGGACAAGGTCTTCGTCGAACGCGGCGGCGGTGCCACGCTCGTCGCGCCCCGCCCGGCGCCGGCCGGCACCGAGGCGCGCTGGACCGATCCCACCGCCGACACGCCGCTCCAGCTCGTGCTGGCCTTCGACGACAACCGCCTCGCCAGCCTGCTCTTCGGCCATTACGGCCAGAACCTCGCGCTGATCGAGCGCCGGCTCGAGGTGGTGGCCGAGCAGCGCGGCAACCACGTCGCGCTGGAGGGCTCGCGCGAGGCCTGCGAGCAGGCACGCCATGTGCTGGAAACGCTCTATGGCCGTCTCAAGAAAGGCGCCGATCTCGGCCCCGGCGATGTCGAGGGCGTGATCCGCGAGGCAGCCTCCCAAGGCTTCCTGTTCGATTTCGATCCCGCCGCCCGGCGCCAGAGCTTTGACGAGATTTCGCTGCGCCGCCGCCCGGTGCGGGCGCGCACCGCGGCGCAGGATGCCTATATCCGCGCCCTGAAGCGGCAAACGCTGGTGTTCGGCGTCGGCCCGGCCGGCACCGGCAAGACCTGGCTCGCCGTTGCCTATGCGGTGCATCTGCTGGAGCGCCGCGCGGTCGACCGGCTCATCCTTTCGCGTCCTGCGGTGGAGGCCGGGGAGCGGCTCGGCTTCCTGCCCGGCGATATGAAGGAAAAGGTCGATCCCTATCTGCGTCCCATCTATGACGCGCTCCACGATTTGATGGACCGCGCCTATGTGGAGCGGGCGCTCACCTCGGGCGAGATCGAGATCGCACCTCTGGCCTTCATGCGCGGACGCACGCTCTCCAATGCCTGCGTGATCCTCGACGAGGCGCAGAACACTACATCAATGCAGATGAAGATGTTCCTGACGCGCCTCGGCGAAAACTCGCATATGATCGTAACCGGCGACCCCACCCAGATCGACCTGCCGCCAGGCCAGACCTCCGGTCTTGCCGAGGCGGTCGACCTGCTCAGCGATGTCGAGGGCGTCGAGGTCTGCCATTTCAGCGCCGCCGACGTGGTGCGGCACGAACTGGTCGGGCGCATCGTCGCCGCCTATGACGGGCGTGCGCCCACGCCGTCCGCCGACAGCAGGAACCGCCCGCGATGAGCGATGGCTCTCTGATCGAGGTCGACGTGCTGGTGGAGGCCGACTTATGGTCGACCTTTCCCCCGGCCGAGGATCTCGTGGTGCAGGCGGTGATCGCCGCCTGCCGTACCGCGGCCGCGGATCTGCCGGACGGAACCGAGATAGCGGTCATGCTGACGGACGACGAGGGCATTCGTGCTCTCAACCGCGATTGGCGCGGCAAGGACAAGGCGACCAACGTTCTGTCCTTTCCGACGCCCGAGATCGCCCGGCAAGGCGGCGATCCCCATCTCGGCGACATCGCGATCGCCTATGAGACGCTGGCGCGCGAGGCGGAGGAGGAGGGCAAGCCGCTGGCCCACCATCTCCTTCACCTCGCCGTCCACGGTACGTTGCACCTGATCGGCCACGATCACGAGGACGGCGAGGAAGCCGAGGGGATGGAGGCGCTGGAACGCGTCATCCTCGCGGCGCTCGATGTCCCGGATCCCTATGCCGAGACGGAACCCTTACGCTGATCCACACGCATCATGGCCATGTCACACTCTGCCTCGAACCCGTCCGACCGACCTCGAAGTCCCCGCTCCAATACGGATCCCTCCCATGAGAAGGGCCGTGAGGAGGGGGGTGATCCACATGAGGCACGCGGAGAAACCCGTGCGGAACGCGGCGAGCGCAGCGGCCTGTTCGACAGGCTGCGCGGCCTGCTCGGAGGTTGGCGTTCCTCCGGTTCGCTGCGCAGCGAACTGGCGGAGGTGCTGTCCTCCGACGAGGACTTCGCCGCCGACCTGACGGTGACCGAGCGCTCGATGCTCAAGAACATCCTGGAGCTGCGCGAACTCCGGGTCGGCGATGTGATGGTGCCGCGGGCGGACATCGTCGCGGTGCAGAAGGAGATCAGCCTCGGCGAATTGCTGGCGGTGTTCGCCAAGGCCGGCCATTCGCGCCTCGTGGTCTTCGACGACACGCTCGACGACCCGGTCGGCATGGTCCATATCCGCGACCTCGTCGCTCATCTCACCCAGCGCGCGCTGATCGGCCGCCCCGCTCTCCAGGCCGAGGACGTTCCTGCGCGGGACGCGCTTGCGACCGGCATCGAGGCCCCCGCCAATCCCACCTTCAATCCTAAGGCGCTGGACCTCTCCACCGCGCTCAGCGCGTCGAAGCTGATCCGCCGCCTGCTGTTCGTGCCGCCTTCCATGCCTTCGATCGAGCTGCTGGCGAGCATGCAGGCGAGCCGCATCCATCTGGCGCTGGTCATCGACGAATATGGCGGCACCGATGGTATCGTCTCGATGGAGGATCTCGTCGAAGAGATCGTCGGCGACATCGAGGACGAGCATGACGAGGACGATGTCCCGCTCATCGCCCGTCAGTCCGACGGCACCTTCATTGCCGACGCCCGTGCCAATCTCGAGGACGTGGCGGAACTCGTCGACCCCGCCTTCGCCCTTGGCGAGGAGGCCGAGGAGGTCGATACGCTGGGCGGCCTCCTGGTGACTTTGGCCGGCCGGGTGCCGGTGCGCGGCGAGATTGTCGCGGCGCCGGGCGGCTTCGAGATCGAGGTGCTGGATGCCGACCCGCGCCGGGTGAAGCGCCTGCGCATTATGCCGGCCCGCACCGGCGGCGCTCCCATGCGCCGTGCGGATGATGCGGCGGAGGGCGGTGCTCGACGCAATGGCCTGCCTTCGCCGTCGGTGCAGGCCAATGGCGAGCGCTCCGCGAAGGCGCCGGATCCCGACGCGGCCTGACAGGGATGCGGCCGTGGCCGCGTCCCGCCTGCTTTTCTCCTGTCGCTCCTCCACGAGGTTCCTGATGCTTTCAGGGTTCGCCGGCCGGATCGCCGGATTGTCCGGCTGGCGGCGGCGTGGCGTCGCCTGCGCAGCGGGGGCCCTCTCAGCCCTCGCCATGGCACCTGTCTCGTTCTGGCCGTTGCTGGCGCTCACCTTTCCCATGCTCGTCCTGCTGCTGGACGGAACCAGCCGTAATCGCGCCGGCCTGGTCGCCGCCTTCGGCATCGGCTGGTGGTTCGGCTTCGGCTATCTCGTGGCCTCGCTCTGGTGGATAGGTAACGCCCTTCTGGTCCAGGCGGAGGTCTTTGCATGGCTGCTGCCCTTTGCCGTGCTGGCGCTGCCGGCGGGACTGGCGATCTATCTCGGCCTCGGCTGCGTCCTGGCACGGCTGGTGTGGCCTCCGGGCGCGCTGCGCGTCCTCACGCTCGCCGCGAGCCTCACGGCAGCGGACTGGTTGCGCGGGCATCTCTTCACCGGCTTTCCCTGGAACAGCTTCGGCTACGCTTTTGCCAACGACCTTGCGCTTGCCCAGGCCGGCTCCCTTGTCGGGTTGTGGGGCATGAGCCTGCTGGCGGTCGCCGTGCTCGCGAGCCCGGTCCTCCTGCTCGGCCCGCCCAGGGGGCGCGGCTGGGTGTGGCCCTGCCTCGCGGGCGCCGTGCTGGCCGGCCTGTGGGGGTGGGGGAACTGGCGTCTCGACACGACGTCCATCGGTGATGTGCCCGGCGTGCGGCTCCGCATCATGCAGCCGGACCTGCCGCAGGACGAGAAATTCCGCTACGACGCCCGCGACCGCGTGGTCGAGCGTTATATCGAGACAAGCGAGAGCGCGGGCGGATTGTCCGGCATCACCCATCTGATCTGGCCGGAATCCGCCTTTCCGTTCTTCCTGGAGCACGAGCCGGAGGTGCTGGCGCGCATCGCCGGCATTCTGCCGCCGGAAACGGTGCTCGTCACCGGCGCCGCGCGCTGGGCGCCGCCCCCGGTGCCGGGCGGGTATCCGAAGATCTTCAACAGCATCCGCGCGCTGGACCATGAGGGCGCTCTGGTCGCGACGGCGGACAAGGTGCATCTGGTACCGTTCGGCGAATATCTGCCCTTTCAATCGATGCTGGAGAGCATTGGTCTTCAGCAACTAACGCGTGTGCGTGGCGGCTTTGCTGCGGCGGAGCGGCGGACGCTTCTCGCCATTCCCGGCCTGCCCCCGGTGCTGCCGCTGCTCTGTTATGAGGCGATTTTTCCCGATGAGGTTCGCGTCGCGGACGAAGCCGGGCCGCGGCCGTCCGCTCTGCTCAATCTCAGCAACGATGCCTGGTTCGGTTTGACGCCCGGTCCCTACCAGCACTACCAGCAGGCGAGATTGCGCAGTATCGAGCAGGGCTTGCCGATGATTCGCGGCACCAATGACGGCATTTCCGCCATCCTCGATCCGCTAGGAAGGTCCATTGCATATCTCGGGTTGGGGCAGCGCGGTGTTGTGGATGGTCCATTGCCGCAAGCGCTAGCCGGCACCTTTTACAATCGATATGGTTATATGATACCATTTTTCCTCATGCTGATGATATTTTGTGCCAGTTTGGCATCCGCTTGTCGCCATGCACGTTCTGGTTGATCGACGCTGTAACGCCCTTTGCCTAGACTGCCCGCGGGCTGGGCGTCATGTCTCTCCTCGGTAGACCGGGGGGAGCGTTGTCTGCTGCTCGCAATGGGGAAACTAATGACCAAGAAGTCGCCGAATCCGATTGACAAGCACGTCGGAAGTCGGGTTCGCATGCGCCGCATGATGGTCAGCATGAGCCAGGAAAAGCTTGGCGAGAGCTTGGGCATTACCTTCCAGCAGATCCAGAAATATGAAAAGGGCACCAATCGTATAGGTGCCAGTCGCCTTCAGCACATTTCCAACGTGCTCGGCGTGCCCGTTTCCTTTTTCTTTGATGGGGCTCCGGGGGGCGCAGCGCTTCCTCATGGCGGCTTCGGAGAGGAGGGCTCTCCGACCTATGTGTCGGATTTCCTTTCAACATCCGAAGGCCTCGCGCTCACGCGCGCCTTCACCCGCATCACCGACGCCAAGGTGCGCCGCCGCGTCGTCGATCTCGTGGAAGCCATCGCCGGCGAGGAAGCGGCGGAGCCATGAGCGTCGGCACGATGTCTGGCACGGGAACCGAGGCTGTCGTGCCGTCGTCCGGCGGGCATGACGGAGAACGATGCCGCCGAAAGGCTCCGGCCCGGTCAAATCGTTCGTTTTTACGAACGAGTCCGTCGCTTCGGTCTTGACGGTGGACCCTGCTGCTTGTCACAAGCGCAGTGCCGGGTGCCGCTGGTTGGCCCGGGCCTGAAACTGGGAGGCCGTCTGTGTCCCGTCAAGCTTATGTATTTACGAGCGAATCCGTTTCCGAAGGGCATCCGGATAAGGTCTGCGATCGTATTTCCGACGAGGTCGTGGACGCGTTCTTCCGCCTCGGGCCGGAGCTCGGCTGGGATCCGGCGCATCTGCGCGTCGCCTGCGAGACGCTCGCGACCACCAATCGCGTCGTGATCGCCGGTGAAACTCGTGGGCCGGCCGGCATCACCAGGGATCTGCTGTCCCACATCGCCCGCCTTGCCATCAGGGACATCGGCTATGAGCAGGACGGCTTCCACTGGGAAACTGCGGATATCGAGGTTCTGCTCCATGCGCAGTCCGCGGATATCGCGCAAGGCGTTGATTCCGCGGACAACAAGGACGAAGGCGCGGGCGACCAGGGCATCATGTTCGGCTATGCCTGCCGCGAAACGCCGGAGCTGATGCCGGCACCGATCTATTATGCCCATCGCATACTGAAGCGCCTCGCCGATGCCCGCCATTCGGGCGAGAGCACGGTGCTGGGCCCGGATGCCAAGAGCCAGGTCACCGTTCGTTATGACGGAGGCAAGCCGGTGGAGGTGACACAGATCGTCCTTTCCACCCAGCATCTCGATGCCGACCTGTCGTCGCATGATGTGCGCTCCATCGTCGAACCCTATATTCGTGAGGCGCTTCCGGCCAGCTGGATCACGCCGGAGACGATCTGGCACGTCAATCCGACCGGAAAGTTCGTCATCGGCGGCCCGGACGGCGATTGTGGGCTTACCGGCCGCAAAATCATCGTGGACACCTATGGCGGCGCGGCTCCCCATGGCGGTGGCGCCTTCTCGGGCAAGGACCCGACCAAGGTGGACCGCTCCGCCGCCTATGCCGCGCGTTATCTCGCAAAGAACGTGGTCGCCGCCGGCCTCGCCGAGCGCTGCACGATCCAGCTTGCTTATGCGATCGGCGTCTCCGACCCCCTGGCGGTCTATGTCGACCTACACGGCACCGGACAGGTCGAGGAAGCCAGGCTCGAAGTCGTGCTGCGGGAGGTGATGAATCTGCGCCCGCGCGGTATCCGCGAGCATCTCGGCCTCACGAAGCCGATCTATGCGCGGACCTCGGCCTATGGGCATTTCGGCCGCGCGCCGGAGGCCGATGGCGGCTTCTCCTGGGAGCGCACCGACCTCGCCGACGCGATCCGCTCCGCGCTCGTCTGAGCCTGTCGCCTCCGCTAAATCGGACCGCCGCGGTTGCGCGGCGGTTTTGCCTTGTGTAACCGGGGCTCGCCGCCCCGGCCGTCATCGCCGGGCTTCGGCCATGGACGCGACGATGATGAGCGACGGACAATCGACCACTCCCGAGACGACGCATGAGGAATCCCCTGCGGAGGCCGAGGCCGTGCATCACCGCGGCGGGGGTGCGTTCTTCGGGCGCAGGCGCGGTAAGACGTTGCGCCCGCTGCAGGCGGTCCATATGGAGCGCGACCTGCCTTCGCTGGCCATCCCGACGGATCTGCCGCCCGGTACGACGCTCGCCGATCTCTTCGCGCGGCCGATGGCGGCCTATCGACTGGAGATCGGCTTCGGCGGTGGCGAGCGTCTGGTCGACGAGGTGGCGCGGGAGCCGGATATCGGCTTCATCGGCGCCGAGGCGTTCTTCAATGGTGTCGCCAAGGCGACGGCCGCCATTGCCCAGCGCGGGCTGGACAATGTCCGGCTTTATGGCGACGACGTCGTGCCGCTGCTCGATAAGCTGCCGGACGCTGCCTTCGAGCGGATCGACCTTTTCTATCCCGACCCCTGGCCCAAGCGCCGGCACTGGAAGCGGCGCTTCGTGCGGCCGGAGAACCTGTCGCGCATCGCCCGCCTGCTGCCGCCCGGCGGTCGGTTTCGTTTCGCGACGGATGTCGAGGACTATGCGGCCTGGACCCTGCGCCACCTGCTCGCCGATGCGCGTTTCGAATGGACCGCGCGGCGCGCCGACGACTGGCGCCGGCCTTTCGCGGGTTGGCACGGTACCCGCTACGAGGCGAAGGCCATCCGGGAGGGACGGGTCCCGGGTTATTTTACCTTCCGCCGTATCTGATCGCCGTGCAGGATGGGCCGGAACCGGGTGGTCACCGGGCGCGTTAAGCGTTCGAGTACCGCAGACCGACGCGTATGTTCATGCGCAGTCAATGAGGAGGATTAGATGGCGGAGCCCAGCGTGCAGCAGGATTTTTCCAAGCTTTCCGATGATCTGGCGACCCTGCGCGCCGATGTGGCGAAGCTCGCCGATACCCTGACTGCGCTCGCGAAGAGCGAAGGCGAGGCAGTGAGCTCCGCGGTCCGCAGCAAGGTGCGCAGCACCCGGGCCCGCGCCGAAGCGACGGCAACCAATCTCCTCGATGAAGGCTCGGCCGCTCTCGAAGACGCCAAGGAGCGCGCGCAGAACCTTTCCAGCGACGTGACGGCCTGCATCGAGCGCAACCCCATTGGTGCGGTGGTGGCGGCGCTGGGCGTCGGCTTCGTCTTCGGGCTGCTGACCCGGGGTCGCGACTGATGTTTCAGACGCTGTTCGGCCTTGTCGGCATCGAACTCCGCATAACCGCCCGCCGGGCGGCCATCACGGCCTTGCTCATCGGCTTGGGAGGCGTGCTTCTCGCATTCACGCTCGGCGGATTGCTGGTCGCGGCGTTCATTGCCCTCGCAGACGCTTATGGGCCGATCGAGGCGGCTTTGCTCATCGCCGCGGGTGCTTTCCTAGTGGGCGCAATCCTGCTGGTACTGGGGTTCCTAAGGCTGAAGCGACCCGTGGCGCGCACGGCCTCTCCGCTCGGCGGACTTGCCGCAATGGTGATGCCGCGCGCATCGGTCGCGCCCGATTCCATGTCGGCGCGGATGGCGAGCGGCGCGGCAGTGCCTCCCGTCACTCCGGTCGGTTCGCGCCGGGGTCCGCTGAAGGTGACGACGGTGGTTGGAATCACCGTGGGCGCGCTGATTGCGGGCGTCGCGCTGGGCCGGCGGATCTGAGACTGAAGCCGCCGGCTTTCCGGCCTTTGCCGCATTTAGGACTCTGCAACCCTCCATAGATAGCTTCGTCCCGTCTCGGCTGTTCCGGTTGGCGCTCGTTCTTGCGGGCGCTGGCAAAAAGGACCAATCTGGCGCGGGGGCGTGGGGCCGTCTCGACTGCCCCGCGGCCTGCCGATTGCGCCGGGCCGGGGTCAGCGCCGCTGGAGGTTTCGACTTTGACGTTTCGACGTGTCATGCAGCGGCCGACGGCGGCCGCTCTTTCCGTGCTTACGCTTCTCGGCGGCCTCATGCCGCTGGCTTCCGCGCGGGCGGATGCCATACCCGACGCGGTGATCGCTCGGACCTCCCCGGCCGGCAACTATCTCGCTGCCCGCCTTGCTAGCGCTGAACGGGATACGTCGACCGCCGCTGCCTATTACCGTGCGCTGATCCGCGTGTTTCCGCGCAACGGTGAGATCCTGGAACGCGCCTTCCTCACCTTCCTGGCGGATGGCGACATCGACGAGGCGGTGGACCTGGCGCAGAAGCTGGTGCGCATAGATCCCGATCATCGGCTGTCGCGGCTGGTGCTGGGCGTTAAGGCGCTGAAGACCAAGCAATATGTTACGGCCCGCTCCAACCTGAAGCGCGCCAGCCAGGGCGCGATCGCGGAGCTCAGCGCGACGCTGATGGCGGCATGGAGCCAGTACGGTTCCGGCAATACCCGCGCCGCCATAGACATGATCGACGCCCTGCAGGGGCCAGAATGGTACGCCGCTTTCAAGGACTTCAATGCCGGCCTGATCCTCGATGCCGCCGGGCAGAAGAAGGACGCCGGCAAGCGGCTTGAGCAGGCGCTCAAGATCGATCCGCGCACGCTGCGCGTCGTCGATGCCTATGGCCGCTGGGCGTCGCGCAATGGCGACAAGGGCGTCGCCGTCTCGACCTATGAGGCGTTCGACAAGGTGCTGCCGAACGACCCGCTGGTCGAGCAGTCGCTCAGGCAGGTCGAGGCCGGCAAGACCCTGCCGCCGCTCATCGAGACGCCGGCGCAGGGCGCGGCCGAGGTGCTGTATGGCCTTGGCGCGGCACTTGGCCGGCAGGGAGGCGAGGATCTGGCGCTGGTCTATCTGCAGCTCGCGCGCTGGCTCGACCCCAGCCACCCGCTGGTGGGGGTGGCGCTGGCCGACCTGTTCGAGAGCATGAAGCGCTATGACGAGGCCATTGCGACCTACCGGTCGATCCCGGCGACCTCGCCGCTCAAGCTGAATGCCGACATTCAGCTCGGCATCAATCTCGATGCCGCCGGCCAGTTCGACGAAGCGCGCTCCACGCTCGAAAAGATCATCGAGAAAGATCCCAAGGACACCCGCGCCATGATCGCGCTGGGTGACATCCTGCGCTCCAAGCAGAAATATGCGGAGGCCGCCGAGGCCTATACCAAGGTCATCGACCAGCTCCAGGCTCCGACCGCGGCTAACTGGATGCTCTATTATTTCCGCGGCACCGCCTATGAGCGCACGCATCAATGGGCTAAGTCCGAGGCCGATCTCAAGAAGGCGCTGGAGCTGAAGCCCGATCAGCCGCATGTGCTGAACTATCTCGGCTATTCCTGGATCGACCAGGGGATCAATCTCGACGAAGGCATGGAGATGATCCGCAAGGCGGTCACGCTGCGCCCCGACGACGGTTTCTTCATCGACAGCCTTGGCTGGGCCTATTACCGGGTGGGGCGCTATGACGACGCGGTGCGCGAGCTGGAGCGTGCGGTCGAGCTGAAGCCGGATGAGGCGGTCATCAACGACCATCTCGGCGACGCCTACTGGAAAGTAGGGCGCAAGCTGGAAGCGCGGTTCAAGTGGAACCAGGCGCGCGACCTGAAGCCCGAGCCGGATGACCTCGCCAAGATCGAACGCAAGATTGCTGTGGGCCTCGATGCCGCCGACAAGGCGCAGCCCGAGCAGCCGGCGATGGCGCCGACCGCCACCAAGCAGGGCGGCTGACCGGCACGAGGCTTTCCGGGAGCCGGACATGCAAAGGGCAGCCCGCGGGCTGCCCTTTGCTTGGCGCGGGGAGAGCATCGGAGTCCGGCCCCGGAGCCCCGGAATCTTAGTTTCGGGCCTCGACCTGCGCGGTGGTGGTCGGCCGCGAGGTCTTGTTGCGGTTGGAGGCGAGGCGGGCACGGCCGGCGCCGCCGCGGTTGAACTCGCAGGCGAGCTTGGCGAAGCCGGAGAGATTGCCGCGGAAGGAGACCTCGCTGGTCTTCTCGAGGTCGAAGCAGGGCTCGAACATCATGCCCTTCATGCGGGCGCAGACGGTGCTGCCCTTGGTGATAAGGGTGCCGGCCGGAAGCGTCACGAAGCGCAGCGTGCCCTGGCCGCGCATCTGGATGGTGCCGGCCACCGAGCCGTCGTCGAGAATGCGGCCCGCGCCGACTGTTCCCTCGTAGCATTTGTACGAGAAGGTGCGCCCGACCACGAAGCTGCGCGCCTGCTGCGCATCCATCTGGTCCGCGAGAGCGGGAATGGACGGCATGAGGCAGGCGCAGGCAATGAGAGCTGAAGACAGTCGCATCGACGGTTCCGTGCTTTCCTGATCGTGCTTCACGATGCGCGAAGCCCGTCTCGCCGTGCAAGGCAAAGCCGGCCTTTGCGCGGGGCAAGGCGACATGTCGGCGCGCGCCTGTGGCCATGTGGCAACGTTGGCGGTATCACCGAACGGAATGCCGATCCCATCCCTTCCCCGGCGAATATGCTGCGGCAAGATGGTTAACGTTGGGAAAATGCCGGCAGGAAAATCCGGCCTGCGCCGACGGATGTGGTCCCCGTGTCAGGCCGGCTGAGGCTCCGGCCGCGCGACCGGACGCTCGATGATCGGCAGGTTGATCAGGCCCGAGGCGACCGAGAGGGCGACGGACAGCCACCAGACGAGGTCGTAGGAGCCGAGCCGCTCATAGAGCAGGCCGCCGAGCCACACCCCGAGGAAGCCGCCGACCTGATGGCTGAAGAAGGCGAAGCCGTAAAGCATGGCGAGATAGCGGGTGCCGAACATCAGCATCACGAGGCCGGAGGTCGGCGGCACGGTGGAGAGCCACAGCAGGCCGATGGCGACGCCGAAGCCGATCGAGGTGACCGGCGAGGCGGGCAGCAGCACGAAGGCGGCAATGACGATGGCGCGGGCGAAGTAGATCAGCGCCAGCAGCCAGCGCCGGGACATGCGGCTCGACAGCCATCCCGAGGTCAGCGACCCGACCATGTTGGCGAGGCCGATGACGGCCAGCGTCCAGCCGCCGATGGTGATGGAAAGCCCGCGATCGGCGAGATAAGCGGGCAGGTGGGTCGTCACGAAGGCGAGCTGGAAGCCGCAGGTGAAGAAGCCGAGCACCAGAAACACATAGCTCGGGTGCCGGAACGCCTCGCGCAGCGCCGCACCGATGGATTGCTGCGGTCCAGACGCGTGCGGCGTGCTCTTCGCCGGGGTGGCGAGGGCAAGCGAGATCGGCATCACCATCAGCATGGCGAAGCCGAAGATGATGAGCGTCTCCTGCCATCCGACCGCGCCGATCAGGCCGTTGGCAAGCGGGGGAAAGAGGAACTGACCGAAGGAACCGGCCGCCGTTCCGGCGCCGAAAGCGAGCGGGCGCCAGCTCTCGGGCAGCATCTTGCCGAAGGCCGCGAGCACGATGTTGAAGGAGCAGCCGGACAGGCCGAAGCCGATGATGACGCCCGCCGAAAGATGCAGAAGGCCCGGCGTCGCCGCATAGGCCATGGCGATCAGGCCGAGCGCATAGAGCAGCGCGCCGACGCATAGCACGCGGGTGACGCCGAACCGGTCGGCCACCGCTCCGGCAAAGGGGGTGCCGACGCCCCAGAGCAGGTTCTGGATGGCAATGGCGAGGCCGAATGTATCGCGGCCCCAGCCATATTCATGGGTCATCGGCAGCAGGAAGATGCCCGAGCTTGCGCGCGGCCCGAAGGTCAGCATGGCGATGAGGCAGCCGCACAGCACGACGGCGAGGGGTGCCCGGGCGGCAAGGGAGCCCTGTGCGGCAGGGCTGGGGCGCGGGGCGGCGTGCGTCATGGGCGGATCCGATGGTCGATGAGCCGGATCATCCCGGCGCGGCCGGAACGCGGCATCGCCCGTCCGTTCGCATGGAAACTAAGTCAGTGTCCGCTGGGCGTGAAATGAATATTTCTGTCGCCGGCGATTGGCGGAAATGATGGATGGTGCCCGGCTCAGTCGAGCCGCAGGAAGAAGGGATTGCCCTCGAAGGCATCCGCGCCGCGGCCGATGGAGGCGATGGCGGCGATCATCCGGCCCTGCCGGCCGAGCGCGGCATCGGCCAGCGCGATGAGCAGCGCGTTCGGCGTCGCGCTCGGCGAAGCTTCCCGCAGCTCCGCGGCAAGCCGCGCCTCGTTGCGGTCCGGGTTGAGCGCGCAGGCGGCGATATAGGCCGAGGCTGTGGAGCGGCTGATGCCGGCGAAGCAATGCACCACCAGCGGGGCCTGTCGCGGCCAGCGGCGGGCAAAGCCAAGGATGGCGTCCACATGCTCGGCAGCGGGGCGGACCAGCCCGTCCTGCGGCGTGGTGATGTCGTTGAAGCCGATGAACAGGTGGTTGTCCGGCGTGATCGAGGCCGGGCGTGTTACTGCCGTACCATGGTTGATTACCGTCAGCACATGGGCGGCGCCGGTGCGCTGGACCGTTTCCTCGAGGCGGGAGAGCGGGCAGACGTGGATCATGGCGTGCTCTCCAGCAATGCGGTGGTGCGGACGAGGAAGCGGGCCTTGGCCTCCTCGGCGCCCCAGGGCGTGAGATAGTCGCGCTCGGTGGCCGGGTCGAGGGGGAAGGGCCTGCCGAAGAAACGGCGCGCCTCCTCCGGCGCGAAGCCGGCGAGCCGCGTCGCCTCCAGGAAGGCGCTGGCGCGATCGGCCTCCTTCACCCGCTTCACGAGCGTTGCCGGCCAGACCACGGGCAGGCCGAAGCGCAGGCTCACCGCCGCGAGCAGCCGGGCCTCGACGCTCTTGTAGTCGCCGCCCAGCACCGCCTTGAACGGGCTGATCATGTCGCCGATCACATATTCCGGGGCATCGTGCAGCAGCATGGCGAGCCGCTCGCGCGGGGCAAGCGGTGCGCCGCGTCCCTCGGCCTGCCGGACCGCGATCTCTTCCACCAGCACGGAATGCTGCGCCACCGAGAAAATGTGGGCGCCGCCGGTCTGACCGTTCCAGCGGGCGACGCGGGCGAGGCCGTGGGCGATGTCCTCGATCTCGATGTCGAGCGGGGACGGGTCCAGCAGATCGAGCCGCCGGCCGGACAGCATGCGCTGCCAGGCGCGCGAGGCGTTTGCGCGGGACGCGGAGACGTGGGACGGTTTCGCAGGCATCGAGGTCATCAGCCGGCCGCCGGCGGCTGCGCGACGCCGTGGCGATGGCAGGTGATGACATGATCGTCCACCATGCCGACCGCCTGCATGAATGCGTAGACGATGGTGGGGCCGACGAAATTGAAGCCGCGCCGCTTTAGCTCCTTCGACATGGCAAGGGCCTGAGGCGAGGTGGTCGGGTTGGGCGCGTCGGGCGAGAGCCGGTTGTCGCGCGGTGCGCCGCCATTGATCTCCCACAGCAGGGGCGAGAAGCCGGGGCCCTTTTCCATGATGTCGAGAAAAGCCCGCGCCGAGCGCACCGCGGCCTCGATCTTGGCCCTGTTGCGCACGATGCCGGCGTCCTGCATCAGCGCCTCGACCTTTTCCGGGCCGTAGCCGGCCATGATCGAGGGTTCGAAACCGTCGAAGGCGCGGCGGAAATTCTCGCGCTTGCGCAGGATGGTGATCCAGGAGAGGCCGGCCTGGAAGCCGTCAAGCAGCAGCTTCTCGAACAAGGCGCGGTCGTCATATTCCGGCACGCCCCATTCGGTGTCGTGATACGCCATGTAGAACGGATCGGTGCCGCACCACGCGCAGCGCGTCAGGCCGTCGGGATGGTGGTGAGCCTTCATGCCGCGCGCTCCGTGCCGGGAATGGGAAAGCGCGCCCAGTCCAGCGGCGCGGGGGTGAGCCGGGCCTCGCCGGCCATGACGGCATGCCCGTCCGCCAGCGCATCCCCCAGCCGGTCGAGCCGCACCAGCGCGAGCGCCCGCTCGCCGGTGCCGGAGCCGAGACGGCCGATGTCCTTCGCTCCGGCGCGGACGGGCGTACCTTCCGGCGGCAGGGTGCCTTCGACCGCGAAGGGAATGATGCGGGTGCGCGCGGTGCCGCGGTGCTGCATGCGGGAGACGATCTCCTGCCCGACATAGCAGCCCTTGTCGAAATCGACCCCGCCGAGCTGCTCCATGTCGGCCTCATGGGGAAAGGCGTCGCCATAGAGAAAGTCCTGCCCGCCCTCCGGTACGCCGAGGGCGATGCGGTGCGCCTGCCATGCCGCCTCGGGCAGCGCGCCGAGCCCCGCCGCCTCCACTGCGGGCAGCAGGAAGCGCCGGCCGAGCGGGGCGGGGATGCCGGGCAGGCGTGGATCGTCATAGACGAAGGCGTCGATGACGGGCACATCGCCGCCCCAGGCGACGCAAACCGAAAGGTCGTCCAGCGTGCCGAGTTCGATCTTGGAGCGCAGCCGGTAGAGGCGCAGGCGCTTGAGCAATTCATCGGCCGTGCTGCGGGGTGTATCGAGCCGGAAGCCGCCTTCCGTCGCGGCGATGATCATGTCGGCGATGATCTTGCCCTGAGGGGCGAGCAGCGCCGCATAGCGCTGAGCGCCGGGGGCCGGCATCCGCGCGGTGAGAAGATTGTCGAGGAAATGGCCGGCATCGGCGCCAGCGACACGTATGACGGCCCGGCTGTCGAGAATCGCAATCGGCATCCTGATCCTCCTCGCGCGGGGCGGCCGGAACCGCTCTGCTTCTTGCCAGCTTCCGCCCGGAGACGTAAAGCGCCCGGCGGATGCCCGCAAGGGCGCCTCGCGCTTGCCTGCCGCGCTTGCCTGCCGCACGTGCTTGGCTCACTTGCCCGCCGTGTCTTCTCGTCGCCCTTCTCCCAGGAGCCCGCCATGGCCGAGACCCCGCTTCCGACCTTCGACCTGCTGCTCAAGGGCGGCACCGTGGTGAACCAGGACGGCACCGCGCTGCGCGATGTCGGCGTGACGGGCGGCCGGATCGCCGGCATCGGCTCCTTCTCGTCCGCGCAGGCCGGCGAGACAATCGACTGCACCGGCCTCACCCTGCTGCCCGGCGTCATCGACACCCAGGTGCATTTCCGTGAACCGGGGCTCGAGCACAAGGAGGACCTCGAATCGGGGGCCCGCGCCGCGGTCATGGGGGGCGTGACCGCGGTGTTCGAGATGCCGAACACCAATCCGCTCACCACCTCCGGCGACGCTTTGGCCGACAAGATCCGCCGCGCCACAGGCCGCATGCATTGCGACTTCGCCTTCTTCGTCGGCGGCACCCACGACAATGTGAAGGACCTGCCGGAGCTGGAGATGCTGCCCGGCGCGGCCGGCATCAAGGTGTTCATCGGCTCCTCCACCGGGTCCCTGCTGGTGGCGGACGATCCGGGCGTGCGGGCCATCCTCAAGGTGATCCGCCGCCGCGCCGCCTTCCATTGCGAGCACGAGCCGCGCCTTGCCGAGCGGCGGAACCTGCGGGTGCCGGGCGATGCGTCCTCGCACCCGGTGTGGCGCGACGAGATCGCCGCGCTCACCGCCACCCAGCGGCTGGTGACGCTCGCCCGCGAGGAGGGCAAGCGGGTGCACGTGCTGCACGTCACCTCGCAGGAGGAGATGGAATATCTGCGCGACCAGAAGGACGTCGCGACCGTCGAGGTGACGCCGCACCACCTCACCATGGATGCGAGCTGGTACCAGCGGCTCGGCTCTCTCGTGCAGATGAACCCGCCGGTGCGCGAGGCGCGGCACAAGGCGGCGCTGTGGCGCGGGCTTTCGGAGGGCGTGGTGGATGTGCTCGGCTCCGACCACGCTCCGCACACGCTCGAGGAAAAGCAGAAGCCCTATCCCGACAGCCCCTCGGGCATGACCGGCGTGCAGACGCTGGTGCCGACCATGCTGGACCATGTGAATGCCGGCCGGCTTTCGCTGGAGCGCTTCATCGACCTGTCGAGCGCCGGCCCGGCCCGCATCTTCAACATCGCCACCAAGGGCCGCATCGCGGTCGGCTATGATGCCGACTTCACCATCGTCGACATGAAGCGGCGCGAGACCATCCGCAATGGCTGGATCGCCTCCAAGCCCGGCTGGACGCCCTATGACGGCGTCGAGGTCACCGGCTGGCCGGTCGGCACCTTCGTGCGCGGCAACAAGGTGATGTGGGAGGGCGAGCTCACCGCGCCGTCCCTCGGCGCTCCGGTGCGCTTCATGGAGGCGCTGGCAAAGGGCTGAGCTGTCTTCAGTACAGCACCTCGGCCAGATAGAGCCCGGCCGAGGGCGCCATCGGCCCGCAGCGGGCGCGCTCGCGGGCTTCCAGCGCGGCGCCGACATCCTCCGGCGTCCAGACCCCTTCGCCGACCTTCACCAGCGTGCCGACCATGGAGCGCACCTGATGGTGGAGAAAGGAACGCGCGGCGGCGTGGACGAGGAGCTCGGCCCCGCCCAGGCCGTGGTCGCGGCTTTCCACCTCCAGCCGGTCCAGCGTCTTCACCGGGGAGAGCGCCTGGCAGTCGGCGGCGCGGAAGGTGGTGAAGTCGTGCCGGCCGATCAGCCGATTCGCGCCAAGTTGCATCGCCCGTGCATCGAGTGGGCGTGGCATCTTCCACGCCCGGTCGCGCTCCAGCGCGAGATCGGCGCGCCGGGTGATGATGCGGTAGACATAGCGCCGGCCGATCGCCGAGAAGCGGGCGTGGAAATCGTCCGCCGCCTCTTCCACCGCCAGCACGGCGACCGGATGGGGACGCAGATGCGCGTTCATGGCGTCGCGCACCGTGTCGGGCTTCCACACCTTCGACAGCTCGATATGCGCGACCTGCCCGGTGGCGTGGACGCCGGCATCGGTGCGTCCCGCGCCCTGCACATGCACGCTTTCGCCGGAGAAGCGGCGCACCGCTTCGGTCAGCGCGCCCTGCACGGAGGCGCCGTCGGCCTGGATCTGCCAGCCCCGGAAGGGCGTGCCGTCATATTCGATGGTGAGCTTGTAGCGGGGCATGAGGCTGTCTAGAGCATTTCCGAGCGAAGTGGATTCCGGTTCGCGTGAAGAAAATGCGTAGAAACAGAGACCGAGAGCATTTCCGGTGAACCGGAGTTCACCGGAAATGCTCTAGATCGGGCGGGCGCGTGAGGAAAGTGCCCGCATGCGCGATGACCTTGCCTGCCGGTGCCGCCTTCGGCATCGTGCGCCCAACCCGATGGAGCCGACATGCCCGAGACCGACCCCTTGGAAGCCGGCGACCATCTCGTCCTGATCGACGGCTCAGCCTACATCTTCCGCGCCTATCACGCGCTGCCTCCGCTGACCCGCACCTCGGACAAGCTGCCCGTCGGCGCGGTGGCAGGGTTCTGCAACATGCTGTGGAAGCTGGTGCGCGCCGGGGAAAGCCATTCGGGCTTCTCGCCGGCGCCGACCCATCTGGCGGTGGTGTTCGATAAGTCCGAGCAGACGTTCCGCAAGGAGATCTATCCGCTCTACAAGGCCCAGCGCCCGGACCTGCCGGACGATCTGATCCCGCAATTCCCGCTGATCCGCGAGGCGACGCGCGCCTTCGACCTCGCCTGCGTCGAGCAGGAAGGCTTCGAGGCCGACGACCTGATGGCGACCTATGCCGAAGAGGCCAAGGCCAAGGGCGCACTCGTCACCATCATCTCCTCCGACAAGGACATGATGCAGCTCGTCGGCGAGAAGGTGCGGATGTACGACCCGATGAAGGACCGGGCCATCGGCATCGACGAGGTGTTCGAGAAATTCGGCGTCGGCCCGGAGCGGGTGGTGGACGTGCAGTCGCTGGCCGGCGATTCGGTGGACAATGTGCCGGGCGTGCCGGGCATCGGCGTAAAGACCGCGGCGCAGCTTCTCGGCGAATATGGCGATCTCGACACCCTGCTGGCTCGTGCGGAGGAGATCAGGCAGCCCAAGCGCCGGCAAAGCCTCATCGACTTCGCCGACCAGGCCCGGCTCTCGCGCGAACTGGTGACGCTGAAGCGCGACGTGGTGCTCGATGTGCCGCTCGCCGATGTCGCGGTGGTCGAGCCGGAGGGCCGGCGGCTGGTCGCCTTCCTGAAGGCGATGGAGTTCACCACTCTGACCCGGAGGGTCGCCGAGGCCTATGGCGTCGAGGCGGCCGAGATCGAGCCCGATCCTCGGCTGAAGGCGGGGGCCGATCCCGCCATCTCGCCGGTGGCCGCGGCGCAGGAGAAGGCCGAGGACGACGAGGAGACGGAGGAAGCGGCCGCCCGCGGCGAGGGCGAGCTGACGCCGGCCGCGCTGGTCGGCGCACGCATCGCGGAAGCGACTGCCACCCCGGTCGACCGTTCGAAATACGAGACGGTCGCGACCCCGGAGCGGCTCGCCGCCT
Organism: Ancylobacter crimeensis; assembly: GCF_023016805.1. Lineage (GTDB taxonomy): Bacteria > Pseudomonadota > Alphaproteobacteria > Rhizobiales > Xanthobacteraceae > Ancylobacter > Ancylobacter crimeensis. The sequence goes on from NZ_JALKCH010000008.1 coordinate 214,748, forward strand.
GGATCGCGGCGGCGCGCGAGGCAGGCATCGTCGCGCTCGACACCGAGACGACGAGCCTCGACGCGATGCAGGCCGAGCTGGTCGGCGTCTCGCTGGCGGTGGGGCCGAGTCTGGCCTGCTACATCCCGCTCGGCCATAAGGGTGGGGATGACGGGCTGTTCTCGGAGGGGCTGCTGCCGGATCAGATTCCGGTGAACGCGGCGGTCGAGGCGCTAAGGCCGCTGCTGGAGGACCCGGCGGTGCTCAAGGTCGGTCAGAACATGAAATATGACTGGCTGATGCTGAAGCGCTACGGCATCGACGTCACCCCCCATGACGACACCATGTTGATGTCCTATGTGCTCGACGCCGGTGCCGGTCCCCATGGCATGGACCCGCTCTCCGAGCGCTGGCTGAAGCACACACCGATCAAGTACGAGGAGGTGTGCGGCAAGGGCAAGGGCCAGATCTGCTTCGACCGTGCCGCTATCGACAAGGCGACGGCCTATGCCGCCGAAGATGCCGACGTCACGCTGCGGCTGTGGCGGGTGCTAAAGCCGCGCCTTGTCGCGGAGGGCAAGGTGAGTGTCTACGAGACGCTGGAGCGACCGCTCGTCGCCGTGCTCGGGCGTATGGAGATGCGCGGCGTCGCCATCGACCGGCAGATGCTCTCGCGCCTTTCCGGCGAGTTCGCGCAGGGCATGGCGCGGCTGGAAGCGGAGATCGGCGAGCTGGCCGGCGAGCCGTTCAATCCCGGTTCGCCCAAGCAGCTCGGCGACATCCTCTTCGGCAAGATGGGCCTGCCCGGCGGGCGCAAGACTCCCACGGGCGCGTGGTCAACCGGTGCCGACGTGCTGGACGATCTGGCGGAGCAGGGCCATGAGCTGCCGCGCCGCATCCTCGACTGGCGCCAGCTTCAGAAGCTGAAATCGACCTACACCGACGCGCTGCCGACCTATCTCAACCCCGAAACGGGCCGGGTGCACAGCTCCTTCGCGCTCGCCGCGACCACCACGGGACGACTGTCCTCCTCCGAGCCGAACCTGCAGAACATTCCGGTGCGCACCGAGGAAGGTCGCAAGATCCGCAAGGCCTTCGTCGCCGCGCCCGGCTGCAAGCTGGTCTCGGCGGATTATTCCCAGATCGAGCTGCGCCTGCTCGCCGAGATCGCCGAGGTGCCGGCGCTCCGGCAAGCCTTCCAGGACGGGCTCGACATCCATGCCATGACCGCGTCCGAGATGTTCGGGGTGCCGGTCGCTGGCATGCCGGGCGAGGTGCGCCGGCGCGCCAAGGCGATCAATTTCGGCATCATCTACGGCATCTCGGCCTTCGGTCTCGCCAACCAGCTCGCCATCCCGCGCGAGGAGGCGGGGGCCTACATCAAGCGCTATTTCGAGCGCTTTCCCGGCATCCGCGACTATATGGATGCGACCCGGGCCTATGCCCGCGAGCATGGCTATGTGGAAACCCTGTTCGGACGGCGCTGCCACTACCCGGACATCAACGCCAAGAATCCCTCGATCCGTGCCTTCAACGAGCGCGCGGCGATCAACGCCCGGCTGCAGGGAACCGCAGCCGACATCATCCGCCGCGCCATGGCGCGGGTTGAGGCGGCGCTGCAGGCTGCCCGGCTGAGTGCCCGCATGCTGCTGCAGGTGCATGACGAGCTGATCTTCGAGGTGCCGGACGAGGAGATCGCGGCGACTCTGCCGGTGATCACGCGGGTCATGGAGCAGGCGCCGCTGCCGGCGGTGGCGCTGCGCGTGCCCCTGAGGGTGGACGCGCGCGCCGCGGAGAATTGGGACGAGGCCCACTGATATCGTTCGATCGCAAAAAAAGGGCGCCCCCGGTTGGGAGCGCCCCTTTTTTGGTTCAGGCGACGTCGGCTCAGTTGGACGAGCGGGCGTTCTGCTGGACCTGCTGGTTGATCGCCGCATTGGCGTTCGCGGCATCGGCGGCCGGGGCAGCAAAGGCAGCGTTGCGACCTTCGGTCAGGGTCTGGGTCTGCGCGGGACGGCCATAGAGGCTGGGGTCACGGCCGCCATCGGCATAGGCGGAAAC
>NZ_JALKCH010000009.1 GCF_023016805.1 Ancylobacter crimeensis
CCGCCTGTCCTGAAAGAGCAACACCAAGGCGCCCGCCAACCGGCGGCAACCCGTCGTCGATGGCCGCTTTATAGGGGAGGGCATTTTCCGTGTCAACACCCATGTTCGAGGTCGCGTGACAGCTTCACGACGCTGGGGATAAGTTTCGACGACGGGTAAGAAAGGCTGTCTTACCAATCATTTGAGCGGATTCAACGGCCTGGCGGCCGCCTTGCGCGGATGGCGGGGCGGAAAAAAAGACGGCGCTCCGGACCATGCCCGAAGCGCCGTGAGGCCGCGCGGCGGCAGAAGGCGCGGGTGGTGCCTCAGTAATCCGACAGCACCACATCCTCGTGCCACTCGCCCTCCACCTCCTTGACCACCGCCTGTCCGCAGATCACCCGTCCCTTCACTGGATCGAAGGTCAGGGTCGGGTCGCCCTGGAGCTGCCAGCCCTTGTTGAGCGCGGCGGAGACCCGCTTGCAGAAGGCGTTGTCGTCCGGGCCGGTGAGGTAGCGATAGAGCTTCATGGGGTCAGTCCTCCTGCTGCGCGGCAATGGCGTCCGACAGCGCCACGACCTGCCGGGCGATGTCGGCATGCATGCGCTCGACCATCCGCCCCTCCATCTGCACCACGCCCCTGCCGGCATTCTCCGGGCGCTCGAAGACCGCGATCACCGCGCGCGCCTCCTCCACCTCGGCGGCGGGCGGGGTGAAGGCGGCGTTGCAGGGCGCGAGCTGGCCGGGATGGATGCAGCTCTTGCCGGCAAAGCCCATATCCGCCGCCTGCGCGCATTCGGCGGCGAAGCCTTCGATGTCGCGGAAATCGTTCCACACCGCGTCGATGATGCCGATGCCGGCCGCCCGCGCCGCCAGGACGCAATGGGCGATCCAGGGCAGCATGGGCGCGCGGCCGGGCACGATTCGGGCCCCGGTCTCCTTGGCGAGATCATTGGTGCCGAGCATGAGCAGCGACAGCCGCGAAGCGGGGTCGCGCGCCGTGGCGGCGATGGCTTCCGCCTTCAGCACCGCGGCGGGGCTCTCGATCATCGCCCACAGCCGGACCGTGGGCGGCGCGCCGAGCGCGGCGAGCTTGCGCCCGATGAGACCGGGCAACTCGGGATCGGAGACCTTCGGAACGAGCACGGCATCGGGGCGGGCCGCGGCGGCGGCGGCGAGGTCGGCCTCGAACCAGGGCGTATCGGGGCCGTTGAGCCGCATGACCATCTCGCGATAGCCGAAACCGCCGCCCCGGATCGCCGCCGCCACCCGGTCGCGGGCCTGCGCCTTCTGTTCGGGGGCGACGGCGTCCTCGAGGTCGAGGATGATGCAATCGGCGGGCAGCGTCGGCGCCTTCTCGATGACTCGGGGGTTCGAGCCCGGCATGAAGAGCGCGCTGCGGCGGGGACGGAGCGGAACGGGGGGCCAGACGGCAGTGTGAGCGGGCATGGCACTCGTGGCGGGCATGGAACTCGTGGCAGGCATGAAACTCTCGGACGGACGGATGGCCGAAGCCTTCGGCCGGGGCAGCGTAGCGGGACCGTGCCTCCCTCGCCAGAGCGGCACCCCGCCGCGCCGTGGGATTCGCCATTCAACACGACGGGGACGTAATTAGAGATGCGGGTGGCGGGGGTCGATGGCTGTCCGGGCGGCTGGGTCGTGGTGGTGCGGGAGGAAGGCCGGGTCGTTCACACTGGACGCATCACCCACCTCACTGCACTGACCGACCGCCCGGATGCGCCTGCCGTGATCGCCATCGACATGCCGATCGGCCTGCCGGCCCGGACCGGGGCGAAGGGGCGGGCGCCGGAGCGGCTGGTGCGACCGTTGCTCGGCATGCGGCAGTCGAGCGTGTTCTCGATCCCCGCGCGGGCCGCGGTCGAGGCGGGGGTGATGCAGGACGGAGTCGCGGAGGGGATGGACGAGGCGGCGCGCTACCGGGCGGCCTGCGCGCTCGCAAGGGCAACCTCGGACACCGGAAAAGCCGTTGCAAAGCAAGGCTTTCATATCTTCCCGAAGATCATGGAGATCGATGCCCTGCTGCGCGCCCGCCCCGATCTGGTGCCGCGTGTCTTCGAGAGTCATCCTGAACTGTGCTTCTGGGCGATGAACGGATGCCGCGCCGTGCCGTTGGCAAAGAAGGTGAAGGGCCGGCCCCATGAGGAAGGCCTCGCCTTCCGCCGCAAGCTTCTGATCGAGCAAGGTTTTCCGGACGACGCGATCAGCGCGGAGCGAGCGCGGGCGCTCAAGGTGGGGCCGGACGATCTCGTCGACGCCGCTGCGACAGCCTGGGCGGCGGGACGCATCGCGCGCGGGGAAGCGGAGAGCTACCCCTCCCCGCCCGAGCGCGACGCATACGGGCTGCCGATCGCGATCTGGGTTTAGGAACGCCGATGCCCGGCACAGGGCCGGGCATCGGAAAGTCTTTATATACCGGATCGTTGATCTTCAGATCACCGCATCGTCGGCGCTCTCCCCGCGCGGGCGGAGGATGCCGGCATGGGCGAGCACTTGCTCCACCCGATCCGCAGCCGCCTCGATCCCGACGCGGTCGGTCTCGATGACGAGCTCCGCCGCCGCAGGCGCCTCGTAAGGCGCATCGATGCCGGTGAAGCCCTTCAGCTCGCCGGCGCGCGCCTTGGCGTAGAGGCCCTTCGGGTCACGCGCCTCGCAGACATCGAGCGGGGCCGAAACATGCACCTCGAAGAAGGCGTCGCCGACGATCTCCCGCACCCGCGCACGCGCCGTGGCCGATGGCGAAACGGCGGCGACGAGGACGATATTACCCTGATGTTTCAGGAAGTTGGCAATCTCGGCGAGGCGGCGGTTATTTTCCGCTCGATCAGCATCGGAGAAGCCGAGATCGGCATTCAGCCCGGTGCGCAGCGTGTCGCCGTCGAGCAGGGTCGGCAGGCCGCCGCGCTCGAACAGCCGGCGTTCCAGCACCTTGGCGATGGTCGACTTGCCCGAACCCGACAGCCCGGTGAGCCACACCACCGCGCCGCCATGGCCATAGCGGTTGGCGCGCTCCGTCGCCGACACCGCGGAGGCGACGGGCGTGACGTTGCGGGTGGAGGGCGTCGCCGCCAACTCGCGCTCGACGATGGAGATGACCAGCCCGCCGCCGGCGATGCGCCCGCCGAATTCCAGCGCGACACGGCCGGTGCGCGGGTTGACCCCATAGGGGTCGGCCGCGATCGGCCGGGCCAGAGTCAGCTCGATCTCGCCGACCTGGTTGCGCCCGATGCTGCGCGCCTCGAAGGCGGAAAGATGCCCCGGATCAATGACATCGTGGATCGCGGAGACGGTGGCGCGCACCTCGGACGTCGCGAGCCGGGCGATCACCTGCGAGCCGATCTCCAGGGGCTCGTCGGCCAGCCAGAACAGGCGCACGCGGATCTGGCGGGCGGCATGCGGCCGGTTCGCCGGGGTGGAGAGCACCTCGCCGCGCTCGACGAAGATCTCCCGGTCGAGCGTGATGCCCGCGGGCTGGCCCGCGTGGAGGACGCGGGGGGCGTCGGCGGGAGCTGGCGCCGGCCAGACCTCGATGGAGCGCACCTGCGCCGCCTTGCCCGAGGGCTGGAACACCACGTCGTCGCCGACGGAGAGGCTGCCGGTCTCGATACGGCCGGCCACGATACGTCGGTCGTCGAACTTGTAGACCGCCTGCACCGGCATGCGCAGAGGGAGGTCCTGCGCGGCCCGGGCGGCGTCGAAGCCGTCCAGCGCAGCGAGCACGGTTGGGCCGGTGTACCACGGCGTGCGGGCGGTATTGGCGGAAACGCCGTCGCCCTCGCGGGCCGAGATCGGGATGACGGTCGAGACCCTGAGGCCGAGATCGCCGAGATAGGAGGTGATCTCGTTCTCGATGGCGCGGAATCCGGCTTCGGCGAAGCCGATGCGGTCCATCTTGTTCACCACCACCGCCACCTGCTTCACGCCGAGCAGATGCAGCAGGTAGCCGTGGCGCCGGGTCTGGTCGCGCACGCCTTCCGCGGCGTCGATCAGCAGCAGCGCGGCATCGGCCTGCGCCGCGCCGGTGATCATGTTGCGCAGGAATTCGGCATGGCCGGGCGCGTCGATCAGGATGATGTCGCGCGAGGCGGTGCGGAAGCGGATCTGGCTGGTGTCGATGGTGATGCCCTGGTCGCGCTCGGCCTGCAGGCTGTCGAGCAGGAACGACCATTCGAACGGCATCCCGCGGCGGGCAGAGATCGCCTTCAGGCTTTCGAGCTTCTCCGGCGGAATGCCGCCGGTTTCATGCAGGAGGCGGCCGATGAGGGTCGACTTGCCGTGGTCGACATGGCCGACGATGACGATGCGCACCAGCGGGCGCCCCTCTTCGAGGGGGGTGGCGGGCGTCGCGAGGGGAGTGGCGAGGGTGGTGACGGTGGCGGACATGGTGCGGCTCACAGATAGCCCGCGACGCGCAGTCGCTCGAAGGAATCTTCGGATTCGTGGTCCATCGCGCGGCCGGACCGCTCCGGAACCTTGGTGGTGGCAAGCTCTTCGAGGATCTCGGGGATGGTCGCCGCGTCAGACTTCACCGGGAAGGTGATGTCCTGGTCGCCGAGCGAGCGGTAGCGCTTGCCGTCCCTGGCGAAATAGAGCGGGATGACCGGGATGCCCTCGCGCTGGGTGTAGGCCCAGATGTCCAGCTCGGTCCAGTGCAGGATCGGGTGCACGCGCAGATGCGCGCCCTGCGGCAGGGTCGCGTTGAAGTGATCCCAGAACTCGGCCGGCTGCTCGCGCACGTTCCAGTCGCCTTCCAGGCCACGCGGCGAGAAGACGCGCTCCTTGGCGCGGGTCGCTTCCTCGTCGCGGCGAATGCCGGCGATCAGGCCGTCGAAGCCGTATTTCTCCAGCGCCAGCTTGAGGCCTTCCGTCTTGCGGGCGGCCGAGCGGGTGGCGGGAGGGAGGGTCGGGTCCATCTGCTCCAGCGGCGGGCACGGGTCGACGCGCAGGTCGAGGCCCCATTCGCCGGCGTAATGGTCCCGAAAATCATACATTTCCTTGAACTTCTTGCCGGTATCGACATGAAGCACCGGGAAGGGCACATGGCCGAAGAAGGCCTTGCGCGCCAGCCAGATCATGACGTTGGAATCCTTGCCGAGCGACCACAGAAGCGCGAGGCGCTTCATTCGGGCAAAGGCTTCGCGCAGGATGTAGATGCTCTGGGCCTCGAGCTCGTCGAGGCGCTGATCGGCTGTCGGCATGGCAGGACCTGGTTTATAGAGGCATCGTCGGTGCTTTTTAGAACCGTTCCGGCGCCTCGGATAATTACACGTCAATTTCGTGCAATTATTCATTTTGCACGTTCTAAAATGGTGTTATGTAGGAAAGCCCATGCCGTCAACAGGAAATTGGTTCGCCGAATGACCTCGCCCCTGCAGCAGAAGATCAAGGTGACCGGCCCCGTCGTTGTCACCGCGAACCGTCTGGCCGACGGCGCCGTGGTGTGGCGGACGGCTGCGGGCACATGGTCCACGGCCCTCGCCGACGCCGCCGTCGTCACCACCGCGCCGGATGCGCTCGCCTTGCTGGAAGGCGCCCATGAGCGCGACACCGATGCGGTCGGTCCCTATATTGCGCCTGTGGTGAAGGGGGCGGACGGGCGCATCGAGCCGGGCAACCGGCGCGAGCGGATCCGCGTCGAGGGGCCGACCTTCGCCCTGCCCTCCGATACGCCGCCGACCGACCCCCTGCCCGCCTGATCCTGCGCGGCACGCGATTTGCCCGGAACGCCCCGGCACATGAAAGACCCGAGAGCCCATAATGTACGTCTATGACGAGTTCGACCGCTCCTTCCTCGCCGAACGTGTCGCGGAATTCCGCGACCAGGTGGAACGGCGGCTGAGCGGCGCGCTGAGCGAGGACGAGTTCAAGCCATTGCGGCTGATGAACGGCGTCTATCTGCAGCTCCACGCCTATATGCTGCGCGTCGCCATTCCCTATGGCACGCTGTCGGGCGCGCAGATGCGCAAGCTCGCGCATGTGGCGCGCACCTATGACAAGGGCTACGGCCATTTCACCACCCGGCAGAACATCCAGTTCAACTGGATCAAGCTGGAAGACCTGCCGGCGGCGATGGCGGCGCTGGCCGAGGTGGGCGTGCACGGTATCCAGACCTCGGGCAACTGCATCCGCAACGTGACCACCGACCAGTGGGCCGGCGCGACGCCCGAGGAGGTGGACGACCCCCGGCTCTGGGCGGAGATCCTGCGGCAATATTCCACCGCGCACCCGGAATTTTCCTACCTGCCGCGCAAGTTCAAGATCGCCATCACCGCGGCCGACCATGACCGCGCGGCGGTGAAGGTGCACGATGTCGGGCTGCGCCTGCACCGCAACGCGCAGGGCGAGATGGGCTTCGAGGTGCTGGTGGGCGGCGGTCTCGGCCGCACGCCCTTCATCGGCAAGAAGATTCGCGACTTCCTGCCGGCCGAGCACCTGCTGAGCTATGTCGAGGCGATCATGCGGGTCTATAACCGCTTCGGCCGCCGCGACAATATCTACAAGGCGCGCATCAAGATTCTGGTGCACGAGATCGGCGCCGAGGCCTTTTCCGCCGAGGTGGAAAAGGAATGGGAGGCGATCCGCGAGGGCGCGCTGCATCTCGATGCGCCGGTGGTCGAGGATATCCGCTCGCGCTTCATCACGCCCGATTTCGCCCAGCTCCCGGACCATCCGGCGGAGCTGACCGGCGCGCTGGAGAATCCGGCCTTCGCGACCTGGCACCGCAATTCGGTGCACGCGCACAAGGTGCCCGGCTATTCCATCGTGACCATCTCGCTGAAGGCCGTCGGCGCCCCTCCGGGCGATGCCACCGGCGAGCAGATGGAGGTGGTCGCCGACCTTGCCGATACCTATGGCTTCGGCGAGATTCGGGTCGGCCACGAGCAGAATCTCTGCCTGCCCAACATCGCCCAGAAGGACCTGCCGGAGCTGTGGCGCCGGCTTGAGGCGATCGGCCTGGCGACGCCGAACGTCAATCTCGTCAACGACATCATCGCCTGCCCGGGGCTCGACTACTGCGCGCTGGCCAATGCCCGCGCCATTCCGGTGGCGCAGGAGATCGCCAAGCGCTTCGCCGACCTCGACCGTGCCCGCGGCGTCGGTCGGCTGCACATCAACATTTCCGGCTGCATCAATGCCTGCGGCCACCACCATGTGGGGCATATCGGCATTCTCGGCGTCGATAAGGCCGGCGAGGAATTCTACCAGATCACCATTGGCGGCCGCGCCGACGAGCATGCCCAGCTCGGCACCCTGCTCGGACCGGCCGTGCCCTATGATCAGGTCCCGGGCCTGATCGAAGACATCGTGGATGCCTATATGGAACTGCGTGCCAGCCCGCGCGAACTCTTCGTCGACACCGTGGCGCGCCTCGGCGTCGAGCCCTTCAAGGAGCGCGTCTATGCCGCTCATTGAGAATGGTCGCCTGATCGAGGACCGCTACGTCGTGCCGGCCGACGAGGATGCGCTGCCGGACGGCGTGCCGCTGCTCATCCCGGCCGAACGGTTCCTGAAGGAGGCCGAAGCGCTGAAGGGGCGGCAGGCGCCGGTCGCCGTGCTGTGGCCGAACAATCGCCGGATCGAGGAGATCGAGCCCTATCTCGGCCAGCTTTCGCTCATCGCCCTGCAGTTCCCCAGCTTCCGCGACGGGCGCGCCTATAGCCAGGCGCGGCTGCTGCGCGAGCGGCTCGGCTGGCGCGGTCCACTGCGAGCCACGGGGAATGTGCTGCGCGACCAGTTCATCTTCATGCTGCGCGCCGGCTTCGACCAGCTCGACGCCGCAAAGGAGGACGATGCCGCCCATTTCGCCGAGGAAGTGGGCAGCCATTCCGTGTTCTACCAGCCGACCGGCGACGGGCGGCCGAGCATCCTGCGTGCCCGGCTCGGCCGCGTCGCCGCGCATGGGACCACCAACTGACATGATCGAGACGCCCGAGATCACCCGCCCCGCCGCCTCACCGCTGGACCGGCTGGCCGCCGAGCTGGAGCACGCCTCCCCTCAGGCGATCATCCGTGCCGCGGCCGCCACGGTGCCGGCCGGGCGGCTTTGCGTGGTCTCGTCCTTCGGTACGGAATCGGCGGCGCTGCTGGCCTATGTGGCAGAGGTCGATCCCGCGATCCCGGTGGTGTTCCTCGACACCGGCTGGCTGTTCGAGGAGACGCTGGCCTATCGCGACGAGCTGGCGGCCCGGCTCGGCCTCACCGATGTCCGCTCCATCCTGCCGGACGCACCCTCGCTCGCCGCGCAGGATCCCGAACGCGACCTCTGGTTCACCGATCCCGATGCCTGCTGCCGCGTCCGCAAGGTGGAGCCGCTGGCGCGCGCGCTGACCGGCTTCGATGCCTGGCTGAACGGCCGCAAGCGCTATCACGGCGGCACCCGCGCCGCGATCCCGGTGGTGGAGCCGGATGGCGAGCGGCTGAAGTTCAACCCGCTGGCCAATGCCCCGCAGGACGAGGTCGAGGGGGTGTATGAGCGCCTCGGCCTGCCGCGTCACCCGCTGGTGGCGAAGGGCTTCGCCTCGGTCGGCTGCATGCCCTGCACCAGCCGCGCCGCCGCGGGCGAAGGGGTGCGCGACGGGCGCTGGCGCGGTCGCGCCAAGACCGAATGCGGCATCCACACCCTGTCGCTGAAGGCCTGAATCCCCTGACGCCATCCCTGACGGATCGAGGGTGCGGGAACGCCATGCGCGGGCCGGCAGGAGCGTGCGCATGGGCGCATTCCAGCATTTCACATAGATTGATCGGTTAAATCATATTGTCTAGTGATTTTATGTTTTTTAGATTGACACCCGACTTGGCGCCGTGAAAACTCCTCCTGACAGACCGCCGCCGCATGCGGCGCAGGGAGAGCACGATGTCCTTCAGTTTCCGCCGGCTGGCCTTTGCCGCCCTCATCGCGGCCCTCGCCGCCCCCGTCGCCGCGCCGCAGCCGAGCCGGGCGGCGGATGTCGACATCCTCAACGTGTCGTATGATCCGACCCGCGAGCTCTATGTCGCGATCAACAAGGCCTTCGCGGAAAAGTACAAGGCCGAGACCGGCAAGACCGTCGCCTTCAAGCAGTCGCATGGCGGCTCGGGCAAGCAGGCCCGCTCGGTGATCGACGGGCTCGACGCCGACGTGGTGACGCTGGCGCTCGCCTATGACATCGACGCGATCGCCGACAAGGGCCTGATCGCAGCCGACTGGCAGAAGCGCCTGCCGCAGAATGCTTCGCCCTACACCTCGACCATCGTGTTCCTGGTGCGCAAGGGCAACCCCAAGGGCATCAAGGACTGGGGCGATCTGGTGAAGCCGGGCGTCCAGGTCATCACCCCCAACCCCAAAACCTCGGGCGGTGCGCGCTGGAACTACCTCGCGGCCTGGGCATGGGCCCTGAAGCAGCCGGGCGGCTCGCCGGAGACGGCCAAGGCCTTCGTCGGCAACCTCTACAAGAACGTGCCCGTGCTCGATACCGGCGCCCGCGGCTCCACCGTCACCTTCACCGAGCGCGGCGTCGGCGACGTGCTGCTGGCCTGGGAGAACGAAGCCTTCCTGTCCAAGAAGGAATTCGGCGACGACAAGTTCGACATCGTGGTGCCCAGCATTTCCATCCTCGCCGAGCCCCCGGTCGCGGTGGTCGACAAGGTGGTGGACCGCAAGGGCACGCGCGCCGTCGCCGAGGAATACCTGAAGTTCCTCTACACCAAGGAGGGCCAGGATATCGCGGCGCAGAACTTCTACCGCCCGCGCGACCCCGAGGTGGCGAAGAAATACGAGAACGTGTTCCCGAAGGTCGATCTCGTGACTATCGACGACCCGGCCTTCGGCGGCTGGCGCAACGCCCAGAAGACGCACTTCTCCGACGGCGGCGTGTTCGACAGCATCTACACGAACTGAGTTTCCTGCCCGCCTTCCGACGTTTCCTCCCGAGCTGCAACGGTCCCCTGGCAGGACGGCCGCATGCGGCACACTCGGCGCCGGTCCCTTTCGGGTCCGGCGCTCTTTTCGCAACATCGCCCTGCCAAGATCGCCCCCTCCCGCCCGGAGACGCACGACATGGCCTCCGCCATCCTCACCGCCGCCGCGCCCCGGCAGCGCAGCGCCGTGCCGGGCTTCGGCATCACCTTCGGCCTGACAGTGCTGTGGGTGTCGCTGATCGTGCTGATCCCGCTCGCCGCGCTGTTCCTCAAGACGGCCGAGCTGACGCCGGACCGCATCCTCGCCATCCTCACCGCGCCGCGCACGCTGCACGCGCTGAAGATCTCCTTCGGCCTCTCGCTCGCCGCCGCCGCGACCAATCTCGTCTTCGGCGCGGTGATCGTGTGGGCGCTGGTGCGCTATGAATTTCCCGGCCGGCGCGTGCTGGACGCGCTCGTCGACATTCCCTTCGCCCTGCCCACCGCGGTCGCCGGCATCGCGCTGACCGACCTTTACGCCGCCAATGGCTGGATCGGCCGGCTGCTCGCCCCGCTCGGGATCACGGTGGCGTTCACCCCGCTCGGCATCTTCATCGCCATGGTGTTCATCGGCCTGCCCTTCGTGGTGCGCACGGTGCAGCCGGTGCTGGAGGATCTCGACGCCGATCTGGAGGAGGCCGCCGCCACCCTGGGCGCCGGGCGCTGGACCACCATTCGCCGCGTGGTGCTGCCGGCCGTGCTGCCGGCCTTCCTCACCGGCTTCGCCCTCGCCTTCGCCCGTGGGGTCGGAGAATATGGCTCGGTCATCTTCATCGCCGGCAACCTGCCGAACGTCTCCGAGATCGCACCGCTGCTCATCGTGATCCGGCTGGAGGAGTTTCGCTACGCCGACGCCACCACCATCGCCTGCGCCATGCTTGTGGCGTCGTTCGCGCTGCTCTTCGTCATCAACGCGCTGCAGCGCTGGTCGCAGAACCGCACCGGGAGGCTTTGATGAGCATGAGCGTTCCCGCCGAGGTCGCGGCGATGCCGGCCGGCATCGAAACGCCGGCCCTGCCCGAGGACATCCGCTCCGAGCCGCGGGCGGTGCGCTGGGTGGTCATCGGCCTCGCCACGTTGTTCCTCGGCCTGTTCATCATGCTGCCGCTGGTCAACGTGTTCACACAGGCCTTCTCCAAGGGATGGGCGGCCTATGGCGCGGCGCTGGTTGACGCCGACGCGCTGGCGGCGATCGAGCTGACCCTCATCGTCGCCGCGATCTCGGTGGGCGCGAACACGGTGATGGGCCTCGTCATGGCGTGGACGCTCACCAAGTTCGAATTCCGCGGCAAGAGCCTGCTGATCACGCTGGTGGACCTGCCGTTCTCGGTCTCGCCGGTGATCGCGGGTCTGGTCTTCGTGCTGCTGTTCGGGGCGCAGGGCACTTTCGGCCCCTGGCTCATCGACCATGGCTGGAAGATCGTGTTCGCCTGGCCCGGCATCGCGCTCGCCACCATCTTCGTCACCTTCCCCTTCGTCGCGCGCGAACTGATCCCGCTGATGCAGGAGCAGGGCACGCAGGAAGAGGAAGCGGCGGTGACGCTCGGCGCCTCCGGGCTGCGCACCTTCCTGCGGGTGACGCTGCCAAATGTGAAATGGGCGCTGCTCTACGGCGTTCTGCTCTGCAATGCCCGCTCCATGGGCGAATTCGGCGCGGTCTCGGTGGTCTCCGGCCATGTGCGCGGCGAAACCAACACCATGCCGCTGCACATCGAAATCCTCTACAACGAGTATCAGTTCCAGGCGTCCTTCGCGGTCGCCTCCCTGCTGGCCCTGCTCGCCGTGGTGACGCTGCTGGCCAAGACGGCGCTGGAAGCCCGGATCGGCCGCCGCCATGGGCATTGAGAGGGCCGGCTGCCCTCTCCCGCGTCAGGCCAGATAGAGCGCGGCGACGAAACCACCGATCACCAGCGCCGCGAAGATCGCGGTGACGAGGCCGAGCCGCTTCTCGATGAAGTCGCGCGCGCTCGGCCCGATCCAGTAGAGCAGGCCGGCGACGAGAAAGAAGCGCAGGCCGCGGGTGATGATCGACAGCACGATGAACCAGAACAGGCTGTAATGGGCGAAGCCCGAGGTGATCGTCACCACCTTGAAGGGGATCGGCGTCAGCCCTTTCAGCAGGATGATCCAATGGCCGTATTGGTTGTAGGCCGCGGTGAAGGCGTCGACCTTCTCGCCATAGCCATAGAGCTGGATCAGGAACAGGCCGACGCTGTCATAGAGCAGCGCGCCGATAGCATAGCCGAGCAGGCCGCCCAGCACCGAGGCGATGGTGCACACGAAGGCATACCACCACGCCCGCTCCGGCCGGGCGACGCACATCGGAACGAGCATGATGTCGGGCGGCACCGGAAAGAACGAGCTTTCGGCGAAGGAGACGCCGGCCAGCGCCCAGGTCGCGGAAGGGCGCTCGGAGAGGTCGATCACCCAGTCATAGAGTCGGCGCAGCATGAAAACTCCGTGGCAGCTCCGCCGGGCGCTGGCGCTCGCGGCGGGTCGAAAGGGGCGGCCGGGCAAAGACCGGGCAAAACAGAAGGATGCGGGTCAGCGACGCGGCCGGGCCGGCGGCAGCTCGCGCGGCTCGCCGACGATCTCGGGCCCCGCATCGGCGAGCGCCACGTCGAGCCCGTCGCGCTCATGGCGCAACCCGCTGCTGCCGGCTTTCGCGGCATCCGGCTTCTCGCCGCGCTTCGGCAGCTTCTCGGCCATGCCGAGCAACTGTTCGCGCCGTCGCATCTCCGCCCACACATCCTCGGGCCGGATGTCCATATCCACCCAGAGAACGGCAAGATTGTAGATGAGGTCGGCGCTTTCCCGCACGGCGGCGCGGCGGTCGTCGAGCGCGGCCTCGAGGGCGACCTCGACCGCTTCCTCGGCCAGCTTCTTGGCGATGAAGGCCCGCCCCTTGTCGAACAGACGCCCGGTCCGCGGCGAAGGGTTGCGACCCTCGCGCGTCGCGAGCACGGCTTGATAGAGACGAGAGACCGAATCGACCATGCGACGAGATTAAGACCACCAACGTGAAGGTGCTATGGCAAGCTGCTGCCGGCGGGCCGGCGCCTTCCCTTATGCAAGCTGGCGGCCAGCCGAGCGGAACATGCGAGCCGGCTGCCGGATAACCCTGGCGGGTGCATCGGCGGGCGCTGGCCTTGGCGCGTGCATCGCGCCATGCTTGGCCGGTTCGCGTCACCGCCGGGGGGCTCTCGCATGTCGTTCCTGCGCCTTTATGGCCGCGTGCTCGCCGCGCTCGGCCCGGAACGCCGGCTCGGCTGGCTGCTGGCGCTGCTCAACACCGCGCTCGCCCTCGCCTTGTTCGCCGAGCCGATCCTGTTCGGCCGCATCGTCGACACGCTGGTGCGCGCGCAGGCGGCGGACCGCACCCCGGGATGGGGCGAGCTCATTCCCCAGCTCGGCGCCTGGGCGGGGTTCGGGCTGTTCACCATCCTCGCCGGGGTGCTGATCTCGCTCCACGCCGACCGCCTCGCCCATCGCCGGCGGCTCGGCATCATGAGCCTATATTTCGAGCATGTGCTGCAATTGCCGCTCGGCTTCCACAGCGAGGTCCATTCCGGCCGGCTGCTCAAGATCATGCTGCAGGGCGCGGACGGGCTGTGGGGATTGTGGCTCGCCTTCTTTCGCGAGCATTGCGCGGGCATGGTCGCGCTCGTCGTGCTGCTGCCGGTGGCGGTGTGGGTGAACTGGCGGCTCGGCCTTCTGCTGGTCGTCCTGCTCGCCATCTTCGCCGGCTTCACCTTCTACGTGCTGAACCGCACCCAGCATCTCCAGCAGAATGTCGAGCGCCTTCAGTCCGATCTCGCCGAGCGGAGCGCTGACGCGCTGGGCAATGTCGCGGTGATCCAGAGCTTCACCCGCATCGAGGCCGAGGTGCGCGGGCTGCGCCGCACCATGGAGGAGGTGCTGGCGGTGCAGATCCCGGTGCTGTCCTGGTGGGCGATGGTCTCCATCGCGACACGGGCGGCGACCACGCTCACCATCCTGGCCATCTTCCTGGTCGGCACCGCGCTGCATCTCAGCGGGGTGGCGAGCATCGGCGAGATCGTCACCTTCGTTGGCTTCGCCACCATGCTGGTGGGCCGGCTCGACCAGCTCGTCGCCTTCTGCAACACGCTGGTGATGGATGCCCCGCGCCTGTCCGAATTCTTCACCGTGCTGGACACCGTCGCCAATGTCCGCGACCGGCCGGATGCGGTACCGCTCGGCCCGGTGACCGGGGCGGTGGCGTTCGAGGACGTGTCCTTCTCCTATGACGGCAAGCGGACCGCGCTGGCGGACGTCTCCTTCCGCGCCGCTCCGGGCGAGACCATCGCGCTGGTGGGACCGACCGGAGCGGGCAAGTCCACCGCGCTCGCGCTGCTGCATCGCGCCTTCGACCCGCAATCGGGACGCATCACCATAGACGGGCACGACATCCGCGCGGTGACGCTCGCCTCGCTGCGCCGGGCGATCGGCGTAGTGTTCCAGGAGGCGATGCTGTTCAACCGCTCGATCGAGGAAAACCTGCGCGTCGGCCGCCCGGAGGCGACCGCGGAAGAGGTCCGCGTCGCGCTGGAGCGGGCGCAGGCGGCCGAGTTCGTCGCCCGGCAAAGCGAGGGCCTCGCCACCATCGTCGGCGAGCGCGGCCGCTCGCTTTCAGGCGGCGAGCGCCAGCGTCTCGCCATCGCCCGCGCGCTGCTCAAGGATCCGCCGATCCTCATTCTCGACGAGGCGACCAGCGCGCTCGACGCCGGCACGGAAGCGAAGGTGCAGGAGGCGCTCGACGAGGTGATGAAGGGGCGCACAACCTTCGTCATCGCCCACCGGCTCGCCACCATCCGCAACGCCGACCGCATCCTGCTGTTCGAGGGCGGGCGCATCGTCGAGGCCGGCACCTTCGACGAGCTGGTGCGCCTCGGCGGGCGCTTCGCGGCGCTGGCCCGCGCCCAGTTCATGGTCGGCGGCCCGGCGAGCGGCGAGGCGCCGCCGGTGGAAACCTGACGACGCGCGCGGCCCGTTCCACACTTCCGCCCATCTGCGGCGGCATTGGTTTTTGATCCCGGACGCCGAAGGGTGTAGCACTATCCAAAAGGTGCCCCGCAGGCCCTCCGCCCGCATCCCGCCGAGAACGGATATCGCGTGTCGAGCAGCAAGAACTCCTTTCGCCGCACCCTCTGGCTTGCCCTTGCCGCCTTCGTGCTCGGAGGGGCCGGATCGGTGCTCACCGCCCCCCTGCATGCCGGATCGGCGGCGGCGACGCCCTCTCTGCTGATCGACGTCGACACCGGCAAGGTGCTGATGGCCGAGGACGCCACCAAGCCGTGGTATCCCGCCTCCGTCACCAAGCTGATGACCGCCTATGTCACCTTCGAGGCGCTGAGGGCCGGCCAGCTCACGCCGCAGACGCTGATCACCGTCTCGCCCGTCGCCGCGTCGCAGGCGCCGTCCAAGATGGGCTTCAAGCCCGGCACCCAGCTCACCGTCGACAACACGCTGAAGATGATGCTGGTGAAGTCGGCCAACGACATGGCCGTGGTTCTGGCGGAAGGCGTCGGCGGCAGCGTGCCGGCCTTCGTCGACCGCATGAACGCCGCCGCCCGCGACCTGGGCATGGACGGCACCCATTTCGCCAATCCCAACGGCCTGCCCGACCCGGACAATGTGACCACCGCGCGCGATCTCGCCATCCTGGCCCGCGCGCTGCTGACCCAGTATCCCGAGCATGCGGAGCTGTTCCGGCTGCCGGGCATCCAGATCGGCACCCGGGTGATCCGCAACTACAACAAGCTGATCGACCGGTATCCCGGCGCCGACGGCATGAAGACCGGCTTCATCTGCGCGTCGGGCTTCAACCTCGTGGCCAGCGCCAAGCGCGGCGACCGCCATGTGCTCGCGGTGGTGCTGGGCACGCCCTCCGGCAAGGCCCGCACAGAGGCTGCGGCCCTGCTGATGGAGCGCGGTTTCCAGCAGCAGGCCTCGATCTTCGAGAAGATGGCGCCCAGCCTGACCTCGCTGCGCAACGAGGGCGGCCCCCCCACCGACATGAAGGCTCTGGTCTGCGGAGCCAAGCGCAAGACCGTCGCCTCCGAGGACGACGACAGCCCGGCCCCGAACGCCTATATGGCCGCCGGCATGGGCAGCCTCGGCGCAGGGGTCACCGGCGCCAGCCTGCTGCAGGACCTGCCGCCCTCCCGCCCGCCGGAGCCGGTGTGGGTCGGCCCGGTGCCGGACGCCGCAGCCCTGGCCGCGGCCTATGACACCCCGCCGGCACCCGCCGCCAAGAAGCCGGTGAAGCCGACCAAGACCGCGGTGAAGCCGCCGGCCAAGCCGGAGACGACCGCTTCGGTCGACGGCGAAGCGACGAAGAAGCCGGCCGCCAAACCCGTGGCGAAGAAACCCGCGCCGAAGCCCGCCGCGACGGCGGCGAAGCCCAAGCCGGCGCCGAAGCCCGTGACCACGCAGGCCCCGGCGGCCGCGGCGACAGCGACCAGCGACGCGAACTGAGGGCGCTTCGCCTCGGCCGAAACGGTCCGGCCCCGCACCAGCGAACCACCACCCCCTCTGGCGCACGGCCGGCGCGGGGCCTATCTCTGGCCTTCCCCGGCGGCACCGCTGCCGGCGTGGATCAGCCGAGCGAGCCCGATGACCGCCGACACGCCTGCCGACACCTCCACCCCGACATCCGCCCGCTCCGGCCCGCCTGCGCCGATTCCCGTGACACTGCTCACCGGCTTCCTCGGCGCCGGCAAGACCACGCTGCTGAACCGGCTGCTGTCAGACCCCGGCCTTGTCGACACCGCGGTGCTGATCAACGAGTTCGGCGAGATCGGGCTCGACCACCTTCTCGTGCAGCATTTCGACGACGCCACCGTGCTGCTCTCCTCCGGCTGCCTGTGCTGCACGGTGCGCGGCGATCTGGTGGAGGGACTGGAAGCGCTGCTGCGGCGCATGGACAATGGCGAGATCCCGCCCTTCCGCCGCATCGTGATCGAGACCACCGGCCTCGCCGACCCAGCGCCCATCCTCCATGTGCTGATGATGCACCCCTATCTGCTGCTGCGGCTGCGGCTCGACGGGGTGGTGACGCTCGTCGACGCGGTGAACGGCATGGAGACGCTGGACGCCCATTCCGAAAGCGTGCGGCAGGTGGCGATTTCCGACCGCATCGCGCTTTCGAAGACCGACCTCGTGGACAGCGAGCCGCGGCGCGCCGCCCTCGCCGCCCTGCGTGCCCGTCTCGCCGCGCTGGCGCCGGCCGCGCCGGTGCTCGACGTTGCAAAGGGCGAGGCAACGGCGCAGGCGCTGCTCGATGCCGGCCTTTATGATCCGGCGAGCAAGATTGCCGATGTCGCGCGCTGGCTGGCGGAAGAGAAGGTCGCCGCCGCCGAAACCGGGATCGGGCACGATCCGAACCGGCATGACGACCGCATCCGCGCCTTCACGCTGGCGACCGACGCGCCGGTTGGAGCGGTGGCGCTCGACCTGTTCCTGGAACTCGTGCGCGGCACCCATGGCTCCAAGCTGCTTCGGCTCAAGGGCATCGTGAAGCTGATGGAAGACCCGGAGCGGCCGCTGGTGCTGCATGGCGTGCAGCATGTGCTGCACCCGCCGAGCCAGCTTCCCGCCTGGCCGGACGAGGACCGGCGCACCCGGCTCGTGATGATCGTGCGCGATGTCGAGCCGGCGGTGATCCGCCGGCTGTTCGACGCCTTCATGGGCCTGCCGCGGCCGGACACGCCCGATCCGCTGGTGGTGCACGACAACCCGCTGGCCCCGGCGACGCTGCGGCGCTGAGGGCGCCGCCCGTCGCGCGGCCGGACCTATTGGCCCTGCGGCAGCGGCGCGCCATTGAGCGTCACCGACGTGCTGCCCGGCGGGCCGGCGTCGACGAAGTTCGGGCCGCCGCCCGGCGGCAGCGCGGCGCCCTGTGTCGGCTGGCCGGCGCGGGGATCCGGCACCGCGAGCACCAGCGCCCAATAGACCTTGTACTTGCTTTTCGGCGCCAGCGCGGTGGCGATGCCGATGCGGGTCGCGCCGGGCAGCAGCATGTTCTTGTTGTGCGCGGGCGAATCCCGCCAGCCGGAGAACGCCTCGGCCAGAGTATGGTAGCCGGCCCCGACATTCTCCACCGCCTTGAGCCCGTCGAAGCCGGCCGCCTTCAGGCGCATGTTGAAGGTGCGCCCGCCCACGGCGTGGGACAGCTCGTCCTTCGACGCCATGAGCTGGGCCTGCTTGCGAGCCATGTCGGTGAGCACGGGATCGACGGTCACGGCGCTGAGGCCGCGGCCCTTGCGATAGTCGGAGAGCAGCAAGGCCGCTGCCTCGCCATCCACCTGCCCGCCCTTGGCGAGGTTCTGGTAGAAGGCCGGGTTCTGCGGAATGTCCGGGGCGGGCGGCGCACCGGCGCAGCCGGCCAGCGCCAGGGCGCCGGCGAGGACGACCGAGGCGAGGCCGCCGGCACGGACGAAACGGGAGATGCGCATGCGGAAGGCCTCTTGGGGCTGAAACCGGATCGCCGTGTCTAGCCCGGCAATCGTTAGGCAAGCGTTAGTCATGTGGCGGGCGCACGAGGCGCGGGCGAACGAAGCGCAGGCGAAGCCCGCCCGCTCACGCGCCCTTGATCGGCTCGCCGCGATAGATGCTCCAGGTGGTGAAGGGAATGCCGATCCTGTTCTTCTTCAGCCGGTCGAAGACCGAGAAGTGCAGGTCGCTTTTCACGGTGAGCGCGTAATCGACATTCGCCACCACGCAGCGCAGCTCGAACTGGAGATAGCTGTCGGCGAAGTTCATCAGGAACACCCGCGGCGGCGGCGAGCGCAGCACCTGCGGATGATCGCAGGCGCAGTCGATCAGCAAGTCGCGGACCTGGTCGACATCGGCGTCATAGGCGACGTTCACCTGCACGATCACCCGGCCGGTGGTGTTGGCGTGGGTGAAGTTCTTCACCATGCCGGTGATGAGGTCGGAATTGGGGATCAGCACCATGGCCCGGTCGAAGGTCTCGATCTCGGTGGCGCGCACGCTGATCCGGCGCACATAGCCTTCCTCGCCCTTCACCTGGATCATGTCCCCGACCCGGATCGGCCGCTCCGCCAGCAGGATGAGGCCGGACACGAAGTTCGACACGATGGACTGCAGGCCGAAACCGATACCGACCGACAGCGCACCGGCGACGAGGGCGATGTTCTGCAGGTTCAGCCCGAGCTGGCCCATCGAGATCGCCACCACCGTGATCGAGCCGACATAGCCGATGATGGTGGCGATCGAGTTCTGGAGCCCCGGCTCCAGCCCGGTGCGCGGCAGGATGGCGGCGGCGAACCAGCGCTGGATGGCGCGGGCGACGATGATGCCGATGACGAGGAAGATGACGGCACCGGCCACGTCGCCGATGGTGATGGTCGAAGCCCCGATGGTGAAGCCGAAGCTGACGCGGCTGACGAGGTCGCGCAGATCCGCGGTCGAGGTGCCCCAGGTACCGACCACGATCACGACGACGGCGACCAGCGCGATCACCTTCAGCACGCCGGCGGTCAGCACCCCGAGCAGTTCGACGCTGGCCGGCCGCACGCCCAGCGTCTTGGCCACGGCGCGGGTGCGATGGCCCGATTGCAGGTTCTCGATGAAGAAGGCGTTGATCAGGCCGATGACGACATAGAGCGCGCCGGCGAGGATCGCGGCGGTCAGCGCGCGGGAGGTGAGGAAGGCGGCGAAGGCGACATAGCCGGTCACCAGCGCGATGGCGACGCCCAGGGTGAGGATCCAGAACGGCAGGCGCACCCAGCGCATCGCCGCCGCGACCATGCCGCCCGGCGCGTCGTCAGGCTTGGCCGATGGCGCGTCGTCGTCATCCTCGCCGCCGCCCAGCGCGTTCAGCGTGCGGGCGGCGATGATGCTGAGCAGCAGCGACATCAGCGCCGACGTCGCGACCGTGAGTTGAAGCGGCACGACGAGAGTGCGGTGGAGCCCGCCGAGGAAGGCGGTGGCCGCCAGCACCGTCACCGCGACGATGCCGCTGCGATAGAGCAGGCGCGCCGTCTCGTCCGACATCGTGGGTGCCGGCTGGCCGGAGGCGTCGGTCATCAGGCCGGAGGCGGACAATACGCGCCGGCGCGGCGCATCGGGGGCGAGCGCGGCCTGCATCAGCCCGCGCCCGACCGAGAATACCACCACCGCCAGCATCAGCGAGGCGGACAGCTCGCTCACCCGGGGGGGCAGCAGATCGAAGGCATTTCCGAGCGCGAGAACGGCCAGCAAGGCCACCGGGGCCGGTATCGCATAGATTGCCGCCGCCAGCACCGACAGCAGCGAAGCGCGCAGCCGCGACACCGGCTGTTCGGCCGTCTCGCGATTGAACCGGCGCAGCGGGCGGGCGAACATTCGCGTCAGCAGCACCGTCACGAGGATGATGAGCGCCACGCCGGCCAGCACCGCGACCTGGCCCAGCACCGGCATCCGCGTGCCGGCATAGGCGGCCCAGTCGCTCATCAGATAGCCGATGCCGCGGAACTCGACCGGAATTCCCTGCGCCGCGGCGATCCAGAGCTGGGGGTCGAGCACGGAATAGGAGCGCGCGAACAACGTGTCGGTGAAGAGGGAGCGCCGCTTGCCGGTTATGCGGTCGGAAAGCTGGTCGGCCCGCACCTTCAGCAGCTTCGCCTGCTTCAGCACGCCGTCGAGTTCGGCGGCGCGGGCGTTGAGCTGGTCGCGCTCCTGGGTGATCGAGGCGTCTTCGGGGGGCGCATCGGCGGCGGGTTTGGGCCCGATCTCGTCGATGCGCTTCCTCATGTCGGCGGCGCGCGGATCGAACTGCGCGATGCCCGCCGCCAGCATCTCGCGCGCGGGGTCGAGCCGGTTGCGCAATTCGTCGAGATCAATGGGCCGCAGGCTCTCCCGGCCGAGCCCGGCCTCCACCCCATCGACGATGGCGCGCTGACCTTCCAGCTTGTCCTTGAAGGTCGCGAGGTCGGCATCCTGGGCGAAGCCTGCCGACAGGCCGGCACCCAGCACCATGACCAGCATCGCGAGCACCGGCAGCAGCCGGCGCCAGAACAGGGCGACCGGCCGGCGGGAAAGCGGGGCGGTGGACGGAAGCGAAGTCGCAGGCGCGGCGTCGCCGCGCGCATCGGTCGTCAGTCGTGCCGGCATCGTCCACGGATTCCAGGGGCGGGTCGCCCTGTCTCCCGCCCGAACACGGCAGACTCATGGCAGAACAGCCATCCGGCCGCTACGGCATGCCGGGCCGGCGGCGGCTTCGCCGAAAACAGCCGGGGGTTCAGTTGCCGCGTTCGGCGGGCGGCAGCATGCGGGACTGCAGGTCGATGGCGCTGTCTACCACCGCGAGCGACGCGGTGACGAGGTGGCGGATGAAGGACATCGCGCTCTGCCGGCGGGGCAGATGGACATGGCCGATCATCTCGTCCTCGGCGCGGGTCAGTTCACCGTAGTGGTTCACCACGATGCGCTGCATCCGGCCATTGGTGGCGAGGAAAATGATCGCGAGATCCTCGACGCCGCGATCCTGCGCCAGAGAGACGATGCGGTCCATCAGCAGGGAACCGATGCCCTTGCCCTGCCATTCGCGCTCGACGCTGAAGGCCGCCTCGGCGGAGACCGGCTGGCCGGCGGGCACATCGAGCATGTGCAGCTCGCCAACGCCGCGCAGCACGCCCTCGACGAAGTATCCGATCAGCTCGACGCCGCCTGCACGCATCCGCTCGCCATGGCGGCGCACCACCTCGTCGGATGTCGGGCCGCCGAAGCGCGTCAGCCGGCTCTGCGCATCAAGCCGCAGCATGTGCTCGACATATTGGTGGAACTCGCCGGAAAGCACCGGGCGGACCTGCCCCGGCAGCAGCGACACGCGCGGCAGGGGCTGGCGGGTCGCCGGGCGGGCATTTCTTGCGAGGGCGACGCTGGGCATGGAGCGGACTATCTCTCTCGACATCGACGCATTGCGATGCACCCGCATCTTTTGCGTCGCAGCACAGATACGCCGATGACCGCGCGGAACAAGCCTCGCTCCTGCATGGCTCTCATGCGGAGAACAGCAGAAGAGACGAAAGAAAGCGGCAACGCCGCACGCGTTGCCGACGAATATTGCCAATGGCCGGCGCCGGTCGGCAGCCGCCGGCACTCATCAATGCGCGGTCGCGACCGCCTGTGCGCCGCCGCTGACCTCCGCGATGGCGCGCTGCATCGCACCATCCGCAGTCACGCCGAAATTATAATGGCTCGTCGAGAACGGTCCCGGCTCGCCGGGATGGGCGGAGCGGAAGCCGACATAGACGCCGAGAAATCCGCCCGCGGGCGTCAGCAGCGCCGCGCCGGATGTTCCGCCCTCGGCATTGCAGTCGATCGCCACCTCGCGCGTGCCGCTCGGGCTGCGCTCGGTCACCGTGCGGGCGTTGCACTGTTCCAGCGAATGGTTCTCCACCCCGCCGGAACGGGCGGCGGCGGCCAGCACGAGCTTGCCCGGCACCGGCATGGAGCCGGCGAGACGATAGGGCTGGGCGCCGATCACCGCATGTTCCAGCGGCAGCACCGCCCAGTCGCGCACCGCGGGGGTGGCGTAGGGTTCGGTGGACCCGCAGACGACGCCGGCGACATTGATCGGCACCACCTGCCGGCGGCCGCCGGCATCAATCTGGAACGTGCAATTGGCGCCCGTGCCGCGCGGCCGACCGCCCGGCTCGAAGATGACATGGGCGGCCGTCACCAGCACGCCGCTCGACCCCACGAGCTGCCCGGTGCCGACCGCAGTGCCGCAGCGCACGATGCCGGTGGCGCCGAAGCGGCTCTTCACCGTGGCGGGGGACATCTGGTAGGTCCGGGCATAGTCGTCCATGGAAAGCCGGCCGTCCTGCCCGATGATGATGGCGGACGGGGCGAGATCGCCCCCCTTTGTCGGCTTCCTTGGAGCGGGATCATAGGCCAGTGCCGGGCCGGCTGAGAGCCCCATCACGGCAATCACCGCGCAGGCGGGACGGACGAGACGACCGAACTTCGAAACACCGCCACGCGCCATGTCGCTTGCGCTCCCCGGAGAGAAGGAAGGCTGAACGTTGCGGGCCCGGCGTGACGACGTCAAGACAAGACCGCGGCGGATCGGCGATCCACCGCGGGCTTTTGCGTGGCAATCGGGTCTAGCGGTGCCGGGTTAAGCAATCCTTGCCCGAAATGCGCCCGCTCACCGATATTGCTGCTCGGCCTGCCGGATGGCGGCATCGCCATTGGCCGCGGCCTGCGGATCGGCATAGGGCGTCACGACGAGGGTCGCGTTGCGGCCTTCGACCAGGGCCGGATGGGCCGGGGCGACGACGTTGGGCATCGCTGTCTCGTTCTGCATGGTCTGGTTCCACGCATTGCGCTCGTGGTCATCGCGCTTGGCTTCCGCGGCGGTGATGGCGGTAACGGCGAGAAGGCCGGCGGTGAGCGCCGTGGCAACGAGGTGTTTCATGACACGTCTCCTGAAGCGAACCGGAAAGTGCCCCCCTGGGCGCGCTCCGGGGTGCTGGCGTCACGGCCTTGCGTCCCATTGCGCATTCCCACAACGCGGTGCCGTCACGACGGTTCGTGGGCTCACGAAGACGTGCAGTTACGCAATGACAGCATTACGTATCGTTATTAACATTGCAACTTGGCAATGTTTGCTGCAACAAGATCGCGCACCTCCTACCATCAGCCGTCTTGCTGCCAGCGGATGGCGCGGCTAGAGGATTGCCGCGAAGGCCGCTCGGTCTTCCCGTTTGAAAATGCTCCAGCCTGTTGAATCGAGAGCGCTTTCCCGCCGGTCGGACGTCCGCGCCCGTTCGGAGCGTGTCCTCGAAGCGTGCAGCGCAAGATATTGAGGAGTGGCCGATATGGAGCTTGCAGCGGAAGCGGGCGGCTCGGTTCTGGCGGCGCGTTATGTGGCGCGCATGGCCGCCGGCGACATTCTCCCCGATCCCGGCCAGGCGCGCATCGTCTCGGCGCTGGCCAAGCTCGAGCAGCGCATCGCCTCGCGCCGGCTGGCCCGCAAGACCTCGGCGCTTGGCTGGCTGTTCGCCCGCCGCGAAACCGAGGCCCCGCCCTTGCGCGGGCTCTACATCTACGGCTCGGTCGGCCGCGGCAAGACCATGCTGGTCGACCTGTTCTACGAATGCGTGGCGGTGCGCAAACGCAAGCGGCGCGCCCATTTCCACGAATTCATGGCCGACGTGCACGCCCGCATCTTCCAGGTGCGCAACGAGATGAAGGCCGGCAAATTAAAGGATGGCGATCCCATCGCGATCGTCGCCCACGCGCTGGCGCAGGAAGCGTGGCTGCTGTGCTTCGACGAGTTCCACGTCACCGACATCGCCGATGCCATGATCCTCGGCCGGCTGTTCGAGAAGCTGTTCGCGGAGGGCGTGGTGGTGGTCGCGACCTCCAACGTCGCGCCGAAGGATCTCTATGAGGGCGGCCTCAACCGCGCGCTGTTCCTGCCCTTCATCGACATGATCCAGAAGCACATGGAGGTCGTGCACATCGATTCGCCGACCGACTACCGCATGGAGAAGCTGGACGGCGTGCGGAGCTGGTACGTGCCCGGCCCCGGCGAGAGCCTGTCCGACATCGACCGCGAGATCGACAAGATCTGGCGCCGCATCGCCGGGCGGGACGGCGGCGGGCCGCAGGTGATCGAGATGCAGGGGCGCCGGCTGAAGGTTCCCGCGGCCGGCGGCGGCGCGGCGCGCTTCAGCTTTGCCGATCTGTGCGAGGCCCCGCTCGGCGCGAGCGACTATCTGCGCCTCGCCCGCGCCTTCCACACCCTCGTCATCGAGCATATTCCGGTGCTGGAGCAGGACCGGCGCAACGAGGCCAAGCGCTTCATCACCCTGATCGACGAACTCTACGACAATGGCGTCAAGCTGGTCGCCTCCGCCGCCGCCGACCCGGAGGACACCTATGTCGGCACCGAGGGCGCGGAGGCCTTCGAATGGGCGCGCACCGTCTCGCGCCTGCGCGAGATGCGCTCCAGCGACTACCTCGCCCGCCCCCACGGCCGTGGCGACTCGCAGGCGAGCGGCGCGACCACGGGGCTGGTCGAGACCTGAGGGGCGGCCGCTGTCGGCGCGCCCGTAAACCGCATGGCCTTCCGGCGCGGAGGCCGGCCGGCGGCCTGAGCGACGTCGGACGACCCCGCGCCTGCCGCCGCGATCACCGCCAATCCGGCACACGGGACGGCTGCGGCCATGACGGCGCCACCGTTTCCGCCTCACTTCCCCGTAACCCCCTCCCGGCGCGGCGGGCCTGCCCGCGCGCCCTGTGCCGGAAACGATCCATGGCCCGCACCCGCCCGCCGCATTCCCCGCACATCGCCGAGCCGACCCATCTGTGCGCGCTGACGGGGCGCCGGCTGCCCGAGCGCGACGGCACCCATCTCGACCTGCTGCGACCGGCTCTGCAGGACAGCATCCGTGCCGCCCATCCCGGCATCGCCCCGGATGCGTTCCTCTCCCACGAGGCGTTGGCGCGCGAGCGGGCGCGCTACGTCGCCGAGACGTTGCAGGCCGAGCGCGGCGATCTCGGCGCTCTGGAGCGCGACGTCATCACCAGCCTCGCCCAGAACGACCTGCTGACGCAGAATGTCGAGGCCGAGTTCGAACAGAACCGCAGCTTCGGCGAGCGGGCCGCCGACCTGATCGCGCGCTTCGGCGGGAGCTGGACCTTCATCCTGTGCTTCGGCGGCTTCCTCGTGGTGTGGATGGCGCTGAACGCGGTGAGCCTGCGGATCGCCGCGTTCGACCCCTACCCCTACATCCTGCTGAACCTCGTGCTGTCCTGCATCGCCGCGCTGCAGGCGCCCATCATCATGATGAGCCAGAGGCGGCAGGAGACGAAGGACCGCAGCCGCTCGGAGAACGACTACCGGGTCAATCTCAAGGCGGAGCTGGAAATCCGCCATCTGCACGAGAAGATCGACCACATGCTCAACCGGCAGTGGGAGCGGCTGGCCGAGATCCAGGCGATCCAGCTCGAACTGATGGAGGATCTCGCCCGTCGCCGCAGCTGATCGCAAGGCGCGACGTCACCCGGATTCCGTCAAGAATCCGGGTGAGAGTATTCAGTATACCAGAGCATTCACGAAAAGTCGTAGAGCCAAGACCTTACTGCATGGCTGGTCTTTTCTTGAACGCTCCGCCGAGACGGGCTATCGGAAGCCGGCGCGGCGCCCCGCCGCACCTCGGATTGATACGGATATTCTCATGGCTCGAGCAAAGATTGCACTCGTTGGCGCCGGCCAGATCGGCGGCACGCTCGCTCTTCTGGCTGGCCTCAGGGAGCTCGGCGACGTCGTCCTGTTCGACGTGGTCGAGGGCGTTCCCCAGGGCAAGAGCCTGGACATCGCCGAAGCGACCCCGGTGCTGGGCTTCGACGCCAAATATGCCGGCACCAACAGCTATGAGGCGATCGCCGGCGCCGATGTGGTGATCGTCACCGCCGGCGTGCCGCGCAAGCCCGGCATGAGCCGCTCCGACCTGATCGGCATCAACCTCAAGGTCATGGAGCAGGTCGGCGCGGGCATCAAGGCCCATGCGCCCGACGCCTTCGTGATCTGCATCACCAACCCGCTCGACGCCATGGTGTGGGCGCTGCAGAAGGCCTCCGGCCTGCCGGCCAACAAGGTGGTGGGCATGGCCGGCGTGCTGGATTCGGCGCGCTTCCGCTATTTCCTGGCCGATGCGTTCAACGTCTCGGTCGAGGACGTCACCGCCTTCGTGCTCGGCGGCCATGGCGACGACATGGTGCCGCTGGTGCGCTATTCGGGCGTCGCCGGCATCCCGCTGCCGGACCTCGTCAAGATGGGCTGGGCCACGCAGGAGAAGGTGGACGCCATCGTGGATCGCACCCGCAAGGGCGGCGGCGAGATCGTCAACCTGCTCAAGACCGGCTCGGCCTTCTACGCCCCGGCGGCTTCGGCCATCGAGATGGCGACCTCCTATCTGCGCGACAAGAAGCGCCTGCTGCCCTGCGCGGCCTATCTCTCGGGCGAATACGGCCAGAGCGACCTCTATCTCGGCGTGCCGGTCATCATCGGCGCCGGCGGGGTGGAGCGCGTGGTCGAGATCGAGCTGAACGCCGACGAGAAGGCCATGCTCGACAAGTCGATCGCCTCCGTCCAGGAGCTGGTCGGCGAGTGCAAGAAGATCCTGCCGTCGCTGGCAGCCTGACGTTACGGGCGGGAATGGCGCCGGCCGCTCCCGCCCGCACCGCCGCGTTAAGCAAATCTGCAGGTCAGGGGCGCACAAACGACTCTACCTGTCATGAATGAACGATCTAGATAGAGGTAGGTTACGCTTTCCCCCGCTCCTGGGGGTCCGGCAAGGAATGACCGAGGCTCTGCCGTCGCGTCGGCGCCTCCTTTCCGGATGAGAAAGCGCCTCCACCGGGCCGGCGACGACCCTTCGGGAGTCTTGGATGTCACGCGCTGCTGCGAACGAAACCCTCCTCAACACCTCCTTCCTCTACGGCGCCAACGCCGCCTGGATCGAAGACCTCTATGCCCGCTACGAGGCCGACCCGGCCTCGGTCGACGCGCAATGGCAGGACTTCTTCGGCGCGCTGAAGGACAACGCCGCCGATGTCGAGAAGAGCGCCCGCGGCGCCTCCTGGAAGAAGGACAACTGGCCGATCCACGCCAATGGCGAGCTGGTCTCGGCCATGGACGGCAACTGGATCGAGGTCGAGAAGGCGGTCGGCCGGAAGGTCGAGGCCAAGGCCGCCGAGAAGGCGCAGAAGACCGGCGTCGAGCTGACCTCCGCCGACGTGCAGCAGGCCACCCGCGATTCCGTCAAGGCGCTGATGATGATCCGCGCCTACCGGATGCGCGGCCATCTCCACGCCAATCTCGACCCGCTGGGCATCGAGCCGCAGCGCTCCGCCCCGGAGCTCGACCCGATCTCCTACGGCTTCCGCGAGGCCGATCTCGACCGCCCGATCTTCATCGACCACGTTCTCGGCATGGAATTCGCCACCGTCCGGCAGATGGTGAGCATCCTGCAGCGCACCTATTGCGCCACGCTGGGCGTCGAGTTCATGCACATCTCCTCGCCCGAGGAGAAGGCCTGGATCCAGGAGCGCATCGAAGGCCCGGACAAGGAGATCACCTTCACCCGCGAGGGCAAGAAGGCGATCCTCAACAAGCTGGTCGAGGCCGAAGGCTTCGAGAAGTTCATCGACATCCGCTACACCGGCACCAAGCGCTTCGGCCTCGACGGCAGCGAGAGCCTGATCCCCGCCCTCGAGCAGATCATCAAGCGCGGCGGCAATCTTGGGGTGCAGGAGATCGTGTTCGGCATGGCCCATCGCGGCCGCCTGAACGTGCTCACCCAGGTGATGGGCAAGCCGCACCGCGCGCTGTTCCACGAGTTCAAGGGCGGCTCCTGGGCCCCCGACGAGGTGGAGGGCTCCGGCGACGTGAAGTACCACCTCGGCGCCTCCTCGGACCGCGAGTTCGACGGCAACCAGGTGCATCTCTCGCTCACCGCCAACCCCTCGCATCTTGAGATCGTCGACCCGGTGGTGCTCGGCAAGGCGCGCGCCAAGCAGGATCAGCGTCAGGACGCCGAGCGCACCAGCATCATGCCGCTGCTGATCCACGGCGACGCCGCCTTCGCCGGCCAGGGCGTGGTGGCGGAGTGCTTCGGCCTGTCGGGCCTGAAGGGCCACCGCACCGGCGGCTCGGTGCATTTCATCATCAACAACCAGATCGGCTTCACCACCTATCCGCGCTTCTCGCGCTCATCGCCCTATCCGTCGGACGTCGCCAAGACCATCGAGGCGCCGATCTTCCACGTGAATGGCGACGACCCGGAAGCCGTGGTGTTCGCCGCCAAGATCGCGACCGAGTTCCGCCAGCGCTTCCGCAAGCCGGTCGTCATCGACATGTTCTGCTACCGGCGCTTCGGCCACAATGAGGGCGACGAGCCGGCCTTCACCCAGCCCTTGATGTACAAGCTCATCAAGCAGCACCCCTCGACGCTGGAGATCTATTTCCGCAAGCTCGAGGCGGAAGGCGTGGTGGATGCCGCCGAGTTCGACAAGATGAAGGCCGACTGGCGCGCCCGGCTCGATACCGAGTACGAGGCCGGACAAGCCTACAAGCCGAACAAGGCGGACTGGCTGGACGGCCGCTGGGCCGGCCTGCGCACCGCCGAGGACGACGAGGACGCCCGCCGCCGCGGCGACACCGGCATTCCGGTCGCCACGCTCCAGGACATCGCCAGGAAGATCACCACCGTGCCGGCGGACTTCCACGTCCACCGCACCATCCAGCGCTTCCTCGACGCCCGCGCCAAGAGCGTGGTGGAGGACGGCGCCGGGATCGACTGGTCGACCGGCGAGGCACTCGCCTTCTGCTCGCTGCTGGAGGAGGGCCACCCGGTCCGTCTTTCCGGGCAGGATTGCGAGCGCGGCACCTTCTCCCAGCGCCATTCGGTGCTGATCGACCAGGAGAACGAGGAGCGCTACACCCCGTTCAACCATATGCGCGAGGGCCAGGCCCGCTACGAGGTCATCAACTCGATGCTCTCGGAAGAGGCCGTGCTCGGCTTCGAATATGGCTACTCGCTCGCCGAGCCCAACGCGCTGACCCTGTGGGAAGCGCAGTTCGGCGACTTCGCCAATGGCGCGCAGGTGGTGTTCGACCAGTTCCTCTCCTCCGGCGAACGCAAGTGGCTGCGCATGTCCGGCCTCGTCTGCCTGCTGCCGCACGGCTATGAGGGCCAGGGGCCCGAACACTCCTCCGCCCGTCTGGAGCGCTATCTGCAGATGTGCGCCGAGGACAACATGCAGGTCGCCAACCTGACGACGCCGGCGAACCTGTTCCACGCCCTGCGCCGCCAGCTGAAGCGCGACTTCCGCAAGCCGCTGATCCTGATGACGCCGAAGAGCCTGCTGCGCCACAAGCGCGCCGTCTCGACGCTGGAGGAGTTCGGCGCCGGCACCTCGTTCCACCGCCTGCTGTGGGACGACGCGCAGAAGAACGCCGGGGGCGAGGCCATCGCCCTGAAGCCGGACGCCGAGATCCGCCGCGTCGTGCTCTGCTCGGGCAAGGTCTATTACGACCTCTATGAGGAGCGCGAGCGCCGCGGCATCGACGACATCTACCTGCTGCGCGTGGAACAGCTCTTCCCGTTCCCGCTCAAGTCGATGGTGCAGGAGCTCTCGCGCTTCAAGCAGGCCGAGATCGTGTGGTGCCAGGAAGAGCCGAAGAACCAGGGCGCCTGGGCCTTCGTGCAGCCTTATCTGGAATGGGTGCTGGAGCAGGTCGGCTCCGCCTCGGCGCGGCCGCGCTATGCCGGCCGGCCGGCGTCGGCCGCCACCGCCACCGGCCTGATGTCGAAGCATCTCGCGCAGCTCAAGGCGTTCCTTCAGGACGCGCTCGGCTGACATGGAAGAGGACTCCGGCTCGCCCCCGGGCGGCGGGTCGGCAAAGGTGAGGGACGAGAGAGTATGGCCACCGAGATCCGCGTTCCGACGCTGGGCGAATCGGTCACGGAAGCGACCATCGGCAAGTGGTTCAAGAAGGCGGGCGACGCGGTCGCCGCCGACGAGCCGATCGTGGAGCTCGAAACCGACAAGGTGACGATCGAGGTGCCGGCCCCGGCCGCGGGCGTGCTCTCCGAGATCATCGCCAAGGATGGCGAGACCGTGGGCGTCGGCGCCCTGCTCGGCTCGATCGGCGCAGGCGGGGCAGCCGCAGCTGCCGCGCCCAAGGCAGAAGCCCCGAAGGCCGAAGCCCCGAAGGCCGAAGCGCCCAAGGCTGCCGCCCCGGCTCCGGCTCCCGCCAAGGCAGGGTCCGCCGGCACCAACGGGCCCGCGGTTGCCAAGCTCGCCGCCGAGAGCGGCGTCGATCCCGCGAGCCTCGCCGGCTCCGGCAAGGACGGCCGGGTGACCAAGGGCGACATGCTCGCCGCCATCGCCACGGCGCCCGCCGCGCCTGCGTCTCCGGCTCCCGCTGCCCCGGTCGCCGTCCGCGCGCCCTCGGTACCGGACGATGCCGCCCGCGAGGAGCGGGTGAAGATGACCAAGCTGCGCCAGACCATCGCGCGGCGCCTGAAGGACGCGCAGAACAGCGCCGCCATGCTCACGACGTTCAACGACGTCGACATGAGCGCGGTGATGAGCCTGCGCTCCCAGTACAAGGACGTGTTCGAGAAGAAGCACGGCGTGAAGCTGGGCTTCATGGGCTTCTTCACCAAGGCGGTGATCCAGGCCCTGAAGGACGTGCCCGAGGTCAATGCCGAGATCGACGGACAGGACCTCATCTACAAGAACTACTACAACATCGGCATCGCGGTGGGCACCGACAAGGGCCTCGTGGTCCCGGTGGTGCGCGACGCCGACCAGCTCTCCATCGCCGGCATCGAAAAGGCGATCTCGGGCTATGGCCGCAAGGCGCGCGACGGCAAGCTCGGCATCGAGGACATGCAGGGTGGCACCTTCACCATCACCAATGGCGGCATCTACGGCTCGCTGATGTCGACCCCCATCCTCAACGCGCCGCAGTCCGGCATTCTGGGCATGCACCGCATCGAGGAGCGGCCGGTCGTGGTGAAGGGCCAGATCGTCGCTCGCCCGATGATGTATCTGGCGCTCTCCTACGACCACCGCATCGTCGACGGCAAAGGCGCGGTCACCTTCCTGGTCCGCGTGAAGGAAGCCCTCGAAGACCCGACCCGGCTCGTGCTGGACCTGTGACGCAGCCCTGAGAGCGAGACGGCCATGACGTATCTGAGCGAATTTCTGGCGTTGATGGCCGTCTTCTCCGTGGTGATCGTGGCGCCGGGGGCGGATTTCGCCCTCGTCACCCGGCAATGCGTGGTGCATGGCCGCCGCGCCGCGCTGGTCACCAGCCTCGGCATTTCCGCCTCGCTGCTGTTCCACATCACCTACACCATCCTCGGCCTCGGCCTCATCGTGTCGAAGTCGCTGGCGCTGTTCGCCTTCATCAAGTGGTGCGGCGTCGCCTATCTGATCTATCTCGGCGTGCGGGCGTTCTTCGAGCCCGCCATGCGGTTCGAGGAGCCCGACGCGGATCGGCCGCCGACCCGCACCGCGCCGCTTTCGGCGGCGCGGTGCTTCGCCATGGGCTTCCTCACCAATGCCCTGAACCCGAAGCCGGTGCTGTTCTTCCTCTCGCTGTTCTCGACGCTGGTGAGCCCGGCGACGCCCGTCGCCATCACCTTCCTCTATGGAATCGGCATGGCCGGCGCGCTGTTCGCGTGGTTCGTCGGCGTCACGCTGTTCTTCACCCATCCGCGCGTGCGGGCCCGCTTCACCGCCTGCGGGCGCTGGTTCAACCGCATCACCGGGGCGGCCTTCGTGCTGCTCGGCCTGCGCCTCGCCGCCCAGAGGGCCGGCTGACCGTTCCGCTCATTTCCCAGGAAGGCTCTCCTCCATGTCCTACGACCTGATCGTCATCGGCGCCGGCCCCGGCGGTTATGTCTGCGCCATCCGCGCCGCCCAGCTCGGGCTGAAGGTCGCGATCGTGGAAAAGCGGGCGACGCTCGGCGGCACCTGCCTGAATGTCGGCTGCATCCCTTCCAAGGCGCTGCTGCACGCCTCCGAGCTGTTCGAGGAAGCCGGCCATTCCTTCGCCGAGATGGGCATCCGCGTGCCGGCCCCCGAGCTCGACCTGCCGGGCCTGATGGGCTTCAAGGACAAGGCGGTGGACGGCAACACCAAGGGCGTCGCCTTCCTGATGAAGAAGAACAAGATCGAGGTGTTCCACGGCACCGCGACCATCACCGCGCCGGGCCACGTCACCGTCGAGCTGGCCAATGGCGGCATCGAGACGCCCGAAGCCAAGGCCATCGTCATCGCCACCGGCTCGGACGTCGCCCGCCTGCCGGGCATCGAGATCGACGAGCAGCGCATCGTCTCCTCCACCGGCGCGCTGACGCTGGACCGGGTGCCGGGCCGGCTCATCGTGGTGGGTGCCGGCGTTATCGGGCTGGAACTCGGCAGCGTGTGGCGCCGCCTCGGCGCGCAGGTGACCGTGGTGGAATATCTCGACCGCATCCTGCCGGGCATGGATGGCGAGGTCGCCAAGTCGTTCCAGCGCATCCTCGAAAAGCAGAAGTTCGGCTTCAAGCTCGGCGCCAAGGTCACCGGCGTGGATGCCTCCGGCCCGCTTCTCAAGGTGTCGATCGAACCCGCAGCCGGCGGCGAGACCGAGACGCTGGAGGCCGACGTGGTGCTGGTCGCCATCGGCCGCGTGCCCTACACCGCCGGCCTCGGACTGGAGGCGCTGGGCGTTGAGCTCGACCGGCGCGGCCGCGTGGTCACCAACGGCCATTACCAGACCAGCGTGCCCGGCATCTTCGCCATCGGCGACGCCATTGTCGGCCCGATGCTCGCCCATAAGGCCGAAGATGAAGGCGTGGCGCTGGCCGAGCAGCTCGCCGGGCAGGCCGGCCATGTGAATTACGAGGTCATCCCCGGCGTGGTCTACACCTCGCCGGAGGTCGCCGCGGTGGGTCGCACCGAAGAGGAGCTGAAGGCCGCCGGCGTCGCCTACAAGGTCGGCAAGTTCCCCTTCCTCGCCAATGGCCGGGCCAAGGCGAACAACCAGACCGAGGGCTTCGTGAAGGTGCTGGCCGACGCCGCGACCGACCGGGTGCTGGGCGTTCACATCATCGGCGTCGAGGCCGGCGAGCTGATCCACGAATGCGCTGTGCTGATGGAATTCGGCGGCTCCTCCGAAGACCTCGCCCGCACCTGCCACGCCCACCCCACCCGCTCCGAGGCGGTGAAGGAAGCCGCCATGGCCGTGGAAGGCCGCGCCATCCACATGTGAGGCGACCGCCGGGTGCAGGTTTGCGGAACGATGCGAGGGCGGCCGGAAGGCCGCTCTTTGCATTCGCGGTGCAGGGTCGGCGCCCACGCGGTCCCGCACGCCGTCCTGCCCGGCGGAAGGCCCGGCATCCACCTCTCCGGGTCGGGAAGACCGCTACATCCTGCGTGGAGCGAGGACGTGTCCGGGACGGCGAAGGGGCAGCCGGAGAGCCTGCCGCCGCGCCCTCATACCTTCCGGATCACCATGAAGCAGTGCACATAGTCCATCGCATGCCCCGCGGGACTGGCCGCCACCTCGGCTTCATAAAGGTCGTAGAAGCGATCGACGATGGCGCGGCGGCGCTCCGGGCCGCGCGCCGGATCGAGGGCGCTCAGGAAGGTGCTTTCGGTCCAGGACCGCAGGGTCGGAATGTAGGAACGGGCGAAGGACGCCGCATCGCCATGCTGCTCGAACGCGGCGCGGTAGGGGCAGGGCGTCACGCGCGTGAACACGCGCTCCAGCCGCAGCCCGGCCAGGCTCACCGCCGAAGCGGGGTCGCGGAACGGCGCGGCGAACTCCTCCGCCGTCTTGTAATATTGCTGCAGGGCGGCGGCACGGTGTTCGGCCTCGGTGATCGTGCCTTCGTCCTGCAGGGCGCGCCAATGGGCGGCGAAGCGGTCATGCATGTTCACCCCGCCGGTCCAGCCGAGATAGTGGCCGTTCTCGTCGACACAGAAATTCGCCATCACCAGCACGCCGCCCGGCACCAGTTCGCGGGCCCGGGCGAGCAGGATGGTGTCCCAGTCGGCCAGCGACTGCGCGCGATAGGCCGCCCGTTCCTCCGGCGCTGCGCCCACCGCGTGGGTGTGGCCGGCGATCGGGCCCGGCGAACGGCTGAGCCAGTGCATGGCGGTGGCCGAGAAGCCGAGATGGAGCGTCGCGTCGGGCAGGATCTGCCGGTAGAAGCTGGTGCCGCTGCCGAACACGAACACGCCCGGCTCGCGCCCCAACCCGCCTTCGCGCCCCTCCCCGCCCTCGGCCTGGAGCAGGCTGAACAAAGCGGAGAAATCATTGCTCGGCAGGTCGGTATAGGTGAGCGAGACCGGCAGCCCGCCATCGCGAGCCCGCACCGCACCGACCAGCCGACGCATCATGTCGAGGGAAGTACCGCCATCGGCCGCGCCGTAATCGGCGATCGCGAACGGCCGTCCGTCGGCGGGAAGCGCCATGCCGGCGATGGCGGAGAGCGCCAGTTCGGCGGCCGAATCGATAACCTGCTTCGCCCCTGCCGTATTGGAGCTGTAATAGCCGGCCCCACGCATCGCGATGACGCGCGCACCCGCTGCGGAAACCGCCGCTTTCGAAGATCTGGCCATGGCACACTCCCGGGCCTGCCGATCAGGCATGCCACGAGAGTAACCAGTGCCCGGCATTTGACCAGATGGAAATGCAAAACGACCCGGACGGATCGCTCCGCCGGGCCGTCGCTTCGCAGGCCGGAAACAGGCCGGGGTGTGGGGGAACGACGCCCGGCCCGAACAGGGCAGGAAGCGGGGTCAGGTCCCCTTGCTGTCCGTGCTGGTGGGATGCGGCTGCGCCGAGGCATGACCAGGGCAATCCGCCAGAGCCGCGCCCGCGAGGGCCACGGTAAAGGTCAAGGCGCACAGGGCAGTGGCGAGACGCGTCATAGGCTCTCTCCTTCGCTGTCGGTGTACCGGTCCAAGGCTACGGCATGCTTCCGCAAAGGAAAGCGGAAAATGCCCACACCCGGTCACAGCCACGCGATCAGGCCGGATCGGACGCGCCGGTATAGGTCACCGCCTCGATCCTCCAACCATCGGGGTCGATGAGGAAGGCGGCGTAATAGCCGGCGCCATAATGCGGCCGCGGCCCCGGCGGGCCATTGTCATGTCCACCCACGGCGAGGCCGGCGGCGTGGAACGCGTGAACCACCGCGACATCCGGGGCGAGGAAGGCCAGATGGAAGCCGGGCGGGCAGGCGATGTCCTCGCCCGCGCGCTGCTCCAGCCAGAACGGCGCGGCCCCCGCCACCCCCTCCGGCGCGGGGATCTCCCCCGGCGGCCCCCAGCAGGCGGACGGGCCGCCCGGTTCGGGGAAAGCGGCGACGCGTACCAGCCCGAGAGGGGCGAGCACGGCATCATAGAACCCCGCCGATCGAGCGAGGTCGCGGCAGCCCAACGACATATGCTCGATGACCGGACGCACCGGACGGATGGGACTCACTGTCCACCTCATCGGACTCACTGGCCTGTCTTTTCCGGCAGCCTCGCGCGGGGATGGGCGGAACGCCAGCTCGCCATCAGCGCCGCCGCGTCGACAGCGGTATAGACCTGCGTGGTCGAGAGCGAGGCATGGCCGAGCAGTTCCTGGATCGAGCGCAGATCCCCTCCCCCCGCCAGAAGATGGGTCGCGAAAGAATGGCGCAGCGCATGAGGCGTCGCGCTGTCCGGCAGGCCGAGCGCTCCGCGCATCCGCTCCACCGCCTGCTGCACCACGCGGGGCGAGAGCGGCCCGCCCTTCGCGCCGCGGAACAGCGGGGCATCCGGGTCGAGCTGATAGGGGCAGAGCGTTCGATATTCTGAAACGGCTTCAAGAACTTGCTGAAGAACCGGCACCATCCGCATGCGCCCGCCCTTGCCGGTCACCGTCACTTGGTCACCCTGTCCCGGCAGCGGCACTTCGCCGGCGGTGAGGCTCAGGGCCTCGGAGATTCGCAGGCCAGAACCGTAGAGCAGGGCGATGACGGCGGCATCGCGGGCCAGCACCCAGTTGTCCCGGTCCTCCCCGGCGCGGGTTGCCGGATCGGCCAGCGCCCGCGCCGCCTCCACCGTGACCGGGCGCGGCAGGCTCCTGACCAGTTTCGGCGCCTTCACGGCCGCCAGCGCCCCCACCTTGCCGATCCCCTCGCGTTCCAGATGGCGCGCGAAGGAGCGGGCGGCGGCGAGGAAACGCACGAGCGTGCGCGGCTCCGCGCCATCGGCACGGCGCGCGGCAATGACGGCTCGCACATCGCGCGGAGCCAGTGTTGCCAACGCTTCGAGGCCTACCGGCCCGCCGAGATGGCGGCCAAGCAGGTGAAGGAAAGCGGCCATGTCGCGGGCATAGGCCTCGCGGGTCTTCGGCGACAGCCGGCGCTCATGGGCGAGCCGGTCGAGCCAGCCGCGCAGCAGCGGGGCCAGAGCCTCGCCGGCGGCCGCCATCAGCGCGATCTCGGCCCGCGCCGCCTTCTCGACATCGGTGCTCGCCATGCCCGGAACGTCCCGAATTCCTCAGCCGCCTTGACAGAAGGGCCCGGATGGCGCGCATGAAGCGCGCGTCCCGCCGGCCGCGGCCCCCAACGCCGGCCTATCTTGCCCGCAAACCCCTTCCCCGGACCTTAATGAGCGAAACCACTGACATCTCGACGTTTTTCCCGGAGATGACGCCGCCCGCGTCCCGCGTGGTCGACGTGCTGCTGCCGCTCGCCGTCGGCACCGCCTATTCCTACCGTGTGCCGGAAGGGCTTGAGGTGGCGCCAGGCGACATCGTGGTGGTGCCGCTCGGACCGCGCAACATGCTGGGCTGCGTGTGGCCGGATCCGGGTGCGCCGGGGGAGCGCAAGACGATCGATGAGGCGCGGCTCAAGGCCATCATCCGCCGCTACGATGTGCGGCCGCTCCAGCCCGACCTGATGGCGCTGATCCAGTGGATTGCGGATTACACCGTCACCCCGCCCGGCATGGTGCTGCGCCTCGCCTTGCGCCACGACGAGACGGCCCATCTCGGGCGGGAGCGCACCGGCGTGCGCCTGACCGAGAAACGCCCGGCCCGGGCCACTGCCGCCCGGCAGCGGGTCATCACGGCGCTGTCGGACGGCCTGCTGCGGGCCAAGGCGGAGGCGGCGAAGGATGCCGGGGTGTCGGCGTCGGTGGTCGACGGGCTGGTCGACGAGGGCGTGCTGGAAACCCTTGTGATTCCACCCGAACCCGCCGCCGGCGTGCCGGACCCGGCTCATGCCGCGCCCGACCTCGCCCCGGCGCAGGCGGAGGCGGCGCACGTGTTGCGCGCAGCCGTGTCGGCCCGGACCTTCCGCGTCCACCTGCTCGACGGCGTGACCGGCTCCGGCAAGACGGAGACCTATTTCGAGGCGGTGGCGGAGGCGATCCGGCAAGGCCGACAGACGCTGATCCTGATGCCGGAAATCGCGCTGACGCAGGCCTTCCTCGACCGTTTCGCCTCGCGCTTCGGCGTGCGGCCGGCGGAATGGCACTCGGCAGTATCGAGCCGCCGCCGCGCCCGGCTGTTCCGCGCCGTCGCCGACGGCGAGGTTCGCGTGGTCGCCGGGGCTCGCTCGGCGCTGTTCCTTCCCTTCCGCGACCTCGGCCTCGTCATCGTCGACGAGGAGCACGACACCGCCTACAAGCAGGAGGATGGCGTGCACTACCACGCCCGCGACATGGCGGTGGTGCGCGGGCGGTTCTGCAACGCTCCGGTGGTGCTGGCCTCTGCGACACCCTCGCTGGAAACCGAGGTGAACGCACGGCGCGGGCGCTATCAGCGGCTCTCGCTGCCCACCCG
Organism: Ancylobacter crimeensis; assembly: GCF_023016805.1. Classification (GTDB taxonomy): domain Bacteria; phylum Pseudomonadota; class Alphaproteobacteria; order Rhizobiales; family Xanthobacteraceae; genus Ancylobacter; species Ancylobacter crimeensis. Next base: position 38,309 of record NZ_JALKCH010000009.1, read on the forward strand.
CTTTTCCGGCGCCCTGGTTCCGCGGCTGGAGCCGATCGACCTGCGCCGCGAAGGGCCGGCCAAGGGCCGCTGGATCGCCCCGCGCCTCGCGGAAGAGATGGGAAAGACGCTCGAATCCGGCGGGCAGGCGCTGCTTTTCCTCAACCGCCGCGGCTATGCCCCGCTCACTCTTTGCCGGGCCTGCGGCCATCGCATCCGCTGCCCGTCCTGCTCGTCCTGGCTGGTGGAGCACCGTTTCCGCCGCCGTCTCGAATGCCACCAGTGCGGCTATGCCATGCCGGTGCCATCCGAATGCCCGAGCTGCCACGAGCCGAATAGCCTCATTCCCTGCGGGCCGGGCGTCGAGCGGCTGCAGGAGGAGGTGCAGGCGCTGCTGCCTACCGCCCGCACGCAGGTGCTCTCCAGCGACCTCGCCGGCGGGGTGGAACGGCTGCGCGCCGAGCTCGACGCAGTGACGCAGGGCGAGGTGGATGTCGTGATCGGCACCCAGCTCGTCGCCAAGGGGCACAATTTTCCCGGCCTTGCCATGGTCGGCGTGGTGGATGCCGATGTCGGGCTCGGCTATGGCGACCCCCGCGCGGCGGAACGCACCTTCCAGCTGCTGCATCAGGTGGCCGGCCGTGCCGGGCGCGCCCACATCGCCGGGCGCGCCTATCTGCAGACCTACATGCCCGAGCATCCGGTGATGCAGGCCCTGGTCGCCGGCGACCGCGACGCCTTCTACGACCGCGAGATCGCCGAGCGCGAGGAAGCCCGGCTCCCGCCCTTCGCCCGGTTCTGCGCGCTGATCGTATCCGGTCCCGATCCCCATGCGGCACAGGCCTATGCCCGCGCGCTCGCGGCGTGCTCGCCGTTCACGCCGGATGTGCGGGTGCTGGGCCCGGCCGAGGCGCCGCTCGCCATGGTGCGCGGCCGGCACCGCTTCCGCCTCCTCGCCCGCTCTGCCCGCGGCTTCGACCTGTCGGCCTATGTCCGGGCCTGGATGGAGGGGGCGCCGCGGGCCGGCAGCACCATCAAGGTCGAGATCGACATCGACCCGCAGAGCTTCGTGTGAGAACCGCGCCGCATGCAGGCCCGCTGCGCGGCTGCGCGCGATTGACGCGAAGGGGCGGCGAGGCTAGCGTGCACGCACCATGACGCTCCGGTTTCACAGGATGTCGCGCCTTTGCGCGATCCGGCGAATTCTCCGCCCGGCCGATACGTTCGGCCGGGAGTGCTGATCTCGCCTGCCTGTCTCGATTTTTCCGGATTCATGCCATGTCCGCCGATCGTTCCTGCCATCGCCTCGTCGTCGAGGCGGATGCACATCCGAACGCGCTGCTGCGCGTGCTGGAGCCTTTCGCCATCCACGAGGTGATGCCGTTGCGCATGCGCCTTGATGCGCCGGAGGGCCCGCCGGTGCTGACCGACTGCCCCACCTTCCATGCCGAAATCGCCTTCCACGCCTCCATGGCAGTCGCCGAGCGGCTGTGCGCGCGGATCGGCGTGATGCCCGCGGTGCGGGAGGCGCGGCTGCTCTCGGCAGCGATGGATGTGCCCGTGAGCGAGGCGGCCTGAGTTCCTTTCGATGCTGTCCCAGCTCGCGGCCATCGCCACCATCGTCGCCCCGGTCTTCGGCCTTGTCGGCCTCGGTTATGTGACGAGCCGCACCGGCCACCTGACCGAGCGCGCCGCCGACGGACTATCGGAATATGTGTTCGGCCTCGCCGTGCCGGTGCTCATCTTTAAGACGCTGGCCGAGGCCCGCCTGCCCGAGGCGGGCCAGCCCTGGGGCTACTGGATCGCCTATTTCACCGGCGCCTTCATCGCCTTCGGCCTCGGCATGATGGCCGCGCGACGGCTGTTCGGCCGCAGCCATACCGAGGCGGTGGTGCACGGCTTCGCCTCCGGCCAGGCCAACACCGTCTTCGTCGGCGTGCCGCTGATCCTGCAGGCCTTCGGGCCGGAAGGCGCGGTGCCCCTGTTCCTGCTGATTGCGGTGCATCTGCCGATCATGATGGTGGTCGCCACCATTGCGACCGAAGGGGCGAAGACCGGGCTCTCCGGTCCCGGCCTCGCCAAGCTGGCGCGCACGCTGGCGTTGAACCCGATCCTGCTCGGCATCTATGCCGGCGGCATCGCCAAGCTTGCCGGCTACGTGCCCGGCGGCGTGCTGAAGCAGACGCTGGACATGCTGGCCGCCTCGGCGGTGCCCTGCGCGCTGATCTCTCTCGGCCTCGCGCTGCACCGTTACCCGATCCAGGGCGACTTCAAGCCTGCGGTCGTCATCACCGCGTTGAAGCTGATCCTGCATCCGCTGATCGTCTACATTCTCGTCCACCTGCTGCCGATGCCGCCGGTCTGGGCCGATGTCGCGGTCGCCTTCGCCGCCATGCCGTGCGGGGTGAACGCCTATCTGCTGGCCCAGCGCTACAAGGCCGGCGTCGCCGCCAGCGCCAGCGCGGTCTCGCTCTCCACCGGCCTCAGTCTCATCACAGTCACGGTGTGGTTCCTGATTCTCGGCGTGCGTTAGGGGCCAGCGGCAACCCTTCCAGAGCCCGTCGCCGCACCTCTTCAGGCGCCACGCCCGCTGCCCGCAGATCGGCAATCGTCGGGGAGCCGCGGCTCTTGGCGAGCTTTCGACCGTCAGCATCGAGGATGAGCGGGTGGTGTCGGTACACCGGCGCCGGCAGGCCGAGAAGCTGCTGCAACACGCGGTGGATGGCGGTCGCAGCCTTGAGATCGGTTCCGCGGATGACATGGGTGACGCCCTGCAGGGCATCGTCCACCACGACCGAGAGGTGATAGCTGGTCGGCGCCTCCTTGCGGGCCAGCACCACGTCGCCCCAAAGCGAGGCATCGACGGCGAGCCTGCCTTCCCCCTCCTCCTGCCAGAAGAGCGGACGGCCGATCTGAGCGAGCGCCGCCGCCATATCCAACCGCAATGCGAAGGGCTCGCCGGCCGCGCGACGACGGTAGCGCTCGGCCGCGCTCATATCAGCGCGAGCGAAGGGAAAGACCGGTGCGCCGTCGGGGTCTTTCGGATGATCCGGGCGATCGGCGCCCGCGCGGGCGATCTCGGCGCGGGTCTCGAAGCTGGGATAGACGAGCCCCATCGCCTCGAGCCGGGCAAGGGCTTCGCCATAATCGGCCATATGCTCGGACTGGCGACGCACCGGCCGTTCCCAGTCGAGGCCGAGCCAGGCGAGATCGTCGAAGATCATCACCTCATAGTCGGGCCGGCAGCGGGCCGGGTCGATGTCCTCGATCCGTAGCAGGAACCGGCCACCGGCTGCGCGCGCTGCCTCGGCATTCAGCAGGGCGGAGCGCACATGGCCGAGATGAAGCCGGCCATTCGGCGAGGGCGCGAAGCGGAAGACGGGGCGGAGGGATGACGCGGCAGGCATCGCTGCAGAAGACATGGGCCGGCCTGCACTGTCGAGAGGCGGCGGGCGGCGCCCGACGAGCCAGCTCCCAGCGTGACGCCCGCTCAGAACTGGCGGGTCACCATCATCTTCTTGATTTCGGCGATCGCCTTGGCCGGGTTCAGTCCCTTCGGGCAGGCCTTGGCGCAGTTCATGATGGTATGGCAGCGATAGAGCCGGAACGGGTCTTCCAGATTGTCCAGCCGTTCGCCGGTCGCCTCGTCGCGGCTGTCGATCAGCCAGCGATAGGCGCCGAGCAGCGCCGCGGGGCCGAGATAGCGATCGCCGTTCCACCAGTAGCTCGGGCAGGAGGTCGAGCAGCAGGCGCACAGGATGCACTCATACAGCCCGTCCAGCTTCTCGCGATCGTTGCGCGACTGCGGCCATTCCTTCTCGGGCGCCGGCGTCTCGGTGTGCAGCCAGGGCTCGATCGAGGCGTGCTGGGCGTAGAACTGGGTAAGGTCCGGGATGAGGTCCTTCACCACCGGCATATGGGGCAGCGGGTAGATCTTCACGCAGCCGCCGCGCACGTCGTCCATGCTCTTGAGGCAGGCCAGCGTGTTGGTGCCGTCGATGTTCATGGCGCAGGAGCCGCAGATGCCCTCGCGGCAGGAGCGGCGGAAGGTCAGCGTCGGGTCGATGGTGTTCTTGATGTAGATGAGGCCGTCGAGAACCATCGGCCCGCAATCGTCGCGGTCGACGTAATAGGTGTCGATGCGCGGATTCCTGCCGTCGTCCGGGTTCCAGCGATAGATGCGGTACTCGGTCAGGCGGTTGGCCCCCGGCGGCTTCGGCCACTGGACGCCGTCGCTGATCTGGGAGTTCTTCGGCAGGGTTAGCTGGACCATCTGTCGTCCTCTCGCGCGCCGGGCGCGCGCCGCTCAAAAACCGGCTCAGTACACGCGCTTGCGCGGCTCGATATACTGGATGTCGTTGGTCATGGTGTAGGTGTGCACCGGGCGGTCATCGAGCGTGACCTTGCGGCGGTCGAAATCGACGAAGGCAAGGGTGTGCTTCATCCAGTCCACGTCATTGCGGTCGGGGTAGTCCTCGCGCGCATGGGCGCCGCGGCTCTCGGTGCGGCTCGCCGCGCCTTCCATGGTCACCGCTGCGAGGCAGATGAGGTTGTCGTATTCCAGCGTTTCGATGAGATCCGAGTTCCACACCAGCGAGCGGTCGGAGACGCGGATGTCGTCGGTGCCGGCGAACACATCGGCGATCAGCTTGCGGCCCTCCTCCAGCACCTCGCCGGTGCGGTAGACGGCGCAGTTGTTCTGCATCACCTTCTGCATGGAGAGGCGCAGCTCGGCGGTCGCGGTGCCGCCCGCGGCGTTGCGGAAGCGGTCGAGCCGGGCCAGCGCGGGCTCGGCCGAATCGGCCGGCAGGTCGCGCTGCTTCTCGCCGGGGGTCAGGATCTCGGCGCAGCGCAAAGCGGCGGCGCGGCCGAACACCACGAGATCGGTGAGCGAGTTGGAGCCCAGCCGGTTGGCGCCGTGGATCGACACGCAGGCGCATTCGCCCACCGCCATCAGGCCGGGCACCACATGGTCCGGGTTGCCGTCCTTCTTGGTGACGACCTCGCCGTGGAAGTTGGTCGGGATGCCGCCCATGTTGTAGTGCACCGTCGGTAGCACCGGGATGGGCTCCTTGGTCACGTCGACGCCCGAGAAGATGCGCGCGCTCTCCGAGATGCCGGGCAGGCGCTCATGCAGGATCGCCGGGTCGAGGTGGTCGAGGTGCAGGTAGATGTGATCCTTGTTCTTGCCGACGCCGCGGCCCTCGCGGATCTCCATGGTCATGGAGCGGGAGACCACGTCGCGCGAGGCAAGGTCCTTCGCGGAGGGCGCATAGCGCTCCATGAAGCGCTCGCCCTCGGAATTGGTGAGGTAGCCGCCCTCGCCGCGCGCGCCTTCGGTGATGAGGCAGCCCGAGCCGTAGATGCCGGTCGGGTGGAACTGCACGAACTCCATGTCCTGCAGCGGCAGGCCGGCGCGCAGCACCATGGCGTTGCCGTCGCCGGTGCAGGTATGGGCGGAGGTGGCGGAGAAATAGGCCCGGCCATAGCCGCCGGTGGCGAGGATGGTGGTCTGCGCGCGGAAGCGGTGCAGGGTGCCGTCGTCCATCTTGAGCGCGACGATGCCGCGGCAGCGGCCATCCTCGTCCATGATCAGGTCGAGGGCGAAATACTCGATGTAGAACTCGGCATTGTGCTTCAGCGCCGCGCCATAGAGCGTGTGCAGGATGGCGTGGCCGGTGCGGTCGGCGGCGGCGCAGGTGCGCTGGGCCGGGCTCTTGCCGTAGTCGACGGTCATGCCGCCGAAGGGGCGCTGGTAGATCTGGCCGGCCTCGGTGCGCGAGAACGGCACGCCCCAGTGCTCCAGCTCATAGACCGCGTCAGGCGCATGGCGGACCAGATATTCGATGGCGTCCTGATCGCCCAGCCAGTCCGACCCCTTCACGGTGTCGTACATGTGGAAGCGCCAGTCATCGACGCCCATATTGCCGAGCGAGGCGGCGATGCCACCCTGCGCCGCCACGGTGTGCGAGCGGGTGGGGAACACTTTCGAGATGCAGGCGGTGCGCAGTCCCGCCTCGGAACAGCCGACCACCGCGCGAAGCCCGGCACCGCCGGCGCCGACGACCACGACGTCATAGGTGTGGTCGGTGATGGGGTAGGTCGTCCCGGAAAGGCCAGCCTTCGAAGCTGCCGGCTTGGCGGCGCCGTTGCCCGTGTTGAGTTCGGCCATGACGCTCAGACTCCGAAGCTGATCTTGAGGATCGCGAAGATGCCGGCGAGCGCGACCGCCGTGCAGAAGAAGATGTTGCCCACCAGCGCCAGCACCTTGGCTCCTTCGGCGTGGACATAGTCCTCGATGACGACCTGCATGCCGATGCGCATGTGGGTGGTGACCGAGAACAGCGCCAGGATGAGCACGATCGCCGCCAGCGGATGGCCGAGGACCGCGACCGCCTCCGCGTGCGGCTTGCCCGCCACGCAAATGAGGATGGCAAGCGCTGCCAGCACCAGTGGGATGTTGGCCAGCGCGGTGACGCGCTGCCACCAGAAATGGCCGGTGCCCGAGCGCGCCGAGCCGAGGCCCTGGACGCGGCTGCGGGTGGTGCGCATGGAGGTGCCGGAGTGGTTGCTCATCGAAAGCTCCTCACTTCACCAGCAGGATGGCGGCCCAGAGCACGATGGTCAGCACCACCGAGCCGCCGATGGTGAATTGCGCCAGCCGCTCCCGGGCGACCGCCCCGAATCCGGCACCGGTGTCCCAGATGAAGTGCCGGATGCCGCCGAGCATGTGGTGGATCAGTGCCCAGGTGTAACCGAACATCACCAGCTTGCCGACGATGCTGCCGGCGAGCCAGCTCGCCGTCTCATAGGCCCGCGGCGAGATCGCGGTGGCGACGAGGAAGGCCACCAGCAGGAACGTGCCGAAATACAGAGCGCACCCCGTGATGCGGTGCACGATGGACATCGTCATCGTGAGCATCGGGCGGTAGATCTGGAGATGCGGCGAAAGGGGCCGCTGAGCCGAGCCGGGCGTCTGGGACATTGTGTTGCCCTTCAATCACTTGAGAGTGCCTAAAGTAAACGATCGCTGTTCGCAATCATTCCAAAGGCGGTATCTATCACTCTTCGCTGCGGCGCAGCGGACCTCGTATCGCACAAAGCGGCGCGGCGTTGCACCCCCCGCACCCCCTCGCGCTTCGCGGAAGGGGGCGCTAAACGTGGCGCCGCGCGGACCGGCACCGCTTCGCACTGGTCTTATTCCAAATATCACGTCCTGCCGGAAGGCCGCCGACTTATGCAAGGCACGAAGCCCAGTTCCACCCTCTTTGCATTGATCGCGCTGCTGCTGACGGGCCTCGGCGCCACCGCGCAACCGCTTCCCGTTTCGCCCGGCGGTGCGGGAGGGGGCGCGGGCGATGTGGAGCTCTCCTCCCCGATTCCCCTTCAGGGTCCCGCCAATCTGCCGACCCCGGTCTCGCCGTTCGGCGACCGCGATTTTCGGCCCGGGGGTTCGGGCCAGACCTTCACCATCCTCTCGGGCGGACGCCGGCGCGAGTTCATCCTGCGGGTGCCGGCAGGCTCTCCAGCCGCGGGGCCGCGGCCACTCGTCATCGCGCTGCATGGGGCGTGGCAGCCGGCAGGCGTGTTCCAGTCCTATCTCGACCTCGACACCATCGCCGATCGCGAGGGTTTCGTCGTCGCCTATCCCAAGGGGATCAACCTGCTGTGGAACGACGGCCGCGGCTCGGTCGCCGGCATCATGCCGATCGTGCAGAAGCGCGACGACGGCGCCTTCGTGCTCGACGTGCTCGACGCGCTTGTCGGCCAGGGCATCGCCGATCCGTCGCGCGCCTATCTGATGGGCTTTTCCAATGGCGGGTTCCTCACCGCCTACATGGCGTGCCGCTATGCCGACCGCTTCGCCGCCTTCGCCACCATGATGATGACGGTGCCCGAGGGTTATGCGCAGAGCTGCCGGCCTTCCCGTCCGGTGCCGATCCTGCTGATGAACGGGACCTACGACCCCATCGTACCCACCTTCGGCCGGCCGACGCCCGGTGCCGAGCTGCTGTCGGCCCGCGACACCGCCCAGCTCTTCGCACGCCTCAATGGCTGCGAGCCGCCGCAGGGCAGCCAGCGCGGCGGCGCCCGCATCACCCGCTGGTCGCCCTGCGCACAGGGCAGCGAAGTGGCGTTCTACGAGATCCAGGGCGGCCACCAGCCCCCGGCCGGGTCGGTCGGGCCGATGGATGCGCTGGCATCGCTGGTATTGGGACCGCGGCGCTCCGGGCTCGATGCGCCGGACGAGATCTGGTCGTTCTTCAGGGCGTTCACCCTGCCCCCGGCCGCCCAGCCCGCTCCCTTCGATCCATCGGGCCTTCCGCAGGCGGGTGGCCTGCCGGCCGCTGCGCTGCCGCCGCTGCGGGCGGGCGCCGTGCCGCTGCCGCCGCCTTCCCCCCTGAGGGCGGCGGCGCCCGGCAATTAGAGGAAGCCCGGCCCGTCCCGTTGCCTTGGTTTCGCCGCCTCGGCAGCGTTTACATCCGGCTCGCCATTCTCCCGGCTCCCTCGAATCGGCGCGGCTTTCCGGCCGCCGGTATCCCGGCGCCGGAGAGGATGCCCCCGGGGCGCTGTGCGCGGGTTGACGCCGCCACGGGACGACGGCATCGTCTGCCGCCTTTTCGGGTGGGATAGGATTTCAGGTGCCGCGCCACGGCACGGGTCGGAGTACGGTGTCGCCCGGGCGAGAGAGCTCCGGCACCGCGAATATGGGGTTAGCTCGTTGGAGAATCGGCGCGGAGCGAACGGCATGCGGCGTCACGGCGCCACAGCCATCGATCTCGGTGACGAGCCCCCGCTCGGTGTCGACGGCGACGCCGAGGAGCCGATCGATCGCCGCCGCATCTCGATACGCTGGCTCATGGCGACCCTGCTCACCGGAATTTGCGGGGCGGCGCTGATGGGCGGGGCGGTCTATGCCGCGCTCGACGGCGAATATCGCTTCGCTCAATTGCCGGAGACGGTGCGCTCCGCGCTGCGCGGCGCGCTCGCGGCCGGCGAGCGGCCTTCTAACGCCGCCCGCAAGGGCGACCGCATGTCGATGCTGACGGAAAGCTTCAGCGCCAAGCAGACCCTGAGGCTCACCTCGACCAGCAAGTCGGGCGACCGCGAGATCATCAAGGTCCGCGCCGTCACCAAGGTTGCGGCCAATCTCGCGCTCTCCGTCACCTCCGCCTCGGTCGACGTGCCGAAATTCAACCCGGCGAAGCTGATCACCGATTCCACCGACAACAGCGACGACAGTTCCCCGCAGACCGAGCCGACCGGCGAGGTCACCATCGTGGTGCGCGATCTCGTCCAGATGCCTCCCAGCACCAAGCTCGCCGCCGAGCTGCCGATGGAAGAGGTGCTGATGAAGGTGCGCGAGGTCGCCGAGTTCAGCGAGCCCGCTGCCGACAGCCGGGCACCGACGCTGGCCTCCATCGGCGGCGTGCTGGCCTATGCGCCCTCGGGGGCCAACGATCCGGTCAACGCCCTGTCCGCACCGGACAACGTCTCCTCCATGCTCAAGACCGACGACGATGCGAACGGCGGCAATGACTGGAGCGAGCGCGCCGTCGTGGCGAAGAAGACCGACACCGTCGTCAGCCTGCTCAAGGGGCTGTCGGTGCCCGAGGTCTCGGCCCGTGCCGCCGCCGCCGCCTTCCCCGGCCGCTCGGCAGACCAGAAACTGGATGAGGGCGTGCGCCTGAAGGTGCTGCTCGACCAGAGCGGCAATGCGCCGATCCCGCTTCGCGTTTCGTTGTTCAATGATTCCGGCCATCTCGGCACGGTGGCGCTCTCCGATGCCGGGCGCTATCTGCCGGTGCAGGACGCGCCGGAGACGCAGGTGGCCGACCTTGCGCCGGACGATTCCGACGATGACGGCGGGAGCGGGCGCGGGGGTGGGATCACTCTCTATGACAGCCTCTGGGAAACATGCCTGCGCTATGAAGTGCCGCGCGACGTGATCCAGAGCCTCATTCGCGTCTACTCCTTCGACGTCGACCTGCAGCGTACCGTGCGTGCAGGCGATTCGATGGAACTGCTGTTCGAGCCGGACGAGGCGGGCGGCGCGGGCGGGGTGCTGTATGCCGGCCTCACTGTGGGCGGCGACGAACGGCGCTATTACCGCTACCAGACCCCCGATGACGGGGTGGTCGATTTCTATGACGAATCGGGCAAGAGCGCGAAGAAGTTCCTCGTACGCAAGCCGGTGACGAACGGCACTTTGCGCTCCGGCTTCGGCATGCGCCGCCACCCGATTCTCGGCTTCACCCGCATGCATACCGGCGTCGACTGGGCCGGCCCGGTCGGCACGCCGATTTATGCCGCCGGCAATGGCATCGTGCGCAAGGCGGCGTGGAGCTCCGGCTATGGCCGCCATACCGAGATCGAGCACGCCAACGGCTATGTGACGACCTATTCGCACCAGTCGAGCTTCGCCAAGGGCATCCGCGAGGGCGTGCGGGTCCGGCAGGGCCAGCTCATCGGCTATATCGGCACTTCCGGCCTCTCCACCGGGCCGCATCTGCATTACGAGGTGCTGGTGAACGGACGATTCGTCGATCCCATGCGCATCCGCCTGCCGCGCGGTCGGGCGCTCGACGGCAAGCTGCTGGCCGATTTCAGCGACAATCGCGGCCGCATCGACAGCCTGCTCAACCACACCTCGGCGCCGAAGGTAGCCGGAAATGCGGTCCGCCTCGACGACGATTGAGGCTGAGATGGGCGCCCGGGAGACGGAGGAGACGCTTGCAGACCAGCCGGCCTTCCTCGCCGCGGTCGATCGGCTCGTCGGTCTCGATGCCCGCTTCGGCGCCATCCGCGAAGCCTGCGGCGTGCCCGCCCTGCGCCGCCGTCCTGGCGGCTTTCCCGGCCTCGCCGCCATCATCCTCGCCCAGCAGGTCTCGACAGCCTCCGCCCGCGCCATCACCGCGCGGCTGGAGTCCGCATGCGGGGGTGCGATCACGCCCGAAACGGTGCTGGCCCTGCGCGAGGAGGGTCTGGCGGCGGTCGGATTGTCCCGTCCGAAGATCCGCTCCACCCTCGGCATCGCCGCGCGCCTCGCGGCCGGCGAGGCCGATCTCGCCGCGATCGACGTCCTGCCCTCCGCCGCCGCGGCGATCGAGTTGATGCGCCTGCCCGGCGTCGGGCCCTGGACGGCGGAGGTGTACCTGCTGTTCGCGCTCGGCCGGGCCGATGCCTTTCCAGCCGGCGACCTCGCTTTGCAGGTCGCGGCCGCGGAGGCGTTCGGCCTTCGCGGGCGTTGTTCCGCCCTTGAACTCACTGCGCTTGCCGAAGGCTGGCGCCCTCTGCGCGGGGTCGCGGCGCAGATGCTATGGGCAGCCTATGCGGCGCCGCGCGGCCGGCAGGCGGTGCCTGCGTGATTCGGCCGGCCATGGACATTGCCGGCGCCAGCCGGTAGCGGTGCAGGCGACCCGTACCAACCGGAGAACCTCACCCATGCTCGACGGCCCGCGCCTGCCGCCCCGCTCCGGCGGCGCACCTGATTCGCTGGTGATCCTCCTGCACGGCTATGGCGCTGACGGGCGCGACCTCATCGAGCTCGGCGAGATCTGGGCCCCGCTTCTGCCGGGCACCGCCTTCGTCTCACCCCACGCGCCCGAGCCCTGTGCGATGGCCCCGGTCGGCCGGCAGTGGTTCGGCTATGTCGAGCGAAACGACCGCGAGCGCTGGGCCGGCGTCGAGGCCGCCCATCCCGCGCTCGACGCCTTCATCGCTGCCGAGCTCGCCCGGTACGGGCTGCCCGCCTCCCGCCTAGCGCTGGTCGGCTTCAGCCAGGGCACGATGATGGCGCTGCACACCGGGCTGCGGCGTGCGCAGCCATTGGCGGGAATCGTCGGCTTTTCCGGCATCCATGTGCAGCCTTCCTCTCGCGAGGACGACACCGCCCGTGCCCGTGTCGCAAGCCGCCCGCCGGTGCTGCTGGTGCATGGCGATCAGGACCCGGTGATCCCTGTGAGTGCCCTCACCCGCGCGAGGGTGACGCTGGCGGGTGCGGGAATCACCCCCGAAACCCATATCGCCCGCGGCCTCGGCCATGGCATCGACGCAGATGGGCTGGACCTTGCCGGCCGCTTCCTCGCCCGGGTGCTGAAGCCCCAGGCATGCGCGTGAGCCGGGCCAGTGTGGCTTCGCGGCGCTTCACAAGACTGACACGCTCCCTGTAGACTATCCGCCGTGCGTCGTTCGGCGCCGTCGCCGCAACGATCGCTTCTGGTCGGGGAGCATTGCGTGTCGGCGCCTTTGTCTCCAGGTTCTTGGCCTGCCCTCGTGCTCAATGCGGATTACCGCCCGTTGAGCTATTACCCGCTCTCGGTCTGGTCGTGGCAGGACGCCATTAAGGCCGTGTTCCTCGATCGGGTGAACATCGTCGAATATTACGAACGCCAGGTCTCCAGCGCGTCCTTCCAGATGCGGCTGCCGAGCGTCGTCTCGCTCAAGACCTTCATCCGCCCGGCGCGGCATCCGGCCTTCACCCGGTTCAACGTGTTCCTGCGCGACCGTTTCACCTGCCAGTACTGCGATTCGCGTGAGGAACTGACCTTCGACCACGTCATCCCGCGCTCGCAGGGAGGGCAGACGACGTGGGAGAACGTGGTCGCAGCCTGCTCGCCCTGCAATCTGCGCAAGGGCGGGGCGATGCCGAACGATGCCCGCATGTGGCCGCGGCAGACGCCGTTCCAGCCCAGCGTGCACGATCTGCACCAGAACGGCCGGCACTTCCCGCCGAACTACCTGCACGACAGCTGGATGGATTATCTCTACTGGGACACCGAGCTGGACCCGTAACGCGCTGGCCCCGTGGCGCGCCTCAGCGGCGGGCGGTCAGCCCGCCCCACAGCGCGACCAGCGCCAGCGCGGAAGCGATCAGCACATTGTAGCCTGCCAGCGACAGGCCGAAGAGCCGCCACGCCGCCTCGTCGCAGCGCACGACATGCGCGGTCTGGAGATCCTGCAGGATGTTGGTGGAGGTCACCGGGCCGGTGCCCGAGCACTCGGTGGGGCCGGCCCACCACTTCCACTCGACGCCGGCATGATAGAGCGCCAGCGCCGCGCCGCCCGCCAGCAGCAGCCCGGCGACGATCAGCAGCAGCCGCGCGGGCATGAGGCTGCGGCGCGCCAGCAGGGCGGCGAGCAGCGCGACCGGCACCGCGATGTAATAGGGAATGCGTTGCTCGAGGCAGAGCGGACAGGGGGCAAGGCCAATGACGAGCTGGAAGAACCAGGCGCCCGCCAGCGTCGCGGCCCCGCCCAGCGCCACGACCAGCGCCGCGGTCGTCAGCCGGCCGGAACCCGGCGTCGCCGCCGGATGAAAGTCCAGCCCCCGACCCGTCGCTGCATTCGCCGCCATCGTGCCTCTCCATCCGTCTCCGGCCGCGGGCTCTTCGCACAAGGGGAGGACCCGGTCGGCGCAGGCTCGCGAGACATGCTCTAGACGCCGGGCACGGCACTGTCCATGCGGCGGCCGGGCTTGCCGGGCTGCCGCGCTTTCACGATAAGGCGACGCGATGAGGCGATCCCGACGGATGCCCCGCCGAAAGGAATATGATGCCCCACACGAAACGACGGAGAGCGAGAGAGCCGGGACAGACACTGCCGGCACGCACACTGCCGGAACATCTGCCCTCGCTCGCCGCCGGCGCCGCGCTCCTGCTTGCCGTGCTCCTGCTCGCCGTGCTCGCGGCGCCCCCGGCGAGCGCCCGGGCATCGGCGTCACGCCCGGCTGCTGCGGCGGTTTCGGTGACCGCGACGCCCATCGCAAGCTTCGCCGCCATCGAGGCGCCGGGCCGGCGCTACGGGCGGCTGGTCTTCCTGGGCGGAGTTGCGCTCACCTCCACCGATCCGGCCTTCGGCGGGCTGTCCTCGCTGCTGCTCGATGCCGAGGGCCAGCATTTCATCACGCTGTCCGACCGCGGCACCTGGTTTGCCGGTACGCTCCGCACCGAGGGCGAGCGGCCCGTGGGGATGGCGGATGTCGCCTCCGGCCGGCTGCGCGATGCGACGGGGCGCACGCTCGCCAGCTTCGGGCGCGGCGATACCGAATCCCTGACCCGCCTGCCCGACGGCTTTGCCGTCGGGATCGAGCGGGTGCAGGAGATCTGGCGGTTTCCGGGGCCGGACCTCGCCACGGCGCGCGGGCGCGAATGGCCGACCGGAGAAGCGCTGAAGGAGCTCGGCTCCAATCAGGGGATCGAGGCGCTTTTCGCCGCCGACCTGCCGGAGCTGAAGACCCCGGTACTGGTCGCCATCGGCGAAAAGGACGCGGCGGATGCCGGACGGCTGCCCGGTTTCCTCTTCGCCCGCGACAGCCGCGCCCTGACGCCCGCCGGCACCTTCGCCATCACCCGTTCCGACGGGTTCGACGCCACCGACGCCGCGCTCGGGCCGGACGGCATGGTCTATCTGCTGGAGCGGCGCTTCAACTGGCTGAGCGGCGTCGCAATGCGGCTGCGTCGCTTCCCGCTGGCCGAGGTTCGGCCCGATGCCCGCATCGAGGGCGAGGTGCTGCTGACCGCGACCAACGCCAATGCGATCGACAATATGGAGGGGCTCGCGGTGACCCGGAGCCCGGCCGGGGCGATCGTCCTGACGCTGGTCTCCGACGACAATTTCAACCGCGGCCTCCAGCGCACGCTGCTGCTGCGCTTCGCGGTGGCTGAGGACGAGAAGGCGGCCCGCTAGAGCATTTTCGAGCGAAGTGGATACCGGTTCGCGTGAAGAAAATGCGATCCGTCGATAAGTCAGATCCCTTCATCGATTCCGGGAAACGATGGAGGGATCTAGCAAAAAGGCCGCCCCGGGGGCGGCCTTCACATGACTCTCGAGACGGTTGAGCGTCAGCGCGCCTGGGCGCCCGATCCTAAGCTACAGCGTCCCGAGGCGCAGCGTCCTGCCAGGGCCGCATCCGGCCCATCACCGCGCCATAGGGCAGCAAAGCGAGAAGGGCGCAGCTCACCTTCACGAGGAAGTCGAAGAAAGCGAGGCCCACCCAGAGCGGAACCGTCACCGACGAGCCGAACAGGCCATAGGTGACCGCACCCGACATCGCTTCGTCCCCGGCAAAGGCCATGGAGAAGAAGATGGTGGTGTCGATCACCGAGCCGAGCAGGCTGCCGGCCAGCGGCGCGCGCCACCACGCCATGCGGCGCAGACGGTTGAACACACCGATGTCGAGGAGCTGGCCGACCAGGAACGCCGTGCCCGAGGCAAGTGCGATGCGGGGGGTGGCGAGCCACACCGACAGCACCACCGCAAGGGCGAAACCGACATAGACCACCCGCCGTGTCACGGCCGGGCCGAAACGGCGGTTGGTCAGATCGTTGACGAGGAACGCTGCCGGATAGGAGAACGCCCCCCAGGTGAGAATCTCCTGGAGGCCGAACAGCTCCACCGGGTACTGCACGAGAACGTTGGACGCCGCCACCACCGCCATCATGGCGGCGATGGGCAGGGCCAGTTCTGCGAGCGAGACGCGGGTGCCGGCGACGTTCATCGAAGGGCGGTCAGCCTCAGGCCGCAGCCGCGGTCGAAGCGGTCGCCTTCTGGACGGCGCGCTTCAGCTCGGCAGCCTTCGGCGACAGATCGTCGACGCTCGCCTTGATGAGGAACGCGTCGAGACCACCGCGATGGTCGACCGACTTGAGGGCGTTGGCGCTCACGCGCAGCTTCACCGACCGCTGGAGGGCATCGCTCGTGAGCGTCACATTCACCAGGTTCGGCAGAAAACGCCGACGGGTCTTGCGGTTGGAGTGGCTCACGAGATTGCCGGTCAGAACCGCCTTCCCGGTAAGTTCGCACCGACGGGACATCGTGGACTTCCTTAAGTTTGCATGGGCCGAAGCGCCGGAGGCCCGCCATGGACCTCGCGATCACGCCGAGGCATGGATCGAAAAGAGTGCGCTCCTATAGGCAAGAGCCCCCGCCCCGTCAAGCCGGCCGTCGCTCTCCGGTCATCCGGCGAGGCCCTGCGCGCGCGGTTGCGCCCGCTCTCCACAAGGCGCCGTCGCGGCGGGACGGGTCACAGTTCCGCCGCCTTCCCGCGCGATCCGAGTGGGAGGGCATCCCATGCCGCGCGATTCCGGCGCGGGCGAGGCAGATATTCGGCTCCCATGCGCGGCGCGCTCATTCACGCAATCCTGGCGACGGTGCTGGCCGGCGCCACCCTCAGTGCCGAGGCCGCGCCGGTGCGCGCCGACGGCCGGGTCGATGCGCGCTACAAGCTCTCCATCGCCGGGCTGGAGCTCGGCCGCGCCACCTTCCTCATCGAGGTGAAGCAGAAAAGCTACGTCGCCTCCGGCAGCGCGCGGATCACCGGGGTGCTGCAGGCCATCTCCACCGGCAAGGGAACCGCCGGGGCGCGCGGCACGCTCGCCCGCGACGGGCTCTCGCCGGAAGCCTTCACGATGCAGGCGGTGAGCGACAAGAAGGACGAATCCATCCGCCTCTCCATCGCCGGCAATGCGGTGAAGAGCGCGGAGGTGACCCCGCCGGTCAAGGACAGCGACGACCGCGTTCCGGTCAGCGACGGCGACCGGAAAGGCGTGCTCGACCCGATGACCGCGGCGTTGATGCTGGTACCCGGCAAAGGCAACCTCGTCACCCCGGAGAGCTGCAACCGCACCGTGCCGATCTTCGATGGGCGCCAGCGCTACGATCTCGCCCTCACCTATGCCCGCACCGAGGACGTTAAGGCGGAGGAAGGCGGCTATAGCGGGCCCAGCCTCGTCTGCCGCGTCGCCTATCGCCCGATCTCCGGCCACCGGCCCGACCGTGCGGCGGTGAAGTATATGATGAAGAACAAGGACATCCTGGTCTGGCTGGTGCCGATTCCCGGCACGCGGCTGCTCGCCCCGTTCCGCGCGTCCGTCGCCACCGCCATCGGCACCGCGCAGCTCGAAGCGGTTAGCTTCACCACGAGCGGCACGCCGGGCGACTGAGACGGCGACCGAGACGTCTCGCGGCCCCTTTGCCGCAGGCACGCTGCAGGATGCCGGCAAATGTCCTATATGTGAGGAACCGCCCTTCCCGGCGGCCCCGCTTTGCAGGACGGACCCTCCGGCCCGATGGACTGACCGGCGCATGAACATTGCCACATCCCCGGCGGGTGGCCGCATCCTCGCCCCCGCCGGACGAGCCCGCGGCGTCACCGCCGTTCTCGGCCCGACCAATACGGGCAAGACGCATCTGGCCATCGAGCGGATGCTGGGCCATTCCTCCGGTCTCATCGGCCTGCCGCTGCGCCTGCTGGCGCGCGAGGTCTATCAGCGCCTGGTCGAGCGTGCAGGCGCCGACCAGGTCGCCCTCATCACCGGCGAGGAACGCATCAAGCCCAAGAATCCGCGCTACTGGGTGGCAACGGTCGAGGCGATGCCGCGCGACCTCGACGTCGCCTTCGTGGCGCTGGACGAAATCCAGATCGCCGCCGATCTCGACCGCGGCCACGTCTTCACCGACCGGCTGCTGAACCGGCGCGGACGGGAGGAGACGCTGCTGCTTGGCGCCGCCACCATGCGCCCGCTGGTGGAAAAGCTGCTGCCGGGCGTGAATGTGCTGGTGCGCCCGCGCCTGTCGAACCTCACCTTCTCCGGTGAGAAGAAGATCACCCGCCTGCCGCGGCGCACCGCCATCGTCGCCTTCTCCACCGACGAGGTCTACGCCATCGCCGAACTCATCCGCCGCCAGCGCGGCGGCGCGGCGGTGGTGATGGGCGCGCTTTCCCCCCGCACCCGCAACGCCCAGGTGGCGCTCTACCAGTCCGGCGACGTCGATTATCTCGTCGCGACCGATGCCATCGGCATGGGGCTCAATCTCGATGTCGATCATGTCGCCTTCGCCGGCGACGTGAAATTCGACGGCTGGCAGTTCCGCCGGCTGAATCCCGGCGAGATCGCGCAGATCGCCGGACGCGCCGGACGCGCCCAGCGCGACGGCACCTTCGGCACCACCGGACGCTGCGAGCCCTTCGACGCCGAGCTGGTCGAGCAGCTTGAAACCCACAGCTTCGCCCCGCACCGCGTGCTGCAATGGCGCAATACGGCGCTCGATTATCGTTCCGTGCCCGCGCTCCTGCGCTCCCTCGGCGAATCCCCGCACGAGGACGGCCTCACCCGCGCGCCCACCGCGGACGACGTCCGGGTGCTGGAGGCGGCGGCGCGGGACGAGGTGGTGCAACGCTTCGCGACCGATCGACCCGGCGTCGAGCGGCTGTGGGAAGCCTGCCAGCTGCCGGACTACCGGAAGGTATCCCCGGCCTCCCACAGCGACCTCGTCATCACCGTTTACGGGTATCTGATGCGCGAAGGTCGTATCGCCACAGACTGGTTTGCCAAACAAGTGGCCTTGGCGGACCGGACGGAAGGTGACATAGACACGCTGTCGGGACGCATCGCGCAGGTCCGCACCTGGACCTTCGCGGCGAACCGTCCGGATTGGCTGGAAGACCCGGAGCACTGGCAAGGTGTCACGCGGCGTGTGGAAGACCGGCTGTCGGATGCACTGCATGAGCGGCTAGCCCACCGTTTCATAGATCGCCGGACCAGCGTCCTGATGCGACGCCTGCGAGAAAACACGATGCTCGAGACTGAAATTACCAAGAGTGGCGACGTGGTCGTCGAAGGCCATGTGATCGGCCGCCTCCTCGGCTTCCAGTTCGCCGCCGATCCTTCGGCCGGCGGCCCGGAGGCCAAGGCCTTGCGCGCCACCGCCCAGAAGGCGCTGGCCGGCGAGATCGAGGCCCGCGCGGCCAAGCTCGCGGAAGCCGGCGACGACGCCTTCGTGCTGTCGACCGACGGCACGGTGCGCTGGGTCGGCGATCCGGTCGCCAAGCTCATCTCCGGCGAGGAGGTGCTGGACCCCCGCCTCAAGATCATCGCCGACGAGCATCTCACCGGCACGGCGCGCGACGGCGTGCAGGCGCGGCTGGACCTCTGGCTCAAGAGCCATGTCGAGAAGCTGCTCGGGGCGCTGAACGGGCTCGGCCGTGCCGAGGACCTCACCGGCATCGCCCGCGGCATCGCCTTCCAGATCGTCGAGGCACTCGGCGTGCTGGAGCGACACAAGGTCGCCGAAGAGATGAAGGCGCTGCCCCAGGAGGCGCGGGCGCTGCTGCGCGGCCACGGCGTGCGCTTCGGGGCCCATCACATCTACCTGCCGGCGCTGCTGAAGCCGGCGCCGCGTACGCTCGCCGCCCAGCTCTGGGCGCTGAAGCATGGCGGGCTGCAACAGAAGGGGCTGGACGAGCTGCCCCACCTCGCCTCCTCCGGACGCACCTCGATCCCGGTCGACCCGGAGATCCAGAAGGGCCTCTATCGCGCGGTCGGCTTCCGCGTGGCGGGCGAGCGGGCGGTGCGCGTCGACATCCTCGAGCGTCTCGCCGACCTCATCCGCCCGGCGCTGGCCTGGAAGCCGGGCATGCCCGGTGAGAAGCCGGCGGGCGCGATCGACGGCACCGGCTTCCTCGCCACCGTGGCGATGACCTCACTGGCCGGCTGCGCGGGCGAAGACTTCGCCTCCATCCTGCGCTCGCTCGGCTACCGCATGGAGCGCCGTCCCGCGCCCGCGCCGGAACCTGCCCCCGAAACGACCGAGGCACCGGCTGCTATTGAGGCTGCGCCCGAGGCTCCTGCCGATGCGGTGGAAGCCGCGCCGGCCGAGGCCACCGAGGCCGGGCCTGTTGCAGCCGAATCGGATGGGGTCGAGCCGACCGTGACCGAAGCGGAAGCCGCCACCCCCGCGGAGACGCTCCAGCCGGATGTCGCAAAGCTTTCTGCCGATGCCGGCGATGCCTCCGCCTCGGCGGAAGCGTCCTCCGCAGAAGCGATCCCAGCGGAAGCGGTGTCTGCCGACGTCGCGCCGGCCGAAGCTGTGGCGGCTGAAGCCGAGCCGGCCGAGCCGGCGATGATCGAGGTCTGGCGTCCCGGCCGTCCGCCGGGCCAGCAGCGTCCGAACCATCGCGGCCAGGGTCGCGGCCGCCAGCCGGCAGGCGGAGATCGTCCCGACCGCGGCGTGCGCAGCGAAGCCGCGCCGGCCGAAGGTCGGCCCGATGCGCGCCGCGAGGCTGGGCGCAGCGAAGGCAGCCGCAACGAACCCGGTCGCGCCGACAACCGCGCCCCCAACCGGGGCGAGCGTTCCGAACAGCGTGGCCCGCGCCGCGAGGACGGCGAGCGCAACAACCGCCGTCCCGATGGCAACCGTTCCGAGGGGCGCGGCGAGTTCCGGCGCGAGGGCCGTCCCGACCGCGCCCAGAACGAGGGTGAACGGCCGCGCAATGACCGTCCGCCGCGCAATGAGCCGCGCCGCGAGGGCCGTCCCGAGCGGCCGGTCGACCCCGATTCGCCCTTCGCCGCCCTGCTGGCCCTCAAGGCCCGCATGGAGGCGGACAAGAACGGCGGCTGAGGAGCCGGGCGCCGGTGTCGGCGGAGCGCCCGCGCCTCGATGTGTGGCTCTGGCACGCCCGCTGCGTGCGCACCCGCAGCGCGGCGGCCGATCTGGTGAAGGCGGGGCGGGTGCGGGTCAACGGCGTCCGCACCAGGGCGCCGGCGCATATGGTGCGGCTCGACGACGTGGTCACGGTGGCGCTCGATTCCCGCGTGCGGGTGCTCCGCGTCACCGGCTTCGCCGAACGGCGGGGTGATGCCGACGCCGCCTCCGCGCTCTATATCGAGATGTCGGACGGTACGTCCGATGCCGGACGGCAGGAGGATCCCACCTGAGCGCCCTGCGGCGGTTCGGCACGGCGGGACATACCGGCGGCGTTCCTGCAGCGCCGGCGGCTCGCCGCATCGCTTTCGCCACGGCGTTCGCACATGGCGCCTCTGCGCGCTCATGCCTTGCGCCGCGCGGATGGCTGCGCTACGGGATGCCGTCCGACTAAATCACACGCTCCGTCTGGAGACTGCTGGAATGCCCTACGTCGTTACGGATAATTGCATCAAGTGCAAGTACACGGACTGCGTGTCGGTGTGCCCCGTCGACTGTTTCTATGAGGGCGAGAACTTCCTCGTGATCCACCCGGACGAATGTATCGACTGCGGGGTGTGCGAACCCGAATGCCCGGCCGAGGCTATCAAGCCCGACACCGAACCGGGCCTCGAGAAGTGGCTCACCCTCAATGCCGACTACGCCAAGGTGTGGCCCAACATCACCCAGAAGAAGGATGCCCTGCCCGACGCCAAGGAGTGGGATGGTGTGGCGGACAAGCTACAGTATCTCTCCAGCGAACCGGGTAATCAGGACTGACCGTGCGTCGCCCCGGTTCGCGCCCTTTGCCCGCGAGCCCCGTCGATCCCTGCACGCAAGCTGATCGGCATACGCTGCTCCTGCGCCGTTGCGGCGCGGGAGTGCTTTGATTTTTTGGCATATTGTGATATACAGACCCACGTACAGTCGATCGGGTTTGCTATGAGGCAGCGCTCCGCCATTGGAGCGATCCCCCAGGAATTTGAATCAGCTTTCAGTCCGTCCGGTGCGGAATGGCACAGGACGGGCGAGCGCCAGATTTCCGCTGTCGACTGAACCAACGCCTCCGGTTTTGCCGGAGACGCCATTTTTCTTGCCCGCGGACGCGCCTGTCCGTGAGCCGACGCCGCGTTGTCGAGGTCGCGCGGTGCCGTTCTGACCGGACCCAGGAGCAGGCTCAGCATGTCGACAAAGAAGCCGTCCAACATCCGCCAGGGTTTCAAGACGGGTGAGCATATCGTGTACCCGTCCCATGGCGTGGGGCGCATCGTGGCGATCGAAGAGCAGGAAGTCGCCGGCTTCAAGCTCGAACTGTTCGTCATCCACTTCGAAAAAGACAAGATGACGCTGCGGGTCCCGGTCCCCAAGATCGCGTCCGTCGGCATGCGCAAGCTGTCCGAGCCCACCATCGTGAAGAAGGCGCTGGAA
Source organism: Ancylobacter crimeensis (assembly GCF_023016805.1). Taxonomy (GTDB): domain Bacteria; phylum Pseudomonadota; class Alphaproteobacteria; order Rhizobiales; family Xanthobacteraceae; genus Ancylobacter; species Ancylobacter crimeensis. The sequence continues at coordinate 60,179 of NZ_JALKCH010000009.1, forward strand.
ACCCTGAAGGGCCGCGCCCGCGTGAAGCGCACCATGTGGAGCCGCCGCGCGCAGGAATATGAGGCCAAGATCAATTCCGGCGATCTCGTCGCCATCTCCGAGGTGGTCCGCGACCTGTATCGCTCCGACGCCCAGCCCGAGCAGTCCTACAGCGAGCGCCAGCTCTATGAGGCCGCCCTCGACCGCATGGCCCGCGAGCTCGCCGCCGTCGACAACCTCACCGAGACCGAGTCGATCAAGGTGATCGAGGCCAATCTCATGAAGGGGCCCCGCCGCCCCGGCAAGGGCGAGGTCGAGGAGGTCGAGGAGACCGAGACCGAGGCTGAAGCCGACACGGAGACCGAGGAAGCCGCGGCCTGATTTCGCCGCCGTACCCTTTTCCCGACAGATCAAGCCCGGCCTCGTGCCGGGCTTTTTCGTGGCGGCGCCTGCGCTTTTTCTCCCGCATCCGTGGCGCGATGGAACCGGAACCGCAGGCCCGCGTTAGCCGGCAGGGCTTTGCCGCCCGGAGCCGCGGGCATCTCGCGGGCCACCGGACGGCCGTCGCTGCGGGAGAGGCATATGACCGACCAGTCGGTGGGGCATCATCACGCCGGGCATAATCCGTTGGCGCGCGCGGCCATGGCGGCCCCGCTGCTGGAACGCAGCGAGGAGCAGCAGCTGGCGATCCGCTGGCTGAAAAGCGGCGACAAGGCCGCCCTGCACACGCTGATCCGCTCCCACATGCGGCTCGTCGGCGCCATCGCCCGACGTTTCCGCAATTACGGGCTTCCGATGGCCGACCTTGTGCAGGAGGGCCATGTCGGCCTGCTCGAAGCCGCGGCGCGCTTCGAGCCTGACCGCGAGGTCCGTTTCTCCACCTATGCCAGTTGGTGGATCCGCGCCGCGATACAGGACTATGTGCTGCGCAACTGGTCCATCGTGCGCGGCGGCACCTCTTCCGGCCAGAAGGCGCTGTTCTTCAACCTGCGCCGTATCCGCGCCCGGCTGGAACGGGCCGGCGGCGCGCCCGCCGAAGGCGGTCACCAGGAGGTGCTGCGGTCCATAGCGACGTCGCTCGGCGTCAATCTCGAGGACGTGGCGCGGATGGATGCGCGGCTTGCCGGCCACGACATCTCGCTCAACATGCCGGTCGGGCAGGATGAGAACGGCGCCTCCGAGCGCATCGACCAGCTCGTGGCGGACGATCCGCTTCCCGACGAGGCCGCGTCGCTGCGCATCGACGGAGAGCGCCGCCGTCGCTGGCTCGCCGCCGCCCTGCGCGACCTCAACGAGCGCGAGATCCGCATCATCCGCGCCCGCCGCCTCACCGAGGAAGGCGCGACGCTGGAAGCGCTGGGCGCGCGGATGGGCATTTCCAAGGAGCGCGTCCGGCAGATCGAGAACCGCGCGATCGAGAAGCTGCGCCTCGCGCTGGCCCAGCATGTCGGCGCACCTCTCAACGCCTTTGCCTGAGACGCCGCGCGAAGCCCGATGAAACAAGCCGCCGTCCGGCCCACGGGCCCGACGGCGGCTTGTTCATTCGACGTCCGGCCGACCCTCTTCGGCCTGCGCCTTTTCGGGCCCGCGCTTTCTCAATCAGCCGAGATGATCTTCACCTTGTCGCCATAGGAGAGCTTGTCGGCGCGGTCCATGCCGTTGAGCACGAGGAACCGCTCTACCGGCTTGTCCGGCACGTCCATGCGCGCCGCAAGCTTGTCGATGGTGTCGGTGAGGCCGACGCTCACCACCCGCACGCGCTGCGGCTGCACCTTGTCGGCCTCGTCGATCGAGACCCGGCGGAAGGTTGAGGCGGCGGCGCGGAAGGAGGCATCGATGTCCGGCGTCAGCTCGCGGGCGGCGAAGATCATGCGGTAGACGTCGCTGCCGAAGCGGATGGCGAACATACGGAACGACCACTGGTCGCCCCGCGCCACCGCCGTCGCCGCCGGGAAGCCGTTCAGCACCAGGCTTTCGACTGAATTGATCTCGACCCCGTCGATCCAGCCGGACGAAAGATATTGCGCCAGCGACTGGTCGCCGGTCACCCGCACCGCATCGAGCCTCAACGCCTCGCGCCCGTCCGAGGTGGCCCCGAGCACCGCTTGCGGGGTGTTCTCCAGCGTGAAGTTTTCCGGCGCGGTGAAGGTGAAGCCCAGCTTGGGATGGAAGAAGCGGCGGCCGCGGATGAAGCCTTCCTTCGGGTCGTCGCCATAGACCATGCCATTGATGGCGGAGAGATATTCGTCGCGGTCGCGCTCGCCCTCCTTGTCGGGAGCGGCATATTCGCGGGCATTGGCGATGGCGATGGAGATGCGCTCCGGCGTCGCCGGGTGGCTGGCGAGGAAGTCGGCGGTGGGGTCGTTCGCCGCGCTCTTGGTGGCGTCGCCGGAGCGCAGCGCCGCCTGCCGGCCCATGGCGGTGAGGAAGCGCGAGGCGCCATAGGGATCGAAGCCGGCGCGGGCGCTGATGCCGACCCCGATGGCGTCGGCCTCCAGTTCCTGCGCGCGGGAGAAGCTCGCCAGCGACTGCCGGCTCTTCTCCAAGGCCAGCGCACCGAGATCGGCGTCGTTCACCACATTGGAGATGACGCGGCTGACGAGGATGGCCTGCTTCATCTGGTCTTCGCGGATCGCGGCATGATTGGCGATGACGTGCCCCATCTCGTGCGCCAGCACCGAGGCGAGTTCAGCCCGGTCGTCGGCCAGCGCGACGAGGCCGCGCGTCACATAGAGCGAGCCGTTGGGCAGCGCGAAGGCGTTCACGGCGGGCGAGTTCAGCACCGTCACCCGGTAGTTCAGCTCCGGCCGCTCCGAAGCGGCGACGAGCCGGGAGATGGTGTCCTGGATAAGCGCCTGAAGCTTGGGGTCGTTATAGGCACCGCCATAGCTCTGCACCAGCCGCTCATGCTCCTTGCGCTGGGCCGGCGTCAGCGAATCCTCGAAGGAGGAGATGCGGCTCGCCGAAGCGGCCGCGGGCGCGTCGGCCTGCGCCTCGAGCTTGGCGCAGCCGGCCAGCAACAGACCGGCCATGGCGAGGCCGGCGACGCGGGCCACCAGCCCGCGCACGAGCCTGCGTGCGGGCGCAGCGCCGCCGCGAGGCGACAACGCGTCCTGGGTCCTGCCCGGGCTTCTCCCGCCGAGGCTCATGGCTCGTCACCTTCCCGAGTCAAAATGCGGCCTGCGCGTCCTTCTCGCGCGGCCGCCGGTTCGACATCGTCCATCTGCTCGGGGGTCCAGGCTTCGAGAGCCGGCCCACCGCTGGCGAAGATTAGCCCGCGCGCCTCGATCCTGTGCATCACAAGGCGTTGCGAGTCTTTACCGGCCCCGGAAAAGGCCGCGCGGGAAGCGCGGGGCACCTCCACGGTCACGTCCTTGCGCCATTGCCGGCCGAAATCGAGATAGTCCCGCGCCTGCGTCCGGCCGACCCGCACCACCTCGCCGGCCAGCACCGCGAAGCGACCCGAGAAACGGGCGAGCGCGGCGGCATCCCGCGCGTCGAGCGGGAAGACCTGCCACACACCGGCCTGCGCAATCCGTCCACGCCTCTCGGCTTCCACAAGACGGGTGCGGCAGCCGGCCGGCACGCTGTCCGGCGCCAGCACGGCGAGGCCCTGCTCCAGCAGGCGCACCTGAAGGCCGGCGGCACCCTCGTCCGGCCCCGTCTGCACCAGCGCGACCAGCCGGCCATAGCGATCGGGCACGTCGAGCACCGTGAGGCTCACCCGGTGCCCGGCGAGGCCATCCGCCGGCAGGCCCGGCACGCCGCCCTCATCCTGCGCGACGATGCCGGCGAGCCGGACCAGGCGGCCATCAGCGAGCCGAAGGTCGCTGCCTTCCACGCGACGGACGATCTGGCCGACGATTGAGCTTTCTTGCGGGCTGCCTTGCGGGCTTTCCTGCGCCGTGCCCGCCATCTCGCCCCCGCACGCCGCCTCGGCCCGTGCGGGACCCGGCAAGGCGAACAAAAGCAAAGCGACGGCCATGAGGACGCGCCATGCCACACCGGAGGCGAGCACCGAGCGGGCGCGCGGGCGCACATACACCGGGGCAGCCGCCCCGTGCTTTCGCCGTTCACCGACAGCCCTTGAAGCCCGTCCTCTCATGCCTCGCCGCAGCTTCCCAGCCCGATGAGATCCAGTCTAGCGCGGATTGTGCCGCTCTGCAGCATTCGCGCAGTGAGGTGGGAGGAGAATTGCAAGGATGAAGAGGCCGCCGTGGGTGAGCCGATGCCCTCTGTCACGCCGGACGGTCTTTGGTCGCCGGCCGATCGGGGAGCGAAGACACCGAACCGTTCGATCCCGCTGCAGACCGCCGGACGCCGCGCAACCCCGGCTCTCCGGCGTTTCCGCGACCGGAATGACGCGATGACAGACCGCGCCATGCCGTCCGCCGCGCGGATGCCCGTGACGTCACCCGGCCTGCGCAGGACATCCCTTCATGTGGAAGGCAAAGCCCGGCCTTCGCCGGACGCGCCCCCCGCGCGGAAGGGGATGCCCGATCCGTTTGCCGCGCATGACCTCGTGCGAAAGCCTGTGCCTCTCCACCGCCCTCGTGACCACACATGCCCGCCGGGCTCGGGCACGGCCGGGCCGTCCGCCCTTTACACGCAGCGCCAGACGGAGCCGCAAGGGCCGAACGCCACCGGCAGCACGTCCTTTCCGCATCGCCGTTCGCCTCGGTCGCAGCGTAGCCGGGCACCCTGTCGCTTTGCGCGCGACAGCATGCTAGAGGGTTCCGGCGCGCTGCGCCTGCCTCCCGGTAGCTCAGCAGGATAGAGCACAGGTTTCCTAAACCTGGGGTCAGGGGTTCGAATCCCTTCCGGGAGGCCAGCCATACTTTTTGGCATTGATTCCATTGGATAAAATGCGTGCTTTTCCCAAACTGGTGGGTTAGGTTTGGGAGTTTTTGTTCGCGCCATGTTCGCCTAGGCGGTGTAGCGGCGCACCTCCTTGTCGGTCTTGTGACCAGTCACCGCCTTGATCTGCTGGTTGCTGCATCCGACCTCCGCGCCGCTCCCGATTGCCGTCGGGGCGGCGCTTGCGTTTGTAGGGTCCGGCGGGCCGTCTCGGTTAGACGGTTCCGGAAAACTCCCAGTTCCATCAATGGTGCGCCTGGGCCCCGGTTAGGCGGGCTATGTGATTGATAGGCGCAAATTCCTGTAGTCCCTTCCGGGAGGCCAGTCGCGTTCCGTCCCTCTCGGGCGAAGGTTCCGCGTCGGTCCGCCGGACAACAACTGGAACTCCTCTAAAAATGGAAGCCGCGCCAGTCGCTTGACCCCTCCGGCGTGCTCATGCATGAACCGCGCTTGCGTGCCCGGCCGGCGCGGGCGCGTGCGGAGACCGTTCATGAGCCTCACCTCCCGCGGGGATCTTCCGGGCGAACAGCGCACAGGCGAGGCCGATGCCGGGGCCCCGGCCGTGCTCGCCGCGTATGCCGGGCTGGTCCGGCGGCGGATGCTGCTGGTCGGCGTGCTGGCGGTGCTCACCTTCGCGGCACTGGTGCTCGACATCGCGACCGGCCCGTCGCGGCTCGCCCTTTCCGACGTGCTCGCCGTGCTCATCGACCCCCATGCCGGCGATGTGCCCTCGCGCATCATCGTCTGGCAGGTGCGGCTTCCGGCGGCGCTGATGGCGCTGCTGGTCGGGGCCGCGCTCTCGCTGGCGGGGGCGGAGATGCAAACCATCCTCGACAATCCGCTGGCCAGCCCCTTCACGCTCGGCGTCTCCTCCGCCGCGGCGTTCGGGGCGGCGCTCGCCATCGTGCTCGGGCTCGGGCTCCCCGGCCTCGCGCCGGACTGGTTCGTGCCGGTCAACGCCTTCCTCTTCGCCTTCGGCTCGGTGCTGCTGCTGCAGGCGCTGGCGCGGATGCGCGGGACCGGGGTGGAGACGCTGGTGCTGTTCGGCATCGCGCTGGTGTTCACCTTCAACGCGCTCACCGCGCTCATCCAGTTCGTGGCCAGCCAGGAAGCGTTGCAGCAGCTCGTGTTCTGGAGCATGGGCAGCCTCGCCCGCGCGACCTGGGAGGGGCTCGCCATGCTGGCCGTCATCCTCGCCGCAACGCTGCCCTTCGCGCTCGGCGCGAGCTGGAAGATGACCGCCCTGCGGCTGGGCGAGGACCGGGCGCGCAGCTTCGGCATCTCGGTGGCGCGGCTGCGGTTCCTCTCCCTGCTCCGGGTCAGCCTTCTCGCGGGCACCGCCACCGCCTTCGTCGGCACGGTAGGCTTCATCGGGCTGGTGGGCCCGCATATGGCGCGGCTGCTGGTGGGCGAGGACCATCGCTTCCTGCTGCCGGCCAGCGTGCTGACCGGGGCACTGGTGATGTCGCTCGCCTCGGTGGCGAGCAAGCTCATCGTGCCGGGCACGCTTCTGCCGGTCGGTCTGGTCACCGCGCTGATCGGGGTTCCGGTGTTCCTCGCCCTCATCCTGCTGCGCCGGGAGCGCGCGTCATGAGCGGGGATACGCTGCGGGTCGAGGGCCTGAATGCCGATTACGGCCGGCGCCGGGTGATCGAGGGTCTGGACCTTTCCGACATCGCGCCCGGTCGCGTCACCGGGCTCATCGGGCCGAATGCGGCGGGCAAGACCACGCTGCTGCGCGCGCTCGCCGGCCTCACCCCGGCCAAGGGACGAATCCGGCTCGGCTCGACCGAATTGTCGCGGCTCGATCTGGCGGGGCGCGCGCGTTTCGTCACCTACATGCCGCAGGCGCTGCCGCCGCGCTCCGGCCTCACCGTGCTTGAAGCGAATCTCGCCGCGCTCCACGCCTCGCCGGAAAGCCTCGCCGACGGCGCGCCGCGCGGGGAGGCGGCGCGGCGGCTGGCGCTCGACACGCTGGCGCGGCTCGGCATCGCCGACCTCGCCCTGCGCGGGCTTTCCGAGCTCTCCGGCGGCCAGCGCCAGCTCGCCAGCCTCGCCCAGTGCCTCGTGCGCGCGCCGCGGGTGCTGCTGCTCGACGAGCCGACCAGCGCGCTCGACATCCGCCACCAGCACCGGGTGATGCAGCTCGTCAGCGAGATCGCGGCCGAGCGCGGCATGATCGTGCTGGTGGTGCTGCACGACATCGCGCTGGCCTGCCGCTGGTGCCGGCGGCTGGTGGTGCTGCGCAAGGGCCGCATTGCCGCCGACGGCCCGCCGGAGGTCGCGATCACCCCGGAGCTGCTGGCCGACGTCTACGGCGTCGCGGCGCGGGTGGAGCGCTGCTCGCGCGGGCAGGTGCAGGTCATCGTCGACGGCGTGCTGGAGGCGGAGCCGACCAAGGGCGCGCTGATGGCGGAGCCGGCCGATAGCCGGCTGATGGCGGAGCCGGCCGGCGCAGGCAGGGCCGGGAGCCCTTCCCGCGACGGGGCGGCGGCGTGAGCGGCGGCGGAAGCGGCGCAAGCGAGCCGGCCCCCGTCGTCCTGCCGGGCACGGCGCGGTTCGATCTGACGGGCGCGGAAGGCGGGCCGGGCTGGCGCATCTTCGTCGCGGTGCCGGACACCCCCCCGCCCGAGGCCGGCTATCCCTCGCTGCTGATGCTCGATGCCAATGCGGGCTTCGCATCCTTCGCCGAGACCGCGCGCCGCGCCGGGGTGCGCCCGCGCGCGACCGGCATCGGGCCGGTGCTGATCGTCGGCGTCGGTTACCCGACCGAGGCGCCGCACGACCGCGAGCGCCGCCGCTTCGATTTCACCGCGGGTCCCGCGCGCGAGGCCGCACCGCCCGGCCGGGAGGTCGGCCCGACCGGAGGCAGCGCGGCCTTCCTCGCTTTCCTTCTCGACCGGCTGCGGCCGGCGATCGCGGCGCGCTGGCGGCTCGACCCGGCGCGCGCGGCGCTGTTCGGCCATTCGCTGGGCGGGGCCTTCGTGCTGGAGGCCTTTGCCCGCGCGCCGCGCGCCTTCTCCCACCACATCGCCGTCAGCCCTTCGATCTGGTGGGACGAGCCGCATCTGCTCGCCGGGCTTGCCGCCCGCGACAGGACGGCGCCGGCCCGCCTCGCTCTGATGATCGGGGAATATGAGGAGGCCCTCGCCCCGTGGCAGCAGGGCCGCGCGGGCAGCGCCGAGATCGCGGAGCGGCGCGCCCGCCGCGCCATGGTGACGACGCTCCATCGCTTCGCGCAGGCCGCGCGCCGGGAACTGGGGCCGCAGGCGCGAATCGTGAGCGAGGTTCTGGCCGGCGAAGATCACGCCTCGGTGCTGGCACCGGCGATGAGCCGGGCGCTGCGGTTCCTGAGCGCGGATTAGCGACGCGCCGGCAGCATCCGCTCGATCAGCCGGTCGCGCAGCACGAACTGGTGCCACAGCGCCGCCCCGACATGCACCGCCGCCAGTACGAGGAGGGCATAGCCGATCACTTCATGGGCAAGGTTCGGCCAGGGCCGCAGCGACTTGCCGAAGGCGGTGATGATGACGATGCCGATGATCGGCTGGATCAGGATGGCGAGGTAAAGCAGGCCGTGCGTCGCATGTGCCGCGATCCGCATCGGCTTCGCCATCGGCGGCATGTGCGGCGCGGCGTGGGTGAGCCGCCAGACGATCCGCAGCACGGCGAGCGCGAGGATCGCGTAGCCGGAATAGAGATGGGTCGTGAACAGCAGGAACCGCCCGGTGCTGCCCCGCTCGAAATTGCCCCAGCTCCACGCCGAGGCGAACTGCACGAGGATGAGGACCACCACCGCCCAGTGAATGAGACGGGCGACGGTACCGTAGCGGTCGGGCATCGGGGGCTCCGGGAAGGGGACGATATACCCCTCTCTAGCCCGCCGCTTTCCGCTGCGCCATGGGCGCTGTGCGGGATGTGCGCGGCGCGACGGCACGCCGGCATCACGCCTGAGCGAGCGCCGGCCGGCGGAAAACCGCGCGGCGATAAGGGGCGGGGCGGGGCGGGGAGCCACCGCGCCACCCCCGCTTAAGCAACCATACGGCGCTCGTGGCGGCCTTCCTGCACCTCCTCGATGATCTTGGCGACGAAGGCCGGCAGGTCCTTCGGGGTGCGGGAGGTGACAATGCCCTTGTCCGTCACCACCTCCTTGTCGGCCCATTTGCCGCCGGCATTCACCACATCGGTGCGGATCGAGGCCACCGAGGTCACGTTGCGCCCGCGCACCGCATCGACCTCGACCAGCAGCCACGGACCGTGGCAGATGGCGGCGACCACCTTGCCGGATTCGACGAAGGCCCGGATCACCTTCAGCGCGGCCGCGTCGGTGCGCAGGGTGTCGGGATTCAGCACGCCGCCCGGCAGCACCAGCGCGTCATAGCCGGCGGGGTCGAGATCAGGGATGGCGCGGTCGACCTCGACGCTCGCGCCCCAGTCTTTCTGGTCCCAGCCACGGATCGCCTTGCCGTCAGGCGATGCCACATCGACGGTGGCGCCGGCCTTGCGCAAGTCGTCGCGCGGAACGGTGAGCTCGCTCTGCTCGAAGCCGTTGGTGGCGAGAATGAGAATGCGCGCCTCGCGGATGTTCGGCATGAATCGTCTCTCCTGATGATGCCCCCGCATCCCGCATGAGAGGCGAACATCCCGGCTCCGCACCCGTTCCCGCTTCCGCGATCACGATCCGCGTGAGGCTTCCCGACCTACCATTCGGAGGTGCCGGAGAACCGGAGGAACGACCGAACCACCGTCACGGGCCGCCTTCATGTTGCCGCGGCCTTCATGGTGCCGCGGCGTGGCTGCCGTCCCCGGGAGCCCGATGGCGGGGGCGCTCGCCCGTGATGTGACCGACCTGTTCCACGACCGCCTCGGGCCGGATGTCCGGCACCGGCTGTCCGAGCCGGCGCATCAAGCGGCGGGCGTCCTCGGGGGCGTGGAGCTTGTCGGTATTGTCGAAATAGACGAACACCTCGCGCCGCGCCGGCCGCGCCACATCCTCCGGGGCCGCGAAATCGCCCTCCGCGATCGCCCGCCCCTCGCTCCATGCCGCGATGCGTGCGGCCCAGCCGTCGAGCGCGGCGTCCGAATAGCGGCTGCGATAGAGCTCGTCGGAACCGTGCAGGCGCACATAGGCGAAGTCGGCGGTGAGATCCATGAGGCGCGGCCATTCCACCGTGTCGGCACAGACCAGCGCGACGTCATGCTTGCGCAGCAGCGCGACGAAGCGCGGGTCGCGGAAGCTCTCATGGCGCACCTCCATCGCGTGGCGGACGGGGCGATGCTCCCCGATCTCGAGCCACGGCGCCTTCAGCCGCTCGTCATGGCGCTTCGCCAGTGCAAGCGCGGCCTCGGTGTCGTGCGGCAGCAAAGCGAGGAAGGGCTCGATCCGCTCGGCATCGAAGGGAAAGCTCGCCGGAAACTGCCACAGCACCGGGCCGAGCTTCGCCCCCAGCCGAAGAACGCCGGAGCCGAAGAAATTGGCGAGCGGGGCCAAAGGCTCCTCCAGCCGCTTCACATGGGTGATGAAGCGCGGCGCCTTCACCGCGAAAACGAAGTCCTCCGGCGTCTCCTGCGCCCAGCGGCCATAGGCCTCCGGCTTCTGCAGGCCGTAGAAGGTGCCGTTGATCTCGATGGAGCGGAACTGCGCGGCGGCAAAGGCGAGTTCGGCGCGCTGCGGAAGGGCGTCGGGATAGAAGGCGCCGCGCCACGGCGCGTAGGTCCAGCCCGAAAGACCGATGCGGATATCGGCGCGCCGCTTCATGAAGAGCCCTCCTGCCGCACGGGCAGGAAGCGCCCGCTGGAGGCTCAACGCCGGGGCGGCGGGCGCGTTCCGCGGACGGCCGGATGTGCTCAGCCCTCCGCCAGCACCAACCCTTCGTCCGGCCGCAGGCGGATCGGGCCGGCGGGCTCGGCGCCCTCGCGGTCGAGATGGGTGGAGACGAGGCAGCGCCAGCCGGCGCCCGTGCTGTGTCCGACCGCGCCGTGCCCGAGTGCGCCATGCCCGAGCGCTCCCTGCCCGAGATCGAGCTCCGCGTCCCGGCTGCCGAGATTGAGCACGACGGTCAGCACCTCCTCCGTGCCCCCCTCCCCTTTTTCCTGCCGGCGGCGATAGGCGATGAGGTCGCCCGTGGTCGGTATCAGCTCGAATTGGCCGAGCGACAGCGCCTCATGCGCGCGCCTCAGGCCCAGCAACCGGCGGTGCAGGCTGAACATGGAGCGGGGATCGGCGGTTTCGTCGGCGACGTTGATCTCCCGCTCCGGGCCGATCGGCAGCCAGGGCTCGCCGGTGGTGAAGCCGGCCTTCGGTGAGGCGTCCCAGCGCATGGGGGTGCGCTCCGGGTCGCGCCCGACGCCGAGGCCCGGCTCGTTGCGCTCCCACGGGTCCTGCGCCAGCGCCGGCGGCACCGGCACGTCGGGCATGCCCAACTCGTCGCCGTAATAGATGGTCGGCGTGCCGCGCAGGGTCAGCAGCAGCATGGCGGCGACGCGCGCCTGCGCCGAGCCGATGCGCCCGGCAACGCGGCGCTGGTCGTGATTGCCGAGCACCCAGTTCGGCCAGCCCCCCTCGGGAAGCGCCTGCTCGTAGTCGTCGATCAGCCGGGCGATGCCGCGCGCGTTCCAGCTCGCGAGGATGAGCTGGAAGTTGAAAGGCAGGTGCACCCCGGCGAGGCGCTCGCCGTAATAGGCGACCAGCCGTTCCACCGGCAGGTAGATCTCGCCGATCAGCACGCGGTCGCCGCCATAAGCCGCCAGCGTCTCGCGCATCCGGGTGATGATGCGGAAGATTTCCGGCTGGTCGGTGGAATGGATCTGCAGGAAGCGGTTGATGTCCGGCTGGCCGTGGCTGAAGCCGGGATTGGGCGGATTGTCGCGGAAGGCGCCGTCCTTGATGAGGTGCCAGATGACGTCGACCCGGAACCCGTCCACCCCGCGCTCCAGCCAGAAGCGCAGCGCGGCCATCATGGCGTCGACCACCGCGGGGTTGCGCCAATTGAGGTCGGGCTGCTCCTTCAGGAAGGCGTGGTAGTAATACTGGCCCGAAGCGGGGTCGAACTGCCACGCGCTGCCGCCGAAATTCGACACCCAGTTGTTGGGCGGCCCGCCGCCCGGCGCGGGATCGCGCCAGATGTACCAGTCGCGCTTCGCGCTGTCCCGCCCCTGCCGGCTCTCGACGAACCAGGGATGCTGGTCGGAGGTGTGGTTGGGCACGAAGTCGAGGATGATCCTCAGCCCCAGACGGTGCGCCTCGGCGATGAGGCGGTCGAAGTCCTCCAGCGTGCCGAAGATCGGATCGACCCCGCAATAATCGGCGACGTCATAGCCGAAATCGGCCATGGGCGAGGGAAAGAAGGGCGAGATCCACGCCGCATCCACGCCCAGCGCGACCAGATGGCCGAGCCTTTGCCGGATCCCCTCGAGGTCGCCGATGCCGTCGCCATTGCTGTCGAGGAAGGAGCGCGGATAGATCTGGTAGATCGTCCCGCGTTGCCACCAGAGCGTCGATTCCATGCCGGGCTCTCCCGCTCAGTTCTCGCTGCGCTTCACCACATAATCGAGCCCGCCGACGCGGAACCACCGATAGCCGTAGGGTTCCAGCGTGACATGATGGCGACCGTCCGCCTCCGGCATCGAATGGTCGTCGGAGAGCAGGTTCACCAGCCGGTCGGTGTCGCCCGCCGCCACCTCGCTGCGGAACCGCACGGTGCGGCCCTCGGGATCGAGATTGTGCAGCACGATCACCTGGTTGTTGCGCCAGGTGTAGCGCAGGCCCAGCACCCGGTGGTCGCGCAGGTTCATGATCGTGTACTCACCCCAGCCGATCTCCGGCACCTCCTGCCGCATGCGGATGATGCGCTCGGTCCAGTTGAGCAGCGAACCGGGATCGCGGCGCTGCTCGGCGACGTTCACCTTCAGATAGCCGTAGCCGCCCTCCGGTATCGTCGGCAGGAAGGTGTCGGTGCTGGAGCTGAAGCCGCCCTGCTGCTCGCCGGACCATTGCATCGCGGTTCGGGCGCAATAGCGCTCCGGCAGCGAAAGGTCGTCGCCCATGCCGATCTCGTCGCCATAGCGCAGGACGGGGGTGCCCGGCAGCGTGAACATCAGGCTGTAGGCGAGTTCCAGCCGGCGGCGGTCGCCCTTCAGCATGGGGGCGAGGCGGCGGCGGATGCCGCGGTCATAGAGCTGCATCGAGGGCTCGGGCCCGAAAGCGGCGAACACCTTCTCACGCTCCGCCGCAGGCAGGCGGCCGAGGTCGAGCTCATCATGGTTGCGCAGGAAGATACCCCATTGCGCGGTCGGGTAGCCGGGCCGGGTTTCCTTCAGCGCCTTCGCCAGCAGCCGGTTGTCGGCGGTCGCCAGCGCATGGAACAGGCCCTGATTGAGCTGGAAGTTGAACATCATCTGCATGCGGTCGCCATCGGTACCGAAATATTTCATGTCGTCCTTCGGCAGGATGTTGGCCTCGGCAAGGATGATGGCGTCGCCCCGCCGCCATTGCAGAAACTCGCGGAAGGCGCGCAGCATGTCGAAATTCTCCTTCGGCGCGCCGACCACATGCGGGCCCTTGTCGGCGATCACGAAGGGCACAGCGTCCATGCGGAAGCCGGAAACGCCGAGCTGGATCCAGAAGCCCATGATCTTCAGGATCTCGGCCTGCACCCGCGGATTGGCGGTGTTGAGGTCGGGCTGGAAGTCGTAGAAGCGGTGGAAATAATAGGCTCGCGCCTTTTCGTCCCAGGTCCAGGTGGTCTTCTGCACGCCGGGGAACACCATGCCTTCATTGGCATTGGGCGGCTTCTTCCTCGACCACACATACCAGTCGCGATAGGGCGAATCCGGATCGGCGCGGGCGGACTGGAACCAGGGATGCTGGTCCGAGGTGTGGTTGACCACGAGGTCGATCAGGACCCGCATGCCGCGCTGGCGGGCGGCGTGGGTGAACTCCACGAAATCGCCGAGCGTGCCGTAGCGCGGATCGACATTGTAATAGTCGGCGACGTCGTAGCCGTCGTCCTTCTGCGGCGAGGTCTGGAACGGCATCAGCCAGATCGCGGTGACGCCGAGGCCGTGGAGATAGTCCAGCCGGCGCATCAGCCCGCGGAAATCGCCGATGCCGTCGCCGTCGGAATCCATGAAGCTCTCGACCGAGAGGCAATAGACGATGGCGTTCTTGTACCAGAGGTCGGTGATCAAGGAGCGGACTCCGCCGGCTGGAGGGACAGTGCGCCCGGAGGGATGCCGATGGAGAATCGAAGCCGGCGACCGGGTTGCGGAAACGGGATGGCCTCGCGAGAACGCCGCTCGCGGCGAAGCTGTTCCCCCGAACCAGCTCCCCTCGCCGCGCCGCCGGCGGGATGCCGCGGCGCCCGCACGCAAGGGCGCGCCGACAGGTGCGGCATGTCATTGAGGGTTGAGGCGGGCGCCGCGGCAGGGTAACGCTAGGGCGCGGGGGCTTTTAGGACTTTGCTCAGGAAACTGGGCTATGTGGTCAAGGAGAGGTTTACGGCCATTGGGCTGTTCCTCGATCATCCCGGACTGATCCCGGCGGTGCCTCGCGGCTCCGGCGGACCTCGAACGGATTGACGCGGAGCAAGATGAGACGACGGCCGACGACCCGGATTCAGCGCGAGCGCGACCTCCCCACGGCCGCCGCGCGGTTTCCCTCACGCCTGGCCGCGCAGGGCAGGCTCCGGGCCGCCCCGGCCGGAGCGCCTGCGCGCGGCCGCACCCGGCTCAGGCTCGCCGCCCTGGCGCTGTGCGGCACCGCGCTCGCCGCGCTCGCTTTTGCCTCCGGCATCAATCCCACCCCGGCCCGCGCGCAGGAAACCGCGCAGCGGCAGGGCATCCTCGACAGCATCAAGGATCTCTTCAACCCGCAGCGCGTCGCCGATCGCGAGGCGCCGGCCAGCGACCCGACGCCCTATGAGGTGAAGATCGAGGTGCCCGGCGCCGGTTACAGCCTGCGGTCCTCCATCGAGGGCATGTCGAATCTCGAAGCCCTGAAGCTGCGCCCGCCCTCCGGGGCCGCCGGCCTGGTGCGCCGGGCGCAGGCCGATTTCGACCGCATCACCGTCGCGCTCTATTCTGCGGGCTATTATGCCGGCACCATCCGCATCCTCGTGGCCGGCAAGCCGCCGGATGCGCCGGACATCTTCACCACCGTGGAAGCGGCGCGCAAACGCGGGCCGGTTCAGGTCGCGGTCACGGTCAATCCGGGACCGCTGTTCAATTTCGGCACCATCGCCCTGATCGACGCTCGCACCCGCGGCCCGCTGCAGAACGCGCCGTCGCTCCGCTCGCTGGGGCTGGAGCCCGGCACCCCGGCGCTGGCCGACAATGTGGTGCGGGCCGAGGCGCGCCTCGTCGATGTGTGGCGCGCGCGTTCCTATCCCTTCGCCAGGATCGTGAACAAGGACGTGGTGGCCGACCACAAGACGCAGAAGCTCAATGTCACGCTCACCCTCGACACCGGCCCCTACGCCACCTTCGGCACCTTCAGCGTCACCGGCGCGGATTTCCTGCCGCCGCGCTTTATCGAGGACCGGGTCTGGATCGCGCCCGGCACGCCCTATTCGCCCGACCTCCTGAACCGGCTGCGCCGCCGGCTGCTGGAGATACCGGCCATCGCCAGCGTGCGCATCCATGAGGGCGACAAGCTCGACGCGCAAGGCCGCCTGCCGGTGACCATCGAGGTCTCGCCGCGCGAGCCCTATTACGTCGGCTTCTCGGCCACCTATTCGACCACCGAGGGCTCCGCCATCAACGGCTATTGGGGCGCCCGCAATCTGTTCGGCGGGGCCGAGACGCTGCGGCTCGACGCCTCCGCCTCGTGGTTCGGCACCAAGCCCGAGGCGGTGCCCGACGCCGATCCCTTCGGCTACAAGCTGGCCGCCACCTTCACCAAGCCGGGCATCATCACCGCGCAGGAGGATCTCGTCGCCGAGGCGGCGGTGCTGCGCGAGGTGACGAACGCCTATGTGCAGGAAGGCGGCACCCTGCTGGCCGGGATCCGGCACAATTTTTCCGACCGGCTCTCGGTGCAGGTCGGCGTCGACCTCGCCACCGGCACGGTCGAGGACACGCAGGGCACCCACGATGCCAGCGTCGTCGGCGTCCCGGTCGAGCTGAAATGGGACACCACGAACGACCTGCTCAACCCGTCCGAAGGCTTCCGCCTCTCCGCCAAGCTCGAGCCCTTCGCCAAGCTCGGCGACGCCGGGGCCGGGCCGTTCCTGGCCCAGGGCAGCTTCTCGACCTATTACGGGATCGACCAGGACAATCGCTACATCCTCGCCGGCCGGGTCGCCGGCGGCAGCCTGATGGGCGTCGACGACATCTATGACGTGCCGGCCATGCGGCGCTTCTTCGTCGGCGGCGGCGGCTCGGTGCGCGGCTATGACTACCAGGCCATCAGCCCGCGCGACGAGAACGACGACATCATCGGCGGCCTGAGCTTCTTCGAAGCCTCCGCGGAGTTGCGCATCCGCGTCACCGACACGATCGGCGTGGTGCCCTTCATGGACATGGGCTCGGCCTTCGCCTCGGAGACGCCGGACTTCTCGGGCATCAAATATGCCGCCGGCCTCGGCCTGCGCTACTTCACGGCGGTCGGCCCGCTTCGCCTCGACGTCGCCTTCCCGCTCAACAAGGAGCCGGGCGATTCCGCCTATGGCGTCTATGTCAGCCTGGGGCAGTCCTTCTGACCGGGGCTGCTTTCTGATGGGTTTTGCAGTCTGATGGATTTTGCAGTCTGATGGGTTTTGTCCTGCGCCTCTTCTCCCGCATCCTCGTCGGCATCGGCGTGACGCTGCTGGCGCTCGTGCTGTTGGTGGCGGCGCTGTTCGGGCTGATCCAGACCCCGCCCGGCAAGGCGATGCTGGCAAGCGTGGCGAGTTCCCTCGCGTCGCGGGCCGGGCTCGGAGTGGAGATTTCCGACATTTCCGGCTTCGTGCCGAGCGACATGACGATCGGGCGCATCGCGCTCGCCGACAAGGACGGCACCTTCGCCACCGTCGAGCGCGCGCACCTGTCCTGGAGCCCGCTCGCTTTGCTGTCGCAGCGCGTGCAGGTGGAAGACCTTTCGGCCGCCGCCGTCGCCCTGCTGCGCAAGCCCGAAATGCCGCCGGCCGCGCCGTCGCAGGACACCGGCGGCAGCTCGGGCGGGCTGGTTCTGCCGCCGATCCGGGTCGACCGCATCGCCATCGACAGCATCGACCTCGCCGAGCCCGTGCTCGGCCACGCCGCCCGGCTCTCGCTGAACGGCGCCGCCGATCTCGCCTCGGTGGCCGAAGGCCTCTCCGCGACGCTCGACCTCGAACGCCACGATGCGCCGGGCAGCCTCAGGGGCCGGCTCGGCTACGCGCCCGACACCCGCATCCTCGACCTCGACCTGACGGCGGAAGAACCCGAAGGCGGCCTCGTCGCCCGCGCCGCGCAGATCGAGGGCCTGCCGGCGATCCGCGCCCATGTGGCCGGCAAGGGTCCGCTCGACAACTGGGACGGCAGCATCGACATCGCCGCCGGCGATGTGGCCCGCGTCGAAGGCACCTCCGCCATCCGCACGCTCGCTTCCGATCTCTACCGGGTGACGCTGAACCTGGAAGCCGACATCGCGAAGGTGCTGCCCCCGACCTTCGCCCCCCTCGCCGCACCGAAGACCCTGATCGCCGGCACCTTCGACATCGACACGCAAGCGCGCGCCAAGATCGAGACGCTGACCGTCCGTTCCGGGGCGCTGGGCGGGCAGGTAACCGGCGCGCTCGACCTCCAGGCGCTGACCGGCGACCTCGCCTACAGCCTCACCGCCGGCCCGCCCGCCAGCTTCGGCTCGCTGCTGCCCGTCATCGCCCCGCCGATCGGCTGGGAGAGCCTCGCCATCACCGGCACCGCAAAGGGGCTGCTGACCCGTCCGGAAGCGGTCGCCCACATCACCGGGCGCTCCCTCACCGGAGCCGGCTATGGCGCCGGCACGCTCGACCTGACGGCCCGCACCACCCCCGCCGGCGATGGCAGCCTCGCTGTTGCGGTCGAGGGCAAGGCGGGGGGGTTGTCGGCCTCCGATCCGAAGGTCGCGAGCGCGCTCGGCACCTCCGGCACCTTCACCGCCGCGGCCAGCGTGCCGGCGAGCGGCAATCCGGTGCTGACTGGACTGACTGTCCACCTCACTGGACTGACTGTCCGCTTCGACGGCCACGCCGATCCGGCCGCGATCGCCGGCCGCGCGGTGCTGGAGAGACTGGACCTCGCGACCCTCAGCCCTCTCGCCGGCCGCCCCCTTGCTGGCATCGTCGCAATGAATGCGACGATTGATGCCAGCACGGACTTCAATCGCGCAAAGATTGACCTCACCGGCACGACGACCGACATCAGGACCGGCATCGCCCAGCTCGACGGGCTGCTCGCCGGCACCGCCCGTATCGCCGGAGGGGTCGAGCGCGACGGCGAAAATGCCATACGTTTCAATGATTTGAAAGTGACCGCCGATGGCCTCGACACGACCATGAACGGCCGCCTTTCCCGCGATGGGGCGGATCTCACGGCCCGGCTCGCGCTGAACGACCTCGCGCGTCTTGATCCGCGCGTCTCCGGCGCCGTCAATGCCGACGCCATTTTCTCCGGCACGCTGGACGATCTCGGCCTGAAGGCCCAGGTCTCGATTCCGTCCGGAACGGCGATGAATCAGAAGATTCAAGGCCTTAACCTTTCTTTTGACGGCACCGACATTACGAAGCTGCCCGGGGGCAGCTTCCGCCTCGCCGGCCGCATCGCCGACCGCCCCGCCACCGGCAGCGGCACGCTGACGAGCGAGGAGAACGGCGCCCGGCAGCTCAGCGGTCTCGACATCGCCATCGGCTCGGTGACCGCAAAGGGCGACGTCACCGTCGGCACGGATGCCATCGCGGAGGGCCAATTGGCCATCGTCGCGGGCAATCTCGCCGACCTCTCCGCGCTCGCCCTGACCGAGCTTGGCGGAAAGCTGGACGCGAAGCTGACCTTGAGCCGCGTCAACGGCGTGCAGCGTGCGGCGATAAAAGGCAGCGCTACCAATGTGTTGGCGGCGGGAAACCGCATCGGCACCGCCGCCATCGACCTCGCCGTGACGGACCCCGCCGGCACGCTGGTCGCCGATGGCTCGCTCGATCTCGGCACCATCAATGCCGGCGGCGTCACCATTCCCCGGGCGCGGATTACGGCCAAAGGCATGGGTGAGGCCTCGCAGATCACGGCCGACGGCACCTTCAACGACATGGACATCGCCGCGAGTGCCCTTGTCGCCAAGAAAGGCGACGACATTTCGGTGAGGCTGGACCGCGCGAATGTCAGCCGCGGCAAGACCTCGCTGGCCACGACGGGAACGTCCAACCTGTTGTGGTCAAATGGGAATCTCAGCATAGATCGGCTCGCGCTGGCGAGCGGCGGCGGCCGCGCCACCATCGCGGGACGTGCCGGCCAGCAGCTCGACCTGACGGTCGACATCAACGCCCTGCCCGCCGCTCTCGCCGAACTCGCCAAGCCCGGCCTCGGCCTCACCGGCACCATCAGCGGCAATGCCCGCCTCTCCGGCCCGGCCTCGGCGCCGAACGGGACCTACAGCCTTAATATCGCTCGCCTTTCAACGCCTGACCTGCAGCGCGCCGGCACCGGCATTCTCGACATCCGCGCCGATGGCAAGCTTGCCAATGGCCGGATCGACACCCGCACCACCATCGGCGGGCGCTTCCTGCAGGGCGTCACCATCACCGGCTCGGCCCCACTCAGCGCCGGCGAACTCGACCTCGCCATCCGCGGAGTCCTTGATCTTGCAGCGATAAATCCGCTGCTTGCCGCCTCCGCCCAGCAGGTGACGGGCCGCGCCACCGTCGATGCCACCGTGCGCGGCACCGTGGCCGAGCCGCGCGTCGGCGGCACGCTGCGCATCAGCGGCGGCACGTTCAATGACGGCGTCACCGGCGTCTCGTTGCGCAGTATCGAGGGCCTGATCACCGGCACCGACCGCTCGCTGACCGTCTCCTCGCTCAATGCCGCCACCACGAATGGCGGCTCGATCTCGGCGAATGGCAGCGTCGCGCTCGATCCCGCCGGCAATTTTCCCGGCAAGATCAACATCACCGTGCGCAATGCCGGCCTCGTCACCAGCGACCTGATGCGCCTCGTCGCCGAAGGCCAGGTGGCGCTCGAAGGCCCGCTCGCCCAGGCACCGCGGGTCACCGGCAAGCTGGTGCTGCGCACGCTCGACGTGAACATCGCCGAGCGCCTGCCCGGCGGCGTCAGCACGATGAATGTCCGTCATGTGAATGTGCGGCCCGGGCAGGGCTCGGCCTCCCCCGGCACGCGGAAGGCACAGCCGCCGAAAGTCGATCCCGGCACCGGCATTCCGCTGGATCTCACCGTCTCGGCCCCGAACAGCGTGTTCGTGCGCGGCATGGGCCTCGATGCCCAGCTCGGCGGCGACATCCATCTCACCGGCACCAGCCGGGCGCCGGTCGCACAGGGCGCCTTCCAGATGCGGCGCGGTTATTTCAACATCCTCGGCAAGCGGCTCACCTTTACACGGGGCGACGTCACCTTCACCGGCAATCTCGATCCCGAGCTCGATTTCGTGGCGGAAACCACCGCCAACGACATCACCGCGCAGATCCTCGTGACGGGTCCGGCATCGCAGCCCGAAGTGACCTTTACCTCGACCCCGCAGCTCGCACAGGACGAGGTGCTGGCGCGGCTGATGTTCGGCCGCTCGGCGGGCTCCCTTACGGGAGGGCAGGCCCTGCAAGTGGCTCAGACCATTGCGCAATTCTCCGGCGGCGGTTCGGGCACGCTGGATCAGATGCGTCGTGCGCTCGGCGTGGACAGTCTCGATGTCGGCACCAATGCGGCCGGCAATGGCGGCTCGGTCGGGCTCGGGCGGCGCATCAACGACAATCTCTATCTCGGGGTCCGGCAGGGCACGACACCCGGCTCCGGCCAGGTCACGGTCGACATCGACCTCACCAAGCGCATCCGCCTGCAGGGCGCCACGGGGTCCAACGGTTCGACCAGCGTCGGCATCGGCGCCCAGTGGGATTATGGGTCCCAGCCACGCAATCCGTGACCGCGGTCAGGCTCGCAGGCGCCGACCGGTGCGGAAGATGAAGACGATCGCGCCGAGGCAGGCGCATATGAGGGCGAGCGCCATGAAGACGCTGACCCCGATGTGCACACTCGCCGTGCCGAAGAAGGTCCAGCGGAAGCCTTCGATCAGGTAGACGATGGGATTGAGCATCGTCACCGCGCGCCAGACCGGCGGCAGCGCCGCAACCGAATAGAATGTGCCGCCGAGAAAGGTGAGCGGCGTCAGCACCAGCGCCGGCACGATCTGCAGCCGTTCGAAGCCGTCCGCCCATAGCCCCAGAAGAAAGCCGAGCAGGCAGAAGCCGAGTGCCACCAGCACGAGAAAAGCCAGCATCGCCAGCGGATGAGCGATCGAGAAGGTCACGAAGAGCCGTGCCGTGCCGAGGATGATGAGGCCCAGCAGCACCGATTTCGTGACCGCGGCGCCAACATAACCGAGCAACACCTCGCCGACCGAGATCGGGGCGGAGAGCAGCTCGTAGATCGTTCCGGTGAAGCGCGGCAGATAGATGCCGAAGGAGGCGTTGGACACGCTTTCCGTGAGCACCGCAAGCAGGATGAGACCCGGCACCACGAAGGCGGCATAGGGCACGCCGTCGATCGCCGCCATTTGCGGGCCTATGGCCGTGCCGAACACGATGACATAGAGCGAGGTCGAGATGACCGGCGAGGCGATGCTCTGGAACAGGGTGCGCCAGGTGCGGTGCAGTTCGAACAGATAGATGGCGCGGATGGCGGGGACATTGAACGTCACGACCGGACCTCGTGCCGGGGGTGCTCCCGATGGGAGACGAGATCGACAAAGATGTCCTCCAGCGACGACCGGCTGGTGGCCACGGAGCTGATGGCAAGCCCAGCCGCACCGAGGCGTCGGAACAGCTCGGCGGGCTCCAGCCCGGCTCCCCCTGCCCCGCTTTGGACGAGGGTGAGCGTCAGGCCATCCTGCGAGAGGGCGACATCTTCGCCGACCAGTTCCGCCGGCAGGGTGTCCAGCGGTTCGGCAAGCCCGATGGACAGGCGTGTCTGGCCATAGCGGCGCATCAGGTCGGTCTTCTCCTCGACCAGTACGATCGTTCCCCGGTCGATGATGCCGACGCGATCGGCCATTTCCTCGGCCTCCTCGATGTAATGGGTGGTCAGTATGATGGTGACTCCCTCCTCGCGCAGCCGGCGAACCATGGCCCACATGTCGCGGCGCAGTTCGACGTCGACGCCGGCGGTCGGCTCGTCGAGGAACAGCACCACCGGCTCATGCGCCAGGGCCTTGGCGATGAGGACGCGCCGCTTCATGCCGCCGGACAGGCTGGAGATGACGGCATCCCGCTTCTCCCACAGCGAAAGGCCGCGCAGGATGCGCTCGACAAGCGCCCTGTCCCGGCGTTTGCCGAACAGCCCGCGGCTGAAGGAGACGGTGGCATGCACGGTCTCGAACATGTCGGTCGCCAGTTCCTGCGGCACCAGCCCGATGCGGGCGCGCGCCGCGCGGAAGTCGCGCACGGCGTCATGGCCATCCACCAGGATGGTGCCGGCCGTCGGCTGCACGAGCCCGCAGACGGCACCGATCAGCGTGGTCTTTCCCGCGCCGTTCGGCCCCAGCAGCGCGAAGATCTCGCCGCGCCGGATCTCGAGATCGACGTTTTCCAGAGCGCGCTGGCCGGTTGCATAGGTTTTTGAAAGGCCCCGGATCGAGAGCACCGGATCGGATGAAGCTGCCATGCGCACGCCCGGCTGAAGGAAGAAGACGCCACCTTTTAAACGAGGAACGCTGACATCTGAACGTCTAACGCGACAGACCGGATGTCGTTGCGCGGCGGCGGTGCGTTCTGCCGCCGTCCTGTGCGATCGGTGCATTCCACCCACGCGCAAATCGGTCTAGGCATGGATCATGGAATTCGCATCCGACAACACCTCCGGCGTTCACCCCCGCATCCTCGACGCGATCGGCGCCTGCAATGACGGCACCGTCGCCTCCTATGGAGCGGACCCCTTCAGTGCGAGCGCGGCGGCACGGCTGGCCGAGCTGTTCGAGACCGAGGTGCAGGTCCGCCTCGTGGCGACCGGCACCGCCGCCAATGCGTTGGCACTGTCCGCCCTCGTCCCGCCCTATGGCACCGTTTTTTGCCATGGCGACGCGCACATCAATACGGACGAATGCGGCGCTCCGGAGCTGTTCACCGGCGGTGCCAAGCTGACGCCGGTTGCGGGCCGGGCGGCGAAGATCACGCCGGAGGCGCTGGAGGCGGCACACGCCACCTTCATCCGTGGCTTTCACCAGCAATTGCCCGCAGCGGTGGCCATCACGCAGGCGACGGAATTCGGCACGCTCTACACCGCCGAGCAGATCGCGGCGATCGGCGCGTGGTGCCGCGGCAAGGGGCTGCGCCTGCACATGGACGGGGCGCGCTTTGCAAATGCGGTGGCCGCACTCGGCGCCAGCCCGGCGGAGCTGACCTGGAAGGCGGGTGTGGACGTGTTGTCCTTCGGCGCCACAAAGAACGGCGCCATGGGTGTCGAGGCGGTGGTCTTCTTCGACCCGAAGCCCGCCGAACGGTTCGCTTTTCTCGTCAAGCGCGCCGGCCACGTGATCTCGAAGGGGCGTTATCTCGGCGCCCAGATGGTCGCCTATCTGGAGGGCGGCCTGTGGCTTGAAACGGCGCGCCACGCCAATTCCATGGCGACACGGCTCGCCGGCCGGCTCGGTGCGATCCCCGCCATCCGGCTCGCCGCACCGGTCGAGGCCAATGCGGTGTTCGCCGTGATGCCGCGATCCCTGCATGAAGCCCTGCTCGCCGCAGGCGCCCATTATTACGACTGGCCCGGCGACGGCCCCGGCCTCGCGGTCATAGGATCGGGCGACGTGCTGGTGCGCTTCGTCTGCTCCTTCCTGACCCGGCCGGACGAGATCGACCGGATCGCCACCCTTGCCGAACGCCTCTCGGAGGATCCCTCATGAGCGCCTACGCCTCGCTCGCCGGTCATTTCGGCCGCATCGCAGCCATGTCCAACGCCATCGGCATCCTGCAATGGGACAGCGACGTGATGATGCCGAGGGGTGCAGCGGGCACGCGGGCGGAGAGCCTGGCGCTGCTGCGGGTGCTATCCCATGAGATGGCGGTCGACGCACGCATCGGCGACTGGCTGGCGGATGCCGATGCGGATACCGGACTGGGCGACTGGGAGCGTGCCAATCTCGCCGAGATCCGGCGGGTTTGGACCGTGCAGACGGCATTGCCGGCCGATCTCGTGGAAGCCTCCAGCAAGGCTATCTCGCTGTGCGAGATGACATGGCGACAGGCGCGCGCCGATGCCGATTTCGCGGCCCTGTTGCCTTCCCTCACCGAAGTGCTGCGCCTGCAGCGCGAGGCCGGGATCGCCAAGGGCGAGAAGCTCGGGCTCTCGCCCTATGATGCGCTGCTCAATGATTACGAACCGGGCGGCCGGGCGGCCGCGATCGATGAACTGTTCGACGATCTCGCAGCCTTCCTGCCGGGTTTCACCGAGCAGGCGCTGGCGGCGCAGGCGCACCGGCCGGAACCCGCCGCGATCGAGGGCCCGTTTCCCGTCGAGGCGCAGCGCGCCCTCGGCCTGAAGGTGATGGCCGCGCTGGGCTATGATTTCGAGCGCGGGCGACTCGATGTCTCGACCCATCCCTTCTGCGGCGGCGCCGACAATGATGTGCGCCTCACCACCCGCTACGACGCCGCCGACTTCAGCAAGGCGCTGATGGGCGTCATCCACGAGACCGGCCATGCGCTCTATGAGCAGGGCCGGCCAGCGGACCATATGAACCAGCCGGTCGGGCAAGCGCGCGGCATGAGCATCCATGAAAGCCAGTCATTGCTCATGGAGATGCAGGCCTGCCGCACCCGCGAGTTCCTTGCCTTCGCCGCGCCGCTGATGCGCGAGGCCTTCGGCGCGTCCGGGCCGGGCTGGGAGGCGGAGGCGCTCTGGCGGCGTTACACCCGGGTCGAGCGCGGTTTCATCCGGGTGGATGCCGACGAGGTGACCTATCCGGCCCACGTCATCCTGCGCTACCGGCTGGAGAAGGCCCTGATCGCCGACGAGATGCCGCTCGCCGAACTGCCGGCAGCGTGGGACGAGGGATTGCAGGCGCTGCTCGGCGTCACCCCGCCGAACGACCGTCTCGGTTGCCTGCAGGACATTCACTGGCCCTCGGGCGGCTGGGGTTATTTCCCCACCTACACGCTCGGCGCCATGACCGCGGCCCAGCTCTTCGACGCCGCGTGCCGGGCAGAGCCGGATGCACTGCCGGGTATCGGGCGGGGCGATTTCATGCCTCTGCTCGGCTGGCTGCGCACCCACATCCACGCGCTCGGATCGCGCTATTCGACGGACGAACTGCTGACCCGCGCCACGGGACGACCGCTCGACGCCGCCGTCTTCAAGGCCCATCTGGCGCGGCGCTATCTCGACGCGGCGGACTGACCGCCGCGCCGAGGCCCCGCTTAGCCCTTCCAGGCCCAGTCCCGCACCTCCGGCAGGTCGACGCCATGGGCGCGGATATAGAGGTTGTGCTCCACCAGCTTGTCGCGGATCGCCTGCCGCGCATAGGCGCCGACGCTGGCGAGCTTCGGCACCCGGTCGACGACATCGGCCACCAGATGGAAGCGATCCAGCCGGTTGCGCACCACCATGTCGAAGGGCGTGGTGGTCGAGCCTTCCTCGATGTAACCGCGCACATGCATGTTGGCATGGTTGGTGCGGCGATAGGCGAGGCGATGAATGAGCCACGGATAGCCGTGATAGGCGAAGATCACCGGCTTGTCGGTGGTGAACAACGCATCGAATGCGGCGTCCGAGAGGCCGTGGGGATGCTCGCTCTTGGGCTGCAGCGTCATCAGGTCGACGACATTGATGACCCTCACCTTCAACTCCGGAAAATACTCGCGGAGCAGGCCTGCAGCGGCGATGGTCTCCAGCGTCGGAACATCGCCGGCACAGGCGAGGACGACGTCCGGCTCGGCGCCGCGATCATTCGAGGCCCACTCCCAGATGCCGATGCCGCCGGCGCAGTGCTTGATCGCCGCATCCATGTCGAGCCATTGCGGTGAAGGCTGCTTGCCGGCGACGATGACGTTCACCCGGTTCCAGCTTCGCAGGCAGTGATCGGTCACGCACAGCAGGGTATTGGCATCCGGCGGCAGGTAGACCCGCACGATCTCCGCCTTCTTGTTCACCACATGGTCGATGAAGCCGGGATCCTGGTGGCTGAAACCATTATGGTCCTGCCGCCAGACATGGGAGGTGAGCAGGTAGTTCAGCGAGGCGATGGGCAGCCGCCATGGTACCTCCTGTGAGGATTTCAGCCATTTGGCGTGCTGGTTGAACATCGAATCGACGATGTGAATGAACGCCTCGTAGCAGGAGAACAACGCGTGGCGACCCGTGAGGAGATAGCCCTCGCACCAGCCCTGGCACAAATGCTCGCTCAATATCTCCATCACCCGGCCATCCGGCGAAAGGTGATCGTCATAAGGCAGCGTCGCCGCATCCCAAGCCCGGCCCGTCACCTCGAAAAGCGCCTGCAGGCGGTTGGAGGCGGTCTCGTCCGGCCCGAACACGCGGAAATTGCGCGCCTCGCTATTGGCCGACATGACGTCGCGCAGGAACTGCCCCATCACTCGCGTCGCCTCGGCCTCAACGCCGCCGGGATGCGGCACTTCCACCGCGAGCGTCGTGAAGTCGGGCATGCGCAGAGGCTTGCGCAATGCGCCGCCATTGGCATGCGGGTTGGCACTCATGCGCGCCTGTCCGCTCGGGGCCATGGCGGCGATGTCGGGATGCAGGGCGCCGGCATGGTCGAACAGCTCTTCCGGCCGATAGCTCAGCAGCCACTCCTCCAGCAGCTTGAGATGGCCAGGATGGGACATGTCGCCGAACGGCACCTGATGCGAACGCCAGAAACCTTCGGTCTTGAGCCCGTCCACCGTCTTCGGCCCGGTCCAGCCCTTGGGGCTGCGCAGGATGATCATCGGCCAGCGGGGACGCGGAGCACCCCCATCCTCACGCGCGATGCGACGAATATCGGCGATGCGGGCGAAGGCAATGTCGAGCGCCTCCGCCATCCTGCCGTGCATCTCCATCGGATCCTCGCCCTCGACGAAGATCGGGTCGTGTCCATAGCCGATGAAAAGCGCCTCAAGCTCCTCCGGATCGATCCGGGCGAGCACCGTGGGATTTGCGATCTTGTAGCCGTTGAGGTGCAGGATCGGCAGCACCGTGCCGTCGGTAACGGGATTGAGAAACTTGTTGGCGTGCCAGCTCGTCGCGA
This sequence comes from Ancylobacter crimeensis, assembly GCF_023016805.1. Lineage (GTDB taxonomy): Bacteria > Pseudomonadota > Alphaproteobacteria > Rhizobiales > Xanthobacteraceae > Ancylobacter > Ancylobacter crimeensis. The sequence goes on from NZ_JALKCH010000009.1 coordinate 87,411, forward strand.
GCGGCCCGGTCTCGGCCTCGCCGTCGCCGACCACGCAGGCCGCGATCAGATCCGGATTGTCGAGGACCGCACCATAGGCATGGGCGAGCGAATAGCCTAGTTCGCCGCCTTCATGGATCGACCCGGGCGTTTCCGGCGCTGCGTGGCTCGGAATGCCGCCCGGGAAGGAGAACTGCCGGAACAGCCGGCGCAGACCTTCCTCGTCTTGCGACACCTGCGGATAGAGTTCGCTATAGGTGCCTTCGAGATAGGTGGATGCCACTACGCCCGGCGCGCCATGGCCCGGCCCCGCGATGAACAGCACGCTGCAGTCCTCGCGCCGGATGATGCGGTTGAGATGGACGTAGATGAAGTTCAACCCCGGCGTGGTGCCCCAATGGCCGAGCAGCCGGGGCTTCACGTCGTCCATCGTCAGCGGCGTGCGCAGCAGAGGGTTGGCCAGCAGATAGATCTGGCCGACCGAGAGATAATTCGCAGCCCGCCACCACGCATGCATCAGGTCCCGCTCGGCCGTGTCCAGTGGACGGACGGCCTCGCTCGAGCTTGTGATTGGGGCGGCGTTGCGGACTTCCGTCATCTCGGTCTTCCTCCTCGGCTCGGCAGGGAACGATGGACACGCACGACGGCGCAGCGATGCCTGATGCCATCTCGCGCGGAACGCGACGACATGGTGACGACATGCGCCGCCTGATGCACGCCGTTTTCGCGCAGTGGGATGCACGGCGCGCGCAGAACATCACCCATACTCACCCTCACTTTGCCGCACCAACGCATGGCCACGATCATTGTGCCGCGACGAGATGAGCCATCGCGTCGCGCTCCATCTTGATCGGGATCAAGGCACTGTCGTCCGGAACGTCGTCTCTTACGGGCATCGGTTCAGGAGGTTGTCATGCCCGTCGAAACGTTCGTCACCCTGTCCGGCGTCATGCTCGCATTCGTCGCGTTTGCTGTGACGCTCGCCTACGTCAATCATCGCTCGGCCTGATACAGCTCGCGGCCTTCGATACGGCTGAGCCGGGCGAGCGCCAGCCGATGGATATGCCTTTCCGATGCCGCTCCAGCGTTCCAGTCGGCTCGCAGCCGGCATTCCGACGAAACGTCCCCCTGTCTGCCGGCGAGAGGAAGCCGGCGGTCAGGAACATCGGGCCGGCCGTTCACCTTGTCGAGCGGCCGGCCTTCTTTTTGATCGGTGATCCGCCCTACGGCCTATTCGGCCGCGGCCGGCTCCGGCGTGCCGGAAAACTCCGCCTCCTCCGCCTTGGCGGCCACCTGCTGCCGGCGGCGGATGCGTCCGTCTTCACGGCGCTTCATCACCTCATAGACCAGAGCACCGGCAACCGTGACCGCGACGATGAAGACCGCGAGCGCGCTGATCGCCGGTGTCGTGCCCTGCCGAACGCGGCCCGCGAGGACGGTCGTGAGCGTCTTGTCGGCGAGGATCGAGAACGTCGTGGTGTTGTAGTTCTCGAAGGAGGACAGGAACGCGAGCACCGCCGCCGAGAACAGCGCCGGCTTCAGGAACGGCAGGAGGACATGCAGGAAGACCTGCGGATAGGAGGCGCCGAGATCAAGCGCCGCCTCCTCCTGCGAGCGGTCGAAGCGCTGCAGCCGGGCGAGGATAATCAGCATGCAGTAGGCCGAGATGAAGCTCGCCTGGCCGAGAACGGTCATGACGATACCGTCATACATGAACTTCATGCCGGTCAGCGTCGTGAACTCGCGCCAGAACACTACGGTCGAAATGCCGATGATGACACCCGGCGTCAGTACGGGCGAGACGACGACGAGGTAGTAGGTCGCGCGCGCCCGCACCGGGATCTGGGTCATGACGATGGCGCCGGCCAGCCCGATCGGAACCGACACCAGTACGACGAGCACGCCGATCCAGAGGCTGGTTCGCAGCCCGTACATCATGTCCCCGTCCGACAGCAGCTTGCCGAACCAGTCCAGCGTGAAGCCTTCGAACGGCCAGACCTGCGGATAATCCGGCGTGTTGAAGGCGGAAACCGCCATGACCGCCAGCGGACCGAGCAGGTAGAGGAAGAACAGCCCGAGATAGACCGCGAAGGAGAACCGCTGGACGATACCCTCCCTCATCGCGCGATCTCCCCGAGGCTGAGGCGGAACATGCGCAGCACCGCCAGCACGAAGACGATACAGGCGAAGAGCAGGATCAGCGCATAGGCCGCCCCCTGCGGCCAGTTGAAGGCCTGGTAGAAGCGGTCATAGACGATGGGGGTGAACCACAGCGTACGCGGCCCTCCCAGCACCAGCGGGGCCGCGAGCGCGCCGGCGCTGAGCATGAAGACCAGCGTGCAGCCCGAGGCGATGCCCGGCTTGGCATGGGGCATCACCACGAAGGCATGGATGTGCCACCAGGGCGCACCGAGATCCCGCGCGGCCTCGATCTGATTCCTGTCGAGGCTTTCGATCGCATTGTAGAGCGGGAAGATCATCATCAACAGGTAGGCATAGCTGAGGCCCATATAGAGGCCGACATCGTTGCCGAGAAAGTCGATCGGCGCGTCCAGCAGTCCCCCGCCCATGAGCAGCTTGTTCACGACGCCGCCCGAAGACAGCAGCACCCGGAAAGCGAAGGCGCGCAGGATCTCGTTGACCCAGTAGGGAATGATGAGCAGCAGAAGCAGCACCCGCAGCCGCGCCACCGGAGCCGATTGCGCCATGTGGAAGGCGAGCGGGTAGCAGATCGCAAGGTTGAGCAGGGTGATGAGGATGCTCACGCCGATGGAGAGGAAGAAGGCCTTGATGTGCAGCCAGTTCCAGTTGGCGGTCGATGTGGTCGAGCCGAACAGGAAGTAGCGGTAATTCTCCAGCGTGAAGATATCCTTCGGACCGCCCATCTGCGAGGGCGGCAGCTTCGGCCGGAAGGACAGGTCCACCATCGCGAGCTGGGGCAGCACGATGATGAAGAACGCCCAGAAGCCCACGGCCACTGCGAGATAGAGGCCCACGGCGACGCCGTTGCGCTGAAAGAAGCCGGGTCCCGCTATGGCGCCCTTGCGTCGCTCCAGTCGGCTCAGCAGGATGAGGATGAGGGCCGCCAGCAGCGGCAGGGCGACAACGAGGGTGAGTCCGCCGCTCATGAGCGCTCCGGGCGCGCGAGGAGCAGCCCGTCCTGCGGTTCGAACCCCACCTTCAGCATGTCGCCCGGCTGCGGCAGGATGCCGGCCGCGCCGCCGCCCAATGACAGGGTGATCTTCTGCCCGGTGCGAACCCGCATGGTCACATGGGTGATGCTGCCCTCATAGGTGACGTCCAGTGCCTCGCCCTCGAAACCGGACGGAGGATCCCCGCCGAGCTTCAGAGCCTCGGGCCGCACGAATATGAGCGCCTCGTCGCCGGCGGGCAGGCCCACGGGATTGCGCCCCGTCAGCGGCCCGATCGGCGTATCGAGCGTCGCCGTGCCGTTCGCGGCCTGCGTGATACGCCCGCGAATGGCATTGTTCTCGCCGACGAAGGACGCCACGAAGGGCGTGCGCGGTTCGGCATAGACCGAGCGGCCATTGCCGACCTGCTCGATCACGCCGGCATTCATCACCGCGATGCGATCCGACATGGTCAGGGCCTCGCCCTGGTCATGCGTGATATAGATGAAGGTGATGCCGACCCGCTTCTGGATGGCCCGCAGCTCGGCCCGCATGTGCTGGCGCAGCTTCAGGTCGAGCGCGGAGAGCGGCTCGTCGAGCAGCAGTACCGAGGGTTCGACCGCAAGCGCGCGGGCTATGGCGACACGCTGCCTCTGTCCGCCGGACAGCTCGGACACCAGCTTGTGGCCGTGCTCGGGCAAGGCGATCTGGATGAGAAGGTTCTTGACCTTCTCATCGCGCTCGTGCCGCGGCACGCCGCGCACCCTGAGACCGTAGCCGATGTTCTCGGCCACCGTCATCATGGGGAACAGAGCGAGGTTCTGGAAGATCAGTGCGGTCGGACGCTTGTTCGGGCCGATTCCCTTCATGTCCCGCCCGCCAATGCGCACCGTGCCCCGGGTAGGTTCGATGAAGGCGGAGATGGTCCGCAGGAGTGTGGTCTTGCCGCAACCGGAAGGGCCGAGGAAGCTGAAGAACTCCCCAGGCTCGATGGTCAGGTTGGCATCACGCACCGCGACGAAATCACCGAACGTGACATTCACGCCTTCGAGCTCGACGGCTGCCGCCATGGGATCTCCGGTTCATCTCTGTGCAGGATGGAGGTGCCGCCGCGTCGCGGCGGCACCGGAAGGCGGATCACGCAGCTACCGCACAGGCGGCTGCCGCCTCACGCCGCCTTGAACTTCTCGGCGTACTGGGTACGCAGTTCGGCGTACCAGGACGGCTCCGGCGGCCGGCTCCACAGCTTGGACAGGGCGTCTTCGGGGTACGCCTCGGCGAAGTTCTTCTTGGCGACGTCGGAGAGGAACGCGTCGGCGCCCTTCACCACAGGATTGTAACCCGAGCCATCGGCAACCAAGGCGGAGACCTCCGGCGAGTGGATGTAGTTCAGCCACTCATAGGCCTGGTCGATATTCGCCGCGCCCTTCGACATCGCCCAGCCGTCGATCCAGGTGATCGCACCTTCCTGCGGTGCCATGAAGGTGACGGGCTTGCCCTGCTTCTTCAGCGAGAGAGGCGGCCCGTCCCAGGTCTGGCCGATGGCGCAACCATTCTCCATGAAGCCGGACTTGGTGTTGTCGGCAGAGTCCCAGAACTGCTTCACCTGGGCCTTGTTGGCGATCGCATAGGCGAGGATGACGTCGTAGATCTTCTTCATCGTGTCCTCGTCCTTGAATGCATCGAGCATCCGGTTCGAGGGCAGCTTGCCGGTGTGGTCCATCCACAGGCCGATGCCGAGCAGCAGCGAATGCGGGCGCCCCTGCATCTTGCCCTTGAACGGTTCGCTCCAGAGCGTGCCGTAGCTGAGGTCCTTATAGGCAAGCGTCGCCTGGTCGGTGCGCCAGGAGATGGCCTCCGAGCCCCAGCAATGCGGCACATGGTAGAGCTTGCCATCCCAGGTCCACACGCTGGTGGAGCCCTCCAGCATCGCGGGGAGCAGATTGTCCAGCTTCAGCCTGGAGGTATCGAGGGGCTGGAGGACATCCAGTTCCTTGAATTGCGGGGCACGGTCGCGGGTCGGCTCGCACAGATCGAAGCCCTCGCCACCGGTCGCCTGCAGCTTGTTGATCTGCTCCTCATTCTGCGAAAACGGCGTGGTCTTCACCTTGATCCCGGTCTTCTTCTCGAAATTCGGGATGACCGGATTGGGCAGCTCATCGTCCCAGTTCAGCAGGCTGAGCTCGCCCGAGGAAGAGAATGCGTCGCGCACGATCCAGGGCCCGGTCGCGGCGACCGTGCCGGCGGCAAGCGCACCCTTGAACAGCGTACGGCGGGTGAAGGCTCGGGCGGCGAGAAGGGTCTCGACGGTCGAGTTCGGGGCATCAGGCTTCTTCGTCACGACACGGCTCCTCGGATGGCCCGCACCGGCGGGATCGAGGTTGTCGAGCACGAAGCATGCCACCGCCGCCAAAACGGCCCGGCACGGGAGCGGTGGAAAGCAGCGTGGCCCGGCGCGTCCGGTTCGACCACTCACGACGTAACGGCACGCAGGACGCGGAGCCCCACGGCCGCTGCCGTTTTCATCAGGTGCGGCCTCTCGCGCCCAAGATTCGGGCGCGTTTTCCGTTCGGTCTGCGTGGCACACGAAACCTCGGGCGTTTCGCTCCGTCGCTATCAGCTCCGCGCGACCACCAGATCGTCGCGGTGCACCATGGCAGCGCGCCCCTCGAAGCCGGTGATGGTTGCAATTTCGTCCGAGGAGCGTCCGCGCAGGCGTTCGGCATAGTCATGATCATAGGCGACGAGGCCGCGCCCTACCTCGCCTCCGTCCGGGCCGCGCAGAATCACCGCGTCGCCACGCTGGAAATGCCCCTCGACGCGCGTGACTCCCGCCGGCAGAAGCGAGCTGCCGCGCCTGAGCGCCGCGACCGCGCCGGCGTCGAGATGCAGCGTGCCGTGGGGCTCCAGCGCGCCGGCGATCCAGCGCTTGCGCGAGGCAATGGGATTGGCCGGCGCGAGAAACCAGGTGCAGCGTGCGTCCTGCTCGATGGCGCGGATCGGGTTCTTCACCTTGCCCGAGGCGATCACCATGTGGGCGCCCGCCGTGGTGGCGATCTTTCCGGCCTCGATCTTGGTCTTCATGCCCCCACGTGAAAGCTCGGTGCCGGCCCCTCCGGCCATCGCCTCGATCTCGGCCGTGATGCGCGGCACGATCGGGATGAGAGCAGCATTGGGGTCGTCATTGGGCGGGGCGGTATAAAGGCCATCAATGTCGGAGAGCAGCACGAGGAGATCAGCACTCGCCATGCCGGCCACGCGCGCCGCGAGGCGGTCATTGTCGCCGTAGCGGATTTCGGCGGTCGCGACGGTGTCGTTCTCGTTGATGACGGGCACCGCCTTCAGCTCAAGCAGCTTGCCGATGGTGGAGCGGGCGTTGAGATAGCGACGGCGTTCCTCGGTATCGCCCAGCGTCACCAGGATCTGGCCGGCGGTCAGTCCTTCATGGGCCAGCGCCTCCGACCACGCCCGCGCCAGCGCGATCTGCCCCACGGCGGCGGCGGCCTGGCTTTCTTCCAGCTTGAGCGGACGACGGGGCAGTTTCAGCACGTTCCGGCCAAGCGCGATCGCGCCCGAGGAGACCACCAGAACCTCCTTGCCCTCGCGATGCAGCGCGCCGATGTCCTCCGCCAGCGCGGCAAGCCACGCGTGTCGAAGGCGGCCGCGTGCGGAATCCACCAGCAACGCCGACCCAACCTTCACCACGATCCGGCGGAAGGCGGAGATGTGCGGGGAGGCATCGGGGGTGGACAGGGGGGAAGCAGACGGGAAGGCGGACATGGCGATCGTCTCGGGCGGAGGCATTACAGCGTGGCGGCTTCATACGCCAAGGCGAGCCTGCCGTCTCCACCACTGCATCGTCGGGACATGAGGTGCTGCATCGGTCGCACCCGCTGTGAGCGGCATCTGAGATCAGCGGGTCAGCCCGGCGTGACGGAGAAGCGCTGTCACGGTCGCCACGGCTCCTGAACCTCGCGCACCTCCTCCAGCGCGCGTCCCTCGTCGATGACCGCCAGAAGCTGGCGCAGCACAGCCTGAATGCCCTCGCCGGACTGCGCGGAGAGCACGATCGGCGTGCGCTTGGCCGCCCGTTTCAGACGGGCCACCTGCTCTTTCAACGTATCGGGATCGAGCGCGTCCGCCTTGGACAGAGCGACGATCTCGGGCTTGTCCTCAAGGCCAGCACCATAGGCCTCGAGTTCCTTGCGCACGATCTTGTAGGTCTTCCCGGCATGCTCGGAGGTGCCGTCGACGAGGTGCAGCAGGACGCGACAGCGCTCGATATGACCAAGAAAGCGGTCGCCGATGCCCACGCCCTCGTGCGCGCCTTCGATAAGCCCTGGAATATCGGCCAGCACGAATTCGCGCCCATCCACGCGCACCACGCCGAGGCCGGGATGCAGCGTGGTGAACGGATAATCCGCGATCTTCGGCTTGGCTGCCGTCGTCGCGGCGAGGAAGGTCGATTTCCCGGCATTGGGCAGGCCGACCAAGCCGGCATCGGCGATCAGCTTGAGCCGCAGCCAGATCCAGCGCTCCTCACCCTCCTGCCCGGGATTGGCGCGGCGCGGGGCCTGATTGGTGGAGGTCTGGAAATGAGCATTGCCGAAGCCGCCATTCCCGCCCTTGAGAAAACGAACCCGCTGCCCGACCGCGGTGAGGTCGGCGAGCACCGTCTCGCCATCCTCGTCCAGCACCTCGGTTCCCGCAGGCACCTTGAGCACCACGTCGTCGCCCTTGGCACCCGCGCGGTTCTTGCCCATGCCGAAGCCGCCCTTCTTGGCCTTGAAGTGCTGCTGAAAGCGATAGTCGATCAGGGTGTTGAGACCGTCGACGCATTCGATCCACACATCGCCGCCGCGTCCACCGTCGCCGCCATCCGGGCCGCCGAATTCGATGAACTTCTCGCGCCGGAACGACAGGCAGCCCGCCCCGCCATCGCCGGCGCGCACATAGATCTTGGCCTGATCGAGAAACTTCATCGTTTCGAACTTCACATTGTTGGGCGGTCCCCCGCCCGGGAGACCGCCAGCCTAGCAGAAGCGGCGCTCAATGCCGCGTGTCGATCTCGTAACGGATCGGGCGGGCGCTCGCGCTCCAGGCCCGGATCGACGCCCAGATACGCCGGTCGAGCCGGAACCGATCCACCGGAACCGAGGCGCCGATGGAACGGACGCGGGACAGTCCCGCGCCGGTCCACTGGAAGCCGCACTTCTCGATCACCCTCCGCGATGCCGGATTGACGACTCGCGCCGACGCCACCAACGCCTCCAGCCCCAGGTCGCCGAAGGCATAGTCGATGAGGGCACGCACCGCCTCGGTCGCGATACCGCGATCCCAATAGGGCTCGCCGAGCCAGTAGCCGATCTCCGGCGCCATGTCCTCGCGCCGGATGAAACCGCACATGCCGACCGGGATCGGCGGCCCGATCGGGTTGCTGCCATCGGTCTTGAGGAAGATGGCGAAGGTCACGCAGTCGCGGCCCTGCGGCAGGTTCGCGATAAAGGCCGCGGCATCCGCCATGCCATAGGGATGGGGAATATTGGCCGTCATCTCGGCAACCTTGCGGTTGTCCGCCAGCTCGGCGATCCAGGCCATGTCCTCGATGCGCGGGGCGCGGAGCACGAGCCGGGGCGTTTCGAGGACGGGGATACAGCTCTCTGCGAGGACCGACCCGGGGGTCGCTTCGACGATGGTCATGGCGGGCTCCTGTTGCCTGGGATCAGGGTGCTTGGAACGAAGACGGGGAGGCGATCGCCTCGCCTCCCCGGAGCTCACATGCACCTGGATTCAGGACCAGGGCTCCACCGGTTTGACGAGACCGGTGGGACCCTTGGATCTCACCGTCTTATTCAGCGGCCTCAGCGGCCGGAACTACGAACACATAGGTGCGGTCGTTGGATTTGTTGCGGAATTCGACACGGCCTTCGGAAAGGGCGAAAAGGGTATGGTCTTTGCCCATGCCCACATTGGTACCGGCGTGCCAGCGCGTACCGCGCTGACGCACGATAATGTTGCCGGCGATCACAGCTTCGCCGCCGAACTTCTTCACGCCAAGACGACGACCGGCCGAGTCGCGACCGTTGCGGGAGGAACCGCCTGCTTTCTTATGAGCCATTGTGCTCTCCTATTTCTTCGCGTGGCGGTCTCAGGCGCCGGTGATCGAGGTGATGCGGACCACGGTGAAGTCCTGCCGGTGACCGATCTTGCGGCGGGAATTCTGCCGCCGGCGCTTCTTGAAGGCAATGATCTTGCCGCCACGGGTGTGTTCGACGACCTCGGCGGAGACAGTGGCACCCTCGACCAGTGGAGCGCCGACCTTCGGGGCATCGCCGCCGAGCATCAGCACAGGGAAGGAGACCGTCTCACCCGCCGCGGCTTCGATCTTGCCGAGCGTGATGACTTCATCGGCGGCGACGCGATACTGCTTGCCGCCAGACTTTATGACCGCGAACATGTTCTGTCCTTTCGTTCGAGCCCGGCCTCTTCCGCATGCAGGAGACCTGCTGCGGCACGGACCGGCTTCTTTCGGTCGGTGGAAATATACGCGGGACCTTTCCCACGCAGGCTGCCCTTATAGCGAGGGAGCCCCGCCTGTCAACGAAAAGCCCGCCGGATCCTGCTCATATCGGTCGACGAACATGAAACCCTGCTGCCCTTTGCGCGTTCTACCCGGCGAAACTCAAGCGCAGGAGCATCAGAGAGATGGACAGGAACCGCATCACGGGCGCCGCGCGCCAGACCGTCGGCCGGCTGAAGGACGCGGCGGGCTATGTCACCAATGACAGCACGCTGCGCGCCGAGGGTCTCTATGACGAAGCCGTCGGCTATGGCACCCGGGTACTTGGCCAGGCCCGCGACCATGCGGCCGATCTCGCGGACGACGCCTATGAGACCGGCCGGCAGCTCTACGGTCAGGGTATTCGCCAGTTGCAGCGCGGCGCCAAGGACCATCCGCTGGCGCTTGTCGTGGCGGCCGGCATCGCCGGCGCGGCCATCGCGTGGATGCTGTCCCAGCCCCGGCGCTGATAACGGTAGCGAGACGTCATATCTGACGGGCTCATGGGATGCGGGCGTCTTCCGGCGCCCGCATCTTTTTTGCCGATCGGCGTTCTGGAAGATTGCCGGTGGATGCACGCCGATCGGGTCTTGTGCTCATCCCCCGCCTCGGCTATTGAGCGCCCCACTCCAAGGCGCGGCCCTGCCGCGACCTCGCGCGCGGAGGGGTGCCGGAGTGGTCGATCGGGACGGTCTCGAAAACCGTTGTGCGTGCAAGCGTACCGTGGGTTCGAATCCCACCCCCTCCGCCAATCAATCAAGATATTGATATTATTGATCTTTGACTTCCGAACGGTACGTCGCAGCGGAAATCCGGAGCGACGGCGTGGGTGCCGCGTGAAGGTTCGCTTCACGAGGGAGCAGGATCCAGCTGATCGAAACGCAAGCCGCCAGATCCTTCACCTTTGCCGATCTGACGGCGATAGGCGGTCCACAACCAGGTTCCACCGTCGATCCACCGTGCCATGCGGCGATTGCGGGTCAGGCGCAGGCCTTCGCGCGGAATCTCCTCGTCGAACAGGAGCAGATCCGCGACCCCAGCCAAAATGTCGCCTTGCGCCGGATGCGAGATCTGGCTTCCGTCAGGCTCCAGGATCGCACCGCGTCGCAGGCGCTGAATCATCTTGCCGTCGGCTCCGATCCGTTGGACGGGCAGCAAGGGAATCCAGTTTTCCGGCACGGTGGATGCCAGGCGATAGCGCAGCCCGCCGGTCGGGAGATCGGATGATGTGTCGGAGAGGTCCCCGGGACGGTGCATCGCCTGCTCCATGGGACTTTCGATGGACCGCTCCATGGCCCAGGCCATGTTGGCCATCTCGTCGCGCGCAAAGAAGACATCTTCCAGCATGGGCCCGTCGAGCAACCGGCCCGCTGTTGAAGGCAGGAAGAACAGGTTGCCATGCGGCAGCGGCGCAGGCTCCTCGCCGGGATAGCGGATGTGGTCGAGGCTCCACATCGACCACCCCGGTGCGGCAAGGCCGCTATCGCCGATCGGGCGGATCATCGTTCGCACGCCGAAGCTGTCTGTGATCACCAGGCTGTCAATGCGCGTCACGGACCCGATCGGCAGAGTGAGAGGCACGACGAACCAGTCATTGCCGAAGCTGCTCGCGTATTCGATCGCCATCAGTTGGGCGAGGTCGGTCGGTCCGACGGGCATCAGGCCATAGGCGAGCCCGGCTTCTTCCATCTCCCAGTAGCGAGGCGCGGGCGCGCCGCGAAACGTCACCGGCGCGGGGACGGCCGTGTGTGTCTTTGCGACGAAACGGCGGTCCGGAAGCGAGCCGAGATTCACTTCGGCATTCAAATCGAAGCTGCACCAGTCGACCCGACCGTCGTCGATGCCCGATGCGGTGAGATTGATCTCGTCCATCGGATCGGCGGAGATACGGGCGGTCAGGGTCAGCGCATATTCCAGCCGGTCGGCGACCCATGTGTCCGCCGGATTGGCTGGCTGGGAACAGAAACCGTCATACCAGACGAGCCAGCCTGTCGCCGCCGTGATGACCTTGGCCCGATCACCCGGCTCGATGCCCAGGGCGGCATCGGCGACGACCTGCTCGATCCCCGCACGGAAGGCGGCGGCCAGACGCCGCCCATCGGGTACCCGGCCTGCCATGAGCGCAATAAAGCGACGCGTCGGCTCATCCGATGCCACGCCGGTGGGTAGCTGAAGTGCGAAATGGGCGGTGACGATGTCGCGATAATCCCTGGATGTCGCCTGCGCGGCCAGCATGCGCAGGAAGTGTTGGCCCGCATCCGCCGAGAACGGCAGGAGGCGCAGGTCATCTGCAGCTTCAGCTCGCATCGGCCGGCGTTCGATCAGGGCCTCGAGCGGTTGCGCCAACGGATCGAAGGCTGCCGCGGTAGCCTGCGTGTCGGCCGGCAGCGGGCCCGGCCATTGCCGGGTCAACGTCGCCGTCGTGGCGTCCATCGTGGCCAGAACCGGCGTGCCGCTGTCCTCGGCCTGGAACTCGCCCATCTGCCACTGCCGCGAGAGCAGCCACAGCGGATCAAGCAGCCGCGCCTTGAGACTGTTCGTCATCTGCGGATCACGGGCCTGCGGTTCGAGCCGGACCCAGCTTGTGATGGACGGATCGCTCATCGTGTCAGCGGCCCCAGATCTGACGACGCTACGTCGTCTGCGACGTTGAAGGCGAGGTAGGCGGCGGGAAGATAGTGGGCGGCATCCCCAAGCGTGTTCGGATCCACCACCCGCAGCTTGGCCAGATCCAGCGTCTCGGCCAGCACCCGGTAGAGCGTGCCGACGGTCCAGTCCTGATCGGGCTGCGGCGGCACGGCGAGCAGGATGGCCTGGGGCGCCATCGCGTCGGGCGGATTGAACTGGAAGGTGAGTGCCGTGGTTTCCTCGATGGAAGGCACGACCTCCGTCCATTCGTCGATCCACAGCCCGCAGAGCGGAGCAGTTGCGTCGAGAATGCCGTCCGTGGTCTGCAACACCAGCGACAGCGCACCGAAAGCGAGCGGCTCACCAGGGAGCATCGGCAATCCGACCCAGCGCCGGCCGACGGAGAACGGCAATTGCGCCACGTGCAGGTTCAACCTTTCGCCGGTGTCCAGCGCCTCGGCGCCGCGCAGGCAAGCGCCGAGGCGGGAGAGCGGCTCGCGCACGCGCGACGCGCGCAACAGCCAGCCCTCCGCCGCCGCCGGCACACCCCGCAACAGCGCCGGAGCGTCGGCCAGCGCCGCGGCGAGTTCAGCCGCACCGGCCGCATCGCAGGTGAAGCTGGCAAGGCCCGGAAAGCCGCTGCCGAACACGGCGGTCAGGCGCTCGCGCAATTGCCGGGCCCTCGCGCGATCATCACTTGCCGCCGGCATCTTTCGCAGATCCGCACCGCGATCGAGACGGGCCTGCACCGCTTTGGCCAGTGCCCGAGCCTGCGCAGCGAGCGCCGCGCGGGTCGAGCTATCGTCGCCGCTCGCCGAGGCCGGAACGGCGGGGCCGATGCCGAACCCCGCGCATTTCAGGATCAACTCCCGCAAGGCGTCCGAAGAAAGCCCGTCCTGAGGCTCCGACCCGATCGCGGCCAAGGCCGCCTCTGCCGCGACGATGCGCCGTTCGAGGTCGACGAGATCCGCGCCGGTCGCCGGAGCATGCTGGGGAGGCGCGATGTCTTCGGGCTCGGCAGCGCGTGCCCCGGAAAGGAGCCGCTGCGCCGTGCACGCCTGTTCCAGAATGTCGAACAGGGTCCGTTCGCCCGTTGCCAGATCGGCTGGCCGGTCATGATTGAGACCGAGTGTTCCGCCCGCCCCTATCATACGGCGCGCCGCATAAAGCACCCGCTGCTCCAGCTCGCTCGGGCCGGTCGAGCGCGCGGCGGGATCGGTCGCCACACTGCAGACAACATCCAGCGGGGAAAGGCCGAGATCGCTGAACGGCAGGGTCCGTATCGTGCTCGCGCCGGTGGCATCGGTCACCGTGATGGAACAGCGGATGTTGCGGGGATCGCCAAGCAGCCGCGATGTCCATGCATTCAGCATCGGGTCTGCGCTGGCCCGCGCCGAACTGGCAGCCGAGGGCCAGCCGGCCGCCGGCTGGACGGAACCCGACATCAGGACCAGCACGCGATGGGTGAGTGCGGTTCCGCTGCGAGGCATGTGAGCGACCTCCAGTTCGGGAGGCGCCCCGTCCCCCTGGGCAATGGCTGCCAGACTGCTCGCCAGTCGGGTCGGATTGCCGCGTGCCATCTGATAGGCGGCTTCAGCAACGAGGCCGTCGCTCAGCCCATCGATCATGTCGGCGAGCTGGTCGAGTTCACGCGCGGCCTTGTCGATATCCGCACCCGCGGCCTGCAGCTTTGCACGCACCGAGGCGTTCTGATCTCGCCACAGAGCCTGGAGGGCCAACCCGTCAACAACGTTGTTGGCAGCGATGGCCTCCAGCGGCTTGTCGGCGGGCGTCAGCCGCCCGGCCGTGAGCGGGGCAAGCTCGCGCAATGGTGCGATACAGGCGTCGAGACCCAGCTCGTGCAGGCCACGCTCGACCCGATAGCCGAGAAGCGCGCCGAGTGGCTGGCCCTGTCGCATGCCGGCCAGCAGTTGCTCGGCGTCGCGAACACGACGTGAACTCAGCCGGATCGCAAAGGGACTGTCGGGACCGGGAGAACCGTCCGCACCGAGATGAGCGTTCCGCAACAGAGCTGCGGCGCTGGCGTGGGTCAGAGACGGCGCATGGATGAAGCCGCTATCGTCCGGAGCCATAAAGACGGGATCGGTCATGCCGGGCGGTGGCTGCGGAACCGGCTGGAGCGCCGGCGCGGGATGAACGTTCTCAATCCAGCCATAAGCACCCACATAGATACCCTCGGGCGCAGCGGCGCGCATGGCCCGCAGACGCTGGGTGGCGAAACTCGTGATCCAGGCATCGAGGCGGTTCGCCGCGAGATCCAGCCCGCCCAAAAGCAGAAGTTGCAATCGCTCCACATCGAGGGTCTGGAGCTGGGCAAGCGCGCCGCGATATTCCCCGAGGCTCGCCAATGCCTCGTTGTCGAAGCTGGTCTGCGCTTCCAGGAAGGCGCCGATGGTTTGCGGCGCCGTTGCCGACGGGATCATGCCCAGTTGGCGGCGGAAGCTGGGTGTCGGCTCGGCACCGGTCACGAGGTCGATCAATTCGGCGTCCCGCAACAGCGCACCCAGATCCGCGCCAGGGGCGCTCGCCGCCAGCCGGGCGGCCGCCTGCGCTGTCTCGCGTAGCAGCCCGTGTCGCAGAACCGTCTGCAGAAGAGTGCCCTGAGGCGTCGTTGCCGCGGGATCCGGGCGCTGGCCGATGACCGCGTCGAGAGTCGGTGCGGCCAGGAGCGCAGTGATGTAGTTGGGCGTGAGCGGGACATCGGCGGCGATCGGACCATCCTGCACGAGCGGCGCGTTGACCGGCCAGGTGAGTTCGGCATAGGCGACATGACCGAGGCGCGCCTGGTCCGGCAGGCCGAGCCGACCGGGCAAGGCCCCCGTGATCTCGTCCTGTGCCTGGATGAATCCGGCAGCCTGCAGATCCTCGCCGAGGAATGCGCGCAGGTGCTGGAGATAGTGGCGTCCCAGCAGGGCACGTGTTCGCACCCCCGCGGACACGCCGTCCATCTGCATCATGTCGGCGAGATCGGCGTCCGGATCCGGGGGCGAGGTACGGGCACCGAGCCGCGGCACCTGCCCCAGCTGCGGCCGCCAGACCCGGTCGCGCAGCTTCACCAGAAGGTCGCGAAGCTGCAGGTTCCGCGCAAAGGCCGCGGTCTCATCCGCCTTTGCCTGCAACAGATCGAGCGAGGTGACGGGCAACAATCCATAGGGTTGACGCCCTGCGCGCAGCGGGGCCAGCGGCCCGAACGCACGCACGTGATCGATGAAGTACCGCCGCACCCAATCGACCGTGTCCGGCGTCAGGCCCGTGCCCTCGAACCCGATCATATTGTCGAGGAAATAACCCCAGGTCGTCGGCCACAGCGCGGCGCCGAGATTGCGATTGTCCGCCTCATGACATTCGTCGGCCTGACCGAGATAGCCGAGCGTGGGAGCGACGCGGCCTGCCGGCAAACCCAATGCGAGACCGAGCTGTCGCGCGTTCGTGTCCTTGCCCAGCATCGACGGATCGGGAGCGATCTCCCGCATGAAACTGCGTTCCTGGCCGGGATCGGATGCGGCATAGGCAGTACGGCCGTCGGCGGTGTTGTTGGTGACTGCACCGAGGCGCAGGAATTCCAGACCATCGGTGTAATGATGTGCGTCGAGAAGGTCGGCCAGCATGACCGAGCTCGCCGCCGCATCCGCCTCGGCCGTGCCGAACACCATGAGGCTGTCGAACCCATCCGCGCCGATCGTCGCGGGCAAGGCGACGCGGACGCCCATGCCCTTGGCCTCGGCCGTCTCGAAATCCACCATCCAGCGCATGCCCTCATCGACCGGAGCCTGCTGACCGTCGGCCGGAACCGCTCCCTTCGGATCCGGTCCGACCGCCAAGGGAGACGGGATGGGGCTTCCCTGCGCGGCAAGCACCGGGATGCCTCCGGCCTGCAGCACAACGATCCATCGCGCGGGCAGCAGACGAGCAGCCGGGGCACTCCTCCAGGCGGAAGTCTGCTCAGATGGCTCGGTCATCACATCCGGGAAGGCCGGGGGGGCCTCGAATGGGTGATCGGGAGCCATCGGCGCGGACGGCCGGTCGCCCGGATTGGTCGGCCGCAATGCGCGCACGATAAAGGCCGCCCGCGCCGGCCCGTATTGTTGGGCCAACTGCCGCCACGCGGCTTTGCGCGTCGGCAGATCGTTGCCGGCCCGCCAATCGGCTTCCCAGTAGTGGATGCCCCACTCCCGCTCGGCGGCCAGCAGCTTCGGCTCGTAGCTGTCGAGATGGATCTTGTCCGGATAAATGCGCACCCGCAGCTCGCGCGACCCGTCAGCCAGGGTGAAGAACCGCGTCTCGAGCCGGACCGGCAGGAGTGCAAGCGGCCGGTCGGACGCGCAGAGCTTCTGGCTGAGGTCCGGCGATGGAGGAGCATTTGGGGACGACGAGGCCGCTCCGGGGTCGAAAATCCTCGTTGGCAGGTCCGTGGTGGTGCGGAAGGGCGGGCGGCTCATAGCGGTGGCCTCGCCGGTGGCGTCAGGCGCGAGCCATGGATGGCGACGCGCGCGGGAAGCCGGCGGGTGATTCCGGCCATATGTGCCCCGTTCCGGCCCCAGCTCAGGCCGCGCAACGCGGTTCCGTCCGGTGCATTCCCAAGAGCCGAGATTCGTCCCGCAGGAGCCCCGGCATCGAGACCGAACCGTGGCTCGGTGGGATGCTCCTGGATGATGACGTAGCAACCCTCGGAGCCGTCGGCGCCGGTAACCGCCGCCGCCGGCAGATTGAAGCCGAAAAAGGCCACGTCCGGCAGCATCGAGCCGGTGAAGATCGGATAGATTTCGTCGGCGGGCGCTTCGCTGATCTCGCGGCCACGCGCCGTGCGTATCGCGCGGGCCGCGTAAATGACGGCGTTGGGATATCGCTGCAGGAGCGCGCTTCTGACCAGCATGACGAACCGGTCCGCATCGGTGGCCGGCACGGCTGGCGAGTGGCCCAAAGCATTGTCGCCCCATGTGATGAGCGGAGCGATGTCGGCGTGGCCCGGACCGGCGCCGCGCACGTCCCAGAATTGATCGAAGCACGTCGCGCGTTGGTCCGTAGGAAAGCCGCGCCAGAGCAGTTCGCCGTTCATCTCCCCGTTCAACCCGACCATGTAGGCCTCGACGAAGGGCCGGTTGGTCTTGAGGCCGAGCACCGTATCCGGCGGAACGGCATCGAGCCCCGGGAGCAACAGGTCCTGCGACAAGTCGCGCAGCGGCTCGTACATGGGCTGGGGAAAGCGCGGCGCAGCCATCACAATGTCGAGTCCCACATGCATGCTCGCCGGAGTGTCAGCAGGCGTGGTGGCGGCGGGGCCGGAGGCGATCACGGCCTTCGCCAGAGCCGTGAGGGTGACACGCGGGTCAAGGTGACCAAGCACCGCCGCCCGGACGCCGTCGACGTCCAATGGCGCCGGAGGCCCGACCATGATCGCCATCCGGCCCGGGTTCAGGCGCGTCAGATGGGCGACGGCGGCCTGACGAAACGCCTTGGCACTCTCGCTGTCGGCGAATGGTGGCTGGTGGGGAAGCCGCGGCGGCGGAGCCACCACCCGCACCGGTTGCCCCTCCGCGACAACGGCGAACAATGGCCTTGGCGCTGTCGCCGCGACGAGGTCGGCGGTCACCTCGGCATAGCCGCGGATGCCGGGCGATCCGCCGATCCGGGCGAGAACCGCCCGGATGGTCGCAGGCCCCGTCGCGGGCGGCGGCGGCAGAACGACCAGCCCGTGGTTAAGGATGCTGATCCAGTTGCCCCCGGCCACGCGGGCGACCGCCTCCGAAGCCACCCGACGGGTCATCGGCCCGCGCCCCCGGCCAATCCGTCGCATGGCGACGCTCACGGCCGCAAAGGGCGCCGCCGATCGCGTCATCTGGGCGATGAGGGTACGCGGCTGCGGATCGGTGCCGAGAGGGGCGCGGATCCGTCCGAACACCGGTGCTGCAAAGCGCAACACGGCGTCCATCTGCAAGGGCTTCAGATGGCGGGCGTGGACGTTCGACCCGACCGCAAGGCTGAGCTGCAGCAGCCGCAGGCGCTGGTTCGCCGCGCGCAGGTCGGCCGCCTGCTGCCAGGCTGACGCCATGAGGGCTTCCTGATGCTCCTGCACCACGCGCACCCCGAGCGCCGCGATACTACGCCAGCGTGGGTCGAGATTCAGCGTATCGAACCAGACGCTCGCACTCGGTGTCGCGATCGTGCGGGCCGCGTACCAGCGGCCATAGAGCGGCGGTGCCAGCAACGGATCGGCAGCCGGATCGGCGGCCTCCAGCCGGCCGGGCGCATTGACGATCGTCGCGAGCGCCGTCTGGAAGGGTGGGGCAATATCGGGTGGCAAGGGAGGCGGGGCGTCTGGAGCATCCACCGGCTGCAGGGCCCCCGGTACGTCCACCAGGACTGACATCGGAAAACCGGCGGGCAGGGCAAATCCGGGATGGGCGATCTCCACGGCCCGCATGCCAAGCCCATCAGGCGGCAACCGAGGGATCAGGCGCCTGGCCAGGGCTTCGAAGTCTCCTTCCGCGCCAGTACGGAAACTCCATGAGTGGTAAACCGGCAGCACGACGTCCGTCGGCGGTTGAGGAGTGAGCGACCACGCCGGGGCAAGACTTCCATTCGCGGCCGTCAGATCGGAGCTGGTCACGGGCAGGCCGAGGCCGGCCTTGCGACCGACCTCGAAGGTGGGAACGACACAGGCGAAATAGTCCGTGTTGGCCTGCAACCGGCGCGAGCAGAGCAGTCGGGAGAGCGAGAGTTCCGAACCGCCATTCAGGGCCCCGCTGACCGCCTCTCGCGTGCTCGCGCCCGTCGCTGCTTGAGCATGCGCCCAGGCCCAGGCATCCGCGAGATCCGGCAGTTCATCCGCGGGAGAAGCCGTTCCGCCGATGTGCAATTCGGGCAACGGCCCGGTGCCCGGAGGTGTCAGGCTCACGCCGTCGCGGCGCATCACTACGACGAGACAGAGCCACGGCCGCAACCGCGAGCGATCGCCTGGCTTCAGGGGCGTGAACAGCCAGGGAAAATCCGGACGGTCGAATTCGACGCTGGCGAAGTGGTTGGGTTCGAAATCCGTGCTGTAGGGTCGCGGCTCCATCCGGATCACCTGATGGACGTCGATGCCCGTTACATCAGCCGGCCCTCTCAGTTGCGAAACCACTGTCAAAGGCGGTTCGGCGTTGAGGGTGAGGGTGAATTCCACACTCGCCATACCGGCCTGAGCGGCACCGAGATTATCTGCAGTGGAAAGGCCGGCTGCTACGCCCTGTCGTACCCAAGGAAGGAAGCTGAGGTTGGCTTGCGTGTCCGGCACGTCGCCCTCCTCTCCTCAGGCCGCCAGCTCGTAGTCGGGCGTCAGCTGCCACATCGCGCGCCCGACATTGAGTTTCGCGACCTCGCCGCGCAATTCGGTCCACGTCCGATCCGGGGCGACGGGATGCGCCTCGCCGTCGGCAAGAGGAACCACCGTCCAGTGCACCAACAGCACCGTTACGGCCGGCCCAGCGCCTTCATTAGCGAAGCGTGCCCGTCCGGTACGGCGCGGTGCGGCTCGACCGGCCGCACCGCTCATGGCCAGGCTCGCCAGCCGATCCGGACTCAGCGCATACGGAAGACGGTCGGGCAGGGGCGGGGCGGCCTCATCGTCAAATGTGACGGTGTCGTAGGTCAGCGGTCCGCCGACGATCTCGTTGGCATCGAAGGTGACAGCGTCACCGAATACAACGCCCGCCTGCATCATCTCGTAGGAAGGCGCGGCGAGCTTCTCGTCATCGCTCATGGCAAAGAACTGCGCCGGCGAGAACTGGTCCATGACAGGTTGCAGATCCTGAGGA
Organism: Ancylobacter crimeensis; assembly: GCF_023016805.1. GTDB lineage: Bacteria > Pseudomonadota > Alphaproteobacteria > Rhizobiales > Xanthobacteraceae > Ancylobacter > Ancylobacter crimeensis. The sequence goes on from NZ_JALKCH010000009.1 coordinate 107,522, forward strand.
TCGCCATTGATGGCCCCGGCGAGCTGGAAGTTCCGTGCGCCTGCGACCGGCACCCCGCCGAACAGATCGATGTCGCGTCCGGCATTCAGCGGGACCGTCAGCTGGCGCATGACCAGCCGGCCGCCCGGATCAAGCGTCAGTCCGTCGGCGGACGCCTTCCGTAGCGCCACGCCATGAGCCCCCTGACCGCCTTCGGTGGCCCAGCTTTCGGCCGCGACCAACACCCGCTTGAGCTCGGAGATGACGTCGATGGCCGCGGAAAGCAATGGCAGATCGCCGGCGACGAGCGTCTGGTCGATGCGAATGGTGAAGTCGCACCAGAAGATCTCGAACGAGGCCTTGCCGCTCATCAGCAGCGGCAGCGGACCCTCCAGCGTGCCGTCGACCGAGAGCTTGAAGAGGTTGGTAGAGCCATGCTTCAGCTGCACCGAGGCGTGGAAGTCGGCGATGAAGTGGATGGGAACCAGCTGGATCAGCACGTCGAAACCCACATCGCCTTCGATGCTGAAGCCATACGCCGCCGCATAAAGCGAGGCACACGCGCCGAACTGCACCGTATTGGCGGTGACCGCGAAATAGGCCTCGCAGGTCAGCCGCGGATTGTCTCCCGAACTGAGGGCGATGGTGATCCTCGGCAGGTCCGGCAGTCCTTCCGGCGGCGCGAAACGCTGGTTGAGGCCACCGATCGCCATCACGAAACTGGACCCGGGGCCGGCTTTCAGCCGAGCGCGCAACGCCATGCTGCCGGTGAGGGGGAACCGGTGGGCGAGACGGGAATCCACCAGCACGGCGTCAATGGAGACCGTGCCCTCGTCGAAGTCGAGCACCCCTACAGCATCGAGATTCAGTCGCACCAGATCATTGTCGGCCTCGGGCAGCAGGCAGCTGATGCGACCGAGCGCCAGAAGGCGGGTGCGCGCACCCACCTCCAGGACGAGCGCGAGACTGGCCGTCACGAGGGTCGGCGTCGGCCAGCCAATCTGCACCAGCAGCCCAAGAAGATAGTGGCCGCGCTGGAACGGGAAGGCTGCCGACAGCGCCGCCACCACGGCGGGGCCATTCGCCGCCGGATCACGAGGGAACAGCAGCGCCGCCAGCGTGTCGGCCGCCAGACCCTGACGGATCGCTGCCTCGTCGAAGGTACGGTGCACACCAAGCATGCCCCCCACGCCCGTGAGCTTGAAACCCATCCCAAGCTGGACCGGAGTGAACCCCTCGACGGTAACGAAGACGAGGAGCGAGAATCCGGGGGCGCCATCGGGTGCGGATGTGGTGATGAGGCCGAACGCCTTCAGCGTCAGCCGGCCCTGCAGGGAGAGCCGCAGGTCGCCGAAATAAAGCGATTGCGCCTCGTCGTGGAACAGGAAGCCGCCGCCGGTCACGAGACCCGCCGCATCGATGTCGAGCCCTACGCCGGCGGGCGCACGCAGGCCCGGCCTTTCGATGTGCAGCACGCCCAGATTCTTCGAGCGAGCGGGATCCTTGAGCGACCACAGCACATCGACAGCGACGCCGGGGCCGGCGATAGCTGCGGTCACCGGGCCGAGCTTCACGCTCAGATTGACGCCGAGGCCAAAGGTGAGGCCCGAACCCGTTGCGGTGTCGGCGCTGCGGAAGTCGCGGGTGATCGACTGGATCAGCAGCGGACCGATGGACCTGCCCACCGGCACCACGCCCGACGGCGGCGTTCCCTGCACACTGACGCCGATGTCGAGACCACCATCGCTCCAGAAGGTGAGCGCGAGGTCACACTCGACCTGCGCGCCACCCTGCGGCAGGACTTCGCCGAGGAAACCGTCGCTCTCGCCCGAGAGCACGAGACGGGCATGTTCCGCCTTGGCGGTGAAGCCGATGCGCTGCTGCGTCGGCGAAAGGGCAAAGTCGAACTGAACCCGCAGATCGCCCACCTCGATGCGACTACCGCCGGATTCGCCGAGCTGAAATGCCGGCTCGGCGCCACGGGCTCTCGCGGCCCCGATATGGCCCGTCGCACCTGCACCTGCAGCGGCAGGGTCCAGCAGTTGGAGGCCGTCGGGCCCCACCACGAACACCGGCAGGTCGCCGGTCGTCGCAGCCTCCAGGTTCCAGCCGCCACGCGTCTCATTCCAGGCGAAGGCACCGGCGGCGCCGAAGATAAGGCCCGCGATCCCGCCCTCATGCTCCGTTGCCGATGCCACGATGCTGAAGCCGATCCGGCCGATGCCGTCCGCTCCGGGGAGCATCAGGATCAGTCGAGGAAGGTTGCGGCGCAGGAACACGGCGGGATCGTCGAGCGGCGCAGGCTGCACGTCGTCGGGACCCTCGACGTCGGCGTGATCCTGGGTGTCGATATCTTCGGGTGGCGTCGCACCGGGCGATGGCGGATCGAGTGCGCGCAGATCCTGCCGAACCCGGAGACCGATCACGTCCGCCACGTGAACGAGGAGAGGAAACAAAAGCGCTGCGGAACGGTGGGCATCGGCGGCCTGCGCCATGCCGTTCGGGAAATAGACCTCGCCCAACGTCGCCCACGGGTGTGACATGAGCCCGTCCAGACGCTCGAAATGGAACGTGTCGTCGGCCCAGGGCGTGCGTGTGACCTGTCCGCCCGCCAACTCGAGCGCGGATGGTGCGGTGATTTCCAGAACCTCGATGAGCGTCAGCAGTGCTGCGATACGATGCAGGCGCGGGGCTCGCCGCCGCAGATAGACACTCACGAGGCGGTTGGCGATTTCCAGCCCGAGACTCTCGGCCTGTGCTGCCAGCGTCGGATCGGTGATCGCACGCTCTGCCGCCTGAAAGCCCGCAATGGCCTGCTCGGCGACGGCAAGTGCCTTTACCGCGCCGTCCCACGTATCGAGGGTAGCGGGATCAAGGCCCTGTAGCTGTGTGATCGCGCTCGCCACCTGAGCAAGCGCTGCCTGAAGACCCCCATCCGTGGCGAGCGCGGGCATATGTCCGAGGGCGCGCAACATCCTGGCGTAGGATGCCGTGTCACCGACCGCGGCGAGAGGCGCCAGAAACTCTACCAACTCGTCGCGGAGCACGCTTGCCAGCGTCCCAGCCATGACGGATCCCCAGCGAAATGGGAGAATATATGCATCGATCCAATGTAATTTAGACGAATAATTCAATATATCATATTAGTATATAGGCGACACATCATATATATTTCAGTTATAGATATTATTTTTATTTCATCTTTTCAAGATATACGACAATCACAAATGCCATCATATTTCAATATTTTGTTTCGAAGTATATTTTCTGATGGCAGAGAAGACGGCACGGATTCCATTAATAAGCTTACGATAGGTAAATTGCAAATATTGTCTCCGTGGATTTTTTACCACATACTGATCCGATAAAGAAGTCGCCATATCGTTTTCTGGGGCAGTGCCAATATAGGGCAGGTTCCATGACCCAAATCGCGATTGTCGTAAGGCCCCTGAAAAATCGTCTCGATTCGACTTACTGGGACGACATGACCAGTGCCCGGCTGCCGTTGCGGCGGATCACGAGTTCGGCCGGTTATGCCAACCGCTTCCCTGGGATCAGCGAGGTTTTCTCCATCGTCGTTCACGAGACGGATGGTTGGCCCTCGCGCAACAAGGCGGAATCCTGGGTCACCGCCTATTCGGGTCCTAGCACGGTGGGACCGCAGGTCGCGATCTGGGGGGACGGGACGATAACGCCGCTCGTCAATTATCCCGACATGACCGGCCATGCGACGTTCGTGAACCAGTGGGCGCTGGGCGTGGAGACCGGTCACCGCGACGACCGGACCGGATACACCCTTCCCAATCCTCCCCGCTCCTTCGCCTGGGAACAGCTCTCGACCGACGCCAACGATCTGACGGGACGCAAATATTTCGTCCTCCGACAGGTCGCCGACATACCCAGCGAGATCATCGCGGCCTGGTTCCCGACCGCAACCTACAACGGTCCAAAGCGTGATGCCGCGGTGCCCGCCGGAATGTTGTTCAACGAATTGCAATACCGATCCTGGGCGCTGCTGGCCCGCTACATGGCGGAAGCCTTCTTGGTGCCGCGCAATATCCCGCTGCTGCCCCATGTCCAGCGCTCCGCCACGATAAACGATGCGGCCACCTTCCGCCGCATCGTGATGGCCGACGAAAACGTCGATGCCATCAAGGACACGCTGGTCCGCGAACTTCTGACCATTCCGGGCGGGGCGCACACTTTCTTGGCCACCGATTTCACGGCCGGCCAAGAGGCCAGCTTCGATGCGAATTATCTGCTCGCCGCCGTTCCCGCCAATTCAGACGTGCCGGGATGGGGGTTCACGCACAACGCGATGATGATGGGCACCCACCCGGGCGGCGCCAACACGCCGAAGCTGCAGGAGCGCTGCGTCGCCCTCAACAAGGCATGGCTGTGGTTCTTCAAGGTCTATCGCGGATTTCACGGTCACGGCTTCAGCGGCAACATCCATCAGGGATTCACTCGTTTTGATACCGCGAGCAGTTCCTTCACGAGCACGACACTCCATGACCACGATTGCCCCGGCCCGCTGTTCGACTGGCACCGCTTTGCGCGGGAGATGTGGGACTGGTGGTGGTGGCCGTTCGACTTCGACACCGGGCATGCCCACACCAATGCTCCCATCCGCGATTATCGTGCTGCGAGCGGAACGACGCCACTGCGCGAATATTTCTTTCACGAGACCGCGGCCAATGTGAACGCCCGGATCGCAACAGCCGGCGGCATTCACGGCGCCGCCTCCTCGCCAACGACCTACCAGCTCGACGCCGACTCGCCCGTCTATGCGCTCGCCAACGGCGAGATCGTCGCAGCACGGTTTCCCCGCACACCCGCCAATGCCGTGGATATGGGTTTCGTGCTGGTACGCCACGACGTCTACCACACGCCCGATGTCAGTGGCCTCGCCAATCTGCTCGCTCCCCTGCTCGGGACCACGCCCCCGGCGGCAACGCCCCAGCCGGGTGGCCGCATCGACTACGACGTCGAGCCGACCACGGTCTATTCGCTGGTCATGCACCTGCTGCGTCCAGCCGACCTGACCTTCACGGATATCTCCGACGCCAATCCCGAATGGCTGAACCGGCTGATCATCCGCCGCAAGGAGTGCGACCTCGCTTTTCCCCCGGCGACCGGCGCCATGAATGCCACTCTGGCGGGAATGCCCGCCGCCGAATTCAGCCGGCCTCCCGGCGGCCTTGCGCGCCCTACCCTCACCGAGTCCTATCAGCTCGACCAGATCTCGCTGAGCGCTTTCCTGAATGCACTGGAGCAGGGCGACCTGGCGATTTCGCAAAGTCGCCAAGCCTATGAGGCGGCAAGCCAGATGCCGATCCAGATGATCCTCGGCGACTATCTCGGCAAGGCGGGCGTGATCCGCCGCGACGGTGCCGGAATATTGACGCATGGCATGCGGGTCGAGGTGTTCTCCCCCGCGCTCGCTTCTGTCGACTTCCAGGCGATCACCGATCAGACCGGTTGGAACGTTGTCGGCTCGCCGGCGCGGCCAGCCCTGCTCTATCAGAGCGAATGGGCACGCACGCCGGATGCAACAACCTCGGCCACACTTCAGCAGATCGGTGTCGACCCGGCGCTGGTGCCCTGGTGGTCGACCGTCGCGCAGTCTCAAGCCTGGGACGTCTCCATGCCTGCAGCCGACCGTCTGCCCTTGAACGGGCAAGTCTATCACTATTCTCCAGCAACCTTCATGGCCTGGATCAACGATCTTACCTGGGCCAGCGAATGGCCGAAATACAAGGTGATGGACGCATCGGGCAATCCGGTCGCCCGACCGGCCGCGCCGCGCAGCCGGTGGGGTTAGAACGCAGGCCCAGCGCGACGAGAATGAGCCGCGAGCGACAACGAGCGGAGCGAAACGGATCGCCTTGGCAGTTACTTCACCTCAGCGCATGTCGGGAAAGGGTGCTGCGGCCCGCTCGTCAGCCAACATTGCGTCAGCGTGAGATTAAAGTCTTCCCCGCCCCACGGCTGCCATTGATCCCGAACGGCTCGCACGCAACGCAGCAGAACCCCAGCCTTTCACAACGCCGAGCCCCCGTTTACGCCGAGGATCTGTCCGGTAACGTAGCTCGCATCGCCGGACAGGAGATAAACGATGGCGGCGGCGATCTCCGATGGCTCTGCCTCGCGTCGGAGGGGAATGGCGTCGAGCCAGCCCTGCCGGATCTGGGCCGGCACAGCTTCCACCATAGGTGTCGAGGTGGCACCGGGCGCCACCGCGTTGCACCTGATGTTGTGACGTGCATGCTCCACGGCAACCGTACGCGTCAACCCGACCAGCCCGGCCTTCGCCGAAGCATAATTGGCTTGTCCGAACGCACCCCAGCGCGATTCCGACGACAGATTCACGATCGAACCACCGGTCGCCGTCATGGCCGGAATGACGTTCTGGCAACCAAGCCACGCGCTCTTGAGATTGACATCGATCACGAGGTCCCAATCCTCGTCGGTCATCTTCAAGAGAGAGCGATCGCGTGTAACTCCCGCATTATTGACGAGACCGTCGATCCGTCCGAAGCGACCAAGCACTGTTCCAACGCCGGCCATCCATTCGTCGCGGCTGGAAACGTCGAGCGTCACGCCAATCGCCCGGCCACCGGCCGCCGACAGCTCGTCGGCAAGCGCTTCGATGCCCACGCGGTTGCGGTCGGCAAGAGCGACGATGGCACCCTCTTCATTCAGCCGTCGGGCGGTCGCTTCACCGATGCCCTGCGCAGCTCCGGTGACGATGAATACCCGATCCGTCAGGCCACGCATCACGGTTTTCCTCCGATCAGATATTTATTGTAGCCGGACTGCACTATTTTACCGTTCTGATTGAGTATCGCGACCTCCACCTCAACAATACCACGAGACGAATCCTTGCGGCTGGCAGTCTTGGCGGTGATTCTGTAGGTCTGGCAGAGACGATCCCCCACAAGGACAGGCAACAGCATCCGGCGCTGCGTTTCGACGAAGGCCAGGATCTTCCAGCTCATCATCTCCTTGCATGCCAATCCCTCGCCGATAGCGTGAACAAGCAGGCCATGCGCGATGCGTCCGGGATAATGGGTGTTGGCGCGCACCCACTGCTCGTCCATGTGAAGCGGGTTGAAGTCTCCACTCAGTCCAGCAAACCCGACAATGTCGGCCTCTGTGATGGTGCGGCCGGCCGAGACATATTCCGCCCCGACCACGATATCGTCGAACGTCACTTGCATTTCACGCCCCGGTGAAGCACGGCATCGTCAGTCCCGCATGGATCTCCCGGAACACAACTCTCAAGAGCATGTCGCAACGCAACTGTTCGAGCGGTACGTCGACAATCCAGCTGGTCAGTCGCGCGCCCTCCTCGAGATCGACCATCGCGATCACGAAGGGTTCCAAGCCGGCAAATTGTGGGTGCAGCGAGCGCTGCACCACCGTGAAGGAATAAAGGGTCGCGCGGCCGGAAGCCTGAACCCATTCCGGCTCGCGCTCGGGCGCGCCGGCGATGCGAGCACGCGGATACATCTGAACCTTGCCCGTCGTCGGATCACGCTGAATCAGCAGGCGCTCCTGTTCTGCGGCCTCGAACCATGGGGTCGTCAGTGCATCCTTCACCGGAAGAATCGCGTTCATTTCGATCATCATGCCTCTCCGAGGATGAGGGTGGCCGTGGCCGACAGCCAGCCTCCCGTCCCGTTCACCAGACAAAGTTCCGGAGAAGCAAGCTGGAAGCCCGGGCTTTCGCCGCGTAGCTGACGCACCCCCTCGATTACGGCATACATGCCGCGTCGGCCGGAATGATTGGAGGACAGCCCGCCGCCATCAGTGTTGATCGGCAGGCGTCCGTCCGGGCCGATGCCACCGCTGGCGATGAAGGCTCCAACCTCGCCGCGCGGTACGAAACCCAGCGCCTCGAGGGTCAGGGCCACGGTTATGGTGAAACTGTCGTAAATCTGCGCGACGCGAATATCCTGAGGGCCGAGCCCGGCGCTTGCGAAGGCGCGTCTGCCGGAATGCGCCGCCGCAGTCGTGGTCATGTCGACCATCTGGTTCATCTGCATCTGGCCGGCCGCTTCGCCGAAACCGAGCACCGCGGGGCCGGAACGCCGGGTGTCCCGCGCCCGCTCACGCGAAGTCACCACGATTGCGCCACCGGAATCACTGACCACGCAGCAGTCGAGGCGGTGCAGCGGGGAGGAGATCATTGGCGAGGCGAGGACAGCGTCCACGGTGAGTGGATCCCGATACATGGCGTGCGGATTGCGGCCGGCATAAGTGCGGGCCTGCACAGCGATCTGCGCCAGTTCCTCCGGTTTCAGGCCGAAATCGTGCATGTACCGCGTCGCCGCCAACGCATAGGCGGAGATGGTCGACATGCCATAGGGCACTTCAAACTGGCCCGGACCGGTGGGGCCGGTGTTGAAGTCCGGAGCCGGCAACGGCCAGGATCGACCGGAAGAGGCATAGCTGATGACCACGACTTCACAGAGGCCTGCCGCGATGGCGGCCATGGCGTGGCCGACGTGACTAAGCGTCGAAGCACCGCCGATGTCAGTGCTGTCGATCCAGCCGGGCCGCAGTCCAACATACTCGGCAACCTCAAGGGCGTTCATCTGCCAGCCGGCCTCAGACGGGAACGAGGCCGCTGTGGCGAAACCGTCGACATCGGCGACGGTCAACCCGGCATCCGACAAGGCCTCGGCAATGACCTCGGCATGGATTTGGTACGGGTGAATGCCGGGCGCCTTGCGACGCGGCGACTCGAAGGCGCCAACGATGCAGGCCGACCCGCGGGGGAAGCGGTGGGTGGACGTCATGATCATCCCGTCTTCTGTTTACGGCGCCCAGCAAGCGCGCGCGCGGCGATGACGGCCGAGCCGAGTAGAACCGGCACCGTCACTATGGTGGCCACTGCCGAAACCGCGGGGGTGATGCCGCTGCGCAACATCCCGTAGATGGCAACCGGAAGGGTCTTGTCGAACTGCGTTTGGAACAATGCGAGGACCGCCTCGTCCCACGAGGTCACGAATGAGATGAGCATGGCGCCCACCAGCGCCGGCACCATGCTGGGCAGCACGACGGTGCGAAAGGTGCGCGCGCCGCTTGCGCCCATGGTCCAGGCCGCCTGCTCGGTCGATATGTCTATGGCGTTGAGTGCGTTTGCCATCACCAGGAAGGTGAGTGGCAGGCACAGGGCGGCATGGGCGATGGCAAGCCCGATATCAGTGCCGAGCAGTCCGAGCCGGCCCTGCACGTCATAGATGCCGATGCCCAGCAGGATGACAGGCACCACCAGAGGAGTGATCGAGAGCACCTGGATGATCAGCTTTGGCAAAGGCAAATACGTGCGCGTCGCGATACGGGCCAGCGAGATACCGCACACGGTGGCGACGATGGCCGTGGCAATGCCGACGCGTACGCTCTTCCAGAACGCACTGATCCACAATTCGGACGTGAATACCTCGACATACCATTTCAGGCTGAACCCGACCGGAGGAAAGCGAATCTGCGTGGTTTCGGTGAAGGAGGTAGGGACCACCACAAGCAGCGGCAGCAGAAGCAGCAGAATGGAGAAGGCCAGGATGAGAGCGCAGCAGACTGTCGCAGGGGTTATGGTCACGGGCTCGCGCGCGGCCGTCCCGCGTGTGCCCTGCTGCGGGGGTGCGAGCAGGCCTTTGCCATCGATCTTCAGCGCAACGAGATAACCAAGCACCGATACGGCGAGCAGGACTACGCCCATCGCGGCAGCCTTACCCCACTGGAAAGCCAGCACCTGCTGCTGGATGAAGACCGGGATGGTGAGGTCGTGAGGACCACCGAGAATGACCGGGGTGAGGAAGAAGCTCAGGCCAAGCACAAACACAAGCACGCTGCCACCAAGCAAGGCCGGGCGCACCTGTGGGAAATAGATGTCGACGAAGACCATCCGCTCGGAGGCACCCATGGTGCGCGCCGCGGTCAGGAGGGACATGTCGATGGAGATCATCGACGACACGAGGATGAGGATGAGATAGGGGAGCAGATACGCCACCATCCCGACCACGGTCGCAAAGGTATTGTAAAGCAGGGGCAGCGGCTCGAAGCCCAACGCGCTCAGCGCCGAGTTGATGATGCCCTGCTGGCCAAGAATGGTTGTGAAGGCGAACAGGCGGATGATGATGGATACCCAGAAGGGCGCCAGAATCACCACCATGACCAGCGAGGACAACGTCTTGCTCAGACGGGAAATCAGATAGGCGGACGGGAAAGCCAGCATCACCGTCGCAATGGTGGCCATCGCAGACAGCATCAGACTATGCAGCACCACCTGGCGCAGCAGATCATCATGCAGGATTGCCTGATAGTGCCCCCAATAGAGCTGATCAGGGATCGCCACACGTCCCTTTTCGTTGAGGCTCCGCAGCACGATGTTCCAGAGCGGCCAGCCCACGCACAGAACGAGAACGACGGTCGCCGGCAGAAGAAGCGCAAGATAGGTCAGCACCCTGCCCGCGGCCGCCCAGACGGCGATTTGCCTGGAACTGCCTATGGTGCCAGCTCTGTTCATGCCGCAGGACCGGACAGCGGACGCCGATAGAAAAGTCGGATCAGCCGGGCGAGATAGCGGCGGCTGTCACGGGGGTCGACCATCTCCTCGACCGCGAAATTCTCCACGGCCCGCCAGATCGAGGTCTGCGCCTCGAAGCGCTTGGTGAGCGCCTCCTTCAGTGCAGCCCGCTCCTCGGGTGCCACTGCTTCGAGTTCGCGGCGAAACGCGGCCTCGACGCCCCCCTCGATCGGCATGTCACCCCACGCCGCGCTCGGCCAGATCAACCGCAGGCTCATGGGGTCGGTGCTGCCGGTGGCGACTCCGCCGAGGCCGTAGGACCGACGCACCTGCACGGTGTAGACGGGCACTTTCGCCTTCTGGATCGCCCGCAGCGCCTGGGCACCGAACTTCAGTACGCCCGCCTCCTCCGCTTTTGGCCCAACGAGGAAGCCGGGCACATCTACCAGGTAAACGATCGGAATGTGGAAGCGATCGCAGAGTTCGACGAACTGTGTCTGCTTGAGCGACGATGGCACATCGAGTGAGCCGGCGAGGAAGCGGTTGTCGGACGCCAGCATCCCGACGACATGCCCCTCGATGCGGGCCAGACCGGTGCGCACCGAGCGCCCGAAGTCCGGTGCGATCTCGAAGAAGCTGTCCTGATCGACCATGCAGCGGATCAAGGCATGGACGTCATAGGTGCGCCGCGGGCTTGGTGGGACGATGCCGAGAATATCGGCCTGATCGTTGGCGATCCACTCGGCGCGGACCGCTGGCCGGGCGCCGACATGATCCGGCAGATAAGCGAGCATGGTACGGATTGACGCCAGAGCCTCGTCCTCGTTTGCGGCCTGATTGTTGATCAGACCGGAGGCGCGCACCTGCACATCGACTCCACCAAGGGCGAATTTGTCGATCTCCAGCCCCAGTGCCTGCTTGACCACGGGCGGGCCGCCAGCGAACAGGCAGCCATTGTCCTTCGTCATCACCGAGAAATGCGCGACGTGGGCGCGGGCCGCCGAGCTCCCCGCCGTCGGCCCGAGCACGGCGGTGAGTACCGGCACCCGCTCCATGAGATCGAACACCGGAAAGGTAGGGTTCGCGGACTGAAGCTCAGGATAGCCGATGGCATCCTGCAACAGCACCGATCCACCCACGCCATTTATCAACAATACCAGCGGGATGCGGTAGCCATAGGCGAATTCCTCGATGAATCCGCCCCAGCCTCCCTTGTAGCGGGCAAGGTGCACGCCGGTACCGCCGCCCTCGACGCAGAAATCCTCAGCGCCGATCGCCACCGGTCGACCACCGATCTCCGCAAGTCCGCAAACGAAAGTCGAGGCGAGCAGCGAGCCATCCTCGGTCGGGGTCGTCACGAAAGTGCCGATCTCGAGGAAACTGCCGTCGTCGACCAGCTTGTGAATACGCTCGCGCGCCGTCGAACGATTATAGCGATGCTCGCGAGCGATGCGCTGCGGACCGCCTGAAGCAAAAGCAACGTCGCGCCGCCTCTCGAGTTCTTCGAGCAGTGGCGTCCATTCGGGATGGGGTGTCATGGGAAACCTCTCACGCCGCCGTGCTTTCAAGACCAAGGAGGTCGATGCACTGGCTCGCCAGTTCCTTCTTGTCGATCTTCGTGCCGTTGCGGACCGGAAAACTCTTCAGGAACACCATGTGGCGGGGCTTCTTGTAGGAGGCGAGCCGCGACAGCACGAAATGCATGATCTCTTCCTGCGTTGCCGGAAGCTCCTCGCGAAGGATGACGGCGGCGCAAACCGTCTCGCCGAATTCGGGATCGGGAACACCGACGACGGCGATCTCCAGGACAGACGGGTGCTGGCGCATGACGTTCTCGATCTCGGCCGGGTAGATGTTCTGCCCTTTCGAAATGATCAGGTCCTTGCTGCGGCCCACAATGTAGAACCAGCCATCATCGTCCATCCGGCCAAGATCCCCGATCTTGAACCAACCCTGGGAAATGGTTTCGGCGTCGAGCTGCGGTGCATTCCAGTAATGGCTGATCACGGACGGACCCGCCATCCAGATCTCGCCGACCTCACCGGGCGGGACTTCGCGGCCATCGGTGCCAAGGACGCGAACCGCCTGGCCCGGCAAGCAACGTCCGACCGAGCCGGGATGCTTTTCAATATCCTCGCCGCGGATAAGCACGGGCACGCCGGTCTCGGTGGAACCGTAGGAAATCAGCAGCTCGACATGCGGCCAGCGTCGACGAACCTCGCTCATCAGCGCCGGAGGACAATTCTCTCCGCCGGTGTACCAGAGCTTCAATGTATCGAGCGGCAACCGGTTGGCCTCGTCTGCCTGGATGAGCGGACGGAACATGGATGGAAACATCAGCGCGTGAGTCACGCCCCACGCCTTGATGAAGCCGGCCAACCGCTCCGGGCTCCAGCTGCGGCTGGGCAATATCGCGACGGTGCCACCGACAAGCAGCGTCGGGATCGAACTCTCATTCATCGCGGCCGTATTGTACATTGGCGCGTTCAGCAGCATGACCGACGATGAATCGAGATTGCGGAACTGCGCGATCTGTTGCCAAGCGCACCACATGACCGCGAGCGAACGCATGGCAACGCCCTTAGGCCTGCCTGTCGTGCCGGACGTATAGAGGATCATCTGAATGTCGTTAGCGACCGGTTCGGCAAGCCGCGCCCCATGCGTGCAGAGGGCGTCATAGGCCTCACCTTCGGCTGTGGCCTCCAGCGTGACGATCCTGGGCACCGCGTCAGCCAGCGCCAGTGCGTCGTCGAGCGTCCGACCGAGTTCCGGCTCGGTGAACACGATCTTCGGCGTGCAGTCGCCGAGAATCGAGGCGATCTCGCTCGCTGTCAGCCGAAAGCTCACGGGCACAAAGGTGAGGCCGGCATAAGCGCAGGCACAATAAAGTTCGAGGATCTCGCCGCGATTATAAAGGAGGCTCGCCACCCGATCGCCCGTGGCCAGCCCATGCTGGCGCAAGGCACCGGCAAGGCGCAGAGCGCGGTCCCGCAACGTGCCATACGTCCGCGAGCCATGCTCCCACACGATGGCGAGCTTGTCGTTCTGATGAAACGCCTGCGGTCCGTAGTCGCCAAGGATGGACGAGACCGTCCAGCCCGGAGCGGGCGGGGCGAGATCTGGCATGGGAACTCTCTTCAAAACGGCGTGTCGGCGGTCAGGCGACCACCTGATGGACAGGATCGGAAATGGCATCATCGCGCGCGGCCTCGGAAGGCAGCGCCAGACGTCGGACCCAGAAGCGGATCGGCGAAAATTCTTGAAGCCGCGCCAAGGCTGACGGGTCGAGCATGGCGTGGGTCGCCAACCCCTCCACGAGCCCGATCAGATCGGCCGAGATCGAGCGGGCGTCGAGATGGGGCTGGAGATCCCCCTTTTCCTGCGCCTGCCGAATGGCGCGAGCCACTGACCTGCGCCATCCGACAAGGTAACTCTCGATTTCCAGCCGGAGCTGCTCATCGCACATGGCCTCGGCGTAGAAGAAGAAGAAGATCCGGCACATCGCGAGGCGCCGCCGGTCGAGCGGCATAGCACCTTCCAGTATCGATTCGAGCGCCTGAAGTCCTTCGAGCGTGGAGAGCATACGCGTATTGTGTTCCGAGTGTATTTCGGCCGCACGCCTCAGACCACCAAGAAGAAGATCCTTCCTGTTTTTGAAGAAATGCCCGATCACACCCGTGGACCAGCCCGACCGCTCGGCGACACCGCGGATGGTTGCCGAAGCAACCCCTACCTCCGCAGTGACATCCAGCAACGCATCGCAAATCTGACGACGTCTTTCATCATGATCCACGATACGCGGCATGATTGGCTCCTTCCTCAGTTCAAGGCAACCCACCGATTGAAGCGATCAATTACGTCGGAGATGTGCTTGGTATAATAATCGGCATCTTCCTGAATCGCATCGGCAGCATTGTCGCCTGCTACGATCCACGGCCCGAGCCCCTCACCATAGTCGGACAGTTTCAGTGCCTTGATATCAGTGGCATAGGTAATGGCGCGAACGAGCTTCTTTTGCCCTTCAAGATCGCCGATATTGTAAGCGATCAGGGCCTGCCCGGCAGCCGCGTTCGGAGCGCCCTTCGGCACGGCATAAACCGCCTGTGCGTAGAGCGAATCCTTCCAGTTGATAGCCAATGGCGCCTTGTCGTTTTTCACTGCGCTGTAGACGCGACCGCTCCAGGCGATGCCCATCGAACATTCGCCGCTCGAAATCAGACGGATCGCATCATCCCCATTGGACCACCAGATGACATCCGACTTTATGCTGTCGAGCTTCTTGAAGGCGCGGTCCAAATCGAGGGGATAGAGCTTGTTTCGATCCGCCCCATCGGCGATAAGCGCAGATTCCAGCACGCCGCCATATTGTGGATATTTGAAAAGGCAGCGCTTTCCCGGAAATTTCTTCAAATCGTAAAGGTCTCGTACCGTCTTTGGTGCGCCTTCACCACTAAATTTTTCCGTATTATAGGTAAAAACGATTCCGTAGCGCATGACATCGACGCCATAATCGTCATACGCACCATTTCCGAGATCGGAGACCTTAACAATGCTCGGGTCAAGCTTCTCAAGATAACCGGCTTCGCGAGCACGGACGAAATCGCTCTTGGTTGCGAATTCCACGAAACTCCATGGAATCGGGGCGCCGCTATCCATGGCCGCGAAGAACTTTGTGAGATCAGGACTGAAGTCGGTACGAAGCGTCACACCGGTTTCCGCCGAGAACCCCTTGAAGATCGCTTCATCGCGAGCCCGGGTGGTGGCTCCCCCCGATCCATCGTACCAGACGACTTCGCCTTTGGCCTTGGCCTTTACATCCGGGGGAAGGACATCGGCTATCGCGAGCGGAGCGAAAACAAAGTGGGAGCAGAGGGTAACGGCAAACGCAAGGACGGACTTGGATGCGCGCTGCATATCGAAGTCTCCGAAGTTCCCGATCGGGAGGCCCATCATCGTTATAAGACAAGCGTAACGAAAAAAAATGAAATCGCAATCGGCGCGAGTATTTTTTATGACGCCTGTCTTGCAAAAAAGCTGATGCCACGCTTAGGATGCCTTGCCATCGGGCAAAGCTCCTGGGCGGCCGAGGTGCGGCCACGCTCGGCAGGCATCACCTTCTTCAAGGGATTGAGGATTTGAGCTCCGGTGACATCCAGTCGAACGGCATCGCAATTCAGGGGTTGGGCCTGACCTTTCCCAATGGCTGGGTCGGCCTGAAACCAAGCGACCTTCACATAGCCGGCGGCAGCTTCTGCACGCTCCTCGGACCGTCCGGTTCCGGCAAGACGACTTTGCTGCGCACGATTGCGGGCCTGATCACCCCGACCTCGGGACGCGTGTTTATCGGGACGAGAGACGTGACGCGCGTATCGGTCCAAGAGCGCAATATCGGCTTCGTCTTCCAGAGCTACGCTCTGTTTCCTACGATGAGCGTAGCGGAAAACATCGAATATCCGCTCCGTGTCCACAAGTGGTCCGCAACCGACCGAACCGCGCGCGTTAAGGAAATCCTCGATCTCATCGAGCTTCCGGCCTTCGCGGGGCGCGCGGTCGGCGAACTGAGCGGCGGGCAGCAGCAGCGTGTCGCCATTGGTCGCGCCATCGCTTATCGGCCCTCACTGCTGCTGCTCGATGAGCCAATGGGTGCGCTCGACAGGCGCCTGCGCCAGCAACTCGGCGCCGACCTGCGCGACATACAACAGCGCACCGGCATCACCGCCGTATATGTGACGCATGATCAGGAGGAAGCCTTCATTCTGTCCGATCGCATCGCGATCATGAACCATGGAGAGATCCTCCAATATGCGACGCCGGACGAACTCTATTTCCACCCAACCTCGCGTTTCGTCGCCGAATTCCTGGGTGAAGCCAATCTTATCGATGTAGTGGAACTTCGCTCGTGCGAAAAGGGCGCGTTGGTAGCGATCACCTCCTATGGAGCGGTGCCCCTCCCGGCCGGCATGACCGTTCCTGGCGGATCGGGCGAGCGAGTATTGATCGTGCGCCCGGAGGACGTCGAACTTGTTACCGCGCCGGATCGTTCGGACATCCCGACCCCCGGCATACCGGTGACGATCGACAATGTGCGGTTTCTGGGCAGTCGCTCGCTGGTGACGGTGAGCACGGCGGATGGAAAACGTCTGAGAGTTGAGTGCAGCAAATGGCGCCCGCCTAACGCTGACACCACAGCCTACCTCACCTGGCAACCTTCAGCCGTCGCATTGGCCGATCGCTGAACGGAACGGAATTGGCTCATGAAGAAGGTTTTGATCGCCAATCGTGGCGAGATCGCCGTCCGGATCATTCGCGCCTGCCGCGACGCCGGCCTATCGCCCATCGCCATCGCCTCGGATGCCGATAGGACCGCCCTGCATGCAAGATTGGCCGATGAGGTGCACCGCCTGAAGGGCACCTCTCCGATCGAGACCTATCTGAATCAGGCCGCAATCCTCGATATCGCGCGCCAGGCCGGCGCGGACGCGGTGCACCCCGGCTATGGCCTGTTGTCGGAGAACGAGAGCTTCGCTGCCGCCGTCACCGCCTCCGATCTCATCTGGATAGGCCCTTCGGCCGATGCAATCGCCCGGCTTGGCGACAAGGTGGCGGCACGCGCCATTGCACGACGCGTCGGCGCTCCGCTGCTTCCTTCGCTCGATGATGGCGCGCTCACCCTGGATACAGCACGCCAATTCATCGCCGCGCACGGACTACCCGTTATCGTCAAGGCGCAGAACGGCGGCGGCGGGCGCGGGATGCGGATCGTTCGGCACGAAAGCGAGTTGCCTTCCCAGCTCGCCGCAGCCGAGCGCGAGGCCCAGATCGCCTTCGGGCGACCGGAATGCTTCATTGAACGTTATCTGGAGAATGCCCGCCACATCGAAACCCAGTGTCTGGCCGACCGGCACGGCCATGTCCTCATCGTCTCGACCCGCGACTGCACGCTGCAGCGCCGGCAGCAGAAGATCATCGAAGAAGCGCCTGCCCCCTTCCTGACCACCATTCACAACGAGCGACTGGCGGCGGCGTCGACAGCCATTCTGCAGGACGTCGGCTATTGCGGCGCGGCAACCTGCGAGTTCCTGCTCACGGCAGAGGGCGATATCTTCTTCCTTGAGGTGAATACCCGCATCCAGGTCGAGCATCCTGTTACCGAGGAGATCGCTGGTTTCGATCTCATCCGCGAAATGTTCCGCATAGCGATGGGCGAGCATCTACCGTCGACGGCTCCGAGGCTGCGCGGCCACGCCGTCGAGTTTCGCATCAACGCCGAAGACCCCTATTCGGACTTCAGGCCAAGACCCGGCCGGATCTCGAGGCTTGCCCTGCCTGGGGGTCCCGGCGTGCGCTTGGATTTCGGCTATGAAGCCGGCGATACCGTGCCGCCTTATTACGACTCCCTGATCGGCAAAATCATCGTCCATGGCCGCGATCGAATTGAAGCGCTGACGCGAGCGCGACGCGCGCTCGGCGAATTCCAGATCGAAGGCGTTGCAACGCTGGCGCCATTGCACCGGGCGATCCTGTCCCAAAAAGAGTTTGCGTCGGGCGACGCCGCAGGTTTTGCCGTCCATACACGATGGATCGATGAGCACATCGACGCGCTCAGCGATGCCGCCGCTGCGATGGATCGCAGCCGAGGCCGGATCGCCACCCTTCCCGGCACATCCGACGCGGAGATGAGCAGCGCATTTGATGATCCGCCAGCCTATCGTATCGGTATCAAGGCCCCGCTTGCCGGCACCGTTCTGGAACTCTGCGTGTGCGAGGGCCAGAACATCGCGCCGGGCGACCTCGTCGCTGTCATGGAATCGATGAAGATGGAGCAGTCCATCCTCGCCGAAACGGCGGGGGTCGTTGCCCGGATCAATGTGGCGCCGGGCGCATTCATCGACGCCGATGCCGATTTGGTCGGGCTCGACTGACATGCCGTGCGCGACGTTCGAAGGTCTTTGTGAAGACGACCGGCCGCAGGAGACGGCGCTGCTCACGCTCGAGGGCCAAGTCGATGCGTCATGGATCGACTACAATGGGCACATGACCGAATGGCAATATTACAAGATTTTTCTGACGCCGGAGAACGTTTTCTTCGATTTTTTGGGTTCACCGAAGAATATCGCCTTGGCGGGTTCAGCTTTTTCTCGGTCGAAGGACATCTTCGTAATCTGCGAGAATGTGAGGTCGGCACGCATTTCCGGGTGTACACCGACATGATCAGTCACGACGCCATTCGGTTGCACATCTATCAATATATGGTCAACGCGACGACAGCAGCATGTCTGGCGACGGGCGAGCACATGATGCTGCACGTCGACACCGTGCAGCGGCGGGCCTGTCCGATGGGCCCGCAGATGCAGGCAGCCGCCGAGGCTGCGATGACCAGCTGGGCGCCCCGCCTGAAGCCGTTGGGCTTGAGCGGCAGCATCAAGCCGGCCTCCTAGAGCCCCTTTCCATCAGGCATGGACGGCCCGGTCAGCGGGAAAATGCTCCAGATTCAAGCGACTGGAGCGGCATCCGGAAACGGCCAACGGTGTGGTTCAGACAAGCTATCGAGAGCTCGGAACCGAAGGGTCAATGCGCTGCCGTGGAGAAGCGGTGCTGCCCTCGGTTGGCAACAGTGACATTCAACGGCGCCGCGAGGCCGTTCGGAAAGCAGCCGCAACTCGCTGGCAGGTCGCAGGGAGCGTCGCATGGCGCAAGGCCCTGCCGATCGAGTATGAACGCGATGGAGCCCTGCCCGGTCCTCGCCGCGCTGGTGACCTTCTACGCGGCCGGCCTGCGCTCCCTTCGCCCTGTGGAGCCGCCACAACATCCTAATGCACGGCATGCCTTACCGAGGCAGGGGACCAGCAGAGTCCCCGCTCCGCGCTGGTGATGGACGGGTTCGGCCCGGATGACCCCGTGAAGATCTTCCGGAAGAACTGCTGCGGATACTGGCCCGCGGCTGGCACGAAACGTGAAGGCAGACGCCGCGCCGTGACTGAATCGATACTTTCGACCTCTCGCTAAAGAACCTGGCCAGAAACATGCACCGTCATGCCACCCGAATGGACGCGATTGAAATCGGCCAACAGATCGCGCAGGGCAAACTGACCAGTCGCGAAGCCGTCGCGCAAAGCCTTGCCCGGATCGATCGTCTCGACGGTCAGCTGCATGCCTTTGTCCTGCGCCTCGACGAGCGGGCGATGGCGATGGCGGCCGAACGCGACGCCGAACGGGAAGCCGGTCGTCTGCGCGGCCCGCTGCATGGCGTTCCTGTAGCGGTCAAGGATCTGTTCGACATTCAGGGTTACCGCACCGGCGCGGGCTCCTTGAGCTATTCCGGCCATCGTGCGGAAACCTCTGCCACGGCTGTCCGGCTGCTGGAGGACGCTGGAGCGGTGATTGTCGGCAAAACACACACCGTGGAGTTCGCCTATGGCGGCTGGGGCACCAATTCCGTGCTCGGAACGCCCTGGAACCCTTATGATCTCGACATCCATCGCGCGCCCGGCGGTTCGAGCAGCGGCTCGGCCGTGGCCGTGGCGAGCGGCATGGTGCCGCTTGCGCTGGTTACGGATACAGGAGGTTCGGTTCGCATTCCCGCGGCCTTTTGCGGATTGTTCGGTCACAAGTCGACGCCCGGGCTGATCGGGCGTGGCGGCACACGCTATTTGTCGCCTTCGCATGACACCGTCGGCACGCTGGCACGCAGCGTTCGAGACCTGCGCGCGGTCGCCGAGGCGCTGGCCGGGCCCGACGCGAGCGATCCGCTGAGTTCCCCGCACGCCTGCGACCCGTTCAGCAGCCGTGCCGAGGAGGGCCTCACTTCGGTACGTCTTGCTACGCTGGACGATCCCGCCTTTGCAGATCTTGATGACGAGGTGCGCCAGCACTTCGCCGAAATGCTGGAACGACTGGGCAGCCGGTTCGGTCCTGTCGAGCGCATCGCCCCACCCGCTCCCCTCACGCTCATGTGCCTGAAGGCAGGCCGGCTGATGTCGGCGGAAAGCTATGCGAATTTGAGCGCGATCACCGAGGATTCCACCACCAGCGTCGCGCCGGAGATTCGCGGGCGGATCAACGCCGGGCGCGACATCTCCGCCGACGAGATCGCGGAACTGCGTTGGTTCAAGCGGGAATGGCAGGCGGCCTTTCTCGATGCCTTCGCGCCGTTCGACCTGCTGGTGATGCCGGGCATGCCGATTCTACCTCCACCGATCGCGGACATCGACCAGGCAAGTCTGGTGCTCGGCCACTTCGGCCGCTACGTCAACATGCTCGATTTGTGTGCTGCGTCGGTTCCGATCGCTCTGTCGCGGCGAGGATTGCCGATCGGGCTTCAGCTCATCGGGCGCCCGTTCGCCGATGCACGGGCTCTTTCCTTCGCCCGGACGCTGGAAGGCGCCGGGCTTGCCGCTTTTCGCGCCCCCGATCTCCACGGCCTCACGCCGTCATGAATCGCCAGCGGGTTGCGGTGATCAGCGCCGACACCCGCATGGGAGCATGAGGCGACTTCCTCTCGGCTCAGGCCGAGAGCAGCGCTGCCCGTTCCAGCCGGCCGCGAACCGGCGGGTGTTCAAGTGGGAGCTGCGTACGATCCTGCGCCTTGAGCAGATCGAAGGCCTCGTCAGTGGCCTGCAGGACCTGCGCAATATCGGCCTCGCTCAACGCGGCATTCATGAACATATTGTGGTAGGGGTGGAGGTAGACGCCCCGCCTCACCGCCGCCGCCGTCCAGAAATAGCCGAGCCGCATCTCCGGGTCATCCGCGAAGAAGATCTGCGGCATGGTCACAGGCCCCGTCTGGCGCAGGCCGAAGCCGTGCGCCACGGCTTGTGCCGCCAGCCCTTCGCGCAGCAGCTGCCCCATGCGCTCCAAACGCTCGAGATAGTCGCTCTCGCGGATGATCTTCAACGTGGCAACCGCCGCCGCCATGGGCACAGCGGAAAACCAGAACGAGCCGGTGACGAAAATGCTGGAGGCTGCGTTCCGCATATTTTCCGCCCCGACCAGCGCCGAAATCGGCTGGCCATTTCCGATGACCTTGCCGATCGAGGTCAGGTCCGGCCGAACCCCGAACGCCGCCCACGCACCGTCCCGGGAAAGGCGGAAAGCCGCGCGTACCTCGTCCAGCACCAGAACGGCGCCCTCGATGTCGCACAGGCGGCGTGCTTCCCGGGCGAAGGTCGGATCCGGCTCGGACTGGTCGCGGAAGGTTTCGTGGCGGAAGGGCGTGGCGAACACCGCGGCGATGTCACCGGCATGCGCCTTGACGGCGTCCGCAAGGCTTTGCGGATCCTGGTCGCGGTAATAGACGATATGGCCGCGATCCTCCGACAATATGCCGGCGGGGCCCGGCGTACACCACGGTGCCGCGCCGTGATAGACTCCCCTGCCGACAAGGATCTTGCGCTTGCCGGTATGAGCGCGCGCCACCACCGTCGCCATCGAGGTGGCATCCGTCCCGTTCTTGCAGAACATCGCCCACTCGGCGTGGCTGAGCATCCCGACCAACTGCTCCGCCAGCGTGACCATCACATCGGACGGACCGGTCAGCGTGTCGCCGCGCTCCATCTGCGCCTGGACCGCCGCCTCGACCTCCGGATCGCGATAGCCAAGCAGATTCGGCCCATAGGCGCACATGAAGTCGATATATTCATTGCCATCGACATCCCAGAGGCGACTGCCCTCAGCCCGTTGGAAGAACTGCGGAAAATCCGATGGCAACAGGGCGGTCGACTCATGCCCGTACATGCCGCCGGGAATGACCCGGGCGGCGCGCTCCTTCAGTTCGCTGTTGCGCAGATTGGTCCAGCTCATCGACGAACACCTCGGGATGCGATCAACGGAGACGGCCGCGCCGACAAGGATGGCGGCGGGCGCAGCATTTTCGGCGGCATGACCCAGAATGCGCACTCACGATAATGATAGATTTATCGATTATCAATCGCCTATGCGAGCAGTGCCAACGCAATTGCACACGCCCCTCGCGGCACGCTAGCCTCTCTCCGACTACCGCAAGAAAAGGGTCTGCATGAGCGAGCGCCCATCCATATCCCGCCAGGCCTCCGAGGAAGAGACAACTCACACGGACAGCCCCGCAAAGGCGCCCGTGCGCCGGCGTCGCGGGCAGATCCGTCTCCGCGCCCTGATCGACGCAACGGATTCGCTACTCGAGGAACACGATGTCAGCGAGGTGGGACTCTACCAGATCGCCGAGCGGGCCAATGTGCCGCCCGCTTCGATCTACCATTTCTTTCCCAACAAGGAGGCGGCGCTGGTAGCGCTGGCCGAAGACTATCTCGAGCGCCTCGTCGAGCGTTCGCGCGAAGCTCCGCCCTTCGCCCCGGCACGCTGGCAGGACCTGATCGCCTGGCGGATACGCACGCTGGCGGACTTCTACAACGCCCACCTGCCTCTGATGCGACTGTTTCTCGGCGCCAGCATCAGCGCCGAAGTGCGGGAACGCGACATGGCCGGAACGCTGGCGGCCTCGCAGACACGCGCCGAGCTGTTCGACCGGTACTTCCTGATGCCGCCGGTGCGCGACTGGGTCGGAAAACTCGCAACGTCAGTGGCGATCGCGGACGGTATCTGGGCATTGTCCTATAGCCAGAACCGCCGCATCGACGATGCAGCCGTCCACGAAGCCGTTCTTGCCGTGACAGCCTATCTGCGCTGCTACCTGCCGGAATGGATCGAAACTCGGCGATGATCCTTCGTTGAGGCCTGGCGAGACCCCCGCACCTTTCGCCACCTCCACTTCACGACATCCGCGTCGCTTGCCTCAGCCTGACGACAACCGAACATGGCCGCTTCCGAAACTCAAGCGGCCGAATTGCTAAGCAGCCGGCACAGGAATGCTCAAATTATAGGCGTCGATGTTTAAATATGCATTCTTATGCGCGGTGCAACAATTTTGGGATTGATAATCGATTTATCCAGCACTAACGTCCACGCCATAGAGACGTTTGCATGCTCCATCCTGCGGCGGACAGGGCCTGATCGGACCTGTTCGTTGATGGACGGGTGTGCCCAGTATCGAGGTGATCGACGGTGCCGAGGCAGATGCATTTCATCGGGTTCTGCATTGCCGGGCCCAATTGGCACCACAATGGCAGCTGGCGCCACGACGAGAGCGACGCCATCGACGCGCTCGATCCGCGTCGCTACGAAAACATCGCCCGCATTCTCGAAGAGGGGAAGGTTGACGGCCTGTTCTTCGTCGACGTGCTGACGCTGTTCGACAGCTTCGGCGGAAACTTCGCCGCTAATCTGCGCCAGCCGGGACAGATGTTCCTGCTGGAGCCTCTCCAGTTGCTGGCCTCCATGGCGCGCGTCACCCGGCACCTCGGCCTCGCCGCCACCATGTCGACGGCCTTCTACCACCCGTTCCACATCGCCCGTGCCTTCGCGACTCTGGACCATGTCAGCGGCGGTCGGGCGGCGTGGAATGTCGTGACCTCCGCCAATGATCGCGAGGCACAGAATTTCGGGATGGACCGGCTGATGGAGCGCGGCCTGCGCTACGATCACGCCGAGGAGGTGATCGAGGCCTGTCAGGCGCTGTGGCGCAGCTGGGACGAGGACGCGCTGATCCTCGACCGGAAGAATGGCATCTGGGCCGACCCCGACAAGGTCCGCTACGTGAATTTCGAGGGCAAGTGGGTCAAGAGCCGCGGCCCGCTGCAGACGCCCCGCTCCCCGCAGACCAGCCCGGTGCTGATGCAGGCGGGCTCCTCCGAACGGGGCCGCGCCTTCGCCGGCCGCTGGGCCGAGGTGCTCTTCACTCTGCAGCATGACAAGGCGGAAATGCAGACCTTCTACCAGGACATCAAGTCCCGGATGGACCAGCATGACCGTCCGCCCAACCACTGCGCTGTGCTTCCCGCGGTCGACATCATCGTCGGCGAAACGGAGAGCATCGCAAAGGAAAAGGCCGAGTATCTCAACTCCCTGGTCAGCCCGGAACTCGGCGTCGCCGAGATTTCCAACGCCATGGGCATCGACCTCTCCGGCTATCCGCTCGACAAGCCGCTGGTGGACATGGACATCAACCAGGGTTCGCGCGGTGTGTTCGACAACATCCTGCGCGGCAGCCAGAAGAAGAACCTGACCCTGCGCGATGCCGGCCGCGAATTCGGTATCAGTGAGCTGACGCCCCAGCTCATCGGCACGCCGGAAATGATCGCCGATCGGATGCAGGACCTGTTCGAATCCGAGGCCTGCGACGGCTTCGTGATCGTGCCCTCGCTGACCCCGAGCGGCTACACCTCCTTCGTCAAATCGGTGGTGCCGGAGCTGCAGCGCCGCGGCATCTACCGCAAGGACTATACCGGCCGCACCTTCCGCGAAAACCTGCGCGGGTGATCCCGCCGGCCGGCGTGGAACGGCCTATTGCGCAGTGCCTCCCTTGCCGAGGCGGCCCGGCGCCGAACCGAGCCGCGTGCCGTCTCCCTCCCCCGATCGAGCGCAGGACGCACATCATGACCGACTTTCGTGGCTCCGGCCTCTCCCGTCGCCGTTTTCTTGCCGGCACGGCGGCCGCAACAGCGGCGGCGAGCCTGGGCATGCCCGGCATCGTGCGCGCAGCCAGCGACACCATGACCGTGCCGAACTCCGGTGGAGCCCTCGAGGAAGCGTACAAGGCGGCCTATTTCGACACCTTCACCGCGAAGACCGGCACCAAGATCCTCGGTGCGCCCTATATGGACACCGCGCGCATCAAGGCGATGGTCGATGCCAATGCGGTGGACGTCGATGCCGTGAATATCGACTTCGCCGAGGCCGCCGTGCTCGCCAAGATGGGACTGCTGGAGCCGATCGACTACGACATCGTCGATCGCAAGGCGCTCGAAGGCTGGGCCGCCAACGAGCACTACATCGTCTCCGACGTCGCCGGCACGGTGATGGGCTGGAACACACAGTCCTTCACGCCGGAAACACGCCCGAAAGGCTGGGCCGAATTCTTCAACGAAGCCGCCAAGCCCGGCCAGCGCAGCCTGTGGAAGCTGGCGCCGCAGACCATGGAGATCGCCGCGCTCGGGGCCGGCATCGCGCCCGATAAGCTCTATCCGCTCGACCTCGACGCGGTCTTCGCCTCGCTCGACAGGATCAAGCCGCACCTCACATGGTGGACCTCCGGCGCCCAGAGCGCGCAATTGCTCACCTCCGGCGAGGTCGATGTCGGCACCTCGTGGAACGGACGCCTGTTCAAGCCCAAGAATGACGGCGCTCCGATCGACTACACATTCGACCAGTGCATCTTCACCTGCGACGCCTTCATCGTGCCCAAGGGGGTCAAGAACAAGAAGCGGGCGATGGAGTTCCTCGCCAATCTGGTCGAGGCGAAGAACCAGGCGGTGTTCGCCCAGCACATCCCGTATGGTCCGACCAATCCTGAAGCGTTCGCGCTGCTCGACGCCAAGACCAAGGCGCTGCTGCCCAATTCGCCCGAGAACGGGAAGACCGCCGTTCTTCAGAATGTCGCCTACTGGGCCGAGCACGGCGACGAACTCTTCGGCCGATTCAACAAGTGGCTGGTCGGATGAGCAAGGCGAGCATGGCGGGAAAGGTTGCAGGCGCTTCGGCACCCGCGCCGGGCCTTGCCGCTCCCCGCCAGCGCGCGGCGGCGTGGTCGCCGGCCAAGGGTGGCCTGCTGCTGCTTGCCCTGCCGCTGGCGATGCTCGCGCTGTTCTTCCTGCTGCCCCTGCTTGTCGTGCTCGGCCAGAGCTTTACCGCGCCCGCGGGTCCGTTCGACAGCTATGTGCGCCTTGCCGGCGACAGCGCGCTGCGCAATGCCCTCACCTACACCTTCCAGACGGCCGCCATCGTCACCCTTGCTGCGCTCGTTCTGAGCTATCCCGTCGCCTTCCTCATCAGCCGGGCGCAGGGCCGCTGGCTCGTCATCGGCATGGTGTTTGTGCTGGTGCCGTTCTGGACCAGCGCCGTCATCCGCTCCTATGCGTGGCTCGTGCTGCTGCAGCGGCGAGGCGTGCTGAACGAAATGATGCTGGCACTCGGTCTGATCGACCGTCCGCTTCGACTGACCAATACCGACATCGGCACCCATGTCGCGATGGTGCAGATCATGCTGCCCTTCATGATCCTGCCGCTGCTCAGCGCGATGCGCGGCATCGACGCGAGCGTGCTGCGCGCCGCCGCCATTCTCGGTGCGAATCCATGGCGGCAGTTCCTGCACGTCTATCTGCCACTGTCCATGCCGGGCGTCGGCGCGGGGTGCGTGCTGGTCTTCATCTCGACGCTCGGCTTCTACATCACCCCGGCGCTGCTCGGCGGATCGAGCCAGATGATCGCGGTCGCTATCGAGCAACAGGTCTCGCGGCTGCTCGACTGGCCCCTCGCCTCGGCGCTCGCCACGCTGCTGCTGGTGCTCACCTGCCTGCTCTTCATGCTCTATGAGCGGCTGAATCGTCGGCTGGCCGGCGCGGGAGAGGCGCGATGAGCCGGGTCGCCAGCACGCCGCTCTGGCGGATCCTGTCGGCGGGCATCGTCGCTTTCGCCGTGCTGGTGCTCATCTATCTGGTTCTGCCGACGCTGGTGATCGTGCCGCTGTCTTTTTCCAGCGACACCTTCTTGCGCTTCCCGCCCTCCGGCTTCTCGCTGCGCTGGTATGAAAGCTTCGCCGACAGCACCGACTACCAGCTCGCCATTCTCAACAGCCTGAAGATCGGCGTGCCCGCAGCGCTGCTCGCGACCGTGCTCGGTGTCATGGCGGCGCTCGCCGTGGTGCGTGGAAGCATGCCGTTCCGCCGGACGCTGGCCGCGCTGATGATCGCGCCGCTGGTGCTGCCGCAGATCGTTCTCGCCATCGGCCTGTTCCCGCTGCTGGCGAAGGTCGGGCTGGTCGGCAGCTATCCCGGCATCGTGGCGGCCCATGCCGTGGTCACGATCCCGCTGGTCTTCATCACCGTCTCCGCGGCCCTGCGCAGTTATGCCCCCACCTTCGAGCTCGCAGCGATGACGCTCGGCGCCAATCCATGGCGCACCTTCCGCCATGTGACGCTTCCCATGATCCGTCCCGGCGTGATCGTCGGCTTCATCTTCGCGCTGACCTTCTCCTTCGACGAACTGATCCTCGCCATGTTCCTCACCAGCCCCACCACGCGCACGGTGCCGCGGCTGCTGTGGGAGCAGCTCAATTTCCAGATGACCCCGATCATCGCCGCCGCGACCGTGGTCATCCTCACCGTGACCATCGGCCTGCTGTGCCTTGCCGTGCTCGCAGGGGCCAGTGCCCGGCGACGCATGGCCGGCACCGCGAGGGAGTGACCGGATGAACGCGCTTTCCGCTTCCCATCCCCACGGTGCCGCAATGGATCGGCCGTCCTCGCGCGGCGCCCGGGTCGAGTTCGACCGGGTGAGCAAGGATTACGGCGAGCTCACCGTGCTGCACGAGACCTCGCTCAAGATCGCACCGGGCGAACTCTTCGCCCTGATCGGGCCATCGGGCTCGGGCAAGTCGACGCTGCTCGGCATTCTCGCCGGTTTCGTCCCGCCGACCTACGGCGCGGTGCGGATCGACGGCACCAACATCGTCGCGGTGCCGCCCTATCGCCGGAATATCGGCATGGTATTCCAGAACTACGCGCTGTTCCCTCACATAAGCGTGGCCGAGAACATCGGCTTCCCTCTCAAGATGCGCGGCTGCGGCAAAGCCGAGATCGGCGAACGGGTGAAGAAAGCGCTCGCCATGGTGCGCCTCGAGGCGCTGGGGGAACGTCGGCCGGCGCAACTCTCCGGCGGCCAGCAGCAGCGCGTCGCTCTCGCCCGCGCCGCCGTCTACGATCCCGGGCTGTTGCTGATGGACGAGCCGCTCGGCGCGCTCGACAAGAACCTGCGCGAGGAGATGCAGGACGAGATCAAGCGTTTCCAGCGCGCTTTCGGCGCCACCGTCCTCTATGTGACCCACGACCAGCAGGAGGCCGCCTTCCTGGCCGACCGGCTCGCCGTGATGCGCGGCGGCATGCTGGAGCAGATCGGCACGCCGCGTCAGCTCTACGAGATGCCCTGCACCCACTTCGTCGCGAGCTTCCTCGGCGAGGCGAGCCTGCTTCCCGTCGCCGAACTTCTTGGGCGCGACGGCCAGGAGGTCAGGGTGCGCACCGCCGGGGGGCTGATTTTGAGGGCACTGGCGCCAAGCCGGGTGAGCGAGCGCCGCGCGGTGTGCCTGCGCCCCGAGAACATTCTTGTCGGCGCCGAGGCGCGGGGTCGCGACAACCATTTCCTGGGTGTCGTGGAGGAGGCGGTGTTCACGACCGGAACGCTGCGCTACCGCATCCGTCTCCCCGGAACCGATGGCGTTCTGACGGTACGCGTTCCTTCCCGACCCGGCATCGAACTGCTCGCGCCGGGCGCCAGTGTCGATATCGGCTGGGATGCCAGCATGGCCGTGACCATCTCCGAAGACTGAGTAAGATGCCGTGCGCAAGCGCGGCGTAACCGCCACCGTCCATCGTTTTCACCGCCTCGGCCCAGCCGAGACAGGCATACCCATCAGGAGCCCGTCGTGAGCAGCATGGAAGCCGTCTTTGCCGGCTATGAGGACCGTCTCGCCGCATTGAAGGCGAGCAGCAACGCTTTTGCCGAGGGCATTGCCTGGGTCGCGGGGGAGATGGTGCCGCTCCACGAGGCCCGCATTCCATTGATGGATCAGGGCTTCCTGCGTTCCGATCTCACCTATGATGTGCCCGCGATCTGGAACGGGCGGTTCTTCCGGCTGGATGACCATCTCGACCGCTTCGAACGAAGCTGCGCGAAGCTGCGCCTGCGCTGCCCGCTCGATCGCACCAGCCTGCATGCCACGCTGGTGGAGATGGCGGCGAAGAGCGGCATCCGGGATGCCTTCGTGTTCATAACCCTCACGCGCGGCCTGAAGCAGGTGCGCGGTAATCGGCCGGAAGAGCTGACGAACAATCTGTACATGTTCATCTCGCCCTATGTCTGGGTGGTGCCGCCGCACATGCAGCGCACCGGCGTGCCGGCCATCATCACCCGCACCGTCCGGCGCACGCCGCCGGGCGCCTTCGATCCCACGGTGAAGAACCTGCAATGGGGTGATTTCACCCGCGGCCTCATGGAGGCGCTGGATCGCGATGCCATCTACCCGATCCTGACCGATGGCGACGGAAACATCACCGAAGGCGCCGGCTACAATGTCGTGCTGGTGAAGGATGGCGTTCTCTACACGCCGGAGCGCGGCGTGCTGGAAGGCGTCACCCGCAGGACGGTTATGGAGATCGCCGCCACCCGCGGGATCGAAACCCGGCTTGAGCATGTGCCGGTAGACCTCGCCTATCGCTGCGACGAGATCTTCTTCTGCACCACCGCCGCCGGTATCATGCCGGTCACGGCGCTCGATGGCAAACAGGTCGGCGGCGGGCAGGTCGGCCCCATCACCCGGCAGATCTGGGAGGACTATTGGGACCTGCACGAGGATCCGGAGTTGAGTTTCGCGGTCAGCTATCCGGGCCTGTCGTAGCGGCGAGGATCTCTCGGGTCACGCGCCAGCCATTCATGTGATGGCTGCGCAAAATCTCACGCAGCACCGCCCCTTCGCGATGCTGCAGGGCGTCAAGCATCTGTTCGTGCTCGACAATGGCCCTCTTCCAGCGTTCAGCCAATCGATTGCCGGCAAAGCGGTAGCGACGGATCCGAGCGGACTCGGTACGGTAGACGCGCGACAGCGCCTCATTGTGCGCGCAGTCGACAATGAGCTGATGAATCTCCTGATTGAGATGGAAATATCCCATCAGGTCCCCGGCCTGCTGATGCGCAACCATGCCCCGATGCCGCTCCTCGATAGCCGCGAACTCTGCTTCGGTGCCGCGTAGACAGGCGAGCTCTGCAGCGACGCTCTCCAGCCCGACCAGAACCTCGATCGCCGCCTCGACCTCCGCCAGCGAGAGCATGACGACCTCGGCTCCCCGATTGGGGACGATGCGCACCAGGCCCTCTGCCTCCAGAATCTTCAGCGCTTCGCGCAACGGCGTACGGGTGACGTTGAGTTTCTCGGTCACCATGCGCTCGGAGATGCGCGCGCCCGCGGCGAGGTCGCCGGCAATGATCATGTCGCGCAGCCGCTCGACCACGAACATAGCGCGCCGGCCCCGGACGCCGACACCTCCTTCGGAGGCTCCACATGTAACATCAACCGGAGCGGGATCATAAAATTGCATGCAACAATAATCTCACATCGGCCAATCTCGGTCTAGCCCATTGACGAACGCGGAAGATTACATGCAATATGGGAAGATCATAAAGAACGCTGTTTCATCCCCGGCAGCGACGCCCAGGGATAACGTCCATCACAAGAGCCCGTCATGATCAGCTCATGGAGCGTTTGGGATCCTGAAATCCGGAACCCGTTGCGATGGACGCATCTATCCACAATGAGAATAATACTAATAAATCATAGACACTTACATCCCATCCACGCCAACCGCTGATATGGTGATTTCCGACGCCCACCCATAAGTCCGCAGCGCGATACTCGACATTCAAACCTGGTAAATCGCTGCAAAGCACCTTGCTGGATCGGAGATGCAACGAAGTGGGAAAAACCCTATTGCCGGCAATTCCGTGTCGGCTTCTTACTCCGCGATAAATTGCATTCAATTACTCGCGATTTCTGACCAGCACATGGCAATGTCTGCCATCTCTTTTCACCACCCCATCCATCGCCCCTCGGGGGTGATCGGGAGCGCCGCATGAACCTCCATCGCTATTTTGCTGCCGATCGCCCCCCGGTCGAAACCTGCATCGTCGGAACAGGCGGCTTCGGGCGCAGCTTCCTCGCGCAAGGGCTTCGCGTGCCGAAAATGCGTGCGCGTGTCGCCGTGGATCGTGACGCGGAGATCGCGGCGGCAGCGTTCCGCGCGGTCGGGGTGGAGCCACGCCGCATCCGCATCTGCACCAGCGCAGTCGAGGCGCGGGCCGCGTTCGCTGCCGGCGACTTCATTGCCGCCGCCGATCTTTCTCTCGTTCTCGACCTTCCGGTCGAGGTCGTGGTCGAGGCTACCGGCCATCCGGAAGCTGGCGCCCGCCATGCCAGGCTCGCCATCGAAGCCGACCGTCATGTCGCGCTCGTCTCGAAGGAGGTGGACAGCGTGGTCGGGCCTGGCCTCGCCCGGCTTGCCGCCGAACGCGGTCGGGTCGTGACGCCCGTCGACGGCGATCAGCCGAGCCTGCTCATCGGCCTTATCAGCTGGGCCGAGACACTCGGGCTGGAGATCGTCGCGGCGGGAAAGGCGAGCGAGTATGATTTCGTGTTCGACGCGCAGACGGGAGCGCTGAGCAGCAATGGCCGCACCATCCCGGCGCCCGACTTCGCGTCGTGCTGGGCGCTCGGCGATCGCCCGGCGGCGGAGATCGTGCGAGCCCGCGCGGCGGCGGCTGCGGCCCTACCGCAGCGAGCCGTGCCGGATCTGTGCGAGTTGCTGGTCGTCGGCAACGCCACCGGTTTTCACCCCGACCAGCCGGATCTGCATGCTCCGATCGCCCGTATTCCGGAAGTACCCAGCCTGCTGGCGGAGCGCTCGCAAGGCGGCCTGATCGAGGGCACGCGACGCCTCGACGTGTTCCACTGCCTGCGTGCGCCCGACGAGGCGAGCTTTGCCGGCGGCGTCTTCGTGCTGGTGCGCTGCACCGACGGGGAGAGCTGGGACATGCTTTCCGAGAAAGGCCATCCGATCAGCCGCGACGGCTCAACCGCCATGGTCTACCTGCCGCGCCACCTGCTCGGCATCGAGGCCGCGACCAGCGTGTTGGAGGCCGCGCTGCTCGGCGCCTCCAGTGGGGGGATTGCTCCGTGCCCGCATCTTGATCTCATCGCAAGGGCAACCGACGATCTCAGGGCCGGCAGCATGCTTGCCATGGGCGGGCACCACCACACGATCGAAGGCACGCAGGCCGAACTGCTCCCCGGCGCACCGCTCAGTGCACAGACGCCGGCCCCGTTCTACCTCGCCGCCAATTGCCGGCTCGCCCGCGACGTGGCACGCGGGCAGGCCATCACGTTCGGCGATATCGAGATCGCAGCCGGCTCCGAGCTGCTCTCGTTGCGCGTCCAGCAGGACGCCGCGTTCTTCGGAGCGAAGGCGGATGCTTCCCGTGTGGCGGAGGTCCTGTGATGGCCCAGCCGCACGCCGCCGGGACGGATGCCGGGCGCTTAGGCCTCCAGCACCTGCAGGGTGGTTTCGTGCACCCGGGTGATGTGCCGCTCCATCGCGGCAGCGGCCGCATCCGGATCACGCGCGTCGAACGCGCTCACGATGAGGCGATGGTCCTCCACGCTGCGCCCCACCGCGCCCGGCTCCAGCAGGGCCTGACGACGGCAGGTGAGGGCGAAGCCATAGGCCTCGTCGAGGAAATGCGCCAGCAACAAGTTGCGGCCGGCGCGAAAGATGAGCTGATGGAATTCGGCATCCGAAATCAGGAAGCGGATGGGATCCTCGGTCATCTCCGCCTGCGCTTCGACGAGCCTGTGCAGGCGGTACCGCGTATCGGCGTCGATATGTTGCGTCGCCGACCGCACGACAAAAACCTCGATCAGCAAGCGTGCGCGGTAGACATCCTCCGCACCGTAGCGGGAGAGTTCGGCGGCGTCAGGCAATGTGGAACGGCCGAAACCTTCCGTGCCGATGATGCGGGTGCGCGCGCCCTGCGAAATTTCCACCATGCCGATGGCCGCGAGCATCTGCACCGCGCCGCGCACGGTCTCGCGGCTGACGTCGAGCATCTGGGCAATCTCCCGTTCGCTCGGCAATTCGTCGCCGATCTTGAGCAGCCCTGACTGGATCATCCCGGCAAGGCGCTCGGCGATCTGCTCGCGCATGGTGCGCTTGGACAGATGCTGTTTGAGATCCGGCAAGTTCTGAAGCATCCGGCGCGTCCCGATCTGTTCGACGATGCGCCGCCCCTGACGGCCGACCGCCTGCGATACCGACCATCTAGCACATGGTCGCGATGTCATCAGCCTAAGCCATTCATAACCTCTGGTCTACTGGACTGGTGACCGATCCAGTTGACAAGTTGGACGACCCCCGCCACAGTGCCTCACATGACGGCGCAAAGACCGTTGCCTGAGGAAACCATCCAAGGAGATTGCCATGCGTTCCCCGGTCGCGGCGGCTCTTGCCGTCGCTTCGCTCGGTGCCCTCGGCGCCGGATTCACCGCCACGTCCGCATCCGCCGACTGGCAGCCGAACCGCCCCGTCGAATTCGTGGTCGCCTCCGGCCCCGGCGGCGGTACCGACCAGTTCGCCCGCCTCGTTCAATCCATCATCCAGAAGCACGAGCTGATGGCGGTGCCGGTCATCGTCTCGAACAAGGGCGGTGGCGCGGGCTCGGAAGCCTTCGTCTACGGCAAGGGCGCCGATGGCGACCCGACCAAGGTGGTCTTCGGCACCAACAATGAATGGCTGCTGCCGCTCGTGACCAAGATGGGCTACGCCTCCAGCGACCTTCGTCCGGTCGCCAGCATGGCCGTGGACGAGTTCATCCTGTGGACCAACAGCGAGGCGCCGTATCAGACAGCGGCGGAATTCATCGAATCCGCCCGCAAGCAGAATGGCGGCATGAAGGTCGCCGGCAGCCAGTCCAAGGACACCGACCAGATCCTCGTCCGCCGGCTGGAGAAAGCCACGGGCGTGAAGTTCACCTATGTGCCCTTCAAGTCGGGCGGCGAGGCGGCGGTGCAGCTCGCCGGCGCTCATGTCGAGGCCAACACCAACAACCCGCAGGAGAATGTGGGTCAGTGGAAGGCCGGCAAGGTGCGTCCGCTCTGCGTCTTCTCCTCCAAGCGCCTCGCCTACAAGGAGCCGGTCGCCGACGGCAAGTCCTGGGCCGACATCCCGACCTGCGTCGAGGCCGGCATTCCGCTCGATACGTACCAGATGCCGCGTACCGTCTGGCTGCCCAAGGGCACCAGCGATGAGCAGGTCGCCTTCTATGCGGCGGTGATGGACAAGGTCCGCCAGACCCCGGAATGGAAGGATTGGCTGGCGCGCACCTCGCAGAGCGAGGCCTTCGTCACCGGGCCGGCTTTCGCCGATGCGATCAAGCAGGACGAGACCAAGAACCGCGCCCAGTTCGCGGAAGATGGCTGGCTGGTGAACTGACGCCTGTCTCCCGTCACTCCGTCGGCCGGAACGCCCGTTCCCGTATCCTCCTCGCCCGGCGCGGGCCCTTGGTCCGCGTCTTTCTTTTCCCGCATCATCACCGGACGCTCGACCATGCTGGCTCGACGGCGATCGATTGAACTCGGCACCGCGGTAGCGGTCGCCATCTTCGGCGGCATCGTCGCCACCGAAAGTCTCGGCCACGACATCGGCTGGGGCGAGGCGGGGCCCGGCGCGGGCTATTTCCCATTCCGCATCGGCCTTCTGCTGATCGCGGTCAGCACCGGCATCTTCATCCAGTCGCTGCGGATGGACCGGAGCGAAAGCTTCGTATCGGCCACCGAGCTGCGCGCTAGCCTTGCCGTCTTCCTGCCGACCGCGGCGCTGGTCGCACTGATGCCGTGGCTGGGCTGCTACGTCCCCTCCTTCGTCTATCTCGCCTACATGATGCGCCGGCATGGCGATTTCAGCTGGCTGCGCTCGATCGCCCTCGCTGCGGTGGTGATGGCGGTGTTCTTCCTGGTGTTCGAGATCTGGTTCCGCGTGCCACTGGCAAAGGGACCGATCGAGAGCATGCTCGGCATCTATTGAGGATCGCTGGCCATGTCTGATTTCGCCTCGCTCCTCGTCGGCTTCCAGACCGCGCTCAGCACCTATCACGTCGCCCTCATGATCGGCGGCGTGCTTCTGGGCATCCTGGTGGGAGTACTGCCCGGCCTCGGCGCGCCGAACGGCGTCTCGCTGCTGCTGCCGCTCACCTTCTCGATGGACCCGGTGAGCGCGATCATCCTGCTCTCCTCCATGTATTGGGGCGCGCTGTTCGGCGGATCGACCACCTCGATCCTGTTCAACATCCCCGGCGAGCCCTCGTCCGTCGCCACGACCTTCGACGGCTATCCCATGGCGAAGGCGGGCAAGCCGACCGAAGCGCTGGCGACGGCCTTCAGCGCCGCCGGCTTCGGCGCGCTGGTCGGGGTGGTGCTCGTCACGCTGCTGGCCAACTCCATCGCCGGCATCGCACTGCGCTTCTCCTCGCCGGAATATTTCGCCGTCTACCTCCTCGCCTTCTGCAGCTTCATCGGCATGGGCAGCGGCCATCCGCTGAAGACCGCGGCCGCGCTGCTGATCGGGCTGTCGCTGGCGGCGGTCGGCATGGACACGGTGTCGGGCGAAATGCGGCTCACCTTCGGCTACGACCCGCTCGTGAAGGGCGTGACGTTCCTCGTCGCGGTGATCGGACTGTTCGGCATCGGGGAAATCCTGATCACGGTCGAGCAGGGCCTGAAATTCGACGGCATCCACGCCAAGATCGACCTCGCCACCGTCTTCCGCACCATGGCCGGCATGCCGCGCTACTGGCTCGCCCTCGTTCGCTCCACATTGATCGGCTGCTGGATGGGCATCACGCCCGGCGGCCCGACCGCAGCCTCCTTTATGTCCTATGGCGTCGCGCGCCGCTTCTCCCGCAGGCCGGAACGCTTCGGCTCCGGCGAGCCCGAGGGGATCATCTCGCCGGAGGCGGCGGATCACTCCGCCGGCGTCTCGGCGCTGCTGCCCATGCTGGCCCTCGGCGTGCCCGGCTCCGCCACCGCGGCGGTGATGATGGGCGGCCTGATGATCTGGGGCCTCCAGCCCGGTCCGATGCTGTTCACCGAGCAGCACGACTTCGTCTGGGGCCTGATTGCCTCGATGTATCTCGCCAACGTCGTCGCAGTGATCCTGGTGCTCGCCACGGTGCCGTTGTTCTCGGCGATCCTGCGCGTGCCCTTCTCGATCATCGGCCCGCTGATCGTCGTGGTGTGCCTCACCGGCGCGTACACCGTTTCAAACAGCATGTTCGACGTGGTGCTGGCGCTCATCTTCGGCGTCGTCGGCTATGTCTTCAAAAAGCTCGACTATCCGATCGCGCCGCTGGTCCTTGCCATGGTGCTCGGCGACAAGGCCGAGGATGCCTTCCGCCAGTCGATGATCCTGTCGAACGGCTCGCTCGGCATCTTCTGGAGCACGGCCATCGCCGGCACCCTGACCACGCTCGCCTTCGCCCTCGCCCTCTGGCCGCTCCTCTCACGCCTCATCGGCTGGATGAGCGCTCGCCGCGTCCCCGTCTGAAGGAGACTTCCATGAAGCCCCGCCTCGCCATCGTCCTCGGCGATCCCGCCGGCATCGGCCCCGAACTGGTCGCGCGTCTTCTCGGCGATGCGGCGAACCGCGAGCGTGCCGACTTCCTCATCATCGCCGACCGTTCCGAACTCGAAGAGGGCATGCGGATCGCCGGCCAGCGCTTCGACTACACCCTGACCGACAATCCGCGCTCCCGCGACTTTACCTCCGGCACGCCTGTCCTGTGGGACTATCGCGGCGGCGGCGAGGCCCCGTTCGAGCGCGCGGTCTCGACCGCCAATGGCGGACGCTATGCGCTCGACACGCTGCAGAAGGCCATCGAACTCACCGTCGAAGGCGTTACCGACGCCGTGTGTTTCGCGCCGCTGAACAAGCACTCCATGCACATGGCGGGCCTGGCACATCCCGACGAGACCCACTGGTTCGCCGAACTCCTTCAGCCGAATGGTCCGTTCGGCGAGCTGAACACGCTGGATGGCCTCTGGACCAGCCGCGTCACCAGCCATGTGCCGCTGAAGGACGTTTCCGGCCTCATCACCGAGCAGAAGATCCTCGGGGCCATTCGCCTTGCCAGCACCACGCTCGCCAAGGCCGGCATCGCCGAGCCGCGCATCGCGGTGTGCGGCCTCAACCCGCACAATGGCGACAATGGCAGCTTCGGGCGGGAAGAGATCGACGTGATCGGACCCGCGGTCGAAGCCGCCCAGTCACAAGGCTACCCGGTGATCGGCATGTATCCGGCCGACACCATCTTCCTGCGGGCCAAGGATGTCGATGCGATCGTGACCATGTATCACGACCAGGGCCAGATCGCGATGAAGCTCATGGGCTTCTCGCGCGGCGTGACCGTGCATGGCGGCTTTCCGATTCCCATCGCCACCCCGGCTCACGGCACCGCCTTCGACATCTATGGCGAGGGCAAGGCCAATGTCGGCGCCACCCAGGCCGCCTTCAACATCCTCTGCGCGATGGCGCAATCGCGCCGCGACGCTGCCTGAACACCTCCCTGAAACGCCAGCACCCGCGTGTCTGTCATGAAGATCAAGAACGTCCGCACCCGCGTTTTCGAGTGGAAGGGCAAGATCGTCCCTCCCGCGCGCAATTTCTGCACCAACGCCGCCGACCTGCTGTTCGAGCGCGGCGACAACATGGGCAGTTTCCGCTTCCATGGCTGGCTGGTCTGCGAGATCGAGACCGAGGACGGCACGGTCGGCATCGGCAATGCGGCGCTTGCTCCCCGTGTCACCAAGTCGGCGATCGACGAATATTATGCGGCTCTGGTCATCGGCGAGGATCCGTTCGATACCGAATATATCTGGCAGAAGATGTACCGCCGGACCCATGCCTGGGGCCGCAAGGGCATCGGCATGACCGCGATGAGCGCCATCGACATCGCCATCTGGGACTTGATGGGCAAGGAGGTCGGCAAGCCGGTCTTCAAGCTGCTCGGCGGGCGGACCAAAGACAAGATCCGCTGCTATGCCTCGAAGCTCTACGGCCAGCCGCTCGATGCACTGGCACGGGAGGCCCAGTCCTATGTCGACCAGGGCTTCCAGTCCGTGAAGATGCGCTTCGGCTGGGGTCCGCAGGACGGGCCCGAGGGCATGAAGAAGAACCTGGAGCTGGTGCGCACCGTGCGCGACGTAATCGGCCCCGACCGCGATCTCATGTGCGAATGCTACATGGGCTGGACCTTCGAATATGCCAAGCGGATGCTCCGCCTGCTGGAACCCTTCAACATCCGCTGGCTCGAGGAGCCGGTGATCGCCGACGACATCGAGGGCTACAAGGAGCTGCGGAAGCTTGGCGTGCTGCCGATCTCGGGCGGCGAGCACGAGTTCACGCTGGCCGGATTCCAGCAGCTCGTCGACCAGCGTGCCGTCGACGTCATCCAGTACGACACCAACCGGGTCGGCGGCCTCACCGCGGCGCGCAAGATCAATGCGCTGGCGGAAGCCTATTCAATCCCGATCATCCCGCATGCCGGCCAGATGCACAACTATCATCTCACCATGTCGACACTGGCCTCGCCGATGGCCGAGTTCTTCCCCGTGCACGACGTCGAGGTCGGCAACGAGCTCTTCTATTACATCTTCAAGGGCGATCCGCAGCCGGAGAACGGCTTCCTCCAGCTCGACGACGACCTGCCGGGTCTCGGGATCGAACTGTCCGACGAGTATCTGAAGGACTTCAACATCATCGAGTGACGCCACCGTTCGGGCGCGCCCTCGACGGCGCACCCGGATCCACAAGAGGGAAACGAGGTCGGCCTTGCGCTCGCCATCGAGAGGGTGCGGCCGTTCCTCATGGCGCCGCGCATCGTGCTTGCGCTTCTCACCCTGTTCCCGCAGAGCGTGCTGGTTCCGGCGCGCTTCCTCACGGACCCGAACGTTCACCCCGCCCCCACATCTGGAGCCATCCGCGATGAAGATCCTCATCCTCGGCGCCGCCGGCATGATCGGGCGCAAGCTGCTCGATCATCTCGCAGAGCAAGGCACGATCAGCGGCGTGCCCATCACGGGTGCCGTGCTGCACGATGTGGTGGAAACGACGCCGCCGGCAGCTATGCCCTTCCCCGTCGAGGTGCTGGCGAGCGATTACGCGGCCCCCGGCGGTGGCGAGCGCCTGATAGCGACCCGACCCGACATCATCTTTCACCTCGCCTCCATCGTCTCTGGCGAGGCCGAAGCGCGCTTCGAGGAGGGCTACCGGATCAATCTCGACGGTACGCGTGCGCTGTACGAAGCGATCCGGGCCGTGCCGGGCTATGTGCCGCGCCTTGTCTATACGTCCTCGCTCGCGGTATTCGGGGCGCCTTTCCCGGAGGTGGTGGACGACGACTATCTCACCGCGCCGGCCTCCAGCTACGGCGTGCAGAAGGTCATCGCCGAGCTGCTGCTGGCCGATTACAGCCGCAAGGGATTTCTGGACGGCGTGGCGATCCGGCTGCCGACGATCTGCGTGCGGCCCGGCCGCCCGAATGCCGCGCTGTCCGGCTTCATCTCCGGCATCATCCGCGAGCCGCTGAACGGGCTTGAGGCGGATCTGCCGGTCGACGACGATCTGCGGGTCTGGATCGCCTCGCCCCGCGCGGCGGTGGGCTACCTCGTCCATGCCGCGAGCCTCGATACGGCGCCGCTCGGCGCCCGACGCAGCCTCAACATGCCGGGCGTGTCGGTGACGATCGGCGACGAGATCGAGGCGCTGCGCCGCCGGGCGGGGGATGCTGCCGTCAACCTGATCCGGCGCCGGCCCGATCCTGCGGTCGCCCGCGTCGTCGGCGGATGGCCGCGGAACTTCACCGCGGCGCGCGCCCATGCGCTGGGCTTTGCCGGAGACCGGGATTTCGAAGCCATTCTCGACGCCTATATCGAGGATGATTTCCGGCCGGCCGGTGCCTGACGCCGCCGGCTGTTGATCCCCGCACTGCAGCACAGGACATCGCTTGCCTCGCCATGCGGTAATGGCAGGATGCGGCGCATGCGTCTCGTAGCCCTCATCCTTGCTCTGTTCGCCCTCACCCTCCCGCTCCACGCCGAGGACGCGCCCGCGGTCCCGGCACCGCCGGGCCGCACGCTCGTGGTGGCGACCAAGGAGGCACCGCCCTTCGCGATGAAGGGCAAGGACGGCACCTGGAGCGGCATCAGCATCGATCTGTGGAAGCGCATCGCCGGCCAGCTCAACCTCGACTATCGGCTGGTCGAGGAGCCGACCGTCAAGGCGCTGATTGATCAGACGGCGGCCGGGACATATGACGCGGCCGTCGCGGCGATCACCATCACCTCTCCGCGGGCGCGGATCGTCGATTTCAGCCAGCCCTTCTACGCGACCGGGCTCGGCATCGCCGTGCCGCTGGCCGCGCCCTCGATGTGGGAACTGCTGGTCCACACCCTGGTCTCGTTCGGCTTCCTGCAGGCGGTTGGCGCGCTGATCGGTCTCGCGCTGCTCGTCGGAGTGCTGGTCTGGCTGTTCGAACGCAACCGCAACGATCATTTCAAGGGTGCGGCCGGGAAAGGAATCGGCGCCGGCATCTGGTGGTCCGCCGAAGCGATGACCCAGGCCAGCACCGGCCACGTCGCCCCCACCACAATGGCCGGCCGGGCCGTCGCGATCGTGTGGATGGTGGTCTCGGTCATCGCGCTCGCGGTGTTCACCGCCGGCGTCACCTCCGCGCTCACCACGCGCCAACTGCAGGGACTGGTGAACAGCGCCGCCGACCTCTCCCGCGTGCGGGTGGGAGCGGTGAACGGCTCGGCCACGGTCGAATACCTCACCGCCGAGCGCATTCGCTTCCAGGGCTTCGCCACGGCGCAGGACGGGCTGAAAGCGATGCAGGACAAGCGGATCGACGCGTTCGTCTATGACAAGCCCTTGCTGGCCTGGATCGTGCTGCAGCAGTTTTCCACCTCGGCCGACATGCTCGACGTGGTTTTCGATCCGCAGAATTACGGCATCGCGCTGCCACTGGGCAGCCCGCTGCGCCGCGACGTCGACATCGCCCTGCTCGACGCGACCCACTCCGACTGGTGGAAGACGACCCTGTTCCGATATCTCGGCGAAAGATGACGGCAGCCCCGCCCGTCAGGCGAGCGGGGAGAACGCCGTCGGCAGCAGGATCTTGTTCTCCATCGTCTCGATCAGCGCCTGGATCTTCGGCAGGAAGGCAAGCCAGGCCGGATCGGCGTTCAGCGCCGCCCGGCGTTCGGCACGGTCATCGAGGCCGGAATAGGCCCAGATGTGGACGATCTCGTTGAGCGATCCGATATCCGAGAAGAAATAGCCGACAAGCTGGCCGAGATGGCCCTTCTGGATGGCGATGCCCTCCTCCGCGACGAGCTTGACATAGGTCGGCACGGTTCCGGTCTTCAGCCGGTAGGTACGCATCTCGTAGATCATCGGTCCTGCCTGTTCAGCGCATCACGAAGGGATCGGCGATCGGCTCGTCCGAGGTGCGGATCCAGACCGACTTTGTGCGGGTGTAGTCGCGGATCGATTCGAGCCCGCCCTCACGCCCGAGGCCGGATTCGCCATAGCCGCCAAACGGCACGATGGGCGAGACCGCGCGATAGGTGTTCACCCACACGATGCCGGCCCGCAGGCGCCGGATCAGCCGGTGGGCACGGGTGAGGTCGCGGGTGAACACACCCGAGGCAAGCCCGAACCGGCTGTCATTGGCCTTCACCACCGCATCCGCTTCATCGGTGAAAGGCATGACGCTGAGTACCGGGCCGAACAGTTCCTCCGCCGCGCAAGGCAGCTCATTGCCGGCGCAGGCGAGAATGGTGGGGGCGTAATAGCTGCCGGCCGCCAGCCCCTCGGCCAGCTTCTCGGGTCGTCGGCCGCCGGTCACCAGCCGCGCGCCGGCTTCGATGCTGGCGGCCACCACCGTTTCGATATGCGCAAGCTGGCGCTGCGTCGCGAGCGGACCCATTTCGCTTGCCGGATCCTGCGGATCGCCGATGCGGATGCGCTCGGCCTTGTCCTTGAGCACACCGAGCAACGCCTTGTGCACGCCCTTCTGGACCAGCAGCCGCGAACCGGCGACGCAGCTCTGCCCCGAGGCTGCGAAGATACCCGCGACGATGGCGTTCGCGGCACTCTCGAGATCGGCGTCGTCGAACACCAGCACCGGCGACTTGCCGCCCAGTTCCAGCGTTGTGAAAGCGAGATTCTCGGCGGTGTTGCGCACCACGTGACGCGCGGTCGACGGGCCCCCGGTGAAGGCGACGCGGGCGACCAGCGGATGGGCGGTGAGCGTGCGCCCGCACTTCTCGCCGAAGCCGGTGACAATGTTGACGACGCCGGGCGGAAAGCCAGCTTCACGCACCAGCCGGGCGAAGGCCAGCAAGGGTGCCGGCCCGTCCTCGGAGGCCTTCAGCACCACGGTGCAACCCGCCGCCAGCGCCGGACCGAGCTTTACCGCCGAGAGGAAAAGCTGCGAATTCCACGGCACCACCGCCGCCACCACGCCGATCGGCTCGCGGCGCAGCCAGGCTTCCATGTCCGGCTTGTCGACGGGCAGGTGCGCGCCTTCGACCTTATCCGCCAGGCCGCCGAAATACCGATAATATTCCGCGACATAGCCGATCTGCGCGCGGGTTTCCCGGATGATCTTGCCGGTGTCGCGGGTCTCCAGCTCGGCCAGTTCCTGCGCATGCGCGGCGACGAGGTCGCCGAGCCGGATCAGCAGCTTGCCGCGCGCGGTCGCGGTAAGCCCTGCCCAGGCCGGGTCGCCGAAGGCCCGGTGCGCCGCCTGCACCGCCCGCTCGACATCGTGCACGCCGGCCGCCGGCATCCGTGCCCAGGGCGCGCCGGTGGAGGGGTCGATACTCTCGAAA
Source organism: Ancylobacter crimeensis (assembly GCF_023016805.1). Classification (GTDB taxonomy): domain Bacteria; phylum Pseudomonadota; class Alphaproteobacteria; order Rhizobiales; family Xanthobacteraceae; genus Ancylobacter; species Ancylobacter crimeensis. The sequence continues at coordinate 150,616 of NZ_JALKCH010000009.1, forward strand.
CGGCCTTCCCCTTCGACGAAGGCGCCGTCGATATAGAGCCGGAAATCGTCGCGCAGCGTTGCCATGCTCCCCTCCCTTCAGCCGAAGGCCGGCATGACGTGACGGATGAAGAGGTCGAGCGCCTTCTTCTTGCGCGCATGGTCGCGCCCGCCGTCGATCCACAGCGAGAACTGGTCGAAGCCCAGCGCCTCATAGCCCTTCAGCCGCGCGATCACCTCGTCCGGCTGGCCGATGACGAGATTGCGCCGGATCACCTCTGGAGCACAGTTCGGCAGCGCCGCGCGCTCGTCCGGCGTGAGCGGGTCCATGATCGCCTGCCGGATCGGCCGCTTATTGGCGAACCACGCGCCGAACATGGCGTAGAAATAGGACAGCTCGTCGGTGATCGCCTCGGCCTCGGCCTCGCTGTCGGCGACATAGGCGTGCTGGAGCAGCATGATCTGCGGACGCGGGATCTCGGGATGACCGGCGACCGCCGCATCGAAACGCGCCATCAGGTTCACCACCTCGCCGTCGCCGGCCGCGAGCGGCGTCACCTGCACGTTGCAGCCCTGGGCCACCGCGAAATCGTGGCTCGCCGGATCGCGCGCCGCCACCCAGATCGGCACGCCCCCTTTCTGCACCGGCTTGGGCGAAGCGGTGGAGACGGGGAACGACCAGAATGCGCCCTCATGGGCATAGTCGCCCTCCCACAACCGCTTCAGCGCCGGAATGATCTCGCGCATGCGCTGACCGGCCTGTAGCGCATCGAGGCCGGGCAGCATGCGCTCATATTCGAACACATAGGCCCCGCGCGCGATGCCGAGATCGAGCCGGCCATTGGAGGCGACGTCCGTCATCGCCGCCTCGCCGGCGAGCCGCAGCGGATGCCAGAACGGCGCCACCACATTGCCGGTGCCGAGCCGGATGCGCGAGGTGCGGGCGGCAAGATGCGCGAGCTGGATGAAGGGATTCGGCGCGATGGTGAACTCCATCGCGTGATGCTCGCCGATCCACACCGTCTCGAAGCCGCCGTCCTCCGCCATCAGCGCCAGCTCTTCCAGTTCGTCGAACAGTCGCCGGTGCGGGATGGCCGGATCGGCGCGCTCCATATGGACGAAGAGCGAGAATTTCATCAGTCGCAATCCTGTCGTGTCGCGCCGGGAAGAGATTGAGAGGCGTCGTCAGCGCATCCGCCCGACCGGGTGGATGGTGCCGCGCTCGGTGTCGCCGACATAAAGGCCGAAGGCGTCCTCGCTGCGCTCGCGCACATAGCGCCCCAGCATGGAGCGCACCGCCTCGTCCGGCAGGCGGGACCAGGGTATGGCGTCGAACGTCACCAGCCGCGCCCCGCAACCCGCCGCGGGCTCGCCTTCGAGCACGCCGCGATAATAGATCGACACCGCGCCGTGCCCGGCATTCGGGGTCTCGAACACCGCGAACAGGAAGTCGAGCCGCGCGGGCGCGCCGAGGCGGTCCAGCGCGGCACGCAGACTGCGGGGATTGTCCTGCGGCTCCAGCCGGCTGCCGGTCGGCAGATCGAACAGGCCGCCCGCGTTCTCGACCAGCAGCACGGCCCCGTTCCGCTCCAGGATCGCGCCGACCTTGGCCGGCTCGTCGCGCGCGGCGACCACCTCCTGCGACAGGGCGAGATCGACATAGGCGCCGCGGCAATAGCCGAGAGGCGCCGCCGCGCTCGCGCCGAAGCCCGCCACCTCACCGATCAGGATGACATGGTCGCCGGCCTCGACAATGCTGTGCCGGCGGCAGTCGAACCAGGCGGCCGCGCCGTCGATCACGGGGCTGCCGGCGGGGCCTTCATGCCAGCGGCTCTGGGCGAATTTGTCCGGCTGCTTGGAAGCGAACAGCGCGGAGACGTCCCGCTGCACCGCAGACAGCACGCTGACCGCGAAATGCCCGGCGGCGGTGAAGGTCTCGAAGCTCGACGCGGTCCTGGCGAGGCAGACCAGCACCAGCGGCGGATCGAGCGAGACGGAGGAAAAGGAGTTCGCGGTGAAGCCGCGCGGCTCGCCGTCGGCCTGCCGGGTCGTGACGACCGTGACGCCGGTGAGGAAGGAACCCAGCGCCTGCCGGAAGGCACGGGTGTCGAAGGCGGCGATCAGCGCCGCCGCCCGTTCCCCCGAAGCCCCGCTGAGCCCGTCGAGGAATCGCACCAGCCGGCCGGTCACCTCGTCCGGCGCGGTGAGGTTCATCATGTGGCGGGCGCCGGCGATCACCTCGCAGCGCCCTTGCGGCGCGATCGCGGCCATCGCCGCCGACATCGCCGGCGTCGAGTTCGGATCGTCCTCGGCGGTCAGGAACAGCGCCGGGACGGCAAGGCTAGACAGACGCTCGCCATGGGCGTCGTCGGAGGTCGCGAACAGGCGATAGGTCCGGGCATAGCCGACCGGATCGCCGGCTGCGAGCAGGCGGCGGACCTGCGCGGCGGCAGCGTCGAGCGAAGCGGGAACCGGCTCGCCGAACCAGCGGGCAATGGCAGCATCATGGGAGGCGGTGCGAGAGGCAGCCTGCGCCTGCGCATTCTCTGCCGCCAGCGCATCGGCACGGGCGAGCACGGCGTCGCGCTGTTCCTGCGTGCGGCAGAACACGGCGTTCAGCGCAGCAACGCCGAGGACGCGGGCCGGATAAGCAAGCGCCGTCTCCAGCGCCACCAGCGCGCCCATGGAATGGCCGATCACCGCGGCCGCCGGCAAGCCAAGCGCGTCGAGCACCGCGATCACCTGATCCGCATAGTCCGAAAGCCGGGCATCCGTCGCCGGCAGGCTGGAACCTCCATGGCCCAGCATGTCGATGGCGATGACGTCGAAGCGGGTCCTGAGCGCCGCGATCTGTGGCTCCCACGCCTCGCCCGCCATGCCGACGCCGTGGATCAGCACCACCGGCAAGCCCGCGCCGGCACGGCGGAAACGGGTATGAACCGGGGCGCCATCGCGACCGCCATGCACCACCAGACCGGCCCCGGCGAGATGGGGCACGCTCTCCGCCGGCTCAGCCATGTGAAACCTCGGAACCTTGTGCCGCATCGAGACCCTGGGTGCTGCCGAGTTCCTCGAGGTCCTGGTAGCGGTCGCCGATGCGGTGGTGCGGCCGTCCGCCGATGGAAGCGCCGAGCGCGACCACGATCTCGTCCGGCGCCGGGGCATCGAGGATCGAGAACTGGATGGTGAGGTAGTGCGAGCGCCGGCCCTCGTCGAGCTTGTCCATCAGTGGAATCACGATCGGGCAATCCGGGCCGCCGCGGGTGTTGGTGAAGGCGAGGTAGCTCCTGGCGCCGACCGCCTTGCGATAGTGGTTGCCGAAGCGCAGCGTGTGGATCAGCGCCGAGGCATGCTCGACCTCGCCGGAAGTCCCGACCACCGCCGCCTTGCCATAGGCTTCCACCGCCTCGCCCGAACCGGCGAGATTCAGGATCTCCTGCGTCAGCTCGGCACCGAGCCGTGGTGCCACGGCATGGATCTCCGGCTTCAGGTCCTCGACGAAGCCGCGTCCGGCCCAAGGGTTCTTCAGCACCGCGGCAGCCGCGAACAGGCGCAGCGGCGTCGGCGCGGGGCGGCCACCCTCAATGAACGTCGTCTCGGTGTAGGTGACGACCTTGCGAAGCTGAAGCGACATGTCCGTTCCGTCCGGGCGGGAGACCCCACTGGGCCATCGAGTAATATTATGATAAGATGGTATACCATAAGAGACTGCCGTCAATTGCTTTGAATCGGCATCGGGTCCAAACGTTCGGGGGAGGGAAAGCGATGTCGGTGATGGAGACGAGGAACCCGCCTGCACCCGCAGCCGCATCGGCGCTGGAAGTAGCTCGGGAATCGGCGGCAGAAATGAAGGTCGAGCGCAGCGTCACCACGCTGCGCGCGCTCACGCTGGAGAAGATGCGCGACGCCATTCTCGATTTCCGCTTCAAGCCCGGCGAACGCCTTGTGGAGCGGACACTGTGCGAAAGGCTCGGAGTCAGCCGCAGCGTGGTGCGCGAGGTGCTGCGCCATCTGGAAGCGGAGGGGCTGGTCGAGACCATTCCTCAGCACGGCCCCGCCGTCGCCCGGCCGAATGCCGCGCAGGCCGCCCAGATCTACGAGATCCGCGCCCTTCTGGAAGGCGAGGCTGCCCATGCCTGCGCCGGCCGGGCAACGGTGCAGGACCTCGCGGAACTAGACGCCGCCATCGACCGGATCGACGCGGCCTTCCGCTCGCTCGGCGCGCGGATGGTGCTGAAGGCGACCACGGATTTCTACGAAGGACTGTTCCGGGTCGCCGGCAAGCCGGTGGCGTGGGAGGTGGTGCGCTCGCTCAATGCCCGCATCAACCATCTGCGCGGCATGACCATCGCGACACCCGACCGCCATGCCGCCGCCATCGGCGAGATGCGCGACCTCGTCGGCGCCATCCGCGCGGGTGACGCGGACGCGGCGCGCGCGCAGGCGCGAAGGCATGTGGACGTCGTTGCCCGCCTCGCCGGCGACGTTCTCCGGACGCTGTAATCCGCGGCCATCGGAACGGCCCACAGGATAGGCGTGTCTGAACACCGCTCAGGCATCGGCGACCAGACAGGCATCTGAAGCCCGCGTTCGGCCCGCTCAGCCCGGAAAGCGCGAGCGGAATTCGGCGGCGGTGGCGTAGGAGCGCTGGGTGCCGCGGCGGGTGATGGAATCGGCCGCATATCTGCCGGCCTCGCCCAGCGCCTCGGGCACCGGCAGGCCGCTCGTGACGAAATGCGCGAAGGCGCCGATGAAGGCGTCCCCCGCCCCGGTGGTGTCGACCGGCTCGACCTTCACCGGCTCGATGCGGCGGACCTCCCCGTCCGTCACCAGCAGCGCTCCGCGCCCGCCCATGGTCACGATCACCGTGCCGATACCCCGCCCGACCAGAGCCTTGGCGGCCGCCTCGGCCTGCGCCTCGCTCTCCACCTGCAGGCCGGTGAGGGTGGCGAGCTCGGTTTCGTTGGGGGTAAGGAAGGCGAGGTCGGCGAGCTGCGCGACATCGAGGTCCGGCAGCGCGGGGGCCGGCACCAGCAGGGTCGGCACGCCCCATTCCCGTGCCCGGCGCACCGTGTGGTAGACCGTTTCCACCGGTATCTCGAGCTGCATCAGGATCAGCGCGCAGCCCCGGATGAGATCAGCGGCGGCGTCCACGTCGGCGGGCGAGAGCGCTGCATTGGCGCCCTTGACGATGAGGATCGAATTCTCGCCCGACGGCTCGACGAAGATCGGAGCCACCCCGGACGGCAGGCCCGGCGTGCGGATGACATGGGCGACGTCGATGCCGTTGCGCTGGAAATTGGCGAGGGTGGCATCGGCGAAGGTGTCGTCCCCCACGCGGGTGACCATCGCCACCTTTGAGCCGAGACGGGCTGCGGCGATCGCCTGATTGGCGCCCTTGCCGCCGTGGCCCATCTCGAAGCTCGGCGCTTCCACCGTCTCGCCGCGCAGCGGCATGTGGTCCACATAGGTGATGAGGTCCATCATGTTGGACCCGACGACGGCGATCTTCGACATCCCGTTTTCTCCCCTTCGCCCCTGTTCCGGGTTCAGTTGCCGCCCGCCAGCGCCGCGCATTCGGCCGCATCGAGATGGCCGAGCTCCACGAAAAAACGCGAGCACGCCCCGGCCGGCAGGCGGATGACGTTGCCCTTGGCCTTCTCGGCGGCGTAGCCCTCCGGCTCGCAGGTCGAGGGCAGCGCGAAGGCGCAGACCGACTGGTCGTGGCCGGCGAGGATCCAGCGCACCGTGTGCGGGAACGCGGCCGGCCGGTAGCGCGCGAGGAAAGCGTCGCCCTCCGGCCGGCGCAGCATCAGCGTGGTCGCCCCCTCATCGTCGGTGGCGAGGCCGTGCAGGTAGAACACCTGCTCGGGATCATAGCCGTCCGCCCGGCGGACGATGCGGGCGCCCGAAGGGTCGGCGGCGAGGGCCGCGATGCGGGCGAGATAGTCCGGGTTCGGCGTCACATGGGCCGGCACCGCGCGCCGCACCTGGGTGTGCGCGGCATCGAAGGGCGCCGGCTGAAGGATCTCGCCGCCCTCGACGAAAGCGTAGTTCACATGCGCCATGTACATCAGGTCCATGTCGTCGCCGGCGGAGAGATTCTCCACCTCGATTCCCATGTCGAAACGGGCCAAGCCGGCGTAGAGCGTCACGCTGGGGCGCGCCATGTAGTGGGCCCCGAAGCCCATGGCGTATTCGTAAGTCCCGAACAGGCGCAGATAGGGCCCGCGCCCGTCCGTTCCCGCCTCGATGCCGGCGGAATCCATCGCCGCGCAGGGCATTTCGCCATGGGCCGGGTGGGTGTCTGTCGGCCCCGGCACGCCGTTGCGCAGCAGGCCGGAATGGAAGGCGAAGCACCCATAGGTTTCGGCGATGGTGCGCACCTTGCGCGGCGCCTTGAAGATGCTCTGCATGGTGAGGTCGACGCCGTCGAAGGCCGCCGACCAGATCATCTGGCCGAGAAAAGGCAGCACCACCAGCGCGCCGCGCTCATTGGCGAGGCGCACCGCCTCGACACCGGTGGGATAGCGCCACAGCGTGGCGGTGAGGCCCTCATGCTCGACGAAGAGGGTCTCGCTCTCGCCGAAGGCGCGCGGGTCGAGATGGATGAGGGTCATTCGCGGTTCCTGAAGGCGTTCAGCACCATGACGAGCAGCAGGAAGCCGCCCCAGATGAAGTCGATGAGGTGGTTGGAGAACCGCATCATCTGGAAGCCGGAGGCCAGCAGCATCAGGGCGATCACCGCGATCGCGATGCCAAGCACGGTGCCGCGCCCGCCCGCCGGATTGGTGCCGCCGAGCACGCAGATGAGCACCGCCTGCAGCAGATACGAGTTTCCGTAGTCGGACTTCGCCGCATTGGTGCGGCCGGAGAGCACGATGCCGGCCAGCGCCGCCAGCGTGCCGCTGAGCATGTAGGACCAGAGCACCATCCGCTCGGTCTTCAGCCCGGCGAACACCGCGGCGCGCGGATTGGTGCCGATGAGGAAGAGGTTGAGGCCGAAGGGCGTCTTCGTCAGCATCACCGCGATCAGCACCGCCACTGCGAGGAACAGCAGCAGCGGCACCGCGATTCCGAACAGCTTGCCGTTTCCGATCAGTCCCCAATAGGCCGGGAAGCCGACGATGGCGGGGCCGCCGGTCAGCACCATGCACAGGCCGGTGAACATCTGCCCGGTGCCGAGCGTGGCGAGGATGGGCGTGATCCGCCCTTTCGCGATCAGCAGCCCGTTCAGCGTGCCGGCGATCAGCCCGACCCCCAGCGCCAGCATCACGCCCGCCGCGACGCGGGCGATCTCCCCCGCCATGCCGGCAGACGGGTCGCCGGGATAGATGCGGGTGAAGAACACCCCGGCGAGGATGCCGGCAAGATTGGCGATGCCGATCACCGAGAGGTCGATACCGCCGGTGAGCATGGCCAGCATCATCGCGATGGCGACGATGCCGAGCTCGGGAAAGATGAAGCTGATGGACTCGAAATTGTAGTAGCGCAGGAACTTGTTGGGCTCCAGCCAGCTCATCAGCGCGAAGATCAGCGCGGTGATGACCAGAAGCTGGAGGATGTTGTTGTCGCGGCTGATGAAGCGCGAGAGGTCGAGACGCTTGTCCATGGTGTCCTTCCCCCTCATGCCGCGGCCTTGCGGTCGCGCCAGGCGGTGAGCGCGGTCGCGAGCACGATGACGCAGCCGACCACCACGCCCTGCCAGGTGTTGTCGATGCGCATGATGATGAGGCTGTTCTTGATGAGCACCAGCAGGAACACGCCGAGCACGGTGCCCAGCACCGAGCCGCGCCCGCCGAAGATGGACGCCCCGCCCAGCACCACCGCCGCGATCACGTCCAGCTCGTAGCCGACGAAATCGCGCGGATTGGCGAGCCAGATCATCGAGGAATGCAGCAGCCCGGCGAAGCCCGCCAGCGCGCCGGCGAGGCCATAGGCGACATAGACCGTGCGCCGCGTGTTGAAGCCGACGCGCTTGGCCGATTCCGCGTCGTCGCCATAGGCGAAGATGGAGCGCCCCGTCATGGTGCGGGTGAGGAACAGCCATACCAGCACGGCGAGCCCGAGATAGACGAACACCATCGCGGAAAGCTTCGCCCCGCCGATGTCGAGGCTGGAACGGCCGAAGGCGATGAGGGCCGGCGGCATGCGGTCGATATTGACGATCGAGGTGCCGACAAGGCCGAGCAGCAGCCCGCGCACCACCGAGGCCGAGCCCAGCGTGACGATCAGCGGGATCATGCGGAAGGTGGAAATGAAGACCGCGTTGAACAGCCCGCACACCAGCCCGATCAGCGTCGCGCCGATGAAGGGCAGCACGACGCCCTGATAGCCGGTGGCCTCCATGGCGAGCACGGTGAGATACATCGCCGCCGCCGCGAAGGCTGGAAACGACACGTCGATGCCGCCCGAGATCATCACGGTGAGCACGCTCAGCGCCATGATGCCGATGATGACGTTGGCGCGCAGCAGGTTGAACAGGTTGTCGGCCTGCCAGAATGCGGGGTTGATCGCGCCGATCAGCACCATGATCAGGACGACGATGACGAAGACCGCCGTTTCCGAGCGGCGCAGGAGTGTCTTGAGGCGATCCATCAGCGCAGCGTCTTCAGGCGGGTGTGGATGTCGTCCTCCTCGAGGCCGCGCGGGTCGAGATCGGCCTCGATCGCGCCGCGATGCATCAGGAGGATGCGGTTGCAGTTCTGCAGCAGTTCCGGCACGTCGTCGGAGATCATCAGCACGGCGAGCCCGTCCTTCACCGCGAGGTCGCGGATGCGGCGGTGGATCTCGGCCTTGGAGCCGATGTCGACGCCCACCGTCGGCCCGTTCAGGATCAGCACCCGCGGGCCGGTCAGCAGCCAGCGGCCGATGATGACGCGCTGCTGGTTGCCGCCCGACAGCTTGCCGACCTGCTTGTCGACATCCGTGGTCGCGATGCGCATGTCGGCGACGGTGCGCTCGGCGAGCGCGGTCGCCTCGCCGTCAGAGAGGAAGGGGCCGTGCGTCACCCGGTCGATGGCGCTGGCCACCATGTTGCGGGCGATGGACTGGGTCATGAACAGGCCTTCGGAGAGGCGGTCCTCCGGCACATAGGCGATGCCGGCCTCGACCGCCTGCTGCACGGTTTCCAGCTTCAGCGGCGCGCCGTCCATCCGCACCTCGCCGCGATGACCGGGCTCCATGCCGAACAGGGCGAGCGCGAGTTCGGTGCGCCCGGAGCCGAGCAGGCCGGACAAGCCGACGATCTCGCCGGCGCGCAGATCGAAGGAGACGTCGTGCACACGTTCGCCGACGCCGAGCGCGCGCACCGACAGGCGCGGTTCGGCCGCGATGTCGCCGGACCAGACATAGCGCTCCTGCCCGATGTCCTGCCCGGTCATGGCGCGGGTAATGCGGCCTTCGGTGAATTCGGCGGTCGGGCCTTCCTCGACCTTGCGGCCGTTGCGGAACACGCAGATGCGCTCGGAGATCTCCAGCATTTCCCGCATCTTGTGGCTGACGAACAGCACCGCGATGCCCTTGGCCTTGATCTCGCGGACGATGGCGAAGAGCCGCTCGACCTCGCGACCGGTGAGCGCGGTGGTCGGCTCGTCCATGATCAGCAGGCGGGTGCGGCTCATCAAAGCGCGGGCGATGGCGACGATCTGCCGGTCGGCAGTGGAGAGCGAGCCGACGCGGGCGTCGAGGTCCATCGTCACATCCAGCCGGGCCAGCGCCTCGGCGCCGAGGCGCTGGCATTCGGCGGGAGCGACGAGGCGGCGGTTCTCGCTCAGCAGCCGGCCCATGGCGAGGTTCTCGGCCACGGTCAGGCTCGGGAACAGCGAGAAATCCTGATAGATCACCTGCACCCCGGCGGCGATGGCCGCGCGCGGCGAGAAGCCGGAGACCGGCGCGCCGTCGATCAGCAATTCGCCCTCGTCATAGGCATAGACGCCCGAGACGATCTTGATGAGCGTCGACTTGCCCGAGCCGTTCTCACCGGCGAGGCACAGGATCTCGGCCGGCGCGATGCGGAAGTCGATCGCGTCCAGCGCCGTCATGCCGGGAAAGCGCTTGGTGACGCCGCGCAGTTCGATCAGGGGTTCGGCCATGGGATGGGCTTCGTGAAAGGGATGGAGACGGCAAGGGAGATAAGGAGCCGATGGACGTCCGCCCCTTCTTCCTCTCCCCGCATCGAACGCGACCGTTGCCGTGCTCGATCTTTTGGAAAGTCGATGTCGGATAAATCCCACATCGAAGGAGAGGTAGTCCGCGAAGCGGGTAGGTGAGGGGGAAAGCGGCTGTTGAGCCATTGAAGCCCCCTCACCCTGTCCCGCTTCCCCATGAGGGATATATCCGTCATGGGCATTCCCAGACGTTGAACGCGGCAACGGTCGCGTTCAACGCGGGGAGAGGGAGCTGCCTCACCCTCCAGCCACCATCCCGACCGGATCGGCAGTCGGGATTGCCGGCTCTTCCTCCAAAGACCCCGGACCGGCCCATGGCCGTCCGAGATGATGTCAATGGACGAAGCGGGCAGCAAAGGACCGCAACCGTCGGAACGGACGGCACGGCCCGAAGCCGTGCCGCCGGCCTCAGAACTTGTACTGATCCATATTGTCCTTGGTCACGCCGACCCAGCCCTGGCCATAGAGCAGGTTCGGCGCGGCGCCGGCCGGGGTGGTGAGCTTCTCATAGCCCTTCAGCCCGAGATTGAGGCCGGCCTTGATCTCGTCCGTCTTGCCGGTGAGGGCGAGCACGGCGAGTTCGTTCATGGCGTAGCCGGCAACGGCGGGATCCCAGAACTGGATGTACTGGATATCGCCGTCCTGCAGGTACTTGCCGGCGACGGAGGGCAGGCCGGTGCCGGAGAAGAACACCTTGCCCTTCAGCCCGCGCTCGGCGATCAGGCGACCGGCGCCGGCCGAGGTCGGCATCGGGCCGCCGATGATGCCATTGACCTCAGGATAGGTGGTCAGGGCCTCGGACAGGCGGTTGTAGTCGGTGTTGGCGTCGTCATAGGTCTCGAGGCGCTGGGTGGCGAGCGCCATGCCCGGGAAGTGTTCCTTCTGGTAGGCGATCGCGCCGTCGATCCACTCGTTCTGCGACTGCGAGGTGAGGCTGCCCACCGTGGCGAGGTATTTGCCCTTGCCGCCGGTCTGCTTGCCGAGCACTTCCATCAGCTTGGCGCCATAGGCCTTGTTGTCGAACGCTTCCAGCACATAGTCGGCGTTCTTGAGGTTCGAAGCCTCATGCGCGATCACCACGATGCCGCGGTCGCGCGCCTTCTTGAGCACCGGCTCCACCGCCTCCACCGAGAACGGCACGATGCAGATGGCATCGACCCCCTGCGCGATCAGGTTCTCGACAAGCTGCACCTGCGCGGCCGCGTCCGCCTGGCTGGGGCCGACCTGCCAGACATCCATGCCGGTGTCGGTGCCGAACTGCTTGACCCCGTCGCGCATGCGGTCGAACCAGGCGATGCCGTCGACCTTCACCACGGTGGCGATGGAGAACTTCTTGCCCGTCGCCGCCGAGGTGATGTCCTTGCGGAGCTGGCTGGTGTCGACCACGCCGTCGGCCATCGCGGGCAGGCCGGCGAAGAGCGAGAGGCCCGTGGCAAGGGCGAGCAGTGTCTTTCTCATGATGTCCTCCCAGACATTCTTGTGCTTGCAGGCGTTGCTTGTATGTGCAGGCGTAGAAAGGCGTAGCTCAGTAGCCGCCGGCCGCCGCCGGCGCGGTGTCGCCGGACGTGGTCTTGCCGGACGTGATCTTGCCGGCACCGACGATGGCGAGGCTGGCGCTGGCGCCGATGCGGGTGGCGCCCGCATCGAGAAAGGCGAAGGCGGCCTCGGCGGTGCGCACGCCGCCCGAGGCCTTGACCCCCATTGCGGGGCCGACCACCCGGCGCATCAACGCGATGTCGGCAAGGGTGGCGCCGCCGGTGGAAAAACCGGTCGACGTCTTCACGAAATCGGCGCCGGCCTCCTTCGCGAGGCGGCAGGCGGTCTCCTTCTGCGCATCGTCGAGCAGGCAGGCCTCGATGATGACCTTCAGCACCGCCCCTCGCGTCGCCGCGCGCACCGCATCGAGATCGGCGCGGCACCGGGTGAGGTCGCCCTCGATCAGCGCACCGATGTCGATCACCATGTCGATTTCCTGCGCGCCGGCCGCGATCGCCAGCGCGGCCTCGTCCGCCTTCGCGGCCGCGCCGCTGGCACCCAGCGGGAAGCCCACCACCACGCAGGTCTTCACCCCGCTGCCGGCGAGCTGCTCCGCCACGAATCCGGCATGGACCGCGTTCACGCAGACCGAGGCGAAGCCGTTGGCCCGCGCCTCCTGGCAATAGCGCGCCACCTCGGCCCGCGAGGCTTCGGCCTTCAGCACCGTATGGTCGATGAACCGCGCAAGCTCGCGCGGATCGCGGGAGCCGACCTGTTCCGTGTCCGTCATGTCGTCAACTACCTGCGGGATTTGGCGTTGGTATGTTATAATCTTCACATTATTTGTGACGACCGTTTCATAAGCACCTTGACGAGTCAAGGCCGCCAGGAGATGGAAGACGGGCAGACCGGGGAATGCCGTGAAGAAGTCCGAACGCATCCGACAGCTCGACGAGCGACTGCGCGCCGCCGGCGTGCTGCATCTGCGCGACGCCGCCGAGCATCTCGGCGTCTCGGAGATGACGGTGCGCCGCGACCTCGCCTCATCGGCGCATCTGTTCAGCTATCTGGGGGGCTACATCCTGCCGGCCGGCGGGGAGCGCGCCACCACCTACCGGCTCGACGCCGAGGCCGATGCCCATGCCGAGGCCAAGAGGCTGGCCGGGCGCGCGGCGGCGCGGCTCGTGGAGCCGGACGACACCGTCTTCATCGATTGCGGGACCACCACGCCGGCGATGATCGAGCATCTGCCCACCACCGGGCGGCTCACCGTCATCACCTATGCGATGAACATCGCGGCGCGGGTGGCGATGCGGCCCAATACCAGCCTGATCCTGCTCGGCGGCCTGTTCCACGCCTCCTCCCAGACCTTCTCCAGCGAGGAGGCGCTGCGAAGCCTCGAACGTGTCGGCATCGGCAAGGCCTTCCTCTCCGCCGGCGGCGTGCACGCGCAGAATGGCGTCACCTGCTCGAACTTCCACGAGGTGCCGGTGAAGCAGGCGGTGCTGGCGCGGGCCGGCACCGCCTATCTCGTCATCGATTCCAGCAAGATCGAGAAGATCAAGCCGGCCTATTTCGCCGATATCTCCGCCTTCGCGCGCATCTTCACCGAGATGGACGAGGCGGACGGCCGGGAGGCGGAGGCGCTGCGAGCAGGCTGAATCAGGCCGGAACCGTCGCCTTCAGCCGCGCGGTCTCGTCGTGCCGGGCCTTGAGGGCGTCCTCCATCGTCACCGCGGCGAAGCGTACGGCCTGGTGCGGCTGAAGCTGGCCGATCAGGTCCATGTCGGCGGAGATCACCGCGCCGATCATGAAATACCCCCCGCCCGACACCGCGTCCCGGTGCAGCACGATCGGCTCGGTGCCGCCGGGCACCTGGATCGAGCCATAGGGATAGCAGCTGTCGACGATGTTGGAGGGGTCCGAGCCGGCGCCGAATGGCTGCTCGCGCGGCACGAAGTCGAGCTTGCGCCCGCCGCGGAAGCGGTAGCCGATCCGGTCCGCTTCGGGGGCGACCTTCCACGTGTCCTCGAAGAAGCCGTCCTGCGCGCTTTCCGTGATGCGGTGCCAGTAGAGCCCCGGCAGCACCCGGATCTCGTTCGCCACCGGACGGCGCGCGGCGGGGGGGATGGATGCGCCCTCGCGGCCGGTCCCGTTCGCGGTGCCGAGCGGCACCACGTCGCCCGCCTTCAGGGCCCGCCCCTCGAAACCGCCCAGCGCGCCGAGCGCGTAGGTCGAGCGCGAGCCGAGCACCTCCGGCACGTCGATGCCGCCGGCGATGGCGACATAGGCGCGCGCGCCGCCCTTCAGGAAGCCGAAGGAGAGCGTCTGCCCGGCGGCCACCGTGAACGCGGTCCAGCCCGGCTGCTCGACGCCGTCCACCTTCGGCGGCAGGTCGGCGCCGGTCACCGCGACCAGCGCGTCGGCGGCGAAGGTCAGCTCGGGACCGAGGAACACCGCCTCCAGCGCCGCCGCGCCGTCTTCATTGCCCACCAGCCGGTTGGCCGCGATCAGGGCGAGGCGGTCCATGGCGCCGGAGATGGGCAGGCCGAGATGGTAATAGCCGGGCCGGCCGAGGTCCTGCACCGTGGTGGCGAGGCCTGGCTTCACGACCTTGAAGGAGCGGGCCGCCTCAGGCATCGAGCGTCTCCAGGAGCTTGGCGTTGGTGCCGGCGGGGTCGGCGGTGAAATCATCGAGCGAGAAAGAGGCCTCCGCGATGCGCGGCACGAACCTCCCGGCGTCGATGGCGGCGACGGTGTCGTCATATTCCGCGCGGTCGATGGCGCGGAACTTGATGATGTCGCCCGGCCGGAACAGCATCAGCTTCTTCAGGTAGCCGATCTCGCCCTTCGGATCGTAGATCGGCATCGGGGTGACCCCGAACATCTGGTAGCCGCCGGCACCGCGCACCGAATAGATGCAGCCGAAGCAGCCGCCATGGCCGACCGTGAGGCGCGGCGTGTCGGTGCGCGGGCGCAGATATTTCGGCACCTCGATCTGCTTTTCGCGCTCGACGAGCTGGTAGGTGAAGGGCAGCCCGGCGACGAAGCCGACCATGGAGACGAACCACGGCGCGGCGGCGTGCGCCGCGATGAAGGCGTCGACATCGGGGAAGTCGTTCACCCGCGCGGCATATTCGAGATCGGTGGCGGAGGGATCCTGGTGCCGCTCGCGGAAGCGCATCAGCGTCTCGCGGGTCCAGGGATCGTCATAGAGCACCGGAATGTCGATGATCCGGGTGGAGATCGTCTTCTCCGCGCTCTCCGCCGCCGCCTCGAAGCCCTTCAGCTCCGCCATCATGTCGTTGGGGGCGATCACGTCCGGGTCGAACTTGATCTGGAACGAGGCATTGGCCGGGCAGATTTCGGTCACGCCGGCGATCTTCGCCTCGCGCACCGCATTGGTCATGGAGAGGCTCTTGAAGAACGCCTCCAGCGACATCTCCTCGTCGATCTCGACGAAGACGTGCTCGTCGCCGCCGAAGGAATAGCGGGTCTTCATGGCGGGCTCCTCAGGCCGGAGAGGGAACGACGGGCGATGCGGAAGGAGAGGACGCGCCGGCGGCGCGGCCTTCCAGCCACCCCTCCAGCCAGCGCGTGTGCACGGTGCCGGCCTGGACCTCAGGATCGGCGGCAAGCGCGCTGTGCAGCGGCGTGGTGGTGGGCAGCCCCTCCACCTTGAGCCCTTCCAGCGCGCCGGCCAGCGCCGCGATCGCCGCCGCGCGGGTCGGGGCATGGACGATCAGCTTGCCGAGCAGCGAATCATAGAAGGGCGGAACCTGATAGCCGGCAAAGAGCATGGTGTCGAAGCGCAACCCGTCGCCCTCCGGCACAGCCAGCGCGGTGATGGTGCCCGGCGAGGGACGGAAATCGGCGTCCGGGTCCTCGGCGCAGATCCGCACCTCGATGGCGTGGCCGTCGAGCCGGATATCCTCCTGCGCCAGCGCCAGCGTCTCCCCGCCGCAGATGCGGATCATCTGCTGCACGAGGTCGATGCCCGTCACCATCTCGGTCACCGGATGCTCGACCTGGATGCGGGTGTTCATCTCGATGAAGAAGAACTCCCCGGTCTCGCCGTCGAACAGATATTCCAGCGTGCCGGCGCCGCGATAGCCGACCCGCTCGGCGAGCCGCACCGCCGAGGCGCAGAGCGCCTCGCGCTGGTCGGGCGTGAGGCAGGCGGCGGGCGCCTCCTCCCACACCTTCTGGCGCCGCCGTTGCAGCGAGCATTCGCGCTCATAGAGATGGATGGCGCGCACGCCGTCGCCCAGCACCTGCACCTCGACATGGCGGGCGCGGGCGATGAAGCGCTCCAGATAGAGCCCGCCATCACCGAAGGCGGCGCGGGCCTCCCCGCTGGCCTGCGGGAACAGGGTGGCGAGCTCCGCGGCGTCGCGGGCGACGCGGATGCCGCGCCCGCCCCCGCCCGCCGCGGCCTTGATCATCACCGGCCAGCCGATGCGCTCGGCTTCGGCCTGCGCGGCGGCGAGGTCGGAGACGACGCCGTCGGTGCCGGGAACGGTGGGAACGCCAGCGGCCTCGGCCTCGCGGCGGGCCTGCGCCTTGTCGCCCATCCGCCGGATCGTCTCGGGCGCGGGGCCGACGAAGATAAGCCCCGCTGCCTCCACCATGGCGGCGAAATCGGCGTTCTCGGAGAGGAAGCCATAGCCGGGATGCACCGCGTCGCAGCCGCTCTCCACCGCCGCGCGGACCATCGCCTCCTTGTTGAGATAGGACTTGCTGGCATGGGCAGGGCCGACCGGCACGACGGCATCGGCGAGGCGGGCGGCGAGCATGTCGCCGTCGGCCGCGCTGACCGCCTGCACGGTGCGGATGCCGAGCGCACGGGCGGCGCGGATGATGCGCACCGCGATCTCGCCGCGATTGGCGATGAACAGGCTTTGGATCGCCATGGTCAGGCGTCGAGGTCGTAGAGGGCCTGACCGGCCATCACCGCGTCCTCGTTCTCGACATGGAACGCGACGAGCGTGCCGGCCTCCTCGGCGATGACCGGGGTGAAGGACTTCATCACCTCGATCAGCCCGATGGTGTCGCCGATCGCGACCGCGTCGCCCTCGGACTTGAAGACCGGCTCGTCGGGACCGGAAGCCCGGTAGAAGGTGCCCGGAAGCGGCGCCTGGATCGTCTTCACCGTCATGATGGGCTTCCCTCTCATCTGCGTCGCCGCGAGAGTTGCAAATGCGCCTCGCGCTGAGAAATAGCATTAAGCAATCCGGGACATCGAAAAATCAGATAGCATGACGGTATCGGGACGCGCCGGGTTGCCGCCCCGCGCGCTCCGGGAGCCTGATGCCGTGTCGATCTCGCTGAAACAGATCCGCTATTTCGTCGCCGCGGCGGAGACCGGGCGCATCAGCCAGGCGGCGGTGGAGCTGAACGTCTCGCAATCCGCCGTCACCGCCGCGATCCAGCAGCTCGAGGCGATGGTCGGCACCCGGCTTCTGGAGCGCACCACCTCGGGCGTCGCGGTGACGCTGGAGGGCGGGCGCTTCCTGCTGCAGGGGCGTCAGATCCTCGCCGCCGTCGAGGATGCGGTGCGGGGCGTGCGCGGCAGCGCCGAGCCGATCACCGGCACGGTGCGCGTCGGCACCACCTACACCGTGGCCGGCTATTTCCTGCCGCGCCATCTGGTGCGCTTCAAGGCCAGCTTCCCGGGCGTGACGCTGGAGCTGTTCGAGGCGCCGCGCGACGTGGTGGAGCGGGCGCTGGTCGACCGGGCGCTCGATGTGGCGGTGATTCTCGTGTCCAATCTGCAGGATGGCGACAACCTCGCCAGCGAGACCCTGCTGCGCTCCTCGCGCCGGCTGTGGACCGCGCCCGACCATCCCCTCATCCGCGCCGAGAGCGTGACGCTGGCCGACGTCGCGACCTACCCCTATGTGATGCTCACCGTCGACGAGGCCCGCCACACCGCGCTGCGCTACTGGAGCCTTGCAGGCACCGAGCCGCACGAGATCTTCCGCACCTCCTCGGTGGAGGCCGTCCGCTCCATGGTGGCGGGCGGCATGGGCGTCACCATCCTGTCCGATCTCGTCTACCGGCCCTGGTCGCTGGAGGGCCAGCGGCTGGAGACGCGGGTGCTGGAGGACGAGGTGCCGAGCATGGATGTGGGCCTCGCCTGGCGGCGCGATGCCGCACCCTCGCCGGCGACCGGGGCCTTCCGCGACTTCCTGCGCTTCGCCGTTGCCGGCGTCGGAGCGGGCCGCGCGGCGGGCGCGGAGGCGCGGAGGCGGGCGCTGGAGGAGGCTATCGAAAATTGAGATATCGAAGGCCGCTTAATACGATTTGACGCCGCCCGGCCCGCCTCGCCACGCTCCGTGACGGTTCAGCCGGGAGAAAACGCGAATGGGCGTCGTCATCAATTGCGACATGGGCGAGGGCTACGGGCTCTATCGCTGCGGCGACGATGCCGGGATCATGCCGCATATCGACATCGGCAACGTCGCCTGCGGCTTCCATGCCTCCGACCCGGCGGTGATGGCGCAGACCGTTCGGCTCGCCAAGGAACACGGCGTCGCGGTCGGCGCCCACCCCTCCTTCCCGGACCTGCAGGGCTTCGGCCGGCGCGACATGGCGATGGGCCGCGAGGAGCTCGCCGCCTGCGTGCTCTACCAGATCGGCGCGCTGAAGGGCTTCCTCGATGCCGCCGGGCTGAAGCTCAACCATTTGAAGCCGCACGGTGCGCTCTATGGCGCGGCGATGCGCCGGCCGGAGGTGGCGGAGGCGATCGCCGACGCCGCCGTCGTCTACGACCTGCCGGTGATCGGCATGGCCGGCACGCTGCACGAGGAGGTCTACACCGCGCGCGGCCTCGGCTTCATGTCGGAATATTATGCCGACCTCGATTATGATGCCGAGGGCCGGCTCATCATCACCCGCACCCATGACTGGCGCGACCCGGAAGAGGTCACCCGCCGCGCGGTGAAGGTGATGGGCGCGAAGCAGGCCACCACCATCGCGGGCACCACCTTCCCGATGGAAGCGAGCACCATCTGCATCCATTCCGACACCCCGAACGCGGCCGAGCTCGCCATGGCCCTCAAGGCCGCGCTGAAGCCGTGGATGGCGTGAGGCGCGGCACGTCGCTGGGCAGCACGGCCGCGAGCCGCTATCGTCGGGTGGCGAAGGGGCCTTCCGCGACGCGACGGCCGGCCGCGAGGGACGCTCGCGGAAACGACCCGGCGCTCCCCGGTCCTGGGAGCGCCCGTTCCCTGCCTCCGGGGCCGCCGGAAATGCCCCGCCCCGGATGACGTGCCTTCATGCGCTACAGCGGCGTCGTTTCCATCGATAGGGAGAGCGTGACATGCGTGCCAGCTACTCCACCGGCCATGCGGCGCCGGTCGCCCGCCGCGCGTTCTGGCAGGACGCCGTCTCGAAGACCTATTTCCCCCTCGATCTGCGCTTCGGCCCCGGCTCGGCCTTCTCCGGCTCGCTGGAAACCTGGTCGCTCGGCCCGGTCGCGGTGTCGCGCAATGTGTGCGAGGGGCTGCTCTACCGCCGCAGCGAACACCATCTGGTCGGCGAGCGCGAGGAAAGCTACCTCATCACCGTGCCGGAGCTCGCCGAGATCCGCTTCGAGCAGGACGGTCGCGACGTGTGCTGCCGGCCCGGCGCCTTCCTCATCGAGCGCAGCCACCTTCCTTATGAGTTCAGCCACCGCGACGCCGCCTCGCTGTGGGTGCTGAAGATCCCGAGCGCGGTCCTGCGCGCGCGCCTCGGCTCGCCGGAACGCCTCGCCACCCTGCAATTCGACGCCACCCGAAGCGTCGGCGCGCTGTTCGTCGACATGCTGCGCCTCACCGGCGCCCGGCTGGAGGAGATGGACGAGGCCGCCCGCGCGCTGATGGGCCGGCAGCTCGTCGACCTGCTGGCGATGGCGGTGGAATCCGACGAGCGGGTGCTGGGCTCCAACTCCTCCTCGGTGCGCAACGCCCATCTGCACCGCTGCGAGCAGTTCATCCGCACCCGGCTCGGCGACACCCGCCTCGTGCCGCAGATGGTGGCGGATGGCTGCGGCATCTCGCTGCGCTATCTGCACCAGATCTTCGAGGCCGAGGGCACGACTGTCTGCGCCTATATCCGCAACCAGCGCCTGTTCGCCTGCGACGCCATGCTGCGCGACCCGGCCTGCCGCAAGGCCATTTCGCAGATCGCCTATGAATGGGGCTTCGGCGACCAGGCCCAGTTCAGCCGCAATTACCGCGCCCGCTTCGGCTGCACCCCGAGCGACGCCCGCGCCGCGGGCCGGGAGTGACGGACGGCATCCTCCTCGGGCCGCCCGGAACGACATTTCCCCCGAGGCCACGCGCCTCGAACTGGCTTGCCTGAAAGGGCGGGCCTTTTCTTTGCGAGCCGCTTCCCCGGAACGCCTTCGTCACCGGAGCGGTCCGGCTGCGACACCTCTCCTGCCCTTTTTTCGATCAGTTTTCTGCACCGCCGTTATTGCAGGCGCGAAATGCCCTGAGGCGCAAGAATTCCTGCGCTGAGCGTCAAGAGTCCCGTCGGGAAACCTCGTTTAATCCGGTTCCAGACATCTCCGATACCGCGTTGCGCACCGCGCCTCGCCGGGGTCCGGGCTCGCGCCCGGCCGCCGGTGGCGGCTGTGCGGGCCCCTGTCGGGGCGTGAGCGGGCAGGCAGGAACAGAGGGATCGGCACCGTGCAGAATCTCCGTGTGGCCGTGGATGTGGGTGGGACCTTCACCGACATCTGCATCATGGACGAGGCGACCGGCCTCATCCGGATCGAGAAGACCTCCTCGACCCGCGATCCCATCGACGGGATCATGGGTGGCGTCGCCAAGGCCGGCATCGACCTCACCAAGGTGGCGCTGTTCTCCCACGGCACTACGGTCGCCACCAATGCGCTGATCACCCGCCGCCTGCCACGCACCGCGGTGGTGGGCACCCACGGCTTCCGCGACGTGATCGAGATCCGCCGCGCCAACAAGGAAGACCTTTGGGACGTCTACAAGGACGTGGTGCCGCCCTATGTGCCGCGCCGCGACCGCCTCACCGTGCATGAGCGCGTCGATTCCGCCGGCACGATCGTCGAGCCGCTCGACGAGGACGGCGCCCGCGAGGTCGCCCGCATCCTGAAGAAGCGGGGCGTCGCCGCGATCGCCGTCTGTTTCATGAATGCCTATCTCAACGGCGCCAATGAGCGGCGGATGCGCGAGATCCTGCTCGACGCCATGCCCGACGTGCCGGTCTCCATCTCCTCGCAGGTGTTGCCCGAGATCTTCGAGCACGAGCGCTTCTCCACCACGGTCGCCAACGCCGTGGTGAGCCCGGTGGTGGTCGACTACACCACCCGCCTCGGCGACAAGCTGGCGGAAGGCGGCTACACCCGCGACCTCCTGCTGCTGCACACCGGCGGCGGGGTGATGACCCCGGCGAGCGTCAAGGACTTCGCCGCCCGGCTCGCCGGCTCTGGCATCGCGGCGGGCGCCATCGCCAGCCGGACCATCGCCAGCCTGTGCGGCTTTCCCAACTCCATCGGCCTCGACATGGGCGGCACCTCGACCGACGTGTCGCTGGCCTGGAACGGCCAGTCCCGCGTCACCAAGGACTGGCACATCGAGTTCGGCTACCCGATCCGCTTCGCCTCCATCGAGGTGCTGACCATCGGCGCCGGCGGCGGCTCGCTGGCCTGGACCGACCCGGCCGGCGGCCTGCGCAACGGCCCGCAATCGGCCGGCGCCTTCCCCGGCCCGGCCTGCTACGGCAACGGCAACACCCAGCCCACCAACACCGACGCCAACGTCACGCTGGGCCGGCTCGGGACCTCGCTCGCCGGCGGCAAGGTGACGCTCGACCCCGTCCTCGCCACGACGGCGGTGGACGAGGGCGTGGCGAAGCCTTTCGGCCTCGGTCTTCACGAGGCGGCCGACGCCATCCTCAAGGTCGCCAACGCCAACATGTCGGATGCGGTGCGCCTCATCTCGATCTCGCGCGGCTATGACCCGCGCGACTTCGCGCTGGTGGCCTTCGGCGGCGCCGGGGCGCTGCACGGGGTGGATGTCGCCCGCGAGCTGTCGATCCCGGTCGTCATCGTGCCGCTCAATCCCGGCGTCACCTCGGCGCTGGGCTGCCTGCTGGTCGACATGCAACACGATTTCTCGCAGAGCTGCATGGTGGGGGCCGACGAGGCCGACCCCGCCGAGATCGAGGCCCAATTCGTCGCGCTGGAGACCGAAGCGCTCGCCCGTCTCATCCATGAGGGCGTGGCGGAGAGCGACATCGTCCTGCAGCGCTCCATCGACATGATGTATCGCGGCCAGTGGCGCTCGCTGGCGGTCGATGCGCCGCGGCCCATCGGCCCCATCGCGGCACTGGTCGAGAGCTTCCACACCGAGCACAAGCGCGAATACAATTTCCGCCGCGACGACGCCCCGGTGAGCTTCTTCCGGCTCAACCTCAAGGCCATCGGCGTGGTGCCGAAAGCCGAATTCGCCATCCACGAGCCGACCGGGCAAACCCCGGCGCCGGTCTCCCGCCGCCCGGTCTGGTTCGACGGCGAGAGCCACGACACCCCGGTCTATGACCGCGCCACGCTGCCCTGCGGCTTCTCCTTCACAGGGCCCGCCATCGTGGAACAGCTCGATTCCACCACCGTGGTGCCCCCCGGCGCGATGGCCGAAGTCGACCGGTTCCTCAACATCATCATCCGCGTGAAGGGCTGAGCACCATGGCCACCGAGCTCGATCCCGTGACCTTCGAGGTGCTGAAGAACTCCTTCATCACCAGCGTCGACCAGATGGGTGAGCAGATCCTGCGGACCTGCTACTCCTTCGTGATCTACAATCACGACTTCTCCAGCGCGCTGCACGACGCCAGCGGCGAATGCGCCGCGCAGGGCAATGCCGACATCGCGGTGCATGTCGGGACCCTGCACTTCACCTGCAAGGAGGTGATGCGCCACTTCGAAGGCGACATGCACCCCGGGGACGTCTACGCCATCAACGACCCCTATGCCGGCGGCACCCATTTCTCCGACGTGCGCCTGATCCGGCCGATCTTCGCCGATGGCAGGATCATCGCCTTCTCGCAGTCCAACGGCCACTGGTCGGATGTCGGCGGCTCGGTGCCGGGCTCGTTCGACGTGTCGGCGAAGGAGATGTTCAAGGAAGGGCTGCGCATCACCCCGGTGCGACTGTTCTCCAAGGGGCAGTTCTGCCGCGACGTCGCCCACCTCATCGCCTCCAACACCCGCGACCCGGCCTCGATCATCGGCGACATCCAGGCCCAGGCCGAGGCGACCGCGGTGTGCGAGCGCGAGATCCTGCGGCTCGTCGGCAAATATGGCCGGGAAACCGTGGAGACGGGGCTTTCCGCGGTGCAGGACTATGTCGAGCGCTCGGCCCGCCAGCGCATCGCGGCGCTGCCGGACGGCGAATGGGAGACGGTGGACTTCATCGACCGCGACCCCGCCGGCGGCGAGGGCATGATCCCGATCCGCATCAAGATGACGATCAAGGGCGACAAGGCGATCTACGATTTCACCGGCTCGCACCCGGTCATCGGCTCGATCTACAATTCCGCCTTCGGCACCACCTTCTCGGCGGTGGCGGCGGGGATGAAGACCTTCTTCCCCGACCTGCCGCTCAATTCCGGCTTCTATCGCTGCTTCGAGATCAAGGTGCCGGAAGGCTCTATCGTCGATGCGCAATGGCCGGTGGCGGTGACCGGCTTCCTGATGCCGTTCGAGAAGATCATGAACGCCATCTACGAGATGTGGTCGAAGCTGATGCCGGAGCGGGCGCTGGCCTGCGCCTTCAACCTCGAATATCTGCTGACCGGCGGACGTGACGCTCGCGTCGCCGACAAGCCGATCTTCATGTTCTACGACTGGCTGCCCGGCGGCTGGGGCGGGCGCAACGGCAAGGACGGCGCCAACGTCACCACCGCCTGCTTCGGCACCGGCATGATGGCGCAGCCGGTGGAAGGCCAGGAGCGCGCCAATCCGATCCTCACCACCGAATGCGAGATCCTGAAGGACTCGCCCGGCCCCGGAAAATGGCGCGGCGGCGCCGGCGTGGTGAAGACCTCGAAGATGCTCGCCGCCGAGAAGACCGTCATCTCCTATATCTGCGACCGCGAGCGGGCGGTGGTGTGGGGCATCGAGGGCGGCCTGCCCTCCATGCCGCACGGCCTCACCCTGCAGCGCGCCGGCTCTAACGAGCAGGAGCGGCTCGGCTCCATCTTCTCCGACGTGCCGATCGGGGAAGGCGACGTGTTCTCCCGTCCCACCGCCGGCGGCGGCGGCTTCGGCGACCCGCTGGAGCGCGACCCCGCCCGCGTGCTGGAGGACGTGAAGGACGATTACGTGTCGGTCGCGCGCGCTGCCAAGGATTACGGCGTGGTGATCGAGACCATCGACGCCGAGCTGTGCGAATACGCCATCGACGAGGCCGCCACCGCGACGCTGCGCGCCGCCATCCGCGCCCGCCGCGTCGCCGATGCCCGGGTCGACCCGGAAAGCGTCGCCGCCCGCTTCCGCGCCGGCGAGATCGACGCGCTCGACGCCATCCGCCAGCATGCGGTGCTGCTCGACTGGGGCAGCGGCGCGCTGCTGCCCGAATCCACCCGCCAGTTCCGCGAGGTCTTCGAGCGGCGCTCGGTGGCGAACTGGGCGCAGGGCTAGCGGGATCCCCCCGCCTGCGGATCTTCCGCCGCGTGCCTCCCGCTTGCGTGCCTCCGCTGTCGCAGCCTTCCAGAACAAAAAACCGAACCAGAACCGGAACAGTCCGAACCAGCCCCTTCCAGCTTCAAGGAACGACACGATGTCCCACCGTGCATCCGCGTCCCGCACCCGCTCCGGCGCTCCGGCCCCGCTCCGGCGCCTCGGCACCCTCGCCCTCGGCACGGTGACCGCCGGCGCGCTTCTGGCCGCCGCGCTCGCCGCCACTCCGACCCCCGCCTCCGCGGCCGACGCGCCGTGGTTTCCGATGAAGATCTACGATTCCTCCTCGGGCACCCCGAAGCCGGCGGAATACACCCCCCTCGCCAAGGCCGAGAAGCCGCACACCATCTGCGTGCTGTTCCCGCACATGAAGGACAGCTTCTGGGTCGCGGTGGCCTATGGCGTCGTCAAGCAGGCCCAGGCGATGGGCGTGAACATGAATCTCTACGAGGCCGGCGGCTATGAGAACCTGCCCAAGCAGCTCTCGCAGTTCGACGACTGCATGGCGAGCGGCGCCGACGCCATCGTGGTGGGCGCCATCTCCGGCGCGGGCCTGATGAAGAAGTTCGAGGAGGCCAAGGCCAAGGGCATTCCGGTGGTCGGCGTCACCAACCCGCTGCCGCCCGACGCGCTGCCGGCGGCGAACTATGTCGACTTCACCGCGATGGGCGAGGTCACCGGCGAGGGCCTGCTGGCGCAGGCCAAGCCCGACGAGGCGCTCAACATCGTCACCTTCCCCGGCCCGGCCGGCTCGGGCTGGGCGGAATCCTTCAATGAGGGCTTCAAGAAGGCCGTCGCCAAGAACCCGAAGGCCAAGATCCTCGGCGAGAAGTTCGGCGATTCCGGCGTCGCGGTCCAGCTCCAGCTCATCCAGGATGCGCTGCAGGCCTATCCTTCCATGAACGTGATCTGGGGCACCGCCCCCACCGCGGAGGCGGCGATCGGCGCGGTTCAGGAAGCCGGGCGGCCCGACATGAAGATCATCTCGTCCTACGAGAACCAGGCGATGCTCGACGCGCTGAACCGTGGCGACATCCTCGCCTTCGCCACGCAATACCCGGTCGGCGAGGGCGCGATCGCGATCGACCAGGCGGTGCGGCTGATCGAGAAGAAGCCGGTGATGAAGCTGGTCCAGCCGATCGCCGCGGTGATCGACAAGACCACCGTGCCGAAGGTCCAGATGGACCTCGTGCTCGCCCCCGCGAGCTGGACGCCGGTCTATTCGGTGAAGGCAAAGTGAGGCGGCGGTGAGGGACCGGCCGGTCGCGGCAGCCGGGAGAACCCTCACCGACCCGCTGCGCGGGCCACCTCTCCCCAGCGGGAGAGGAAAGAACAGGGGTCCCGCCAAGCCGATGGCGGCACCGCCGCCGGCACGCTGCAGCTCCCTCTCCCCGTCGGGGAGAGGGGTGGGGTGAGGGGCCGTGCGCCGCTCGTCCCGGCGACACCCTCGCCGCAGACACCCTCGCCGGAGACATCCTCCCCGGACCCGTGCGCCGACCACGCAGCTTTCGACCGTCCCGCCCGGGACCGGCATCAGGGAGACGAGATGGACATCGACACCACCACCCCGCCGCCGACCGACGCGCCCCTGCTGGCCCTGTCCGGCATCTCGAAGCGCTTCACCGGCGTGAAGGCGCTCGACGGCGTGGATCTCGACGTCAAGGCGGGCGAGCTCCACGTCCTGTTCGGCGAGAACGGGGCGGGCAAGTCGACGCTCATCAACGTCATTTCCGGCACCTTCCCGCCCGACGAGGGCAGCTTCCGTTTCGGCGGCGAGGAGATCCGCCACCTCACCCCGCAGCGGGCACGGGCGATCGGCATCTCCCCCGTGTTCCAGGAATTCTCGCTGGTGCCGAGCCTGACGGTGGAGGAGAACCTGTTCCTCGGCCGCGAGGCCTCCGTCGGCGGGGTGCTGCGTGCCGGCGAGATGCGCAGGCGCGCCGCGGCGCTGATCGAGGAGCTGGGCTTCGATCTCGATCCCGGCGCGCGGGTGGACCGGCTCTCCCGCGCCCACCAGCAGATGACCGAGATCGCCAAGGCCCTGCTCGGCAAGGTGCGCCTGCTGATCCTCGATGAGCCCACCGCCTCGCTGACCGAGCGCGAGACCGGACGCCTGTTCGAGCTGATCGCCAGGCTCAAGGACCAGGGCGTCGGCCTCATCTATGTCTCGCATCGCATGCGCGAGATCCGCGCGCTGGCCGACCGGGTCACGGTGCTGCGCGACGGACGCCACATCCGCACCCTCGACGCCGCCACCGCAACCGATGGCGACCTCGTGGAGCTGATGACCGGGCGGCGGATCGACGTGCTGTTTCCCGAAATTCCGCATGCCCCCGGCAAGGTCGTGGTGGATGTCGAGAATCTCACCCTCGCCGACGGCACGGTGAAGGAGGTGAACCTTTATGCGCGCGCCGGGGAGATCACCGGCATCGCCGGGCTGGTCGGCTGCGGCAAGTCCGAGCTGGTGCGCGCCATCTACGGACTGGAGCCGGTCGCCGACGGCACGGTGCGCATCCACGGCACGCCCTATGAGGCGCCCACCGCGCGGCAAAGCCTGAAGCGCGGCATCGCCTATTTCCCCGCCAACCGGGTGGCGGAGGGCCTCGCTTTGTCCCGCCCCATCCGCGAGAACGCTTCCCTCACCGCACTCGACCTCGATCGCTTCGCCCGCTTCGGGGTGCTGCGGCAGGGCGCGGAGCGCAGCGCGGTCGGCGCCATCATGGAACGGCTGAAACTCCGCCCGCCCAATATCGAGCGGCCGGTCGGCGCGCTGTCCGGCGGCAACCGGCAGAAGGTGATGCTGGGCCGCGCGCTCACCCGCGAATTATCGGTGTTCCTGTTCGACGAGCCGAGCGTCGGCATCGATGTCGGCGCAAAGCTGGAGGTCTATGCCTTCATGAAGGCGCTGGTCGAGGCCGGCGCGGCGGTGATCGTGGTGTCCTCCGAACTGCCGGAGGTGCTGGCGCTGTCGAACCGGCTCTATGTCATGCATCACGGCCGCGTCGCCGCCGAGCTGACCGGCGCGGACAAGACCGAGCAGAACGTGCTCGCCAGCTTCTTCCGCGAAGAAATGACGGAGGCGGCATGACCCCGACGACCGGCGCGACCACCGGCACCACCGCCCCCGGCACCGCCCATTCCCTCGCGAGCGCGGCCCGGCCCCACAGCCTCGGGCTGCTGCGGCGCATCGGCTTCCTGCCGGTGCTGCTGGTGGCGCTGGTCGCCGGCATGGCGGCGACCGACCCGCAATTCTACGGGCCGATCAACATCCTCAACATCCTGCGCAATACCGCCTTCCTCACCATCGTGGCCTGCGGGCAGGCCATGGTCATCA
This sequence comes from Ancylobacter crimeensis, assembly GCF_023016805.1. Classification (GTDB taxonomy): domain Bacteria; phylum Pseudomonadota; class Alphaproteobacteria; order Rhizobiales; family Xanthobacteraceae; genus Ancylobacter; species Ancylobacter crimeensis. Next base: position 178,276 of record NZ_JALKCH010000009.1, read on the forward strand.
TCGCCGGGGGCTTCGATCTCTCGGTGGGCGCGGTGGTGGCGCTGGCGAGCGTGGTGTCGGCCAAGGTGATGGCGGTGACGCTGGCCGCCTTTCCCGGCAGCGAGGGCCTCGCCACCGCCGCCGGCGTCGCCGCCGGGCTCGGGGCGGGACTGGCGGTCGGGCTGGTCAACGGGCTGTGCGTCGCCCGACTGAAGGTGTCGGGCTTCATCGTCACGCTTGGCACCATGTCGGCCACCACCGGCGTCGCGCTCATGATCACCTCGGGCATCCCGGTCTACGGCATGCCGCAGGGCTTCGTGAAGGAGTTTGGCCGCGCCCAGTTCCTCGGCCTGCCCACTGCAGTCTATGCCGCGCTGCTGGTGCTGGCGTTGATGGTGTTCATCCAGCGCCGCACCCTGTTCGGACGCTATGTCTACGCCATCGGCGGCAATGCGGACGCGGCCGTGGTGTCCGGCGTTTCCATCAACCGGCACCTCGTCGGCACCTATATGCTGTCCGGCCTGCTGGCCGCGCTCACCGGCCTGCTGCTGACCGCGCAGGTCGGTTCCGGGCAGGCCTCGCTCGGCGGCGACCGCATGATGCTGCAATCCATCGCCGCCGCGGTGATCGGCGGGGTCAGCCTGCGCGGCGGCATCGGCCGGGTGGAGATCGTGGCGCTGAGCGCGCTGTTCCTCACCATCCTCGGCAATGCGCTGAATCTCCTGCACATCGATTCGCGGCTGCAGCCGGTCTTCCTCGGCGCGATCATGGTCGCCGCCGTGGCGCTGGACGAGCTGGGCCGCCGGAGGAACGCCCGTGTCTGACATCGACGCCGCCCCCTCCCCCTCCGGCCTTCCCGCGCTGCGCCGCCTCGCGGTGCAGGCCGCGCTGCCGATCGCGCTGGTGCTGCTGCTGCTCGCCTTCGCCGCGGTGGACATGCGGGTGCTCTCGCTCGCCAACCTGCTCAACATCGCGCAACAGACCAGCTATCTCGCTTTGTTCGCCATGGCGCAGACCGTGGTGATCCTGACGCGGGGCTTCGACCTCGCGCTGGGGCCGACCGTCTCCATGGTCAGCGTCGGCGCGGCGCTCGCCATGGCGAGCGGGGTGGCAGCGGGATACGACCCCGGCCTGGTGCTGCTGATGGGCCTTGCCGCCGGCTTCGGCCTCGGCATCGCCTGCGGCACCTTCAACGGCGCCGTCATAGCGCTGCTTGGGGTCAGCCCCTTCGTCGCGACGCTCGGCAGCTACAACATCGCCATCGGCATCGCCACCACCCTCTCCGGCGGGCGCCCGGTGCAGGGGGTGCCGGATCTGTTCTCGCACCTGTTCTATGGCGGCAGCATCGCCGGAATTCCGGCCGCCATCCTTATCGCCGCCCTGGTCGGCATCGTCCTGCATCTGGTGCTGACCCGCACGGTCTACGGCCGCGCGCTCTATGTCATCGGCACCAATCCGCGCGCCGCCGCCGTCGCCGGGCTCCCGGTGAAGGCGATCCTGGTGGCGACCTACATCCTGTGCTCCACCCTCGCCGCCCTGGGCGCGCTGATGATGACGGCGCGCACCGGCTCGGGCGAGCCCAACCTCGGCGGCTCGCTGTCGCTGCAGGCCATCGCCGCCGCCGTGGTGGGCGGCACCAGCCTCGCCGGCGGACGGGGCGGCGTCGGCACCGCGGTGGTGGGGGCGCTGTTCGTCACCATCCTGTCGAACGGCATGAACCTCACCCGCATCGACGGCTATGTGCAGATGGTGGTGCTCGGCGCCATCGTCATCGCCGGCGTGGTGCTCGACCGGATCCGGCTGGAGCAGCGCGGATGAGACGGGACCAACCGTACGCTGGACTCATCGTCCACCACACCGGACTGATCGGCCACTCCGGCGCGGAGGCCTGCGCATGATCGACACACACCCCTCCCTCTATATCGCCCCGACGCTCGGGGACGCCCTGTCCGCGCTCGGCGAGCGCGGCGCGGAGGGTGCGGCTTTCGCCGGCGGCACCTGGATCATGCGCGCACCGATCCGTCACCAGCCGCTCGGCCGGGCCTATGTAGCACTGGGAAAGATCGAGGAACTGCAACGGGTTGATGTCACTCCAGCGCACGTCGAGATCGGCGCCTGCGCGACCCACGCGACGATCGCCGCCGCTCTCGCTCCCTGTTCCGACCTCGCCGTGCTGGCCGAGGCCGCAGGCCGCTCCGCCAATCCCGCCGTGCGTTCGGCGGCCACAATCGGCGGCAACCTGATGGCTGCCGACTTCGCCGCCGCCGATCTGGTTCCGGCGCTGCTCTGCCTCGAAGCGAGCGTTGAGATCGTCGCGAGAGACGGCGTCGAGCGGATGACGATATCCGATTTTCTCTTGAAACGACAATATCTTGCATGCGATCGCCTGCTCAGCCGCATCCGGATCGAGCGCGCCGACCGCCGCAGCGCCCATACCCGCCTGCCGCTGCGCAAGGCCGGCGATTATCCCGTCGCCATCGTGAGCCTGTCCGCCCGGATCGAAGCCGGACGCCTGATGGAACCGCGCATCGCCGTCGGCTCGGTCGAGCCCGTCGCCCGCCGCTGGACCCCGCTGGAGGCGGCTCTGGAGGGCGCGCCCATCGACATCGCGGCAGCACGCCACGCAGCCGAGGCCTACGCCGCCTATTTCCAGGGGCGCGAGGGAATCGAGGCGCCCGGCTGGTATCGCATCAGCGTGCTACCCGCCCTCATTGGTCGCGCCCTCCAGTCTCTATCGTCGTAAGACTTTGTTTTATCGTGTTCATTTCGTATGCGGGAGACGGCCTCATGACCCTGCGCCTCACCATCAACGGCCGGGAGAGCCTCGCGCCCGACGACCCGATGACGCCGCTCGTCGACCTGCTGCGGGAGCGCTTCCACCTCACGGGGGCGAAGCCGGTGTGCCGCGAGGGCTTCTGCGGTGCCTGCCTCGTGATGATCGACGGCGAGCCGACCCTGTCCTGCCTCACCCCCGGCGGCCTCGCCGAAGGGCGTGACATCCGCACCATCGAGGGCCTGTCCCCCGCCGGGCGTCTCAACCCGGTACAGAACGCGCTGGAAGCGCATGACGCCGTGCAATGTGGGATGTGCTTTCCCGGCATGGTGATGACGCTGACCCACGCGCTCCGCCGCAACGCCGCGCCGAGCCGCGAGGAACTGCGCCACGCGCTGACCGGAAACACCTGCCGCTGCACGGGTTACGAGCGCATCCTCGATGCCGCCCTCTCAGCCGCCGGCGCGCTGCAGGGAGGCGAGCCATGAGCGAAATCTCCACCGTCGATCCCTCCGCCGCGGTCATGGACCTTAAGCGCCGCGACGCTCGGGACAAGCTCACCGGCCGCACCCGCTACACCATGGACCGTGCGGGCGCCGGGATGCTCCACGCCGCAGTGCTGCGCTCGCCTCTCGCGGCCGGCCGCATCCGGCGGCTCGACACCTCGCGCGCCGCCGCCCTCACCGGCGTCCACGCGATCGTGACCGCCGACGACGCGCCGGGCCTCGTCGGCATCGGCATTGCCGATCATCCGCTCTTCGCCCGCGACGTGGTGCGCTATATCGGCGAACCGCTGGCCGCCGTGGCCGCCGAGCGGCCGGAAGACGCCGCTGCCGCGCTCGCCGCGATCGAGATCGAGATCGAGCCGCTGCCCGCCGTCATCACCATGGCGGACGCGCTGGCCGAGGGCGCGCAACTCGTTCACCCGGGCTGGCAAGACTATGAGGTCCTGTTCGAGGGTGGCCGCCGCGAGGGCAACGTCGCGTGGGAGGCGACCGCGATCCGCGGCGATGTAGACGCCGCCTTCGCGCGCCCCGACGCGGTGATCGTCGAGAACACGTTCCGCGTCGGCCGGCAGAATCACTTGGCCTTCGAGCCTCGGGCCGTGGTTGCACATTACGAGGATGGCCGCTTCCACATCGAAACCTCGACGCAGGTGCCATGGACCGTGCGCAACGCGACCGCGCGCGTGCTCGGCGTGCCGGCTTCCGAGGTGCGCGTGACGGTGCCTCCGGTCGGCGGCGGCTTCGGGCTGAAATTCGACATGGCGATCGAGCCCTTCGCCGCCCTTCTGGCGCGGGCAAGCGGGCGCACGGTGCGGCTTGTCAATTCCCGCGAGGAGGAGATGCTGACCTGCCTGTGCCGGGAAAACGCCGAGATCCGCATCCGCTCGGCCGTGACCCGGGCCGGCGAGATCCTCGGGCGCGAGGCAGTGGTGCTGATGGATTGCGGCGCCTATGGCGGCGAGCAGATCTTCCTCACCACCATGACCGCGCATACGCTGGGCGGGAACTACCGGGTGGGCGCGAGCCGTCTGGTGTCGCGCGCGATCTACACCCACACTGCGCCGAACGGTGCGTTCCGCGCCTGCAACGGCGTCTACAACACCTTCGCGCTGGAGCGGCATACCGATGAGATCGCGCAGGCGATCGGCATGGATCCGCTCGCCTTCCGCTATCGCAACGTGCTCGGCGACGGCGATCTCGGCGCCACCGGCCAGCGCTATGAGGGCGAGGTGCTGCGCCCGATGCTGGAGCGGATGGACACGCTTCGGGGCATCCCCACCGCCGCGACACGCATGGCCGACGGCCGGCTCTACGGCCGCGCCACTACGGTCGGCACCTGGTTCGTCTTCACCGGGCCCTCCGCGGCAACGGTGAACATGAATGCCGATGGCAGCGCCACGCTGGTCACCTCCGGGGTGGAGATCGGTTCCGGCTCGATGATGACCGGGCTACCGCAGATCGTGGCGGCGACGCTCGGCATCCGGCCAGAGGACGTCGTGGTGCGGCAGGCCGATACCGATGCAGCGGGCTTCGATGTCGGGGTGGGCGGCGGCCGCACAACCGTTTCGCTCGGCGCCGCCAGCCTCGCCGCCGCCGGCGAGGTGCGGGGCAAGCTGCTGCGCGTCGCTGCCGACATGCTGGACGCCGATCCCGAGCACCTGACGATCCGGGAGGGCCGGATCGAGGTGGCAGGCTCCAACGGCCCCGGCCTGAGCATCGCCGAGGTCGCGAGTCGGGCGCAGACGCTGCTCGGGCCGATCGCCGGCACCGGCGGCTTCACCAGCAAGGGAACGCCGGCCATGTCCGGCTGTGCGGCGGGACACTTCATCGACGCGCTCGATATCCCGGTCTTCGCCGTCCATGACTGCGAGGTCGCGGTCGATCCCGACACCGGGCATGTCGAGATGCTGGCCTATCGCGTGGTGCAGGATGTCGGCCGCGCGCTCAACCCGCGCGCCATTCTCGGCCAGATTCAGGGCGGTGTGGTGCAGGGGATGGGCTATGCCCTTCAGGAAGAGGTGACGATCGGGTCGGAGGGCAACATCCTGCAAACCGGCTTCGAGACCTATCGCGTGCCGCTGGCGCCCGATGTGGTGCCGGTGGAGGTTTCGCTCTATGAGGGCGCGCCCTCGCTCGGTCCTCTCGGCATCAAGGGCGCGGGCGAGGTGCCGATCCTGAATGTGGGCGCCAGCGTCGCCTGCGCCGTGGCCAACGCCATCGGGCGGCCGGTTCATGAGCTGCCGCTGACGCCGCCCCATGTCGCGGCGCTGATGCTGGGACGACGGAGCGCGCCGGTCCTGCCGCATATCGCCGGGCGCTGGACGGACAATCTGGTGAAGAAGGCCTGAACGAGGGATGCCCGGCCTTTCGACCGGGCATCCGAACCTTCAAGGATCGATGAGCCTCACACCTCGACCGACGTGGCGATGCCCTTGGCCTTGGCGAGCTCGACGACGGCCGCCGCCACAGCGAGATCCTGCAGGCCGACGCCGGTGCCGTCGAAGATCGTGACCTCGGCCTCGCCGCGGCCGGGATTGTCGCCCGTCACAACCGCCCCGAGTTCGGCGATCGCGTCCTGCGCGATCAGGCCCTGCGCGACGGCATGCTGGAACTCGCCGATGGTCACCGACTGAGCGATCTCGTCCGCGAACAGCCTGGCCCGCGCCACCAGAGCCGGGTCGAGCTCCTGCTTGCCCTTGGTGTCGGTGCCCATCGCCGCGATGTGGGTCGGGCCCTTCACATGCTCGCTCAGCAGCAGTGGTCCGAACGATGAGGTGATCGAGATGATCACATCCGCTTCAGCACCCAGTCGGTCCAGTTCCACCGCCTCGAACGGCAGGCCGATCTCGGCCGCGGTGGCCTTGAGCCGGCCCAGCATCTCGGGATGCGGGTTCCAGCCGAGCACCTTCTCGAAGGCGTGGGCCTTCGCCGCCGCCCGCATCTGGAAGGCGGACTGGTGGCCGGCGCCGATCATGCCCAGCACCTTCGCATCCTTGGGCGCGAGGTACTTGATCGACACCGCGCTCGCCGCCGCCGTGCGCAGGGCGGTGAGCAGGTTGCCGCCCACCGCCGCGCTGACGCGGCCGGTGTCGGGATCGAACAGGAACACGGTCGACTGGTGGTTGATCAGCCCGTGCTTCTGATTGTGCGGCCAGTAGCCGCCCGCCTTCAGGCCGAGCGCGAGGCCCGCGCCGTCGAAGCCACCCTTGAAGCCGTAGAGCGCGTCCTCGTGGCCGATGGCCTCGCGCACGACGGGGAAGTTGTAGGCCTTGCGGCGCGCCATCGAAGCGAAGACCGCCTCGATGGCCTCGAACGCGGCTTCCGGGGTCATGAGCCCGGCAATGTCCTTTTCGGCGACGACAAGCATCAATAGGCCTTTCCACGCGCCGAGACCGGCCACACCGCCTCGACCTTGCCGCCGCGGACGCCGACATACCAGTCATGGACGTTGCAGGTCGGGTCGCAATGGCCGGGCACGAGGCGCAGCTTCTCGTTCACCTTGAGCACGCCGTTCGGATCCTCGATCACGCCATGCTCGTCCGAGCACTTGATGTACTTCACATCATCGCGGCCGAAAACGACCGGCAGGCCGGAATCCACCGACTGCGCCTTCAGACCGGCATCGCACACCGCGAGAGCAGGCTTGGCATGGCTCATCACCGAGGTGAGGATGAACAGCGAGTTCTCCCATTCGCCCTTGTCGATGCGCTTGCCGTCCTTGTCGTGGATGCGGCCGTAATCGGCATCCATGAAGGCGTAGGAGCCGCACTGCAGCTCGTTGTACACGCCCGAGGCGGACTCGAAGTAATAGGAGCCGGTGCCGCCGCCGGAGACGAATTCCGGCTTCAGGCCCGCGGCCTCCAGCGCCTCGACCGCTTCCTTCACCTGTGCCACGGCGGCATCGAGCTTCTCCTTGCGGGCCTCGTAGCTGTCGAGGTGCTGCATGGCGCCCTGATAGGCCTGGATGCCGCGGAAGGTGAGGTTCGGCGCGGCGGCGGCCGCCTTGGCGATCTCGACCACCGCTTCCTTGGTCTTCACGCCGCAGCGCCCGGCGCCGCAGTCGATCTCGACGAAAATGCCGATCTCGGTGCCGTGCTTCTGCGCGGCCTTCGAGATTTCGGCCACGTTGCTCACATCGTCGACGCAGACCGTGACCGTGGAGCCGAACTTCGGGAGGCGGGCGAGGCGGTCGATCTTGGCGGGGTCGCGCACTTCATTGGTGACAAGGACGTCCTTGATACCGCCGCGGGCGAACACCTCGGCCTCCGACACCTTCTGGCAGCACACGCCCACGGAGCCGCCGAGGCGCTCCTGAAGCTTCTGCACGTCGACCGACTTGTGCATCTTGCCATGGCTGCGGTGGCGCATGCCGTGCGAGGCGGCATAGTCGCCCATCTTCTTGATGTTGCGCTCCAGCGCGTCGAGATCGAGGATCAGACACGGGGTCTGGATGTCGGCCTCGTCCATGCCGGGAACGGCGGGAATGTCGTAGCCGACTTCATAGCCGGAGAAATCCGGAGAGATGTCCGTCTTGGCGTTCATGGCGGTTTCCTCAGTTCCAGGGCAGCTTGTCGAGGTCGACATTGCCGCCGGTGATGATGACGCCCACGCGCTTTCCGGCAAACACGTCGGGGTTCTTGATAATGGTGGCCAAAGGCACGGCGCTGGAAGGCTCCATGACGATCTTCATGCGCTTCCAGATGAGCTTCATCGCGTCGACGATCTCCTCCTCGGTCGCGGTGAGGATATCGGTGACGTGGTTGCTCACGAAATGCCAGGTGAGATCCTTCAAAGGCACCTTCAGGCCATCGGCGATGGTTTCCGGCGCGTCGTCGGCGATGATGTGGCCGGCACGGAAGCTGCGGGCGGCATCGTCCGCGTTCAGCGGCTCGGCGGCATAGATCTTGATGGAGGGGGCGAGGCTGGACAGCGTGAGACAGGTGCCCGACACCATGCCGCCGCCGCCGATCGGCGCGACGACCGCGTCGAGGCCATCCACCTGCTCGATCAGCTCGGCCGAGCAGGTCGCCTGGCCGGCGATGACGCGCGGGTCATTATAGGGGTGGACGAACTCCGCGCCGGTCTCGGCGACGACCTCGGCGAACACCGCCTCGCGCGAGGAGGTCGAGGGCTCGCATTCCACCACGCGCCCGCCATAGCCGCGCACGGCATCCTTCTTGGCCTGCGGCGCGGTCCGGGGCATGACCACGGTGCAGGGAATGCCACGCCGTCCGGCCGCATAGCTGAGGCAGGTGCCGTGATTGCCGCTCGAATGGGTGGCGACGCCCCGGGCCGCCTGCTCGTCGGTGAGACCGAACACCGCATTGGAAGCGCCGCGCGCCTTGAAGGCACCCGCCTTCTGGAAGCTCTCGCACTTGAAGAACAGCTCGGCGCCGGTGAGCTCGTTCAGCATCCGCGAGGTTAGGACCGGCGTGCGGTGGATGTAATCGTTGATCCGCGCACGCGCGGCAATCATGTCGTCCAGGGTCGGGATGTACATGTCGGCGGCCTTCAGCATGTGCTGCCCGGGGCGTCGGGCGTTGGGTCTTCGCAAGAGGCGGGCAGGTGGATCAGCGCCCGGAACGCCCGGGGCGCGCACCGGCCAAGCGGCGGGAAGCTGCGACCGCGCCGTCCGGCAACCGTCCTGTCGGGAAACATCGTCAAGAGCACACCCGCTGCTGCGACCTCTTAGAGCACCTATATAGGCGATCGGTCCAGCCGGTGTCATGGGCTGTGACGCCGGCATGCTGCAGCTATACGCGGTTGGAGAACCGCCCGACACCGCGCCCGTGCCGGCGCGCCTTCGCTGTCCCCCGGGCAAAAGATACAGCCTTCGATCCCGTCAAAAGCCCCTGTCCCCGCCCCTCGTGGCGGGATGAGCGGCGAAAGCCCGGTTTCCGATCGAAAAGTACCGCAAACCATCGGTTCCACCCGTAATTTGTGGCTCTCCCATCAAGTCGCGCGCCTAATGTGAGGGTAGCTGACCAGCGCGGTCTGTGCCGCTTGGCGGTTATCAACCCACCACTCACTCATGGAGCGACAACATGTCCTTTATCCACAAGAGCAGCGACGACGCTTTCCGTAACGACACCGTGACCGACGCCACGCGCTTTGCCATAGACCGGGCCGTGCGCACAATCCACGACGGCGGCTACGAGAATCTCCGGCTCGATATCGACACCACCAACGCCACGTGCTGGTGCTACATGAAGCCGGTGGAGAAGCCCTCCTACACCCATGCGCTGATGGGCGACATCAGCCGGATGCAGACGGCAATCACCCGCAGCTTCGCCGAAATCTCCAGCCCGCGTGCGACGCCCTTCTCCTGGTTCGTGATGGCCTCGGACGTGCCCGGCATCTACAATCTGGGCGGCGACCTCGGCCATTTCGCCCAGCGCATCCGCACACGTGACCTCGACGCCATGCGCCATTACGGCCATGTCGCGGTCAAGGCGATTCACCGCAATGCTGTCGCGTTCGATGCCCCCATCGTGACCATGGCCCTGGTGCAGGGCGATGCGCTCGGCGGCGGCTTCGAGCATGCCCTCTCCTTCGACCTCATCGTTGCGGAACGCAGCGCCAAGCTCGGCCTGCCGGAGATCCTGTTCAACATGTTCCCCGGCATGGGCGCCTACAGCTTCCTGTCGCGGCGTATGGACCGCGCCAAGGCGGAAGCGCTCATCCTGTCCGGGCGGATCCACACCGCCGAGGAACTGCACGCCATGGGCGTGGTCGACGTGCTGGCCGAGGACGGCCAGGGTCAGCAGGCGGTCATGGACTACATCGCCCGCCACAACCGCAAGCAAAACGCCCACCAGGCGACCTACAAGGCTCGCCGGCGCGTCAATCCCGTCACGCTGGAGGAACTCATCGACGTGGTCGACATCTGGGCTGAAGCCGCGCTGAATCTCACCGAGGCGGACCTGCGGAAGATGGACCGCCTGTGCACCGCGCAGAATCGCCGGCTGGCTGGGCTTGAGGCACCCATGCCGCTCCTCGCGGCCGAGTGATGTCCTGGCCTGTACAACCCGGCGGGACCCCCGCCCGCCGGGTTGCGACGTCAACCGAGGTTGAGCATCCGCTCCGAACAGGCGCGCATGACCTCCCGGGTCCTGCGCAGTTCGGCGTCGGCCTGCCGCTGCAATTCGACGACGCCGGCGCGCAGTTCGTCGGCGCGCAGTTCGCGCCACGGCGCACAGAGCGAGCCCAGCGCCAGCGCACCGACATTGGCGGAACAGCTCTGCAGGGCGTGAGCCTCGTTGCGGAAAGCCATGAGGTCGCCTCGGCGGGCCGTCTCGATCACGCGCTGGATAATGACCTCCGCGTCGACCAGATAGTCCTCCATCAGCTCCGCGACGAAGCGCGGGCCGCCGAGCTGGCGCAGGCTCTCGATGGCTTTGTCGTCCACCACCGCCCCCGAGCCGCGCCCCGGATCGGCCTCTTCTCCTGACCCCGTCGGTTCGACGAGCCGCAACGGCACCGGGACGAGCGTGCCCCCTCCGCGCGCGAGGCGATCGACCGCAGCCAGAAGGACGGCAGGCTCGACCGGCTTGATGAGGCAGTCGTCCATTCCGGCATTGCGCCAGCGCTCGTCATGCAGCGCGGTCGCATCAGCCGTGAGCCCGACGATGGGTAGCCGATCCTTGCCCTGACCGGCATCCATCATCCGGTAGAGCTTGGTTGCCTCGAGCCCGTCCGTGTCGGGCATGTTGAAGTCCATCAGCACCAGATCGAGCGCGTCGGCCTTTTCGCCGAGCAGGTCAAGCGCCTCATCGCCGGTCTCCGCGACCAGCACGGAATGCCCGGCTCCTTCCAGAATGCGGCGGAAGACCTTCTGGTTGATGCGGTTGTCGTCGGCCAGCAGCAGACGACGCGGCCGGCTCGGAAGCAAACGCTGCAGGGTGGTGGCCGGCCCGGTCGCCGGCAGGATGATACGGCAGGCAACGGTCAGCGCCCGCTTCAGCTCGGCTGCGGTCGGAGCGGTCCCCAGCACGGATGCGCAGCGGCGCTGCGTCTCCATGTCGGGCAGATCGGCTCCTGCATCCGGCCGGATGAGGATCGCCTTGGGTGGCGGCCCCTGGACCGAGGGCGCCGGCAGTGCCAGGAGGCGGGTGTCCGGCTCGAACAGCAGGCGGATGGCGCCCGCCGCGTTCGCCGGAAACATCCGCAGCGGCCCCAGCCTGGGATCCGCGAGGATCGGGCGGATGCCGAGCGTCAGAAGCGCCTCGCGAACGCCGGCGAGCGGCGCTGGATCGCGACAGACCAGCACGACTTCGCGGCCGCGCCACGCCTCGTCGTCGATCAGCTCGTCGTCGGAAAGGGGTTCGACCACGGCATGGAAACGGAAAGTGCTGCCCTCGCCCGGGGCGCTTTCGACGGTGATTGTCCCACCCATGAGGCCGACTAGCCGACGGGTGATCGAAAGCCCGAGCCCCGACCCGCCGAAACGGTTGAGAATGCTGGAATCGGCCTGGGTGAAATCCTCGAAGATGCGCTGCTGGTCCGCCGGCGCGATGCCGATGCCGGTATCGGACACTTCGATCGTCAGCCGGAGTGTGCCGTCCTCGGCCGGCCGGGCATCGACGGCCAGTGTCACTCCGCCCTCATGGGTGAATTTGACCGCATTGCCGACCAGATTGACCAGAACCTCATGCAGGTGCTGGCGGCTGCCGCTCAAGTGAAGCGGGGTGCGCGGCGTCACGTGGATGTCGAAGGAGAGGCCCCGCTCGCGCGCCTGACTTTCCACCAGCCGACGCGCATCGACGAGCAGGGCCAGCAGGTCGAACGGCTCGTCCGGTACCGGCATTCGGCCGGCCTCGATGCGGGAGAGATCCAGCAGGCTGTCGATCAGGGTCCGAAGCGATCGGGTGGCGACATCGACCGTCTCCACCATTTCGCGCTGCTCCGGCACCAGGGGCGTGACGCGCAGCAGCCCGGTCATGCCGACAATGGCGGTGAGAGGGGTGCGCAGCTCGTGGCTTACGCTGGCAAGGAAGAGGCTCTTGGCCTGGCTCGCCTCTTCCGCCGCCTTGGTGGCATGGGAAAGCTTGCGGATCAGCGTGCCTGCATAGGCCGGAAGAATGACGAGGCCGACCAGAAGGCCGATCGAGAGGTGCAACTGGCCATGCCAATATGGCGTCGTCCAGACCATGATCGCGAAGCTGATGGTGGCGACGGGTATGGCAATGGCGAGCTGCGGCAGGCCGAAGCGGAAACCATTGCCGAAGATGACCCACAGATAGATCGGGAAGAACAGCGCCGCGATCTCGCCTCCCAGATGGAGCTGCCACGACAGGAAGCCGCAGTCGAGCAGCAGCGCGAACAGACGGCGCCCGCGCGAGACTCCCGGGAAAAGGATGATGTGCCCGAGCACGCCGACGGCGAGCGGTATGTAGAGCGCCATGACCCGCAACGCATCGCCGACATCACTTGTCTTGCGGTTCAGCAGGAGCACGATGACGATGATGACGGAGAAGACGAGCCGGTTGTAGCTCATCTCATGTTCACTGTCGGGACGATCGTGCAGACGGGCGGCCATCCATCGCACTGGCGCGACCGCCGTCCACACGGCGCTAGTGCCGGCCGGCATGCGTCCGTCCCGTGCCGGGTCGCGTGCCCACGGCTTCGGCCTCGCGCGCCAGAAGCCACTCGACGAAGGCGTCGGGCGGGATCGGCCGGCTGAAATAATAGCCCTGCACCTCGTCGCACCCCTCGGCCTGCAGAACCGCGAGCTGTGCTTCCTCCTCCACGCCTTCGGCCAGCACCTGCAGGTTCAGGATATGGCCGAGGTCGATGATGGTCCGCACGATGGCGAGCGCACGCGGACCATGCGCCAGATCCCTCACGAAGGAACTGTCGATCTTCAGCCGGTGCAGCGGAAAGTTGCGGATATAGTTGAGTGACGAATAGCCGGTGCCGAAGTCATCAACCGAGAGGCTGACGCCAAGCGAGCGCAGGGATTCCATCTCCGTGATGACCTGTTCGTCATGGCTGATGAGAATGCCCTCGGTCAGTTCCAGCTCCAGCAGGTCCGGCTGCAGCCCGCTCTCCAAGAGCACGTCGCGCACGAGTTCGCCAACCTTCTGCCGCTGGAACTGGATGGGCGAGAGATTGACGGCGACGCGCAACGCGCCGAGCCCCGCCCGCTGCCATGCCGCGCCCTGGCGACACGCCTCCCGCAGCACCCATTCGTTGATCGCCATGATGAGGCCGCTCTCCTCGGCGAGGCCGAGGAAGGCGTCCGGCCGCAACAGGCCGCGGTCGGGATGGTGCCAGCGCAGCAGGGCTTCCGCGCCGACCACCCTGTTGGTGCGCAGGTCGACAAAGGGCTGATAGTGCAGCTCGAACTCATGCCGCTTGACCGCGCTGCGCAGTTCGCTCTCGAGCTGCGCAGCCTTGCTCGCATGCGAGGCCATGTCGGCCGAGAAAAACCGCCAGGTCCCTCCCCCGAGCGATTTCGCCAGGTACATCGCCTGGTCCGAATTGCGCAGCAGCTCGTCCGGATCCGTCCCGTCCGACGGAGCGATGGTGACGCCGATGCTTGCGCCGATCTTCACCGCGTCCAGCTCGTCGTCCTCCGCGGTGAGCATGTCCAGGATCTCCTGGGCGAACCGACCCGCATCCTCGGGCCCATCGATATCCGGCTGGAGAACGGCGAATTCGTCGCCGCCCAGCCGCGCCACCGTATAGGTGGGACGCACGAGGCGCGTCAGACGCTCGGCGACACTTTGCAGCAAACGATCGCCACGCTGGTGGCCATCGGCGTCGTTCACCGCCTTGAAGCGGTCGAGATCGATGAAATGCAACGCGAAATTCTGGTCCCCGCGACGGCCCCGTGCGAGTTCGCGACGCAGATGGTCGCGCAGCATCAGCCGGTTCGGCAGGCCGGTCAGCGAATCGTGGTTGGCGAGATATTCGAGCCGCTTCTCGGCCTGGCGGCGTTCGGTGATATCGATCGACGTGTTCAGTATGCCGGTGACGCGCCCCATGCTGTCGTGGAGCGGCGCCTTGGTGGTCAGGTAGACGCGATGCTCCCCGGAGAGGGTCACCACCTCTTCTTCGCGCGGGAGCAGCGGAGCCCCGTTCCGCAGCACGAGCTGGTCGAGCCTGCGGCTGATATGGCCCCGCTCGTCTCCAAGCAGCGTTTCCACGGAATGCCCCACCAGTTCCGCGGGCACCTTGCCGACGAACGCCGCATGATGGGCGTTGACGAAGACGCAGCGGCCATCGAGATCAACGGCGCTGATGAGCGCGGGAACCGTGTCGATCACCTGCGCCAGCGCGTCCCGGCTCTCCCGGAGCAACAGGTCGGTCGCGTTCAGGTTGAGTTCGAGTTCGTTCGCACGCTGGGTGATGAGCAGGTGCTGGGCGCGCAGCTTCAGCAGGTTGCGCGCCCGGGCCAGGAATTCCACATGGTCCACCGGGCTCAGCAGGAAGTCGGTGGCGCCGGCCTCGAGCGACGAGACACGGAAACTGCGGTCGTCATAGGCCGTAACGACGATGATCGGCAGGTCGCGATGCTGGGGGAGCGCGCGGACGGCGCTGATCAGCGACGCGCCCGTCATGTGCGGCATCTTGTAATCGGTGATAACGAGGTCGGCGGTGTTCTCCGCCAGCCAGTCCAGCGCCTTCCGACCGTTTTCGAAAGTCCGGACACGCACTTCTGTCTGCAGCTGCCGCGACAGTTCCGAGTAGATCCGCCGATTCGTCGAACTGTCGTCGATTATAAGTATTTTGGGCATCACGTCCAACGACCTGGAATGCGAAGCTACATTCTGAATATGCCGTGTGAAAATCCACTCAGGAAACAGAATTACTGAATGGATCTACACGAATGATGCCACTCGTCACCATGCACCTCAACGCAGCCACATCATGCAAAAGGATCAAAGCCGCAGTATGATTCTTCTTCTATCCGCTCGGACTGCATGAACGTTGGCCGTACGTCACTGCCGATCTTTACACATATCATGTTTCCGGCCGTTGCGCGAAAGCGCCGCGAGATCCACCGCCTAAAAGAACACGTCTTTGCCGACCGGAAACCGGGCTCCTGCCAGCGGCCGTCATATCCGTCCCGAGCCGGGCGTGCCATTCACAGACCGGTGGCTTCGGCGGCGACGCTGTGCAGAACGCTGATGAAATCGACCGCCGTCACCGCGAGCGCTTCGCCGCGGCGGGTGATGATGCCGAGCGGGCCTAGCTGGTTCGGCAGGTGCACCGGCAGCCGGCGGAACGTGCCGGCCGCCACACCTTCCACCAGGATCGACTTCGGCAGGCAGGCGACCATTCCGGCCTCGCGCACCAGGTGCAGCGTGGCGAAGATGGAGGTGGTCTCCACCACATTGTTCAATACGCCGATGCCGGCCGAGGCGAAGGTGCTGTCGATCAGCCCGCGCATCGGGCTCGTCGCCGGCTGCAGGACCCACGGCAGCGTTGCCATTTCACCCAGCGAGATCGCGGCGCGCGTCGCAAGGGGGTGATCCGGCGCGACGAACACCCACAATTCCTCCGACGCCAGCGGCTCGATATCGAAGGCGAGGGCATTTCTCGGGTCGATGAAGCGGCCGAGAGCCAGCGAAATCTCGTTGCGCTCAAGGGCCCGCAGCAGAATGTCGCTGGTCGCCGCCAACAGGCGGATCGTCATCAGCGGCCGTCGCCGCTTCAGTTCGGCAATGGCGCGCGGAAGCAGGCCCGGCGTGGTCGCCATGATCGCGCCGATCGACAGGGCACCGAAGCCGCCGGCCTTGAGATTGTCCAGCCCCTCGGAGAAGGTCTCGGTCTCGCGCAGCATCCGCCGGGCATAATCGGCGACGAAACCTCCCAGATCCGTCAGCACCATGCCGCGCGGACGGCGTTCGAACAGCCGGGCACCGACGATGGCCTCCGCGTCCTGGAGGATCTTGGTGGCCGCAGGCTGAGTCATGTTCAGGGCGGCGGCAACCTGATGGAGGTTTCCGGCGCCCGCAAGCGCGTCCAGCACCCGGAGATGCTTGAGACGAAGACGGCCCAGAAGAAGCGAAAGCTGCGGCGACGCCATGCCGATAACGAGATGGAATTGATCAAGTCGAACTTTTCATTATCGCGTTATCGACGGGGTCGCTAGTCGTTTCGGTCGAACAAGAGCAAGAGCCGGCCCGACCGCGGCCAAAGGCCAACGCCACTCCATAACTCGTCAGACCACAGCCGCCGCCCGGACTCCGGAAGCACGATGCGGGTGTGCAGGAGAAGTCGATCATGAAGCTCGTCCGCTATGGCGAACCGGGCCGCGAACGTCCCGCCCTTCTCGACGCCGCAGGCGTGCTCCGCGATCTCTCAGGGATCGTGCCGGACATCGCCGGCGCGGCGCTGCTGCCGGAAGGCCTCGCCGCCATCCGCGCCGCGGATCCAGCGAGCCTGCCCAAGGTGGAAGGCTCTCCCCGCATCGGCGCCTGCATCGGCGGCGTCGGCAAGTTCATCTGCGTCGGCCTCAATTACTCCGACCACGCCGCGGAATCCGGCATGGCGATCCCGGACGAGCCGGTGCTGTTCATGAAGCCGCCGAACTGCATCGTCGGCCCCTATGACAATGTCGAGATTCCCCGCGGTTCTCAGAAGACCGACTGGGAGGTCGAGCTCGGCATCGTCATCGGCAAGACTGCGAAATACGTCTCGGTCGAGAATGCCTATGACCACGTAGCCGGCTATTGCGTGATCAACGACGTGTCCGAGCGGCATTTCCAGCTCGAGCGCGGCGGGCAGTGGGACAAGGGTAAGGGTTGCGACACCTTCGGCCCGATCGGCCCCTGGCTGGTGACGACCGACGAGATCACCGACCCGCACGTGCTCGACATGTGGCTGGAGGTCGACGGCAAGCGCTACCAGAACGGCTCGACCCGTACGATGATCTTCAACGTGCCGTTCATCGTGTCCTACATCAGCAAGTTCATGAGCTTGCAGCCGGGCGACATCATCTCCACCGGCACGCCTCCGGGCGTCGGCCTCGGCCAGAAGCCGCCGGTCTATCTCACCGCCGGCCAGACCATGCGCCTGTCCATCGCCGGCCTCGGCGAGCAGCAGCAGACCACCGTCGCCGCGGCCTGAAGGAGCCTGCCATGAACGCTCTCGACCTCAAGTGCCGCGTCGCCATCATCACCGGCGGCGCCCGCGGCATCGGCTACGCCACCGCCGAGCGCATGCTCAATTCCGGCGCCGCGGTGGCGCTGTGGGACATCGACGCCGAGCGCCTGAAGCAGGCGGCCGGCGAACTCGGTGCCTTTGGCACCGTCTCGACCCATGTGGTCGAGTTGACCGACGAAGCCTCGGTGACGGCGGCGACCGCCGCCGTCGTCGCCGCCCACGGCAAGATCGACATTCTCGTCAACAATGCCGGCATCACCGGCGGCAACGGCAAGCTCTGGGAGCTCGATACGCAGACCTGGCGCCGGGTGGTCGACGTGAATCTTGTCGGACCCTTCCTCACCTGCAAGGCGGTGGTTCCCGAACTGCTGAAGAACGGCTGGGGCCGCATCGTCAACGTCGCCTCGATCGCCGGCAAGGAAGGCAACCCCAACGCCTCGCACTACTCGGCTTCGAAGGCCGGCCTGATCGGTCTCACCAAGTCGCTCGGCAAGGAGCTGGCGACCAGCAACATCCTCGTCAACGCCATTACTCCCGCGGCGGCGAAGACGGAGATCTTCAGCCAGATGAAGCAGGAGCACATCGATTTCATGCTCTCGCGCATTCCGATGAACCGCTTCCTGCAGGTGGAGGAAGCCGCGGCGCTGATCGCGTGGCTGTCGTCCGAGGACTGCGCGTTCTCGACCGGAGCGGTCTTCGACATCTCGGGCGGCCGCGCCGTCTACTGATCCGGAGCGCCGCACGCCGGCGCTCCCAATCCGTCCTGAACAAGACCGCATCGCGCCCGGCACGGGCTGGGCGCGCAAGGGGGTCGCTCGTCATTTTTCCGGGAGGAAGCATCCCATGAACGCCACGCCTGCGCCTCTCGGCGCGACCATCGACAAGGTCACGAAACGGCTGCTGCCGTTCCTGCTGCTCATGTATGTGCTGGCCTTTCTCGACCGGGCCAATGTCGGTTTCGCGAAGAAAGCGTTCCAGGCCGATACCGGCATCTCGGATGCGGCCTTCGCATTCGGCGCGAGCATCTTCTTCCTCGGCTACGCTCTGTTCGAGGTCCCGTCGAACCTCATCATGCACCGCGTCGGCGCCCGGATCTGGATGGCCCGCATCATGGTGACCTGGGGCCTGATCTCGGCGGCGATGATGTTCGCCCATACCGAGACGGTCTTCTATGTCCTGCGCGTGCTGCTCGGCATCGCCGAAGCCGGCTTCTTCCCCGGCGTGATCCTCTACCTCACCTACTGGTTCCCCTCCATGGCCCGCGGTCGGGCGATGGGCCTGTTCTATTTCGGCGCGCCGCTGGCCTTCATCTTCGGTTCGCCGCTATCCGGCCTGCTGCTGGAGTTCGACGGATTCTCGGGCCTGCATGGCTGGCAGTGGATGTTCCTGGTGGAAGGGCTTCTCGCCACGCTGGTCGGCGTCTGGGCCTATTTCTATCTCGACAACCGGCCGAACGAGGCGAAGTGGCTGACCAGTGCCGAGAAGGCGACGCTGGACGCCGCCCTCTCCGCCGAGGAGAACGTGAAGCAGGCCCATGGCCCGCGCGGCACGCTGGCGGCACTCAAGAACGGCCGGGTGCTCTATTTCGCGCTGATCTACTTCATCATCCAGATGAGCGTGTATGGCGTTGTCTTCTACCTGCCCACCCAGGTGGCCAGCCTGCTCGGCACCAAGGTCGGCTTCACCGTGGGGCTCGTCACCGCGATCCCGTGGCTCTGCGCGATGCTCGCCACCTACTTCCTGCCGCGCTGGTCGGATCGGACGGGCGAGCGGCGGCTGTTCGCGGGAGGCATCCTCGTGGTCTGCGCCGCCGGCATCGCCGCCTCCGTCGCCACCAACTCGCCGGTCCTCTCTTTGCTCGCGCTCTGCTTCGCCGCCGCCGGCTTCATCTCGGTGCAGCCGATCTTCTGGACCCTGCCGACCGGCTATCTGGGCGGCATCGCGGCAGCGGGCGGTATTGCGCTCATCAACTCGCTCGGCTCGCTCGGCGGCTTCGTCGCGCCGAATGTGAAGACCTGGGCCGAGACAACCTTCGCCTCGACCTCGGCGGGCCTCTATCTGCTGGCCGGAACGACCCTGATCGGGGCGGTCCTCGTCTTCGCACTGGCCGCGGCCGGCATCGGGCGCGAGGCGCGCGCGCCTGTCACGAACCGCTGATCCATCCCGGCGGGCGACGACGCCTTGCCGGGACCTCCGCCTTTCCGGGAGCTTCGACGACCATGACCATGCCGACCATCAAAGCCGTGCGTGCCTTCACCGTGCGTGGCGGCGGCGCCGATTATCACGACCAGGGTGCCGGCCACTGGATCGACGACCACATCGGCACGCCGATGGGCAAGTATCCCGAGTACCGGCAGAGCCGTCAGAGCTTCGGCATCAACGTGCTCGGCACGCTGGTGGTCGAAATCGAGGCCGATGACGGCACCGTCGGCTTCGCAGTGACCACCGCCGGCGAGATCGGCGCCTTCATCGTGGAGAAGCATCTCTCCCGCTTCCTCATCGGGCGCAAGGTCACCGAGATCGAGAAGATCTGGGACCAGATGTATTTCTCCACCCAGTATTACGGCCGCAAGGGCGTGGTGTTGAACACCATTTCCGGCGTCGATCTCGCCTTGTGGGACCTGCTCGCCAAGGTTCGCAAGGAGCCGGTCCACGCCCTGCTCGGCGGCCCGGTGCGCGACGAGCTGCAGTTCTACGCGACCGGCGCCCGACCGGACCTCGCCAAGCAGATGGGCTTCATCGGCGGCAAGCTGCCGCTCCATCATGTCCCCGCCGAAGGCGAGGAAGGGCTGAAGAAGAACATCGAGCTGCTCGCCACCATGCGCGAGCGGTGCGGCGACGACTTCTGGCTCATGTATGACTGCTGGATGAGCCTCGACGTGAACTATGCCACCAAGCTCGCCTGGAAGGCGCAGGAATATGGGCTGAAGTGGATCGAGGAATGCCTCTCCCCGGACGATTACTGGGGCTATGCCGAGCTACGCAGGAACGTCCCGAAGGGCATGCTGGTCACCACCGGCGAGCATGAGGCTACCCGCTGGGGCTTCCGCCTGCTGCTGGAGATGGAGTGCTGCGACATCATCCAGCCGGATGTCGGCTGGTGCGGCGGGGTCACCGAGCTCATCAAGATCTCGGCACTCGCCGACGCCCATTCCAAGCTGGTGGTGCCGCATGGCTCCTCCGTCTACAGCTACCACTTCGTCATCACCCGGCAGAACTCGCCCTTCGCCGAGTTCCTGATGATGCACCCCGTGCCGGACCAGGTGGTGCCCATGTTCACGCCGCTGCTCCTCGACGAGCCTGTACCGGTGAACGGGCGGATGAAGGCGAGCGCGCTCGACACGCCGGGCTTCGGCGTGCGCCTCAACCCCGAGGTCACCCTGCATCGGCCTTATCCGGTCGGCTGAACCTTCGAGCGGGCTCCCGACACCCGGTTCCGGGAGCCCGCCGACGGCAGCTTCCTGCTTGCTGCTTCTGCCGAGCGTGCATCAGCCCTGCCTATCTTTATAAGCGGCAGACTATATTTTCCCTTCGTCAACTCCTGCCCCAACATTGATCACGATCAAATTGGAGGCTGACGATCTTCTTCCCTGGGGGCGGAGGCGTCGGCCACGGCGGGAGAACAGGATGCGTGACTTTACGGGCTGGCGCGCCAGGATCGGCCTCATCTATATGGCCTCGAGCACGGTGATGGAGCCGGAGTTCTACGCCATGGCTCCTGAAGGCGTCTCCATCCACACCACGCGGATCCCGTTCCAGAAGGCCTCGCCCGACGGCATCCGCAACATGATGGCCCGCGGCCCGCTTGAGGACGCTGCCGAACTTCTTGCGACCGCGCCGCTCGATGCGTGTGTCTTCGGCGGCACCAGCGCGAGCTTTCTCGAAGGCCGCGGCTTCAACGACATCGTTGCCCAGCGCATGCGCTCGGTGATGGGCGACATCCCGGTCACCACCGCCTCGACCGCCGCGCTCACCGCCCTGCATACGCTTGGCGTACGCCGCATGACCTTCATCGGTCCCTATATCGACGAGGTAACCGCCCGTGGCAGGGCCTTCTTCGAGGCCAACGGCATCTCGGTGCTGGGCGCACACGGTCTCGGCGTGACGGACGACATCGAGCTCGGCCTGATCCCGCTGGATCGCATCTACCGCTTCGCGCGCGAGCGGTTCGACCCGGCGTCGGATGCCGTGTTCATCAGCTGCACCAACATCACGACGGTCGGCGCCATCGAGGCGCTGGAGCAGGATCTCGGCGTGCCGGTGGTGAGCGCGATCCAGTCTTCCTTCTGGCATGCGCTCGGACTTGCCGGAGTGGGCGCGCCGGTCACCGGTTTTGGCTCGCTCTTCAGCCACAAGCCGGTCGAACTCGTCGGTGCGTCGCTCGCAAACGTGGGCAACGCCTGAGGCCGCTCCTTCCGTGCCTTCGACAAGGCGGCAAAGACCGCCCCTGAAACCCCTGTCCCAGAGGCTTGAGCCATGACCACCAAGAGCCGCCTGGCCGGCGCGGCGCTTCTTTGCGCCGCCTTCCTGCCAACCACCGCTTTCGCCGACAAGCTCGTGCTCGGCAATGAAGGCTCCTATCCGCCCTTCAGCATTACCGACGCTGCCGGAAAGCTGACCGGCGTCGAACCCGAACTCGCGCGGGAAATGTGCAAGCGCATGAATGCCGACTGCGAGATCGTCGCCATGGACTTCAAGGCGCTGATCCCGGCCATGCTGCAGAACAAGCTCGATGCCATCGCCACGCAGATCAAGCCCAATGCGGAGCGAAAGGAACGTGCGCTGTTCTCCATTCCGATCGTCTACAATCCGGACGGTTTCGTGGTGAAGGCCGGCGCACCCGACGAACTGACGAAAGAGAACGCCAAGGGCATGAAGTTCGGCCAGATGCGCGGGACCGTGCAGGTCAAGTATCTGACCGAAACCTTCGGCGACGCCATCGAGATCACGCCCTACGACAATCCCGACCAGATCCGCCTCGACCTGCTGGCGGGCCGCATCGACGCGACACTCGGCCCGCGGATCAACTGGTCGATCGAGCTCCTCTCAAAGCCGGAGGGCAAGGACTTCAAATTCGCCGGCGGCGAAATATGGACCGGCGACCAGAGCATTCCGGTGGCGTTGCGGGGTTCGAGCTGGATCGTGCGCAAGGACAGCCAGCCACTGCTCGACCGCATGAATGCCGCGCTCAAGAGCATGATCGAGGACTGCACGTTCACCAGGATCCGCGCCCAGTTCGTACCGGTCGCGATCGTGCCGGCCGAGCAGGCCTGCGCCGACCGCAAGTCGTGACGGTCGCTTCGTGACGGCAGCTTCGTGACGATAGGGCGCGCGCCGTCACAGGTGCGCGCCCCTTCCCCGCCATCCGGGATCGGAGAATGGGTCGATGCATCTGCTGAGCTTCGGGGACCAGGGCTATGGCGACGAGCTCTTCTACGGCGCACTGCTCACCATGTCGCTGGCGGTGGTCGGCTATCTTACCAGCCTGATCTGCGGCGTCCTGATCGCGGTGGCGACGCTCCGGCCTTTCGGCGTGCGCTGGACGCTGTGGCGCCTCTACGCCTCCTGCTTCATGAGCGTGCCAGCGCTTCTTGTGATCTTTCTCATTTATTTCGGCGGGGCCGAGATGGTGAGCGCCGCTTTGCGGCTGATGGGCGTATCGGTCCGGGTGCAGGTGACCCCCTTCGCCGCCGGCGCCGTCGGACTTGGGGTCGTCTATAGCGCCTATCTCGCCGAAGGTGTGCGCGCGGCGATCCTCAATGTGCCGCGCGGCCAGTTCGAAGCGGCACAGGCGCTGCAGCTTTCGCGTCTTCAGATGTGGAGCCTCGTCATCGCTCCGCAGGCGACTCGCCTTGCCTTGCCGGGGCTCGTCAATCTCTGGATCGTCGTTCTGAAAGACACCGCCCTTATCTCGCTGGTCGGTCTCAAGGACATCATCGCCCAGGCGAAGATGGCGGCCGGCGTCACCAAGGAGCCGTTCCTCTTCTATATCGCGGCGGCGCTGTTCTTCGTCTTCATGAACGGTCTCACGCTGCATGTGTCCGGTTGGCTCGATCGGCATGTCGCCCGCGGCATGCAGGCGGCCCGGAGCTGAGAGCACGCGCATGTCCTGGTTCGACCCCTCGCTCGCCGCGGAAAGCCTCCCCGCCCTCCTGCGCGGCGCAGCCATGACGATCGGCCTCACCGTGCCGATCCTCATGCTCGGTATGGTCATCGCCATCCCGGTCGCCCTTGGCCGCCTGTCGGAGCATCGCCTCACCGCCGCGGCGGCCTTTGCCTATGTCGCCTTCTTTCGAGGCACGCCCAGCCTGATCCTGCTTTATCTTGTGTATAGCGGGCTCGGGGTCATTGCCGCGGTGCGCGCGAGCTTCCTGTGGCCGGTCCTTTCCCACGCCTATCCCTGTGCCGTCATCGGATTCGCGCTGGTGCACTCGGCCTATGTGGCGGAGATCCTGCGCGGCGGCCTCGCCGCGGTGCCGACGGGTGTGGTGGAGGCCGGGCGAGCGCTGGGCTTCTCGCCGGCGCGCCTGTTCTTCGCGGTGCGGCTGCCCATGGCCGGTCGTCTGGCCCTCAAATCATATCAGAACGAGGTCGTCATCATCATAAAGAGCACGGCGGCGGTCAGCGCCATCACCGTCACCGACCTGATGGCGGCCGCGAACGAGGTGTTCTACATAACCTACGATCCCTTCACGCCTCTGCTGTGCGCGGCGGGGATCTACTGGGTGATGATCAATCTCGTGCGCGGCGGCTTCGGGGCGGCCGACCGGCGCCTGAACGCCCATCTCGCGATCCGGCTACCGGACCGTCCGCTGCGCACACGCATGCGGGCCCTCCGCCTGAGGCTGCGCCGTCCGAAAACGGCTTAGCTCGTGACCCGACGCCGGTGTGGTGTCCTCAGACTTCGTGGAATGCTGCAATGCAGGATTATGTTGCATCGCAGCGAGAATGAGGCATGCGCCGGTTCCATAAGCCGGGCCAGCCACGGCAATCCGGCACCATTTCCGGGGGGAAGCCATGCCCGACGCCACCAAGCCTCGCCAGGACGAGGATGCTTCGGATGGATTGCCACGCCAACCGCTGAAGGTCGACCTTGCCCTTCAGGGCGGCGGCTCACACGGCGCCTTCACCTGGGGTGTGCTCGACAGGCTGCTGGAAGAGGATTGGCTCGAGGTGGAGGGCATTTCCGGCACCTCCGCGGGGGCCATGAACGCCGCCGTGCTGGCGGACGGCCACGCGGCCGGCGGACCGGAAGGCGCGCGGGCGGCCCTCACCCGGTTCTGGACCATGGTTTCGGAATCGGCCCGCTTCTCGCCGTTCCAGCGCGCCCCGCTCGACCGGCTGCTCGGGCGCTGGACGCTCGACAACTCGCCCATGTTCATCGCCATGGACCTGATGTCGCGCCTTTATTCGCCCTATGACCTCAATCCCGGCGGCCGCAACCCGCTGCGTGAGATTCTCGCTGAAGTCATCGATTTCGAGCGGCTGAAGACCGCTCCGATCAAGCTCTTCATCACCGCAACCAATGTGCGCACCGGACGCGGCCGGGTGTTTCGCAATGACGAGATCACGCCGGAGGTCCTGCTCGCTTCCGCCTGCCTGCCGACGCTGTTCCAGGCGATCGAAATCGACGGCGAACCCTATTGGGACGGCGGCTATGCCGGCAACCCGACCATGACCCCTCTGGTGCGCGAACTCGAGTCGGACGACACCATCCTGGTGCCGATCAACCCGGTCGAGCGGCCGGGCACGCCGGACAATGCGCGCGACATCCTGAACCGGCTCAACGAAGTGTCCTTCAACGCGGTGCTGCTCAAGGAGCTGCGGATGATGGCGCTGATGCGCAAGGTCGCCGACCCCGGCAACAGCGAAGGAGCGCAATGGGCGAAGATGCGCATCCATATGGTACGCAACACGGTGATGGCCGACCTCGGCTACTCCTCCAAGCTCAATGCCGAATGGAGCTTCCTGACCAAGCTGCACGCCGACGGGCGTGCAGCCGCCGACAGCTTCCTCGCTGAGAACGGAGCCGATATCGGCCGCCGTTCGACCCTCGACATCGACCGCCTGCTCGAAGGCGTGTGAGAAGGACCGCTGGCGATGGGTTTCATCGGTATTCTCGCAGGCCTCGGCCTGCTCGTCGCGCTCGCGTTCCGGGGCTGGAGCGTATTGCTGCTCGCTCCGCTTGCGGCTCTGGTCGCCGCCGCCTTTTCCGGCGAGCCGCTGCTCGCGCACTGGACCCAGACCTTCATGGGCAGCGCGGCGCGTTTCGTGGCGCAATTCTTCCCGCTGTTCCTGCTCGGCGCCGTGTTCGGCAAGGTGATGGACGATACCGGCTCGGTCACCCGGATCGCCGACTACATGACGCAGAAGCTCGGAGCCGGGCGCGCGGTGCTCGCCGTCGTGCTCGCCGGCGCTTTCGTCACCTATGGCGGCGTAAGCCTGTTCGTCGCTTTCTTCGTACTTGCGCCGATGGGCCTCGCTTTATTCCGCGCCGCAGGCGTGCCGCGCCGGCTGATGCCCGCCGCCATCGCGCTCGGCACCTCCACCTTCACCATGTCGGCCCTGCCGGGCACGCCGTCGATCCAGAACGCGATCCCGATGCCGTTCTTCGGCACGACGCCCTTCGCCGCTCCGGGCCTCGGAATCCTCGCCTCCGCCATCATGCTGGGGTTCGGCCTGTGGTGGCTGAATCTGATGGAGAAGAAGGCGCGCGCCGCCGGGGAGGGTTTCGGGCCGGGCGAGGTAGCGGCGCCGGCGGAAGCCGCCGCCGACGACCCGATCGTGCGCGAGCGCGCGAGCACCGCGCGGGAGTTCGACCCGGCCGAGATCAAGCGCGGCGCTCATGCTCCGAGCGAGCCCTCCATCGGGCTCGCCGCCCTGCCACTCATCGTGGTAGTGGCGGTCAACCTGCTGATGTCGCTCGTCATCCTGCCGCGCATGGACGTGTCCTACCTCGCCGAGCCGCGCTGGGGCGGAACCTCCCTTTCCGCCGTCGGCGGGGTGTGGTCGGTGGTGGTGGCGCTCTGCGCCGCGATCCTCACGGCGCTCGCCGTCAATGCCCGCCGGCTGCCGAGCCTGCGCACCACGCTGGACGCCGGTGCAAACGCCTCCGTCCTACCCGTGTTCAGCGTCGCCAGTCTGGTCGGCTTCGGCGCCGTGGTCGCGGCGCTGCCGGCCTTCGAGGCGGTGCGCGACTGGGTGCTCGGCATCGACGGCGGCCCGCTGGTTTCGCTCGCCGTGGCCACCAACATCCTTGCCGCCCTCACCGGCTCGGCATCGGGCGGCCTCACCATCGCGCTCGACGCGCTCGGCCCTACCTATATGCAGATAGCCGCAGCAACCGGGCTCGACCCTGCACTGATGCACCGCGTGGCGGTGATCGGCTCGGGCACGCTCGACAGCCTTCCCCACAACGGCGCCGTCGTCACCTTGCTGGCGGTGTGCGGCACCACCCATCGCGAGAGCTACAAGGACATCGTGATGGTGGGCATCGTCGGCGCGTTGATCGGGCTCGTGGTCGTGATCGCGCTGGGCTCCCTGGTGGGCTCGTTCTGAGCGAATGCCGGACCGCTCCCTCACATGCCGGTGAGATCCCGCTCCGGCGGAGCGGCCATGCACGCCCGCGGGTTCCCGCCTCGATCGGGATCGTGGAACAATGCCGGCCGATTCATCCGGACCGGCGCTCCATGGGGGCGATGCCGGCCAGCCCAGCAAGGATCCGCCCATGACCGCGAACCCCGCCGCCTTTCCCGGCCTGCCGCCGCTCATCCTCGGTGCCAACGTGTTCGGTTGGGGAGCGGACGAGGCGACCTCCTTCGCCCTGCTCGATGCAGCGGTGGAGCAGGGCCTGAACGCGATCGACACCGCCGACATCTATTCCTACTGGGCGCCGGGTAATCACGGCGGCGAGTCGGAGACGATCATCGGACGCTGGCTGAAACGCCGCGGCCGCCGCGACGACGTTATCATCCACACCAAGGGAGGCGCTCCGGGCGCCCCCGATGCTTTCGCCGATGCAAAGGCGGATGCAAGCTATCTGCCGAAGGCGGTCGATGCGTCTTTGCGGCGACTGGGGATCGAGACCATCGACCTCTATTACGTCCATTACGACGACAAGGTCACCCCGCCGGAAGAAACCCTCGCCGTGTTCGACACGCTGATCCGGGCCGGTAAGATCCGCGCGATCGGCGCCTCGAACTATGCGCCGGACCGGCTCGCCGCCAGCCTCGACGCATCGGATGCCAACCGTCTGCCGCGCTTCGCTTGCCTGCAGACGGGCTACAATCTCTATGACCGCGCCGGCTATGAGGCCGAGCTGGAACCGCTCTGCGCCGACCGCGGGCTGGGAGTCATGAGCTATTACGGGCTCGCCAAGGGCTTCCTCACCGGCAAGTACCGGTCAGGCGCCGATCTCGGCAAGAGCGCAGCGCGCGGGGGCGCGATCGAATCCTATCTCACGCCGCGCGGTTTCCGGATCCTCGGTGCCCTCGACCGCGTGGCGGAGGAAACCGGATCGAATCCGACGCAGGTCGCGCTGGCCTGGCTGATCGCGCGCCCCAGCATCACCGCCCCCATCGCCAGCGCCACCAGTCTTACCCAGCTCGCTGACCTTCCCGCAGCGTGCCGCCTAAGGCTGGATGGGGAGGCCATTGCGCAACTCGATGCGGCATCGGCGGAGAGCGAAACGGCCGCGGCCTAGCTGCGACGCGATCCGGCTGCCGGGGCGAAGCTGACGCACCGTCGTCGGCCATGAGGCGCTTTATGGGCACGGGCTCGCTGTGCGAGAAAGAGGCGAGAGGTTCCGGCCGACGAAACGTCGGCCGGACATCTTCCATCCTGATCAGCACGGCGAGGCGCCATGAACGACCGGCCCGCACCTTCTCATCCGCTGCTGCGCCGCCGCGACGGCCACCACGCGCGGGTGACCTATGAAGAGCTGTTCTTCGACCTCGTCTATGTCTTCGCGATCACCCAGCTCAGCCACGAACTTCTGCATCATCTGAGCTTCACCGGGTTGATCCAGACGCTGATCCTCTGGTTCGCCGTGTGGCTCGGCTGGCAATATACCTGCTGGCTGACGAACTGGTTCGATCCGGAGACGCCGCAGATCCGCGGACTGCTGTTCATGACGATGCTCGCCGCGCTGATCATGGCGTCCTCCATCAGCGGCGCCTTCGAGGAACGCGGCCTCGTCTTCGCGGCGGCCTATGTCGCGATCCAGGTCGGTCGCACCGCCTACATCGTCTGGCGGCTCGGGCCCGACCATCCGCTGGCCGCCAATCATCGCCGCATGCTGGGCTGGCTCTCTATTGCCGCCGTGTTCTGGATCGGCGGGGCCTTCGCCGAGCACTGGTGGCGCGCCGGCCTGTGGGCCATCGCGGTGGCCTGCGAATATGTCTCGCCGATGTTCGGCTTCGCACTGCCCGGCCTCGGGCGCTCCCGCACGAGCGAATGGACCATCGAGGGCGGGCATCTGGCGGAACGCTGCCAGCTCTTCGTCATCGTCGCGCTGGGCGAAACTCTTTTGGCGACAGGCGCGACGCTGGCCGATGCCGATGTGTGGCAGCCGGCCATCCTCTCGGCGATGCTCGCCACCTTTTTCGGCACGCTCGCTATGTGGTGGCTCTATTTCGGCACGTCGAGCAAAGACGCCACCGAGTTCATCACCCATTCGCACGATCCGGGCCGCATCGGCGCCGCGTTCCACTATGTCCACGCCATACTGGTCGCCGGAATCGTGGCGACCGCGGTCGGCAACGACCTCGTTCTCGCCCATCCCCACGAGCACCTCACCCTGGGCTCGGCTCTGGCTCTCTGCGGGGGTCCGGCGCTCTATCTGCTGGGCAGCGCGGCCTACAAGAAAGTGGTCTACGGCGTGGTGCCGATCTCGCACATCGCCGCCGTCATCGCGCTCGTCGCGCTGCTGCCGCTGGCCTTCACGGTGGACCTTCTGGCGATGGGCTGGCTCACCACTCTGGTGATGCTGCTGGCCGGCTTCTGGGAAAGCCGGCTGGTGCGCAAGCGACGGCAGCATCTGACGGCGGCCACCGTCCATTGAGGATCGAAGCCGCCTTCGCAGGTCGTCCGACGGCGTGAAGGCCGACGAGGGATATCAGGGCCGCGAAGCGGGGGATATCAGGACCTTGGAGGCTTCTTGCCGGGCTTGCCGGCCGGCTTGCCCGACCCCTTCCCGCCCGGCTTGCCGAACGCCTTGCCCGGCCCCTTCCCAGCCGGCTTGGCTGCCGGACGCGCAGGAGCGTCTCCCGCCGGACGCGCCTTGCGATAGGCCGAGGTGCCGCCCTCCTCGCGCGGACCGGAGCGGAACGGCTTGGCGGCGCCTTGCTCCTCGCGCTTGCGGAACGGCTTTGCCTCGCCGCGCGGTTCATCGCCGCGATGCGACGACTTCCCGCGCCATTCGCCTGCCGGAGCCGCAGAACGATCGGATTTACCCTTGCTATCCCGGTAAGGCTTGCCGCGCGGCGGCTTGTCCGCGAAGCGCGCCTCGTCCGGCGCCTGCCGCGGCATCTCGTGACGGGCTTCGCGGCTCCGCTCCCGGACCGGTGCCGCAGTATCGGCCGCGACCTGACGACGGGAATCCTCGCCCGTCTCCTGCGCGCGGTGCGGTGCCTCGCGGCGCGGCGCCCTGTGGGGGCGCTCGGCCTGGGGGTCCCACGTGCCCGAGCCCGCCTCGTCACGACGCGGGCCGCGCGGCTTCATGCCGGTGCGCGGCGCCGGACGTGCCGTCGGGCGGCCGCTCGGGGCCTCGGCCAGCGGCTCGATGACGACATCCTCGCCGCCCGGCTTGCGCAGCCCGGCGAGAAAGCGCTCCGTTGCATCAGCGCCAATCTCAAAGGCGGTCTCGTTGTCGAAGATGCGGATGACCCCGATATCGGCCCGGGTCACGTTTCCGCGCCGGCAGATCAGGGGCAACAGCCATTTCGGGTCGGCGTTGTTACGACGGCCGATATTGAGCCGGAACCACTGCATCGGCGTGCCCTCGACGGGGCGCCGCACACGCTCGTTCTTCACCCGCGTTTCGCCCGGATCGACCACCTCCTCCGGGACAGGAAGACCAGAGCGATAGAGCTGGGCCAGCGCCGCCGCCAGATGCTCGGCGGTGTAGGCGGACAGCAGGAGCTGCCCGGCGGCGAGGTCGTCTTCCCCCGGCGCATCGGCCAGAAGCGGGTCGCGCAGCATCCGTTCCTGGTCCAGCGCGCGAATCTCCTCCGCGGTCGGCGGGGCGGACCACTGCGTCTCGACGCCGGCCACGGCGAGCAGATCCTGTGCGCGGCGACGGCGGAAGGGCGGCACCAGAAGCACGCTCACGCCCTTGCGCCCGGCGCGTCCGGTCCGGCCGCTGCGGTGCTGCAGCGTCTCGGCATCCTTCGGCAGCTCGGCGTGGATCACGAGGCTGAGATTCGGCAGGTCGATGCCGCGCGCGGCCACATCCGTCGCAACGCAGACCCGGGCCCGGCCGTCGCGCAGCGCCTGCAAAGCATGGTTGCGCTCGTTCTGGCTGAGTTCGCCCGAAAGCGCAACAGCGGAGAACTGCCGCTCCTGCAATGTCGCCGTCAGATGGCGCACGGCCTCGCGGGTGTTGCAGAACACGATGGCCGAGGGCGCATCGTGCTCGCGCAGCACGTTCACCACCACGTGCTCCACCTCTTTCGGCGCGGTGCGGATGGCGCGATAGGCGATATCGGCGTGGCCGCCCTCGGCGCTCGCCACCTCGATGCGCAGCGCACCGCGCTGGTAGCGCTCGGCCAGCGTGGCGATGCCGCGCGGCAGGGTGGCGGAGAACAGCAGGCTGCGACGTTCGCTCGGAGTGGCTTCAAGAAGCACCTCTAGGTCCTCGCGGAAGCCGAGGTCGAGCATCTCGTCGGCCTCGTCCAGCACCACGACCCGGATCGCGGACATGTCGAGCCGTCCGCGCTCCATATGGTCGCGCAGCCGGCCCGGCGTGCCGACCACGATATGGGCGCCCTCCGCGAGGCGGCGCTGCTCCTGCCGTGGATCCATGCCGCCGACGCAGGAGACAATACGCGCGCCGGTCTCGGCAAAGAGCCACACGAATTCCCGCTGGACCTGCAGCGCAAGCTCGCGCGTCGGCGCGATGACCAGCGCGAGCGGCGCACCCGCCGGGCCGAAGCGCTCCTCGATGCCGAGCAGCGTCTCCGCCATGGCGAGGCCATAGGCCACCGTCTTGCCGGAACCGGTCTGGGCCGAGACCAGCAGGTCGCGGTCCTTCGTCTCCGGGGCGAGCACGGCGCTCTGCACGCGGGTGGGATCGGTGTAGTCGCGCGCGGCGAGAGCACGGGCAAGCGCCGGGTTGGTGGTCAGGAAAGCCAAGCGGGTTCAGCCTCTGTGGAACGTGGGTCGGAGTGGACGGGTCCGGGAACATGGATGCGGCGTCGAACGCAACCATCGGACGGATTGACCTCTCGCCGGCAAGGTGGGCATGCGCGCCGCGCACCTCATACCACGCAAGCGCGCCGATAGGCCAATGATCTGCACCGTTCCAGGCGAAGACCCCGCTTCGCGGCGTCAAAGTTCGGCGCTACACCTGCCCTACGCGCCGCTGGGGCGCGCGAGCAACGGGAAGACGCCGGCCATGAATGAGAACAAGGTTGCGATCGTGACAGCAGGCGGCAGCGGCATGGGCGCGGCCTGCGCCCGAAGACTGGCCGCGGACGGCTACACGATCGCCATCCTGTCGAGCTCCGGCAAGGGCGAGGCGCTGGCAGCCGAGCTCGGCGGCATCGGTGTGACCGGCTCCAACCAGTCCAACGACGACCTGAAGCGCCTGGTCGACACGGTGATGGAACGCTGGGGCCGGATCGACGCGCTGGTGAACAGCGCCGGCCACGGCCCCCGTGCACAGATCATCGCCATCACCGACGAGGACTGGCACAAGGGTCTCGACACCTATCTGATGAACGTCATCCGCCCGGTGCGCCTCGTCGCGCCGGTCATGCAGGCGCAGAAGAGCGGGGCGATCGTCAACATCTCGACCGCCTGGGCCTTCGAGCCGGCGGCAATGTTCCCGACCTCCGCCGTGTTCCGCGCCGGCCTTGCCGCCTACACCAAGATATTCACCGACACCTATGCGCCCGACAATGTGCGCATGAACAACGTGCTGCCCGGGTGGATCGACAGCCTGCCCAAGGTCGAGGAACGCCGCGCCTCGGTGCCGATGCAGCGCTATGGCACCTCGGAGGAGATCGCCGCCACCGTCGCTTTCCTGCTCTCGGAAGGGGCCGGCTACATCACCGGCCAGAACATCAGGGTCGATGGCGGCCTGACCCGCTCGGTGTGAGCGCGGGCCCGGGCGAGGCAGCCGGCGGCGTCGAGCCGCGCAGCGTCACCGTGCAGGCGAGCCGGATCGTCGCTGGCGGCCCGGCATCGCCCGCCATTCTGGCGCGCAGGCGGGTCCATGCGGCCTGCGCCATCGCCTCGACCGGCTGGCGGGCGGCGGTGAGCGGCGGGGTCACCAGCCGCATCCATTCCATCTCGTCGAAGCTTGCATAGGCGATGTCGGCCGGCACGACGAGGCCGAGGCTGCCGAGAAGGGGGTAGAGCGCCAGAGAGGTCATCTGCTCCAGCGCGAACAGCGCATCGGGTCGTCCGGTGCCAGACAGACGACCGGATAGCCTCGCGACACCGGAGGCCGGATCGTCGCCCACCTCGGCGAGTGCGAGTTCCATCGCCCCCGCCCCTACCTGCGCGCCCTCCCACCGTTCGCGCATGTTGCTGATCGCGAGGCTGGTGGCAACAACGAGGCATGTCCGGCAGCCGGCCCCGGCAAGATGACGGGTCACCTGTGCCGCCGCCGGCCCGTTGTCGACCGCAACGAGGTCGAAGCGCCCGTCATCCGGAATCCGGTCCGCCACCACAATCGGCGCCGTCCAGCCCGCGGGCAGGCGAGCGGCGAGCGCACCGTCACAGGGCAGCACGATGACGCCCGAGGGCCGCCACGCACGGATATTGGCAAGGCGGTCCGCCTCCTCGGCCGGATCGTTGCGCGAGGACACGACGACCAGATCGAAACCGTCCTCCCGGGCAACATGCTCCAGCACCGAGACGAAGCGCGCGAACATCGGGTTGCCGAGATCGGGTACCACGACCCCGGCGAGCGCCGCCTTGCCGGAGCGCAGCCGGGAGGCCGCAAGATCCGGCACATAGCCGA
This sequence comes from Ancylobacter crimeensis, assembly GCF_023016805.1. Lineage (GTDB taxonomy): Bacteria > Pseudomonadota > Alphaproteobacteria > Rhizobiales > Xanthobacteraceae > Ancylobacter > Ancylobacter crimeensis. The sequence goes on from NZ_JALKCH010000009.1 coordinate 211,838, forward strand.
GCGCCTCGACCGCCTCCATGACCCGCGCGGCATAATCGGGCGAGACGGAAGGCTTGCCGTTGAGCACATTGGAAACCGTCGCCAGCGACACGCCAGCCCTTTCGGCAACCATGCGGATGGTCGGGCTTCGGGGCGTCACGGCGCGCGTCTCCATGTCGTAAAACGTTTCATTTCAGGCTAGACACCGCCTTCTTCTGTGTCAAACATGGTGCGCAATGGTCTGGCGCAGCATTCGCACGGACCTGTTGGGTGAGGAGGAAACGACATGAACAAGCTCGGCGTGCATGCGCTGGTGTGGGAAGCCGGCTGGAGCCACGAGGAGTGCGCGCGCGCCATCGCCCGCACCGCGGAAGTCGGCTTCGACTTTATCGAAGCACCGGCGCTCGACCCCAGCCTGATCGACCCCGTCTTCACCCGCCGCCAGCTCGACGCCGCCGGCATCGGCATCAACTTCTCGCTCGGCCTCGATTTCGACAGCGACATCTCCTCGTGCGACCCGGAGAAGCGGGCCCGCGGCAAGGCGAAGCTGCTCGACGCCGTGCGGGTGTGCCGCGACTGCGGCGGCTCCATCATCGGCGGCATTCTCTATTCGGGCTTCGGCAAATACGCCACCGGGCCGACCGCGGAAGGCGTACGCCAATCCGCGCAGACGCTGGCCGAAGTCGCCGAGGTGGCGGCGCAGAGCGACATCACCCTCGTGCTGGAGGTGGTGAACCGCTACGAGACCAATATCTGCAACACCGCCGCACAGGGCGTGGAGATGGCGAAGCGCGTCGGCGCACCGAATGTGAAGGTACATCTCGACGTCTATCACATGAACATCGAGGAATCGGACATTCCGGCCGCCATCATCGAGACCGGCGACTGGATCGGCTATTTCCACACCGGCGATTCCCATCGCGGCTATATGGGCTCGGGATCCATCGACCTCGCCGGCGTGTTCCGTGCGCTGGTGAAGGCGAACTATCAGGGCCCGATCACCTTCGAGAGCTTCTCCTCGCGCGTCGTCGGCCAGCCGCTGGAAGGCATTCTCGGCATCTGGCGCAATCTGTGGGACGACAGTTTCGACCTTGCCAGCCATGCGCTCGCCTACACGAAGGTGCAGCTCAAGGCCGCGCAGGAGGCCGAGCGGCAGGCCCGCGAACGGAGCCGCCTCCCGTGAGCGGGGCGGCAAGCTTTATGGAATTGCTGGACCGGATCGCCGGCCTGCCGCGCGAGCGCCGCAGCCTCATCGCCATCGCCGGCCCCCCGGGGGCCGGCAAGAGCAGCTTCGCGGACGAACTGGAAAGCCGGCTCAACAGAGAGGAGGGCGGCAGCACCGCCGTCCTGCCGATGGACGGCTATCATTTCGACGACATGCTGCTGGAGGCGCGCGGCCATCGGGCCCGGAAAGGCGCCCCGCACACCTTCGACGTCGATGGCCTCAAGGCGATGCTGGACCGGCTGAGGCTGGATGACGGGCGCGACGTCGTGGTGCCGGTGTTCGACCGCGCGCTGGAGATCGCCCGCGCCGGAGCGCGGGTCATTCCCGGCACGGTGCGGCGAGTGATCGTCGAGGGCAATTACCTGCTGCTCGACGATCCCGATTGGGCACCGCTGCGCACCTGCTTCGACCTCACCGTCATGCTCGACGTGCCGTGGGACATCATCGAGCAGCGGCTCGTCGCCCGCTGGCAGGGCTTCAACTATGACGCGCAGGCGCTCCGGGCGAAAATGGAAGGCAACGACCTGCCCAACGTCTGGCTGGTACGGGAGCACAGCGTTGCGGCCGATCTCGTCGTGCCGAACGCCGTGCCGCGGACCTGATCCGCCCCAGCCGGAACGCCTCAGCCCTTGGCCTTCCGGATTTCGTCGGTGAGCTGGGGTGCGATCTCG